>CANLBN010000001.1 GCA_947488935.1 uncultured Pseudomonadales bacterium
CCTCTCACCACACAATCAGTCGAAATATGACTTTCTACCGACTCCCTTACCTTGGGAGAGGCGCGCATTATACGGTCATCATCCAAAGACGCAATCACTTTTTCACTTTATTTCAAATTATTTTCAGATCGACCGATTAAGGCCCAAAATAAGCTCTTTGGCTATAATCTTTTTCATAAAAGGAAAGCGTTTTTTACAAACCTCATGAGCCCCTAAACTATCAACACTACACACGCTTAAACAAGTGATAGTTCTTTTTACCCAAGCGCACAACAAACCATTTTTGATGCAAGCCATTTTCAGCGGTAAATATGCTGCTAGCCTCCATATTCATATCCCAACCAATAGCAGTACCGTTAACCAGTACTGCATTATTCATCAAAGCATCTTTGACCTGCTTACTATTTTTGGCCAACCCAGAGGCCACAAACAAACCTGTTAATGAGCTCTCCTTCAAAGAGCCGTCATTTACTTCAGAACTAGGTAACCCATCCTGCTCCAACTGCATTAAATCGGAGACCCCTAGACCAGTAACACTCCCATCGAAAAGTGAGCGAGTAATAACTTCGGCTGCCTGAAGGCCATCTTCACCATGAACCAACCGCGTTACCTCTTCTGCTAAAATCTTTTGCGCTTGCGGCTTACGCCCAGATTCTTTATCCGCCTGCTCAACAGCATCAATTTCGTCTACATCCAAAAAGGTAAAGAATTTTAGAAATTTATAAACATCGGCGTCTGCCGTGTTTAACCAAAACTGATAAAACGCATAAGGTGATGTCTTTTTAGGGTCCAGCCAGATTGTACCCGCCTCTGTTTTACCAAATTTTGTGCCATCAGCTTTAGTCACTAGAGGCAAAGTCAGACCATAAACATGCGCACCATACATGCGCCTTGCCAAATCCACACCCCCAACAATATTGCCCCACTGATCAGACCCACCTATTTGCAAAGTGCAGCCGTAGCGCTTATTCAGCTCAGCAAAGTCATAGGATTGCAGTAGCATATAGCTGAACTCTGTAAATGAAATACCCTCGCCTTCACGGTTAATGCGCTGCTTAACCGACTCTTTATTAATCATATTGTTAATAGAGAAATGTTTTCCTACTTCTCGTAAGAAATCTAGAATATTAAACTCGCCCATCCAATCAAGGTTGTTAACAGTAATGGCTGTACTATCACCACCCCCATCAAAACTAACAAATTGAGAAGTTTGCGCTTTAATTTTGTCGACCCAACCACTGACAATTTCTGGCGTATTCAATTGACGCTCCTGGGCTTTAAAACTAGGGTCCCCAATCAGGCCCGTTGCCCCGCCAACTAAAACAATGGGTTTATGGCCAGCCTGCTGAAAACGCTTTAGCGTTAATAAGGGCACCAAACTACCAATGTGCAAACTGTCTGCTGTGGGATCAAAACCACAATAAAGCACTTGCGGTTTGTTTAACGTTTCAGCCAGAGATTCGTCCCCTGTCATTTGCGCCACTAATCCACGCGCTGTTAAGTCTGCTAGTAATCCAGAAGTTTCCACTACTTTCTATACCTTTTAGTTAGTTGATCCAATAATTTTTTAGGTCGCACACAATACCCGAACCCACAAAAAAAACAAATAAAAGCGCAAGCTACAGCTACACTATTATTAAGCGTGAAGCCCAAACAACATGTAATAGATAGCAGAAAACGCAATTTACAGGTGATTAATCGGCAACATTCTGGTATAAAAGCCGATAATGAAAAAACATATACAGTAACACTTTAAAAAAATGACAAAAATCGTTGATTTAATTAAATATTTTCGATCTAGGGCTACATTAAAAGAATTCCCTAAAATGCATGCCCTTGCTATAGCCGCACTAGGTTCTTCCCTTTTGTTATTCTCTTCAATAACAATACCGTCGAATGAATCAAAGAATACCCAGCGCTCGGAGAAAGTCGTTAAGCTTTCTCTGTTAGATTCCTCTAACAAAACAACATCCAAATTTAAGCAAGCTTCAAAGCCTAGTGGTATTTCTTCCGTCAACAAAAGCGATACAGCTTCTGTCAAATTAGCCAATATTGTTAAGCCAGAGGCCATTGAACCAGAAATTGCCTTACCCAGCATGGAAAAACGGTCTGAAGTAGTCAAGTCAGGGGATAGCCTATCGCTGCTATTTCAACGCGCCGGATTAAGCGATACCAGCTTATTTGAGCTAATGCAAAGCCATAAAGAGACGAAGCAACTGACGCGCTTACACCCAAAACAACAGTTTCACTTTGAAATAAGTGGTAAAAAACTCCACAAACTGACATACCAAAAAAATAAGCTCAATAACGTAGAATTCACAAGAACGGATTCGGGTTTTGATTATAAAGAAATTACCTTTAAACCCGATGTACGAACCGCCTACAGGGAAGCAACAATTAAAAATTCTCTCTTCTTGGCAGGAACAAATGCAGGTATGGAACAAAGCCTCATTATGGAAGTTGCTAGTATTTTTGGTTGGGATATAGATTTTGCTCTCGATATTCGCAGCAACGACAACTTTAGCGTTTTGTACGAAGAGCACTTTTTGAATGGAGAGAAACTTCGCAATGGTCCTATTTTAGCTGCTGAGTTCACCAATCAAGGAAAAACATTTAAAGCCGTGCGCTATACCAATGACAAAGGAGAAAGCAATTACTTTACTCCTGAGGGCAATAGTATGCGCAAAGCATTTTTGAGAACACCTGTTGATTTTGCGCGTATTAGCTCGCACTTTAACCTAAGACGCAAACACCCAGTGCTAAATAGAATTCGTGCCCATAAAGGTACTGACTATGCCGCACCTACTGGCACGCCTATCAAGGCCGCTGGCGATGGGCGCGTAACCTGGGCAGGCACTAAAGGCGGTTATGGTCGGACAGTTATGATCCAGCACGGCCAATCTTACAAAACACTTTACGCTCATATGAGAAGATACGGTAAAGGCATTAGAAATGGCGTACGAGTCAAACAAGGACAAATTATCGGTTACGTAGGTTCATCGGGCTTAGCTACCGGGCCACACCTCCATTATGAGTTTTATCTAAATGGTGCGGTGAGAAACCCTGTTAGAGTACCGTTACCTAAGGCTAAAGCCATTCCAAAGTCAGAACTGGAAAGCTTTAAAAACCAAACAAAATCAATAGTAGCGACATTACGTAACTACCAGAAAAATATTCAAATAGCCGCCAATACACAATAAAGATACAGGCAAGTGTACAAAGTCATAGAGATAGCCTCTCTGTGACTTTATTATTAAGGGTATTTACATGGAGCAATACTATTATATTGGCATTATGTCCGGCACCAGTGCCGACGGAGTCGATGCTGTTATTGCCTCCATTACAGAAGACCAAGCCTCTCTACTAGAAACCCACACACTCAGTATTCCCCGAGCCTTAAAATCAGTTATTTTTGACCTTGCTATCAGCGGACAAAATGAGATTGATAAGATTCGGCATTTAGATGTTGAGCTTGCCAAATTATACAGCCAGATTTCTCTCGAGTTATGCGAAAAGGCAAGTATAGATAAAAGCAATGTTAAGGCTATTGGTTGCCACGGCCAAACAATTAGGCACTACCCACCAACTCCTAGTGCCAATACAGTAAGCCCACCAATACATGGGTATACACTACAGGTCGGCGACCCTAATATTATTGCCGAGCAAACTGGCATCACAACAGTAGCAGACTTTCGCCGTAGAGATATCGCAGCTGGTGGCCATGGAGCACCTTTAGCATCGGCTTTTCACAAAGCCGTATTTTCGCTACCTAGCCACCCCAGAATCATTCTCAACACAGGTGGGATCGCCAATATTACATACTTGCCCGCAAAACACTCAACAAATAAAGATGTGATAGGGTTTGATACAGGCCCAGCAAATGGCCTGATAGACGCGTGGTGCCAGCTTCATTTAAGTAAACACTACGACGAATCCGGAAAATGGGCAGCTAGTGGCAGGGTTCATGAAGGTTTGTTGAGCGATTTACTCAAACACAGCTATTTTGATTTGTTGCCACCTAAAAGTACCGGAAGAGAGACTTTTAATATTGCATGGGTAAAAGACACCATCTCACAAAAAAAATATGAAATCTCAGCCGTAGACACTCAAGCTACACTTACTGAATTAACAGCCAAGACCATTACAGACGCTATCAAAAAAATAAACGATCAGGCAGAAATATATATTTGTGGTGGTGGCGCTCACAACAGCTACTTATGCGACAGGATCAAAAGCTATCTACCTAATAATATGTTTGATACAACACAAGCATTAGGAGTACACCCAGACTGGGTAGAAGCCACAGCCTTTGCTTGGCTCGCACAGCGCACGATTAATAAGCTATCAGGCAATTTACCTAAGGTTACAGGAGCGCAAAAGGAGGTGATATGTGGAGGGATATATTGGGCTTGAAAAGAGAAGAAATGGTCGATTCAAAAATAGACATAGCTCTGCTGATTAAGTAATCTTTTTACCTCTGTAGGGCCAAAGGGTATAGTCCCAATAAACGAATGAATACTTGATCGACTGCGACCCATGATTCCAGTTTGGGTTTCACACACCTGTACATTAACAACGCCAAATGCGCTCAATCTCGCCGCTAAATCAACGATATTCTTATATTCATCGTATTTATCTTTAAAGAAAATCTCGACTTCTGGACCATGTAAAACAATAGAAATAGGATCAGTTAGCTCCGACAGTTTGCCTTCGAGATACAATGACTCTGCACGCCTAAGTGCATCGGCCACCTCCTCTGGAGAATCATTATGGATACGGGCAACATAACCTAAAGGGTTAACAGAAGGGGTTTCAGGCTCAGTTTGTGCGGATACAAAAGGACTTAACCATAATAGAGACATTATAGTCAAAAAGGCAACAGCCCATCGAATGGATTGCTTAAATGGAAAAAGAAGCACCACATCCACACGTCGAAGAGGCATTAGGATTGCTCACAACAAACTTTGAACCCTGAAGACCCTCCTCATAATCAACTTGGGCACCAACTAGAAAAGGGTAACTCATTGCATCAATCACAACACTAACACCTTCTTTGTCTATTTGAGCATCGTCATCGGCGACTATCTCATCAAAAGTGAAGCCGTACTGAAAACCAGAGCAGCCACCACCTGTCACAAAAACACGAAGTTTTAGCTCAAAATTATCTTCTTCTTCTAAAAGACTATGTACTTTTTTAACAGCGCTCTGCGTTATATGAACAGGCTCTGGAGTAAATACTTCGGCGACAGTCATCTTTCTCTAATCTCTTAATATTTCATTAGGCTAATTATCGCGTTAACCAAGCAAAACCGTCAAGTAGTTGCACACAATACTAACTTTTTAGTGAAGGCTCTAAGCTTGCTGGTACCGTACCTGATTTACTAGCATTAGTCGATATAGTGTTTTTACTGGCAGATGAATGGGCCTGATACACTAAATTGCCATTCACTTGAGCCCCTTTAACCATTTCTATCAAACTGTAATGCACATTGCCATTTACAATAGCTTTAGAGGCGAGCTCGACATGCTTATCAGAATAAACATCACCATTAACCGTACCATTAATAACAATAGTTGGCACCCTAATTTCGCCTTCAACGACACCCTTTTCTAATACACGAGCATGCGCATCGGACCCTGAAGAAACATAAACATTACCAGAAACCTTTCCTTCTACCATCAAATTACCAGAAAAGTTGATATCTCCTACAATCTCGGTGTTTTTCGACACTAATGTGGTCGAACCTGCAGAGAAGGATGTAGATGTTGCTTTTTTACCAAACATAAGTGTTAACTCTCTTTAACTAACCAGCCAAATTTCTTATCAATAGTTGCTTTTCTAGGACTTTGTACAACCACCTTCATTTCGATTTTTTCAGGGACAAACCCCTCAGGGAAGACCATATTCCCTTCTATCCGCTGAAAGTATTTAAAACTTAAGCGGATACGCTCGACAGAAATATCCTCGGATATATCTTTCAAGGCAAGCCGCACAATTTCACCTTCGCGCTTACCCACTAATACAAAAGTAAGGTAACCACTTACTTTTTGGTGCTTAGTTACAATTTGTTTAACCACCAAATTATACTTGTATTCACCCAGAGCACTCTTTTGCAATACTACAGGAGCATCAACAACAATTCCTTTATCTCCAGTAGCTGGGCGCATTAAGCTACGATAAAAGGTATTATTTTGCTTTAAGTCAGCTAGCTGTGTTTCCAGCTCAACAACTTGCGCACGTACTTCTTTGTTAGCTTTTCGATCAACTTCTGTCGCCAACTTAAGGTTTGCAATTTGCTGCTCAAGCTTCTCTGATCTAGCAAGCTCCTGCTTATATTCCAATTGCAAAGCAACATACTCTTCTATGGCAGCGCCATTAAAACCGACTTTATAATATCGACCAACAAAATAACTGGCTACTACAGCTACTATGATAAACAAAATTAACAAAAATACCTTGAACGCCTTCATATAAGGGCGATAAGGCACTACTGTCATCGCATATTGTTTACTCGGCTTTACTGCTGACATAATCTATAACACTACGTATCGATTGCACTATTTTATTCATCTGTTTTTATTCGCTAATGGCTACCATCATTTACATGGATACCACCAACCCTGTAATACCTAAGGCAATAATGCCGGCATTTCTAAGCCAGCCGCCTCATCAAAGCCAAACATGATATTCATATTTTGAATAGCCTGACCTGATGCACCTTTACACAGATTATCAATCACTGACAATATAATAACTGTGTCGCTATCCACAGGCTTTACCACCGATAATCGGCACACATTAGAGCCTTTAACAGAGCGTGTCTGTGGATGCGCGCCCGAGGGCATGACATCGACAAACGGTTCGTCTTTATAAAACTCTTCGTATAAAGATTGAAGATCAACCTCCATATTATGTAGACGAGCATATAGTGTCGAATGAATCCCTCTGATAATAGGTAATAAATGGGGTACAAAGGTAAGTTTAGCAGGTATCGAGCCTTTCGGCTGAGCAATACGTAGACCTTGCTCAATTTCAGGTAAGTGTCTATGTCCACCAGCGGCATAGGCCTTAAAGCTATCATTTATTTCAGTTAGCAGATTGTCAACTTTGCCCTGTCGACCAGCGCCACTTGCACCACTGGCCGAATTAGCAATTAAATGCTCTGGGTCAACAAGGTCATTCATCAACAATGGCAACAAGCCAAGTTGAATAGACGTTGGATAACAACCAGGACATGCAATCAGCTGCGCCTTCGCAATTTGCTCACGATTAACCTCTGGCAAACCATAAACAGCTTCGCCCAATAGTTGCTTGCAACCGTGCTCCTGCTGATACCACTTAGCCCATAAATCGGCATCTTTTATACGAAAATCTGCCGATAAATCAATAATGCGTACGCCTTTTTCAAAAAGTGCCGGCACCATGCTATGAGCAACACCATGAGGAGTTGCAAAAAATACAACATCACATTGAGCAAGCTTGTCGATATCGGGGGCAACAAAACATAAATCAGTATGCCCACGTAAGCTTGGATAAATATCCGCTATCGCTATCCCAGCTTCTGAACGCGAAGTAATCATCTTGATATTCACGTGCTTATGATTTACTAACAAGCGCAGCAATTCTGCGCCGGTATAGCCTGTAGCGCCTACGATACCCACATTAACCATTACTTTACTAATCCTAAACTGCCATAAAAATTTAAACGTCAACTGTAGACCAATATCAATCAATTAGAAAGCAAACTCTACGCTAAAGTACATGTTTTCAGTAAGCTCTCTTAGTAATATGGTAACCTCATGTTTTACAATAACAATTTTTTCAAATGCACGGCTACACTGAACGAGCTACTTTAATTAATGCCACAGTTTATTAATCAGTTTCGCAATCGCTTATCTGATATTGATGCACTACCACAACTGACCCTTTTAGGGGCCATTATTGGCCTTGTCACAGGCCTATTGATTGTTGTTTTTCGTCTGGCAATAGAGATCCCTCTTGGCTATCTGCTGCCATTTAATAACGAGAACTTCGAAGGCCTAAGCTCTATATGGCATTTTGCACTCCCAGTCTCTGGTGCACTACTTATCGGCACTGCTTTTCACTTTTTAGATGAAAAACATCGCTATGTCAGTATCACCCACGTATTAGAGCGCTTACATAATTACGAAGGGCGCATGCCTGCTATCAATTTATTCGTCCAATTTATTGGCGGCATCATTAGCTTAATCAGCGGTCACTCCGTAGGGCGCGAAGGACCCGCAGTGCATATTGGCGCCAGTATTAGCAGCCTACTTGGGCAGCGGTTAAAGCTGCCCAACAATAGCTTAAGCACATTAATTGGTTGTGGAGTGGCAGCAGCAATCGCCGCCTCATTCAACACACCCATTGCAGGGGTTATTTTTGCAATGGAAGTTGTCTTAATGAACTACACAATCATCGGCTTTATACCCGTAATGATGGCTTCAGTTTGTGGCGCATTAGTTGCCCGAGCAACCTTCGGTAATGAGGTATTCTTAACCATTGAGACGATAGAGATAAACGGGCTTATCGAGATGCCCTTTATGATTATCGCCGGCATCATTATTGCTTTTTTTGCCAGCTTTTATATTAAGTTACAACTCTCTTTAAATCGCTTTATCCACTACCCTATTTTTGCCCGAATTATGGCAGCTGGTTTATTAACAGGATTTATTGCTTTGCTTTTGCCTGAAATACTAGGGCTTGGCTATGACACAATCAATTTAACTCTTGAGGGCAAGCTGGGCATCGGCTTCTTATTAGTATTGGCTTTTGCAAAAATTATAGTCACCAGCTTTAGTGTCGGCATGGGCATACCTGGTGGTATTATCGGGCCACAGCTATTTATTGGCGCCTGTATCGGTGCCTGTATTGGTATTATCGGTAACACTATTTTCCCTGAAAATATCCATAACAATGGTATCTACATCCTATTAGGTATGGCAGCAATGATGGGGGCAGTACTGAATGCACCACTAGCAGCACTAATGGCAGTATTAGAACTCACCTATAGCCCAGGTGTTATTTTTCCAAGCATGCTAATCATTGTAGTTGCTTGCGTATTAACCCGGTATATCTGTAAATGCGATGGCATTTTTGTAGCACAGCTGCACTTTAAAGGCACAAAATTAAATATTAGCCCCATCAAACAAATACTCAGCACAGTAGGTGTACGCAGTGCAATGAATACATCCTTTATCGAATGTGAATCAAGCATTTCGACTATCGCAGCCAGCCATTTATTGACAACAAACCCTTTGTGGGTGGTTATTAAAACAAGCGATGATCTATTACTCTTAAGAGCTGCCGATTTAGCCCTAGCATTAGAAGCCAATAAAGAGAATAAAACGAATATTAATCAAGACAAGCCTCCCACAACAAACGTAGACGATCTCGATCTGCTAGAGATACCTGCACAACGCTTTAACTTATTAGCCATACCCGAGCTTGCAAGTTTATATGAAGCGAAAAAGGTGCTTGATGGTCACCCGGGCAATGCGTTGTTTGTAACACAACAGATACAAACAACAACAAATCAACGTGCCTTAGGTATTATTACCCAAGACACAATCAGTCATTACTATATATAATCATCCTACTAAATAATCTAAAAGAGTATCACTTATGCTATGGGTTAAATCGTTTCACATTATTGCGGTCGTTTGCTGGTTTGCTGTTTTATTTTATTTACCACGTTTATTCGTTTATCACTCTATGAGCGAAGATGAAACCAGTAAAGAACGCTTTAAAATAATGGAAAGAAAATTGCTCCGAGGTATTGGCACCCCATCCATGATTGCCACTATTATTTTAGGGTTTTGGGTTGCAAGTTATGCGGCCTATCACACTCAAACGTGGTTTCAAATCAAAATGCTACTGGTTGCAGTACTGGTTGTTTACCACTTTTGGTGCGCTAAAATATGGAAGGATTTTTGCGCCGATAAAAACACACACAGTCACGTCTTTTATCGCTGGTTCAATGAATTTCCGGTATTACTCTTAGTCGCCATAGTTTGTCTTGTTGTTGTTAAACCTTCTTTCTAAAACCGAAGAGGGTCAACATAAAGCCAGCAACACATCATTTAATTATTCATTTTTAAAGGCAACATTCAACAATGTCACAATCACGTTCAAGTACTTTATTTGCAGACGCCCAACAAGTTATTCCTGGCGGCGTTAACTCACCTGTCAGGGCATTTAAAGCTGTAGGTGGCACACCAATATTTTTAAAACGCGCTGAAGGTGCTTATATTTTTGACGAAGATGATAAGCGCTACATCGATTACGTATTGTCTTGGGGGCCTATGATATTAGGTCACGCAAATGCTGACGTTATAAAAGCAGTGACAGAAAAAGCACAACACGGTCTAAGCTTTGGCGCACCAACGGAGCTAGAAACCACTCTCGCCAAAGAAATTTGCCACATTATTCCCAATATGGATCAGGTGCGCTTTGTTAACTCAGGTACAGAGGCAACAATGAGCGCAATACGTCTCGCACGTGGCTACACTGGGCGAGACAAAATTGTAAAGTTCGAAGGCTGCTATCACGGCCACTCCGATTCGCTATTAGTAAAAGCGGGCTCCGGTGCCCTGACACTCGGGGTACCAAGCTCGCCAGGTGTCCCTAAAGCACTTGCTGACCATACAATTACGCTTAGCTACAATGATATTGCGCAGGTAGAAGCTGCATTTGAAGAAGCCGGCGATGAAATTGCCTGCATTATCGTTGAGCCCGTCGCTGGGAATATGAATTGTATCCCTCCTGTCGATGGTTTTTTACAAACCTTACGTAAGGTCTGCGACCAATATGGTGCCGTATTAATTTTTGATGAGGTCATGACCGGCTTTCGTGTTCATGCTCAAGGTGCACAAGCTCAGTATGGTGTAGATGCCGATATCATTACACTCGGTAAAGTCATGGGTGGAGGCATGCCCGTTGGTGCATTCGGCGGTAAAGCTCAAATCATGAACCAAATCGCACCGCTTGGCCCTATATATCAGGCAGGAACTTTATCGGGTAATCCCGTTGCAATGGCAGCAGGTTTGGCTAATTTACAAGGGCTAAAGCAAGAAGGCTTTTACGAGTCACTTTTTGAGACGACCACGTCACTCGTTACCGGTTTACAAGATCGCGCCGATAAGGCAGGCATCCCCTTTACCACTAATCATGTGGGTTCGATGTTCGGATTTTTCTTCCTAAAAGATAATAGCGATATAGATACTGTAACGAATTACCAACAGGTGATGGATTGCAATATCGAGCGCTTTAATAAGTTCTTTCATTTAATGCTAAATGAAGGCATCTACTTTGCGCCCGCCTCTTACGAGGCAGGATTTACCTCAATTTGTCACAGCACTGAGGATATCAACGCGACACTGGATGCCGCCGAAAAAGTGTTTGCCCAACTATAATGGAACAACCCATGGCATCGCTTGCTCTACCCAGTATTCTGGTCTCTATCGATTGGCTCAAAGAACATATTGATCTCCCACAACTGGTAGTACTCGATGCTAGTGCACATATGCCCAACGCAAATCGCAACGCGATGAAAGAGTGGCAACAAAGCAGAATTCCTCGTGCAGGTTTTTTCGACTTTAATAATAGTATTTGTGATCGTAGCTCCGATTTACCCCATATGCTTCCGTCTCCAGAAATTTTTACAGCCGAAGTACAAAAGCTCGGAATTGATCAAGACAGCATTGTCGTTATTTACGATAGCCTAGGTATTTTCTCTGCCCCAAGAGCATGGTGGATGTTCGCCTCAATGGGTCATACTCAGTGCGCAGTACTCAATGGGGGCCTTCCTGAATGGCAGAGGCAAGGTGGCGCCATTGATCAAACTGCACCCTTAACAACGATAGAAAAAGGGAACTTTATCGCCAACAAACAGGGCGAACTTATAAAAAATAAAGAGCAAATACTTGCAGCAATTGACAATCAATCGATTAGCATTATTGATGCACGATCAAAGGCGCGTTTTGATGGTATAGCTCCAGAGCCCAGAGCAGGACTTAGCAGCGGGCATATACCCCACTCCAAAAACTTACCCTTTACTGAATTATTAATCGATGGAAAATTCAAAGATACCAATACGCTAAAGCAATTACTAGAGGCTCATATCAGTCATCAACAAGCACTTTATGCAAGCTGCGGTAGCGGAATAACAGCCTGTGTTATTGCCTTTGCGGCAAGACTTTGTAAGTTTCCGCATATTGCCGTTTATGATGGCTCGTGGGCTGAATGGGGGCAACCTAAACTTGGCTTACCAATAAATACAGCCATAGAGTAAAGCGATATATTTTATCGCTTCTCTAGGCAAGCAAGAAAAGAGGTATCATTCTCGCCACTACTCTTTGCAATTGCTTTATTCACTAAAAACGAGGGTATTTTCTCAGGTAATATTTAAAATGGCACAGGAAGACTATTCGACACCACACATCATACAAAGCCAGCCTTCTCAAGAATATTACTTTAAAGAAGGCTGCTATATCTTAGAACTATCAAACTCAAACACAGATCCCCAACTCTCTATCGCACGCGTTCGGGTACTACCCAATACACAAACAAAATTGCATCAATTAAGCCAGACGATAGAGCGATACGTCATTTTAGAAGGTCAAGGAGAGGTTATATTAGGGAGTTCTATAACCGGACAACATATGCAATGTGTAAAACCAAATGACGTGGTAATTATTCCAGAGAACTGCCCACAGGCAATCAAAAATAATAGCGACAGCGATTTAATTTTCTTAGCCATCTGTACACCACGGTTCGAACCTATTAACTATTCAGAAACCTCTTCTGCACAGACTTAGATAAATAACGTTAAAAATACCCTTCTCGTTTTTTCTGCTCCATCGAACCCGCCTGATCATGGTCAATCACTCGACCTTGACGCTCAGAAGTGGTCGCAAGTAACATCTCCTGAATAATTTCAGGCAATGTTTGCGCAGTTGACTCAACAGCACCGGTTAATGGGTAGCAACCTAATGTTCGAAAGCGCACCATCTTCATCTCGGGCTCTTCATTTTTCTCAAGCTCCATACGCTGATCATCAACCATAATTAAAGCGCCATCTCGCTTCACGACTGGGCGCTTGGCGGCAAAATAAAGCGGTACTATATCGATATTTTCGAGATAAATGTACTGCCATATATCAAGCTCTGTCCAGTTAGAAAGCGGAAACACTCGGATACTCTCACCCTTTTCAATCTTACTATTGTAAATTTGCCACAGCTCTGGCCTTTGGTTTTTAGGGTCCCAGCGATGAAATTTATCCCGAAAAGAATAGATACGCTCTTTAGCTCGTGACTTTTCTTCATCTCGGCGAGCGCCACCAAAGGCAGCATCAAAACCGTGTTTATCCATTGCCTGCTTTAAGCTTTGCGTTTTCATCACGCTCGTATGTTTTTCGCTGCCGTGAACAAAAGGGCTAATATTCATATCCATACCCTCTTGGTTTTTATGGACAATTAATTTCATCCCCGTTTTTTTCGCGACCTGCTCACGAAACTGAATCATTTCTTTGAACTTCCAGTTAGTATCAACATGCATCAACGGGAATGGCGGCTTACCTGGATAAAACGCTTTTAGTGCCAAATGCAACATCACAGCAGAGTCCTTGCCTATCGAATAAAGCATGACAGGGTTAGAGAATTCAGAAACAACCTCTCGAATAATATGAATCGATTCCATTTCAAGTTGTTTTAAGTGTGTCATATGCAGGCGTGAAATTGCCATAGTGTTACCTTCTTAAATGTCATATAAGTTGATAAAGATAAAGAGAGTAGTATTCGGCTAGCAGCCACAGAAACGTCAAACCTGCTTACAATTCCATTCAGGGTAGTGTCTACAAATAAGTGCATTAAGATCTTTTTCGAAAGAAGAGTAACGTACATTTACATCTATACTAGACTCCTCATTAAAATCGCTGACAATGCCAGCACCTACTGTATTATTTGTCAGTCGATCAACAATAACAAAAGCACCCATTTTAGGATTATCACTATATTTATCTAGGGGTACGGTTTCGGTAAGGCTAACACTGACATTGCCGACTGAATTCAAATTAAATACAGATGATTCTTTTTGCAACAATGTATTAAGATCAACCTCGTAGCCAATAGCGTCAACCACCCCTGAAATTGTTTTGGTCGAGAATTTTATAAAATATTCTCTTTGTTGCTGAAGCGGGCTTTCGGCCAGCCAGATAATATTTGCAGAAAACTGGTTACTTTGCGTAGGAACACTATCGCTCTTAACCAACATATCGCTACGCGATATATCAATTTCATCTTCAAGTGTTATAGTTACTGCCTCATTTGGATAAGCATCTTCCCAACTGTTATCATAAGTAATTATGTCTTTCACATAACTACGCTTACCCGAAGGCAGCACAATAACCTCATCCCCTCTAGACACAATTCCGCTAGCCACCGTGCCGCAATAGCCTCTAAAATCTCTATTCGGACGATTGACAAACTGAATGGGAAACCGGAAATCATCTATATTTTTATCTTTATCAAGCCGAGTATCTTCTAGCAGCTCCATTAATGTGAGCCCTAAGTACCAGTCCATATTTGCACTACTATCAACAACGTTATCACCTAACAAAGCAGAAACAGGGACAAAACGAATATCAGGGAACTGTAAATTTAATTTTTTCGAAAAGCTATGATAGTCAGCTTTAATTTTTTGGTATTTTTCTTTATCAAAGCCAATTAAATCCATTTTATTAATAGCAACAACAATGTGTTTGATACCAAGAAAGTGACAAATAAATGCGTGCCTTCGTGTTTGCTGTTGCACACCATAGCGGGCATCAATCATTATCACAGCCAGGTCGCAATTAGATGCACCCGTTGCCATGTTTCGCGTATATTGTTCATGGCCTGGGCAATCTGCAATGATATATTTACGCTTATCGGTATTAAAATAACGGTAAGCAACATCAATAGTTATGCCCTGCTCACGCTCAGACTGTAGACCATCTACTAGCAATGCTAAATCTAAATTTTCACCAGCACTACCTACTTTCTCATTGTCTTTTTTTAATGCTGACAAATGATCATCAAAAATGAGTTTGCTATCATACAAAAGCCGACCGATTAATGTCGACTTACCATCGTCAACATTTCCACAGGTTAAAAACCGTAGAAGATCTTTATGTTCATACTGATGCAAATATTCTTCTATATCGGTAGCAATTAAATCCGATTGATGAAACATGACTTAAACCCTTTTAGCGTTAAAACAATATAAATTTCAAACCAATAATAAATAATAAACTTCCGAGAATAATCTGAAGATATCTATTGGCAATTTTTATAGATACCTTTGCACCCAAATAAACAGCCGGTAAAGACCCCAACAACAAGCCGCACAATATATTCAAATCCACACTCTGAAGCATCAATACATGAGCGAACCCTGCAATTAATGTAAGGGCTACAGCGTGTGTTATATCAGTGCCGATAATATGCAGGACAGGAATCCGAGGATATAACACCAACAGCAGAGCAGCACATAAAGCACCAGCACCAACAGAAGATAGCGTCACTAAAATGCCAAGCACAAAACCTGCTAGCACTGTAATAATTGGCGCTTGCCGATAAAGCCAATCCTGCTTAATAGCTATTGGGGTATTTATTTTTAAGGAATAATTTTTTAACAACAAAACCAACGAAGTTAAAATAAGCATAAGTCCCAGAGCGACATTTAATATTGGGGTATAATCTACTGGACCATTAAAAATATCTCGCAATACGAATGCAGTTAATACAGCACCAGGCGTGCTACCCAGGGCCAATAAAAAAACCAGCCGCCAACGAATATTTCCTAAACGACTATGGCCAACACTACCAACAGCTTTGGTGGCCGCGGCATACAATAAGTCTGTACCAATAGCGATCTTTATTGGTATGCCAGAAAAAACTAATACTGGCGTCATTAAAGAGCCTCCCCCAACCCCTGTCAGGCCAACAGCAAAGCCAACTCCTGCACCCAGAAGGATATAAAATAAAAAGTCCATATCTATTCCAGAGGATTAACTATCAACGCTTTCTATATGTAGACCGCATTCTTTTTTTTCAGCTTTCTCCCACCACCAACGTCCTTCTCGTTCATGCTGGTTTGGGCCAACAGCTTTAGTGCAAGGCTCACACCCCAGAGAAATAAATCCTCGATCATGCAAAGGGTTATAGGGAACATTTTCTGAACGGATATACTCCCACAGCTCACCTGAAGACCAAGCTGCTAATGGATTAAACTTGAGTAAATCATTGCCCTCAGAGGAAAATTGATGATCCTTTTGTAATAAGGGCACATGCATACGAGTATTGGGGCTCTGATCTCTCCTTTGGCCAGTAATCCAGGCATCTAATGTCGACAGCTTTTTTTTGAGAGGCTCCACTTTGCGAATAGAGCAACATTCTTTATGACCATCTTCATAAAAGCTAAAAAAACCTTTTTCAGAAACTAATTTTTTCAGCTGAATAGCATCGGGGAAAAGAACATCAATATTCACACCATAGTGATTCCTTACTAACTCTATAAATCTATAAGTTTCTGCATGTAGGCGGCCGGTATCAAGTGTAAAAATAGAAACATTAGGATTAATACGAACAGACATATCCACTAGCGCAACATCTTCGGCGCCGCTAAATGATATTGCTATGTTCGAGAAATTTTCAAACGCATAATTTAAAACATCTTGTGGATTTTTATTCTCTAATTTTTTATTGACATCTAGCATATTTATTTATGATCAAGTTTTTAATTCGTAAGGAATACGACATAAAGTAACAAACATATTGCTCACCGAGAAATACTAGTATTGTATAAGCTTATAACCATGAGCTTATACATTTATATTACGAACAAAAAAACCAATCTATAAATATTTATTAATTAAAAAAAATTTATAGGAAAACGAAAAATATTTTAGGCAATAACATATTATTAATAAAAAAATATTTTTAATTAGCAGTATGGATTTTAATCGCGAGAAATGAATTTAACGAGTTACAAATTGCAAGAAATGAAAAAATAAATACCAAAAAATAAAATACCATTAACTTTAATTACAACAACCACAAAAAAAGCAACAGCACCAATACGGCAAAAAAATACAAAGAGTTTGATTTTTAACCTACGAGAAACTTATCACTAACAAAAACCCTTTCCGTATAACTTATTATTCTAATGGAAATACACCTCATGACACTCTGTAGTTTTTGACCTCAATTTAGACGTGGACAACCATGCTAATACTAGAAATTCGCCCGAAGAATCTTTTAGGTGCATTAAGGCTATACTATTATTCTTACATAACAGACTTACTTTCCTATAAATCTATCTATAGGAAGACATCAAAAGCGCATGAGGATTCCTCTCTAGTATAAAAGCAACCTACTGACTAAAATGCCAGATCAGTTAGAGGCAGAGACTATATTCTTTTGTAGAAGCTACAAAAATGAAGAAGGGGGAAGGAATGATGTAGATGACTATTTCTAATAACCTTGTTCTAATAACCTTGTAATAACCGCAAAACTGAGTAGTAAATTACTCAAGAAATACGGCATATATACAGACGAAGCGCTTAATTTACTGGGTCCTTGAAGTACGCCTAAGTTCCGCAATCTCTACAATTTCTTTTGTCGATAAGCCATTAGCATTTAGGTATTCAACAACCTTATCAAGCCCAGAGTTAATAACCATCGTAGCTTTTGACTCTGCAACCTCATAGACAATAGAGTCTATGATCTCTAATAAGTCATCTTTAGTTTTTAAACCTACCAAAGAATCATCATTATATTTATCAACACCTAAAATATCATCGATATCATCAACGATGACCATATCATCTAATGGTGATAATAAGGGATCTGCTAAATTTTTGCTAATAGCCATACGTTCTCATGCCTGCATTATTATTATTATATAATTTATAACTTTTGTTATACCTGTTTAAGCACTATATCAAAAGAAAGCAATTATTAATAACAAAATAACCAATAATAGTAAAAAAATACTTTTTTTACGGCTTATAGATCTAGACAGGAACAACAAGCGTAAGTTCTAGGTTGAGATAAATTTTTGCCTTACCCGATCGGAAAAAGCAAAATGATAATCGATAATACTCACTTCTATTTAACAGTTTCTCCATGAGCTTGCTGGTCAGCATGGTATGAAGAGCGCACTAATGGGCCACAAGCCGCCCTTTTAAAGCCTATTTCATCGGCTAAGGCCTTATACTCTCCAAACTCCTCTGGCGTAACGTAACGCTGAACAGGCAAATGGTCTTTTGAAGGCTGCAAATACTGACCAATGGTTAGCATATCGATATTATGGGTGCGCATATCGCGCATTACTTCAAATATTTCTTCTTTGGTTTCACCCAGCCCTACCATCAAACCAGACTTAGTCAGCACATCTGGGCGTCGTGACTTATAGTTTTTAAGTAAACCCAACGACCACTGGTAATTAGCACCTGGGCGCGCCTCTCGGTACAAACGTGGCACAGTCTCTAAATTATGATTAAACACATCGGGGGCTTCAGCAGCGAGGATATCCAGCGCTATATCCATTCTTCCCCTAAAGTCAGGCGTGAGTATTTCTACTTCAAGATTTGGGGAGTGATGGCGAGATTCCCGGATACAATCTGCAAAATGCTGTGCACCGCCATCACGCAAATCATCCCGATCTACCGATGTTATGACGACATATTTCAGGCGCATTTCAGCAATGGCTTGCGCTAACTGCTCAGGTTCATTGGTATCGAGTGGATTAGGCTTACCATGACCTACATCGCAAAAAGGGCAGCGTCGAGTACATATCTCGCCCATAATCATAAATGTTGCTGTCCCACCCGAGAAACACTCACTCAAGTTAGGACAAGAGGCTTCCTCACAAACACTTGATAAGCCATTTTTACGCAATATTTTTTTAATACGCTCAACCTCAGCGGATGCTGCTGGCAACCTAACACGAATCCAATCTGGCTTACGCAGGGCTTTATCTGAAGCAATAACCTTAACAGGGATACGCTCTACCTTATCTGCGTCGCGTAGCTTTTCACCTTGTAGGTGGCGTTTTGTGCGTTTTACGGGAGCTGTTGGCAAATCTGACATGAGTTCTCGTTGAATAAAGTTTCAATCAATAATTTGGGCTAATGTGGGTAGCAAAGTAACCTGGTATTCTATCGGGTACTTTTATCCGCACACTGAATTGTAAATAGAGTTTAGCGACTTATACAGTAACAACAGATAATTTATCTTTGATAATACTCACCAATATAGCTTCTGCTTCACTATAGTCAATATTTCCGCTGTCAGCTGCTATATGCTCACTTAGCTGGGTCATGCGTAAACCTGAATACCCACATGGGTTAATAAGACTAAAAGGCGATAAATCCATATCAATATTAATGCTCATACCATGAAAACAGCAGCCTTTTCTTACTCGCAAGCCCAAAGATGCTATTTTGTCATCGCGGCCACCTTGATGAATATAAACACCAGGCGCATCAGCTTTAGCAAAGGCAGTAATATCAAAGTGCGTTAAAAAATCGACAGCCGCCTGCTCAAGTAAACTAACCATGTCTCGCACACCAATGCCGCGCCTGCGTAAATCAATTAATGGATAAACCACCATTTGTCCCGGGCCATGGTAAGTAACTTGCCCGCCGCGATCAGACTGTATGACGGGTATAGAACCTGGGTTGAGTAAATGATCCGCCTTACCCGCCTGACCTTGTGTAAATACAGGGTGGTGCTGAACAAGCCAAATCTGATCTTGATCGTCTTGAGTGCGGGTATCAGTAAAATCTGACATTGCCTGCCAAACGCTCTGATAATCTTGTAGGCCTAAATAGCGTATATCAATGTCTAAAGACACTATAGAACCATTTTTATCGCAGAATTCGCAACGAGTTTCTGGTGATAAGCGCTTAGCTGATCTATACCCGTTGCGGTAATGAATAGCGTTATTGAGTGAAACCTACCCTTGCTGCTTTTGTTAATGGTCACTTTATCGCGATCAAAACCAGGAGCAAATTGCTCTGTCACCTCAAAGACAAAATCAACCATTTGCTGGTTTGCATCCCCCATCACCTTTATCAAGTAATCTTCACAGGGAAATTCAATTTTAGGTGGCTCTTGTTCGCTCACAATGATACCTCACCTAGTTATTCAGATATAAAGCGGTGAAAAAACAATGCAATACTGTCATAAATTCGACTAAATAGGCCCGCTTCTTCAACATCTTGCAAGGAAATTAACGGCGTATTGAGTAACTCCTCGCCCTCAAGAGTAATAATAATGCTACCTAACTCTTGGTTTACACCAATCGGTGCCTCAATGATGTTGTTAACACTTGCCTTAGCAACTAGCTTATCTTCTGTACCACGAGGAACGGTTAAATAAATATCTTTATCCACGCCAAGATCGATAGAGTCCGATTGCCCCTTCCATACGCGAGATGTAGAAACAGTGGCATTTTTCTCATATAACTTATGAGTGTGATAATAACGAAAGCCATAGGCGAGTAGCTTTTGTGACTCTTGTGCACGGGCATTGTCTGAGCGTGTGCCCATAACAACAGATATCAAACGCATACCGTCTTTTTGTGAAGAAGCAACTAAGCAGTAACCTGCTTCTTCTGTGTGCCCTGTTTTAAAACCATCAATCGTTTTATCGCGAAATAACAATTTATTGCGGTTTGGCTGATTAATGCCATTATAACTAAAGTACTTCTCAGAATAATATTTATAGCTTTCTGGAAAATCAGTGATCAACGCTTTTGCTAAAATAGCAATATCACGAGCACTTGAGTAATGTCCCTCTTCCGGCCAACCCGTCGCATTCATAAAATGCGTATTAGTTAAGCCTAACAGCTTCGCCTGCTGATTCATTACATCAACAAAAGCACTTTCACTACCGGCAACGTGTTCTGCTAATGCAATGGTTGCATCGTTACCCGACTGAATAATCATACCGCGAACAAGGTCGATAACCGGCACCTGTGTACCTTCGCGGATAAACATTTTAGAACCGCCTTTTTTCCACGCCTCAACACTAATATTGACCTTATCATCTAGGCTAATCGAGCCTCTCTCAATCTCAGCAGAGACAATATAACTCGTCATTAACTTAGTAATACTAGCAGGAGGTAGCGTTTTATCCGCATTTTTTTCGGCGAGTATGCGACCAGAATTTGCGTCAATTAATAAATAAGCAGTTGCAGCTAATTGTGGTGGCGCTGGAATAATAATTTGTCTAGGGTTTGGGTTAGCAAGAGCAACAGTAGAAAAGAGGAGGATAATTAAAACATTAAAGGATAAAAAAATACGCTTGAACATAAGGGCACTAACAACCAAATTATTTATCAAAAAGATAATGGAGTGTAACATAATTACAGCGACTGATTGCGAGCAAAAACTCACAAGAAAAAGGATATTTTAAAAACTAGAATTAGTTATTACGAATATCATTTTGAACAATATGACCCTGACTTAATCCTCTTTGTCGCAATAGGCCTTGAACACCAACAACTTGCTGGCGATTATTAAAGGGGCCAACAAAAACACGGTGTAATTTATCTCTACCCGTAATAACATTAACCGCTTGAGATAACACGCCTGCTATTTTGTCCCTTAAAGACTCGGCACTTTGAGATTGCTGAAAAGCACCTAACTGTAAATAAACATCACCTTGAGCATTTGCACTAGACAAGGAAGGCGCCACTGGGGCAGGCACGGTATCGCGCGTATTTGAAGTAGGGGCAGGTGCAGGAGCCGGTGTCGCCGCAACGCTTTTACCCGTGGGTGTTACATCAACAACATCAACACGCGCAACACCTGTAGCAATAACACCTAGCTTTTTAGCAGCTGCATAACTCAGGTCAATAATTCTATTACCATGAAAAGGGCCCCGATCGTTTATCCTAACAACAATTGAACGGCCATTTCCGACATGAGTAACACGCACATAACTGGGGATTGGCAAGGTCTTGTGAGCAGCGGTCATGGCAAACATATTATAGACTTCACCATTAGCCGTGCGCCTACCATGAAACTTAGTCCCATACCAAGAGGCCTCACCACGCTCTTTATAGCCATGACTTGAAGGCAATACACGGTAGGTTTTTCCAAGTACCGTATATTTAGGTGCATTACCTGCTCGTGTTCGCACAACAGGAGCAGGCTTTGCATCAGGAATTGCAGAAACGTCAACCGTGCGTGCAGGTCGGCCATCTTGCGATGGTTTAAGCACAGGGATACTAGTCGGTGTAGAACACGCGCTTAACAAAACCACCAAAAACACTATCCATTGAAAACGCATATCAACCTCAAAACATTTAGTTTGGTCTTAAAGCAATTAAGAAGAGGTCTTAGCCTGTTCAATCTCTTGGCTTAACTGCCACACCGCCATAGCGTATAAACGACTATGGTTGTAGCGTGTAATTACATAAAAGTTATGAAGGCCCAACCAGAACTCTGCCCCCCACTCGCCCTGCAGGCGCATCGCCGTTGCATTGCCTTTGTTTTTTACTGACTTAACTGGGGTAAAACCTTTTTTACTTAAGGCATCGAGGGTTAAAGACGGTTTTAGTGACTTATTAATAAGCGATTCATCTTTATCTTTTGCGATTTTGCTCCGAACGGCAACATCTTGATCCGACTTCCAGCCATGACGCTTAAAATAATTAGCGACGCTACCAATAGCATCATCGGTATTATTCCAGATATCTGCAAAGCCATCTTTATCGTAATCAATAGCATAGGCACGATAACTAGAAGGAATGAACTGACCATAGCCCATAGCCCCCGCATAAGAACCAACGAGCTCTAATGGGTTTTGCTTTTGTTCACGTGAGAGCAACAAGAACTCTTTAAGCTCTTTCCTAAAAAATTTACTACGGGGAGGGTAGTCAAAAGCCAAGGTACTCAATGCATCTATCACACGGTAACTACCTTTGTTTTGACCATAGCGGGTCTCTACACCAATGATCGCTACAATAATTTCGGCAGGCACCCCAAACTCTTGCTCTACTTTAGCCAGTGTCTCTTTATTCTTTTCCCAAAAATCGACACCTTTTTTAATGCGCGACTTAGTGACAAATATCTTACGATATTGCGCCCATGTTAATCGCTTTTCGGCAGGCCTTGATATCGCATCTAAAATAGATTGCTTTTTGGCTGCGCTGCCAAACCATTCAGCTAACTCAGTTTCATTAAAGTTATGCTCCTTAGCAACTTCTGCAACGAACTGCTTGGCAAGTTTATTACCGTGATAGGAGTCTTTTTTTGTATCTTGGTCCGCAGATGCTGTATTTACTAATAATGCACCTAAAGAAAGACCAGCACCCCATAAAATTTTTCGTATCATTTGATCACCGATTATGCGTAATTCTTGGAGGCTCAGTACTAATCCCCATTAATAAACCAAACCCTAACATCAACGTAACAAGCGATGTGCCGCCTAAACTCACTAACGGCAAAGGTACACCAACGACAGGTAATAAGCCTGACACCATGCCGACATTAACAAATACATACACAAAGAATGTCAGCGTAATACTACCAGCTAACAAACGCCTAAAGCTATCTTGTGCGTTAATAGCAATAAATAGTCCTCTAGCAATTATTAACAAATACAACACCACTAAACCAAGAACACCGATAAAGCCAAACTCTTCGGCAAGTACAGCAATAATAAAATCCGTATGGCTTTCTGGTAAAAAGTCTAAATGTGACTGGGTACCATCAAGCCAACCTTTGCCATCGATGCCACCAGAACCAATAGCCGTCTTTGACTGAATAATATTCCAACCAGCACCGAGTTTATCAGCCTCTGGGTCAAATAAGGTTAAAACTCGCCGACGTTGGTAATCGTGTAATACGTAGTGCCACATGGGCCAAATACTAGCAACGAGTAACACCGCAGCCGATAAAATATAACGCCAGCGAAGTCCTGCATAAAATAAAACCACTAAACCCGATATCGCCACTAAAATCGATGTACCCAAATCGGGCTGTTTAACAATCAACACCGTTGGAACAGCAACTAATATCAGTGACCAAAACACATGCTTAAAGCGAGGCGGCAATGTTTTTTTCGATAAATAAGCCGCTATTGCTATAGGCATTGCAAGCTTCATCATCTCAGATGGCTGAAATCGTATACTACCTAAACTTAACCAACGCTGAGCGCCTTTTGCACCTACGCCAAAAAACAGCACTAATACTAATAAACCCAGTGCGCCTAGGTAAAATAAGACGGACCAACGAGAAAAGTAATCGAGCCTTATTTGCGCTACGGTAAACATGCCTATATACGCAATAGTAAAAAAAACAGCTTGCCGCTTTATTAAACTATTATTACCTTCGCTCGCACTATAAAGCACCACCAAACCAAAAGTCGTTAGAGCTAATAACAAAAGCAACAGTATTGGGTCTATATGTACAACCCGCCAGAAACTACGCCGGCGTCGAAGATCATGACTTGCCTCAGGCATCCGGCGAATAAAGTCTTGTCGGTTATAAGCCAGCATTATTGAGCATCTCGCTGAGCAAGTTTAATGCGTTGCGATTGTGAACTACGCTCAGCAGAGAGAGGAGACAGTGACGTTGCAGATAATTTTATAGGTACTTTTTTCTGAGCTGAGCTTTTATGTAGCAGGTGAGCATCGAATATCTTTCTGGCAATAGGCGCAGCCGTTCCTGAACCCGACTCACCATTTTCAACAATAACCGATACTGCAATCTTTGGGTTATCTAGCGGCGCAAAACCAACAAAGAGCGCATGATCGCGATGCCTTTCTCTTAGTGCTTCTGAGTCATATTTTTCGTTTTGTTTAATACCAACAACCTGAGCAGTGCCTGTCTTACCCGCCATCATATATGATGATTTACTGCCAGCACGTCTAGCGGTACCGTTAGGCGCATGCATCACATCCTTCATGGACTTAAAAATGTGATCCCAATAGCGCTCATCCACCTCAACTTGGTTAATAATTTTAGGTGGCAATAGCTCTTCACCTATCATTTTTACCACCTGCGGCTGCAAATGCTTACCGCGATTAGCAATAGTCGTTACCATTGTTGCTAACTGCAGCGGTGTTGCTAATGCATAGCCTTGGCCAATACCGAGGTTTATCGTGTCACCTGGAAACCAAGGTAGGCGCTGGGTTTGCTTTTTCCACTCCCGAGATGGCCATAGACCTCGCCTCTCACTAGGAAGGTCAATGCCCGTCTTTTGACCTAGGCCAAATTGCGCCCCAAAGTGATGAATCCGGTCCACCCCCATACGAAAAGCGAGATCATAAAAGAAGGTATCCGATGACTGTACAATCGCTTTATGTACATTCACAATACCATGACCTGTGCGCTTCCAATCTCGATATAAGCGATCATCATTTTCTAGCTGATAAAAGCCAGGGTCAAAGATTTTATAACTGCGACTAATCACCTTTTCGCTCAAGCCGCCTAAACCCATCATCGGCTTAATCGTAGATGCCGGAGGATAGCGGCCCTGTAAAGCACGATCAAATAGAGGGATGTCTAAACTATTACGCAATGCATTATAATTTTTGTAGCTGATACCCGTTACAAATAGGTTAGGGTCATAGCTAGGGGAGCTAACAATAGAAAGCACTCCACCCGTCTCAACATCTATAGCGACAACAGCGCCCCGTCGATCGCCTAAAGCATCAACAGCTATCTGCTGCAAACGGCTATTAATATGCAGCCGGAGATCTTTCCCTTGAATGGGGTTTTGCTGCTCTAGTGTTCTTAAAACACGCATCCTGGCATTGATCTCTACATTGCGATAACCAACCTCACCAAACAAAACATCTTCGTAGGACTTTTCTATGCCAATTTTTCCGATCGTGTGTACACTCTGGTAACGCTTAACTTTATCTTCATCAAAATTATTCCACTCACGGTCATTAATTTTGCCAACATAACCAATACTGTGAGCAAATAATGAGCCCGCAGGATAATCCCTCACGAGCTTTGCTTGAACCTCAACACCATCAAGCCGATACTCATTAACGGCTATTTTGGCTATTTCCTCTTCGGTTAGGCGAAAGCGCAAAGGGATGGCCTGATAGGGACGCCGATTGGTTTTTAGCGACTTATAAAAATCATTAACATGATTATCAGTAATAGTAACCAATGTGCGTAGTAGCGTGATGGTGTCATCGATGCTTTTTATATTTTCAGGGACTAAAGAGAGGATGTAGCTTGGGCGATTATCGGCAAGTAGCTTGCCGTCAGCATCAAAGATCAAACCACGTTGAGGGCTAATCGTTTGCACGAGAATGCGATTATTATCAGATTGCGTTGCATAGTCTTCATGATTGGTGACTTGCAAACTGTAATAGCGATAAAGCAATACAGCTGTAAGGCCAAGAATTAATATCGAGGTCAATAATACTCGGCCAGTAAAAGTACGGGACTCGACATGATAGTTTTTAAAGTGCTGGTGTTCTTGCATTAAATAAAATTTATCGCTCTTTTAGCAGTTTTCTTATTTGTGATAAGGGTGGTTATTTAACATGCTCCAACTACGGTACAACTGCTCGACTAACACAATACGCACCAAAGGGTGCGGCAGTGTAAGAGCCGATAAAGACCACCGCTGGCTGGCACGATTTAGGCATTTAGCACTTAAACCATCAGGACCACCTATTAATAGGGCCACATCCTGCCCTGACATTTGCCACTGTGAGGCTTGAGCCGACAACTGCTCGGTCGACCACACCTTACCTTTAACATCTAAAGCAATAACGTGCTCCCCAGCCTTAATGGCCGCCATCATGGCATCGCCTTCGGCTTCAATCGCTTTATTCACATCCTGTGATTTGCCACGATGGCCAACAGCCAGCTCTACCCAGTCAAACTTCCATTCCCGAGGCAAGCGCTTTTGATACTCGTGCACACCCTGTGCCACCCAAGACGGCATTTTTGTACCAACGGCTAACACGCGTATATGCATAGCTCAAGCTTCTTTATAAACCACATCATATAGGCAATGCAACTATTTGATATTGCTAAGTTTAAAATTCAAGACATATAACTCTATACCGTGTTTCAGATCACGCTTCGACAGATTCATCATCTGACTTTTCAATCGGTGTCCACAATTTCTCTAAGTCATAAAACTGCCTAGCTTGAGGCAACATAACATGCACAACAACCGAGCCATAATCGACCAAGACCCAGTCAGATGCCTCCATGCCCTCTACACCTATTGGTCGTAAATCTCGCTTTTTAAGCTCATCGACAACGTTTCCTGCAAGGGATTTAACATGGCGGCTAGAAGTACCTGTAGCTATCACTAGCGTATCCATCACATCGCTCATAGAGACCACATCTAATACAGAGATATCCTGCGCTTTTAGATCATCTAATGCACTGACAACGATGCTGTTTAATTCTGCTACGTCCAATTCTTTCTTCATTTAGTCTCTGTTCTCTGTAAAGCCATATAATTGATGAGTAACAATATAATCGAATACGACCTTTGGTAAACCTTTAGGCCGAACACCTCGAATCAATTGCTCGCGTATTTCGGTTGCCGACCACGGCAGTATAGGTTGTTTTATAGCAATAACCATTCCTGCTGCTTCAGTATGAATTTTAGCAGCTGTTGAAACAGCTAGCCAATCTGCCAGAACTCCATGATGAGGTAGTTGGTACCCCGGACGCTGTAAAACGCCAATATGTGCCAATTTTGGTAACATTTGCCAGTGGTGCCAGCTTTGCAAGCCATTATACGCATCGGCACCCATCAACAATGTGATGCTAACCTCGTCACCAAACTCCGTTCGGCATTCTTTTAGCGTATCTACCGTCCAAGACAGTTTATCGCGCCTCAATTCGCGGTCATCAACCAATAAGCCATCAAGATTATTGGCCGCAAGCCTAAGTAATAACAAACGCTGCTCACTACTTAATTCCGGCGTATTTTTATGTGGTGGCTGATGGCATGGTAACAATCTCACTTCATCTAAATTTAACGCGTTTTTTGCCTCAAGCGCCACGTGTAAATGCCCATCATGTACAGGGTCAAATGTTCCACCAAACAAACCTATCGTTTTCAAAGCCATTTACTTACGCTAACTGTATTACTGCCGAATATGGCCGTCTCCAAAAACTATCCATTTTTGCGAGGTCAGCCCCTCTAGACCAACAGGACCCCGAGCATGAATTTTATCGGTAGAAATACCAATCTCTGCACCCAACCCATATTCGAAGCCATCCGCAAAACGGGTGGATGCATTAATAATGACCGAACTAGAATCAACGCGTGTCATAAATTGGCGGGCACGAGAGATGTCCTGAGTCACAATAGCCTCCGTATGCCCCGAACTAAAGCGAGAAATATGCTCTATTGCCGCATTCATGTCATCAACAATCCGAATAGACAATATAGGTGCCAGATACTCTGTAGCCCAATCTTCATCCGTCGCCAGATCCATATCAACTAGTTTGCGCGCGCGCTCACAGCCACATAGCTTAACGCCCTTCTCTCTATAGGTATCTGCCAATTTTGGCAATATAACGGGGGCAACAGCATCGGCAATGAGCAATGTCTCCATCGCATTACAAACGCCATAGCGATGTGTTTTTGCGTTAATGGCAATATCATAGGCTTTGTCGATGTCAGCAAGGTCATCGATATAGACATGGCAGATACCATCGAGATGTTTGATCACAGAGACAGTGGCATTGTTAGTAATACGCTCGATCAAACTTTTGCCACCACGAGGCACAACAACATCGACATATTCATTCATGGTAATTAATTCACCAACAGCTTCGCGATCAGTGACCTCTATTACCTGTACACAATCGGTCGGCAAACCCACCTTTTCCAAACCGTCATGTATACAGCGCGCAATTGCTTTATTCGAGTTCAACGCCTCTTTGCCACCGCGCAGAATCGCCGCATTACCTGACTTTAAACAAAGGCTGGCAGCATCAATAGTTACATTTGGGCGAGACTCATAAATAATACCAACCACACCCAAAGGCACTCGCATTTTGCCAACTTGAATACCCGAAGGGCGATAAGTAAGATCCGTTATCTCCCCGCATGGGTCTGGCAATTCAGCAACCTGCTGCAAACCTAAAATCATTTGGTCAATACTTTTATCGTCAAGGCTGAGTCGATCAAGTAAAGCTGCATCCAAACCATCGATTTCAGCTTGCGCCATATCTTTGTTATTGGCTGCAACCAACTCACCTCGATATTGATCCAGCATCGAGGCAATAGACAGCAGACCCGCATTTTTTAACTTGCTATCAGCCATAGCAATAAGACTTGCTGATGAGCGCGCTTTTGCACCCAACTCGGTCATATATTCTTTTATATTCATATCACTACTTTTTTAGTACATTGAATTGCGACAATCCAACGAAATTTTATATCTATTAATTTATACCTACTCATCTAGACTGACTAAATTTACACCCATCAACTTAGACCAAACAAGCCATCGCTTACCACACTTTCCGGCAATCTTCCATTATACAGACATAAGCATTATTTACAGTACATCCGAGTAAAATGAGCTATTATTAATAACTGAGGTAAAACAATGTTATTTTCTGTTTCCCCTCGCTATTAAAATAAATACTAAATACCAAAACAATGATTCGACTACGCAAAATAAAACCCACATTACGTACCTTATTAATACTGTGCTTATTGACGCTATGTTTCGTGGTAGGTTCTTCGGCACAAACCCTAGACCGCTCAAAAGTTATCGTTTCTTACAGTTACAACTTTGCCAAACACATTAAATGGCCCAACGAAAAGGCACTGCAATCATTCAACATTGCGCTCTTTAGGGTAGAAGACTCCCAACTAGTTAATGAGTTTAGAAAGCTCAACAACATTACGATTAAAAACCTTAGTATCAAGGTTCGCCAAACCAGCAGAATAAGCTCACTTGATACTTACAATGTGATATTCGTAGGTGACATCGACAACAAAACACTAGCAGACATACAAAGTGTCGTCGAAGGCAAACCCATATTATTAATAACGAACGACATTACCGACAAACGTCTGGTCATGATCAATCTATTTGAAGAACAAAATCAGCAAGTTAAATTTGAAATCAACAAAGCCAACATACTCAACAGTAGATTAGAACCACAACCAGAACTCATATTACTGGGTGGCACTGAAATCGATGTGGCCAGGCTTTATCGAGACGGTCAAAGCTCCCTAATTAAATTAGAGCAACAACTGGCCTCTCAAAAAGCAAAATTAACAGCACAACAAAATATACTCGACATACAAAAGAAACAGCTGAACTTACAGCAAAAAAACCTCGATACCTTAATCGAAAAAAATAATTCACAAGAAAGGAGCTACAATACTTTACTGTTTGATAGCCAACAGCTAAGCAAAGATATCACTGACACCAAAAAACTGAATACACAACTGCTAGAAGATTTAGACCTCCTCAAAGCAACAATAGAATCAAATAAGCAAACTATTAAAAAGCAAAACGATGAAATCAAAGAGAGCGAAAAGCAAAAAAACAAACTAACCGATCTAGTTAATAACAGTAATCAACAGCTGTCTATACAACAACAGAAGCTCGATGAAAAACAACAGGAGTTATCTGATAAAAACCAAGCTCTAATCGCTCAAAAGGATCGCCTTGAAGTAATAAGCGCCAATATCCGCGAAAAAGAAGAAATGCTCAGCACACTCAACAGTACTATCAACGAGCAAAAAATATCACTGGCCAAACAACAAAATTCTATTAAAGAACTTGACAACCTTGTCAATGCTCAAAAAAGATCGCTGTATTTTTTATGGGGAATTATTGCACTTGTTATCGCTTTATTCCTATTGGCGTTTATCGCCTACAGAGGCAAACGTAAAGATAATCAGCGTCTCGCCCAAAAAAGCCACGATTTACAGATAGCACAAGACAAACTGACTATTGCAAAACAAAAGGCCGAGGAAGCCAACCATACAAAAGGGGTATTTTTATCCTTAATGAGCCATGAACTGCGTACACCGCTACAATCTATTATGGGCTATACCGCACTTGTCATCGAAGAGCTCGAATCGGAAGGTAATAATGGGTACACAGACCAACTTGAACGCGTTATTAATAATAGTGAACGCCTACTAACACTCATCAACAACACATTAGACCTTGCTAAAATAGAAGCAGGCAAGATGGAAATACAATTAACAAACACCAATATAAGCGCATTAATAGAAGAAGCCGCTAGCAACATTACCCCCCTACTGAGTAAAAGCAATAATAACTTATCCGTCGACATCGATAACCGTAGCCTTACACCCAATATTGACTATGAGAAAGTATTGCATATGCTCGTCAACTTACTCAGCAATGCTATTAAATTTACAAAAAATGGTAACATCAATATAGCCGTCAATAATCATAAAGATTATTTGAGAATAACTGTAAGTGATACAGGTATAGGTTTGAGCGACAAACAACTTACAACTATTTTTTATCAATTTCAGCAGGCGAGTAACACAAACTCTGTTAAAGCAAAAGGCACGGGCTTAGGCCTGTCCATTACTAAACACTTTTGCGAATTAATGGGCGGAACCATTAACGTAGAGAGTCAAGAAGGTATTGGTACATCTTTTATTATTAATATACCTCTGCCCGTTACCATAAAGAGCAAAAAAGTATTAGAAATAGAACAGCAGTAATTGTTTAAATTATGTTCTAAACAATTGATTACCCACGATATTTTTTCTTTTGATTAATATCGTCTATACTGAATAATACATTTAAAACAGCAGTACTGGTTATAAAAAGCAGATAAGGATGTTACAAGAAACGGCAACACGTAGTAATGATATCAATTATAAAAATAAGTTTAACCTCTTTAATGATTTATGCTGTTAGTGACTTAGCATATGCTCAAAATGATACTCGTCTCGACTATCTATCACTAAGCCTCGAAGAGTTAGGCAAAATAAAAGTATCGATTGCAACGGGTAACAATACAACACTTGACCAAGCCCCTGCCGCTGCCACCGTTATTACCGCCAAGCAAATAGAAGCATTGGGTGCTCGCACACTCGATGATGTACTAGAGACTGTGCCAGGATTACATGTCTCACTGTCTGGCACAAACCGCTTAGATTCGATTTATTCTATAAGGGGTATTAACACAACATTTAACGCCCAGGTTTTATTATTGGTCAACGGCTTTCCTATTCAATATTCAGCAACAGGTGGGCGCCCACCCCTTTTCCGTCAACCCGTAAATAATATTTCACGTGTAGAAGTACTTCGTGGGCCTGGCTCAGCAGTCTATGGTGCAGACGCCTTCTCGGGTGTTATCAATATTATTACTAAATCTGCCGACGAAATAGACGGTACAGAGGTCGGTGCCAGAACTGGCTCCTTTGGCTTTCGCGAGACATGGTTTCAAACAGGCCAAACACTAAACAACTGGGATTTAACCTTTTCATTTAACCACCAACAAAGCGATGGTGACTCTGACCGCATTATTGATTCTGATCTTCAAACCATCTTCGATGGTGCATTCGGCACCTCAGCATCATTAGCACCAGGAGAGCTATCAACGGGTTACGAACTTATTGACGCATCTATAAGCCTCAAAAATAAAAACTGGAAATTTAATGCACGCGCTTGGCAATCAAACAATACTGGCAATGGCGCAGGTGGCGGTCAGGCACTTGACCCTCAATCCACTGATGATGTGAAACTATTCACGGCCGATGCCGCTTACAATACTAATCGTTGGCTTGCAAACTGGAACAATTCAATCAAACTAAACTATTCCTATATTGGGATCGATGCAAATTTTACCATCCTACCACCTGGCAGTACTGCAGGAATTGGGGCAGATGGTAATCTCAGTACAACCCCTGCAGGTGCGATTACATTTCCTGATGGACTTATTGGTAATCCCAGTGCGACCACTGAGGATATCCAAATAGAATCCGTCAATATTTACGAAGGACTAGATAACCACAGGATTCGGCTGACAGTAGGGTCTCGCCATCAGTCAGTTAAAACTAGTGAGGACAAGAATTTTGGACCTGGCGTCATTACCAACCCCGCCTCAACACCTATAGTTGATGGGACGCTGACTGATGTCAGCGACACAGAGAATGTCTTTTTAGAGGATGCCTCCCGAACCATTAACTTTTTCTCTCTACAAGATGAATGGAGCATTAGCGATAACCTCGACCTTATTGCAGGGGTACGCTACGATGATTACTCGGACTTTGGCGACACAACCAACCCACGTGTCGCCCTCGTTTGGCACACGAATAAAACCTTAACAACCAAATTACTCTACGGTAGCGCCTTTAGAGCCCCCTCCTTTGGCGATTTGGGCCTACAAAACAACCCCGCAGCCCTAGGTAATGAAGACTTAGAACCAGAGACTATCGACACCTTTGAACTTGCTTTTAACTATAGGCCTCGCTCATATTTACAAACCAATCTCAACCTATTTTCCTATCAAGCAAAGGATTTAATTGAATTTGTACCAAGTGCCGTCGGTAATATCGCACAAAATGCACGCGACCAAGAGGGCTACGGCTTTGAGTGGGAAGTTAATTGGGAGCTCAATAAACAATGGCGCTTTAATAGCAGCTTTGCTTGGCAAAACGCTAGGGACAGCGACACCAATGACGACATTGCCGATGTACCGGGGCAACAATTTACGCTCAATGCTTTTTGGAAAATCGCGCCCCATTGGCTGTTAAGCTCACAAATTAATTGGGTCGGTGACCGCGTTCGTGCCGCTAACGACAATAGGAGCAGTATTGACGACTATACAATTACTGACTTTACCTTAAGGCGGCAAAATATTTATAAAAACTTTGATGTGTCGCTAGGTGTACGTAATATATTTGACGAAAATGCCAGAGAGCCTTCAACGTCTAACGGCTCTCTGACTCCTATTCCCGGCGATTTACCGTTAGAAGGTCGCAGTTTTTGGGCAGAGGTTCGCTACCAGTTCTAATTTGCCATTTTTATCGACACACCCAAATCCTAAGTAATAGTGTTATTATCGTCCAAGGTGAATTTTTTTTCACCTTTTAGGTCTAAGTAGAAGCTCCTCCATATTTAGGGATACCATGTAGCTACATGGGGTGTTATATAAAGGAAGGTATGTGTGCCAGAAATAACTAGCGATTGCTCCTCCAGTAAAACCTTACACGCACCATCCAACCAATACGATGTCGCCGAGCTTATTACCCGTTATTTAGAGTCAATTGGTATTAAATACACCTTTGGCATACCTGGTGGCGCTATCGAGCCCATTTTAAATGCCTTGGCAAAAAGCACTCGCCGCGAAGGCATTACACACATTAATAGCTGCCACGAAACGGCCGCTGCCTATATGGCCGATGGATATTACCGAGAAACCGGGCAACTTGGTGTATGTATAGCGACATCAGGCCCTGGGGCCACTAATCTACTGACGGGTGTCTCCTGCGCCTACAACAACAATATTCCCATGCTGATACTAACAGGTCAGCCTGCTATCCCGTCCTTTGGTAAAAACGCTCTTCAGGAATCATCCGATGCCGGTGTCAACATTATGGGCATGTTTGAGCACTGCACTCATTACAATTCTCTTATATCTCACCCCGATCAATTACCCAACAAACTTGCTAGCGCTTTACTCACCGCTATCGAGGCAAAAGGGCCTGTGCATTTATCTTTTCCTGTTGATATTTTGCGGCAATCACTCTCTGTTCAACAACCCATGTTTGATTTAGCACATAAACTTCACCATCGATCTAAGAGCTTTGATCATGGGCAGGCAGATGAATTAGTAAGGCAACTTCAAAAAAGACCAAAACCCGTATTTTTTATCGGTAGCGGGGCTGGCGAAGCCATCGAAAGTATTATGCGACTTGCAAAGAAAACAAATGCCCTATTTGTTACGACACCCGATGCCAAAGGATTAATTAACCCTTTACATGGCGCTTACCGAGGTGTCTTTGGCTTTGGTGGTCACGAAAGTGCAACCAATTGCATACAGGCCAATACAGGTATAACCGTTGCCTTTGGCACAAGCTTTGATGAGCTATCGAGTAATGCTTGGTCAAAAGACTTACTCAATGAATCACTGATTCATGTGGATGAGATTACTAATAATTTTTTAGATTCGCCGATGGCAATGCTTCATGTTCACGGACACATTGCCACTGTGTGTCAGCATGTTATTGACCATTTAGCGGGTAGCTCTACCTCGAGCACCAAAAAAAATGCGGTAATTGAGGGGCACTTTAACCCTTATATACAATTTGAAAAGCTAGAAAAATATTATTCCGATGATACGCCCATAAAACCTCAACGCTTAATGAAAGAGCTATCGGAATGCTTTCCAAGCAGCACACGCTTTTTAGCGGATGCTGGTAACAGTATGTTGTGGGCCCCCCACTATTTACAGCCGAAAAACAGGCGCGGATCAGGCTTTGAGCACCCGCCTCCTTATAAAAGCGAGCGTCGCTCGAAAACTAACAACTGGTTACGTCTTACATTAAAATTTGCACCCATGGGATGGGCTATTGGCGCATCTATTGGCGTCAGTATAAGTAGGCCTGATTATACGACCGTTTGCATTGCTGGTGACGGTGCTTATTTAATGTGTGGGCAAGAAATTACAACGGCAATACGAAAAAAACTATCGGTTATTTTTGTTATTCTAAACGATAGTGCCTACGGTATGGTTATGCATGGGCAACGGCTAGCAAAGGCAGAGAGAACCTCCTTTGAGCTACAAACGGTAGATTTTGCCAAGCAAGCTGAATCATTAGGTATTCCAGGCTTTGTTATTCGATCACCTAAAGATTTTGATAACATCGATTTTAAGCAATTATGCGCACAGAAAAGCCCAGCTATATTAGATGTACGTATTGATCGAGAAGAAGTTCCTCCTATGAAAACTCGCTTAAAAGCACTGGGGACACTACAAGAAAAATAAAAAGATACTTATCGCCAAAAACTTTAAAAAAATAAATAATAATTATGTCTAAACACACACGTGAAAAAGCACAAAGCCGCAACGAGGCTTTTAGTAAAAAGGTAGCAACACGCATTTGGAAAGAAAACCCTTGCGATGACAACCCCTATATCACCGAATCCGCATTGTGCCATGGCTATGATTTATACGAGCTCATGGAGAAATGCAGTTTTAGCGATATGTTTTATTTATTATTTAAAGGAGAGCTACCTAAACCCTGCGAAAGTAAATTATTAGAAACACTAATGATTGCACTGATTAACCCAGGGCCAAGACATCCGGCCACAAGAGCAGCCATGAATGCCGGTATTGGAAAAACGATGCCTGTACATATTCTGCCTATAGCAATGTCGATACTAGGAGGGGATTATTTAGGTGGCGGAGAGATAGAACCTGCCATGCGTTTTTTGCGCAAGCAGCAAAAGAATGACCCAGCTCTAGTGGCAAAAACATTATTAGACGACTACGACAATGGCAATTCTATCGCACCGGGCTTTGGCAAACGTTTTGGTGGCATCGATGTCATGAGCCAGCATATTATTGAACGCTTATTGCTACTGAGTGGAAACAAACCCAGCCTAGAATGGGGCCAGCAATTTGCCACAGCACTGCACAGCAACAGTATGGGCTGGCTAACAACTGGAGTAGCTGCTGCAGTTTTTTGTGACTTGGGCTTCCAACCTAAAGCAGGCGGGGTTCTCTTTCAATTACTCAGCGCACCCGGACTCGTAGCCCACGGCCTAGAGCTCAACAACAAACCCATTACAGCAATGCCCTATATTAGTGACGAAGACTATGTTATCGAAAAGTAACCTCGAAGAGATTCAAGCTTTAGACAAGAATCGCAATATTATCCGCAGCAAAACTGGTGGATGGCGAGTAGGCGAAGGAGTATACAGCCATGGCTACTCAATGCTGGATGAATTGGTCGGTAAAAAATCCTATTTTCAAATTATGATTTTAAATGCAACAGGCAAACTTGTGGAGCGTAACTTGGCCGATTGGATAGAAGCGATTTATGGCTGCCTAAGCTGGCCAGACCCGCGTATTTGGTGCAATCAAATTGGCGCTTTAGCAGGAGAGTCAAAAACTACTGCTGCTGCTGCAACTACTGCTGGTATTCTTGCGGCAGATTCTAAGATGTACGGTTCCTACCCAGTTATAGAGGGGGCAACTTTTATACAGTCTGCACTTAAGCAATTTAACAATGGCCTCTCTGTTAAAGACATTATTGATAACAATATTAAAAGCAATAGAGGCAAGCTTAAAATTATGGGTTATGCTCGCCCTATTGCCAATGGAGACGAGCGCATAGAGGCCATGGAAAGAGTCACACAAGAGCTAGGGTTTGATAAGGGTTCTCACCTCACTCTCGCTTATGAGATAGAAGAAGAAATAAAACAACGATTTAATGACGGAATGAATATTAATGGTTATGTGACGGCTTTTTTATCCGATCACAAATTCTCTGCACATGAAGCCTATCAACTTTTTTCTACATTGGTCGCCAGCGGTGTAACTGCCTGCTACCTAGAAACGTTACACAAACCTAGTGACTCTTTTTTGCCTCTACGCTGTGATGATATTGAATACAATGGCGTAGAGCCGCGCTCCATTGAATAAAAACTAGGGATCCTTAGCGACAATTTCCTCAATTGGAGCAGGCTTGCCGAGGTGATAACCTTGAGCATAGTCCACATTATTCTGCGCTAAGAAATTGAGTATCTCTTCGTTCTCTACAAACTCTGCAACGGTTTGACGACCAAGGGTTTTAACGACTTCAATAATTGAATGTACTAGAGCACGGTCAACATTATCGTGGTGTAGGTTACGAATAAAGGAGCCGTCTAACTTGATATAATCTGCAGGCAACTCCTTTAAATATGCAAAGCTGCTAAAGCCTGAACCGAAATCGTCAATAGCAAAACTACAGCCTAGCTTATGTAATTCAGTAATAATTCTATTGGTTTCTGATATATCTAATAAACTGGCACTCTCTGTTAGCTCGAAGGTAATGGCATCGCCCGCTACGTTATTCTCTACTAATGCATTAGTGATAATAGAAACCAGACCATCGTACCTAAAAGCTTGAGCCGATAAATTAATGGCTATTTTTTCCAATTGCTTATATCGACTCAGCATTGAAATCGCGCGTTTTATCACCCAGCGATCAAGTACAGCCATCTCACCCGTACTTTCTAGCGCTTGAATAAATTTACCCGGCATAACAATATTGCCATCTTCATCTATCATCCTGACTAAGGCTTCGTAATAAACAGTTTTACGCGTTGATATCTGCACAATAGGCTGAAAATAAAGTACTACCCTGTCTTCGGCAATGGCATTACGTATATGTCGAGACCAATCAAGATTATTACGCAACACATCACTAGCGCTGTCATCGGGATTAAATACATGTACCGCATTACGGCCACGACGTTTGGCTTCAAAAAGTGCGGTATCGGCCTGCATCAAATATAAATTCACATTACTGGAGTTGCCATCAATAAAGCTAATACCAATGCTACAAGCCAAGCTCCTTAAGTGGTTTTCAACAGTAAACTCATGCTCGCTAATTGCATTCTTTATATCCTCGGCAATTTGGACTGTTTTATCTGCCTCAAGGTAATTCAAAATAATGACAAATTCATCGCCACCGAAGCGGCATACAATATCAGACTCGCGAATATGCTGGTTAATGAGTCGAGCGACCTGACGCAGCACATCATCACCAATATGATGACCAAACGTATCGTTAACTACTTTAAAATAATCGAGATCTAAATAAATAAGACCGTGCATTTGAGGATGCATTTGCGCATCTGTTGATAGGGCTTTTAGATATTTTTCTAAATAGTGACGATTATAAAGCCCCGTCAAAGAATCATGCATAGCCAAGTATTCTAATTGCTGCTGATTTTTCTTGTGATGAGTAATATCATCCAAGCAAATAGATAACCTAACATCAGCTTGCTCTGTCGCAACAGAGCGACTAACCAATAGCTTTGTCCAATGTTGCTGCTCTGAGGCATCATCTATGACTACTTCTATTTCACAGGTCGCCGTATGACCTAATAATACAGCTTTTAAACGCGCCTCTATACCGCGATACTTTATACGCTCGGCACTATTAAGAAACTCCTTTAAAGGTTTGTTAATAGAATCTGCTACTCTAAAACCAAATATACGATCCCAAGCTTCATTCAGAAAAGTGATATTACAATCACGGTCTAACTCCATGACAACAGTTTGCAAGCTATTCAATAAATGCTTATGCGTCTCTGACATCTTGCGATAGGCAGACTCTCTCTCGGATAATGACCGAACACGTGTGGCAAACTGTTGATTGCTAACCATATAGTCGTCACGTCTTAGCGCAACCTCACAAATAGAACGCAGCGAGTCTGGCTTAAAAGGCTTTCTAATGAAATCAGCAGCACCCTTTATGAGTAATTCTTCGGCCTGTTCGGCGGGGGCATGCGCCGTCATGATGACAATAGGCTGAGAGGACTTAATCTCCATAATTTTATCGAGAACCTCAGGCCCAGACATCTCTGGCAGCATAACATCTAATAGTATTAGGTCATGCTGGCGCTCTAACCATGCATCCAAACCAGCACGACCATCTTCGGCCACTTCGATTTCAAAACGATGCTTTAAAATATTAGCGATTAAATTAGAGGTATCTTCCTCGTCTTCAATGACCAACACCCGTGGCCTAGTATAACGATAGCCAATCTCTAAACATGGCGCTAACTTAGCAGCTAATGTATCTATATGCTCGATAGCCACTAAATCATCGATACCGTATTCACGCGCCGTTACTTCGGCAATACGTTCACACCATGTCGACATAGTAAGAAGAATTGGGATTTCTGAATTACAGCGTAAAACACCTGATCGGACCAGACGAGACAACCTCCAACCGTCTAGTTCCTTCAGATCAATATCACAGATTAACGCCTCGATGGGCTGCGTTCTCAGTACCGCTAACGCACTGCGCGTACAATCGACGCAAGTTATGTGTTTATAGCCAGCCTCTAACAGCACTGTGTGAATTCGACGCACCAGCGCGTCTTGGCTTTGAACAACCAATATATTCAAGTTAGAGTTCATATTATTATCTGTCACCGCTTAGCTTACAGCCTTGTAATCTATAAAATACTATCTATAGTGAGCCCACTTATATCAATATAAACTAGTTTAAAAAGCTTTCCCAGTCAAATAGTTATAAGCAAGAATTACTAATAGTGAGATACAGTAAGCATAGTATAAATCTATTTTTTTTAAACTATATACTCCTAGAATTAAAATTGACATGTAACCCCCGTCTTTGTTCAGCCTATATTCAGCTAATAAAGATTATGCTGTCTCCAAAATCGACATGTTATCTAGCCTTAACAAATGATGGAGATTAACCATGAATCACCTATTAGTTAAAAAAGTATTGCCACTTGCCACTGCATTAGTACTCATAAGCTCCACTACACATGCAGAAAGATACAATCATCATACAAAAAAACACTACTCTACTACACATTATGATTATGCGAGAGTCGTCGCTGTAGAGCCTATTTATCAACAAGTTAAGTATTATGAGCCTCAACAAGAATGTCATTATGAACGGCGCAGAATCAGAGGCGGCAATAACACCACTGCAATTATAGTTGGTAGTCTACTAGGCGGTGCCTTGGGCAATGAATTGGGGCATAACAAAAGCAACAAACGTGTTGGCGCTGTAGCTGGTGCTATATTAGGGGGCTCTATTGCTAACGATGTCACTCGCGGAAAGCGAACATACCACTCTCAAAATGAGCAGGTTTGTACAACGACGCAACAAGTTCGCTATCATGAAAAAATAACAGGCTATAATGTTGGCTATAAATACCGAGGAAAAACCTACTACACACAAACAGGCCGCCACCCCGGTGACGAGATCAAAATTGCAGTCGATATACGCCCAGTTATATGATGTAGGCGAAGGGCTATTGAGTCATGGCAAAAAACACTAGGAAAACCCGAATGTATAAACCATTTAACGCGATTATTGTAGTCAATTTTTTATTCGCTTTATGCTTTTCAAGCAACACCTTTGCGCAATCCTCAGCATCGGAGGCAGCCGCTATCGCAAAAGCACAGACAGGCGGAAAGGTCTTGCAGGTCAAGCAGAACAAAACCGGTCGCTATCGTGTCAAAGTATTAATGCCTAACGGGCAAATGCGACTCATTGTTGTCGGCCAACCTCGCACCACCAAAAAATAATGTCGAATAAATACTCCTATGCGCTTACTTTTAATAGAAGATGAACACAGCCTACGAGAGGGCTTATACGAATATCTCTCTCGCAGTGACTATAGCGTTGATGCAGCAGCTGATGGGCGAGAAGGCCTGTATTTAGGCTTAGAAAATCCCTATGATATTGCAGTGATTGATATCGGATTACCCGAAATAAACGGTATTGATGTCATTAAGCAGTTGCGCGCCCAATCAAAAAACTTTCCCGTACTCATCCTGACTGCACGAGATAGCTGGCAAGACAAAGTAGAAGGTCTCGAAGCTGGCGCCGACGACTACCTAGTTAAACCTTTTCATAATGAAGAAATGCGCGCACGCTTAAATGCACTGACTCGCCGCTCTAAAGGCCACGCAACACCCGAGTTATATTTCGAATGCCTCACTATTAATACCGCAAGCAAAACTATTTATGTTGATAATGAGGCCGTAAAACTGACTCAGTATGAATATAACACTCTCGAGTATATCGCCCTTAATCATCCACGTGTTATCTCTAAAACAGAGCTCACCGAACACATTTACGACCAGGATTTTGACCTCGACAGTAATGTCATCGAGGTTTTAATTGGCCGCTTAAGAAAAAAATTAGACCCCAAGGGCTTACTAAAACCCATTGCTACGCTTCGAGGGCAAGGTTATCGCCTTAATCTTGAAAATAATAACACCGATACATAAACCTAATGCTGTCAAAAAAAAATAGCATTCTTAACTTTAGCAGCCATTCTCTTTTTGGCCGCTTTATTCTCGCCTCCATAATTTTGTTGCCTATTTTTATTTTTGCGATGGGTAGTGCCTTGATCAATACCTTTAAATATAGCCAAATAGATGCAGAAAAAGAGACATTACAGGCACAATTATACGGCGTACTCAGCGTTACCGAATGGGAAGATAACCAACTTAATTTACCGCCAGCATTAGCAGAGCCAAGATTTAACCAACAGCAATCTGGTCTTTATGGCTTTATTTATAATACCGATGGTGTCGAGCTATGGCGGTCGAGATCGGCTGAATTATTAACACAATCGCTCTACCAAGAAAGCGATAGTTTTTCACGCGCAGCAATTACCTTCGATGAAGTGACTATTGAAAAGTCTCAATTACTCAATCGTTACAGCTATGACTTGGAATGGGTTAGCGATGACGAAAATATTACGCCATTACGCATTGTCATTGCACAGGACGCCACTATTTTAGCAACTGAGCTTGCAAGCTATAAAGAGCGATTATGGCGATGGCTGAGCATAATGACGCTAGTACTCATTACACTTCAATTACTCATTATGTTTTGGGGGCTTAAACCATTAAGGCGGCTCTCGGGGCAACTCAAAGAGTTACACGAAAATAAAATAGACGCTTTAAGTAACGACTACCCAAAAGAAATATTACCTGTTACTGAAAATTTCAATACGATATTACTGCACGAAAAAAATCAGCGCGAGCGCTATAAAAATACTTTATCCGACCTTGCTCACAGCTTAAAAACACCACTTGCCGTGATTCAAAACCATCTAGGCAATCAGAAAGCTCACAATACTATTATCGATGAACAAGTATCTCGTATCGACCAAATAATTACCCATCAATTAAAGCGGGCAGTCACTAAAACCAAGCAACAGGGCATCGCGCAGCACACGCATAAACTCTATATTAAACCATGCATTGAAAGGCTCACAACTGTATTAGCCAAGGTTTACCGCGATAAAAAAATAACGTTTAACAATATGATTGATGACACTATTTTTTTTACAGGTGATGAGGCGGATCTATTAGAAGTACTTGGCAATCTATTAGACAACGCCTGTAAATATGGGAACTCTGCTGTCACTATGAGTGCAGGCATCAATAATAATAACCTACAAATATTCATCAGCGATGACGGTAATGGCATCAAAGAAAACGAGCAAGAAACACTACTCGCTAGAGGCCAGCGCGGCGATACAGCTCAAGCAGGACAAGGTATCGGCTTAAGTGTTGTCTGCGATATTATCAGCAGCTATGGAGGCGGTATAACACTCAAAAACAGTATGGCAGCACCCCACTTAAAAGGATGCTGCGCTTGCATTGAGCTACCTATTAAATAATCTCTTCACAACTTATTTAGGTACCCCACACCACCTAATGCTCTCATCGACGATCTTATATTTTTCGCTCTTTGATAAACATAGCTCGAAGGAGTTGCCACTAAATAGCGCTTTGGGTTGGGCAAAACTGCTGCCAATGTAGAGGCTTGAAACAAACTTATTTGCTGAGGTGAAACACTATAAAATTTCTCGCCCGCCTCACCAATACCATAAATTCCAGAGCCAAACTCAACAACATTAACATACAGCTCTAAAATCCTTTCTTTAGGAAGAAAAATTTCTAGCCAAAGAGTTAACCAAGCCTCAATGCCTTTTCTTATGATACTTCTTCCCGACCATAAATATAAATTCTTCGCCAATTGCTGAGTAATTGTGCTTGCCCCTCGGGGCTTAGTCCGGCCCTCCAATAAGGCTTTTTTTAACGATTCAAAATCAAAACCAAAGTGATTGGGGAACTTCTGGTCTTCGGCGGCAATGACTGCGAGAAAGACTTGTGGCGCCACCTCATCATAAGATGCCCATTTGTCTCGTAGATTAAGGGATTTTATATTCTCATCAGCCAATACGAATGCAGTAACGCCAGGGTTAACCCATCGAAGCGGCAGAGTTAAAAGAATAGTGAGGCATAAAAACAACACAAGAAGGGTCAATAAACTCTTTGCTATTAAACCCTTTGTCATTTTTAAAAAGCCCATGATTAGTCACTAACCTAACGTCCTGTAAAGCTACGCATTATTTAAGAAGCATACCCGATGTTGGTAGTAAAGTTGTGTATTAAGATCACAGGTTTAATCAAATATAAGTACTTTCTTATAAACTGGATTCCTCACCTAATGGTTTAAACACCAACATTAATTTTGGCAGTAATGTTAACGACGAGATAATCGCTGCAAACATCGCCAAACCCGTTAGTAAACCAAAATAAATAGACGGGATAAATTGTGACAGCGCCAGCACAGAAAAGCCCACTATAATCGTTGCCGAGGTGTAGTACATTGCCCGCCCAATCGAGGCGTGGGCATTGTGCATTGATTTAATATAATTTTTTTCGATGGCAAATTCGCGCCTAAAACGATAGATATAATGAATCGCATCATCGACACCAATACCCACGGCAATCGCCGCAATGGTGATGGTCATCATGTCGAGTGGAATACCCGTTAAGCCCATACCACCCAATACCACAAGCGCGGCCAACATATTAGGGATTAAAGCAATTAGAGCAACACTCAAAGAGCGAAACAACACCATAAACATAAATAAGATGCCAAAGAATACCGCAGCAATGGTTACGATTTGTGAACGAAACAAACTTTGCAGCATATTATTGTAAAGTACTAGGATACCCGTTAGGTGAACTTGCTCATTATCAAATTCTAATTTATTAACGAGGTGGCTTTTGATGGTTTTTAATAATTCATTTCGGCGCAGCTCTTCGTTGGTTTCTTTGACTCTTAGGGTAATGCGCGTCTGCTCTTGATCCTTAGCAAGGTAGGGTTTAACTAAAAACTCTTCGATGTCTTTGGGCAATACGTTTCTAATAAGCGCCAGCTCAAAGTCATTTAATGTTTGACCATTTAAGTCGCGCCCTACTTTATAAACCGTCGCCAGCGATTGTACTTTACCTACTTCGGGTAAGCTTTCGAGATAATCATGGACGGCTTCTATTCGGTCTAAGCCGGCGCGAGTAAACCAGTAGTTAGATCCTTGAATTGTAGACTCTACTTTACCCTTAACTGCATTAACAACATCATCAAAGATATTGTCATCATCAACAGCAAAGGGATCTTCATCAAATTCATCGTCCAAGGAAGGTTCCGCCACCTCTACAGGATCACTCTCAGCAAAAGGGTCTACAGCGCCAAATTCATTATCACCAAATTCGTCTTGAGAACTTTCTCCCGCTTCATTAACCGTAACCTCTAACGTATCTTCACTTTTTTTATCTAAAATAATATCGAGGGTAACAGTGCCACCCAGTTGTTGATCAATAACCAACATGCCTTGGTGAATTTCAGTAGATGAGTGGAAGTAGTCGATAAATCTGTTTTCGACTTCAAGGCGGCTCAGCCCTATTGCACTAATAGCCGCAGCCGCAATGCCCATGACAATAATGCTTTTACCGTAGTTCTCGGTAAAGCGAGAAAAGCGCAGGGTAAATACGCCAGACTTATCTTCTTTGTGGGCGACTTTTGTTTTAGGCAATAGCATTAAGCCTGCGGGGATAATAATAAAAGCAAGCACAAAGGCAATACACAGCCCTATTATCATCATCCAACCAAAATCAATCACTGGCCTAATACCGCTGATCACCAGCGAGACGAATGCGACAATAGTTGTTAATACGGTATAGGCGCAGGGTTGAAACATCGAGTCTATGGTTCTACGCAAGGCTTGCTCGCGTTCGAGTACAGGTGTTTGATTAGCCAATTCGCGATAGCGCACAATTAAATGGATGGTGGTTGCCAGCCCAACAATCAGTAATAGCGCTACAAAATTAGAGGATATTACCGTTAAGCGCCAATCGATTGCCGCTAAAAAGCCAAGCATAATAATAAGCGTTAAGACACAAGTTGCTAATGGCAATACCACAAACTGCCACTGGCGAAAAATAAAAGTCAGGCTTAGGACAATAAATACAATAATTGCCGAGCCAAAGACAACGATATCGCTGCGAATAAAATCGACCATATCGGCGGTGATCATTGTCACCCCGCCGAGAAATATTTGCGCCTCAGAGCGATACTTGTCGGCAATATCACGTACAACACCCACTCGCTCTGCGCTGGTTTGGGCAGTTTTGGTACGGTAATCAACAAAGGTTTTACTAACGGCATCTAGTTGTTTTTGTTCGTCTGTCGTCAAGCCACTACTATCGCGTTTTAGGCGCAATAAATCGCGCTCGCGTACCAGTTCTATAAATTTATTATCGGTTTCTAAATTCAATAGTACTGCCGTGGTTTTACCATCGGGCCCAAGTAACATATCTTTGTAAATAGGGCTGTCTAAAAACTCTTTTTTTGCGAGCTGATAATCAACACCTGGTTCTTCTAGTGTTTTTACGCCCGTTGCAATATCAGTTAGACCAACGCGGGGACTATATAGCAAAGGCACATCTAAAATAGAGTTAGCACCAACGACACCCTCTACTGCTTTTAACTCGTCTCTAAAGGTTTTTAAATGCGCTAAAGTATCCGTTGCAAAAAGATCACCATTAGGTTTATAGGTGAGCACGAGAAAATCACCCGATTGATAACGCTTGCTTATCTCGCGAAAATAGTCGAGATCTTTATCGTACTCCAATGTTAACGAGTCAGAAGACGCATCAATTTTAAGATTAGGTAAATAACCCGCCAATACGATTGCTATAGCAGTAACAGCAAGTAATGAGAGTAGGGATTGCCGCAAAATACAATAAAAATACGCGCGACGAAAAAGCTCTAACATGAAGTTTCCTTAAGTGGGTCAGGATTTAATCAGAGGCCAAAATTGGCCCCGCAATGAGGGAAACTACTCTCCCCAGCGTGGCAAAACCTCTTGCTCAATACCTAACTGATCTAAAATTCGTGCAACAATAAAATCAACTAAGTCATTGATCGTTTTTGGTTTTTGGTAAAACCCCGGGCTTGCCGGTATGACGACAGCACCCATTTGTGTAATTTTTAACATGTTCTCAAGATGAATCTGAGAATAAGGTGCCTCTCTTGAGACCACAATTAACTGCCGTCGTTCTTTAAGCGCAACATCTGCTGCACGCTCTATCAAGTTATTACTCGCACCATAAGCAATTGAGGAAAGCGTACCGCCACTAGCAGGGCAAATAACCATGGAGGCAGGACTACTCGACCCCGAGGCGACAGGGGCAAACCAATCTTCTCTACTAAACAAGCGCAATTGATTTGGCTTAGCACCAAAGCGTTTTACCAGCACCGATAGCTGCTCATTATCACTTGAATCAAAAGCGCCCGCTGGCGCCTCTGGTAGATGTAAATCTGTCTCAGTGCGGATAACGACCTCCGCCGCACGAGAAATCATTAAATACACTTGGCAGTCAGCCGCAAGCAGACACTCTAATAAACGCAATCCATATTGCGCACCAGAGGCACCGGTAATGGCTAAGGTAATAGTTCTCGAAAAAACGGGATTGTTATCGGATAAATTATTCATGGGTAAGTATTACAGTCATGTTAATGGGTTGGCCATTATTTAAAACGCTGGATTAATTGTTGATGAATACCCTCAAAGCCACCATTGCTCATAATAACAATATGAACGGGGATCGAATGGTTTTTATGATCCTCACACAAATTAAACGCTGCATCGAGTATCTTCTCTATAGAATTATACCTTGTAGCGTCAACAGTGGTTTTATCGATAACAGAATCAATATCCCATTTTATGGAGTCGGGGCTATACCATAATACGTGATCGGCACTGGTAAAAGCGCAGGCCAATGCGGCCTGATGCACGCCCATACGCATAGTATTTGAACGAGGCTCAATCAAAGCAATGATTTTTTCTTGGCCAACCTTCGCTCGCAAGCCCTCAAGTGTGGTTGCAATAGCCGTTGGGTGATGAGCAAAATCGTCATAAATCGAGACACCCTTTTCGCTATACAAGCATTCCATTCTCCGTTTTACACCACTAAATTCACTCAGTGCCTGTGCTGCGATTTCGGGACTAATACCTACATGACGTGCCGCAGCCATAGCAACCACTGCATTCGCTATATTATGCTGGCCTAATTGAGACCAGTTCACAGTAGCTACGAATTCGCTCGATAAAAATACCTTAAAGGACGAGCCATCGCTCTCTAGTAACTCAACGGACCAATCGGGCGAGTCACCGCTATAGGACGAGGCAATATCAAAGGATTGTTTTGAACTCCAACACCCCTTAGCGAGGACTTCATCAACTGCGTTGTTATTGCTTGGGTATACGATCAAACCATTATTAGGCACTGTACGCACAAGATGGTGAAACTGTTTCTGGATGTCTTTAAGCTCATCAAAAATATCGGCGTGATCAAACTCGAGGTTATTAATAATAAGCGTTCGAGCTTGATAATGTACAAACTTCGAGCGCTTATCAAAAAAGGCACTGTCATATTCATCGGCTTCGATAACAAAATAAGGCGTATCACCTAAACGAGCCGATACCGAAAAATTAGTCGGCACCCCACCGATCAAATAGCCCGGTGCCATATTTGCGTACTCTAAAATCCACGCCAACATACTGCTCGTAGTGGTTTTACCATGAGTACCTGAGACCGCCAGCACCCATTTACCGGGCAGTACATTGTCATGTAGCCATTGAGGGCCAGAGGTATAAGGCAACCCCTCATCTAAAATAGCCTCAACTAAGGCGTTACCACGACTCATTGCATTACCAATCACAAAGATATCGGGCTTTAAGGACAATTGCTCAGAATCAAACCCCTCTATTAATTCTATGCCTGCTGCTTCGAGTTGTGTGCTCATCGGCGGGTAAACATTGGCATCGCAGCCTGTTACCTTAAAACCTTTGGCAACGGCTAGTTGAGCAAGGCTACCCATAAAAGTGCCGCAAATACCGAGTATGTGAATATGTTGCATCATGACCTAACTGATTTGAGTATTGACCTGATTATCAAATGAATACATTAATAAAATTTCAAACAAATAAACAAAAAGATGACAAGATACCACGAAGCATAGCCCATCAACATAGCTCATCACTATTCGTGCAAAAATCAGGGCCTGTTAACACTAGTGGAGCACCTACTGCCGGAGGTGCTTTTTTCCTCTAACAAGGCGGAAGGAGTGACGTTTAGTTATACTAAATAAACGACTGACAACACAGTTAGAGGAAAAAAGCGCACCGGCCCCAAGGGTTGCACCTAAAAAGCTATCACTGTGCGTTATGTATCGCTGATTTGGAGCAACCAAATTACGCTCTTCATGCCTTGATTAATAGCTTTTTAGGTACAACAGTGGATACTCCACTAGTGTTCACAGGTCCTAACTCAAAAAAATACAATAGCGCATGAAAACAGCCCTTTTTTACCGTATGATGCGCAACCTTTATATAAGAGCTTATCAATTAATAGATTAAGCGACTGTGGCAGCGCTATTGCTGACTCACAGACAAAAATACCTTCAGGACAAAACTATGGCCAAAAAAAATGCTTTTTATGCGCAATCAGGTGGCGTAACTGCTGTCATTAACGCCTCGGCGTGCGGTGTTATCGAAACCGCCCGCGCCCATAAAAAACATATTGGTAAAGTTTATGCCGGACACAATGGCATTATAGGTGCACTACGTGAAGAGCTGATAGACACAAGCAAAGAAAGCAGCAAAACTATTGCAGGCCTTAGGCACACGCCCTCGGGAGCTTTTGGCTCATGCCGTTATAAGCTTAAAGGCTTAGAAGAAAATAAAGCCGAGTACGAGCGCTTAATTGACGTCTTTAAAGCACACAATATTGGCTACTTTTTTTATAATGGTGGTGGCGACTCTGCCGATACTTGCCTTAAGATATCGCAACTATCACAAACAATGGGCTACCCTATTCAGGCAATTCATGTGCCTAAAACCGTTGATAACGATTTACCCTTTACCGACAACTCTCCAGGCTTTGGCTCCGTTGCCAAGTATGTTGCCATATCGACCAAAGAGGCTGCTCTCGATATTGAATCAATGTGCGAGACCTCGACAAAAGTGTTTATCCTCGAAGTAATGGGTCGCCATGCAGGCTGGATTGCAGGTGCCAGTGGCCTTGCAGCAGAATCAGAAGGCGATGCACCGCATATTATTTTATTTCCTGAAATTGCCTTTAATAAAGACAAGTTTATTAAACGCGTAAAACAAACGGTTAAAAAACATGGCTATTGCGTTATTGTTGCCTCGGAAGGTGCACAATATAAAGATGGCACTTTTTTGGCCGACTCGGGTAATACCGATGCCTTTGGCCACAAACAACTTGGCGGCGTCGCACCTACCTTAGCCACCATGGTAAAAGATGAGCTTGGCTATAAATATCATTGGGCAGTTGCCGATTATTTACAGAGAGCTGCGCGCCATATCGCATCGAAAACCGATGTCGAACAAGCCTATGCCGTCGGTAAAGCTGCGGTCGAAATGGCAATTGCAGGTAAAAATGCAGTAATGCCCGCTATTATTCGCGGCAAAGGTAAGCGCTATTCGTGGAAGATCGCAGAAGCACCCTTATCAGAAGTCGCCAATGTAGAAAAAATGATGCCGCGAAATTATATTAGCAAAGACGGTTTTGGTATCAGCGAACAAGGCAAAGACTACTTTAAGCCCCTCATTCAAGGGGAAGACTACCCACCTTACACAAAGGACGGCCTGCCTCAATACGTCAAACTGAAAAAAGTCTTTGCTGAAAAAAAGATTAAAAAGAAATTTGTAATTTAGTAGAGAGAAAAGGCGTGGATAACATCCACGCCTTAACAAAGAAGATAATAAAAAACTGTACGACCTAGTGAATTAATTCACGTCACATTTATTTAAATCACTCACCCTGTAAAACAGTTAGCGCATTATTTTTTCGCTCTAAATATTTGTGTCTCGGGATTAAAGTTATACCAGGCAAACCAATAAGCCACCGTTGACACTAACAGTTTTTTTGTTTCAGTATCGCGAATGCTAGCTGTGTCACTTTCTTCATTCCACTCTATAACAATATTTTTCCCATCAATGTTATCAATAAACTGCTCTTTAGCGTGTTCGCGCAGCTCCTTAAAGGGGTAAGCTTTGGCTTTTTCACCAATTTTTATACCTAGCACACGCTCTTTTGTATGAAATTCTTTTGGTGCTTCGCGTAGTACATCAAAAAATAAATGACTAGAAGTGTCATACCCACTATAGGGATCATGCCGATAATTCCTTTTAAACCCCTGTTCATTATCCAGTACTAATGTTTTTGGATGAGATTTCGCCCAACTCGACCAAGTAGTTGTTGATAAAGGGAGACGAGTGAGTGTTTTTCCTGCCAATTTACCGCTAATTGATTTTGCATCAATCTGAGACCATAAAGATTCTGTCGCTCTGTCATAAAGTAAAAGGTCACTATTAAAAAGTAGGCCTGATACACCAAAGGTATAAATTTCTTTATCGATTTTCGATAAAAATGCAATGCCTGTACCACAAAGTGGGCAATAGCTGACGACAAAGTACGACTCATCAATATTAACATTAATGATCTCATGCCAATTCATTATATGCCGAGGAAAAGCAAAAGCTTGGTTATCGATCTCAAGCCCTAACACAACATCATCAGGGCTTAGAAAGCCGGCCTCTTTTATTGCTATAAATTTTGGATTATCTATAGCAGGAATACCATCCCGAGGGGGGCCACCGTGAGTAATCCCTTTTTTATCAACTGTTAAATTGCTAACATCAAAACCATTAAGGCGCTCAGCATAGCTATAACTTGCTATAAATACAGACAGGAATAATATTGATAGATGTGTAAAAAAAAATTTCATAAAAAATATAAACTTACATTAATGATCAATCATTTTAATCGTTATCTCTTTATCTTGAACTAGAGAAAAACTCGCTTTTTCGAAAGACACAGGCCCATACTTACCGACATTATTAGAAAAACCATAAGGTTCTTTAGGAATAAGGCCCAAATATCTATCTAGTTTTTTATTAAAATTAATATCCTGATGAATAGCCACCGCATATTTACCTGCAGGCAAACCATGAACTTCTATTTTTTCCTGATCCTTAAGAATAAAACTTACCCTTCCTCTCACCATGCCTTCTCGCTCCAGCCAATAACTTTTATTATTATAAACAGCGAGTAGCAATGTACCTTCACAACATCTGAGATTAGCCACATTAATAATTAATGACAAATCACCTTCTTCGGCTTTTACAAACTCTTCTTTTTTTGGCGGTGACGCACAAGAAATAATTAAAAAGGGTAAAAACAAAAAGGCCATAAGAAATACATGGTTAAACATATAACACCTAGCAATACACACGATACCAGACAAATTTACACCATTTTCTATTTATCGACTATCATTAAAAGATAACCGATCACTCTTAGGGACAATAATGAGCGCTTATGCAGGGCATCTTGCCAGCCTTCAACAAAAGACAGATATCATTGCTAGTGAAGATATACTCAGTAACAACGGTGTATTAATCGCTAAATCTGGTACTAAATTTAGCACCAAAACCTGCCAGAACCTCCTTAAATTCAAGCTGCTAAAACCTGTAGAAGACTCTATTGTCATCGAAAACCAACTCACGGCTAAAACGGTTTATAACCGTATTACTCATTCAATTCAAAAAGACCCTTGCCTAAGTGGCTTAAACCAAAACCTTTGTGAGGCTTACCCTCAGATAACAAAAACATTACAGCACTGCTGCCTAAAGCTCGACAAATACCCCATTTTATTACAAAAACTCACAGTTCTTGAGCTAGAAATCAATGGCGTATTTAAACAATCCTTACTCTCTGCCTATTTTGCATCAGTATCGAGTATGCTCGTCGGCAAAAATAAAGAGTATATAGAAAACAGTTTTTTAGCCGGGCTCGTACATGATATTGGCCTTTTACATATAGACCGCTATATATTGTCAAAGCCGGAAACACTGACGGCACAAGAGTGGAGAAAAGTACAATCACACCCTATTATTGGCTATGAGATTTTAAAACGTATCCCCAAGATACCTAAAGTTGTCTCTATAGCTGTTTTAGAGCATCACGAAAGCACCGATGGTTCGGGCTATCCTCGGGGTAAGTCAGGAGATAATTTATCTGACATGGGCCAGCTTATTAATCTGTTAGATAATATTATTGTTATCTACAACAAAAAACTAAAGCCTTTTGGTAAAGGCATACAAAGCGTTATTCCTATTATTCAAATTAACATGCACTCGTATTTTACCAATATTGTCTCGCAAATTTTTCAGCTATCAAAACATACACCGGAGACCTATCAACAAGATCCTGGCTATTCTTTGCTAGCGCCCTTAGCCACACATGTCCAACAACAACAGGATTACATTAATCACTTAATCAACATTGTTATAAATGTAAATGATGAGATTGACGCTTATCTCAAAGAACCTGCTATAACGTCTATTCAAAGCATGGCTATTAACATATTAAGAATCGTCAATAGTGCAGGACTTAGTGGCGACCATCTCAACTGGATCGATCAAATTAAAAGCGATACAGAGAATAAACAGCTATATTCAGAGATAGATGATACCCGCCTAATGCAGGGGGAAATTATTTACCAATTGAGCACCTATCAAAAATCAGTCAATGTATTTGCCAATAACAACCCCGAACATCCAGTAACTCCACTACTACAAACGGTTTGCCAGCAGTTTTTAAAAGCGCAAAACCCACAAGTACCAAAGGCCTTAACAATATACTGGAAGAACCTCAGTAAAATTGCCTAATATTCCACCCTTAACTTATTATTAAGTTATGGTAAAATCCGCGCCTACTATAGGTCACCGACCTAAACCCTCCAATAAAGCAAAGAGTTAATTATGAGCTTGAACGACGTTCCTGCAGGTAAAAACCTGCCCGATGAGATTAATGTTATCATCGAAATTTCACTGAATGGTAGCCCTGTAAAGTATGAAGTTGACAAAGATACAGGCGCCCTATTTGTAGATCGTTTCTTGGGTACCTCTATGCATTACCCTTGCAACTACGGCTACGTCAATAATACTTTATGTGGCGATGGTGACCCTGTAGATGTCATGGTCATGACACGCTTTGGATTAGTAGAAGGCTCTGTTGTGAAATGCCGCCCTATTGGCGTATTACGTATGTCTGACGAGTCTGGCGAAGATGCAAAAATACTCGCTGTACCTGTCGAAAAAATCAGCCAGATGAACAAACATATTACCTGCCTTGCCGATGTACCTGAGATTCTACTCAAGCGTATTGCTCACTTCTTTGAGCACTACAAAGATTTAGAAGAAGGCAAATGGGTCAAAATAGAAGGCTGGGAAGATGTCGATGCCGCTAAAAAAGAGATTCTAGACTCTGTAGAAAACTACAACAAACAAGCATAATTTAGCCCGAATACAAACTAGCGACTTTGATATCGCTAGACACTAAAAGCCAGTTCGTTTGTGAGCTGGCTTTTTTATTGTCTGAATAAATTAATGTAATCAGGAGTACAAACCATTAAATTTTGCCCTCAAGCTTGTTAATAAACCCCATAAAAAAAGCCCCAACAAATGTTGGGGCTTTTAGTTAAGTCTTTATTATTAGTGCGAATTATTCACTGGCATTGAATGAATAAGCATTGTTGTTTAACAAACCATTCAGGTTAGCTACTGCACGAATCTCGCTGCTGAAAGTATTATCTACATTAGCATCATCGTTTTCTTCTAATTCTTGCAGTAGGTTATTATTATTACCACCCACGTTAACGCTTACCGTGTCAAAGTCGATACCATCTAACTCATTTAAAATGACATTTGATAAAAACAAACCATTCTGAACATTAGTCACTGTTAAGAAACCAACACCTGTTGCAAGGTTAGTTTGTGGCGGTAGTGTTTGAAGACTATCCAAGTCACCACGTAGCGCTACATTGTTATCAGTAATTAACTGACCACGTAACTCACCATTTGGATTAGCTTCTGAGTGAACATTGAAGTAGAAACCACCTTGAAATAGATTCAACGTATCTGTTTCTACAGAACTTGCAAAGTCACTAACCAAAATAGGATCTAGCGAAGTAAACTGGGTAAACTCAGTAGGTAGACCAGTATTTTCTAGACTTGAAGTTAAGTTCTGCTCAAGACCGACTGCAATATTGCCATTGATACCGGCAAAACCGCGGTGTAGATGGAAAGGACCTTGAGGATTACCAGGTAACGCTGGCGTAAAACCACTCACACGTGCATTAATACGTACACTAGCTTCTTGAATGTTTCTTTCATCGATAGTCACGAAAGCTACAGAAGCTGCGTCTGGATTAGTGGTCGTGTCAGAACCTTGAGGCTCTTGCGAGGCTTCTAACTCAGAGCGAGTTGCCTGAATATCACGAGGGACTAACTGACCACGCAGTTCACCATCAGAATTTTGCTCAGAGTGCACATTAAAGTACAAGCCACCTGCTAACAAGTCCGCTGCATCGGTTGCCGCAGAAGCATTAAACTCGCTAACCAATACCGGATTAGGTGTATTGAACTCAGTAAATGCACCTGGGGCTGCAGGGTCAACTGGAGGAGTCGCTTCCAGACCTTGTAATTCACCCACTGCAATATTGCCATTAATTCCGGCAAAACCACGGTGTAGATGGAAAGGTCCCTGTGCATTGCCCGGTAGTGCAGGTGTAAACCCACTCACGCGCGCATTAATGCGAACACTTGGGTCGAGCTCACTTCTCTCATCGATAGTAGTAAATGCAACACCTTGTGCTCCGTCAATAAAGCCGAGCTCGCTCGTCGCACCTTGGGGCTCTTGCTGGGCTTCCAATTCTGAACGCGTCGCCTGAATTCCTTCAGGAGTTACCTGACCACGCAGCTCACCATTAGCATTCGCACTAGAATGGGCATTAAAGTACAAACCGCCCGCTAAAAGATTAGACAAATCATCAACTAGCTGATCTTGGTTTGCAAAATCAGACACCAAAATAGGCGTAGGGGTATTGAATTCAGTAAATGCACCAGATGCTTCTGGGTCTGCAGGAGGAGTCGCTTCCAGGCCTTGTAATTCACCCACTGCAATATTACCGTTAACGCCAGCAAAACCGCGGTGTAGATGGAAAGGTCCTTGTGCATTACCCGGTAGCGAAGGTGTAAATCCACTAACACGCGCATTAATACGAACTGTTGGTGCCGTACGTTCATCAATAGTAACAAAAGCAACACCCGCTGCATCTGGATTAGCCGTTGCATTAACACCTTGGGGCTCTTGCGCACCTTGTAGCTCAGATACCGTAGCTCGAATACCCGTTGGAGTAATTTGAGCACGAATTTCACCACTGGCGTTAGCTTGTGAGTGAACATTGATATAGTTTTCACCCGCACCAAATGAGTCTGCGTTGAAACCAGCTAAATCTTGACCTTGGGTGTTAAAGAAAGTACTAGCTGGAACGTTGTCACCCTCAGGATCAATATCAGTCAAAATGACATCTATACCACCCGTTGCACCGGCAAAGCCACGGTGAATATGTACTGGGCTTGGGGCTTCTGGCAATGCTGGATCAAAACCAATTACCTGTACTTGAGCACCAATCAATGCGGTAGGAGTAGGAGGCGTAGAAATCGCATCGCGAGTAACAATATAACCTATACCACCAAGCTCGCCATTGGCCGCATCAGATACAGAAGGCGTTGTAACAACAGGTATTTCCTGAGCGGTTTGAATCTCTACACGCTCAATAGTCACACCATCGGGGACGATCTGGCCACGTACTTCACCGCCAAGGTTAGCGGCTGAATGTACATTAAAGTAGTAGTTACCGTTCCCAAAACCTGTAGCATTGCGAATATCAGAACGCTCTAGGGCATCAAGGGCTGTTGGGTTATTTAAACTTGTCCAGAATACACCATTGGATGTTTCATTCGCTGTACCAAGAGCATTAGTCTCTTGCAGAGCAAATAGAATAGGACCATTTTGACCAGCAGGTGCAGAGTGCACATGTACTGGGCCACGTGAATTACTGGGAAGTGAGGGCGTAAAGCCAGACACTTGGACGTTAGTAATCACGGGGTTATCGTTCTCAATAGGAAGCGCCGTTGTAAAATAACCCACTGCTGAGGTATCACGCACAACAGGCAAGCTATTGTTTACTACTTCCTGCTGGCTTTGTAACTCGGTACGAATAACTGTAGTCTCTGCGTTAACGATCTGACCACGTAACTCGCCTGATGGATTAGATTGAGTATGCAAATTAAAATACAAACCACCGGTTAAATAATCTGTCACTTGTTCAGCACTCAATGTACCTGATGCACTAAATACACCTGAAGCACCTTCGACAAAACCATTCACTATAATCCCGCCATTGTTACCCGCAAAGCCATCGTGAATATGTACCATGGTCACTTCGCCAGTAGGAAACCCAGTAGGAGTTACAGTCGCACTGAAGTCACCAAAGTTAATACTATTAGAGTCAACATTAACAGTAATGTTAGCTGTTGCACTGGAGCCAGGATTCGAATCAACAAGCGGATTAACGCTAACTTCTTGGCTGCGTTGAAGGGTGACGTTGATCTCTTCGTCTGCATCATTGAGAGGGGCAACCTCTGTTGAAGGAAGCGAAGTAGATGGTAGAGCAGCTGAGGGTAACTCAGCAGACGGCAATACCGCAGATGGCAATGCTGCTGCAGGAAGTGTTTGGTTGATAACCCCGCGAATGGCTGCATCTTGCTCGGGAGCATCATCACCGCCACCGCCACCGCCACCACAGGCGGCAAGAGCAATTGATGCACTCAACAATGTTAATACGGATGTAAATTTTTTCATCGGAAAAGCCTCATTAATTTAATGTTAAAAATTCTGTAAGTATTTCTTTTTAATAAAAGTCATCTAATCTAAAGAGTAAGAAGATTAAATTTATTAAAAAGAAAATACTCAGCGGCTGGTACGAAATAAAAATCACATACAGATGAAAAAAATTAATTGAGAATTTCTATAGCAGAAATAAAGATTATTATCGAATAATTAGAAAAGCTAAGGTGTTATAGAGGTTATGGGAGCGGCGGCCTTAGTCTGTAAAACAAAGATAAAGTTCAGCCGGATTTAGAGATTTTAAAAAAAAATATTTTTATCGAATAATTACAGGTAGCTCGGTGTTAATATAAGTATAGCGAAATTGTGTTAATTTAATCAACACAGTTTTTGACTAATATGAGCACTAAAGGCAACACCGAAAACCTATTATATAAGGATAAACCATGAGAATTATAACAAGCGTTATCACTATTTGCGTATTAGCCCTATCGCTAACAGCAAATGCAGAACACCATGGAGGCCATAAATGGGCACTATCTGCTCAAGAATCAAGAGTCTCTTATGGTTCAATAAAAAACGAAGCGATAGGCGAAACTAACTACTTTAAAAACATTTCGGGTAATGTTAACAGCGATGGAAAAGTTAACATCGATATCGACCTAACATCTATTGAAACGAACATAGATATTCGCAACACAAGAATGCTTAAACACGTTTTTGACCTCGCATCGCCCAAGGCAACACTTACCGCCGATGTAGATATCAATGAAATTACATCTCTACCCATCGGAGCTACGACAATAATAGATACTACAGGTATCTTAACTGTTTTAGATAATGAAATAGAGATTGAGACAACTTTTTTTGTAGCTCGCCTAGATGAAAAACGTTTTGTTGCGATGACAGATGAAATGGTTATGCTAAAGACAGCTGATTTAGGTGTCGATGCTGGCATTGATGTATTACAAGAGCTAGCAAAACTAAACAGCATCACTCGTATCGCGCCTGTTAACTTACGCCTTGTTTTTGAAAAACAATAGCCTAAATACAAACAGCCATTGCAAAATTATAACAAGGTGACACTATGAAAAACTTACTCTTAAATACAGGCTTGATCATTAGCTTAGCAGCCAGTTTATTGACTGCACACACCCATGCTGCACACCATGGTGAGCACACATGGAAGCTATCCGCAGAAAACTCAAAGGTTAGCTATACATCTATTAAGAAAAATTCTGTTGGCGAGAACAACCATTTTAAAAAAATAGATGGCTATATCGATGGCAGTGGCAATGTACTTGTCAATATTGATGTCACATCTGTCGAAACATTTATTGGCATTAGAAATCAACGCACAGTTAAACATGTTTTTGATATTGCAGCTCCAACAGCGACATTAAAATCAAATATTGATTTGCAAAAAATAGAAGCCTTAGAGATAGGAAAAACCACGGTAATAGACACCTCAGGGACACTCACTTTATCGGGTAAATCTACCGAGATAGAAGCGTCTATGTTTGTTGCTCGCTTAAGTGACAACCGATTCTTAGCTTCAACAAACGATATGATTATGGTTAAAACTGCAGACCTAGGTGTTGATGAAGGTGTCAATAAACTAATGGAACTCGCAAAACTCAGTAGTATTACTCGCGTAGTACCTGTCTCACTGAGAATGGTATTTAACCGCCAAGGCTCTGCACCTGCCAAAGTGGCCGCTAGCTCAGCTAATGTCGCTGCAACAGCGGATGCAGGTATTAAAGCTGGCAAAAAATTGTATCGCCAGCAGTGCCAAGCGTGCCATCAAGCCAAAAAGGAAGCCAATGGCGTAGGCCCACATCTAGTAGCACTGAATGATAGAAAAGTAGGCTCTGTTAGCGGCTTTAATTATTCCGATGCAGTTAAGAATTCGGGCATTACATGGGATGCAAAAACATTAAGTGCATTTCTAGCTGACCCACAAAAATCGATCCCTGGTAACAATATGCCCTTTGGTGGCATTAAAAACCCGAATGATGTACAAAACTTAGTAGCATACCTATTGTCCTTATAAGTTATAAGGCTATACTAGCTACAGTTAATCATTCATGGGAATTACATTGTGTTTTGGAAAAAAGGCCCAGATAAAGAAATTAGCAAAGGTTTAAAAGAAATCTATCCTAGACTATGGCGGTACGCTTTTATTTTGTCCGGCAGTCACGACAAGGCTAGCGACATAACGCAAGCGACATCGGTGAGAGCACTTGAGAAATCTCACCAATATAGTCCCGGGACAGACTTAAACAGATGGTTATTTCGCATTGCAAAAAACATTTGGCTGAACGAGTTACGCTCAGAGTCGGTAAGAGATATGGGAGGGATGGCATCTATTGATGAAATAGATATCCCTGACGCTAAGCTATCACCTGAGTTAGGCATGGTTAACGAAGAGATTTTGTTGAGTGTGATGTCCTTGCCGGAAGCCCAACGCATAGTAGTGGGTTTAGTCTATATTGAAGGTTATAGCTATGAAGAAGCAGCCAATATATTAGATATCCCTGTTGGGACAATTATGAGCCGGTTATCAACGGCTCGACTTAAATTATCTAAAAAACTTAAGCAATATCAGAGTGCTACAGTATGAACAAGCAGATAAACTTTAGCGATGAAGAGCTAACCGCTTATTTAGACGGCCAGTTTGGGTACACCCGACAAGCCGAGATAGAGAGCGCCATCAAGAACGATAGGGATCTTCAAGAACAGATAGATGCGCTGTCTATTGATAAAGATGATATTAAAAATGCTTTTGATGGACTTTTGTCACTTGCACCAGAGCAAGAGATACCCGAGCCTCGATCAAACAATGTATTCCAAGCTTCATGGGCTCTATCTCCAGCAATTGCCGCAGCAGTGGCGCTTGTTTTCTTTTCCTTTGGCTGGGTCGTAAAGCCATCAGAAACGGTTAATAGTATTAGCGGTTGGAAAAGTTATGCCGCAGCTTATCAAGCACTTTATATTAATAGTACTCTGGCCCATATAGATAGCGACGAAGAAGAACTTAACAAAGAGTTAGCACGTGTATCAGCAGCACTAGGCAAGGACCTAGAATTAGATAAACTGCAGTCCTTCGATCGACTAGATTATAAGCGCTCTCAAATCTTAGGGTTTAATGGTCAACCATTAATTCAATTGGCATTTTTAAATACCATGGATGCGCCGGTAGCACTTTGCATTATGCGCTCAAAAGAAGATGTCGAAAAAGCAATCGAGCTTGCCGAAATTGAAGGTATGAGTTCAGCAGCCTGGGAAAAAGATGGGTTTAGATACCTACTCATTGGCGGCAAGGATTCGATTTTAATTGAAGAAGCCGCGAATGCTCTATCTAACGTTATCTAAGTAGAATAATTCATCTAAACAGCTTGTAATTAATCACCCAGTAATTGTATTACCGGGTGATAATTTTATGTGGCTAGTATCAATATCAGCATCTTTAACGACTTTTTTCTCATCATTGGTGAGTAGCTCACCTCCGGCATCTGATAGCGATATGTTATCTATATTGAGGTCGATTGCCTCTACTTCTTTATGCTCAGAAGGCTTAAGTAAATCCTCACCCACTTCGGTTAAATCCCAATCTAAATTCTCAGTATCCACTGTTGCGGGTAGAGGAGCTAAGCGCTCGTCATCTTTTATAATATTACCTTGTTGCTCAGCCAGGGAGAGATGATCAACCAAAACCGGTTTGGATTCTTCATCGGGCTTACCTTCCACTAAATCACTACCTACGGGCGCCAAACTAAAATCAGCACTAGCGGTTGTTTTATTTTCTGGTGTTTTTATTGAGTGGCCGTCGACAGAAGCCGAAGGCTTTGGAGAGGTTTTTGGGGGAACTTTTTTTGTACTTACGGAAGAGGCATCAACAATCTCAGTGACAATACCAGCCTGCGTTAAAACACTTTGATACTTTTTGGCTTGCGTTAAGGCTATATTTGCTTTTAAAGGGACAGGCTTGCCAGTGAACATTCGCTCAATTCGAGCATCGTCGACTTTAAACAACTGAGCTAGTTTTTGTTTAACCTCAACGAGGTTTTTACCGAGAACAATATCGCCACGAAATATAACACTATAATCATCTGCCATGCTCATCTCGCCTCAATAGAATAAGAGAAACAACTGATAATATAGTATCAGACTACTCTTCTTCAATATTATGGTTCATCTCTAATGAAGGCATTTTAATTCGTGCCGAACCAACAACCTTAGCAGGCACGCCAGCAACAGTAACATAGGGTTTAACGTCTCCAAGTACCAAACTACCCGAACCGACTTTAGCCCCCTCTCCTACCGTAATATCGCCTAATAACTTTGCGCCAGCGCTGAGTAAAACGCCTCTACCAATTTTAGGGTGTCGATTACATTTAGTAGAGCCAGAGCCTCCTAAAGTGACACCATGTAAAATAGACACATCATCGTCAATAACAGATGTCTCACCAATCACAATGCCTGTTGCGTGATCTAACATAATGCCAGAACCCAATACAGCAGCAGGATGAATATCCACATCAAATAAGCGAGAGATTCTATGCTGCAAATAAAGTGCTAATGTCTTTCTATCGTGGCGCCATAACCAATGTGCAATACGGTAAGATTGCACCGCATGAAACCCCTTATAGTAAAGTAGCGGCACAATATATTCATCGCAAGCGGCATCACGATGATAGTGAGCTAATAAATCATTTAGCATCTGTTGGATAATATCGGGCTCATCAGCAAAAGCCTGATGAAACACAGATTGCCACGACATAGCTGACAAGGTACTACTCGCTAACCGGCTTGCCAAATAAAAACTAATGGCCTCTCGAAAACTCGAGTGGCTAAGTACATTGCAGTGAAAGAAGCTAGATATAACGGGCTGAGCACGACACGCTCTATCAGCCTCAATTAATATAGACTTCCAAACATTTTTCTGAATACGCTCAGGGTTTCGAATGTTACTCACTGATGGTTGAGCACTGCTCATAGTGTTTCTCTTAAATACAAACTGCTATACATTAACAGCTATTGGATTAATCGAATCTTTTATAAATTGCTCGTACAATTCATCGATAGAAGATAATACTGCCTCTTTCCCTAAGACAGCAGATTGGAGCAAGTGGTTCTGTAAAATATCTAATGTCCACACCTTTTGGTATTGTTCAGCAACCGGCTGATAACTTAAATGCCACAACTCCGGCATAACACCATTGTTATCATCCCGATAGGGCAATATAAAATGAGGCGTATGCCCTTGCTGCAAATAATCAACAAGCCAAGCTGACATCGGCGCAAAGGGGCCCTTACCTGTATATTCTTCAGCAATAAGCTGAAGATTATAATCCTTGGGCACAGCTGCACGATCATAAATATCGATATCGGTACCCCAATGGTGTCGAGAAGCACCCGGAAGTGCTGACCAACGCATTATTCGCTTTACTTTTTCTAGCGGTGAAAGCAAAGAAATATCAACAGCACAGCTTTGATCATCTAATACTGGACGATCTCCACGCATTTTAGCATCCCATATATGCTGCTGCCGCTCAAACCCCCTAAAACCACTCGCTATCGCCAAATCAAAACCAGCGGCTTTTGCAGCGATGGTCAAATGTTTCCATGGCTCAACAACCTTGCTATGCAAGCCTATATGGTCAAACCAACAAATATGATTATCGACCAAACCCAATGCAATTGCCGCTTGCTCACTGTAATTATGCATAATTTTCTATAAAAATCGCTTGATATATGTCATAAACACGCCAAAATCAGCACAATCCACCTTAAATAAACTGCTCTGGGCCAAGTATTACTTCCCTGATATACCTCAAAAATGTATAGTTATGGCAGTTATACGCAAAATGGATGCGTAAAAACAATAAAAATAACAAATTGAGGTCATTACATGAATAAAGACCACAGTGATCTAATCGAGTTAAAAAATCTAGGTTCCGCTACGGTAAATATTCTACATGCCGTGGGTATTAATAGCCATGAAGACCTCAAAAAAACAGGTCCCGTGGAGGTTTATCTACGCATAAAAAAACGTAATATCCACGTCTCTAAAGTCATGCTATATGCCTTGCAAGGCGCACTATTGGATACTCATTGGAACAACTTGAAACCTGAGCTAAAACAGCAACTACTCGATGAAGCAGAAGGAACAACCGTGGAAAACCATTAACCACGCACGCTCTCCATTCTTAAGTAACCATCTAGATTAAAATTCAGTGTTAGCCACCAATACCCAAGGCACTTATTTTCACCTGCCTCTATTGAATTTTACTATCTTGCACGCATCATATAACTCAATAAACCCGTTAATTCACACCTTAGTATTGAGATTAGTATGTTACGTATTGGCCTGTTTTTACTCACGAACTTAGCAGTTATCATCGTTGCCAGCATCACCCTACAACTGTTAGGTGTGCAACATTACTTACAAGGCTCCAGCCTTAACCTAACTAGCTTATTAATTTTTTGTGCAGTATTTGGCTTTGCAGGTTCGTTTATCTCTCTATTTATTTCTAAATGGATGGCAAAACGCTCGACGGGCACAAAAATAATCACAGAGCCCCGCACACCTGACGAACGCTGGTTAGTCGAAACCACACGCGAGTTGGCCGAAAAAGCAGGTATCGGTATGCCCGAGATTGGCATCTTCCCTGCACCCGAATCAAATGCATTTGCCACAGGCTGGAATAGAAATAACGCACTTGTTGCAGTTAGCGAGGGCTTACTTCATAGATTTAAACGCGACGAAGCAAGAGCTGTTCTCGCCCACGAAATTGGCCATGTTGCCAACGGCGACATGATTACACTGAGCCTTATTCAGGGTATTGTAAATACCTTTGTTATGTTCTTTGCCCGTATTATTGGCTATACCGTTGATAAAGTTGTCTTCAAAAATGAACGCGGACACGGTATTGGGTTTTATATTACAACCTTTATTGCCGAAATGGTTTTGGGAATTTTAGCAAGTATTATCGTTATGAAATTTTCACGTTATCGTGAGTATCGTGCGGATGTCGCAGGCGCGACGCTTGCCGACAGGAGCTCGATGATTAGCGCCCTGCAACGCTTACAATCTGAGCAAAAAGCACAAATGCCAAGCTCAATGCCAGACACTATGGCAGCCTTTGGTATTAGCAATGGCTTTAGTAAACAAAATTTAACAAAGCTGCTCTCAAGCCACCCACCACTAGAAGATCGTATTCGCGCCCTACAGCAGAATATGTCTTAGATAATGACAAGGGATTGCTCTAGATATGTTTGTCATATTAACGACATACCTGAAAAAGGCAGTAAAGAATTAACCTTCGAAAACGCGTCTTTTATGGCACTAAAAACCGATGGGGTGATTTATATTTATCGCAACCGCTGCCCACATTTGGGATTACCCTTACAGTGGCAGCCAGACCAATTTTTGAATCATGACAAATCGCTTATTCTATGCTCCACACATGGTGCATTATTCGAGATCGATTCGGGTCATTGTATTGCTGGCCCTTGTCAAAACCAGGCACTAGAAAGTATTGATTATTATATTGAAGATGAGCATATTTATATTGGTGAAACCACATAAACATGCCCATCCAATAAGTTAGCTACTCTTAAGCATTAGGCTCAATTAATAGCTCTACACGACGATTTTCAGCGCGACCTGAGGCTGAGCTGTTACTTGCAATAGGCCTATCTTCACCGTAACCCACCACAAATAAGCGGCTAGCGGGAACATTGCGGCTACGTAGATAATCAGCAACACTGGTTGCACGGCTTACGGATAAAGTCTGGTTATAAGATGCAGCCCCAGAAGAGTCAGTATGGCCAGCTACCTGTAAGTTTGTCTCATTAAACTCCTTAAGCACCTTAACAACCGAGTTTAATGTCGCATAAATAGACGTATTTAATGTCGATTTGTTAACCGCAAAGGTAATATTATTAGGCATTACCAAGCGGATATTTTGCCCTTCACGTACAACCTGTACGCCGCTATTCACTAGTTCGCGTCGTAACTTAGCCTCTTGTTGGTCCATATAAGCACCAATACCCAAACCAACAAGACCACAACCTGCCGCTGCCTTAAGCGCGGTTTCACTATTTTTACGTGAGCCAATAGCACCACAAAGCACAGCACCTGCTGCACCATAAATTGTCTTACGGTTTACTTTGCTATCACCTGTATAAGCATTTTGAGTGGTACAACCTGCAAGCACGACAGCAGCGCAAATGGGTAATAAAATAGTTTTGGTTAAATTCATAGCTTCACCTTATAAAAACAAGCTATCCATGGCGTGATAGCATTTATTATTGATTATATTAAAATCACATAATGAACTATTGTACTCATCAAAAAATCCATAATGATCACAAAATTCAATACCTTATGTTCATATTCATAGTAATATAGCTAATATTAACAAATACTGAACAAGATAGTCGGTAACAAGGTCTTATTTACACTATTTAATAATAATCACTAGTGTGCGCACTTAAACACACTACTTATTGAGCAACGTCTAATCATGCCATCATTTTTTACACTCAATCATCTTAAGGTCGGGCTGATTATCAGCCTAATGTTTTTGGTAGGCTGTAGAGCATTCATTGCTCCAAACGCTACTAGCGAAGTACATAAACTGCGCCCAGGTAACTATACCGTCGATAAAACACACACCCGCGTACTCTTTAAAGTCAACCACCTAGGCCTGTCGACCTATGTGGGGCGGTTTAATGACTTCGATGCAACACTAGAATTTGACCCAGACAACATCTTAGCAAGCCGATTAGAGGCAACCATCGATACGCGTAGCTTAGATTTAAACGACGAGAAATTAGAATACAGACTAGCTGGCCCAAGCTGGTTAGATAGCGATAAATACCCCCAGGCGGTATTTACTACTATCTCTGCAACTCCATTAAAGAATTCCAAAATTAAATTTATTGGTAACCTAACATTAAAAGGGAAGAGCAACCCCGTAGAAATGATAGTGACCTTTAATGGTGGCTCAGACAACCTACTTAGTGGCCACTACACCATTGGCTTTTCGGCAACCGGTAGCTTTAAACGCACAGACTTTGGCATTAGCCGCTACACCTCCGTTGTCGGCGACACCATAGAGCTTGAAGTGCATACCGAATTTCAAAGAAAGAAACGCAAGTAATACAATTAATTAGGTATTGGCATAAGCAAAAGCTATATGCCAATATTCTCTAATGTTTTTAATATTTCCTTGGTAATAATAGCAGCCTTAGGGTGCTTCTCTTCGATTTCACTCAACAACATCTCTAAGGTATCAACCAAATTTGGATAGTCGGGCTCAGGCTTATCTAAATCATGCATATGACTTTCGACTTGTAACATCAACTCGTATTGAGAGGAACTTAAGTCACTCTCTTGTAGTTCAACAACCAAGTCTTTTGCTTTATGTTTTAGCATTACTCACCTCAAATAGTCTTGATAGTGGAAACCTCATTATTGCAGTTACTATTTATTATAGCTAACAATTATCATGCAAGTCTTAAACCGATTTTTAAATACTGATACTATAAAGTGTATCTATAGCCTAGAGGCCCCACGCCTAATCTCAAATACTTACTAGTTTGTTCGGATAATTTTCCACTTATTGTTAATCTTTGAAAAAATAGGGGTAGCAAATCTAAAAGCGCCTTTACGGTTTTGCGCATCTTCGGCCTTCGACGATAAGTAAACAACCCTCTTATCCATGGCAATATTGAATATCAAATCGTCTAATTCAGGCATTGTAAACTGTAGGTCTTTCTTATCAAGGAACTCTAAGAATTCAGGCATAGTTTCAGAGGGTTTAACAGAGATCTCCGGATCCATAAGCTCTACATCGTCGATATAAAGTGAGAACATCTCATCAAGCTCATTAAACCTTTCTGCTTTAATAAATTTTAGATAAGTTAAAAAAATATTATAGATTTCTTTTTTATCACTTTGATCAATAAGTTCTATGGCACTAGCTCTCATTAAGTGGGTGTTGTCGGGGAAATTGACAGCGTATTTCGAGCCATTACATTTGCTTAGCTCGCACGATAGAATAATATTTTTCGAAAACCCGTCTGGCGCCCTCTGCCTAGTAAAAACTTCAAAGTTTCCGACCAAACCATCAAAATCAGAAGAAACGACTTTCAGCTTATTTTCAGGCAAAAGAAAACGCATCAGCCTACCGAAGCCACTAACACTACCCTCACCCTCATTGGAAAATATTTTGATATCATTAAAAATTAGATCAACCTCCCCTTTTGCTGACAATTCATAACTAACATTTAAATCATCCATTTCCTTTCCTATTACCTTTACGCTAAGCATTAAAAAAAATACTATTAAAAAACTATACTTTAAAAAACTTATACCCATGACACTCCTCAAAAACCATACAATATTAACAATATAAAATTTAACTCTCTTTGTTTACCCTATGAGACTTGTAGATAAATTCGTCAAGAGAAAACGCACTTACCAGACAATACAGCTCTACACTAAAACTTCGGCTGTCCAAATAATCAACACCCAGGAGAATATTTGTTCGGGAGTTTTTAACACAAGACCTTGATTAATCAAGTTGCTAGCGTTATCAATAATTCGAAGGGAGTGATAGTCTTTAAAATGCTTGAGGGATAGGAATGTTTTCATCAACTCCATACGGCAAAAGCTTTATCCACAATAGGTATTCTCTACCTTTAAACTTAAGCTTCTTTCTCTCTATCGGTATAAGCCTCGCATGCCCAATAGCTTTTCTCGTCCATTGCTTATTCGCAAATGAAAAGCCTTTAATATAACCCTTACTTAGCTTTTATTTCGAAGTGCAACTCTAATCAGCTTGCAATGTAAGCAATTTTGCTCCAAAACCAATAAATATAAGACCCGTTGTACCTTTTACTATTTTTTGAAAGAGGTACTTTTTACTGACAATACTAAGGCGTGAAAAAATCACGACCATACCGCCAAACCACATCATATTCATCAGCGCATGAATAGAAACCAAAATTAACCCATAGAGCAAAGCGCTCTCACCACTCGGAATAAATTGAGGAAATGCAGCAAGATAGAACATAGACACCTTGGGGTTAAGTGCATTGGTTAAAAAGCCTTCGAGATATGCTTTAAAAAGTGTTCGCTTAGATTGTTCGGGCAATACCGATTTTGTGGCAAATCCGTCACGACTAAATGCACTTATCAATGCTTTTACACCGATCCAAGCTAGATATAAAGCCCCTAGGGTTTTTACGAGCAAGAACAGCTCTGCTGATTTTGTTAAGAGAATTGAAATCCCTAAAATAGATAAAAGCCCATGTACATAAAATGCTGCCAAAAAACCAGCAACATTAGCAAAGCCAGCAGCTTTACCTGATATCGGTACTGTTTTGGCGATCAGTAAACCATTTGGCCCAGGAGAGACGACGAGCAATAGAGCGACGAGAGTAAATGCGCTTATCTGAATGAGATCCATAATTATACTTCCTAGGTATATTTGGCCTCACCCATCATAGAGAAATGACTAGCCAGGCTCAATGGCTATTAATCTAAAGCTAACAATCTATTTATAATCGTCGGCTAACTTACCGTTCGATGAGCCTACAAATTGCGGTAAGTCATCGGTAATTTGGTAAAAGCCTGCTTTTTCACCCACAAAAATATGCCCAATGGTTTTTAAACCGACAGTATCATCCAGCGTACCCGCTACAATGCCCACAGAGTCGAGATCAAAAGGCTCCCAAAAGAGGTTCGCGCCACATTCGCGACAAAAGCCACGCTGTGCAATATCCGAGGTTGTATACCAAGCGAGGCCATCGTCTTTTGTAAGAGTAATATTTTTCTTGGGGGCTTTCGAGTGTGGGCCAAAATCACCATGCAGGCGCTGGCACATACTACAATGACAATTAACGATGTCGCGCAAAGGCCCCTTTACTTGGTAGCGCACAGCACCGCAAAGGCAGCCACCCATGTTTACCTTATCGCTATTTGTCATAGTACACCCACCGATAATATTACTGCATTAACCACCACTGACTCGCAATATTTTTAAGCCATTAGTGCCGCCTTGTATAGAATCGTAATCGCCCTTTGTCACAATGACCAGGTCACCTGTTTTTACAAAGCCCCGCTGCATTAACTCACTAATAGCTCTCTGAAAAGTGACTGAAGGGTCTTCATCAAAACCATAAAATGCAATCGGTTCAACCCCTAAATAGAGCGCCGTTTTTGCTTGAGTTCGGCTATGGCGAGAGAAGGCATAAATAGGTAGGGAGGAATTAAAGCGGGACATCAATAAAGGCGTTGTACCGGTTTCGGTAAAAGCAATAATTGCAGTCACACCTTTTAAGTGATTTGCCGTATACATGGCCGCCAAACCGACACTTTCATCAATGGCTGTAAATTGTCGGGAGATGCGATTTTCGCTAATACGCCTTAGCGGGTACCTTTCAGCTCCGCCGATTGCACGAATCATTGCTTTAACCGTATCGAGAGGAAAATTACCTGCTGCGGTCTCACCCGAGAGCATAACCGCATCGGTACCATCGAGCACTGCATTGGCAACATCAAATACCTCTGCGCGCGTCGGCAAAGAGCTATTGATCATCGACTCCATCATCTGTGTTGCCGTAATCACACAGCGGTTTAAATTACGTGCACGCGCAATAATATTTTTTTGTACAGCGACTAGTTCTGCATCTCCTATCTCGACGCCTAGATCTCCACGGGCAACCATAACAGCATCAGAGGCTAAAATAATCTCATCCAAAATAGCATCATCAGCAACCGTTTCTGCTCGCTCAATTTTAGCGACCATACCCGCGTGGCCACCTGCCTCAAGCATAAGAACTCGCGCACGGTTAATATCCTCGGCAGTACGTGGAAAAGAAACCGCTAAATAATCAACATCGATCTCAGCCGCCAATTTGATATCATCAAAGTCTTTTTCGGTAAGTGCCGGGGCCGATAAACCACCACCTTGCCGATTAATACCCTTATTGTTAGATAACACACCCGCCACTGTCGCTACACAATGTATTTTATCGCCATCAATGGATTCAACTTTTAAAATGACTCGCCCATCGTCAAGCAATAGCAAATCATCCACATGGCAGTCATTGGGAAGCTCTTTGTAATCGATACCAACGGTTTGTTGACTACCCTGCTCGCTACCAAGGTTTGCATCTAGGGTGAACTTATCCCCTACTTCTAAAGTAATTGGGCCATCACTAAAGCGGGCAATACGAATTTTGGGGCCTTGCAAATCACCCAATACGGCAACGTGGCGATTATATTTTTCGGCGTATTTACGCACTTTTTGAGCGCGTATTTTATGATCCTCGGCAGAACCATGAGAAAAATTCATTCTCACTACATTAACACCGGCCTCAATCAAGGCTTCTAAAACATCATCTTTATCTGTTGCCGGTCCTAAAGTAGCCACTATTTTAGTGCGTCTTTGCATACTATAGCTCTCTCATTGAGTATTGGTTTTATCGTCTTTTAATAAAAATAGCAGTCGATTATGACAATCGAGCGAAGGAGGGAAAATTTAAAACAAATAATTAAAAATAGTATCGTTAAATAGATTAACACTTGCCAATACAAGCTCTATAATAACACGATTTTACTATGGGGCATTTGAATAAGTCACGAATGACTTTTCGCTGGTTAAGATAACCTGCTTTTCAAAGACGCCATATATTTTTATACGCTCTAATTCCTCACTTTCATTTATTATTAAGCAGGCATCATCTTGGACTTACAAAACGCATCTCAAGACCAACTCGCACAATGGGAGGCAGACCTCACTGCCAACTATAATGAAATAAAAGAACAGACTATCAACCTTGATTTAACCCGAGGCAAACCCTCCGACGACCAACTCACCTTGGCCAATAATTTAGACGGCATCCTTGAAGGAAATTACATTAGCGATAGTGGTGTTGATACAAGAAACTATGGCGGTCTCGACGGTATTATTGAATCACGCCAGTTAGGTGCAGATATTCTCGGCGTCAAACTAGAAGAAATTTCTGCTCAAGGCAATAGCAGCCTTACATTGATGTTCCTCGCCATGATGATCGCCAAAGAGTTTGGCCTAAGAGGCATTGATAGCGCCTGGAAAAACACCGTTAGCAACACAAAGCCAACATTTATTTGCCCTGTACCCGGCTACGACCGTCACTTTAGCATTTGTGAACAACTCGATATAAACATGCTAACAGTACCTATGACATCGACAGGCCCAGATATGGACGCCGTTGAAGCGCTGATCAAGAGTGACAGCAGCATTGTGGGTCTATGGTGTGTACCTAAGTATTCAAACCCTACTGGGGTTATTTATAGCGATGAGACGGTCGAACGCATCGCTAAACTCGGGCAAATAGCCAACAGCAGCTTTTGTGTATTTTGGGATAATGCCTATGCAACACATGATATTAATGGCTACAAACAACTTGCTAATATTATGGATTATTGCCGTGAATTTAATACCACAAACAATGTTATTCAATTTGCGTCAACGTCTAAAATAACTCACGCAGGCGCCGGCGTTGCGTTTATTGCATCATCGAGCGATAACTTAGACGGTATTCGCAAAGTATTAAGCACACTCTCAATTGGGCCAGATAAGGTCAATCAATTAAGACATCATAAATCATTACCTGATTTCGAAAGTCTTATCGAACACATGAAACAACATGCCAAGCTATTAAAACCTCGCTTTGATTGTGTTTTAAAGCATCTAGAAAATAATTTTAGCGATAATGACTTAGGCGAGTGGGAAGCAGTCGATGGTGGCTACTTTGTCTCTTTTAATTCAAAGCCTAATCTTGCAAAGACAATCGTCAAACTCGCATCGGAAGCTGGCGTAAAATTAACGCCAGCGGGTGCTACCTTCCCCTACGGAAAAGATCCAGAGGATCGCAATATTCGCATTGCACCCTCTGTACCCACTCTTGAACAAGTTGATCAAGCGATGCAAGTCTTTGTTTTATGCGTCAAGTTAGCCTCAGTTAGACAACAGCTAGGCCAATAAATAGCTTTGCCCTCCATGGACGGAGGGTACATTGAAAATGCAGGAGCAATTTTTCAAGTAACAGACATGGACGGAGGGCTCATTAAAAAAATATGACACTAGAAGCCTCATTATTACTTGCATCAACTATCTTTATACTTGGCATCACCCCAGGTCCAGGTGTGCTATTGGTTATATCGCGGACCGTTAGCGGCGGTTTTTTTGCAGCAGTGTGGACCATCGCAGGTATTGTTTCTGCCGATCTTATTTTTCTCGTTATTGTTGCTTATGGCTTACAAGTTATTGCAAGCATTCTGGATTCCGCTTTTATTTTTATACAAACCATGGGGGCTGTTTATTTGCTCTGGTTAGGTTTTACTCTTATAAAAAACCCAAGTATTACATTAGCCCCTAACAATGCTCGCGCTACTGCCCAGCCCCCACAACCATTTTATGGGTTATGGCTAACAGGCGTACTCATCACATTAAGCAACCCAAAAGCCATTCTCTTTTATATGAGTTTTTTACCTGCAATTATTGATATCACCGCATTAACGGCTCTCGATGTGGTTATTATGGGAGTGATTATTTGCGTTACTATTGGTGGTATTATGTTTTTTTATGCACTCACGGTATTAAAAGCCAAAAATACAGTGGGTGCATCGATGGGCCATAAAATGACGCAGCGTATAGCAGGCAGTATCATTGTCGCAACGGGCTTATTACTATTGACTCGTGCTTATCTTTAAAAACAACCTCATTATATACTCGCCCTTTAGGGCCAGTAATACGCCCATCAATATAGAAACCAAACCCATGACTGCAAAGATATCCCAGTGATAGTCTTCAACAATGGTTGAAATGGTCAAGGCAACGATAGGGAATAATACCGTTGAATAAGCTGCTTGATTTGCACCAATACGGCTAACTAAACTTAAGTACGCCGTAAAACCCAAAATCGAACCCGGGATCACTAAATACAATAAACTGCCCCAATATATAGGCCGCGTATCCCACACCCACTCAACACCGCTGAGCAATACCATTACGAATAAAGCGACAGCGCCGTAGATCATGCCATAGGCCGTGCTCGTCCACGGGGCAATACCATTAGCGCTATGGCGCAGCGTGATCATATTACCGAGTGAAAAACAATAAGTACCCAATAAGGCATAGACGATCCCTATGAGTGAATTATCACTATATTGCCCTTGAGATAACTGCTCCCAAAACAACATAACAAGGCCAGCAATACCTAAAAAACTTGAGAGATAGATAGTTATTGGCGGCCTCTTTTTCCATATTAGCCACTGATTAAATGCATTGAATAAAATCGCCGATGCAAAAATAACAGAAACAATACCACTCACTAAATAAAGGCTGGCATTATAAAAAAATAAAAAATTAATCGAGAATAAACAAAGGCCTTGTAATAAAAAGAAGAAATGATCTCGCCTACCTACCTTTTGCAATTTACCCATAAAATGCAAAAGTGGTAAAAACAAAACACTTGCGAGAGCAAAGCGGTAAAACACCGATAACAACAAAGGCACATCACCCACTTGCCAATGAATACCTATCCAGGTTGTACCCCAAATAAAGACAACACTTGCATATAAAAATAGATTCATTACTAACCACTAGACCCACAGATGATAATCAAGCGCTATTGTAGCCAATGCCATGCCCTAAATTTTGCACAATACTGCTCTCTTACAAGAATAGAGTAAATAATATTGTTTAAGCGCTTATTACCCGATAAAGTGCTAAGTCAAAAATCAACTTTTATACGGTAGCCCTTAGGCCCTGTGGCTAAATATGGACAAACAAGAGCAAACATTAGACGCCTCGAAAGCGCATGCGGAGTATCGCTATCAGGCGAACCAAGATATTGGCCTCACTATATGGCAAAACCAATACGATACCGTCTCCTATCAACGCGCCTCGCATCATACACTTAGTCTCTATATCGATGGCGGCTATCAGACTCGCCGCCTAGACCAAACAGTCGACACTATAGGTGGCCCAAATAAGCTATGCCTAATGCCTGCGGAGTCACTCTCTACATGGAACGTTAAAAAGCCACAACGATTTGCACACATTTATTTTTCTAAAAACTATTTTAAGGAACTTGTACTACAGGATTTTGATATTGATCCACAATCGATCGAGCTAGAAGAAAAAACATTTTTTACGGACCCTAGCTTAATAAAAACTATAAAAGAATTATTATCCCAGCACACTACCTTGCCTGAAGATACCTTGAGAACACAGGAGATAGTGCGAACCATCATTACGACCTTAACGCACTCTCATTGCACAAACCCCACAAAGCAAAAAAGTTATCGTGGCCGCCTCAGTAAACCACAACTTTTACTCATTGATGAATTTATTTCAACGCACCTACATCAACCCATTAGTATTGATCAATTGGCTGAACTCATTCATTTAAGCCCTTTTCATTTAATGCGAGTATTTAAAAAGACTATGGGGATAAGCTTACATCAAAAGGTAATGAAAACGCGCGCGATAAAAGCGAGTGAGTTATTGCGATGTAACAAGTCACAGTTAGATGTCAGTATAGCTTGCGGATTTACTAATCAAAGCCACTTTTCTCGTTCATTTCGGCAATTCTTTGGTGTTACACCTAGGCAGTATCAAAAAACTCATCAACAGTAATTTTTAACACTGCTATTAATTTTATATTTTTTTCAAGTGACTAAAGGTTTAGAATGGGCAGATTACACTAAGGATCAATACTATGAGTCAACTGCCACCTTGTCCATCATGCAAATCTGAATATACCTACCCCGATGGCGATATGTTTGTTTGCCCAGAATGTGGCCACGAATGGAATGAGGAGTCCAAAACCGATGAAGACGAGCGTATTATTAAAGACTCCAACGGCAACATATTAAAGGATGGCGATACCGTAACCGTCATCAAAGATTTAAAAATTAAAGGCTCATCATCGGTCATTAAAGTAGGCACCAAGGTAAAAAACATCCGCTTAACCGATGGCGCTGATGGCCACGATATTAACTGTAAAATAGATGGCTTTGGTATGATGGTATTAAAGTCCGAGAAGGTTAAAAAAGTATAAATTTAATCACTGTTAAATTTATACTTTAAGGCAACCACTAACCTAAAGAATATTATCGAGCGCTTTATTCAATTGTGAATAGGTGAATTTAAAGCCATTATCTAGCAGCTTTTTAGGTACAACTTGCTGCCCTTCCAATAATAGCTCCGATGCCTCGCCAAAAAGTAATATCGCTATAGCTGCAGGCATTGGCATTAGCATAGGTCGCTTAAGCTTGTGCGCTAATTGGTGAGAGAAATCTGCATTGGTAACAGGGTACGGCGCTGTTGCATTGACTCCGCCACTAATAGTTTTTGTATCTATCAAAAACAATAGAAGCGCGAGCATGTCGTCGAGGTGTATCCACGAAAACCATTGATTACCCGACGCAATGCGACCACCCAAGCCCAAGCTAAATGGCAACAGCATACGCTTAAGCGCCCCACCATGCTTGGCAAGTACAACCCCTGTACGCACTCGACAAACTCGCACACCTAATGGTGTCGCCTGTTCGGCTATAGCCTCCCACTCTTGGCAAAGTTCGCTCGCAAAACATTGTCGTGTTCGGGCCTCCTCATCGAGACGCGCTGCCTCAGGATAATTACCGTAGTAGCCAATAGCTGAACCACTAATGAAACACTCGGGCTTTTTATCACATTTCTTAAGCCAATCAATAATGTCCTGAGTAATGCCAAGACGACTTTGTTTAAGTACTTTTTTACGTCTAGCAGTCCAGCGCTTATCAATTATTGGAGCACCGGCCAAATTAATGACCCCATCAACCTCAAGACCAGAATCTTTCACTGAGCCTATTAAGTTAATCGGGCCATTGAACATTTTTTTTGCTTTATCAAAATCCCGAGTCAATAAAGTAATTTTATCTCCCCGCGCAAGCAGCCTCTCCACAAGAGGACGACCAATAAAACCTGTGCCGCCCGTTACTAAAAAATGCATAATTATCCCTTCGGTTTTTTCTTTAAGGAGTCTCTGAACAAGTCTGGGCGAATTTTTCGATGGTTTGTGCTCCTGCTCACGCCAATCGTCCATGCAGGCAATAACAAAACCGGTCACTAAAGACCACGAAAAACATTACCCGCTTATTCAGAGACTCCTTACCTATTCTTTTAAATGTTTAGAATTGAAATTACTGGCGAGTGAGAAAAGCAGCGCCTCTAACACCCGATGAATCGCCATATTTAGCTTTTACGAGCTGCGTCTCCGATTGGGTCGAAAATACATACTTATGCCAGCGCTTAGGAACTTCATTATACAGCTCATCAATATTACTCATACCACCCCCAAGTACGATAATGTCAGGGTCGATGATATTGATAACTTGCGCTAAACTTTTTGCCACGCGCTCATAATAACGATTAGCGATAGCAATGGCCTCGGTTTCGCCCTTTCGTGCAAGCCGAATAATATCACGAGAAGACAAGCGTACTTTATTGACTCGCTCATAATCACGAGTAAAGCCGCTGCCCGATATCCACGTCTCAATACAGCCACGTTTACCGCAATAACATAAAGGCCCCGGGTATTCACAAGCATCAATACTATCTACACCGTGGACAATAGGCTCTTTATGACAATAAATAGACGAGGGGGTAGTAATTTTGCTTGGGTCCACTCCATCAAAATGATCAAGCAGTATGGATGCTTCTGCCTCTTGCGCAAGGGAGGCAAAATACGTAGGAAACGGTAATGGGTTATGACCCCACTCACCGCCCAAGCCATTAGCACCGATGATTAACTTACCATTTAGCCATAAGCCACCACCGCAACCAGTGCCTAAAATAACACCAAAAACACTCTGGGCATTGCTTGCAGCACCATCGTTTACCTCTGAGAGTACAAAACAATTGGCGTCATTTTCTACAATAATCTCTCGACCTAATAGCTGCTCGATATCTTGCTTAAAAGGTTCCCCATTGATCCACGTCGAGTTTGAGTTCTTCACGCGCTGAGTGCGCGTACAAATAGAGCCAGGAATGCCAATACCAATACCTTGTGCAGGCCCAAGTTTTGTCTCAGTCTCAACAATTAACCCATTAATTGCCGCTAATGTTTTTTGGTAATCATCCAAGGGAGAAAGAATACGGTGACGATAAAGCTCTTCGCCATTCTCATTGATAGCGATAATTTCTATTTTTGTACCACCAACATCGATACCTATATGCACAAAATATTAACCTTGTAATAAAAACCGGCGCACAATACTTGCAAAAACATCGGGCTTTTCTGCATGTAGCCAATGTTCGGTGTCACTGATGACTTTTACACCCGCATTGGGAAACAACGCCAAAATAGCCTCTTGGTGGCTCGGTAAAATATAGTCCGAGTTTTCACCCTTAATGAACAACACAGGGTTTTCAAAGGGCTGACAAGTTGTTGTATTCCCTTGAATAAACTGGTGGTAGTTACGCTCTAAGCCATCAATATTAAGGCGCCAGTGCCACGCATTGCTAGCATCTTTGTCGGTCGTTTTTTTCAAATTATTGAGCAAAAAGCTGCGCGTCGATACCAGTGGCACATGGGGAGCCATTAATTTATCGGCATCTGCACGACTGTTAACCTCACCTAAATCTACCGCACGAAAAGCGCCAAAGACATCATCGTGACGTCGAGGATAAGTAACGGGTGCAATATCGGCAACAATTAGGCGATTGACTCGGTCGGGATAGCGCAGTGCAAACTCCATACACACCTTGCCCCCTAGAGAGTGCCCGAGTAAATCAACCTCCGCGAGATTATTTTCATCCATCCAACAACGCATTGCCTCTGCCATTGCTTCCAATGACGTATCGGCGGTGTGCATTGAGCGACCATGGTTAGGTAAATCGATGGCATAAATATGGAAATCATCTTTTAATAAACGAGTAATCATGCCTAGGTTTTCAAGCGAGCCAAATAACCCATGCACAAAGACAATAGGCCTAGATGCGCCGGAGTGTAGACTTGATGTTAGCCAAGAGCGATGAAAAATAGTCCTTGCAGATTCCATTAACAATCAACTCATACAGTAAGCGTGATGGAGCCCGCTATGAATCAGATGTAGGTTTAGGGGGAAGACGATTACCACCCGGAAAGCTCGCGATATTATCTGTTGCCTTAATCTCTTTGACTTTGCTCTCGCCTTCGCGCTCTACTTCGTCGATACGAATAATGGCTTGCATAGGTATAAAAGAGCGTTTAACACCTGCGAACTCATTCTTTAGCTTTTCTTCGCCTGGGTTAACAATGAGATTGGAGGGCTCACCAAATACAAACTCCTCTGCCTCAATAAAACCATACATTTCGCTTTGGTAAATATCCTTGGCATAAATTTCATAAATTTCGTTTTGGTTATAAAAAATAACCTTATAAACCGGCTTGCTAGACATAACAGACTCTATTAATAAACAACTGGGCTTAATATGATGCCATTAACCTTAAAAAACAAGGGATATACCGACAAATAATCACCTCTAAACAGTGCTGTAAAAACACCTCCGCACACTCTATAATCGCTCTTGACGATAAAATAGACATTCAGTAAAGCACTAAGGCCTCTACAACAATCACATGACTGAACCCACAACGCACAAAAAACTGTATATCAAAACCCATGGCTGTCAGATGAATGAATACGATTCATCTCGCATGAAAGACTTACTCGGTGAGTCACACAATATGGTAACCACCGATGACCCCGAAGAGGCTGATGTACTACTCGTCAACACCTGCTCTATTCGCGAGAAAGCCCAAGAAAAGCTCTTCCATCAACTGGGCCGCTGGAAGAGTTTAAAAAAGAAAAACCCAGAGCTTATTATTGGTGTTGGGGGATGTGTTGCCAGTCAAGAAGGCGATGCTATTGCTGAGCGAGCCCCCTTTGTGGACCTAATTTTTGGTCCACAAACGCTGCACAGACTACCCGAGATGATAGAGACACCGAGAGCTAACGGTGCGGTGGTCGTTGATATCAGCTTCCCTGAAATTGAGAAATTTGACAACCTCCCTCAACCAGAGGCCGACGGCGTCTCAGCCTTTGTCTCGATTATGGAAGGCTGCTCTAAGTATTGTACCTTTTGTGTGGTCCCCTATACTCGCGGCGAAGAAGTTAGCCGACCCGTTGCTGATGTATTAACCGAGGTCGCACACTTAGCCGCTCAGGGCGTCCGTGAGGTTAACCTACTTGGACAAAATGTTAATGCCTACCGCGCAGAAACAGATGACGGGCAAACACTCGATTTAGCCGAACTTATTACCTATGTTGCCGCTATTGATGGCATTGATCGTATTCGCTACACCACGTCTCACCCCGTTGAATTCTCCGATAGCTTAATTGATGTATATGCTGAGGTTCCTGAACTTGTCAGCCATATTCACCTGCCCGTACAAAGTGGCTCAGACCGCATTTTAATGGCGATGAAACGTGGACACACGGTACTCGAATATAAATCTAAATTGCGCCGCTTAAAAAAAATCCGCCCCGACATTAGCTTTTCTTCAGACTTTATTATTGGCTTCCCAGGCGAGACCGATAAAGATTTTGAAGGCACTATGAATTTAATCCAAGACATGGATTTTGACATGTCTTTTAGCTTTATTTATAGCGCACGCCCCGGCACACCCGCCGCCGACCTGCCCGATGAAACGCCCGAAGCGACTAAAAAACAGCGCCTCAAAATTTTACAAGATAGAATAACCCAACAGTCCCAAGCAATTGGCCGACGCATGGTGGGCAATACCGAGCGCGTACTGGTTTCGGGTTATTCTAAAAAAGACCCCGGGCAGCTCTCTGGCCGTACGGAGAATAATCGCGTTGTTAACTTCCGCTGTGACAATGCCGAGCTCATCGGTAAGTTTGCCGATATACTCATTCACGAAGCACTACCCAATTCACTAAGAGGCGAATTAGTGGCGAGCGAGCTGGACGATTAACGGCTCTTTTGTAAAAAGCTAAGCTATTTGTGTGTAACCTACACAAAACCAATTAACGTAACGATTAACACAAAAATTTAAAGGTAAAGTAATCCCATTGACTACCACCGAATCGAAAGGAAACCTAGCGCCCAAACAGCATAAACTAACGCTGTCTATTGAGTCGCTATCAACACAAGAACTCGCCAATCTCTGCGGCCAGTTCCAATCTCATTTGCAACAAATTGAGCAGCGCTTGGACGTTAATATTTTAAATCGTGGCAATGATTTTTTAATCAGCGGCGAGCACTTATACACAGAGGCCGCCAGCAATATTTTACAAGCAGTCAGTAGCGAAATAAGTGACGGAAAAGAAATTCTACCCGACGATGTTCACCTGTTAATTCAACAACATCACCCCGAACACCAGCAACATATTGATGACCAAAACACACAAAATACCAGCAATAATGTTGATCCTCTAATTACACTGCGCACTAAAAAAGGCACAGTTAAACCTCGGGGCCGCAACCAACAATATTATGTGCGTGCCGTGTTGACCAATGATATTAATTTTGGCATTGGTCCTGCAGGTACAGGCAAAACCTACCTAGCTGTTGCCTGTGCTGTGCAAGCAATATTAAATGACGAAATAGAACGTATTTTATTGGTGAGACCCGCCGTAGAAGCTGGAGAAAAGCTGGGCTTTTTACCTGGGGATTTATCGCAAAAGGTCGATCCCTATTTGCGACCACTCTACGATGCGCTATATGAAATGCTCGGCTTTGAGACTGTTGATAAACTCATTGAACGCAATATTATCGAAGTCGCCCCACTCGCTTATATGCGCGGACGCACCCTGAACAACGCCTTTGTTATTTTGGACGAAAGCCAAAATACAACACGCGAGCAAATGAAAATGTTCCTCACACGTATTGGCTTTGGCACAACCGCTGTTATCAACGGCGACCCCACACAAATTGATTTACCTCGGGGGCAACCTTCTGGGCTTAAGCACGCAGCTCAAGTACTGGAGGGTGTTGAAGGTATTAGCTTTACCCACTTCACCTCCAAGGATGTGGTGCGCCACCCATTGGTACAGAAAATTGTCGATGCCTACGAGAAGGCCGATCAATGAGTGAACACCTCGGCGACATCGAAGTTGACCTGCAAAATGCTTCCACAAGCTCAATACCTACCCAGCAAGACTTTTTAAAATGGGTAAGTCTTGCTTGCAAGCAACAAAAACCCAATGCTGAGGTCAGCATTCGAGTTGTTGAGAAAGACGAGAGCCAAGCACTCAACAAACAGTACAGGGGTAAAAACAAACCCACCAATGTACTGTCTTTTCCCGCAGAGTTTCCAGAGGGTGTCGATATTCCCTTTTTAGGCGACCTTGTTATTTGCGCACCCGTTGTTGTCAACGAGGCGACCGAGCAGCATAAAAAAATAGAGGCACACTGGGCGCATATGGTTATTCATGGAACGCTGCATTTACTGGGTTATGATCATATAGAAGACAGCGAGGCAGAAGAAATGGAGGCCATTGAGGCAGCATTGCTACAAAAGCTCGGACATCCATGCCCTTACACAACAAATTAAGAAGCCTCTGAACAAGCCTGAACCCCCTATGAGAAAAAACAGCCTGACTTGAGGCAAAGATTGAAGGCAACAGCGAGAGCCTCAAATAGGCTTATGCTCCTACATTACACCCACTACTACGTCCCTATAAGCAGCAAAAAACCATTCACGACTTGTTCATAGGCCCTTTAAGCATTTTATGAGACCGAAAGGTACTACTGACTAGGGCTGCGCGAGCTATAAACACATATTTGATAGTAGACGCCGCGCTCAGTCACTGCTAACATTTATGTCCATTCACTATTTATGACAATTAATGAACGACGAACCTCCAAGTAGTAACGGTCAGGAGAAATCTTGGCTTGAACGTCTGGCCTCTTCATTCTCCAGCGAGCCCAAATCTCAAGAAGAACTCCTTGAGGTAATACGCGAAGCAGCCTCAAATCAATTATTAGATCAGGAAGCCTTTGGTATTATTCAAGGTGCTCTTGGTGTATCTGGGCTTCAGGCACGCGAGATCATGATTCCTCGCTCACAAATGGTAACGGTAAACGTTGATGAGCCTCCTGAGGAATTTCTACCAAAAGTTATCGAATCAGGTCACTCTCGCTTCCCTGTTATTGGCGAAAACAGCGATGACATCAAAGGCATATTACTCGCAAAAGACTTATTACCCCTTATTCTTAGAGGGCATAAAGACTTTACACTCGAATCGGTGATTCGCAACGCAACGATTATCCCTGAGAGTAAGCGCCTTAATATTTTATTACGTGAATTTCGAGAAAACCGCTACCACATGGCACTTGTGATCGACGAATACGGCGGCATCTCTGGGCTCATCACAATTGAAGATATTTTAGAAGAAATCGTTGGTGAAATTAGCGACGAAACAGACGACGAAAACGACGACGTCTTTATTCGAAAAGTAGATGACAATGACTATATTGTAAAAGCGTTAACGCCAATAGAAGATTTTAACGAGTACTTTAACAGCGGCTTTAGCGATGAGGAATTTGATACAGTCGGTGGCCTTGTCATGCAAAACTTTGGTCATTTACCAAAGCGCAACGAAATAACCGAGCTAGAAAGTTTTTCTTTTAGAGTATTGTATTCTGATAATCGACAAATACATTTACTACGCTTAACACCACCTACCGTCGAATAACTATAGCTAACATGCGCCCACTACTTTTACTTTTTTTAAGTGTTGTCGCTGGCGCATTAACAACGCTGGCCATTCCCCCGTTTAATTTTCCATGGTTAAGCATCGTCACTCTTGCTGCATTTGCTTATATACTCCATCAGCAACACACTAAAAAGCAATTATTATCACACGCCTTTCTATTTGGCTTAGGCTTTTTCGGCACAGGCGTCTCTTGGGTTTTTGTCAGCATTCACGAATTCGGGGCTGCACCAGTACCTTTGGCAGTGTTAATGACTAGCGCCTTTGTAGCAACAATAGCCATTGCATTTGCACTACCTTTTATTCTGTTGAATTTTTTCAAAGCATCCGAGTGGCGCCTACTTTTAGGTTTTCCGGTTGTCTGGGTACTGAGTGAATGGTTACGCGGCTGGATATTTACAGGGTTCCCTTGGCTATATGTTGGCTATAGTCAATTATCGACTCCCTTGGTTGGCTGGGCACCCATTGGCGGCGTACTTTTTATCAGCTTACTCACCGCATTTACTGGCAGTATGATTGCCAATGCTTGCCTAAAATCGAGCCAACTAAACCCTAAATTATTATCGGCCTTAGTTGTTATTATTTTTTGGAGTGAAGGCAAAGCATTAACAGATGTTGATTGGACAGACCCTGCAGGCGAAGAAATATCCGTCGGTCTTATCCAACCTAACATATCACAATCGCTTAAATGGTCACCCGAATACCGACAACCCACATTAGATATTTTATCCTCGCTCTCCGATGACCTTTGGGACAATGACTTGGTAGTCTGGCCTGAAGCCGCTATACCCGATGTGTATTCTGGCTCTCAGGATTTTTTAGACACAATGCATCAAAAAGCAAGCGACACCAATACCGCATTGATAACGGGGATTCTTTATGATGATCAACAAAAATATTTTAATAGCTTACTTGGCCTAGGAGAGGCTAGCGGTTTATATTTCAAGCAACGTCTTGTACCCTTTGGTGAATACGTACCACTGGAGTCGATGCTGCGTGGCCTCATTGATTTTTTTGACCTTCCTGCCTCTATTATTTCTATTGGTCCAGAAAACCAGCCCGCAATCCAAATGAATCAATACCATATTGCCAGCGCTATTTGTTACGAGATTGTCTATCCATCACTGATCGCCGAACTGGCTAAAGATTCTCATTTTATTATTACTGTTAGTAACGATGCTTGGTTTGGAGAGTCTATAGGTCCGCTACAACACTTTCATATGGCACGTATGCGCGCCATAGAAACCGGACGTTATGTTATTCGCTCAACTAATAATGGGGTCAGCGCAATCATAGCACCCAATGGTGAGGTAACAGCTCAAAGTGATCAATTTATAAAAACATCTCTGGAAGGAACAGTAACGCCAATGCAAGGAAACACACCCTACCTGATTTGGAAGGATTACTTAACCCTCGCTTTTTTATTATTATTAACAGGTTTATTTATTTTTCTCGAAAGAAGAGACCGATAAACTTCTATAACATGCGGGATAAAAATCTATTGCATTGAACTGAACACTATCAAGTGAGTATCTTTCAATGAGTGAACAAACTATGCAACCAGTGACTCTTTAAGTAAGTCCGATAAGTAAGATTTTTTTTGTAAAGACAAGACTGAGCACTGACTATCAACTGGAGTGCCGGCAACCCAATTAAATTTCCAGTCATACCACACTTCACTCTTTTCTTTTTCATTGCGCATTTCGATCAAAGAAAATCCTTGCGCAAGAGGTTCACAAGATTGGCGCAATTGATGAGCAATGTATTCAGCATTTTTAGCAAACATTGAGGCGTGCGTATTTTTAGGCAGTGTCAGTAAAAGATAAATATGCCCCGCCGAAACTTTTAATGGATGCACTAATACATCCATTGCATCACCTAAACGGTTTTTCAACGAAACTTTTCTAAATGAGTGCATAGCTTTACTTTAAAATCAACCTATTAATAAACTTTTTATTGCCGCATAAATCCACAAAAAATAAGAATATAAGGACAACCTTTGAGCTAGTATAATGAAATAAAATAAAGAGTGAAACAGAAAAACAGGTAAGGGACTACTCAAAATAAAAATATGATAAGTAGTCTTACTTTTTAAACACAAAGAAATTTAAAAATGGAATTCTTAGACTCATAAGCTATATTTTTTTGCAAAAATCATTTAAAGAGCCAATAAAATAAAAGCCCCAAATATTCATGTAAAGCAATATAACTCTGATGAAGATAACTCGCTCTTGGCAACCAATCATCCCACCAACCATACCAAGGCTCAGTTTTAGATTGTAAGCGGCTACTAAAAAAGCCTGTTGCCATAGGGATAACATCCACACCCGCCTGCACAAAGGCATACTGCGCACGGCGCATATGGTAGGCATGGGTCACCAACAATACCGTCGAAAAATCATTTGCCTTTAAAAGCGTTGCGGTATTACGTGCATTTTGCCATGTATCGCGACTTGCGGGCTCCGCTATTACATAGTCAATGGCAAACTCCTGCTGTAAAACATCGGCCGCCATTTGCGCCTCAGAGACAAGCTCATAGGGCTTAACCACACCACCAGAAACAACAACAGGTAGCTGCCTTCCACTTATATCAACACGCTTACGTGCAAGATAAGCCCCATAACGCAGGCGCCATAAAGCATGATGACTCAATTGATCTTTGCCATCAAATTCTGGCGCCAAACGCAGTCTCCCGCCGCCCAACACAATCACAGCACTTGCCTTTGATTGATGGGCCAAAGAGGCTTGTTTTACAAAGGGAGACTCTAGCCATAAAAACAACGCCTCGCTGACAATAGGCATGGATAAAAGCAACAAACTCGATACTGCAAGCGCTAGCGATAATTTTGCGAGCCGCTTAAAACTCCGCCAACATATCCATGCAAAAAGGATCATTAAAAGCTGTATTGCGGGGGGTAAGAGTAAGGTTTTAAATAGGGTAACGAACAATTTTGACTCCAAGCCGTTGCTATCGGCACTATTATCGACACGACTATCATCACTACGCGCTCATTAACTATCGCTTAGGCGGCATGATTGGGCGTATAATGGTCCATTAATTTTTATATTTTAAGGCCGTACCCATCTAATGGAAGAACAATACCATCCCTCAGACGTTGAAGCCCTCGCTCAGCAATATTGGCAAGAAAACCGCTGCTTTGAAGTCACCGAAGACGCAAGTAAAGATAAGTTCTATTGTCTCGCTATGTTCCCCTACCCCAGCGGCAAATTACATATGGGCCATGTACGCAATTACACCATCAGCGATGTTATTGCACGCTTCCAACGTATGCAAGGTAAAAACGTACTTCACCCAATGGGTTGGGATGCCTTTGGCCTACCCGCGGAAAACGCAGCAATACAAAACAAAACCGCGCCTGCCAACTGGACATACAGCAACATAGAATACATGAAAGAGCAGCTCAACTCCCTTGGCTTTGGCTTTGATTGGAGCCGCGAATTGGCGACCTGCCAACCCGATTATTATAAATGGGAACAGTGGTTCTTTACTCGCCTTTACGAAAAAGGGCTTGTCTATAAAAAAATGGCAACGGTCAACTGGGACCCTATTGACCAAACGGTACTAGCAAACGAGCAGGTTATTGATGGCAAAGGATGGCGCTCTGGCGCTACCGTTGAGCGCCGAGAAATCCCCCAGTGGTTTATCAAAATTACCGATTATGCCGAAGAGCTATTAGCAGATCTCGACAAACTACCCAAGTGGCCCGAACAAGTCAAAACCATGCAGAGAAACTGGATTGGAAAATCCCGTGGTATGGAAATGACCTGTGTACTCGAAACACCGGTAGGCGACATTAATAGCTTTGATATATACACAACTCGCCCAGATACAGTGATGGGTATCACCTATATGAGTTTGGCTGCCGAGCACCCCATTAGCCTCGCGCTTGCAAAAAACAACCCAGAGCTTAGTGACTTTATTCAACGCTGTAAAAAGCAGTCGGTCAGTGAAGCCGACATGTCAACCATGGAAAAGCTAGGTATGGACACCGGTCTAAAAGTCCATCACCCAATCACCAATGCACTTATCCCCGTATGGGTCGCCAATTATGTATTGATGGATTATGGCTCAGGTGCAGTTATGGCAGTACCCGCCCATGATGAGCGCGATTATGCCTTTGCTACGCAATATAAACTGCCTATCAAACAGGTTATTACTAACGAGGAAAACAACGTTAGCATTGATACCGAAGCCTTTACCGATAAAGGTGTACTGATTAACTCCAGCGAGTTTGACGGGCTTACTTTCGATAAAGCATTTGATGCCATTGCAGAAAAACTAGGTGAGCTAGGCAAAGGCAAAATAAGCACTAATTTCCGCCTACGCGACTGGGGCGTATCTAGGCAACGTTATTGGGGCACACCGATCCCCATCTTTAATATGCCTAATGGTGGAGAAATCCCCGTTCCACTAGATAAACTACCGATTTTACTGCCCGAAGATGTTGAGATGGACGGTGTACAATCGCCCATTAAGGCCGATCCAGAATGGCGAAAAACCGAGATTAACGGCGAGGCGTGCGAGCACGAAACCGACACCTTTGATACATTTATGGAGTCCTCTTGGTATTACGCACGCTACACCAGCCCCCACTCAAGTGAGGCTATGCTCGATAAAGATGCCGCCAACTATTGGCTACCTGTCGATCAATATGTCGGTGGTATTGAGCACGCCATTTTGCATTTATTGTATGCACGTTTTTTTCATAAATTAATGCGTGACGAAGGCTTGGTCGATTGTGACGAGCCTTTTGAACAGCTATTGTGCCAAGGCATGGTGCTTGCCGAGACTTACTTTAAAAAGAATCCAGATGGTAGTACAGAGTGGTTTAACCCTGCCGACGTGACCGTCGAAAAAGACGATAAGGGCAAGCCCATCTCGGCACACTTAACAACGAGTGGCGAACCCGTAGATATTGGCGGCACTACCAAAATGTCTAAATCAAAAAATAACGGTGTTGATCCACAAACAGCCGTTGATTTATACGGTGCCGATACGGTGCGCTTGTTTACGATGTTTGCATCGCCACCAACACAAAGCCTAGAATGGAATGATGCTGGGGTCGAAGGCGGCAGTCGTTTTTTACGCAGGCTTTGGAAGAACGTACATGCGCATATTCAGGCAGGAGAACCTGCCGCTTTAAATGATGCAGTTGTTAACGGGCTTTCTCAAATACAAAAAGATTTACGCCGAAAAACCCACGAAACCATTGATAAGGTCAGCGGTGACTATGGCGTACGTCAACAATTCAATACGGCCATTGCCGCTGTTATGGAATTAATGAATGATATTGCTAAATTCGCCGACCGCAATACGCCAGAGACACTTGCAGTAGAGCGCGAAGCATTAGAGGCAGCAACGCTTTTATTGGCGCCGGTAGTCCCTCACATCAGCCATAGCTTATGGCTAGCACTGGGACATACTAGCAATGTCATTGATGAGACATGGCCTGTAGTGGATGCAGCGGCCCTTGTTAAATCGGCGATTACATTAGTCATACAAGTCAACGGTAAAGTACGTGCAAAAATAGAAGCACCCAATAACGCCCCAAAAGATGAGCTTGAAGCACTGGCATTAGACAACGAACAAGTTAAGCAATTTATTGCAGACAAAACTGTTCGCAAAGTTATTGTCGTACCAAACAAGCTTGTAAATATTGTTGCCAACTAAATTAATAGAGATACCTAGCGGACACCTGATTATGAACAAACTCTTGCGCCTTACTGCTATGACTTGCTTTGCTCTGATATTAGCCAGCTGTAGTGGTTGGCATTTACGTGGCAGCGAAAACGCCAGCTTATCACTCTCTAGCCGCGTTTTTTTAAGTGGGCAACCTAGCCAGACTTATCTTATTGTCGAACAAAGCCTAGAGCGCAAGCAACTGCTTGATTCTGCATTTAATAGCGAGTTGTTACTAACGATTGAGCCCGAAAGAATTAGCCGCCGAAGTGCTTCGGTTAACTCAGACTCAACCACCGCTGAATTTGAATTAACCTTAAAACTCAATTACGAGATTCGCGATAACCAGAAAAATATATTACGACCTAAAACTGAAATAGAGCTGGTACGCTCCTATAATTTTAACCAGAATGATATTGGTAGTAGCGACAAAGAAGACGCCATACTACGTCGAGACTTACAACGAGCCGCTGCCAGACAGATCATCCAGCAACTGACAATCCTTGATGGAATTAGAAACAAAACAAGCGAATAGATAGATCAGCACTTATGGCTAAACTACGCATCGACCAACTCAGTAGGCACTTACAACAAGAGCTAGCACCCGTCTACTTAATTAGTGGTGATGAGACATTAGTTGTGGAAGAAAGTAGTGATGAGGTAAGACGCAAAGCTGTTAACAATGGCTACACAGAAAGGGAGCGCTATTTTGTTGACAAACAATTTGATTGGTCACAATTACTCACCGCGTCAAGCAGCTTATCACTTTTTAGTGAAAAGAAAATTATAGAATTACGCTTTGAGAAACCTAAACCAGGCGATAAAGGTAGCAAGGCGATTTGTGAGTACTTAGACAATCCAAACCCCGATAATTGCCTAATCATTGTAACGCCAAAATTAGATGCCGGCACAGGGCGCAGCAAATGGGTGAAGCTAATAGAAAAGCAAGGTGTTTGGCTACCTGTATGGCCAGTATCACGCGCACAACTACCACGCTGGCTAGATCAACGCGTGAAAAAAATAGGCCTAACAGCCGATAGCAATAGTATTGAGCTATTAGCCACACGCACCGAAGGTAATTTATTAGCCGCGCACCAAGAGATAGAAAAACTTAAATTACTGAGTGTAGATGGATACTTAACACCAGAATTAATTGCTGGTGCCGTTGCCGATAGCGCTCGCTACGATGTGTTTGGGCTTATCGATAAAATATTGCTTGGTGACACCCGTGAAGCGGTTAAAAACCTACAGGGTTTAAAAACAGAGGGCACAGAACCCACTGTTATTTTATGGGCACTTGCAAGAGAAATACGGTCTCTTATTACGGTGAGTAATAATATTGAACAAGGCCAGAATTTTAACTGGGCTGCAAAACAAGCCGGCGTGTGGGACAAACGCCAAGGGCTTTTTCAGCAAGCCCTACGCCGGTTAAACATCAAAACACTACACCGCCTACTAAGGCAGGCAAACATTATCGACAAATCGATAAAAGGCTTGCATAGTATGAAACCATGGGATGGGTTATTAGATATCGTGCTTAATTTTACGAATGCACAAAGCCTTAATGAAACTAACCTACGATTATCTTTACAGTCATAACCCGCTAACTATTTATTTTATCACCCTATTATGATTCAAAAACTAAAGACAAAACAGGACGTCCGCGACGAAATGGAGCGAGAAATTTCTCAATACCTTAATGGTGGAGGAGAGATAAACAAAGTACAGCAAGGGATAAGTGGGCGCGAAAACAACAGCAATTTAAACCAAACTATTCCCTTTGTAGAGGGAGAAAAGCAAACACGCACGCCATTGACCCAAACAGTAAAAGACCTTGACGAACGCAAGAATAAAAAGAAATCGACAGCTGCGCCAGTACACAGGCCTAGAAAAAAAATTATCTACGACGACTTTGGCGAAGCTATTCGAGAGATTTGGGAATAAGCCTACCAGCAGACACCCCCCAGTACTTATTACTGTTTTTCTCTAATTCTCAGGGTACTGTGTCCAACCACTTAACCAATTTTCGTTTCTTGCGCTAGGCTTAACAGCGCCAGCATAATTTGCTGTGACATCCCAAAAATTGTCTCTAGGAAACGAAGTTAATAGGCCGTTGGCCGGTGAATTATCACGCGGGATGATATTGAAAGACAGCTGATTTTGTGTCGACACCAATAATGGATTTACATCCAAAGAGACCGCCTTTTGCGCACGCATAAAGTCTCGCTCACTAAAGCCGCCATCGTCGTCTTTTTCATCACTGAATGGACTCTTGCCATCGAGCCCTATATTGAAAATAAAGCTATTGCTAAAGCGTATATCGCCGCTATTGGCAAGGTCAACAGTGGCTTCATCTCGTATATCCAAAAACTCATTAGTGTGCCCCGTAACAATAAAGTTATGAAAACTCCCCGCTGTGCCACGACGCAGATTCATTGCGCGCTGGACTTTTTGGGGTGCACTCGCACCAAGCATTGTTACGTTGTACATTGTCGGATTCGATCTGGGCAGGGCCTGATGATTGTCATCCCAGTTATCGGCTTCAAAGCCGTTGTCGCCGGCATCGTTATACTGCTGTATTACCATAAACTGCACGCGACCGCGCCAACCCATGTCCCAGTCGAGCGAATCATCACGTGCACCTGTGATAACAATATTTTTTAAGTCAGCAGTACCACCAAACATTTCAATTCCATCATCAAAGGCTCGATGAACTTGAATATGATTAACGACTGTCTGACGACCGCAGCCGCCCATTGTCAAGCCATTGAGCTCGTTATCTTTAAACACCTCGAGACCGGCAAATTCTATGCGTACATATTCAAGAACACCACAACTGTCGTTGTCGTCGTTGCCACCAAACTGCCCTCTGATGTCGCTTTTGGTAATACCTTCAATACTGTTAATACCTTGATTAATTCTGGCATTACCAAGTAAGACCAAACCACCCCAATCGCCTCGGCGTCTTTCACCGACTTTCTTGGCACTGGTAAATACGATGGGCGCATGCTTCGAGCCACGCGCGTTAATTTTAGCGTTCTTGGTCACGATTAACCCCGAGGCAAAACCGCCTCGAATACGGGTTCCGGGCTCGATTGTTAATACAGCATCCCCTTCGACAAAAACAGGACCACTCAAAATATATGTTGTCTCGGCATGCCAAGTGGTATCAAAAGTGATTGCGCCACTCACAACAATTTCTGCTGGGCGCAATGGAGCTACTATTGCATTTTTATTCACATTTGTATTATTTTTATCAACGTTAAAGTAAAAACCAATAGATAGTGCAGCAATAAAAAAAGCCCCAGCTATAGTTATAGGCCACTTGCTTCTTTTAGTATTAGTTGACTCAAATAATATTTTTTTATCTTTCTCCTCTAAAAAGATATTCTCGAAGGCTATAAGGGGTATACGCCCTTCTTTAACATAGACATCTATCAGCCTAAGCTTTTCATTTTCTTTAATATTGCCACTAGTATCAAGTAGCTTGCGAAAACACCGCCGTAATTCGCCATCCCAATCAATATAGCCAGCTTTACCCTGCGATAGATACAAATCTTTCTCTATAGAATTTTTTTCATCGATTGCCAACGAACCAACACTAGCAATATTATCTAACTCTTCTCTATCCAAAAAACTAAGAGGCCCCTTAGTTAACTTACTAGCAAGTAGATGACGATAATTTTTTGAATTATCCCCATACACTAGGCACACATTATCTTGGGTTCTTAATTCACTTAGCTCGGCCGCGATATTATTCAATATTAGATCATCCTGATTACTTGCAACATCAAGATATTTATCTAATCCAGTAGGCTTTTCAATCAAGTCAAAAAAGAATAACTCATTGCCAGTTACACGCCTAAATTCTTCAATGAACGTCCATAACTTTAGTCTTATATTTTTATCCAAAACACTCCCTCTATATTATAATTTTCTGACACAATACTCTGTTTTACATCACGAGCTGGCGAATCATACTATTACAAGATTATTTCATTATTGTGACAAGCAATTACACTAAAGAGGAAGGATCCTTAATCTATTTGGAGTTAAAATTGATCCAAAAGGCTAGTAGAAACGTAAAAATTCCTTACATAAATATGACATAAGTTTTTAAAAGGATATAAGCTAATTGAAGCTATCGCTCATTAAACTCTCATCATATGGCTTTTTATCGTTCCCTCTCGCTGCAGCCTTTATTACCTTACAAGTTATTATTCCCACCCATTATGCAGAGGTCACAACACTTAGCTTATCGACTATTGGCGGTATTATTTTGATCGCACGCCTATGGGATACAATTACTGACCCAGTTATAGGCGTACTCTCCGATCGCACCCCTCAACACTTAGGCAGGAGAAAGCTTTGGATTTATATCAGTATTCCATTGATTGCCTTATCGACTTACTTTTTATTTAACCCAAAAACAGACGCTAGCAGCACCTACTTGCTGCTATGGACACTAGCAATTTACATCGCAGGGACAATGGCTATAGTGCCAATGAGTGCATGGGGGGCCGAACTATCTAAAGATTATAAAGAGCGCAGCCGAATTACTGGGGCACGGGCATTCTTTGGCCTCGTAGGTACACTAGCCGCTTTATTGATATTGGCTTTGTTAAGCGGTGGGGAAGCAAACAGCTTAAATAATAGTCTTGCGAACATCACTTTACTCATACTATTAAGCTTAGTGATTGCTGGGCTTGTGCTCAGTAAGGTACCCGATAACAGTACTATAAAATTACCCGACGCACAGTTTAAAGAGGCTCTATGCCTTATCAAGACACCATCGCCGTTTCGGACACTGTTATCCAGCTTTTTAAGTAATAGTATTGCTAATGCTATACCTGCAACTTTATTTTTATTCTATACCACGCATGTACTTGCAGCGCCCGAATACATAGGCCCTCTACTGATCCTATATTTTATTTGCTCCGCTATCTCTGTGCCTTTTTGGACAATGCTGGCCAACAAAATTGGTAAATATAAAGCCTGGCAATACTCTATTATCATTGCCTGCAGCTTTTTTATCTGGACACCCTTTTTGACACCAGAGACGTTATGGGTCTTTGTAATAATTGTTATCGCTACGGGCTTTACCACCGGTTGCGACCTATTTATACCTTCTTCGATGAATGGTGACCTTATTGAATGGGATAGTGCGACAACGGGTTACAAAAGGCCAGGCTTATTCTTTGCCCTATGGGGGACAACAACCAAGCTCGCTTTTGCTCTGGCTATTGGTATAACATTCCCGCTATTAGATATCTTTGGGTTTGATCCTAATGCAGTAAATACGACCGCTGAGCTGTCTGCGCTTGCATGGATTTATGGGCTACCCTGTATTGCTTTTAAAGTTATCGCTTTAATGGGCATGAGGAACTATCCTATTACCGAATCACATTATGCTAAACTCGTTAAGGAAGCTTAATTTTTACTAAATAACGCCATAATATAAGGCAAATAAATAACTAAATATACTAAGCCCTATCATAACTACTACAATTACCCCCATTAATAACCATGGTCTAAAGGGTTTTCTATCAATTTGATGATTAGGCCTGCTCAAATAAGCATCAACCCTAGCTTGATCTTCTGAGCTTAATGTATTTTTTTTATCCATTTTACTGACCTTAAACTATACTTTAGCGTACTACTATAATTACAGATATTACCACTATCTACCTTCGTATCAAAAGCAGACATAAATATGCCAACTAAAAAGCCAACACTTGAAAATAACGACTTCCTAGTAGGGGAAAACGGTGCTTTCAACTGGGACTTCGAAAAAGGTTATTTTCACTGCTTTGGTACAGATAGAATTATCATTTCTACAGATCCTGACCTTAAAGATATAGTAGCACCAATCGCTGAAGAAATGGGTATCGATCTCTTTCGATTGATTGTGGCGAATGCTTCCATTCGTAGCACCAATAAAGACTATAAAGAAATTATTGCCCCCGCTTCGCAACCCTTTAGCGAAGGTTTTGCAACATGGAGCCAAATCGCCGCTTTGACTGGCTGGGGAAGCATAGAATTAACGGAATACGAGCCTGAAAACTGCCATGCAATTATCACTATCGATAATCCATGGGAACTCCGCTTGCAAAAGAATTTACCAAAATATAAACACTGGGGCTGTCCATTTTTATTAGGGAAAATGATTGGTATTTTTGAACAAGCTCTTGGGCAAAATTGCTGGGCGAAAGACGCCTATGATTTTTTTGATGATGGCACATCTCAAGTTGTACTGACTATTTATGCCTCAACAAAAACAACCTATAACGAATTGGAAAAATGCCGCCAAAGAAAACTCTCTAAGCACGAGAAACAACTAGAAAACGAAATCGAAGAGAAAACAAATAAACTTAAAGAATCGAATAGAATACTTAAAAATATTACCCACCTCGACTTTTTAACCAATTTAAAAAACCGGCGCAGCCTTGAGGAAACATTACTTGAAATAAAAGATAATAGCTCATGGAATGCACACACATTAATGTTTGTAGATCTTGATCAATTTAAAGTGATTAATGATATTTGTGGGCACTTAGCTGGTGATCGCCTGCTGAGTTTAGTTGGAGAGCGCCTGTCTTTTTGTATAAATGAACACTACGAGAATGAAAACTACTCAATTTATCGCTATGGTGGCGATGAATTTGCCATATTGCTACACGAATATAATAAGGAAAACTCCATAAAATTGGCGAGGAGCATCAATGAAATTGTTAGCAATATTCTATTTAGCTGGGAAAGTAAAGTGTACGAAATAAATTGCAGCATTGGCATTGCACAACTAGATGCAATAGAACCCGGTGTTGACAATGCAATTATTACTGCTGACAACGCCTGTTATCAGGCTAAGAAAAATGGCAAAAATCAATTTTATTTTGCCGAGCAAGACAACCCTTCTATTGAAAGCCGCTTAGTAGAAATGAACTGGGTACATAAAGTTAAGAATGCGATCAAGCATGATCTTTTTGTACCGCACTTTCAATTACTAAAACCTTTAGACCCAAACAATAAAAAAATATCACTAGAAGCATTAATACGCATGAAAGGCAAAGATGACAAGTTGATTATGCCGACTAAATTTTTGTCTGCCGCAGAAAACTATGATGTTATTTTTGAAGTTGATTGTTGGATGATTGATGATGTGTGCAAGAAAATCCAACAACTAAAAGAGCATGCTGATCAAATCGAGTCGATTGCCATTAACTTATCAGGCAACACGCTATCGAATCCTAAGATTGGCCAATTTATAGAAACATGTTTTAAACGCTACAATACCGACACATCAAAAATTTGTTTTGAAATAACAGAAACACATATGATGACGAATATTGAAATTGCTCAAACCTTATTAGAGCGATTACAAAGGCATGGGTGTTCGATATCGCTCGATGATTTTGGCGCAGGCATGTCTTCTTTTGGCTACCTAAAGAAACTACCCGTTGACAAAATAAAAATAGATGGTGGCTTTGTTAAAAACATGGATAACTCTTTGGTCGACTACACATTTGTTGAGTCGATAACCAATGTTGCAAGAGCGATGAATATAAAAACAGTGGCTGAGTTTGTTGAGAATGAGCGCATCGTCGAATTACTTAGTGATATAAATGTTGATTACTTACAAGGCTACCATATAGAGAAACCTAAGCCTTGGGAGTTTTATTTTAAATAAGTGTATTTATACCTTTTCATCTATAAATCATAAAACAAGAAAAGAATTTTATATCCTTATTTTAAGCCGTATTAAATACTACTTATCTTTTATCAGTGATCGATAAAGCTCTGTAATTCTGGCAATAGGCAGTTTACCGCTATCTTGCCTTGGCAAAGCATCTACTTTAATAATGGGACGAGGAACAAATGCATTATCTAAGTGTTTCTTTAAATAGGCTTTTACTTCGTTGACACTAATATGGCTGGGCAACACAACAAGTGCCGCCAACCTTCTAACATTTGATTCACTCTCTGGTACAAACACAACACCATCGACAAGTTCTGAGAATTTTAATAACACCTGATTTATTTCTAGCAATGAACCTCTCTTGCCTGCAATATCTACCATATCACTTGAGCGTCCTTTTAAGATAAAAAGGTTATCGTCGAGCATATCAATTTCATCAGAAATTTCTATTTTGTTAGGTAAGTATTGAGTACTGGCAAAAACCTTATTCTCCTTATCCTGCTCAAAACAAATACCGCCAAACAAGCGCCAAGCACTACTTTTGGATGTCTCTCGTATTGCCATCGAGCCTATCTCGCTACAGCCATACACCTCCCGTAGCTTTGCACAAAACAGTGACTCGGTATTGGTGGCCAACTCACTACTCAGAGGGGATGTCGCACATAAGATTAAGTTTATCGATGATGTATTACTGGAGCATCCAGCTATATTTGATTTAACTAAGGAACGCAAATGAATGGGAGACGACACTAACATCCTAGGTGCTGGCAAAGCATCAAGGGCATCGTAAATATCTTGTGGGAATAATGGCTTGATATCGGCCACACATATCTCTACAAATAGTGGCAATAATACAGATGTTTCCAGGCCCCACATATGCTGTGGCGGTACTGTTGCGAGCTGATAATGTAAGCCTTGTGGCTCACCCAACATATTAAACGCATTGATTTGGCTACTTTCAACAACGGTTCGCCAGCTCTTTTCATTAGGCCTAGATTCACCAGTAGAGCCAGAAGTAAAAGAAATCGCCGCTAAATGGCTTAATAATATACGAGGGATATGCGATATTTCATTATCGATACCAAAATCAGCGTCTAAGACGTTTATTGACAAGTGCTCAGCCAAAGGGCTTTCTTGTTCCTGATCTGTATCAATAAAGGTGTTAAGCCCAACTCCTTTAATATGGCTATCGTGCAGTACATACACATCGGTATACTTTTTTATAAGCCATTCTTGGGTCGCTATTTTCTTATTAGGCGGTAGTAAATTAGTTTGTGCTTTTACAATGACAGCACAGAATGACATCATAAAAAGATAGCGATTCTCACATAAATTGATTGCAAATTTTTGCTCGGGTAAGAGTTTAGCAACAGCATGAACATGAGCCAAAAATTGCCTCACTGTTACTTGTGTGCCTAGCTCTACAGGAGAATACCTATCCAGTACAATAGCAATTGAGCTATCTAGCGGTCTATTAATTAGAGCCGCTCTATTCTTATCGAAATCGTCCATTATCTAAAGACTAAACGCAATGGAGGCTAACCTTTATTGGCTTCAATATATTGAGTAAGGCTTTTAAGCGTAGCAAATGCCTCTCTAGTTGATTCATCCTCTGCTTTAACCTGCACACCATATTCTTGAGAGATGGCTAGGGCAATCTCTAATGCATCAATAGAATCCAAACCTAACCCATCACCAAATAATAGCTCATCAGGGTCGATATCCTTAGCCTCGATATCCTCCAGATTCAATGATTCAACGAGTAATTCGGCCATTTTAAATTCAGCAGGTGATTGTGGTGCCACGTTCTTTAAACCTCAACATTTAGTTACTTTATTTTTAGGGGTGCCTAGTTTAAACTAACTCAGGCATATAGATAACCCACCGAGCTTATATATTTATATGTAATATCTTTATCTCAGAGCTATAAATGGATACTTATAACCCACTATTTAGCCGGTCGATATTCTTTTATTTTCTGACTAATCACTTAAACATATGTTAAACGAATCTCAATACCATCAAAGCATTTCTGGTTACCTAAGTAATTACCTTTGTCAAAAACCCGCAGAAGAACTCATTGAGCAGCCTAACACACTGATGGTATTACCCTATGGCGATCCGTGTATGCCCCCCTGCTCTCCAGGTGTTATTAATACTGGATTATCAGCACTAGGAGAGGAACAACGTATCTGCGAGGTTTGGTCAGTTGATGACAATATAACAAGAGGCGTTACTGGGAGATGCCACTGGAACAAAACTAGCTCTATTATTTCAGTTGCCATCTGGTTGAGCGCAGATGAATGCGCCAACATCGAGCCTTCAACAGAAACAGCCTATTTAGAGCTATTAGAGTTTCTGCGCTCCGAAGGTTACCCAGCTCCTTTTCGGTTCTGGAACTATATCCCCAACATTAATAAAGGCAATGGGGATGAGGAGCAATATAAATTATTTTGCACCGGAAGGTTAGCCGCCTTTGAACATGCAGGTATGTCAGCCGGAGAATACCCGTCTGCATCAGCACTAGGACATCATACGAAAGGCGCTGTTTTTTACGCTTTAGCTGCAAAGCAGCCGGGAATACACTACCGCAACTCCTTACAGATAAATGCTTTTCAGTACCCTCGTGAATATGGTCCCAGCAGCCCATCATTCTCACGGGCGACAGAGCTCACCATTAACGGGCAGAATTTATTTTTAATCTCTGGCACAGCGAGTATCATTGGGCACCAAACTATTGCAGAAGGTGACTTGGCTGGGCAAATCAATATAACTATCAGAAACATTAATCATTTACTGGAGTCGAAGTGCCAGCAAAATAGCAATATTAATGTTATCTCTGCCAAAGTCTATTTACGTTTTGCCAAAGATTTGCAAACAACACAAACTCTACTTAAAAAAGCTTTTCCAGAAACCGAAATGATTTTTATTCTCGCAGATATTTGCCGAGATAACCTACTGGTCGAAGTGGAATGTTTTTGTGGATAACTACAATAATATGGAATCGTTGCAGCTTAGCGCCAAAAGCCACCCAGCCAATACGCTTTATAGAGCATTAGGCACTGCATTTTGCTATGCCCTATTTGGCTTGGGTGCACCAATGGTAAGCATCATATTACCCGTAGTTAATGCCATACCAATGAGTGGAGCACAAAAAAAGCAGTGGACACGCGCTATTATTAGTAAAAGCTGCATGTTTTATCTCAACACCATGAAAAACCTCGGATTACTGACTTATTCTATTAGGCCTACATCAACTATTGCCCCAAAGGGAAAGATAATCATTGCCAACCACCCATCATTGCTCGATGCTTTTTTTATTTTAGGCATGTGTAAAAATTTATGCTGCATCACTAAAAGTGCACTATGGAAAAACCCATTTACGGCATTAATTGTTCGTATGGCAGATTACATACCCAATGATTGCGAGGACTTTATTCAAGAAGCAAAAAAAAGACTCAGCGAAGGTGAAAACATACTTATTTTCCCAGAGGGTACACGCAATTATTACGATGACCAATTAGATTTTAAACGTGGAGCCGCCAATATTGCGATTTTGACAGAGAGTGATATCGTCCCGATTCTTATTAAATGCGCTCCTCGCGCCATGCAAAAAGGTGAAAAATTTTATAGTATCCCAGCCGTCGCACCTCTTTTTTCCTTTGACGTGCTAAAAACTATAGAAATAAAAAAACATATTAAATTAGACTCTCCAAAAACACTACAATACCGGCAATTGACCAGATACCTTATCGACACCTATCGCCCGCATTTAACAAAAACCGAGAGATTAAAACCCTCAGATGCCGCATAGAATAAAATATGAAAAAAAGTAGACCTGAAGTTGAACAATACATAAAAGAAGTTTTAGTCGAATTATTTGAGATCGATGAGGCAGAACTTAAACCAGACGCTAGGCTTTATGAAGATTTAGATATCGATAGCATTGATGCTGTAGAAATGCTGATTGAAATTAAAAAGACAAGCAAAAAAGACATTAACCCAGAGCAATTCAGTGAGGCCAAAACCTTAAACGATATCGTAGATATAGTTTTACATTTATAACATGAAAAACATTAGCATATCGATAGAACAAGAAGTCGCTTTTCCAGATGTGGATAGCTATCGGATTGTATGGCATGGCAACTACATTAAATATTTTGAGATAGCTCGCTGCAAACTGCTAGAAGAAATAGATTACACCTATAATGACATGGAGGAGTCAGGCTATTTCTTCCCCATTATTGATGTTAATGTTAAATATATTAGGCCTTTACTATTTGGGCAAAGATTTATCGTCACCGCCACCTTAAAAGAATGGGCAAACAAGCTCACTATTTATTACACAATTACTGACAAAGCCACTCATGAAAAGCTAACCAAAGGACATACCTCTCAAATAGCGATAGCAATGCCTGGTCACATAACTCAATATGAATCACCTAAAATTCTTATTGATAAAGTAGAAAAAGCGATGAAAGATTCATGCACCAACGACTCTCATTAATTATTAGCAGTACATTAGCCATTTTGTTATTGTTATCAATAACGACTAAAAGTATTGCAGAGAATAATCAAACACAAAATAGTGCTAGCGACATCCGAGCTTTGCTACCCAAATCCTGTATATTTTCAAGTAGCTTTCAGCAAGAAAAAAAATCGCAAAAATTACCCTTCCCACTAGTATCCTCCGGCCAGATATTTTTTCATTGTCAAAAGGGGCTAATTTGGGAGAAAAAATCCCCCTTTTTAGAAAAAACAATATTCACGACTCAAGAAGCAAACTTTAGACTCGTACCTAACGAGCCGATAGAGCAATTAGAAGGCCCGCAATATGATTATTTATCATCATTATTATTAAGCCTACTCAGTGCAGATATAGCGACGATTAACGATAAGTTTACTGTAGACATTGCAAGTGAGAACAAGCACATTAAATTAACGCCAAAAAGCAACACCATTAGAAAAAGACTGCATTCAATAGACATCAAAAAAAATGACAGCGTTGAAAATGAATCTCTAGATATTTACATCAGTACACAGAAAAATCAGACAACAAAAATATCGATCAACAATATAAGTAACCTAGATAACATAAACCCAAATAACAGTACTGATTATCAACCTTGCCTATCATTGCTTGAAACAACAGATAGTGACAGAGATGTATGCGACATGCTAAAAAACCCACAAAAATACACCGGCCTTAATCTTAACAATCAAAAATGACCCTATCAATAACGACCATCAGTAGGTTCTTTTTTATTGCTGTTTTAGCTTTTGTTTTTTTTACGTTCATTAGCAGCTTAAACAATAACGGCTTACAATTTAGCAGCTCATTAACTGAACTATCGCCAAGTATAACAAAAGGGCCATTAACACAGAGTGCCATATCTGATCTGTCAGATGATGTACAACGCCGGTTTTTTCTTGTTGTAACAACTCCCGACAGTAAAAACATAGAGCCCGCAACCGATTATTTAAAGTCTCGCCTAAGCGAAAACAGCCACATACTCGTCGACAATACAGAAACCATTGACGAGATGATGACAACATTAAACCCCTATCGATTTAAATTACTGTCACCCCAGCAGCGCATGGAGCTTAACGACCTGCCTGCGAGTAAAATTATTGAAAATACGCAACGCCGCCTGCATAGAATAGAAAGTTCGCTAGAATTCTCTACTTTCGAAGAAGACCCAACCAATACTTTTGGAAGCTATATCAGTCACCTACTCAGCAGTCATTTAGCTGAGAAGCCATCGTCTGCTACTAAACTAGAGCAAGCTTTTGATATTATTTCTGTTTATATCAAGCACGGTTTATCTATAGAAGAACAATCAACACTCTCCAGCACTATTAACCAATTAGCTAATAGCCTATCAGTAAAATATGGGGCGAGCGTTATTAGAAGCGGGGTTTTCTTTTTTGCCGAAGATGCCGCTAAAAAATCTGAGGCCGACATTAAGTTAATTTCTATTGCCTCCAGCCTATTGATAATTAGTTTATTAATATTCGTTTTTCGCTCATTCTTTATTTTGATCTTACCTTTACTGTCCATAGTAACTGGTATCTTATTCGCCACCTCGGTCAACATCTATTTTTACGGATACATTCACATCCTCACTATTGTATTTGGATCAAGCCTTATTGGGATAATAATTGACTACTCCATACATTACTTTTACCACTTACGAGCGAATGATTCCCTAGCTGACAAAAGCAATTTACACTCACCCAAAACACCTACGGCTCTTTACAGAGCATTACTGCTTAGCTTGATCACATCTATCATAGGATATAGCGCTCTTAGCTTTTCTGACCTAGACATATTGAAAAAAATAGCCTTATTCTCTTGCTGTGGCATATTTGCATCGTGGCTTAGCGTCATCACACTAGGAAGCTTTATCAGTACAAGCAAGCAAAAAAAGCATGATTCATTTTTTACATCTATTAACGAAAAAATTAACACTTTACTCCATTTGATATTGCCCAAAGTTTCCTTTAGGTCATGGAGCATAGTGTTACTCGCTGTGGCTATATTGCTGATCGTAAACACTCCAAAAATTAATGATGACCCTAGGTTGTTTTTCAAGCCATCGCCCGAGATACTCGAACAAGAAAAGCAAGCGAGTCAATTCAATCAAAACTTTGAACCCGGCCAATATCTGATTATTACCGCAAAAAGCCTCTCTGAGCTACACTCAACACATGATGATTTTTTATCTGAGGTTACCTCCGATAAAAACGTCAGCAAAAAACAATTTTTTAGCGCTATAGAATTATTCCCAAGCCCAAAAGAGCAAGAGCTTAACTACCAACTGCAGCATAAAATTTATGGGCCAGAGGGAATTACTGAAAAGCTTTTTGAACGTTTAGGCCTACCTAGCGATAGTGCTAAAGCATTACTTAAAAACTATCTGTCGGCAGCTAACAGAGAAATATCTCCCTCATTGCTGTTTAATAAGCAAGACAAGCTACCACCATTATGGGCAGCAGATTCCAACAACAACTATGTTGGTTTTATACTGATAAGAAAAGGGAGCGACCTGCAACATATAAAGGAAGTGAGCCTTAACAAGGAAAACATCCAATACATAGATACCTTATCTTTATCGACAGAAGCACTTAAAACCCAGCGTTCATCTGCATCAGAGCTACTCCTTTTAGCTTATGGCCTAATTGCTTTACTGCTTGTTATTATTTATCGTAGCTATCGATATCTTTCTTTATTGTTAATCCCCGCTTCTGCAACATTACTTACCCTTGTTTTATTTAAACTATTCAATATCCCGTTAACGTTATTTCACTCAATGGGGTTTTTCTTAGTACTTGGATTAGGCATGGATTATGGTATTTTTATTAAAGAGATGAGCAATAAAAAAGAAATAGATAGCAATACGACATTAAACGCTATTTTGTTCTCTACAATAACCACACTATGCTCTTTTGGGTTGTTAGCCTTAAGCGCTGTACCCATTGCTCAGTCTTTTGGTTTAACATTATTAATTGGCAATACTATTAATTTTTTTGGCGCTTTGTTGTTTAGTGCAATGCTTAATAAGCCACTAAGCTCAGCTATTAGTAAGGAATAATCATGCAAAATTTAAAACGAATATTGGTAACAGGTGCAAGTGGTGGTATTGGCCGCAGTATTGCTTTAGAGCTCGCCAAACAAAATTACTCTATAGCTGTACATTATCGCTCTAACGAAGAGACAGCCCGGCAGATTGCTGAAGATATTATTAGCAACGGCGGCCAAGCAAATTTAATACGTTTTGACGTAAGTAATAGAGAAGAGACAAAAACACAATTATTAGCCGATATCGAAGCCAATGGGGCTTATTATGGTGCCATCTGTAATGCAGGAATCACAAGAGATAATGCGTTTCCAGCAATGGCCGGAGAAGACTGGGATAACGTAATACATACTAACCTTGATAGTTTCTATAACGTCTTAAACCCTATTATTATGCCCATGATCAAACTTCGGCAAGGCGGAAGAATCGTCACCATCTCCTCAATTGCTGGGATTACTGGCAACCGCGGACAAGTTAATTATAGCGCTGCAAAAGCAGGGATTATTGGCGCCACCAAGTCTCTTGCTATTGAACTTGCCAAGAGAAAAATAACCGTTAATTGTATTGCACCAGGGATTATCGAGACAGACATGATACAAGGGGCCTTTGCTGAAGAGGCAAAAAAGATGATACCCCTACGCACCTTTGGTCAAACAGAAGATATAGCAGCTACGGCAAAATTTTTAGTCTCTGATGGGGCAAAATATATTACTAAACAAGTCATTAATGTGAATGGCGGCATGTACTAGGACCTGCTTACACTAATAAGATGGCCAGATGGCCCTACGCTTAATCATCTAGATGACTTTTTTAAATAGCTCTCTTAAACAGGAGAGAGGTATTCACGCCACCAAAAGCAAAATTATTACTCATAATAATATCTGTTTTAATATCGCGGCAATCACCTCTTATATAATCGAGATTGCCACAACGAGCATCGATATTATCTAAATTAATCGTCGGGGCAAACCAACCTTCATTCATCATCATTATGCTTGCCCATGCCTCAAAGGCACCACATGCCCCTAAGGTATGCCCCGTATAGCTTTTCAGTGTGCTGATGGGAACACCGCCACCCAACACTTTCTCCGTTGCCTGAGACTCCGCAATATCACCATATTCGGTGGCAGTACCATGAGCAGATACATAACCAATATCACTAGGAGCTATATTTGCATCCGCCAAACATAACTCCATAACCCTCTCTTGTGTTGCCTGCCTTGGGCGAACTAAATGTGAGCCGTCTGTATTGGTTCCAAAACCTATTATCTCGGCCAAGATATCGGCCCCACGCTCAACAGCATGATCATAGGACTCAACAATCAAAGTACAAGCGCCCTCACCCAATACCAATCCATCACGCTGCTCATCAAAAGGACGTGGGCTTAATTCAGGCGTATCATTACGGCAACTGGCTGCAAAAATAGTATCAAAAACCGCCGCCTGTGTGGGGCATAACTCCTCAGCGCCACCGGCTATCATCACCTTTTGCTGGCCTGATCTTATCGTCTCATAGGCATAACCAATACCCTGACTTCCAGCCGTACAAGCACTCGATGTTGTCACCATGCGCCCTTGCGTACCAAAATACACACTAATATTTATTGCCGCTGTATGGCTCATCATGCGTAAGTAAGTGGTACTGTTCATCTTACTCGTCGATTTCTCCCCAAGCAGATGAAAAAACTCCATCGCTGCAGCACTGCTGCCTGTAGCAGAACCATAGGACACACCCACATCGCCGGAGCTTAGTATTTCGTGCTTGAACAAGCCAGCATCCTTTAGTGCCTGTTCTGTTGCCAGTACCGACATTTGAGCAACTCGCCCCATGCTTCTTTTTTTCTTTTTTGTATAGTTGTCGGGCAGTGTAAAATGTTTAACGGGTGCAGCTAAACGCGTTTTCATATCCGTATACTGTTGCCAATCATCCATAAAACACACTGCGCTATTTTTAGCTTTTAGTGACTGCTTTACTGTCAGCCAATCATTACCCAAGGAAGAAATGACCCCACCACCGGTGATAACGACTCGTTGTGGTTGATACCCCATACTAATAATCTCTTATAGTTATTTTGTGCAGCGCCTTATGTAGCGACTTGTAAAACACCAGTTCACTTAACATCGTTAAATTGGCGATACACCGATAAGCTAGCACTCGCTAATATTTGATCGCTATGTTCATAACGAATAACACAGTCAAAGGTTGCCAAGCTGTCCCCTACTACAGCTTTTTCTTTACAGCTCACATATAAATGATTATCTGGCAAAAAATACTCAAGCTCGGCGCTATAACGACGAGTACCTAACAAAAAACCTAAATGAGGCTTAACCAAATTATTTTCTAACTGGTACCCAGCTATCAACGCTGCTGTTTGCCCCATATGCTCTAAGCCAACCCAAGTGGGCACCCCACGACCTTCTTGATAAAAAGAGGCATTTTGATCGATATAAACAAGCGCACTTGCTGAGCATTGGTCAACATCAATCACTTTATTAATAAGCAACATGGGTGCACGATGAGGCAAGAGATTAAACAGCCTCTCATCGTATCTCGCACGCTGATCATCTTTGGTCATGCTTTTGCCTTTTTGTTAACAACGATTGGAGTGGAAGAGGTTTTATCTGCCCAAAAATCATAAAAATTAAACCATTGATAAGGGGCATTTAAACAATGGCGCTCCACCTCGGTAATAAATTGTTGGGCATAGTTTTGTATGGTTTCAGCTCTGTTTTTTCTGGTAAAGGTTAAGCCATCTGAAAACCTTACAACATCAAAATAGACTTTTTTGTCTTGGTATTTTGGATGGCGATAGCCAAACATTAATTTTACTGGGCAAGCCAACGCTTTCGCTAGCAAATAAGGCCCTATAGGTAGTTTCGCGCCCTTATCAAGAAACATCACATCAACCGTATGCTCAACTCCGGCCAAAGGTATTCGGTCTCCAGCAATAAACACCCATTCACCCGCATCAACTTTTTGTTTTAATAATAAAATAGTTGCAACATCAAACTCATCAACCTGAAACACATTGACACGCGAATCGGGGTTAATTGATTGCATAACGCCTACAAAATTGGCCGAATGCTTATCATAGACAAGTATATTAATGACTTTGTCTTTATAGCGCTGCATAAAACCTCGGCAATATTCCAAATTTCCAAAATGAGAGCCTATGATCAATTGCCCGCGCTCATCGAGCATTAGCTCGTCAATAAACGATGTATCGCTAACAACAAAATTATCTTCATGCATATCACTCGACCATGCCAAGCCCTTATCCAAAATGGCCTCTGCAAAATACTTGAAGTGAATAACACTATTCAATATATTTGGCTTTTTATTTAAAATCTCTGGGTTTTTATTCCAATGTAGCAACAGATATTGCTGGGATGCTCTTCGAGCTTTTTTATTAAAAATAACAAAGTAGAACGCAACGGGGTATATCACTAGAGAATATATTTTCCTACCAAATATACGATTAAGAAAGAAAAGAAACCGCAAGCCAGAGTAAGTACCTGCCTCCTTTAAGGATGCCCAGTGATCTTCAGTGGTTTTATCGACGGCTAAAGACATAAATTTATCTAAATACTCTTTTAATATTTCTTATCATAAAAAAAGGAGACCGCACTAACATGCCCAACATTAACTTCACATGTAAATTAATGAGCAAAAAATTATCTCTCGTATAATTAAAGTGAGAAACTGAGCCTTCAGGATAGATTACTTTTGTCGGCATAAAATGTAACGGGATATCCAGCCATACAGCCTTCACTAACATCTCAGTATCAAAATCCATCCTTACACCAATATGATATGCATCCAATATACGCTCTACCTGATGCAGCGGATAAACTCTATAACCACACAAGCTATCTTTTATTTGTAGCGATAGGGTCTCCAATGCTACCCAAAAATCAGTGACTCGGCGACCATATACTCGCACTTTAGGCGCATCATCTTCGAAATAAGGTTTACCCGATACAATGGTATCTGGGTGTTTGCTGCTATATTCGATAAAGTTAGTCACATCATTAAGATCATGCTGCCCATCAGCATCAATTTGAACAACATGCGTATAACCTAGTGTGCGCGCATAATAAGCACCGGTAAAAAAGGCAGCACCCTTGCCACGATTAGAGGTATGCTTTAATAAATATAACTCTTCAGTGGCATTTTTTTGCTTACCCTCTTTTATATCAGCAACTAATGCTTCAACCTTTTCAATACTCTCAGTATTGCTTCCGTCATCGACAATAATGCAAGCAATACCCAACCTAGCTAAGCTAGGCAAAAACCGTGAAAAAGCATCATGGTGATTAAAATGAGGAATAACAAAACAATAATTCATTGGCTCTCAAACAATACTGTACCGGTTGAAAATGTTGTCTCTTTATTTTTATAAGTAAAGCTCACGGTATTTTTAACGTCATTAATGCCAAGCGTTAACATAACGCTTTCATTAGGAAATATCATTTTTTTGAACTTAACATTACTCACCGAGCTGAAAGTATTTGACCCAGTCACAATACATTTTGCAAGCTCCACTGCCCAATGCACTTGAGCAACGCCTGGCAACACTGCCTTTTCAGGAAAGTGTCCAGAGAACCAATAAACGTCTTCAGTAACATCCAGTACCAAACGTAGAGTGTTCTCTTTTTTTTCTACACTAACAAATTTTGGCCATTGATTTTCTAGCTGCTCAAATATTTGATCGCTTAATTCGCAAGTCAACTCTTGCGTTAGCAGTGTATTAAGTAGCTCTTTATACATAAATACTTACCATGAGTTGAAATACCTTATTATTTTTACCAAGCAGCTGCCTACTCAAACCCTGGAAAATACTTTCGACGATACCATTGGCGAAAACACCACTCCAACGCCATAAAACCCGCTATAAAAACATAGGATAAAAACCCATTATAAAACAGCCAAAAATCAATAGATTGGCAACAAGCAGAATAAGCAGCAATACTGGCATTGATAATTAATAACAATACCCATACTTTTGTCAGCGTTCTCATGTAAGCCCGCGCACCATCAGGGTAAGGTTTTCCTGAAAGCTGAGCAAACTTCTCTATTATTGGCACCTCGTCTAACAAAGATAGTGCAAATAACATCGCAACATAGAGCGTCATCAACACTGGATAATAACGCAACACTTGCCCACCGTCAGAAAAACCAATAGACAAACAGTAGGCAGCAATAAAGCTGATCATAATCGCTTTTAACCATTTTTTTCCCGATGGCATTGTTACTACACGTATGATTAACAGCAAAAATAAGAATATGGCGAAAAATACAGGGCTAAAATAATTAAGGCCAAAATAAATAATGAACGGAAATAAAATAAAAATAACACTTAAAAAGGCAGTATAAATACTTTTCATATTCTTCATACTTTTCATGGCTATGCCAAAATTTTAGACCGGTAATCACCCAGCAAATTTCGCTCTTCATCGGTAATGGCATTACTTGCATCACGATTCAACATATCTGAGAGATACATCACCAGCTCTTCTAAAACGACAACGTTTTCTTCTATCGAAGACCTTACGTCAATAGAATCACCTGCTTTTAATATGTCGTTAAAACGAATCAAACAGGGAATTAAATATTGATTTAAAAACACACCTTTAGCAGGTAAAACAAGTCTCAGCGCTGCCCTCTCTACAAATTTCTCTTGCATGGTTTTATTGGCAGTTTGCGCTCTTGCAAGCAACGGGTTTAGTTCTCGCATCAGATCGATATCAGTAATAACACCTCTAAAGAACAACAAACTTAAAATACCCCAGTAATAGGAGTAATCCCATACAAGCTTGACCCCCATCATTTGTCGGTCGCCAAAACCACCGTATTGATGCGTATATAATGATAAGGTACTTTGAAAAAAAGTATCATAAAACTTATGAAATACGACACTATCTAGCCGAATATCTTTACCTTGTTTATCATGACAAATTAAATGCGTGATAAACGTATTATTAATGGCAATAAAGTCGCTACCCGGTGAATAAAATGGGTCGGAAAAAGCCGCTGACTCACCAGACAAACACCAACCCTTATCAGAGAACATTTGCTTACAGCCCGAGGAATAATCCTTAAGCACGACAAAGTCCAATAATTTTGCATTGGCCTCGGCAATTGCATTGGCACAGTGAGGCTGTTGTTGGCCAAGCCACGCCAACGTATCTTCGTAGGTTTCTATACCGCTTTCTTCAAGCGCCTGATCATCAATGACGATACCAAAACTCGTTGCACCCGAGCCAAGGGGGATAACCCATACCCAATAACCTGGCCCCATCAAATGATTAGTGCTCAACCAGCGTGTATTGCTACATTTAACACGGGATTGCCACTCTTCGCTGCTTGTCCAGTTATCAATAGTAATGCGTTTATCAACCCGAAACCAAATGGCATTACCTCTGTGATCAGAGGGCTTATTTAATGATAATTTATTTTTAACTAAATGCTGGCGACCTGCTGCATCGACAAACCAAGTGCCGGTATAAACTTGCTGTGTGCCATCAGCATCTACAAATATACTGTGCTCTTTATTACCTAACTGAACATCGGTTGTTGTCACATTATCAACAACATTAACGCCCTGCTGCATTAAATCGTGATACAAGTGGTTTTCTAAAACGCCCCGCTCTATTTGATAAGTAGAAATACCAAATAGCTCACTAACACCTAACTCATCCTGTAGTGCGTAGTCGTCCTGAGGCTCTCCAAAAAAGCAGCGCAAGCCGTTTTTCTTTAAATGCTTTTCATTAAAGTGTGCTTTCAGGTTTAAGTTTTCAGCGAGATAATGTGAGCCGATCTCGACGGTAGATTCACCCACTTTACCAATAGTCTCTGGTACTGGAAATTTCCTTTTTTCAATAATGGTGATTGTTAATTCAGCATTAGACATTTTTAATTGCTTAGCGAGAGTCAAGCCCGCAAGACCACCGCCGGCAATCACAACATCGGTTTTTTGATTATTCATAATTAATCTACCAGCACAGAAAGAGTAGTCTGTTCACTCAAAGGGAGTCGAATAGCACCTGAATTTGACTCATTAGTTAATAACTCAAGCAATGGTAAAATACGAGATGAAGGGTTACTTTTATAGGATGCCTCTAGTACATCACTGCGTGTATTAAGCGCGGGCCATTCGCAACTTATATACTCAAGTGTCGCGGTTATTTTTTTTGCGTCATCAGGTTTATTAGAAAAGCCCTCGGGCACGATAACAAGGGAGCAAGAAAACGAATCACCCGGCCCCATGATATCCGTTAGGATTTGCGAGACAGGAGCATCAAAAAATGTCAGTAATATCGGTTTATTTTCTTCAATGCATTGCAGCATACCTTCTAACAAGGTGACCGAAACAGAGTTGTTGAAACCTGCAACAGAATTAGCAGATTGCTCACAGCCAGTGCTAATCGTCCAATAACCCGCTGCCGCATTATGTACAGAGTTATGGAATTTAGTCGGTGACAGCGCCTTAGACTCACTCGCCAACACCTTACACATATAATCGGTTAACTGTGTATCACCAAAACCCGAGACAAAAACACAGCTCAAGGCTTTAGGGTCTATTTGAGCCATTTGAGAGGCCTGCCAAGAGCTCTCTACCGCTAAGCGTACCGGCAACGGCGCACGACGGCGCTCATTGGCAGGGATAATCTGTGGTTTGGGGCCAGAGACTTTCTCGGGCACAGCATCATTACTTTTTAATAATTCAGCAAGGCTATCCCAACTATCAAAATAGTCACCCCAAGCACCCAAACCTATTACATGACAAGAAAACGAATTTGACGACACAGCTAAACAGCACCCTTATTTTTATTATCCACCTTACTAAACAGCAAAGTGCAGTTGTTACCACCAAACCCAAAGGAGTTCGACATCACATGGTTGACCTCAGCAGCTTTATTCTCAGCCTGTATCGAAATATTTAATTGCTCATCTAAGTTCTCTAAATTCATCGAGCCGGGGATAACACCTGTTTGCAATACATCAAGAGCAATTAAGCCTTCGGTTATGCCCGCAGCACCTAAGGTATGTCCCATCCACGCCTTGGTAGAGCTACATTGAGTCGTCTTGGGAAATAAGCGTTCGATTAACTGGCCTTCTATTAAATCGTTGGCGCGACTCGACGTACCATGTAAATTGATATAGCCAATAGCGCTCGGCTCTAAGCCCGACATTGTTAGTGCCTGAGTCATTGATAACTCGGCACCCAAACCATCGGGATGCGGGTGAGACATATGATGAGCGTCGGAGCTTTCACCATAGCCACTTAATAACAAATCAAGGTCAGTCTCTGCCTCTTCTGGGCGCATTAATACCGCATAACCTGCTGCTTCCCCTAAATTAATGCCTTCTCGGTTCTGATCAAAGGGCTTACAAGGATTGGGGGATACCAATTGTAAAGAGTCAAACCCATGCAATACGCTTAAACACAAGGTATCGACGCCACCAACTAACACAGCATCAACAATACCGCTATTTAACCAGCGCGTTGCCGTGGCAAATACCTTTGCCGACGATGAACAGGCGGTATTAATGGTCAGTGCTGGGCCGGTAATACCTATATAGTGGGCAACAAATAGAGAAGGTGCGCTAGGGTTGTGCACCAAGGGCTGTTGGTAACTTTTAGTTAAGCGGCCCTCGCTGTTTAGCTCGGTATAAGCAGACTCTGTTCGATCAATACTTGAGGTACTGGAGCCCATAACAAGACCAATACGAGCACTCGAAAAGCGCTTAATAAGGCGACTCATAGTCTCTTTAATCGTGCCTTGCTCAAGGCCTAATGCAGCCAAGGCATTATTGCGGCTTTGCCAAGTACCCAATTGAATATCATCAACCTCCGAGACACGGCCTATCCACGTGTCAAGCGAAGAGCCAGACAAGTCATTGAGCCGAAGCCCACTCGTCTGAGCCTGAATAGACTCCCGAAGCGCAGCGATATTTACCCCAGCAGCTGAGGTTGATTCGTAATCAACAATACGAACATCCATAAATTTAGTACTTTATAATGTGATGCAAAGCACAGAATTTTATCACAGAGGGCCTGTGTAGACACCTCTAAATCAGTGCTGGAGAAGACTTGGCGTATTATTTTTAATCAAGCCATAAAAACAGTTTAAACTTACTACGTATTTACCATTTAGACCGATCATATCGCTAGCTTAGTTTCTTATGCCGATTTAGGAAGAACATTTTTTTCCAACCCTGAGTCTCACGAGTTGCTAACCACGGAATAGGAATAATTGAATTTGACTCTATAAACAGTATTACTTAATAAAAGACTTAGCTTCTCTAGTATCTGCACCGTAGGCTAGGCGACGAAGGTATAATTTTTCAAAGCGAGGCAGCCATTTAGAACCCAGCTCTATATCTGGGGTAAGGCTAACTATTTTTATATTCGCACCATCGATATCCAAGCGAATAATAGAATCTCTATATTCTAGCGTCATACTAGAACGAGAGTGCTCCGTCATCTTCCAGTTATAATGGAGCCGAGTATAGATAATCGCTTTTTTAACATCCAGTTCACTGTGCTCGCCTCCATCGACTTTAATATCTCTAACGACGACTTCTGCACCCTCAGCAAACACACCTACTGAAAAGACCGCTAGAAAAACACTTAGTGTAAGCGCAGATAAACTTATTACTTTTTTCATATAATATTCCTATAATTTAAATTTATATTATTTTTCTTAGCTTTTATCCGTGATAGATAAAATTCCTTAAACCTCGATAAAAGCATCATCTGAATACTTTTAAACTAATCGGGGTCAAATAAGCATTTAAACTCGCTTGCTTGACGAGAAAACTCTTATCTGACACCGATTGCCAAACCCCGATAGCCGAGATTGATTCGTAATCAACAATACGAACATCCATAAATTTAGTACTTTATAATGTGATGCAAAGCACGGAATTTTATCATAGCAGGCTTGTACAGACATATTGAAATCCACTAAATCTTTAGATTATTCACCTATCAAAGATACTAAGTTGATAAACTCGAGCCCATCAATCAGCTTTCAAAAAGTATTAGAATGGCCTTACATGCCTTACGCCAAAAAGCCCATAGCGATTAAAGCCCAGCATTGACCAAGCTAACGGCTCTCTTAAACTCAACGCTGTATTGAATATAGTTGCTTTGGTGAGCTTGCCCAGAACAAATCCCTTTAGTAGGTAGTACAATTACGTCCATTAAAGTGGTGAGACTTCAGCTGTTTAAAACGAAGCGTTTAACAGCCCTATTGCTTGTGCTTGTTATACCCTCTTTCATTTTAGCTTTGAGTACAAAACTGCAATCATTACTAAGCCAAGCAATATCCATGTAACCGACGAAGGTATTCTGTCACCGATAGTTTGCTTTCTAATATTAAGTTTAAGCGTTGCATCAGAATAATTTTTTGGTGGGTCGATGAATAGAGCAAAATTGTGAGTATCACTTGGTGTAAGCACCTCTAACCGCAAGTCACTATCGAAGCCTTCAAAACCATTATTAGAAGAGCTGTACTCGAGTTCAGCCTCTAGGCCGACAAGGTTTTTATCTGTTATGTTTTTAACTTGAAATTGCAGCTCTTGAGTTTCTTCAGCATGTTTATCATCAACTTTGTATAAACCTCTTCTGATTACTAAAGGACTTATATCAATTAAATTTGAATCAAATTCAATGTTAATATTTTCAGGCTTGATACTCATTTCTCCAAAGAGATATAACGCCCAGCACATGGGCGCGCGGTTAGCGCGTCCAAATGATGCTGCTTGTTATGCGAGGTATCATTAATCATTTTCTTTCGTTCAATTGTAGCTCACCATCTTTAATGGACAGCGTAATTTTTAATGGTGGCTCTTTACCAAAACCTATAAGAGAACTAGTAAGTTTAGACCTCTCTTCTTCGGATACCTCAAAGTGTTCAAGGTAATACATATAACCAACTAAATCTTCCTTCGTAAGATCTTTACTGCCAATTAGAACAATTTTTTTATAATTCAGCAGTCCTCTCGAATCGATTGGAGCATGCCCTGCAAAAGGTGACAATGACTCTATATCTTTTATCGATGGTACGTGTTCAAATTTTTCTGAAAATAGTGATACATGATAAGCATCACGGTTAAAATCCAATAATCTAAATACAGAAATTTGTTCTTCATCTTCAGATATTGTTGCGTAATATCCTCCCCACGCTATATCAAAGTCTAATTTCTTATTCATTTTCTCTTCTCCATACACTAGTGGTGTTTGAAATATGAGAAATATTAATAGTATTTTTTTATCATAATTTTAAATCAAGTTTTCGCATAACAGCTTAATATACGGCCTAAAGCCATATATCCTAGAAGACGTATATTTCTTATATAACGGCAGTTAATTTTAAAAATCACTCTATATTCAATAACTTAACAAGGCCAACTTTATTACGTAACTGGATATACGTCCACTGGCCGTATATTTTTTATTTCAAATAAAATAAATATTACTATTTTTCAATACCTTACAACTTTGGCCGTATATTTTGAGGATTTTAATCGATTGTCTCTAGGGCATCAGTAAGTTTTTTAACGGCAATCATCTCAATGCCTTCAATTTTTTGCCTTGGTACATTAGCCGCCAAACATGGCTTTTTTAAAGCCATGTTTGGCGGCTTCTCATAGGTATTTTGTCGCAAGTTTTGTTGATTCTATACTTTATCTAAAAATATATTCAGCATCCTCACGAATAGCTGTAATACCTTCTCGCGGCGGTAAATTTTTTGGCACTTGAATATCCCAAGCTAGACCTAGCTTCCCAAGTAATTGAACAAAGTGCCAGCCTATATCAATTTGCCCCGGATAAAGCCCATGTCTAGCAGATGCTGGAAAAGCATGGTGGTTGTTATGCCAACTCTCGCCAAAAGTAGGAATGGCACAAATAGGAACATCGTGTGCTTGCACCCCTGCACCATCAACCAGCCAGCTTTGGGGGCCTTCAGTGTGTGCAAAATATGAAATATACCAATGCATTGTGGTACAAGCAGCCACTCTCACAGGTACACCCCAGATGACCCAAGGCAGACCGCCAATAGCATAGAGTATTAATGCTATCGGCAACTGTTGAAGCATCCAAGTTTTTTCCAGAAATATTATAAATTTGTCATTCATTATTTCAGGACCGGGATTAAACCCCGGTGGTTTATCTAAAGCTATCTTACAATGTAAATTATACCAAGCGTCTTTCAACAAACTCTGTCTATGAGCCAGAAAATCATGGCAGAGAGGCTGGCGCTGTGACCAATCACGAGTATCGTGAGTTTTGATTGTCCAGAGAGGCCCGCCAATGCCAACTATGGTACCCATATAAATCAATATACGCTCAACCCACTTTGGGCATTTAAAACTTCTATGAATGAGTCGCCTATGAAAACCAACTGAATGCCCAGAGCATAATGTTATTGCACTGACACCAAGAAATAATATGACAGCACTCCAGGTAAAATACAAAGGAGCTAGTATAATCGCGCTTAAAAAGATGAATGAATTCCACAAAGATCGCCATTTGTCCCATACGATCTTTCCATGAACTGGGCTAACATCACCATCAAGTATTAGTGAATTAACCTTAAAAGCACCTTTTGCAGCACCACCGTGTGTAGACATTATTTAGCACCCAAGTAAATTACAAACAACAACATAAATGGAGTTACAGCAACCAATGCTGACAAGAAAACGATTTTTGAATACTCATAAAAATCTTGGCAAGTTGGAGAAATACTTCCTTCAGGAAGTATTTCTTTTCTAAGATCTCCAACAGTCCTATCTAATAATTCATTATATGAATAACTTTGGTATAAAGTATTACTTCGCCTGCCTCGAAGGAATGCATAAAATTGTTTTTTAGGAATCCATAAGGCCCCAATACTTACTAACGGTATGCAGAATAGAGTGGTAAATACATTTGGATACTTTCCAGCAGCAAACTCCCATGCAGCCACTTGATATTCACCGGTAGGAGAGAATTCATACTCCCCGATGATATGATGAAGGTCGTGAAAAGGTATCGCCTTTCTTCTCCATTCAAAATTTGGCAGATATACTTTTAGATCTCTACAACCAAAAGGTGACCATTTTGACGCGGATATTCCGCCATCGACTGGAAAACCATGCAGCTTGTAAAATAGATCTCTAGCTTCTCTTAATGTTAAATCAGCGGATACTCTCAAGTTTATATCTCTAGCACTTAAAACAAAACTGAAACAGTTTGGCATATATACTTGTATTCACTAGGAATCTCAATCTAGCCATTCTGGACCTATCTTTGATGCAGCAATAGCACTTTGTAAAATAATTTGGGCAGCCACTTCGGGCTGCACTAACTCCTTATTTTTATGAATGACATTACTTACTATTTTTGACATTAAAACTACTCTCTCAACTGGATTAGTGCAATACTTATCGAACTCAGGAATTAGCCTTTTCCAAAGCAGCCTCACCAAATCTATGGACATCAATTCATCTACATTAGCATTACTGACCTTCAGTCTTCCAAAACTTTCCCCTCCAATAGTACTAGCAACATATTCCAATTCAGCATCAATATTAGGAGGTAGTTTAACGCCAAGCTCTTCCATCGCGCTATTGACTGTGGCCAATATAGAAAACGGGTCTTTAATTAAAAATTTATTGGGTGCATCTCCATAATAGTAAACATTACCATCTGTCCCTTCAACGCGAACAAATATTTTGCTTTCTTCTACTTTTCCAGTTTCTATGAGTTCTTCTCTTATAGCGCTGTGACACGCGTACCCAGCAACTGCACCTACCGCACACATGAGCACCTCAGGCCTAAAATAACTCATAACACCTAGCATTTCTATAATTTTATTTTCAATTTCTACACATCCGATTTTTAAAGCAATCAGAGGGTCTTTTTTACTCTCCTTTTCGATATATTTTTTTATCCTTCTGTCTATTTTATTGGAAACCTTAGCTCGATAACCTCTCTTCTTATTAGTTTTTGTCAGCATTACAATTGCATACATTAAACAAATAACGCCGATGCCACCGATAAGGTAGCTTTTTTCCACCAAAAAATAGCCCATAAAAACTGAACCTATAGCATTAAGCACATGCCCAATTTTTTTTGGTGAAAGGTCACACCTACCAGAGATTTCGCCCGTTTTAATCATCACCCATATATTGTATTTATTTAACAGGAGACTGAATAAAAATACGACAATTGAAGCAAAGAAAAATCTGGCCACTACATCTAGCTTTAGCAGATATAGCGCAACAAAGTAAGCGAATACCACTCCGAAAAAACCAGGCAACAACCTAAGTATTATATTCAACTTAACCTCCTACTTGTGCGAATATCCATATACCAACCATTTACCTAGTCTGGAAATATTTAATGCATTTATTACGTATTCTATATATTAGACTTTGCATATTGAGAGCTTTCTTTACTAAGACCACCGCCTACAACAATGGCAGCACTCAAAATTACAATGTTTTTTATGATGTATTGCCCTTCTATAGTTAGCACAAAGGGCACCTTTACAAAACACACATGAGGAACAATAAACAATGGTAAAACTGTACCAAAAAGCTGTAAAAACAAGAGAGTTAATGCAACTCTAAGGAATGGCTTAATAATTAAACAAAAGCCTATAATTATTTCCCAGTATCCCAAGAATGGGATAAATACATTTGATGGAAGCCAAAAAACAGTATCAGTAACTAATTCATTCACTGGACTCAGACCCAATGGCTTCAGAGCACCAAGCCAAATAAAAATAAATGCCAATGAATATCGTAAGAGTAATTGCCCATGGCGATGCATCCATTCCGCTGCCCGCTTATCACATTCCCCTAATTGAAAATTTCCTATTTTAAATTCCATGCATTATCTCTTAGCATTAAACATTTATTTACGAGATGGGACAGAGCACTAAAACGCACTCATCGAAAACACGATAACCCCATTTAGAGTTAAGCTCAATAAGCTACTTAACCTAACTTTTCCTTAACTCCAAAAGTTTTATTAATAAACATCTAATCAATCGCCTCTAGGGCATCAGTAAGTTTTTTAACGGCAATCACCTCAATGCCTTCAATTTTTTGCCTAGGTACATTAGCCGCGGGAACGATGGCTTTTTTAAAGCCATGTTTGGCGGCTTCTCGCAGTCGCTCTTGTCCACTGGGTACTGGGCGAATCTCGCCTGATAAGCCCACTTCGCCAAAGGCGATTAATGTTTGTGGCAATGGCCGGTCGCGAAAACTCGATACAATAGCAAGCAGTAGCGCAAGGTCGGCGCTGGTCTCGGTCACTTTTACGCCGCCTACTACGTTTACAAATACATCTTGGTCGCCCACCATTAAGCCACCGTGCCTGTGCAATACTGCGAGCAACATATTCAAGCGGTTTTGATCGAGGCCAACGGCAACTCGGCGCGGGTTGCCCATATGGCTGTCGTCAACTAAGGCTTGTATTTCGACCAATAAAGGGCGTGTACCCTCCCATATCACCATGACTACGGAGCCTGAAGATATCTCTTGGTCTCTCTGCAAAAAAATGGCCGATGGGTTAGTGACTTCTTTAAGGCCTTGTTCGGTCATGGCAAAAACGCCTAGCTCATTGACAGCACCAAAGCGGTTTTTGCTACCGCGTAATGTGCGATAGCGCGAGTCGTTTTCGCCTTCTAATAAAATAGAGCAATCGATCATATGCTCTAGCACCTTTGGCCCAGCCAAGCTGCCATCTTTTGTTACATGGCCCACCAGTATTAATACTGTGCCGGTTTGTTTGGCAAAGCGCGTTAAAAAGGCAGCACTCTCTCGCACCTGTGCAACGCTACCCGGTGCCGACTGCACCTCTGCCATATGCATAACTTGAATAGAGTCAACGACGATAATTTTTGGTTTAAGTTTTTGCGCCGTTAAACACAGTTGCTCTACGTTTGTCTCCGAGAGCATTTGTAGTTTATCCGTTGCTAAACCCAAACGTTTTGCACGCAATGCAACCTGCTGTAATGATTCTTCGCCGGTGACATAAAGCGCACTATTGTACTCGGCCAAATAACACAGTACTTGTAACAATAGTGTCGACTTACCAGCCCCTGGGTGGCCACCAATTAAGATAACCGAGCCACTCACTAAACCGCCACCAAGCACACGATCAAGCTCAGCAGTACCCGTTGTTACACGCGGAATATCTTCGAGGTTTATCTCCGCCAATGTTTGAACAACGGCATCGTTACTGCCTGCATAGCCACTACGTGTAGAGGGTGAGGACTTAACGGAGGCAAGCCGCACTTCGCTTAAGCTATTCCATGCATGGCAACTACTGCACTGCCCTTGCCATTTAGAAAAATCATCACCGCATTCATTACACACATAAGCCGTTTTAGCTTTTGCCATTGACCACTACCTTTACTACTTTTTATGATTTATTTTTGAGACAAAAAATACTCAACAGACACCGATGCACGCACTGTTATGTCACCTGCATTAATGGGGGGCGCAATATCTGCTTTTGCAGATAAAGCCGAGCGCGAAAAACTTGCAGACTGCGCACGCTCGATGGATGCAACCGCATTATCAAGGTGAATCTGCTTAATACCGACAACCTCCAAGCTACTTGCCTTTGCCACAAAACCTGCATCTTCTCTGGCATTTTTTATGGCACTAGCAATGGCTTTTTCTCGGTATTCTCTTGGGTTAGCCAAGCCAAAAACGATTGACTGTACCTGATTAGCACCTGCAGTTGTTGCCGTACTAATTAACTCACCCACCAACTCTAACTGATTGGTAACCACCTTGAGTGTGTTATTAACACGATACGCGGTGATTTTAGATTTCCACTCTTCACTTGAGGAGAAGTTTCTTGGTCGTGATGACCAAACGGGCTGTACACCAAAGCGCTGCGTGCTTAGGCCTTTTTTATTAATTTTTTGCTGGGCAAGTGCAGCGATAACTCTCTCCATCAGGCGACTATTGTCACTCAATGCCTTTTTTGCCGTTTTATTTTGTGTCGTTACACCCAACACAATCGTTACTTGGTTGGGCTCAACCTTTAACTCTGATTCACCCCGTACATGCAAAACAGTTTGCGCTTGCTCCGCGAGCGCGTCCTTTGCAAAACCATTAAAAGAAAGTAATACACAACACAAAAATAATAGTGGTTTCATTGGCTTCACCTTTTTCTAGATAAATGGCTTAGTTGCATCAAACGTTTATTACCGGCCAAAATTACTGGCCAAATACCTTTTTAAGTAACGCAGTTGTTTGGCGAACAGGGTCTTTGCGTATGGCCGCCTCTTGCTCCGCTAAATAATGAAACACGCCGTTAAGCGCACCCTTTGAGACATGGCTGGTTAAATCTGTTTTAACATCGGGTACAAAGGGAATGTTTTTATACGCTGATATCATTCTATCGTAGTAGGCAACGGCTCCTACTTGCGAGAGGCTATCGGATATAATCGGCTCCATTGCCTGGGTTAAATCTGGCGTCATTTGCTTCTCAAAAAAGCGAGTGGCAGAGTCTTCTGGCCCATCATAAATACGACGTACATCGTCAAACTTCATGCCTTTTATTGTGTCTACAAAAAGTGCTTTTGCCTCGGGCGTCGCCTGCTCTGCAGCACGATTAAGCCTTACGGTAAAATCATCGACCATATGACCTAAACCCGCACCCTTTAAAACTTTACTCACGGTTTGTAAGGATTCAGGCATAGGTATCCGAATTGTTGCATCCTTATTAAAACCATCGAGTGCACCCAATTGATTGACAACCTTTTGGCTACCAAGCTCTAAAGCCTCTTTAAAAGCGGCGGTAATATCCGTATTCGATAAGCCACTCGCACCTGCATTAGTAGGCGCACCAACATCTTCCAAGGGTGTATCTTTAACAAGCTCTTTGGCTTTATCCCACCAACTAGCGCTACTGAATGCACTCACTGATACGAGCGACATCAATAATAGTGCACGAAAAGTCGTACTATTCAAAAAACTGACCATAAATTACTGCCTACTAAGGTTAATATTGTCTAACAAACTGGTTTTTTAGTGATTTATCAATACATCGCTATTGATAACAATCTGGTCATAGTCTCCTCAAACACACAGTGGTAGAATTAACCCATGACAAACCTGCTACCCGAAAAACCTATTCTCGTGTCCCCTAAACTCGCAGCCAGTATTGGCCTAGAAGAGGCCACTATGCTGTCGCTGCTCGATGATATAACGCGCTACAAAGAGGGTATGACGAGCCAAGGTTTGCAATGGTATCACTTAAGCGAGAAAACACTAAAAGATCATATCCCATTTTGGGACACCCGCGATATACAACGTATTAGCCAGCGCTTACGTGACCTTGGCTTAATCCTTATTCGCTCGGCACCTTTTATGCAATCGCTTGCGATCGACTTTGCCTTTAACCATAAAAGCAGAGCAACTGGTGCGCTAGCACAATCTCGCACGGCTACACATCAAGTAACGGAGCAGCCACGAGCCTACCATGGCGGCGCATCAATTATTGCCGCCAATTGGCAACCCGATAGAGAAACCTTAATTGCACTCGGCCAGCTGAATATCCCCAAACATTTTGCGCGCGAGCAAACGCCAGAATTTGTTAATTACTGGCGCGAGACGGGCGAGACTCAACGCGCTTGGGGGAGTAAGTTTATACACCATGTTAAGCGGCAATGGACATTCCATAGCACAAAAATGGCGCGCCAAAATCGAGCGGCTACACTCCCCAACGACTGGCAACCGAGTAGTGATGTACAAACCCAAATTGCTAACGAGGGTATACCCACCACCTTTAGCGATAAAGTTTTAAGTAAGTTTCGCCTGTATCATCAAAAGTCAGGCACTACTCACATCAACTGGGATATGCCCTTTTTCTCTTGGGTAAAAGAAGAGTGGCAACAGCAAGACACCCCTTTTATCGAAACAAAAAAAAGCACAGCCATGAATGCCGAATGGCAACCCAATCAGCACACGCTAAATTATTTGAATATCAGCTATGGGATAGATGCTCGCTTTATTGAGGAGAGCATCCCCGAATTTATTCACAAATGGATAGAGAAAAAAGCTATTTATTCTGAATGGGGTAAAGTCTTTGCCGAGCATGTTATTGAGCAATGGCGCTTTGTACAATCAGGCGTTAACCGCAACCCTATTAGCAAGCCCATTAATAAAGAGTGGCGGCCATCTACGGATTGCCTAGAGATACTCACCAACCAATTAGAGATAGACCCTAGCTTTACGCAATCCCAACTCGCAGAATTTATTTTGTACTGGGGTAACCGCGCAGAACCGCGCCATAGCTGGGACAATATATTTTTACAGCATATCAAACGCCAATGGGCGGCGATTCATCATCAAGGAAATGGCGCAGCCAACAAAGGTAACAACAATGAAAGACAGCAAACCACTTCTGGATCAAGTCGCACAAAAGATCGCACCATCGCACAGCAGCTCAACGACACCAGCTGGGCATCTTAGTACACAAAGCTCTCAGGCAAATATTGCTAACCGCAATTACTTTCAAGCAAAAGAGGCTGGCAAAAGTAGTGCAGAAGAAAAAACAGAACTCGTAGATGCAATTAATGAGTGCTTTGAATTGTTGCGCCTTAACTACCAACACCTTTATTTTAGCGCTTACCCCGAGATTGATGCGGTTAATGCCGCTAAGCGCTTATGGCTAGAGAGTGTTGCCTCATTTAGTGCCAATACTGTTCGCAAAGCCACACACGAACTCATCAAACACTCTGACTACTTACCAACGATCAGTCGCGTTATTAAAAAATGTACCGAGCTAAATGGCGACAGTCACTTACCTGATGCACACAGCGCTTATACTGAGGCCTGTAACGCACCCTCACCTAAAAGCAATTACAGCTGGAGTCACCCTGCGATCTATTATGCAGGCAAAGAGAGCGACTGGTATTTTTTAGCAAACAACACCGAGCAAAAAGCGTTTCCTATTTTTAGGGCACACTACGAAAAAATTTGCGAGCGTATTAGGAATGGAGAAGAACTATTGCCTGTACAACAACTCGCACTACCCGAAACAACAGAGACATCCCTAAGCAAAGAAGAGAATATCCAGCGTATGAATGCTCTGCGTCAACAGTTAGAAATTTAAAGTGCTGTAAATTAGAACATAATGATAAAAGCACGACTGTTTAACTTTTTGTTAGCAACTTCATACAACGATAAAGTCACCATTAGCAACCAAACATTTTATGAGCGATAAAAACTCTGAATCAGATTCTTCACAATCTGAATTACAATCAAAATTAAATCTTGAAACGGCTCAAATTGCCTGGCGAGAGTTACAAACCTTTTTCGCTGCCGGTTCCGTCGTATTCGTCGATTCCTCTCAAGATATGCTGCATGTTGCTGAACAATTAGTCGCAGACAATCATATTTTATTTTCGCAATGGGTGGAAAAAGGTTGGGTAGCACCTGTCTCTGATGAACAAGCGCTAGAATGGTATAACCGAGATGCACTATTATGGAGTGTTGTTATTAAGCCTTGGGTATTAGTTCAGGAGCGCTAGAGAGACTCTACCCACTAGCGCTTAACGCCCCTACCTTTACGGCCTAAAAATATTAAGATTAAATTTATCTAACGCGTAATAATCTCTGGCCCCATCATCAGTGTTGGCAACCATGTCGACACAAACGGTACATAAGTCACGACAATCAGGAATAAAAACAATACTGCGCAAAATGGCATAGCAGCTTTTACCACTCTTGCCATGCTCATGCCTGTAATACCCGATGTGACAAACAGGTTAAGCCCAATGGGTGGCGTGATCATACCAATTTCCATATTCACAATCATCATAATACCTAGGTGAATAGGGTCTATACCCAGCTCAATAGCGATAGGAAAAACGACCGGTGCCACAATTAATAACAGGCCCGATGGTTCCATAAACTGCCCACCAATTAATAAAATAATATTAACAACGATTAAGAACTGCCACCATTCAAAACCGGCATCGAGCATTAAGCTCGTAATTAAATCAGGGATACGCTCCGAGACAAGTACATGAGAAAACACCAAGGCATTAACAATAATAAACATCAGCATAATGGTTGTTTTAGCTCCATCAACCATCACACCACGAGTTTCTTTATGAAAAAACAAAATAGGAAATTTAGAAAGTATTGCACTTGTATTGCGGGTAACCGACTGCCCAAAGGTTTCGCCCATTACCTTCCACGGTACATCTTTAAGCGGGCCCATGTCTCTATATATCAGCGTAGCAATCAAAAATGCATAAACAGCGGCAACAGCAGCGGCCTCGGTAGGTGTAAATACACCACTATAAATGCCACCCAAAATAATAACGATAAGCAACAACCCCCAAGAGGCAGAAGCCGCCGATTCGAGCACCTCTTTAACGCCTGCAAATTCACGCTTGGGCATATTTTTAACGCGAGCATAAATATAAATAGCCGACATCAACATTAAACCTGCAACGAGGCCTGGTATAACACCGCCTAAAAACATACGACCAACAGAGACATCGGTTGCAGCAGCATAAACCACCATCACAATAGAGGGAGGAATCAAAATACCCAAAGTACCTGCATTGGCAATAACACCGGCTGCAAAATCTTTTGTATAACCCACCTCACGCATTGCCGCAATGGCAATACTACCAATAGCAACCACCGTTGCGGGTGACGAGCCAGATAGCGCCGCAAACAACATACACGCAAATACACTAGCAATAGCAAGTCCACCACGAAAATGCCCCATGGTCGCTACCGAGAAGCGAATAATACGCTTGGCAACACCACCGGTAGACATAAACGATGACGCCAAAATAAAAAACGGGATGGCCAATAGTGTGTATTTTTGCGAGGCATTCAAAAGCTGTAGGGCAACGGACGAGACTGAGTCAGCCGATAGGAATGCAATAACAATAACACTGGACAAACCCAACGATACTGCAACAGGAACACCCAAGAACAAAAATAGAAATAAAAGACCAAATAAAATAATACTTTCCACAACAAACCCTCTTTAATCTTTTATTATTAATCCGCTAGAATATTTTTATTATTCTCGACGAGCTCTTCGGCTTCGTGCGAGGCGATAATCATTTCTCTCTCGCCAGTAATAATGGCGTAAAGTGCTTGTACGCAACGAAACACAAACAACGCCAAACCAACGGGTAACATTAAATAGGCAACCCAACGTGGTAGACGCTCGTCGGGGCCATAAATAAACTCAGGCAATGAGATTGCTTCCATACCAAAGCCGGCATCATAAAATAGCTTCCAGTATTTCCAAGCCCCACCTTTGCCCGACTCAAAACCGAATAAACTAATCCATTCGGCAGAAATAAAAGTAATACCGTAAACAATACACGCCAGCGCACCGAATATAGTGCAGGCTTTAAAAATAGGTTTGGAGAATTTACGAATGAGGATATCAACACCCAAATGAATACCGCGCTTAATACCATAACTCATACCAAATAATATGAGCCATGCAAATAGAACCTGAGTGAGTTCAAGCGCACTCCCCCAGCCAGAATTAAATGCATAACGTGCAACAACTTGGCTAAAGGTGATCAACACCATCAGGCCCAATAAAATTGCAATAAAGTCTTCTTCGAGCTTGTCGATAACTTTTGATGATTTATAATAATATTGTTTCAGCCTATCGGCGACGTTTGATATTTTATTCATAATCATATGCCAAAAAAATGATATAGACGCGCTATTTATGGCGTCTGAAAATAAAAATTATTATTGTGATAACACTGTCTAGGGCTAACTTACCACTGAAATATAAAAGGCTTACTCATTTTAAATATGTTAAAAATAGAGCAAGCCTTTTTACAAGGAATAAAGCTAGTTATTATTTGCCTGCGGCTACGGCTGCATCAATAGTATCTTGACCAACATCTTTAGCAAATTTATCCCACACTGGGCGCATAACCGTTACCCATGCTTGGCGCTGCGCAGGCGTTAGGCTAATAATTTTTCCACCCGCCGCTAATATTTTTTGCTTGCTGGCTTCATTAACTTCCGTTGAACGTGCATTTGCTTTATTGGTTTCTTCTTTAAAAATAGTTAAAAACTGTTCGCGCACATCACTAGGCAGGCTCTTTAACCAGCTCTTAGAGGTAACCGCTAAGTAAGTAAGTAGTTGATGGTTAGTCTCTGTTGTGCCATTTTGCACTTCAAAAAACTTTTTAGTGAAAATATTAGACCAAGTATTTTCTTGCCCATCTACAACGCCAGTTTGTAGCGCACCATAAACCTCTTTAAAGGCAAGCTTTTGTGCATTACCGCCAATTGCTTCAACCATAGCTACCGCAACATCAGAAGTTTGTACACGAAACTTAAGTCCTTTGGCATCGGCAGGTGATACTAACGGCTTGTTCGCAGAGAAATGCTTTAAGCCATTGTAAATATAAGATAAGCCCACATAGCCTTTATTTTCGATAGCGCCTAAAAGTTCTTGCCCTTTGGGACCTTGGGTAAATTTATTGACTGCATCCATATCGCTAAATAAGAACGGGAAATCAAAAATACGGTACTTTTTAGTAAAAGATTCAAATTTAGACAAAGAAGGCGCAGCTACTTGTACATCACCCAGTAATAATGCCTCCATGACTTTATTGTCATCGAACAATTGCGAGCTCGGGAATAACTGCATACAGGCTTTACCGTTCATCTCGCTGTTAATGCGATCGGCAATAGCAGTAGCTGCCTCACCTTTAGGGTGGCCCGTTGCAGCAGTCACAAAGCTAAACTTAATAACGCGTTCGCCAGGATCGCACTGGGCAAATGTATTAGCACTGAAAATAGTTGCAGCAATCGCTGCCATACTGAATAGTTTCTTCATAGAGTTCTCCACTGAAATATAATTATTATAGAAATTTATGTTTATTATTTTATGGTGCTTACTGTTTTATTTGCACATTAGATGTGCGACTAACAAGGGCTTTTTAACAATATTATTGCCCGTATAAGTTCTTAAGCAATGATGTAATAGCAAGGCATATGCCAAAACAGCAACACCCTTATAAGCCATTGTTTTTATTAGTGTTTTATAGAGTTGATTTTAGAGCGTGAGTAACTTTGACGATTTGTGTTACCTAAACAACACATCAAAACATGCTGCCATGTTACCTAAACGACACATTGAATAAAAATAGATGCTAAATAGCTAGTTAACCTGTAATTGGTATTTTTTCATTTTTTCATAGAGCGCTTTGCGAGACAATTGCAGTTGTTCATAAGTCTTTTTAATACTGCCGTCGTTTTTAGTTAAGGCATTAGCGATAAGCCTCTTCTCTATAGTGGCCATCTGCTGTGACAGGCTTTGGGATTCTGAAATATCTATCGCGCTTTCTTGTAAATCCTCTTGCTCCAAACCCAAGTCCAAACCCAATACCCAGCGATCGGCCATATTGCGTAACTCGCGCACATTACCCGGCCATTCATAACGCATAAGTTGCATCATTAAAGCCGGTGTATATTCAGGGATTTCTTTTCGGTAGCGTGTACGGGCCTCGCGAGCGAGATGATGCAGTAGTAGCGGGATATCATCTTTTCTCTCTCGTAAGGAAGGGATTGTCAGCGTGACAACGTTTAGCCGGTAATATAAATCTGCTCGAAACAACAGCTGCTGGCTGGCTAGCTCTAGGTCTGTTTTTGTAGCTGCAATAAAACGAATATCAAGATTGATTATTTTATTAGACCCCAGCCTCTCAATTGAGCGTGTCTCGATAACACGCAGTAGCTTGACCTGTAGCTCTAATGGCATTGATTCGATTTCATCCAAAAAAATCGTACCGCCATTAGCGTATTCAAGCTTACCGACTCGCTGCTTATTCGCACTGGTAAATGCACCGGACTCATGGCCAAATAATTCTGACTCCATCATCTCGACAGGGATTGCACCGCAATTTAATGCAATAAAGGGCTTATCTTTACGGCTACCCTCCTCATGCAATGCTCTTGCAACGACTTCTTTGCCTGAACCGGTCTCACCCCAAATTAAAATATCAACATCGGTTTGCGCCAAAGCTACGATTTCGGCACGCAAGTTAAGCATGGCGGCCGTACGACCGACCAAGCGTTTATCAAGCCCATCTTGGCTTGCAAGCTCATCCCTAAGGTTTCTGTTTTCTAACACCAAACGCCGCTTTTCTAAACCGCGAGAAACCGCCCCTATTAGTCGCTCTGCCGCAAAGGGCTTTTCGATAAAATCATAGGCACCGTTGCGCATCGCATTAACTGCCGTCGAGACATCACCATGGCCAGTAATAACAATAGTGGGTAGTGCTGGATCAATTTCTAACACTTTTGATAACAGCTCGAGGCCATCGATCATTGGCATTTTAATATCGGTTATTACTACGCTATAAATATTACGTGTAATATTGTCGATAGCATCGTATCCATTGTCGTAGGCATCGACGGTAAAACCCGCAAGCTGCAAACTTTGCGCGAGCGCATGACGTAAATCTTCATCGTCATCGACAATTATTACTTTTGCATCTTCAATCATTTTTCACCAATTTATAAATATTACTTTATTTCTTTAAAGGTAATCGCAACTCAAAAACTGTACCGTAGTCTTGAGTATCACTATTTTCTCTAAGATTAATAGTCCCTTTAAAATCGTTCATCAAGGTAGAGACAATAAACAAGCCAAGTCCTAAACCATTACCTGTTTTTTTAGTCGTATAAAAGGCATTAAACATATTCTCTCTAACGGCTTTCGCAATACCTGGGCCGGTGTCTTTTATCAAAATAATGGCATAATTATTTTTTGCATTAAGGTCTTTTTCTTGCTCGAATTTTTTATTGTCTCTCTCTACAAACCACTCAATATCCACTTTTTTCTCAGGCAATCCGGCTACCGCATCCATTGCATTAGTCACTAAATTAGTAATAATTTGCAATAGCTTACCCTGCTCGCCTTTCAATTGAACTTTCTCTTTAGGAGACAATAACTGTAGTGAGACTTGTTGCTTCTTTGCTTGGGGCGACAGTAAAATAATCAGCTCATCCATGACGGAGCTAATAAAAAAGCTCTCGCTTTCGTTCGTAGGCTTATGAGCAAAACGCCTTAATGTGCCAGTTAGATTAGCCATTTTATCAACCAACAATTTTATACGCTGCAAATTTTCTATGGCTGGGGGTAAATTATCTTTTTCTATAAAAATGGCGGCATTATCAGCATAGGAACGAATAGCTGTTAATGGCTGATTATATTCATGGGCAAGTGCGGTCGACATTTGCCCAATACCAGCAAGCTTTGCTGCCTGTATTAATTCGTCTTGGGCCTCTCGTAAGTGCTCCTCTGCGTTACGCCGCTCTTCTATCTCGATATTTAGGCGCTCATTACTCGTGAGTAACTCATGTGTTCTGTCACGCACTTGCCGCTCTAAGCGAAGGGAAAAAGCTTGTTGTGACCGCTGCTCTTTTAGCACACGTTTTTGGTGTGTCCTCCACATAAAAAGTGTCATCAGTGCCAGTAATAACAATAAAAACGCAGTGAGAATAAGGTTGTTACGTTGAGAGCTAATGTCATCATAGTTGACAAAAATATGAATATTCCAATCAAGCAGAGCAATGTATTGAGAGTATTGCAAAAACTCCCTACCCTCTTTTTTTGCCAATGGCTCTTTAAACCTTACTTTATTATTTAGAGTCTTCGAAAAATCATCAAGCAAATATTGTTGCTTATTTTTTTGAACGCCAAAATCATCGACAGAAGCATTGAAGTAAGCTAGGCGCCACGGTTTAATATTAGACAGCAATACCCGTTGACTGGCATCAGTCACAACTATTGGATCTGGCAATAAAACAAGTACTTGCTCCAAGCTTTCGAGATTGAGCCTAACCACAACCACACCCAGTATCTCATCCTTATAAAACACGGGAGAGGCTATAATATAGAGCCGCTGCTTAGACTCCGTAACAATATTGTCTCTGCCTAGGCTCCCTTGTATAGCGCTCTTAAAATAACCCTCTTCTGAGATGTTACTTGCATCGGTATTGGGCTGATCTCGCCTGAGGACATTACCTTGTTTATCGGCAATCCAAATATCGCTGGCACCACTGATCCCAATAAAATCCAACGTCAATTGATTAGAGCTAGGTAAGATATCAAGTGGATTACGCGCACGCAGTGCTAGAGTAACATCGGGGCGACGCGCAATAAGTGCAGCGAGCACGGTATATTTTTCCATACTGGTTTTGAGTGTTGCCGTTTGAAAAGCCAGTGTGCTTTGCATACGTGATTTAGCGGTATTAACCACATTGCGCTCGGCAAAATAAGCAACGACTATCAATATAAAAAATGAAGCAATAAGCGCATAAAGATAAATGAGTCGATCACGACTGACTACATTAGCATTTAACATAATGACTCATCATTTTTTATGAGACCTCTGAATAAATTCGGATGAAATCTTCAAGGGCTTGTGCACAAGCTCAATAATCTATTGCATTAATCGCTAATACTTATAGCATCCACTTTTTGAAAGCCACGTGGTAATTTGTGGCCACGACGACCTCTTTCTCCACGATAATGGTCAAGCTCAGACAATTTAAAACTTGCATGGCGCTTACCAGAAAAAACCGTTAGCTTTTGCTTACCGCTAATTAAACCTGCCGCAATAACAAACTCTTCTCTCGCCTGTACACGAGCAGGGGAAATACTTAGCATCTTGTTGCCCTTACCACGAGCAAGTTCTGGTAGATCAGCAAACGGAAACAGTAACATGCGACCTTCGTTACTAATAACCACGACATTAATTTCATTCTCAGAATCTGTATTGACTAAGGTTGGCGCTAATACTTGTGCACCTTTAGGTAAACTGAGTAAGGCTTTACCCGCTTTATTTTTGGTATAAAGATCGCTCAGCTTAGCAATAAAACCATAACCCGCATCACTTGCTATTAATACACGCTGATCATCTTGCCCCATCAGCAAGCCTGTAAATACTGCACCACTGGGTGGATTTAGGCGGCCACTTGCAGGCTCACCTTGGCCACGCGCCGAGGGTAATGTATGCGAGGCAATGGCATAGCTACGGCCCGTCGAGTCTATCAATAATGCATTTTGATTAGACTTACCTTTGGCCGCCAGTTTAAAGGCATCTCCCGATTTATAATTAAGCGCTGTAGCATCGACATCGTGGCCTTTAGCCGCACGGATCCAACCCTTTTCAGAAATGACAACGGTAATCGGGTCGCTAGTTAATAAATCGGTCTCGCTTAAGGCTTGCGCATCTTCGCGCACAACCAGCGGCGAGCGGCGGTCATCACCGTGCTTTTCAGCGATTTCTTGTAATTCTTTTTTGACCAAGTTTTTTAATTTAACAGCCGACCCCAACAAGGACTCTAGCATATTGCGCTCTTTTGTCAGCTCATCTTGCTCACCACGAATCTTAATTTCTTCGAGCTTGGAAATCTGTCGCAGTTTTAATTCGAGTATTGACTCGGCCTGAACATCAGTGATTTTGAATCGGTTAATTAGCTCTTGCTTTGGATGGTCTTCATGACGAATAATTTCGATAACTTCGTCAATATTTAAAAAAGCAACAAGGTGGCCTTCTAATACATGCAAACGCTTTAAAATTTTATCGAGTCTAAATTGTAATCGACGACGCACCGTCACCATTCTAAATTTAAGCCATTCAGTCAGAATAGTTGCCAGTGGTTTTACTGCAGGTAAGCCATCGATACCTATCATATTCATATTGATACGATAGGTGCGCTCTAAATCTGTTGTCGCAAATAGGTGATTCATTAATTGATCGACATCGATGCGATTAGAGCGCGGAATAATTAATAGGCGGGTTGGGTTCTCGTGGTCGGACTCATCGCGTAGGTCTGCCACCATCGGCAATTTTTTCGCTTGCATCTGTGCTGCAATTTGTTCCATGACCTTTGCACCACTCACTTGGTGGGGCAATGCGGTTACAACAATATCGCCATCTTCTTTTGTCCAGAGCGCACGCATGCGCAAACTACCACGGCCAGTTTCGTACATACTCACTATGTCTTTTTTAGGCGTAATAATCTCTGCTTGCGTGGGCATATCTGGCGCTAATACAAACTCACAAAGCTCCGCAGTCGTTGCCTTAGGGTTTTGCATTAGGTGCACAGTGGCATTAACAATCTCACGTAAGTTATGCGGTGGAATATCCGTGGCCATACCAACGGCAATACCCGTTGTGCCATTGAGCAAAATATTAGGTACCTGCGCGGGTAATATTTTGGGCTCATCGAGAGTGCCATCAAAATTAGGTAACCAGTCTGCGGTACCTTGCGCAAGCTCACCGAGCAGCACTTCACTGTACGCCGTTAGGCGCGACTCGGTATAACGCATAGCCGCAAAGGATTTAGGGTCGTCGGGTGAACCCCAGTTACCTTGCCCATCAATCAATGGGTAGCGATAAGAAAACGACTGCGCCATTAATACCATCGCTTCGTAAGCGGCAGAGTCACCATGTGGGTGAAACTTACCAATGACATCACCTACAGTACGAGCAGATTTTTTAAACTTAGCCGTTGCCTTAAGCCCCAACTCACTCATAGCATAGACAATGCGACGCTGAACAGGCTTAAGCCCGTCGCCAATATTGGGTAAGGCACGATCTAAAATGACATACATCGAGTAGTCGAGATAAGCCTTCTCGGCATAATCTTTTAAAGAGATCGATTCATGGGTGTCTGGAGTGACCATTTCGGACATAGAGTCTTCCTACTATATATTTGTATTATTTTTTATTAACCACTTAGTTAAGCGGAGCAACTGGGATATCCCAAGACTGCCTAAATTTTTTATCGGATGATATAACCGACAAGCGCCAAAAATAACGACTAGCACCATCACTTATATCGTTTGTTATCGCCGAGCTAGCAGGCTGATCATCGGGCAAGTTCCCCTCCACCAATAAACGAGCACCTATTGCTCCGTGCTCAGCCACTATTTTTAGCGCTAATTTTAAAAGGGTCTCAACCTGCGTTATGTAATGATCGCCTTGCTCTTCCTCGACTTCGCCACAAAGTCTTAACTCGGCGCTAAATTGATTATTATTTATCCACTTGGCACCGCGCGTAATACTGATACTACCATTAAAGCGCCTCCCCAAGACTAAAGGCGCTGGATTTATGGTTAGCGGTGTATCGCCAAAACGTCGGTAGTGATTCCCTTTGGCCAGTACTTTAAAGGCAAAAAATAGGGGAAACAACAAAACGAGCAATACTATCATTTCTTGATAATCGCCCGCGTAAAAGCTCGCTTCTAACGCTACTCGCTGCTCGTAAATCACAAAACCCGAGAAGGCAATTAACACAAAAAAGAATAACCATTTCTTTTGATAAGAGCGTGGCCCCTTGTTACCAGCAATGATATGGGTACCTGCAAGGCTGTGTTTTGAGTGAGATTTGGGCATGGGTATATTTTATTACAAACATGGCAACAAAGAACCCCAAATATTTCAATCGATTATCTGGAACAATTGGCCATTTTAACTATAGTTATTAGATAGGTACTAGTGTATCGCGTTGCAAACACATTAGCTTACATAAACGACATTAGCCAACAAATGCGAGGGACAGAAAATGAGCAAAGTACACCTGAAGGTGGCGCCATTATTAATAATTCTGGTAGGTGGCATAGTCAGTATTAGCGCTGCCGGCAGCTATTTCTTTGGGGTTCTGCCTTCAATTATTCTAAGCTTAAGCTCTGCCTTTTTTGCCGTAGGCATTGTTTACTGGCAAGCCATCAGACCATTAAACCAGTATCTGGCGCTATTTAAAGAAGAGTATTTTAGCGATAAAGACAGTATAAACTCCCAAACCGATATTCTTAAGGCTATTGATAACAAATTAAAGCATTCTTATCAAACAGCTACCAGCGTTGCAGATACCTGTTCAAATGTCGCTATTGCCGGTGCCGAGGTTTCCTTTGCTTGCGATGCCTTAAAAAAACGCGTCAATCATCAAATTAAAAGTATTGAGGGGCTCAATGAGACCTCCGCTATTGTGACCAAGAATATTGAAGACGCCTACAAGGGCAGTAATCACTTGGGTGAACTATCTGCACAAACGAATAAAGCCAGCCAAGAAGGCAGAAGTGCTATTGAATCGACAACGGCAGATATGGAGAAGACTGTCGATCAGGTAGAGGCCGTCGCAACACTCGTGACTGAACTCGACAACCAAACATCACAGATATTCAATATTACGAACGAGATTAATAGTATTGCCGAACAAACTAACCTACTGGCATTAAATGCCTCTATCGAGGCTGCAAGAGCTGGCGAACATGGCCGTGGCTTCGCCGTTGTTGCCGATGAGGTGCGCAACCTTGCCAGTAGAACAAGCTCCTCAACGGGCGAGATAAGCGGTATGGCACAAAATATTAATAAAGAAATCTCGCGCGTTGGCACAGCAATGTCTGCATTGATCAATGTCGTTAATGAAACTAAAGAAAAAACCAGTGAAGTTGACACCTCCTTACAAGAGATCAATACACAATCAGAAAAAGTAGACGAGCAAGTTGTTAAGGCTCGTGATCGCTCTCAGCAAAATAGCCAACATCAAGCGGTTATCGCCAAAGAGTTTAAGGAATTAATGACAGAATTAAAGTCCACCGGCGAGGATGTTGACAGTGTACTCGAACAATCTGGAGGCTTATCTCACCGTGCAGAATACATTTATGAAATACTCGGAGAAGATGCATTAAATGGCGAGCACAAACTGGTACTGCTAAAAGCACAACAAGCCGTCGCGGATATAGAGGCATGTTTTGAGAATTCGATAAAACAAAACCTGATTACAGAAGCCGACCTATTTGATAGAAACTATGTACCTATTGAAAACACCAATCCACCCAAACACAGCACTCGTTTCGACAAATTTACTGATAAAGTATTGCCCGAAATTCAAGAACCCATATTAAAAGAGGATTGCGTTTTATACGCAGGTGCCGTTGACAATAATGGCTATTTTCCAACACACAATAACTGCTTTGCTCAGCCATTAACGGGCGATTACGATACCGACTTTGTAAACAATCGCACTAAGCGTATCTTTGATGACCCAACAGGCTCACGCTGTGGTAGCCACGATAAAACATTTTTAATTCAAACTTATAAACGCGATACGGGTGAAATTGTTCATGATCTATCGGTACCCATTTTTCTTAACGGTAAACAATGGGGCGGGTTTCGTATAGGTTATAAATCTACCCATTAATTATTTTTTATTGATTTAATTGGGCAATAATACGAACAATTAAGCAGAGGCCAATCGAGCCACTGGCTCTTCTTTTATAGGGTAATGCGCTAAGCCAGCAAATATTGCCAAACCGACACTCAGCCACCAGACGATATCGTAACTGCCATAATGATCATATAGCCAGCCGCCTAACCATACACCTGAAAAACTACCCAACTGATGGCTAAGAAATATAATTCCGTACAATAAAGACATGTAACGCGTCCCAAACATCACAGCAACTAAACCAGATGTTGGCGGTATTGTTGCCAACCATAACAAACCCATTATTGCACTAAATAAAATCACACCAAATAATGAAGGTGGCGTTAACATAAATACTGTAACCAATAATGCACGAGAAAAATAAATGATCGATAACAACCGCCGCATTGAAGACTTACCCGAGATTACTCCCGCACTATAAGATCCTATAATATTGAACAAACCAATAATAGCGATACTCCAAGCACCCACTTGCGCAGAAAACCCGAGGTCTTGTAAAAATGATGGCATATGTACCGTAATAAATGCCACATTAAATCCACACACATAAAAACCTGCCAACAACCACCAATAAGAACCATGAGTTAAGGCTTCTCTCAAAGCCTGAGGAATAGTTTGCTCAATAAGTGCTTGCTGTGCTGATTCACTGGCGCCGGAATAAGGTGCCAAAGGAATTGCCAACAAAGCCATCAATAAAGTCGCCACTGCCATGATATGAAGCGCCATTTGCCAATCCGAGAATGAGATCAAGCCTTGAACCAATGGCACTATTAAAAACTGCCCAAACGAGCCTGCCGCCGTTCCTAGCCCGAGCGCCCATTGGCGTCGTTCAGGGCCCACCGCGCGAGCCATAGCAGGCAATATCAACCCAAATGCAGTACCTGCCACACCAGCCCCAACCAGCACACCTGTGGCACTATGCAGCAACCATACTTCACTCACTCCTGCAGTAAACCACAAACCCAAACCGTAAAGGATAGCGGCACTGATAATTACCTTAGTGCTACCAAAACGATCTGCGATACCACCTGCAAAAACAGCGACAAGTCCCCAAGTAATGTTTTGAATGGCCAAAGATAAAGAAATAATCTCACGCCCCCAATTATTCGGCGTTGTAATATCACTAACGAATAAACCAAAACTCGACCGAAAGCCAAATGACAGCATTAATAAACCGCAGGCAGAGGCAATAACGAGAATAACCGGGACAGTTAGTTTATTGTTCATAAATTTTCAAAATAGTTTTTAGAACAGTTTGTATAAGTAAATAGCCTTTAAATATCACCAACGCTATTTTGAATAATCGACAATGCCGCCAGAGGAGCCGTTTCAGCCCTTAAAATACGAGGCCCCAAAAGCATAGAATCAAATTCATTCTCATGGGCTAAAGCAACCTCAGCATCGGTTAATCCGCCTTCAGGGCCTACGGCAAGTGCAAGCGTAGTAGGTTTAGTAGTTACTCCAAATGACATTGCATTATAAGGGTGTAATATTTTTTTGCTTTCAGCTTCTACAGACTTAATCCAAGTGGAGAAATCAACAGGTATATTAACAACAGGAATTTGTACTCGCCCAGATTGTTCGCACGCACTCACAATGACTTGCTGCCAATGCTGCATTTTTTTTGATAGACGATCGACAGGAATTTTTACATCAACATAACTACTTATTAATGGCGAAAAGGTATGCACGCCTAGCTCTGTTGCTTTTTGCAACAACCAGTCCATACGATCATTTTTAATCAAACAACAACCCAACTCCACTTTCAGAGGAGACTCTGTTTCTTTTTGAACGAATTGACCAATCTGCACCGTTGCAGATTTTTTATTAACCTGCAAAAGCGAACACTGATACTCTCCATTCAAACCGTCAAGTAACAAACCATTAAAGAGTCTCAATTCTCGCCCAGCCTTTACCCTCAATACATTTACAATATAATGAAAAACTTCCTGCTCTAATATAATAGTAGAGTTCTCGGTTAATATTTGATTGACATAAAGACGAGGTATACGCATAAAAACTTAAACGCTATTATTTATAGTTCAACTGCATTATTTAAACCAAGGTTTTCAACAATTGTTTTAACGGGTTCTAGTTGATTCATTGTATAAAAATGTAGGCCCGGCGCACCATTCTCTAACAATAAGGCACAAAGTTCTGTAATTGCATCACGCGCGAACAGCTTCATGCTTTCTTGATCATCGCCATAAGCTTCTAATGCTTTACGAAACCAACGTGGTATTTCTGCACCGCAGGAATCGCTAAAGCGAACTAAACTCTTAAGGTTAATAATCGGCATAATGCCTGGGTAAATAGGCTTATCAATACCTATTTTTTGGCAACTCTCGACAAAATAAAAATAGGCATCGGGGTTAAAAAAGTATTGCGTTAGCGCGCTATCAGCACCTGCATCAAATTTTCCTTTTAGGTATTTGATATCCGTTTGATAACTCTCTGATTCGGGATGTATCTCCGGGTATGCTGCAACCTCGATATGAAAATGATCACCAAAACGCTCACGAATGAACGCAACCAACTCATTGGCATATACCATCTGCGAAGAGCCACCAAGGCCCGATGGCATATCACCGCGCAGAGCAACAATACGATCGACTTTAGCCTCTTTATACTCTTGTATTAGTTCTGCAATAACCTCATCACCATCAACGCCAAAGGATAGATGTGGAGCCGTAGAATGACCATCGGCATTGTACTGAACAACCAAGTCCTTTGTATTATTGCGTGTAGAGCCACCAGCACCATAGGTCATCGAATAAAAGTCTGGATTAAATTTTGCGTAGCCATCGCGAACAGCGATCAACTTTTCTTTACCCGCATCGGTTTTTGGAGGAAAGAACTCAAAACTTAAACGGATATTATCATTACTCATTATTTATCGGCCTGATTTTTAAATGATTATTACTATTATAAAGATAGGGAGTCATTGCCAATAGTTTGTAGCTAGCTGGCAGTGACTCTTATAACTGTTTCTAAATTAAGGATATCTCTAAAAATTAGAATTTTTCATGAGAGCAAAGTTCCTGCTAACACCCCTTACCCACCTTCTCGCAAGTAAGGGAAGCGCCGCGCACAGCTATCATAAAAAAGGCAATTTTTTGGATTAATACTTATAGGCTTCTGGTTTAAATGGACCATCAACCGAGACATTAATATAGTCAGCTTGTGTCTTAGTTAACTTCGTCATCACACCATCAAAACCTGCAACCATATCGGCGGCTACTTCTTCGTCGAGCTTTTTAGGTAGTATTTTTACGTAAATATTCTCTGCTTTTTCGCTAGCAGGAAGATCAGCAAATTTTGCTTCGTATAAATACATTTGTGCAAGCACTTGGTTGGCAAAAGAGCCATCCATAATACGAGAAGGGTGACCCGTTGCATTACCCAAATTCACCAAGCGGCCTTCGGATAACAAAATCAAATGGTCAGATGGGTCTTCGCTACGTGCAATTTTATGGACCTGTGGTTTAACTTCGAGCCACTGCCAGTTTTCGCGCATATAAGCCGTATCTATCTCGTTATCAAAGTGACCAATATTACAAACGACGGCACCGTTTTTAAGTGATTGCAACATAAATTGATCGCAAACATTAGTATTACCCGTTGTGGTCACAATTAAATCCGTTGCACCTAATAAATCTTTATTAATGCACTCGATATTTTCTAGATTAACACCATCGATATAAGGCGAGACAACTTCAAAGCCATCCATACAGGCCTGCATTGCACAAATTGGGTCGATCTCGCTAATCTTAACGATCATACCTTCTTGTCTGAGCGATGCAGCAGAACCTTTACCGACATCACCATAGCCAACAACTAGTGCTTTTTTACCCGACAATAAATGGTCAGTACCGCGCTTGATGGCATCGTTTAAGCTATGACGACAACCATACTTGTTATCATTTTTTGATTTAGTGACTGCATCGTTAACATTGATAGAAGGTACTTTTAACTCACCTTTCTCAAGCATTTCGAGCAAGCGGTGTACACCTGTTGTAGTTTCTTCACTGATACCGTGAATACGCTCAAGCATCTCTGGGTATTGCTCGTGACACATAGCGGTCAAATCACCACCATCGTCTAAAATCATATTGGCATCCCAAATTTGGTCACTGTCTTTTTCTGCTTTAATTGTCTGCTCAATACACCAAATAAATTCTTCTTCGGTTTCGCCTTTCCATGCAAAAACGGGAATACCTACGGCTGCGATTGCTGCTGCTGCATGATCTTGTGTTGAAAAAATATTACAAGACGACCAACGAACCTCGGCACCTAAATCAACGAGTGTTTCAATTAACACTGCTGTTTGGATTGTCATGTGAATACAACCCATAATTTTTGCACCGGCAAGTGGTTGCTGCTCTTTGTATTTAGTGCGCAGTGCCATTAATGCTGGCATTTCACCTTCGGCAATTAAAATTTCTTGGCGGCCCCATTCGGCATCACGACGAAACTGTTCTAAATCATCGGCTGCCACTTTGTAATCGGTAAAGTTTTCTACTAATTGTACATTCGTATTCATAATTTTATCCTCGGCAATTATTCACTGCCCTGTTCTTTTATTAAAGAGTCTCATCTAAATTTACAATGCTTTTTTAAGCGCATCTGCCTTGTCTGTTTTTTCCCAAGTAAAGTCCTCATGCTCACGGCCAAAGTGACCATAGGCTGCCGTTGGCTGATAAATTGGACGCTTAAGATCCAACATATCAACCAGGCCACCAGCGCGCAGGTCAAAATTTTCGCGTACAAGTGCTGAAATTTCTGTGTCGCTTAATTTGCCTGTGCCAAATGTATTAATAGAAATAGAGGTTGGCTCCGAGACGCCAATTGCATAAGAGATTTGTATCTCACAACGCTCGGCAAGACCTGCTGCCACAATATTTTTAGCCACATAACGGCCAGCGTAAGCTGCTGAGCGGTCAACCTTTGAAGGATCCTTACCCGAGAAAGCACCCCCACCGTGACGCGCCATACCACCGTATGTATCAACGATAATTTTACGTCCGGTTAACCCACAATCGCCTACAGGGCCACCAATGACAAAATTACCCGTTGGGTTAATATGAAATAAAGTATCTTTATGAATCCATTGCTCAGGCAATACTGGCTTAATAATTTCTTCGAGCACTGCCTCGCGCAAGTTATTAAGGGCAATGCCTTCATCATGCTGTGTTGATAGTACAACGGCATCGATAGCAACGGGCTTACCGTTTTCGTAACGCAAGGTTACTTGGCTTTTTGCATCGGGGCGCAGCCATGCCAAGGTTTTGTCTTTACGTAATTGTGCTTGACGCTCAACTAGTCGATGCGAGTAATAAATAGGCGCTGGCATTAATACGTCTGTCTCATTAGTCGCATAACCAAACATTAACCCTTGGTCACCCGCACCCTGTTCTTTTTGATCGCCTTCATCAACACCCATAGCAATATCGGCAGACTGCTTACCAATCGCATTAATGACCGCACAGGTTGCGCCGTCAAAACCCACATCACTGGAGTTGTAACCTATACCTAAAATGACATCACGTACTAGATCTTCTAAATCAACATAGGTTGATGTACGCACCTCACCCGCTAATACGACCATACCGGTTTTGACTAAGCTCTCTACGGCAACGCGCGAATTGGGATCATCTTTTAACATGGCATCAACAATGGCATCAGAGATCTGATCGGCCATTTTATCTGGGTGACCTTCTGATACTGACTCAGATGTAAATACTGAATACTCCGACATACTTATTTCCTCATAATTAATTTTTTAGTTAATCGGTGCTACCTTTAGGTTTCACCTTATTTGTCTGTATAGCTGTTGGTTCTTGCCGCCATAATTTTCCAGCGCACATGTCGTAATTTTTACACTCACTAGTACAGCCTCTGCATGGCAATCTCGTAGACACTTCTTGCTCTTTTATCATCACAAACCTCAATTATTAATGCTGGGCATTACTCTTAGTAAACTGATGCAATTGGATTTGAAACCCATTACGCAGTGCTAAATAATTACTCTGTACTTTTTTAAGGCCAGCTAATAAGGCCCACTGCTCTAGTTGTTCAGGTTCAAAACCAAGCCAAAGATCCCCGCAGGACTCTTTTGCCCAATCTTGATCGTGTCGACACAAGTCCGTAATTAACAGTGCACCATCCATTTTTAATGCCGAACTCACATCCATAAAAATATCGGCTGGAGAAGGCGTGTGGTGCAATACCATGTTCATCACAATGCAATCGGCAACAACGGCTTTATCCGACAAATAACGCGTATCACCTTCAATAAATTCAACATTACTCACACGGTGGTCGGCACAATAGGATTTGGCATGCTGTAGCATCGTGGCTGCGCTATCGAGCGCTATCACCTGTGAAAACTGCTTAGCCACTATAGGCAAAAACTCGCCAGCACCCGGCCCTACTTCGATGAGGCTCTCGCGCTGGCTCAGTGCAGTTTTATCGAGTAGCTCATTAACTGCATCTCCGTACACAGGGTATTCTGCAATCAAATCTTGACGCTCTTTAAAATTATCAGCCTGTACCGCAAAGAACTGCTGAGACTGCTCTACTCGCAATGATTTAACCTGAGCAAGCCTCGCCAAAGTACCCTCAGAGATATTGATATGGTCGAGGGTCAAATAAAGCTGCTTCTGCAAAGGTGACAGGCCACTACTCACATTAGCTAAAGCACGACTATAAAAAATAGTATTACCTTCACGGCGTTTGGCCACTAAGCCCGCCTCTGCCAAGACCTTAAGGTGATGGCTCATCCCCGACTGCTTATGTTGCAAGATCTCGCAAAGCTCCAGCACGCTGTAGGAATCTTGTGCCAGCACACGCAATATCTCCAAACGCAGAGGCTCTGCTGCAGCTTTGTTCAGCATTGATAAGTCTGAAAAATCGGTACTATGTGCATTCATGGCGCACACTATAACAAGCTCTAAAAACTATATCAAAATATTTTGATATAGTTTTTAGAGCTTTTACTAATAAGTACCACAAAAGGTAGCGAATGGTAATACCTACAATAAGGAACTGTTATTATTAGCCGGAGTCTACTGTTACCTAGTACAAAGTGTTATCAACTAATAACGATTAAACGAGAAACTATGTCTAGCGAACTCTATAAAAAGAAAATCTCTGAATTACTACAACACGCCGATGTATCCGTTGATCGAGGAGAACCATGGGATATGCAAGTACATAACCCAAAGCTTTATGGCCGCATTATTGGCCAAGGCACGCTTGGCTTGGGTGAGGCCTATATGGATGGCTGGTGGGACTGCGATAGGCTCGATGAATTTTTTACCCGTGTATTGCGTGCCAATATTGCCAAACAGGTTCATACGGTCAAAGATAAAGCGTTTTTCCTTAAGCATCATTTCCTTAATATGCAGCTCGGCAAAAACGCCTATACCGTTGGTGAAGAACACTACGATGTGGGTAATGACCTCTACGAACTGATGCTCGACAAGCGCATGATCTATACCTGTGGCTATTGGCGAGAAGCACAAACACTCGATGACGCACAGGAGGCCAAGCTCGATTTAGTGTGCAAAAAGCTGGAACTAAAGCCCGGTATGCGAGTATTGGATATTGGCTGCGGCTGGGGTGGTGCTGCTAAATTTGCCGCTGAAAATTACGGTGTTGAGGTGGTTGGCGTCACTATATCGAAAGAACAAACCAAATTAGCACAAGAGGCTTGTAAAGGTTTACCTGTTGAAATTCGTCTACAGGATTACAGAGAACTCAACGAGCAGTTTGATCGAATATTCTCACTAGGTATGTTTGAGCACGTGGGTTATAAAAATTATCAAACCTACTTTGAAGTCGCAAAACGATGCCTTAAAGATAAAGGGTTATTTTTATTACACACTATTGGAGGCAGCAAAACGACCTCGCGTATCGACCCATGGATATCCAAATACATCTTTCAAAACTCTGCACTACCTTCTGCACAAAGCATTACCTCAAATACAGAAGGGTTATTCACCATCGAAGACTGGCATAATTTTCGTAACGACTACGACAAAACACTGCTGCAATGGCATAAAAATGTTAACAACAACTGGGATAAGTTATCGGGCAACTATAGTGAGCGATTTCAGCGCATGTGGAGCTACTACCTAATGGCCGCAGCAGCAACCTTTCGTAGTGGTCAAAGCCAGCTATGGCAAATTGTTTTATCTAAAGGTGATTTAAACAATACATATACATCTATTCGATAACAAAGAATAACCCTATAATATTCGGGCAGACCGCAAGGTATTATTAACAACTGTGACTATTTAGGATTAATTATCGAAACTTGGCTCATTATTGCCTTCTTTGCTTTTTTGGCGGCAGGTACTGTAAAGGGAACAATGGGCATAGGCTTACCGGTTGCTGCCGTTGCCTTTATGGCGCAATTTATCGATCCCAAAATTGCTATTGCGTTAATGGTTTTTCCCATTATTTTTGCAAACCTATGGCAATTTTACCGTGCTAAGCATCGCTTATTAGTGATCAAACAATATTGGCTAATTGCAACGGCTGTTTTTATTAGCCTATTTATTGCGACTGGATTTACAAGCAGAGTATCGCCAACGGTTTTAACAAGTTTTATTGGTATTGTCATTATTGTTTTTGCCACAACCAACCTACTTTTTAAGCCACCGAGTATTTCAAAACGTGCCGACAACCCCATGCAAATACTATTTGGCATTGCAGCCGGTATTACTGGCGGGCTAACCGCTATTTTATCTCCCCCCATTACTATGTACTTAATTGGCAGAAACATTGAAAAAGATCAATTTGTTGATGCCAGTGGTTTTATTTTTTTAGTTGGCTGTATTCCTTTACTGCTTGGCTTTTTACAAAATGGTCTATTAACACCTCTTATTTCGCTACAATCCATAGCGATGATAATACCTACTCTTATTGGCTATACCTTAGGGGAGTTTATTCGTGCACGTATAAACCCAGTGCATTTCAAAAAAATAATACTCATATTCTTTTTCCTTATGGGTGCCAATTTGATCAGAAAAGCATTTGTTTAAACGGCAAACCGTAAGCACTCTCTAGTTATCACTCAGCAACAATAAATTTAATAGGCAAATAATACTTCGTCACAACCGGCTTTCCATCTTTACGACCAGCTTGCATTACAGGTAATTTTTTTATCACGCGCTCTCCTTCTCTTATTAAGGCAGGGTGAGGCCCCGAGACATTGACCTGCCCCACTTTGCCTTCCTTATTGATGTGATAAGAAACACCAATCGATAACCTACCTGTCAAACCATTTTCTGAGGCAACATTGCTATTAAAGTTTTTTCGCACGAGTTTATTCACTTTTTGTGAAAAGCAATTATTAATGGCATCATTACCCTCGCGGTCTTCACACCCAGGATAAACAGGTGGCCGATCTACCAAGACAGCATTATATTCTTTAGTAGATACACAGGCACTCATAATGAGCGCTGAAAACATTATAAAAATTAACTTAAGTTTTAGATTCATAGCTTTAAGACCTACCTACTATTAATTGCCCATTATTTATTATTATGAATAACCGCCAATACTTAACACAGCTTTATAAACGCAATGTCGACATCTTGCGCTAAGCCCGATATATAAAAAGTATTTTCGGTGAGTGTCATCGAGACGGTCATTGTTCTCTCTGTCAAACTTGCAAGCTCTTGGGTTTTTGGCCAATCAAATTGATTAACATTGACACCCAATTCATTAAATGACGTAGACACTTGGTGCCACCATGTATCACTCTTTCGATTGAACGTATAAAGGCTAGTCGTTTTAGCCAATCTACAGGATTTTTTAATCCGCTCAAAGCTAGGCTCACCTACGTCAATCCAATGCGTCATATTGCCTTGCAAATCAAACTCTGCAATATCAGGTTCATTTGGTGTCGATAGGCCTGCGGTAAAAGCCAAGTCGCTCGGTAAGTTAAGGCAATAAGCCAAAACCCTTACCCACATACGCTCAAGTGTCTCCGAAGGGTGTTGTGCAACCGTTAAATCGAGCTGATCATAATAATTTACATCAAGGTTAGATAATGCAATAGACAGCTTATAAATAGTGGGTTTTAAGGCCATGATTCGCTCTTGTTATAATTTAATTTTTATTGACTGATACTTTTTGAGTAAAAAAAGAGGTTAAGTAAATACTCAATACCACTAGGCAAATACCCATAACATTCAGGATTGTTAATTGCTCATCAAACAAAAAGTAAGCGATGAGTAGAGCAAAAGGTGGCGACAAATAGAAATAACTCGCTGCAATATTGGCAGACTTATATTTATACAACAGGTTCATCAGCAACACAGCCCCAATCGACAGTACACCCGTCAACCAAAAGATAGCGAAGAATAAATCCGTATGCCAAATTATCTCTGAGAACTGATGCCTTTCAAAAATGACAGCCGCAGCGATAAAGAAAATAGTCGTTGGAATGTACTGCAAAAATGTCGAGGTAATTACATTAATATTGGACGACGTTCTCTTTTGAAAAATAGTCCCAAAGGTAATCGCAAGCAAAGACACGATAACAGGAAAATAGGCAATGCTTGGTACGCTCGCATTTGGTTCAGGCGATACGCCCGCAGTATTCAACACTAACAACAGCCCCACAAAACCCAATAGCGCTACCAATAGCAGAGGCAACGATTTTAGCTTATCGACTAAAAGCACTGTTAACACAGGCTGAACGCCAACAATAACTGCGGCAATCCCTGCGGGCAAGCCTAGCTTAATAGCAATAAAAACACCTGCCAAATAAACACCATGGATTAATAAACCAGCAATACATACGTTTTTATACGCTGACCTACTTGTTGGCATAGCAGGCTTAAGGGCCAACATAATACCCGCAAAAACGAGCAATACAACGACAAAGCGTAATGCCAAAAAACTCAACGGCTGTATATATGGCAAGCCATATTTTGCGCCGATAAAGCCCGTTGACCAAAGCAGAGGGAACAAAAACGGTGACATACGTATAAGCGCTTGCATTCTATATTATGTTATCGTGACAAATTAAGGTATATGGATGGATTGAACCCGAAGTGTACATCAAGGTCTTAAATGAAGCTCTGATTAACTCTCTAATAAAATTACGTTGCCGATATTCATGTTGAAAAATAGTCTCATACTCGTTCTCTCCTTTGTAGCCTTTGCCTATATCGTTAGCATGGTATTACTGTATTTTTTGCAGGATCGACTCATATTCCCCGCAGAGCCTTTACCCCAAAATCACCAATTTGAATTTGACGCCCCCTTTACAGAAATAAGTTTTCCTGTAGAGGGCGCTATGCTCAATGCGCTACACTTTAAGCAGAAAAACCCAAAGGGTTTAATCTTTTTTCTACACGGCAATGCCGGCAACTTAGTTGATTGGGCGACAGATTTACATTTTTACCAGCAAGCAAACTACGATTTATTTATTTTTGATTACCGAGGTTATGGTAAAAGCACCGGTAAACTTGCCAGCCAACAACAAGCAATAAAAGACACCCAAATCGCCTGGGACTTTATCGCACCCCAATATCACAATAAGCCTATTGTTATTTATGGGCGCTCTATTGGTAGCGCACTGGCCACTCAACTGGCCCAAAAAGTTAAGCCGGCACTATTAGTATTGGTCTCGCCTTTTAGCAGCCTAATCGACATGGCAAAAAAGCGCTATCCTATTGCACCCACTTGGTTATTGCGCTTCCCTTTCGAGACAAATAAGGCCATAAAAAATGTATCGAGCCCCATCGTGTTAATACATGGCGATAAGGACGATTTTATACCTATCGATCACAGCTATAAATTACAAAAATTAACACAACAGCCTAGCCAACTCATCACTATTAGCGGTGCTGGCCATAGTGATATTCACGAATTTGACGAATATATAAAAGGCTTAGCAAACGCCTTACCTTAATCCATCAACAAATAATGCGCTGAGGTTTACCATGTGGAAGCATACCGGATTAAAAAGACCCCACTTTGCCAATACACCAACAGCAACTCAAGAGTCGGTATGGGATTACCCAAGACCACCCGCTCTACAAAAAGATGCTCGCACCGTTACCATTTTTGACGGAAGCAGATGTATCGCCAACAGTACACAATGCTATCGCGTGCTCGAAACCGCAAGCCCACCAACCTTTTATATACCCACCGACGACATAGACATGCAACAATTGCGTGCCATTGTTGGCAACTCCTATTGCGAATGGAAAGGTACCGCTAGCTATTGGGCACTGGCTCGTGATGAATCACTGCAAATGATTGCATGGAATTACCCCAGCCCAAGTCAGGCATTTGAGCCTATTAAAAACTATATGGCTTTTTATCCTGGGCGTATTGATTGTTTTATTAATAACGAAAAAGTTAGGCCACAGGAAGGCGGGTTTTATGGCGGTTGGGTAAGCGACGATATTGCGGGACCATGGAAAGGTGGCGAAGGCACGACTCACTGGTAGTATCTTCGATTTATTCCTGTGACTTATTTAAAAGCGCTTATATATTGACTCCCATATATTAATACATCCAACTTTCCTGCTGGAGCGTAAAGCCTTTGTGTTAGAGTATTATACATAATACGCTTATTGCTCTTTTACCCATTAATTTTGCTCAGCCTCGGTACTACTGTTGGATCTCTTGTATGGACCTCATTGTTTTTGATTTAGACGGCACACTGCTTAACGAAACTTCTCAGATATCTGCATTTACACAGGAAACCTTAAAGCTACTTAGCTTAAACAATATTGCCTTCACCGTAGCAACGGGTCGCACACTCTACTCGGCGCAGCATATTATTGCTGGCCACAATTTTATTTTGCCACACATCTACAGCAATGGTGTGATTGTATGGGACCCAAAACATGAATCCCTATACCTTGATAATTTACTCGCAAGCTCCGATGTACGCTATGTATTAGAAGCCAGTTTTTTACAAAAAATCACCCCTTTTGTCTCTGCAATCGATAACCACAACGAACATTATATTTATCACCCAGTGATCCAACACCCCGTCGAACAGCGCTTATTAGATACCTATCTTTCCCGCGCGAATTCAACGATATTATCCATTGATCACATGCCAGAAGATGTACATATTACGAATATCAGTATGATCGGGCATGCGCAGGATATCGATGCTATTCAGACCTTAGTCAACACACAGACACACCTTATTGCTTATTCTGGCCCTGCCGTAGAAGGTAGCGGTTTTAAATGGATGGATATTCACCACGAGCAGGCAAACAAAGGCAGTGCCGTTGAGGCTTTGCGAGAGCAGTTAGATGCGCAGCATGTTATGTGTTTTGGCGACAGCGATAACGACCTCAGTATGTTTGCCATCGCTAACGAAAGCTTTGCGCCCAGCAATGCCAAAGACGAGATAAAATCTGCTGCAAGCCATGTTATCGGCCATCACACAGAGGATGGAGTTGCCCACTTTTTACGCGATAGATTTAATTTATGACAGAGCCGGTAATAAACCTCGAGATAAATTGAACTAGCTACTACACGGCCTTTCCAATAACTTATACAAGCTAGACATTTATCGCCAGCTAAGCACTTACAGAGACCTTTGCACGGAAAGAGGGAATTTATGCGTTATAAATCACCGATTGAATACGTTTTTCCTCACTACCCCCTTGAGGGGTAAACGCTGCATAGAAGCAAAACGACTTTCGTGCAAAAGTCTCTTACAGTTTTTTACAAAATCATGAATAATACCGAGCAACACAACCATTGCTTTAACGCTATTTGAGGGTTTATCTATGCGCACCATAACGGCCAGTTTCCTTTTCTCTGCATCGCTACTGTTAATGCCCACAGCATTTGCAAGCACATTAGACACAGTTAAAGACAGAGGCAGTGTTAAATGTGGCGTAACCAATGGTCTTACTGGCTTTTCGAACCCCGATAAACAAGGCAACTGGGAAGGCATGGATGTGGATGTGTGCCGTGCCATTGCCGCTGCAGTATTGGGCGATGCCAGTAAAGTGACCTATGTACCCACCTCGAGCAAAACACGTTTTACCGCCCTACAAACCGGCGAGATCGATATACTCTCACGGGTGACTACCTGGACACTGAGTCGCGATAGTAAACTGGGGCTTAATTTTGCCGGCGTTAACCTATACGATGGTCAAGGCTTTATGGTGCGCAAAGACTTGGGTATAAAAAGCGCCAAAGAACTCAACGGTGCCTCTATTTGTATGAATACCGGCACCAGCACCGAGACGAATATCGCCGACTTTTTTAGCGCCAATAACTTGAATTACAAAACCGTACTCTTTGAAAAGTCGAGTGAAGTAGCCAGCGCCTACGACCTTGGTCGCTGTGATGTGTACACCAGCGATAAATCAGGCTTAGCGGCTCAACGCCTTAAAATGCAAAAGCCCGACGACCATATTATTTTGGAAGAGACCATCTCTAAAGAGCCACTAGGCCCTGCGGTACGCCATGGCGACGACGAGTGGTTTGATGTCGTTAAATGGAGTTTAATGGCCCTAATAGAGGCAGAGGAATTAGCGATTACACAAAGTAATATCGATACCTTTAAAAACACAAAAAACCCGCGCATTGCACGCTTTTTAGGCACCAGTGGCGAGAACGGTAAAAACCTAAAACTCGCGCCAGAGTGGTCGGCTAATATTATTAAAGCCGTTGGTAATTACGGCGAGATATACGCTCGCAACGTTGGTGAAAAAAGCCAGCTTAAAATACCTCGCGGCTTAAACAAATTATGGAGTGACGGTGGCATTTTATATGCGATCCCTCTACATTAAATGTTGATATCCAATCATTAACGACGCTCCTCTCACTACTTATTCTATAAAAATAGTTTTAGTAGTGAGTTATTCACTTTAAATTGACCATCAAACACTCTCAATAAAAATGAAATCACTTCTGAGCATTTTAAACAACACACGCATCAGAAGCATTGGCTATCAAGTTATTACCTTAAGCTTAGTGGTTTTGTTTTTTGCTTTTATTATTAACAATGCCAGTAGCAATTTAGTCGAGCAAGGTATTGCATCGGGTTTTGATTTTTTAAATAGCACAACAGGGTTTGATATTGCCTCAAGCCTAATTCACTACGACTCGTCCAGTACATATTTACGACTCTTTAACGCGGCTTTACTCAATACGCTGCTCGTCTCTTTTATCTCGATTATATTTGCCACAATCATTGGCTTTTCTGTGGGCATTATACGCCTCTCTAACCACCCTATTGCCTCGCGTATTGCAGCCGCCTACGTAGAGACTCTACGCAACATACCATTATTACTACAGGTATTTTTTTGGTACTTTGCCGTACTACAACCACTACCTTCGCCTCGCGCGAGCATCGATTTTTTTAACCTTGTCTTTTTAAATAATCGAGGTTTACATTTGCCAAGCCCAGAGCTGTCGGGGCATGTGGGCTTGTTCTTTTCGGTCGTTATTATTAGCGCCTTGTTACTATTGTATTGGTACAAACAATCAAAAAAATATCGCATTAGCAAAGGCCGTAACCGTAACAAAAGCTGGTGGTATTGGCGCGTTATTCCTCTGCTTGCTGTTAGCCTCGCTATTTATAATGCCGCGAACATTGGCGTCAATTGGAGCTTGCCCGAACTAACAGGCTTTAACTTTGAAGGTGGCGGTGTTATTACGCCAGAGTTTTTTGCACTCTTTATTGCGCTATCGACTTACACAGGGGCCTATATTGCAGAGAATGTGCGTTCGGGTATTCAGTCGATCGACAAAGGTCAAGTAGAGGCTGCTCGCGCTATCGGTTTATCGCCCTTTAATATTATGCGCTTTATTATTATACCGAACGCCATGCGCGTTATTATTCCACCGCTGACCAACCAATACTTAACATTAACTAAAAACTCATCTCTCGCCGCCGCCATTGCCTACCCCGATATCGTCTTAGTCTTTGCAGGTACTGCACTTAACCAAACCGGCCAAGCGGTAGAAATATTATTAATGGTGATGCTGGTTTATTTGTTCATTAGCCTCGTAATCGCCCTACTGATGAACATTTACAATAAACACTTTTTGTTAATAGAAAGGTAGCCATAATGACGACACCTTTTAACAACAACAGCCGTTACAAAAAGAGTCGCTACCAACAGTGGTATGAGGCATTATTTGGCAGCAAAATAAATAGCGTGCTCACTATTGCATCGCTATATTTTTTGTATGTCACCATACCGCCTATGCTTAATTGGGCAATTTTTGAAGCAAACTGGTTGGGCAGTAATGCAAGCGATTGCAACAGTAGCGGTGCTTGCTGGGTCTATATTTCTGTCTGGTGGCAACAGCTTTTATTTGGCCAGTACCCAAGCGAGGAGCTATGGCGCTTAGTACTGTGTAGTGGCTTATTTATTATTTTACTCACCGCACTTATTTTGCATAAGCGCTTGCGCGCACCGTTACCAAAGCGTCTGCTGCTTATAAGCACATTACTTTATCCCTTCATTGCTTTTGCATTAATGTATGGTGGTTTTTTTGGCCTAGCCATTGTAGAAACACGGTTTTGGGGAGGTTTATTTTTAACACTGGTGATTGCCGTTGTCGGTATTACTACCTCCTTCCCACTGGGCTTATTACTGGCACTAGGCCGCCAATCCACTTTAAAAATAGTTCGCCTATTTTGTATTGGTTTTATCGAACTATGGCGCGGTGTACCGCTAATTACAGTGTTATTTATGGCCTCGGTCATGTTCCCTTTATTTATGCCACAGGGCGTTAATGTCGACTCACTCCTGCGTGTACTAGTGGGTGTCAGTTTATTTGCCGCAGCCTACATGGCTGAGATTATTCGCGGGGGCCTACAAGCCATACCTAAAGGACAATACGAGGCGGCTAAGGCAACAGGGCTTAGCTATTGGCAGGCTATGTTTATGATTATATTGCCCCAGGCAATTACTTTAGTGATACCCGGGATTGTCAGCGCATTTATCAGCTTAATTAAAGAAACAACTCTCGTGTATATTATCGGTATGTTCGACTTTTTAGGTATCGTGCAATTTACCGCGAGTAACTCAGAGTGGATACGCTACACCAAAGAGGGTTATATTTTTGTAGGCTTGGTCTTTTGGGTGATTTGTTATTCGCTATCGCGCTACAGTCGTACCCTCGAACAAAAGCCTTCGAACCAACATTAAAGCCGCTGCACAAACTTGAGTAGATTTTCGTTAAGGCAATGGGCCACGGTTTATTCAGAGGCCCCTTAACACACTACCTAAAGCCATATTAAAACGGTGATACGCTATGAGTGAATTTGAACAACTACGACAAAAGCTAACGGAGTTTGGGCGCGAGCGCGACTGGCAACAATTTCACTCCCCTAAAAACCTTAGCATGGCCCTTAGCGTAGAAGTCGCCGAACTCGTTGAGCACTTTCAATGGCTGAGTGAAGCAGACTCCTATAAACACGAGAGCGAAAAACAGCACGCAATTGCCGAAGAAATTGCCGATATACAAATGTATTTAATATTGTTGGCCAATCAATTGAATGTTGATATTAAAAAAACCGTTGAACAAAAAATAGAAAAAAATAAGCTGCGCTTTCCTATCGACAAAGTCAAAGGCAAAGCGCAGCTTTAGCTGAAATAGAGGGAATTAAAATAGGGACTTGCAAACTGCCTGTGAGCAGTAAAAAAGCAATATACCAAACTTGCATCCTTGTAGTTATCAAGCTGCCTATGCGGCAGTTAACGTGTTGATATCTGTTGCTTTGTTTTTTCTAAGCTGCCTGTACGGCGGTGAACAACTACGCTCGAAATCAGCCAGACAATTCTACTTGATTAACAAGCTCGGTGACAGTGAAGCACGTCAGAATCTGCTGTATTAGTTCACACTTTTTTGAACGGCTTCTGTGGCAGTGAGCTTTTAATCATTAACTGTTCGAATTTACTATTCTTTCTAAGCTGCCTGTGCGGCAGTGAACGAGCCTTTCCCTGTACCGGTCCGTTGGTGAGTTTTCTAAGCTGCCTGTGCGGCAGTGAACGATTAGGTTATACGCCGGTTGCGCGTGTTAGATTTCTAAGCTGCCTGTGCGGCAGTGAACAACAAAAAAATGCAAATGACCTTAAATTTTGATTTCTAAGCTGCCTGTGCGGCAGTGAACATACTACCAGCACCACAGGCGGGGTCACTCAATTTCTAAGCTGCCTGTGCGGCAGTGAACAATACGTTGCGTATGGAAGCCCCGCTACGTGATTTCTAAGCTGCCTGTGCGGCAGTGAACCGCTCAAGGTCTAAGCCACGGCCTTTTTTAGAGTTTCTAAGCTGCCTGTGCGGCAGTGAACACCAATCATTAGTGCCATCGGTTCAAGCTGATTTTCTAAGCTGCCTGTGCGGCAGTGAACGAATCAGACATAAGAGAGACCTCAAATTGGTTTTTCTAAGCTGCCTGTGCGGCAGTGAACTTATTGTTTTCCCCAAGGGTTCAAAGCTAACATTTCTAAGCTGCCTGTGCGGCAGTGAACATCCCCGAAAGATCAACATCAATTTTTCACCGTTTCTAAGCTGCCTGTGCGGCAGTGAACACTCACTTTTATACTCCCAAATGTTTCAACTATTTCTAAGCTGCCTGTGCGGCAGTGAACATAGCGTAGCCGTGGCGTAGCCCTTTAGATGTTTTCTAAGCTGCCTGTGCGGCAGTGAACTAGAGTATAAGGGCTAAAAGAATAGTAACAACAAGCACTTAACTTATTTTTAGGCAAAATACCCAATAATTTTAATAGCTTTGTAACTATTTGATTTTATTAAATTTTTAAAGAGCGTTAAAAACTTTGGTTTTTTAAGGGTGCAAGGTCTCCCCAACACCCTATCTTGTATTAAAACCAAGGCACCGTGGCTGTTTTACTGAGGCCATAGGCATTATATAAACCTGTCACGGGTGTTTCGGTTAACTCGCCATGCTCTATAAATACTTTGTAGATGTTTTTATTAGACAGGCTAGTCAGCTGAGCAAAGGGGAGTTCGATCATAAAGTCTGGCTCGTCTTTAATATGGGTTTGTGCCTCCTCGGGCGTTAGCCAGCCTTTTTTAATTGAGCGCTTGCGTTTGTTCTCGGGGCTTTTGCGACTAATACGAGCTACGGTTCGGTATTCTACCGTGGAGGGTATCCGTTGCACTTTACTGACCGAGGTATAGTCTCGCAACCCCTTTAACCAACTGTTGGCCATAATTGCCTTCAGTTGTTCCTGGTTACCATGTAGGCGTAATACCTCACCTAATGTTTTTTTATGTAGGGGGAAGCTAACCCCCACATTACCCTTTGCTACTTGGCCTAATACTCGGTGGTATTTAGCATAGAGTGCATTCATTAACACCGTGGCTTTAAACTCAGGGTCAGGTAAAACAGTAATGTCGATATAGTGGTCCATAAATTCTCCTTTTACTTATCACTCTCACCAAAGACTCCACCTCGTACCAAGGTTGCCATTACATAGTGCTCGTCTTCTATTCGCTCTAATTTTTCGCCACGCGCCCAACGGTCAAAAAATGTGTAAAAATCTTGCTTATCTTTAGGTGTTCTAAACGCTTTACCTAAATTGGTAACAGCGCCATAGGGTTCTACGGCAATAGGGCCAACACTTGTTTGAGGCTCATCGTGACCGGCATACCATGTATCGATCGTGCGCAGTGCATTACCTATTTTTTGTGAATGCATAGCGGCAGTTTCGCCAACTTTATACAATATTTTACTTTTGTCTCCTTTGCCTTTATCCAGTACTAACTCCTCGCTTGGATAAACCTCTTGTGCTGTACCCACTTTAGCAAAGCAATGAATATCGAGTAGCAGGTAATCGTCACCGCTCGACAAGGCTGCTGCAATTAATGTGGCGAGGCGACTAATATCTTTGTCACTCACATCAAAATTGCGAGTAGTGATTGCTGCTGCATCAAAGGTAAAGTCTTCGTTAATTGTTTTATTTTTAGCGTTCACTTTTACGTCTATGCTTTCTACACCCACTCGGTTGCGCCACAAAAAACGTGCATTGGCAATATTAATGGCGTAGCGGCGCGCAAGCTCGCTAAAGCCCTCGGCATCAATATAATTTTGTGCCGCCTGACGGTAACTCTGTTGAAATAATGGGTTATTACACGCCGATGGCTCTGTAATGCCACCTAACACTTTTAATGTAAAATGTAATTTTAAAGTATCGTGTTCAGGTTTTAGGGCACAGGCATCTACTTTTTGTAGGTTCGGTTTTTCCACCTCAGCATTGAGTTTCATTGGGTCATTTTGAATCGCTTTTTTTAAACGGTTAGAAATCGTACCCCGTACTGACTTTTCTCTTAACGTCAACGGCATAGCATCGCTTCGATCATCCCAACGGGTGCCGTACATATAGGCATCACTAGAAACTAGCTTTTTTTCAAAAGCTAACACTGACGCCATATTTTCTTTTTTAGCCATAATCTTTTCCTTTTATAGATTGGTTAAGCAAATTCGTCTTCGATAATTTTATTAACAGGTTGATAATTTGATAACTGAATGCATTGGTATAACTGATTAATTTTGTCGTAGTGATAACACCACAACATGTCGTCGATTGAGTTAAAGCGGTATGGCATTTTGAATTCGCCGAGGGTGACAATGCTCTCGGCAAAGCAATGGGGTATTGTAGGGTCTCGCTGATTTTTGGCCTCACCTAACTCGCTAATTGCCTGAAAACCCGTTGCAATAGGTACAAGCCAACCTGCAGGAATAAAGGTTTCTTTGCGCTCGTCGTATTTGGGTTTACGCTTGCTTTCCCATACCACATTGCCATCATCGTCTTCTGTACAACGATGATGCACTGCTAAATAATCGATCAGGGCATCTAGCGCATCTTGCCCTTGTTCCATAGCGTCAGCTATTAAGTCCCTGCGCTCTGTTAATACATAACCCGGCATTAGCTTACGGGTTAAATGCTTAAACCCGGAGTCGTCTGAGTTGCCGTCTTCTACCACAAAGAATTTTGGCTCATCAAAAGACTGAATGTCGCCCCCAGCTATTTTTAGTTTTGCATTAAGTAAGTGGACTATCTGCTCAATAAGCGGCTCTTGTTGTTGATAGCTAAGCCCTTGTATTTCTATCACTAGAGATACCGTTAGATGACAACGTGCCTCTTCGATAAATGGCGAGCGAGCACCGGTTTTATCTAAGGGGTTACCGGTGCCAACGATAGAGGCAACATAATCATTATTGCCTCGATAGGTTTGTAAATTCATATCGTGACTAACGACACCTGTGGCAGAAAAAACAACCTTGCTCCCCCCTTGGTTAAGCCTGCGTTGTAAGGCATGGGTAGCACCTAACCATGCGCTCATTGCAGGAAACCCAATCGTAAAGGGGCTTGAGAGCGCATTGGCGTTATGAATTTTTATATTAGGCAGTACTAGTAGTTGCCTGTATTGGCCACTCATCGCAGCGCCTCCTTGGCATTTTCTACCTGTGCGTTAATATGCTTGTATTCTTCGTCGCTAAATGTAATGGCGCGTTTTTTTAATACTTTTTCATAGCCAGTAAAAATAAACTGTGATATTTGATCAACCAGTGTATCTAACCAATCGTTTTCTTCTTCTCGATGTTCTGTAAATTCGCTGCACAACCAAATGCGCTGAGTACGGTTAAGCTGGCTGCTATCGGGGTTAAATTGTGTATCTTCTACTGCTCTAATAGCCCACATAGTTGCAATGATTTTGTCGATAATTTCTCTAAAGTGTTTATCTCTTTCATTACGAACATCTTTATTGTTTTTATGTTTTCGGTATAACTCATGCAATGAATAAAATATATTTTTACATTGAAACGGGGTGATAGCTTGGCTAAAAAAATCAATATTCGGAAACTGTATATCGCGTTTTTTTAGCAATGGCGGAGAACACAGCAAGAGATGGGCTTTACCACCGTTCTGATTATTTAACACGCTGATATTTTGTGGTTTAGTGCCGCCATAACCAATGGTCGTTATATTATTAAGTTGTTTGTAGCCCTTTTCATGAAACACGTTATCGTTTTTACATTTCCTGATTTCTTTTATCTCATCAGAAAATCGCAAATTATCGATACGCTTTCTTAATTCAAAAACAATACCCGATGCTGTTAGCAAAGATAACTGATGATAATTTTCTGCCACCGGGAAATACACTTGTTTGATTTTAGAGCTGGTAATGTTTTCTGACGTTGACTCAACCATTGCCAAAAACCCTTCTTTTAACTCTTGGTAAGGCGCTGATTTAATGGTTAATAACTCTACGGCGAGATCACTATCTTGCTGAATATGGATAAGCAAGCTATTGCCGTCATCCATAACTAGCGTGAGAAACTTATACACATCTAATGCTGCAGCATTACCTAGGGCATCTGCCTCTACGGCTATATTACCGCTGCGCAGATAACCATCGTTAGCTTGCATACTATTGGCGATTACAGAGCTGGCATAGCCGTTTTTATTTTTGCGAGAACTTGGGTGGCTAAAGGTACAAGGGTGGGTAGAAATAGAAATCTGACCCGCTCGCTTAGCGGCACTGGGCAACCAATTTTCAAACGAGAAAACGCTTTCGCATTCGGCCTCTTTTGCTTTAATTGTATCGGCATCTATAGATGCGCTTATATTTTTTTTAAGCCACGCTTCTTTGCGGGCTTGAAAAAATTCATCAATGACTGTATCTAACATTTATCCTCCTAATTTGTTAGCGTAAGGGTTAATCGGCTACCAACGAAAACCCTATTACGAATACTTCACTAAACCTAACTGGTCACTGTATTCATATTTTCCGCCCTCTTTATAAGGGAAGTTTAATTCTCCATAACGGATAGAAACACGTCGCCGACTTATCTCTTGCTCGTGGGCTATTTTCTCTATCGATGTCTCAAAATCCCGTTTTAACCACAAGCGCTGATACGCCTCGTGCGGTAAATCTACACGCCGTATGCCAAGTGCTTTTTCACGCACTATAGGCCTGCCCTCGACATCTTTTTCGCAAAAAACACAAGTATCGCGCTCTTCGTCCCAGACTAAATAGGCATTGATAGCGAGATGATCTTTTCGGTTTTTTCTAAAGGGCGTAAATTGTTGTGGCAGTGCCGTCAAAAACCACGGTTCGCGCAAATACCCTTGCAAAGTAGCAGGGCCTACCTGTGTACTGCTATAACTGGCTAATAAATCCTTGGTGACTTTATGTTCAAGGTCGGCCAGTTTTTTTGTAGGCTGTAAGTCTTTTTCTTTTGGTTTTTTAATTCTGGGGATGGCATCTAGGCACTGAGTAATAGTTTGCTCGTCGACCAGCTTGCACAGGTTATGGCTTGAAAGCTTATATTTACCTGTCTCAAACCCGGGCCATTTGAATGCTTTATTGTCGTCTTTATGCCTGCCTTTTATCGCTCGCCAGTTGTATTGCAACAAACTGATATTGGCTAATAAGGTTTTGCCCGCACGGTGTCGGCGTACACGCCCCGCTAGCTGAACAATCGAGCGGTAAGACGATGGCTCGACAACTGCCCAATCGAAGTCGTGGTCTCGTCCGACTTCTTCAACGGGTGTGGCAACAACAATAAAAATAACATGAGCGACTTTTTTACTAGTGCAATGAATAGTATCAAGATGCTCACGAATAATAGTATTAGAAAAGGCTCTGGGCTGTTCGTTTTTGGCCTCTTTACGCTTGAGCACACTATCTAAATGTTGCTCTTGCTCGTGGCGCATAAGCAGTACTTGCTGGCTGTGATAAGCCATTACGCGAATTTCTGTTAGCTCGTCACATTTGGCATTGAGCAAATAACGCGTCAGTGCAACACAGGGCTTTATATTGGCTACCCTTACAACACCAAAGGAGACGGTTAATTTAGTTTTACTATCAGTAGTATTGTGTTGCTTATGTAGAGAAAAGATATTATTCAATACAATCGTAAAATAAGCCTGTTGCTTACTCGCAATCACCTCGTCTTTATTGTGATCACTTTTGTGCTCAGAAAATATAGAATCACACAGCGCAATAGTGGCCTTACGTTTAACGGGTTGTTTATTTAATTGCGTAACACGCTGGCCAATAAACTGTTGGTGCTGTTCTCGATAAGCCGTCACCGACTCGCTTATATCCGTTGCAGTGGTATTTGCAAGCTGTGTAGTAAACTCATCGATCCATGCACAGGCAATAGTAGAAGAAGCCTCTCGGGTTTTGCTATAAAGCAGCCAACCTTCGCGGTAGCTATTAAAATAACCCTCGGCTAAATCTGGGGGGATCGTCGCCGAAGAGATCATTACTTTACGGCCCAGCATCCCTGCTAAATGAATTAAACGGCCAATAGCTATGAGATCGTCATCGGTAAAATCATCGATCTCATCTATGACTAAATCCGACGACATTAAACGTAGGCTGGGCAATATATAACGGCCACCGCGCTTAGTTTCGGTAGCCCCCATCATGTGATCTATGGTGCAAGCAAGCACCGGAGCATAAAGGAATTTTCGATCTCGCTCTGTGGTTAATACCGTTGCCAGCCCCTCTTCGGGTATAGAGCAATCGTAGTCAACATCTTCATCGAGCAATGTCTCCTGCGAAAGCGAACCGCTGTTTTCATAACTGTCTTTTTCTTTGTCTAGGCTTGCTTGCTCGTGTAGCTCCATCACTGCGCGCGAACCAATAAGTACGGCTAACTCACTATTATCTAAACCCACACGCTGCCGGTATTCATCGCCTGTTTGCAAAGTTAAGGTGCGCAAACCCAGCGCTAAAATAAAACGCAAGCTGTCGCCATCGTCGGATAAAGCCCGCATCACTTTGGCATTGGCAAAGGTTTTACCGCAACCCGTGCTTGCCATATTCACGACAAAAAAACCTTGGAGTGTTTTATTAATATCTTTGTATTTTTTAATCGCATCGACGGCTTTATCTTGCCAGCGATATTCCTTCGGGCTCAGTTTTTTGAGTGCGTTAATATCTTTAGCTGGCAAAGGCTCGGTTTCAAAAGCAGGCAACAGGTGCGCATTGCGTACACCTTGCTTTGCCACACCCACTAAATGTTCGTCGAGCTTTTGTTTTAATGCTTTTGTTTTACGATCGGTATTGGCAAATAACCCTGTAGTGTCGTCCCACCTTTTGGCGGCATCTTGTGACGAATAATAATGATCCCCCAACATTAGGCACAGGCGTGCGTGATGCAATACAACACGATAACTATTATTGTTAAAGGCCTCTGCCGCTAGATGCTGGCACGCCAACAAACGTCCAGACCATTTTTTAATCTCTTTTAGCCATGGCTTTGAATGGCTCATTAAGCCGTTAGGAAAACTAAAACATTGCTCAAGCCTTGCTTGATATTGTTTTTTGTCGTCTTTATTTTCACTGTATGGGTTTTCATAACCCCATTCTTTTTTAATTAAGGCTAAAACATCGTCGATGGTACTTGTTGGCTCTGCCTTTAAATTAGCGTCATTTAATAAAGGTAGCCTATGGTGAGAAACGATTAGCCAGTTCACTAATTTAGCAAGTGGAGGCAACTTGGCGAGTGGGCTTTTACACTGCCTAATAGCAATAGTACGCAATGCCTGCTCGTCTATATGCCCATCGACCAATGCACTTAACCAGCCATCGTCGGTTAATGTGTTAGCCTCTTTTGTATTGAGCTCTATAAATGCATTAAGCAATAAACAGGATACCCACTCGTGCCGAATAGGGTCGCCTTTATAAGCAGATGCGCTATTAGGGTTTAATTTTTCTTGAAATAACTGACTCGCTTTTCCCCAATCGTGAAGTAGAGCCGAGAGCGCAACCAAGGCTTGAATGAGTGATAGATATTTCCAATCGTTTTCAAGCCCTGTTCTCAAAATATTAGCGCGCGTATTATTGACTGGCACTAAGCCTTGCGCATTAAACTTATCTCGCTGGCCGACTATCCAAACTAATTCACTACGGCTGCGCGAGCGTATCCAATGGCAACTAACCGCTGTATTTTTAGTGGCGGTTTTGCGCAGGGATTTTTTAACAGCGAGCAAGCCCTCTTGGGTAATAACGGTTTGCCATGTATTGCTGCCTATACGATCGGCAAAAGCATCGAGCACTTTGCGAGTACGCGCTAGCGATTTTTTTTCGCATTGGCTAACAAAGGTAACCATCATGAGGCACTTAGCCCTGCCGAAAAGTTATTTAACGCGGCCGCCTTTACTTGGTTAAACATAAAATCCAATGCTTTATTATCGCTAAAGGCTTGTAAGCATTGCTGCCTAAACTCTTGCTCGCTGGCACCTTCTTGCGCGCAGATAAATGCCCATGGCAGTACTAAGGTATCTTTTATTAAATCGGCCACATCAAAAACTAAAGCGCCACGACGAGTTTTGCCATGCATGACGGCAAAACCGTGTGGAATACCAAGCACCCACAATGTGGTCGCCGCTAAGCCATAGGCCAAGTAATTACCGTGGTTTAAAAAAGCATTGGCAGCATCAGTTTGGGCATGACTTAAATCGCGCTCGCGAGTAAAGTCTTTATAGTCTGTGTGTTGGGCAGCAAATTTGTAGAGCTGTTTAGTTAATCGTGCTTCGGCTTGCAGTAGCTCGCCAACGCTAAGAGCAGTGCTAATATTGTCGGTATAGGTGTTTAGGTGGCTTTGTAGCTGTGGAGCACCTGCGCTAAAACCGTAGGCTTGCAGGTCGCGGTTTTTGCCCCACACCGTTTGCATATAACTTATGCGGGCTTCCTGAAATTGTTTGGCAGTCTCTAGGCGTTTGTCGGCGTCAAACCAAAAGCTCATCCAGCCTTGCAAGTACTCCGTTGGCCGATACTCACTTTGCGGTGTTAACCACTCGATCTCGTTGGCCATTAATAAAGGCGTACCACCACCCCCACAAAAACCAACCAATACCCCAGCCGAGGCCAACATACGCATAGCTGCCTGGGTAATAGACGTACCTGTCCCCAATAGTAAGCAAGTGGTATTAGCAATAGGAATATTCCAATACTGGTTTTGCTTTTTTTCTTCGGTTAAGTAGAGAACACGCCCATCTTTTTGCATGACGCGACATTTATCCAAATAATAAATGTTGGCACGCTTAGAATGTAAAATGGCTTTTAAATCTGTAGACGACAGATCTGTCATGGGGGGTAGCGTCCTTTAATTATTGCCTTCTGTGCGAATCAATCCTATTGATCTTCTTTTATAGAGCAATTATTAATCAATAATTGCTCTATAGGGATAAAACATCAATACAGCGATGTTGAGACCCTGAGAGTTCATAATAATTCCAAAACATAACTAAAAAAACCAAAACTTTTTCTAATTTTAAAAACCTATTAAAATCAGTAACTTACAAAGCCATCAGAATTATTGGGTATTTTCCTTAAAAATAAGCTAAGTGCCTGTTGTAACTCTCTTTTTAGCCTTTATACTCTAGTTGACTGCCGTACAGGCAGCTTAGAAAATAAACCTAAAGATTTTTCAGACATGGAAGAAGTTGACTGCCGTACAGGCAGCTTAGAAATATGAGCTATTCAAAGTCGGTTTCATGGATTCGTTGACTGCCGTACAGGCAGCTTAGAAATTGTTGATCTGAATTAGAGCCTCAATCTCGCAGTTGACTGCCGTACAGGCAGCTTAGAAAAATATGTGAAAAATAGCGAAGGTACGGTAGATGTTGACTGCCGTACAGGCAGCTTAGAAAATTCAGAAGTATTTAAACTTTTATCCCTGATTGTTGACTGCCGTACAGGCAGCTTAGAAACTTGGCTCACGTTATGGCTAAGCAGCCTGAAAGTTGACTGCCGTACAGGCAGCTTAGAAAATGGAGACAGTGAGAATGTTAGATCAGCCGACGTTGACTGCCGTACAGGCAGCTTAGAAAACAAGTTATTTATGAGCGTGTTTATGCTGCCGGTTGACTGCCGTACAGGCAGCTTAGAAACGATAAGTGCAATTCGACAAAATAGGTTAGGTAGTTGACTGCCGTACAGGCAGCTTAGAAATGATAATGAAATGTGGTCTACACGTTTTCTTAGTTGACTGCCGTACAGGCAGCTTAGAAAAAGAGCAGACCAATGTTAAGCGATAGAACTATGTTGACTGCCGTACAGGCAGCTTAGAAACCTAGCCGCTTAATTGCGGCTTTTGGGGTAGAGTTGACTGCCGTACAGGCAGCTTAGAAAATTTACTAGTTCGGGAGAACAATATGATTTTAGTTGACTGCCGTACAGGCAGCTTAGAAAATGATAAGAGACCCTGCTATGCAGCAGAGTCTGTTGACTGCCGTACAGGCAGCTTAGAAAGTAAGCACATTTTAATATTTGGGGAATGATATGTTGACTGCCGTACAGGCAGCTTACAGGTAGGAAAATAACTATTTATCAATACAGCAAACGCAAAGAATGATCCGCTTCTGGTATAGTTGCGAAGAAGAAGATTATTTACCTATTGATAGATGTATAAGGCTTTACTGTTGAAATACTGTATTTTTTTATTCCCTCTGTTTATTTTAAGTGCCTGCACAAGCTCGAAGTGGGTAACGGAAGATGGCCTTCGGGTCGATAAAAACACGCTAACCAATGCGCTCAATCGATGCGACTTTGAAAAAAGGCGTAAGGAAGCACTCGCTTACATAGCACAGCTCAACGGAAACCCAATAGGTACGCCAATGGCAGAAGACCCTTCCACACCAGTCAACTCAAGCGTGGACGAGGATACGATTGAGTGCATGGCTCGCAAGGGCTTTACGCTTTTTTAGCTCTCTCGCTCAGTTTTCTTAATCGCTTTACCATTCATTCTCGCTGCAAACATTCGACAGCAATACACAACACCGCCCTCTAACACTTGCCGCCTTGGTAAATTTACCCTTTTAACAGTGTTGCCAATCATCCAAATATGCGAGAATGCGCCTTTTAAAAGCCTCTATTTTTTAACGTTAGGACACTCGTTTATGTCAAACCGCCAAGATCTCGCCAATGCTATACGCGCATTAAGTATGGATGCTGTTCAACAAGCCAACTCAGGCCACCCCGGCGCCCCTATGGGTATGGCTGATATAGCCGAGGTTTTATGGAACGACTACTTAGAGCATAACCCTAACAACCCTGCATGGCCTGATCGTGACCGCTTTGTACTCTCTAATGGTCACGGCTCTATGCTGATTTACTCATTACTGCATTTGTCTGGCTATGAGCTACCCATCGAGGAGCTTAAAAACTTCCGCCAGCTACACTCTAAAACACCGGGTCACCCAGAGTATGGTTATGCACCTGGCATCGAGACAACCACAGGCCCACTTGGCCAAGGCATTACTAATGCCGTGGGTATGGCAACTGCCGAAAAGGTATTAGCCGCACAATTTAACCGCAAAGGTCACGATATTGTTGATCACTATACCTACACCTTTTTAGGTGATGGCTGCTTGATGGAAGGTATCTCTCACGAGGCTTGTTCTCTTGCAGGCACCTTAGGCCTCGGTAAATTAATTGCCTTTTACGATGATAATGGCATCTCTATTGATGGTGAGGTAGAAGGTTGGTTTAGTGACGACACCCCCAAACGTTTTGAAGCTTACGGCTGGCAAGTTATCCCCAATGTTGATGGCCACGACAGTGAAGAGATTACAATAGCGATTGAAACCGCCCGTAAAGAATCTGACCGTCCCACATTAATTTGTTGCAAAACCGTTATTGGTTTTGGCTCGCCAAATAAACAAGGCAAAGAAGATTGCCACGGTGCGCCACTCGGTGCCGATGAAATTGCCCTGACCCGCGAAAAGCTAGGTTGGAGTCACGGAGCCTTTGAAATACCCAAAGACGTTTATGAAGGCTGGGATGCTAAAGCCAAAGGTGCCGAGCTTGAAAATAGCTGGAACAACCGCTTTGATGAATACGCCAAAGACCACCCCGAACTCGCTGCCGAGTTTGACCGCCGCGTTATAAAAGGTGAGCTACCCGCCGACTTTAGCGCTAAAGCCGATGAGTATATTGCCCAGTGCCAAACCGATATGGAAAAAGTGGCCTCTCGTAAAGCCTCCCAAAACTGCTTAAATGCCTATGGTCCCTTATTGCCAGAACTGTTAGGTGGCTCTGCCGATTTAGCCGGCTCCAATCTAACCATTTGGTCGGGTTCTAAGCCCGTAAGCGCGAGCGACGCCAATGGCAATTATCTTTATTACGGTGTGCGCGAATTTGGTATGAGCGCCATGATGAATGGTATTGCGCTGCATGGTGGTTTTGTTAATTATGGCGCCACCTTTTTAATGTTTATGGAATACGCTCGCAATGCAGTGCGTATGGCAGCATTAATGGGTAAGCAAAGTATTTTTGTTTACACCCATGACTCTATTGGCCTAGGTGAAGATGGCCCAACCCACCAGCCCGTAGAGCAACTCACCTCGCTGCGCTCGACACCTAACCTACACACTTGGCGCCCCTGCGATACCGTAGAGTCTGCCGTTAGTTGGAAGTCTGCGATTACTCGACAAAATGGCCCCAGTGCTTTGATATTTTCTCGCCAAGGGCTTGCACCTATGCCTCGCGATAAAGACCAAGTGGCCAATATAGAGCGCGGTGGTTATGTATTGAGTGACTGTACAGGTGAGCCTGATTTAATATTAATCGCCACGGGTTCTGAAGTAGAGCTTGCTATGAACGCAGCCGCAAAACTTGTCGAGCAAGGCAAAAATATCCGTGTGGTCTCTATGCCTTGCGCCGAGATCTTCTCCGCACAGGATGCACAATACAAACAGTCGGTACTGCCCATAGAAGTTGGCGCTCGCATTGCAATCGAGGCCGCTCACGAAGACTTTTGGTATAAGTTTGTAGGCCTTGATGGGCGCATTATAGGCATGAATAGCTTTGGTGAATCGGCACCCATTAGTGATTTAATGACACACTTTGGATTCACCGTAGAGAATATACTCGCCGCTGCTGACGAGCTCTTGGCCGACTAAATAATTAGCTTAAATGACTGCCTAACTGTAATAAGTAGGCAGTTGTTGTTTTGTTGTCGCTAATTGCCTTTACACCTTTAAACCAACAATAATAACGCTTATGCCAATCAATATTGCTATCAATGGTTACGGTCGTATTGGCCGCTGTGTGTTACGAGCTCTGTTTGAATCTGGGCGACAAGATAGTATCAATATTGTTGCTATTAATGAGCTTGCCGATGCTAAGACTATTGCCCATCTAACTAAATACGATTCCACACACGGAACATTTTTAGGCAATGTGGCACTCAATGAGCAGTGTTTATCTATCAATCAAACAGATATTCGCTTGTTTCACGAAGAGAGCATAGAGCACCTACCTTGGGGACAACTTAAGGTCGATTTAGTACTGGAGTGTACTGGCTCCTTTAGCGACCGCCAAACAGCTATGCAGCATATTAATGCCGGCGCCAAGCGCGTATTGTTTTCTCAACCTGCAGAAAGCGATGTTGATGCGACGATTATTTTTGGCATTAACGAAGGTTCGCTAAAACCTGAACACAGGATTATTTCGAGTGCCTCTTGCACCACTAATTGTATTGTTCCTGTTATTGATGCCCTCGATAAAAAAGTCGGTGTCGAAAGCGGCGTGATAACTACGATTCACTCCGCCATGAATGACCAACCCGTTATTGATGCCTATCACGATACAGACTTACGCAAAACCCGCTCTGCCGTGCAATCGATTATCCCTGTCGATACCGGCCTTGCTCGCGGTATTGAGCGTATATTACCCGGCCTTACAGGACGATTTCAGGCACAGGCGATGCGCGTACCTACGGTTAATGTCTCGGCTATCGATTTATCGGTTGTGGTCAACCAAACCGTCGACAGCACCACTATTAATAACATACTGTGCTCGGCTGCTAAGGACATGCCTCACATATTGGGCTTTACTAATGAGCCTTTAGCCTCCTGCGACTTTAATCATGACGCTCGCTCTGGCATTATTGACGCTAGTCAAACACGCGTTGCAGGCAAGAATTTAGTGAAAGTGTTGACGTGGTTTGATAACGAATGGGGATTTGCTAATCGCATGCTAGATGTTGTTAGCAAAGTACACGCATTAGATACTCACAAAGAGCTAAGCCATGAAAAAATATAATATTGTTATTGCTGGCCTTATCTTATTCGCCGTTAGTAGCTTTACACACGCTGCTGGGGAGATTTATCGCTATAAAAACTCCGAGGGCAATACGGTTTATTCCGATAGAAAACCCGATACCGAGTTCGACGTTATTAAAGGCGCAAGCAAGAAACCAGCAACATCAGATAGTACGCCAGAAGCCACCGAACAAACCGACACACCTAGCCGCACCGTCGAAGAGGTCAATAAGCTTACCGACACACTCAAAACAGACATAGATGCCCTATACACAGAGCTTGTTAATACCAATAGCGAAACTCGCGGTAGTGTCGTCGTCAACTTTACTATTGCTCAGGCGGGTAATGTTAGCCATTGCTCAGAGGACGAGTCCGAGATGCAGGGCGCTAAGTTTGACGGGTCTATCTGCGAAAAAATCAAAGGCTTGGAGTTTGGAGAAATAGAAAACCCAGACCCGACTCGGTTAACCTTTACTTACAATTTTGGAGCAGGCAGCTAAGCCCCTCATTAGTAATTTATTAAATATAATACTGCACCACTAGGATTAATTATGAATGTGTTTTCTATGGCTGACCTCGACTTAAAAGGTCAGCGCGTTTTAATTAGAGAAGATTTAAACGTACCGATTAAAGATGGACAGGTAACATCCGATGTAAGAATTCGCGCAGCCTTACCCACCATTAAGCAAGCACGCAATGCCGGGGCAAAAGTTATTTTGATGTCGCACCTTGGCCGTCCGACCGAAGGTGAGCCAGCCGATGAGTTTTCGCTTGCGCCCGTTGCAAAACATTTAGGCCAATTACTTGGGAGTGATGTTAGCCTTGTTAAAGACTGGCAAGAAGGTATTGATATAAGCAGTGGTGATGTTGTTTTGTTAGAAAACGTACGCTTTAACGTTGGCGAGAAAAAAGACGCTGAAGATCTCGCTAAAGCCTACGCGGCTCTTTGCGATATTTTTGTTATGGATGCCTTTGGAACAGCACATCGCGCGCAAGCCTCTACCCATGGCGTTGCTAAATTTGCACCTATTGCTTGCGCTGGCCCACTGTTAGCCGGCGAATTAACTGCACTGGAACAAGCCCTTGCTAAGCCAGCACGCCCTATGGTCGCCATTGTTGGAGGCTCCAAAGTCTCTACTAAACTCACCGTATTAGAATCCCTCGCCGATATCGCTGATCAAATTATTGTCGGCGGCGGTATTGCCAATACCTTTTTAGCCGCGAGGGATTTACCTGTTGGCAAATCTCTTTGCGAGCATGACTTAATACCGAACGCAAAAGCATTAATGGCTAAAACGAATATTCCCGTACCGACTGATGTTGTTGTAGGTACTGAGTTTTCAGAAACCGCCACAGCCACATTAAAAGAGGCAACAACTGTTAGCGAAGACGATATGATTTTTGATATTGGTCCCGAGTCATCAAAAGCTCTCGCCGATATTATTAAGTCGGCCAAAACCATTCTTTGGAATGGCCCCGTTGGCGTCTTTGAATTTGACCAGTTTGGCCAAGGGACTAAAGCACTATCGCAAGCCATTGCCGAGAGCGACGGATTCTCTATTGCCGGTGGTGGCGACACGCTAGCAGCCGTTGATAAATATAATATTGCCGATAAAGTCTCGTACATATCAACCGGTGGCGGTGCATTTTTAGAATACGTTGAAGGTAAAACACTACCTGCCGTTGCTATACTCGAAAAGAGAAAACAAGAGTCCTAGGCCAATTATTATTATGCTTAAAAACTTATTTGCGTTAGCAATCAATAACACCTTGCACAACACAGACAGAATTTAAAGGAAACCATCATGCCAGTCGTTAATTACCAACAGTATTGTCATATGCTTGATAATGCCAAACAAAATAAGTTTGCTTATCCTGCGATTAACATCACCTCGAGTGAAACAATTAATGCCGCACTACTAGCATTTAAAGAGGCAAACTCCGACGGCATTATTCAAGTATCGACGGGCGGCGGAAAATTTGCCTCAGGCCAAGGCGTTGGCTCTATGGTTAAAGGCGCTATCGGCCTTGCTGTCTACACCCACATGATGGCAGAGGAATACGACGTTAATATCGCTCTACATACCGATCACTGTCACCCAGAGTTTGTCGAGCCATTTTTAATGCCGCTGATCGCTGAGACCAAACGCCGTCGTGCAGCAGGACTACCTAATTTATTCAGCTCCCATATGTACGATGGCTCTGCACTACCTATGGACGAAAACATCGCAGAATCTAAACGCATTATGGCCGAGTGCGTTGCAAACGATATTATCTTAGAAATTGAAACCGGTATTGTTGGTGGTGAAGAAGACGGGCACGACACCTCTGATGTAGCAGCCGACAAACTCTATACCACACCCGAAGATATGGTCATGGCCGCTCAAGAGCTAGGCTCGATGGGTCGCTTTATGTTGGCCGCAACCTTTGGCAATGTGCACGGTGTTTATAAGCCTGGCAATGTAAAATTAACACCCTCTATATTAAAAGACGGACAAGAGGCTGTCGTTAAAGCACTAGGCGATAGCGCGCATCTTGATCTTGTTTTTCATGGCGGCTCTGGTTCTGAATTACATGAAATCCACGAGACGCTAGAATATGGCGTTATCAAAATGAATATCGATACCGATACACAATACGCTTATTCGCGTCCCATTGTTGACCATATGTTTAAACACTATGACGAGATGCTAAAAATTGAAGGGGAAGTCGGTAATAAAAAAATGTACGACCCTCGTGCCTACGGTAAAAAAGCCGAGCGCAATATGGCTGACCGTATCATGCAAGCCTGCGACGATTTACGCTCAACGGGTACATCTCTCGGTAAAAATATTTAATCGCGATAAAAGTCATAGCCTTGCATCTGTGACATAGTCACAGATGCTCTATGTACAATAGGTTATAGTAAATTCTGCAAATGATAATTAATTCACTTTTTATATTAATACGGAGTATGTTATGAAAGTTTTTACACGAGTATTTGCGTTGGCTGCATCACTTTTTTTTGCAAGCAACCTTTTTGCCGCGCATCATGGCAATGGGCATACACAGGACAAAGCAAAAGCAGATGGGCTTGTCACTGTTAAGAGTAGCCATTCGGTTGCTGATACTGCCGATAAACTAGAAGCGGTTTTAAAATCTAAGGGAATGACGGTTTTCACACGCATTAACCATGCAGCAGGTGCTAAAAAGGTGGGTAAAGAGTTACGCCCTACTGAACTGGTTATTTTTGGCAACCCTAAAATTGGCACGCCTATCATGCAGTGTGCACAAAGTGTTGCTATCGATTTACCGCAAAAAATGCTTATTTGGGAAGATGAGAAAGGTGTCACCTGGCTTGGCTACAATGACCCTGCGCACCTTAAAGAACGCCACAATATAGAAGGCTGCGATGCAGTACTTAAAAAAGTCACGGGTGCATTGGGTAAATTTGCAGCCGCAGCAAGCAAATAAACAGCAAGCAATAAAATAAGGATCGTTATTAATGGCAGGCTCTAGCTTATTATTGTTACTCGATGACATAACAACATTGCTTGATGATATTGCAAGCATGTCGAAAATAGCCGGGAAAAAAACCGCAGCAGTATTAGGTGATGACCTTGCCGTTAATGCACAACAATTAACAGGGATTAGTGCCGAGAGAGAAATTCCTATTGTTTGGTCCGTTGCCAAGGGCTCTTTCTTAAATAAGTTAATTCTTGTCCCTTCGGCACTGGTTATTAGTGCCATTGCCCCTTGGTTAATTATTCCGTTACTTATTTGTGGTGCTCTTTTTTTATGCTTTGAAGGCTTCGAGGCAGTCTGGCATTTCTTACATAAAAAAGAGTTGCACAAAAAAAAGTTACACAAAAAAGATTCAACCGATAAAGAACACTCTTCTAATGAAGACTCATCGAATAATGTGCCAATAACACCACCCGATGCAGAGGCCATTGCAACACTAGAAAAAGAGAAAATTAAAGGCGCCATTCGTACCGACTTTATTTTATCGGCCGAAATCATTGTTATTACTCTGGGCGTTGTCAGTGCTCAACCTTTTATCACCCAAGTTGGCGTACTCGCAACCGTGGCGATTGTCATTACCATTGGTGTCTATGGTTTAGTAGCTGGCATTGTTAAGCTCGATGACCTTGGCTTGTATCTCGCACGCAAAACAGATAGCGCCTCACAAAAGATTGGGCAGGGCTTACTGGCCTTTGCCCCTAAGCTAATGAAAGGCTTATCGGTCTTTGGGACACTTGCCATGTTTATGGTAGGCGGCGGTATTATTACCCACGATATCGCCTTTTTTCACCATATTAGCGAATCGATTAGTCTCTCATTAGGTAGCTCTGTCGTCTCAACAATTGCCTCTGTTTTATATGATATGTTTATCGGGCTTATTTTTGGCGCCTTAGTATTGATAGCACTTACCTTTTATCAAAAAGTCCGCGCAAATCTCGCTGCAAAATAGCCCCTACTTAAGTCTATGGGGTTATATGGCTAATTACTTTGCAATTAAAAACTATCTGTCTATCATTAAAGTAACAGGACGTTTTTAACTAACTCCTGTTAGTCAAAAATGTCTAAACAAACGCCTTGCCCAAAAGCGTGGCCATGTTACAGGCAATACCATGTTAGATAATGACAACCGAAAATATATTCGCCACCCATCGGATATACCATTGCAATATGCACTGATCGATAAACCATGCCTCCGCGCCAAAGCCACCAATAATATTAGCCTCGGCGGACTGAGCTTTAGTGTAAAAGAAGAATTAAAAACCGATAGCTGGCTCACAATTACTATCAACCTTCACGATAATAATTTTAAAGTAGATGCTCAAGTATGTTGGTGTCGCGCCCAAAATGATGCATCTTACGATGTTGGTGTTGATTTCTCGGATAATTTAGATGCTTTCTCAATACGCATGATCGAACAACTCTGTTATATTGAATGTTACAAAAAGAAAGTACTCGATAACGAAGGCCGCGAGCTTGATAGCGACGAAGCAGCAAAGGAATGGATAGAAAAATTTGCGACTGAGTTTCCGTAAGCTGATCAACCTATGTAAATACATCAATCATTTGAAAGCCTTATAATTTATGCCTACTGTAAAACCCCCTCTCTTTTTTAATGATATTGATGGCTTTATAAATGAAATCCCCTCTCTAGATACAAACCCATCCTTAGTTACCAACAAAAACACAAAAGACACAGCCAATAAAAACTTTGCACTGTTATTAGATAACTATATTGATTTTTATAAGGTTAATTTTTTAAATAATAACGATACGCAAAACAATATTGCCAGCGAGCATGCTATTTGGCAGAGCCAAATTAATGGTTATCGAATCGTCGAGCAATCGTGGCAACCCAAAAAGCACAATGGCAGTACTATATTTATAGTACATGGCTATTTTGAGCACACAGCCCTTTACGCAAAGATTATTTTTTGGTGCCTAAACAATGGCTACAGAGTTCACCTGTTTGATCTGCCAGGACACGGTTTAAGTAGTGGCAAAGCTGCCCATATCGATAGCTTCACAAGCTATAGCGGTATTTTGACAAGCATTATTGAGCGTGAGAATTATCCAAACTATTCTTTAATAGGCCAAAGCACAGGCGGTGCAGTTGTTATTGATACGCTGCTATCAAATACAGCTTTCTCGCCTCAAAAGGTGATTCTTTTATCGCCTTTAGTCCGCAGCCTTTACTGGGGGAAAATCCGTTGGTATTTTTATGCCGCACGCCCGTTTATTCCCTCAATCAAACGGTCATTTTCGGCATCGTCTCACGACGACAGCTTTACAGAGTTTCTCAAATGCCACGACCCACTGCAGGCAAAGAGATTACCGCTATCGTGGCTTGGCGCAATGGATAAATGGATAAAACATCTACAAATGCACACACAACAGATAAAACACGACTGCTGGCTTATTCAGGGCACTGGCGACAACACCGTCGATTATCAATACAACATTCCGGTTATTAAGCACTGCATACCCAATATAGCTGTCGAATTCGTACCCGATGCAGCTCATAATTTAGTCAATGAGGACGACAGCTATTGGCAGCAAGTCGCTGCTTTATTAGATAAAGCCTATAGTCATCTCATATAAGTATCCCATTAATAATGCTTATCTCCGTTATTGCTAACTTCTTTTTCAGCATCACTTTTTTTACCGTATAATAGCGACCCCTTTATCAATACGAATGAGCACCTCATGGCTAAAAAAACAGTTGCCCTCTTTATTTTAGATGGCTTTGGCTATTCAGAAACCTCTACCTCTAATGCTATCGAGGCGGCTAATAGCCCAACATGGGATGCCCTTTGGAACAACCATCCGCATACCCTCGTTAAAACCTCTGGCCTTGCTGTAGGCCTGCCCGATGGTCAAATGGGCAACTCCGAGGTGGGGCATATGAACTTAGGGGCTGGGCGTATTGTTTATCAAAATTTTACGCGAATCTCTAAGGCCATTGACGACGGTGACTTTTACGAAAACACGGCCATTGTTAACGCCGTTGATAAAGCGGTAAAAGACGAAAAAGCCGTTCATATTTTAGGGCTACTGTCTCCCGGTGGCGTACACAGCCACGAAGAGCATATTGCCGCCATGATTGAGCTTGCGGCTAAACGTGGCGCTAAAAAAGTCTATGTACATGGGTTTCTTGATGGGCGCGATACACCACCACGTAGTGCAAAACCATCACTCGAAAAAATAACGGCTAAGTTTAAAGAATGCTTTGGTGACTCTAACGAGGCTTACATTGCATCGCTTATTGGCCGCTACTATGCAATGGATAGAGATAACCGTTGGGAGCGCATCCAGCTTGCCTATGACTTACTCACCCAAGGCAGCGCAAGCAATACTGCCACCGATGCCATCGGTGGTTTAGAGCTGGCCTACAGCCAAGATCTCGGCGATGAGTTTTGTCCGGCAACCTCTATACGCCCCAATGGTAACGCAGTCGTCATTGGTGATGGTGATGCCGTTGTATTTATGAATTTTAGACCAGATCGTGCGCGTGAGTTAACCCGTGCGCTTATCGAAAAGGACGTTGATACACAGCTTGACCAGAGCACCCAGCCCAATTTGGCTGACCTTGTCACTTTGACACAATATGCCGCAAGTATTAATACACCCTGCGCCTACCCACCCGAGAGCTTAAGCAACACCCTTGGGGAGTACCTAGCCAAGAGCAATAAAACACAGCTACGCATTGCCGAGACAGAAAAATATGCCCACGTTACCTTCTTTTTTAACGGGGGTATCGAGGAGGAATTTGATGGTGAAAAACGTATTTTGATACCATCTCCCGATGTCGCCACCTATGATTTAAAACCTGAAATGAGCGCACCAGAAGTCACTGATAACCTAGTAGAAGCCATTCACAGCGGTGAGTTCGACCTAATAGTTTGCAACTATGCCAACGGTGATATGGTAGGCCATACCGGTAAAATGGATGCAGCTATTAAAGCCGTAGAGACCCTAGACACTTGCTTAAAGCGCGTCACCGAGGCAATTTTGGCTGTAGATGGTGAGTGTTTAATTACCGCCGATCACGGCAATGTCGAGCTAATGGTCGACCCCGAAACAGGCGGGCCCGTGACATCCCATACAAATGGGCCTGTGCCACTGGTTTACGTGGCCAATAATAGTAGCTCGAAGGCACTAAAAGAGGGGCGTTTATGCGATATCGCACCCACTTTACTAAGTATGCTTGATATGCAAAAACCCTCCGAAATGACCGGAGCAAACTTGCTTAGCGAGTAGCAAATACCTTAATTTACACATGTTTTGGGTGATTAAACTGTAATACAAGCGTTATCTTGTATTACCTGCCAGTGTTCATTAATCACTTATTAGCAATTGATTGATACAAAAGGGCTTGATAAATCATTTTTTGGCATCACATTAACCCTAGTGTCGATAATAGCGATAACAATAATTAACAACGATCATCATAAATTTTTGCAAAAGCCATACGACTATAAGCCAATAAGCTAAGTTAGTAGATTGTTACACTAGGGTGTTATGATAAAAATCGGCTGACACATAAGCGGTAATCAAGAATGAGCACAATGAGCAAAGAGCGCGAAGTATTAGCGCAGTTAAGTAAAATCCTAGCTGAACGTAAGCACGCAGGTGAGGCCGATAGCTCTTATGTAGCACAACTGCACAAAAAAGGCTTAAACAAGATTTTAGAAAAAGTGGGCGAGGAATGCACCGAGACATTGCTTGCCGCGAAAGATGCACAGACACAGGGTAATAACGATAATCTTATTTACGAAACCGCGGATCTGTGGTTTCATTCAATGGTGATGTTGTCTCATCTAGATACTGATATACAAGCCGTTATCGACGAGCTTGGACGACGTATCGGCCTATCGGGCCTTGATGAAAAAGCATCCCGCAACTAACGAGTTAGGAGAACCTTATGGGTATCGGTGGTATTGGTATTGGACCGTTATTGGTCATACTATTAATTGTAGTTTTGTTATTTGGCACAAAAAAACTCAAAGGCATGGGTTCTGATCTTGGCGGCGCATTAAAGGGCTTTAAAAAAGCCATTGGCGAAGAAGAAAAGCCAAAAGAGACTGACGTCGCCGAAGCGGTTGAACAAAAAGAAAAAGACGAGAGCAAAAGCTAATTTAAATGGGTCTTTTTGAGATATTATTGATTGCGGTCGTGGCCTTACTAGTTGTTGGGCCAGAGCGTATGCCAGAGGCAGTTCGCGGTGCAGCCATGACTATTGGCCGCTTTAAACGCATGTTTAATAACACCAAAGAAGAGTTTGAAAAACAAATTGGTGCCGACGACATTCGCCTACAGCTCCATAATGAACAAATTATGGAAAACCTCAAAAAAATGGAAGAAGATATCGCAGATATCGACAACGATGTATCTAAGTTGACTAATGTCGATATCGAGCGTCAATTTATGGAGCAGGATGACTACCAAGACCCACCTGAATTTAGAGAAGAAGAGCTCCAAGAAGGTTCTGAGAGCGAGCCTTTAAGCAAAGAAACCTTAAGTAAAGAAGATGTGAGCGAAGAAAATACTATTCTTAATAAAAATGAATCATCCGTATAAGACCAATCAATGACCGAATCCGTAAAGCAAGCCTCCCCGCTCATTGAGCATCTTATCGAACTACGCAATCGGCTACTCTATTGCCTAGGCGCAGTGACTATTGTATTTTTAGGCTTGGTTGCTTTTGCTAACGACATCTACGGCTTTGTCGCAGAGCCACTACTGGCTTTATTACCCGAAGGCACATCAATGATTGCAACAGAAGTTGCAACACCATTCTTGACTCCCTTTAAACTCACATTTTTTGTCTCTCTCGTTATCGCATTACCTTATTTGCTGTACCAAATTTGGTCTTTTTTAGCGCCAGGCCTTTACGAAAACGAAAAATCGTTAATTGCCCCATTAATTGGCTCTAGCGTTTTACTGTTTTATGCGGGCATTACCTTTGCCTACCTTATTGTATTCCCCCTCGTCTTTGGATTTTTTACATCCATTGCGCCAGAGGGTGTTACGGTAATGACAGATATTTCTAGTTATCTGGATTTTGTCACAAAATTATTTTTGGCTTTTGGCATTGTCTTCGAAATACCCGTTGCGATTATTTTGTTAATTCGCTCGGGTGCAGTAACCCCAGAATCCCTTGCCGAAAAACGCGCTTATGTCATTGTAGGCTGCTTTATATTGGGCATGCTGCTAACACCACCCGATGTTATCTCGCAGCTACTGCTAGCTATACCTATGTACCTTTTGTACGAGTGCGGCATAATTATTGGCAAGCGCATTACGCCTAAGAAAAAACCAGACGAAGACGAAGATCAAGAATAGTTAACAACCAATAGAAATATTACGGATTTCGATCTTCTGCTGATATGGTGTTGATGAGTGACTTGGTTTTAATAATATGAGAAAACTTTCTGATATGTCACTTCACTAACTCTGGCAAGCTTGTCGACTCGAGACGACTTAAGCTCGTACGAACTTGAGACTTTTCTCCCAGACCAAATACATTAACGGAGTTTATGCCTATTTGACCCGTCGTTTTATTCAATGTCACAGTGTGAATTCTTAAACGCTTAAAATCTCTAATCGGCCTGCCCAAAACAACCCAATAATCTCTCTTTTTATCTTCAGCCATTGGTTTAGTCTTCTCAGGATGGATTAGAAAGAACAAATAGATAACCTTATCATGCACCTGCAGGCGCTGCACTAGATTGCGCAGTCTGCTGGGAAACGCTGCCCACCTCAACCGGTGGTGTTGCACACTAAAACATCTAAAAATAAAAAAGCCTAACCATCACGGCTAGGCTTTAATTGTCTTACGACCTCAATTATTCTCAACTTTTCAAGTTCCCCAACAAAGTTTTTGTATCAGCTATCACTCTGTCTTTGTAAAATTCTACATCCATACCATCATCAAACTCACTACTATAACCATCAAAAACAGGAGGGATAAAATCAGCTCCAGACAGTTCCAAATCGGATAAAATTCTACATCCATCAGTAATTGTCAATTTAGTAGATATAATTTTTTCACATATATCTATGGCTCTATCTTTAAAAAGAGTATTTTTATCGTCAGAGTAAAATTGTGTGATTTTAATTTTTATACGTTCAATACCCTCTTTTGTAGAAAGATCACAATCGATCAAATCAAAGTAAAGGTTATCCCCTATTAGGCGTTCTATTTCATCAGCTGCATCATGTAATTTACTGGAAAAAATATTAGGGTCTAACTCATTAAAATAAAAGTCTAAAATTGGTTTTGAGATACTGCTATCTTTTAAATTCATAAATCAACTTTTAGGGCATTTTCCCGTTCATAATTATCAGCTATCTTTTACACCAAAAGTGTAAAAGATAATCAATTTAATCAATAAAAAAGTAATTAGCCCAGCGATTAAAATAGTAAATACTCCTCCTATCAGAAAAAAAGCAGTAATTGGGAGAATTAAATAATAATAAAAATAGTCGAAACCACGAGACAATGAGTAAAAGTTCATTCTAATACACTTGTCTTTTGTTATTCTCTGGGAGGAGAAAAGTATAAATATCTTATCTTTGAAGTTCATAGTGTATTTACATCTCACAAATACAATTATTAGGTAATTTTGACTCAAAAAAGTCAACTAACACGCTAAAGTTAGCTTTACCAAAAGCTGCTGTCCCCACAGGAGCACCAACTGCAGCGCGCCCTCTAGTAACAATACCAGAAGCCGTACTAAGCGTTGTAGAAGCAGCAGTTCTCCCAGCAACATAGTAAGGGTCACTATTCGACAATCCATCCAATGCAATATCAAAAGCGGTACCAGGATAGCCAGCAGCAACTTGACCACCACCTTTAACAGCCGCTCTTGCTAAACCAATAGCTAGCTGCCTTCTTTCGTACTCACAAGTTCCAGATTTGTGAGGGTTAATAGGGGCCACTAAATCTTTCCAAAAATCAACAAAACCTTCGACAAAACCTGGTGGTGGCCCATGACCAACAAACCAACACCCTATACCAGAGCAAGCATTTGCAAAGAGACCTGTAGGGTCAGTATATTTTAAAGGATTCGCTTGTCCATAAAGATACGTATTCGGCCCATCACCCAACCCAATTCTATCAGAAGTAATATACCTGCCCGTTTTGGGGTCGTAATACCTAAACCAGTTGTAATCTATTGCGTCTGACGCAACATCGTAGCTACATCCGCTACAGCCCCGATGCACTCTAGGATCGTTAGCCGCAAAACCCCGACAAACATCCAAGTCTAAAGTTACAACCCCCGACGCGGGTTTTGGCTTAACTTCACTGTTATTTAAGGTAAGGTTGATCGCTTCCATAACGGCGAGTGTAAACCATTGGTTTATAACGAGCCACTAAAATGGGAGTGCGTGTGTTTGCACTCGCTTTTTAGTGGCAACGTGCGGCACTGGGGGATAAAAAGAACGCAAGCTAGACCCGCACGCATTCCTGTGAGCTAACTGATTGGCGGGGTTGGTTTTAGTCTTTTGTCTTTAGCAAGCACTTGCCCATTAGTGGTTTTTTAATGGGCAACTGGCCTGCCTTTTAGGCCAGCGGGGCAGCCGCCGATTGGTTAGGGGCACCTAGCCCCTAAACAAACAGGCTGGGCGCAGGTGCGCGCAGGGCGTGGCTATAATACAGGATGGAGCGCTGGCGGCGGGGTTGCCTGTGAGCGCTTTTGGCGAACATGCAAACACGGTGACAGTGGCGACAGCCCAGCCTTATTGCACTCTCTCAGGTTACTTTGATGTTGGATAAGAACACCAATGTAGCTGGCGCTTTGGCTTGCGTGTTTTGTTGCAAGCCATGTGACAGCGGTCGGTGTGGCAGTGTATCCGATAAATCTGAGGCTACAACTCTGATTCTATCTACTGTTCAGGGAGGGATTCGAACCCCCGCTTAACATTTTTTTAAAGAGAGCACAGCATAGATAGTGCTGTGCTCTAACATGATTTTTTTTGAAGTATTATTTTCCAATATAATGGAATCTATAATTTTTTTAAATTTATTACTATTGGTATTATTTTTAAATTTTTTAAAAAATACATCAGAGCACATCCTAGTACATATACTTACATCTAAGTAAGATTTTACTTGTTTAAGAGTTTTTTTATATTGCTTCACAGCATAGATAGTGCTGAGGTTCGATGATTGTTTTTTTGTATCGTATGATACAGGCAAGATAATTTTTTTAATATTATAAGTTGATATATTTATAGTATTTTTCGGTGCGCTTTTTCTTTTCTTTGGCTCTCTTCTATATACAATCAATACAGTTATCAATGAGATCGTCACACCTATAAGTGAGATGATCGCTGTGACCAAGCCAATAATTTCTTTTACATAATCTGATAAATTTTCCATGAGAGATATTCTAGCACCACTATAAAAAAGTACCACTATAGTTTTGCAGGGTGCGTGGCCGCGTGGATTTCTCTTAATTTTTCTATGGAGACATGCGTATAAATCTCTGTCGTCGATAACTGACTATGGCCCAACATCATTTGGATAAAACGCAGGTCTGCACCGTTATCCAGCATATGCGTGGCCATTGCATGACGGAACAGGTGGCAACCACCTGGTTTGTTTATCTCGGCATGATGGAGGTATCGTTTGACCAAGGCACCTAAACGGCCTTTGATAAATGGCTCGCCGTAATCTGTTAAAAATAAATGGGTGTCGTCGGGGTTTATCACAAACTCATCACGACACTCATAGCGATAGCGATCTACCCAATATAAAGCGCGTTGCCCTATCGGCAACAATCGATCTTTTGCGCCTTTTCCTGCTCTAATCATCACCGTTTTTTGTTGGCTATCCACATCATACAGTTGCAGGCTCGCGCACTCAGTGCGGCGTATGCCCGTACTGTATAAGGTTTCTAATATGGCTCTATCACGTACACCATAAGGTGTATCAGTTTTGGAGACGCTGAGTACGCGCTCGACTTCTTCCGTACTTAATATTGCTTTTGGTAATCTCATTGGCACCTTGGGCATCTCTAACTCACTGGCAGGGTTGTAGAGTATGTGATTACTTTGCGCTAACCATTTAAAAAACGTTTTGATCGGTTGTAACAATGTGCATTGATAACGCACACTTAATGGCTCACCATTCTCGCGCCGGAAGTGATAGAGATACTTTTGGTAGCGCTCCAATATTGGTTTGGTAATCGCTCTAGGATCATCTAAACCGCGATCATCACACCAACATATCCAACGCTGTAACCCTGTCTCACGTTGTTTCAATGTGTTAGCACTTAATCCTTTTACACCACCCCATTCTAGGAAGGCCAACAGATAAGGATATAGCCCATTGTGGACAATCGGTGAAGTGTTAGCTTTAGGTGCATGAACCAGCTTTTTACGCTTTTGGTGTTTAGTGGTGATACCTCTACGATGCTCTTTGTTGTAGGCCATTGTTACACACCACTAGACGTGCATTCCGATAAAACCGACTCACTATGGCTATAAGCCATAACAGGCTTAGCCTGTGGCATTTTTTCTAACACCGACACCCCACCGACTTGGGGCCGACTTGACCCCGACTTATTATATTTTAAGCCTGACTTCTTTTTATCGTAGTGTAATTTATCCGTATCTAATAGCCCCATCAGGTGATTTTTTTCATCATTATTAGTATCGTAAAGCAGCTCGTATTCAAAGGACTGACCACGACCACCTCGATGCACTAAGAGGTATTCCATTTCTTCCAGTCGATGAAGGTGTACTTTAAGTTGTGTATTGCCCCACTGTGTTTTTTCTCTAATTAATTTGCGACTAAAACGGAAGTGGCTTTGTTCTATTTTTTGTTGCTCACACTCAACCTTTACCATTACCTGTATTTCTTTTAGCAGCTTTCTCGTCTGTGGTGGCAACTCGTCCAATGTGCGCCCTAATATCTCGTGAGCCAGTTTATTCGCCGTTTCTATATCCGATAACTCTACCTCGATATACTCGATACTTTCACCATTGTAATCGATGGTTTTTATGTCGCGTTGGTATTGATGAAGTAAGGCAATGGAGTCGATCAAGGTGAGATACTTTTCATGGTCGCGCCGTGTTCTTGTTTTATCATCGAGGAAGGTTAACTGATCGGCGTAGGGGTTGATTATTTGGAGTGGCTTTAATAGGCGTTGGGCATTCCTATGCAGGCTTATCACACGCTCTTTTTCTAATTTATTTTGTAACCCTTGTAGTGTTCTCTTTTGTCGCTGTGCTTGGTGTATCGCTTGGGTTTGTTCACGAGATTCATTCACCGATAACACTAAGCAACGATTCATTAGCTCTTCGTCTATGTCGATAGCCGTTGTCGTTAAAAACAACATCACCGGACCTTGTACCGTGTATTCCTTCGTCACTAAATTCCCTGTACTGTCGTCTTTACCTGTACTGGCTATAGTGACCTCGCCCTCACTTTGTAACAGCTTTAATGCATAGCTCGCGTTACTCGCACCTTCCTCTTCACTAATCGCCAGTATTTTATTTTTAAGGTTGGTCTCGCCCATATAAAATAAACTTTGCCCCGTCATAGCTGAGTATTGAACGCGCTCCTCTTCGGGCATTAAGGCTAAGATACTATCCATTAGACTGCTTTTACCGGCGGCGCTCGAACTTTGGATAATGACGGCTAAAGGTTTATCTAGTTTACGGCTTACACAAGATAAGTAACCGGCTAGCTTATTGGTCTCTTCACCAACAACACCCGCACAAGTAAAATCGGTTAACACACGATCAAGTAGATTTTTATCGTGCAACAACTCCATTGCCGCTTGTCGTTCCACGCTATCTATTTCTACTGTGTTTTTGTCGTCGCTGTCTTCTTGTTGTTGCGCCTGTTGTTCCTCTAACGCTAACAGTACTTTACCTAAATCTTTTTTAATCACTTCATCGTTAACACCCAACTCGACATAGGCTTGATTAATAAATACTTGTCGTTGTTTACTGCTGTATAAATCCAATTTATCTAAGTGGAACTGCTCCTCGCGCTTAACCATTAAATTTATTTTTAATTGGTCGTGGTGGTTGTTATTAGCCAAACCACGCACACGATAAACTCTATCGCCTAACGTGATTACTATTTCATTATCGTTTTTTTGTACGTCAACAGAGGCGACTAAAGAAGGAAGTGGCGAGGCGTTTTCATCTATAGCACTATCTTCTACTACAGTGCTTTCTATTTGTTCTGGCAACGGCTCTGACGTTTTTTCTGCCACAGGTAATACCTGTACCTCGGTCAGTTCTAATTGCCGTTCTGGTGCCTTACCATTACCTAACCACTCCGCTTTTCTAATCACAAGTGCAAGAGTCTTTTGTGGTGGGCTTACCTGACAGGCATATTGATTCACATCCATATTTTTTGGCAACAAGATACGGAAGGCATCAATATTATTTTTTAGCAGTATCGGTGCTAACTGTTCCGCTGCTCGATTGCCTGCCTCGTCTCGGTCATAGGCGATCAGTACCCGTTTTATTTTATTGTTGATTAAGGTTTGTAAGATTTCATCCGTAAAGCCATTCACACCATAACTACAGGTCACATGCTTAAAACCATGCACCCAAAACGTGAGCGCATCAATAATACTTTCACAGAGGATGATTTCATCAACACCCATCAAACCTTGTTGATTGAACACGCCAAGATGTTCACCAGGTAAGTAAGTGTGTTTAGGTGTTCCCTTGCGAAGATTATCCAACAACTTACGGCCATACACTTCACCAATCACACCATTCTTATCAACCACAGGGAACACAACCGAGCCATTAAAATGCTCGCGGCCTGTCTCTCGATATAAACCAATACGTTTTAACTGCTCTCGCATGGCTTCACCGGCTTTGCGGTTTTTTTGGGGTAGACGTAGCCCCAATGTTCTATTGGCGTAGCCAATTTTAAAATAGTTAATGAGTTCAACATTATCTAAACCACGCTTGGTTAAGTACGCTAATGCTTCGGGGGATTGCTTGAGGGTTTGGTGGTAGTAATCGATAACTTGTTGTAGCACTTGCTGGTCTTCCGCATCGGTTGTTATCGGCGCCTCAAGTTTAGGGACAGTGGATTGTTTTATAGATGTAGTACTCGCAGCTAAAGAAGGGTTGTCCTCTCTTAAAATTTCAACGGCATGACGGAAGCCTACGCCCTGCGTCTTCATTACCCAATCAATCACCGAGCCACCCGCACCACAACCGAAGCAATTAAACAGATTACTTTTAGGGCTAATAATGCACGAGGGGGTTTTGTCGTCGTGGAAGGGGCAGCACACCGCGTAATCTTTACCTTGCTTCTTAAGTTGGTAGCCTTGGCTTTCCGCTAGTCGAAGTAAGGAGATTTCTTGTTTTATCCGCTCTATCTGATCATCCGGTATGCGTGCCATAAATCCACCATTTGGGTAAAAGCTGTCAAGTATCTTGCACTGTTAAATTTAGCACACTATACTGTACTTATGTCAACAGTTAAAGAGACCTAGGGGGTACAGTATGAGCAATTCAATTATTTGGTTGCTTCCTATGGATTTTGTTAAACAGCTTGTAACCCTACGTAAACAACAGGGATTAACCCAGCAAGCACTTGCTGACGCTATTGATTTACATGTTAACCAGATTAAACGGTACGAGGCAGGTACAGCACAGCCTACCCTAGAGACACTCGTTAGGCTCGCTAAAGAACTACATACCACACTGGATGATTTAGTGTTTGAAGAGAATCAGCGAGGTCCCAGTGATGATCTTAAATTGCAGTTTGAGGCACTGAGCCAGTTTGATAATGAAGATAAGAAGGTAGCTAAGGCAGTACTAGAAAGCCTTATCCTTAAACACAATGCAAAAAGGGCATTTGCACAATGAGATAATTTTTTAATCGCTGATCAAGGGTGCTCGAACACCCAAGACCAGCTAACCACCATAGACTAACAAGGAGTCCATTATGGCTGAGCACGATGATAATGCAGGTTTGCCCCTGTCACAAACTTTATTACTACGAGAGCAGTTAACAAAGTTGGAAGATCGATTACACCGATTGCTGGCGAGTTATCAGTTTTATGATACGGCCATTCGGGCCATGACTGCGCCCGATTATATGGAACACCAAGTATTAAGTAATGAAGAGTGTCACTTTGGGCTGTACCTGAACCAGCAATGGTTACAGCAACAGGGGGAGGAAGTGATTACCGAACTCATCACCACACAGCAGATGATGCGCTCTTAAAACAAAAAAGCCCAAACCATATTGGCTTGGGCTTCCATTAGATAGTTGCGCTCCCTCTAATTCTTATCAACCCAATTTTCTTTTATTAACCATGCCTCATCTACGCTTAGTTTTCGAACACCAGAGTTGAGCAAACTACACGAACGAGGAGCTGACCCATCGATCAATGATACCCCCCATATCTCGTCATCTTCATAGTCTACACCAATGGATAAACATGGGTGACAGGCAGAATCTTCATATATATCGCCAGGTTTTATTTTTGAATCCTTACTCATAGTGTTCAACTCATTTGACCGGGAAGCCAGCGCCTTTTGCAGCATTTTTTACTTTTGAATTAATAGATGTTGGTTGGTTAGAAATAACAAAACCATGCCATATTTTTATACAGTTGACATCATCTTTCCTAGTCAATCTAAATTCAACAAGTTCATTGTTCAAAGGATCATAACCGACTCTACGCCTTTCATTTATAGGCACAGCATTAGCTAAAGCAAATGTTGGATTTTTAGGTTCAGGAGAAATCCATTGATTACGACCATTTCGGTAACCCCGATTTCCATGCTTAGGATTAGGCTCATAAATATCTTTATAAACAGTACAACACTGTTCCCCAGAAGATGATGAGTTCGCCGCACTGTCCACTTGCTGAGAAGGGCCAGTCATCAAAAATGAAATACCTCCGAGCGTTCCTAATGTTGCTAGGGCCGCACCTGCACCGCAACCAGCTGGACCAGCCCAAGCACCAGCAACACAACCTGCCACAGCCTGTGCTGCCTCACCTGTGGGATCAGTATACTTTAGGGGATTAGCTTGACCATAAAGATACGTATTCGGCCCATCACCCAACCCAATTCTATCAGAAGTAATATACCTGCCCGTTTTGGGGTCGTAATACCTAAACCAGTTGTAATCTATTGCGTCTGACGCAACATCGTAGCTACATCCGCTACAGCCCCGATGCACTCTAGGATCGTTAGCCGCAAAACCCCGACAAACATCCAAGTCTAAAGTTACAACCCCCGACGCGGGTTTTGGCTTAACTTCACTGTTATTTAAGGTAAGGTTGATCGCTTCCATAACGGCGAGTGTAAACCATTGGTTTATAACGAGCCACTAAAATGGGAGTGCGTGTGTTTGCACTCGCTTTTTAGTGGCAACGTGCGGCACTGGGGGATAAAAAGAACGCAAGCTAGACCCGCACGCATTCCTGTGAGCTAACTGATTGGCGGGGTTGGTTTTAGTCTTTTGTCTTTAGCAAGCACTTGCCCATTAGTGGTTTTTTAATGGGCAACTGGCCTGCCTTTTAGGCCAGCGGGGCAGCCGCCGATTGGTTAGGGGCACCTAGCCCCTAAACAAACAGGCTGGGCGCAGGTGCGCGCAGGGCGTGGCTATAATACAGGATGGAGCGCTGGCGGCGGGGTTGCCTGTGAGCGCTTTTGGCGAACATGCAAACACGGTGACAGTGGCGACAGCCCAGCCTTATTGCACTCTCTCAGGTTACTTTGATGTTGGATAAGAACACCAATGTAGCTGGCGCTTTGGCTTGCGTGTTTTGTTGCAAGCCATGTGACAGCGGTCGGTGTGGCAGTGTATCCGATAAATCTGAGGCTACAACTCTGATTCTATCTACTGTTCAGGGAGGGATTCGAACCCCCGCTTAACATTTTTTTAAAGAGAGCACAGCATAGATAGTGCTGTGCTCTAACATGATTTTTTTTGAAGTATTATTTTCCAATATAATGGAATCTATAATTTTTTTAAATTTATTACTATTGGTATTATTTTTAAATTTTTTAAAAAATACATCAGAGCACATCCTAGTACATATACTTACATCTAAGTAAGATTTTACTTGTTTAAGAGTTTTTTTATATTGCTTCACAGCATAGATAGTGCTGAGGTTCGATGATTGTTTTTTTGTATCGTATGATACAGGCAAGATAATTTTTTTAATATTATAAGTTGATATATTTATAGTATTTTTCGGTGCGCTTTTTCTTTTCTTTGGCTCTCTTCTATATACAATCAATACAGTTATCAATGAGATCGTCACACCTATAAGTGAGATGATCGCTGTGACCAAGCCAATAATTTCTTTTACATAATCTGATAAATTTTCCATGAGAGATATTCTAGCACCACTATAAAAAAGTACCACTATAGTTTTGCAGGGTGCGTGGCCGCGTGGATTTCTCTTAATTTTTCTATGGAGACATGCGTATAAATCTCTGTCGTCGATAACTGACTATGGCCCAACATCATTTGGATAAAACGCAGGTCTGCACCGTTATCCAGCATATGCGTGGCCATTGCATGACGGAACAGGTGGCAACCACCTGGTTTGTTTATCTCGGCATGATGGAGGTATCGTTTGACCAAGGCACCTAAACGGCCTTTGATAAATGGCTCGCCGTAATCTGTTAAAAATAAATGGGTGTCGTCGGGGTTTATCACAAACTCATCACGACACTCATAGCGATAGCGATCTACCCAATATAAAGCGCGTTGCCCTATCGGCAACAATCGATCTTTTGCGCCTTTTCCTGCTCTAATCATCACCGTTTTTTGTTGGCTATCCACATCATACAGTTGCAGGCTCGCGCACTCAGTGCGGCGTATGCCCGTACTGTATAAGGTTTCTAATATGGCTCTATCACGTACACCATAAGGTGTATCAGTTTTGGAGACGCTGAGTACGCGCTCGACTTCTTCCGTACTTAATATTGCTTTTGGTAATCTCATTGGCACCTTGGGCATCTCTAACTCACTGGCAGGGTTGTAGAGTATGTGATTACTTTGCGCTAACCATTTAAAAAACGTTTTGATCGGTTGTAACAATGTGCATTGATAACGCACACTTAATGGCTCACCATTCTCGCGCCGGAAGTGATAGAGATACTTTTGGTAGCGCTCCAATATTGGTTTGGTAATCGCTCTAGGATCATCTAAACCGCGATCATCACACCAACATATCCAACGCTGTAACCCTGTCTCACGTTGTTTCAATGTGTTAGCACTTAATCCTTTTACACCACCCCATTCTAGGAAGGCCAACAGATAAGGATATAGCCCATTGTGGACAATCGGTGAAGTGTTAGCTTTAGGTGCATGAACCAGCTTTTTACGCTTTTGGTGTTTAGTGGTGATACCTCTACGATGCTCTTTGTTGTAGGCCATTGTTACACACCACTAGACGTGCATTCCGATAAAACCGACTCACTATGGCTATAAGCCATAACAGGCTTAGCCTGTGGCATTTTTTCTAACACCGACACCCCACCGACTTGGGGCCGACTTGACCCCGACTTATTATATTTTAAGCCTGACTTCTTTTTATCGTAGTGTAATTTATCCGTATCTAATAGCCCCATCAGGTGATTTTTTTCATCATTATTAGTATCGTAAAGCAGCTCGTATTCAAAGGACTGACCACGACCACCTCGATGCACTAAGAGGTATTCCATTTCTTCCAGTCGATGAAGGTGTACTTTAAGTTGTGTATTGCCCCACTGTGTTTTTTCTCTAATTAATTTGCGACTAAAACGGAAGTGGCTTTGTTCTATTTTTTGTTGCTCACACTCAACCTTTACCATTACCTGTATTTCTTTTAGCAGCTTTCTCGTCTGTGGTGGCAACTCGTCCAATGTGCGCCCTAATATCTCGTGAGCCAGTTTATTCGCCGTTTCTATATCCGATAACTCTACCTCGATATACTCGATACTTTCACCATTGTAATCGATGGTTTTTATGTCGCGTTGGTATTGATGAAGTAAGGCAATGGAGTCGATCAAGGTGAGATACTTTTCATGGTCGCGCCGTGTTCTTGTTTTATCATCGAGGAAGGTTAACTGATCGGCGTAGGGGTTGATTATTTGGAGTGGCTTTAATAGGCGTTGGGCATTCCTATGCAGGCTTATCACACGCTCTTTTTCTAATTTATTTTGTAACCCTTGTAGTGTTCTCTTTTGTCGCTGTGCTTGGTGTATCGCTTGGGTTTGTTCACGAGATTCATTCACCGATAACACTAAGCAACGATTCATTAGCTCTTCGTCTATGTCGATAGCCGTTGTCGTTAAAAACAACATCACCGGACCTTGTACCGTGTATTCCTTCGTCACTAAATTCCCTGTACTGTCGTCTTTACCTGTACTGGCTATAGTGACCTCGCCCTCACTTTGTAACAGCTTTAATGCATAGCTCGCGTTACTCGCACCTTCCTCTTCACTAATCGCCAGTATTTTATTTTTAAGGTTGGTCTCGCCCATATAAAATAAACTTTGCCCCGTCATAGCTGAGTATTGAACGCGCTCCTCTTCGGGCATTAAGGCTAAGATACTATCCATTAGACTGCTTTTACCGGCGGCGCTCGAACTTTGGATAATGACGGCTAAAGGTTTATCTAGTTTACGGCTTACACAAGATAAGTAACCGGCTAGCTTATTGGTCTCTTCACCAACAACACCCGCACAAGTAAAATCGGTTAACACACGATCAAGTAGATTTTTATCGTGCAACAACTCCATTGCCGCTTGTCGTTCCACGCTATCTATTTCTACTGTGTTTTTGTCGTCGCTGTCTTCTTGTTGTTGCGCCTGTTGTTCCTCTAACGCTAACAGTACTTTACCTAAATCTTTTTTAATCACTTCATCGTTAACACCCAACTCGACATAGGCTTGATTAATAAATACTTGTCGTTGTTTACTGCTGTATAAATCCAATTTATCTAAGTGGAACTGCTCCTCGCGCTTAACCATTAAATTTATTTTTAATTGGTCGTGGTGGTTGTTATTAGCCAAACCACGCACACGATAAACTCTATCGCCTAACGTGATTACTATTTCATTATCGTTTTTTTGTACGTCAACAGAGGCGACTAAAGAAGGAAGTGGCGAGGCGTTTTCATCTATAGCACTATCTTCTACTACAGTGCTTTCTATTTGTTCTGGCAACGGCTCTGACGTTTTTTCTGCCACAGGTAATACCTGTACCTCGGTCAGTTCTAATTGCCGTTCTGGTGCCTTACCATTACCTAACCACTCCGCTTTTCTAATCACAAGTGCAAGAGTCTTTTGTGGTGGGCTTACCTGACAGGCATATTGATTCACATCCATATTTTTTGGCAACAAGATACGGAAGGCATCAATATTATTTTTTAGCAGTATCGGTGCTAACTGTTCCGCTGCTCGATTGCCTGCCTCGTCTCGGTCATAGGCGATCAGTACCCGTTTTATTTTATTGTTGATTAAGGTTTGTAAGATTTCATCCGTAAAGCCATTCACACCATAACTACAGGTCACATGCTTAAAACCATGCACCCAAAACGTGAGCGCATCAATAATACTTTCACAGAGGATGATTTCATCAACACCCATCAAACCTTGTTGATTGAACACGCCAAGATGTTCACCAGGTAAGTAAGTGTGTTTAGGTGTTCCCTTGCGAAGATTATCCAACAACTTACGGCCATACACTTCACCAATCACACCATTCTTATCAACCACAGGGAACACAACCGAGCCATTAAAATGCTCGCGGCCTGTCTCTCGATATAAACCAATACGTTTTAACTGCTCTCGCATGGCTTCACCGGCTTTGCGGTTTTTTTGGGGTAGACGTAGCCCCAATGTTCTATTGGCGTAGCCAATTTTAAAATAGTTAATGAGTTCAACATTATCTAAACCACGCTTGGTTAAGTACGCTAATGCTTCGGGGGATTGCTTGAGGGTTTGGTGGTAGTAATCGATAACTTGTTGTAGCACTTGCTGGTCTTCCGCATCGGTTGTTATCGGCGCCTCAAGTTTAGGGACAGTGGATTGTTTTATAGATGTAGTACTCGCAGCTAAAGAAGGGTTGTCCTCTCTTAAAATTTCAACGGCATGACGGAAGCCTACGCCCTGCGTCTTCATTACCCAATCAATCACCGAGCCACCCGCACCACAACCGAAGCAATTAAACAGATTACTTTTAGGGCTAATAATGCACGAGGGGGTTTTGTCGTCGTGGAAGGGGCAGCACACCGCGTAATCTTTACCTTGCTTCTTAAGTTGGTAGCCTTGGCTTTCCGCTAGTCGAAGTAAGGAGATTTCTTGTTTTATCCGCTCTATCTGATCATCCGGTATGCGTGCCATAAATCCACCATTTGGGTAAAAGCTGTCAAGTATCTTGCACTGTTAAATTTAGCACACTATACTGTACTTATGTCAACAGTTAAAGAGACCTAGGGGGTACAGTATGAGCAATTCAATTATTTGGTTGCTTCCTATGGATTTTGTTAAACAGCTTGTAACCCTACGTAAACAACAGGGATTAACCCAGCAAGCACTTGCTGACGCTATTGATTTACATGTTAACCAGATTAAACGGTACGAGGCAGGTACAGCACAGCCTACCCTAGAGACACTCGTTAGGCTCGCTAAAGAACTACATACCACACTGGATGATTTAGTGTTTGAAGAGAATCAGCGAGGTCCCAGTGATGATCTTAAATTGCAGTTTGAGGCACTGAGCCAGTTTGATAATGAAGATAAGAAGGTAGCTAAGGCAGTACTAGAAAGCCTTATCCTTAAACACAATGCAAAAAGGGCATTTGCACAATGAGATAATTTTTTAATCGCTGATCAAGGGTGCTCGAACACCCAAGACCAGCTAACCACCATAGACTAACAAGGAGTCCATTATGGCTGAGCACGATGATAATGCAGGTTTGCCCCTGTCACAAACTTTATTACTACGAGAGCAGTTAACAAAGTTGGAAGATCGATTACACCGATTGCTGGCGAGTTATCAGTTTTATGATACGGCCATTCGGGCCATGACTGCGCCCGATTATATGGAACACCAAGTATTAAGTAATGAAGAGTGTCACTTTGGGCTGTACCTGAACCAGCAATGGTTACAGCAACAGGGGGAGGAAGTGATTACCGAACTCATCACCACACAGCAGATGATGCGCTCTTAAAACAAAAAAGCCCAAACCATATTGGCTTGGGCTTCCATTAGATAGTTGCGCTCCCTCTAATTCTTATCAACCCAATTTTCTTTTATTAACCATGCCTCATCTACGCTTAGTTTTCGAACACCAGAGTTGAGCAAACTACACGAACGAGGAGCTGACCCATCGATCAATGATACCCCCCATATCTCGTCATCTTCATAGTCTACACCAATGGATAAACATGGGTGACAGGCAGAATCTTCATATATATCGCCAGGTTTTATTTTTGAATCCTTACTCATAGTGTTCAACTCATTTGACCGGGAAGCCAGCGCCTTTTGCAGCATTTTTTACTTTTGAATTAATAGATGTTGGTTGGTTAGAAATAACAAAACCATGCCATATTTTTATACAGTTGACATCATCTTTCCTAGTCAATCTAAATTCAACAAGTTCATTGTTCAAAGGATCATAACCGACTCTACGCCTTTCATTTATAGGCACAGCATTAGCTAAAGCAAATGTTGGATTTTTAGGTTCAGGAGAAATCCATTGATTACGACCATTTCGGTAACCCCGATTTCCATGCTTAGGATTAGGCTCATAAATATCTTTATAAACAGTACAACACTGTTCCCCAGAAGATGATGAGTTCGCCGCACTGTCCACTTGCTGAGAAGGGCCAGTCATCAAAAATGAAATACCTCCGAGCGTTCCTAATGTTGCTAGGGCCGCACCTGCACCGCAACCAGCTGGACCAGCCCAAGCACCAGCAACACAACCTGCCACAGCCTGTGCTGCCTCACCTGTGGGATCAGTATACTTTAGGGGATTAGCTTGACCATAAAGATACGTATTAGGCCCATCACCTAATCCTATTCTGTCTGAGGTGATATACCTCCCCGTGGTGGGATCATAGTACCTAAAGTAGTTGTAATGTAGCCCCGTCTCCTCATCAAAATACTGTCCAGAAAATCTTAGATTGTTTTCTACAGTTGCTATTGATTCTGTGGCCTCTCCAAAGGGCGTGTAGCTTGATTGCCAAACAATGTTTTTATTTTGATCCGTTAATGCCCTCGGTGTACCTAAATGGTCATTGTGGTAAGTATAACTATTTGTTGGCGTCACTTGTGCTAAAGGCTGGCCATTGAGCCAGAGGTATTCTTTGATGGCTTGGCCTTGTGCTGTGTATTCACCCAACAACTGCCCACTCTCATTATAGGCATAGTGTGTTGTTGTATTACCCACAATCTGTTTGGTGGTACGTTGGCCGAGCGCATTGTAGGTGTAGTTGGCCGTCACACTGGGCTTACTAATGGTCGCTAGGCGATTCGCTGCATTGTAGGTACTTGTGAGCGCTTCAGTACTCCCATCATTGCTGTTGACCTGTAGCGGGTTACCGTTACCATCGTATTGGTAACTACTGGTGGTGTTATCCGTCGCTGGGGTTGTGGTGACTGTATTGAGTTGGTTGTTACCTGTGTTGTAGCTGTACGTGGTAACTGCTCCTGCGTTACCAGCACTTCCACCATCAGTGGTGGTCGTAGTCGCCTCTTTGCTAAGGCGGTTACCCACGGGATCGTATTGGTAATTAAGACTACCGTAATCACCCGTACTACCTGATAAACGATCCAACACATCATACTGGTAACTGCTATCATCTATCACCGTTATATTGCCATTGGCATCGTAGTCATAGCTGAGATCAAGAACGGTGGTTAAGGCACTACCACTGGTGAGTGTACTTAAGCGATAATCCTGATCGTAGGTGAGTGTTTGTGTTAAGTCATTGCCGTAAGTCATCCCCTTAACGGGACCAAAGGCTAAGTACTCGGTATTGCTGATAATATTTATCGGGGTTTCTGTCGGGCGTGTCGCCGTAATGTCTTGCACTCTGCCTTGAGAATCATAAGTGTAGTTAACGACTAGACCACTCGGATAAGTCATCTCTATAGGATTATTAGCCAAATCATAAGTGGTACTGGTCACGAATGTTTGACCATCAATGACGGTGGTTTTAGTGAGTAAGTTACCGCGATGATCATAGTGGTAGTGTGTTGATCCACTTTCGTCGGTGATTTGAGTTAGGCGGCCAATGCCTTTGTTGCCCGTCGTCACGCCATCGTATTGATAAACAATATTTTCTGCCGGTGTAGCGGGATAAGTGACATGGGTTAATCGGTTAAGGGCATCGTAACTGTAGTTAACCACCACACCACGGGCATCGGTCATGCTGGTGCGGTTGTTGGCACTGTCGTAGGCGTAGGTTGCTGTACCGGTATCGGGGCTACTGATTTGGGTTAAGTTGTCAAAGCCATCGTAGCTGTAGGTGGTGGTGTTGCCATTGGCATCCGTGACGCTGGTTAGGCGGTCTTGGTCATCGTAACCAAACTGGGTGGTGCCGTTGGCGGCATCAGTGCTTTGCTGTAGGCGATCTAAGGGGTCGTAGATCTGGTTGGTGACATTCGTTTTAGGGTCCGTCACGGCCGTGTTGTTGTCGTTAACATCGTAGTCAAAGTGGGTGGTTTGGTTCTCGGCCCCAATAATATCCATCACACGGCTAAGTTCATCAAAGGCACGATTAACTGTGTAAGTGATTGTGCCCGTACTGGTTTGAATGGTCTCGCTAGTGCGGTTACCGGCATTGTCTAGGGTGTAGTTGATACTCTCGCCTAAACTATTACTGATTTGTGTTAAACGGCGCGCTGCATCGTAGGTGTAAGTTAATACCACGCCATTGGGCTGGGTGATCTCGATTAACTGGCCCACATTATCGTAGGTATAATTTGTCACGCTATTTAAGGCGGCGACTCCACTAGGGTCGACCACCGTGACAGAGATAAGCCATCCACGAACATGGTAGGTGAGCACTGTCTCGGTGCCATTGGCATCAATCACGCGGGCGGGTTGGCCACGACCGTTGTAATCGAGCAGTTGTGTCGTATGACCAAAGGCATTGGTAATGGATGAACGATTACCAAAGGTATCGTAAGTATAGGTGGTAACATCCACGACATCGGTACGCGGGCCATCTTGGGTTAAGACCAAGCCTTGAGAGTTATAGGTATAAGATGTGGATTGCTGAGCCAGTACAGATGGTGCAAAGCTAATGCTTGTAGCCAAAGAAAAAGCGAGTAGCGTTTTATTGATTCTCATGATTATCGCTCCGTGACATTGCGTGAGAGCAAACGACCATTCGTGTCGTACGTCATGGTGATGACACGTGAAGGCTCAGTGATTTTTGTGGGTAGGTTGTAGGTCGCATGCCACTCGGTAGTAATGGTTCTGGCTTGCGGTGTACCACTCGCTTCGGTACGGGAGAGTTCTTGGCCACGATCATTATTGATATAAGTAGTCGTGTTACCTTTCCAATCCGTTTTACTGGCCATATAACCGTTGGTGTCGTAAGTGTAGTTTTTATTGGCGCCAGCGCAATTAGCAGAAGGGTGACCTTCGACTTGTGTCATTTTGTACTCACCATTGAATTGCGTAAAATGATAGGTACTTTGCTTGCCTAAAGCGTTCGTTAAAGTTCGTGTGCCATCCGAGTTATATTGAATTTGTGTGCGTTCAACACCTGAATTTAACGGGCCTCTTTCGCTACTGATTGCGCGCCCTTCTGCATCATATTGTACCGAAGAAATTCGATAACCATTTTTATCTTCGATACCTGTTATGTAGGTCGGAAAGCGTATATCTTCATAAAAATACTGCTCAGATTCACTCGTTGAGTACAACAAGCTTTTTAACAAGAGGGGTTTTGATGCCTGCTGATAGGTATAAATAATATTAACCCCGTTGGGGAAAAGAGCCTGAATAACCTCACCATTTTCACCAAGAGTCAATACTAGTTCATTACCCGATTTTGAAATTATTATCTGGTTTTCAATATAGCTTAGCGATAAACGCTCTTCATATTGAGAGTCAATGTAGAGTAAACGACCATTGGCATCGTATGTTTCAATAGTATTATTAGGGAAAAGCAACGTATAAACGGTGCCGTCAAAACTTAATATTTCTCTACGTTGCGACCTTGCTGAGTAAATGCCATTACTATTTGTAAAATGAAGACCTTTCCCATCGGGCCTTTCAGCAACAACAAAGTAATTATCATGAATTATTAAGCGTTGTTGATAAGCAAAGCGCCAATCACCTACCCATGAATTGTATGAGCGTATAAAAGCGAAATCCTTATCTTTATAATCTGTAAACTGAAAGAATTTATTGCCTGTAGGAATATTAATGGGATTGCTAGTGCTGACAGAACAGGTTCCACCTAAATTATTAGCCTCACCCGACACTACCGATATACAATTGGGGAAATGACCAAAGTGAGTATGCGGACATGTACCATCTGGTGGCTGTATACAAATAGCAGTATTAGTAAGATCACGAATAGCTGGGAGGCCTGTAAATAATTCACAATACCTTACTCCCGCCTCACAAGCTACAATATCACTTTCGCTAAAAGCCAGTCCCTCAATATCAAAACGGAAGAAATCGTAAAAATTAGCGTTGTTACCAATATGATTATGTATATGGGTAAAACCTTTGGATTCACAGAAAAGTGTCTCAGGACCGCCAAGACGAGTAGGGACAGGGGTATGCGCATCCACAAAATTTGATAATACAAAGCAAAGAAAGAAGCTAGGAATTAATAAAAGTCGGAGGTTAACCCTTCTTTTTACAGAAAGTCCTTTCCTATTATTCATACTTTTTTTACATGGAGACAAAGAAGCTAAAAAATTACAACTTCCATCTAAAAACAACATATTAACTATTCCTTATTTGAACATGTCGAACCCAAAAACGCCCATTGGGCGTCATAGATACTAGTGCTCACTAATACGAGTGGGCACATTATTTCACTTCTCGATATACTATATAGTGTTATTAATTCAAGGGGCTAAAATATAGCTGCTGACTACCAATATAGTGATTCCACTAAACTGACGAGATAGATATAACGGATATAAACAACATCCGTATTGCTTTTAGGTAGTGACTGCAGATAATCCTTGTCTTGATAAAGCTACATTATAGTTTTTGTAAATTATCAACTGATTGTAAAGTTGTCAAACGCTATATAAAAGAAACTTGACCGAGATCAAGAAATTGGTGAAAGATTAAAGTAAAAAAATTGAAGATATTAAAGATTGCTAAAAATAGCTTTGCAAATTGTGGCTATCGACTATATAAAGAACTAATCACTCCGCAAAATCAATACGATAAGAACCATCATTATTTTTATTACCGATAAGTTGCAAGATAGGCTCAAAGCCCGACTTACGTGAACGAGGCTTTATTACACCCTCTACTTTTATTACCGGCTTTTGAGTCAATACGTCCGTTAGCGTTGCAGTAATATCGACCTCTAAAGGAGCCGGTTTGCCCTCTGCTATATGCCGCCATCGTGATATTAAGCTACCATTTTCATCACCGAGCCTTGCCTGAATATTTCCGGCTGCGAGCCATTCATTGCCATTGGAAATAGATGCTTGCTCCCATAATAAATTAGCGTCCACATTGTTAAAACTAGTCTGAGTAACTTCAATATTTTTTATAAAAGCAGTAATATTGCCCGACAAATCAACCCCAAAAAATGGGGCTATATTCGCGATAGGCAAGCTGACATCTATTTCTTTCGCGCTAACTTCTTTACTAAATATAGAGTAGCAAGCCTCGCCTTTTAATTGCTGCGGACCAGCACTACTAGAAAAACGAACACAAGGCGTTAATGTGAGTAATGAGCTTATATTAATTTGCCACGCCAACTCTCCCAAAGGTAACACATGCCCTCTCTCTGACCATTGAGCATAGCTGGCCTCACCTTGCCAGACCGTGCCAGAAATATTACTCGCCTGAAAACTCGGCGTTGCCTGCTGTATGGTATAAATAAGCCATTGAGCAGGAAACAAACGAAGAATAAAAAATAGGGTTAATAATAAAGTTATGATTAACCAATAGCGTTTTTTCAAAAGAAACATAAAATATCTTAGGATGAGGTGTTAATTACTAACACGAACGCTAACCATTAAGCGTCCAGGAAACTTTGAAGGTGTTAACGATAAATCTTCTATATTGATACCGTGCTGGTACTCTAATTCATATAACCACTGAGTGAGTGATGAGTAAGCAACATTTTCTAAACGAAGACGGGCATCATTTTTACTACCTGGCTGAAAACCTCGCATCACTAGTTGGTTTTGAGTCAGGCTATTATTAATAAGCTGGGCTAAGCTCTCGTTAGCTTTAACCACACCACCAGTTTGTTTAACAGATTTAATACGCGCGACCAATTGTTTTACTTCGGCACTTTCTGCCAAGGCTCGCGATAGCCTGTCTTCCTCGGTTGCTCGCCAATCAATAACTGGCTGTACTGCAAATGCATAAAACAAGAAAAGAACCAGGGCAACTCCACTAGCGCCTAAAATCATTTGCTCACGAGTGTCATGGTTGTCCCACCACTGTATCAGCTTATCCATTTTGATTACCTTTCATCGATATTTTTAGGCGAGCCTGAAACCCGTTGTCGGTAGCATTAGAGCTTTGCAGTTCAGCAGTGACATCTTTTTTGTCGAGAGCTTGCCGTAATTGTTCAACACCATTAAAAGAGTCGGCTCTAACATTAATACGCAAAATTTGCTCGCGATTACTATAGTTGAGCGTCGATAGTTCGATCTTAAGCTTAGTGAGTTCTGGGGCAATTTTTGACAATAAATAAATGGACTGACTCGATTGTTTATCTTGGCCACCTGAGCCAAGCATCGCTTTAAGACGACGTACAGGAACACTTACAGAGCCACTGGGAACAACCTCTCTAAAACTTGTTACAATCTCATTTTGAATGCGAGCTTGTTCTTTTTGTAAAAAATAAATATCTGTAAAGCTCGCAACAAAAAATACCACCATGGCCGCAGCAGCTAAACCCGCTATCGATTTAGACTCATTCCACCATTTCGAAACGGGTAGTTTTTTACCCAACTTACCATTGATAAAATTAAGCTGATTACTTTGATTAAAATTAATGGACGGTCTGCCAACAACACAGTCATATTCGACCACGGGTAGCACATTTGCTTGCACATATTCCTGTGCAGCAGCATCATCAACATAAACCGTGATCAACCAAGGATCTTCGAGATCTTGCTGGTTTTGTAACAGGTCTTTTAAAAATGGTTTGGCCAATGAATGAGCAATACTAAAACCCAAACCGTTGCCGCGATGGCCTAATACTTTACCCTCACTAAACCACAGCATCAACTCATTAGGCGCAACATCCATGCACTGAAAATCAGGGATACAGCTCTCAACAACTAAGCCATTATTCGAAAACCAAGTAACAACTGACTCTAACCAAGCCACCTCAGCATAGGCAGCAGAAACATTCTCTGACTCTTTATTGGCACTAACGGCAAAATGTAAATCCTCAACATCGCCTAGTACATCGTCTTCAATTTGGTAGGGCAATAGGTTTAAAAAATGCCGAGCTTCTTTTTTATTATAAGGGACACTAAAGCTGACAAGCTTGAATCCGGGGATCAACAACAATACAGATTGGCCAGTATTAACAGCCTCGAGTAGTGCATCTCCATCACCTTGCTGTGCACCACTTGGCCAGTGCTGAGCATGAGCTAGATCTACCCATCGGAATTCTCTAAGTGTATCTCCGTTGTCGTCGACACTCTCTTCTAATAGCTGAATAACTACTTTAGTTGCCACAAAAATTCTCTATCATTTTTATTTATATAGTATATATTTTTTAGTTTACGCCCAATGAGCCACTTAAAAAACATCCTCACTGCCACGCCTAATGACATTTACGCTTATGGAGTTATTGTCAGTACCCTGAGTTCTCTGCAAAAGACTATAAACCTGTCTGCGCAAACTGCCCAGCTGTATATCCGAGCGCAACAAAAAATAACTCGTACCCGTCGTTAGCCCATCACTACTGGGCAATAACTCTTCTTCTTGCCCAAAGGCCTCACTGACCTCTGCACTTTGAATAAAATCTTCGATGCTTGTAAAGCCTTCATCGTTCTCGGATTGCCGGTCAAAGCCAATTCGACTGTCTCTGTCGACTTGTATTGGCCTGCTCCGGCTTAATCCGGCACCAACCTCTTCGTCAGTAGGTGTTATTTCTGCCGGGCTATTAATCGTCCTCATAATCTCTGGCAAGGCGGTATTAATATTGAGTACTGCATTAGCCTCTGGCAAGGCACTCACTAATGCTCTTATGTGCTCATAAATTTCTTCTGTGACACCTTTTACTTGGCGCAATTCACTAATGCTCGTAAAGTTTTGATTCGCCGCCGAGTAAGGCTCTTCGAGAGACTGATAAAAATCTGACTCAGCGCCACCAATACCTGTGGTATTGTTATCGGCATCTATCCAATCAAGCACTGCCTGCGTAATCGCCTCGGCTTCATCACTGGCAACAATATCGCCAGGCACTGTTTGCAATAAACGAATAAAACGTTTTTCCTGTGCGCGATAACGCTGCTCAAAGGGCTGACTGGAGTCAATCCCTTCTTCTCTACCCGCTAACTGATTAAGGTTAAAACGACCTTGAGCATCTTCTAAAGATAAGCTGAGGATCTCGGCCTGATCACCTAACAGTGCCTGCAAAGATCCTTGAAACTCAAGCTCTCTGGTTTTCCAATCTTCGTTGAGATGATCAAATTCATTATTGCCATCCTCATCGTCGCTTTTTTTATCTTCCTTTAGGCCAAATATTGCAGCATGTTCCATAGCGAACACTAACTGATTAACCTGCACGAGCGTTAAACGATTTTCTGCTCTCGATAGAGACAACTGAAAACGAGCGGCAAAATCTATCGCTAAACCAGTGATCACGGCAACAATAAGTACCGAGATGACTAAGACTGTGCCTTTTTGGGAAGAAGGTTTTACAACGCTCCCCCTGTAGGTACGGCGACTTCTCTCACGACGATTAGTAACACGCTGAAACAACATCACTATCCGCCACTTTCAGCTACGGTGAGGCTAAATGTGCGTACTACCTCACCTAAAGTAACAGTATCAATGGTTATTCGCACAGCTGCAGGCAAGCCTGAGGCTTGGTTTTCACTGCCCTCGCCTACATTGCCTTGATTGACATTTTGCTGTGGCCAACCAGTCTCCCATGCCGAATCTTCGAGTCTAGTAAATGTCTGTGGCAAATACTCAAACTGTAAGCGCTTAACGCCATCTAGCAGGCGTCGTTTTTTTCGAGGGATCTCTGTACTCGCCTCATCGACATCAACGGGACGTCTATCACGCCACAGAGTTTGCCCTTCTACATCGTCCTCCTGACTCAGGCTATAAGCGACTTCGTAAAGGCTACTTCTCGGCAAATTAAATAAATTATCCCTATTGCCTCGAATAAAGCGTAAAAGGTAGTCATCTTCATTGAGGGAAACCGCATCACTTTGGGCAAGCCGATCGCCAAATACGCCGGTCATTGCTGGCAGGTTACTAACACGAGAACCTCTGTCGACCGCATGCATAAGGTCGTTTGAAAAATACTGCCAAACACGATCCAGTGAATCGACCTGTTTAACGGCAAGAGAGACTCTCTCATCGGAGCGAATCATTCCGTCCAGCGCACGATAGGACATGACAGATATACCTGCTCCAATAGCCAGAGCAATAATCATCTCTACTAGGGTAAAGCCAACGACATATTTGCCTATTTTACTGTATGGCTTTTTATGAGTTTTGCTATTGAGCACTGCTAACCACCCACACTAAAATTTGGGTCGTCTAAATAAGTTTGTAAGGTGACAATAGGGTTATCGTCATAACTGACAATAATGTCGTATTTGATTAGCGCCTCTGCATTGGTAATATCGATATCAACGGTCCACTCTCTACCGGCCATCTCAACTTTTTTGGTCTCTTCGCGACGTTTAACCAACTGGTTGAACGTGCGCTCCAAACGCAACTCTGTCGCCTCGTTTTCTGCAATCCAAGCAGCGATTGTTTTGTCGCGTAAAGTGCCTGCAGAATTCGTTAATTGCCCCATTAGTAACATAACAGCTGGCACAGCAAGCCCGAGTATCGTGATCGCTACTAGCACCTCAATTAAGGTAAAACCATTTTCACGGTTTCTCTTTTTAAACAACAACATTATGTCTACCCATTAATCGCTCACCCATTGCCCATCACTCATCCAACTCACCAACACGGAAACGCAATAATTCGCCACGCTCATCAACGGTGATCCTATAGCGCTGATCGGCTATATCTCGATCAGACTCTAGAGACTCATCGGACCAGACAATGGTGAGTACAAATTCAGAGATTTCGCCACTCGGATAAAATACGACAAGAGGTTGAGGCTCATCATCTTCGCTTAATAACCGGTCTAGATTTTCTTCGACAGAAATCTCCTCCACTTCTAGCGACCAAGTGAATTTCTCATCAACTGAATGGGCGCCAAGAGGGTCAATTGTTTGCACCCATCGACGAGAGTCTGCACGAGAGTTACTAGTACGTTGACCAGCGCCTTGATTAGCAACAAAGCTATAACGTCTCCATTCGTAATTATTGGCAATATCTAGATCAGACTCAGATTGTTCAAAGACAATACCTGATGCTTCATCCCGGACAAGCGCTTCGTCTTGTGCGTAAAGCATTTGTGCAAATAACTTTTCTCCCGCCGCGTTCAATTGTTTCTCGCTTGAACCCGTTGGATTTACCGCTAAAGTCACGCCCACTGCAAATACACTGATCAAGAGCATCACAACCAGCAATTCTATTAACGAAAAACCATGATGCTTGTTCATACTCAGTGCCTAATGTTACTAAGCTTGACCACACAATAATCTGTGCGTAGCTTTGTAAGCTTGTTTTATCTCATTTTGCAGTATTGCTACATCAGCTATCTTTACAAAATATTGTAAGGGCAACACAGTAGTTGATATTTATTAACGCTTACGATTATAGATATCGGCGTCGAATTCAGTGCCACCTTCCCGGCCATCTGCACCAAGACTGTATAAATCAAACGCTGCATTCTCGCCTGGTGTCACGTACACATAAGGCGTACCCCAAGGATCTACAGGTAAACGGTCAATATACCCACCGGCTTGCCACTGGCTAGGAATAGGGTCAATGGTTGGCTTGTCGAGTAAGGCCTCTAAACCTTGCTCGCTGGTCGGAAACCGAAAGTTATCTAATTTATATAAACTGAGCGCTTTCTCTAGTGTAGAGAAGTCAATTTTTGCCTGATCAACGCGTGCTTTATCGGCCTTACCTAAAAAGTTAGCACCGACACCTGCAACGATAACGCCTATAATAATCAGCACAACAAGAATCTCGATTAAGCTAAAGCCTTGTTGATGACTGCTATTCATTTTTTTTGCAGTGATTTTTTTCACTTCCATCCCTCTTTTTAAACTGTTTGTTGGTTAATTTTTGTCGCTATCTTATTAACAATATCACTAAATAAAATGTATAAACGTTAAGTCGATAGCACTAATTTTTTAAAATAAAAAAATTATAATAAATCAGACATCCCAAAAATAGGTGTCAAAATTGAATACATAATAAAGCCGACAACTAACGCCATAACAATAATAGTGACAGGCTCTAGAATATTAAGCGCTGTCGATATCTGCATATCGAGCTCACGCTCTTGAGCGCGCGCGGCATAATTTAACTGTTCAGCCAAGGTGCCGTTAAGTTCGCCACTCGATGCCATTTGTACCATTAAAGGCGGAAATACTTGCGCTCTATCGAGGGCACGATGAAGACTGGAGCCCTCTTGCACTGTTGCTGCAACCGCCTCGGAACTCTCACTAAGCACCTTGTTGTTCATAGTCTTACTACTGATACGCAAGCCTTGCAGTAAAGGTACACCACTATCAATCAACATACTCACTGTACCCGCAAACCTAGCTGTGTCTGACTGTACGATGATATGCCCAATAATAGGCAATTTAATAATAATAGCGTGCCACTTTTTTAAATTCTTAGGTATGAGTAACCAACGTTTAAAGGCAAAAACAGCAAGCACTAATATACCAAAAACATAAATACCATAGGCTTTTAAAAAATCACTACTCGCAATTAAAAATTGCGTATTCCAAGGCAGCTCTGTTTTTGCTCGCTCAAAAACACTCACCAATTGAGGTACAACTAAAACCATCAAACCAATCACAATAGCCACACAAACAAACATTAACACCATGGGGTAAACCATAGCGGAGGTAAGCTTTTGCTTCGCTATCTGACTAGTCTCGGTATATTCCGCAAGACGGTCGAGTACCGGCCCTAAAAAACCTGCTTGCTCACCAGCATTAACCATCGCGCGATACATCGAATCAAAAGAACGCGGGTGCTCGCCAAGTGCTTGGGCAAAACTTAAGCCCTCTAAAACACGCGAGCGTATTTGTAGCACTATGCCTTGCACACTAGGATTACGCGTTTGCTTAGCCACGCCTTGCAGCGCATCCACCAATGGCATGCCCGACTGAATTAATGATGACATCTGGCGGGTGAGTAAGGTGAGATCTTTTCGTTTAAGACGAGGGGCAAATAAACGGTTATCGGTGGCCTGTTGCTCCTTTTCTTTTTTCTGGACGCTCTCAACACTAATAGGCTTTAGCTTTTTTGAGCGCAACTGTCCGCGCACTTGCCGCTCAGAATCACCCTCTAGTGACCCCTTGACGACCTTACCTTGAATATCAATTGCACGATAACTAAACGCTGCCATAATACTTAACCTGTCGAAGTTACCCTTAGTACTTCTTCAAGACTAGTAGTTCCTTCAAGAATTCGGCGACGGCCATCGGCCATTAATGACATACTGGTCTTACGTGCATATTTAAGCATTTCCTGCTCACCCACACCTTCGTGTATTAGCTCTCGTAAATTGTCATCGATATCAATAAGCTCATAAATGGCTGTTCGACCACGGTAACCCGTTTGATTACAGTGTTCGCAACCGTGCCCTTGGAAAATAGTCATTGGCTCGCTCACAGAATAGTCCGCGCCTATTCGAGCACTCTCGGTCTCTGTTAATTCATGAGGAACCTTACAATGCTGGCAAAGCAGTCGTACTAAACGCTGAGCCATGACCGCCTCTATACTAGAAGACAATAAGAAGGGCTCAACGCCCATATCTTTAAGCCGTGTAATTGCACCAATTGCGGTATTAGTATGCAGGGTAGAGAGCACTAAATGACCCGTTAAACTCGCCTGCACTGCAATCTCGGCAGTTTCACTATCACGAATTTCACCAATCATCACAATATCGGGATCTTGACGCAGGATTGCTCGTAGACCACGGGCAAAGGTCATATCAACCTTTGCATTAACCTGGGTTTGGCCAATGCCCGGCAGCAAATATTCGACGGGGTCTTCGATGGTTAAAATATTACGGCTGCGGTCGTTAATTTTGCTCAAGCCTGCATACAAGCTCGTTGTTTTACCCGAGCCCGTAGGCCCTGTGACCAATATAATACCGTGCGGACGTGCAAGCGCTTGATTAAAGCGTTTATAGACATCCTCTGGCATGGCTAATTGCTCTAAGCTCAAGTTTCCCGATGCCTGATCCAGTAGACGTAAAACAATACGTTCACCGTAGGCAGAAGGAATAGTCGATACACGAATATCGACACCATGACCGGCGATTTTTACAGAGATACGCCCATCCTGAGGCAGCCGTTTTTCAGCAATATCCAGCTTAGCCATTACTTTTAGCCGCGATACGAGCACCGCTGCGAATTCTGCCTTAGGTGATAGTACTTCTTTGAGCACGCCATCAATACGAAAGCGAACGGCAACTCTATCTTCAAAGGGTTCGATATGAATATCAGAGACTTTTTCTTTAATCGCTTGCGACAAAATGGCATTGATAAGCCGAATAACCGGTGCGTCGTCGTCACCAGCCAATAGGTCTGCTTGATGCTCAAGATCATCGGCTATTTTGCCTAAATCTAACTCTGCATCTAATTGATCAGCCGCGCGTTGAGCAGCACCGTCACCCGTTTGATATTTAAAGGTTAAACGTTTTTTAAACTCTGCTTCGTTATCAATGGCAACAAGGGTCATTTGTTGCCCCATAACTCGTTGCAATTCTAGTAAAGCAGTAACGGAGATATCGCCAGTGTAGAACAGCTGGTCGTCTTCACAAAAAACATTGTGTTGCTCAGCAAAGGCAAAGGGAATCTCACTGGATGCCAGCACCCTAGCATCAGCGGACTCTGACACCTCACCTTCTAGGTCATCTAGGTTCTCTAATTCATCAATCACTTGATCAGACATAGCGACACCCATACGAACAATTTATGTCGCCAATACCGACAGTAAGTAAAGATCGAGCGTTCATTATTCACGACCTTCGGCTTTGGACGAGCCAGAAATAGTATCGGCTTCGCTAATAATATCGTCCCATACAGGTAGTAATGGAATAACATCATCGGACACGAGAGGGACACCGTCTCGAATGCTCTCTAGCTGCGCATTGCGTACATCATTGTATTTTTCAGCAGTCGCACCGCGCAGTGATTCTGAGTCGCGAATGATCGTAGATTTTAAAAAAACCATTAGATTAGATTTATCGACACTGGTAGTGTCATTACGAAACAAGCGCCCTAAATAAGGGATATCACCCAAAAATGGGATTTTCTGCTGTTCCTGTGTTACTTCGTCCTCTAAAAGCCCCCCCAAGATGATGACTTCACCATTTTTAGCAATAACCTGCGTGGTAATTTGACGCTCAGTGGTCACAATATCTGAGGCACCCGCAATGGGCTCTGCACTGACACTCGACACCTGTTGATCAATCTCTAAAACAACGGTCTCGCCTTTGCTAATTTGTGGAGTCACTTGCAATGTAATACCGACATCACGACGCTCGATCGTCTGGAAGGGGTTATCGGCGCCAGAATCATTGGTAAAGGTACCGGTAATAAAGGGCACATTTTCAGCAACAGAAATTGTGGCTTCGTTATTATCTGTCGTAAGAATGCTTGGTGTCGATAGGATATTAGCCTCGGTATTACTCTCAAATAACTGAATAAGACCAACAAAACTTAAACCGCCACTATCGATATTATCTGTGCCAAAGCCTAGCGATAAACCCGTTGGGATGGTGGGTATCGCATCCGCCTGCAGCGCTCCGGCAATACCTGCTAACACACCTGTATTAGTCGATGCAGCGGCGATATTACCATCTTGAAAAGCAGCTAACTCAACACCTAGCTGCCTGTTTAAATTTCCGCTTACTTCAACAATAATCGCCTCAACCAATACCTGAGAGCGACGAATATCAAGGCGCTCAATAACAGGGAGTAATGTATCTAAGGTCCCTGCATCAGCAGTGATCAATATAGCATTAGTACTTGGGTCCGCTTCGATTGTCGTGGCTGCCCCCCCAGCGGCAGCGGCACCACTACCTTGAGCGCCTTCAGCATCTAGCTTGGAGATGTTTGATACGACTTTAGAGAGCACTTCAGCTACGTTCTCAGCATCGGCATATTCAAGATAAATAACACGCACATTACCCGATTGCTCACGAGGTGTATCAAGGCTTACCACTAGCTCTCGAATTTTAGCGCGGCGCACATCATCCCCGGTTACGAGCAGGCTATTACTGCGAGCATCGGCAACGATCGAAGATTTGGTATTGGCTGGCGCATCCTTTTCTCCGGTTTTCTGTAGCGACTCCAAAAGCTTGACCATATCCTCCGCGCGCGCGTATTCAAGCTCGATAATATCAGTTTCGGCAACACCGGCGCGGTCGATGCGTCTAATAACATCTTTTAACCTAGCAATATTAGCAATGGTGTCAGATATAATAATGGCATTACTTGGCGCGTAGGCTGCAAGGTGCGCATGCTGAGGGGCAAGTGGGCGAAGCACCGGTAATACTTTAGCGGCCGAAACATTATAGAGCTGCACAACTTGCGTTATATAGGAATCATCGCCTAAGTTGTCGTAATTAGTAACGGGGACAGCTGAGGTACGAGCATCTTTTCTAGGTAAAATTCTTACAACGTCACCCACCTCAATAGCAGTAAAGCCTTGAACCTCTAATACCGATAAGAATAAATTATAAAGCTCAGATTTCGATAACTTTTTCTGTGAAATAACATTGACACGACCTTTAACTCTGGGGTCAATAACTAAGGTCTTCCCTGTAATATCGGCAACCAACTTGATCATCTCTTGGATATCGACATCCTTAAAATCTGGCTCAAAGAATTGCTGATCTGAATTAGCTCCCTCTGTTTGGGCATTTATCGAAAAGGAACTGACCAGCACAATAGCCAAACAGGTTTTAAGGATAGTATTTACAAAAGTTTTCACAAAGAAGTCCGTCATTAATTCAGGTTTATATTATTGAGATCGATATCAATCGTTAGCTCTTGTTCGCCACGTAATACCGAAAGAGATGCCTGGCTTGCATTTTTTTTCTCTTGATACACTGCATTTGCAGCTTTTAAATTATCAAGCAATTGACCATCTATCGCCGTCACCACATCATTTAACTTAAGGCCAGTCTGATCAAAGGCCTTACGGTTACGCCCAGGCAACACTCGAAAGCCCAACATTTGCCCATCTTTTGTTTTACGCGAAAAACGAATGGCATCGCTGATTTTTTGTAGGCGCACCTCTGTGGCACTACCTGCTGTATCGACTTTTCTTGCCGAGCGAGGCTTAGGGCTACTGGCAACAGTAGTTATAGACTCTCCATCAGGAAACATAGAAAGTGCTTCTTGCCTGCCTTTGTTATTTAAAATAACTCTCTCAGAGTAAACGCCGATCAACTTGACATTACTCAACCCTACAAGCTCATCGCCAACACGGTAAACCTCCTGATCTTTACCTTTAGCGATAATTGCATAGCCTAGATCTTTATTGTCACTGGCAAAAGACCCAACTAATTTTAGATTGAGGCTTGTTTGCTCAACTTGCTCTTTAACTTCTACGCTTTCTTCGACAACAGGAATCACATCATCGGCAGATTCTTTACCGAATAATGCAATAGACTTAAGGGCGTTTATATCAACATTAGAGGTAGCCGGGGTAGCTACAGGAGCAAATGTACTGGCATTAGCAGGAGCAACGACTTGGGATAGTTCAGGGGTAGGAAATAGGCGCCAAAAGACACTCGATAAGCTCACTGCTATCCATAATAGCAACGGTAAGGCAATGGCTACCTTAACAAGCACCAATACATTCACAGCACCGGTTTGAAAGTGCCAAGTACGACCATAACAAGCCATACGAGTATTTATGCTTGAAGCAGTTTTAACTAAATTTACGAACAAAAGATTAACCTTGATATCTGTAGCTATTTTCATCATTAACTAATTATTTTTACATGCAAGCCCTTATGGACAACAAAACTGCCCATAAATTTTCACTAGCTACGATGATATAAGTAATTGCTATGCAACACTGTTTTTTTATGAGAATACCTTAACATAGAGATTGGCTGATTTATAGAATAGAGACCCCCCTATTTTGAACCAACCTACATAACATTTTAGGCCATTAAATTAGCTATTATCGCAAGCCACCCATAAAAGAGCTAAAATTCATTACCTACATATTGTGGTTTGAGAAGATTTAAGCCACTATTTACACTTTGTTAATCGAGTAATTAGACCAGTAATATTATGTATATTTTACACAATCAAGATGGATATTTTTTAACCAAATCGGGCGACTGGAGCGACGGCAGAGAACCTGCCCCGCTATTTAAAACTATTCACAAAGACGAAGCGATTAACCAGTTATTTGAAGTAAACAGCAAAGACTATAATTTACGTATTTCTTTGCTAGAATGTGAAGTCAACTCAAAGAACATGCCGTTAATTCCAGCTGAGAAGTTGCCTCCTGTCATGGAGGCGTCTACTGTGAGCGGTGACATGTTCTCAAATAGCACTACATTAAATGCAGTTGAGCATAATGATTTAGAGGTTCAGCACTAATAATGATGTAACTTAGTTTACTCATAGCTCATCTAAATAACGATAAAATGCGGTTATGACTCTTTTTATCCAATGGATGACAGTTACATCACCATCAAACACTTTTGGCATCACAACACGATGTTATATAGCTTTTTAAAAGAGCTGCCAAGGAGCCTTTAATGTCTTTACTCTCGACCCGTTTGGATCAAATTCGCGCCGCTAAAAACTTAGCCGGATTAGCAGAGTTGAGCCGAGGAGTAGAAAAAGAAAGCTTACGCGTTTGTACCGAAGGCACTCTCGCTAAAACAGCCCATCCAAAAGCATTAGGCTCGGCGCTAACGCACCCTAAAATCACAACGGACTACAGCGAAGCTCTGTTGGAATTTATTACACCCCCCGAACAAAGTATCAGCAGCATCCTTAATGAGCTAAACGACTTACATACATTTACGTATCAGCATATTGGTGAAGAGTCATTATGGGTAAACAGCATGCCCTGCATGCTCGATAACGATGATGATATACCTATTGGTCAATACGGCACATCAAATAGTGGCCGCATGAAGAGTATTTATCGGCTAGGTCTTGGGCATCGCTACGGGCGGTCCATGCAGACCATTGCTGGCATTCATTTCAATTTTTCAGTGTCTGATGCTTTATGGGAGTTTCTCCATACAACAGATGCTAGCGACCTCTCTATTACCGATTACAAAACCGAAGGCTATTTAAAACTTATACGTAACTTTAGGCGAAACTTTTGGTTACTACTCTACTTATTTGGCGCAGCCCCAGCGGTATGTAGCAGCTTTATAAAAAACCGAGAACACACTTTAGAACCTATCAGAGATGATTCTCACACTTTACACAAGCGCTACGCAACATCACTGCGCATGGGCGATTTAGGCTACCAAAGCTCCGCTCAGGAGTCGCTAACTACGACCTACAACAATATTGATGAATATATTAAAACGCTGTGTGATGCCATTACTAAGCAACATACAGACTATAGCGCCATCGGTATCAAAGACGCACAAGGTAATTATCAGCAGCTTAATGATTGCTTATTACAAATAGAAAACGAGTTTTACAGCGTAATACGCCCTAAACGCACAGCTAAAAGCGGACAAACGGCGCTAAATGCACTTAGATCGGGAGGCATAGAGTATATTGAAGTACGCTGCCTTGATTTAAATCCATTTGAAAATGTTGGGATCAATAGCCAACAAATTCGATTCTTAGATACTTTTTTGCTGTATTGCTTACTGGAGGATAGCCCTCTCTCCGATGCAAAAGAAAACCAGCATATATTACAAAATCAAAAAGCGATGGTTTATGAAGGTCGCGACCCCAACCTAACTCTACATCACTTTGGCAAAGTACGCGCGGCAAGCGACTGGAGCCAGGAAATAATGGATAAGCTACAGCCTATTGCCCAAATGCTAGATACTCATCATGGTGACACACAATATCAGCAGGCGCTAAAAGGCGAACAAAGTAAATTAGATAATTCCTCTAATACACCGTCAGCAAAACTTATCGAATCATTACACAGCCGTGATATTTCCTTTTATCAATTAGCCATGGAGCATTCCACATCTAATAGAGAATTCTTTTTGAGCCAAACGCTATCTACTGAAACCGCCAATCACTACGCACAATTAGCCACTAACTCACTCCAAAAACAAGCAGAGGTAGAAGCAGATACTAGTGTTAATTTTGAGGAATATTTACAAAATTACTACAAAGAATATACCAATTGCACAAAAAGAAATATGTAGGCACTGACAACTGGCTTAATGCACAAGCGCCTTAAACTTGGATATGCCATAGCTTTTTATGATTATCGGTTTTTATGAATAGCCGCTGTGACAATAGATAAAAATAAAATAGCTACCTTTGCACGACAAAATTATTAAAGTAAAGGCCTGTTATTTCCACGTCCTCTCCTTCTTCTTCAGCGACTAAGGCCTGTACCCCTTCTAGAGCAGCAATTCTAACGAGTTCTTTACCCTGCTGAGTATCAACATCAATGTCATCGAGGCGACTAAATTCACGTACTAGATAATCTCGAATCAATGGCATATGGTGGCGCACAGAATTTGAGGACAGCGTATCTTGTACCCTCAATGAAACCTCTAATTTAATATACTTTAATTTACCTTGGCCGCCATAATTGACAACAAAAGCAGGAATAATAGGTACATAAATGGAAGACTTCGGCGCCTCTGCGTCTTCTTCATCTTGTGCACTGGCAATATTAACGAACAACAGGCCACATAGCAGCATGCAGTGAATCGTATATTTTATAACAGTTTCTTGTATCATTATTGCTCACACCCTATTAGATAACTTGCTTATCTTCTCTAAAGAACCTCTGATTAATGTTACTTAGTCACACAATTTAGGTGACATTACTCTGTAACATGCAACTCTATAAAATATAGATCAGTTTTGTGTTTATCTCAAAAATGTAGGCCATTAATTTATTGAGCAGTTTTATGGATTAACCTTTATCAGCAATCCTAGCCAAATAAATCAAAAACATATAACCTAAGTCCACCCCTTATATTCAGGTTTTTAAACAACATGCTCACTACCAGAAACTTACTCCTAGCTATGTGGTTAGGCGCAATTGCCTTGATTCTAACAGCCCTCTATATGCAATATTTTATGGGACTTACACCTTGTGCTTTGTGCATGACCCAAAGGGTATTCATCATTGCTGTAGGCGTTGTTGCACTCTTGGCTTGGCTACACAACCTTGGGAACCCATCGGGCCATATCCATTTAAGGGTATATAGCTTTCTTGCAGTGATACTAGCCGCCATAGGCGCTAGCTTTTCCGCTAGGCACATATGGTTACAAAGCCTGCCAGAGGACCTAGTGCCCGCTTGCGGTCCGAGCTTAGGTTATTTAATCGAGACAGTCCCTTTTTCCGAAGCCTTTAGCGTACTGCTACAAGGCGATGGCCATTGCGCCGAGGTAAGCTGGTCATTCCTAGGACTTAGTATTCCCAGCTGGACGCTGGTCTGCTTTATTGGCTTTATTGTCGTCAATATTTTTATCTTTTGTCGAGAGTATCGACGCTCGCGGTAGGCTTACAATAGGGGTTTTACTGTAAAAATTTTGGCTTAAATTTGAAAAGGACTTGCGATTCAAGAAATCTTCTCCTATCTTGTAGCTAAGAAATATACTTTTATCAATAAAGTGTAAAGTGAAATCCGATCTAAATCTTGAACCTTTGCTTGATAAAAATCTCCAAGATCATTGAACACTAAACGTAAGCTATTAATTACAACAGCCCAATAGCTAAATACTAACAATGATCAAAAAGATAAAACCAAACAATTTAAGGAAACCGCCATGTTAGAAAATTGCAGATCAGCCAAAGAACGTTGGGGTGGTGTTAATACAATTATTGACCGCTGGCTACAAGACAGACAAGATATGCTGGTCAGCTATTGTGCACTTTCGACAATAGATTCATTTGACGAAAGCAATGATGAGCACAGCCAAAAGGTGAGACGCTTCTGCCAAAGCCTTATGGATTATATCTCCGCAGGACACTTTGAAGTGTATGAACAACTCATTAAAGAAGGGCATGACTTTGGCGATAAAGATGCTCTCGAAGCCGCCTCTAAACCCTATACGATTATAGATACAACCACCGAAAAGCTGCTTGATTTTAACGACAAATACCAAGAAACTGATGATCTCTCAACACTCGTCGAAGACCTCTCAATCACTGGCCAACAATTAGCTTCTCGCTTTGAAGCCGAAGACGAAATGATCGCTATATTGCATGTTTCTCATAAAGATATGGTTGCTTAACGCACTATTTAAATACCTTATTTCATACCATTCTAACCAGCCCTATTAGTCCTAGCGCTGGTTTTTTCTTTTATACACCCCCTACAACTTTAAAGAATTTCGTCTACGCTTAACAGTAGGGATCTCTGATCAAGCTCGAATGACTTCTCAGCTTTAGCTTCCCGCGTAACTCGAGATTGACCAGAGGCTCCTTATACACGGTTATTTTTTAATAGCTGGTTAATACCTGTTGCCAACACAAACAAATAGACCTTATGAAATTATTACGCTACGGATTAGTTAGCTTTGTCATCCTACTCATTACTGCCTGTGGATCACATAACGCACCCAGCGAGCGCGTTGAAGTGGCAATTAATGGCATTCATCACGGCGCTTTAAGCTCTGATGGGAAACATGCGATTGTGGGCTCAGTACAACATGGAGGTAGCCTTTGGCGCTTAAGTGACAATGAGCGTTTGTACAACTGGAATCACACTAAGGGCGATACCAGCGTTCTTATCGCGACGGATTTTGACCCAAGCAACCGCTGGGCGCTAACGACCGAAGCCTATACTATTGTACTCTGGGACATCAGCAATGGCAGTGCAACACGCTTTTGGACTGCTCCCGGAGAGATCCTAGACGCCAAACTCGCACCCGATGGACGTTATGCATTGCTTGGCCAAGCCGACCACTCTGCTGTTATTTTTAATACGATACGTGGCGGTGTTGTACGTAGCTTTACCCACGAGGGGCGCGTAAGAAGTGTTGACTTAAGCGCCGATGGAAACATCGCTATCACGGGTTCTGAAGATAGGACATCGGTTATCTGGGACGTTAATTCTGGCCAAAAGATACTGACTATTAACCACGATGAAGATGTACAACACGTTAGCCTAAGCTCCGACGGACGTTATGCACTCAGCACGGCAAAATATGATAGAGCAGATATCTGGGATATTCGTCAAAAGAAAGTCTTAAAAAGCATCCCGCTGGCGCGCGAAAAAATAAAGCGTGGGCTAGAAATAGTCACTTCTAAATTCAGTGATGATGGCCAGCAGATACTGCTTGGCTACTCCAATCAAATTGTTGAGCTGCGAGAGACTCAAAGTGCTAATTTACTAAAATCTTGGAAATTAACTAAGAGGAAAAAATGGCAGCCCACGAGCGTGTCTGCCCTTGATGTCAGCTTTTCAACAAACTCTAGCGCCTATTATGCAATAGGCACTAGTGGTTTTATTTACTTGCTTAAATAGGTTGTTCGTTATTGAGAAAGGTCAACTTGTTTCTCGGGTTCAACCACCTCCAGTAATTCAACCTCAAACACTAAAACAGCGTTGGGGCCAATAGTACCACCCGTACCACCAGCACCATAAGCAAGATCAGATGGAATTGTTAACTCCCACTTATCGCCCACATTCATTAGCTGTAGTGCTTCTGTCCAACCAGGGATAACACCATTAACAGGAAAAACTGCTGGTGCATTACGGCTATAAGAGCTATCAAACTCAGTACCATCAAGTAAAGTACCCTTATAGTGCACAGATACAGTATCGGTATCGGTAGGTGTTGCACCATCACCGGCTGTTAGTTCTTTATATTGAAGGCCACTTTCTGTTGTTACTACACCTTCTTTTGCGCCATTCTCTTTTAGGTAAGCTTCACCCTCAGCGACGTTCTTTTCTGCAGCTTCAGCGGCAAGTTTAGCCTGCTCTGCTTGTTGATCTGCTTGGCGCTGTTGTGCGCGCTCTTGTAAGGTTGCAATAGTTTGCTGTACTTGCTCTTGAGACAAACGCGATTCTTTACCTGCAATGGCATCGTTAATACCTGCAGTTAACGCGGTCAGATCAATCTCAACGCCATCTCGAATGAACTGTTGCGCCATATTGTCACCAACCATATAGCTTAATCGCTGCTCTACAGACTCTAGAGCAATCTCTGCTGAAGCTGTAGAAGCTGCTTCAGTTTCTACCTCTGCCGCCTTTTCAGGTTCATTGCCGCATGCTGCTAGAGATAATGCGACACAACCTACCATAAAGTATTTTAATTTCATGAAACAACCTTATTTTTTTAATGTAATAATATAATGAAGCCTTTAGCAACAATAGCCAATGCCAAAAAATCAATGGTATAACAAACATCCGGTCATTGATAGCCAGTCACTATCTAGATTTGAACAAGTTCAAAGAACACAAAAATGCACTTTAGTTCAATCATTCACAAAATAACTTCTATCATGAGTGCAGACGCCAACTCAATGTTTTGCCTGCGAAGAATGGCACAATATTATTACCATTAGGTAACACAATACTTGTTGGGACTTCCCAGGATTCTTTAACAAGAGTAATAGTTGTGGTGTTACGAGGCAGGTTATAAAAGTCAGCACCGTAATGACTTGCGAACCCTTCCAGCTGATCCAACACCCCCAAACTATCAAATACCTCTGCATAAAGCTCTATAGCACCCCAAGCGCTATAACAACCTGCACAACCACAAGCGGATTCTTTACGGTGCTGCTCGTGTGGAGCCGAATCCGTGCCTAAAAAGAATTTTTTTGATCCACTGGCAACAGCTTCTTGCAATGCTATTTGGTGAATATTGCGCTTTAATACTGGCAAGCAATAATTATGCGGCTGAACACCACCGACTAGCAGGTCATTTCTATTGAGTAATAAATGCTGAGGGGTAATGGTTGCGGCAACATTTTCAGAGGAACCCGAAACAAACTCTACCGCCTCTTTTGTCGTGATATGTTCAAAGACTATTTTAAGTGCTGGAAATCTTTCTGTAATGTCACGAAGGTAACGATCAATGAATAGTTTTTCTCGATCAAAAATATCAACATCGTGATTAGTGACTTCGCCATGAATTAATAATAAGAGCCCCTCTTCAACAAGGGCTTCAAAAACCGGGTCCAAATGCGACAAGTCACTCACAGCAGCATCGGAGTTTGTTGTCGCACCGGCAGGATATAGTTTTACGGCAACAACACCCGCTTGTTTCGCATCGCGAATATCTTGTGCTGTTGTGTCATTGGTTAAATACAATGTCATCAATGGTGTAAAGGAGCTATTGGCAGGTCTCGCCGCTAAAATACGCGCCTTATATTCTGTGGCTATTGCTGCTGTAGTAACAGGCGGCGCTAAATTTGGCATCACAATGGCACGCTGAAAACAGCGAGCAGTAGCGGGTACCGTTTCTTTTAAAAAGTCGCCGTCACGAAAATGTAGGTGCCAATCATCAGGGGTATTAATCTCTATACTTACAGCCATTGCTACCTTGTCTCTTTTTATGAATTTAGGTTAAGGGTTACCTGTGCTAACTCGTACTAATTTTCCACGTCCAGCATCGGTTAACAAATAAAATGTACTGCCATCTTTTACTCGCACATCGCGAATTCGACCAAAGCGGCTTCCAAATATACGCTCCTCACTAAACGTATTTTGCTCTCGCGTAAGTATCGATAACAAACGAAACTTAAGTGAGCCAACTAATATATTATTTTTAAAAAATGCCATCCCTGAAGGTGCGATTGATGGAACCCAATAATATAATGGCTGCTCCATACCTTGCGCTTTAAAGCCCTTACCAATGGAAAAACCCGTCCCATACTCCTCGCCATATGTAATAATCGGCCAGCCGTAGTTTTTAGCTTTGACCAATTTATTTATTTCATCCCCGCCTTGCGGGCCATGTTCATGAGACCACATTTCACCGGTATTAGGGTGCATCACTAAACCTTGTATATTTCGATGGCCATAAGAATAAATCTCTGGCAATGCATCGTCTCTATTCAAAAAAGGGTTATCCTGTGGGATTTGGCCATCACTCTTTAGGCGTATCACACTTCCGTGATGTGTTTGTAAATTTTGAGAGTGTTTGCGATTACCACGATCACCTAAACCTATAAACAAATAACCGCTTTTATCAAAGGCTAAACGCCCACCAAAGTGACGTCCACCTTTAACTTTTGGTAAGGCGACAAAGAGTTTTTTAAGGTCAGTTAGTGCATAGGACTTTGGATTAGAAGCGCCTTTTATCTTTGAGGTAAGTACCGCACGCATCACCTCTGTACTAAAACCATCACTGCGACTACCAGCCACATAGCTTAAGTAGATAACATTATTCTTTTCAAAGTCAGGATGTAAAATAACATCTAATAAACCACCTTGGCCGGTAGCGGCAATATCTGGCAAGCCTCGAACAGGCTCTGAAATCGCACCACGGCTATCAACAATACGTAAAGCACCATCCCGCTCTGTTACCAAATAGTTGCCATCGGGTAAAAAGGCTAAGCTCCATGGACGCTTTAATTGATCAGTGACAACGGTCGTTGTTAGTGTTTGTGTATTTAAGGACGCATTCGCCGATAGCGAAATAAATAGCAGGATAGAAAAAAGGTGTCGAAGTGTTTTTTTCATAGGGCTCTCGCTGGCAGTATTTTTATTGGCAAGTCTCATTGACAAAGCTTTTATTAATACAACATATTAACGGTTTTATTTTAAGGAGCCTCTGAACAAGCTTGTGGGATATTTTCGGTGAGGGAAAACGGCCTGACTTGAGGTCCCTTAAATAACGCCTAACACTTTTACAATACGTTTTACTTTAAAAAGTATTTATAAATTGCGGAAAATAATTTTCCGCAATGCGCTTTAATACATAACATGGCCAGTTAGCTGATGCAGCTATAGTGAACTACCGATGCAATAAAGGTAAATAACCATTGGCCACACCCTTGGTACACATAGCAACTGCGTCGTGCGCGTGTAGGCTCTCAAGATGCTCTATGCGCACCCAAAAATCAGCAAAGCTTACCTCTTGGTTCAACGTGTTTTTAACACGTCTTGCTGCATCTTCACAAAACATTTGATTAGAACCATTGAGCCTGGCGAACTCTTGCTCATCCTCACGCTTAACAGCCGTTTGCACAGCTGTTTTTAAGGTTGATTCAACACGCTTGATTAACTCGCTAATAGGAAAGCCACCCGTATAAGTATCATCAAGCTTTACCACAACATTTGCATAACTTCTTTGACTATGAGGTGTTGCTATACTGCCACGGTCGGACTGTAGCCATTTTTCGATAGCACTTTTATCAATCGATTCCTCATTCTCAAAGTCATCTAAAAAGGCTTGTTGCATTATCTGACGAGACAATGCAGCAGAACAAGGGCAGGTTGATGAGTATGGAATTTTAACGGAAAGCTCTATTTCGACTTTGCCATTTTTAAGTACTGCCTTAATAGAAACAGGGTAGTCCTTCCAACCGCTGTACTCACTTTTTAATGCAGGCTGATCAAGAAAATAGTCAAACTCAATCTGAATACAGGTGCTATCACTAATATCATCGTGACTTGCAAGCTTATCTTTTAGGAATTCACCTAAGCTCTCTATCGTCAGCACACCACTTCGCGAAAACTCTGCAAGCAATAGATAAAGGCGAGACATATGTATGCCTTTAACATCGGGGCTAACTAAGTTTACATAACTTTCTACAAAGGCTTTTGCATCATAATCCCCATGCTGCTTATCCTTAACTACTAGCGGCAATGCAATTTTGCTCATGCCAACCCAATCTAGAGTGCCATTTTGTTGGGCTACTTGGGTCGCTGCCACATCGGGCATATCTGGTTTTGTGTATGCGTTCATAATAGATTGTCTAGTTTATAGTGAGTAGCGGTTAACTCTGCTCAACTGGGTTAGCAATAACAGATAAATGTTCTTTATCCACTCGCAAATAGAAACAATTTGTACGGTCTGTGTGACAAGCTGGACCAGTTTGGTCTACTGCACACAGCAACGTGTCTCCGTCGCAATCTATTCGCATTTCAATTAATTTTTGTACATTACCTGAGCTTTCACCTTTACGCCAGAACGCTTGTCTCGAACGCGACCAATAACACACTCGACCCGTTGATAAGCTCTCGATAATGGACTCTTTATTCATCCAAGCCATCATCAAGACCTCGCCAGTATCATGCTGCTGGGCAATCGCGGGGATCAAGCCTCGATCATCAAAGCGTAACTGATCAACTGCTTCATCTAATGAAACAGTATCACCTTTGGATAAAGGCTCTAGCTGCTTATAAAATTTATTATCCACAATATGACTAATTAATGCCTTTAGTTGGTGAAAAATCAAACTCGAAAAGGAGTTTATCAGAAAGTGTTAGAGCACACTGTTAAAAATCACTATGCCCTCAATCGGTTTTTTCAAATAACAAATCCCAAACACCATGCCCCAGTCGTTGCCCTCTATTTTCGAACTTCGTTAATGGGCGGTAATCAGGTTTAGTTGAATAACAATACTTATCTGCGCAGTTATCAAAGCCATTGGCTAAGGTCATAACTTCCATCATATGGTCGGCATAGGCCTCCCAATCCGTTGCAAAATGGCAAATACCACCCAGCAATAACTTTTGATGCAGCAGTTGCATAAAGCTCTGCTGAACAATTCTACGTTTGTTGTGCTTTTTTTTATGCCAAGGGTCTGGGAAAAAAAGTTGGAAGCGACTTAAAGAGCCATTAGGAATACAGTCTTCCAATACGTCTATGGCATCGGCCATATAGACACGCAGATTATTAATATCGGCCTTAGCCGCATTATTGATTAATCGACCTACACCTGGGGGATGTACTTCTATACCAATAAAATCCGTCTCGGGATGAGCAACAGCCATTTGCAGTAATGAATCACCCATCCCAAAACCCACTTCTACGACAAGAGATGCTTGTCGACCAAAAATGGTGACCGGATCTATCTCGCCATCAAATAGACTTAGGCCATAACGTGTCCAAGCACTATCGAAGGCTTTTTTTTGTGCTTCGGTAATACGACCACCGCGAATAACGTAGCTACGTATCGCTTTTTGTTTGTACTCGGGCTTTAATTCAAATGTTTGTGACATAATGTTTCGTTACTAAAAAATAATATCGAGTACAGTAAAAGCACATACTTCGTAAATACTCGCTTAAAGGCTAAGTTTTAAACTACCCACCAACAAACCTAACCAGCCTATTATCAGTAGCAGGCCACCCAATGGTGTCACGGGCCCAAGCCAGCCAGGACCACCTAGTGCTAAACCATAGAGACTACCACTGAATAACAGCATGCCTACCGCCCATAAGAAACAGGTAACAACAAATGCCTTTGGAATATCTTGCAACTGACTCATGAATACCACCAAGGCAAATAGAGCTAAGGTGTGAAACATTTGATAATGTGTGCCAGTTTGAAAAGCTGATAATAGCGATTCTGAGATTTTTCCTTTTAGCCCATGGGCACCAAAGGCACCGAGGACAACACTAGTAAAGCCACTCAGGGCGATAACGATTAACCAAAACTTGATCATGGCAGGTGTTTCATCCCACAAGGGTGTAAATTGTGTAGAGGTAGTTAATAAAAAAGGCTGCGGTTTAGCAGCCTTTAAAGAGTAAAACTAATTTAGTGCAGCTTATGCATCCATCACAGCACGCACTTTTTTCATTGCATTTTTTTCAAGCTGGCGAATTCGCTCAGCTGACACACTGAATTCATCGGCCAATTCATGCAACGTTGATTTTTCATCATTGAGCCAGCGTCGTTGGATGATAACCTGGCTACGCTCATCAAGATCTTTTAATGCGCTGTGCAGACGCGATACGTTATCAGTATTCCAGTCGGCAGCCTCTGCCTGTGTTGCTGGGTTATAGCGATGATCTTCTAGGTAATTTGCAGGTGCTAAGTACGCTGACTCTTCGTCATCGTCAGTACCAGCATCAAAAGAGGCATCATAGGAGGCAAGACGACCTTCCATTTGCTGTACATGCTTAACTTCAACATTAAGGTCTTTAGCGACTGCTTCTGCTTCTTGGTGAGTTAACCAACCTAAGCGCTTTTTTTGCCCGCGTAGGTTAAAAAACAATTTACGCTGTGCTTTAGTCGTCGCCACTTTAACAATACGCCAGTTGCGCAAGATAAACTCATGCATCTCGGCTTTAATCCAATGAACAGCAAACGATACTAGGCGCACGCCTTTCTCAGGGTTAAAACGTTTGACGGCTTTCATCAGGCCAACGTTACCCTCTTGAATAAGGTCCGACTGAGACAGGCCATAACCTGCATAAGACTTGGCAATATGGACAACAAAACGCAGGTGAGCCATAACTAACTGGCGTGCGGCGTCTACATCTTCATCATAATAAAGACGTTCACCCAAGCGCTTTTCCTCATCAACCGAGAGGATTGGAAAGCTATTAACCGCTTGCATGTAGGCATTAATATTTGCACCTGGTGCAAGCATATCAACAGGCTGTAAGCTGGTTCCCATTTATTTCTCCGCTATTTAATCCTATAACATTTGTATTCTAGCACGCTCTTTATTAGAGGGCCAACGCTTGGCAAAAGTTCCTAGAATATAATTATTCTATAAAAAACAATAACTTAAACTATTTACTTAACAAACACATAAAATTATACGCCCGTGGGCATTACTCTAGATTAGGGCAATTCAAGAGAAATAAAGTCATCTCAAGCGATTGCTAAGTTGGCTCAATCTGTCTTAGATGGCGAGCAACAGCAACCCAAGCACCCAACCAACCCAAACAGGCACTGCCAAGCAATAAAACAGCCACTGCGCTTACGCTCAAACCTCCTTGGGAATACTCGCTTTCATAGAGACCTATTAGGCTGTTAATAGGGTCGGCCAACCACAGGCCAATGACAATAAGCAAAACCACTGACAACAAACCTCCCCCTATACCATACCAAAGACCAGTATATAAGAATGGCCTGCGCACAAATCCGTTGGTACCACCGACCATTTTGGTCACGACAATTTCTTCTCGGCGGTTTTCAATCGCCAGTCGAAGCGTGTTACCAATAATTAGCAGCACACCGATAGATAATAGGCTCGCTAAGGCAATCACAAAGCGCTCACCCAAGACTAACAGCTCATGCAATCGTCGCAACCAACCCAAGTCTAACTGCACGGTATCTATTAATGGGCTGGCCTCAATTGTTTTCTGCAACGCCGATAGCTGCTTGGTATCATCCAATGTATTCACGGGTTGAATAATAAAAACCGTAGGTAAGGGATTTTCGTCAAGCTCTAGCAGTACATCCCCCAAACCAGAATAACGCTGGAACTCCGACAACGCTTTTGCAGGGCTGACAACATCAATAGATTTAATCGATGGATTTTTTTCGAGGCTGGCCTGTAATTTCTCTATAGCCAACGGCTTAGCACCGCGCTCTAAAAAAGCCGACATTTGCGCACTATCTTGCCAGCCTTGACCTAATTGCTGGGCACTTTGCAGGCTAAGGAATAAGCCTGTAGGCAAAGCAATGGCAATGGCAATCACTAAGCAGGTAAGAAATGTTTGCACCGGAGTACTCAACAGACGCAATAAACTATTGGAACAAGAATCTTTATGATGTGCCCACCAAGCCTTCAACAGATCTATTGTCGATACGCGAGATACTTTGCCACCAGATACCTTTGCTGACGATAGCTTTGCTCCTTGCACCTTGGCCGAATTTCTTTTAGCCATTAATGAGGCTCCATCGCAGCACTCGCAACATGTTCTATGTCGTTACGTATAAGCCGTCCATCTGACAGTTCCATAATCGGGCAATTCATTGAGTTAATCAATGAGATATCATGGGTCGCGATTAACACAGAGACACCCACACTTTTGAAGTCCTGGAATAGCTGCATAATTTCTGCAGATAGTTTGGGGTCGAGATTTCCCGTTGGCTCATCGGCTAATAAGATCGCAGGCTTATTAACCACTGCTCGCGCAATACCCACTCGTTGTTGTTCACCACCGGAGAGTGCTAGAGGATTACTTTTTTCTTTATGTAGAAGGCCCACTTTATCAAGAGCTGCACGTACACGACGACCTTGATCTTTAGCCGGCATACCGGATATTTGCAAAGGGAGCGCAACATTATCGAAAACAGAGCGATCAAAAAGCAATTGATGGTTTTGAAAAACAACACCGATCTGACGGCGTAAATAAGGAATTTGCGAAGCGCTAACCTGGGCTAAATTTTTACCGCCAATTAACACATTGCCACGTGTGGGCCGCTCAATCAGCATAATAAGTTTTAACAAGGTACTTTTACCCGCACCTGAATGGCCCGTCAAAAAAGCCATTTGGCCAGACGCCAACTCAAAGTTAACATTGCCTAAGGCGTCGTGCCCTTCCCCATAGCGTTTAGTAATGTTATCGAAACAAATCATAAAATAAGCAGGCTACGGTCAAACTATGAATTTACATTAAACAAGGCATCAACAAAAGTTGAAGCCGAAAATGGCTGCAGGTCATCAATGCCCTCACCAACACCTATAAATCTAACAGGCAATCCAAAACGCTCGCTTAGCGCAAAAATAACACCACCCTTAGCTGTGCCATCTAATTTGGTCAGGGCGATCCCTGTGACACCTGCGGCATCAATAAACTGTTGCGCTTGATTCAATGCATTTTGACCCGTACCGGCATCCAGCACGAGCAAAACCTCATGGGGTGCGGCAACATCTAGCTTTGCCATCACTCGCTTCACCTTGGATAACTCATCCATTAGGTGATCTTTATTATGCAAACGCCCCGCTGTATCTGCAATCAATACATCGACTTGTTTTGACTGGGCAGACTGCACAGCATCAAAGATCACCGAGGCGCTATCTGCACCTGTATGTTGGGCAACAACAGGCACCTGATTGCGCTCGCCCCATACTTGAAGCTGCTCAACAGCCGCTGCGCGAAAGGTATCGCCAGCCGCTAGCATTACTTGCTTACCCTCTTGTTGAAAGCGCTTAGCCAACTTGCCAATTGTTGTTGTCTTACCGACACCATTAACGCCCACAACCAAAATAACAAAGGGTTGAGTTTGGGCTTCTGCCACCAAGGGCTGCTCGACTGGCTCCAATAATTCTCGCAATTGTTTTTGCAAAGCAGCATATAGAGCATCACCATCTGCAAGCTCTTTGCGCTGCACACTTTCAGTGAGCTTATCGATAATTTTAGTCGTAGCATCAATACCTATATCAGCCGTGAGCAATTGAGCCTCTAGCTCTTCTAGCAATTCATCATCGATTTCTTTTTTGCCAAGAACGAGACTACCAATGCCCTCAGCTAATTGATTACTAGTGCGCGATAAGCCCCTCTTGAAACGCTGAAAAAGACTCTCGGGTTTCTCTTCTGGCTTTTTATCCTTTGGTGGTTCAGCAACCTCCGATTCAGGAAGTTGAGTTTTATCTGATTTAAAAAATTTAGAAAACATAAAACAGCCTTACATTTGGCAAAAACAGCTAATCTAGGCCGCAACCTAGCCAAAGGATTCAAGAAGATGACATATCAAACACATAAAAGCGTAGGAGTAATACACAAAATGAATAAAATCGGGGAGAATTCTCGATCCTGCTAATATAAAACGCTATCCTACCACTACTGTAATTTATTGTCTTAATCAAAGCATCGCTAAAGGACTATTTTGTCAAAGCACCTTCGTAAACGCAGAAGCCAAACCACGGCTAAGTCTCGCAGCAAACAGGCCAGCCAATTACGCATTATTGGTGGGCAATGGCGTGGTCGCAAATTACCCATTATTGATGCCGAAGGCTTAAGGCCAACGAGCGATCGAATTCGCGAAACATTATTTAACTGGCTAGCCCCCAACCTTAATGGCAGCACCTGTGTAGACCTTTTTGCAGGCTCCGGCGCCTTAGGGCTTGAGTGCTTATCGCGTGGAGCATTGAGCGCCACACTGATAGAAAACAACACGGTAGTTGCCAAGCAGCTTGAACAAAACTGTAAACTAATAGACGCCCCCAACGCAGATATTGTTCAAGGAGATGCACAAGATTGGTTGCTAAACCAAACTCTCACCAAGCGCTCTATCGATATTGTATTTATAGACCCACCCTTCGCCTATGATTTATGGGACAACACCATTGAACGACTCACTCAAAGCGAGCTATTAGCAAAAGATGCATTAGTTTATATAGAGAGCCCAAGGGGCAAGGTATATAAAATACCCCCTGAATGGGAGAGCCTTAAAAAGAAAACAGCGGGAGATGTCGACTACACACTGTTTAAATATAGTGTTTGAGGCCTTTGCTCGTGAGCGAGAGCAGGCAAGTCAATACTAGCTTTTTGACCACACGGCATATTCATTGCCATTTGGATCTAAAAAATGAAAACGCCTGCCACCTGGAAATGAGAAAATATCCTGAGAGATAGATCCCTTAGCAGCCAGAATTTTCTCCATGGTCATCTCCAAATTATCGCTATAAAAGACGAGTAAAACGCTACCCAATGATGCCTGTACAGTTTGATCTGACTTAAAGAAACCGCCATCAATACCCGCATCATAAAAAGCTGTATACGCATCACCAAAATCTTCAAAGCGCCAACTAAAGACCTTTGCGAAAAAGTCTTTAGCAACGTGAATATCTTTTACTGGAAACTCAACATAGTTGAGCTTTTCATGCTCACTCAATAATACACACTCCTTAATATAGAGGCCTATTGACGCGCAACTGTCGAGGCGGGCTTGTCGTGGTGACATGAAGATACCTTACCGTCGATTCTATCCAACAAGCATAACGACCAGGAAACCACTTCTTGGCGCTTAGTTAAGGGAAACAAATGACCTTCTTTTTCTAAACGGATAACGTCGGTTGATTCAGGTGCTAGGTTTTCTTCAGCAAAGTCGGCATTCGCAGGGTAGACGTTTACATCCTTCAAACCCTGCACAACAATAATAGGGAGGTCTAATGTTGACCAACGCGATTCCATTAATTTCATTTCGGAGCGGAGCGCTAAAATTTCTAGGTTTGACTTGGTCAACTTGCCACCAATAATAAAGCCTATACCGGGTAGACGAGCAACCTGATTATACCAACGAAGACCCGATAATTTTGGACTAAGGGTGCCTGCCAAGAGTAACAAACCATCGACCGACCCCGGGTAATCCATCGCCACACGCGGTGCAATAGAAGACCCCAACGAGTGGCCCAACAATACAACAGGCTGCTGATTATTATGCTTTTTAAGCTCTAGAGAAAACGCCGCAAATATTTTTGCATGTCGCTCATAACTGATAATCTCACGTGTATCACCTGCAACCGAACTCCCCCAACCTGGTCGATCAACAACAATGACATAAAAGCGCTCACGCAGTTGCTTGTTTAACATATAACGCGCATATTGATGCCAATTACCGGGGGTACCATGAATAATAATGAGTGCTGGTTTTGTCTTGTCGCCTGCTGCCGCATAAAACAAACGATCGCCATCTACTTCAAAGTACTGGCGAGATACTTCAACATTATCAACAACAACTGTTTCAAAGAACTTCCATTCTTCTTCTAATTCCTTCGGAGCAAGGCAGCCCGTCAAAGATATAGCCAGTAAAACACCTAACAACCTCAACACAAAAAACATCCTCTAAAATTTTACGATACGTGTATAGACGTTTAAATAACGCGATAGTTCGACAAAGATAGAATCCACTCATTCATTCTTTAAGCGATTGAGCAAACTCAGGCAACAGCGTTAAGGTGCAGTTAAAAGTAGCAGACGAGCAATCAATCACAGTAGATTCCCCCATTTTTTCCAAACGCTCAATCCTCTTTTGTGACAGCGGGTGGGAGTTCAATAACTCAGGCAAGCTTGACTCTTGAGAGGTCTTTATGAGTTCAGAAAACAGCTCTGTAGAACCTAAACCATGGCCGTAATATTCGAGCAAGGTATTATAGGCCTCAATATCCGACTCGGTCTCTTGCCCTCGACTAAATGCGAGCGAAGTTAAGAGATTAACATGGCCGGCAAGATTACTCGAAAGGCTATCACCGCCAATACCAGTTACTAAAGATAAGATAACTCCAAGCCCAAGCCCTCGACTCAAGGCCACGATAGGATGTCTATGTTTAACATGAGCGATCTCATGGGCCATCACCATTGCCAAGCCATTTTCACTGTCGACGGCATCGATTAAGCCCTGATAAATAAACACATGGCCACCTATAGTGGCAAAGGCATTCACAACTGGCTGGTCAATATAGTGGACGGTAATTTTGATTGGCTCTGGCAGCCCTTGAGCTACCGCTAATTTATCAGCGAGATCTTGTAGGTATACCGTTATTTTTTCGACTCTCAATGTATATTGTTCATCATGCTCATCGGAGTTGTTATCGGTATTTGGCAAGCCTAATGCGTCAAACAACCCGTTTTGAGTGCTATCGCTACTACGCTCAAAAGATACACTGATACTCTCAGCCCACTTAACCTCAGTCTCAAATGGCACCCATTTAGCGACAAAACCAATAGCGTAAAATAGCACAAGCAATACGATAATAATGACACCCGTAACACCCAACAATAAATAAACAAAGTTTTTTAGTGGGTGCTCATTGCTGACATTTATTCCCTCAGGTATTTTTGAGTTTTTAAATTCCATGCGCTTTACCTAAGGCTTTTCATCGTTTAAATCGCCTATTGACTAAGAGTGATTTGATAATAAGCCAGTGCCATAAGCATAGACCTCAACAGCACCCACTTGATTTTTATTACCTTTGGTAATAGATGCAGTCTCTAGCTTGACATTAACAATGGTATTTAAGCCTTTTTTATGGGCCTCAGCTTTCATGCGCAATAACGCTTCGCGCCTCGCTCGTTCAAGTAAGGATTCATAAGTGGTTATGCGCCCACCAATTAGATTGCGCAAGGTGGCAACAAAACGTTTAAAGTAGTCAACGGAGATAACCACATTACCACCTACTAATTCTGCTCGCTGATCGCCATCGTTATTAAGAGGGAAACGCTTTGCAAAGGTTAGTATGCTTTGGTATTCATCTTCTCGTTTGATAATGGAGCGAAAGTGTCTTTTCTCTGCCATTTGTCCAAAAACATAACCCAGAAACAACAAAACAAAAAGAATAATTAAATCGTACATAATGATATTTCCTATAAAGCAAAGTTTAGGCTATTCCAAAATAACGGCTGTTCCATAGGCAAATAATTCAGCAGCACCTGCCGCAACTGAACTTGTGGAGAAACGCACATTTAAAATAGCATTAGCGCCAATTGCCTCTGCTTGTTGTTTCATTCTGTCAACAGCTTCTTCTCGCGACTCAGTGAGAAGCTCGGTATAACCTACCAATTCTCCACCAAAAATATTTTTAAAACCTGCCATCAAATCTCTGCCAACATGCTTGGAGCGCACAGTATTACCCTGCACCATCCCTAAATGTTTAGCTACTCTACGGCCGGGCACGACCTCTATATTTGTCACTATCATAATGCTTCCTTAGGAGAAATTAATAACGCAATGCACGTTGAACTTTATTATGGATGTTGGGGAATTGCTAGGAGTATTTATAGAGAGAGTCTATAGGTAAGTCGTAAATAATTTTTTGCAGGTTTAATAATCGGATTTTTATTGCATGCATAGACATAAGTCATTGGCGTGAGAGAAACACAAGCCACCACTGGCTTCGATCTTTATCTCAAGCACAGGCCATTCCCGCCAACCAAAACCCACTTAGGCTTGTTCCAGCACCTTATATACCTATATAGAAGAGAAAAAAAGGTAATGGCTAGCTGGTTTGTAGTTTTACTAGCTTTTGCAATGCATCCTCAGCCGTTTCGACCATTTCTTTACCAAGCTCTATATTAGCAGCAGAGCCTTTAATCGTTTCTCTGGTAGAGTCTGCCATTTTTGAAACATGGCCCAAGATATCTTGCATACTTGCAGCCTGTTGCTGAGCTTCTTTAGCGATAGTAATAGATGTTAACTTAGTACTCTCAATGGTTTCATGAACTTGATCAGCCTTTTTATCTATCTCGTTCTCACTAGACTGATCACTCACATCATTTTCATGATGCACTGATTTACTCAATGCCTGTATCTGTGCCACTAACTGATCCATAGAGCTAGACAGCTCTTTCATCATAGTAGTGATTTGCCCAGCACTATCACCAGATTGTTTTGCTAGATTTTTAACCTCATCGGCCACAACGGCAAAACCACGCCCTTGCTCGCCGGCTCTTGCAGCTTCGATTGCCGCATTAAGCGCCAATAAATTGGTCTGATCCGAAATGGAATGGATACTGGCTGTCATTAGTGAGATTTTTTCAAATTCCTTGCTGAATTTATCGAAAATCACCAAGACATTATCAGTAGAGCGAATATTTTCCTCTATATCTTCTATTTGAGTATGAATATAGTCTGTAGCCTCTTTAAAGGTCGTACTAATGATATCCAACTGTTTTGGAGAACCTTCTATTTGCTTGCTAATATTTTGACTTGCTAATGCGTTATCCTCTGTCTGCCTAAGTACCTGGTCGGCGTAGGCACTACGGTCTTTAGAGCGCTGATTAACATTAGAAGCATTCTGAAATACCTTCTCACCCAGAGCCTTTAATAAAGTAATTTGAGCGGACACTTGATCGACGACCAAGCTCATATCATCATTTGAGGCATTAACCTTATCGGCCTCACTAGCAGCCACGCTAAAAGCATGCTGTATAGCAGCAATCAATAAAACCAACACACTGGTCGACACCGCTACCAACCAATTGATATCGCCAGATAATATACCTGGCCATTGTGTAACCAACAGCAATGGCACTGCAGAAAACAGTGCAACTTTACACGCAATGATAATTGTTGAGCGCTGCAGCACACTAGTAAGAAAACCTTCCATAAATAATCAAACCATTGATATTGACGTAAAAAGTAAATATATATTTAAAAGTGTAGCGCAAAAATAAAAATTGTCTGGCTAGCGGCAAACATTATATGGATTGCTTAAACGCCATTTGTAAATGTTTTAGCTCCGCTAAAAGGTCTAATGGTTTATCCATTGATGAGACACCGCTCTTATAGCTCAATGCCACAAGGTGACTCTGGTTATGCTGTTGTTCAAGTATCACAACAAGCGCATCCAATCGTTTGATCAATTGCGTTATATCAGCTTCGTTATGCTGAGTTTCTATTGCTGCCTCTTCGGGCGATTCATCAACTTTTGAATAAGCCAACAAAAAAGAAACTGTAGAAACCGTATAGGGAATAAAAAAGCTTAAAATAGCCTTTAGGATATTTAACTGGCCTGCTAACAGGTAATCCCACTGGTTTACCAGAGTAATAATAGGCCCCACAACAAGCGCCACCTTACCAGCAGAAAGTACGACAGAGGGATCAAACGCCTTATTGAATTTAATTCTCACGAGTTATATCAACACCTATATAACATAAATTAGTAAAATCCATTGCAATGAAATGGTCCATGCAATAAAAGTGTAGACTATCTTGCATAAAAACACTTATTTTAAAGGTTAATCTCGTTGCAACAGACTCCCCCCCACTAGGTAACAAAACAATTTTTCAACGATTTTTAGAGTGATGGATACTTAGTACAGAGATGAGCGCCAAAAACACTTAAAAAGCCAGGCAAGGCAGTATCTAGAGAGAAGGGGAAACAGGGCCAAGAAAACTCAGCCCATCATAATTAATGTGCTGCTTTTTTCTTTTCGCTCATTGCTTGTGCAAATAAAGCTTCAAAATTGATAGGCGGGAGCATAAGGGCTGGGAAACCACCTTTTCCTAAAGTGCTATCAATAGCTTCACGCGCGTAAGGCAACAGGATATGCGGGCACACAGTATTCATTACACGAGACAAATGGCCTTTTTCAACACCTGATATTTGAAATAAGCCCGCTTGCTGTATTTCGATCAAAAATGCGGTTTCTTCCTCAGCTTTGGCCGTTAACGTTAGCTTGAGTACTACCTCGTATAAATTGTCACCGACTTTTTTAGTTTCGGTAGCGAGCTCTTGGTCGATCTTAGGCTGAATTTGCTCGATAAAAACTTTTGCTCCCATCGGCGCCTCAAAGGATAGATCCTTCAAATAAAGCTTTTGGATAAAAAATTGTTGATCATTGGCGCCTTCAGCAGCAGCGGCTTGATCGGTATTAGTGTCGTTCTCGGCCATAATTATTCCTAATTTTCCTATATGTTTAATAACTTATCTAACTTGTCAGATCTCTCAAGTGCGTATAATTCATCGCAACCACCAATATGTTTATCGTTAATCCATATCTGTGGCACAGTTCGACGATTGCTCTTTTTAGCCATTATTTGGCGTAATTTAGGGTCATTATCAACCCTAAATTCTTTGTATTTTGCACCTTTTTGCTCAAGCAAATGCTTTGCCCTTAAACAATAAGGACAAAATCGAGTGGTATAAATGATAACTTTACTCATAAATTACTTAACTACCGGTAAACCGTCATTTTTCCACTCGGCCATACCACCACGCATCAATGCAATATTAAAGTCTGCACCAGCCAACAAACGAGATACTGTACTGGCATGCTGGCCAATATTATCGGTGACTATAATCTGTTTATCGCGATACTTCTCTAGCTGCTTTAAGCTATCAGCAACCTTAGCGTGAGGAATATTAATCGCATTAGTCACATGACCTTGATCAAAATCCTTAGAATCGCGCACATCTAACACAATAGCAGTATCTGCATTCATAGCTTGTATGACCTGGCTAGTTGAGAGCTTAGTACCCGCCGAGGCGCTTTCTTTTCTATAAAATGCAATGATCAATAATACGAGAGCGCCAACTAAAAATATCTGCTCTTGTATAAAAATGAATATATCTTCCACAAATAACACCTCAAATAATACGTAGGTCTCGCCCACATAGCGGCCGCATTATACACGAATAAAAGGCAACCTAGTCATAGGGAAAACAACAATGTACACTTATTTTTGGGTAATGACTGACGAGCGTTATTCACGGCACCCGTACACCAAGTACCCACACCACCATCAATCAGGTTTTAAGGCTCGGACACATATGCTTAAACACTCTCAACGCTACCTATTTATAGCCTTATTCCTCTCGCTAACGGCAATAGCATTGCCCAGCTTTGCTCAAAGCCAAACCGAGGGCGATTACGAAAAGCAGTTGAAAGAGCTATCAAGCACAATAGATAAACTCAAAAAACAACTCGCCAGCACAAAGACATCTAAAGATAAGCTGCAGCAATCACTACAGTCCTCGGAACAAGAAATTAGTCAATTCACAAAACGAATAGATGAGATTAAGGAGGCATTGTCTCGCGAAAAAAAGCAGTTAAGCCAGCATCAGGCCAATAGGGCTGAGCTGGAAATCTCGAGAAAAAATCAACAACAGCAGATCAATCAAATTATTCGCGAAGCCTATTTGCTGGGCCAAGAAAACCAAATCAAACTTATCCTAAATCAAGAAGAGCCAGCAAAGGTAACCCGTATGCTGCGCTACCACGATTACGTTATTAGCGCCCACAAAGTAAAAATCGATCGCTTCATTTCTACCATTGAAGAAATCAACAAAAGTGAAGCTGATATCCTTGCCAGTACACAACGGCTTGAGGCCAACCAGCAAAAACTCCGTCAACGCTTTGAACAATTGAAGGGCTCACAAGCTAAACGTTTACAAACGCTCGCCGCTCTCACAAAGGAAATAAGCCAAAAGGGAGGGGATTTATCACAGCTACAAAAAGACAGAAACCGCCTAGAACGCCTATTAGATGAGGCAACGCAAGCACTTAGCAACTTAAAGTTGCCGAGTGATAGTAAGCCCTTTCGCACAGTTAAAGGCAAACTACCCTACCCCAGTAACGGACGTATTTTGCAATTTTATGGCCAACCTAGACTCAATGGCCGACTGCGCTGGCAAGGTTTATTTATCTCGGGTAAAAGTGGCGACAATGTAGTATCAGTACATCATGGTCGTGTGATATTCTCTGACTATTTACGAGGGCATGGTTTACTGCTTATCATTGATCATGGCGATGGCTATATGAGCTTATACGCGCACAATCAAACCTTACTAAAAGAGACAGGAGATTGGGTACGCAGTAACGATGTCATTGCAACATTAGGCAACTCTGGCGGTCAAACTCAAGCAGGTTTATATTTCGAAATTCGACACAATGGTAAACCACAAAACCCAAAGCCATGGCTTAGCGCCAAAAAATAATAGCCATCTAAACATACAAGTAACGATACCTTAATAGGATAATTATGCGCTTCAATATGCAACTGACTCTAAAACCATCGCATATCGCTACACTGGCTATATTACTAACCAGCCTGAACATACTATTAACGCCGGCAGCTTTTGCTCAAGATAAAAAAGAGGTTGGCATAGACTCAAATATTGATCTAACGGCTAAAAGCAACAACAAAGCTCCGCTACCCCTTAAAGACTTACAGCTATTTACATTGATTTTTGATCAAATTAGACGATCTTATGTAGAGCCCGTCAGCGACCAACAACTATTAGAAAATGCCATTAAAGGCATGCTCCAAGAACTTGACCCCCACTCCAGCTACTTAGATAACTCGCACTTCAACTCTTTACAAGAATCAACTCAAGGCCACTTTAGTGGTGTTGGCATAGAGATTGGCACCGAAAATGGCTATATCAAAGTCATTACACCTATTGATGATACCCCCGCCCAAAAAGCAGGTATTAAAGCAGGCGACTTAATTATCAAGCTAGATGGAAAATCCATTCAGGGGTTCAGTACCTCTCAGGCAGCTAAATTAATGCGAGGCCCTAAGGGCACACCCATTACTTTCACCATCGTACGTAAAGGCACAGACAAACCCTTTGATATCAAAGTCATTAGGGATCAAATCAAAACAAGAAGTGTTCGTTCACGTATCATTGAGGACAAGTTCGGTTATATTAGAATCTCGCAGTTCCAAGCAAATACCGGCAGTGACTTTATTAACCATATCAACAAGCTTAAAAAAGAGAACAAACTACTAAAAGGGTTTGTACTTGATCTACGTAATAACCCAGGCGGAGTATTACAGGCATCGGTACAGGTTGTCGATGCACTCATTAACAACGGCACTATCGTTAGCACTAAAGGTAGACTCGCAAATAATGATCAACTATTTGCTGCAACAACAGGTGATACCAGTGGAGGCCTACCCTTTGTTGTATTGATTAACGGAGGCTCCGCCTCTGCCGCCGAGATTGTCGCCGGTGCACTACAAGACCATAGCCGCGCTATTATTATGGGGACCCGCAGCTTTGGTAAAGGCTCAGTACAAACTATTTTTCCCGTTGATAAAGATAAAGGCATTAAATTAACCACCGCTAGGTACTTTACCCCAAATGGGCGCTCTATTCAGGCACAAGGTATCGAGCCCGATGTCGTTATTAAACGAGCAACAATCACTGAATTGGGCGAAGGAAATCGTGTAAAAGAAGCTGACCTTGCTGGGCATCTTAGTAATGGCTCCAAAAAGCAAACCAAGCAAGAGTCATCAGATAACGGTAGCAGTACCGCTGACAATCAATTATATGAAGCCATTAACATGCTTAAGGGCCTAGCCATTTTTAATAGCGCCAAAAATACTATAAAAGCCCAATAAGCCCTAAAAATATGGCAAAAAAATATAAGCAAAATCTACATTGTCGCCCTACTGCTATAGGAGTTATCCCATGGCTTTGGCTACCTATTGTGATACTGACCTATAGCCTCTGCGCCATTTCTGCCGATAAAACTGCGATAGATCCAGTAGCCGTAACGACAACAACTAACCCGCAAATTATATTATTGGATATAGACTACCTATCCAGCCTTAAAGAGACGCCCACCCAAAAGAAGGAGGCTTTCGAGGAGATCATCACACACACTCCAAAAGCCAAGCCCAAACCTGTACCTAAACCCATAAAACCACAAGCGCATACTATAGATGTCGCTATTATTATCGATGACCTTGGATACAATAAAAAACAGGGACTCGCGGCGATCAATCTACCTGGGCAACTGACATTTGCAGTTATACCGCACAGCCCTAACGCTAAATACTTAGCCATTGCAGCCCACAAAAAACAAAAAGAGTTAATTTTACATGCACCAATGAGCAATATTCATAACTACCCTATCGGGGAGTCAGGGCTAACAGACACAATGAGCGAGGCAGACTTTAATAATGCGCTATCGGATGCGCTCGCCTCTGTACCTCATATCAGTGGCGTTAATAATCATATGGGTAGCTTATTAACGCAAAAAAGACGACCTATGGAATGGACCATGAAGGCACTCAAAGATCGTGGGCTTTATTTTGTCGATAGCCGCACCACATCCCATAGTGTTGCTTGGCAAACAGCTCAACAATTTAATGTAGCTTCCCTAAAACGCGATGTTTTCCTTGACCATCAAAGAGATACCGCTTTTATGGACGAACAGTTCGAACGTCTTATTAGTATCGCCAAACGAAAAGGTTATGCAATTGCTATTGCACATCCATACCCAGAGACAATTGAATACCTAGAAAAAAATATAAGTCGCTTAAAAGAACACGGAATTACCTTAAAAACGGCTTCCGATGTTGTTAACTATCACTCCCCCAATAAACAGCAGCAAGCAAAAATGTGATGGAATATTCATTTTTCACCATTAATCAGTAAATAGACTTGCCATTCATCAGCTTTTGACTACCACCTATCATCTTTATGAAACTTTATGCTAGACTGGACACGCAGTTGGACTAGTATAAATATTAATCGTACTATTCAAGTATAGGAAATACTAATCACCGCTATACGGTGACTAGTTATGGCAATCAGGTATTATTGCCAAATGGAACCCCAAAAAACACTTCGGAGGTGTATATATGAGTGGTTTAAGTACAACCCGTAAAGGCGAAGATGGAACATCAGTTAATCGCTCGGATAGGCTATTCACTCAGCATAATTACTGGTACTTCAGAACACGTGAAGGTATGGATATAGGTCCATATGACAGTAAAAGTGATGCTAATGATGGCATTAATAGCTTTTTAGATTTCTTGAATACTGCTGAAGAAAAAGTAGTCGAAAGAATTAGCGAATACGCGACTAAAGCAGCTTAAAGAGCGACACCTAAAAATTTATAACCCTAAGCATATATTGCCTAGGGTTTTCTGCTGCCTGTAATATATGCTTTAATCCTTTAGTGATCTAAAGCATATATCCACTATCAATCTAACCTAACTTCAATCCCTTGCTCGGCCATAAATTCCTTTGCCTCTGGAACAGAATATTCAGCAAAATGAAAAATACTCGCCGCCAATACAGCATCTGCTTTACCCATAGTTACCCCATCGGCCAGATGCTGTAAGTTACCAACACCACCCGATGCAATAACCGGTATAGTAATCGCATCACTGATAGAGCGTGTTAACTCTAGATCGAAGCCATCTTTAGTGCCGTCTTTATCCATACTGGTCAGTAGTATCTCACCTGCTCCATAGTCTGCCATTTTAATCGCCCACTCAATCGCATCGATACCTGTGGACTTCCGGCCACCGTGAGTAAAGATCTCCCAGCGCTTGGGCTCATCTTCGCCACTCACTTTTTTTGCATCAATGGCTACCACGATGCACTGTGCACCAAAACGCTCCGATGCCTCTCTGACAAACTCGGGGTTAAAAACAGCGGCAGAATTAATACCTACTTTGTCGGCACCCGCATTGAGCATTGTTCTTATATCTTCAAGCGTACGGATCCCGCCCCCAACAGTTAATGGGATAAACACCTCAGAGGCAATGGCCTCCACGGTATGCACTGTGGTCTCACGCCCCTCATGAGTTGCAGTAATATCTAAAAAAGTAATCTCATCCGCACCTTGCTCGTTGTAGCGTTTAGCAACCTCTACAGGGTCACCTGCATCACGGATATCGACAAACTGAACACCCTTAACAACACGGCCACAATCAACATCAAGGCAGGGAATAATTCGTTTAGCGAGTGCCATAGACTTTCTCATTGAGTAATATAAAGAGTCATTATACAACTGTTTAATGACTCTTTATAAGGCATAGCATCAATACCCTAAGCCCTTGTGATTAAATAGAGGCCTTGTATTAACACCAACAATCGGTCTACTATTTAGATAAAAATATAAGAGCAAACCTGTAACTAGGGTTATATAGGGAGAGTCATGCAAGATCAATCCACACCTAAAGCACAAGAACATATATATAAATCACGCAAGACAATAGATATGTCCGATAGAGCTTTCCGTATCGGCGATGGCAACATCAGCGGTTATATCTCTTGCAGTCTCGGCTTGTTAAGCTTTTTTGCTGTTCTTTGCTATTTATTTCCTACTTATCTCACCACAACAGATTTACGTCAGGCCTACAATGCTGAAACACTACAAATTATTCTCATGGCTGGCATATGGACATCATTAAGCTTTAGCTTAATCACATTTTTGCTCGGTAAGCGAAGAAAGCTTGGAGCGATTGGCTTTGTTTTTTCTTCAATTTCATTAATATTAGGCGGCTACAATGTTCCCGTCGGCGCAGTTGAGCCTAGCCCTCTCTCCCTTGGGCTTGACTGGTTAATACTGGCTTTAATTGCCTCGGTTGTTATTTTTACCTTTTTAGAAAAAATCTTCCCAAAATATAAAGAGCAAGCGATCTTGCGCCCCGAATGGCAATTAGATCTCTGGTACTTTTGCTTTAATCATTTGCTGGTTGCGATCTTATTATTGATCGGTAATTATTTTGTTATCACAGTGTTTAACTGGGCGGCAAACTCACAACTACAAGAAGCGCTGCAAAGCTTACCAATTTGGTTACAAGTTCTCATTATTATTATTTGTGCCGACTTTGTACTTTATTGGTCACACCGCCTATTTCATGAAACACCTCGCCTATGGCGCTTTCATGCAGTACACCACTCTGTTGAATACATGGATTGGCTAGCAGGCTCACGCAATCATATTGTGCAAACAATTGTAGATCGCTCTGTTGCGATGGTACCACTTTACCTACTTGGCCCAGATAAAGCAGCACTCGATATCTATGTCACCTTTGCAGCCTTACAAGCCGTGATCGTGCACTCCAATATCAGCATCCCCTGGGGTCCACTCAAATACCTGTTAGTCACACCGCAGTATCATCATTGGCATCACAGCTCTGACAATCCCGCTATCGACACGAATTACGCCGTACACCTCCCTCTGTTCGATAAATTATTTGGTACCTACCATATGCCAATGCAACATTGGCCAGCAGAGTACGGAACAACCAAACGATTACCAAGAACTTTTTTGGGGCAGCTCTTATATCCCTTTAATAATAAAGAGTAAAATCTATAGCGACTGTGCTAATTTTTTTGCCTGAGAAAAATCAACTTTGCCTGAGCCTAGCTTGGGCAAAGTCTCTACCGCCAACACCTCGCTGGGAATCAGCAATGGATTACAAGCATTAGCTAGCATGGCTTTTTTTACATCGCTTATAGCTAACGCAACTTCACTCAGTAAAATTATTTTTTCGCCTTTTTTATCATCGGGTAAATTAATGGCGATCACTTCGATATCCTTTAGCTCATCCTTATCTTCTAAGTTACCTTCTAGAGCAGCACCTTCACTATCATTAGTGGAGTCGGCGCTCTGTAAAACTGGCGCATGATAAATAGCTAGGCTTGATTGTACTTTTTGCTCAACTTCCCCGAGGCTAATCATTTCGCCACCTATTTTTGCAAAGCGTGAGTAGCGATCAACAATGGTTAAAAAGCCATCTTTATCCAAATAACCCTTATCACCCGTCACATACCAGCGAATACCCTCTATCTCAAGAATAACTTGTTGGGTTTTCTCCTCGTCATTTAAATAGCCTTGCATGACCTGAGCACCGCCAATTAAAATCATACCTGCATCACCTGTCGATAGTTCTTCTAATGTCTCAGGGTCTACAATCTTAAAGCTACTACCCGGCAAAGGCATGCCCACGGTACCCGCCTTATCGCCAACTTGTATTTTCCAGTCCTCGGTCGATAACACAGTAGGAATATTCACACTCGCCACAGGCGTAGTTTCTGTTGCTCCATAACCTTCGTAAATTTCTTTATTAAATTTTTCTTTAAAGCTTTGGCGAACAGCGGGGTTTAGTCTTTCAGCACCCGAAACAACAAGGCGTAAACTATCAAACATAAGTGGGTGTACTTTATTATTTTTACAGTACAGGCGTAAAAACGTCGACGTGCCGCACATAATCGTTGCCCTATATTTAGCCACCGCTTTTGCAGTACCAACAGCATCAGTAGGGTCTGCATGACAAACAAGCGGCATACCTTCTATCAAAGGCATAAACTGTGTCACAGTTAAGCCAAAGGCATGAAACAATGGTAGCGATGCCATTACTGTATCGTCTTCACGAATATTGAGCACCTCCGAAATTTGTTTCAGGTTAGCCATAATATTTGTATGACTCAGTTGAATACCCTTGGGGCTACCTTCGCTCCCACTAGAGAATAACAAGGCCGCTGTGCTATTAGGATTAGATGAAGCAGAAAAAAGAATTTTTAGTATCTTAGCGGGCAATAATTTGACCGACAAAAGAATCGACAGCATCTTCCACTTAGGTATTTTATTTTTTAACTCTTCTAAATAAACAACCTTATAAGGCGCTATTAATTCCTCTATATTTAAGCCTCGCTTTGCTAATTTAGACAAGAAAAGTTTAGAGGTATAAATTGTTTTAATGTCAGACTTTTCTATTGAAGATAAAAGCGCATCGCTACTCGCTGTATAGTTTAAATTGACAACGGTTTTTCCACTCAATAAAACAGCCATATTAGCCACTACACCACCCGAACTCGTAGGTAGGAGCAAGCCTATATTTGTTTCTTTACTTATTTTTTTAATTTCTTTTGAAAAAGCAATAGCACCTACTAATGCTTTGTGCGTCGATAAATTTGGATTAAGGCTGTCCGCAATAGACAAGGTATCACCTTGGCGTTTAACAGTATCTATCCACGCATTAGGCAATGTCGGCAAGCCTTTTGCGTAAGCTTGCCAAGAGCTAATCGACAAATCAAACACTCTTCGTTTCAACTCGCTCACATCGACGCTTTTTGATAAGGGTTGGCCAAATGCAACAATAAGATCTCGTCTAAAACCACCGCTTCTTAGACGTTTAAAATTCTCAGAGGACATTGAGAATTGACTTCCCCATAAACCACGCAGATAAAAGGGCAATATAACCACATCATCGCTTGCCACCTCGGCTGCGCGCTCATAGCCACGGCGAAATTCGGCAAGCTGACCGCTACGGCTTATCATCCCCTCAGGAAATAAACAAACCACTTCACCACCACTCAATAGCTCTGCAATATATTCCAATGTCTTTTGGCTACTTTCCCCCGACTCAATGGGAATACAGCCGAACAATTTAAAAAACCATTGTAAGTACCAGCGATTATAAATACTTTTATGCATCACAAAACGAACAGGGCGTGGGCAGGCAATTTGTACAATAGCCCAATCAATCCAGCTAATATGATTCCCTAAAAGCAAGACGCCCTTTTTCTCTGGGATATTTTTCATACCATCGACATTGACCCGATAGCGATGAGTCACGATATAGGCAAAAAGTAGGCGCACAATACTTTGCGGCAGTTTATAGACTGTGTAAAAACCACCAATAACAGCCACAATAGCAATTAATATCAATAGGGTCTTAGGGCTAATTGCGAGTAGAGAAAAACTAGCCGTTAGCACCAAAAAGAATAGCATCGAGAAATTCTGCACCAAGTTACTTGCTGCCAGTAATCGACCTATCTCATTTTCTTTGGCATAAAATTGAATCAGTGAATTAAGCGGGACAATAAAGAAGCCTCCGGCTATACCAATAAATAAAAAAGTAAGGCTCATACCTAAGACGCTATCGAGAGTGGGTAAGATACAAAGCCCCAGGGCAAAACCTAATGCGCCAACAGGTATCAAGCCAGTTTCGATATAATTTCGAGACAAGCGCCCAGCCAGCGCTGCACCCAGCGCAATACCCACACCACTCGCCCCTAGAATAGCTTGGATGACAACTGTATTTGTCTCTCCTAGCGTCATTTTGGCGAATGCAGGAAATGCCGCCAACATCACCTGCCCTACGGACCAAAAAACGGCCAGACCGATCATCGCCTCTCGAATCGCATGCCTGTGTAAGAGCGGCTTCAAGTTTTTGATAGCAGTTTTGCCTTTAAGGTAATCCCGTGTTGAGAACGACTGACTATGGTCGGTTTGCTCCTGCTGGGGCAGGCGATACATCATAATAAGTTCGATAACGCTGTTGATAACTAAGAGAAAACCAACGGGAACCAAATTGAGCAATATATCGCTTTTACTCGTCATACCCGTGGTATATAAAGACTCAAAAGCAACAGAAAATACAACAGTGCCCGCCAAAATGGCGACAATTGACACAGACTGAACTAAACCATTTGCCTGTGCGAGACGCTGCTTACCAAACAGGCCCTTGATGTAGCCATATTTAGCAGGAGAATAAAATGCGGATTGAACCGCCAACAAAAATGTCATAGCAAATGCAGGCCAAAACCAACCGAGGGCATAACAGGCGGTAATACCCAGTGTTAGGCCAACTGCGGCCCATGCAGAAAGCTTCATGGTTTGGTTTTTAGGGTATTTATCGCTGACAAAACCTGCAGGGCTAAAAAGAAGTATAAAAGGCAATAAGATAAGTGCGTTAAGGATCGCCGTTAAAATGACTTGCTCAGGTCCATCGTAAACTTTAAAAATAGTGTTCTGAATAATGATTTTATGCCCTAAGTCGACAAAGGCATTGAGAAAGACAGCCACTAAAAAAGGGATGGCGCCCAGCGTTCGAATCAAACTTGGCATAACAGAAAATCCTTTATATAACAAAAGCGTAGATTGCTTAAAAGATACTAAATATACAACTTAAAACAGATAAGTAGAGCAGAAAGCCACCAAAAGAATTATTATATGATACTTTAAATGAGAAGCTAGGATAACGTCTGGCTTAGTCAACGTCTCCTATGATTATTTATTATTGACACTTATCTCAGGCGACTAAGTTAAGCACATAATAGCCTAAGCGGCCAAACATCACATATTGTTAGCAGAGAATAACCATGGCACAAATTCAAACTCTCGTAAAAACACTAAAAAAGCAACTCAAAGCTCACGGCAAGACATACGTCGATGTCGCTGATGCACTAGAGTTGAGCGAAGCATCGGTTAAGCGCTTATTTGCTGAACAAAATTTCACACTACAGAGGCTCGATGCCATCAGCCAGTTAATCGGTTTGCAAATATCCGATTTAGTAAACCTTATGCTCCAAGAGCAGCCGCAGCTAGTACAGTTAACCACCGAGCAAGAGCATGAAATAATCAGCGACCCTCTGTTACTGATGATTACTGTCAATGTAATGAGCGGGCTTGATTTTAAAGATCTGACCAAGAAATATAATATCAACGAGGCGAGCTGCATTCAAAAGCTCGCGCAACTTGATCGCTTAAAAATAATAGAGCTATTACCCAAGAATCACATCAAGTTATTGATATCACCCAATTTTTCCTGGATACCGAATGGGCCTATACAAAACTTTTACCAACAACAATTAGAGAGAGAGTTTTTTCAGAGCCATTTTGACAGAAAAAATGAAAAACTGATTGTATTAAATGGCTTATTAACCGATGCTTCGAACAGCGAGCTACAAAAGAAAATGCAAATCGTAGCCAATAAATTCAATGAGTTGATTAAGGAAGATATACCTGTACCAATAGACAATAAATATGGAACGACCGCTGTTATCGCGTTAAGACGTTGGCAATTTAGTTTATTTGACGATTACTTAAAATAAAAATAATCTAGAGATGAGATTTGATTATGGCCAGTAACAAAAAAACACCATCATTTGTTATTAATGAAAACAACTGCGAACAAGAAAAGTGGCCCGACAAATCTCGAGGCGACATCAAATGGAAAACACTCATTAGTGGCGACAAGATGGCGAGCAATGGCTTAAGCTGCGGCGTTGCGGAGTTATCAGAAAAAGAATCATCACTGCGCTTACACCAACATGCAATACCCGAAGTTTATTACATATTGGAAGGCGAAGGCCTAATGCGTATTAACGACAAAACCTTTGATGTCTCAACAGGCTCAACCATTTACATCCCCAATAATGCGCTTCACCAAATAACCAATACCAGCAAAGAACCCCTACGCTTTTTTTATGTTTTTCCAACCAACACCTTTGCCGATGTTGAATATAATTTTATCCACGAAAATTAACCAGCATGCCAAGTATACGCACACGACTCGATCGCTTTTTAATAGAAAAAGAACACCTAAATAATAGAGAGGTACGTTTATTACTGGCTCAAAAAAGAATAATCATTGATGGCACAAATGCGCACAGCATGAACCAAGCTGTACATAAATATACAAAGATTCAAATAGATCAAAAAATCATACAAAACAATAGGCCCTGCTATATAAAACTCTACAAACCTAAAGGTATTGTCAGCGCCACTAAAGATAGTAAGCACAAAACGGTTATTGATTTATTAACGGCCAGCGAATCTAAAGACTTGCATATTGCAGGGAGGCTGGACTTTAATTCTACCGGGCTAATATTATTAACCAATGATGGTCGTTGGTCGCGAAAGCTATCATCCCCTGAGTCTGATATAGAAAAACGTTATCATGTAACGGTAGACAAGCCCATTAGCCAAAAAGTTATCGACAGCTTTAATACTGGCATTTACTTTGCGTTTGAAAATATTACAACACGCCCCGCTCTATTAATTATCAAAGACGAATACAGCGCCGAGGTGATACTTAAAGAGGGAAAATACCATCAAATAAAGCGTATGTTTGGCCATTTTCAGATAGAGGTATTAAACCTACATCGATTATCGATTGGCCCTATCGAACTCGACCACGACCTACATGAAGGAGAGAGCAAACATTTAAGCCCCGAAGAAATCGATAGTGTTTTAAAAGAGTGAGATAGCTATTTTCTACTTAACAGTAATTGAATGTTATCTTGATCTATTTGAAAGCGAAATTGCCCTAAAATATTCATCCCTAATAAACCATCAACATTGGAAGATAATGAAAAATCCAACACAGCAACCGGGGTATTTTTTAACACATAAGGCCCAATTTTAAGCTCTGAAAATTCATAGACAGTGCCCTTAGTAACCCCATTAGCGGTTTGGAAAAGTCGACTACCAATCTCTCTCACATCAACACTTGAGCTCAACGCGGCAAATGAACTCTTGGATAAGGTTGTGAGCGATGCACCTGTATCAATGAGCAGAGTTACATTGTCTCTGCGCCCCACTCCTAAACCCACTAAATATTGATTACCACTTTGGGCTAAAGCAACCTTGCTGGCATTTCGCCAAGGGTTATTATTCGTCGGAAAATTATCTTTTTCGAGTAACTCTGCTAGTAATTGGCGCGCCTTACTCCCCACGACACTATCGTTTTTTATAGGCTCTAATTGGTCAATGGCCGCATCTTTATCACCTAAATTACGATATATCACTGCATGGCGATATTCGTATTGCGCCGTTAATAGCCCAGAAAACTCTATATGCGCATATAGGTTACTCAGAGAAATCCAATCTTCATTTTGTGAAAAGTAGTTATCACTGGCTTGCACAAATTGAGCAAAACCACGGCTAATTTTTTGCAAATCATTATCATCATAGGCATAGCTTTTAACTAACTGATAAACATTAACAGCCTCAATATAAGAACCATTGAGCTGATTAAAATTAGCAAGCAACAACAAGACATCAATATCATTATAGTAGGCCGATAAAAAACTATCGCTCGCCTGTGAAAAAGCACTACTCTCGTTATTACCTATCAAACCTTTTAGGTGGCCCAAAAATATATCCTTTAACCCAGCAAGCACTTTAGGCTTGTTTACACGTTCATATTCTTGGTACAAAAGTATTGCTTCGTCATAACTGGCGTCTTTTAACAAAGCGATAAACCGCTGCTCCGTTGTTTTTGGCTTATTACTGGCTAAAACTTCTACAGAGGTCTCGTTAGGTGATTGGACTCCATTTGGGAAAGACGCAATGCTAGACTCCTCCACGAGCGAATCTTGATTGGCACTTTCTGCCCCATCATTATAAACACTACCATCGGCCTCGTAGGCTTCGGGATATGCCAAATGCGAGCTCCATAGTACATTGGCAAACCATCCCATTGTAAAACTCATAGCAGCAACACTAACAAACAACAAAAAATTCTTCATAGGGTAGCGTTTATATCCTCAACATAATGGCTGTAATACTACTCGATGCTCTAATAGACACTATAACGATCAAGTTGTTAGCAATAAACTCATATTACCAAGTAGTTGTAATTTTGTATTTAATAGGCAAAATATACAAATATCTAACAATTATAAAATATGAGCCTCTAATTGAAAAAACTACAACATCTCTTTGACAGCAATCTCAAATGGGCAAATCAACGAAAACAGGAGGATCCTGAATTCTTTTCGCAACTCTCCCAACAACAGGCGCCCGAATACCTCTGGATTGGTTGCTCTGACAGCCGAGTACCGGCCAACCAGATTGTTAATCTCCCTCCAGGAGAAGTCTTTGTCCACCGCAATATTGCCAACGTAGTCGTTCATACCGATTTGAATTGTCTATCCGTCATCCAATATTCTGTCGATATACTTAAGGTAAAACATATTATTGTTTGTGGGCATTATGGTTGCGGTGGTATAAAAGCCGCTATGGAGCGAGATGATCATGGCCTTATTGATAACTGGCTACGTCATATAAAAGATGTAGGCCGCTTTAATGCCGACCAATTAAAAGGCTTAAACGATAAAGAAAGAATGGACCGGCTATGCGAGCTTAACGTTATCGAACAAGTCTCTAATGTTTGTAATTCATCCATTGTCCAAAAAGCGTGGAATAACGGCGCGAACCTCACCGTTCACGGTTGGATATATGGTATCAATAACGGCATTATTAAAGACTTAGAAACCAGTATATCTTCTGTAGAGGAGCTAAAAAAACGCAACCATAACTCTCACGCTTTACCCGAGAATTAAAAGCCATCTGGCTGTATTAACAGATTGATTTTAATATTACCCCCTTCAAAAAAACAAATGCTCGATACAATATTTACGAATTTATTGATGTAGTATTGAGCTGTTACCCAATGCGCTTTTATACATGCTCTAATCATTGCTTTTACACATTCAGTGAATAGGAGCAGCACAATGAGTAAAGTGTTAATGATTACAGGTGACTTTGTTGAAGACTATGAAAATATGGTGCCATTCCAAGCGCTTATAGCAATGGGGCACACCGTCGATGCCGTCTGCCCAGATAAACGCGTAGGAGAAAACATAGCAACGGCTATCCACGACTTTGAGGGCGATCAAACCTATACTGAAAAACGCGGCCATAATTTTACATTAAACGCGACCTTTGCCGACATACAGTCAAGCGACTACGATGCACTCTACTTACCTGGAGGCCGCTCACCGGAGTACCTTCGGTTAAATGCTCGGGTTATTGAAATTATTCGGGAGTTTTTTGATGCAAAAAAACCGGTAGCCTCTATTTGCCACGGGCCACAATTATTAACCGCCGCCGATGTTATTAGCGAAAGAAAAGTCTCCGCCTATCCTGCCTGCGAACCCGAGGTAAAACAAGCTGGCGCAACATATGTTAACCTCGAAATGCACGATGCAATAACAGATGGAAATTTGGTGACAGCACCTGCATGGCCTGCCCATCCAGAATTTTTAAAGCAATTTAATTTATTATTGGTATAAAATATGTGTGGCTTATTTATTGAAGCTGATGATAGCTTGTGGAAATCATCGACTCGATCAATGCGAGTCGATGGCGTTGTTACCTCAATAAGACTAGAGAAGTTTTTCTGGCTTCTACTAGAAGAGATTTCTTTCAGAGATAATCTATCGGTCGCTCAATTAACAACAAAACTTTACCTTGAGGCTATCGATGCCGAACACGATATCGCTAACTTTACCTCTTTTTTAAGGGTTTGCTGTTCGAGGTACTTATCACTCATTGCAGACAAACAATTAGAACGAGACGAGCTAACGCCCCTTGCCGAAATGCAACCCACATCTATATTGGAAGCAGAGGCAAAAAACCTTACAAAAAGACAGCAAGCTATTAGCCTACAGCGCACCCATAACGGTACTCTTAATTAAAAAACTGGCAGCCCTTATATACTAGTCTGTCAGCTACCCCCCATTCAATAAATACCAATATCTGAGTCACTCATAAAGTGCAGTATAGAAATATAGTTATAATAAAAAATAGTTAAAATGACAATATAAGGTCTCATGAGCAAGATATTCAAGTGGCTTCTTTTTAACAGTAAGAAAATTTAACCGATTGATTTTAAAGGAAATACTTATGCCGTTTGAGTGCATAGAAGACCCCACTGAGGTCTCGTTATGCAACATGGCTTCTTTTCTACAGTAAGCAACCTTTTAAATAAGTGCTATAAGTATTTGAATTTGATATGATTTAATGAAAATTAATGGTAGAAAACTGGCAGGAAAAACTGCTGCATAGTCGGAATTCTGCCTAATATACTGTTAAATGCCCTTTGGGTTTAGAGAAAGATGAAGCACTGGAAATTTTTATTCGAGAAACTATTGGATGATGGTGATGAGATATTTACCTATTTTGCAACTGATAATGGTGCGGAATGGCAGTCTTTATTGTCGAAGAGTGCTATCCCAAAGGAAGACCATTTAGCCTTCTATGAGGGAGGAGTATTTTACAAGGATATAGTGGAAGTAAAAATTCCAGAGAAATTCGAGCATGGCTCTATAAGATTCGATAATGATATAGAGAAATGTTTTAACTCTGTACGTTTTATCAAAGGGCTTACAGTTAAAACTCTAGTATCCAACTCAGGTTCAGCAAAAGGTGCGTACTTAAGTGTCACATCCAGCATTTAACAAAGCCAGTCAAATTCGTGCGTTTCACGCACTGGACTCGCAACAAGTTGCTCGCCTTTGCTGGCGGCGTTATACGTAAATATGAAATTAATATTCATCCCAGTAATTTTTCTTATTTGTAGCTCTGCTTTTGCAGAATGTACTAGTGAGCAATTGAGAGCCGAGATTGGTATAAAAATACAACGCATTGAAAATGGAATTAAAGCAGGCGGTAATCATGGAGAAATGGATCAGGTTCATATTAGTGCGCCAAGTATCTTTATGGGTATACCATTGGCGTCAATTGAGCTTACTGAAGGTGAAGTTTCTCATTTTTGGGTTCCAGTGGCTTTTGAAATTAACAATGGGATTGCTCAAACGACTATCAGTGGGCACAAAGAGGCTATAAAAAACTTTGAAATAGCTGTTTATTATGAAAGCCAACAATGCAGCAGATCTTTGCAACGTGCCATCTAAACGTATGGCAAAAGTGTCATATTCGCACGCAAAAAGCCGCGTGCTGGGACGGCTTCCGCGCTGCTCCAGCCGCCCCATACACTGGCATTATGGGTACGGTAATGAATGAGTTTCAATTTGATGTTGAGGATGTGCTAAACCTGCCACCAGGAAGTGAAGCTTCAAGGGCATTTATAGGCAAATTGGTTAGAGGTAGTGTTGCAGAAGGCGAAGTATTAAATGTCGAAATTGAAGGAAAAGAATTCTCTTTGAAAGTAATCTACTGTGAAGTATATAAGCGGACAAAAGTGAGAGAAATGAATTGTAGTGATAACTCGCACGGAATATCTATAACAATAATGAACAATGAAAAAGAAGTATATGAGAATTCTTTACGTGAAATGCGAAAGAACGATAAAAGTATACGTAACCTGATTTTAAAAAAATCTCGCGAATGAGGCAAACCCATAACAAGGTTATTAAAAAGCGTTTCGGCCAAAAAACGGCCTCCACTGGACGCGCTAACGCGCGCCTTTTATAACGGCGTTATGAGTATCTATGAACGAAGATCAAATTAGAGATTTAATTATTGTAAGTATATTTTTGCTTATCATAATCATTCCATTAGTGTATTTATTTATATATATTCTTAAAGGATATAGAAGCAGCGCCATTAAAAAAATACAAAAATTTATCAATGACAACAATATACAATCATCTAACCTAAGATTATATAGCACTGGCCATCCATATACTTGGTGTGAAATTTCGAATGACGAGTTAATTACTAAAATTAAAGAAAATAGCGTAAGCTCATTAAGTGGTGTCGGTCCAACACCAAAGCCAGTGAAGTTTTTGCTTAATTACAATAAAAACAGGCATGCATTACATATAGTTTTTACAGACAAAATAACTTTTGATTGGAATAGTCTATTACATTACGACGAATGGCTAGAGTCTAAAGAGAGTCTTGCAGAAAATATTTCTAAATATAAAAACTCATAACAAATGTGTTATGTTTGCACGCAAAAAACGCGTGCTGGACGGCTTCCGCGCTGCTCCAGTCGCCCCATACACAGGCGTTATGTGGGTATGGATAATAGACATAGAGATATACCTTTGTAGTAGTATTATAGTTTGTTTTCATTTACTGTAGTTTATAATCACAGACATAGGAGATTTTATCATGATAAAAAATATTTTCTTTTTTCTTATTTCAATATTAGCTTTAACTCCGACAGTTCAGGCGGGCGGTGCCGCCGCTTGCTTTCTTCAAGGAAAAACAGATATAGGTAACCCAAAAGATTTTGGGTATGTCTTTCATGCTGACCCAAACCTTACCGAAACTAAATCTATTCCCCCAGCTTTTCAAGCTAGATCTGAAGCTATCATTAAATACAAAAAGGAATTTGGTGAGGATGCCAAAACACCTAAGTGTATTAATGATGCAAACCTTAACAGCGGATACATAATTATAATAAAAACCACTTACAATATTACTTCCAGTGATGTAACAACGTTTTATGGTACTGGTTTTGGAAAAACTGAAAATGAAGCTGAAGCAGACGCCATTAAAAGAATGAAAAATCGTTGGTTTTGGAAAAAGAAATATGGATATAAAATCGAAGAGTTAGCGTCATTTTAAAGATTTCATGCATCCGTACCGTCATGCTCTATCGTAAGGTGGCACATAACAAGCAGCAGCATTTGGACGCGATAATCGCGCGCACATGTGCAGAATGTTATGCATCTAGGAGATTTCGTGTCATTTGAAATAGAAGAAGTTATTGAAAGAGCAGAAACGATACTTAAAGACGCTCAGAAAATGAGTGACGAGGGGAACGTAGGTTTTTTTCAAATATCCGATATCGGAGCAAGATCAGCTCATTTAATAACAACTATAACTGGCTCAAAATCCACATACTCAGAAACAATAAAGCATGCGCAAAAGGAAAAACTAGCTCCTACTGCAAAATTTGCTTCAGTTGTTGGTGTATTGCAAGCATTTTATTTCGATGCAGTGAATGGAAGACTGCCTAATATAAGACATGAAGTTGAAGTAGTAGTAGTTAGTGAAATAATTACGCAGTCGAAAAAACTTTTAAAAACCAAAGGGATTCATCCCGCTGCATCAATAATCATTTGCTGTGCTGGCTTAGAAGAATTTCTCCGTAGTTGGTGCGAAGAAAAGGGTATAAATATACCTGAAAAACAAAAATCATTATCCAAGTATGCGTTGGAACTAAGGAAAGCCAAATATTTAGCACTACCGGAAGAGCGAAGAATTCAATCTTGGGCAGACTACCGCAATGACGCTGCTCACGGAGATCGATGGAGCAGTATAGATACAACCATAGCCTCTACTCTAGTTAACGAAGTGGAAGCATTTATTGTAAAGCATAAAGAAGTGTTGGGTTAAATGCATAACAAGGTTGTCAATCCGACAGCTTTTCCGTTGCTCGTTTTTGTGCTTGAATAGCACAAAACCAATCAACTACAAAGCTGCGGCTTACAACGGCGTTAAATATTTTAAAGTCCAACCAACGGAAGTCATATAAATGAATAAAGAATACTCAATTAATAACATACTGAATATTGCAAAAAAACAACGTAACTTATTAATAGTGTTTTTCTTATACTTACTTGCAGTCGGAGTAATTGCCGCCATATCTGACCCTGCTGTAACGGAAAAAATTAGGTTCATTGCAATTCCACTGGCTATAGCTGTTGTCGTTTTAGTTGGGGTATTAGCTTTTACTATATATGGAAAACCTGCAGCTGTTCTACTCACTATACTTTGTATAGTTCCCCTAATAAATCTAATAATCTTTTTCGTTGTAAATGGCAGAGCTAATAAAATAATCAAATCAAAAGGGTATCGTGTTGGGCTCGCAGGTGCAGATATCAAAGCTATTACAAATGATATTTAACAAGTGTGTCATGTGCGCACGCAAAAAACGCGTGCTGGACGGCTTCCGCGCCGCTCCAGCCGCCCCATACACAGTCGTTAGAGTCTCGGAGGGATCTATGAAGAAAATATATATTGTTCCAATTGTGTGTGTTGCGTTAATAGCCATACACCTACTTACCGACTATCAGATTGATCAATATATTATTGCTCTAGCATTGATCGGTTTAATTCCTTGGGCCCCAACATGGTTAGAGAGCGTAAAATATGGAGATTTCGAGGCGAACTTTAGAAAAGTAGAGGCGGAATTGGCAGCAACGAAAGTTGAAGTTGAAGTTCTAAAAAACCGCTATTCGGAGCTAGAAAGTGATTATTTAGCTGAATGTGAGAAGTTTGACCCCGATGCTAGTGCGCAAGCATTAAATAAACTGGCGAGTAACTTAAAAGGTAAAGCTAAGGGGCTGTCTTCACTAGATTTTTTATTTCAGGAACTAAATCTGAACTCACCTCAATACCTTGCATTTGGCGCGGCATGTGCAATGCAGGTTAGGCCTGCTTTTCACGCTTTAAATTCAGTAGTAAACGTTCTTACTGAAGTGGCAAAAAAGCCAGACATTAATCGATACCGCCTTAAAACTGTATATCGATTGCTTATGGCTATAGATGAAGTGGTTCGCTTGAATACAAAGAATCAAGATGTTGAGCTGGTTTCAAAAGAACAGTCAGAAAGTATTAAGAGAATGGCTAAGTTTATTATTAAAAACCCTAGATGCAAAGATGATGATACTGCTGAACTTGCAAGTAAAATTGTAGAAAAACTCTAACAAAAGTATACACATTAGGAAATTGAAAATGATCGTTGTATATGGAATTAAAGAAAATTTAAACCCAATAAAATCTAAGCTTTCGGATGTGATACACGCCTCGATGAGTGAAGTGTTAGGTTTGCCTGAAGATAAGCGCGCACACAGGTTTCTTCCAATGGAAAAGGAAGATTTCTTTTACCCTAGTGGAAGGACTGATGCATATACAGTCATAGAAATAAATATGATGGTTGGTCGTAAAAAAGAAACTCAAAAGTCATTGATTAAATCTATATTTTCAAAAATTGAAAATGAACTTTCTATTTCTCCTATCGATATCGAAATTACGATAAAAGAGCAAGAGCCATATCAGTGGGGCTTTCGGGGTATAACAGGGGATGAGGCAAGTGATCTTAAGTACAAGATCAAAGTGTAACAAGGCCATAAAAATCGTTCCGCTGCGCCATTTAGCGGAACAATTGGAACGGAAAGCGGTTAAAGAAGCCATAAAACAGGGATGGAGCTGGTCCCAAATCGCTGGGGTATTGGGAGTTTCTAAGCAAGCTGCACATAAGCGTCATGCCGCTTGTATTGCTAGTTTTAGGAAAGACCGTTAAGGAGGATTTAATGTTTAAAAGAATTATGCTTCGTTTCCGAGATATGAAAACCATCAGTAAGTTAATTTCCGGCGCTGACGAACAAGCTCATATCAACGGAAAGGAAGAACCTGGAGCAGAACACTTCGTACTTTCAGCTTTAAATTTAGATGATGGCAGCGCTAAACGAGTGTTTGAGAAAATGAATGCGAACGCTGAAAAGTTCAAAAACGCTATCAGTCAACAATACATCGATGCATTGTCCTCTATCGGTATTGATAGCGCGAACGAAATTAGTTCGGAGCCGGTACAATCAAACAAAGCGTTTCACAATTCGCAGCCATCAGGTCAAGTGTTAATGAAATCGCTCTATACTCTCAAACAAAGAGATAAACACCGACCTTTATTGGGCGTTCATGTCATTAGTGTTGCGTCTGAAATGGAGCACGGAGTTGTCGCTAGAGCTTTTAGAGCTATGGGCGTAGACTCAAAGCAGTTAGCTTGTTTAATTAAAGAAGAACTTGAGTCACAGTATTGAATATGTCTAACAAATCAATCAAAGTCGCCTTCGGCTGGATGCGCTAACGCGCGCCCGTTTTAAAGGCGTTAGGGAGATAAATGAAATCCTCTGTGTTAGTTGGTAAGCGTAATATAGATCTCAAATTTTCATATTTTGGACTAGAAAGATATTACGTAGATGGAAAGCTCATCGATAAAAGATGGAATTTTAAAGCCTCTGGTAACAGAGAATTTCTTGTTGATTCTGACATCGTTCGCGTAGATATAAACATGTTACCTTCAAAGTACTCATGCAAGCTGTATGTAAATAATGAGCTTCATATTGAGGATTTATTTCCTGAATTACGTAAAAAAATTGAACGAATAAAAAGTGATGGCGTAACTCCCCACTGGTTTAAAAGTCTAGTTATTATGCTCATAATAGCAGCTATACTTTTAACAATAATTAGTTATCTTCGGGACCTTTAGCCCTAACAAACACATTAAGTTCGCCGTTGCACGGCTGGGACTTCTACTACGTTGCTCGTTTTGTGTTTTAACGCTACGCTAATACAAAATCGCAATTACAAATTTTCCGCTAACAGCGGCATTATACGCAAAAAGGAGTTCTACTTGAGTAATACTATAGCGGTTTTTGCAAGTGCAAGACGAAATGGAAACACAGGTAAATTTATAGATTGGATCTCTGATGCTCTAAGAATTGATGTTATAGATCTTTCCGAAAAAGATATATCTCCCTACGATTACGACCATAAAAATCTCAATGATGATTTTCTTCCATTAATGCACAAGCTTCTTGAGTACAACAAAATCATTTTTGTAACACCAGTTTATTGGTATGGTCCCAGCGCCCAAATGAAAGTTTTTATTGATAGAACGTCAGACTTTTTAGATATAGAAGAACTAAAAGACATAGGTCGGCGTTTGCGTAAGAAAACCGCATATATTGTGTGTACTTCTATTAGTAGCGATGCCGATGCTTCGTTTATCAATTCGCTAAAAGATACATTTGAGTATCTAGGGATGGAGTATGGTGGCTATATTCACGCGAACTGTGAAGACGGCTATATAAAAGAAAATTATCGCCAAGATGTTGATAGATTTGTAACTTCAGTGAGAGAATCAGCATGCGTATAACAAAGCAAATCACAATCGCTTCGCTCGGACGCGCTAACGCGCGCCCGTGTTTGCGACGTTAGGCATCAGAGATATTATATTATGAAGTTTGGGAAGGTATTTATCAAACGGAGCGTGGAAGATGTTTATGATTATTTGCTGCTAATCGACAACTGGAAAAAGATGTTAGAGTACTGTGACATTCAAGAGGGCTTAAAGACTAAGTTTGTTCGACATGGTTCTGATATAGCAAAAGAAGGAGACACTTTTAAATTTCATATTTATTCATTGCATGAGTCTAGATCAAAGATCGATTTGGTATTAGCAATCGATAAACTGAAGCGCCCAAATGTTATAGAGGCTCGGTATTGGCTTACAAATAAGCTGGGCTCAAAAACTGAAAAAGATATAACTGACTACGCCGGTGACTTTCGAACCTTCTATTGCAAATATAATATAAAGGCCGTTAAGCATGGTAGCGTAGTTTCACAAGAGGTTAACTTTAAGCTAAAGTCTAGATTTTTAAAGTTAATCTTTTGGTTTTTTTTGGCAGGAAGCTATTTTAAAAATAAAAAGTATATGAAAAAAATGGCAAATTTCATAGAGTCAGATGCCTAATAAGGCAATTAAAAGGCGTCACAAAAAATGTATTTTACCTATAATCTCCATTGGCATGGGCACGTGGTTTACCCACTTAGAGTCAGGGGCCCAAAAACACTTGGTGTACTTGCTCAACAATGGGATAGATCTAAGCTACTTGTAAAATCTACTGTAACTCTGGATTCAATATATTCGAAAAACCCAGCTAAGTTAATTTTTCGCTATTGGTGCCAAGCAGACCTTGATCTTGTTTTTAAATCGTTAGCCAATGATACTGAACTACCAAGTAGGTATTCATGAAAAAACATAACAAAGTGTCATGTTTGAAAAAAAACGAGCATACTTAAGCTCGATAATATTTTTATATAAAGCTACCAACTTAAAAACTCACCGAATAAAAAACTCTTACACACCATTATCTTATTATCATCACCGACCCACGGTTGTTTTACTCAAGGCATCAAAATCAACAATATAGTACTTCCCTGAACTTATATCTTTGCCATTATTTAAAACTGACGATTTATGTAGTTCATTAACCGTCGCAAAAATACGATTACCTGCACCTGCAGCAAAGCCATCAACCCAACTTAATTTTTTACTATCTTTGAAAAGAACATGATACTTGCGATCTGCATCAATATAACCAATGGCATCATTGGTAATATCGCTGATATAAATATTATTAGCATCATCGATAGTAATACCATCACTGATCGGTTTATCGGCGTAGGTTTCTACTCGTTGTGCAAGCTGAGCATCCGTTAGGTAATGATCCAGTAAATCAGCAGTCTTTAACCTATATAATTTTGTGCCTGTCATTGGTGCAAAGTACAGCCACTCGTTTTTGCTATCTATTGTAATCGGGTTTACACCGATCCTTGCTGCCTCTTTACCCAAGGTAACTACACGACCATTAATCGTCATATCAATATTTTCAGGACGAGTAAATTTACTGCCACTCAAGACTCTACGCACCTCACCGGTTTTTAAATCAACAACAATAAGGCCCGAGTTATGAGCCTGTGCAGTATCGGTAATATAAACAGCTTCATGTTTTCTATCGACGGCAAGATCATTAAGAAAAGAGTTTTCAGGGACAGCCGGTAGTGCCAAGTAAATAATTTTATACAGAGATTTTTTCTCAGTATCCCAACCAATTAATCTACCCGATTTCTCTCGGCCTGCAGCTGTTTCGAGCATCCATAAAATATTTTTCTCATCTACGACCACCCCCAACACAGGGTTAAGCGACTGGCTAAACCTCTCATTCGGATACGCAACAGCCTCGCCGCTTTTTAATACCTCTACGATTTTGTTTTTAGGGCCATAGAAAAAATGGTTGCTCATAAACACCCGCCCATTTTGGGAGACGGCAATATTACCCGGTGGGTTGGTGACATTAAACTCATGGGTAATTCTAAAATCCGATGCAGCCACCAAACATGGCATCACTGCGACCAACGCAAACACGTTATACATAAGTACCATTTTAAATAATTTATACATTGCCACCTCTTTTAACATATAGGAACCCTTAGCTTTATCTAAGGTAATAAAAAACGCACCGAAATTAGACCACAGAGTAATACTAAGCAGGTAATATTGGCATACTACATTAGCTCACCCACCTCTCATGCCAAGCACTTCAAGCTCTTACAAATCCCAAGGGTATCACTACTTGCTACTATAGGGTTCACTCTACACAACTTTGCTGTTTTCACTTCATAGCACTTACCGCTATAGGCACACTGCCCGCACTCAATTTATAACTTAGCAGTTTAGGAGACTTAAAATGAAAACAATAAAGCTATACCTCATTGGCGCTTTGCTTTTCATGGGCGCACATCTAGCACAGGCAGCGGGTTTATTAACACCCACTAACAGTAGCAGTAATCCATTAACTATTCGTGAGCACCATGTAAATGTCACAATCAATCATGGTTATGCAACCACTTCTGTTGAACAGATATTTTTTAACCCTAACCCGCAGGATTTAGAGGCTATTTACTCTTTTCCTGTACCCGACAAAGCAGCCGTGGGAGAGTTTACCTACTGGATTGATGGCAAACCTGTTACTGGTGAAGTGGTAGAGAAACAAAAAGCAAAACAGATTTACGAGCAGGAAAAACAAGCAGGACGAGAAACTGCATTGGTCGAAAAAGACAGCCACAAGACCTTCGATATATCCGTAAGCCCTGTGCGCGCCAATAGTGAGGTACGCATTCGCTTAGTTTATATTCAAGCTGCTCATGTTGATACCAGTATTGGGCGCTATATCTACCCACTGGAGGACGGCGGTGTTGATGAAGTTAAAAATGCCTTTTGGTCGCGTAACGACGCAGTCAAAGAAAAATTCAGCTTTAATATCGACTTACATTCTAGCTATCCCGTCGATGCTGTTCGCCTACCACAGCATCCAAATGCAACGGTAAAGCAGATTGATAAAAAGCGCTGGAATATCAATATTACAAATCATGCAAGCAATACAAGTAATGGACAAAATGACGATATAAACCTTGCAGGCCAGCAACCAATAAGCTCGGCGGAAATACCTACTACCCCCAATACGCAAAATAATGCAGCCAATCTAAACGAAGACATTGTGCTCTACTGGCGCTTACAAAATGGCTTACCTGGCGCACTCGATATGGTGACCTACAAAGAAGAAAACCAATCGATCGGTACCTTTATGCTAACACTCACACCAGGGGATGATTTAAAAGCAATACAACAAGGCAGCGATTGGATCTTTGTGCTTGATATCTCTGGCTCAATGAACGGTAAATTTGCAAGTTTGACCGAAGGCGTAAGACAAGGTTTAAAAAAATTACGCACTACAGACCGCTTTAAAGTCGTGCTGTTTAATAACAACGCTATCGACTTTACACAGGGCTTTTTACCCGTCGATCAAACCAATGTTAAGTCAACCCTTAACCGCCTCAGTAGTTATGGCCCAAACGGTGGCACCAATTTGTATGCAGGTTTAAAACAAGGCGTTAGCAATTTAGATGCTGACCGCAGCAGCGCTATTATTTTAGTGACCGATGGCGTAGCCAATGTAGGCATAACAGAAAAAAAAGCGTTTATTAAATTACTGAAAAAAAATGATATTCGATTATTTACTTTTGTAATGGGTAATAGCACTAACAAACCATTACTAGAGGAAATGACTCGTGTATCTAGTGGCTTTGCACAATCTATATCTAACGCCGATGATATTGGTGGCCAGATACAAATTGCCGCTAAAAAAATGGTTCATCAAGCGTTTCGTGATGTGAGTATTTCTATCGATGGCGTGAGAACAAATAACCTAACACCAGAGAAAACAAATAGCCTTTATCATGGAGAGCAACTCACTATTTTAGGCCACTATAGTGGCGTAAAAAATGAGGCAAGCTCCGCTGATATTACCATTAAAGCTAAAGTAGGTTCTGAGACAAAAATCTATAAAACAACTATGCGCTTTCCTGCCGTTGATAACACGCACCCAGAGCTTGAGCGCCTATGGGCTTATGGCACAATCGAGCACTTACAAAGCCAATTAGACTACTATGGCAGCGATGCACAGGGCAGTAGTGAGGCAAAAGACATGGAGCAAGCAATTACGGATACTGCCATCAAGTATGGATTGGTCACAGACTACACCTCGATGCTAGTAGTAAGGGAAGAAGTACTCCAGCAACTAGGCATTACTGCAAGCAATAAGTTACGAGTGGAAAAAGAAAACAAAGCACGCGATATCAACAAAAAGACAAAAGCCCAACAACAAAACGTTTCGCAAGCACCAAGACCTGTGACTGGTGGCAATCAATCCGGTGGTGGCGGTGGCGGCTCAACCTCACTTTTGTTATCGCTACTGATGCTAATGATTATTTTTGTAAGACGCAGCAAACTGTTTATTACTAAAAAATAACTTCACCTGTAACACCTAGTAACAACAAAAAAGCCTTTAGTAATAACTAAAGGCTTTTTTGTTGTGGTGTTTTTATTCACTAGCGACAATGTTAGCTAAACAAGCTATCAAAGGTTATTTATCGCAAAGCTCTTGTGCTTCTTTAACGCTAAGCGTGCCTTCATAAATTGCCCGCCCAGTAATAGCACCGACAATACCTGTGTGTGCTTGCGCTTTAAGTGCTGTAATATCATCTATATTGGTAATACCACCCGAGGCAATAACAGGAATAGACGATGCCTGTGCCATAGCAACGGTAGCATCAACATTAACGCCTTGCATCATGCCATCGCGTGCAATATCAGTATAAACAATAGCCGAAACACCATCACTCTCGAAGCGCTTCGCCAAATCAGTCGCTTGTATCTCTGACACCTCTGCCCAACCATCGGTAGCCACCAAACCATTTTTAGCATCGAGGCCAACAATAATATGACCCGGGAATTGCTGGCACATCTCAGTAATAAACTCCGGCTCTTTAACGGCTTTAGTGCCAATGATGACGTAATCAACACCCGCTTGTAGGTAGTGCTCAATGGTCTCACCACTGCGTATACCACCGCCAATTTGGATAGGCAATTTTGGGTAGGCCTTAGCAATCTCAGTGACAACGTCACCATTAACCGGCTCACCTGCAAAGGCGCCATTCAAATCAACTAAATGCAAACGCCTACAACCTTGATCGACCCACTGCTTGGCAAAATCAACCGGGTTGTCGCCAAATACCGTTGAGTCGTCCATTAGGCCTTGGCGTAGTCTTACACACTGGCCATCTTTTAAATCTATTGCCGGAATAATTAACATTGTGATGCTTACTCTTTAAAACATTGACTAAAAAAGGAGGGGGATCGTGCTATTAAAGCTCGCCATTCCACTGCACAAAATTCTTTAACAACTTAAGCCCATTTGTGTGGCTTTTTTCTGGATGGAACTGCGTTGCAAATAAATTGTTATGGCTCATTGCAGCCGCAAAATCGACACCATAATGGCTTAAACCAGCTACCTGTGAGGATTCAGTCGAGTCCACATAATAGCTATGCACAAAGTAAAAGCGGCTGTTGTTCTCTATACCGTGCCACAAAGGGTGGTCTAGCGATTGTCCGACATTATTCCAACCCATATGGGGAACTTTTAATTTCTCGCCCTGCTCATCTTTTAAATCTTCGCCAAAAAAACGAACATTGCCGGGTAATAGGCCAATGCCTTCAACACCGCTATTCTCTTCGCTACGCTCCAATAAAGCCTGCATACCTACGCAAATGCCTAGTACGGGCTTTCCTTGAGAGACAATTTCAGGCACTAAAGTGTCAAAACCAAGACGGCAAATCTCTGCCATACAATCGCGTATTGCACCAACCCCTGGAAATACCACTTTATCAGCACTGAGTATAAGCTCTCGATCGGCAGATATTTTTACATGAGAATCTGGCGATACATGGCTAAGCGCACTGGATACCGAGTGCAGATTACCCATACCATAATCAATAATAACAACGGAACTTGCGCCCATGAACTGTCTCAATTTTACCGATGAATTAACAAAAGAAGGCTGCCAAAGATTACAGGCAGCCCTTTGTCGATGGCATAACACCCGCCATTCGCGGATCTAACTCCAGCGCCATACGCAGAGCGCGGCCAAAGGCTTTATACACAGTCTCCGCCTGATGGTGAGAGTTTTCACCTTTTAGGCAATCAATATGCAATGTGACTTGTGCGTGGTTAACAAAGCCTTGAAAGAACTCCCAAAATAGCTCGGTATCAAAAGTACCAATGCGTTTTTGGGTAAAAGGGACTTTCATCAATAAAGCAGGGCGGCCCGAAAAATCGATAACCACACGCGATAAAGCCTCGTCTAGAGGCACATAGGCATGCCCATAGCGACGAATACCTTTTTTATCACCTACGGCTTTTGCCACTGCCTGCCCCAAAGTAATACCCATATCTTCTACACTGTGGTGATCATCAATGTGGGTATCACCATCGCAGCTAATATCGAGGTCAATAAGGCCGTGACGCGCAATTTGATCCATCATATGCTCTAAAAATGGCACACCCGTATCAAATTTTGATTGGCCTGTCCCATCGAGGTTTAACTTAACCTGGATTTTCGTTTCTAAGGTATCTCTACGGACATTAGCAATACGATCATTCGCAGCTGCTTGAGACGTCTCTTGAGACATAGTATTCTCCGGTAAATATCTAATAATTGGTGATGCAATTCGTTGGTAGTGAGTTGGTACTAAAATAGTTTCTTGGTATGCTTACCCAATTAGTCTATGTAATCGCTACATGGGGACGTAACCGCCAATGCACCATCAAATTTTGGCGGCAATTATACGTGTTCATTGATGTTCGTGCTAGGCATTAAAAGTAACAACAACCCAAGTAACAATCAAACATGGCGAACTCATGAGCTATTAGCGTGTCTATAGAACACCCCAACTATAAAAGCCCTAAATCCTAAAGAGTTTCACCCTTTATGAGCAAAACAATTAAAACTATCAGCATAGTAGCTTCCCTCTTAATTGCACTTGTCATTGCTGGTATTTTACTACTACCTAAACTCATCAATGCCGATGCCTTTAAACAGCAAATTACGCAGCAGGTAGAGCAGAAAACAGGCCAAAAACTAGAGATAAGTGGTGATATCAAACTCTCTTTATTCCCATGGCTGAGCCTAAAAACTGGTGAGATTAGGCTTTCTCAACCAGCAGGTATCACGCCGAACATCAATGCCGACAAACCATTGTTACAGGTTACTAACGCACAGCTTGGCATTAAATTATTGCCACTGTTACAAAATAAATTCGAGCTTGGCAAAATAGTCTTAACAAAACCACAACTACATTTTGTCACTGCAAAAGATGGCTCTACCAGTTTGACGGGTATTCAAAAGGTCTCGGGTAGCTCATCGAGCGCAGTCCTAAATACACCATCAACCGCTCCTTCTACTCAGGCTCCCACGGTTAATGGTGCAAGCTCAGCCCTTGGGGCTATTGCCATTAGTGGCATATCCATCATAGATGGTGACTTTATTTTTGAAGATCAGTCAAAAAATACATTTTATCAGCTTAGCAGGCTTGAGATCGAAGCCGGTAATATATCACCACTTAAACCAACGCCCATTAAAATGTCAGGCTTGGTCGTCACAAATAACGATACAAGTAATGACCAGACCGAGGTTTTCAATGTAGCACTGGAGTCTCAAATCTCTTACAGTGGCGATTTATCTTCAGTCAATTTACAGCAACTTAAGGCAACAATTATTGCGGCTAGCCAATCTCAGGTAGCCGACATACAAAAAGTAAGCACTAGCATAGCCGAGCTGAACTTTAATCAACAAACCCAAGCGCTTGATATTCAAGACTTAGATTTAGCAATTGATAAGGGCAAACTATCACCTAGTTTATCAATTCCTTCTATTGCGGTTATTTTAAGCCAACACAAAACATCAGCAATAGATTTTCGCTTAGAAGAAAAGAACCTTGAGTTAAAAACTCGTGGTTCCATTAGGCTGCAGGATTGGAATAAAGGCCTAATCTTTAAAGGGCGTATTACTAGTGAAGACTTCTCGCCTAAGAAACTCCTCGAATTTTTAGAGATAGATTACACCCCAACAGATCAAACGGTATTAAATAACGTTAAATTTAGCACTGACTTTACCGGTAGTGCCCATGGCCTGTCTTTGCGCAACATCGACTTTGCCATTGACGATAGCTTATTAATTGGCGATGTATCTTTAATGAATTTTGAAGACCCGCACTATATGTTTGATCTGGACCTCAACGAAATAAATATTGACCGCTACGCACCCCTTGATACTAGTGCAGCAAATACGACTGGCTCTAGCTCTGCCCCTGCAAGCCCTAACCAAAATAGTACAGCCCAAAACAACGATACCGGCTTAGCTATTGTTGCACCACTACCCCTGTTCAAAAAAATTCAAGCCAACGGAATGTTTAGAACAACTAGCTTACAAGCTAACGGCGCAAAGCTTTCTCAGATTGTTGTTGATGTAAAATCAAAAGACAAAAAGGTTGTCATTAAGCCTAAAGCTAAATTATATGATGGCCAAATGAACGGCATCATTACCTTTGTCGATAAAGGCGATACGTCGACCTTACATATTGAACAAACATTGCAGGACGTTAATTTTGGCCCACTACTACAAGATACTGACGTTACTGACCAGATCGCCGGTAAAGGCACTGCAAAAACTGACATTATGTTTACAGAGAAAAATGGCAAACAGACCAATAATGGGACTATTGCCGTTTCGGTTTTAGACGGCGCATTAAAAGATATTGACGTTAAACAAATCTTAGACGAAGCCCAAGACAATTTTGACTCGCTACGCGGAAAAGAAGTTAAAAAGAAACCAGATGAAAATCTAGAGACACGATTTGCACAAATGAATGCAACGCTCAATTTAAACAACAACGTTATTACTAACGATGACCTTAATATTAAAGCACCCGCATTTAGAATTGGCGGTAAAGGGGCGATTAACCTCACCCCCAAAACATTGGACTATGCGACATCGGTGGTAGTGGTCAACACCAACGATGGCCAAGGCGGCAAAGCACGCGAAGACTTAAGAGGCTTGAGTATTCCCGTACGCTTTTATGGAGATATTACCTCCCCCGAATACAAAATAGATTTTAGAGCCCTACTAAAAGAAAACAGCAAACGCGAACTCGATAGAAAAAAAGAAGAGCTTCGCCAAAAAGCCGCTGAAAAACTCGGCCTGACAAACAAAGAAGACCCCGAGGCTCCAAAGGACTTAGAGACAGAGCTTAAAGAACAGGTTATCGAAAAGTTATTTGAAAAGCTCTTTTAAAAATATTAAAAGAGCCTAAGGCCACTTACGTATCGAACGGTAAGTAGTGATCGCCATACAAGGCCAATAAGGTTTTATTTAAAGCCGCACGCAAACCCTCAAGGGAGCTTTCACAAACAGTTACATGGCCTAACTTTCTTCGCGCACGCGCCTGCTTACCATAGTCGTGATAAAAATAATTATCTTCCGAGAAATCCTCTGGGTTTCCATGCTCACCTAGCATATTCACTAAACCAGCAAAGTTGCTAATAGCTGTATCGCCTAGAGGCAAATCGGCAATTGCGCGGCAATGGTTCTCGAATTGGCTCGTTGCACTACCCTCTATCGTCCAGTGGCCAGAGTTATGAACACGTGGGGCAAGCTCATTAACCACAATGCCCGTATCTGTCTCGAAGCACTCCATGGTTAACACACCGACATAATCCATTTTTGTTAATAGTCGCTGCATAAAATCGAATGCTTGCTGTTCAAGTGCTGGCGATGTTTGTGGTGCGGGGGCAATAGTGGCAATTAATACACCCTCTTCGTGTCGGTTCTCCATCATCGGGTACAACACGACAGAACCATCGGCACGGCGTGCTGCAATAACCGAGACCTCTCTATGATAAGGCACATGCTTTTCGGCAATTAAAGATACACCACTTGCGATAGCATCAATCAAACCTGGCTGCTCAATATCGCCTTGGTTTTTTAGTCGCCATTGATGGTAACCATCGTAACCCGACTCGGCCGCTTTAATATAAATAGGAAAACCAAAAGACTCGGTTAATGCTAATAGCTGCTCTCGCGAAGAAATGATCTCAAAGTCTGCGGTTGGAATGCCGCATTCACGAATGTAGTTTTTTTCGCGGATACGATTTTGCGCAATTTTAATAGAGTCGTTACAAGGATAAACCATCGTCAATTGCTTGAGTGCTTTTAACAGCTCAGCATCGACCATCTCTTTTTCGACAGTAATGATATTGGGTTTACCCAAAGCCGTGAATAAATCGTCGGCCGATTGGCCTTTATGGTTAACAACAACATTACCTAAATTATCCACACATCGCGTATCTTCACCAACATCTGCAATAAATGAAAAGGTGAGGCCAAGTTTTATGCCAGCTTGCGCGGTCATTTGAGCTAACTGACCACAGCCAAAAATCGCAATGTGCTTCATATCGTTTATAAATTCACTCAGGCTTGTTACTAAAAGTTAAGACAATTATCGTTTATTAGATTATTCGACAGACCAAGGCACAGAGTCGGTTTGCGCTTCTCGAAACGCTTTAAGACGCTCGGTTAACGCTGTATCGCTCAAGGCAATCATTTGCGCTGCCATAAGGCCTGCATTATAAGCCCCCGCCTCACCGATCGCCTGCGTTGCTACAGCAACCCCACGGGGCATTTGCACAATAGAGAGCAAACTATCCATACCTTTTAACTGTTTACTGCTAACTGGCACACCAACAACGGGCAAATGGGTCAATGCAGCCGCCATACCGGGCAAATGAGCAGCACCACCGGCACCAGCAATAATAACTTTTATACCACGCGAATCGGCACTTTTTGTGAATTCAACTAAGCGCTCTGGAGTACGATGCGCCGAGACGACATTGGTCTCGTAGGCAATGCCGAGCTTATCTAACACACCCGCAGCCTCAGACATTGTCGGCCAATCGGACCGTGAACCCATAATAATGCTAACAATTGCACTCATAGTATCTATCTCTACAGCCATGCTATTCCACGGGCAAAGGTTACTATTAAAAGCAACTAGACGCTCGATAAAGGATAAAACAGCTTGATATTGAAAAAGGGCGGGATTGTATCAATTGTTTAGTAAATAGGCCACTACCGCTAAAAAATGATCATTTTCCCTATAGCTTCATTTTGTCCTAGAGGCTAGCAATACAATATAAGCATGGATTGCATATACCAATAAATACAACGACATTATTGCTCGGCAACTTATAGTATTAGTTAGAATGACTACCGTCACATAAAGGCTGGCTTTTAGTGGCTTTACAGCCACAGAAAAAGACTTTTTTAGACTCACTTGCCGTGTACTGTACCGGCTGAAAATCAGTGCCGTTATGAGCACCATCGCAAAAGGGCTGGTTTTGGCTTAAACCACAGCTACACCAAAAATAAGATTTACCCTCCTCTACATCAATAGCATAAGGTGTATCCGATACTCGCTTGGCTTCACTCATAGCCATCTCTCCACGTAGTTATTATTAAAAGTCGTTATTAAAAATCGTATTGATGGCCTCATCTTAGCAGTGGAATACCATTTATAACCGTTGATTTTATTTATTGCACTGATCGGCCTTTTCGATAGCCCTTAAGCATTTTTCTCTAATTATTAACAAAGGCCCTAACCACAAGCAAACTCAGCAATAGTAGCTATACTTTTTATACGCACCACAATATTTTAGATTAATAGGTTTGAGCTTTTGAAAATTCAGCATAAATTGGTTGTTATCCCTCTCACAGTCATGCTCTTGGTTAGCACGATAACGTTTGTCATTGTGGAGAGGTATCTTGAGTCCCAACTGATTAAACGAAACATTGCCGAGTTGACAGTACTTGCTAATGCCTCGCTAGAATCCGTCAGAACCCTAGAAACAATAGGTACTCCAAGCGATATTGCCCACTCATTTCAGCGGCTAGCCGAAAACTTCTCTCACGCAGGTAACTTTCGCACAACCTACATTGATGCCAACGGCAGAGTGCTTGGGGATTCTGATATTAGTTTCGAGCAGTTAAAGCATATTGAAAATCATGCAACCAAGGAAGAAATCAAACTTGCCTTGGACAAAGGCCAAGGAATCACCGAACGTTATAGCTCTACGCTGGGCAGGTCCATGCTTTATGTTGCCGTACGCACCAGCGAGGCACATTTTACAGACAGTAACTCGCACCTTGCCCACCCTATTATCGCTCGTATTGCTCGCCCCACTGCATCTATTAACGTTGCCATTAATAAATTGAGGGGGACTTTATTTTTAACTGGCGTATTAAGTCTTTTTGCAGTGCTAACACTCAGTTTATTTGGTGCGAAAACATTAAATAAAAGTGTAGAGCACAGCAAACAATTACTTGAGCAAAGAGTTATCGATAGAACGACTGAAATATCAATACTACAAAGTTTTAGTGGATTACTTAATGCCTGCTCTACATTCGATGAAGCAGGAGAAGTAATGAATAATGTAATACCCAAATTACTCCCTGGATTTAAAGGCTCTATCTCTATTATAAAATCTTCTCGCAACCGATTGGATCATATAACGAGTTGGGGAGGAGACTGGACAGGAGCTGACCGGTTTTCGCCAAAAGAATGTTGGTCACTTCGTAAGGGGCACCCGCATATTTCTACCGAATTTGGCATTCAAACCATTTGCCAACATTGGGAAGAAAAACCAAGCGAGCAAACTTTGTGTATACCGCTCTTAGCACAAGGAGAAACGATTGGTGTACTGCATTTTGTTGTGCCATTTGATACCGATCTCCATGAAAAACAAGATTTGTATAACGCTATTGCAGAACAAACGGGCTTAACACTTGCTAATATTCAGCTACAAGATGATTTGCATGAACAGGCCATACGCGACCCCTTAACAGGGTTATTTAACAGGCGCTATATGCTCGAAGCGCTCGACCAAGCCCAGAGCCGTGCAGAACGCAATAGCTCTGAGATCTCTATTATTATGATGGATCTCGATCACTTTAAACTCTTCAATGACAACTTTGGTCACGATGCAGGGGACCATGTGTTAAAAGCTGTCTCAAAAGTATTAAAGGATTCTTTGCGCCAAGAAGACATACCCTGTCGTTATGGGGGTGAAGAATTTTGCATTGTCTGCCCAGAAACCACAAAAGAACAAGTCATACCTATTGCTGAGCGTATTAACAAAGGAATTCGCGCGCTAGATTTAAATATAAATCAACTATCATTAGGGACGGTAACAACATCCATAGGTATTGCAGTTTATCCAAAGCAAGCAGCAAGCGTCGACGATACAATTAAAGTCGCCGACGAAGCACTATACCTAGCAAAGAAAAACGGGCGTGATCGCATAGAAGTATTTCAAAGTGGCGATAAAAAAACAGAGGCAAAAGTAGAAATACCCACATCAAATATCAAGAGCATTTAATCTGTTCGTACTAGACTTTACGACTCAATTATATTCATGTGGAAAATCGAACGAGCATTGGCTTGAGCAAAGCAACACGCGCTGCAACCTCGTTGGACTCACGCATAAAATATAGCGGTCTTTACTACCGTTAAATTTTTTTATTGCGTTAATCGACCATTTCGATAATCGTCAAAAGCCTGCTCTAATTCTTGCCGAGAATTCATCACAAAAGGGCCTGCACGCGCAATTGGCTCCCCTAATGGCACGGCACCAATCAATAGCACACCCGCCACATTACTTTCTAATGGTGTGTCATCACAACTACCCTTATTTTTAATCAGTAAAGAATCAAAGCCGTCGCTGGCTGCTATTTCACTACTGGCACTCAACCTAGCTAACTGTTGCGTTTTAATAGTGATGCCATTCATATCAACACGCCCCTCATAAACATAGGCAACCACAGCCTGCTCTCGTGGTATATTCAGCCTCAACGTATCACCTTGTGCCACATGAATATCGAGCATTAATGGCTTAGTCACTATATTGTTAACAGCACCTTTTGTAACATCTATTGCAGAATTTTCCTTAAGGAATTGTGGCTCGCTATTTTCATCATTATCTTTACTACCGTCATGAATATAGTCACCTGCCAATACACGAATAGTACTTACACCTAACCTACCCACACTAAGCTCCGGTATGGCTTGAGAGCTTATCTCTTGATAACGCGGTGGGCGCATTTTGTCGCTCGCGGGTAAATTTACCCAAAGCTGAAACCCCCACAAGCGCCCCGCCTTTTGCTCTGGCATTTCTGAGTGGATAATGCCGGAGCCTGCTGTCATCCACTGGATGTCACCCGGACCAATAACACCCTCATTACCTACACTATCTTTATGGCGCATTTGCCCCTCTAACATATAGGTAACTGTTTCAAAGCCACGATGAGGGTGTGACGGAAACCCACCAATATAATCAGTGGCATCGTCACTTTTTATTTCATCCAATAATAAAAAGGGGTCGACGTCTGTTAGCTCATGATTACCAATACTTCTAAAAATACTAACCCCGTCACCATCCTGCGAGGCTTGCGCATTAATAATTTTCTCGACTTGTCTCATAAGTTTAACCCTCTTAATACTAACGACTTATTTGCGCCCATGAGGCAACTCAAGATCAAGCGCTGGCCCTAGCGGGACAACACGCGTTGGGTTAATCGTATCGTGGCTATAGTAGTAATGTCGCTTTATATGCTCAAAATTAACGGTATCTTTTATACCCGGATATTGATACAACTCTCTCAAATAACCCGATAGGTTTTTATAATCACTAATTCGTTTTAAGTTACATTTAAAATGACCTACGTAGACAGCATCGAAGCGTACTAACGTTGTAAACAAGCGCCAATCAGCCTCGGTAATATTTTCATCGATTAAGTAGCGGCTATTACTCAAACGCTCATCCAAAATATCTAAGGTATCAAATAATTTTTTAAATGCTTTTTCGTAAGCAACTTGGGTAGTTGCAAAACCCGTGCGATAAACACCATTATTAACACCGTCGTACACTAGTGCGTTTATTTCATCAATAGCTTCGCGATTTTGCTCTGGATAATAGTCATCATAATTATTAGTGAGCCCATTAAACGCCGAGTTAAACATACGAATAATTTCTGAGGATTCATTACTCACAATACGCTGTTCTTTTTTATCCCACAAAATAGGCACAGTGACTCGACCAGAGTACTCAGGGTTATTACGCGTATAAATTTGATAAACATAATCACTGCCAAATAAGTCATCTCCTGTTGCTGCGGCATTTTTCTCACTATCTTCTTTTTCAAAAGTCCAGCCATGACCCAACATATCTGGGTGCACAACCGAGACACTAATCAAATCTTTTAAGCCTTTTAGCTCTCTAAAAATAAGCGTTCTATGTGCCCAAGGACAAGCAAGCGATACATATAAATGATAACGCCCTGCTTCGGCTTTAAATATTTTCATATCACTACTAGCGCTACCTTCGTGTAGGCGACTTAGTTCATCGGCTTGCCCATCGGCTGTTATCCAGTTTCGAAACTGTGCGTCTTCGCGCACAAACTCACCGCCTGATTTTTTAGTGTCATACCATTTATCGTGCCATTCACCCTTAATTAACAATCCCATCACAAACCTCTCTATTAAACATTATTGATTTACATTTAAAATACTTATGCGTATTAATCACGCTTGACCTAAGCGTCGATTAATCAAGTTATCTACCGATAATTTACCGCCACCCAATAATAAAAGCGCCACCGAACTACTAAACAGTGCAAGCGCAAACTCATAACCACCATTAGATACAAACAGACCTGCACTACCATGCACTACAACGCCAGCTACCAACATTGCAAAAGCAAGTGACAATGCAGCAGGTCTAACTAGCAGGCCGATAAGCAATGCCAAGCCACCAAAAAACTCTGCACTGCCTGCTAATAGCGCCATCAAAAAGCCCGGCTCCAAACCTTGAGATGCCATAAATTGCCCCGTACCCTCAAGACCATAACCACCAAACCATGCAAATAATTTTTGCGCACCGTGCGCCGTAAAGATAACGCCCAAAGGTAACCTTAATGCCAAGCTTGCCCATTGTTGTTCTGTTTTTAAAATTTTATTGATGTTCATCATTGCTTCCTCGTTTTCCTGAATTTTTGTTCAATTAAATTAACGCTTATACCTAATAACTCGTTAAGCCGTATTAAGCTGTTGGAAGACACTATATCGATGGTTAATCTATTAAAAAATTGATATATTTTGACCTTTATATTCAATTTTTTTGAACATTAATAAAAGAGTAACGCCATGCTGACCTTAGATTCCCTTCAAGTCCTTGATTCTATTGATAGAAAAGGTAGTTTTGCCGCAGCAGCCGAGGAGTTATTTCGTGTTCCTTCGGCTGTTACTTATAGTATTAAAAAGCTCGAAGAACAGTTAAATGTCAGTTTATTTGACAGGAGCCTACAAAAGGCAAAGTTAACACCGGCAGGCAAGCTACTACTAGAACAAGGCCGCGATATTTTGCAGCAGGTACAGCGGTTAGAGGCACAGGCCAAGCAAGTCGAACATGGCTGGGAGACCGAGCTGCGTATTGTGATTGACACCATCCTACCCACAACGCCTTTATGGCCTGCCATAAAAGAATTACAACAACAGCAACCGTGGTTAAATATAAAAATAATGGAAGAAGCACTCAGCGGCAGCTGGGAGGCACTACTCGACCAACGGGCCGACATGGTCATTGGCGTAACAGGCGACGCACCTGCCAGTGGGCAATGGCATATAAGTAATCTAGGCACTATCGAAATCGACCTCTACTGTGCGGTCACACATCCTGCCAGCCAACTCACATACCCCATCGACGACCAAAAACTAACACAGTTTACCCATATTGCCATTAGCGATAGTGCGCGGCGACTACCGCCACGCAATGTAGGCCTTATGGGTTTAAAACAATTTTTATATGTCGCTAATATGGAGCAAAAATACCAAGCCGTTATACACGCCATGGGCATTAGTCACCTACCCCATCACATAGCCAAACCCGCCTTAAAAAAAGGCCTTATCAAAAAAATACACACCGAGCGTCACAACAAGCAAAGCCTAAACATCGTCTGGCAAAAAAATAACAGTGGCAAAGCCAATGTGTGGTTACGAGAAAAAATCATTAGTGAAGAGATATTTAAGAGGCTTGTTTTTAACAGTAGAAAAACTTTAACCAATTGATTTGAAAGGATATGTCTGCATTGCACCGGCGCATAGAAGACCCCATGTGGGTCTCGTTATGTAAAAAGGCTTCTTTTCTACAGTGAGGAGTCTATTGAGTAAGTGCTATAAGTATTTGAATTTGATATGATTTAATGAAAACTAATAGTAGAAAACTGGCAGAAAAACTGCTGCATAGTCGGAATTCTGCCTAATATACTGTTATGCATAAGGTACACATATGGAAGTACTCAATATAATTTTAATGTTTATAGCAGTTGGCATTATCTATTTCGTTATAGAGTATTTCGGAATGAAAAGGTTAGCAACAGAGCGAGGCAGTCCTAATATATGTGAGTATGCAAGATCCTTTGATTATCGAAATGTAGATACAAAAATTATGCGAGAAGTTTGGAATGAGATACAAGCTTCGTTAGGAAATTATAATAAAGAATCATTCCCTGTAAGAGCAGATGATCTTTTTACAAAAACATACAATATGGATCCTGAAGATTTGGATGATATTTATTGGGATGTAGCTGATCGTTTAGGTATTGATACTGAAAACCCTGAAAGTAACCCATATTACGAAAAAGTTACATCAGTAAAAAATTTAGTATTATTTCTACATAATCAGCCAAAGGTAAAAAATGCATAACAAGTGTGTTATGTTCGCACGCAAAAACATGCGCGCTGGACGGCTTACGCGCTGCTCCAGCCGCCCCATACACAGGCGTTAGAGGTCCCTATGAATAACTTATTAGAGGTCATCCATGAATAAGTTAAGTGCTACTATAATATTGATGTTTTTAGTCTTCCCATCTATTGTCAGCGCATGTGGCAAGGTGGCTGAAGGCTACGAAGATAGGGATAAAATGTATGTTGTATGTCCAAATCTTTCTAACCTATCAAACGACGATGCATCACAATTAGTTCTGAATGTAATGAATCAATACAAAGGGCCACCGGATGAAGTTATTGTTTACTTCGTATCAAGTAAAAAAGTAGTTGGTAAGCCGGAGGCTGAAATCAACGCCATGGAGCTAGTAGGTTATTATTACACACATAGTCACCAACTAATTGTTTGGCCTAAGCTGAAAACTCTTAAAAAAGTTGTGGAGATAACATGGTAGTAAGAACTTCTAACAGAGCCATCAATTTGACCCCCTTACGCTGCGCTTAAGCCGGCAAATTATGGCGGCGTCATGAGTAATTGATCATGAGACTTCGGAATATTCAAGAAACCGATATTGAAGCGTGTGCAATGTTATTCACACAGATATTCTCATCTCAACCTTGGAATGAACAATGGAATACTGTTTTTGCAATTGAAAGACTTTCCCATTTTTATTACTCCAAAGGCTTCATCGGAGTTTTAGCCGAACAGGAAGGCGTTGTTGGCTTTGCCTTGGGTAATACAGAACCATTTTATTTTGGTTCGATATTCTATTTACGAGAAATATGCACGCAAACCAACCTACAAAATCAAGGAGTGGGCAATAGGGTTCTTGAATTCTTAGAAAAAGAATTACTTTCTGAAGAAGTCCAGCGTATTTACTTAACAACAGAACGAGCTATCCCTGCTGTAAACTTCTATCAAAAGAACGGTTTTAACTATAACGATAAGATGGGTGTTTATGCAAAACGTGTCAACTCATAGCAAGTGCGTCATGTTCGCACGCAAAGCCACGAGTGCTGAACGGCTTCTGCGCTGCTTCAGTCGCCCAATATACAGGCGTTATGCGCAAATCAGGGAATTAGTACATATGAGAAATATATACATCTTGGTACTGATATTTTCAATATCGAATTTGTCTCAAGCCGGTGAATTGGTGAATCTTGAGGGCGAGTGTTATCAAGCTATTATAAAGTACGAAAACCCAAAGAACAAAAACATACTTACCATTTGCACTAAAAACGGTAAAGTATCTGAAAGGATGTTTTTTTCAAATTCCGAGAGTGTGCCAGCCGTTTGTTATCAATCGGGCAATGTACAAATATCTAAATCTAATATTTTAGTTTTAAGTTACTCAAATGGCAGTTGTGATAATGGACGGCCATACGAAAACCCACCACTAAATTGTAAGTTGATTGAGTATAATTCTATGACCTGCAAAGACGAGTTTGGTGAGATTTTTCTAGAATATGTTGGAACAGTTAAGTAAAGTCATTAGACAAACTCCGCTCCGCTTACAGAATAACCGGGATCAGAATATCAAAAGCCAACGATAATAGAGTAATAAACCAAAGCACTCAACTTGGTAAAGTTGTCACCTCTACCAACTCGGTGTTTGAAGCGTTCAATTTTCAAAGATAGGAAAAATTATGATTAAAATAACTAAAGCACTTATTTTTTCAATCATCACCTTGTCTGCTTACTCAGCATATGCTGTTAAAGTGAAGATAGGAGTAGATGAAATACACTTGTTAAGTTCTGGGATGGAGGATCATTTTGTCCACTATATAGTCAAAAAAAATGAAATAGCTTCGGTGCCATCATGGGATGGTGTAGGCGAACCACCATTAAGCAACAAGGACGTAACATCTCTTGCGCTCAGTAAACATAAAGAATTAAACGGTGATATCGAGTCAAAAGTTAGAAAAGTATCACTTAGCAGTAAGGAGACTTCTTGTGGCTCCACACAGAATTGCCCCGAAACGCTTTGGTATTATAAAGTAAAGGTGAAGGGTGAAAAGCGAGCAACATATATCATTTTAATTAATGGTGAATTTATTGAGCCACGCACATAAAAAACTGAATAACTGGGGTTGGTAGCTGTTTTCAAAGTGACTTCTAATAAGAGCCTCATTAGAAAACTACTCGCTACACTCGAATTTTCTACCAAGCAAGGCGTCAGAACTAAACAATACATATTTATAACTCATGAAAGATAAACTCTTATATTTTTTAATCCCTGTCTCAATGTGTTTGGTGCTGGCATTTTATTTCTATAATCCGTCAGGGACTTATTCATATGACCCTCGGCTTAGGATTATTGGGTATTCATTGTTTAGTATCCCTTCAGCTTCTAATAAGCCAACAATTAACCCAGGGGATACAGTTGTCGTGTCTAGCTATGCATATATGGGGCGCTTGCCTAAGTTAAATGACTTCGCTGTATTTGTGCCTCCAAAATCAGAGTCGCCGTTTGTTAAACGGGTCGTTGGTCTTCCTGGCGATGTTGTGGAGATTTCAAATAGCGAGATATTTATTAACGGCAGTCATGGTGTAGTATTTGAGCCTGAAAATCAGTTTCGAAAATCACCGCGCTCCCGATTTTTTAAGCGGATCACAGTACCAAAAGAGCATTTTTTTGTTATTGGAGACAACTGGGACAACAGCTTAGATAGCCGTCACTTTGGTGCTGTTCACGCGTCTAAGTTGTTCGGTAAAGTGATAAAAGTATTTTAAAGTTCTAACAAGTCAGTGAACAAAGGCATAAAGGCTGCATTTATATATTGAAGCAGCCCATAACCCTACTCGAACACCTCTCTAAAATCTTTACGAATAAGCCTATGCTTAATCGTTAGGCTTTTAAAATCTGAACCACCCACACTATCTAACCATGCATTGACAGGTGTTTTTTCGCTTTCTGACAAAGCTTGATAGCAATCCAATGCACGTTGTATCTTCCATTGCGCAAAGGTGTACAGTGTTCTCTCACCTTGAATGCCACCAATGGTAAAAGGCGTAGTGCCTAGGGTGCGTCGTATTTTTTTCTGGCCGGGGTGCTCTTGTGCATAACTTGCTACTGCATCAACAACTTGCTGTATATAAATAAACTGCTCTTGAAAGAAGGTTTGAAGAATTGGCGTTAGTGTTTCTGGCACTTCATCGTTGGGTAAAAAGTCACCGCCCGCTGTTGCAACAGGTTTTAGTAAGCGCTCTATCCACGCGACAACATGTGGTGCTTCCTTAAAAAGATACCTAGAGCCTGTATCTCGGTATAAATGTGCATACAAAGGACCAAATAGCGCAAAGTCGCCCAAACAAGGCCGCTGTCCTAATAGGTAGTCATGGTGCTGTAAATGGTTATCTAGCTGTGCAATAAGCGCTTGGGTGAATATATCGACACCTTTTTGCGTATCACCAACGGCACCTACTCGAGGTAAATGGGCTTGCATCATTTTACTTAGGCGTAAACCCAGTAAGCGACGTAAAAACCCCGGCAAGCCCGGCGCGCCATAACGCCCAAACTCGTCAATGGCAAAGCGTGCGCTTTCAGGTATAGACCAACGGTAATACAAAGCCGGCATAATCAGCCATTCATCACCGTGGGTTTCAAATAAATGCGAGGCAATGCGCTGAGCGGGCGTACTTGGGATTACACTCTTCTCAATAAACTGTTTTTCGAGACTGTCGATAATCTCTGTAGAATCCTGTAGCCACTGCCCATCGGGAGTTATTACCGTTGGCATAACTATTTTACCCACGTGCTTTTTTATTTTTCCCGTAAGCGTTAAAAGACTAGGCGGCTCTTCGTGATGGGATATATTTTTATATTTTAAATAGGCGACGGTTTTTTGGGTATAAGGCGAAACAACCCAACCAAATACTTGATATGGCGTTGACATAGTTAAATAAACAAAATGGTTAATAATTCATTACACTATAACAGAGACGCTACTATTGTTGATACCAACGTAAATAAACCTATCATCAGTAAGGCAGCACAGTCAGCCACCACAACTTACGAGCATATTGAGCAGGTGTTTAATGCTAGATAAAGAAAATCGACCAAAAACTGAACCTAACGACCCATTGACTAGTCTCGCAACCGTAGTTTGGTACGGTATTGGAATGGCAGTAGCTGCGTTGCTTTTAGGCGTACCCTATTTATTATTCTGGGATAGCTTACCAACTGCTGTAAAGTTTTGGCTTGATCCCTGGTTATTGCTTGTAGTTATTGCAGTTATTGGTATGATTTTTACTCTATTGATTAAAAAATTACTGGATAAGTAAAAACACTTAAGCAAGAACCCTGTTTTAGATTAGTAGTAAAGCCTTATTAAAATATCCAATAAAAAAGAGCAACTACTAATACAAAAAATAACAACATTCAAAAATAATAAGGTAAATCATGTGCCGTTTTGTCTCCTATAAAGGCGTACCCATCACGATGGATGAACTGGTGGTAGAGCCGTCTAATTCACTCATTGAGCAAAGTAAAGATGCAAAAAAACACAAAACCCCTCTTAATGGTGATGGTTTTGGCCTTGGTTGGTACCCTTTACATCAAGATCCTGAGCCTGGTCTTTTTGTGAGCGTCGAGCCTGCATGGAGTAATAGAAACCTCTCTCAAATAGCCTCAAAAGTTAAAACCAGTAATTTTTTTGCCCACGTACGTGATGCCTCTGTAGGCATACCGGTGTCTCGAGCCAATTGCCACCCTTTTAGTTTTGAAAACTATTTATTTATGCACAATGGCTGGCTCGACCAGTTTTCTAAAATCCACCGCGATATTATCAACTGCTTATCGGATCGTGCTTTTCAATTAATCAAGGGCAATACAGATTCAGAGTATGCTTTTGCACTTTTTTTAGACACAGTCGATTTCGCCAGCGGATTGACAAGTGGCGATTTGAAAGATGGCATTTATTCAACCATTAAAAAAATTATTGATTTACGCAAAAAGAAAGGCGCCAATACTAATGCCTATATGAACTTCATCATAACCAATGGAGAAAGCATTGTGGCCACACGATTTTCGAGCGACCAAAATACCCAACCAGCATCGCTGTTTTATACACAAGGCGATATCACCTTCAATAAGGATGGCGATTTTAAGGTAACACATGGTAGCAATAGCTCGGTCATTGTGAGCTCTGAGCCACTGACAGAGCAATCACGAGAATGGACGAAGATAGACAGAAACCATATCGTTATCGTCGATGGAGACAATCAAGTTAAAGTAGAATCCATACCCATCGCTTATCAAACTTAAGAGCTCCCTTAAAGGATTCGGCAATAACAATTAAACCTTAACCATCTAAGTTATTTTAAAAGGTATTAAACGCTTTATGGAAAATTTAATAACACTCGCCTTTATTGCTATTTGCTGTTTTGCAATTTATCGAGGCTACAAAGGATCCTTAATCAAAAAAAGAGCCAGGCTAATTGATAGCTTTAGCTTCCCAAACTCTATATCCCAAAAAGTTATAGAAAAATACCCTCACTTGTCTGAGTCAGAAGCACGCCAAGTATTAAATGGACTGAGAGAATACTTTCATCTTTGTAACATTGCTGGCAGAAAAATGGTCTCTATGCCTTCGCAGGTGGTCGATGTTGCTTGGCACGAATTTATTTTATTCACCCGAGAGTACAACCATTTTTGCAAAAAATCACTGGGGCGGTTTTTGCACCACGTACCCGCCGAGGCAATGTCATCACCAACGGTTGCACAAGCTGGCATTAAAACCGCATGGAGCACTTCATGTTATCGAGAAGGCATTCAAGCTAAAACGCCCAATAAACTACCGTTATTGTTCGCAATGGATGCCAAACTAAATATTCCCAATGGCTTTAAGTATTCTCTTAACTGCTCTAAACAAGGCAACAATAACTATTGCGCCAGCCATATAGGCTGTGGCTCTAGTGCTGGCTGCGGAGGGGATTCATCGGGTTGTAGCGGCGGCTGTGGTGGCGATTAAGGCTTATTTGAGCCAACAGCCCAGAACAAAGGCAAACAGTTTGGCAAAAGCCAATTAGCGTTTATCTTCCTTCCAGTACTGCGTCATTTCTAGATACAAAAATGATGCAGACCATGCAATGAGCACTAAACCTACCAGAGCCTCAAGCCCAGCGGTAAACCGTATGCCACCGGTAGGAGCAATATCCCCAAAACCTAAAGATGTATAAGCGCTAAAAGAAAAATAAACGCTATCGAGTAGTGACCCATTATGCATACCAGAAAACCCGCCTAGGTCAGTATAGGCTTGCACAAAATAATAGCCAAAGCCAAACACCCATACCTCCATCACATGAGCTGTCAGTGCTCCAAGAACTCCGCAAAGCACCCGTAACCTATAGCCTATTGAGAGTGATGGAATCGATACAGATAGGATTCGTAACATTTCATAGTGAATTAGGACAATAAGGGCTACAAGAAAAGAATTGATAATAAAAATAAGCATAAACGTTAAAAGCCCATAACTTTTAAATACATTAACTACCTGAGCTAAAACTATATCACCTAACGGCATCAAGCCATAATAATTCATCAAACTTGATATACATCAAGTTCCTTTATATTCAAAAGCATATTCTAAGTACTAGAAAATAGTGTGGATCAACCAATACTGCACTTTGTATTTTACTGACGTAATTTTTCAGGGTAATGATATGTCTAACGACAGCACACAAAAAAAGCTTGAGAAACGTTTATTTTTATTTATCTGCATTATCTTTTTTCCGCTGCTCTCGATTTTACTCGTAGGCAGCTATGGTTTTGCTATATGGATATTACAAATTATTTTTGGGCCACCAACACTATAAGCTTTTACTAAAAAATTAGTGAGCAAAGATAATGAAAAATCAAGAATCACATATCAGTAGCGTTATCGTTCATATAGAGCCAAATTGTATTAATGAATTTATAGAAAGTTTAATAACGATTCCAGCTTTGGAAATTATGTCACCGGAAAGAAAACAAGGAAAAATAATCGTCGTTATAGAAGCGCCTTCAGAGAAATCCACCGGTGATCATATAGAGATGATGAAAAGTATAAAAGGCGTGCTATCCGTCACAATGGTTTATCACCAAACTGAAGCTACCGATTCGCTTGACGAAGAAGTTATTACTATTTCTGACAACACATAAAAAATAACAGCTTAGGGTGATCTCATGAGTATGTCCCGCAGAGAGTATATCAAGTATCAAGCGGCTACTATCGCCGCCACTGCTGCAGGCATTAGCCTGCCAAGTTCATCCACTAACCTCGTCACCGATACAAAAGATGCTCAACTCAAATGGTCAAAAGCACCTTGTCGATTTTGTGGTACAGGCTGTAGCGTTAACGTAGCCACAAAAGCAGGACAAGTTGTTGCAACACACGGCGATATTAAGTCGCCAGTAAATCGTGGGCTTAATTGTGTAAAAGGTTATTTTTTATCAAAAATAATGTACGGCAACGATCGCCTAAAAACGCCGTTACTGCGCATGAAAAATGGAAAGTTTGCCAAAGATGGTGACTTTACACCAGTTAGTTGGGATACAGCCTTTGATGTTATGGCCGAGAAATTTAAAAAGGCACTAAAAGATAAAGGGCCCGAAGGTGTTGGTATGTTTGGCTCGGGCCAATGGACCGTATGGGAGGGCTATGCCGCCGTTAAGTTAATGAAAGCGGGGTTTCGCTCCAATAATATTGACCCTAATGCTCGCCACTGTATGGCAAGTGCTGTAGGTGGATTTATGCGTACCTTTGGGATTGACGAGCCCATGGGCTGCTACGACGATTTTGAACATGCAGATGCTTTTGTGCTATGGGGTTCAAACATGGCAGAGATGCACCCCATACTTTGGACACGTCTAACCGATAGACGCTTAAGCGCACCCAACACAAAAGTTTGCGTGTTATCAACCTTTGAGCATCGCAGCTTTGAGCTTGCAGACATTCCCATTATTTTTACGCCCCAATCAGACCTTGCTATCGCCAACTTTATTGCTAATTACATTATTCAAAACGACGCAGTAAATACCGAGTTTGTAAAAAAATATACCAATTTTCGCCTAGGCGAAACCGACATCGGTTATGGTTTACGACCAGAGCATCCAACGCAAAAAAAATCAAAAAATGCAAAAACAGCCGGAAAATCTACGCCTATAACTTTTGAAGAATATGCAAAATTTGTCTCTCAGTACGATGCTAAAAAAACCAGTGACATTAGTGGTGTTAGCGAAGATAAATTAATTGAACTTGCAAAACTCTACGCCGACCCCGACAAAAAAGTGATGTCGCTATGGACGATGGGTGTTAATCAGCATACTCGCGGCGTATGGATGAACAACCTACTCTACAATATTCATTTGCTAACGGGGAAAATATCACAACCTGGTAATAGCCCTTTTAGCTTAACTGGCCAACCCTCGGCTTGTGGCACCGCACGCGAGGTCGGTACATTCTCTCATCGACTACCCGCCGATATGGTGGTCAAAAACCCAAAACATCGCGCGATTACCGAAAAAATATGGAAGCTACCCGAAGGTACTATCAACCCAATACCCGGTGCGCATGCCGTACTACAAAATAGAAAACTCAAAGACAGCGAGATCAATGCCTATTGGGTCCAATGCAATAACAATATGCAAGCCGGCCCAAACATGAACGAAGAAGCACTGCCTGGCTACCGTAACCCTGACAATTTTATTGTGGTCTCTGATGCTTACCCAACGGTAACGGCACAAGCCGCAGATTTAATATTACCCACGGCTATGTGGGTAGAAAAGGAAGGCGCCTATGGTAATGCCGAGCGGCGCACTCAATTTTGGCATCAGTTAGTTGACGCGCCAGGAAGTTCCAAATCCGATGTATGGCAAGTGATGGAATTCTCTAAACGGTTTAATACGAATGAGGTTTGGAGCGAGGAATTACTCGCCAAAAAACCAGAGTACAAAAACAAAACACTATTCGACGTGTTATTTAAAAACGGTAATGTAGATAAATACCCGCTCAGTGATATTAATAAGGAATACAACAATCATGAATCCGAAGATTTTGGATTTTATGTTCAAAAAGGCTTATTTGAAGAATACGCGCAGTTTGGTCGTGGACACGGGCACGACCTCGCTGACTTTGACACCTATCATAAAACGCGCGGCTTAAGATGGCCTGTCGTTAACGGGCAAGAGACCCTATGGCGCTTTCGTGAAGGCAGCGACCCATACGTCGAAAAGGGCAAAGGGTTTCAGTTTTACGGAAAGCCAGACGGGCGTGCGATTATTTTTGCACTACCCTACGAGCCAGCCGCAGAATCTCCCGATAAAGAGTTTCCATTTTGGTTATCCACTGGGCGCGTGCTCGAACATTGGCACTCCGGCTCGATGACACAACGTGTACCAGAACTTTATAAAGCATTCCCAGATGCCCTTTGCTTTATGCATCCAGCAGATGCAAAAAATAAAGGCCTACGTCGTGGCGATAAAATAAAAATCTCATCCAAACGTGGCGCCATGGTTACACGGGTTGAAACGCGAGGCAGAAACAAACCACCTCAAGGCTTGATATTTGTCCCTTGGTTTGATGCCAGACAATTAATTAACAAAGTCACCCTCGATGCGACGGACCCTATCTCCAAACAAACCGACTTTAAGAAATGTGCCGTTAATATCGAAAAGGCATAGCAACCGTTAACAGGAGATTAACAATGAAAAATAGATTCAAAAAATTCTGTATAAGCGGCTTTGCGTTATTGTCAGTAACAGTGTCGATACTAGTGATTGCCGAAGAAAACATTGCCTCTTTGCGACAAGACACCCCTCTCAACGCAGTTAACGAATCTCCTGCTCCGTTACAAAATGCGAGTAACAAAGATATTAAACGAGGCCGCTCTTACCCAATGCAACCTCCTGTAATACCCCACAAAATTGATAACTACCAGCTCGATCTTAAGGTTAACAAATGCCTTAGCTGCCACTCGCGAACACAAATCGAGGAATCTCAGGCTCCCATGGTCAGCGTGACGCATTTTATGGACAGAGACGGCAACTTTCTGGCGGATGTATCGCCACGTCGCTATTTTTGTAAGCAATGTCATGTCACTCAGATAGAACGCAGCAATCTTATCGAAAATAATTTTATTGACATTCAACACCTACTCTCCAAATAAGCGAGAAAAGCCATGATAACTTTGTTAAAGCGTTATTGGGATATATTTAGAAAGCCAGCCGTTCACTATAGTTTAGGTTTTTTAACCATGGGCGGTTTTATCGCTGGTATAATTTTTTGGGGAGGCTTTAATACCGCACTCGAAAAAACGAATACAGAAAGCTTTTGTATTAGCTGCCATGAAATGAAAGACAACGTCTATAAGGAATTGATGTCGACTGCTCACTTTTCTAACGGGTCAGGTGTACGCGCAACTTGCCCTGATTGCCATGTACCTCATGAGTGGACCAATAAAATCGCACGAAAGATGCAAGCATCTAAAGAAGTCTGGGGCAAAGTATTTGGTACAATCAATACCCGTGAAAAATTTGAGAACAAACGTTTAGAACTTGCCCAACACGAATGGGCACGGCTAAAAGCTAATGACTCATTAGAGTGCCGCAACTGCCATAATTTTGAATACATGGACTTTACACAACAAAGCCCGCGAGCAAGCGTGCAACATAGTACTGCACTGGCTAAAGGTGAAAAGACATGCATCGACTGCCATAAAGGTATTGCCCATCAACTACCCGACATGTCAGAAGTAGAAGGATGGCAATAAAACACTAAGTACAACCGCTCAATCACCAATAAGTATTTACCGTCAAATGCGAGAAATTATTTTCTACTTATTAAAAATAGGATGACACAACAGTTAAGCACCTTGTAGCGACATACGATTATATTATTCAGGTTTTGACACGTGCAACCACTTCGCTATCACCCCAAAGCGGTAGCTCGCTTTCAGATCGCTTCCATCTGGGCCAAATTTTTCAAGCTCCACATTTAATTGCCCCGTAATATATTGTCGCCCAGCTATACCACCTAATGCAGAGGCCACTCTAACAGAGTGCTCGTAGGGCTCTAGTTCTTTAACGCTATTGATCACGAGTGATCCGCTTTTTATCGAAAAGTCAGGATAAGTTTCTGGTGTATAGAAAGGACTATTCATTACAAGCGATTTATCAACTTCCATAATAAAATATTTAGGCTTTTTTCTATCTCGATCTCCTGCGCTCAGAAAAATACCCGTTTTAGTGGCTCGTTTAGGATTAAGAAAATCTGATGTTTCTTCAACAGGAAAAGTGCCTACTGTAAACCGTGGAACTTCGTCTAAAACATTATAAGAAATACCAATGGAAGATAGCCCTATTTCCTTTAAATCTTTATGTCGTATATCCAGACCAACGGTGTGATTCATTTTTTTAGGATCAAAGTCACCAACAGCAAGCCCATCGCCGCTTGCACTACACTCGTTACTCTCACCCAGCACTTTAGACTCGACAAAACAAAATTCTGTATAAATTTTCTCATCGAATTTTTTAACTTGCTCCGTACTTTGAGGCTCGACTCCTAGTCTTTTCAGCTCTGCTGTCAATTTTTTATCCAGTGCTTCTGCATCAAAGCTTTTATTACTGTCACCACAAGAAACAAGCAATAAAACTAAAAGAAGCATCACCATAGACTTTATTTTTTTCGCAACCATAAAATCATTTAATCCTTATATAATTAGCTGTATCGCTACCATCATTGATATCTATTAATGAAAACCCATGTAACTTAAGAAAGCTTCCCATTGCTTATAGCCTTCTTATTGGTAGTCCTTTTTAGTTAAAGAACAAAGAAAAAAAACAAGACCTAAACAAGACATCGAACCACGCACCTGAAACTCTATAGGATCATCAGGGAAGAAATCATGTAATCGTAATGCACTCTGACGAATTTTGGGGGTTTTGCCAAATCCAGCTCTAGACATAACAATAGATGAAGCATCAATATTTTTTATGGCATCGAGAGCTAAGACACCCTTGAATACACTCTCAGACTGCTCTACAGTTAATTTAGCAACAACTAATATATTAGCTTTTCATCATCAAAATGATTGGTTAATAGCTCTTCATAGGCAGAGAGTTTATTGGCTGCTGAGCCTTTTGTTAACTTAGGACGCCACTCCTTGACTAAGCCACTCATAGATTACTGACTCTTAATTATTAACAGGCATAGTTATATCACAACACTTTGGTCAAAAGTATCGAGCATGTCATATTTTAAATTCAAACTAGAAAAGGTTTGCTAAAAAACCAATAGAAGAAGTTGAACAACAGCCAACAAAATTAAGACAGGAATAATCCAGCGACTCAGCTTGCCAATCATCGGGCTATCTGCACGCATACCAGATTTTTCTATAAGCGGAATAATTACCACCAACGCAATCAATAATACACCGAGAATAATTAATAAGTTCATAACAGCTGCTCTCTATCCTTTAAAATAAAGTGACTCATTGGGTCACGATAAGCCCATTGCTTTTTTAGCTAACCAGTTTTTTACCGATGTTAACTTATTCACTTGTTTGATGCCGGTATTACGCAGCCAACGTACTGATAAATTTTTTGTACCAAACAAACGCTTAAAGCTTTCCATTAAGGCCATTAATTCTAAATTATTTTGTTTTCTGGCACGCTGATAACGGCGCAGGATTGACTCATCACTTAAGGATAGGCCACGCTCAGCAGCACGAGAAATTTCAGCCGATAAGGCAGCAGCATCGAGCAGACCCAAATTAACACCCTGCCCCGCAAGCGGATGAATAGTATGTGCAGCATCACCCACTAAAGCAATTTGAGGTGCAATATAATCAAGGGCATGGCGTTGAGTGAGCGGAAAGCAAAAGCGCTTATCCACGTGTTCGATATTACCCAAGCGGTATTCAAACGCTCGGCCAAGCTCGGCTTTAAAGTCATCATCGCTTAGGGCCATTAGGCGATCGGCCTCGTCGTTATCGGCCGACCAAACAATGGATTCGTATTGTTTACTATTATGCGCTAGTGGTAAAAATGCCAATGGCCCCGTCACTAAAAAATTTTGCCAAGCAGTATCTTGATGCGGCTTTTGTGTTTTAACCGTAGTCACAATTGCTTTTTGCTCATAGCTCCAACTACGCATAGGCAAGCCCGCAAGCTCGCGTACTTTAGAGTGAGCCCCATCGGCGGCAATAACTAACGAGGTAGTTAATACTTGCTCGTTGCTCAGCGCGATACTTTTTGCCCCAGGCTTTTCTTTATCGGCACTTAACTCGACAACCGAGTGCCCTCGCAGGAGCGTAATATTTTTTTGCTCTGCAAGCACGGCTAAAACAGCCGATAAAAGAATACTGTTCTCGACAATAACACCTAACTCATTCTCGGCGAGCTCTTTTGCATCAAAGGCTATCTCGCCAGTACCTTCGTCGTCCCACACGCGCATAAATTGATAAGGGCATGCGCGCATAGATTGAACACGACTCCATACGCCAATTGATTTAAAGAGCTTGATTGAATTTTTTGTCAGCGCAACAACACGGGGATCAAATTTAGGTGGCTCTTTATCGAGCGCGGCAATAACAGGGGCTGCCCCTTGATCGACAATGGCTATTTTAAGCGGTTGATTAGCGGTTTGGCTGGCAATACTCGCCGCTAAAGTTGCACCCACGAGGCCAGCGCCAACGATAACAATGTCATAGTCCATTGCATTTACAGAATCATTTGTCATTTTATGCATTCACCCCCATCATTTTTTTGGCAAACACTTTTTTTGCCACAGGGGAGCTTGCTAGGGTGAGTAAACCTAATTGCCTTAGTATTGCTTTGGATACATTATCTGTCGAAAATAATTTAACCAAGGTATCGGTCACAGCAATCGTGGCATCTTGATCTAACAGTTGTTTATCAAGATACCGATTAAGTACTGACAATTGCCCCAAAGATTGCTGGTTGGCTTTTGCCTCTTGTAAACAACGCGTTAATTGATAGCAATCTCTTAATGCCAGATTAAAGCCTTGGCCTGCAACCGGATGTAAAAAGTGCGCCGCATTACCAATAACAACTAAGTTAGAGCGCACTTGTTCGCAGGCCTTAACCAGTGTGAGCGGGTAAGCTTGGGGCTCACCAAGCATGGAAAACCGCCCGGCCCGATAACCAAACCGCTCTTGTAGGCGCTTTAGTAGCTGCTCTGAGTTGGAGTCAACATAGGTACTTTGTTGGTCACGAGGAATAACCCAAACGAGTGCTGCGCGGTTATCGCTTAAGGGTAAAAGTGCAATCGGCCCTTCGTCGGTAAAGCGCTCGTAGGCAATATTATTGTGTGGCTCTGCCAATGCAACATTGGCTATCACCGCAGACTGTTTGTAATCCGTAGTTTCTACATCAATGCCGAGTGATTGTCGCAAACCGGATTCAGCGCCGTCGGCAACAATTAACAAATCGGCATGTAACTGTTGTGTCGTGTTTTCGCTCTCGACGCTCAAGCTATAACCACCTTTTTTAGGTGAGCAATGAGTCACCTTTGCAGGCGCTAAACAATTAACCGTTGTTTGTTTTAATTTTTTTAACAACACCGAGCCAAGATGGCGGTTTTCGATAACATAGCCAACGGCACCGACATTATAGTCTTCTGATTTAATCGTCACGCTACCGAAATGACCTTTGTCAGACACATGCACTGTTTCGATTGGCTCAACCACTTTTTGCAAATCCTGCCAGCAACCAATCTCGTTGAATATAGCCGCGGAGCCTGCGCTAAGCGCACTCGAGCGAGCATCAAAACTGGGCTGCTCAAGTGCTTTTTTGGGCGAGGCATTGAGCGCAAACTGCTCGATCAACGTGATTGAATAATGAGTGCTGCCTTTATCAGCCAGTAAGTTTTTGGCAAGCAGTAAAGCCAAGCTAATACCCACCATACCACCCCCAGCAATTACAATATGCTGCTTGCGCGCACTTGTGCACTCGGTCGTATTTTTAGAGGGTTTAGAAATAATATTCACCTGCTTATATTGAGCTATATCAAGATTATATTAAGGTAGCGTGAATGTTTATGCACTCATTAATGCTTCTATTTCATCGACGCTTTTAGGCACATCTATCGATAAAATATCATAACCTGTTTTAGTAATTAACACATCGTCTTCTATACGCACACCAATGCCCCGCCATTTTTTGGCAACGGTTTCGTCGTCGGGTGCGATGTATATGCCCGGCTCGACCGTCATTACCATTCCAGGCTCTAACATTCGCCATTGGCCTTCTATTTTATAGTCGCCTACATCGTGTACGTCCATGCCCAACCAATGACCAATTTTGTGCATATAAAATTGTTTATATTTTTCCTCTTCGATGAGCGTATCAATATCGCCTTTTAATAAACCCAGTTTAACTAAGCCCTCGGTAATCACTTTTACTGAGACTTCGTGGGGTTCATTCCAGTGGTTACCGGGTTTTACGGCATCAATGGCAGCTGCTTGTGCATCGAGCACTAACTGATAAATCGCTTTTTGCTCTTTAGAGAATTTGCCCGACACAGGAAAGGTACGCGTAATATCCGAGGCATAATGCTCCAACTCACAGCCGGCATCTATTAGCACTAAATCTCCCGACTTCATTTGTCGGGTATTTTCAACATAGTGCAAAATACAGGCATTATCGCCGCTACCCACAATTGAGTTGTAAGCAGCAGCTCGCGAACCGGCGCGCATAAAGCGATGCATAAGCTCGGCCTCCAGCTCGTATTCATACATACCTGGCTCACAAATTTGCATGGCAGCACAGTGCGCATCTGCCGATATTTGTGCGGCCTTTTTCATAATATGCACTTCGCTTGCGCGTTTAAACAAGCGCTGATCGTGTAGTAGATGATCGAGATTTAAAAACTCTCCTGGTGGCGTAGCGCCCGCACGCACTTGCGAGCGAATAGCATTAACCCAACCCATAACCTGTTGGTCGAATTGTTGATCGCGCCCCATAGAATAGTAAACACGTTCACGCCCCTCAATAAGGCCTGGCAAAATATCGTCGATATCGGCAATAGGAAACGCATCATCTGCCTGAAAATCCTTGCACGCCCCATCGGGGCCTGAGCGGTAGCCATCCCAAATTTCACGCGCACGATCTCGCTCGCGACAAAATAAAATAAACTCACCATGCTCGCGGCCAGGTACTAGCACCAACACGGACTCTGGCTCTGCAAAGCCGCTTAAATAAAAAAAGTCGCTATCTTGTCGAAAGCGATAATCGGCATCACGGTTACGAATCTTCTCTGTGGACGAGGGCAAAATAACAATGCTATTTGGCTCCATTTGACTCATTAACTGTTCACGACGACGGAGAAATTCTTTTTTACTTATAGTAGGAATGGTCTTTGGCATATTCTTCACGGCACATTAAATTCATTAACCATTTAATACTAAAAATGGCCTAACTTTGATAATAAAATTTTACTATTGGCGAGATACGGTGCATCTCAGACCACAGGCTAAATCACAATAAAACAGCGGCTTTATACTCACTCTATTAGTGCAATGTCTTAGATTCTGGAGCCTTACTTGCTATAGGCTTTTTTGTATTTTTATCGGCGGCTTCTTGTAATCGATCTTCGTAAAAGTTCATAGCAATAATACGTACATGCTCGACTAACCCCATATAATCGCCCTCTTGCTCGTCTTCGTCTCGATCTATATCGTCATCGACAGTGACTTGTACAATAGCGGCCAAATCTCGTAGCGAGTCGGCTTGATCGCTTGTAAATTCTGCATCGGGCGCGATACCTGCACTACCAAAGCCTGTTAAAAATCCATGGCACCATTGCGAAAGCGCCTGTGTACGTTGCTCCATATCGCTGTCGTCATCGGGCAAAAATGGCTGAAGGTCATAGTCGCCCGAGGTGAGCTGTGCCTGAGTTATGGTGTACATGGCAATCACCGGCTCTTGAATATCTACGTTGGGCTCACCCACAATATCCAGCAACTCCCAAGCTGAGCCCAGCCATTGATCGACCGTTAAAGACGCACCACCGCATAACTTACCACACAGCAAACCGTGTAACTCCGATGGGCCATTTAATGCACCTAAGGGAATAAGTACGTCACAGAAGTCATCAAAATTCATCATTACAGCATCGGTCATAATATATACAGTTTTCTGGGTTATTGGATAAAAGAAGTCGATTAAAACATAACTACAAACGATTATTCCGCACCGTCAACAAAGCCTCTATTAGAACTTAAAAATAAGTTGATGGTCTTTATATAATAATTGTGCAGTATTCGTATGGTGGCTTGCTGACCTAGTTTACCACGAATAAAAACGATGATCGTAAGGACAAAGAAGCAATTGTGCTCTAAAGTTATGTATATTAAGCAGCTGTAATCTCATAACGGCACAATTACACCAAACTAAATATGGTTAGTACACGTAATTAGATAGTAAAATGCAGCCCAAGAATATGAAATTTGCTTAAAAATATTTACTATGAAGTTTCTTTTACTCTTTATCACACTACTGTCAATCAGCGCCTGCTCTACTGTATCCCAGCATACTGAGGAGGACTGGCCTCGTGGACTGCCCCCCATCGAATACTATGTTGACTACTTTGAACAAGACCCTGCTAATAAGCAGGTCATGACAATCGACCAATATTTACTATGGGTTAGGCGCTTATACTTAGGTTGGGAACTCTACAATAGTGGCTGGTTAGAGCTATCAGGCAATTTGGCAAACACGATAGAAGATGAGCAAAAAAGAGAGTTGGCCAAAAAAAAGCTGGCCGCTATGGGGCGGATTGTATCGCCAGAGTGGGCAAAACATAAAAAATTTAGCACAATTAAAACTCGACACCTGGTTGTTTGGGGCAATGCTTTAAATGAATCGCCTGTGCACAATGAACAACTCAAAATAATCGACCAAGTCCTCGCTGATGCCAGCCAGCTCATTAAGGGGCAACTAACAGCCAACGACATAAAAGCAGACCGCTACTACCCCCAAAAGAACTTTGAAGACTTTGACATACCTTTTTAAACATTATCGATAAGCCCTTGTAAAAACATTAGCAAAACAGGCCCTGATATAAATGCATAGAGCATCGAAAATATTTTGCAGATTACTTCTTACCGTTAGTTGCCTTGCTTTATTATCATGTGCGTCTATTAGCTCTCAAAAAAACCTAGATTACAAAAAATTAACACCGACCAATACTGATAAAACCATCCACTACAGCGTATACACTCCACCAGGTTGGCAAGCAAGCGAGCAATTACCATTGCTTGTGTTTCTTCATGGCGCTGGCAGCACGCATCGCAGCTTTGAGCGATTTGGTGCTAATAAATATTTTGACGAACAAATTACAAAAGGCCTTATGCCCAGAGTCGTTTTAGTGAGCCCCAAAGGTGGCTTTGGTTTTTGGGAAAACTGGGCAGATGGTAGCCACAACTATCGCGACTGGGTGATTAATGATATTTTGCCCAAGGTACAAAAAGATTATAATACTTTGAATTGCCCAACTCATTGCCATGTTATGGGTTTATCTATGGGTGGATTTGGGGCTTTACGATTTGGCTACTTATCTGACAATACCTTCTCGAGCGTTAGTGCAATTAGCGCTCCCATTATTGGCAAGGAAGAAAAATCACAAACCAATAATTCTTTTTTACTAAAGTTATTATTCCCTCTCGATAGAATTTTTGGCAAAGACTTTTCAAAAAATTATGTCAACAACAGCATAGAAAAAGCTTGGATAAACAACAGAGCGCTAGACGATATTCGACTGCAAATAATTGTTGGGGATGATGACTTTAAACAAATGATAAAGAACAATCAGCGCTTTCATGAGGGCTTAACCGCCAACAACAGAGACCATGACTATATTATTTATAACGGCAAACACAAATGGAAAAGCTGGATACCTAACTTTGCCCAAGCGGTTAATTTTTTGGTAGATGAACAATATAAAACCGACCCACAATAACTTATAGCTATTGATTAGCCTTAATACCGAGCATTAGCCAACCTACCCTTTTTAGCAACACGCTAAAAAATTACGCAAACTAGCGATACGAAATAAAAAATATGTCAGTTGCATTTATTACCTTGGACAACTTAAGATAAAGCGACTTAATTGCGTGTGGTGATAAAGACAAATTTATAATTTGCATACAGCAACTAAACTATTACACTAAAAATTATGATACACAGACCATCAAGAAACATACTCGCCGAAGCCCTAAGACAATATGTATCGGGCCGAATCACAAACGACGAACTAGATGATATCGCTATTGATTGGAGAGACCGAGGAGCTATAGCCGTTAAAGAAATGGCCTGGGGGCTTTACGATGATATGCACGAACATAAAGCAAGTGGCGAGCACTATTTAAATAAAGAGGCACGCCACGACATTGCCAGATGGATAATTTTTTTACACTCCGACCAAGAATACATTTGGCCAGAATACTCCTTTATACAAATTATTAACCTGCCAATAAATATACTCACGCTTGGCTGGTGGGAAAGGAAAAAAGAGAAAAAGTGGCAAGAGTTTCAAGAATCTGGCGACTTTAAAGCTTGGCCATTTGCGAGTAATGAAGAGTTTGAAAAATGTAAAGCAAGACCAAAACTTTTATCCAAATAATCGGAGGCAGATAAGCATTTAATTTATTGAACATCTCACTCAGTAAAGTGGCTATATTTATACCGTCAGTTACAAAGAGAGAACGATGGCTCAACATCCCCGCTTGTGTCTGGCAGGTTTTTCCAGTGCGAATATGCTTCTGACCCTAAATTTACTTTGTCTCTGTCGAACCATCGGTTTTGCCGCACGCACTCAGAAACACCACCAATAAAGGTAGTAAACAGCGCCATATCATTCCAGCTCGACACAACATATTTAATAAGGCTGCTCGACCGTGCTGGGGCAGAGTTCATCTAAATCAGGGAATATCAAAGAAGGATCTTTATTGAGCCGTCTTTTTATAGAAAGGAAGCATAATGCTCGGTCATGATCTTTATTTAACCCAAAGCGTCCATCTTCATAGGCATTCATTAACTGATTAACCGTGTTTTTCTGCCCCAACTTCGCCCCTTCTCGGTAGTAGTGAACAGTTTTAGCATCATCCTTTTTAAAATAATAAGCTCCTAACTCCCAAGCCGCTTCGCCGTATTTTTGTGAAAGAGCGCATTCCATAAGAGCTAAGCCTTGTTCCTTTTTGGCTAAATCGTACAGTAAATGTTTACCCACTATCGTTTGCGCTCTAGGGTGGCCTTGTTTGGCTGCAGCTGCATAGTGCTCTAATGCCTTTTCTCGGCCGCCTTTTAAACCGCCTCGGCCTTCATCAACCGATAAACCTAAGGCCATATGCCCCTCGGGTATATTGAGCGCTGCCATCATTTTATCGAGGGCAACTGATTGCTCTTCGCTTTGCTCAACCCCTAAGCCCCGCAAATATAAAATCGAGAGATTATTCATGGCCTTCCAATGGCCTTTATCGGCGGCGCGTTGGTAGAGCCTTGCTACCTCTTTAAAATCAATGGGTATACCCTTAGGGGTTTCCATCTCAAAGGCTTGTTGAAAGTCTTTTTCAGCCTCCTTATCCAAAACGGGGGATAAGAATTTATCTAGGGGCTTGCATCCAATGGCAGCGTAGTCGTCAAGTGTCATAGTGGTATTTCTCTTAGCAGCCTGTAAATCTGAGGATTCACCACAAGCCAGTAGCAAGCCGATCATCGAACCCCATAAAACGACTCGCATCAGCAACATTAATAAGGCTGCTCTATATTTGCGGGGCAAAGCGTATCTAAATCAGGAAACCTGAGTGCAGAGTTTTTCTCAAGCCGTTTACCTAAGCGATGAATACAATTGCCTCTATCCTCATCGATATTTAGGCCAAGCTTTCCTTTTCTGTAAGCTTTACTTAATTGTCTAATAGTATTTTCTTGCCCAAGTTTGGCGCCTTCACGATAGTAGTGAACAGTTTTAGCATTATCTTCATTAAAATAGTAAGCTCCTAACTCCCAAGCAGCATCACCATATTCTTGCGATAGGGCACACTCAATAAGCGCTAGCCCCTTTTCCTTATTCCCTAAATCATACAAAATATGTTTGCCGATAATCGTTTGCGCCCTGGGATGGCCTTGCTTTGCAGCAATCCCATAGTGTTCTAATGCTTTTTCGCGCCCACCCGTTAAGCCACCTCGGCCTTCATCAATCGCCAGGCCAAAGGCCATATGCCCTTCGGGGATATTAAGTTCCGCCATCATGGCGATTAATTCCACGGATTTTACGGCGCTTTGCTCAACGCCTAGCCCGCGTAAATAGAGGATGGATAAATTATTCATGGCCTTCCAGTGGCCTTTATCAACAGCATTTTGATAAAGGCGCACGACTTCTTTAAAGTCGATGGGTATACCTTTAGGAGTCTCTAGCTCAAAGGCTTTATAAAAATCTTTTTCAGCATCTTCATCTAATTCAGGATAGATTGACCGATCTAGGAGTTTACATTCAATGGCGGCGTAGTCGTCAGGTGTCATGGCCAGTTCCTTTGTGGCTGTCGAACCATCGGTTTTACCACAAGCACTCAGCAATACCACCAATAAAGGCAGTAAACAACGCTGTATCACTCCAGCTCGACACAACATCGTTTAATAAGGTTGCTTGACTGTGCTTGGGCAGAGTTCATCTAGATTAGGGAATGTCAAAGAAGGATCTTTATTTATCTTTCTTTTTACAGAGAGAAAACATAATGCTCGATCATGATCTTTATTTAACCCAAAGCGTCCATCTTCATAGGCATTCATTAACTGATTAATCGTGTTTTTCTGTCCCAACTTGGCCCCTTCTCGGTAGTAGTGGATAGTTTTTTTAAAGTCTTCATCCTCAAAATAGACACCTAATTCCCAAGCAGCATCAGCGTATTGCTGTGATAAAGCACACTCAATTAATGCCAAGCCCTTTTCTTTGTTACCCAGGTTATACAAGACATGCCTGCCAATAATCATTTGTGCTTTGGGGTGGCCCTGTTTTGCGGCAATCGCATAGTGCTCCAGCGCTTTCTCGCGCCCACCGGTTAAACCCCCTCGGCCTTCATCGATTGCCAGACCAAAGGCCATGTGGCCCTCAGGGATATTAAGCTCCGCCATCATGGCAATTAACTCGACGGATTTGACAGGGCTTTGCTCCACACCTAAGCCCCGTAAATAGAGGATGGATAAATTATTCATCGCCTTCCAATGGCCTTTATCTACTGCATTTTGGTAGAGCCTTGCGACCTTGGCAAAGTCGATGGGAATGCCTTTGGGGGTCTCCAACTCAAAGGCTTGTCGAAAATCTTTTTCGGCTTGCTCATCCAGCTCTGGATACAAGGATTGATCCAGAGGGGTGCAGACAATAGCAGCATAGTCGTTATCGGTCATAGTGGTATCTCTCTCAGTGGCACGCGAGCCGGTGTTATCGCAGGCGCTAAGGCATAAAAGTAAGCTACAGCAAAGTAATAAGCGCAACATTAGCCAAACCTGCTTTGCTCATCGAGCTTTTCGTAATAGGGAAATAAATTAGCAATACGAGGAGCTTGCTTTCTGTATTTTGCATCATTTCTTTTCATTACCTCTCCCCACTGCTCAAACCAGTCTGGTGCCAATGTGCGCTTACCATCAGGAGCCTTGGATTTCCATAAAGTATCAAGACTATTCATATGATACCCCCATAAATCCTCGCGAATTTTAAGGGCATTGTCGCAGTCTTCGACGGCGATATTAAGTTCGCTGTCGCTGCGCATGGAGCGTAGGTTCCAGTTGGCGGAGCCTAGAGTCAAAAAGGCCTCGTCGATGATGGTGAGTTTGGAGTGGATGTAGATATGCTCGTAGGCGGCCACAGATTTCCACTCATACGTAGGCAGTGGTAGGTGCATACTGGGGTTGTAGTGAGTGCCGGTTTGTTCGCCGCGCTCGGTCGTGGCTCTGCTCATTTGGCTGGTACGCAGTATGCCAATTTGTACCATCACACCGGCGTTTTCCATGGTTTGGGCCACTTGCCTTAGCTGGGCCTCGTCGCTTTGTTGTTTTTCCCACTGGTCGGCGGTCACGTTGGCATCGCTACGGTTAAGCAGTGTTAGCATATCGGCGCGGGAGGCTTGCTCGGAGCTATTGCTGTCGATGGTGTTGGGGTTGGTCACCACAAATACATGGATTTTTTTGGTGGTGCCTTTTGCTTGTAGTGTTTTGGCGCGCGCTAAAATGGCTTGAGCAAATTCGGGGTAGCGAAAGTATTGGTCCTCGACATAGATAAACTGGTTAATGAGGTTGCCGAGGGTTTTTTTGTACATGTCCTCGATGGTGAACTCGCCGGTTTGTTTCCAGGTACGTAATATTTGTGCGGGTACACGGCGTGCACTACCTAGTGCAGCGGCTAGTGGGTCGCGCGGTGGGGGCGCTTCGGTGATCTCGCTCGGTGTATCAAAAAGGTAACCCCTGAACTTTGCAGCAAAACCGATGGAATTGTTCCAAGACTCTTTAAAGTTATGGAACAAGTCCTGCAATACGGCACCGCGTACTTTTAAGCCAATATCTTGTATGGGGGCCTTTTTTAGGTTGAGCCGGTTAGGGTTTTTGTAGGGGTGTTCTGGCTCATCAAAATAGGCGCTATGAAAGTTAAAGCCTTGTACAAAACCTAGTGCATGTGCGGGTAGGCGATGGTCTATGAGGATCATTTTTTGGTGGTCGGTGACCGTGGTTTCCATCACTAGTCGGTTGGTGGGCGATAAGCCTTGTTCGCGTCGGGCACGGTTTATCTCGTTGATGTGCTCTTGGTGGCTGTTGCTTAAATCGCGCTCTAGGCGGAATACCTGTTGCAAGTTTTGCATATCTATATTTTGTTGCTGCTCGGCTGTGCCTCCATTGGTTAATATGCGGTAGTCACTTTGTGCCTTGGTGTAGCGCTCGCTGTTACGTAGGTCGGTTAGCTCTTGCTCTGCTTGCTCTTTGCGGTAGTCGGGGGAGCCTGCCGATGGGCCTGAGCGCGTGAGTAGCTGTAGGTTTTTAATCCGGCCTGTTACTGCTTGCTCGACCCATCGTATGTTGTAGCCACCGCCATCGGCTGAGGTATCGGTGCGAAGTAAGGTTGGCTCCACGGTATTAACGATGGAGTCTTGAAAGACTAGTACTTTAACCTCGACCCCACGCTCTGCCGCGCGATTAAGCACTTGGCTAATACGGTGCTCTTCTTTGTGCTTTTCAGATGCACCCATCACCAGGGATAAAGAGGGGTCGAAACCCCAGATAGTAATCCAGATGCTGTTTTTGGCGTTGTCGACGGCGGCTTTAAACTCCGGTAGATAGGCGCTGCCACCAATTAACGATTCGATAGTATTGGTACCCAATTGCGCTTGGTACTGGGGCGGGTTAGGGGGCGTTACAAACCAGTGGGGCTTGAGGGTACATTGAACAGCCGCCGGGTTAACATGAATAGTACGATTTTCTTGAGTCATTTCTCTGGCCTATCCTTAGGGTATCTTTTTAGGGATTCTCTTTTTAAGGTATTAAGGGTTTAATCGCTTGGGTAACGGTGTCGTCATCGCTATCGTCGGGCTGGCCGATAACGCCTTGAAAATAGCGCTGGGCATCGGTGCTTTTTTGGTTAATTGCTTGCTCGCTGCCATCGGTTGCATAAAACCCTAAGGCATCGAGGCGCGACTGAGCGCCTGCGGCTGTTTCTGCCGGTGCAATGGCTTGCGGTTGGTATTCGTAGCGGCCAAAGGCAGTTTCGATAACTAGTGGATCGGTCCAAGGCGGCGTGTATTCGTAATCGATACCACCTTCCTCGTCGGTTTCGCCTTGCTGTACTACGGCACCCCCCAAATAAAGCGTATAAGGCTCTTGGGTATAAACCGGCCCCGATTGGCCAGGTACTGCACCGACACGCATCCGTAGCTTGGCTTTTACTGGTAGAGTTGCCTGCCCATCCCAACTTAAGTCCCCAATAAACACATTGCCCGAGCCTGCGGCCATGGCACCGCCGCAATCAATACTATCGCCAATACGGGCGGCGGGTTTGCCGTTAATAGATACCGAGGCCGAGCCTGCTGCTACGGCGCGCCCGTGGGGTGAGCAGTCTTTACAACCGTGTGCGGCTAGTGCATCGCCCACTCTTAGAGCTGGCTGTCCGTTAATAAATACATCGCCACTACCTGCAATGGCATTACTAGGGGGGAAGCAACCGTGGCCTGCGCCAACATCCCCTTGTCTTGATGCGCTAGGCATAGTTACTATCCTTTTCGTTGCTGTCGCTATGACTCGATTGTTGATGTGCTTCAATATAAGCCACAAGTTGATTGGCACCTTCATGCTCTTGGAGGTAGGCATGTAGGACGTATTGATAATCTTTGATGCTCATGTTTTCTAGCGCATAGGGTAGCGCAAGTATGAGAGCTTGCTCTTGTTCGTTTTTATCGGCCTCTGCGCTGACTTGAGCTTGCTTGCTAATACGCAACTGTAAGCGACGTTGGTATGTTAGGCTATATAAATTCACCATATCTGAGGCGTTACAGGGCTCGCATTGCCAATGTTTGATTTGTGTGGCAACCACATCACCGACCAATGCTAGCAATAAACTGCGATACTCTATCATTAGGCAATCGTTGTATAACTCGGCTTGGGCTTCTTGGGCATTGGCTAACGATAAGTGCCATTGTTGTATGCGTAGCAGGCGGTCTGTTAGTGAATCTTGCTCTAGTGTTTTGTAAGGCGCTGGCTCGTTAAGTTGGCGGCGTTTATGTAGGTTGAGTAATACATTGAGTTGTTGTGCTCGGTCGATAGAGCTCACTAATGGATGCTGGAACAAGGGTGCAAATAAGCTCTCTTGGTAAAACAAACCTTCTGCCCATAAAACACCGTTATAGAGCAACCAAAGGTCATCGGCGTGATAACCCGCTGCTGCGGCATCGTTGAGCAGTGTGTCAAACCAAACCTGAGCACGCGCGTCGTCGGCGCGGCGTTGGTGTAGCTCGGGGTTTGCCTTGGCCGCGGTTTGTTTTATTTGTGCTTGTTGGCAAACAAAAGCATCGTGAGTAATAGCGACATCAAAGTTAGCGAGCCATTGTGTATTAACTTGTAGCATGGGCACCTTCTTTTTTGTTACTTACTTGCTCGTCGTTTGCTGCCTCGCCCTCTTCTGGCGCAAGTGTTATCTCCTGCCGTGTTAGCTTGCTGTCGTCTAAGCTAAGGCCTTCGATATCGTACTCAACGCCCGTTGGCCTCAACACTTGGCGAATATTCCCAAACCATTGTTGGCGCTCGTCAGGTGTTAGCTGTGATAAATAGGCATAAATAAGGGTGGGGTCGTAGTAACGCATTAATAGCAGTTGTTGCTTATCGGTATTTTGCGCCAATAGCCACGGGGTTAGTTCCTCAGCCAATGCCAACAATGGGTCAGCGCTGTGCAACAGTACGCCCCAACCCGTAAAAAAGCCCTCTTGCAAATACCAATCACTAAAAGTATTACCTTTTTTTAAAGTGACTAACCAAGGGCAAGCGTCGTCGGGCAAATTATACTCAGCCGGTTGCAGTGCTACCGCTGGTGGCTCCCATGCCTGTATATGCGAATGGATATGTGTGTGTGCCGCCGTATCGACAATGGCATAGAGCTGCTCTCCACTTGGAGCAGCAACAGATTGCCAAAGCCTTGTTAGTAAAGTCTCTTCCATAATTTTCAATTCTTTTTACAATAACGATTTATTAAATATTCACAAAAATTAATTATTGTCTCGCTCTATACCTTTAGTTAACCAATCGCATCATAATCTGCAGAAACAAACATCATTCCTCCTCAAGCAATAGCCATCAAATTATTCGATAATCTCGTCGCACTACTTCTTATTAAGGAAAAGCCTGTGAATACGTATCAGCACAAAGCTTAATCGACTTTTCCAAATTTTTAAGCCCCGCCGCAATATATTGAGCCGCTCCGGCACAATAGCCATAGCATTGCTGTAGCTTACTAATATGCTCAAAATTTTCGGGGTTGGCATTGGAAACCAGCGCTGCGAGTTCGCTTTTGCAGTGCTTTGCTTTTTCGCCCATACCTTCGGCAGAAACACTCACCGCCTTAGGCTCCACCTGTGCAGGAACAGAAGGTTTTTGCACAGACTTTACAGGCTCATTACTAAAAAAATTACGGCAACGCTGTATAGTCCTAAATGTATTTTTCTGATTGGGATCTAACCCCTTCGTCTCAGCAGAATTCAAACCCCTAATCGCATAGGTACATATCGTGCCACACTTACGCGCATCTGCTCGTGCATTACATGCTTGATTTAAGGTCTTCATTTCTTGCCTAAGACCTTCATAATCATATCCATTAGAGTTGGGCGCTATTTTCCGATTTCCAGCAACACTGTATTCACGACATTGCTTAAGCGTCGCAGCATTAGGTACACCACCCTGGGTCTTAGCACGATTGATTTCATTCAATGCACTCCGACAAACCGATTGACACAGTTTTTTCCTAGCATGAATATCACAATTCTCAAACGCACCCTGCATCTCTCCCTCAGAATGGGCGTAGTCACCACTCCGCTCAGCCAAAGCGACACCGCTAAAAATCAACATATCAAAAATAACAAACACCATAAGCTGTAAACGCATTAGCTAGATCCTCTATCAATTCAAGGCTACTTTACTTACTACAGTATAACTTTGTATACGCCAATGTATAGTCACCCAACAACTCACGAGAAAGTCCACTTGAATCAGGCTTAACCTATTAATAATTTAAGGCCAGAACTTATTGTGTAGCGATAAAAAAAATACTTAAACCTACCCCCCACTGACCCATAATAGCTGCACTTATCCATAGCCCTCCGCATATCAAGAGCGTTGATAAAACAGCAACCACTAAAGACAAATAAAACTTTGGGCCTTTAAAATTAGTATTTATTTTGTAACGGTAAAATAAAAAAATATATATAGGAAAAAAACCTATCAACAAGGTTGATATTACTACGCCCAAATGATCAACCAAACATGCACAAGCAAGAAAAAATATTTGTATTGCATGTTCGACCCAACTGGTTCCATCAAGATTTTTAAAATTACACATATTTCCTACTTATATACCTATAAGATATATAATAAATAACAAAAAAATCTACCATCTCGGAAAAACTGTCATAACAAACCGCCAAAAAATATAAAAACAATTAGACCAAGAATTAATACTTCAAAACTAGAAACCCAAAAATACCATTTATAACGCACACCGTATGAATTCACCATGCACACTAAAGCTAGGAAAAATGAAATTGGAACACCAAATAAAAATAAACGAATAAGTACCTCACCTGTACTCTCCCCAACATTTATAACTCCCAAAAAGTCAGATAAGACATAAACCATAAAAACAACTAAAACTGAAAAAAATAAGATATCAACAAATAATTTTAGTATATTTTTCATAAATATAATTTACGCCCACTTTCTAAGTGAATATATTTTAGCCACTTCAGATAAAACCACTACCACTATTGCAATAGTAGTGGTTAATATGCCAAAAGAACTTATGACTGGAAATATAACCGAAATAGAAGGCATTAAGAATATCAATCGAAATGGCGTTTGCACATAACACGATAACTTGACCTTATCTTTCATTAATAAAAATAGTGACATTTAAGCGTGCTCGAATTTTTTCATCTGAAAGATAAGTCAGTGATATTTCTTCATACTTAATTGCTCACTCTTGAATTAATTAGTGCTTGTTTTATTTTTTTTGGAGTAATGTACCTGGCATTAATTGATATCACTCCAAACCAAAACCTATCATAAGTAGCACCAGATAAATTATTTTATTCCCCAAAATAACGCCTTTTTTGACAATTCGTTATTGCCATCCCATAAGCCAAATTTACTCAGAACTACCAACTTCTCCATCAACAGCTAGCGCATATGCAGGACCAACAGAATAAATAAAGACTCATATCACATGGTCTGGTCTCCGTTATTTATTGAATATACTGATCTTGTGATTTAATAAATTCATCAAACTCCGCTGAGTTATATATAATTAAACACGTATCGAATATTAAAGCTCTGTTGCCATGCTTTATCCTTGACTCAAATGAATCATAAACCGATAGAATAAATTCTCTCGTCTTTCTATAAGGATCATGCAAAGTTTCCAGCGTATCTTCGTTTTGCTTTATTTGATGCATACCTATACCCATGAAATGATAAACCCCTCCCGATAAAGAAATATCACTTTTAAGTTCTGACTCCTCATCGAACCGGCTTGCCACACATCTTGCCAGTCCATAATTTTTCAATATAGTTCTCGCTTCACTAATAGAGGCATAATTTTCTTTATTCTCTAACGCATTGGCCTGTTGAAAAAAAATCATAAAAAATATAGTGACAAAAACTTTAACCATCACTTTAACTCCCAAAAATGTACACTTTTAAGCCTAATACTGGGATCGTTGTAGGTCTTCGAATTAATATCTTGGCAATTAGTGTTATCACTTGTCTGCTTTCCATCCCAAAGAACCGTATGTCCTGTAGCATCATCCCAACCTTGTATATTGATAACAATTAAACCTGTTTTACCATCAATCGCTTCAATTTCACCTGGCTGCATCTTAATATCAGGTTTCCCCCAATTGTAAGTAACAAAATCTACAACACCTACGACTCTTATTATGTAAGCAAGCCCATCCCCTCCTTGTGCTCGGTAAATATTAGTTCCTTTAATAATCGTCCCCGACGGAATTTTATATCCACCATAATTCATAGCTTTACTCCTCAGTCACTTATTTGTTTTTTTATTGACTGAAGTGACCATTGAAAAATAACAAAAAAAGAAACAACACTAAATCCTATAAACTCCCAATTTAAATTAAAATCACTCTGCGTAAAGTTATTTCTATATAAAGCTACACTACTTACTGCCAAGCTATATATACATATATGAAATATAAACTTTTCAATCACCAACACCCAAAACATCTTCCGCGAAGAGTAAGAAAACCATACTCCGTACAACAATATCGACATCAGAAACGGGGCAAAAAAAATATAGAGCACTTGAACCATTTCAGTGACTTCATTAGGACTAAATATTGGGACACCATATATAAATCCATGAATTTCCAATGCTAAGGGAACTGCAGACCAAACAAAAAGCATAGCCAATACAACGCTAATTAAAATCAAACGAAAACGATAGAATTTACTTATAAGTATCATGAGTAGGAAATCCACTTGAATTAGGTATAAAGTTAGAAACTCTTGATGGAGATATAGTTTCTGGGCTAGATGTATGTAGCACCTGAGACCCTGACATAATTTGATATTGCCTAGTCACTTCCAAAACCATTGGCCTTGTATTAGATAGCCCTTGGAAATCAATAGCCTTAACCCCCCCCAATAAGCCAAAATACACCTGCCCATTCCAATCCGATACATTTGCAGTATACGTAGTAGTTTGCACTTGAATAAATAAATTCTCCGTTGTCGCACCAGCCGCCGCCGTACCTCCAGCACCTGATAAAACTTTACCAAGCCCAAGTAATTGGCCTCCTCGCATAACAACAAGCCCTTTAAGTGCACCCAAAATAGAGTTTTCAACAGTATCTAAACTTTCCCATTCCGATACGGAAACGTTTAGAGAATCCGGGTCAACATAAGATGCTGTACCAACCCCATCCCCCGGGAAGGTAGCTACTCTATATGGAGGTAAAGGTTTAACAAACTCCTTATCCATTTCATCTTTTAAGTTTGGAATAGACTCTTTACCGTCATCCGTGATAAGAAACTGCTCACCATCGTTACTTTCCTCACCCAACACCACCGCTGGCTGATTTGCCTGAGCGGCTGCTTTCAGTTTTGCAGCCATTGGCTGCGGCGAAGGCGGTGTAATACTCGGCGCTGGCGCTCTTGCTTCTTCCATCGGTGGGTTTACCGGTGCCTCTGAGGGGTTAACATCTTGTACACCTTTATCGGTCGCGAGTTTTGCCGCTGTTGCTATATTTGCTTGTACGGGCGTCCCTATACCGGGCGAGCCGCCTTGGTTAATGTTGACGACTTTGCCTTGTATCGTAATGCCGCTGCCGTCGATTTTGATAAAACCACCACTGGACTGAATCGTTAGCTCTTGCCCGCTTTCTAGTACGATATTATTACCCGCTTTAAAGTATTGGGTGTCTCCTGCGTTTAGGTGGTAGTGTTTGCCCACTTGATGCGCATGCTCTTCGCCTACGGTTAGGCTGTATTTTCGGCCTGTTGCTTCGTTGCGATCGCGCTCTACTTTAGAGTGGCTATCATTGCCAATGTCTTCCGCTCTATCGTTGTTAACACGTAAGTCCCGGTCGTGGCGAACATGCTCTCTTCGATCGTTCTCAATAATTATATCTTCGTCTTTTTGACCGTGGATATAGATTTGCTCTTTGTCTTTTGCATCCTCAAAACGCAGCTCGTTATAGCCCTCGCCCTTATGGGTTTTTGACTTGATCGTCATCCGCGTTTTATTCGCCGGTAGTTTATAGGGCGGTAAATTATCTTGATGATACGTACGTCCCATTACGATCGGTTGGTCAGGGTCTCCTTCTAAAAAGGCAATGATAACTTCGTGACCAATACGCGGAATCGCCATATTACCGTACTGACCACCCGCCCAACCTTGGGCAACACGTATCCAACAACTCGAATACTCATCACTTTTGCCATAGCGGTCCCAAGGAAACTGTATACGCACACGACCAAATTCATCACAAAAAATCTCCTCGCCCGCCGGACCCACCACATGGGCCATTTGTGGGCCATCGATTTTGGGCTTGTCGAAGGGAGCCGCACGCCACGGTTGGTTCCAAGGGATGCAGGTGGTCGTTAAGGTCGTTTTGGGTTGGGATGCCTGCGCGCCCGTATGGTCTACGGCGTCTTCTTTTAATGCCTGCGGTTGGTGGATACTCAAGTGGTTGGCAATGCTCACCCACACATGGTCGTGGTGCTCGCTAACCCCTTTAAGCTCGATGCCTTGGCCCGCACTAAAGTGCAGGTGGTCGTTTTGAATCGTCGCGAGTCGTTGGGCACTTTGGCGCTGCTCTTGTCGGTACTGCACAAAGGGTTTGCCCTGCGCATCTTTTTTGTAACGGCCATGATAGTTGTAATGTTCGTAACTACTTTGCTGAGCGCCTAAGTCAAGGCCATGGTATTTGTGGTCGAGGCTGTAGCGCGGGTTTTTAAAGGTGTAGTCGCGCTCGGCACTGCGTGCGGTGACGCGTTGCTCTTGATAACGAAATGACCATACCGACGCCTCGTTTTTGTTGGCGCTGTTGTCGCGCACGCGATAGCTATCGGGCAGGCGATCGACCTTGCTAATACGGTCAGCGATGTAGAGTTTGTGGCTACCTTTTGCGTGGACAAACCAGAAGATCAAGCCCTCCTCTGCCGCAAGGCGGGAGATAAACCGTAGGTCGGTTTCGTTGTATTGTACACAGTACTCTCGCGTCTCTTTGGGGCTGTCTAAGTCAAATTCAAAATGCACGATACCGTGTTGTTGTAGGATCTCGGTGATAATCTCATCGACCCGTTTGAGCTGAAAAATACGGCAGTTGGCGACATGCTCTAGCCGTTGTAAGGCTGGGCGTATTTGTACGGTATAGCTACGGTAGCGTGGGCCACGGCCGGTCTCTTCGACGGCGTCGATCACACCGTGTAGGTGACGCTTAGCCTCGGTGCCATCCCACAGGGTAATGCTGGCCTCTTGGTCAATGAGGGCGGTCTCGCTCAGTGACGGCGTCGCATAGATAGATTCGACAACATCAAGGGATAGGCTAAATAACTCTGACAGTTGCTCATTTAAATCCAGATGCAGGATGTCGGCGTCGATACCGCCAAGGGTGGCAGTGACGCGATAATCAGATTGACTGGCCATGGTGACGGTTACCTTTACAATTTAAAAATGATAGTCCATGTAACGATGCTTAATGCAATAAAGACAGGCCACCGCAAGAGCAGCAGCCTGTGTGTGAGGCAATTACGCCTCTAGCGGTGCACGCCAGTCATCGGCACCTGAGGTACCCGCAACGGTATGTTCCCAAGTGATTTTGCGGTAAGCCAGTGATACACGGATTTTTTGTGTAAAGTCTGAGTTAAGTGGATCTTGTGCATGGGGTAGCAAGGTGTTGATGTCAACAATGGTGGCGTCTTCCATAATGGTCGAGAAGAAATGCTCTTGCTTGCCCTCGGTTGAGGTGCGGTACCATTTCACTTCGATATTTGGCAGCATCTCGCCTGATGTTAGGGCGTTATACATCAGCGGAACCGATTTGTTTAATGCACAGGTAAACTGGAAGGCTTTGTGTACACGCTGACCAGCTGGCTGGCCACTTTGTGGATCAGTCGGTACAGTCACTGTGTGATTGATTTCTTGTACTAAGACTTCGTCTTCGTGGCCTTCAACGAAAACATTGCCCACTGAATCAGCGGTGAAAGACCCCTGAGTGATGTTTCCTTGTGTTGCCCCTTCGATAGAAATATAAGCGGGAGTTGGCATTGTATGCTCCTAAAGTTAATGAAAAATAAATAAAAATTACTGGTTAAGTATGATTAGCATCCCCCTAAATCCATTATTGGGCGAGGAAGATGAGCTGCATATTGCATAAGGTGTACCAATAACAGAAAGTGCAATAAATTCAATAACTTACAATAATATAGAGCAAAAAATAATCGCTCTCATATTGAAAACCGAGCAAGAAGTTGCCCAGATCGAGCAAGATCTTGCTCGGTACTTGTAAGCTATTGATTATAAAGATATTTTTTAAGCTCTGGCCGAGCAATTTTTTGCCCGGCCTACAGTAATTACCTTATAGATATACTTTTAACCGGATTTTTCGACTGTAACAGGGTCCGCGGTAGCGAAAAGTTCTCAAAAAGCTGATTAATTAATGGGCTGTTGCTTTTTTCTGAACGAACGCGGTAGCGCATGCTGCCATTGCCCAGCGTCAGGGTTATATCAACCATGTTATCGCTCACACCATTGATGCGTGCTTTTTCCAATAGCCGGAACCATGACCAAGGGCCACGATAGCGAAAGGCTTTTCCGTTACCGCTGGTATCGATTATTGTCAGTTGAGTTTGTGCACTATCGCGCAGCGTATTTGGCCAAATCAAACGACTACTGTGCGTAGGGCCATGGTTATACGAGACTCGCTGGCCATCGATATCGATAACACTGCGCAGCTTGTTAGCCGATAGAGCCAATGGCTCTAAGCTAAAGTCAACGCTTAGGCCACCTCGGCTATCGAAAAAGCCGTTTTGGATTTGCCATGCAGCCTCGAGTTGCTCAAGCACATCAATACGCACTAGATAGCTTTCGTCATCTTGGGAGTAAAGTGCGTTAAGGTTGTCGTGCAAGAATAGTTTTAAGTATTCGTCATAAAACTGTTGTAGTTTTCCCTGCGGGCCAAACATAAGCTCGAAGTCTTCTAGTGATGTATCGATAGGCGAGTTAGGGTTAAACGGGTATCGACTAGACAGGCGCTCTTGATAAAAGCTGTAGACTTCTTCGTCCCAACGCTTTTCCAACTCTTGTAGCGCTTTTACCAACATCACTTGCCAAGACTCTGAGGCCACTTTGGCAATATGTGCAGAGAGTGGCTCGGGTAGGCCGTCGGAAATACGCGTTAACACATAGAGAGGGTCGGTGCCGTCTAGCTCAAAGCGGCTGCGGGTTGCTTTAAGTGCAGCTTTACCTCGATCGGGCGCATTTTGAATCGCCGCCATGTAATCGTAAGCATTACTCAGTGCAACGGTTAGCGTTTCGTAAAGCGAGCCATCATCGTCGGATGTTTGCTCTAATAAGCCCGTTAGGCGATTAAAATTACGTCGAATACCATCGGCACCGCGCCAGTGCTCACTGGCTAGCAATGTTTTTTCTGCCTCGGTCAGTGCTACACCTTCTTCGACTTTTAAGTCAGGATAAATATCAACATTGTCCTTGAGCATACCCAACAAACACTGGATAGGTTCTGAGGAGCCACTGAGTATATCGAGGGTTTGCACGGCGTATTCAATGTCAGCAAATTCACGGATTTCCATCTCTCGCAATGCGCGTTTCCAGTACTCAGTGTAATCACTGATGTATAGGGTGCGAATTTCTTTAGCCAGTTGCTTTTTATCTGCCTCGCTGTAGCTACTGGTTTGCTTTTTACCAATAACCCACTCATCGACAATGGCCAAATCAAGAATATTTTCGCTGCGTTGAATAAAGTAGTTACGATAGGCTGGCGCTGTATAAAGTGCCGGCACCATAAAGGCTGATAGCGATTCCTTGGGTGAGTCGACATCGGTTATAAAGCTACCTGCGCTTTCGGGTGCATCGCTGGATTGCTGTAATATATATTCGATATCTTGCTCATTTTTATAGAGCACATCAAATTCGCTGCCGATAAATTGCCGTATATTAATATCGTTACGCAATTCAACTTGGGCATCTTGTTTAATGCTTTCATACAGTCTGTGCGCGGTTGACAGTTGGCGTAAGTCTTTTTGTGCATCGGTAACAATATCGTCGGCGTAGCGTAGTAAATATAAACGTGTGATTTGATCATCACTGACTTCTTCACGACTCGCCAAAGAGAAAAAGGCCGGGATATCAGCACTGACAAGATTCATCGCATAGTTTAAGTGAGCCATTAATTCTTTTTGCTCTGTCCCACTAATATTGTATTCGTCGTCTTGCCATTTGGTTTCCATCCAACTTTGTACTATTTGCTTGTGCCTTTCGTTGCTTTGTTTGTCGCCTTCGGTACGACTGCCTATATCCTGCATGATGCGATAAACTCGCAGCGCAGAGAGCTTTTCGTTACTTCCGTCTTCTGCATTGTTAATGCTCTCAAGCAGGCCCACAGCTAGCTGGGGCAAAAAGCGTGTTTGCAATAGGTTGAGATAGGTTTCTTCAACTTTAGGGCCAATAGCATGACCTTGATAAAGCCCCATATCAGCAATGATCTGCGGCTTTTCACGATAGTTATCAAAGAGGGCAATGGCGTTATAAATTTGATTTAACGGCTTCAACATATCGTGCCCGGTGATATCAACACGCCATTTTTGACCATTGCTGAGCCGCTGGCTCTCTGCACGCAGGGCTTCAAATTGCTGGCTTTCTTTTACCACGCCAGCAGCCGCATCGGTATTGACTATATAGTAGTGATGCCAACCGCCAATAACGAGCACGCCAATTAAGGTAGCTAGTACGCCATTAAATATTAGGGTGCGCTTTTTTTGCCGCATCATGCGGATGTTATCGCCCGCAAGACCTGCCTCGGGATAAATAACTTTTTGAAACAGTGATTGCGAAAAATAAGTCACCGAGCGTTTAATCGATTTAGCTGCTTCAATTCTTGCTGGCAATTCATAGGAGGCAGCAGCAGCCTGTACAAAAGTGTTGTGCGGAATACCCTGCTGGTACACCGAGGTAAAGTACACACCTCGCACCAGTGCAGGCGTAGAGTATCTGTCTTGATCCAGTACTTCTTCAAAAAAATCGAGTAGGGTTTCTTTAACGCCTACCAATTGGCGGTTAAAGCTAAACAATGCATTACGTGACTTTTGATCCGGGGCGCTGGCCAAGGCATCAAAGGTTTTTGAGGCAAGATTATCGACAAAGGCCTCGTATTGTAGTTGTAGTTCGTCGAGCCAAGCGGATGTATCACTTTTGTTATCCGCCGACAGTGCAAAGCCAAAGGGTTTTTCACGCTCCGCTGGAGGGAGCTGACCAAAGAAGTCTTCAAAGCCATCGAGTAAATCAAATTTACTCATGACAACATAGACAGGTAGACGCGTCCCGAGATTTTCGATTAATTCTCGTAATCTGTTGCGCAGCAAGATTGCATAGCTTTTGCGATCACTGGGCTGCATATTCATAATGCTCACTAAATCGACAACTAAGACGATGCCATTCAGTGGACGGCGTGGACGACTTTTTTCAAGCCAGGCCACAAAGTCGTTCCAGACGCGATGCGGCAATTCACGAATTTGCTGGTCTTCTCCTTCAAAGTCCGCTTTAGGGTTACCACTAATTAACTCGCCATCGGGATCGATTAAAACGGCTTCATCGCTAATCCACCAATCGATTTTATAGGGTAGGTTTTCGTACTTAGCACGCTTACTTTTGTTGTAATGGGTTTGTATATAGTTTTGCCCAGAGCGATTAATCAAACTCGTTTTGCCTGAGTTTTCTGCACCAATTACCATGTACCAAGGCAAGGTGTACACATAATTACGTTTGCCAATATTTAGGCGTAGCTCTTGCAAAACCCGCTCATATTGATGACGCATGGCGAGAAGGATTGGCTTGATCGGATCGGCCTTTTCCTCTTCTTCTTTTTTCATCTCTTGCTGCAAGGCGCGATTACGGCGATACATGGCAATTACCGCAGCAATCGCCAAGACAACAAATAGCCCCATGGTAATCGACCAGCGCACGGTCAATGACTCCAGCGGGTAACCATCACCGTATTGCCATTTAGGGCCAAGCCACCACAGTAGCACCAACAAAGTGATCACTGTTAATGTCAATAAAACAGGTATTGATGACCTTAGTGCCTTAATAACTGCACTGATCAATTTTTTAATAATGCTCATATTATTTCTCGTTCGTCCTATGTTCAGTGTTATCCAGTAAAGCTTGTATGCGTTGTAGATAATCGGGTTCCCAGTCGCTCACATAAAATGCTTTTGATTTATCGAAAGCGGCTTCTAACATATCGCCTGCTAAAGCCGATAATCCAGACCGATGCAATGCCTCGCAGGCAAATAGCTGCAAGTAGTAAGATTGTCTTTGGGATTGTGCCTTGCGTCGGCACTGGTTAATAAAGTCGAGGGTCTCTAGTACCCCTTTGGTGCTTAAGCGATGTTCTATTTCCTGTTGTATATCGGCCCACTCGTTTTGTGTGGCGCTGCTCTCTATTGAGCCTGTGGCATTGTCTGCTGTGGACAATAAAGCCTCTACACTTTGCCAAAACTCACCCTCAAGAAAGCAAGTACCGTCGTTGAACTGGCTCTCGGATAAGGCAGGAATACGCGCTAAAAATTGCTGTGTTGCCTGCACAATACTTTGTGCCACTAAGGTGTAACCCAAGCCATAGGCCACCTGTGCAGCATAGGCACTACCGGTTAGCCAAAAGGGGGTGTTCATGGCTGTTTTTTCAATGCGTTGCAACAGCTCTACGCTATAGTTTTGGGCAATAATTTGGTCGCGATACTCACTCACGATATCGGCATTGGGTGGTGCCATTTCGGTTATTTCGGTCTGATTTTTTTTACCCGGTGGCGCACTAGCAATACCTTGCCACTTGGCATGGCGGCGCAATAAGTAGCCTAGGGGGCTATCGGCCTGCTGGCGAGCAGATTGGTCTGCCAGCTCTTGTAGTTGTGTTTTAAAGTTTTTATCGTCGTGCCTAATGCTTGTTTTAGCTGTGGGCGTAGGCGCAGTAGATCCACGCTGCTGTGCTTCACTCTTGGCAGGCGTACTAAAACGGCGGAGCTCTGCAAGCTTTGATGGGATCGAATTTAGCGGGTTATCAACCGACTCTTCTTCAAGTATCGCTTTGAGCTTTGTAAAGCCTTGCTCGATGTTATCTAATAACTCAAGCTTGATAGCCGGCTGACCTTCCTCTGGCAATACCAAGTCTTTTTGCACAAAGCGGTCGATACGCGCCAACATTTGATCCAGCAGCATTCTGCGGCGTTGGGTATTGCGTTTGCTGCCGTTGGGAAACCCCTGTTCGTGGTATTGCGGCCAAAACCCTGCCAGTAGTGACAGGCTCTCGCCGATGCCCGGTAGTGGCTCGCGCACCATGCGTGCTGTTATATAAAACAGCAGTACTTTAAAGTGCTTGCACTCCTGCTTTAACACTAGCGAGGCAATACGCTCAACATCGCCCCATTGGATTTTGTCTTGATGCAAGGAGCCATATTGCGCCATCATTTCATCGAGGAGTTCGTACTGCTGACCCTCTTCACAATCGGAGCCTGCCGGTTGCTTGGCATCAATAGGCTTGAGTAGTTGCTCAATCACGCTGGGCTACCCCATTTGTCCAGTGACAGGCTTGCTGCAATGCACCTATCTCTTTTGGCAGCTGGGTAATATCAAAGTGGATGCCTGCAATCGCAGATTCATCACTATTAATGTACAGCCGTTCAACCGATAGTAATTTTTGTAATAACTTGATGCTGGGAATACCTCTACCAGCATCAAGTACATAGCCGTTTTCACTGACTCGCCAAGGATAGGCAGCAATGGTTTTGCCATCACCATTGTGCAGCTCGATATTGAGGCGATGCGCTTTAAGGGGTTTGGTTAATAGCAGTTGTAGACGGGTGATGTCATCGCTACAACTTGCGCTCAATAAGGGCCGAGCGCCAACGGCTGCCAAAGCAGGGACGGTAATAATGACTCGCTCCTGTTCTGCCTCGACGTATTCTATTGAGGCAGAGGACAACAGGCCCACATCGCCTTGTTCGCGGCGGCTTTCTTGCTCCCAAATAATGTCTGTAAGAGTGGTCGCAGGCTGCGGTTTTTCTTGCTGCAAAATATCGACGGGATAAATAGGCGTATTATGGAATTTATCAAAACACGCTAGACGCTCTGAAGGTGCCCGCGTATTAGTACACACTGTTACATCAGCCAGTGATTGTGTAGGGCTTAGTAATGTAGCGCATAAAACAAGTAAATAACTTGAAGCACAGGCTGCCTTTTGTGTATTGAAACGCTGGCAACCGTTAACAATTAATCCTTTCATAATTAAACCTTGAATTCGCATCATACGCTCACCTCATGGTGATCTATTTTTAGTTTTTGGCACTTATAGGCCAATGTTCTTTTGGGTAGATTGAGGCTGTCGGCAACTAGGCTTCGATTGCCGCTGTATTGCTGCAAGCGATGCGAAATCAGCTCCCGCTCGAACTGCGCTACGGCAATGCGCAGATCAGCGCTATCGAATAAGGTATCCTGTTGTGACAAGTGACTGCTTCCACCTAGCCGACTGTATTCGCACCATTGCTGTAAGCACTCACCCAAAGTATTGTGCTCGCTCTCCTGCCCTATAAGGCTATTGAAGTAGGTGTACAAAAAGTTTTCGAGTTCGCGTACATTGCCCGGCCAATCATGTTTTGAGAGCTGGGCGATATCCTGCTCGGACAGTGCTAATTGGTAATGGCCATATTTTTCTTTATAGAGCTGTAGAAAATGCTGACACAACAAGGGAATGTCATCTAAATGTTCACGCAGTGCGGGCGGGTTAATGCGCATTTGGCACAGTCGATAAAACAGGTCGCGACGAAATTTTCCGCCCTCGACATGTTGTGCCAGCGATACATTGGTTGCGCTAATGAGCCTAAAGTCGACGGGGCGTTCCGTCACTTCGCCAACTCTGCGAAAGCTCTTTTCGTTTAATACACGCAACAGGGTTGCCTGTAAATTGATAGGCATCTCGCCTATTTCGTCGAGGAATAACACCCCTCCATCGGCCGCTTCGATCAAGCCTTTTTTGTTCTCTACACTGCCGGTATATGCGCCTTTCTTTGCGCCAAATAATTCGACCGAAATCAAGTCCTCAGGCAATGCGGCACAATTAATAGCAACAAAGGGTTGGTTGTTACCCACAGAGTAATGGTGAATCAGCTTGGCAATACACTCTTTACCTGTACCGGTTTCCCCTTCGATAAGGACGGCTTGCTTGTTATTGGCCGCATGCAATATCGCTTTTTTGACTTTGTTGCAGGCATTGGTATTGCCAACATATTGCCGATTGAGCTCGTCGTATTGCGCCTGCTGGTAAGCATGCTGCCCTTGCCGCTTAGCCTCGTGCTGCAAATAATACTTTCGCGCACTTTGTTGATCTTCACGTTGGGCTCGTATTAATAGTGCCGTAAGCACGGCAAACTCTGGGCTCTTTTTAGCCATCAAAACCTGATCGCTCTGCTCGCAGCTGGCCAGACATACCAACACACCGTGCACGACTTGATCCGTAGGCGAGCTTAAAACACGCACCGAAAACCACGGGTTATCGGCAAACTGTGACTGAAAACCTTGAAAGCTCTTGTGGCTACTCACATGGCTATGTAGGCGTGTTGTTTTGTAATCGGTACGCATGACATAGCTGTGGCTGATTAAGCTGTCGATATCTGCTGTGGGGAAGCTCGGAAACTCTGGCAATACCTGCTTATTATTGGCGAGCTTAAGTACGGTTTGTAACGTTTGTCTACTGATATCGGGCTCGTAGAGCGCTACCATGATATCTGTTGATATATCATTCAAAACTGACTGGATGTATTGCTGTAATACATCGCGCTCGGTATTGGCCAACAAAACTGAGCTTAAATGATGTAATAGCGTGTTGCTCACCATTGTCACTTAGACCTCAACATCCGCTTCAAAAGCACCACCAACATAGCGCACACTCGCGTGGCTTAGGCTGTCGCCCTGCGCAACTTTGGCAAGTACTTGTAGTGATAACGGAGGTAGCAGTTTGCCTTCGATAGTTGCATCGAGCATACGGGCACCACTCTCGCGCTGTACACCTTGGTTACACAACATGTCCTTAACGCTATCGTCAATTTGCAGGGGTGCTTTATAACGTGCGGCGAACTGTTTTTGCAGTTTTTCGAGGCGACCAAGTACAATGTTAGCAATGGTTTCTTGGTCCAAAAATGCGAAGCGTATAGTTTGCATGCGCGCCAAGAGTGCAGGTTTAAAGAAGTTACGCAGGCTTTCGTCTAGTTGCTCCTGACTCAATTCGCCATCGTCGAGCAAGTGACTGGATGCCTGATCGAATCCTAGATTCGAGGTTAGGAAAAAGACATTATTTTTACAGTCGATGAGGCGGCCTTCGCCGTCGGCAAATTCGCCTTTATCAAAGGCTTGGTAAAATAAATTAAACACATCGGGGTGTGCTTTTTCGACTTCATCCAGTAACACCACCGAGTAAGGACGCTGGCGAATAGCTTCGCTAAGTACGCCACCCTCACCATAACCGACATACCCGGGAGGCGAACCAATTAGACGAGAAAGGCTATGTTTCTCTTGGTATTCCGACATATTGATTGTGGTCATAAATTGCTTGCCACCAAATAGGCGGTCTGCAATTTGTGTTGCGGTCTCAGTTTTACCCACACCACTGGGGCCAATCAGCAAAAAAGCACCTAGCGGCGTACCGGGGCGTTTTAAGTCGGCCATTGCCGTCAACATGTGGTTGTGAATTTTACTCACCGCCTCGCTCTGCCCCAAAATTTGACCATTAAGATAGGTATCGAGGTCGCGTAGACGCTCAAGGCTACTGCCACTGATGGTATTAACAGGAATCCCTGTCCAATCAGCAATTACTTGAGAAATTTGGCTTTCATCAACATCCACACTCAGCAAAGCATGTTCTCGCTGTAATTGTTGTAGCTCCTCCATCCATTCATTAAGGGTGCTCGCACTCTCGGAGGCGACTGCGCTGTCTTGTTGTGGGTCTTCGAGTTTTTGACGTGCATCAATAATTTTATCAATGAGGTTTTTTTGTTGCTGCCATAGCTCATGGGTTTTTTCTTGCTGGGCACTGGCATCGTCTATCTGTTGGCCTAACAACTCGATACGAGCAGTATCGACGGTGCGACCATAGCGTTGCTCGCGCTCTAACAGTTCTATTTCTGCCTCGGCCTGTACTTTTTGGTTTTCTAATCTAACGAGTGAACGCGGTGGTGTTTGCAAGGCAGTTGCCACGCGAGCCGCCGCCGTATCAAGTACATCGATGGCTTTATCGGGTAGTTGACGACCCGATAAATAACGCGATGACTGTGCCGCTGCTGCAAGTAATGCGTTATCGGTAATAAAAACCCGGTGAGTTTTTTCGTAAATACTACGCAGACCTCGCAATATATGGACGGCTTGCTCGATACTCGGCTCGTCGAGTTTAACTAATTGAAAACGTCTAGAAAGTGCTGCATCTTTTTCAAAGTATTTTTTATATTCTGACCAAGTGGTTGCGGCAATAACGCGCAGCTCTCCACGCGCCAGCTCGGGTTTTAAAAGATTAGCCGCATCGCTACCTCCGGCTTGGTTACCCGCACCGATCAATGTATGCGCTTCATCAATAAATAAAATAATAGGCTGTTCGGAATTTTTTACTTGGTCAATGACGGCTTTAAGGCGTTTTTCAAATTCACCTTTTACCGATGCACCCGCTTGTAGCGCACCAATATCTAAACCCCATAGAGCAACACCGCGCAGTGGCTCGGGCACCTTGTCGTCGACAATACGCAGGGCTAAACCTTCGATCAATGCGCTTTTACCAACACCGGCATCGCCCACAGCAATGGGGTTATTTTTGCGTCGACGAGAAAGAATATCGATCATTTGGTCAATTTCGTCGTCTCGACACAAGACTGGATCAATGTGCCCGTTGCGCGCTCGCTCAGTAAATTCAATACCATAGGATGCCAGTGGTGTATTTTCACCGTTTTCACTGAGCTGCCCTGCTTTATCTTTAACTGATGCTTCACCGCTGCTATCTTCGGACTCCGACGTGTTGGCCAATAATGGCGTAAATTGTTTGCGTAAAGTCTCGCGATTAATGGGGTCGAGCAGCGTGATTAATGGTAGCGGCAGGTAGCGTGCAGCGCTGACTAAAACCACTAAAAATACCGCGCCACTGCGTACTTTTGAATGGCCGTTTTCGAGAGAACCCAATAGCCATGCCTCTTGCATAACCTCTAATAACAGAGGTGAAAATGCCGGATACTGCCCGTTAGTTAACTGCCCTGCTACAAAGCTGTCGGACAGCTCACGCATAAAATCTTCATGGTGAATATTGGCTTGGCGCAAAATACTGCGCAGGTCACTCAAGGGGTTTTCTGCTAGTTTATATAAAATATGCTCAACGCTTATTTCATCGCTGCCTTTGGCTATCGCAAGACTTGCGGACTCCTCTAAGGCATGGCGACATTCGTCGTTAAGTTTTTCTATAATTTTGGCTATATCAATACGAATCATTGGTTTTATTCATCTACGCGGATAGTGTGGGTAATCTACTTATTGCAAGATAGAGATTAATTGCTGAATCGCCGTTTCGGCGGCATGGTCAACTTGGCTGTAATACCAGGCAAAACTAGCAGCAAGGACCCCCGTTAACCCCAACCAAATACTCCACAAAGGAAGCTGTCGGCTAATGCGATACTTACTGCTGCGCACATTACCGGTATCGGGTAGCAGCTCTGTTGCACTTTGATCTTTAAGCTCGCGTATTTTTTGATGTAAACGTCGGATAAGGCCATTGAGCTGCTCGTAGCCATCACTACTCATGCCGTATTTGCCACGAAAGCCCAGCGATAACATCATGTAAAAGTATTCGAGCATGTCTTGGTAAAGATCGGGCTCTTGCAACATGCGATTGAGAATAGTGAAGAACTTTTCTCCTCCCCATGTTTCCTGATGGTATGCACTCAGCATTGATTGCTGCGTCCACATGGAGTTAAGTCCCCAGGTAGTACTCATGACCGCCTCGTCAACAAAGGTACATAAACAATAGTGGAAGGCGATTTGCGTTGCGCGATCGTAGTTATGCTGGCGCATCTCTTCTTCTAGCGAGGCAATGTCATTGCGCACCCGGTTATATAAATGCTCGACATTTGGGTGCTCGGCTAAATCGCGCATACGCAAGACTAGGCCAAATAGTGATGTGCTGGCATCGATCATCGGGTTGAGGCTATGGCCTCGCATTTTGAACCATAGGTCAGTATCGAGATTAATATCATCAATACCTTCAAAACCTATATGATCGCGCTGTTGAACAAGAAAGCCATTATTGCCTTGATCGACGTAATTGATGCCTTGCGGGGCGATAGGCCTTACAGGCTCGTCCATAACCGCAATATTGTTATCATTGTTAATATTAGTGCTCATTTAACTCTCCCTGATAGCCCAAAATTGTATCTCAAGCCCTGAGAACTCCCCTGGCACATGAAATGCAAAACCAGCACTCTTAGCTGCCAACAAATCACGCCATTCGGCACTGCTGCGATCCATTTGAAAGTAGGTAAAGCCCGCATGGTAAGGCAGCTGCTGCGGTGCAACAGGCAGTGTACGAAAAGGAATACCTGGTAGCTGTAGGCTAACAAGGTCGTTGAGTTTTTCTAGGGAGCCTACTTTGGCCTGCTGCATAAACAGCATTTGTAGTTGCGATAATTCCATATTGGCTTTCACAGCAATCACAAAGTCGCTGTGCATAATCAGTGCATTATCGTGTACTGGAGCGGTCCATTTAGCATGCCCATGATCAATCAATACAATCGGTACTGCACGTGGGCTGGCAAGTGAGCCTAGCGCTTGGCGTAATAGCTGCTCTAAAGGTTTGAATGATTCCCACAGCTCTCTATGGTTGTAGACTGGAACGTCTGCAGGTAATCGGCTCTCTACCTGAAAAGTTGCCAGCTCACCGCATGCCTGTGTCAATGCCTGATATAGCCTCTCGGGGTGTAGAGATGGCAAACTATACATATGTTGAAATTCTGGATACATGCGATTTAGCGCCTGTAGCAACATAAAGTCACTGACATCGGCAACACCTGCTTGCTCGGGCGAACCTATACGCTCTGCTAGTTGGCGAGCGCGCCCTTGCATTAAGCCACTGGCCTCGTTGAGCAAACGTTTAAGCCCTGGTATGGCAGCGATAGAAAGGCTGGTCGGGTAGAAGTTTTCTTCGAGAATCAGGCGGTTATTTTCATCTCTACCTTTAATTTTTGCTATGGGCAGAGTGCTATAAGCACTGAGGTCTTCGCTGCCAAGCATAAGCCTCGGCTTAAGAGTCGCCAGCTCTATATCTTGTAAGGTGCCTTCTCGCGAATGAATATCTTTGACTTGATTGTGCTCGACCGCATAGCGACCTTTGCTATGAGAGTCTGGCCACATAACTTCTTGCACACTTTCGTTGCGTATCGGCAAAGCCAAATAGACAACTTGATTATCAAGCCTGACGTCGTTAGCCGCTAATGGATCTAGTGGGCCGGTATCGCTCGGAATATTAAAACATGTGCCATCGGGCATAACACCACGCGCTCGCACAATAACCAAAGCACCAGAGTTTAATGTGTTTTCATCAAACTCGATCTCGGTTAGGCCATACATAAAAGGTAAGCTTTTATCGATGCGCTGGTTTGTGTGACTTTCAAGGTAACGGCTTTCTTGTTGGAAATGTTGTGGCCGAATAAATAGCCCCTCGTTCCACACAATGCGTTTGTTATCATTCACTGAAATTCTTCCTGTGTTGTTAATTCTACTGCCGCTTCGTCTAAGTGAATAAACAATGCAATTTTTTCGCCTGTGGCCTCGACTCTTATCACGCTCTTCCACTGTGCATTGGGGTAATCGTGATAAGAAGCTGCTACAGCAATAAATTTTGTATTTTTTTCTATTTCAACGGCTTCGATAAATTTATATTCATTAGGCACCATCATGTAGTCATCATGCTTAATGTAGCTGGTGCTCAATGTCTTTTTCATATTTTCAAATAAATTTTCAAAATCTGCCTGCAAAATAAGGCTGTTTTCTTTTAGTTGAAATACTTTAAAAAAAATAGGGGTAGCCTGTGCTTCGCTACTCACTTCATCGCTTGAAATCAATTCCGAGGCATTGTCTATATCCGATGCATCATCAAGCCGATCGACTAATACAATATTTTTTTGCTCGCCGTCATAGTTATTAAATGTATTAGGATTTACTTTTTTGTCAGCTTTTATGCTGACACTGATCACCGTTGGACGATCGCTTGGCTCGCCAATAGGAATAGACGGGTCTTTTAATACCTCCCAAGTTTTGGAAAGAACTTTACCTGTGGAACAACCACTCAGCAGTATGACAAGCGAGGCAATAATGGCTTGTTTCATGACAGTTCTCTCTGGCTGTCGCCACGCATTGCTCGATCATAATTTTGTTCAAAAACTTCCCAAAACATTTTTTCAAGGCCACTTTGTCTACTTGACATTAGCTCTTCAAAATATTTTTTATACATATCCCAGGAGTCAACACTTTGACCGTTTTCTTTTCGGTAAGAGGCAAAGCGTCTTTCAAGATTTTGTGGCGACAAAGCTTCGAGTACTTGCCAAAGCCCTTGTTGTACTGCCGTTACAATTGCAGCCTGATTATTTTTAATGCTAGCCATGCTTTCTGTAATTGCAGCTTCGGGCGACAAGTAAACAGCACTACGCTGTGTTGAAAATAAACGCCGCGCTGTTTCGCTGTAGTCCATACCCATACGCAGCGGATTATCTTCTATTGGATGATAACTGCGCCCCAACAAAGAAATATTTGCCGGCCCATTTTGCTCAGCTTGATAAAGCGCCAATAAACCTTCAACAGCTGCTTTTACTGCTAGACCGACATCGCCCGAAAACTGATGAGCTTGCGCAGCCTCCATGGGTTCCGACGCCAACTCCATTGCCGCAGTTAACGGTGCATTGGTCAAATGACTCGCTTGAAACTCAGTGTCACTTATTGATGTTTTAGCCTCGATAGTATTGTCGACTGCCTGTTGCACATGGGCACCTGTTTGAATATCCATTGTTTGAGTTACCTTTTTTTCAGAGGGGCGTAAGTGTTCATAGGAGGGCAAGCTAATTGCCTCTTGCATGCTATTACCAACATCAGCAACGCTTGCCAAGGAGATAGATAGCGCTTCATTGGTATCGGCCAATATAGGATGACGACGCGCAATAGTGTCTTCATCTTCTTGGCCTTTTAGTAGTGCGGCTAATGCATCGACTGTCTTTGGTTTTTCTAGCAACTCATTAAGAGGATTACTCGTGTCTTCAGTTTTTTTATCGCTGAGTTGCTTGTACCCGGCAGTGCGCGTTAGCCGATCTAATTCATTTTCTTTGGTGAAGAGTTGACCTAAATCCAGTTTACGAATGTGATCAACACCAATGCTTTTCGCATAGCCGTCTTCGTCGATCATCACCTCGACGCGGTATTTACCTATACGAATTTGATCGCCATCATTAATAGCAACCACTTCCATTTTTCCAAGCGGATCCGTATGGCGATTGATATAGGTATTACCACACAGATCAATCATGACGTACTTGCCGTCGAGTACTTGAATACAAGCATGCTGTGCTTTTACCGAACCAAAAGCATCGTATAGCCTCCAGTCGGCAGCACCGCTACCTATCGTCATACTTTGCTCTTGCAAGCTATAAGCGGGAGATGAGCCATGCGTTAATTGCTCGGGGTTGGTGACATTTAAAAACAGTGGCGGCAATGGCATTATTGACCCCCACTAATGCTAACGAGGGTTTCATGCCCTAGAGCAACTTCGCCCAAAAATGTTGTCCACCCTAGGTGCGAACCTTTTTGTTTATCTAAAGTAAACGGAGGGACTTCATCATGAAGTAGACCAAGCTCTAAGTCGTAGGCCAGTTGATCGCGCAATAAAAAAGCCAAAAGGGCGCGCAATTGTTTATAGGTATCCCCCGACGGTAAGAAATCACGATAACGCTGCTGACTCAGAGATTTAATAGAGACGATAAATTTAGAGTTTGGCGTAAGAACCCTATCACCTGCGACGAAATTGTCTCCGAGTGTAATATTGGCTACTGCCAATTTATTCATTTGCTGCTTTGGGATTTCAACATAACGCTCGACCCACTCCCTGATGCTCACATTCTTTAAACTAAAACAATGAGCAACGATGCCACTGACCATAGAAGGTGCGCGGCTACGTGTTGCAATCATGCCGATATACGTTAGCATTCGGCTCCACGGAAGAGGCGTATCACCACGTAAAGCCTCATCATTCATGCCGATTAGCGAATAAACATATTGCGAAAAGCGATCTTCGGCATTGGACTCAAAGCGAACGGAATAACGGTACTTTCTCCATGCGCGATGCAAGAGTGTAATTAAGCGATGGTTGAAAAAGTTTAAAAATGGCACTCGCACGCCATCGTCTTGCTCCATAGGCTCACAGGCCAGCTCGTCTAGATAATGCCTAGGCAGAGGGGAGCTGCTACCTTGCAAACCCATGAAGGCAATCTGAATAAAATAGTTTTCGACACCATTAACCGACTCAGCCCCCGCATCCAATACATCTGTGCGCGGAAATCCTAGCTCAGGACTAACTTCGTAACGAACTAGTTCATCCTTAGGATAAAGTTCGTAAGGCTTCTCCAAACTTTTATTGTTAATTTTATACAAGCGCTCTACGAGCTGAAAGAATGCCGTAGAACGCGCCTCACCCAAAACCTGATGACTCAGATCACTGGCTGCTTTCCCTGCTCTAACGGCCATTCATAAACCTCGTTATTTCCTAAGTTGCATACTTTTAACTGATGAAACGAATTAATACTGCTATAAAGTGAAAAGAACTGGGCCAACACAGAACCCAATAGATAGACTTCTCCGTGGCATAAAAAACCTTCGGGACTAATATTTAGCGTGCTTTCCATACCCCGGATCGGAAACCCTTTAATCAGGCGGTCGACCGGATTGGTTTCAATCGACTTAAGTCCATCCATACGCTGTTTTGTCTGGCGCTCGCTTTGCACATCGTGGTGACCAACAAAATCATAACAACGTAAAATATTTTTTAACGGTTCGATCTTTAACAAAGAGAGATAGTTAAGTGCTAAATTCGAAATCAGCGACCAATGTAATTCTGAATCCAATACTGGCGGATAGTTTTTGGTGGGCTCAGTAATGTTAGTAAAATCAACAAAGGGTGGAGTCGCCTCTGTAGCCACAGAGACATCACCCACTTTTAACATCGAAGGCAAATCAGCATTGGTACACAACATAGAAACACTGACTGTTTCTTCTTTACCAACCCAATCATGCTCATCACTTCGCGTAAAGGAGATGCTATGCACACTTTCGCCACTCAGCACTGACGGCTTTATCGACAATTTATAATAAAGTGCATCGTGCTGATGTTCTCGCTCGATCTCATGTTGAAACGACTCAAAGGGAAAGTATGTTCTTTTGCCTTTTTTAAAGGCAATGTCGTCGGAGTATTTTAGGCTGGAGCTCTGCGACATAGCGCTTTCGACGCGCTCGACAGAAAATATATCGTACACCCTATCGCTATTACCGGCTGGAATTAGCGAATAATTTACCCGCTTACCGTCTACCACTATTGGCTCTGCGCTATGCTTAAAAAGATTGACCGCAGGCACACAATAGAGAGAGAAATCGTGCTCTCTGATTACTGTTCCACTTGGCATTGCATAATTGAAGTGAAAATTAATCGTGGCCTCTTCTGATTCAACCCCGGCCCAAAGGGTTGATAGATTATTTAGGCGGAAAAAATAAAACGCCTGCTGGAAGCTGAGAAACTCCTGAACAATGCGATAACCATCAAACACATTTTCAGGGTAAGGCAGCAGCGCATCGCTTGGAGAAAACCCAAGTGGCTGAATATTTCGCAGGGGAATAGACTTAATTTCACCACCTACGATTACTTCGATAGAATCGAGATAGTGAAATAACCAGAGGTAGGTAGTGAGCGCAGTGTGTGGCTCACCACTTAAAAATATATCTAACTCATCACAGCCCGCTGTATACAATGGCTGATTGTGTATCGTTTTCAACGACAGCGACAGTATCGTTTTTTCTCGGCTATGGGATTCTTGAAAACCCGATATTTCTATCGGATAAATATTGCAATCGCGCGAGGTATGAAAAAGACACGATTCAGCATTACCATCACCTGTCTCAACAGGCACAGACGAAAGCATCGTATTTTTATTGATGCATTTTTTTTCATCTACTGTGCCAACCTTTGGCGTGAACTTTATCATCGTCGCCGACGGCAGTGGGCGAAGATAATTGGGCCACAAAAGATTAAGCAGTGAATGCGTTAGCTCGGGAAGGTCATCATCGATTTTTTGGTGCAATCTCGCCGACAAAAAAGAAAAGCCCTCTAGCAGGCGCTCTACATCTGGGTCGGAGGATTTTTCAGATAGGAATGGAGCTATCTGCGGGTAACGCTCGGAAAACACTTTCCCTTGTAGACGTAAAAACTCTAATTCATCACGATAAAGTTTTTGCAAGTCGTCTTTAATCATCATTGATATTGCCAATCCTGTGCCAATTTACTACGAATACAAACCTTACAATTAGAAACTTATGAAGATATCTGCCACTGAGATCGGTACTGATCAACAGCCATAGCAAATGTAATCTTTTCGTATTTATTATCAACGATGGTTAAACCATCAATAATAAACTTTAACTCTAAAGGCTGATCAGTATTGGCCTCATGATGGATGCTAACGATCTTCACCCGAGGCTCAAAATTATTAATGGTGTCTTTAATATCAGCAGAGATGATAGAGACCATATCTTTGGTTCCTATCGCTGCATCGTTAAAATCATCCAAACCAAAATCTGGAACGCAAAGGGATGACCCCTTACGAGCATTAAGAAGCTGCTTAATGTGCTGCTTAATAGAATTTGCTCTGCGAGTGATACGCTCGACGTGATCTAAGCGCCGCCTAGAAGGCGGCGCATTATTTAGTCGGTCGAAAAAACCTCCAAATTGTTGTTTCATGACCCACCAACTCCATTAGTCCTTGTCGAGCTTGCCAACTAAAGACAACTCGAAAGTGGCTCCCATATATTTGAAATGAGGGCGCACTGCCAAGGTAACACTGTACCAACCTGGATCACCCTCAACATCATTCACTTCGATGCTAGCGGCACGCAAAGGTCTGCGACTACGTACATCTGCTGGTGGGTTTTCTTGGTCAGCGACATATTGTTTAATCCAATTATTAAGCTCGCGCTCAAGATCTTGTCGCTCTTTCCAGCTGCCAATTTCTTCACGCTGTAGTACTTTAATGTAATGCGCTAAGCGATTAATAATAAACATATAAGGTAGTTGAGTACCTAATTTGTAATTAGTTTGCGCCTCTAAACCCTCTTTGGTTTTTGCAAAGGTTTTAGGTAATTGAACAGAATTAGCCGAGAAAAAAGCGGCGTTATCGCTGTCTTTTCTCATCGTCAATGGGATAAAACCTTCTTCAGAGATTTCAAACTCTCGGCGATCAGTTAGCAAGATTTCTGTAGGGATTTTCATCTCTAGCTGACCCATAGATTCATAAAGATGAACAGGCAAATCTTCTATTGCACCACCACTTTGTGGACCAATGATATTAGGGCACCAGCGATACTTAGCAAAACTATTGGTAATAGAGCTCGCCATTAAGTAAGCAGTATTACCCCACAAGAAATGCTCATGGCTACCATCAACAGTTTCTTTATAAACAAATGACTTAATCGGGTTTTCAATCGGGTCATAAGGCGTGCGCAATAAGAAGCGAGGCATTGTCAAACCAAGATAACGAGCATCTTCACTTTCACGGAGAGAGCGCCACTTAGTAAACTTAGGCGACTCGAAATAATCTTTAATGTCGTTACGGTTAGGCAAGTCAGTAAAGGAATCGACGCTGAAGAAGTCATGCCCTGCAGAAGATATAAATGGAGCATGAGCCATTGCGCCAACAGAAGCTAGGCTTGTGAGTAGTTTAATATCGGGGGTTGATGGGGCAAATTGATAGTTACCCACCATAACGCCATAAGGTTCACCACCAAAAGTACCATAGCCACCAGAGTACACTTGCTTGTAAAGGCCGCTCTGCATGATTTCAGGAGCGTCTTCAAAGTCTTCAAGCAATTCGTCTTTAGTGATATGAACAAATTCCATTTTAATATTTTCACGGAAATCGGTTCTGTCTACGAGTAGCTTTAAGCCTTGCCAAGCAGATTCAAGCTGCTGTACAGCAGGATCGTGAAGAATCTGGTCGACATGCAGACTCAATTTACGATCCAACTCCGCTATCATCATATCAACAGCCTGCTTATTGACAGGCTCTTCGGCAGTATCAGACTCCAACAAGTTGGAGATAAATGCCGCAACACCACGTTTGGCAACACCGTATTCGGCATCGTCCTGACGGATTGTTGTCTGTGCTAATATTTGATCAATTAAACCAATAGACTGCGACTGCTCGACTGGTTGCTCCAGAGTTTCAGCATCCATTTTTATACTCCTTCTTCTGTGTTTTCTTCGTTGTTCATTAACTTGGAAATTTCTTCTTCCAGCGCTGCTTTTGAATCAGGACTATCAAGCAATGCTTGCAGACCCTTACGGAATTTTGGCAAGCTACCCAAAGGCCCTTTAAGAGCCACTAAGGCCTCGCGAAGCTCGAGCATCTTTTTTAGCTCCGGCACTTGTTTAACAATGCCGTCAGGAGAAAAATCATCCAAGTTATTAATTTTTAAAGAGACAGGCAACACTGCATCTTCATCCATTTCGTCTGACAATTTATTATCGATGTTAATATTGAGGCTCAAATCACTTTCGCGCATAACCGACGAAAAAGTATTTTTATCAACTCTCACTGTTTGACGCTCTTCGAGCCTTGAATCTTCACGATGACCTTTAAAGTCACCCATAACCAACATGCGAAGTGGTAATTCCACCTCAGCCTTTTGGTCTCCCGTTGCCGGAACATATTTTATATTGATGCGCTCTTTAGGCGCGACAGAACCACTGCTAGACATGAACAAAACTCCCTTAAATTTGTTATGACAGGACTTTTTATTAACCGCGAAAAGCCAATAAAAAAATCTGATGTATTGAAGCGCGCGAAGTATAGCAAAGCAAATAAAATACATACAAGATTATTTTTTAGCACATTATTTTTTATAAAAAACACAAGGAATACTGAACTTTTTAGCATTTAAAAAAATCACAACAAACAATAATCCCTTAGGTTATTAAGGGCATTCCATAAAACATAGGAAATTCAATTGCTTATAGAGTATAGAATTTACGATCCGGTTTTTTTGATTCCGAACAAAAAATCGACCTACTAAATTTTAGGCCATCCAAACAAAGCAATAAATAAAAATATTAACCGTAATTTTTCAAACAAATTAATTGTGAAAAATGTTAGCCAGTTAGCTGTTTTTTATACTGGGCAATAACTTGCCATAAATTTACTGAACCACATTAATAAAAATCTTTAATATTTTATTTAACCAAACAAAGCAATAAATAAATAAAATATTATAGCCATACAAAAATCACTTAAAAAAATAAAACTGTAAAAATAAGATCATAAATAGAATCGGTAAAGATCACGACAAAAACAACTAAACAGCTATAGACTTCAGCAAAAAAAATGTATGCTGCTCGCTTTTATTAGACAATAAAACTCTGGAAATTTAAGGCTGCTGTTTACCAAAAGCCTACATTAGAATTTATTAAAGACTTACTTGAAGTAACTGCCATGTCTGCAAATTATCATTATTTTTCTTTTATCAATCAGATAAACATTAGCAGCGATGAGTCAAGCGTGATGAATAGCGACGCTTACATCAAAGTTCGCGATCACATAAACCGCCACTCCTTCACCAACAACTGGCAGGAGACAAAAAATCTTGTTGAAGAGATTAACCAAAACACCGGCATCAACTTTATGGCGGCCGTTTACTACGCTGTTGCAACAACCAAAACAGAGGGAATTAACGGCTTAGCATCTGGCTTAGAGATAATGTTAGCTGCCATATCAAAGTCTGAAGGAGATGACACGTCTCAGAAGAAACAAAGCGATGCGATTAATTGGATGCTTGGCCTCACTAAAAATGAAGTTAAAGCGTTTGAGTTAAGCATTGAGGATTTGCGTGATCTCTACCGTTGCGAGAGAGCTTGTAGCGTTATAAAAGAAAAGTATCACACCGAGCAACTTCCAAACTTAGACACGGTACAACGGCTCTTATCGGAGTTTATCGGGCGCCTTCAACCAACAACCACATCTGTTATTACACTGCCACGCCGAAACAGAACCAAATTATTACTACAGGGAGCGCTAAGCCTAGCTGCGATTGTCTCAGTAATATTTCTTTATAGTCGCGAGCTAAATGCGAGCCTGTTTGATGTTATAGAGCATTACTCTCCAAAGCCATACTCAACACTCAGCGATGATCTTTCAGTACTCTCCTCACGCTATGGAAGCCATAGGATCAATAAAGCACAAGCTGCCATTATTGAGCACTATGTGGCGCGCGCTGATTACTGGACTTCATTAGACAAAAATCAAACACTACTGCAAACAGAAGACTGGCTCAAACAGGTTGAGAATGCATACGGTACAAGTCCAGAAGTTTCACGACGCCTACTTTCGATAAGCGAGCGCAAACAGATACTGCTCAGCAATATAGACAATTTGACACAACGCTTTATTAATAGCCGAACACAAATAGCTAACTTTAAGCAATCTATTGCACAAACAACAAATATCACAAAGAAGGATCTTCAGAGAATTAAAGACAAGTCGGTAGAAATAGAAAACTACTCTATTAGCTTGTCACCTTTTTTAGGTCGCGCAGAATATATTAGTAAGCAAATCAGCGAGAGCAATCTCGATACAGCAGAAGGCGAACTTCGCATATTTAAGCGCAGGGTCTCGGGATTATTGCTTAAGATCAGGGAGTTTGAGGAGCGGATCGACCAACATAACTAGGTAGTTAACTACCTAGTTATGCAAAAAATACTAGAATTACTTGTGATGTATTTTGCTAAGCCGATTCTTGGCTGGCCAAATATTCACCATAAGTGCCTTTGAAGTTGATCAACTCCTTGCCTTTAATTTCGATAATTTGTGTGGCGAGCGACGAGACAAACTCACGATCATGGCTCACAAATATCAATGTTCCCGGATAATTTTCTAAGGCTAGGTTGAGTGATTCGATAGATTCCATATCTAGGTGGTTAGTCGGCTCATCCATCAATAAGACATTACTATCCATCATCATTAGCTTACCAAAAAGCAGGCGGTTTTTTTCGCCTCCAGAGCAAACAGTCGTTTTCTTTTTATATTCATCGGCTGAGAAAAGTAAGCGGCCTAGTGTTGCTCGAACGATTTGGTCGTCGTGACTTGGTTTGCGCCACTGGCTCATCCAGTCGAATAAATTGATATCTCCCTCAAACTCTGCCGCGGTATCCTGCGGGCAATAGCCCAAGCTTGCATTCTCGGCCCATTTCACACGACCATGCTCTGGGGTTAGCTGCCCCATTAAGCAGCGCAACAATGTGGTTTTACCTACGCCATTTTCACCAATAACAGCAACACGCTCACCAGCATCGAGTATGATATCGCTCTTAGAAAATAATTCTTCGCCATCAAAGCCATGACCTAAGTTCTCAAGAGTAACTGCCTGGCGATGTAGCTTTTTATCTTGATTAAAGCGAATAAAGGGATTCATTCGGCTAGATGGTTTGATGTCGTCGAGTTTTATTTTTTCAAGCCTTTTAGCGCGCGAGGTCGCTTGCTTTGCTTTAGAAGCATTAGCCGAGAAGCGGCTAACAAACTGTTGTAAATCGGCAATTTGTGCACTCTTTTTACTATTCTCTGAGCGCAATCTCTCTTGCACCTGAGTTGCTGCGATCATAAAGTCATCGTAACTGCCAGGGTAGACGCGCAACTCACCGTAGTCGATATCGGCCATATGAGTACACACAGCATTTAAAAAATGACGATCATGAGAGATGATGACCATAGTACTACTACGCTCATTTAATACATCTTCTAACCATTTAATCGTATGAATATCCAAGTTATTGGTTGGCTCATCAAGCAGCAAAATATCGGGGTCCGAAAATAACGCCTGCGCCAGCAATACACGCAATTTCCAGCCAGGAGCTACCTCACTCATTGGCCCAAAATGTAGCGACTCATCAATACCCGCCCCCAATAGTATTTCGCCAGCACGACTCTCAGCACTGTAGCCATCCATTTCGGCAAATTGCACTTCTAGATCGGCAACTTTCATACCATCTTGTTCGCTCATTTCTGGCAGGGAGTAAATACGATCTCGCTCTTGCTTTACAGACCACAGCTCTGCGTGCCCCATGATAACCGTATCGACAACGCTGTATTGCTCAAAGGCAAATTGATCCTGATGTAATTTACCTAAGCGTTCGTTAGGCGTGACCGAGACATTACCTCCCGTAGGTGTAAGCGAGCCATCGAGGATTTTCATTAAGGTAGACTTACCACAACCATTGGCACCAATTAAGCCATAGCGATTGCCGTTACCAAACTTAACCGAGATGTTTTCAAAAAGAGGTTTGGCACCAAATTGCATAGTGACATTTGCAGCTGAAATCAAAAGAATACCCTGTAGAAATATGAGTCGATAATGTAAGCGAGAGATACACGCCAAAATTTGCGCGTACTATAGAGATTTATAGTGATAAGGTCGAGTAAATTTTAAGCGACAAGATATCTATTGTTTAAGGGTATCTCTAAGAATTAGTGTTTATAAGAGCAAATATTTCGCTCCTACTCACGCCTTTTACTGAGATCCTTACAGGGCAACAAATACAACCCATACTAAAACCTCAGTGCAAGGCATGCCTAAAAATAAAGAAGGATACCCCTTAAAGTAAGCGCAGGCCTGCTCCAGTATGAGAGGGGTATTAAGCAGTAATCACATACTTCAACACCTCAACAACCTGTTGCGGTGTTTGCGCCCAACCCATTGCTGCCGCATCAACTTCTTTTAATGGATGAATAATATCGTCGGCATGCAGTGTTAAGTATGGTTTGCCAAGTGCCGCACAAAAGCCAGCATCAAAGGCGGCATTCCACTGCTTGTATTTATCGCCAAAACGTACCACTGCCATGTCGCAATCTTCGATCATGGTCTTAGTGCGAATAGCGTTAACTTTAGAGGACTGATGGTCACGCCAAAAGGGCTTGTCTTGCTCGCCAAGCATATCGCCCGCTGCATCGCTTGCTTCGTGTACAACCACAGGCGAGGTAAATTCAACGGGCAAATTAAGCGCTTTGGCTCCTTCAATAATTTGCTCTCGCCAATCAGTGTGTATTTCGCCTGATAAATAAATTTGCCATGTCTTCATGTTTTTCTCCGATTAAATTGATTGGCTCTTAGCCTAAACGATAGCAAGGCCTGATAGGTGATGAGCATTTTAAGGCGCACATTCTAACGCAACTTGAAGGGCAGAGATAACCAATAAAATTGTTTTTACTGAGCAGGCTATCTTCTTATCATATCAATATGTGCTATTCCGGCATCATCATAGATACTGCCAATTTGGCAAAAGTTAAACGTTTGATAAAACTCAATTAAATGTATTTGGGCAGATAATCTAATGACTGATTCGGAGTACATCGTCGCACACCGCTCAATACAACTCTCGATAAGCTTAGCGCCCAAACCATTACCGCGGTATTTTTTCGAAACAAGCACACGCCCAATAATAACATCGCTTGATTTTACACCAGGAGGGAGCAGTCGAGCATAAGCGACGATTGCCCCTCGCTCATCTTTTGCAAGAAGGTGTATAGCATATTGGTCGTATTCATCAGCATCAGCATAAATACACCGTTGCTCAACAATAAAAACAGCCTGCCGTATGATTAAAACATCATGTAAATCTTTAGCGCTTAAGCCATCGTAAGGAATCCACTCCCAATGCAAGCTACTATTTATCGTCGTCGGCAAATTCATTAGGCACTATTGATCTAATAACTCGATCCAGTGTTTAACCGGCACACTCGCTTTAGATTCTAAATGCATCTGACAGCCCACATTTGCCGTAACAATTTGCACCGGATCATCAATCATCAATGCACCTAACTTATTATCCAATAATTGCTGGCTAGTTTTTGACTGCAGCACCGAATAGGTACCCGCAGAACCACAACATAAATGTTTGTCTTTTGTTTTTGTTAAAGGCACACCTGCGCGAGTCAAAATTTCCTCAACAACACCATTAATTTGCTGCCCGTGCTGAAGTGTACAAGGGCAATGAAAAGCGGTTGGGGTTTTATCGGCCACATTGAGCGCCTCTAAATTTTCACCCACCAAAACCTCACTTAGATCTTTAGTAAGCTCACTCACTTTTTTTGCTTTGGCGGCATAATTGGCATCGTGTTCCAAAAGCTCACCATACTCTTTAACCATGACACCACAACCAGAGGCTGTCATTACAATCGCCTCAGCACCAGCCTCAATAGCAGGCCACCAGGCATCAATATTTTTACGCATGGCATTCAAGCCATCATCATGTGCAGCAAGGTGGTAATCGACTGCACCACAACAACCCGCCTCTGGTGCCTCGACCAAAGTAATACCTAGCTTATCTAGCACACGTGCCGTTGCAGCATTAGTATTTGGCGTGGTAACTGGCTGCGCACAACCTGCCAATGCCAGCATATGACGCGCATGACCTTTACCATTATTGGCAATGGCAGGCCAAGGAGAAGCCACTTTTTTGGGCGGGATTTTATCACCTAGTGCTGTACCCTTAAGCAATGGCTTCACTAATTGCCCCATACCCACAAAAAACCCAAAGAGCGATTTGTTAGGCAATACTTTTCGTAGCGCCAAGCGAGTTAATCTATCCAACGGTTTGCGTGGTACGCGCTGCTCGACAATACCCCGGCCAATATCAACTAAGCGCCCATATTTAACGCCCGAAGGGCAAGTGGTTTCACAACTTCTGCAAGTTAGGCAACGGTCGAGATGAGTTTGTGTATTTTCACTAACCTCGTTAGTTTCTAGCAATTGCTTGATCAAATAAATACGACCACGAGGACCGTCACGCTCGTCGCCAAAGTGTTGATAAGTAGGGCACGTCGCTGTACAAAAGCCACAGTGCACGCAGGCACGTAAAATATCTTCGGCTTCTTTTATTTGCGGCAGCTCGGCCATTTTTGGATGGGTATTTGTTTGCATAAAATTATATCCTACATCCAGCTATACAGGCGGCCCACATTAAAAATGTTGTGCGGGTCGAGTGATTGTTTAATATTTTTTCTGATCGCTTTCATCACCGCATTGGGCTCGGCAATGATTTCTTTTGAGCGATCACCGCCTCGATACAACACAACTTCTCCACCTTGTTCAGCCGCCCATGCCGATAGCTCTTGCTGATCAAAGTTACCCTTTAACCAACGCTCGGAGCCTGCCCAATCGAGCAGCCATGACTGATCGTCAAGATAAGCAGGCGCGGCAGAATTAATCGAAAAGCGCCAGAGTGGGTCCGATGGATCTTGGGAGCTAAAAAACTCAGCGTGTAAATCACGCAAGTGATTCCAAAATGTTTGCGCGTCCTGCTCAGATAGCTCTTTGGGGTTTGATAATTGACTCTGCCATTGCGATACAGTGCCTTCTACCGCACTCTTAGCACCCGACAGCCTGAGATAAAGAGAACCATCTAGCCAACATGCGCCGGTAATTGGCTTAGGCTGGCCCGAAAACTCGTTCATGATACGAATTGCATCAGCTTGCGTGGCCTGCGCACACAAGGTGGCGGTTGCAGCAGGTTTAGGTAACACTTTGAAGCTGATTTCTGTCATCAACCCAAGCGTACCCATTGCACCAGCTTGCAGGCGAGACACATCATACCCCGCTACATTTTTCATCACCTTACCACCAAAGCGTAAATGCTCACCTTGGCCATTAATTAAGTTAACACCTAACACATGGTCACGAATAGAGCCTGACCATGGACGACCCGGACCCGATATATTAGCTGCGAGCGAGCCACCAAAGGTCGCTTTACCGTCAAAGCGCGCAGGGTCGCAGGCAAGTACTTGGTTATTTTCCCCAAGGACATCGTCAATTTCTTTTAGGGTAGTACCTGCACGCACGGTCATTACCAGTTCCACCGGCTCATAATTCACAATGCCAGTATGTCCACCGCAAGAAACAACGTGACTATTGCTATCGGCTTTATCGCCAACAACATCACGACCTAAAGATCGTTTAGTACCATTGCCTTCGATAATGATTGCTTGTTTTTTATCGACACAGGTTTTTATTTGTTCGATAAATTCTTTTGTTAAATCACTCATGCAGCACTCCCTCCTTGACTATCTCCTTCGCTAATAAGCTCCTCGTTAGCAGGCTTTTTACGTAAAGCTCGATATTCCTGACAGCGCTTTAATACAGGAATACCCTTGCCAGGATTCAGCATATTGTTGGCATCGAAGGCCGCTTTAATGGCATGAAACTGAGCAATTTCTGAGTCGTTAAATTGTACCGCCATCTGGCGAATTTTTTCGAGACCCACACCGTGCTCCCCAGTAATACAGCCACCCACTTCGACACAAAGCTCTAAAATTTTACCACCGAATTCCTCGGTTTTTTCAAACTCACCCGGCACACTTGAATCAAACAAAATAAGCGGGTGAAGGTTGCCATCGCCAGCGTGAAAAACATTGGCTACGCGCAAATCATACACCTCTGACAATCGGTTGATTTCGGTTAATACATAGGATAACTGGCCTCGTGGAATCGTGCCGTCCATACAATAGTAATCAGGCGACAAGCGGCCAACAGCAGGAAAAGCAGACTTGCGCCCTTTCCAAAATAGTGCGCGCTCTTCTTCGCTCTGAGAGATCCTTACACTGCTGGCACCTTGCTGTTTAAATAAAGCGGCGACTTGGTCAATATGTTCTTGCACTTCTTCCAGTGTGCCATCTACCTCGCATAACAATAGGGCCTCAGCATCAACGGGGTAGCCCGCGTTGGCAAAGGCCTCTGAGGCTTTGATGGCATGGGTGTCCATCATTTCAAGACCGCCAGGGATAATGCCCTCAGAGATAATAGCGCCGACGGAATCACCTGCTGCCTGTACGGAGTCAAACCCCGCTAATATAACTTGTGCTTTTTCTGGCAAAGGTAATAGCTTAACAGTGACCTCGGTAATAACGCCTAGCATACCCTCGGAGCCATTTAGGAGCGCCAGTAGATCCGCACCATAACTATCAAGCCCCTCACTACCAATACTAAGCAGCTCACCTTCGATGGTGACCATCTCAATTCTTAAAATATTGTGTACGGTTAAACCGTATTTAAGGCAGTGAACACCGCCGGCATTTTCGGCAACATTGCCACCAATCGAACAGGCAATTTGCGATGAAGGATCGGGCGCATAATAAAGACCATCTTCACTCGCGGCTTCACTAATCGCAAGATTGCGCACACCGGGTTGCAACCTTGCTGTTCGCGCAAGCTTATTGATCTCAATAATATGATTGAATTTAGCCAAGGAGAGAACAATACCTTCTTTGTGAGGTGTTGCTCCGGCTGAAAGACTGGTACCTGCACCACGTGCAACAACTGGCACACTGAATTTATGGCATAACTTTAATACGCGCTGAACTTGCTCGACAGTTTCGGGCAAGACAACTAATTTTGGCATTTCCGTATATGCCGCAAGGCCATCGCATTCGTAAACTCGCTGAGTCTCTGCATCCATAATTACGTATTCAGGGTCAATAAATTGCCTGAATTCATTTGCCAGACTTGCTATATCACTTAGCTGTTTCATTTCGCTCACTTTTTATTAGTAAAGAACATTTATTGCGTTAGTAACACAAAAATAATGCAGTATAGTTATCAACTCAAAGTGACCGAAATGACTTTAAAAAATAACTACTTTTGTTGCTGATTAAAAAAGTCGACACCTGCTTGTGCGCAATCCATATCTTGCTGAGGAATACCCGAGCTAACACCGATACCGCCGACGAATTCACCATCGACAACAACGGGTATACCACCAGCTACAGTGCTTATACGCCCACCGGCCTCTGTGTGTATACCAAAGGCAAGGTTGCCAGGTACATTCACTGCATTATATTCATGGGTTGCTTTGCGCGCAGCACCCGCTGTAAATGCCTTATCTTGAGCTATCAAGATACTATGTGCCTTGCCGCCATCCATACGATCAAATGCAATTAAATTTCCCGACTCGTCAGCAACTGCAATACACATTGGCACACCAATTTCTTCAGATTTTTTTCTTGCGCCATCAATGAGTATTTTTGCGTCCGCAAGGCTTAAACGTTTTATCGATAACATGAGACTTCCTTCCTTTACATTATTAATATTATTAACAGAATTAGTAAGTGGCAAAGAACATGAGGAAAAATAAAGAAATTCTAAAATACTTCGATACAAATACCTAAGTAAACACTGCTAATCTGGGGTATTTATTTTTCTTTTTTGCCTTGCACACACTGAATATATCAGAGCTAATCTATTACAACCATATGAATAATATTACATAAGATAAGGGTATTTGTTACCGATAAACATATGCCAAAAGTCACAGTTATATGCCAATCCCAAAATAGTATTTCACATTCATTTAAACAAGGATGAAAACAGCGACTGCGATAGTCTTAGATTAATCTTTAGAGATGCAAATGTCCATTTGACACAACAGTGGTAATACCAGTAATTTTATTAAAAATACAAAAATAGCCTATTTATAGAGGCTGACAGAAAGCAACAATTGAAATATAATTACTGGTATTACCAGAAAAGAAGCTCAACGAATGAATGTAGACCCCGATACTAGTGTACGCTCCACAGCAATTTCACACCACCTAGAAGAACTCATCCTTGATGGTACACTGCAACCCGGTGACAAAATCCCATCTGAGCGTCAGCTATGCCAACGACTCAGTGCATCTAGACCCTCGATAAGAGAGGCCCTAAAAGAGCTCCGTGGGCGAGGCGTTATTGCAACCGAGCACGGCAAGGGTTCATTTGTTATTGGCATGCTCGACGATAGACATAACGCTAACCCTCTCACCCGGCTTTACGAAAAACATCCCAGACTACTTTACGATTTATTAGAAGTTCGAGAATTACTGGAAGGCGAAGCATCTTCTCTAGCAGCTGAGCGAGGCACGACAAAGGATCTATACAAGATAACGAAAGCGTATCAAGCAATGAACCAATCGCCCGAGAATAAAAAGGATTTACTCGATACAGCACGCCTAGACCATGCATTTCATCGCTCTATTTATGAGGCGTCACACAACCCAGTTTTAGTCCATACACTACAAAGCCTGATGCAATTAATGCTAAATAGCGTTGTAGACTCCATAACAAGCCTCTACTATCTCGACAGACAAAAGAAACAAATTGATAGGCACCACCTCAATATTTACAACGCAATTATGAATCGCGAGCCCGAAAAAGCAAAAGCAATGGCTATAGAGCATATACACAGCATAAGAGATCGCATGCTCGAAATCGAGCGCGAAGAAGAACGTAGCCAACGGGCAAATCGCTGGCACAAAGATAATCAAACATAATTATTAAACGCATGATCAGGATCAAGAATGAATAGTGAGATGAGTGATAAAATTAACAAAGATGCATTACAAGCACTTAAGATAGCCTTTAGCTATATGCCAAAAGCGATAGAAGTTAACAAATACGACTATGGCGATGATTACCAAAGAGTATTGGAGCATATCGAAATAGTGCGAGAGACTTTAATCATTAACGATGTAGACCCCGAAGAAGTCGCCGGAGAAATCAATCCAGACCACACCCCTAACTCTTGTTATTAACTAGCGATTATAGATTTAACATTATGGATATTGACTGGGAAAAGACGCATGCCGCCATATGGAGGCAACACAAGCAGTACTTACGCCCCGTTAGTGCACTAGACCCTATCAGCCTTGATGATTTGGTAGGAATAGAGGAGCAGAAGAACCAACTAATTCACAATACCCAACGCTTTGTATCCAACAAACCTGCCAATAACGCACTACTTTGGGGCGCCAGAGGCACCGGAAAATCTTCGCTAATTAAGGCCACCTTAAATCACTTTCGATTAAATAATTTACGCTTAATAGAAATACAAAAAAGTGACCTGCAAGACTTACCAGAGATTATTGATGACATAAGGAATTTGCCACAAAAATTTATCATTTATTGCGACGACTTCTCCTTTGAAGAAAACGAAAGCTCCTATATAGCACTCAAAACTATCATCGATGGATCAATTGAATTACCACCAAGTAATATATTACTATACGTTACATCAAATCGTCGGCACTTAATGCCAGAATATATGTCTGACAATGAAGGAACCAAAATTGTAGATGGGAATCTACACTACTCTGATACAGTAGAAGAAAAGATATCACTTTCGGACAGATTCGGCTTATGGCTATCATTTTACCCACAGGACATTAATAACTTCCTGAGAATCGTTGATAGCTACTTCCCGGATTTTAGCGGTGACCGCGATGAACTTCATCGCGCGGCCAAATTATTTGCAGCAACTAGAAGCTCCAGAAGTGGACGAACAGCCAAGCAATTTTATAATCATTACTCAGGTTAATACCAACATGTGCACCAAAGATTTAGCGTTTAAATCAGCCTTTTTACATATTGATACAAAGAGGGCAGATAATGTTTAACAAAGAAGCATTTATTGAGCAATGCAAAGAAGTCGCTAATTTTGATGACAGCCACAAACGTATCAAACTACTTCTAGAAGAAGCCTTAAAAGACCCCAATGGCGTAATGGAAACACTAGGCAAACCGACATCAGCAGGTGTTGAAGTGCTATACGAAGCCGACAACTTGTCGATTATTAACTTTGTATGGGCACCCGGTATGGAGTTACACCCGCACAATCATAACTTATGGGCAATTATCGGTATCTATACAGGCATTGAAGAAAATACCTTTTATGTAAGAAAAGATGACGCCATTGTTAAACAAAACAGCAAAGACGTCACTGCTGGTGGAGTTATGATGCTGGGTAAAGATGTAATCCACTCAGTAAAAAATACAGGCGAGGATTTTACGGGAGGCATACATATTTATGGTGGCGATTTTGTTGGCATTGAGAGAAGCCAATGGGACGAAGGGCCCACCAAAGAAGTACCTTACGATATGGAACAAACACGCCGGTTATTTGATGACGCCAATAATATGATAGCCCAATAACCTAAGCTCGCTATTACAGACATAAAAAAACCCGCAATAAAGTGTTATTGCGGGTTTTTTATTGATGCTTCCAAATTGATCAACTAAAGCAAAGTAGCTCTACTATTTAACCTTTTTCCAAATTTGGGTTCTGCCAATAAAAGGCGTCCCAATAAACCCACGAACTTTTAGCTCATCACCACCCTTTTGAGAGGTTAATTTAACCGAGTAGGTTTTACCTTTTTTAGGGTCTAATATCTCACCGCCACCCCAAGATTTCTTGTTGTCAGCTTCGGTGACATCCCACAGTATGGTCATACCTACAATTGGCTGATTGGCTCGGTCACCCTTACATTTTTTACAAAGCGGGTTTTTATCATCCGTATTAAGCAACTCTAATATCTTGCCCTCTAGCACGTTATTAACCGAGGTGATCTCTATGATACTTTTTGGCTTCTTGGTCTTATCATCAATCGTTTGCCATTTACCAACAGGAGAACCTGCTGCAAAGGACATTGTGGAAAATAGAACGGCCACTGTTAATAAGACAAGCTTACTGGTTCGTTGTTTGATACTAAAACTCATTGTTTAACCTCATTATTATTTTATTAATACCGCCCACAACTAGCTGTGAGATAGGGAGAACGCACCTTACACAACAAGATAGCGAGCGCTCGCTCCCTTATTATGACCGTTTATTAGCAATTATTTAAGCTTTTTTACTTATAATTTTTAAACATGCTTATTACTGGCCTGTTAACACTACTTGACTACCGACTGTTGCGTCAAAAAATCTGTCAATCAGGCATGAGGAGCGTGATTTGGTCGCTCCAAATGAGCGACGAATAACGCAGAGTGACGGATTTTCAAGTGCAACCCTTCGGGAGTCTGGCTGCTTTTTCCTCTGGCTGCGTTGTCAGCCCTTCATTTAGAATGACTAAACGTCAGTCCTGACGCCTTGCCAGAAGAAAAAAGCGACTCCGGCAGTTGGTACTCAAGTAGTGTTAACAGGCCCTAACAAAAACTCAATAATAGGCTTGTTTATCTTCGCCTTTTAAGGCTTTATCATGGTAATGAAGGTGATCTTCGATAAAGCTCGCGATAAAAAAGTAGCTATGATCGTACCCTTCATGCATTCTCAGGGTCAGTGGATAATTAGTTTTTTCACAAGCTGCCTGTAAGCTTTCGGGTTTAAGTTGCTCTTTTAAAAACTCATCAGCTTCGCCTTGATCAACAAGCATGGGCAATTTCTCTGTACCTTGCTCTATCAAAAGAGAAGCATCATATTGTGCCCAGGTAGTGCGGTCACTTCCCAAATAGTTGGTAAAAACCTTTTCTCCCCATGCGCAATTTGTTGGGTTACAAATCGGTGAAAAAGCAGAAACAGATTGATATTTACCTGGGTTTTTTAAAGCTATCGTTAAAGCACCATGTCCACCCATAGAATGGCCACTGATACTCGCTTTATCGATTACCGGGAAATTAGCAGCGATAAGTTCTGGCAACTCCTCAACAATATAATCGTACATATTATAGTGTTGAGCCCAAGGGGATTCGGTTGCATTCAAATAAAAACCGGCACCAGAGCCAAAGTCGTAGCTGTCGTGCTCACCGGGTAAATCTGTACCTCGCGGGCTAGTATCGGGACATACAATAGCTATGCCCAACTGCGCCGCAACTCTTTGTGCATTTGCTTTTTGCATAAAATTTTCGTCGGTGCATGTAAGGCCAGACAACCAATAAAGCACAGGCACTGGCTTTTCTTCGACAGCCGGCGGCAAATAAATTGCAAAAATCATTTTGCAATTTAGGCTTTTAGAATCGTGCTCACAACGCTTAACCCAACCACCAAAAGATTTACTTTCAGAAATTATTTTCATAGTTTTCACTTTTAATATTGTTCGATAAATTACACGAATAAATCATCGTTAAATTAATAGACTACCAAGCCAATAAAGCACAACAGCCACTGCTGATAACTTAGCAACAGTGTAAACCTTTTTATTCCAGTGCTTAAATTTTTTCATCAACGCTTTATAGGCATTCAAACCTTTACCTAACTTGTTACCAAAACCCGTATATTTGCTATCGAGGTTATCAACAGCAAAAAACCGGTTAAACCAAAAACCAAATAAGAAATACATTTTTTGAACCAGCTTGCTTTTAAGAGGACGATCAAGATCTGTCATTAAAATAATGCGCGGAGTATCTGTATAGTTGTGAGCGGAGTGGTGATAGGTTTCGTCAAAAAGAATACTATCGCCATCGGCCCATTGATAATCATCACCATTAACCGTTAGAGCGCAGTCTTTATGGTTAGGTGTACTCAAACCCAAAGAATAGCGCAGAGTATAAGCAAACGGATCATGGTGATTATTGAGCTTTTTACCCGGGTTCAAGCACGCAAATAATGCCATTCGCATCGATGGCACTTGGCTAATTAACTCCATTGTTTTCGGCGCTAGTTTATACGCCGAAGGGATTTTATTATCATAAATTTTTAAGTAAAAACTCGTCCAACGGTTATCTTTATAAAAACTACTGCCGGGGAGATCATCTTCTTTGATTGCAATATGGCCCTGCTGGTATAACTGCAAAGCCTCTTCACGAATCACTTCCCAGTTATCCTCTAGTAATTTTAATTCAGGAAAATGTTCAGTATCAATCCTAGATGTTAAAGGCACCTTAGACAGTAGATAAGCCGGTATATTAAAAGGCACCATAAATGTAGAAAAGTCACTCAGCTGACGCTTAAGCGAAAAATGTTTTTTATTCCGCATACGAATAAAAATAATGCTGGCAACATAGGTTGCTAATAGAAGTGCTATTACAATCATAAAACCTTTAACCACTTTTTGGTGTCGGCCCTAACGATTAAAGCCAATCAATAATTTCTAAAAACTTCCTAACCGGCACCCTTATAAAAAATAGCCACCGGGCAATTCACTGCTCTATGATAAGCATCTAAATACGTTGTGAATGATTTTCGCTTACTAAAAATTATTCACAACTTTTCAATGATTCTTAATAGATAACAACCGAGCGAATACTTTCACCTTTGTGCATTAAGTCAAAGGCCTTATTGATATCATCAAGCCCCATAGTATGAGTGACCATTGGATCAATTTTAATTTCACCTTGCATATATTGCTCAACATATCCGGGCAACTCAGTGCGGCCCTTAACACCACCAAAGGCAGTACCGCGCCAAACACGCCCTGTCACTAATTGAAAAGGACGTGTAGCGATTTCTTGGCCCGCGCCGGCAACACCAACAATGACAGACTCACCCCAACCCTTATGGCAGCACTCCAAGGCCGAGCGCATAAGATGGACATTACCTATACACTCAAAGGAATAATCGACACCACCATCCGTTAGCTCGACAATAACATCCTGAATAGGTTTATCATAATTCTTGGGGTTGATAAAATCCGTTGCCCCAAGCATTTTAGCCATTTCAAACTTATCTTCGTTGATATCAATACAATAAATTCGCTCAGCTTTTGCCATTACTGCACCTTGCACAACACTCAGGCCAATACCGCCCAAGCCAAATACGGCAATGGATGAACCGGGCTCCACCTTAGCAGTGTTAAGCACAGCACCAATGCCTGTAGTAATACCGCAACCAAGCAGGCAGACTTTATCGAGCGGTGCTGCTTTATTAATTTTAGCAACGGCAATTTCAGGCACGACTGTATATTCAGAGAACGTCGATGTACCCATATAATGAAAAATTGCTTTACCATCTTTCGAGAAACGAGAAGTGCCATCGGGCATTACGCCTTGCCCTTGAGTCGTACGGATAGCCTGACAAAGATTGGTTTTTCCCGACAAGCAAAACCTACACTGGCCGCATTCAGGTGTATATAAAGGAATAACATGATCACCAACAGCTAACGATGTAACTCCAGGACCGACTTCCTCAACAATAGCGCCACCCTCGTGACCTAAAACAGCAGGGAAGATACCCTCAGGATCATCTCCCGATAAGGTATAGGCATCTGTATGGCAAACACCCGTGGCAACAACTCGCAGCAACACTTCTCCTGCCTTTGGCCCCTCAAGGTCGATTTCTTCGATACTCAACGGTTTTCCTGCTTCCCAAGCCACTGCAGCACGTGTTTTCATTTTATCTCTCTTTTATCTGGTTTGTAGTTATACTAAGGGATATATCAATCGGTTTAGTGTATCAATTTATGCACATAATGCACATCATATGCAATATGCAGATTTACTCTTATATTTATACATTCGCTGAACTTTTCACCAGCTAACCGGTCACTAACTCACTCTACTCAATGCGAAGGACCTCCAGCGGATCATTTTTATGACAAATATAACAAAATTATTATTTTTCGCTGTTATTACCTTTCTAGCCAATGCGGCAACTGCACAAGAGGAAGGTGTCGAATACAATTGGAAAAAGAAAAAAGATAAAGACGGCATTGCCATTTATACCAGTAAAGTACCAGGGTCTCGATACAATGCCCTGAGAGGTGTAATGGTGGTAAATGGTAGTGCAAGTAGCTTGGTTGCCTTAGTGCAAGACACGTCAACATGCAGCCAATGGGTCGACCTTTGCAGAGACGCCCGTATACACGAGCGTATCTCAGATACCGAATATTACGTCTACTCTTATAACAACATCCCTTTTCCCGTATCCGATAGAGATGTCATTGCTAAAACTGTCTGGACTCAAGACACAAACTCCCTAAGAATAACCATGTCAAGCCACACAGTACCTGACTTGATCCCTAGGACTAAAGCAGTTCGCATAGAAGAAGCCTTTTCTCAATGGCATTTCACGCCTCGCAGCGACGGCACCACATTGGTAGAAAATTTTGCCCACATTAATCCTAACGGACCAACACCTGCTTGGTTAACAAACCGGCTTTTAGTTAGCTCTCCTTATAAAACATTGAGAAACATGAGAGCAATCATTGAAAAAGGTGCTTATAAGAATGAATCCGTGGCCTTTATTCAGGGACTTCCCAAAAAGTAATAGCTCTTCTTCTCTTCTGCCAATATATGACCTTGTTGGCAGCGTGCCTAGCTGGCGTTAGCAAGTAATCACTTAAGGCACACACCTCTACTTACTATACAAAGTTTATCGCAAAGCCGATCGCGCTTGTTATACAAAATAGTTTCTATATATTTTTGAAAAGCCCCTACCATTGTCTACACTAAAAGTAGGTTAACTTAAAAATATAGCGGAACAAACTATGCGAATATATCTTAGCGCCTTAAGATCACTACTAGTTATAACCAGTCTTTTACTTTGCAGTATTTCTTATGCCGAAAAGAAGTATACCCCCAGTGATGTATATGCCAATATCGACTACGCCACTCGATTACTAGAGCAAGTACTAGACAAGAAAAATATTACCAATATCAGTCTACCTACATCCTATGAGACCGCTGTTAAACCTATGCATGTTTATGAACTTAACGTAGCGGCTATTTCAGAGCTATATCGGTTCGCTATTAAAAATAGTTTAACGCCGCCTCCACTGACATTCTCGTCACCGATCAAATATTCACCTAGTGACGTTTATTATTTGACCGAGATACTCTCGAATAAAATAGAACAGATTTATGAGGACAACGTCGGCGTTAACTTACTCTATCCAGATATTTTTTCAGGTAAAAAGCCAAAAGATGTCTACGACAAATTATTTAAACTCTATGCCATGATATTGCGTCTGCGCGGTTTTGAAAAAGTGAGTCCCAACCAAGTTTACGCGCAAACTCATCGAGCAAAAGTCGATATTCAATCCATAATTTTGACGCTATCAAAACGCTTAAATGACTCACAGTTTGATCAAAAAAGACTATTAGTTACAGCCGCTTACGGCATGCACCCGGACGGATCTAAGATGAAGGGCTATGAGGAAAACAAGACACCGAAAGATGTGATTACCTCTGCCTTGTCTATAAGAAAAAAAATCAACCAACTTAAACAACTTTATAAAATACAAACATTAGCAATCCCATCGATCACATCCTTTTCAAAAGCGACACCATCGGACGCCTTTTTACAAACTCAGTATATTATCGCCGAAATTAACTTGTTAAAAAGCCCTTTAGGGATCAACCACTCTACCGATGTCGCTATTGAAGCAAAAAATAAAGTCCCCTCAGATGTTTATCAAGAGATGAAACACATCGATTATTTACTCGACAGACTGATTGCTCAAAAAGGAGTTTCACTATAATGCTAACGTCGTTAAAACAAAAAATATTCTTACTTAACGCTACCTTTATAGTTATTGTGGTCTTTGGGAGTATTTTTCTTGGCTATCAGATCAATAAAACTCAGCAGGGATCTAGTGAGCAAGACACCAGCATTGATCAATTATCGAATTTAAGTGAGCTAGAAGGTGAGTTTGCTAAGCTACGTGAATCAGGCCTGTTATTTGCTATGTTATTTACAGATAACGCGAAAAAAGAGGTAGAGCTCCATTACCAAAATACAATAAATCTTATAGGAAAAAGCAATTCTCCAGAATTAGAGAACTTAGCTGAACCTATTGAAGCATACAACGACATTCTTAAAAAAATGGCCATCTCATTTATTAATGATGACGTAGTGGGTGGCGCCTCTTTGCTGAGCGATGCCTATAAAATATCGAGCAGTACGGAAGAAATTATTACAACAAACATCCGCAAACTGGAAAAACGCATCCGGCAGCTATCGGCAGAAAATACTGCAAAACAGTCAGTAACAAGCCGCACAATTAAAGCCTCTATTTTATTACAAGTACTCCTTGTTATTGTACTAGGTATTGGCTTTACTTTTTTGCTGTCAAAAATAATTGTTACCCCCCTCGTAAGCTTGAGAAAAACAATTACTACTATACAAAAAAATGGCGACTTAACGCTAAGAGCAGAGGTAAGATCAAAAGACGAAATTGGGGAGTTGAGCAAATCTTTTAATGTAATGATTGAGAATTTGAATTCGATTGTTAGCAATGTACGTACACAATCTGAAGAAGTGTCTACATCTGCAAGTCAACTATCCAGCATTACGACGACAACAGCAAAAGGTACTTACAAACAGCTAGAAGAAACGAAACATCTGGCCAATATTATTGAGCAGCTTTCCAATGCCATCGAAGAAATAGTCAACAATGCAACCGACGCATCAAACTCTGCCGAAGAGACAAACGAAGCAGCGTTATCGGGGCACTCAATCGTCGGCAAAACAGTTAACGACATTAATCAATTAACGATAGACATGGAACAGGCATCAGTCGTTATTGAAAAAGTAAAAACCGATAGTGAAAACATTGGCACCGTACTCGATGTTATTAAAACAATTGCAGAACAAACAAATTTATTAGCACTTAATGCGGCTATCGAGGCTGCACGCGCAGGTGAACAAGGAAGAGGGTTTGCCGTAGTTGCCGATGAGGTAAGAACACTGGCCCAGCGAACACAAGACTCGACAATAGAGATAGAAAACCTCGTGGCCACACTACAAACTGGCGCTCAAGATGCCGTTAAAGTAATGACAACAAGCCAAGAAAAAGTTAACACAACCGCATCGCAAGCCCAGCAAGCAGGCAAGGCGCTAGATGATATTAAAAATGCAATTCAGGGCATCCTGACCATGAACACAAATATTGCATCGGGGGCACGACTACAGATCGAAGCGACTAAAAATGTATGCGACAACATTAGCACGATAACCGATATATCCCAACAAACTGCAAAGGGAACCGATCAAACATCGACCGCCAGTGATCAACTGGATAGACTTGGCAATCAACTTAAAAGTAGCATTAGCCAATTTAAGGTATAAATAAAACAACAATTACGTCGCCTTTGAACCAGCCTGAGGATTTTTTGGTGAGAGAAAAATTATTCGCGATGTATTCAAGGGCGCTTTCAATTTAGTCACATATAAAAAAAGAGTTATGAATAACTCATAACTCTTTTTTCTTTTTATACTATTATTAATTAACTTATCACTAGTGAATAACCCGACAATTAATTGTGCCATTAATAAGCTTCAGCTCTTTTAATGCCATATCACTATAGTCTGCATCGACCTCAACAACAACGTAACCGACCTGGTCATTAGTTTGCAGATACTGTGCAGCAATATTAATATTATTATCAGAAAAAATACGATTAATCTCTGACAAAACACCCGGTACGTTTTTATGAACATGGATTAGGCGATGCTTACCGGGATGTTCGGGCAATGCCACCTCAGGGAAATTAACAGAGCTTGTCGTGGTGCCATTGTCAGAATATTTAACCAGTTTTTCAGCAACCTCTAAACCAATATTTTGCTGGGCCTCTTGGGTAGAGCCGCCAATATGTGGCGTTAAAATCGCATTATCAAATTTTCGTAATGGGCTCACAAACTCTTCACTATTACCCTTTGGCTCTACAGGAAATACATCGATGGCAACACCGGCAAGATGCTTACTCTCAAGCGCCTCAGCAAGCATATCAATATCGATTACTGTACCGCGAGCGGCATTGATCAAAATAGAACCTGATTTCATCGCAGCGATTTCTTTCTGCCCAAACATATTTCTGGTCGAGGGGCTTTCAGGCACGTGCAACGTCACCACATCAGACATAGCTAACAGTTCGTACATATCACGAACTTGTGCCGCGTTACCCATAGGCAATTTAGTCACCACGTCAAAAAAATACACCTTCATACCCAAAGATTCAGCAAGTACACTCGTTTGACTACCGATAGAGCCATAACCCACAATACCAAGCACCTTACCACGCGCCTCATAGGAGCCAACTGCACTTTTGAGCCAGCCCCCACGATGGCAAACGGCATTTTTTTCAGGGATACCGCGCAATAACATAATTGCTTCGGCAAGTACTAACTCTGCAACCGAGCGTGTATTTGAATAAGGCGCATTAAATACAACCACACCGTTTTCTTGCGCAGCCGACAAGTCGACCTGATTAGTACCAATACAAAAACAACCAACGGCCACTAGCTTTTTAGCCGCTGAAAAAACTTTTTTAGTGAGTTGAGTACGAGAGCGAATACCGACAAAATGAGCGTCTTTAATCTTTTCAATAAGATCATCTTCTGTCAGAGCAGTTTTTATGTACTCTATGTTGGAATAGCCTGCCTCTGATAATGTCTCAACTGCTGTTTGGTGTACGCCCTCCAATAATAGGATGCGAATTTTTGATTTATCCAGAGAAATAGAAACCATGAGAGTAAAAAACCTCGACATTTAGTAGCGTAATTGAATGCAAAAACAAAGCACAAAACAAATAGGAATAAAAAATCATAACCTTTAGCGGCGCGCATTGTAACAGACTTATAAAAGAAGGCCCACACCCGCAATGGGCCAACTCTTTTAAAGTAACGTAATATAAGCCAACAAAGGAGAAATAATGCAATTAGTTTGGTTACGCAACGACCTACGTATAGAAGACAACCCGGCACTGTTTAATGCACGCGAACTTGGCGAATGCTGCTGTGTGTTTATCGTTACCCGTAAGCAATGGGCTGCCCATAATGATGCACCCATTAAGCTTAACTTTATTTATAGGCGTTTAAGAGCACTGCAAACAGAGCTAAATGCGCTAAACATCCCCCTTAAAGTGCTTTGCTGCGACAACTATCAAGCAGTACCTGAGGCACTATCTAAACTCGCTAAAGCTATAGAGTGCACGACTTTATGGTTTAATCACGAATACCCTCTCAACGAATCCCTAAGAGATAGGGCCGTTGAAGCTACATTGGCAGCACAAGGCATAGATACAAAAAGCTTTCATGGCGACTTGTTCCACCCACCAGGTACAGTCAAAACACAAAACAACACGACCTACCATGTCTTTACTCCCTTTGCCCGCCAGTGGAAAAAGCAACTAACAGACACATTAATGACTCCGCTTGCCAAACCCAAAAAACAACGTGAAATAAGCATAAAAAGTGATGATATTGCAGCATTATGGTTTAGCGATACCCTAGAGTATCGTGAGGACCTATGGCCGGTGAGCACCAAAGCCACCCAGCTAAAACTCAATAAATTTATGGCCAATGCGGCACTTAACTATAAAGAAATTAGAGACTTCCCGAGCATTGCCGGCACAAGTACCTTATCACCCTATTTAATGTGTGGTGCTATTAGCACCAAGCAATGCTTATTGAGCCTTAGACATAAAACCGGAGAATGGATAGAGAGCACTTGGCTAAACGAGCTGATTTGGCGAGAGTTCTATCGCCATTTAATAAGTATTTATCCGCATTTATCACGGCAGGAAAACTTCAAAACGCTAAAAAGCCCGATCCCTTGGGTAAATGACGATAAACAATGGCAAGCGTGGTCCACAGGACAAACAGGCTACCCGATTGTCGATGCAGCCATGAAGCAACTACTACAAACGGGCTGGATGCATAATCGCTTACGAATGATTGTTGCCGCATTTTTAACAAAGTTATTACTCATTGATTGGCGCAAAGGCGAGCAGTTTTTTATGCAGCATTTAATCGACGGAGACTACGCATCGAATAACGGTGGCTGGCAATGGGCAGCCTCAACCGGCGCCGATGCAGCGCCCTACTTTCGAATATTTAGCCCCCTAAGGCAGTCGGAGCGCTTTGACCCTGACGGCACTTTTATTAAAAAACTACTACCCGAGCTTGCAGACTTAGATAAAAAATCGATTCACAATCCAAGCTCAGCACAACGTAAAGCCTACAACTACCCCGAGCCGATTGTGGACTATAAGTTTGCACGCGAGCGCGCATTGGCAGAGTATGCAAGCGCGATGGGAAAGGCCAAATAATTAGAACATTACACCGGATATTGGTTAGAAAATTCTTGGGCCTCTTTACCTAACCATTGCATAAAACATTTTACCTTTGCGCGCCTAAAATAATGAGGCGGTGCGCATGCAAAGCACTTTTCTTTTAATGGCGCAGCAAAGGCCAGCAGTTTTTTTAAGCTACCCTGGGCGACCATCTCCGCTGCCAAACTGTGCCTGACCATTGCCACACCTTGGCCGGTAAGTGCAGAGTCGATAACATAGTGAGAGCCATCAAAACCGACTTGCTCGGCAAGATCCTCACTTGCAGGCACGGTTATATTCTGATTTTGTTGACTATAATGCGCTTTTATTGCATCAAGCCAATGGCTCCAGCTAAGGTTATGGGCAATATCACCAAATAGTCGAATAGATTGTAAATCCTCCAAGCAGTCTATTTTTCTAGTAGCAGCATAGCTAGAATGACACACCGGATAAATAAACTCCGCCATCAAAAAGTGAGATTCCAGACCTTCATATTCACCCTGACCAAAACGGATAGCAATGTCACTACTCTTTCCACTAAAGGTTTCCAATTTATCACTCATATTGAGATTAACTTCGATATTGGGGTAGGCCTCGTAAAAGCGGCCAAGTTTTGGAATCAACCACCTAGAGGCAAAACTTGGCGATACTGAGACAGTGATTTTGTGGGGGTCGGCATCGCCTAGCAAGGATTCGACACCTTGCTCAATTGAACTAAAAGCCGCCTTCAAGCTAGGTAATAGTTGAGCACCATGAGTAGATAATTCAAGCGAGCGGTGATGCCTAATAAATAATGCGACACCCAAGGCTTCCTCCAACAGTCGAATTTGCTGGCTAATTGCGGCTTGAGTGACCGATAGCTCTTCTGAGGCATGCTTGATACTCAAAAACTCCGCCGTCACCAGAAAGTAATGCAAGCTTTTTAGGTAATGATAATATTTCACTTAAGATAATCTTATTTAAGAAAAGTTTTTCACGTTTGAACAATAGTAAAACAAAGACAATAATTAATCCATAGACTTCAAAAAACAGCACTAAAGGAGATTACTATGGCTATATCATCGCTAAAATACAACGAATGCATCTCAAGTGAGAAAACAGCAAAAACGCTTACAATTAAATTAATCTTATCTAAAATTGCTGTATTTAGGCAAAATTATAGAACGCGCAGAGCTTTACAAAAACTTAATGACAGCCAACTAGCGGATATCGGCATCACACGAAAACAAGCCGAGGCCGAATACAACAAACCTTTTTGGCAATAAATAAAAAAGCCGTCTATCTCAACAATAGACGGCTTTTAAAACATAACACGCAAACACTACCTCTAAAGGCATTAGAGATTATTTACAAAGGTCTCAACGCCCGAGGCGCGGCCGAGCAATAAAACATCCGCTGGGCGTGTCGCAAATAAACCGTTAGTCACCACCCCCACAATGGCATTAATAGCGACTTCTAACTCGACAGGATTGGTAATAGATAAGCCATGCACATCAATAATATCGTTACCATTATCAGTAAGTACACCTTCTCGATATTTAGGCTCGCCACCTAATTTTGTTAATTCTCTCATCACATAGGCTCGTGACATTGGTATTACTTCAACGGGCAAGGGGAAGTTACCCAATACATCGACCCATTTACTGCCATCGGCAATACAAACAAACTCTTGTGCACAGGCGGCAACAATCTTTTCGCGCGTTAGCGCAGCACCGCCCCCTTTAATCAAACAAAGATTGGCGTCGGTTTCGTCAGCACCATCAACATACACAGCCATACCTTCGATGTTGTTGAGGTCATACACCTTGATACCATGGTCACCCAGCCTTTTGGCAGTCGCCTCTGAGCTCGCAACAGCACCCTCGAATAGGGCCTTATGTTTTGCAAGCTCATCGATAAAACAATTAGCCGTAGAGCCAGTACCGACACCAACGATAGCGCCCTTAACCAACTTAGGTAGAATATAATCAACGGCTGCACGAGCAACAGCCTGTTTTAATTCATCTTGTGTCATGCTATTTATCCAAATATTGTTTATGTCGCCATTAACGTTATTTTATACACTAACAACGGTGCTTAAAGGTACATCCCATGGCTGGGGTGTAATGCTTAACACCTCTTGCAGATGATGAGCCACACCCACGAGTATCGGTGAGCTGCCTGTTAGTAAGGGATTGCGGGTAAATTCAAAGGCGCGGTCATAATAACCGCCCCCCATACCAATGCGATGCCCTTGGCGGTCAAAACCAACCAGTGGCACAAGCACCAGATCGAGTGCTTGGCTTGCTATTTTAGCGCCATGAGTAGGTTCTAAAATACGATAGCGATTGTGCCCTAAAGGAGAGCCTGGTGGGTAATGAACAAAATCCATTTGATGCGCTTTGGGGTTGTCGGTCCTTAGTACTGGCAAATAACATTGCTTACCAGCACGCCAAGCATCTCTCATAATAAAACGGCAATCTATCTCACCATCACTGGCTAAATACAAACCGACTCGCTTAGCGCTTTGATATTCGGGCAAGTCTCTTATTTGCTTTAATAATTCGAATCCGGCCCTATGTTGCGCACCTAAACCAAGTTGCCGCCGCCGCTTACGAATTATTTCACGTAGCTGAGAAGCCACATCGTTATCAACCATGATATTGAAGCCCTGTTAAGGAGTAGAAATTAGGGCAAGAGTATAGCGGTACACTTAAAAAGACACAAAAGCTCTTTAGTGTATCAGCAAGCATTATGCTGCTTTTACTAGGCTATGAGGTATTTACTGCTGGTATTTAAGAAGGTTTGAAAAACAAAAAGAGAGGAGTAAATAAATCCCAAGACGCCGCTGTCATACTGACCTTAAACCGATGAGTTTAAGGGCGGGGGCCTCCGATCTGCATAAGGCTTTCCGACTCGCGGACATGCACACCAACAGACACTAGAAACCTCCTAGGGTGGTATTATCGGCTCGAGGACATAGACTAGCAAACGCCTCAGGAGTTAACCTAATTATAGACAAAGCCACGAGCTTACGCCATAAAGAAATCACTCAATAAAAGAATATTTAGATATATAACAGATAGAGTAAAGCTATAATATTAGATGACAATAAAATTGGAGAGAATAATCTCTAAAGAAGCACTTTGTCGATTCTTGAACTCAGGTTTTCGAGAATATCCTGATCGGCGTTACTTTGTTGTTTTTGGCCTTGCAGAACTTCATTCGACAAATTGAGTGCAGCCATTACAGCAATACGCTCCATGCCAATAACATTGCCAGAGTGTCGAATTTCTCGCATACGACGATCAAGGTCAGAGGCAGCACGTAGTAATGCATCGCGCTCCTCTTCAGGGCAAGCAACCTGATAATCCTTACCTAAAATATGCACAGACAATGTTTCTGTTGCCACAGTTAACCTACCTAACCTGTTGTTTGTTGTAAGTTTTTAAGTTGACCTATCATCGCCTCAACCCGAGTACGCGCCATCTCATTTTTTTCAATTAAACGCGACCTCTCTTTTAGCAAAGAGGACTCACGCTCTTTTAACGATTCACAATGATGGATAAGCTGATCAACCTTTTTATAAAGATCTTCTATTGTATATTCAGACATAGCTGTAATTAAACGCCCATATTTGACAAACTGCAAGCAGCTGCCGGTTTCTTATTTTTGTTTATGCGACCAAAATCAATGTTTTGAGACAATATCTTAACAAACCACACTAACTTCTTCTATCGACACGACCATTCTATGCAAGTCAACGCTTAAATTCCAGACTGTTTAAATAATAATCTAAACAAAATCCCTCAAAAGCATTCGCCATTTATCTATATCTTTACCTATGACAAAAAAGTCTGGATTTAACACACTGGCCTTTTGGTTATAGCCTAAAGTTGCGCCGCTCGCATTTAACACATAACCACCCGCCGCCTCTGCAATTGCCTGCGCTGCGCCAGTATCCCACTCGGAGGTTGGTCCAAAGCGTGGGTATAAATCTGCCTCCCCCTCGGCTACTAGGCATATTTTTAAGGAGCTACCCATGGCACGAAGCTGCGTTTGCCCCCATGTGGCGTTAATAGTCGCGCATAGTTTATCGACAGCCTCTGCGCGGTGGTGCCGACTCGCGACAACCTCTAAAGGTAAGCCACTATCGAGGTGTGCTTGGGCTAAGCGCGCGCTAATATCAAGCTGCTTGCCCGCTAGGATTTTACAAGCGAATCGGCTATCAGCAGTAGAGAAGCCCGCATAGCTAGTATTGCCAACGGGTACATGTACAACACCTAAGATAGGCAAGCCATTTTTAATCAAGGCAATATTGACCGTAAATTCACCATTGCGGCTGATAAATTCTTTAGTGCCATCTAAAGGGTCGACTAACCAATAGGCATCCCAGTGTTGCCTTACTTTAAACTCTGGCAAGGGTGACTCTTCGGATAAAATAGGTATATTAGGCGTGAGCTTAGTAAGCGCCTGTTCGATATAGTGGTGCGAGGCGAGATCGGCTTGAGTGAGTGGTGAGTTATCGTCTTTTACAAGCACCTCAAGATCATTTATTTGATTATAAATAGTAAGTATTCGCTCACCAGCGACTCTTGCTATATCAATAAGCTTATGTAAAAAAACCGTATCAATAATCATATCGTTAACTATTAAAAGACCAAAGAAACTCTATACCACCGAGGTCGGTTATAATGCCCTAGATTCGCCAGCATAGCGAATACGCCAAATCCTCTACGAGCACAGCAAACCATGGTTAATTGGGATCAGATAAAAACCGTCATGCTAGATATGGACGGCACCTTGCTTGACCTGCATTATGACAATCACTTTTGGTTAAGCCACCTACCTGCACGATTTGCAGAGATTCATGGCCTGAGCCTTGAGCAATCGACCCAACAATTAAGCGAACACATTAATAAGTTAGAAGGCACTCTCAATTGGTATTGCCTCGATTACTGGTCCGAGCAATTAAAACTCGACATTGTTGCCTTAAAAAAAGAAACCAAGCACAAAATCAAAGAGCGCCCCTACACCCGTGAGTTTTTACAAGCACTTAAAGACTGCGGCAAAACAATTTACCTTGTGACTAATGCCCACCCAGCAGGTGTTGAGATAAAATTTAAGCAAACAAGCATTGGGCCTTTTTTTGATGAGGTGATCACCTCTCATCAATTTCAAAAACCCAAAGAGCAACACTGCTTTTGGCAAGCACTAGCAGAAGATTACGCATTTAATAATGACAACACACTATTTATTGATGACAATAAAACCGTACTCAATGCCGCCAGCCACTTTGGTATCAAATATATTTTAGGTATTCATCAACCCGATAGCCAAAAGGCAAGGCAATTAACCGGCGTGCCTGCTATTAATGACTTCGATGAAATAATGACAGGGCTAAATACTAGCCTCTAAAGAGCAAGACATGACAAAAGTACGATTAGATAAATGGCTCTGGGCTGCACGCTTTTTTAAAACACGTAGCATTGCCAAACAGGCCATAGAAGGCGGCAAAGTTCATTGCGATGGTCAACGTGCTAAACCTAGCAAAGAGATTATGGTCGATGCCATACTGACCATACGACAAGGATGGGATACCAAAGAAGTTGTCGTAATTAATTTATCTGACCAACGCCGTGGTGCGCCAGAGGCGGCATTGCTATATAAAGAAACAGAAGACAGTATTGAAAAACGTAAAATAAATACCGAGCAGCGTAAAATATTACAAAGTGCATCGGGCCTACAAACCGAAGGGCGGCCCAGTAAAAAACAACGCCGCCAGATACATCGGTTTAGAGACCTGCTAGATGACTAGGATCTAAAAACTATTACTTAGGCTCTTATCACTAATATACGCGAGCTGCCCGAGGCTTATCTTTATTTTTTTGCAATTTTTTAAGATCTTTCTCATATCGCTTAAGATCTTCTGCTCGCTTATTTTTGTTATTCTTTAAAGCCTCGTTTCCTGCTGAATCTAGCATAGAAGCCTCTTTTCTTTTTTCTTCAAAAAACTTTTTCTTACTAAGTTCAACACTCTCCACAGGCCGATTATCACGCGTTACACCGGCTTTTTTTGAATGCACAGAAATTTCCCTACTCTTATATTTATCGGGAATTCTATCGCCAAAATGCATAACACCATTCTCATCCTTCCATTTATAAATATCTGCAAAAGCATTATTTAGAAAAAGTAAATGGCTACAAAAAACTAAGAGTACAACAGTGGCTTTCATCAAATTACGACTCATTATAAAAAGACAATTTATAGGTGTAAAAACACTAAAACAGACAGAGAAAATTAATCAAAAGCTGTTTTAAGCCTATTAATCGGTATAGCAAAGCCTATATTCTGAGCGTCCCTTAAAACCATAGTATTAATACCTACAACCTTACCATCGACGGTAATCAAAGGGCCGCCACTATTCCCCGGGTTAATAGCCGCATCTGTCTGAAGAAACGTCTTCTCATCAGCGTTATAAAAACCTGAAAATATTCCTGCAGTCACACTGTAGGTTAAACCAGAGGGATTGCCAATGGTCAATAACTTATCACCTTGCGCTAAGCCATCTGGATCTTTGGCAATGATATAAGGGCAGTCTTTACCGTCTAACTTAAACATTGCAATATCATCGGAATCGGAAAACTCAACTGCATTAATTGTATATTTGGAGCCATCAACCAATGAGGCTTTTATACTTGAGTATCTATAACTAAACGCTTGTCGCTCTATTTTCTTTAGTGCTTTTTTTCTTATTATCTCTGGCAGATTTTTTAAGTCTTGCTCTACACGCAAGAAGTTCTTTTTTGTCTCCTCCGCTTTAAACTGATCACCAAAAGCTATTTGCTGATTGTACTCGAGGCGCAAACCATTAAGCTGAGTTATTAACTCTTGCTGATGCCTGAATATTGATGCTTGATACTGAGGCGATGATAAGAAGCCTCGTAACGTCTCATCGACATTAAACTCAACAACATGCCTATTAGTAACGACATTACATTGGTCATCGATGATAAAACCAGAACCTGTGGCGCCCCACTCTGTTTCGATAAACACAGTAGCATTTCTAGCTTTTTCAATAATATTTTTAGGCGGGCGGGCCTCTTCCAGACGCACCTTAACACTTTTTTCACTTAAGCTTGAAGGAACAGGCTCATCCTTTGACACACCATTATAGTCTTGAGCCAGAGACGAAGATTTTTTTAAATGCTCATCTTCATCTAAATTATTGAACACAAAAAACAGGCAAAAACTGACCCCCGCTATAAGAGAAAATAGTAAAGCAGTGTTGCCACCTTTGCTTTTTTTCTTAACGGGAGCCTGCGATTTATTTTTTAACGATGCATGGTACTTAGCAAAATAAATACCACAGGATTCACACTGCTCTCCAGCTACCTGCTCAGCTTCACACTTGGGGCACTTCATACTATCTATGCTCTCATGAGTACTTACGAGATGCGACACTCACTAATTTATTCTTAAAAATGATAAAAATTAAACATAGAAAAATGAATGATGCAGTTAATAACAACGAGCTTATCTAAGATATAACATTAAATACCCTTTAAAAATATCAGAGCGAAAACAATAGGTCAACGTTACTTACTTTTCCAAAATCCCTGCCCACTCGCGATCGGCAACGATTTTATACTCTTTATAGTCCCCATTTAACCAGCGCTTAGCGCCGCGTGCTGCATAAAAAACATAAAGCTGGTCTTCAAATACTGCCCAGTGTTTACCGCTTGTCCTGACAAGACCTTCGCCAATACTTAGTGCATTAGCACAAAAGCCATTATAAGCAGGGGCATAACGCTCGGGGTTTGCTTTAAAGCGCTCGCGCTCCTCGCTGGAGCCAAAGTACCAATTAGCCCCCTTCCATTCCATACTATAAACCTTGTCGCCCTTAACGGCTTTATCGCCTTGGGTTAGGTTATGGTAGGCAACAACATTATGACCGGTAATTGCGGTGCTATTAAAGCGACCCGTACTCACGGGCTCCTCTGCGAGAGCAAACCAGCTAAAACAGGATAAAACGATAATAATTAACAGATTACTTTTCATAGATTAACCACCCCTTTCAGTAAAAGTTATTGATCGAGAATTGTCGTCCATCGTCCAATATATGTAAGCTAGTATAAACCACCTCACCATAAAGTTGGATGAGACTATGTCGCCCTAAAAGATAAAGCAATGCTACAAATAAAGGCAAATTCTCATCACATAAATATTCCCCATTACCTCGAATACATTTACACTGTTTGCCCGAACAAATGCAGCCCCCGTAAAGAGCCCAACATGCCCACCGATAACGACTTATTGCATAAATTTATTTTTGATAATACCGATATACGCGGAGAAATAGTCACCTTAAACCATAGCCTTGATGAGATGTTAACCAACCAAAGCTATCACGACTCGGTCAAGCAGCTGTTAGGCGAGTTTATTGCCGCCGTAGCACTACTATCGAGCACACTAAAGTTTGATGGCATTTTAACACTACAGGCAAGAGGCGATGGGCCATTAAAGTTAATTATGGCCGAGGCAAGCAATCAAGGCCCAAACAACAAAAAGCAACTCCGTGGTATTGCCAAACTCCACGAGACAAGCGAAGACGATATTGACAGTTTAATCAGTAATAGCGGGCTACCCAACCTGATTGGTAAAGGTGTTTTATCGATTACTATCGACCCCACCAAAGGCAATCGCTACCAAGGTATTGTCCCTTTGGAAGAACCCTCTCTCGCAGATTGTTTACAACAGTATTTTGCACAGTCAGAACAGCTGCCGACCCGTTTATGGCTTGCCAGCGATGGCAAGACTGCCACGGGTTTGCTATTGCAACAACTCCCGCAACAAGAAGCAGATCACCAAACTAATCAACAAGCCTGGAACAATCGCGTACAACTTGCCAACACCATTACTCTAGAAGAGCTGCTTACTCTGGGGCACGGAGAGCTATTAACACGCTTATTCCATGAAGAAGGCGTTAGGATCTTTGACCCTATCCCATTTAGCTTTGGTTGTAGCTGCTCAAAGGAGCGCAGTAGTCGCGCCCTAAAACATTTGGGCAGGGCCGATGCCGAGGCATTATTAGCGGAGCAAGGGAGCATTATCGTTAACTGTGAGTTTTGCGGTTTTGAATACCAATACAACAAAGATGATATTAATGCGTTATTTGGGCCAAAGACGACGCATTAATACTATAGGGAAAGGTAATTAGAGAAACAGTTAAAAGTCATAAGTTTTGGTCAAAAAATAACCCCTTCGGGGTTCGCTTACGCCCACTTGTCTGACATAATAGCCGACCGCGGTTTTGAACACTAATGGCGCTCATAACTGTGCAAAAGGTATACAATAAAAATACCATTAAAAGCCATCATTTATATCACTTACATAGTAGGAACAACTCATGACACAGGCGACAGCAGAGGCTTCTGTTACAACATATACAGACCTAAGCGCAGACGAACTCATCCAGCAAGCTCTTTCACGTAACGAAGGTAAGCTTTCCCATACCGGTGCACTAATCACAGAAACAGGTGCTCGCACTGGCCGCTCACCCGCTGATCGTTTCATTGTACAAGAGCCATCCACTGCTGACGCCATCGATTGGGGTAGTGTAAACCGTCCATTCGATGCCGATAAATTTGATGCATTATGGGACCGTGTTGACGAGTATCTTTGCGAAGTTGATAACTTTGTTGGCCACTATCATGTGGGCCAAGACAGCGATCACTACCTAGCCGTTAATGTGCGTACACAAACTGCTTGGCATAGCCTATTTGCACACAATATGTTTATTCGTACCGACGACTACAACCCTAAAGGCAAAGAAGAGTGGTCTATTGCACATGCTGCAAACTTTGAATGTGTACCTGAGCGCGATGGCACTAATTCTGAATCTATCGTTTGCATCAACTTTGGTCAACGCAAAATATTAATCGCTGGCATGCGTTATGCGGGCGAAATGAAAAAATCAATGTTCTCCGTACAAAACTTCCTACTGCCCGAAAAAGACGTTATGCCTATGCATTGCTCGGCAAATGTTGGTAAAGACGGCGACACTTGTCTGTTTTTTGGCCTTTCAGGCACAGGTAAAACAACGCTCTCGGCTGACCCAGAGCGCTATCTTATTGGTGATGACGAGCACGGTTGGGCCAAAGGTTCTGTCTTTAATATCGAAGGTGGCTGCTACGCCAAAACTATCGATCTGAGTCAAAAAAATGAGCCGGTTATTTGGGATGCTATTCGCCAAGGTGCGATTGTTGAAAACGTTGTACACGACGCTGCCAATGTCCCTGACTACTGCAATACCACTCTTTCTGAAAATGGCCGCTGCTCTTACCCACTTGAGCACGTTGATATGCGCCAAGTTGAAAACTGCGCAGGCGAGCCTAAAAACGTTATCTTTTTAACTTGCGATGTATCAGGTGTTTTACCACCCGTTGCCATTTTAAGCAAAGAAGCCGCTGCTTATCACTTTTTATCGGGCTACACTGCACGCGTTGGCTCAACAGAGCTTGGCGCAGAAGCAGGTATTCACCCCGCTTTCTCGACCTGCTTTGGCGCACCGTTTATGCCACGTCCAGCACGTGAATATGGCGATTTGTTAATGAAGCGTATCGAAGATTTCGAGTCTAAAGTGTACCTTGTTAACACAGGTTGGACTGGCGGTTCTGGTGGCGCTGGCGGTAAAGGTTCGCGCTTCCCTATTCCGGTCACTCGCGCTGTTGTTGCCGCTATCCAAAATGGGCTTTTAGAAGGGTGCGAAACCGAGCATCTAGACATTTTGAACTTGGATATCCCTAAGACGATCCCAGGTGTAGATCAAAAATATGTTAACCCACGCGAAGCATGGGAAGATAAAGCAGCCTATGACGAAAGCGCTAGCAAACTGGCCCAGCTGTTTGCCAAAAACATTACAAAGTTTGAAGTCAGCGAAGCCGTTAATAATGCAGGCCCTAAAGCCTAAGTTAAATGAAGCTAGTACAATATAAAAAAGGCCGCATTTGCGGCCTTTTTTATATCTGTCTTATTATTGCATGAGCATCTAAGCTACTGGATAATCACAACATCAACATAGGGATTATTGATGGATATCATCAAAAGTAAACAATTCAAAGCCGAAAAAGCTTGGGGATCAAAATCGATTGCCAATATGAATGGCATTACCACCAAGCTGCATTGGACTAATGAACCTTACAAATGGCACATCAATGATGGCGAAGAAGTATTTGTTGTGCTCGATGGCAGCGTTGACATGTATTATAAAGAGAAAAAAGAAGAACACATGGTTACCCTAGAGACAGGTGATATTTTTTACGCCTCTATTGGTACAGAGCACGTCGCACATCCCAAAGGTGAAGCTCGCATCCTCGTTGTGGAGACAGAGGGTAGCGTATAGAGAATGCTAGAACTTATCATCGAAGAGGCATTACCTGAGCACACAGTATTACTGGCGCAAATGTGGCAACAAATTGACCAAAGCGCAACAGAACGCCCCTTTGGCGGTGACACGGAAGGCAAAGAGGCTCGCGCAAAAGAATTTATTGAACACGCTATGCAATCTCCCAAGGCTACTATTTTAGTCGCCTACAAAAAATCAGATGCCAGCAAAAAAATTATTGGTACGATTACTGGGCATATATACGAGCGCCCTGTGGTTAGGCTATCTTCTGTTGGGGTTATTTATAGCTTATGGGTCGATAAAGATATGCGTAATCAAGGTATTGGACAAATCTTACTCGATAGTATCGAACAACGCCTAATCAGCTTAGGTGCCGAGGCATTTCAAGTAGGCTGGGATGTCAGCAACCCGCATGCGGCCAAGTGGTGGCAAAAGCGTGGTTTTAAAAGTTATGAAACAATAGCCAGTAAAAATATTTCTACAGATGCATAATGTCCTATCAAAAGAGGAGAGATAAATGAAAATTTCGATAGTACTATTCGCTGTATTACTAATGAGTGCATGCGCTTGGGTCAATGAAAATACCGAAGGCCAAAAGATAAGCGTATCGACAACGGAGCGCGCCAGCGTTTGCCAAAATGTAGGCACAATTAAGGCTAGCGTTGCCGCCAAAATAGGTTTTATCCCACGTAATAAAAATAAGGTTCAAAAAGAATTATTAATACTTGCAAGAAACGAGGCAGTAAAGTTAGGCGCTGATACTATTGCACCCGTTAGCGAACCTGTAAAAGGCGCTCAAGAGTATCTTGCCTATCGTTGTATTCGCTAAAAGCCAGATACCTCTGACACCTCTTTTTTGGCTTCGGTAACGCGATTACGACCTGTATTTTTTGATGTGTATAAGGCTTTATCGGCACGATTAAAGAGATCATCGAAGGTCTCTTTTTCATGTAAGTTCAGTGTGGTAGTGCCAATACTTACCGTTGTTGTCCAGCCTATAGGCTTTAATGCCTCGATACTTTTCCTGAGCTCTTCGGCTCGGGCAAGGGTATTTTTTTCATCGGAGTGCGCGAGCATTACCACAAACTCCTCGCCACCAATGCGTGCGACGATATCCTCTTCTCGAAAGTGCTTCTTTAATACCTTTGCAATGGCTTTGAGAACTCTATCGCCACCATCGTGACCTAAGGTATCGTTGATCTTTTTAAAGTGGTCGATATCAAGCACCATCAATGACAACTGATATCCATGTCGATAGGCTTCGGCAAATTTACACTGAGCAGTCTCTAATAAAAAATGGCGATTATATAAAGTGGTTAAAGAATCTTTTGTTGCCAACTCCAATAAACGTTTACGCTCGCGCTTTAGTTGGTCAAATAATTTTTTTGACTCTAGTAAATTATTAATACGTGCATAAAACTCATCTTTAATAATAGGTTTTATTAAGTAGTCGTTCGCGCCAGCATTTAATACGGCTATACGTCGGCTTATATCATCAACCCCAGTTACTGCCAAAATAGACGTATGATCGTACTCAGGGTTTGCTCGAATTTCTTTCACAAAATCCAACCCGCTCAAGGTCTCATTGAGGACAATATCTGTAATTAACAAATCATATGAATGATTTTCTACACAGTCTAACGCCTCCTTTACCGTTAAGGCATGATCCATACTCAAGCCAATTGATTTAAGCTGTTCGCGAATCATACTTGCTGCTGTTTTACTATCTTCTAGATAGAGCACATGGCCGCTATGACGCTTCACGACATGGTGCGGCAATATTGTTTGCAAGCGCAACTCTATATTATCTGCTTCATCTTTTTGCAGTATATCTGTGGCACCGGCAATAAGCGCTTTTGCAAGGGTATCGGGGTTATCTTCTGAGGTGATCATCAAAATGGGGAGGTGCTGATAAACCCCGCCCATCGAACGTATCTTTTGGCACACTTCAATACCTGTCATATCCGACAGGTGCATTGATATACAGACAACTTCTGGCTTATTCGCTGCGATATCAACTAATGCAGCGCCCCCATTGTCATAAATATCGACTTCTAAATCAAAGGCAGAGAATACCTTACTGATTAAGCGCTGGTATAAGCGACTGGATTCTAAAATGACTGCTTTCATGGCTCTTTACTTAAATTATATATACTAAGTAAAGCATAAAATCAGCGAATTACCTCTTTTGGCATCATGTTTAGCAACAGAGAATCCTACAAGCCTGGCTATGATCAAGCCATGCCGATAAATAGGGGGGTATCAAGCTGTCTCAGGTTTGAATAGGCGGCCGTTACAGCGCTCGCCAAATAAATAGAGGTTGGGTACGAATATCAAAGTCACAAAAGTGGCAAAAAGCACCCCAAAGGCCAGAGATGTCACCATAGGGATCATAAATTGGGCTTGGATACTGGTTTCTGAAAGTATTGGCAACAAACCTACAAAGGTAGTGATCGAAGTCAGCACGATAGCCCGGAATCTATCTGCACCCGCTTGAGTGATGGACTCGTGCACCGACTTTCCCTCATCGCGAAGTTGGTGAATACGATCAAGCAATACAAGGTTATCGTTCACCACAACGCCTGCGCAGGCAACAAAGCCCAACAAAGAATTCATAGTAACGGTAATATCAAATAATAGATGGCCAAAAATTGCACCCACAAAACCAAAGGGAACAGCCGTTAAAATAAGTACCGGCTGCCAGCAGGAGCGAAACACGATGGCCATCAGCCCAAAGCTAAACAAGGTCGCCAGTACGAAGCTCTGGATAATCTGGTAGTTGAATTTTTTCTCATCGGCAACGGCACCATCAATTTCCACGCTTAAGCCACGATAGTTTTTTTGCAACTCGGGTACATGGGTCTCAACGATAGTATTAGCAAGGGCAAGTGTATCGACTCCCTTAGTCACCTCAGCAGTAACCGCAACGGCTCTGCGTCTATTTTCGCGCTGTATCTTTGTATAACCCGTTATCTCTATGACTTCTGCAACTTGATTTAAAGGTACAGAGCGGCCATCGCTTGTGCGTATATAGGTCTCTCGAATCGTCTCGATACGGCTGCGCTCGCTCAATGGATAGCGCAGCATGACTTTAATATCATCGTTACCACGAGGAATACGCTGCACCTCCTCGCCAAAATAACCCTGGCGTATTTGTCTGGCAATATCAGCCAAGCTTAAACCGAGTACGGCTGCATTAGGTTTTAGTCGTAGTTCTATTTCTGTTCTTGCACCGTCAAGATTATCTTCTATCTGATAAACAGATTCATAACGCCCTAAGGCTTCGCGCATATCACGCACAATATTATTGAGTTGCTCAACATCGTTACCCGGCATACTAATGCGAAAGCGTAAATCTTTTTGATTATTGTTAATGGTAAAGCGTAGGCTCAATTCTTTAACGCCAGATAATTGCCCAATTAATTCTCGCCAACGATCCTTGACTTCAATCACATTAATTTTACGCTCATCACTGGGGGTGAGTCGTACATCAACACGGGCGACATTATTAATTGCAGAAGAGCGAATCGCTTTAACAAAAGACCCATCACCATTAATATTGAGCATTTCTTTATCGGTTCGTAAACGATAGGCTGCATCTTCAATTTGCTGCTGCACTCTTTTGGTATCGCTAAAGCCTGCACCCTCGGCTAAAAAAGCATTAATGGTCACGCGTGTTGACGGCACAATGGGAGCGAATGCCTTTTTAAGATAGCCGCTACTTAAAAATACTGTTAGCGTAATTAAAAAAATCATAAGGAAAAACATTAAAGTACTGCCGTTTTTTACCAATGTTTTTTCTAAGAATCTTTGATAATAATTATTCGCAATAGCTTCGAGGCCGCGAGAAAAACCTAGGCGAATCTTGGCTAATCCAGTTGGCGATTGCGGTACAGGTTTTGCTTTTGCATGTGATAAATGCGATGGCAAAATTAACATCGACTCTATCAGTGAGAATAACAAGCAAACAATCACGACGGTAGCAATAGGCACTGCCTGTGTTCCCAGAGGTCCATCGATAGCAAACATCACAGCAAAAAATATCATGGTACTGATGACTGCAAATACCACCGGCTTATTGACCCACATAGCGCCAATCTTTGCGGCTTCTTTCCCACTAAGTCCTTTGCGTTGATAAAAATAAATACCCTCACCAACAACAATAGCATCGTCAACAACAATACCTAGTACTAGCAAAAAGCCATACATGGAAATAATATTTAAAGTGACCCCTGTATAGGGCAGCAATGCGAAAGCACCTAAAAAAGCGGTGGCAATGCCTACACAAACCCAAGCTGCCAGAGAGGGCCTTAAGAACAACATGAGAATAACAAAAACGAATACGAGTCCCATTAAAGTATTTTCTACCAGCAACTTCATTCGACTCTTATAAACGACTGCCCAGTCAAACCAGATATCGGCTTTAACACTGGCAGGAAATTGATTAGCTAATTTATCGAGAGTAAGGCGCACACTATCTGATGCATTAACAATATCAGGTGGGCTACTGGTATAAATTTGTAAATAAGCAACGGGAAAGCCATTAAAGTTTGTGCGCTGATCAATCTCTTCAAACGCATCATTAATGGTGGCAATTTCTGACAGTGTTAATTGCGCGTTATTATCACCGGTGTTAATAACAATTTCTTCGAACTCTTCCTTGGTAAAAGCTTGACCACGCGTTTGTAGTTGCACATTACCCGAGTCACTTTTAATAGCACCCGCGGCAACATTAATAGAATTTCCACGTATTGCTGTGGCAATATCATCAAATTGGAGATTATAAGTGCGCAGAGTATTTTCAGAAACTTCGATACTCATCTCTCGATCGCGAATACCTTCTATATCAACATTGGATACGGTTTCTAATTTTAATAACTCTTGCTGAATCCACTCGCTAGTTTCTTTTAAAAGACTCTCCGCAACATCACCATAAACCGCGATATTCATTAAACGATGTCTGGCAATAAGCTCGCGCACTTCTATGTCATCAACATCGTCGGGGAGCGTGGTTAACGCATCTATGCGGCTTTTTACATTATTGAGCAAGCGTTGGGTATCATAGTTCTCTATTGTCTCTACGGTAATCGTCGCAGTGCTTTCGCTGGCTGTCGATATAATTTCGTCGATACCATCGAGATCTGCGATTGCCTCTTCTATACGTATGACGACTTGTTGTTCTATTTCGCTAGGGCTTGCACCGGGATAGGCGATGGTAATAGATAGTGTATCTGTCTCACCGAGAGGGAAAACTTCTTTACCTATAGAAAAATAATTAAAGCCACCCCCAACAAGAATTACAATCATCAATAGATTAGCAGCGATAGGATTATCAATAAACCAATGAACAATGGGACGCATTAGTTTTTACTGCTCTTTGCCGTTGAATCAAAGCTAAGCGCATTTTTTGTGAGGTTAGCACGTTGATCTGTTTTATCGCCTGCCAACTCTCTTAACTCATTGGTGTTCACTTGCAAACCTTCTTTCAATACACGCGGGTCACTAACGACAATTCTCTCACCAGCCTCAATAGCTGATTCAACAACAACGGTATTTTGTTCGCGATCAATAACACGTACATCTCGTAGCGATAAAATATTGTCAGCCTCTGCGACAAACACTTGGTTGTTATTTAGCAATGCTTTTTTAGGTAGACGAATAACATCCTCATAAACTCGCCCTTGGATATTGGCACTCACAAATAAACCAACCAGCAAAGGCTGATCAAAACTCTTTTTATCAAAGGGGTTTTTTATTTCAGCAGTCAGGTGATAAAACCGCGTTGTCGAATCAATAGAGGCATCCATGCGCGCATTAGTTGCTTGCCAGTCATAAGTCTTGTCGCCAATAGTCGCCGATAGCACAACCTTTGGCTCGCCACCCAATTGCTGCGTGGTAATTTCTTCGCCGGGGATAAACCCCGTAAGTGCAAGCTGTTGATTATTCAGCGGCAAGCGCACTTCGACAATTTGGCTATCGTAAACCGTGGCGAGGACCGTACCTGTCGAAACAAACTCCCCTAGCGCTACAGACTTAAGCTCAACACGACCATCAAAGGGCACACTAATTGACGTTCGCTCAACATTTAATAAGGCTCTATTACGCTCGGCTTGTGCTGAACGTAAACCTGCCTTTGCTGCATTGAGTTGCGGCTCTCTGAGAGATAATGAGTTTGCCGTCTTTGTGCCTAAATCGCGCCAAACACGCTTTGCCTGCCTTGCTTCGCCCTGCTCTAAAGCAAGATCTCTTTCGGCAACGACAATTTGCGTGTCGGCAATAGCCACTGCATTGCGGTAATCGCGATCATCTAATCGCAGCAGTACTTCGCCTTTTTTAAAAAATCGCCCTGCTTCAAACTTTGGCGATACCTCAACAATTCGACCAGCCACCTCACTAACAAGGTTGATCTGACGCTTAGGCGCAACGGTGCCTTGGCTTACCACTACTGCTCTATATTGATCGGGCCTAGCGAGCATAACATCGACAACCGGAGGTTTGGCCTCTAGTTTAGGTCGAAGTGTAGGCTCTGGCTTAAAAAACCAAATAGCCGCCATAATAGCCACACCCATAAAAAGGATCAGAAAAAAGCTAATGCTGCCTTGCTGATCACCCCAATGATTCCCGCAATGAGAGTGCTGCCGTGTGAGATTGTTGTATTTAATAAGCATTATTTCTTATATTCAATAAAATATAGACCCAAGTTTTGGGTATTATTAACAGGCCATTTATGCGCGCGAGCACTAAGATTAATACCAGATAAGGGCTATGACCACTTAGAGGCTCGATTGTTACCCTATACTACTCATCTATTTACGCCCTCGTAAATTGTGAGCAAGACCCAGCATCACAAAAAAAACCTAAAAACAAGACTGGTTAAGCATTAAGTTTTACGCATAATGCCACACTCACGTATTAACTACCCAGAGATTATTACCACCTATGGACAACACTCGTCGTAACGATAGCAACACTCAACAGACTATTATCACACGTCTTGCCACAGAGCTTTCCATTCAGCAACAACAAGTCACTGCTACGATTGGGCTATTGGACGAGGGCGCAACAGTGCCGTTTATTTCTCGTTACCGCAAAGAAGTGACAGGTAGTCTCGACGACACCCAATTGCGCACATTGGAAGATCGCTTGCGCTATTTACGCGAGTTAGAAGAGCGCCGCGACACTATTTTTAAGAGCATTGAAGAACAAGGCAAGCTAACCCCCGAATTGACTCAGTCAATCCAAATAGCCGAGACTAAAACCGAGCTAGAGGATCTTTATTTGCCCTATAAGCCCAAACGCCGCACTAAAGGCCAAATTGCTATCGAGGCAGGCCTTGAGCCACTGGCTGATCAGCTACTTGCTGACCCAACATTGGAGCCTGAGAAGCTAGCGGCTGAATTCTTAAACACAGAACTGTCGATTAGTACTATTAAAGATGCGCTAGACGGCGCTAAGTATATTTTAATGGAGCGTTTTAGCGAAGATGCGACACTACTTGGCCGCCTGCGACAGTTTATCAGTGAGCATGGCACGGTTTCTTCACGTGTTATTGCGGGTAAAGAGGACGAGGGCCAAAAGTTTAAAGACTATTTCGAGTACGATGAAGCCTTAAAGACGATTCCATCGCACCGCACCCTTGCACTGTTTCGTGGCCGCAATGAAGGTTTTTTGTCGCTCTCGACGGGATTAATTGACGCGCCAGAGACACCAGACTCAACCAAAAAAATAAGTACGCCACACCCCTGCGAAGGCATGGTTGCCGAGCACTGGAATATTAAGCACCAAAACCGCGCCGCAGACGATTGGCTCGCCGAAGTCGTTCGTTGGACATGGCGCATTAAACTGCTTTCACATATCGAGACCGACTTATTTGGTGGCATCCGCGATAACGCTGAGTCCGATGCTATTCAAGTATTTGCCAATAACCTAAAAGACCTCTTGCTCGCTGCTCCTGCGGGGCAAAAAGCCACTATCGGGCTAGACCCGGGCCTGCGCACAGGGGTTAAGCTGGCTGTCGTTGATGCAACAGGCAAGGTACTCGACCACGGCGTGCTCTTCCCCTCTACTTTGCCTACGGCTAATGCGCGTCAAAGCCAGGAAGCCGAACCCACGCTTGTGCACCTCTGTCAAAAGTACAATGTTGACTTAATCTCTATTGGCAATGGCACAGGCTCGCGTGAAACCGAAAGCTTTGTTAAAGATGTGCTCAAACGCCATAGTGAATTGGCCACCCAAAGCATTATGGTCAACGAAGCCGGAGCCTCTATTTACTCCGCGAGTGAATTTGCCGCTAAGGAATTTCCTGACCTCGACGTGACTATTCGCGGTGCGATATCTATCGCTAGACGCCTACAGGATCCATTGGCCGAACTCGTTAAAATTGAGCCAAAATCTATTGGTGTCGGTCAATATCAGCATGATGTGTCACAAAGTAAGTTAGCACGTGCACTCGATGCAACCGTTGAAGACTGTGTAAATACCGTCGGCGTAGAGGTCAATACAGCGTCGGCACCCCTGCTTGCACGCGTCTCTGGCCTTAACCAAAATATCGCCAACAATATTGTTAGCTTTAGAGATAGCAATGGTCGTTTTGAGCGCCGTGAGCAATTGAAAGAGGTGCCACGCTTAGGTGATAAAACCTACGAGCAAGCCATTGGATTTTTACGTATTGCCAATGGAGAAAACCCTCTAGATGCATCGGCCGTCCATCCCGAGGCCTACCCCGTTGCACAGAGTATTAGTGCACGTACAGGGCAAAATATCTCTGCCTTACTGGGTAACCCCACGCTATTGCGCGATCTAAAACCCGCAGACTTCACTACCGAGCAGTTTGGTCTACCCACTATCAAAGATATTCTAAACGAGCTAGAAAAGCCCGGCCGCGACCCACGGCCCGAATTTAAAACTGCCACCTTTAAAGATGGCGTTGATACTATCAAAGACTTGACTGAGGGCATGATTTTAGAAGGTGTCGTGACAAATGTGGCAAATTTTGGCGCATTTATTGATATAGGTGTTCACCAAGATGGCCTTGTGCATATATCCGCACTTGCTAACACCTTTGTAAAAGACCCTCGTACCATCGTAAAAGCAGGGGATGTCGTTAAGGTAAAGGTGATGGAGGTTGATGTTAATCGCAAACGTATTGCTCTTTCTATGCGCCTAGACGATGAAGTCGGCCAAGCGCAAAAGCCCAATAGCACCTCAAATACACCCCGGCGCTCGGCTGCAAAATACAAGCAACGCAATAACGCGCAGGCTCAGACAGAAGCAACAGGTACTATGGCAAGCCTTTTAAAAGCAGCCATGAACAAAAATAAATAATGCAGGAGCATCCTATAGCCAGCAGGCAAAGGAGCAGCAGTAGTATTGAGAATTAGATAAGCTGTACTGTATCTACCAAAGCGCCTCTAGGCACCGCGCCAGATAAAGCTGGCGGTATCTATGGAAACGCTCACTAATTCTCAGCAAAAATTACATTACTGTACTAATCTTATAAGGTAACACCTTACATCACTTAAAATAACCACCAATAACAAGGTATATCAGTTCGGAAGAGATGACTCAATCCAACGTACTAAACGAAGATCAGCGCGATTGCTTACAGGAAATTAGCAACGTTGCAATGGGTCAGGCAGGCGATCATCTCGCTCGCCTGTTGGATGCTTTTGTTATTTTATCGATCCCTCACGTCAACATTTTAACACCCGCTGAAATAGCCATGGCGGTACAAACCATCGACGAGAATAACGTTTCGGGTATTTGCCAAGGCTTTATTGGTGGCGGTATTGCCGGTGAGGCCATGCTTTTGTTTAACGATACCAGCTTCGTTGATCTCGCAAAGCTCATGAAATTTGAAGATGAGCTTAACGAAGTTGGCGAGCGCGAGTTACTGATAGACTCGACCAATATTTTAGTTGGCGCATTGCTTCGCGGTATCGCCGAGCAGCTCGATATAGAATTTAGCTTTGGGCCACCCGCGATTATGGGCCAGCACCAAGAGCTAGGTAAATTATTGATGTCGAACAACGTGCGCTGGAACCATACACTGGTTATTGAGGTTAACTATCAAATAGAAAATTATGATGTACAGTGTGACTTATTGGTTGTCATCACAGAGAGCTCTCTACCAAGGCTCTTTGGCAAGCTAGAATATTTGCTGGATTAAATATGTCTGAGTTATCAAATAACGAAATGATGAATGACTTCCGCTGGATTATGGATGTTGTACAAAATGTCGATGTGGGTCTCGTACTACTCGACAAAGATTACAACATTCAACTGTGGAATAGTTTTATGCAAAACCACAGCGCACTCTATGCCGAAGAAATTATTGGCAAAAACCTGTTTGAGAGCTTTCCCGAGATCGACGAAAAATGGTTTAACCGCAAAGTCGAATCAATCTACCTACTTAAAAACTCTGCCTTTACCACATGGGAACAACGCCCCTACTTATTCAAGTTTGATAATTATCGTCCTATCACGGGCAGAGCAGAATTCATGTATCAAAACAGCACATTTATTCCCATTCAGGGTTTAACCGGTGAGATATCGAGTATCTGTTTAATTGTCTACGATGTAACAGAGCAGGCGATCAATAATTTAGAGCTTGAAGCAGCTAATAATAAGTTAGAAATTATTAGCCAGACTGATGGTTTAACCGGCTTATATAATCGCTCTGCATGGGAAGATCAATTAGAGAAAGAATTTGATCGGCTACAACGCTACAGAGAAGAATGCTCGCTTATCATATTTGATATCGACCACTTTAAAAAAGTGAACGATAATCACGGGCACCCTGCCGGTGACGAAGTCATTAAAAAAGCAGCTGAAATTACTCAAAAGTGTATTCGCAAAACAGATATTGCCGGTCGCTACGGCGGCGAGGAATATGTTATTTTATTGCCGCACACCTCTATTGACTGCGCCGAAGTATTAGCAGAGCGTATTCGCAAAAAAATAGAAGAGCTAACAGTTCACTATGACGACACTGCCATAAATTTTACCGTGAGCTTCGGGGTCTCTTGTTATCACGAGTCATTAAAGTCTGCCACAGGATGGATAGACAGCGCCGACAAAGCATTATATGAATCCAAAAAGAATGGGCGCAATCAAGTGAGCATTTTTCAACATAAAAACAACTAAGAAGCACTAAATATTAGGGTCGCACTGACTCAATATAATATTACCTTTGGTTTTTGAATTAACTTTTACTTGCTGATAAAAACGTGCAAAATCTCTATCGCATCTTTCGAATAGAGCTTCGAAATTTGGCACTAAATCATGGTAGGTTGCTATCGATACTAGATGTGCATTATTTAATGGCGCACTAAACCAACGACCGTACCATGCTCGACCACCCCATTTATTATCCCTTATGTCTTTGTACTCTTCCTTCATTTCTTTGAAGATAAGCAACTTTTTCTCACGTTTAATATCATCGGGTAACGTGGTTTTATACAATATCTTTAGCTTTTCTTTTGTATTATTAACTAAGCCAATAAAATCCATCTGTACAGACAAGCGTTGCTTGTAATTGTTTAAAAGTTCTTCTTTGTTATTATTTTTCATCCAAAGAATAGCACCTTGCTCACCAACAACCGTAGCAAAGGCTTCATTAAAGCGCGTATTATTTTTTATATAAAGCTTTTGATGGGACAGCTCATGAAAAATTAATTCAGCAAGGGATGCCTCGTCTCTCTTGAGCATAGTAGAGGTTAATGGATCGGCAAAAAAACCCAGTGTTGAGTACGCACCTACTCCAGCCACACGCACATCATAACCTTTTTGTTTGAGCTTGTTGGCGTAGTTCTCTGCCGATTCTTTTTTATAATAGCCACGATAACTGGCGCAACCTATCACTAAATAGCACCAGGTTTTTGGCCTTAAAGAAAACTCCTCAGCTGCAACAACATTCCAAACAGGTGATGAGTTTTTTAACTCAACATAGCTTCTGTAACTTTTATTATCTGGCAAGCTCAACGCATCAATCGAGAAGTCTCGGATATCTTGCGATAGCAATAATTTTTTCTTGAGTTTTTCGTCGGCAGTTTTGACCACTTTGTCAACAGGCTTTCTCGAAAGCATCAGAGATGTATGGCCAATAATACCCTGAGTATAATAACCAGGGGCTGTGCAGGCTTGCAAAAAAAATAGCCCTAAAAAAAATAAAGAATATTTAACCATAGGACAGTTCATCATTAATACTCAATTTTAATATCGATATTTTTTCGAGTTTTTAAAAAATGTGGTTGAAAGCTTTGGCGAGGGGGAACAAGCTGACTTGAGACTAAGTTTGAAGGCGACAATGGACATGTTCAATAGCTTTGCCTTACTGCCTTTGGCGCAGCGCCTCGAATAGGCAAACGCCTGTAGCCACGGATACATTTAAACTGCTCACTGTGCCCTCCATAGGTATGCGAATAAGGCCATCGCAATGCTCTCGCGTAAGACGCCTTAAGCCTTTACCCTCTGAGCCCATCACAATAGCTAGAGGGCCTTTGAGGTCAGCTTGAAAATGATGCTGCTCCGCTTCACCTGCAGCACCCAATATCCAAACGCCTTCTTGTGCTAGCCATTGCAATGTACGCGCAAGGTTCGTCACTCGTATCAATGGGATCACCTCCGCTGCACCACAAGCAACTTTAGAGACAACGGAATTTAGTGGTGCCGAATTATCCTTAGGAACAATGACAAACTGCACACCGGCAGCTTCAGCAGAGCGTAAGCAAGCTCCTAAATTATGAGGGTCTGTAATGCCATCTAGCACTAACAAAAATGGAGCAATGCCCTCTTCTACTAGTTTAGGTAGATGACTTTTTAAATAGTCTTCATCATAACTCTCTGCGCTTGCCGCACTCGCCACTACAACAGCAACAACACCTTGATGATTGGCATTCACCAACTCATCGAGTGTGTCTCTGGCAACCCATTCAATCGTCAGTGATTGATCAACTAAATGTTGCAAAGCACTCAAGCGTTTATCTTTACGCCCTTTTAACAAATACAGGTTTTTAACTGTCGAGGGTGATTTTTTTAACAGTGCTTCAACCGCATGAAAACCATACACAAATTGCTTGTCATTCTTTTTTTCTTTTTGCGCCATTGCCTACTTACTACCACTCATAAAAATTATTTTTTCTTGTTTATTACTCTTTATTTTTCTTTGCTTTTTCTATCTTTCGCCGCTTAGCTTTTGGCGTTGTTTTTTTCTTCTTTGCTTTTTTCTTGCTCGCATTTTTATCTACTGGCTTTTCTCTGCCAGAATTTTCTTTGCTGGGCTTTTTAGGTTTATCTTTATTCGATTTTCTTTTTTTATTGTCGCTAGTTAATTTTTTGCGTCGCGTATCATTGGCTTTTTTTTGCGAAGGATCTTCAATCAATTCAAAATCAACCTTGCGCTCGTCTAATTTAACACTGGCTACCTGTACCGTTAATTCGTCGCCAAGAGAAAATACTCTGTGAGTGCGCTCACCAATTAGGCGATGATGCGCCTCTTCAAAGTGATAGTAATCAGAAGGCAGTGCCGTGATGTGAATAAGGCCTTCAACATAAACATCGAGCAGCTCAACAAACAACCCAAAATTGGTTACGCCTGTAACAATACCTTGGAAAACATCGCCTACATGGTTTTGCAGGTATTCACACTTTAACCAGCTAACGACATCACGCGTTGCCTCATCAGCCCGGCGCTCTGCCATCGAAGTATGCTCACCCAGCATCACCATATCTTCCAAGGCATATGGATAAATAGATCTTTTAGCTAGTGCAGGTGCACCATCAATGCGCTTAACATGTTTGGTGGGTTTTTTACTGCGAATGACCGAGCGAATTGCTCGGTGCACGAGCAAGTCTGGGTAGCGACGAATAGGCGACGTAAAATGCGCATAAGCATCGTAGGCTAAACCAAAGTGACCTTCGTTATCTGGCTGGTACATCGCCTGAGACAAACTACGCAACATGACCGTTTGAATAATAGTTGAGTCGGGCCTATCGGCGATTTGCACTAACAAACGCTGATAATCCGCAGGTGTTGGCATAGCACTGGGCAGGCTTAAACCTAACTCACTTAAAAATGTTTTAAGGTTATTGAGCTTTTGCTCCTTGGGCCCATTATGTACGCGAAATAGTCCATCAAGCTCGTGTTTTTCTAAAAACTTAGCCGCGCATACGTTCGCACATAACATGCATTCTTCAATGAGCTTATGCGCATCGTTACGCACCACGGGTACAATTTTCTCTATCTTGCGCTCTTCATCAAAAATGATACGCGTTTCAGTGGTTTCAAAATCGATAGCTCCACGCTCTTCTCGCGTTTTTCTCAGCGCTTTATAGAGTGCGTACAGCTCATCTATATCGCCGACAACCTGTTTATACTCTTCGCGCAAAGCATGGTTACTTTGTTTTGCATGCAGCATCTCACCCACTTTTGTATAAGTGAGTCGGGCATGAGAGTAAATAACCGCTTCATAAAACTGATAACCACTAAGCTTACCCCCTGTACTAATAGTCATCTCGCACACCATAGCAAGGCGATCAACTTTAGGGTTAAGTGAGCAAAGGCCATTTGATAGAGCCTCTGGCAGCATAGGTAGGACAAAGTCAGGAAAATACACCGACGTGCTGCGCACTTGCGCTTCATCATTCAGCGCACTGTTAACCCTCACATAATGGGATACGTCAGCAATGGCGACATATAAGCGCCAACCACCGGATTTTTTAGTCTCGCAATAAACGGCGTCATCGAAATCACGCGCATCTTCCCCGTCGATAGTTACAAAGGGCAAATGACGTAGGTCGACGCGGTGCTGCTTGTCTTCATCACCCACGGTTGGAGAAAGCTCAGAGGCCTCTGCTTTTACATTACTAGGCCATTGGTGAGGTAAATCGTGGGCGCGGATAGCAACGTCTATCTCCATACCCGGTGCCATATGATCACCGAGTACCTCAATGATTTTGCCCATTGGCAAATTATCTTTTGAAGGCTGGCGAGTGATTTCTACAGTGACAAATTGATTATGCGTAGCGCCCATCGTGTTCTCTTGGGTCACGAGCACATCATGTCCTAACCTTGCATTATCGGGGCGTACAAAGCCATAGCCTTGCTCAAAGTAATAGCGCCCGACTAATTGTTCAGTATTGTGTGCGACAACCTCGACGATGACGCCATCGCGACGACCACGCACACCGGTAGATGACAGGCGTGCTAATACTTCATCACCATGAAAGACTTTTCGCATTTGACGAGAAGGCAAGTAGACATCATCGCCATCGCTGGCTAAAACAAAGCCATAACCATCGCGATGCGCCTGGATTTTGCCACGGATTAAGTTAAGTTTGTCGACAATCGCGTAGGCTTTTTTGCGATTGCTATGAATTTGCCCGTCACGTTCCATAGCATTGAGGCGCCGACGCAAAGCTTCTAGATCGTCTTCGTCATTAATACCTAGGACCTGCACTAATTTTTTATGCGCCATGGGGCCTACACTCTGCGCCAAAGTCTCGAGGATTAATTCTCGACTGGCAATTGGCTTAGTGTATTTTCTAGATTCGCGGCTCGCGTGTGGATCCTTAGTTAGCTTCACTTATTATTGTCTTCTATAGTCGTGGTTGCAGCACAATCTGGTGCAAAGAAACACAGTCACTATACAGCAATGGCAATAGTGAATACATGAGCAAAATAACAGAAAACACGCTTAATCAAATAGCCATACTACAGGTGGTATACCACCCTATAACAGCCCCTGATTAACCTTGAGTAACTAAACACATCGTAAACTCACTTAGAGGTTTTGAGTTTAATCAGATGCCCCTATACGTAGAGACATGCTAAGCACTATGTTGCTCTACTTTAGTAAAGGGGGTAATCAACGTTGTGTCTTCACCGGCTTTGCGGATACCGACGAACTCTCGGGTAATAATAGATTCGACTAACGGCTTTTGCATGCCATCAACATCTATTAACATCAAATACTCGCCCTCTTCGATATACTTATGGAACTGCTTAATCTTATAGTTCTCGGTTGATACCCCAACCAAACCACCAAGCCATGCACCAAAAAATGCAAACAACATAACAGCCGCCAGCAACCACAACCAATGAATATCCGCTCCGAAACCTGTAAATAGAGTCAGTATTACTACAAACAAAACACCTACCACCAAACCAACTAATACACCACGCTCGCCCGAGCGAACAATATCTAGCTCTTGTAGTGGTGTGGTGCTATGCAAGTGGTGTTTAACAATATTAGCTTTATCTTTACCAAGCACATGAAAGTTCCAATCGGTAATACCTTCATCGTGTAGGCGCTCTGACAACTTCTCTGCTGCATCTATACTCTCGGTTAGGTAGTATAATCTTTTCATTATCTTCTCCTTCAATAGGTTGTATTAACTGATACACCATAACTGCGTTAAAAGTTTAGTTTTGGTCAGACCAATAGGAAATAAACAATTTTTTTGAAGCAATGAATAGCAATAAACCACGGGGCGCTTATACTAGAGGGCTTAGGCAAACTAATAAGATAAAAAATGCTACCTAAACAACAGATTTTTAGAGTCAGGCGAAACTATAATCAATGGGTTGCCAACCAAACCCTAGAAGATTACGCACTACGCTTTACTGCAAAAAAATATCGCTCTTGGAGCGCCTATAAAGTTGCCATGACAGCCTTAGGGGCTGCTGCATTTTTAGCGCTAGAGGCCATTGGTGGCGCCATTACCTTAAGCTATGGCTTTACCAATGCCGTGGCTGCTATTGTTATAGTTAGCTTGATTATTTTTATTACCGGACTACCTATTAGCTATTATGCAGCACGCTTTGGTGTCGATATCGATTTGCTTACACGCGGCGCTGGCTTTGGCTATCTAGGATCAACCCTAACCTCACTTATTTATGCCGCATTTACCTTTATATTTTTTGCGATAGAAGCGGCTATTTTAGCATCGGCCCTTGAGGTTTTATTTTCTATCCCGCTGTATGTTGGCTACATCCTTAGCTCATTAGTCGTTATCCCTATTGTGACTCACGGCATCACTTTTATTAGCCGCTTTCAAATATTTACCCAACCCATTTGGCTTAGCTTACAAATTGTGGCCATCGCTGCAATTATTTATCACGAGGCAAACGCCATTCAAGATTGGATGCAATTCCAAGGAGCTTACGCCAGTCAAACCGCCGATAATATCGTCGTTAATAATGGCTTCGATTTACTATTGTTTGGCGCCGCATCGTCGATTTTATTTGCACTCATGGCACAAATTGGTGAACAAGCAGACTACCTGCGCTTTATGCCAACACAACAACAAACGTCCAAATCACGCTGGTGGTTTTCGGTGCTATTTGCAGGCCCTGGCTGGATATTTATTGGTATTATAAAATTACTGCTTGGTTCTTTTATTGCCTACCTTGCTTTTTCTAGCGGCTTATCCCTTGTGCAGTCTTCTGACCCTGTCTATATGTACCAGATAGCCTTTGGTTACCTTACGCACTCACCGTCTCTGCCTCTAGTATTAGCGGGCATTATGGTGATTGTTTGCCAATTAAAAATTAACGTGACTAACGCCTATGCAGGCTCACTCGCTTGGTCGAACTTTTTTTCTAGGCTTACCCATAACCATCCTGGCCGTGTTGTTTGGCTAGTATTTAATGTGATGATTGCACTGTTACTCATGGAGTTAGGTATATACCGTGCACTCGAAAATATTTTGGGTGTATTCGCCATTATTGCGGTTAGCTGGCTCGGAACTGTATCGGCTGATTTAAGTATTAACAAAACCTTTGGCTTGTCACCTGCAGGTATCGAGTTTAAACGTGCACACCTATACGATATTAACCCTGTTGGTTTAGGCTCACTACTTATCGCATCGATTATAGGTATTACCGCCTATCTCGGGCTCTATGGAGATACAGCAAAGGCTCTTGCGCACTTTATCACCCTGTTAGTAACATTTACTGCAACCCCTCTCATTGCCATCCTCACTAAAAGTCGCTACTACATTGCGCGCGAACCTTCGCAACTTGGCACTCAAGGCATAGATGCTATCAACGAGCATCAGTGCTGCATTTGCGAACATCACTATGAGTCAGAAGATATGAGCAGTTGCCCTGCTTACCAAGGCAACATTTGCTCCCTGTGTTGCTCTCTCGATACACGCTGCCTTGATCAATGCAAAAGTAACGCTCGCTTTTATGATCAGGCCTCTAGCTTTTTTAAATTATTTTTACCCACCAGTATTTTAAACAAAATTCACTCTCGTTTTGTCTATTTTATAGGAACCGTTTTTTTAATTAGCCTATTAAATGCCGCAATACTCTCTTTGATTTATTATCAGATTCCCTCTAATAACCCCGAGACATTGGCCATTGTCGCAGATGCATTATGGATTTTATTTTTTATATTTTTAATTATCTCCGGGGTTATTGCCTGGTTATTTTTATTAGCTAAGGAGAGTCATGTCGTTGCCCAAGAGGAATCTCAGCGGCAAACTAGCCGCCTTATTGATGAAATTGATGCCCATGTAAAAACCGATGAAGCACTGCAAAAAGCACTTAAACAAGCAGATTCTGCCAACCAAGCAAAAAGCCGTTATTTGTCGGGCATTAGTCACGAGCTACGCTCACCCCTACAGACCATACTCGGTTACGCACAACTTTTAGGGCAAAATGACACTATTCCGAGTAAGCCACGAGCATCTATCAATATTATTCAACGCAGTGGCGAATATTTATCGGACCTTATCGAAGGTTTGTTGGATGTGTCAAAAATTGAAGCCGGCAAATTAGAGATTCGTCGTGATGAAATGAATTTTCACGAGTTAATGAGTCAACTAGAGATGATGTTTAGGCCGCGAGCCGAGCAAAAGAGCCTTGATTTTATATTTAATTTACCCGAAAAATTCCCTAACTATGTCATAGCCGATGAAAAGCGTGTACGCCAAATACTCATCAACGTTTTATCGAATGCCATAAAATTTACCGAGCAAGGCTCCGTTGAGTTCTCTCTTAGCTATAAAAATCAGGTGGCAGAATTTAGCATTACTGACACGGGTATTGGTATTAGCAAAGACGATCTCGATCGTATTTTTCACCCTTTTGAGCGCGCAAAAAACAGCGCTATGCATACACCGGGGACAGGGCTTGGTTTGACTATCGTGCACTTACTCTCCGATATTATGGGCGGCAATGTCGAGGTCAATAGCACCCCTAATGAGGGTAGCCAGTTTACTATCTCACTTATGCTTGCACCCACGAATTCGCCAGCATTAGTGTCGTCACCAAAGTCTTCTATCCTTGGCTATAAAGATTCAACAAAGACTGTGATGATTGTTGATGACCAAAGCGCGCATCGCTCACTCATTAACGACTTGCTGACACCTTTAGGCTTTAAAGTTATAGAGGCAAATAGCGCACGACAGTGCCTACAGCTTATTGAACAAGTGCATCCTGATATATTTTTGTTAGATGTCTCTATGCCAGAGATTGGCGGTTTAAGCCTTGCAAAAACACTGAGAACTCGCGGTATTACTATACCCATTATTATGATCTCGGCAGATGCACAGGAGCACAATACTATTGGCGACCCTAATTCACCACATAACGCTTATATGGTTAAACCGATAAAAATAACCACGTTACTTGATAAAATCGCTGCTCTGTTAAAAATCAGGTGGGAGTATAAAGAAGCAACATCAACAAACACACCAACCACACAAGAACTTTACGATAACAAAAGTAGTACTAACCCAAATAAAAAGTGGCACATTCCTAAACACGCATACATCGATCAGCTAATTACTTACTCTGAGATTGGTTATGCCAAAGGGTTTTTTGATGTACTAACAAAGGTAAGCGATGAGAATATATTATCGTCGAATTTGGTACAGCATTTGTATCGCTTGGCCAAACAAGTAAGATTCGATAAAATCATCGAATTGTTTTCAGAGTATCCGCAGGCTAATGACTAATAACATAAGTACTGACACAGGCATTGTACTCGTTGTCGATGATTCGCCAGATACTTTAGGCCTGCTCAATGAAGCTCTTGAAAAAGAAGGCTTTAGTGTACTGATTGCCCTAGAAGGCAGGCAAGCATTAACCATTATTGAAAAAATCACCCCTGATATTATTTTACTCGATGCCATCATGCCCAAAATGGATGGCTTTGAGACTTGCCAAAGAATCAAACAGAACCCTAACCTGAATAATATACCTGTTATTTTTATGACAGGGCTCAGCGACACTGACAGTATCGTCAAAGGCTTAGAGGCAGGCGGCGTAGATTACTTGACCAAGCCAATCAAGCCTACTGAGTTAATTGCGCGAATGAAAGTACATCTTCGCAATGCGCACTTATCTCATAGTACACAATATGCTTTGGATACTACGGGTCAACAATTTCTGGCAGTGAACCCCTTGGGTGGTATTCGTTGGGCAACACCATTAACTCAAGAGTTACTCAAAAAATATCAACTGACTCAAGATTGGTGCCAGCAAGAACTTGCCGGGCAACTACAGCGCTGGCTAAGCCATAAACCACCGATAGGCGGACACTATAAACTACAGGAAACAACTGCCGAATTAAAAGTGAAGTTAGTTGATATTAAAAGTGATAAAGAGATTTTACTTAAACTCATTGATTTAAATGGGCCAAGCGGAGCTGAGGTGTTGCGTCAAACACTGGATATTACCGAGAGAGAGTCCGAGGTGTTATTTTGGATCGGCCAAGGGAAAACCAATAAGGAAATTGGCGAGATACTCTCTATGAGCCCGCGTACAGTTAACAAGCATTTAGAGCCTATATTTAAAAAATTAAATGTAGAAAACCGCACCGCAGCTGCTGCTATTGTCATTCATACTTTGGCAGGTCTTGAGTAATTCATCCTGTTATAAAAAAATATTAAGAGAGACTAAAAATTAGTATTTATAGCCTCTCCATTTATTATTATTTGTTGTTTTTATCTATTTTCTAGTAGGTTTTATAAGGCAAAAATTTACCCGAAAGTACGACATTAACGCGGTCACCATTAGGGTCTTCCTCGCGCTTTATATCCATCGAAAAATCAATGGCACTCATAATACCGTCGCCAAACTCTTCATGGATAAGCTCCTTTATAGTGCTACCGTAAACACTAACCACTTCGTACCAACGATAAATTAGTGGGTCCGTTGGCACAGCTGTTGGCAAAGATCCTTTATAAGGTGCAATTTGCAACCAAGCGATAGCTTCATCACTTAAACCAAAAATTTCACCAATAGTCTCGGCTTGATTTTTGTCGAGCATCATTTGCCCAAGGCAGGCTGCCGTCGTCCACTCTTTTGACTCGCCTACTTTTTTGGCCACATCACTCCACTTAATATTTTTTGTCACCTTAGTGGCAAAAATAATTTCGGTCACTTCTTCTCTGCTTTTAATCATTACTTTTCCTCAATATAAAAAATTAATACGTTAATAAATAGATAATTGTCATCAATAAAACAAATGAAACACCTTGCCATACAGCAACTGGATTTCTCTCCAACAATGGGGCTCGCTCTTTATTCAAAAACTGTTGATTGGGATGGCGCAGATCATAAATAAACTCTGTTATTTCGCCATATCGTTTATTGGGGTTAATATGTACAGACTTTTTAATCGCCTCATCAATCCATATTGGCATTTGATGCTCGGGATTTGATACTGACATGTATACTAATTTTTTTTGTGCTGATCTTGTCCTAGCGGCAGATACTTTTGTACCGTAGGGAAAACGACCCGACAATAGATAATAGGTAATAATGCCTAGCGAGAATTGCTCTGACTTTGGCGATCCCTTTTCGCCAATAAAATACTCTGGGGCAGTAAATAATGCCGTACCCAGTATTGGATCTTGCTCTTGATCGTAACTATGCTCATCAAGACCTGCGACTTTTACCGCACCAAAATCGATAATCTTTACGGTGCCGTGATTATCTATCATTATATTGTCTGGCTTTAAATCCTGATGCAGCATCTCTAAGCGGTGAAATGCACGCAAACCTTTAGCAATTTGCTCAACAACACTACGTACAAGTTCAATACTTGGTTTGGGATTATCTATTACCCATTGGCTTAAGGTTTTTCCTCGAACAAACTCAGAGACTGTATAGAGATACTGACGGGGTCTCTCTTGCAGGCTTGCCTTAAGTACGTGCGCACTATTAATTTTTCGTGCGACCCACTCTTCTGTTAGTAGGCGCTCCAAATAAATAGGATCGCCGCTTAAATCGATCGATGGCGCTTTAATAACGCCGAGGTCACCTGTTTGATTGTCCTGCGCCAAATAAACATGACTACGACTACTACTATGTAATTTTCGCTGAATAGTATAGCCGTCGAATTTCATCCTTGGCTCGAGTATAGGCGGCAAAGGTAACTCGATCACTTTATCTTGTACTTCGCTTAAACGAATACTAGGTAAGCTATCGACACGTATTATCTGTACGGTTAAGTTATCGTCGCTTCCTGCCTTTAAAGCCTCGGCTACAATTTCCTTAGCGGCCATATCAAAATCATTACGGTATTGCTCGATAATACTTGTAATAACATCGGCATTTAACCATTCATAAACACCATCGCTTGCAATAAGAAACGTATCATTTTTTTGTAGCGAAATACGCTGGTAATCGATCTCACAAAATGCCTCTACACCTAATGCTCGACTCAAGTAACTTTTATTATCATCCACCCAAAGGCGGTGATCATTAGTTAGCTGTTCAAGGCTTTTTCCACTCATCCGGTAAATACGTGTATCACCTACATGGAAGATATGCGCTGTATTTGACTTTAATACCAATGCACTGAGCGTACAAACATAACCTTTATTTTTATCGTAATCGTTTTCAAAACGGTGCTTAACCGTTTGCCCCTGTGCATAGAGCCAAGAATTGACCGCCATTAATACTTTTTGTACTGAGGTTTTAACTGACCAAGCATCGGATGTGCAGTAGTAATCCTCTAGGAAATTTTTGATCGTAGTCTCGCTAGCAATATGACTAACATGACTCGTGCTAATACCATCTGCAACGGCTAACGCTATACCCTTTATATCTAATTGTGAGGTATAAGGAATACAGGCCCCATGAAAATCTTGATTGATTTCCTTTTGGCCTTTATCGGAGTATTGTCCAAGGCTAACTGTGAGCTGTGTATTCATTTAAATGGGTGTATAGCAATAAAAAATTAGTGGAAGTAGGTGAACGCACAATAAAAAAACCCTGACAGGCTCAATGAGCTCGTCAGGGCAAGGTGGTTAATTAAACAGTTTGAGCATGAAGCTCACGTTTAGGCTGAGTTCTAATATGTGTTACATACAGTGTTAGTCCGGTAAAGGCTAAACCACCGACTAAGTTACCCAACACTGTTGGAATCTCATTCCATACCAAATAGTCAGCGAAAGAAAATTCACCGCCCATAATTAAACCAAATGGAAATAAAAACATATTCACAACAGAATGCTCAAAAGCCATATAGAAGAACAACATAATTGGCATCCACATTGAGATAACTTTTCCTGGGACAGTTGTCGATATCATTGCACCAACAACACCCATAGAGACCATCCAGTTACATAACATACCGCGAATAAAAATTGTAAACCAACCCGCTGTTCCATGCTCTGCATAACCTAATGTTCTTGCTTCACCAATAGAGGCAATTTTTTGACCCACTGCGCCCGGCTCAATGTTAAATCCGTAGGTAAAAACCCAAGCCATCATAAAGGCAACAGTAATCGCACCGGCAAAGTTACCAACAAAAACTAAACCCCAATTACGTAAAACACCATTCGCTGTGACACCGGGTCGCTTATCGAGTAAGGCAAGTGGTGCAAGAACAAAAACACCTGTTAAAAGGTCAAACCCCATGAGATACAACATACAAAAACCAACGGGGAACAAAATTGCACCGGTTAAAAACGAACCTGTTTGTACTGCAACAGTAATTGCAAACACCGCGGCTAAAGCTAGAATCGCACCAGCCATAAATGCTCTGATTAATGTGTCACGAGTAGACATGAAAATTTTCGATTCACCAGCATCTACCATTTTGGTTACAAATTCTGAAGGGGCTAAATAAGACATTCTCTCTCTCTCTCTTTTTTAAAATTCTATTAACAATAAATAACAGCTTGGCAATAGCAATGCCTATGCCAACATTAAAAACAAGGTGTTATCAGCCTGCATTTAACAAATCGAAATAATAGATGGGCTTTTTTGGTGCATTAAATACGGTTTGTATTTTGTAGCGCCCTTTAATCGCGCGTATAACAAGTCATTTTTATTAGCCGCTGCCCTAAAAAGATACAAATGGATCACTATTTCCTAAAGAGAACCATAATAATAGTGAACTGAATCTCTCTAGCACAATCTAAACGCAGTACAAATATGCAATGATGAAATCGTTCGACCGACCAAAGGAACTGCCTTATGTCTTTTATCGCCAAACTCACACTAGTGTTTATTATTGTTTTAGCATCCATAAGTTATTCTTTTGCTCAATCAAACAATGCAACTAGATCGATCACAAATATTGCAGGCGACCTTTATCGCTTTCAAAATAATTTTCACTACTCTGTATTTTTAGTCACGAAAGAAGGCGTGATTGTCACCGACCCTATTAATGCAGATGCGGCTAAATGGCTAAAAGACGAAATTAAAACACGTTTTAATAAGCCTATTAGGTATCTCGTATTAAGTCACGATCACGCTGATCACAGCGCTGGCGGGGAAGTATTTGCACAAGTGGGAGCGACCGTCGTCTCACATGAAAACACCAAAGCAGTCATTAAAGGCGAGAAGCGGCCAACTGCGATACCAGACCTAACTTTTAAAAAACAAATGACGCTGAGCCTTGGCGGCAAAACCGTTGAGCTTATCTACCCAGGCAAAGGCCACTCTAATAATTCAATCGTCATGCTTTTTAAGGATTCACGCACACTATTTGTTGTCGATACAATTACCGTGAACAGACTGCCTTACCAAGGTTTATCTGATGCTTATTTTCCTGATTGGATCGACTACATTCGCAAAGTGGAGCGCCTAGACTTTGATATTCTTGCACCTGGACATGGCGCCCTCGGGGTTAAAGATGATGCACGCAAACATGGCGATTACCTACAAGCCGTATACGATGCTGTACTATCTGGTGTTAGGCAAGGCAAACCGCTAGACGAGCTAAAGCGTTCTATTAGGCTGAGCGCTTACGAAAACTGGGGACAATATGACCCATGGTTACCATTAAATATCGAAGGTATTTATAAAAATATCAGCCTACATCGTCGTGGCAATTGAGTTAGTTAATAATTCAAAGCAGAGTTTTACTGACAAACTCTGCTTTGGATCTATCGATCACGCCGTTGATACTGAGATAATAGAGTCAAAAAATAAGGGTTGCAGCGAGTAAAGCAAAAGACGTTAAAAAACCAGCAACAGGAATAATAATAGATACTGTAAAACCGTGATAAACACTTTTTCTTTTAATGATTAATAAACTTACATTAATCAACATAAATAAACATAAGATAATAAAGCTTGTCATCTTAGCTAGCTGACCAAGCGGCATCCAAAATGCAAAACAAAAAATTAAAAGACTGATAACAACTGTAGCATTAATAGGCGTTTGTCTTTTAGGATGTATCCTTGCAAACCATTGAAGCTTTATTGAGTTTTTAGTTAAACCATATACAACTCTAGAGGCCATCAATAACTGTACAATCACCCCGTTGATTACCGCTGTAAGGCTGATCACACTAATAAGCCAACTAGGAAACCAAGCACTCGATGCAACCAATACAGTTAGCGGGGCTTTACTATTGGCGATATGACTAATTGGCAGGCTAACGACAGCAACCATTGATACCAATAAATAAATCAGGGTCGATATAATAATTGCAGCAATGATTGCCTTTGGTAAATTATTGCTAACATCTTCAACCTCTTCTGCCATATTAACCATATCTTCAAAGCCAATAAACGCATAAAAAGCTAAAAAGGTAGCAGCAACCAAACCCGATAAAGAAAAAAGCTCAAGCTCATGGGACCAACGCTGCCAATTACTCACAAGTAGCATCTCATCAAAAGAGACCATAACGACCAACAGCAAGCCAACCAGCTCAAGTAATGTAATAATAACGGCAAAGCCAACCGACTGCTTAACGCCAATACAGGCAAGTAGGCACATCAAACAAACAGCTACACCAATAATAACTTGCTCTGTACCACCAAATAAATCGTTAAAATAGCCACTAAAGCCTTTAAGCAACGTTGCCGCTGAGACAAGCCCCGTTAGTACAACAGACCAGCCCACAAGCTCGGTTAACCAAGCTTGTTTAAATGCCTTATCGACATAAGCCGCCTCACCTGCACTCTTAGGGAAACGCCCAACAAGCTCCGCATAGGACAAACCCGTTAGGCTTGCAATCGCAGCTGCAAGTAAAAAAGCAAGTGGAGACCACGCACCTGCCTCTGCAGCTATCTCGCCGATAAGTACATAAATACCCGCACCAACAATGGTGCCCAAGCCATAAAATATCATGGCATTAAGCGATAAATTGCGTTTTAAACTAACGGAAGTTTTAGGCATAAGCGACGAATATAAAGACTATATAAGTATTGTAATATAAACGAGATAAAGACGACTTGTTTTATATCAAGTGATCCCATAAGCAACTACAAACACAGTATAACTAGAACCTTACCAGAACTGCTGATAAGCACCGATAATAATAAAATAACGCACACCTTTACCAATAAACACTAAAACGACGAAATACAAAAATTTAGTACGCATCATACCGGCAATAAATGTAAGCGCATCGCCCACTATAGGCGCCCATGCAAACAACAAACTCCACTGGCCATACTTATTAAACCATTGCTGCGCACGCAAAATACTTACTGGCGTAAAAGGAAACCAGCGCTTATGTTGAAAATGTAAAAAATAACGGCCCAATACATAATTAACAACTGAGCCTAGCGTATTACCTATACTGGCAACTAACCAAATAGACACTGGAGAATAGCCCTTTGTCAACATCGCAATAACAGCTATCTCCGACGATAAAGGCAATAGTGTGGCAGCACCAAAGGCACTTAGAAATAATAAAAGGTAACTCAAAGTAGGTATCTGATTTTATGACAAAAGAGATTAATTAACATGGTGAACACTAAGCGACAATAATTATCGCTTAGTGTAATTGGGTGATTTTACAATTATAGCCCTAAGTTTTAGTAGGTAGGGCTTCTTTTAGGCAGCACCTACATTAACCACAACACGACCACGCACTCTACCAGAGATAAGATCATCTGCTGTGGTAATCGCATCATCTAAAGTGATGAGCTTAGAGATATCATCAAATACTGATTCGTCTAATAATTCTGCTAAACGTCCCCATGCTTCTATACGCTCATTAAGTGGGCGCATAACGCTATCGACACCCGCAAGCGTAACACCGCGTAAAATAAAAGGCATAACAGTTACTGGCAAGTCAAAACCTTGCGCCAAACCACAAGCCGCAACCGTACCATTGTATTGTAAACCAGCGCAGACATTCGCAAGCGTATGGCTGCCAACAGTGTCAACTGCACCCGCCCATTGTTCTTTACCCAAAGGACGACCCGGCTCAGATAATGTCGCTCGATCAATGATCTCACTGGCTCCTAATTTTTTAAGGTAATCGCTCTCGTCTACCCTACCTGTAGAGGCAACAACGCTATAACCTAGCTTTGTGAGAAGAGCAATCGCAAAACTACCCACACCACCATTCGCACCCGTCACTAATATTTTGCCTTTATCGGGTGTTACACCATTTTTTTCCAACGCCATAACACAGAGCATTGCGGTATAACCAGCCGTACCGATAGACATCGCTTGCTTGGCGCTAAACTTTTCGGGTAATGGAATTAACCATTCACTTTTAAGGCGCGCTTTCTGGGCTAAACCACCACAGTGCAACTCACCCACACCAAAACCGTTTAACAGCACTTTGTCACCGGGTTTAAATTTATCGCTATCGCTTTGCTCGACCGTACCCACCAAATCAATACCCGGAATCATAGGAAAGCTTCTGACAACAGGCCCTTTTCCTGTAATTGCCAGCGCATCCTTATAATTTAGTGTACTGTAATCAACAGCAATAGTGACATCACCTTCTGGTAAAACAGAATCATCAATTTGTTGAACGCTTGCACGATAACCTTCATCGTCTTTTTCAATCAAGATACCTTTAAACATTCTTTTCTCCTGTTATCTGTAGTGATCAATCAATCAATAAAAAATCAAACTCACCTAGGCAAGCTTGCTAAAAAACAATCAAAAAAATTGGCCAGTGGTTGATGGCTCTGGATAAGCTTGGCGCGACTTACAGCCCCCTCCCACCCTATCCAAAAAAATTCAGCAAGCTGCTTGCAATTGGCCTCTGCACTTATCTCGCCATTTTTTTGCACTAAACGTAAACAGGCCTCCACGCGCTGCTGCCAACCCAAAAATACACCCAGTAAAATACTGCGATAACTCTCGGGCAAGCTGTCAACCTCCTGCCCTAAATTACCAATTAAGCAACCACGTTTAAAATCATACTTTTCCATGGTTTTTTGAGCATCGCTAACGTAACGCGTAAGCCTCTCCAAAGGAGGGTAACGCTCATCCAACAAAAAAGTATCGAGCTTTTTTGAAAAAAAGGTATCGTAATTTGCAATTAGCTCCTTACCGAATACCTCTTTACTCGAAAAATAATAATAGAAAGACCCCTTAGGCACACCCACACGCTTTAAAACACGGTCAATACCCGATGCCGTAAAACCATACTCCGTCAAATGCTCAAGCCCACTGCGAATCAGTAACGCCCTAGTGTCGACATCACCCGATACAGACTTAGGCGGCCTACCCCGCCGAGGCTTAACAGAATCGCCAGCCGTTGGAGATTTAACTTTTGTAGCTTTTGCTTGCATAGAGCTATCTTTACATTCAATGGATATTTGGCGATTATAGACCGGTCGTCTATTAAATAACAACAAATACTTACTTGGACCTTAAAATAGTTAAAAAGTAGAAACAACGCGCTATTGGCCTACAAAATAATCGTTTAATCACAAAGCCATTTAATGATATGTTACTCGCTATAAAAATGGGAATTCTTCCAGCTTTGCTTATTTTAAACTCTATAAAAATTTAACTGTTTAATAGTAATATCAAAGACTTAAGGGAAATTGATAGAAATTTAAATAAAAATAAGAGGAATCCCCTTAATAATGATATTGAGGAACCTTTCCTCAATATCAGACTGTTATGTTTCAGGAGAGATATGAGTAATTGGAAAAAATCTAAAAGCATTGTTAAAACCCAAGGCGAATCGTCAAGATTTATCGATGCATATATCGGTGAGTTTGGTGACGTTGGGCTCTATGTACAAGATCTAGGTAAGCGCACAAAAGAAATAAACTGGTAGCTCAGAATACGAGCATGCAACGTATGTGCATGAATCATTTAAGGATGATGTGATAATTGCCCTATTAGAGAAACTATATAAAAATAATGAATCAGCAGCAGAAGCTTTTAAAGAGCTAATGGAAACCAACGAAATACCATGTACGCGGTTTGTAATTTAAAACATACAAGTGCGTTATGTCCGCACGAAAAAACACGCGCACCGGAGAGGCAATGGCAACGAAAGATGAACTAGTTGATTTCTTCCAAAAAGAGTTCCCTCAAGTTAATTGCATTATTGAGAGTATCGGCGAAAAATCTGCAACGATTAGGAAAAAGATAACTCAAGATCATTTAAGGCCAGGAGGAACTGTCTCCGGACCAGTATTAATGGAAGTAGCAGATCTAGCTATATATGTTGCCATTTTAAGTGAAATTGGGTTAGTAGCGCTTGCAGTCACTACCAATTTAAACATTAACTTTCTCCGAAAGCCCTCGTCTAAAAAAGATATAATAGCAAAGTGTAACTTAATAAAAATTGGTAAAACACTGGTCATTGGAGAGGTATCAATTTATTCAGAAGGTTCTATTGAACCTGTCGCACATGCAGTTGGAACTTATGCCATACCAAGTGCCAATTAAATATAGCAAGCGATTCAGTGCGCTCTCTTTGGTCGCCTGAAGCAGAAAAGCTGCTCCCGCTTATCTGGGCGTTATATGTCATGACCAAGCCTTCGAGAATTTTCAAGTATTGCGCTATTGGCCTAGGACTCCTATTGCTCATTGGATTTTTTGTACCTGAAAAAATCATAATTCCTGTTCAGGGCGCTACAAAAAATGACTGGAACCACAATACATTTTGGTTTGAGCCTTGGGGAACATCAGGCGTACACAAAGGAATAGATATTTTTGGGGCAAAAGACACTCCCGTTGTTGCAGCTACAAGTGGTGTTGTAATTTTTTCTGGCATATTAAGAAAAGGGGGCAATGCTATAGCGATATTAGGGCCTAAATGGCGAATACATTACTTTGCTCATTTAAATAAAAATAGCGTAGTGTTTGGCGACTTTGTTAATATCAATGAACAAATAGGTACGCTCGGCGATACCGGCAACGCTATTGGCAAACAACCACACGTGCATTACTCAATATTGTCTCTTATCCCCATTCCTTGGCTCGCAACGATGGAAACCCAAGGTTGGAAAAAAATGTTTTTTTTGAGCCCGCACAAAAAGCTGGTGCAGTAAATGGCATATAATAAGCACAGGTACAATCCCTCTTCGGACTGGGCTCGCTCCTTAATCTTATACCACTGTGCTGGGCGTTAAGACTCAATATGCCTGAAGAAATAGAATTTCTAATTAAAGTAGTCTTCATAGCAATAGGGATTGGAGGCATTATATACTCCTTCTACTCAGCATTAATGACGAGGGCTGCACTGTCATGGATTCCCGTTTCTGGAAGTATTACTTCTCATGGAATCGATGAAACTAGGGATAGCGATGGAGACTATATGTATGAAGCAAAGGTAGAATATATATACGAGTACCGTGGTCGAAAGTATAGTGGTAAGAGAATTGCATTTGGGTTTGGCTCATGGAATATTAAATGGTTTGTTCAAGGAGCCTATATAGAAGTGGTATCAAGAGCCCCCTATATAACCGTCTACGTAAACCCGAAAAGCCCGAAAATATCTTGTGCTCTAAGCGGGATTCGAAGTTTTCACCTAGCAAATATTATATTTTTTACAGTGTGGAATATTATTGTGTATAAAGCCTTAACAAGTGGGCTAATATGATTCCAAAAAGCTTCACTTTTTTCCACATATTACCCAAGCGTTAAGATTTCATCATGTACGAAGAAGAAATCCAGTTTTTAAGAATAGTAGAAGATCCATCGGATAAAAATAACAAGCGAGATCTTCTCTCTGAAAACGAGTGTTTCTCACTTAAATCTAAATACCAAGGATTGCCAGAAGAGTACGTTGCATATTTAATGGAAATTGGGGCTGGCTCAGCTAGAGAGGATCAATACATGATCTACAGCTTGCCAACTCTATGCCATGAAGATAGTGATTTTTCTTGGTATGAAACAAAAGGAGTTAACTACTTAGTTATTGGTGATGACTTTGCAGGTAATTTGTATGCATTTAATATTGATGCTGGCTATATGCCTGTCTTACTAGATCACGAATGTATGGATGAATTCATGCACAAAGGCAGTATTAAATCTTTCTTCAGAGGGATGATGCTTATGGGTGAAAATGGTTTTGACCAAAGAGAACCTTAACAAACAGCCCAAGCTGACCTCCACTGCATTGCTCGTTTTGTGCTTTTCCGCTAAGCTCGTACGAAACAATCAGTGCTGCTCGGCGGCTTAGCTGGGCGTTATATGTAATGAGAAAATAATGGAATTTCCTATTTGTAGTGCTCGCATTTCTGTATATATGTTCTCGTGTGTTTTTATAAAGTACATTGCAAAAAACAATTAGCTCCATAAATATAAAAACATACAACAAAGCACCGTACCTCTGTTTGCGGCGTTACACACCATAGGAATACAACATGAAAAATAAGTTTGGCACGTGCGGAATTATTGTTGGTGGTTTAGCTTTAATGTTAGCTTTAATCCACTTTTGGGCTGGCCCTTTTTCTCCACAGCCTTCTTTAGAATCTCTTGTTGCTGAAAAAGCAGCAGCTATTCGCCAAGCTACAATTGATGCTTTAAAAGGCAAAAAAATAGACTCGGATCCAGTAAAAAACGGGTTTAATACTGACAAAATCACTCATATAGTTACTGCAGTTTTAGGTGGTTTAGCGTTTATTTTGGCAGCGCTATCATTTTCCAATCATGAGTCAAAAAGGGCGGCAGGTGGTGCTGCGGCTTTAGGTATTAGTGCCATTGTATTTCAATTTATTGCAATGTATGCAATGGCTTTGTTGGCAGTTATTTTAATTGCAGCTGTACTATCAAGTTTCGGTGATGGCATTTAACGTATAACAAAGCTATTAAAAGCCTCCTCTACAAAACTGCAATTTATAACGGCATTATGCGTAAAGAAAGGTTAATTAATAATCAAAATAAAATGCCGAAGCTAAGCTTAGGCTTTTTTGAAAATCTCTAAAAGTGTGTCATGATCGCCTCTACTAAGAGGATGAGACGGCCTTAAATTTTGCGACGCTCACCTCGTGCACAATTATTACGCTTTTCAGGAGCTCAATATAATGAATGATACCAAGTTAGAAGAACACCAACTAAGGCTGTCCCTTTTTTTACTTAGGGTTGGTGTTTTTATTGTTTTTTTTATGTGGTCTTTAAATAAGCTTATCAATCCTGAGAGTGCAGTTGCAGTGTTTTCTCATTTTTATTTCTTTAGCGGCCTATCGGTAGAACTTGCGTATGCCATAGGGTTTATTCAACTATTGATAGCTTTTTCTTTGCTATTTGGAATTAAAAAACAGATCTCCTATGGGCTGATTCTTTTTATGCATCTTGGCTCTACCTTGTTATCTTACCCAAAATATTTTGACCCTTGGTCAAGCCCGAACTTACTCTTCTTTGCCGCTTGGCCAATGTTAGCTGCTATAGCAGCACTGTATATACTTAGAGAAAAGGACACCATGTTTACCATTACAAAGTCCAAGGCCAAACCATGATTCGGAATATAAGAATAAGTAAATGACGTTTAATAAAATAGGAATTGCGAAGAGACTCATACTTGCTGAGAAATTTGAAAAGGCCAAACTCCTGCTTCGGCAGTTAGCCAAAAGGAATATATCAGAGGCACAGCTTATACTGGGTTATTTATATTACGGCGGTGATGAGAAAACAACATCTAAAGATTCTGAATACTGGCTGCGTAAAAGTGCCAAAAATGGCAATGCCGAGGCCTTAGCGCTAATAGCATCGACGAATTTCAAGTTAGGGCTTTGGAGCTCTGAACCCGAGACGAATAGATCTCTGTCACTTACTTTTAAAGCAGCACGGAAAGGCTCAGCAGAAGCACAACGAAGTTTGGCTTGTGCATATGCGCATGGAGACGTCGTGGATCAAGATGATGTAAAAACGATGTACTGGGACGAAAAGGCAGCAAAACAAGGTTTAGCCGAATCCCAAAATGACTTAGCACTTATGCTACTACATGGTATAGGAAGAGAACCTGATACAGAGCAGGCAATATATTGGTATACAGAGTCTGCCAGCAAAGATTATAACGCACCCTATTCACAGTGGGCAGCAGAGGCTTTAGCTAGAATTTATTCTGGAAAACCCGATAAACAATTAAGCGACAAAGCGACGTCAGATTACTGGGATAAGCGCGCTAAGCACTTAAGTACATTAGAGGGTAGAATCCATCCGAATTGGTTTTACAATTAAATCTGCAATGATTCAATAATAATAAAAACTGTCATTAGGCGCGTTTAACATAATGCAACAAAAGGGTTGATCGATGGACATAAAAGAGATATTTACAATAATTGAATCTATTCCTTGGTGGGGTTGGCTCGCTTTATTTATTGCGTATGTAGTAATCTTTGGAGACAAGAAGCTATGGGGTTATGAAGTTAAATTCCCATTGAAAGAAGGCGCCGGCAGAGGTGAGGTAGAGCTTGAGTGCTTTAAAAAAAGAGGCACTTCTATAGAATTAGAGTTAGAACTGGATACGTTTTTTCTCGAAAAAGAAATAAGTGTGTATTTAAGTCACGATCTTATTTATGTTGTCCCTAAAGATAAAAATATAGAAAGCCACTTAAATATTGATGAGTCCATTAAAATTCGAGAGCCAAAAGAAGGCGAAGAAATTACCATTAAAATAGAAGGCAAATCCGTTTTTAGTGGACAGTTGGTTTTAGACTAATAAAGGCAAGCACAGTAAATACTGTACCACCCCACTCTAAAACGGCGGCACAAAGCTACCTTTTAACCTGAGGCCATCTAAAGGACTGGTTAACACAAACTCCTTATGGCAAACCACTTAACGCTATGCAAAGCCCCACTAGATGTCGCCGAGTATTAACCATAAAAACTCTGCTAATATCACTCATAAAAAGCCTTTAATTACAGACATATCACATACTCAGTAGTAAAGTAGCATATGTTAGTGCTTGAAGGGGAAGCTTATGCTTAAAACATCTCAAGATATTTCTCTAGCGCAAAAGCTTTGGGTATCGCTCTATAGCACCTGTTTTTTAGCGGGTTATGCGTTTTTTTTGTGGCCTTTGTTATTACTTGTCGAGCCGTCTCATTGGCCGTGGTTAATACCTTTTAATACCTTCATTATATTACCGTTACTTGATGCCATTATAGGACGTTACCGGTCAAATTTAAGTGATGCACAGACCGCATGGTCAAAGCAGCAACTGTGGATTCGCCTATTGCCTCTTTTATGCCTACCCATTTTTTTAAGTTACCAAGTGATTATTGCGGGATATTTTATTAGTTCAAGTAGCCTATTAGATAAGCTGGGCTGGCTGCTCACTGCAGGTATTGCTGGCGGTGTGCTGGCTATTAATATTGGTCATGAGCTTATTCATCGCAAGACAAAATGGGAGCAGCGCGCAGGCGGCTTATTATTAGCGAGCGTTGGCTACGGCAGCTTTAAGGTAGAGCATGTACATGGGCACCATGTATGGGTAGCAACACCAGAGGACCCGACAACCGCACCAAAAGGTATGCATATTTACCATTTTTGGCTAAGAGCACTCACTAAAACACCGCTTAAAGCTTTTCAGATTGCTAAACAGCGGGCTGAAAAAAAGAACGCTACACTTAATGAGTTTGTTGTGCTCTATGCCGTTAGTGGCGCCTTTTTAATCGCTTATATTGCTGCATTTGGGTTATTAGGTGCTATTTACTGGCTCGCACATAGCCTTATCGCCATTTTGTTACTCGAGACGGTCAATTACATTGAACATTACGGTTTAGCACGCACTAAAAAAGGAGAGCGTTACGAGCCAACAACTCATCTGCACTCTTGGAATTCATCGCACCTGCTCACTAACTTTTTGCTTTTTAATCTACAGAGGCACTCCGACCATCACGCACATGCTTCGCGCCCCTACCAAACACTTCGGCATTTTGATGAATCCCCGCAAATGCCACAGGGTTATGCAGCCATGATTATCATGTCGTTACTGCCACCGTTATGGTTTAACGTTATGCATCGTCAGCTTGAATTACAGTTAAGTGTCCCAATAACTCCTAGAGACCAATAAAATATTAGGAGCTAGCATGAATTGCCCTCACTGTAATATTCCCCTATTAATGACGGACCGCAAAGGTGTCGAGATAGATTATTGCAGCCAATGCCGTGGCGTATGGCTAGATAGAGGTGAGTTAGATAAAATTATAGACTTATCAGTGAATGAACGCAGCGCCGGCCAGAGCCGCAAAAATAATGCCTATCAAGATGACTATAGGGACCAACGCAGGCACAACAGCTATCACCAAGAAAAGGACCATTACTCACGAGGCCATTCAAAACATTACAAGCCTTATAATAAATACAAAAAGAAAAAATCTCTACTCGGTGAAATGTTTGATATTTTTGATTAATTAAAGAAATTTATAACATATGAATATTCACGTATTACTCGTATCAGTGTCTCTATCTATTCTTCCATTAGCTTCTATTGCTGATATAGCTCCACATAAAATCTATGAGGAATATAATTCAAAGGTTGTTAGTGGCATTAGCTTCGAGGAAGATAAATCTTATTACACAAAAAGAAAACAGGACGAGGTTGATTCAAAAATACCTCGTTATATAGAGCGACTTAAAAAACCACGCGACGAAGTTATTGCGTTTTATTTAGATATTTCTATGCGTATTGCTAAATGCAAAGAGATTATCCTGCTCAATGAAACAATCGACGGAGATACGGCGACTCTCGAATATTCACAAAAGGATATTTGTGGTAATGAACCCACCAACCAAGGGAAACAACGAATAAAAATGACAAAAGAGAATGGCTGGAAGATAGACGATATTGTAATTAGCCTCTAGCTACCAATTAATACACCGCCTTAATGATAGATGTTTATTTTTTAGCATCTATCTATCATCCCCACTACTTAACATTTAACACTTACTAAAGAGCCAAAAAATATATTAAAAGAGTTGTTTTTTCTGCAAGAAAGTTACTGCTGCATAACAAAAAATTATTACACTAATCGTCGATAAAATATCTAACACTGTATGGTATTGCAGATATATCATTAACCAAAAATACATCAGTAACGATCCACTCAATGTATACAAAAGTTTAGGCTTTATAGAGTATACGCATACAACAAGCGCACAAGAAAGTGCAGAATGCGTACTATAATCCAGGCCTACTCGCGACCATAGGCTGTATGTATTATCCAAGAGCATAAGCCCATAAACAACGCATAATAATATGCCTAAAAAAATTAACTGCTTATTAAAAAAGCTTTTATATTCTACATACAAGTAATACAGCAACAATAATGCAAGCAAAGGAATATAGGCATCGGCTACAACTACTAGCACTTTATTAATCTCTGGGTTGTTTATATCTATTAAGGCTAAATTGCTGCTGCACCTTTTCGCTTTAATATAGATGTCAACGACGTTGCCCACTTTGTTATTGAGTTTTCTATCTCGCGGCTCATACTTTCAACAATTACCCTATTGAAGTTTTTAGATGGCTTCTTATTTAAAAATTTTTCGTACACAGTCAGTTCATCAAGAGGGATATCTTTATAAGAATAAATAAAAGAAAGCAATATATCTTTGTAAATAGTCTCTTTTGTTTGCTCTGCAACCGAATCTAAATATGCCGAAAAAGGTGCAACATCTACCTCTTTATCAGGCTCTCTCGCTGTCATTACAGCAGAAAATATAGCAATACTTGTATGCTTTTGAATATCCGTATTCATTGCTGTTGCATTTAGCAAATCATCAAACCGCTTTGCGCTTTCTAAGCGCTGAGTATCTTTTAGTAGCTGCTCTTCTGTTGCTGCTATTTCGTTGTAAACCTCGGGGTTTGCTGCTTTAGTTTCTGCTTCCGATATTTTTTTACCTAATGGAGACCCATACCATTTAATCAATTCGTTGGCTTCATCTTGGCTAATCTCATCACGCAGCGATGATCGTATGCCCGATAAAATATCAGAGGCTAAAATTGTTTGGTCGATACTCGCCAATATTAAATCGTAAGCGAATGCAGGCAATGCACCCTCTTGACCTCTGGCCTCCTCCATCCCTACTTTAATAAGCTCGGGAAACTGCTCTATCTGTGCGGCTAAGCCAGACCCTTGTAAAATTTTATCGAGAGATTTTTCTGAAATTTTATCTGCATTTACATTGGCAGATAAAAACATAGATAACAATACACAATAAAACAAAATACAGCTTTTGCTTAAATGACCAAACATACTTACCTCTTGATTTATAGACAACGTAGCCACTACTGGTCGATGTTATTTTTTACGCTGCCTAAAGCCAACCCTATTAGGCCATAAATAACAACACAGAAAATAACACCAAAAATAATAACAGAAGACGTCTCTGTCACACCTAAGATATTGCTCTGGGTAGAGACTATGCCAAACAATGTGGCCGCCTCATAAATAAAGAATTGATGGACGGACTCGACCAAATAAGCAATAAAGGCAAAGGGAACAGCCACAACGCCTAAAAAGCCAAAACCTAACAGCCCTTTTGATGCCTGCCAAATAACAGCACCAACTGCCATGGATCGCACCGTCACTCGAATCAATGGCCGCTGTTTACGTGTCACATAAAATGCAAGTGCAGGTATTAACCACAACAAATTAAACAATAGGATCGACATTAAGCACCCACACAATAAATTTGACTAAAAATAACATCAATAATTAGATCACTGCTTTTCTATTAGTTTCCTATCAAGCGATTATTAAATGATTGCCCTGCATTGCAACCCAAAATAGCAATAGGCTGAATTATAAGAGGCCAACCTGCTTCTCTTCTTTTTGCGAGGCAATATCCTTGGTCATCTCTTCCATTAACCAGCTTTGAAATGCCTTCATAGGGTAAGTTAATGCGCGCTTTTTTTGATACACCAAGTAGAAAGACTTATCGGTAATTAAAAACTCATCAAGTGGGGCAATTAGCTTGCCAGTCGAGATTTCGTCACTGACAAAACCAACATCAGCCAGTGCAAACCCCAAGCCATTAATTGCTGCCGATGTTGTCAGTGAACCACTGGATAAATACAGGCCTCGCTTTGTTTCTTTGTAGGGCACGCCTACCTGCTTAAACCAACGCGACCATTCATCTTTACGCTTTGGAATATGTAATAGGGTGTAGTTGAGTAAGTCCGCGGGGGTATAGATCTCTGTACCATTAAGCAGGCTTGGGTTACAAACGGGCACTTGTTGGTAATGCCTAAGTAGCTGAACCTCAATATCACTCCACTGACCATGGCCAAAATACACAGCCATGTCGGTCTCGCTACGCTCAAAATCAATTAAGCCTGTTTCGGCAGACATTTCTATTTCGACATCGGGCTGTGCCTCATAGAAGCTACTAATACGTGGCAATAGCCAACGAGTCAGAAAGGCCGGGGCTACACTCAAGTGTAACTGGCCTGTTTGATGGGTCGATATAAGGTTTTGAGTCGCTCGATCTATCTCAAAAAGTGCCTCTTGCACAGCCTGATAGTAGTCCTCACCAGCCGCCGTCAACACAATACGGCGCGTACGTCTTACAAATAGGTCTAAGCCTAAGAACTCTTCAAGGCTTTTAACCTGATGACTAACCGCAGACGGCGTAACAAATAACTCGACTGATGCCGCCTGAAAGCTACCTAAACGGGCTGCGGCAGTAAAACTTTTTAGTGCGGTAAGTGGAGGTAAACGATTCATAACATACCTTTATGACAAGTTAGAGTCACTTATAGGTGAATATATTTCAACTATAGCATGAAATTAGATCGTTTGTTTTCATCATTCGAAATACCTAATATATCACCCATGCACTCAAGTGCACCCAAACATGAAACACAACCAGGAGAGACACATGAACTTCGATACTACAACAGTTGCAACTAACGAATTAGGCCAGGTTGACGTTAATTACTACGTGAAAAAAGCTCACAGCCTACGAGGTGAAGCAATTACTTCTCACTCATGCACACTTTGCACTGCTATCAAAGAGCGCATCGTAGCAATTATGAACAGCTGGATGGTTTAATTACCATCACCCCCCTAGTTTAAACCACCACTATGTTGTATTAGTCAGACATAGCTTATAGGGCAGTTTATCTGCCCTTTTTTTATGCCTTATTTTCAGACTTTACCGATAATTATGCAGCTTTGAGCATACCGGCATCGACAATAAAGCGAATAATATCTTCTAGACCTTCTTTAGTTTTAAGGTTCGAGAAAATAAACGGGCGTTCACCGCGCATTTTCTTAGCATCACGATCCATCACTTCGAGCGACGCACCTACAATAGGGGCTAGGTCAATTTTATTGATAATCAACAAGTCAGACTTAGTAATACCTGGGCCTCCCTTCCGCGGGATTTTATCTCCAGCAGAGACATCAATTACATAGATAGTAAGGTCAGAAAGCTCTGGACTAAAGGTTGCGCTTAAATTATCGCCACCGCTTTCTATCATCACCATATCTAGGTTTTCGTGGCGCTGGCAAAGCTCCTCGACCGCCGCTAAATTCATAGAGGCATCTTCGCGAATGGCCGTATGCGGGCAACCGCCTGTTTCAACACCAAGGATTCGGTCTTCTGTTAGCGCTTCGTGCTGGGTTAAAAACTTGGCATCTTCTTTGGTATAAATATCGTTAGTCACAACCGCAATATTGTATTTATCGCGCATAGCGATACATAGCTCGCGTAACAGTGCTGTTTTACCCGAACCCACGGGGCCACCAACGCCCATTCGTAATGTTTGTTTTTTCATACAACCTCTTTTAGGATCTAAATAATCGTGAATACTGTGTTTCGTGCCATGCACTGGCCATAGCCAAACCCGGCAGTGAGGCGCCAATGTCGTTATCTTGAATTTTTTGCGCTTTATCTAAAACCTCCGGCAATTGCTCGCCCAACTTTACCAGTAGTTTTTGTGCTGCTGTTTGGCCCAAAGGCACTAGTTTTGTTGCCGCTGCAATTTGGTTTTCTAACCATGACCAACAATAACCGATTAGCGCACTTTTTTTTTCTATTTGCCAGTGGCTTGCTGCCAGTGCAAAGGCGGCAATAAAACTTATATCGTCTTCGGCAAAAGCCTTTTTCCAAAACTCAAGGTCATCAAGCTCTAGTTGATCAAGCAAACGTACTAATGCCGAACCCATTGCGGTCTCGGTTAACGATAATTCGCTCGTCTCACGACAAGCAAGTACCGTGGCATTCCAATAGGCAAATTGCTCAGCATCGTTATTATTAATAGCATCAAGTAAGCGAATTAATAGGGGTAAATCCACCACTGCAATGGACTCGTCTAACAGTAGTTGGCACCAGTCATAGGTTTGCTCACTTGTCGTAATCCAGTCGCTATCAACGGCGTACTCCAAACCCTGCGAAAAGGAATAACCACCAACAGGTAAGCTCGCGCTACTTAGCTGCATAAGTCGCAGCAGGCTTGTCTCAGTGCTCGTGATCATGGTGATGATGGCCTGTATAACCTGGTGCATAGGCACCCGACTCTGGAATAAAAACAGCCTTAGTATTTGTTACCGTTAAACCCAGTAGCTCTAGCATTTCTTCTAAAACGTAGTCGGGTTTTATTCTAAGGACGCGATCCAATACTTGAATTTTTACGTGACGATTACCTAAGTGATAACAGGCTTTGCTAAATTGTTGCCAATCTTCACAGGTCGCATCGCTAACCTCTTCGTTGGCACCGACAACTTCGATTATTTTTCCGCACTCGGTTTTTAAACATTCACTAATGGCGAGCGTTTTCCCACGCTCTAAAAATACGCGCACTTCCGTACCGTTTTCGGACATGACTTTAAAGCGGCCTTTGTCACGCATGTCGTGATCTAAAACAATGTGATCATCAATAGTATGCGCATGATCAAGGCGCTCATAAACTTCTACAAACATTGCGTGCTACTCAAATACATTAAAATCAATAAATTAGAACAAACTATACAATTGCGCTAGCGGCAACCAACCGGCAGGCTCGCAGGTTAATAAATTACCATCGGCACGCACTTCATAGGTTTGTGAATCGACGGTTATATTTGGCATATAATCGTTATGAATCATATTATTTTTTGTAATTGTGCGCGTATTTTTACAAGCGACAAAACGTCTGCTTACATCAAAACGTGAGCTAATATCTGCATCGATTGCCGCTTGGCTCGTAAAGGTCACTGAGGTATGTCTGGGTGCATCGCCAAAAGCCCCAAACATGTAGCGATAATGCACAGGCTGTGGTGTGGGAATAGAAGCATTAGGGTCGCCCATTTGCGCCGCTACAATAAAACCACCTTTGATAATCATAGCGGGTTTGATGCCAAAAAAGGCGGGTTTCCATAGAACCAGATCAGCCAGTTTACCCACTTCAATCGAGCCAACTTCGCTGTCGACACCATGAGTAATAGCAGGGTTGATGGTGTATTTTGCAACATAGCGTTTGGCGCGAAAGTTATCGTTACGCTCGCTGTCCTCGGCAAGCGGCCCACGCTGCACTTTCATTTTATGCGCCGTCTGCCACGTACGCGTAACCACTTCACCCACGCGCCCCATTGCTTGGGAGTCCGACGAGATCATACTGAATGCTCCAAGATCGTGCAGGATATCCTCGGAGGCTATCGTCTCTTTACGAATACGCGAATCAGCAAAGGCGACATCCTCTGGAATACTGGTATCGAGATGGTGACAAACCATCAACATATCGAGGTGTTCATCGACGGTGTTAATCGTATAGGGGCGCGTCGGGTTTGTTGACGAAGGCAATACATTGGCCTCACCACAGGCCGTAATAATATCGGGGGCATGGCCACCACCCGCACCCTCTGTGTGGTAGGTATGTATTGTTCTGCCTTTAAATGCCGCTAAAGTATCGGCGACAAAACCCGACTCATTTAAGGTATCGGTATGGATGGCAACTTGCACATCGTATTTTTCAGCAACCCTTAAGCAATTATCAATCGATGCCGGTGTTGTACCCCAGTCTTCGTGTAGTTTTAAACCACAAGCACCTGCCTCTAATTGCTCCTCTAGCGGTATTGGTAGACTCGCATTACCCTTACCTAAAAAACCAAGGTTCATCGGCATGGTTTCGGTCGCTTGCAACATTTTGCCAATATTCCACGGCCCAGGCGTGCAAGTAGTTGCATTAGTCCCCGTTGCTGGGCCAGTACCACCGCCTAGCATAGTAGTTACGCCAGACATTAATGCTTCTTCGATTTGTTGTGGGCAAATAAAATGGATGTGCGAGTCGACACCGCCTGCCGTCAGTATTTGCCCCTCGCCAGCTATGACCTCTGTACCGGGGCCAATCACTATGGTGACGTTGCTTTGGATATCTGGGTTGCCCGCTTTACCGATGGCGGCAATGCGGCCGTCTTTAATACCTACATCGGCTTTAACAATACCCCAGTGGTCAAGAATCGTTGCATTGGTAATAACAACATCGACGACCTCAGCAGCAACGCGCTGGCTTTGGCCCATTCCATCTCGAATAACTTTACCGCCGCCAAATTTTACTTCTTCGCCGTAAAGTGTGTAGTCTTTTTCAATCTCGATTAAGAGTGCAGTATTACCAAGGCGCACTCTATCGCCCGTTGTTGGGCCAAACATTTGCGCGTAGGCTGTTTTATCCATTCTAGTCATATTACTGCCCCCCGCCTGTACTATCGTCAGAATCTAATTTACCCATTACATCGCCACGAAAACCATAGACAATGCGATCACCACCAAAGGCAACTAACTCTACCTCGCGATCTTGCCCTGGCTCAAAGCGCACTGCGGTACCCGAGGCAATATTCAAGCGAAAGCCTTTGGTTTTTTCACGATCAAAACTTAAAAATGTATTGGTCTCGTAAAAGTGATAATGCGAGCCGACTTGAATCGGGCGATCACCACTATTTTTAACCGATACTGTTAGCGTCTCGCGGCCTTGGTTAATTTCGATAAATCCCTCATCAACAATTAACTCGCCGGGGGTGTAGTTTTTTTCAGAAGATTCATTGCTCATATTCACCTCCTTTAATTAATTGGGTTGTGTACGGTAACGAGTTTAGTACCGTCTGGGAATGTCGCTTCAACTTGTACCTCATGCACTAAATCGGCAACACCTTCCATCACATCGTCGGCTGTTAAAATTTCTTTGCCGTAGCTCATTAGTTCTGCAACGGTTTTACCATCGCGGGCGCCTTCCATTATTTCTAGTGTAAGGTAGGCTATTGTTTCGGGGTAATTGAGTTTTAAGCCACGCTTTAAGCGCCTCTCGGCCAATAAAGCGGCTGTTACTATGAGTAATTTATCTTTTTCTCTCGGGAGTAAGTCCATTATTCTTACCTTTATTTTCTTTTACTTTATGTATGATTTTTTATTAAAACTTTATCTTTAAGTTAACCATATTCGCGGCTCACAGGCTTTTCGCTGTATTACTTCTGGCCTTAGGTGTTGCCAAAGCGCCGTAAATGCTTTTCTTGCCTGAAAGGCACTGTCGCCTAAGTAGCGAACAATACAAAAATCGTTAACCCAAGTAACGCTGATTAAATTTTCGAGACTTTTTGATGCTAAAATTTCACGTAAATCTTCTGTTAATACTTCTCTCTGTTTACGCTCAATGCTACAGGGGCCAGAAATAAAAAAACCACTTACAGTTTTATTTTGCATTCCAGCACTTGCCGTAAATAGCTTAGTGTTATTTTTTTGATCAACGACTAGGTTGTCAATAAATAATGGTTTATTATTTTGCTCAACAATATAACGCTGCTTAAAAAAACCTTGCTCGAACTTCTCGGCACTTGCTGGCAAACCAAAGCAGGTAATCTCCCAAGCAAAAACAGTGCTGTTATCCTGTAATGTAATTTTTGTTTCTAGCTCGGCATGTGCTTGATTATAAACAATAGCCTCCATCGGAAACCACTCTAGGGTCGCATCCTCTTGCAAGTTTAACGTTGTATATTGGCGTTGTACCGGAGAGCTTTCACGCGCTCGATACATACGTGTCGCACCCGGCGTTGTTACTAAGCCTTGGGCTTTTTCTTCTAAAGTGATATCGAGTGTGAGAGTGTCGCCAGATACAAGGCCACCTGGCGGATGTAACAAATAAATATGCGCAAGCTCTTTACCCTCAGGATAAAATGGCTTTTGTACATATAAAGGGCCGCTGTGCCGATTACGTGATAAGCGTGTACCACGTATACCTCGCAAGCTAAGTACTAGCTCCAAATGTGCCTGCCAATGCCAATTAGAATCGCTAATGCCCTTAATATCCTCAATACTCTTGTGGCAATCAATTGGCATCAGTGCTGGCATTTCATTTTTCATTCTTATTGCTGACCATAAAGAGTAGAGAAGCTAATAATACAGAAATTGATACATACCTTGATATTTATTTTTATATTATGATTAAACAGCAAGGTACTTTTTAATAAGCTCATCGGATAAATCGGGCATATCACCCGTTGCAACAATACTGCCCTTTTCCATCAAGCGAAATTCTTTACCCACTTTACGTGCAAAGTTTAGCTTCTGCTCGACCAATAAAACGGTCATGCCTTCTTCTTCGTTTAAACGTGTAATAACATTGCCAATTTGTTGCACGATATTGGGCTGAATCCCCTCATTGGGCTCATCTAAGATTAATATTTTTGGCTCAATAATTAAAGCCCGACCAATGGCTAATTGCTGCTGCTGACCACCCGATAAATCACCACCACGACGCCCTAACATATCGTGTAGTACAGGAAATAACTCGTAAATTTTTTCGGGGATTGTCTTTGATCCATCTTTTCTACAGGGCAAACCGACTCGCAGGTTTTCTTCGACGGTGAGTTGTGGGAAGATATCGCGGCCTTGGGGCACATAACCCACACCCATATAAGGTCTAGCCTCGGCTGTTTTACCCTGCACCTCTTCTCCATCAACCTTAATAGTACCATCCGCGATAGGTAATAAGCCCATTAAGCATTTTAGTAGCGTGGTTTTACCCACGCCGTTTCTGCCCATCAAGCATACGCAAGAACCCGGCGTTATATCTAAGTTTAAGTCCCACAATATTTGGGAGCCACCGTAGAGTTGGTTTACATTTTCAAATTTAATCATTACTAATATCTTTTAATGTGTAAAAATATGACTTCTACTTATAACGTTATGAGGGAAATCAAGACAAGGCATAAATTTTTGCAAAAGCGCAACTTAATACTAATAAGTGAGCATTTTAATAAAATTTATAACGCCGTATTGATGACCGCAATAGTTATATTTACTCTTCGCCTAAGTAGACGCGCCTTACATCACTGTTATTTTGAATCTCATCCATCGACCCCTCTGCCAATACAGAACCTTGATCTAATACGGTAACATGCTTGGCTATACTTCTGACAAACTCCATATCATGCTCAACAACGACCACTGTTCTCTCACCGGCAAGGGATGTTAGCAACTCTGCTGTATGCTCTGTCTCTTGTGCTGTCATACCTGCGACTGGCTCATCGACTAATAGTAAGCGTGGATCAGCAACCAGTAACATACCTATCTCTAACCATTGTTTTTGCCCATGAGACAAAGAGCCTGCTAAGAGCTGATATTGGTCTTTTAAACCAATGATCGTTAGTACTTCTTCAATCCGCGTTTTTTGCTCGCCACTTAATGTAGAGAATAATGTTGTGATGATCGATTTATTGGCCTTTAGTGCCAGCTCTAAATTACTGTAGACATCAAGCGCCTCAAAAATAGTGGGCTTTTGAAATTTACGACCAATGCCAAGCTCGGCAACTTCCGATTCCGTTTTATCTAATAAATTAATCGTTTGGCCAAAGTAAGCGCTGCCTGAATCACAGGGTGTTTTACCCGTAATAACATCCATAAAGGTTGTTTTACCTGCGCCATTGGCACCGATCACGCAACGCAACTCGCCATCATTAACATAAAGATTTAAATTATTTAATGCTTTAAAACCATCAAAGCTCACGCTCAAGTCTTCGATATACAAAATAATATCTTTATCTACGTTAACTTTTTTATCGTCAATTAATGCTGGCCATACTTGGTCGCGCCGCCAGGTTTCTCGCAGAGAGTCTAATGCGCTCATGAGTTCGCCTCCGCAACATTTTCAGCTTTGTTATTTTGTTTTTTATTTTTACGCTCACTGAAAAAACCAACTACACCCTTAGGTAAAAATATTGTCACAAAGACAAACAAACCACCTAAGGCGAATAACCAAGCCTCGGGGAAAATTCCAGTAAAACGTGTTTTGGCAAAGTTAACCAGTATTGCGCCCAAAATTGCGCCATATAAAGTACCACGCCCACCAACTGCTACCCATACCACAACTTCGATAGAGTTAAGCGGTGCGAATTCACCCGGATTAATAATGCCTACTTGCGGTACGTATAGTGCACCTGCAATAGCTGCCAGAATTGCCGAGTAGACAAACAACCACACTTTATAGTTTTCGGTTTTATAGCCTAAAAACCGTGTGCGTGCCTCGGCATCGCGTATAGAAATAATTACGCGACCAAACTTGGATAAAAATATTGATCGGCTGAGCAAATAAGCAAAGGCTAATACTGCGGCCGAAATAACAAACAAGCTAATACGTGTATTATCTGCTTGTAAATCAAACCCTAAAATATCTTTAAAATCCGTTAGCCCATTATTGCCGCCAAAGCCCATTTCGTTTCTGAAAAAAGATAGTAATAGCGCGTAAGTTAACGCTTGGGTCATTATCGATAAGTACACACCGGTGACACGAGAGCGAAAGGCTAGCCAGCCAAACACAAAAGCAAGTAACCCAGGAATCAAAGCCACCATAATCATAGCGAACCAAAATTGATCGAAGCCATGCCAAAACCAAGGTAGTTCCTGCCAGTCTAAAAATACCATAAAGTCGGGTAACAGTGGGTTGCCATAAACACCACGGTCACCAATTTGGCGCATTAAATACATGCCCATACCATAGCCACCGAGTGCAAAAAATGCACCGTGCCCTAGGCTTAAAATACCGCAATAGCCCCAAATAACATCGACGGATAAAGCGAGCAATGCTAAGCATAGATATTTACCAAACAGCGTCACCGTATAGGTATCAACATGTAAGGCAGAGCCTTCTGGTATAAAAACATTACCGATAAAAACAGCCGCTGTAGCAATAGCAAGAAGACTTAAAAACCAACGGCTACCACTGTCGGACAATAAACTTTCTCGTTGTAGCAACATATTCATACTCATTCTGCAGCCCTCCCTTTTTGTGGAAATAAACCACGAGGACGTTTTTGGATAAACAAAATAATACCCACAAGAATAATAATATTAGCGAGCACTGCACCGGTTTGGGGCTCTAAGAATTTATTGAGCACACCGAGCGAGAAACCACCCACTAACATGCCCCATAAATTACCCACACCACCAAAGACGACAACCATAAAGGAGTCAATAATATAGGCCTGCCCTAAATTAGGGCCAACATTGGTAATTTGGCTAAGAGCAACACCGGCAAGGCCTGCAATGCCTGAGCCCAAACCAAAGGTCATTGCATCAACCCACTCTGTACGAATACCCATACACTTAGCCATATCGCGGTTTTGCGATACAGCGCGTACATTTAAGCCAAGTGATGTTTTGCGTAAAATAAGTTGCAGTAAAAAGAAAACAACGAGCGCAAAAATTAAAATATATAAACGGTTATAGGTAATAGAAAAAATAGGATTTATCTCTAGGGCACCGCTCATAAACTCAGGGCTGGCCACTTGACGATTAAGCGGAGAGAAAATACTGCGCACACACTGCTGTAAAATAAGGCTAATACCAAAGGTCGCTAGCAGTGTCTCTAGTGGCCTGCCTTTTAAGAACTGTATAACGCCACGCTCAATTAAAATACCAACACTCGCCGAGACAATAAATGCCGCAGGGATAGCAAGCAAAATGGATAGCGCCAAATTATTGGGTAACAGTAGTTGGATTACGTAGGTCGTGTAGGCCCCGAGCATTATCATTTCGCCATGGGCCATATTAATCACACCCATAACGCCAAAGGTGATCGCTAAGCCCGCCGCAATAAGTAATAACACTGAGCCCAGACTTAAGCCAAAAAACAATGTCTCTAGATAGCCATAAAACTTAACATTTTCTTCGATACTCTGTAATACTTTACTCGCCGTTGATACGACTAGAGCATCTTCTTTGTAATTGCCGTCGCTATCTTTTTCTAATAATTTGGTAACTTCATTACGCACGACAGGCTCAAGATTACCCTCTAATTTTTTTAACGCTTGAACACGCAGACTCACATCACTACTTTTTAAGTCTGCAATTGCAATAGCAGTATTTATAAGATTGATTACTTTTTTGTTTTTCTCTGTTTCTTTTAGTTTATTCAACAACGTGACATTCTCTTTCGAGAGGTCATCAAACATGCTTTTAATTGCTTTTTTTCGTACAGCGATACCACCAGAAAATAGTGTTATTTGCGCTACCGATCTTCTAATAGAAGAACGTAACCTATTATTTGTTTTTACTTTTCTTAGTGTATTCTTCTTTACATTTTCAATAGAGTTTTCATCAAACACACCATCTACATTGATGGTTTTATCTTCTAATATTTCGGCAAAGACTAGTCGTTTTGATTTCTTTTCGTAGTAAAGCTTTCCCTCTAACATTGCTTTTAATAGAGGCAGTAATTGCTCATCATCGAATTGTGTCAACTGGTCTACAACAGCGGCAACTTGTTTTAATTTAGCGCCTGCTAGCTGACTGGCAACTTCGTTAAAACTAACATCATCGGGCTGCTGAGATTGTGCAGCACTTGTAAAGAAGAGGATAGAAAAAACGAAAAATAAACTCAGTAGAAAACTAATTATTTTTTTATTATTTTCTTGATGCATTACATCAATCATAGACTAACCCAGTATGGATAATTTTTACAAAATCAGGTATCGAGAAAGTAAAAAGCAGAGGCTATACCTCTGCTTTTTACTGATGAGGCCTAGCTTAGAAGTTTTGGCCAGAACATTTTTTAGTTTCAGTATTGTAGTTACCGCAATTTACCGCAGGGTCTTTCCAATCTGAAATGATCTTAGCACTCTCTGTTAAGTGATCTGTCCAAGCATCGCCCGCTACTTCTTCCGTTGAAGAAACAACTTCGAACTGACCATCTGCTTGAATCTCACCAATGAGAACAGGCTTAGTAAAGTGATGATTTGGTAGTACTTCTGCAACACCCCCAGTTAAGTTAGGCACTTTAATACCGTACATTGCTGGGCGCACTTTATCGACTTCAGTAGAGCCTGCTTTTTCAACAGCTTTAGTCCATGCTTTAAAACCAATATAAGTCGCTTCCATTGGGTCATTAGTTACACGGTCATCATTTTTGATAAATGCTTTCCACTTTTCAATAAACTCATCATTGGCGTCAGATTCAGCACTTTGGAAGTAGTTCCAAGCGGCAAGATGACCAACAAGAGGCTTAGTGTCAAAACCTGATAACTCTTCTTCGCCTACAGAGAAAGCAACAACAGGAATATCTTCTGCCGATACGCCTTGGTTACCTAGCTCTTTATAAAATGGAACGTTCGCATCACCATTAATGGTTGATACAACAGCGGTCTTTTTACCCGCACCACCAAATTTTTTGATAGAAGAAACAATACCCTGCCAATCTGAATGACCAAATGGTGTGTAGTTGATCATGATATCTTCGCTCGCAACACCTTTTGATTTTAGGTAAGCTTCTAAGATTTTGTTCGTGGTACGAGGGTAAACATAGTCAGTACCAGCAAGTACCCAACGCTTAACTTCAAGCTCATCTGCTAGGTAGTCTACCGCTGGAATAGCTTGTTGGTTGGGCGCAGCACCGGTGTAGAAGATGTTTTTAGAAGACTCTTCGCCTTCGTATTGCACTGGGTAGAACATCAAGCCGTTAAGCTCTTCGATAACAGGTAGTACAGATTTACGTGATACTGATGTCCAAGCACCAAAAATAACGTCTACCTTTTCTTTAACGAGTAATTCACGGGCTTTTTCAGCAAATAATGGCCAATTAGAAGCAGGGTCGACAACAACAGGCTCTAATTTTTTACCCAATAAACCACCCTTTGCATTTTGATCTTCGATCATCATTAATACGGTGTCTTTTAGTGTTGTTTCACTGATTGCCATGGTGCCAGAAAGCGAGTGAAGCACACCAACCTTAATAGTGTCTGCTGCCATCGTGACAGAAGCCATGAGAGAAAGCGCACATGCGGCTACGAGTTTTTTCATTATTAGTATCCCATTGATTATATGAATAAGAAGCAACTACTTGGCACAGCGGCCTTATAAGTAGAGCACGATTTTATTATCAATGAGATGGCGTATTTACGGTATGGGCCTAAAGCTCTAGGGAGGTACGTTATTTGACGTATAGGTGAGTAAAAGCCACTGCCAGAGTTGCTAACAAAGCTAATAAAGCGCCAGCGACTGCTGAGCTAATGACTACATAGTAGATGATGCGACCTTAAAACAACAACCTAAAACAAAAAAGCCCAAACTTATAAGCTTGGGCTTCCATTAAATAGTTGCGTCCTCTTTAATAGGTTATCAGTTCACGGCTCGCTGCATTTCTTCGCGAAAAAGCATAACGCCAAATGAGATATTGCTAGATTTGCGCTCCCATGTCGCATATTGCGTCTCTTCTGAGTTTTGGAGCATACAGCCAGCTCTATTATTAAACAGCTCAATCCAGTTTTTATCAGTGTCGTAATATTCCAGCAATTTTTTTCTATTTCCAGACTTGGACCAAGGAAAGAAACCGCTGCAATCGTAAGTCACTTCCTGTAGTTTTCCACCAAATGCAGTTATAAATAATTTTTTCTTTTTTGACTTAAATTCATAGGTATAAGCCCCTTTAACAATCTCATGCTTATGCACTTTTATTAGTTGCCCTTCAACATTTTTTGGTTCTATTTCACTATCTAGGGTAAATATTTGCATCTATTCTTCTGCTTTTCCAAACTTTTCAGCTAGTTATATAGCATAAAAAATAATGGTCAAATAACTCTGTCACAAACAACACAAATAATAGTCTCAGGCCTTGCCTTCCTTGGCATCCCTCAACTCCCTTGAAGTTAAATATTTTTAGTATGACTAAAATAAATTCTTCACATCCGATGAAAAGGTTGGAAACGCAAAGGGGCTTTCCTTCAGCTGACTGGCAGTAATGTTAAATTTCATCGCAAGCGCAAAAATATGAATGAGCTCTTCGCCGCTATGGCCAACAATATGCGCACCCACAATTTTATCCGTTGCTTTATCGATAAGTATTTTTGACCATGCAACGGTTTCTGCATAGCTTTTACCCGAAAACCACGTTGTCATATCCGACTGTGTCACTTCTACATCAAACCCTTGGTTTTTGGCCTCAGCCTCGCTAAGCCCAACACTAGCAAGCGCCGGCACTGTGTAAACAGCATTGGGTACGACGCTGTAATCTGGTATTTGCTTAGGGCCGTTAACAATATTGTTACCCACAATACGTCCTTCGTAGGTTGCTAGCGGCGATAACTGCGCCGATGTAACCAGTGCATCGCCTGCGACCCAAATATGAGGGTTACTAACAGATTGCAAATATTCGTTAGTGTCGATGCGTATACCGTCGTGTTTAACATCGGCCGCAGCTAGATTTAAGCTGGCAACATTGGCAATGCGCCCAGTACCATTAATCACTCTATCTGCGCTAATCTCATGGTCTTTACCTTCATGTTGGTAGCGCACGATACATTGATCGCCATCTTTAACCACTGCATTAACAGTAACGCCTGTTTTAAGATTAATACCAATACGTTCACTCTCGCCTGCAATCGCTGCGACTGCATCGGCATCTATGCGCGGTAATAACTGTGGCATAGCCTCTAGAATAGTGACGGTAGTGCCTGCCCTTGCATAGACATGGCTAAATTCCATAGCGATAACACCTCCCCCAATAAAAACGACCTCCTTGGGTTGCTCGGTCTCTAGCAAGACCTCGTTTGAGGTAATCATTAACTCCGACCCCGGTATAGATAAAGGACGTGTTATAGAGCCGGTTGCGATGACTATATTATCGCCAGTAATCTCAGTACCGTTAATCTCGATACTGTTTTTACCGGTAAATTTAGCGCTACCTTTAAATACTGTACCGCGTTTTTCGGCAACCCCTTGCATAGCACCCGGAATAAAACCAATCATATCTTGAGAGCGCTGGATTAATTTACCCCAATCGAGCCTCGGCTCACCCACGGTAATACCATGCTCCGATGCCACCTCGATCTCGTGCAGAGCATGCCCTGCTGCCACTAGTACTTTTTTAGGCGTGCAGCCACGGTTTGGGCAAGTTCCGCCAAAATCCCACTCCTCGATAAACGCAATGGATTTATTCGCCTCAGATGCAACTGCTGAGACCCCAAAACCTGCATTGCCTCCTCCGATAATGATTACATCAAAATGATTAGTCACAGTATTCTCCCGTATTTTAAAAAATGTAGCTGAAAATTAAATAAGCACTAACCCGACTGATAACTATGGCTAAATGCGGCTAATGCTTCCTGTATAACTGTAATGTCTGCCTGAGCATCAAATTCAAAGGCATCAAAGCCACAGCGCTGTAGATAATTTAATTGATCTAACAGAAAATCTCCTGTTGCCCGCAACTCTCCTTTAAAGCCATATTGGCGTAGTTGCGTTGCCAAGCTAAAGCCTCGACCATCGGTAAAGGATGCAAACTCAACTTCAATAAGGCTAAAAACCTCTAAATGATCGAGTATATCGATATCATCAATATAGTATTCCCCTAGCAAGTGGATACCTAAGACTAAATCGTTACTTGAGTAATAGTCTTTAGATGCTAACCATTGATCAATAGTCACTAACTGATAGCGACTATTTTTTACCGCCTTAGTATTTGCCCATGGGTCATCGCATACCGTCGAATGTTTAACCAAAAATTTAGTCGATGAACCGACGGTACTATTAATATCACTCATTGCTCACTCCAAAAACTGATTAATGTAGCTTCGCCGCTTTTCTATTATTGTTAGAAGATGCCTTTTGGGGATAAAGTGCAGCTTTAAAAACGTCTAAACCAAGGCGGTTAACCACATGAATAAAGGATTCATTCTCAAGGCGCCTATCCACGTATACTTGTAAAATCGTATCGAGCGCATCGGGAATATCCGAAGCAGAAAAAGAAGGCCCCACTACTTTACCGACTGATGCGGTTGCAATATCACCTGCTGAGCCACCGAGCATTATTTGGTAAAACTCTTCGCCCTTTTTATCGACACCTAAAATGCCAATGTGGCTAATACTATGATGGGCGCAACCATTCATGCAGCCCGAAATTTTTAACGCTAAGTCACCTAGGTCATACACATAATCCATATCGTCAAAGCGACGCTGAATAGCCTCGGCTACCGGAATCGATTTAGCATTTGCTAAGGCACAAAAATCGCCGCCGGGGCAGCAAGTAATATCGGTTAATGTGCCAACATTGGCGCTAGTAAAACCATATTGCTTAGCAGATAACCAAAGCTCTAATAGGTCGTTAACAGCAACATCCGCTAAAACTATATTTTGTTGTTGGGTTGTACGAACTTCACCAAAGGAATAACGGTCGGCTAAATCAGCTATTACATCTAACTGTCGGTCGGTAACATCTCCGGCAGGTACACCGGTTGGCTTTAGCGAAAGTGTCACCGTACGGTACCCCGGAATCTTGTGCTCACCCGTATTACGCATCAGCCAATTTTTAAATGCGCGCTGGCTATGCTCTAATAAATTATTGCTTAAATTTTTTAATGTGAGTTCAGCATCTTCAAGTTCAAATTTTTTGTAGCTAGGAGACGAAAAAAACTGTTGCATTAGCTCAACGGTTTTCTGATCAAGTACGGGGTAATGCGCTTTAACACGGAGCCATTGCTCCTCAACTTTTTGAGTAAAAGTATCTATCCCTAAAGCACGCACTAAAATTTTAATGCGGGCTTTATACTTGTTGTCACGGCGACCTAACTGATTATAGGTTCTTAAAATTGCAGAGAGATAAGACAGAAGGTCTTCTTCTGGTAAAAATTCTCGCAGTAACGATGCCTTTATGGGCGTGCGGCCTAAGCCACCACCGACAAAGACACGAAAACCTCGCCCCTTGTCTGATAATACGAGTTGCAAGCCTATATCATGAAACTGTATCGATGCTCTATCTTGTGTAGAGCCACTAATAGCAATTTTGAATTTACGCGGTAAAAATGCAAACTCTGGATGTAGCGTCGACCACTCTCTGACTAACTCGGCGTAAGGTCTAGGGTCGATGGCTTCATCACCAGCAACACCTGCTAACGCATCCGAAGTCACATTGCGAATACAGTTTCCACTGGTCTGTATAGTATGCATTTCAACCTCGGACAACTCCTTTAGTAATTCAGGAATCGTCTCTAGCTTTGGCCAATTAAACTGAATATTTTGGCGAGTCGTTATATGACAATAACCCTTGTCGTAGTCGCGACTAATAGATGCCAACTTACGTAACTGCGAGCTTGATAACATTCCATAAGGCACAGCCACACGTAACATAGGCGCATGTCGTTGAATATATAAACCGTTTTGTAAGCGTAAAGGTAAAAAAGCGTCATCGGCTAAATCGCCCTTTAAAAAGCGCTGAGTTTGGTCTCGAAACTGCGCTATACGTTCGTGTAATAACTGTTTGTCGATATCATTATATATATACATGAAATGCCTCTTTAGCTAATCAGCTTTATTGATTTCTATTTTTTAATAATGAAGATGGAGAAATAAAACTCGATGTTTTATCTACAGCAATACTGCTATCCGAGAGAGAGGCTATTCGAAAAGTAATTGTTTGCTTTGCCTGCCGGACCTCGGCTTTATTAATAGCAACTCGTAGAGGTAGGCTAAATATTTCGCCCTCTTCTAAAAATATTTCTCGGCGTCCTTTAAGGTAGTAAGGGGGGAGGACCGATACCTGATAATTTTGTGCTTTACGACTCATGTTACCCAGGCGTAAAAGGTAGACGTTTTCGATATTTTCTCCACGTTCGCGATATAAATTCACACCTCTATCGCGAGCAATCCCGGCTTCTAATGGTGTACGACTGATAAGCTGAGTAACGAACAAGCCAGTAATGATGAGCAGCACTAGGCTATAACCGATAAACCGCGGGCTTGGTAATCGTATTTTATTATCGGAGCTTTTTTTGTTTTCTAGCTCCGTCTCTGATGCAAAACGAATAAGCCCTCGCGGATAATTGATTTTATCCATAATGCTATCGCAAGCATCTACGCAAAGCCCACAGTTGATGCAGTCGGCTTGCAAACCGCCCCTAATATCAATGTCGACAGGACACACTTGTACACACCAGCTACAATCAATACAGTCACCTAAGCCTGCAGCATTATGATCGAGTGCAGCGCTACGCGGTAATCGTTTTATAGATACCGAATTGTTATTCTGCGGTATGTTTTTATTGAGGCTTATACCGCTCACCGCATCGACAAATGAATCGCCACGGTTGGCATCATAGCTAACCACTTTAGTACCTTTATCGTACATGACCGATTGAAAACGCGCGTAAGGGCACATATGTTTACAAACTTGTTCGCGCATCCACCCCGCATTAATGTAAGTAGCCAGTGTAAAAAAACCGGTCCAAAAAACTGCATCGGAGGTTACTTCAATTAAAAAAATGTCACTAATAAGCTCACGAATATCATAAAAATAACCAACAAAAGTTGCGCTAGTAAAAAAAGCAAGTAGCCACCATAAAATGTGTTTACTCGTTTTCCTGAGGGCTTTGTTCGCATCCCAAGCTTTAGCATCGAGCTTCATCCTACTTTGACGATCGCCTTCACATTTATCTTCTATCCAAATAAACATTTGTGTCCAGATAGTTTGAGGGCAACTAAAACCGCACCAAACCCTACCAACCCATACAGTAACGGCAAATAATAAAAATGCAGAAATGATCAGTAGCCATGCGAGTAATAACCCATCCTGTGGCCAAAATGTCAGCCAAAATATATGAAACTTTCGTGCAGCAATGTCTAAAAAAATAGCTGGACGTTGATCAATGCTTATCCATGGCAGTACAAAAAATGCCAATAATAAAGGTGCACTGACTCGTCGGCGTAAACGCTGATAAAACCCATGAATACGTCGGGTATAAACTTTTGATGAGCTATTTTTAGGCTGGAATACTTTTGGTATTTTCTTGTCGGGTAGCTGCTTTAGCGGAATTTTATTGATGGGTGATAAATTCGACATACTATTTCCTCATACCCAGCTATTTGCTTGCTTTATTATTTACAAACAATCGCGGGTTATTAGCGTATGAGAAGATTAAGGTTTTACCCAAAAAGGGTACAGAGACAATAAAAATTATATAAATATGCACAGATTGACTTATAATCGCTCTGTACGGGGTACTTATTGCTTATCTGTACCCTTTATTTTAAATTATATAAGTTTGTGCCCTTGGGTTTTTACATATCATTATCTAGCCACAGGCTGGCTAGCAGAGGTGTGCTATTACTATCAATGATCCATCGAATAAATATTATGCCTACCAAAAGTTATCCTTTGAGCTGCGTGAGCAAATAGAATCAGGACAATTGGCTGAAGGCGCACGTATGCCATCGGTACGCAGTTTGTGCGAAATCACAGGCTTATCAAAATCAACGGTATTGAGTGCTTACGACCGTTTGGAAGCCGATGGCCTAATTGAGGCCCGACCGCGCTCTGGATTTTTTGTGTGTTATCAATTGCTAAACACCATAAAACTTAAGGCCCCAGATGTAAGCCAACCATCCTTGACACCCACACCGGTATCCTCAGACCAAGTATTGGTGGATATTATGCAGCAAGGCGCTGCATTTGATCTTTTATCCAGTGAGTCCCATAGCGACAGAAAGCAAAAAGAGCCTGAAAACCTTGAACTTAGACGCTGCTTAGCGCGTGCTCTGCGCCGACAAAGCTATCAAGAACAACTCTATTACGATAATCCTGCGGGGCTACTCTCTCTACGCCAACAACTAGCACAGCGTATGGCATTGAGTGGCGCTCGCGTTAGTGCCGATGACCTGCTTATCACTTCGGGCTGTCAACATTCACTATTATTAGCATTGATGGCAACGACCTCACCGGGTGATTTAGTCGCACTAGAATCCCCTGGTTTTTACGGTGCCTTACAACTACTCGAAACCTTAGACCTAAAAGCTTTAGAGTTATCGAGCGATGCCAATACGGGTATTAGCCCCGAAGCATTAGCATTGGCGTTGGAGCACTGGGATATTAAGGCGCTCATTCTTACCCCTACTTTTGCAACACCGACGGGTAGCTTAATGCCCGATGCACACAAGCGTCGGATTTTAGAATTAACTGTAGCGCGAAAAATTCCTATTATCGAAGATGATATTTATGGCGAATTAGCCTTTGGTGTACAAAGTAGTCGCCCACGTAGTTTGTATTCATTCGAGCAGGAATTATTCGAAACTGGAGACAATAAAACTCAAGCAGTGGAAAACAAAGAAAGCCGTAACACAGACATGGGAACCGTCATTTTATGCTCTTCTTTTTCTAAATGTTTATCGCGTGATTTACGTATTGGTTGGATTGCACCCGGTGCTTACCGTGCCAAAATACAGCGGCTTAAATTAGTAACCTCACTCGCTAGCAGCCAAACTCAACAACTGGGCTTAAGTGAGTTTCTATCCTCGGGTGGTTTAAACCGTCACCTACGTTCACTGCGAGAACGACTACAGCAACAACGCGTACAACTACAAGTTTTAATCAACGAACACCTACCCATGGCAGTCAGTTGTAGCGAGCCATTAGGCGGCTTATGTTTATGGTTAGAACTACCCAGCAACGTAGATACAATTGGTCTTTATGCCAAAGCTCGTAAAGAGGGAATCATACTGACTCCCGGTGCACTTTTTAGCAGCCAAAGTCGCTATCAAAATTTTTTACGTATTAGTTTTTCTCATCACTGGAGCGATGAACGTATTGCAGCGCTCAAAAAATTAGGAGAATTAGTGACGGCCTACCTTGATACAAATACAGAAAAATAGAGGCTCGACCACATCAATTGCGTGTAAATTATTAGTTTTATGATAATGCCATTCGATAGATGATTAACCCCAGAAAAAAGGCAAGAATGATGACAGTAGAATATTCCGACAGCGCACTCTCTATCCATGACATTACCGCATTAAGTGGCGATATTATTATAGAGTTTGGTGCACCTTGGTGTGGCCATTGCCAAAGCGCTGCACCATTTATTAATAAGGCCTTGGCGTCACATCCCGATATGCGCCACATAAAAATCTACGACGGTAAAGGTAAACGTTTAGGTAGGCAATTTGCGGTAAAGTTATGGCCTACGGTTATAAGATTACGCAATGGTCAGGAGTTTTCGCGCGTAGTAAGGCCCACTAATTTAGACGATACCTCTATTTTGTTTCAGCCGTAATAAGTTTGTCGAGTATTGATCTTAATCACAAACTATAAGGTGCACCTGAAACGCCTGACATAAAAAACCTAGCAAAATAGCTAGGCTTTAAAATTAACGTCTCTGACTCCTTGGTTTTTAGGTATCACAATCTCCGTATTTTTCCATATACGCAGTCAGGTTTTTATTTTTTTCATCGTCAAAAACTTCTTCGCATAATGTCAGGCTCTGTATTCGATCGAGTCGAAAGTTCCGAAAGTCATCACGCTTTTCACACCAGCTGGCTAATAACCAGACCGGGCTGAAAAAGAATAATGCTAGAGGACGCAATGTACGAGTAGTGTTTTGTTTAGCTTCATCGGTATACATAATGCGTATTATCCGACGCGTGCGAATACATTCTCGCAATTGTGAAAAACTGACAGTCCACGGCAGCGGGGGTCGAGTGGGTATCGCATAGGTGGTAATTTGCTGTAACTCTCCCTGAAGGCGTGAGGGTAGTACTGCTTGAATTTTTTCGAAGGCACTTTCCGCTTTGCTTGCAAACTTATTGTCCGTCCACTGACGAACCATACTGATTCCCAGTCCAATCGCTTCTAGTTCGTCGGCATCAAAGGTAATAGGGGGCAGGTAATATTGTTTATCAATCAGGTACCCTACACCAGCCTCTCCCGTGATGGGCACGTTAGAATCCATTAAACACTGGATATCGCGATAAACGGTGCGAGTGCATATATCAAACGCTTCAGCTATTTGTTTAGCGGTAACTGGCCGCCGTCTTTGCCGAAGAAAGTGTGTTATTTTAATAAGTCTGTCAGCTCGTCTCATACAGTGCCATCAAAACAAATTATTGAAATTATACCTTAACAAAGCCCTACTGACACCATGCTGTCAGTAGGGCTTTGTTAAGGTGTCTATTAGTTTAAATACTTACTTAGGAGAAAACTTATGATTGGATATGTAACATTGGGAACTAACGATTTACCAAGAGCTACCGCGTATTATGATGCGTTGTTTGGGTCTATCGGCATTGGTCGTTTTATGGAAGAAGAAAATTATTTTGTTGCCTGGGCGCCTGCACCCGATGCACCCTCAGTAGCAGTTGCAGCCCCTTTTAACAAAGAAGCTGCGACAGTAGGTAATGGTGTAATGGTTGCTTTGTTTATGGAATCGCCTGAGAAAGTTGATGCATTTTACAACAAGGCACTTGAACTGGGTGGGACCGATGAAGGAAAACCTGGTTTTCGCCCGGAAGGGAAAGACACAGGTTTTTATGCAGGTTATTTTCGTGACCTAGATGGCAACAAGCTAAATGCATTTTGTATGGTTGAGTAACTTGTCAATTCTTCTGAACCCGAATCTTCGGGTTCAGAATTTCGAAGGAAGATTCTAAACTGGTTTGGTAATAGACAGCCATAGCAGCTTCACTTACTAACCACTCCCTCACCACATTAAGCCACCATCCAATTTCTTCGACCAGAAAACTTCTGTTTTAAATACGCCATTTGATCGCCCAAAATTTTGTGCTGAGACAAATACATAGCCTCAAACGGATTGGGCGCGAATGGTATCGCTAACAGCGGCATCGCTGCTTGCTCTGGTGTTCGGTTGCCTTTTGCATGATTACAACGCTTACACGCAGCGACTAGATTGGTCCATTTATTACTACCACCTTGCCCTTGAGGATGTACATGATCACGCGTGAGCTGACTATGAACAAACTGTCCTCCGCAGTATAGGCAATGGTAATTGTCTCGACGAAACAACATCGCATTATTAAATGAATTTAACGACACGACCTTACCCGTGCCTACAGTCGCAATAACCGGAGCCATATCCAATATTGAGCGTACCCCAGTACGGTTTAAGCCGCCTCGCATTTGTAAAGACTTATCACCCATTTCCCATAGGACCTGATCTTTACAATAAAGCACCGCTGCATCTTCAAACGTAATCCAACTGGACGGCATACCTGCGGCGTTTAGTCGCAATACCTTGTTCATTTTCTTATCCTATTTATTTGGCGCCTCCAGCAAGGCTCGAACTTGCAGCCATCCGCGTAGAAGGCAGACGCTCTATCCCATTGAGCTATAGAGACACAATCAGAGGTTCCTTAATACTGCTTCATAAAATTCATACCATCGGGCGATTGATATCCATCATGCTTTAACAACAAGCCCATAGCATTACGTCGCTCAGTATTTGTTTCTGTCAAAACCACATGAGTAGGCATCAAAGATTTACGGATCGCCCAGAGTAAAAATTGGTACCCACTTTCGCGGCCATTTAAGTAGTGATCGATAGACATTTGTGTGATGACGACACGTTGTAGCTTCTGTTTAGCAAGGCGCGCCTCATCACAGAAAATATCTGCACTTCGGTTGTAGTTTTTTGTTAACGCTAATCGCATAGATCCTCCTGTGATTTAGCTATTTATTTGGGGTGATTGACTGGACTCGAACCAGCGTAATCCTGATTCACAATCAGGGACATAACCTCTCTGCCACAATCACCATTGCTGTTTAAAATGGCACTCAGTACAGGATTCGAACCTGTATCTCTCGCTTCGTAGGCGAGTATTCTTAATCCATTGAACTAACCGAGCCTAAATATGGAGCTCAATGCCGGAATCGAACCAACCTCTACTGTTTACAAGGCAGTTGCACAGCCGCAAAATGGTTGGAGGTATGGGGATCGAACCCATCTAGCCGGATTAAAAGTCCGGTGCTCAGCCACTAAGCCAACCTCCAGTTGAGTGGAGCGGTGTGTGGGAATAACCTAAGTACGTCCTGTACTTAGCCTTTCAGGTGCAATGCAGTTCAAAAAGCTCCAGACATTTTGTCGAACCCACTTACTCTGCTTGGAGGGCAGGTACCTAACCATTCGGTGAGAGACACGAATGTGTAGAATGCAGATTTTGCAGGAGCAAAAATCTGTCAACACCGCTAAAAATTGGTCTGGGTAGCAGGATTCGAACCTGCGACCTTTGGGTTCCAAACCCAACACGCTAACCAGACTGCGCTATACCCAGAAAATATTGGCGGTTCATACCGGATTTGAACCGATGATCTCTCGGCTGACAACCGAGTGCATTAATCCAAGCTATCTAATGAACCTATAAATTGGTGGAGAGAACGAGAATCGAACTCGTCATACAGTACTTGCAAAATATCGCCCCAAAAAAATTGTAGAGCGAGGCCAAATTGGTATACACATCCCTGTGCATAGTCTCCATGACCTGTGCCTTGCACATCCCAAGTTTGTTCCTACAAACTTGTCAAACCCATGTATAAGGTATTTGCAGCTACGCCTATCATCACTGCAATACCTGCATAAACCCTGTTATTAATAGTGGCAGCAGTGCCAGGATTCGAACCTAAAATACCGGTGTCAAAGACCGGTGTGTTGCCGTTACACCACACTGCTATAAATTGGTCGTGAGGAGTGGACTCGAACCACTATCGCCGATTTTATGAAAATCGCATTCTGCCCATTGAACTACCTCACGAACTATTGGTGCCCCACCCCAGAGTCGAACTGGGAACCTCTTGGATCTAAGCCAAGCGCCTCTGCCAATTGGGCTAGCGGGGCAAAATAGTGGTACTCCGAGCGAGACTCGAACTCGCAACAAAGAGATTTTAAGTCTCCCATGTCTTCCAATTGCATCACCGGAGCATCAATAAAATGGAAGAAGGTAAAGGGCCGTATTTCTACAACTCGCCGGCGTTCAAACCGGTTATCTTCCAATAGCCGTACCTTCCTTTAAAAAACTTGGCGGAAGCGATGAGATTCGAACTCATGCAGCAATTTCCATCGCTGTACAGATTAGCAATCTGCTGCCTTACCACTCAGCCACACTTCCAATCTTGTTGATTACGCTGCGCTAAAATCAACGAAATTTCTTTTGTAATATTTGTCAGCAAAAACTATTTGCCTCAAACAACGCATCATTTAAAAATGGTAGGCCAACCTAGAATCGAACTAGGGTCGTCGGCTTATGAGGCCGATGCATTTACCAATATGCTATTGGCCTAAAGTTAGGTAGATAAAGTCGCTAAGCTCTTTCGCCTACCTGTGTTAATTGGCTCCAGTGGTTGGGATCGAACCAACGAACTCTTGATTAACAGTCAAGCGCATTACCACTCTGCTTCACACTGGAATAAAATTGGTGCAGTGGGCTACGCGCTCCAGCTATTCAAACAAGAGCTAACCGTTAATTGGAGCTACCACTGCGCTTTAAAAAGCATTTTGAAAATTGACTAAGCTAATCACTTTTCAAAATGCCTCTTTTAATTTTTTACTAATCTGTCGATCGTAACTACCCTTACCTTTTTTGGCTCTACAAACCCGCAAACCAAAGAGAGGGTTTCCCTTTATCGCTAAATGCCGATTGCGATATAAATGTCGTTTTTGTTTCATTTCTTTCTCCTAAAACTTGGCGTGCCAGGAAGGAATCGAACCCTCGTCAACTGGTTTTGGAGACCAGCGCATTGCCACTCTGCCACTGACACATATTGGTGTTCCTAACGAGATTCGAACTCGTGCTACAGAATTGAAAGTCCTGCGTCCTACCGCTAGACTATAGGAACCTTGGTCGGCATAATTGGAATCGAACCAAAAACCTTACCCTTATCAGGAGTACGCTCTGCCATTGAGCTATATGCCGTTAAATAAAATGGCCGCAAATTGTTAAATAACTGATACCGTTTATGTGGGTATCGCACAAAATTCAGGCATAAAAAAACCCGAAAGTTTTTTGGCTTCCGGGTTCAATAACACATTGTCCGGGTGGCCATAGCCACCCTAGCAATAGAGTGACTAACTATTCATATTTGTCTCATCATTCCGTAGTTGGCTCGATAAGTTATTACTGGGTTTAACTGCGCCAACTAACATCGACAGCTTTGCCGCCCATAACGCTTGATACAGCCCGAGTAAGGCCGCCTGCGTTATGCCTTTGCATAAAATGTGATGTAAGTTAAAAGTCATTGTCGTTCCAAAAATTAATTAAAGTGTTTGTTGCTGCTTTAAGTTGTCGCACAGATTACCCGAAAATATTTTATCTGCAAGCCTGTAAATTTTCATATTTTTTGCCTATATATCAATAAGTTATATGGCAAACAAAAAACCAAATCGAGATAAAGCCTTCCGCAACATTTTGCAAAATAAAATTCAAAGGGCTACATGAGAGCAATAATTTCATAAGAAAAAGCTCTATTCCGGTTAATTATTTCTATCATTTATAATTTTATAATCTAAAAGATCCTTGTAATAATTTGTGTTTTATTAACGAGCATAAAAAAACCCGAAAGAGTTACCTTCCGGGCTTTAATATTTTACACTCTTGGAAGGTATTCACCCGCCAAATATGATTTAGCAGATTTTTATGTCACACAAAACTCTTTCCCCTGACTTATCGCCGAGGGAATATTGTTAAGTGATAATGTGAGTAAATTATGTCGCACAAAAACGCCTAAAGTTAAAATTAAGTAAGTGTCGCGATTATACAGATCTATTTTTGTTATGCAATCTAGTTGGCTAGCACTGCACCAGATTACCCACTTTGCTGGAAACCACAGCACCCCTTAACCGGTCTTATTGCGCACATTTGTTAGCAGACATAAAAAAGACCAACAGTAATGGCTAGACTTTAAAATATATCGATACCTTAAATGCTTATCTGGCCCCGATTATTTTAGCGCAGCGTTTTGGACGTCCCAGCGACCAATGGGAGCAATTGCTGCGCCTTGTTATATGTTTTTATTTTCATATTGCATTAGTTCTACTGGAGCACCATTTTCTTCTATAAATGCTACCATTAATCCTTCGCTCGGCGAATTAGGCTGAATAATTACATTTTTACCCTCTATCGCTTTTTTCAAATCATCTACCACAAAAGCAACATGTGGCACAGTTTTTACAAGCTCCGGATACGGTGCATCGCCCCAGTAACGTTGCCATTGAATACCATAAGGATTGTTTTCATGGTCCGATACCGTCATTTTTAAATGAGGAAGATCTATTTCTCCTTCAAATGCATTTTTAGTCGGTATACCTAGGTGATTAAATTTCATTTACTTCCTAAATGCTTGGGACATATGACGCTCGGCTAAGCTGCGGAAACGGAGTTGATTGTTTTGTGCTAGCGTAGCGGAAAAGCACAAAACGAGCGACGCGGTGGAGGTCAGCTTGGCCACTTGTTATATTTTTTCAATTCTACGAAGTTCATAGCTTCCTCCGGTCCTTAGGCTTTTAAACGTATGATATATTGGAAACCCTTTCGAGTCATAAATATCTATATAAAGTTTTCTGCTTGCCCCTGTAGATGGCATATTACGAATCCACATACCTTCTCTAAATTCGGTATAAACATAAACAGTTCTGTTTTTATAGTTTTTAAATGAGCATTTACCTAGCTGAAACTTACATTTCTCCTCACCTCGAATTGTATACTTCATAGGTACTATATTTTTTTTCAAATAATACATATACCCCTTAGACCATTTATACTTTGCAATTGCTGAATTTTTATCGCCATCAAAACTACCATAATCAAAAAAATATTCTTCATTTTCAATTGAGGTTAGTGTAAACACCTTGTATTTTAAATTGTTATCACCTTCAACTGCCAGCTTGAAGCTCCACCCTATCGGATTATTTAACAAATTAAGACGCTTAAAATTATCAGGCGTGAGAATATCACCTTTGTATTCTTTTAAAATTTTTATCGCTAGGAGAGAGGGTTTTATTTCAGAAACTATTATATTGTCGGAATTAACACCCTTACCTTTCTTTTTTTTCGATACAGAGACACTCTTATTAGCACACCCAAAAAAAAGTGAAACCAAAAATAAAACAACCATCAATCTAATTAAAATCATAACTTTTCCTTAAAATATAACGCCTGTGTATGGGGTGGCTGGAGCGTCAGCGTAATGACAGTCCGAGCTGTGATAGCAGCGAACATGACACATTTGTTATATTTTAATTACTTTAGCATGACACACCAATTAGCCATTGTGTGTGATTTGCGTTACTTTTATCTAGATCTGGACGCCTTACAAGCGGAACTGTACACCCCCTTGGCTTAATATATTTCACAGCTATTTTTTCTGCGCTTTCAAGAGAAAGCTTTTTATTATCTCCTCTTTTTACTGTTATGTAATATGGTTGTTGAAACGGCATTATATAGCTATCTAAATTATACAAAACACCTCCCTTTTCAATATTTGTGCGATTCTCTTCCACTAACACTAACTTATTGGTATCAACAGGTTCGAAAATATTGTTTGGTAACTGAATAGTTTTCATACTTTGTCTAAGTTCTAATTCGTACTTTGGAAAATCTTCCTTGGTAGAGTTGAAATTGAATATAAGTGCCTCTTTGCCATAACTAGTAACCAACATAATATTATGTATGTTTGAATCAATAAGACTTGATGTCATCTCAAGATACCCCCAGCTTTTACCAGATAGCTCAATAATCTCTCTCTTTTTCCACTGGATTCCTGGAACAATACGATCAAAGGTTGTCTTAAAAGAAACCATAAGCTCGGGGAGTGGAATCGACGAAACATCAATTTGTTTTAGGTCATATGCAATTGTAGTTGATGTCGATTCATTGCCAACAGCCCACTTAGGCGCATTTTTTTGAGGCCATTTAATATTAATAGCTTCTTGTGATAATTGCTGAAATTCATTTGGGGCAACAAAAGATATGCCTGTATCAGATATATTAATTTCTTTTGTGAAGGATACAGGCGAAAGAACGATTAATATAAGGCTTACTATAATTTTCATTGTTAATATATTCGAGAAGCTAACACTTACAGCAGCGGACTCAATACCAAACCATTCTTTAATATATTTTTTCATTTTCACTCCTTATTAATATAACGCCCCGCACAGGGGACGACAAAAAAGCGCAGCATTTTAGCGTTCCCAGTGACCAACGGGAACGTTTGCTGCGGCTTGTTAGGTTTATTTAATTGGATTTCCAAATCTATCAAGGCCATTCTCTTTTAGGGTTTCGATCGCAAATTCATCGCCACGAGAGGCTGATTTAACAAGCCATAAAACAGCCTTTTTCTTATCTTTTTCTGTACCATATCCGTTCATATATGCCCAACCTAATGAAGCCTGTGCCTTTGTATGATTTAAGTTCGCAGCTCTATTCCAATATTTAAACGCTTGTTCACTATTTTCTTCAGATCCCTGCCCGTGATACGCTAATGAAGCAAGATTCATCAATGCACTTGCAAAATCATATTTGGCAGCTTTTTTATACCAATATATAGCTTTTTGATAATCTAGCGGAATACCTTTACCAAAATGGTATAGGTATCCGATATTATATGCTGCTGGTGCGTAGCCTCTAGCAAAGGATTTTTTATACCAAATAATCGCCTTATGAGAGTCTCTCTCTGTTTTTATTCCATTTGCATACATAACGCCTATACATAGCTCATCAGCTTGAGGATCAAAACTAGACTCTGGAGGTCTTAAATCTCCATCTTCCCCGACAATAATGTCATCAATTGTCTTATGGCAACTAACTGACTCTCTTTGCACTGATTCAGAAAAAGCTTGCGTAGACAGCACAACCAAAGTGATAGTTAAAATTGTTTTTATAGTCATATTTGCACCAAAAAATCTAACGCCGTTATATGAGGCTGGTATGAAGCGCCAGCGTAATGCCAGTCCTAGCCGCGCTTTTTGCGGCTAACATAACAACCTTGTTATACGTTTTTACCACAACAAGGGCAGTATATTAGTTTAAATTTTTTATTGACAGAGAAAGCCAATATTTCAAAAAGGTTAACATTGCAATTTGGGCATTTTGAGTATTGATTTAGCCTGTGACGATAAACAAAAGTAACAGTCAATAAAGGCAATGTTGCTAAACCAATAAATGTATACCTTAGCAGGCTTCTCTCATAATTTTGGATTATATGCCATACAGGTAGCATTGTTACAAATAGCGTAACCATCACTACAATTATCATTAATTTTCTTTTCTTCTTCCATGTTTCAATAAATTGTGAAGTCATATATTTACGTATAACGCCTCAAACAGAAGCGCGCGAATTTTGCGCGTCCAACTGCTTTGACTTGTTATGTTTTATTAACCAATTTATCAATAAAAAAACTAACGAACCTAAAGATGCAGAAATAGATATTATACCTATGAAGGCTATACCTAACCCCCACTGATCTCCATCTCCATATCCCTGATCCAAAATAGATGCATAATGATGGTAGACAAATAGTATAAATGTAAAGCTTATAATTAGGAGACTAAATATAATTCCTAGCCATTTATTCAAAGCTCGTAGCAGTAATGACAATATAATTACAGCTAAAGCAGGTACCAATATTAAGATTGCTATAATTTCCATAATAAACTTATTTAATTTATTTTTAACACATAACGGGTCGGAGTTCAGGTACCGCGATAGCGGATATCTGGAACGCGTTGTTAGACGGCTTCTCGCGCTCACCCAACTCTCCGAGTAAATTTATTGCTACCAACTCTAACTATCCACTAATACCAAGCCGTCTGCGTTCCTACCTGAACTCCGACCCATTAAACAGATCCGAGCGCTCGATGCGCGAGGGGCTGTTTAATAATGGGCAACCGAAGTAGAGCGTAGGTTGTCCCGTGGAAGCCGTGCTTTTTACGGCTGGAACGTAATTGAACACCTTGTTAGCCATTGCTTGACCACTGAGAAAAAGCCTCGTTTAATACACGAGCTAGCTTTTCAAAAGACTCCCAAGTGTCTGGAACAGCGTATAGGTGTGAAACGTTTTGACCTAAAATCCGCTCATAAACGCCTAGGTAAGATGCATTTTTGTCGGCGTAGTAATATTGGGCAAATTTATTACCAGTTTCGTTTAGATCTTCGTCAGTAAATTTTTCATCACAGTTGTTGATAAACCACTGCCCCGGAGTTTCTTCTCTATTCTTTAACTTCTCCAGACCTTCAGGAAATTCATCTGTATGGATTTCACCGGCTAGACCATTTAGAAGACACCAAGCGACAAACATTCCTATATGGGTGCCACCAGCTTCATCACTGAGGTTTGAGGGAAAATCACCACCGTAATGCCACGATGCATCATCATATTTCATTCTTACTCCTTTTATGGCTAACGCCTCAAGAAGAGGCCCGCGCTTTTTGCGCGCCCTTCTTGCTTGACTTGTTAGGCTTGGATTTTAAATTTTTAATCTTATCTTCGACAGATAATATAAGTTCAGGAGCACTATAAACATACTCAAGGACGGCTTTACAAAGATCATGAAGTATTGGGACTTCCTGAGAGGTTAGCTCCCCGAGATTAGCGTGAGCACCTATATTTCTCAGATTTCTTATTGCATGAGCCATATCAGCTAGTTGAGATGGCATAATTCCTTTGTCAGATAAAAACTGCAGCTTTTCGTATAAGTTATCTCCTACCGCGTTTTTATCTTCACAAATCAAATCTAGAAGCCTACCAAGTAAAACTGCAAATGCATTGGTATCAATTGGCTTAACTCGCAATGCAGCTTCGTATGCTTTGGATATACTTTTGGGAAGCCCTCGAATTTTATCTTCACCAGAAGGGTATAAAATATCGTAGCTTATATAATCCATTTGCTGGCTATGCCAGTAGCCAGATCTAAGCATGACATCATAGCAAGCGGGACATTTTACAAGTTGCCACGCTGTACCTTCGTCCGATAGATAATTCTCACCGCAACTATCAATGTCGTCATAGTCGGAAACTACTTCCATTGGTGATTCATTCAAGCAGTGCAAACATTTTAATCTTTCCGAATATTGAGTTTCTTCCATTGCTTGATTCCTTGTGATGTAAAGAGCCTAACGCCCACATAAAACGCGCGAGCTTGCGAGCGTCGGGCGACTAACAGAAGCGTATTTAATGTGTTTGTTATGGAATTTATAGCACCATATAGCTTATTATACCTCTAATGAATTTAACAAAGATTGAACTTTATCGTCGTAATATTTCCAATTGGAACGATCTTGAGAGTAAAACACATAATCTATAAGCCAGCCATTGAAGCTAGTTCTTGCTCTACACCTTATCTGTTTATTCATTCCATTTAATGGAGGACATTTTATCGAAATATAGCGACTACCAACTTTAGGTTTAGTAACATAAATCTCGTCACCATATGGCCAACAATAATAACCTTTACCCCTATTGTCAGGTATCAAGTCCTTAAATAAAGGGTCTGCTGTAGTAGAGTTTTCGACAAGATCACGCCTATAACAAGAGCCCTTTCTATCCTTACGATATGCCTCAAGGCCCGCTAACTCACCGATTCTCTCATAAGAGGATATTCGCTTATAAGATGCTTCTGAATTCTTTTGTGATACTCGACTATGTTTTACAGTAATATATACACTATTAAATTTATTTTTACTATCATATATCTTACTGAAAGCATACGGGGTCATGTCCGGAACAATAGCTCTGATTTCAAAAAATTTTACAAGCCTTATGCCCCACCAAGTATGATCTTTTTCGATGTAGGCTTTAGGTACACGAAAGCTTTTAACTATAGAGCCATTCATGATCGATATGTTAAATGGTGTCATGTCAGTCGTGTAAACACTGGAGCCAAATCGCTTCGTAATGACTTCTACCTTATCGGTTGCAAAGACATCCATTCCCACTAAAGATATAATTGTAAAAATAAGTAGGTGCTTAAGAAAACCTTGATTATTAAAGTTTTTAATCATTCGTAATCAATTCCATTTAACTAAATAAATTCTGACACTTTACTTTTAATATTCTTTCGATCATTTTTTTACTTGCTTATCCATAACGCTTTAATTTTTCCGGTGGAGTTATTTGTTATGCCAACCCACTACGAGCTGGCGTAAATACCGAATATACCCCAAATAGCTAGGTTGTGGAAGATTGTGGCGTGAGCACTATACTGCCTTGCTGGACTTGAACCGAAAGCGCAGTGCCTATAGTAAACCCCGCCTGATTGAGCCAATAGCCTTTGATTTGTACCCAAGGGACAGGAACTGGCGGTTTATAGGGCCTAGAATGGGTTTTAGGGTGATATTGATGGTCGTAATAGCTTTCGCGGACTTTGAGCTTGCGGAAAGATGAAGGTTTTTCTTGGGCCGAGCGAGGCTCTGGCGGTATAGTACGTTTAGCCATGATTGATAATCTCGATATCAGTTGTGGTTAGCTGCCTCTGGGTGCTAGTAACACCTAGGGGTAGCGCTTATTTAAGTATGTTATTTACAGTAAAACACCTTTCTTTGATTGAAAACTGTCCTCCCATTACGCACCAAAACACTGTAAGAATCAACAGTTTTTTGAGAGTAATTGGGATTTAATTTGGAAGGAATTCTTGAGAGGTTTTGAGGCATAACGCTCACATAAAAGGCGAGCGTTAGCGAGTCCAGCCCACGTTTTTTGTGGGCGGTTTTTAATGTATTTGTTAGTTGTTTTAAAACTCACTTATTGCAACTTTAACAAAAGAAACAACACTATCTTGTTCGCCGTTCTCTAGGCGCTTTAATACTTTAGCCATTGGAAATATAAATGTTTCTATTTCTGAATGCAGCATATGAACACAACCCAAAGACTTTTTTTCACCTTGAAGGTATGAGCTTATTTTTATAGCTTCATCGTATTCTAACCAATTAATTTTACAGGCGCTTTTAGATCTAATCACTTCTCCAATATATGAACCTGATCTCAGTACAATTTTAACAATTTCTCTTCCGTCAAGAGGTGTACCTCTAACTGATTCAAGATAGTTATCAAGCTCTTGAACACTCTCAATTGAGTAATCCATCTTTTTGTCTTTAAAAAAGCAAGAATTAACAACCGGATTTTCTGGCTCATCGTAAAGCATAACTGATAAATCTTCATTTGCTTCATTATTGTATTTCATGCTAACTCTTATATTTACAACTAACGCCCGCAACAGAGGGATTTTTGTAGTGGATTGGTTTGTGCTAGCATAGCGAAAAACACAAACCAAGTAACGGAAAAAATGTCCGACTGATTGCGCTTGTTAAGCCCAGCGCCCATTTCCTGTAATGTCACTCTTTTCACTATATGGGCCAATAAGTTCAACTATGCCAAGCTCAGGTTCAATACCCTTAATATGCTTATCTAATATATCGATATACTCTTGGCTGATCTTTATACCAGCGCCATATGGTGCATGCAGCCATTCGACTTCTTTTCTATATGCACTTATAGACAAAATCTCAATTTTTCCATTTTCGAATAAGTCTTCATACTCGTACTGATATTCATCACCAAGCTTACGAACTGTTTTTCGCAACCTAACCGCTGTAAATAAATCGCCAACATGAATATTGGGACCAGTAATCCTTCCCGCTAATATCTCCTCAGGAAAGACATCGTAAACCTCAAATATTATTGGTGGCTTCATATGCTTAACGCCCGCATAAGGGGCTGATGCGTAGTTGATTGTTTTTGTGGTAGCGTAGCGTAAAACCACAAAACGAGCAACGCAGCGGAAGTCCCAGCCGCGCAACGGCGAATTTAATGTGCTTGTTATGTTTATGAACCTACAGCGATATCAAATAATTGTAAAACTTATAAACTCCTAAACCGAGTATTAATATACCCCAGAAAATTAATTTATATTTAAAGTTACTTTTGATTTTGTTTTTTCTATTTTCTATGTATTCTTTTTCTTGCTGAACGACTTTTTCTGCATATTCTATATCTGAGGCATTCACACCACGCTGCTTTATAATATCTTCCAATACAACCCTAGCTTCCTCGACTAAACCACCTCTTGAATGTAAGTACAAAAGCTCATCAGTCGATTTGTTTTCGTAATTATTTCTAAATTGTATTTTGTCCATAAAAATTATCTCAATATTCTACATAACGCCTAAAGCAGTGGCCGTAGTGAGGCGAACTTTTTGGGGTAGCGTAGCGTAAACCCCAAAACGAGCGCTGGAACGGAGGTCCAGCCCCGAAGGGGCGATGCTGGCTTTACTTGTTAGCTGGCTTGATGACAAGACAATTCTTCATGATTAATAAATGGGGTGACTTCACCACTCAATGCCCTTTCTTGAGAAAAATTGGAGCCAATACCATCGGTTAATTGCTCGATTGTATATTCTTCTAGGGCTTCAACCTCATCTACAGAAAGCGACCTAGACAGCTGATATTCAACAGAGCCAATCAATGAGCTAGAAGAACTGTCATAAGAGAATGATAAGATGCCGCCGGAAACATGCTCAGCAAAACTCTCTGTTTCCTCGCCATCATATAGATAGTCAGAAAACTCTTCGTCTTCGTAGCTTAATCCATTTAAGGATTCCAAGGTTACCTTGTCACTTATTAAATCAAGTGATCCATCATCATTTTCTTCAGCATTCGCTACAAGTGCTGGGCCAGTAAATCTTATTATTGGCATTCAACCTCCTTCGTGATGAACTCTTAGCCAGCTAACGCCTCAGTAACGGGCAGCCGAAGCAACGCGGAGGCTGTCCAGCGACGCTAGGAGCGAAGTTAACTGATTTGTTAGTGTTTTTTGCATTATTAATTTTATTCACTTTGGGGGCCTCCGTCAAAATGACCTTCCGATATGGCTGTTAAAAACTCCTGTTTTTCTTCTGACACTAAACTTCTAGGTGTATAACCATGTTCGTCTGGGTCTCTTGTGAGCTGTTCAAGAAGCTCTCTAGCAGCTACTTTAATAGCGGACTGTTCTTCATTAGAATAAGTATTTTCTATTGACATTCGAATTTCAGCACACCTTCTCAGAGACCACTCAAACTCTACATAATCTTCTTCTACAAAACTTAATTCGTAGTACAGCTCTAGAATAGATTTTGCAATTTCTTTCATGTGTATCTCATATCTTTGTTTCGAACACTAACGCCAACAACAAGCGCGCGCTTTTTGCGTCGCTTGGTTGTTTTTGTTAAGTTTCATTCCACGCTCGCTGACTGACTTGTACAGCATGCTCAGGAAATTCAATTTGTTTTTCTGATAGCTCATCAAAAAATCCGGTTTTAGAATTGTAATTATACCGAGCGATTAGCTTTTGCATATCATATACCATCATTGACTTACATACCGACATTCTTGCATAAAGTACATAAGCAACTGAGCTTAGGGTTTGCACAGACAAGCAAGCCAAGTCATTGTCCGGAGACGGAATTTTTAAGTCCAATGAGTATCTGTAATCTTCAAAATTCAGTTCGCGATCGTTTGTATAACCATCATTCTCTTGAAGCGAAAATTCCATGCCAAGAAAACGGCAATACAAATCATCTTCTGCTCCTTCATATGGGGCAAAGCTCACACCCAACACTTCATTTAACTCTTCTTTTAATTTAAGAAGAGAATTTGGGTAATTGAAAAATAATGATACGTTTGTACTCATAGTTTAGACAACTTAACGCCTCAATAACTGGCAGCCGAAGCAGCGCGTAGGCTGTCCAGCGCCGATAGGCACGTAGTTAATTGACTTGTTATGGTTTAATTTAATATACATTATTTAGCTAATAACTTACCGCTTAAAATACTACGTTTTACTGCCCAAGGGATAGCCACTACAAAAATCAGAAAAGGCCAGCCAGATTGAAAAATAAAAACAAGAGCCCAAGCTAAAATAGCTGGTAAAGCCAAATATATGTATACAGCCCAACCATATTTAATTGGTACATAACACCGCTTACCACAAGCTTTACATTTTACCGGACTTAACCGAGTAGCCCATAATTTTTTCCACCAACTAATTGTAGCCTCTCCGCAGCTTGGGCATTTATACATTGTCATTATTTTGAATCATAACGCCGCCATAAAAGGCGAGCAGCTTTTTGCGAGTCCAGCCCAACGCTTTTTGTTGGGCAGTTTTTAATGGCCTTGTTATAGGAATTAGTTACCACGGTAATTTCCCTTGTATAGAATCACTATCAAAGCCATAAAAATAGTAAAATTTTTCTTCAGTATCATTACCAGTATGAGTACTACCAATAAAATATACGTGCTTCCACATAGGAGGAAAGTGATGATGTATTTGAATTTTGCTAATACTTATTGCACTGCCTTTTCTTAAAGTAATTAAAGGCTTTCTTCCATGACAATTATCCTGAAATATAAGCTCGTTACCTGATGGAGTAGATTTATGAGAATCACCTAAATATCCATTTTCACATATCACGGCATGCGCTTTCAATTGATACTCTTTATCAATAAATTTTGAATATTTATCTCCATTTGACACATCTGAGATATAAATAGAAGCGCATCCAGAAAGAAACATTACATATAGAAAACAGATAGTACTTTTCATTTTTGCCTATAACGCCGTTGTAAGCCGAAGCTTTGTAGTTGTGAGTGTTGTGCTATTCAAGCACAAAAACGAGCAACGGAAAAGCTGTCGGATTGACAACTTTGTTATGCATTTTCTTTAAATCCACACCACCACCTAATGGTTTTAATTGCTTTTGACTCATATTCAGTAAGCACTTCACTTGTTTCTATTTGATTAACAACAAGTTCTAATTTTTCTTTACCAAATACATCCCTAAAGTAAAAAGGCAATTCTTCTACACTAAGATTCCAGTTATCAAGGCAATCGCGTACTAGAAGCTTCAATCCTTTGCTCGTTTTAGGTTGAAGTTCATATAGCATTTTACCTGCGACTTCTTGATCGGTGAAATGACGTTCACCTCTGCTCTTATCTAAAAAGATGCCATAAAGTGCGTCAAATATGATTTCTCCACCGAGCTTTTCTAAAGCTAGAGAAACTTCTCTAGGACGCCAGTGGCCTGAGTATATTTTTTGACGGATCTCTTCCGCAGTTTTTTTATTCATTTATGCATAACGCCGCAAACAGCGGCAGACTTGCTGTTGTAATTTTTGTGTAATAATGGCGAAACCATGCACAAAAAGCGCGACGGCAAGGCTGTCCAAGGAGCGTAGCGACTGATGCTGATTTGCCTTGTTAAATGCTTTTCATTGACCAAAAACATTTTTATTAAAAGCATATTCTCCTACTCTCGATTGCTCATTACCCACAAAAGAAATAACAAAATTTATCATCTCTAGAAATATTAGAACATCATCATGCTCGTATGGAATAAACGGGTTCCTTGTTACTGGCAATGCACTATCGTTGAAATGCTTTATATTACGTGATACCGCGTCAGAATGTGCAATAGCAGTATCTCTTTTATTTAGAACCCTATCATGAAATTTTGAATGTTTAGTTGAAAAATCACTTACAATTTTACTACGAAATGTCCCGAACCTATTACTTAATTCTTCATGATAATCTGTATCTATCGATTTGGCAGTATTAAAGACTCTTGAATAGGAAGCTATTACAGCAACAAAGAGTGCTTCGTATATAGTCCTTTCATCTGAGAATGGCTTTCCTATAGGAAGCTTCAACATCATCTCACAGTAACGACGACATCGAAGAAGATCATCAAGCGAGCTAGTTAATCTATCATGATAGAGTTTATGTTCTTTCATGGCTTCCTTTGCATTTAACGCCCAGCTAAGCCGCCGGAACGGAGTTGATTGTTTTGTGCTAGCGTAGCGAAAAAGCACAAAACGAGCAACGCAGTGGAGGTCGGTTTGAGCTGTTTGTTAAGAGGCATCTGCACGACCTGACTCTACAAGTTTTTTTAAAGCGAATTTCCCTCTTTCAGAGACAGCATCGGAACTATCTGATGCAAATTTGTCCGCTAACTCCTTACCGATACCACCTAGCGTGTCTAGCTCTCGAATCAATATTTCTGCGGAAACTCGACGTACAATTGATGATCGATCTTTTGCAGATTTTTGTAGTAGATCGAGTATAGGTGTTTCGACGCTCAACTTCCGCTCAGAAACGATAGGAATTAGTTTTTTTTCACAATATCGAATATCTGTCCAGACCCATTTGCGTCCTTCCAACCAAGTTACTCTGCTTTCAAATAGGCTTCGATAAGCTTTCGCACGTAATGACGGCTGTACGGCGAGTGATGCGATTTCTTCCACACGCCCGTCCAATATAGGGGTACGGGCTAGCTGAGAAAATAGAGAGGTCATTGGCCCAGAAGCTGAAAACATTATTTTTTGGATAAGTGATTGCGCAATATTCTCATCACTTATAATTTTTAGAAGAACGTCTTTATCTACATCCTCGATTCTACCCCAAGAGCCCCAGTTTGAAAGAGCAATACACAACGCCTCAACTACGTATTCGGGGTTGGATACCTTGGATAATCCTAAAAGCGTATCTCGCGCAGCAACACGAACTTCTGGAACCCAATCATTTAGCCTCCTAACTGCTAATGAAAAAAAGAAAGTGTTTGGCGCTGCTCCAGAAAGGGTACGTAAAGTTTTTTCACGTCTATAACCATCCCAACTGGTAAGATCTAGCCAAGTTAAAATTTCGATGGGCTTTTGCCACGGCTTCCATTTAGAAGGGGCGCTTTCTCTCATAGCAATAGAAAACTCAGATCGGATCAAACGCTCCCAATAGTCGAAATTTGAAAGGGGTATTTGAGACGTAGCTTCAACCAGCGACGACATATCAGCCAAGACTTTGCTTCCTAGTTTGATCGAGCTGGCAAATTCTTTGACTGCTGAAACGATTCTATCTTCCATAATTTCTGACTGGTACACCTTCTTGCCTCTTAACGCCGTTGTAAATTGCAGTTTTGTAGGAGCCCGTTTGTGCTATTAAGCACAAAAAGGAGCGACGGAAAAACTGTCAATTTGACAACTTTGTTAGGGCTTGATTTTTTTGACCAGATCACTGAACACACCTACGACATACAGTTTAAAAATTTTATGTAAAATCACCTGATATTCCTCAAAATCAAATTCCTCTTCGCCTACCCCAAACAAACGAAGCAAGCCATCAATTTCCGGAATTTCGGTTAACTCACAGTGTTTATAAGCATTTATTATACGTCTGGTTAGATCTTGACTTTGAAAGTTTCCCTCAAATTCCCCTACCATATCGTTAAGATCACAAAGAAGATAAATAATGGCACCTTGTCTTAATAAGGTTTGATCAATATCTACTTCATATCCTTCGGTTACTTCAACCTCTAGAAATGAATAACCGTCAAAGACTTCTGGATCTATATAGACAGTTTCATCGCCGGTAAAACCACCACTATTAGTTAAGTGATAGTAAAGCAGTAGCACTGCTGCCATGCCTTTATTTCCGCTTTCGTAATTGGATGAATCTATTCGCATCATAGCCCTAACAGTTTATTCAATAGACCTATTCCACTTATCACCATTCTCTTGATCAAAATAAATGGTAGTTTGTGTTTAAGCTTTTTTCTAATAAAAACAATTAGTTAGATAGAAGCTATCTACTTATGTATTTCATGATCAAGAGACTAGAGAAAATAAATAGCACGCGACTTTCTCTTGATCAATATTATCTGCCCTTTATATTTCAAGGGCTTAGGCCATCATAAACTGATCAAGAGAACTGGTCTACTGATCTTGGACTTGCCATACGATAATCTTTAGGAGAAGATACTGTTTTTATATACAGCATTTTTGGTGATTATTATGGATGATATTCGTGTCACTATTTCTCCCCGTTCGCCTAGGCTACTTGATCAAGTTCGGCTACATATGCGGCAAAATGGTTTAGCTTATCGAACAGAACAAACTTACATTCACTGGATAAAGCGATTTATCTACTTTCACAATAAACAGCACCCAAAGACTATGGGAGCAAAACATATCGAGAACTTTCTAGCAGACTTATCCAATACACGCTATTGTTCAGCAAACACACAACGCACTGCTTTAAATGCTCTCGTGTACTTATATAAACGCTTTATGAGTGTTGATGTAGGCGATTTGAATTACACACCCGCTAAATACCACCGTCGGCTGCCCGTTGTTTATAGCAGAGAAGAGATTGCTGCCATCGTGCGACAATTACACGGCGTTCATCGGTTACAGGTGGAGTTATTGTATGGATCCGGTTTACGTAAAGCGGAATTGTTATCGCTACGAATAAAGGATATTGATTTTAGTAGCAGAAATATTATTGTCCGTGCCGGGAAAGTTAATAAAGATCGCTCGACCTTATTGCCTGAAAACCTAATTCCTCGTCTGCGTGATCAGGTTGATGCAGTTGAGCGATTACATTATCAAGATCTTCAAGAAGGCTACGGAGAAGTTTATTTACCCAATGCACTTGCTCGGAAGTATCCCAATGCAGCAAAAGAAACTGGATGGCAATTTCTATTCCCTTCTAATTATATAAGCCAAGACCCTCGTTCTGGTGCCTTACGCCGCCATCATATGCACCCATCCAGTTTAGCCAAGCAACTTAAAAAAGCAGTATATACTGCTAAAGTTAACAAGCCTGCTCGGTCCCACAGTTTTCGGCACAGTTTTGCTACACATCTACTTGAAGCTGGCTATGATTTACGTACGATTCAAGAGTTACTAGGGCACTCTGACATTGCTACAACAGAAATTTATACGCATGTCATTAATCGAGGAGGTAAAGGAGTAAAGAGCCCTATCGATAATTTAACGACATAATATTAGTCAGGTACTTTGAGAGTTCTTAGCTGGTTATTCTCAGGTGTGTACTCGACTGGATAATAAGCTAACTTTCTAAAACTTAGATTATCCAGCTAACTCGATATAGCTAGCATGTATAACGATTAGACGCTGTTTATACAAACTGCCTAAGGCACGTTTAAAATTCTTTTTACTGACTTTAAAGGCTGCAAAGATCTCTTCGGGTGAGCTTTTATCGGAGAGTTCTAGTTTGCCATCGGCATGTGTTAGGGCTTTTAAAATACGCATCTCTAATTGGTCGCGGGTTTTATCATCGAGCATGTTGATGCTGAGATCTATCTTACCGTCTTCGCGAATGGATTTAACCCAGCCTTTCATGCGGCTACCAAATTTAAGTGGCTGCGAAAGATCGCTGTGATAAATTAGCCCCAGTTGCTTATTGTTAATAGCTGCTTTAAAACCCAGGTCCGATTTAGCGGCAATCATTAAGTCAACTGCATCGCCTTTTTTAAGGCCGAGAGCATCTTCTTCTAAATAATGGTGCAGCATGGTGCTGGCAATTAGGCGGTCGCTATTATCAAGCACAACATAAACTACATAAGACTGACCCTCACGAACAGGGTAGGCTTGCTCTGAGTGTGGTAATAGTAAATCTTTTGGCATGCCCCAGTCTAAAAACGCACCGTGATCACCCACAGAGACGACCTCTAAAAAAGCACATTCATTAATATTTGCTTTGGCACTAGCATAAGTCGCTAAGATTTTATTGGTTTTATCGCGATACAAAAAGGCATCGACGACATCTCCCTCTTTTATTACTTTAGGCGCATTACGCAAAAAGAGCTGACCGTATTCTTTAGCATCAACAAAGGCACCTTTGTCGTTTAGCTCGACAACATTGAGTTGATTTGTTTGTTCGAGTTTTATCATGCGTTAATGCCTGCTCGCCTAAATACATCGTTAATTATTATTTGTGCCTCGTTGATAACGCTCTGCAAATGCGCCTCATCTTTAAAGCTCTCGGCGTAAATTTTATAAACATCTTCGGTGCCAGAAGGTCGCGCCGCAAACCACGCGTTTTCTGTCATCACTTTTAAACCACCAATGGCTGCATTATTACCCGGCGCATGGGTTAGTTTATCGAGTATTTTCTCACCGGCTAGTTCACTTGCCACTACATCACTTTGCGATAAACTTTTTAGGCAGTTTTTTTGCGCACTTGTGGCCGCTGCATCAATGCGCTTATAAAAAGGGGCATCAAATTGTTGCGTTAAACCAACATAATATTCACCCGGGTCTTTTTGACTAACCGCTGTTATTTCTGCTGCGAGCAAACCCAAAATAATGCCGTCTTTATCCGTTGACCAAACTTTGCCGTCGCGCTTTAAAAAGGTAGCGCCTGCACTCTCTTCACCTGCAAAACCAATGTCACTTGAAAATAAATCATTAACAAACCATTTAAAACCTACCGGAACTTCGCACACTTTTTTGCCAATTTTTTCGGCCACGCGATCTATCATGCTCGATGAAACTAGGGTTTTACCAATGGCTAAGTCAGCTTGCCACTGTGGTCTATTTTGGTAGAGGTAATCTATCGCTACTGCTAAAAAATGATTAGGGTTCATTAAACCTTGCGAGCGCGTCACTATGCCATGGCGGTCAAAGTCTGGATCGTTGGCAATCGCGATATCGTATTTATCTTTTAAATTAATAAGGCCAGCCATGGCACACTCGCTTGAACAGTCCATGCGGATTTTTCCGTCTTTGTCTAGGGGCATAAAGGCAAAGGTCGGATCAGTTTTACGATTAACTATGTCAAGCTCAATGCCATAGGTTTTTGCAATGCAATCCCAGTAGGCAAGGCCAGAGCCACCCAGAGGATCGATACCAATACTAAGCTTGGCTTTAGCAATCGCCGCCATATCAATAACAGAGGCGAGGTCGTCAACGTAGGGTTGGATATAATCGTAATCAATCACAAACTCTGAATGCCAAGCGTCACTGAAGGAAGCTTCGTTTACCGCCTCGTTGCCAGCAATAATAATATCGTTGGCACGCTTTTGTATTTGCGTTGTAATGTCGGTATCGGCAGGACCACCGTTGGTGCTGTTGTACTTAAAGCCACCATCTTGCGGTGGGTTATGGGATGGCGTAATAACAATACCGTCTGCCATGCCTGTTTTTGTTTTTTCTGGCAGAGATTCTTTAAGCGTATTTTTTTTATTGTCTGGATCGTTAAATGCCAAAATAGCGTGAGAGATAACGGGCGTTGGTGTATATAATTTTGCATCGTTACTTGATGATTGAAAAACTCGCCCCTCTTGCACAACAACATACACACCATTAGCAACCAGCACCTGTATGGCGGTCGTAAATGCACACTCAGAAAGTGCATGAGTGTCGATGCCTAAAAAAAGTGGGCCGGTAATATTGTGTTGTTGGCGATATTCGACCAGCGCCTGACAAATCGCTTGAATATGTATCTCGGTAAATGAAGCATTAATGGATGAGCCACGATGGCCTGATGTACCAAAACTTACCAGCGTATCGCTTGTAGGCTGTTGCGTATAATAGTCGCTAACTAAGCGAGGCACGTTGATTAAATCGCTGTCTTGGGCTGGCTGCCCTGCTCGCTTATGTTGGCTCATGCAATCAGTTTTCTCTAGCGTTTAAACAAATAAAGCGAGGAGGTTCTCGCTTTATTATTTTTTACTTGGCTTTTATATCACTTTTTATACGCAAAAAGGATGACGTAATACGATGGTTTCAACGCGATCCGGCCCCGTTGAAATAATATCAACTGGCGCACCCACAAGTGCTTCGATACGTTTTATGTAATTAACCGCAGCCTCTGGTAACGCATCGATACCCTGCGCACCAAACGTATTTTCTTGCCAGCCTGGCATTGTTTCATACACGGGAACAATTTTATCCCAACCATCGCTATCAAAAGGTACGCTTAAATCGTTACCGGCTTGGTCTTTATAGCCCACACAAATATTTATTTCTTCAAGGCCATCTAATACGTCAAGCTTGGTTAAACATAAACCCGAGATAGAGTTAATACGAATCGCATGTTTAACAGCAACGGCATCAAACCAACCGGTACGGCGTTTACGCCCTGTGGTTGCACCAAATTCGTGACCTTTTACACCTAGGTGCTGGCCAACTTCGCAGTCAAGCTCCGTTGGGAAAGGCCCCGAACCCACACGCGTGGTATAGGCTTTAGTAATACCTAATACATAATCTAAATACATTGGCCCCATACCAGAGCCTGTTGCCACGCCACCAGCCGTTGTATTTGACGAGGTCACAAAAGGATAAGTACCGTGGTCGATATCCAATAGTGAGCCTTGCGCGCCTTCAAACAAAATACTCTCGCCAGATTCACGCGCTGTATGCAGTGTATCGGTAATATCTTCGACTAATGGTTTTAATTCTGCACCTTGCGCGAGTACATCGGCAAGTACTGTATCAAAATCTAGGGCGTCTACGCCGTAGTATTGTGTCAGCGCAAAATTGTGATATTCCATGACTTCTTTTAATTTTTCGGCAAAGGATTTTTCATCAAATAAATCCCCCAAGCGTAAGCCACGACGAGCGACTTTATCTTCGTAAGCAGGGCCGATGCCACGACCCGTTGTGCCAATTTTTGCATTGCCGCGTTTTATTTCGCGCGCCTGATCGAGTGCAACATGGTAGGGAAGGATCAACGGACAAGCAGGCGATAAGCGCAGACGTTCGCGCACTGGGACACCATTGGCTTCGAGGCCTGCCATTTCTTTTAATAGTGCATCGGGTGCAAGTACTACACCGTTACCTATCATGCACTTTACGCCTTCACGCAAAATACCAGAGGGGATTAAATGTAAAACGGTTTTTTTACCGTCGATAACTAAGGTGTGGCCAGCATTGTGGCCACCCTGAAAACGCGCCACTAAAGACACCTGATCTGTTAATAAGTCGACAATTTTACCTTTGCCTTCATCACCCCATTGTGTGCCCAAGACGACTACATTTTTACCCATGACAGTTTCTCAATAAAAATTAACGGTAATTACTTTTAAGCATTTTTTGAACATTAACTAAAAGTAATCAATTTAAAATAACAATTTAAACAATAAAAAACACTTTAAAGACTAAAGGGCTTTTACAATATATTCATCACCAGTTGATACTAACTCGCGATTACAACGCAGCTCTGTAAAATTTGGTGCTTGCGATAAACCACTCACAACACGCTCGCCCTGTGCACGCAATGCTTGAATTGCCTGCCACTGTTTTGCATCGGTTGATGATGGTGCATAAATACCATTTGCTGGCTGGCTTAGTGTCAGCAAAGAAAGTACTGAGGTCACATTTAAACTAAAACCAGTAGCTGGGCGTGCACGACCAAAGGCCTCGCCTATATGGTCGTAACGACCACCATTGGCAATCGCATCACCAAAGCCCTCAGCGAAGGCGGCAAAGACTAGACCTGTGTGATAGTGATAACCACGCAACTCACTTAAATCAAAATACACATTGATCTCGGGATAACGCTCGGTAATAACATCCGAGACAGCTCGCAATTCATCGATCGCGGCCTCTACTTCTGCGGGCGCATCGTCGAGTTGCTCGCAGGCAGTGGCGAGAGTATCGATGCCACCGCATAGCGTTGGCAAGGTTGTCAGCCAGTTAATGGTCTGCTCTGAGTCAAATGAGCTACTCGCCCAACGTTCTATTTCGGCAACATCTTTTGCCTGCAATAAATCAAAAAATACGGCTTCTTCATCGCCACTCAAATTTAGCGATTCGAGTAGTGCACGACAAATACCCACATGCCCCAATGCAAGTGTTACTTTAGGCACATTGATCTGCTCAAGTGATGCCAATAATAAAGTAATGACTTCTATATCGGCATCGAGGCTTGCCTCGCCAAATAATTCGACGCCGGCTTGTAGTGGTGTGCGCACAGCGAGTGGCGATTTTGGTTTTGCGTGTAATACGTGATCAGCATAGCAAAGGCGACTTGGTCCAGACTTTACGTAGCTATGGGCATCTATTCTGGCAGCCTGCGGGGTCATATCAGCGCGCAGTCCCATTAATTTACCCGAGAGCTGGTCGGTAACCTTCACTGTTAACAAATTGAGATCACCCCCAACACCGCTAAGTAGCGAATCGGTAAATTCTATCAATGGCGACATAATAAGCTCGTAACCCCAGCTTGAATAAAGATCAAGCAGGCGACGGCGAAGCTGTTCAACACTTTGCGCCTCGGCGGGTAAAACTTCTTCTACTCCGTCGGGTAACTGCCAACGATTAACATTCATATTTTTCTCTTCAGGAGGTTAAGATGTCCAATTACTCGTGCTTATTCAATGAATTCAAGAATAAGTATTTATGGCTAGTTATTTATCACTAGCGAGTCAAATACAATAAAGCGATACCTGCTAGCATACTCAACAAGCCCATCATTCGTAGGTGTTTGTCGGTTATTTGGCTTAGTGTTGCCACTAGGTTACGCCATTTAGCGGGATACAAAAAAGGAATCACTCCTTCAAGCACTAGCATAAGTGCAAAGGCCGTCAATAGTGCTTCCCACATATCTCTCGATCTCACTGCGCTAAATAATCAGTTATTGCACGCAATAATTTAGCGCACACAAAAAAACCGAGCCTGCCTAGACTCGGTTTGCGGGATTTTACCACTTTTACAGGGTAGTTTGTAAATTACTCAAAAATCTTTGAGCAACTATTGCTCTGTTTTACCGTTAGGGTTTTTCAAGTAACGGAAAAACTCGCTTTTAGGATCGACTAGCATAACGTCACCTTTATTACTAAAGGTGGTTTGGTAGGCATTTAAGCTACGCACAAAGCTATAGAACTCTGCATCTTTGTTGTAAGCAGAGGCGTAAATTGCCGTCGCTAATGCATCACCTTCACCACGAACCAGCTCTGACTCTTTGTAGGCATCGGCTTCGATAACCACTTTTTGTCGATCAGCAAGCGCACGCTTTTGCTCAGCTTCTTTATTACCATTAGAGCGATATTCCTGAGCAGTTTCGTTACGCTCGGTTTCCATTCGGCCATAAACAGAGTCACGCACTTCGGCAGGTAGCTCAATTTGCTTAACGCGAATATCTGTTACCTCAATGCCTAGCTCGTCACCCACAGCGTCGTTAATCGCTTTGGTTAAGTCGGCCATTAACTGGTCACGCTCACCAGATACCGCTTCTTCTAGAGTACGCTGACCTAGTTGGTTAGCAAGCTCACGATCGATACGATCCGATAAACTGTTTGCTGCACGACGCTCAGAACCACCTGTTTTTACGTAGTAAACGCCCACATCTTTAACACGCCATTTCGCATAAGAGTCTACTTCTAGGCGCTTTTGCTGTCTTGTTAACAAGATTTTAGGTGGCGCATCCAGCGTAAGTACACGGCCATCAAATCGAACAATTTCGTCCATTAACGGATACTTAAAATTAATACCTGTACTTGGATAGATTGGCTGTAACTCACCAAAGCGTAAGACAACACCTTTTTGGTACTCGGGTAAGATATAAACAGTTGACCGGATAACCACCAAGGCAACAATGGCAATAATGCCAAAAAATAATGCTTTAGTATTCATTAGCGAAGCCCTCTCGTACGACTATTACTATTCGATTGACTGCGTCGAACTTCTTCAGTGACGCGCTCGTTAATTCTACGCAATACATCTGGCGAAATTTCGTTATTTGCGTTTGAGCTAGACGATGCAGCACTATTTACGATTTTATCCAGCGGTAGGAACAACATATTATTGCCGCCCTCGACATCAACTAGCACTTTTGAGCTATTGCCCATCACCGACTCAATGGCATCAATATAAAGACGCTCACGAGTTACATCAGGTGATTTTTGATACTCGGTATAAAGGCGATTAAAGCGTTCTGCCTCACCCTCTGCTTTTGAAACCACTTGATCACGGTAGCCATTGGCCTCTTCGATAATACGTGCCGCACGACCTTCTGCTTCTGGCACAACTGCATTCGCATAACGTTGGGCTTCGTTAATCAAACGCTCACGATCTTCCTTGGCTTTAACCACATCATCAAAGGCTGCCTGTACTTCGCGTGGCGGGTTACCCTGCTGCACGTTAACGTTGACGATCTTGATACCCGTACCGTAATCATCAAGATATTCTTGAAGGCGATCTTGTACTTCTACACCAATCGATTCTCGACCTTCTGACAGCACGCTATCTAAAATAGTAGAACCCACAACATGGCGCATAGCACTTTCCGTTGCATGTTTTAGGCTATTTTCTGGGGAGCGCACATTCAGGACAAATTGCCTAACATCACCGATGTTGTACTGAACGGTTACTGGCAATTCAACGATACTGATATCTTCAGTGATCATAAAACTTTTGGTGTTATAGTTGCGCTCTTCCCCTGTGTTTTGTACATACACTTGGTCGACAAGCCATGGTCTAAGGTGTAAGCCCGGACCAACGATGGTGTGGAATTTACCCAAACGTAGAACAACAGCCTCTTCAGCTGCATCGAGCTGATAAATACTTTTACCGGCATAAATCGCACTAGCAACAATCAGCACTATAATGACAATTGCACCCGACAATGCGCCACCCCCAGATGAGGAGTCACCATTACCATTATTGTTGCCCTTACCTTTTTTGTTGCCAAAGATATCATGCACTTTATTTTGAAATTTCTTTAAAGCTTCATCAAGATCAGGTGGCCCATCATTTTTGTTGCGTCCACCCCAAGGGTCTTGATTGTTACCACCCGGTTCATTCCAGGCCATAATATTCTCCACGTTGTTGAAATAATTATAATTTAGTCAGAAAAAGCCAATTGCATATTGTTTTACAGTAGCAATAGGGACGTTATATAGTCTTTTATACGCTTCACTTATCACAAAGTTTATACAAAGTTACAGATTAAAAGTCTACATTCATGGCTCGGCATAAATTAATGCTGCCAATGTTCTAGCTCTTTACCTAACCTTGGGGCAACCCCTCGCCATTCCAAGTCTTTAAGCTCAATAGATTCTGCACTAATTAGACGACAAAATTCTACCTCTGTCATCGATATAGACAGCTCGTATTGACCTTCATCGGTAAAAGCCTCTTGGTCCACCACCGACAACTCATAAAGCTTTCCGCGCAAACGCCCCATTTCGCTGTTTAATAGCAACTGCCCTGAGACCATTTTTTGCCCTAAACATTCACTCAAAGCTTGTAATAGTAGGTCAAGCCCTAAGCCTGACTGAGCTGATAACCAAACGGCTATTGGCTGGCCTGCCTCGTCTCGATCTATACGAGGTTGCTGGTCAGGCAATAGGTCGAGTTTGTTATACACCTTTAATTGCGGCAACTCACCTGCGTTTATTTCATCGAGCACTATCTCGACCTGCTCGATATTCGTTTGACGATCATCCGCTGCTACATCAATCACATGTAGCAGCAAATTTGAATGAGCAGCCTCTTCCAGTGTTGCCCTAAAGGCCTCAACTAGGCGATGAGGCAAATGGCTAATAAAACCAACGGTATCGGCAAGTACTGTAGGACCAATATTGGCTAACTCTATTCTTCGCATGGTGGGGTCGAGAGTTGCAAAGAGTTGATCCTCTACATAAACATCCGCATTGGTTAGGCGATTAAACAATGTCGACTTACCTGCGTTGGTATAGCCTACTAAAGAGACTGTAGGGGTCGATGCACGCACTCTAGAGCGGCGACCCTGATCGCGCTGTTTGCGGACTTTTTCGAGACGAGACTCAATGGACTTAATGCGAACACTGAGCAAGCGCCTGTCGGTTTCTAGTTGGGTCTCACCCGGGCCACGCATACCAATGCCGCCCTTTTGGCGCTCCAAATGTGTCCAACCTCTAATGAGGCGTGTTGACATGTGGTGCAATTGCGCAAGCTCAACCTGTAGCTTACCTTCATGGGTGCGCGCACGCTGGGCAAAAATATCGAGAATTAAACCTGTTCTATCAAGCACCCGACACTCTAGCGTTTTTTCGAGGTTACGCTCTTGGCTAGGTGAAAGTGTATGATTGAATATAACGAGTTGCGCACTGTGTAGGCGCACGAGCTCTTGTAGCTCTTCGACTTTGCCTGTACCGACAAAATATTTGGCATCTGGACGAGCACGCTGTCCCGTCACTAATTCGACAGGGTCGCCCCCTGCAGATAGTACAAGTTCTTCGAACTCACGAGGATCGTCAGAAGTATGGGAATGCGATAAATCAAGGTGAACTAATATCGCTAGTTCACCTGATTCAGGGCGATCAAAGAACAATCATTGACCTCATAATAAACGTACGGTTGTTGCTAAAGAAGAAATTACTCTCCATCCAATTCGTCGTCATTAACCAGCGGCACTCTAACTGCACGTGATGGCACAACAGTAGAAATAGCATGTTTATAGACCATTTGACTGACTGTATTTTTTAGTAAAATAACAAACTGATCAAATGACTCTACTTGCCCTTGGAGTTTAATGCCATTAACCAAATAGATCGATACTGGAATACGCTCTTTACGTAAAACATTTAGGTAAGGGTCTTGTAAGTTTTGCCCTTTTGACATAATACTCTCCTCATTAAATGATTATATAAACAACTAAAGATGCAAAAAGTTTAATAATATATGCATAAGCTGTTTTAATGTCTATCTATTATATGTAGCTTGGAGGCAAAAAGCTCCGTATTAATTCAACTTTTTTTTGCATTAGTGATTCACTATTGTTTTTGTCGACAGACAAGCGTATTAAGTTTGGCCAATCACGCAGCCACGTTAGTTGACGCTTAGCAAGTTGACGAGTTGCAGCAACGCCTTTTTCCATCATCGTGTTGTGATCATACTCATCATCGAGGTATTGCCAAATTTGGCGATAACCCACTGCTCGCATTGATGGGAGATCAAGATGGAGGTCTTTACGCTTGCGAAGCCCGACAACTTCCTCAATAAAGCCATTATCTATCATCAGGCTAAATCTCTTAAATATACGCTCATGTAGTAGCGCGCGATCACTGGGTAGCAAGCCTAGACAAATAACATTAAAACGGTCTAAAAATTTAGGGCGGTTAACCTCTTGTTGTCGCAGACGGTATTGCGTCATTGTTGTACCACTACTGCGATAAACCTCTAGCGCTCTGGAGATCCTTTGTGAGTGATTGGGGTGTAGTTGCGCGGCATAAGCTGGATCAACAACGCTTAGCTCGGCATGAAGTGCAGGCCAACCTTCTTTTTCGGCCTCCAAAGCTATCGCCTGACGAATAGCTGGATCTGTTGCTGGCATATCGGCGAGCCCATCGAGCAGCGATTTAAAATACATCATACTGCCACCGACCAAAATGGGAACCCTATTAGCATCGACAATACTGTTAATTTCGATCTCGGCATCACGGCAAAAGTTTGCGGCCGAATAAGGCTCGGCAGGGTCACAAACATCGATGAGCCTATGGGGAAATTGCGCAAGCTCCTCGCGTGAAGGCTTGGCCGAACCAATATCTAAACCCTTATAAACCAAGGTGGAATCGACGCTGATAATATCAACGGGTAGTACCTTACTTAAGGCCATAGCAACATCGGTTTTGCCCGATGCAGTTGGGCCCATTAGCATAATTAACAAAGGCTTTTGAGAATCTATCGACATAGTAAAAAGTACGCTCAGCAAGCGCTATTTGATGGCCATTACTGGAAAAAAACAGAGTATACAGCAGTCTTACCGATCAATTGTTGGTATTAAAATACTATCTACATTAAATATGGGTTTAGGGGGTCAAGGGCTAACCTCTAAGAGAAAAGTAACCGGGCCATCATTGATCAATGAGATCTGCATATCTGCACCAAAAATACCGCTGGCGATTTTATTGCGAGTAATATTGTCATCACCACTACTCAAAAAATGCGCACGATCAAGACAGTGTTCATAAAGTGCTTTTGCGATATCTGGTTCAGCAGCTGACGAAAACCCTGGGCGAAGACCTTTTTTTGTATCAGCCGCCAAGGTAAATTGAGAAACAATGAGCAAACCACCGCCAATATCTTTAACGCTTAGGTTCATTTTTCCTTGGTCATCGCTAAATACTCGATAATTAAATAGTTTGTCGAGTAGTTTATTGGCAGCCTCTTGGTTGTCATCTCGCTGCACACCTAGAAAGACGAGTAAGCCTTGGCCTATATCACCAACGACTTTGCCATCAACACTGACATCAGCTCGCGAAACACGCTGTAATAATGCGCGCATACTAGGGCCTGTTAACACTAATGAAAAAGTGCCTACTGTCGTCTATTTTTTTCTCTCGCAAGGCGTCAAGAGCAGTGTGTAGTGGTTCTACACATGCGATTGACAACACAGTGAGAGGAAAAAAGAGCCCAGCCCCAAAGGTTGTGCCTAAAAAAGCGTCACTCGTTGTTGCTCGTCGTTCATTTGGAATGACCAAACATCTCTCCTCGTGCCTAAATTGACGCTTTTTTAGGCCAACAGGCACTCTTTCATTAGTGTTAACAGGCTAGGCCTCAAGGTAATTGCGAATAGCGTTTAGGGACACGTTAGCATCGTTGTAATCGATGGGAATACCCACAAACCTCTTATCGGTTTTAATCGCTAGGCTAGGAAAGCCAGAGACACCCACATTCATTGCTAACTCTTGGTAGGCATGCAGATTTTGCTCTAATAATTGCTGCACTTCGGCGCTTTTGAATACTTTTTCAAATTGGGTTTTATCGAGTCCGATATCTTCTGCGAGCGCAATCAACGTCGAGGCATCCGATGGGTTTTTCGCCTGTAGATAATAGGCTTTTTGAATCGCCTCTATCATACCAAACTCCAGCGCAGGGTCGAGCTCGCAAGCTGCAATCACTGCACGACAAGAGGGGTAAGTTGAGCGCCTAGGTTTACAATCTGACCAAAAATCATAATTAAATTGCGTTCCAGGAATAACACTTTCGATATTTTGCCAATTTTGTTTAACAAATTGCTTAGTTGCCTCGGGCATTGGTACATCAGAGTCTGGCGCAAGCCCACCCAAGATGGTTTTAAGCTCAACAGACTCTGGCAAAGCTTCTCTTATGCTTTGCCATACAGGCCTAAAGCCCCAGCACCAACTACACATTGGATCATGAATATAAAAAAGCGTTGCACTCATATGAGTTCCTTAAAACTGATCGATAAATTATTTAAAAGGCAATGGCCATTTCATCGGCCGCACGTATTAATGCATCCAAAATACCTGGATCGCGTGAAGAATGCCCGGCATCTCGTACAATCTGTAATCTGGCATCTGGCCAAGCACGCTGCAGCGCTACAGCATTATCAAGGGAGCAAACCATATCGTAGCGACCATGAATAATAACGGCTGGAATGCCATAAAGGCTTTTAATGTTCTCTATAATCTGATTCTCTTTAATAAAGGAATCATTAACAAAATAATGCGCCTCTATACGTGCAAGAGAGAGCGCTAAATGGATATTAGAAAAAGTATCAACCACATCAGCATTTGGCTTTAATGTCGCGCAACGCCCTTCCCATATAGACCAATGCTTTGCAGCATTCATTTTAGCGAGCTCATTATCACCGGTTAATAACTGATAATATGCCCGAATCATATCCCCACGCTGATCCGCCTCAATAGGCTCAATAAAATCCTCCCAGTAATCAGGGAAGACCTGGCTTGCACCGTATTGATAAAACCAATTAAGGTCTTGTTGGCGGCACAAAAAGATCCCTCGCAGTATCATTCCTAATACGCGATCGGGGTGCTGCTGGGCATATAAAAGGGACAGTGTTGACCCCCAAGAACCACCAAATAGGGCCCACTGGTCGATATTGTAATGCTCTCGAATGCGCTCAATATCGTCGATTAAGTCTTGGGTTGTATTATTGGTCAGCTCTGCATGCGGGGTTGAACGACCAGCACCGCGCTGATCAAATAAAATGATGCGATATTTTTCTGGATTAAAAAAACGCCGATCCTCGGCTGAACTCCCAGCACCTGGACCGCCATGTATAAACAGCACGGGTATCCCCTCTGGATCACCTGACTGCTCTACGTACAAAACATGACCATTACCAACGGGCAAGTCAGTTGTTTCATAAGGCTTGATAGACGGATATAAAGAATGCATGATCATTACTCCTTAATCATCAAAGCAATACCTTAACGGGTAAAGGTTAAGGGTACAAGCCTGTTTCAACTACCCCAATACACTGTTTATAATCACCACTTTCACGCCTCCAAGAGACTACAATAAGGACAGCCCTATGCAACAAGTAAAGAATCGATGTGACTGGTGCCAAGGCAGCGAGTTGTATCAAGATTACCATGACAATGAATGGGGTATCCCTGTATATGATGATCAAACACTTTTTGAATTTTTATTACTAGAGGGAGCACAGGCGGGCTTATCCTGGATTACTATTTTAAAAAAACGTGAGAATTACCGTTTAGCTTTTGATAACTTTGACCCACACAAAATGGCCAACTACAGCGAACAAAAACATCAAGAGCTTTTACAAAACCCTGGCATTATTCGCAATAAACTCAAGGTACACGCCTTTAGTAAAAACGCTAAGGCCTATTTAAAAATTATTGAACAATATGGCAGTTTTAATGAATACATTTGGCAATTTGTTGATGGTAAACCCATAAAAAATAAATGGAAGTCGATGAGCGAGGTACCTGCAACGTCCACCGAATCAGAAATAATGAGTAAAACCTTAAAGAAAGCAGGATTTACTTTTGTAGGTCCAACCATCTGCTATGCCTTTATGCAGGCAACTGGTATGGTCAATGATCACTTAACTAGTTGTTTTTGTTATAAGAAATGTAAAAAACCAACAAATTCATAGGCATAGCACATATTAATAAAAACTTTGTTAAATAAATTATTGACCCTAGCTGCTAACAATGTTGGAATAGATCAATATTTAATAAAATACGCACAAGCAGTTCTTTTGCTATCAAGTAAAGTCGGATGTGCCCATTAATCACAAGTACCGTGATATTTTTTAGGTAGCAGCCAGTGGACCAACCTCACAAGAATTACTATAAGCGGTGGTCGACATAAAAAACATAACTACGATACGGGATCTGCACAATGGTAAGATTTACGCTTTATATTGGCTTATTGTTGGCCATGCTCTCTACAATAAGTGTCACTCACGCCCAACAGACATACGAATTTGTAAGAATTAAGGGTTTGTCTGAACAAATTGTTGGAGAAAAGCTACTCACTGAGATTTATAAACGCGCCAATATTCCCATGAATATTACAGCAATGACCGGTAGTCGCGCCCTAGAAGAAGCCTCCAGCGGGCGCAAAGATGGTGAAACGCTACGTGTTTACACTCTAGGAGACAAATTCCCAAGCCTACTTCGTGTACCCACCCCCATTTCTGACTTAACTACACAATCTTTTGGTATTAAAAAGGCCGGTGTTGATATTGAAACCGTTGATGACCTTAAAAAATATTCGCTCGTCATTAATAGAGGCGTAAGACACACCTTAAATATTACACAAGGCTTAAAAAACGTTCACGTATTGCCTTCATCTAATTTATTTATTGAATTTTTAAGCCGTGGTCGCGCAGATTTAGGGCTAACAGGCCGCCTTAATGGCTTATCTTTAATTAAAGCCAGTGGCATCGATAATGTAGATATTGTTGGCAAGCCCCTAAAAGTGTTACCGCTTTATCACTATATACACGAGGATCATAAAGACCTTCTGCCAACTATCAGCAAGGTAGTTAAAGAGATGGTCGATAGCGGCGAGATGGCTCAGCTTCGCGCGAAGTTTGAACAAGAATATCTAGACTCGATTGAAACTATTCAACAATAACTTATAGTCAGTTTTATCTGCAAAGTTTATTTATCACTATTTACCTAAAAAAATAAGGTGCAACATGAACAACCTGAAAGACATCAAATGGTACGCAACTGTTAAAGTAAAAATGATTTCGCTACTGATTTTAACAATGACAGTAGTGACGATTATTATGGGTGTAATCTCTTATAACTATATTAAAAATGTTGAGACTAATCGCTTGACCGAGTTTGCCAACGTAACAGCCGACCGTCTCGCTAGAGGGCTTGAAACCCCTATGTGGAATATCGATAGAGAACAAATCAGCGATCTATTAGCAACAGAGCTTGGTGAATCTACCATCATTGGTATTGTTGCCAATGACCAAGGTAGCCAAGGTATTATGTCTGCTAAAGGTCGCAGCCAAGGCAATCAAATCATTGACTCTAGTGGTCCATTTGACGCGAGCAGTATCCAAGTGACGCGCAATATTGTTCGAGAAGGCAATAATATTGGCTCACTAGAGCTTTATGTCACAAGAGATGAACTCAATGAACAGTTGTCTCAGTTCGCCCTCGGTATTATTGTTCTTGTGATCGTTCTAGCTATCGCTATCTTTATTATTATGAACATCTTACTAGGCAGTATTGTCATCAAGCCATTGATTAAACTCGCCGATACCGCAGATGCTATCAGTTTGGGGCAGCTGGACCAAAGCTTTGAAATTGCCTCTAAAGATGAGATCGGATTCTTGGCAGATTCGTTCAAAAAAATGCAGGTCAGCCTACGTATTGCAATGAAACGTATTTCTAAAAAACCGGAAGAACCTGCCCCCTCAGCTGCACAAAAATCTACTTTTGATGCGAACGTTATTCAAGCCTTTATCCAGCAAATTAAAAATGCGGGTAAATTCCCTTCTCTACCGAGTATTTTTAAAATCGCCTCAAAAGCGAATACTGTTCCCGACGATTTAGTTAAGGCTGCTTGGCAGGAATGGAAAAAACAAAATTAATCGACAAGATTCAAACGTCCCCCAATAAAAAGCCCTATTTATAGGGCTTTTTATTGTCACTCTTTTATATAGCACCCAATCAGTCGTTACTTAAACAATAATCACCCAGCATATGTGCCTCACTGATAAGCCGAGGTTCCTATAGCCAATGTCTCACATAATATTCAGCACTTACCTACAGACTTTTTTGTAAGCCAGACACACAATTATTGACAGAATAATTACCAAGGAAGGGGATACACATGGAATGGATTTTTACGAATGACTCTATGCTTGAAGAGACAAATACTCAGTTCTGTATTGAACTCTTATCGGGTACTTGGAGCGAACCATTAGGGATTAAAGTAAGAGCGCCTAAAATAATGGCACATTCAGACCAAACAAAATATTTACGGCTAGGCGTGCTCTATGCAAAAAAGTTTATGACTAACCGGCATAAATTCACCTCAGAGTACTCGGCTGCTTTATAATATTGGCTCTTCTCAGCGACTATAAGATATCTGATGAAAGCGACTCCAGCTTACAAATACATTTTAGCGATCAAAATTATTGCATTAGCGCATATTGCCTTAGGGATTTTCCTGCCATTTTTTGCGCAAATAGATAGTGTTGAAAAGTTACTTGTCAGTGAGGTGTTCAGTGGTATAGCACTATCTAGCGAAGCACATTCCCAGGCTGCTTATGTGATTTCTCTTTTTGGCCCTACCGTTGCCAGCTGGGGAATTTTGCTATTTATACTTATTCAGAATTATTCACAAACACCCACACACAGAACTTGGCTAGGTTTAGTTGCTGCTATATTGGTTTGGTATATTGGAGATACAAGTTATTCGCTGCTTAACAATGTAAGCGCTGCTTTCTTTTTAAATACATTTGTGGTGCTTTGCCTACTCTTTCCGCTCTGGAAACTTCGCTCACTCGTTAGCTATAACTAATATTTCACTTGTTCGTCATTAAACTGTCATAAAGTTTATGCATATTGAACATATTCGAAAAATCATATACATTAAATACATACAAAAATTCACATATAAAGACCACATATATGATGATAGACCCCCTTATTTTTTATAAATCTTTAGCACAAGATACGCGCTTAAAATTAATTTTATTGCTTACACGATATAAAGAGTTATGCGTCTGTGATTTTACCGATGCACTAGCTCTCGACCAGCCTAAAATATCTAGACATCTAGCCGAGTTGAGAGGTGCAAAAATCATGCTCGATGAGCGGCGCGGAAAATGGATTTACTACAGACTGCACCCAAGCTTACCCGAATGGGCTAAAGAGATATTAAAAATAACACTAGAAGAAAATAAAAACCATATCGAAACTGAAATTAAAAAAATCAACCAACAAGCAAGCAATTGTTAATTGATAGCGAAGACATATGATGAAAATTTTATATATTTGCACACACAATCGTTGTCGCAGCATATTATCCGAGGCAATCACTAACCATTTATCCAATGGGAAAATTATTGCAAAAAGCGCAGGTAGCCAGCCATCGGGGCAAGTACACCCACTATCATTAAAATATTTATCCCAAGAAGGTATCCCCACGGGTAACTTATTGAGTCAATCTTGGGATGATTTTGAAAATTTCTCACCCGACATTGTTGTCACTGTTTGCGACAACGCCGCTGGAGAGGTATGTCCGCTATGGATGGGTGACACCATAAAAGTTCACTGGGGCCTTAATGACCCATCTAAACTGCAAGGCACTGAAGACGAAATTGAATACGCTTTTAAAACAACCATCAGTGAAATTAGCAAGCGTGTGACTAAACTACTCTCTTTACACTCTGACATCAGTGATAAAAATGCTTTAAAAAACGAACTCGCAGCAATAGCAAGGGCTTAACTGATCGCTGTTTCGAGCGTGTTGAGAGCACAAAAACAATTAAAGACTAAGAGATAAGCATGGGACTTTTTGAAAGATATTTATCGGTGTGGGTAGCATTATCTATTGTACTCGGTGTGCTTTTGGGTGTGTTACTTCCCAACATGTTTGAAGTGATTGCCACCATAGAATACGCACATGTTAATTTAATTATCGCGGTACTTATTTGGTTAATGATTTATCCAATGATGATTCAAATCGATTTTTCATCGATCAAAGATGTCGGCAAAAAACCAAAAGGCTTGTTGCTCACCCTTGTTATTAATTGGTTAATAAAACCTTTTACGATGGCAGCATTGGGCTGGCTATTTTTTAAAGTATTTTTTGCAAGCTTTGTCGACCCACAATCGGCCAATGAGTATATTGCCGGGATGATTTTATTAGGTGTTGCACCCTGCACGGCCATGGTGTTTGTTTGGAGCCAGTTAACCAAAGGCGATGCAAACTATACCTTAGTTCAAGTATCGGTAAACGATATTATTATGATTTTTGCCTTTGCACCGATTACCGCACTATTACTCGGTGTCAGCGATATTAAGATCCCTTGGGAGACGCTGTTAATTTCTGTTGTACTCTATGTATTACTACCGCTTATTGCCGGCATTATTACTCGACTAAAACTGGATAAAAAAAACGACAATAGTAAGCCCATCGAGAAACTAGTTGAGCGCTTAAAGCCATTATCGGTATTGGCTTTATTAGCCACCGTTGTTTTATTATTTGGCTTTCAAGCACAAACTATTTTAGAGCGACCACAGATCATTATTTTAATTGCGATACCATTGCTTATTCAAACCTATGGTATCTTTGCTATCGCTTATTTTTTCGCCAAGCGATTAAAACTGCCCCACAATATTGCAGCACCTGCGTGCATGATTGGGACTTCTAACTTTTTCGAACTTGCCGTTGCGGTTGCCATCTCTTTATTTGGTGTACATTCCGGCGCTGCTTTAGCAACCGTTGTCGGTGTATTGGTAGAGGTACCGGTGATGCTATCGCTAGTGTATTTAGCCAATAAAACAAAACACTGGTTTGATCATTAAATTTGTCGTGGGTGTGAAAAGCGGTGATTAATACAAACTAATCACCGCGTCTTTTATGATTATTGATAAGAGTAGACTTTGCTAATAATTACGAGCGTGCTGCTAATAGTTGCTTAGCATTATCAACCGCTGCCTTTACTTGCTTAGGAGCGGTGCCGCCAATGTGGTTTCTTGCAGCCACGGAGCCTTCGAGGGTTAGCACATCAAACACATCTTGTTCGATAGTTGTCGAGAATTGCTGTAACTCCGCAAGCGTCATCTCGGATAAGTCTTTATTTTGCTCAATACCATAAGCAACTGACTTACCAACAATTTCGTGAGAATCACGAAAAGCAATGCCCTTGCGTACTAAGTAATCAGCTAGATCTGTTGCTGTCGAAAAGCCTTTTTTAGCCGCCTGATACATATTGTCTTTTTTTGCCTGTATCGCCGGTATCATATCGGCAAAGGCGCGTAGACAGTCACGCACGGTATCAATGGTATCAAAGAGAGGCTCTTTATCTTCTTGGTTGTCTTTATTGTAAGCCAGCGGTTGCGACTTCATTAATGTAAGCAGGCTGGTTAGATTGCCATATACCCGACCTGTTTTACCGCGTACTAGCTCTGGCACATCGGGGTTTTTCTTTTGTGGCATGATGGACGAGCCCGTGCAAAAGCGATCGGGCAAGTCGATAAAATCAAACTGTGCAGAGGTCCATAAAATTAACTCTTCGCTCGCACGAGACAAGTGCATTAACAAAACACTAGCCGCAGAACAAAACTCAATAGCAAAATCCCTATCACTGACAGAGTCCAGCGAGTTAGCCGTTGGGCGCTCAAAACCTAATAAGTCTGCAGTGTAATCACGATCGATAGGATAAGTGGTACCTGCCAACGCCGCAGCGCCTAGCGGGGATTGGTTTAAGCGCTGCCGACAATCCATAAAACGATCGAAGTCGCGGCTTAACATCTCAAACCATGCCATTAAGTGATGCCCAAAGGTTACCGGTTGCGCCGTTTGCAAATGCGTAAAACCTGGCATAATAGTCCCGGCCTCACGCTCGGCAACCACTAATAAACCCTCTTGTAGTCGCGTTAGCTCTTTGGCAATGGCATCGATTGCGCTGCGAACATATAAACGGATATCTGTTGCTACTTGATCGTTACGAGAGCGGCCGGTATGCAGTTTTTTACCCGTAATACCAATGCGCTTAGTTAACGCACTCTCGATATTCATATGTACGTCTTCTAACTCGACAGACCATTCAAATGTACCCTGCTCTATGTCTGCACGTACGCCTTCAAGCCCTGCGTATATTTGCTGTTTTTCGTCATCGGACAGCACACCAACCTTTGCCAGCATAGTCGCGTGCGCAATAGAACCTTCGATATCTTCTAAATACATACGTTGATCAAAATCTACCGAGGCAGTAAAGCGTTGTACAAACGCATCTGTCGCTTCGCTAAAGCGTCCACCCCAGGCAGAGGATGTGGCAGTTTTGTCCGTGTTAACGTCATTTGTATTAGAGAGATCTTTAGTCATTGCTTATCCATTGTTAAATGATGGCTACAACATAGCAGGGAGAGGTCGCCATAAAATATAAAGTGTCGCGCATTATAGCGGATATCACATTAAAGGCTATAAGCGTCACTAGTAGAAGGTTAGCCCTGTGATAAACTGCGGCTTAACACGCGTAATATCTATATACATCAATAACAAATACGCAGTATGGAAAAAATATGAGCGATGAACAAAAACAGCCTCTGCCACTACTACCCTATTTGTGTTCTCCTTCAGCTATTTTGGGCTTGGTATTAATTGGTGAGCTACTGTCTCTCGTCATTATGCTTGCCGATTATTCCTCTGGTTTCTCTTGGGTGTCTCTTGGCATTATCTCGATGCTAGTTCAGTGGATCATACTCAGCTGCGCCTTAGTACTATGCCAATTACGCCCCTTATTAAATCGCCTCTCACTATTTTTAAGTGGCTGCCTAGCTTTTAGCCTTTGCCTAGCTATCTCGGCCATGATTTTGTGGCTAGCGCCAATAGTGATGTCGCTTCCAAACGATATGGAGCAATGGGCAAGGTCTATGTCGATTTCGGCTATATTTGCAGGTATTTTATTGCGCTACTTGTACTTGCAACAGCAACTGAGCAATCAGCAACAAGCCGAACTCGAATCAAGGGTTCAGTCACTACAGTCGCGTATACGGCCCCACTTTCTATTCAATAGCATGAACACTATTGCAAGCTTGATCAGTTTTGATGCAAAGGCCGCAGAAAAAGCCGTTGAAGACCTAAGCGAGCTATTTCGCTCAAGCTTGCAAAGCCCAGGGCTTGTCGATTTGAGTCAGGAGCTGGATCTTTGCAGACGCTATATTGATATAGAAAAAATACGCCTAGACAAACGTTTAACGATGGAATGGGCTATCGAAGATCCCATACCACAGGCACAAGTGCCCTCTTTGTTTATACAGCCACTATTAGAGAATGCCATTGGCCACGGCATACAGCATTTAATAGAAGGCGGCACAGTTAAGCTATCGATTATTCAAGATAATAATATTCTTTATATAGCCGTTACCAATCCAATATCAAAAGTTGCCCAGCCAGATAGAACTAATGGCAATAATATTGCACTAAGTAATATTAGAAATAGACTGCAGCTATATTTTGGCGGCAAGGCTCAAATAACAGCCGAATCCGATAATAATCAGTTTGTTGTCAGTATTACACTACCCGTAGTAAAAAATAAAAACCCATAGAGAGATAGTATATGGATATCGTTATTGTCGATGACGAACCATTAGCCAGAAAACGGCTACATAAAATGATCACTGAATATGGCCATACCGTTATTGCTGAGGCAGCAAACGGCAATGAGGCGCTGGATGCCGTCGCCATCCATGACCCAGCTGTTATTTTATTAGACATAGAGATGCCAGGAGAAACTGGCCTAGAGACGGCAAAAAAAATAGCTGCGCTAGACTCGCCCCCAGCGATTATCTTTACGACCGCCTACGACCAATATGCGCTAGAGGCCTTTGATACCTCGGCAAGTAGCTACCTATTAAAGCCCATACAGCAAACGCAACTAAAAGACGCACTAGAAAAGGCTAAGAGCGTTACTAAGTTGCAGCTAGAATCCTTAAAAGAAGGCGCAGAAAACTCAAACCGACGCCAACATATCACCTCTAAAGGTCATCGTGGCATCGAATTGATCGCACTGGAAGATATCCGCTATTTTATGGCAGATCAAAAATATGTCACGGTTATTGGTATTAACGAGAGCGTACTGATTGATGAAACACTAAAAGAACTCGAGGCCGAGTTCTCGAAACAGTTTATTCGAGTACATCGCAATTCATTAGTATCCATTAAGCATATCTTAGGCCTAAATAGAGACAGACAAGGGCACTACAGCCTACGCATTGCAGATATAGACGACACACCAACCGTTAGTAGGCGCTATGCCAGCAAAATTAAAAGTTTGTTAAAAATACTTTAAATGATTAGCTATAAATAGTATTACCTAAAAGTATTAATAGCGCTTAAGAGAGACCGTCACAGAAAATAAAGCAACAGGCTCATCACCAAATTTATCTGGGCAGGTTGCGACAACTTCAAAGGGCAACTCCTCTCGCTCACCCGAGGCAACCACTCTACTCACAAATGCTTTAAGCTCTGAAATATTACTACAGGTAAAATAGGCGTCGCCTTCAACTCGCTTTAAAAACTTTGCCTCAAAGTGACTAAAGACCAGTGATACTCTTTCACCACTATCCATAATTTCTTTCATCACCGCAATGCCACCCGTACATTCAGCCGCAATAGCAAGGGCACCAAAGTAAATAGAATTTAAATGGTTTTTAACTCGTCGCCTAAAGCCAATTTTTAATACACATTGCTTGTCGTCCATGCAAACAATTTTGGGCCTAATCGCAAAGATAAGTGGGATTTTAAAAAGACCAAGCCCTTGTAGCATAACGGTGTAACGCAAAGGTGTGGGTATACGTAATAATACTTTTTGAATAAAACTCATATAGGGTTCAATTGATTAAAAATTACTAAAGTTATTGGATTATTGTTTATGCTTTAGCGCATATTTTTATTATCTATTTAATGGCTGCACTACAATGCTCTTATTCAATAGATTTTTAGCCTACAGTTCGTTGATCAAAAAAATCGCTCTAAAGTCAACTGTATACGATCATCATCATTGAGTGCCGTAAGAGGGTCGCTACTATCGCTTCCCTGAAAAAGTAGACCTTCGATCGCCACTGTCCAACGATCATTGATTCGTCTAGAAGCCTCGATTAAAAAGCTACGCGTAGACGAATCTGCGTCATAACTGCCGCCAACTAATAATGCAGAATCAAAGCTATCATTTAGTGTTAAACGCGCACCCACAAAAATATCATTTTGAAAAATCGCATTGCTATCTGTGCCACGCTCGTCCCACCCATATTCGAGTAGCACGCCAATATCTGCTGAGCTGCTAGCTATTCCAAAAAAAGTATATTCAAAACCGAGTTGGGTTGCAGAGTACTCTTCAAGATTACTTTTTTGGTAAAGACCTTCAAATTTCCAAAGCCAGTTGCCAATAGTTGCCTGAACATCCGCACCTATTTGATCAATCTCTTCATAAAAAGGCGTTAACTGCAAAGACCCATTACTAAGAGATGGCTCGAAGATAGGTTCTCTATCTGTACCTCTAAACCAGTAAACACCCACATCAAAAACACCAACGGAGTGACTCCAGCGTAGCGCGAGGTCTATTGCATTCTCTTCTCTATCATCTTCAAAACGCGCATTGCTGTCATCGACAATCAGCTCTCCGCGAAGGCGACCATCTTCTCCTGCAAAGGTTCTTTCACGAAAACCCGCAAGAATAAATGCATCAAAAATACCCCAGTCAGTTACACGTGACAAAGAGATTAATGGCTGGCCAAGTTTTTCTTCGCCATCAAATGATTCAACGCTATCGGTTTGATTAATGACATCGACTAGCTGATTAAACTCTGTCACCCCCCAAAATACTTTACGCACACCCACGTGCAATTCCCAGCTATCGAACACATAAGTAAAATCGAGTTCGCGGATATCGCCATGAGAGCGCTCTTCATCATTCTCGTCAATACGATAAAAAGGGGTAAAAACTAAAGAACTATCGCCATTATTCCAATCCCAAAAAAATTCAGGCGCTAAAGCTACCGAGAGATTAGTACGATAGTCCTGCCCCTCAAATTGCCCATCTCTTGCATAAGCGGTAATTTCAAACTGTGTGCTGCCCGAAACCTCTACCGCACTGGCCGCCAAGCTATAGCTAAACGCAAACAAAGTGCCCAATGCCAATAGAATAGAGTGCCTATAAAAATAGGGGCGACAAAGTATTTTTTTAGGCAATGCTGTCATCATCAGTAATTACTACTTTTTACTTAGCGCGTTTCAATGTGTTTTTGTTAAAGTCTCTATCTGTTAACCCCGTTCTAAATTCGTACCCTTCAAAAACAAGATCCGTAGTTTTTTTGGATTGATGATTAACCATCTTTGTCGCGGTTGCTCGCCAGTACTTATCAAGATAAAGCGTAAAGTCTTCAACGGTTAGCGTTTTTAATAGGCTGTTTCTACGATCGTAGAATTCTATTTTCCAATTACGAAATTCTGTTGTATCAATCCAGCTAACTAAGCGTGTATAACCAGAAAATTTATCGACAGGATTTTGCTCAACAACAAAACAAGTACCACCTTTACAAGGTTCTTCGCGTAAAAACTTATAGGTGTATTTTTCTACCTCAAAGGAAGATAGATCTTCATAAGAGAACTCTGACCCCACAAAAGGGCCTGACTTATTGCGCGATGCAATACGCTTTACACGCTTGAGTGCTGGCAGATATAACCATTGATCATCGGCGCCTATAGCGTGAGAAAAACTTAAAAAAGCAGTGCCTTTAACATCACGAGGATGGTCAAAAATATTGAGTGCTTTATCGCCATCGCCTTGAACCTCTAAGGCTTTTGTACGTAGCTCACGCGTACTTTCTTGACCTGCTGCGTTTTTCAAAATCATCTTTAAAGTAGTTTGGCTATCGCCCCAACCAAGATCACGCTCTTTTACCTTTTTTGCAATTTGCAAACCTTTTTCAGCAGGGTCACTACTAAACTCTGCTTGGGATTGAAAACTCAACAAAACGACTGCTGAACTAATACTCGCAATCACTATTTTTTTAATGTTTTTCGTCAACATAATAAGTTACCTTTCAATTAAATCTATTTGTTCAATACTAGTTAATATTAGCGCTCAGTGCAGCAGTGCTATCTACTTGCTCTTCGTCGGTTTTATTGGCTTTGTCTTTATCAATCAACATTAAAAGAGGCGGTAAAAATACAAAATCAACAATAAGCGCTACACCAATAGTTATTGCCGTTAACAGCCCCATGTCTGCATTGAGTTTAAACGTTGATTGAGCCAGCACCATAAAGCCCGCAATTAAGACCAATGTTGTTATCCACAGTGCACGACCAACACTCGCAAAGGCATAGCGCACCGCCTCTACGGTATCTTTATTTTTAATACGGCGTGCACGTAGATATTTACTCAGAAAATGTACGGTATCATCGACAACAATACCAAGGGTCATCCCAGTTACAACCGATAACGCAAGCCCTATCTGCCCATCAATAAAGAACCAAAGACCAAAACCTATTGCTGCTGGAATAAGGTTAGGTATTAAGCTAATAAAGCCAAATTTTACAGAGCGCAATGCAAGACCTAACAATAAGGAAATTAGAATCAATGCTGCTGTTGTACCCAATAACATCGAATAGATATTACGCTGACCAATATGCGCGAACATTAGGTTTGGGCTTGCCGTCGTTGCTGTGTACTTAGGAGCATTATCGGCAAACCATTGATTGATTCTATTTTCTAAATCAATATTTTGCGTGCTCGTCAAATTTTTAGTGGTCACCATAATGCGGGAGGCCGCTTTATCGACATCAATTTGGTTATTGAGGTCAAGCCCGTAAGGTAGTGACAATTCGTAGAGCAATAAATATTGTGCAGCTAGATCCCTCTCTGAAGGCAGATTATAGTATTCCTCTGCATCACCGTGCATGTTCTTATTCAAACGTTTTATAACATCTGACAGCACATTAATATTTTCAGTCTCTGGTTGCTCACGCATCCAGTCAGTAAAATCAGCCAATACATTTAAGTATTCTGGGTTATTAATGCCACCTGATTCCTTACTATCAACTTGGATTTCCTGTGTCATTAAGCCCGACACGCGTTCTTCCATAAAATCTGTTGCTTGCCTAAAAGGCACAGTATCATCAAAATATTTAACAAAATTATCATTTAAAATATTTTGTGGCACAAAAGCGGATATACCAAGAATGACGACAATCGATGCCGGAAACAATATTTTACGTTTTTCGATAACAAAGTCTGCAATCGTTGCCATAAAATCGCTTTTACGCTCGGCCTCAGGTACAACTTTAATGGGCAGTAGCGCAAGCATTGCAGGAAATAATGTAATAGAAAATAAAAACGCCAGCATAACACCCATAGCAACAATATTACCGAGATCATTGAAAGGCGGCGAATCTGAAAAATTCATACTTAAAAAACCAATCGCTGTTGTTACACTCGTCAGCAAAATAGGCTGAAAGTTAACACGAAGGCTTTCGATAATCGCTTTTTTCTTTTCCATCCCATGGCGCATTTCATATAACAGAGTCGTCAAGATATGAATACAGTCAGCCACGGCTAGCGTCACAATAATCGTTGGCGCTGAGGCAGAAGGCCCCGTTAGGAAAAAGCCCATCCAACCTGCAAGTCCCATTGCAGATGCAATAGAAAAGACAACGATAACCATTGTTGCAATACTGCCGCTAACGGTTCTTAGCAAAAAAATCATCGCAAGTGCAATAACACCAAACATAATAGGCACTAGCGTTGCGTTGTCGTTAAGGGATGATTCTGTGAATGCATTATTCATCATGATCATGCCCGAGAGCTGAATATCAAGCTCTGGATATTTTTCTACAATTTGAGCTTGGATTTCACGTACCTTGCCAACTACTTCGGGCAATTCGGTAACAGGATCTACACCTGGCAATTGAATAGTTGCATTAACCACTGTTACCGATGCATCCTCAGATATTAATTTCTTGCGCAAGACAGGTTCGGTTAATGTAATATTTTTAGTGCCTTCGAAATCAAGATCAGGCAATACCTCAGGCTCTAACACTAAATCTGCAACAATAAGGTCGTCATCTTCTGCCACGGTGTGCTGATAATTAGTAATCGAGTCAACTCGGCTCGCATAGGGGATTTGCCAAGACTCTGTTGTCAGTGCGTATATTGCTGCGAGTGTTTCCTCTTTAAAAACGACTCTATCTTTAGGCGCTACAATAAATGCAACACCATCGTTTTTCGTGAAGGTTTTTTGCATCTGCTCAAAAGCAGTCAGTTGTGGGTTCTCGCTCCCAAAAAACACGCGATAATCTGATTTAAAGGTTAACTTACTCGCACCGAAAGCTGAGGCAAATACAATAATCAGTAGTGCAATAATCACCAAAAACGGTCGACGAATGGTTAAGTGAAATAAGGTTTCCATTATCTTATTCATATTTTTATCTCTTAAAATTATATTTGTTTAACAACACATAAAAAATTTGTTAACTAAAAAGCCACTAAGCTGCTCTTAGGTAGATATTTTGTTGCTCAAGCGCATCGAGTTCTGCTGCAAAAATATCGGATTTTAACAACTGCATAAATTCAGCCTGATCACGGTCACTTTGCAACCAATTCCAACCATCCATGACAATATTGCCATTGGCTATCACTCTATCCTCAAGTATTAAGCCCGTTGTTGTACTGCAAGCCTTTTCACCATTAAGTAATAAGCCGATAGTACCGAAGGCCATCGACCATAGAGAGAAAGAGATTTTTTGTATATCTTCTGAGGTACTTAATGAGAGTTCATTATTGGAGACAGCCAATGCAATGATGCCGCAAATTACACTTAGCAGTTTTCCATCAATTTCTTCGTGCTCTTCTTGCCGCCTAATGGATGCCGCATCAAATAATTCTGTTTTTGCATTCATCACCAACGTAAAGTGCTGCGGCGATAACAGCACAGAAACCATATAGGCGAAACCAATGGCCGTCATTTTTTCGCGCGCGCTGCCTTCAATTTCTGCCGCGCGCTCAAATAGCTCCATCACACTGCGCATATTTCGATTGCACAGGCCTGCTAATACATCTTCCTTTGACGAAAAATGTTTATAAACCGTCCCCTTAGAGTAATTAACATTAGCGACTAATTTATCCATCGTTAACGAAACAATACTGTCTCTAGAGATAATCTCTAACGCTTTATCTAAAATTTCTTCTTCTCGATGCGCTAACGCTGCATCGTCCATATAACGCGGTGCCATAACCAATGCCTAAATTAGAAGGTTGAAATAACAATCTAAAAATAAAGTAAATATCTAGAATGTGCGCTATTAAAAGTTATTAATGACGATCCGTCAACATAAAAGTGACGATCCGTCACTTTTATGTCAATTTGTTTTAAATACTTCAACCTTTAGATCTACATTTACACCTGTGCTTTGCTATGATGTCATTTTTTTGCGGAATTCCCCCTATGTCATCAACACCACACATATTGCGCATTGCTACCCGAAAAAGCGCACTGGCACTCTGGCAAGCTGAATACGTCAAAGAGCGGCTAGAGTCTATACATCCTGAGCTTAGGGTCGAACTCTTACCCATGAGTAGCCGTGGCGATAAAATCCTCGATGTGCCTCTGGCCAAGGTCGGTGGTAAAGGCTTATTTGTTAAAGAGTTAGAGACAGCCTTACTGGAAAATAAAGCCGATATTGCCGTGCATTCAATGAAAGACGTACCAATGGAGTTTCCCAAAGGGCTTGGCTTGTCCGTCATCTGCGAGCGAGAAGATCCACGCGATGCCTTTGTCTCTAACCAATACAAGCGTTTTGATGAACTACCTAAAGGTGCAATCGTTGGTACATCGAGTCTGCGTAGGCAATGTCAGCTACTAGCAATACGCCCTGATCTGGAGATTAAGTTTTTAAGAGGCAATGTCAATACTCGCCTAGCAAAGCTAGATGCCGGAGAATACGATGCTATTATTCTGGCAAGCGCCGGGCTTATTCGATTAAAGATGTCCGAGCGCATCAGCGAATATATTGCTCCTGAGCTTTGCTTACCTGCAGGTGGCCAAGGTGCCGTAGGCATTGAGTGCAGACAGAACGACACGACAACTCAAAGATTGCTCGCACCACTTAATCACACCTTAACCAACGAGGCCGTTAGTGCCGAGCGCGCTATGAATCGACGGCTAGAGGGAGGCTGTCAGGTGCCCATCGCCTGCTACGCTATTCACCAAGAAGATCATCTATGGCTTAGGGGCTTAGTAGGCGACCCCGACGGTTCAGAAGTGCTCGCCGATAACATAAGTGGCAAAGCGAGTGATGCTGAAAAAATGGGTATTGAGCTTGCCGAGAAATTACTGAATGCCGGTGCTGGCCGTATTTTGCGCGCCGTATACGGTACTGACTCATAAAGACCTATGCCAGTAAGTAATATGTCACAAGAGAGCCTTACCGGCTTACATATATTAATTACTCGCCCAAGTGCCCAAGCAGCACCTTGGGCGTTGCAGTTACAAAAACTAGGGGCAACAACCAGCTCTCAGGCCATGCTAGAAATTTGCCCACTAGCTGATAGTGATGCAAAGCAAAGCGCAAAAAACACAGTCATGCGCCTTGATGAATACCAGAAAGTGATTTTTGTAAGCCAAAATGCTGTTAATTTTGGCATCTCAGAGATTGATACTTATTGGCCTCAATTGCCAGCTGACATTAGCTTTTTTGCAGTAGGCGCAAGCACTGCGGAGCTACTGGCAGACAAATTAAATGGACTCGGAGGCAATATAAGCTATCCAGGGCAGGCAATGAATAGTGAAGCGCTATTGGCACTCCCAGCCTTAGAAAACATCGATAAAGATGAAAAAATACTCATTGTGCGTGGCCGAGGTGGTCGTACACATTTGGGAAGTTCACTTGAAGCCAGAGGCGCTTTAGTAGATTATTGTGAAATCTATGAACGACGAGCCCCAGAGAAAGTTGATGCAAAGAGGATAGCTGCATTCAAAAACAGTATGTTAACGCCTATTATCAGTGTACATAGTGGCGAGACCCTAGATAATTTATATAAGGCAATAGCAACCTATACCAGCGAAGAGACTCTTCACTGGCTACAGAGAACACCGTTATTACTGCCTGGCGCGCGCGTTGCCCACATTGCAAAAAATTTGGCATTCAAACATATAATCGTTGCAGAGAATGCAACTAACGAAAGCATGATAGAGGCACTCTATGACTGGCGACACCAATAAACCCGACGATAAATCTAATAGTGATGCTGAGGCTAACGCTGCATTAACAAAAGAAGCAGACACAACAACCTCTGCTAGTTCTCCAGAAGAACCAGTAGATAAAACAGAACAAGGTACAGCCCCAGTGAAAGAAAAGAACGCTAAAGAAAAACAAGTAAGTGAAAAAAAGAGCGATAAAGAACCCAGTAATAACGACGCCCCCAAAAAATCTAGCGCAGAAAAAAAGGCTGAGTCAACGATAAAGCCTGCTGCAAATAACGACAAAAAAATAGAGCCGAAGACAACGCCTCAGAATACACAAAGGTCATCAAAACTTACTGGGTTAATTTTAATCATTCTTTTATTATTAATCGCAAGCTTAAGTGTCGGTGCCTTTTATGGACTAAAGTTTTGGCAAGATTACACCACCGAACAAGAAAAGCGACTCTCTGAGATAGAGTCAATCAACAGCGATCAATTAGCAAAGATAGAAGCGATTAGCCAAGAGCAGAGAAACAAGAGCGCCGACCAAACCGATTTGTTAAATACCATAAAACAAGAACAAGACACATTACAAAAACAACTTAACCAACGCCTAGATAGCCACACCGAGCGACTGCGCTCGCTTGCCGGTACCAGCAGGAGTGATTGGCTACTAGCAGAGGCACGCTACTTATTACGCCTAGCCAGTCAGCGCCTATTAGTAGAGAGCAGTACCGTGGGTGCACAGGCACTACTACAATCGGCTGACAACATTTTATTATCTATCGACGATCCAGAATTATTAGTTATTCGCAGCGCTATAGCACAGGAAATAATTGCATTAAAACTGGCTAAAGATGTTGATCGACCGGGTATTTTTTTACAGCTATCTGCACTTAAAGATCAAATTCAATCATTGCCATTAACTCCATTTCGTCCAGAATCTACGTCAATAAATGTTACTGTCCAGCTCGCTGACGACGAACCTAAAAAATGGTATTCAACAGCACTTAATAGTTTCAAAAAAGTATTTGAAGAACTAAAAGGATTCGTTCAAATACGTCAGCACGACCAAGCGCCCGAATTATTAATTAGCGAGCAGCAACAATTGCAAACCATTAATAATTTAATGTTAATGCTGGAACAAGCTCAGTATTCTTTACTACACGAAGAAGAATTGATTTATCAAGAGAGCTTGAAAAAGGCACAAAAATGGTGGAAGAATTATTACTCGCATTACTCCGAATATGAAGTTGTCAATCATGAAATCAATAAACTGTTAAATAAAGAAATCACACAGACAATTCCTAGCATTAACCGCTCTACAAAATTACTCACCGATTATATTGATCGCTTTCATAAAATAAATAGTGACACCAACAGCACTAATGATGACTCACCCAATGAGACCGAGGAGAAAGCCCTATGATCCGCGGCCTTTTATTTTTTTGTACCTTTCTAATTGTTGGATCTATTGCTTACCAAGCACTTGAAAAAGGCGGTAATAGCTATTTATTAATTGTCTGGAATAAAACCAGTATAGAAATGAATTTATGGTTTGCACTATTAATCATTTTTTCGTTGTTATTTATCAAATGGTTTATTATTAAATTTTTACGTGGCAGTTTCGATGGCGTTAAATACACAAAGCAAAAGATTTTTGGCGTAGGCGATGAAAAAGCTCAGGCAAAAACCGTTGATGGCTTAATTGATTTTATTGAAGAAAATTGGGCCTTAGCACGAAAAAAACTCACTCAATCTGCCAACAAAGTTAAAGCACCTACTATTAATTATTTAGCCGCTGCACGCAGTGCTTACGAACTTGGTGATGAGCAAGATGCACTCGAACTATTACATAAGGCAGAAACCAGCACCGACAGAGGTGGCCTTGCCATTGCACTCACGCAGGCACGCATGCAATTTAGTAATCAACAATACGAACAAACTCTGGCAACTCTGGAACGGGCATCTAACATAAGTGCTGAGCACCCCGTAATACTTAATCTACGTCTGGAGGTTTACACACAACTAAAGGACTGGGCCGAACTTAAAAAGCTATTACCGATACTTCAAAAAAATAATGCTGTCCCTACAGAAAAACTACATGAACTTGAGCTCGATATACACAAAGCACAACTGAGCGAGCAGATTGAAAAGCAAAAATCATCATCGAGTGATGACAAAGAGCAGTCACTTAAAAGTATTTGGTCACAAATACCTAGCAATATTCAGCAAGAAGAATGCATTTTATCAGTGTATTGCGCCGAGCTTATGGCGATAGGTGCACACAATAGTGCCGAAAAATTACTGGCCAACGCTTTAGAGGCAAAATGGATTGGCCAATGGTTAGATCTATATGGCTTACTGCTTTGTAGCGATGCCAAACGTCCATTGCAAACCGCCGAAAAATGGCTAGGCAAACACGCCAACAGCGCACACTTATTATTAGCACTTGGCAGGTTATGCATCCAGAACCAGCAATGGGGTCGTGCCGTTGATTTTTTTGAGAAGAGCATTGAGTTACAGCCACGCACAGAAGCCTATGCAGAACTTGCACGACTTTTAGACCATATGGATGAACATCAAAAGAGCCATGCCTATTACAAACAGGGACTACTCAAAAGCTCTAAAGTACTTATTGATAGCGGTTATTTCAAATAAGGATTATTTACCGTAACGATTCAATACCAAAGAACCCATTACTTACTAACCTCGATATTGTCTAATACCATCTTATACCCTTCTTTAAATGTTGGGTATAGAAATGTATAGCCGCTATCGAGTAGCTTTTTATTGGAACAACGTTTACTACTTCGCAGGCTCCTGCCCAGTGGCTTAGCTTCTAATTGGCCTTTCGCAACACCCAGTTGTTGCGCCAACCATTTCTTAACGTCATATAGAGGTGATGGCTCACAATCTGTCGCCAAATATATCGGCTCGATTTTTTTATCCTGTCTGTACCGCGCAATAATATGTTGCAAAACACCCGCACAATCATCGCTGTGAATTCGGTTACTGTATACAACCGGTTCTTTTTCTGCGCCACTACCGGCTATTACTTGCTCAATCAAACGTTGCCGCCCAAGCCCGTAAATACCAGAGAAGCGCACAATACAGCTATTGTAATTACTATTTATTAATAAGTTTTCAGCTTCTAATAAACGCCGACCACTATAACTATTAGGCAAGGTTTCTGAGGCCTCATCAATCCATTCATTGTTACTTTGCCCGTATACGCTGCTACTAGATACAAATACAATTAGCTCAGGGTTTGCATGATTACGGCTCAAACTTGTTAATAACACTTGAGTCGTATTGACGTAAGCTTGTCGATAACCTTCATCATTCATATCGCTAGGCGTCATAGTAATAACGATAAAGTCATAGTGTTCTTTGGTAATATTGTCTATCGACGACTCATCGCCACAATCACCCTGAATAACTGTTATACCCGGATAACTTTCTGGCCGCCGTCGAACACCCGTTATTTCATAATCATCTATAAGTCTATTGGCCAGACGTTTAGCGATATCGCCAAAGCCTAATAAAAGTAATTTTTTTTTGTCAGTTTGAAGGTTCATATTTTTAAATTAAATGACTCTATTAATTAATTTATTAAGCCGCTAAGCGCACGACTAAATGCATATATACACAGCGCAATAGGCCATAGTCAAACTCTTCATTCAAGGCCTCGTAAATAGGTTTAAGCTGCCCACCCATTTCGGTTAAACCATGTTCAATAAGGCAAGACTCTATTATTTCTATCGTTTTTTCATCGGCATCAACGACCTCTCCTAGCGTTAATTGCCCTTCTCTGATGAGCTGGCTCGCATGATTATAAATTGTCGTTTGCGTTAGATCTCTCAGTTGCGCAATACTGTCGATCGTCTTATTTTCTTTAAATAAACGATGGGTCTCTAACACTGTCTCGGTCAATGATTTTTTACCGGTGTCGCTATATTTTTTTATCACTGCTAAAAAGATCTCGGCATATTTTTCTTTTTTAGAGGCACCTACACCAGTTAGCCGTCCAAAATGTAATTGTGTTTGTGGTTGAAACTTGACCATCTCCATCAAGGTAGTATCGTGAAAAATAATATAGGGGGCGACTCCTTGCTCTACGGCTAACTCTGAGCGACACGCTTTTAGTGCCTCCCATAGTTCACCATGGTATTTATTGGATGAACTTTTGTGCCGCAGCGCAGGTTTATCTATTGGGTCTTTTCTCAACGCAATTGTCTCACCACCTTTTAGTAGTGCTCGACAACGCTCATTGAGTTTAACCGCATTATAATTAACAAAATCGACGGTCAAAAAGCCACGGGCAATGAGTTGTCTGTACACCGAGCGCCACTGCTGTGCACTGAAATCACTACCAATACCATATACACTGAGCTCTTTGTGGTTAAACTGATTGATTTTTTCCGTTGCAGCACCCCGCAACACATCGACTAAATGGCTCACGCCAAATCGTTGATCTGTTCTATAGGCGCAGCTTATTGCTTTTTGGGCAGCTTCGGTACCATCCCATGTCTCTGCTGGCTGCAAACACATATCACAATTACCACAGCTACTCGGTGCATCATCACCAAAGTAATGCAGCAATGCATGGCGACGACAGGAGGTAATCTCGCAAAGCCCAAGCATTGCTTCAAGCTTTTGGTTCTCGACTCGCTTGTATTCGACATTTGTATCTGTCACTGCAGTTTGCGCGAGCATTTCTCTCAGTTTTATAACATCTTCAAGACCATAAACCATCCATGCATCGGCTGCTTCGCCATCACGACCTGCTCGGCCTGTCTCTTGGTAATACGCTTCGATACTTTTAGGTAGATCTAGATGCGCTACAAAGCGCACATCGGGTTTATCGATGCCCATACCAAAAGCGATAGTCGCGACAATAATAATATTATCTTCGCGCAAAAAGCGTTTTTGATGGTGTGCACGTAATTCACTCGATAAACCCGCATGGTAAGGCAAGGCAGTAAAACCTTGCTCGCTTAGCCACTCGGCAATAGCTTCGGTTTTTTTGCGCGACAGACAATAAACAATACCAGAGCTTTTGGGGTGCTCGTTAGATAAAAAACGCAGCAATTGTTGTTTCGGTTGGTTTTTTAAACCAATCCGATAGCAAATATTTGGCCTATCAAAACCCGCGAGATATTTATTGGCTTTATGTAGCTGTAGGCCTTCGCAAATTTCATGCTGAGTACGCGAATCAGCCGTTGCCGTTAAAGCAATGCGTGGAATGTCTGGAAAATACTCAGACAGTAAGCCTAGCTTTAAATAGTCTACACGGAAGTCATGCCCCCACTGCGAGACACAATGTGCTTCATCGATGGCAAATAAAGCAATTTTACATTGCTGTAATAGGGCAATAGTCCTTGGCTGACTCAAACGCTCAGGGGCAATATACAATAAATCAAGCGCATTATTTTTTAGCGCACTTTCGATTTGCTTAACTTGCTCAAAGGTTTGTGTCGAATTTAAGTAGTGACTACGTACACCCAATTCATTTAAGGCATCGACTTGATCTTGCATGAGTGCAATGAGCGGCGAGATTATAATGCCACAACCTTCACGTACTAATGAGGGGATCTGATAACAAAGGGATTTGCCGCCGCCGGTTGGCATGATGACTAAGGCATCTTGACCCTCGACTAGCCCATCAATTATTGCCTGCTGTTGTCCACGAAAGCCATCAAAGCCAAAGGTTGTTTTTAAAATGTTAAGGCTTTGAGACATAAAGACTACTATTATTACAGGTAAGGGAAATGCAGATGCTTAAGAAGTATTCATTATAAATCATTCCCACCCCAATAGAGCGATAGAAAATAACAATACTACTTATATAATTTTTTTCCTAAATATAGATCCTATAATCGGCGATGATAGCCAAGGAACCTCTGGCTAATATCGGATAACTTCTGACTTACAAACATCCCTTAGAGCGTGGCTAAATGCACTTATGCTGTGTTAAACGCCTTGCCTAGGCACATGTAAAAATCACCCGATATTAGCCAGAGATTCCTAAACATGCTTTACAAAAGTGCTCTCTTATTAGAAGATGAGCACTGTATTATTTAATTAATAAAAACTATCATACTAACAATGAAGAGATATCTATGACTCTAACGGAACTACGCTATATAGTGACGCTTTCCCAAGAAGAACATTTTGGGCGTGCTGCCGATCGCTGCAATGTTTCTCAGCCTACTTTGAGCGTTGCCGTAAAGAAGTTAGAAGACGAGTTAGATATCGCCTTGTTTGAACGCTCAAAAACACGTGTTAGCCCGACCCCTATGGGCGAACAAATTGTCGCTCAAGCACAACGTGTACTTGAGCAGGCCTCTGCCATTAAAGATATCGCTATTATTGGTAAAGACCAGCTGGGTAGCCCCCTTAAAGTTGGTGCTATTTTTACCATTGGCCCCTACCTCTTTCCTAAGTTTATCCCACACTTACAAGGGCTTGCTCCTAATATGCCGCTCTATGTCGAGGAAGGCTACACCGCCACCTTGCGCCAACGCCTACGCAAGGGTGACTTAGATGTCATTATCGTAGCACTTCCCTTTACCGAGGCCGACGTTGTTACACAAAAGCTCTATGAGGAACCTTTTGTTGTCTCTCTACCCGCTAAACACCCCTTAGCCGCCCAAGAAAGTATTAGTTCGGCTGATCTCGCCAATGAAAACGTCATGCTATTAGGGCCTGGCCATTGTTTTCGAGACCAGATCATCGAAGCTTGCCCTAATATCCAGGCAAAACCCTCGGACGATGTCACTGCAACAGCAGAAGGAAGCTCACTAGAAACACTCAGACATATGGTCGCCTCTGGTATTGGTATTACCGTACTGCCAGAGTCTGCTGCCATCAGCCGCTACGAAGAAGACGCACTAGTGACTAGGCCACTTGCCGATACTAACGCATCGCGTACTGTTGCACTGGCATGGCGAGCGAGCTTCCCAAGACATAAAGCGATTGATGTATTACGCGAAGCGATTTTTAAAGGTCAAAAAGCCACATAATCTTGTTAGGGCCTGTTAATCATTTATAGGGTTAAAACTAATAAAGGTCAGGAAAGCGTGGCAAAGAAAGCACACCCATTACTCCACCAACAAGCGGTAACTGGTTTAAAAGGCGTCGGCAAACAACTTGCCCTGCGCCTTGAAAAACTGCACATCTTTAGCCTGCAAGATCTTCTTTTTCACCTACCCTATCGCTATGTCGATCGAACGAGAATTACGCCCTTAGGTAGATTACAAGCCAACCAAACCGCCGTTATTCAAGGGGAAGTTAGAAGCGCAAGTGTCGTTTATGGTAAGCGACGTAGTCTAGTGTGTAGAGTTCAGGACGAAACCGGCTCCATAAATATACGCTTTTACCATTTTTCAGCTTCTCAAAAAAATGCATTTGTTAAAGGTCGCTCTATTCGCTGCTTTGGTGATGCACGCCCAGGCTCCTCTGGGCTCGAAATGTACCACCCCGAGTACCAGATATTCGATGAAGCGGTTCCTCCACTTGAGCAAACATTAACCCCCGCTTACCACACAACCGATGGCATTACACAACCTCGATTGCGTCAACTCATCGAACAGACTTTTAGCATCGCCGAACCGCAAATGCTACCTGATTTATCAAGTGTCTTAAACGCTAAAAACGATGATAAAGCACTGTTAGAAAAACTCTATTTTTTGCATTTTCCTACGCACACAGCTGATGTTGACGAGCTTATAGAGGGCGAACACCCCTATCAACAACAACTCATTATTGAAGAATTAACCGCCTACCAATTAAGTTTGTTGCGCCTGCGTGAGCAACGTTTACAACATCACGCACAGCCTTTGCTGGACAACGATAATTACAAAAACCAGTTTACCCAATCTCTTAGCTTTGAACTGACAGATGCACAAAAGCGAGTATGCCAAGAAATAGAGCATGATTTATCTAAAAACACGCCGATGATGCGGCTACTTCAAGGGGATGTTGGCGCCGGAAAAACAATTGTCGCGGCAGTCACCGCTCTCAATGCGATAAGTGCTAACAAACAGGTTGCGCTAATGGCACCTACGGATATTTTGGCCGAACAACATAGAGCCTGCTTTGAGAACTGGTTTGCGCCATTGGGTATCAAAGTTGTATCCCTCAGCGGTAAACAAAAAGTAGCCCATCGACGTGAACAAACAGCCGCTATTGAAGATGGTAGTGCCGCAATGGTAGTGGGGACCCATGCTTTATTCCAAGAGAGCGTCCGCTTCGACAAGCTCGCACTTGTCATTATCGATGAACAACATCGTTTTGGTGTGCAGCAACGTTTAGAGCTACGCGATAAAGGTTTAAGCAATCAATTCAAACCTCATCAGTTAATTATGACTGCCACTCCCATACCACGCACACTAGCAATGAGCGCTTATGCTGATTTGGATTATTCAGTGATTGATGAGCTACCCAAAGGCCGCCAAGCCATAGAGACTGTTGTTATTAGCCAAAAGCGTAGACCAGAAATCATAGAGAGAATACGCTATGCCTGCTCTGAGCATCGTCAAGCTTATTGGGTATGTACACTCATAGAACAATCAGAAACTCTCTCGGCAGAAGCGGCAGAGGACACCGCTCAGAGCCTACAAGAACAACTGCCCGAATTACGTGTTGGCCTAATTCACGGTCGCCTAAAGGCCGCCGAAAAAGAATCGATGATGGCGAGCTTTAAAAAGGGTGACATTAATCTACTTGTTGCGACAACGGTGATCGAGGTTGGGGTTGATGTCCCTAACGCCAGCTTAATGATTATCGAAAATCCCGAGCGTTTAGGCCTTGCACAATTGCATCAGCTACGCGGGCGAGTGGGTCGCGGAAGCATTGCTAGCCATTGCGTACTGCTTTACGGTGAAGCTTTATCTAATAACGGAAAAGAGCGCTTGCAGGCAATGCGCGAAACTAATGATGGATTTAAAATCGCCGAAATCGACTTAAAGCTAAGGGGACCTGGTGAAGTACTTGGTACACGTCAAACAGGTGATATCAGCTTTAAACTTGCCGATTTGCAACGTGACCAGCACTTAATACCCGCACTCAATCAACAAGCTAAAGCACTAATTACTACACAGCCAAAAGTGTGCGAACAATTAATTCAACGCTGGATAGGCTTAAGCGAGCAATTCGCCGAAGCTTAATAAAGCAAGACCTCTTAGCTAATTGCCCTATCATTTAAGCTTGTTCAGAGACTCTCTTCTCACCTAAATACTGCCCCTAGAAAAATCTACCTGATCTTTTCTCACAGCCTGATTTTTTGAACTACACTAATAGTAAGTGGTGCTTTGATGACACCCTTCGACCATACCAAATTATCAGTTAGTTCATCCGACAAGATGGGCTTAGGAGCTATTGTATTTATGTCGTCCAATATCGAACGTTTGCTTGCAGACTCTAATGTGCCTTATTCATTGACGAATACAACAATGGATAAGGGTGACAAGCCTCAACACGATATCGTCGAGTTGAGACCTTATAATGTGGTACGCGCCGTACTACTTAAAAATGAAAGCGACGAAAAAATTATCGCAATTAGTCGCAATGATACTCTCTTAGACATAAAGCAAATTAATACCGTATTTAACAATAAGCATGTGGCACTGACTACCGAAGAAATTAATAAGTACATGAAGTCAGCGAGGCTAAGTGCTATTCCAGCATTGCCAGGCCTCAATAATTTACCCACCATTGTTGATAAAAGTTTACTCAGCTACGATACAATTTATCTTGATGTGGGCGTTAGTCAACAGTACATCCAGCTTGAACAAGTCAACTTTCGCGAACTCATTGGCGATGCAACAATTAGTGAAATCGCCACATCACTATGTCAATTGGAAGCACCATTCAACCCCGAAGGCGATAGAAAATCCATCGAGCATAGCGTGAACCTATTTACTGAATTGCGTATTAAACAGCGCTTAGAAGAAACTCTTGAATTTCCGCCATTGCCAGCAACGGCGCAAAAGATTATTACCCTACGCACCAACCCCGATGCCGATATTGGTGACCTAACCGACATTATTGAGCTCGATGCTAGCCTTTCGGCACAGGTGGTTAGCTGGGCCGCATCACCTTACTACTCAGCTCCGGGCTCTATTAAATCGATCCATGATGCTATTGTCCGAGTGCTAGGCTTTGATATGGTATTGAATCTAGCCTTGGGGTTATCACTAGGCAACACATTAAAAATGCCAAAAATTGGGCCTTACGGATGCATGCCCTACTTTGAGCAATCGGTTTACGTTGCAGCCGCGGCAGAAGCTTTAGTGACCTGTATACCTCGTAAAAACCGGCCCAATTTTGGTACAGCCTACCTCGCCGGTCTACTCAACAACTTTGGCTACCTAGTCATTTCCGAAGTATTTAATAGCCAATTCAAAACCATTTGCGAGCACATTGATGCAAACCCTCAGACGTCTTTTCAAGCGGCTGAGAGACATATTGTTGGCGTAGACAGAAACCAATTGGCAAGTTGGTTAATGGGGTTTTGGAATATGCCCGATACTGTCTGCAATGCACTGCGTCATCAAGGCAACCCAGACTATGACGGTGAAGACTGGGAATATTCTTTATTACTCTATTTAGCCACCAAGCTGCTACAAGAGCGTGGATTAACCATGGGAGTAAATAGTGACCCTCTTCCAGATTCTTTATTCGATCGACTACAAATAGATCGCAGTTCAGCAGAAGAGGCCATTACTAATTTAATGGACGCAAGTGAAGAGTTGAAAATTATTGCTAAACAGATGAGCGGCTAGCTACGTAATCCTATAGAATAACTTGTTCAAGATAGTATTTTTTAAAGCCACTTTAAGCTTACATACAAGTGGCTTTTTTATGTTTACTGACTATTGTTGACTGAACAAGGTTTACTTTGATAAATAATTGCCACCAAGATCATTCCGAACAAGAATGCCTTAATGATAACGCTGCTCAAGCGACCGCTATAGAGGGCAATACACGCACCCCCAACTATGGATTTGGTCGTGGTCCAAAATGGCAACAGGCCTCTTTTAGGCACCAACACCTACCTAAGCAACTCAAGCAATGGTTATTTGACCCAGACTCATTAACTAAAAAGCTGATTGATTACTCAAATAATCGGCTACGCGTCGAAGTGATTGATCAGCGTATTAAACGTGCGCGCTTTTCTGAATACAAAGCACTCGGGCTAAACCATCATCGACGCGCAGTGGTCCGCGAGGTCATACTTTATGGCGCAGATACTCCATTGGTTTACGCCCGTACAATCATGCCTCTATCGACCCTAAAAGGTCCTTTACGTAGGCTGTATTATCTAGGCAACAGGCCCTTAGGTGGCGCACTATTCGCCGACCCAACGATGCGTCGAGGAAAGCTAGAGGTTGCAGTCATTGGGAGCAACGCTCTACCGCCAAAGGCTTTAAGCTCTTGCACTAATAATAAAGGACCTTTCCAGCAATGCTGGGGGCGTCGCTCGCTCTTTTTCCTCAAGAATAAACCCCTACTGGTATGTGAGATATTCCTACCAACCCTATATCGTTAAGCGCTTTGTCCATAAAAGAGTCTCAATAATACTTTATTCAAGCCATGTGTTTCGTAGTATGATCGCAAATGCTATCAACACATATCAGTATATAAACCTATGTTGCCACCTACATTTATAAAAGTCGCTAAACCCTACTGGGAATTAATGCGCTTTCATCGCCCCATTGGAACTCTACTATTGCTTTGGCCTACTTGGTGGGCATTATGGTTAGCCTCTGAAGGAATTCCAAGCATTGGCCTACTGGTTATATTTACGCTCGGAGTTATTGTGATGCGCGCTGCGGGATGCGTGATCAATGATATTGCTGACCGCAATATCGATAAGCATGTCGCTCGAACCAATACTCGCCCATTAACGTCAGGAGCCTTAACACTCACACAGGCAAAGATCACGTTTCTGGTATTACTCGTCATTGCTTTTGGCCTCGTATTACTGACCAATCTACTGACTATTGGCCTATCCTTTATTGCTGTATTGCTCGCAAGCGTCTACCCATTTATGAAACGCTATACGCATCTACCCCAAGTTGTTTTGGGCGCTGCCTTTTCGATGAGTATTCCGATGGCATTTGCGGCCACTAACAATGTATTGGAGCCACTCGTTATTGTTATTTACTGCACTAATTTATTATGGACTGTGGTTTACGATACTTTTTATGGCATGGTCGACCGTGAATTTGACAAAAAAATCGGCGTAAAATCAACAGCGATTTTATTTGAAGGTAACGAGTTAATAATCACCGGAAGTTTGCAAGTACTCACTCTATTTGGCTTTATTTTAATCGGGCAACGCTTCGAATTAGGTGATATTTACTATCTATCGGTCATGGCTGCGGCTGTATTAATGGTCTATCATCAAATATTACTGAGTCGCAGGCAAACACAACTTTTCTTTAAGGCCTTTCTCAATAATAACTGGCTAGGGGCAATTATTTTTGTAGGTATTGCAGCGAGTTACCTATTAACCAATGCATAAATTAAAGCGAAGATTGAAGGTAATAGTGAGCTATTAGCTAACCCTTTAATGACTTCTGCTCCGTCTCACACCAATTATCAGAGTCTCCTTATATTCTTCTGTCACATAATTGTCATACAATCGTTATTTAATGGTCATCATAAGCACTAGCCCTATGGACTGAAAAATGAACTTAGATAATAGTAACCAGAACAAAACGATTTTAATTGTTGACGATGAAGCCCCCATCAGAGATATGTTGCGTGTAGCTTTAGAGATGGCCGATTACCGCTGCCTTGAAGCTGCAGATGCTCAACAAGCCCATTCTATCATCGTCGATGAAAAGCCTAATTTAATCTTGCTTGATTGGATGCTACCAGTCACTAGCGGTATTGAGCTTGCCAGACGCTTAAAGAAAGACGAGCTTACTCAGTCTATACCTATCATTATGCTAACGGCAAAAGGCGAAGAAGATAATAAAATTCAGGGGCTTGAAGTCGGAGCAGATGATTACATCACTAAGCCATTTTCACCTAGGGAACTCGTTGCTCGACTAAAAGCCGTGCTTCGGCGCACTAACAATGCGGGCATTGAAGAACCTATTATGATCGAAGACCTATGCATGGACCCTATCAGCCACGTCGTTACCGTTAACGACCAAGCTATTCAAATGGGCCCTACAGAATATCGATTATTGGAGTTTTTTTTAACTCATCAAGACCGAGTCTACACACGCAGTCAGCTTCTCGATCATGTTTGGGGCGGCAACGTGTATGTAGAAGAACGCACAGTCGATGTACATATTCGGCGTCTGCGTAAAGTATTACAGATAGAAAATTACGACCGATTTATTCAAACAGTACGAGGAACAGGCTATCGCTTCTCGACGAAGCTAGCTATAAAAGCATAGAATGTACCTTTACTGTACCTTAATATAATTGCAAAGGGACTCGCCCTTGTCTCAACATGGTGTTAACTCAGAGATAAACCGCCTACTCGGTTTTTTAGTATTGTGTATTGCTGTAGGGCTATTATTAGGCCATGTTCTGCTTACCATTATTGCAGGTGCATTGCTCTACATTGCCTATCAACTAGCTAATATGCGCCGCCTACTCAAATGGCTTAAACATCACCGACTGCAAGAAGTACCCGATGCTAATGGACTATGGGGCGAAATTTTTGACCTACTAAGCCGCCGAAAGCGACTCGAAATACGCGAAAAAAAGCGCTTTAAAGCGACTATAGCCCGCGTTACCGCAACAACCTCAGCACTCAGCGACGCTGTTATATTACTCAATACAAACTATGGCCTAAGCTGGTGGAACGAAGCAACTGAAGAGTTACTTGACCTAAAGCCAAGAGACGCAGGTAGCTCGATTATTAATTTTGTGCGTCATCCAGAGTTCGTTAGCTACCTAGAGTCACATAAATATGATATCCCTTTAACGCTACCCTCTCCAAGAAATATGGAAACACGCTTGGAGTTTCAATTTACCCCTGTAGGTGAGGGCGAGTCGCTACTGGTTATACGCGATATCACGCGTATTTATAAGCTAGAAAAAATGCGCAAAGATTTTGTCGCTAATGTTACTCACGAATTACGCACTCCACTCACGGTTATACGAGGCTACCTAGAAGTATTAGAAGATAATATACCCGAGCAGTCACAAAGTGAGCACCTACCTAAGGCATTAGAACAAATGCGCCAACAGTCTCTACGTATGACCACACTGATTAACGACCTTACTATGCTTTCGAAACTAGAAACCGACAGCGTTAATAAAATACAAGAATACGTCCAGCTAAAACCTTTGTTGGAGATGATTTGTGATGAGGCACGCACGATTAGCAGTCAAAACCACAACATCACTCTAACTTGCCCCGACGATATTTATCTATTAGGCAACGATAAAGAGCTCCATAGTGCTTTTTCTAATCTGGTTACCAATGCAGTTAAGTACTCACCTAATGGCAAAGCTATCAAAGTTACGGCATCTATCAACCTTGCTAATAACTTACTCGTCGAAGTAAAAGACAGTGGATTAGGTATAGATCAGCAACACATTAGTCGTCTAACAGAGCGCTTTTATCGTGTCGATTCTAGCCGGTCGATTCAAACTGGCGGTACAGGGCTTGGGCTGGCTATTGTTAAACACATACTATTACGCCATGATGGTCGTCTACAAATACGCAGTACTCATGGGGAGGGAAGCACCTTTACCTGCGTTTTTCCCAAAAAGCGCATCAAAGAGAGCGAGAATTCCCCCAAGACTAATGCAAGCTTGAATTCAATATCGTAAAAATGTAAAAATCATAACCAACTAGCCATTCAATAACTAAAAAGGTGTTTTATGAATCAGCCAATAAAAATAAAGTCTCTACTTAAAATATCATTACTCAGTGCTCTGGTCGCAATATCCTCAGTCAGTGTCGCTGAAGATACCAAACAACAAAAAGCATCCATCGACTACCGTAAGTCAGCTTATAAAATGATTCTTTGGCATTTCAAACCAATGGCAGGCATGGTCAAAGGCAAAATAGACTACGATGCTGATGCATTTGCACACAACGCAAAAATCTTTGCTCAACTAAGCCACTTACCTATTCATGGTTTTGAATTAAAAAGCCCATCAGAAAACTCTCGTGCTAAGGCGAGTATTTGGGATAACTACTCTGACTTTGAAAGCAAGATGGATGACTTTAGCGAAGCCGCTGACAATCTAGCTAAGGTTGCAGCAAAAGGTGATTTAGGCAAAGCGAAACCTGCTTTTGCTGCTGCCGCTAAAACCTGTAAAGCTTGCCACAAAGAATACCGTCTCGATAAAAAGTAAGCTAATACAGATTTGTTAATCATTATTGGCTAAATGAATCAACTCATGAGCTTTTTAGCCAATAATGACGTATATATTCTTAGTACAACTCTATAAGTACCCGCTTTATCACATCACCAGTTCTTAATTGATCACTTATACCACATTTATGCATTGCCATTTTTTTTCAAGTATCAATGATATCGACTCAGCCTCTTGGAATAAAGTATGTGGTACTGACTATCCATTTTTACGCCATGAGTTTTTTGCCGCACTAGAAAATAGCGGTAGTACCGTCCGTAAAACTGGCTGGCAACCTCATCATGCAGTCATTAAAGACGGCGATAAAATAATTGCCCTCATGCCATTATTTTTAAAATACCATTCCTATGGTGAATATGTTTTTGATTGGGCTTGGGCCGATGCCTTTCATCGCCATGGTCATGAGTACTATCCTAAATTATTAAATGCCATTCCCTTTACACCAGCAACCGGGCCGCGATGGGCCATTGCCGATGAAGAAAACACAGAAACAGTCACTCAATTTTTGTTTCAATCTGTCAATGCAGAGGCCAAAAAATTAAAAGTCTCGTCAAGCCATTTTTTATTTACGACTAATGAGGCTGAGCCTTTTTTTGATACAGAAATATACTTAAAGCGTACAGGTTGCCAGTATCACTGGCTCAATAAAGGCTATACAGATTTTGATGATTTTCTCGGAAGCTTCGCATCGAGAAAAAGAAAAAACGTAAAAAAAGAGCGCGCTAAAGTTTACGACCAAGATATTGCATTAACAGTCAAAACCGGCGCAGAAATTACAGAGGAAGACTGGCAATATTTTTATTTATTCTATCACCTTACCTACTATAAACGCAGTGGACGACAAGGGTATTTAACCAAAGAATTTTTCCCATTATTGTCAAAAAATTTAAGCGAGCACTTAGTGATGGTACAGGCAAAAAAAGACAGCGACATCATTGCTGCTGCGCTGTATTTTAAAGACAGTCATGTTTTATATGGCCGCTATTGGGGTTGTAAAGATGAGTATGATCACCTACATTTTGAGGCATGTTATTATCAGGGCATAGAGTATGCCATTAAGCACAATATTCAACGCTTTGACCCCGGCGCACAAGGTGAACATAAAATACAAAGGGGGTTTACACCGATACCAACCTATTCGCACCACTCAATAGAAAACCCTGTATTTTATGATGCAATTAAACATTTTATAGAGACTGAAACAAAAGAAATACACGTCTATATAAAACAAGCAAGTGAACGATTGCCTTTTAAGGCAGAAAACGATAATAAAAAAACCTCTGATTAAGGCTTATTATTACTGAATAAAAAGCGAGGTAATGACAAGCCCATAAAAATTGCAGCGATACGCAAGGCTAGTATTGCTGCCATACTCAAAGTCACTGAAAGGCCATCTGGAACACTGGCCAATTGTAAAATTAAAAATAATATTCCTCCCGTGATGGCTGCTGACGCATAGATTTCTTTATGAAAAATAAGCGGTATATCATTACACAATACATCCCGTAAAATACCACCAACAACACCGGTAAATACCCCCATAATTAAACTGATTTCAGGTGAAAAGCCAAGTAGTTGCGCCTTTTGTATACCTGCAATAGTAAAAAAAGCGAGCCCGATAGCATCGCAAATTTCTAAAATGCGCATAGGCAGTCGGCAGTATTTAACAACAACAAAAGTAAATAAGGCGGCACTACAACCTACCCACAAATAATACGTATTTTCTATCCAAATAATGGGATGGGCATTTAATAGTAGATCTCTAACCGTACCACCGCCTAAACAAGTAATCAGCGCAACAACGAGGACACCAAATATATCGAGTTTTTTATAGCTTGCTGTCAATGCACCCGACACTGCAAAAATAGCAATACCAAAAAAATCTAAAAATTCCACTATGGTAAATGACATCATCTAGCGACTGTATTGCCAAACTAATAGGCGGTTGTTTGCAGGCATTGAGTTATCTTCTATTAGAGACAAATGATATTTTGTAGCCTCATCGTTAACTTTTTCAATATCTCGGATACCTCTCAAAGGATTGGCTTCTTTTAGCCACTGATCAAAACATGCATTACTCTCGCTCGTAAACGCGCCACCATAGTTAAAAGGGCCATACACAATCAGTAGGCCATTGTTATTTAAAGATTGCGATGCCTTTTCAATGCATTGAGTGACAACATTCCACGGCATAATATGCAGTGTATTCGCCATAAAAATAGCATCGTATTGTCTATTCAATGACTCTTTTTGGGTAACATCAAAAACAATTGGAGCCCGTAAATTACTTAAACCCGCACTCTCAACCCACAAGTTGATGCCCCTATGATTCTCGATAACATCGCTTGTCTGCCAGGTGAGATGTGCTAACTCACGGGAGAAGTAAGTTGCATGCTGGCCTGTGCCACTGCCAATTTCTAATACCGATTGAGTATCGACAAGAAGTCGAGAGAGCTGGCTTAAAATAACATCGCTATTTTTTTCGCAGGCAACTGAGAAGGGTTTTTCCATATTGATATCTATTTTGTCTATTGGTGAAGATACTCTATAGAGGCATTTTATTATTTGCAAATAAAACACGAGATATAAAGGACCGCTGAACCAGTCGTGAGTGATTTCTCTCCGAGCTTATTCAGAATCGCCATAAAAAAAGCCCTGTAAAAATACAGGGCTTTTCAATAGTAATAGTAAAGGAGAGGGCTAGAATCTCTATTACTATTTACTTAAAGTCGCTTAATTGCATTTCTTTAAGAGATTTAGCATTAGCTGCAAACTGCTTACGTAAATCATCTGATAATGGAATCATACCGCGCTCTGCAAGATAACCATCTTCACCCCAAGTTGATTCTTTGGTGAACTCAGCGATGTATTCTTCGATACCAGGAACAACACCTACGTGGTTTTTCTTAACGTAGAAGTAAAGTGGGCGAGAGATTTTATAGCTCTTTTCAGCAATGGTTTCAAACTCTGGAGCGACACCCTCTACTAGTGAGCCTTGAACTTTTGAAGAATTTTCTTCAAGGAAGCTAAAACCAAAAATACCTAAGGCTTCGGGGTTCTTTTCTAGCTTCTGAACCACTAGATTGTCGTTTTCACCCGCTTCAACATAGGCGCCGTCTTCACGAATTGTATGACAAATTGCTTTATAGGCTTGTTTGTCTTTCTTCTTCATCGACTTGATGAAGGGGTACTGCTTACAACCCCCTTCCATTGCAAGTTCTGCAAACGCATCACGAGTACCCGAAGTAGGTGGAGGCCCTAAAACTTCGATCGCTATATTGGGTAAGCTTGGATTAACGTCTTTCCACGTTTTATATGGGTTCGCAATCAGCGTATCACTACCACTTGGGTTTGGCACTTCTTTCGCTAGCGCTAAGAATAGGTCTTTACGAGTCAGGCTTAGTTGCTCTGACTTCTTAGAGTTAGCAACAACGATACCGTCAAAACCGACAAGCACTTCAACAACTTTTACACCGTTAGCGGTACATTTTTCAAATTCAGACTGCTTGATGCGACGAGATGAGTTAGTAACATCCGGGTGAGAGACACCAACACCATTACAAAATAGCTTAGCACCACCACCAGAACCCGTAGATTCGATAGTAGGCGTTTTAAATGTAGTTGTTTTACCAAACTTCTCTGCAACGGTTGTCGCAAAAGGGAAAACAGTCGATGAGCCAACGATGCTGATGTTGTCACGTGATGCTTGTGCAGCTGTACTGACCGTTAATACTGCAGCTGCAATTAAAGCAGCAGAACTTAATTTTTTCATGGAAAGTCTCCAATTAACAATATTATTCAAATTTAGTAGTTAAATATAAGCTATGCATATTTATCGAATTCGCAGCTATCATAGCCAGCAATTATGACACTAAGATGACAGTCATGTAATAATATTGCGCTTGCTCTCAAATGCATCCAAAACAGGTTATAATAGGCTTTACACCTTAAGGTCAGATGATTAGTATCTACCCTATATTTGCTGATTAGCACCAGAGCTACCTAAGAGTTACCTACATGCGTTCACTAACACTTCCATTATTAACCGTTTTTGTTATCTCAGGCTGTGCCTATCTGCCCAGTGGCCTACCTGGTGCTGCACCCAAGATTTCTAAACCTTCGGTTGTTTATAAAACACCCGAAATTGTTAACTTCGGACCAGAGTCAGCTGACCCCAAAATCTCCGAGCAAACCCCCGAGGACTTCCTTAAAGAAGATGAAGGGCCAGGGCGCTTTGTCCTTGATAAATCAAAGCCTGCCTCCTTTGCAGACTACAAGCAATGGCGTCGCAAAAATGACCCTGGCGGTCAGGTCTATGCTGAATTCAAACAATGGGAAGCTGCCCTAAAGGAAAGAAAGCTAAGGCAGCAAAAACAAGCTAAATAGGGCTTTGCGGCTTAAAAGATGCTAAGCCTGCTCTTCTCGGGTAAACACCCAATTGTTACCTTCACTTAAAGAGGCATTAAAAGAGTAGCCCTCTAAGTTAAATTTCTTTAACTGGGAAGCTTTTGAGATATTATTCTTTATCGCATAAGCACTCATTAAACCACGCGCTTTTTTTGCATAAAAACTAATAATTTTATACTCCCCATTTTTTTTATCTTTAAAAATAGGTGTAATCAACTCTGCTTTTAGCTCTTTCGCCTTTACGGATTTAAAGTACTCGTTCGAAGCCAAATTAACAATTTCTTCACTCTTTAGAGTTTTTAGCTGTTTGTTGATAGCGTCAGTAATACGGCTACCCCAGAATTCGTACAAGTTTTTACCTCGGCTATTAGCGAACTTAGTGCCCATCTCCAAGCGATAAGGCTGCATTAGATCTAAAGGCCTTAAAAGCCCATAGAGCCCCGATAATATACGCAGGTGCTTTTGAGCAAAAGTAAGCTCATCAGTATTCAGTGACTCGGCATCTAAGCCTGTATAAACATCGCCTTTAAAGGCCAAAACTGCTTGTTTGGCGTTATCTTTACTAAATGGCTGCGACCAGCTTTGGTAACGGTCATAATTTAACGTGCCCAACTTATCGCTAATATGCATCAAGGTAGATATATCCTGTGGCGCTAATTCACGCAGCTCATCTATTAGCACTTGCGAGTCATCCAACATCGCCGGTTGGGTTGACTTTTTAGTCCTTGGTGGTGTTTCATAATCTAATGTTTTTGCGGGTGAAATAAGAATCAGCACAGGTTAAACCTCTTTTAAAACAAATCATTACGAGTAGATATGTGGAACCCCTGCAAAGGCCTGAGTGATATTTCCTTTATTGAAGAATCATTCACGACTTTTTCAAAGGCTCCATATATACTTTTATCTATTATACGTAATTAAGGACTATTTATGCGCTTACTTCTATTATCTTCATTTATGCTGTTGATAGTGACAGCCTGTGGAACAAACCCTGTCACTGGTAAGCAGCAAATTACATTTATGAGCCAAGCTCAGGAGATAAGTTTAGGCCGACAGCAATACGGGCCTAGTCAACAATCTCAGGGCGGCACCTATGTTATTGATAAGTCACTCAATACGTATGTCAATAACGTAGGGCAACGTTTAGCAAAGCGTAGTGCTCAGCCCAATCTACCCTACGAATTTATAGTACTCAATAACGATGTACCCAATGCGTGGGCCTTACCTGGCGGAAAAATAGCAATTAACAGAGGTCTCCTAGTTTTACTCGAAGACGAGGCACAACTAGCAGCAGTGCTTGCTCACGAAGTCGTACACGCTGCGGCACGCCACGGCGCTGAGCAACATGCGACCAACTTGGGCATTGGATTACTATCAACGATTGCACAAACACAAACTAAAAGCGGTATTGTCAGGCAAGGCCTCGGTATTGGTACAAGAGGGGCACAGGCATTTTATAGCCGTGCCAATGAATTGGAGTCGGATCATTATGGTATTAATTACATGGTGGCCGAGGGTTATGACCCCTATGGGGCCGTTGAGTTACAGCAAACATTGCTCTCTTTATCCAAAGGTGGATCATCGGATCTTTTAAGCGAGTTTTTTGCGAGCCACCCTCCCTCTCAAGAGCGTATTACAAAAAATCGACAACGCGCCCAAACCTTGCCTAAAGGTAAGCGTAATAAAGCTGCTTTTCTTAAGGCAACAAGGCAGCTTCGCAAGGATAAAGCTGCCTATGAAAAACACCAAGCCGCATTAAAAGCAGCCGGAGAAAAAAACTGGACGCAGGCACTTAGCTTCGTTAATCAATCGATTAACAGGCAACCCCGAGAGGCACGTTTTTATATAACCAAGGGCAGATTACTAAGCCGTGACGATAAAAACAAACAAGCCTTAAACGCTTTTAATAAATCAGTCAGTCTAGAACCTGGATATTTTGAATCCCATTTACGGCGTGGAATGCTCCATCACAAAATGGCGCACTATCAAAAGGCAAAGCAGGACTTATCGACAAGCCATGGACTATTGCCCGTACAAGCCTCCAGCTTTTTTCTTGGTGAAATTGCTGAACGCAATAACAATAGGCAACAGGCTATTCAGTTTTACCAACAAGCTGCACAAGCTGGTGGAGAGATGGGTAAGCAAGCAGCAGCGCGTATGCAAAAGCTGGGGGCCAAAGCGCGTTAACGGCTGAACAAGCTTGAATGGATTTTCTGTAAGGGGAAATTATTCAGGGCGGCTATTCAAAAGCGACTAAACACCCTCTCAATACTAAAAAGCCACAATAGCACAGAGTAACTATTGTGGCTTTCAATAGGCTATAGGCACCTATTTTTCGGGGCGAACTTCTTCTTCCATTTCGGATATGGTTTTATGCCTAACATCGAGACCCTTAACCAAATAAATAATATGCTCCGCAATGTTTTCAGCATGGTCACCAATGCGCTCCAGCGCACGTAAAGCCCAAGTGATATTCATCGCGCGAGAAATATTGCGTGGATTCTCCATCATATAAGTAATGAGCACACGCATCGCGATATCGTATTCTTCATCAATTGCTTTATCTTCTTCGGCAATTTGCAAGGCAGTATTAACATCATAACGCGCAAAAGCAGTTAATGTATCACTGACGACTTGCTGTACACGGCGACCAAGGTTTTTTAACTCGCCAAAACCGTCAAGTATCTCGCCATTTTCGCTAATTAATATAGCCATTTGTGCGATCTTTTTAGCCTCGTCACCCATACGCTCTAGGTCACGAGTCGCTTTGGATATAGACATAACCAGCCTTAAATCTGAGGCTGTTGGTTGACGTCTAGCAATAATTTGTACGCATAAATCATCCAATGCCATCTCGCGATCATCAACCGTACTTTCAACGGATAACACTTTTTCGGCGAGCTCAGTATCTAGTTTTGTGATTGCCTTTACAGCGTCGATGATTTGTTGCTCGACAATCCCTCCCATTTCAAGGAATTCTGTTTTCAGATCATCGAGTACCGCATTATATTGTTGCGAAATATGTTGATCGATATTTAGTTTATCCACAAAAATCTCCAGCAAAATACATTATAAGTATTTGTAAAATTTTCCATATTAATTAACCGAAACGACCCGTGATATATGCTTCTGTCAAACTATGGTCGGGGTTTGTAAATACTTTTTCGGTCTCATTAACTTCCACTAGCTTACCCAAGTGAAAATATGCCGTCCTATGAGAAACACGAGCAGCCTGTTGCATCGAATGCGTCACAATGGCAATCGTAAAGTTTTCACTTAACTCATCAATTAACTCTTCTATTTTAGCCGTTGCGATAGGGTCTAGTGCAGAGCAAGGTTCATCCATTAAAATCACTTCCGGACTAACTGCAATTGTCCGCGCAATACATAGGCGCTGCTGCTGGCCACCTGACAAACCTGTACCAGGTTGGTGCAGGCGGTCTTTAACCTCTTCCCACAGACCCGCTTTGCGCAAGCTGGTTTCTACAATTTCGTCCATATCAGCACGCCTTGCAGCGAGGCCATGGATGCGTGGACCATAAGCCACATTATCATAAATCGATTTAGGAAAGGGATTAGGCTTTTGGAAAACCATACCTACACGCGCTCGCAATGGCACCACATCAAGTTTTGAGTCGTAAATATTCTGACCCTCAAGATGAAGCTGACCAGTGACTTTACAGATTTCAATGGTATCGTTCATACGATTAAGGCAACGTAAAAAGGTTGATTTACCGCAACCCGATGGGCCAATCATCGCAATAACTTCATTAACACCTATATCAAGGCTAACACCAAAAATAGCCTGTTTTTCACCATAAAATACATCGACATCACGCATCGACATTTTGGCATTATCCACCAATGGGATACCAACGGTCTCTTTGATGTCATTTATATCGGTAATTGTATTATTTTCCACAATTGTTTCCTGTACATTCGTTCACAATATTACCCTACGCCATTATTCTTTATAATGTGCACAGCGACACTACCATCTACGCTCTAATCTCGACCTTGCCCAAACGGCCAGCGCATTCATCATAACCAAAAATAAAATAAGCACCAAAATTGCCGCCGAGGCCTTTTCACTAAAACCTGCATCTGCGTTTCTAAACCACTGAAAGATCTGCATTGGCAAAACTGTCGAGGGGTCCGTGATAGCTGTAGGAACATCGGGAATAAATGCCGCCATACCAATCATTAACAATGGCGCACTCTCGCCTAGTGCTTGCGCCAAACCAATAATCGTACCCGTTAGCATGCCAGGCATTGCCAATGGAATCACATGGTGAATAGTGACCTGCATTTTAGATGCACCAATACCATAGGCTGCTTCACGAATAGACGGTGGTACGGCTTTAATTGCCGCACGGCTTGAAATAATAATCGTTGGTAAGGTCATTAGTGTTAAAACAAAACCACCGACCAATGGCGTTGACCGAGGAAAGCCAAAAAAGCTTAAGAAGATAGCCAAACCCAACAAACCAAAAATAATGGAAGGCACTGCCGCAAGATTATTGATGTTAATCTCGATCAGGTCTGTCCATTTATTTTTAGGGGCATACTCTTCGAGATAAACAGCCGTTGCAATACCAATAGGAAAAGACAAACAAAAAGTGACTAGCAGTAAATAAAGAGAGCCCATAAATGCACTCAAAATACCGGCCTCTTCGGACTGGGCCGAATCACCCGAGGTAAAGAATGTTTTATTAAGACTTTTGTTAAAACCGCCTTCTTGTCGCTCCAATAGTTTACCAATGAGCAGTAACTGTGCTTCATTGAAGTATTCTTTTCCGGGCTCGCCTTTTTCACCTAAGCGCTTTAGATAAAAATCAACCTTATCATCCACTAATGCATCAATAGTGATGGTTGTACCCAGTAACGAGGCTGCATTTGTTTTTAGTAGGTCTTGTATTCTGTAACCTGTTGCATCAATTGCTATAAGCGTGCGCGCATTTTTCTTTTCTTTCCGCTTTTTGGCCTCAAAAATTTCATACACTCTTTTTTTAACAAGAGTGGTGTAATCAGCGCCCAAAATTTGATGGACATCGTTGGTATCTGTAATGCCCAAAACTTCCGCATCTAGATGAATCTCTATCGGTAAATAGTGGTAGAAAAAGCCTCTCGTACCCTTGCTGATAATGTCAGTAAACAAAAAAACCAAGCACATCAAACCAAAGCAGATTGATAGTATTCCATAGGCTTGGAAACGTTTTTCTGCTCGGTAGCGCTTTTTTAAATTTTTGTTGACGAGATCAATCGTATTTATGTTTTTATCAGTCATATTGCTCACGATATTTCTTAACAATCCGCAGTGCGAAAAAGTTTAAACCTAGGGTAATCACAAATAAAACAAGCCCTAAAGCAAATGCTGCGAGCGTCTTGGCACTATCGAATTCGTGATCGCCAATAAGTAATGTTGTCATTTGGACCGTTACGGTCGTAACAGACTCCAACGGGTTTGCTGTTAATCGAGCGGCCGTGCCTACTGCCATCACTACAATCATAGTCTCACCGATGGCGCGTGAGACCGCCAACAAAATAGCACCGACAATACCTGGCAACGCTGCCGGAAGGATAACTTTTTTTACAGTTTCTGACTGTGTAGAGCCAAGACCATAGGAGCCATCCCTCAATGATTGAGGCACAGCATTAATCACATCGTCGGATAGAGAAGACACAAAGGGAATAATCATCACCCCCATCACTAATCCCGCAGCTAGTGCACTCTCGCCGGAGACATCTAAAGGCCCTATCGAAAAACTTAAAAGAGAGAGTTCTAAACCGTGGAGCGCATTTTTAATCATTGGCGCTACAGTTAATGCAGCAAAAAAGCCATAAACAACCGTAGGAATACCCGCAAGTACTTCTAGCATTGGCTTCACGACGACTCTAACCTTATTATTCGCATATTCCGAAAGATAAATGGCTGTCATTAAGCCTGTAGGGACTGCGATCACCATAGCAATGAAAGAGATCAGCATAGTACCTGTAAAAAGCGGGATTGCACCAAAGGCGCCCGAACTACCTACTTGATCCGAGCGAATAGCCGTTTGAGGACTCCACTGCGTACCCAATAAAAAATCAGTAAGAGGTATGATCTCAAAGAATCGAATCGACTCAAACAACACCGAAAAAACAATGCCCACCGTGGTAAAAATAGCCAGAGTAGAGCACCCCAAGAGAAAGATCATAAATGTCTTCTCAACGCTATTGCGCGCTCGGTACTCGGGCTTAACCTTACTCCAGCCCCACCCGCTTAGTAAAACCAAACTGCTCAGCACAATAGCACTCAATAAAATTGAGCTTAACCGTTGCAAGCTAACAACGCGATCTGCAATTGCTTGCATCTCAGGCGTTGCCTTAAGAGAGGTTACTCCACCAGCTATGTTTTCAATGGTATTAAGTAGCAACGATAATTCTTGCGGAGCGAGGTTTTGTTTATCCTCAGGTAAGTATTGAATAGCAATCTGACGAATAATACTATCGTCAAAGGCTACCCATATAGCAAGCAGGGCTAAGCAAGGGATCAAACACCATAGGGCGGCCTGCGCACCATAATAAAGTGGTAGGGAGTGCAAATGGCGAATCCCACCTAAATTATTTGCCAATGCCAATGATCGACTACGCCCCAGCATATAAGTGACTGTAGCACCCAGCATAATCAGGACAAAAAGAGCAGATAAACTCATAAATTTTCCAACGCCTTAAAACGTCTCAAGATATAAAAGTACTGGCAATCAATAACGATATGATAAGAGGCAAATAGCAAGTCATTTAGCCTCTACACTAGATAGAGCTAAAGCTTCTACTGCATTAAATTCAATAAATATTGAGGCTTCGCTATTTGATTATTATAAACAGCAATGATGACAGTTTTGTTACAGACAGCCAACTAGAAAGCACCTATTTTAATAAAATAATAGAAATACGTAATAAGCTATTTACTCGCAAAGTATTCGACCACTACAATACCCCGCTAATTTGGGCTGACACCCAAGCCACTAACAATAAAAACAAACAGAAGAAATAAACAGTGCCTGATACTTTAGATGACCACAACCCTACCCCAGAAGGTAAATTAGTTACTCGTTTAATTACTAACGACACTAATGTTAATGCTAACGGAAATATTGCAGCTGGCTGGCTAGTTGAGCATATGGATACCGCTGGCGCTCATATTGCGAGGCAATACGCCAACGGCAGAGTAACTACCGTTGCGATGAGCAGCATGGTATTTTTAAAACCTGTAGCCGTTGGCAACACTATTAGCTTTTATGCAAAGTGCAATGAAATTGGGCGTTCGTCCATTCGCATCTGCGTAGAAGTCTGGGTTTGTAAAGGCGATGAAATCGATATCAAAGTTACAGAAGGCGACTTTGTTTTTGTCGCTATCGACGACGAAGGGAGAACTCGGTCCATAAACGCCTAGAGCCTTATGGACGCTACTGTTATTAGACTGAGATCAACTCAGCTATCATTTTCTTTTTTTAACTTTAAGAATTCTTGAAACTCTTGCCAATCTTTATATTCGGCAGAACCTTCTTGCTGAGCTCGTCGCCAAGCCTTAAAACGTTCAAACTCCTCAAAGCTATCGAGATCGATTGCCGGCACATCAACATCAGAGCCTGTTACCGTAATAAAGCGGCGGCGGTTCTTATTGTCACGGTTTGGATTAAGCAGCTTATTAATAGAAAATGCACCGTCATCACCACTAAATAAACCTGGACCCGTAAACTCTGCTGGGTTAGATGGATCATCCTCCGGCTCTAAAGTCGGGGTATTATTGGCGCAACCTAAAACTAGCACCGGTATAGATAACAATAGAATTACTTTAAAAAATTTCATAAACGATAATACAAACACTAACAGAGTAAAATATTTAGACAAAAAAAATGCGCTATCAATGATAGCGCATCTTTATACGAGTGTAACTAAGAAATTAACTTAGAATACAATACGGCTACCAACTAGGAAACCAGTACCGGTATCATCAGAACCATCATCAAATACGTCTAGGTCAGACTCTGCTTGACGGATAGATGCATATAGCTCAACACCTTTCGTTGCACGGTATACATAACCAAGACCAAAGCTTTCATTGTCAACTTCAGAAGCACTATCACGATCAAATGTTGCTTGAACGTAGTCTACTGCAACAGAATGCTTACCAGTTCTGTAACCAATAACAACACGGATATTCTCAATTTCGTCATCGTTTTGATTCTCTTGCTCAGCATAAGCAATTGAACCTGTGAAGCCACCAAATGCTTTGAAGCCAAAAGAGGCACCATATACTGAATCACGACCTTCTTCAGCAGCAGTCGTTGGATTATCCTGCTCATCGTCGTCAAATGCAGTACCAAACGCTGCGAAGCCCCAGCCTTTACCACCGGCATCAACACGTGCACTGAATGTATCATCAGTATCATATGAGAAAGAAAGGCTAGCTACACCACCTAATTTTGGAGTGTCATAACGAATGCGCTGCGTACGGCCACCGTCTAGCTGAGGGAACAAACCAACAGCTGCAGAGCCTGCACCGTTAAGTGCAACACCAAACGCTTGAGAAGAACTGCTGTTACCAGGAGTTTGCTGGTCATCATTAAGCGTTGCTAAACCAAAAGACTCTAACTCAGAGTTGTTAGTAGAGTAAGTACCAGAGAACTCTTTCTCAAGTGCGCCATCAGATGCTTCACTACCTAAACCAACAGATAGCTTACCTGCAGAGCCTTTTAGGTAAAATTCGTTAACACGTTGGCCAAGACCACTACCGTTATCGCCATTACCAGCACCAGAACCAATACCGTACTCGATTCTTAAACCATATTTGATACCGCTAGCATCTTTAACATAAGAAGTAATACGGAAGCGTGAGCTCCAAATACCTGCATCAGTTACAGTTAAGCCTTCGTTACCATTGAAGTCTTCTAAAGCACCTGCAATGTAGTTAACTTGACCAGAAAGTTTTGTATCTGCAATTGCAGACGTTGATAAAGCCGCGGCCGTTACAGCAGCTGCTAATAAAGTTTTCTTCATGGATTTGCCCCCTAAATTTTTATTAATAAAAGATATGAAGAGCGCTTTTTATAAAGGGCTGGAGTAAATAAGTCAAACTTTTTTTAAGAATGGTGTCTAAGGTCTTGATTTGAGACATATTTAGATCAAAAAATGATCAAATAGGTTAAAAACTAAACAGAAAGAGATGATTAAATTAGTACAAAAAATAGGCCCCCGAGATGCTCGGGGGAGTTGCCATAGGGGGAAGGCAAAATATAAAAGGGCAAATATGTGACTCGGGCTTAAATTAAAAGTTCACTAAAAGTTGTATTTATTTTTAATTTTTTAACAATATCGCAAAAAAACTTTGAGCCTAATACTCGTAACAGAATTAAAAGCATTATTACTTCTCACTGCTAAAAAAATAATTTTTATATACTAATAAATACGTTGCCACTTACTCTTAAAGTAATTTATTAAGCAATTAATGCGCCTCATCCCAATTATTGCCCTCTGCCGCCTCGACCAATAAAGGCACCGATAATTTTGCAGCATTCTGCATTTTTGTACATAAAACAGGCATAAATTCATCGACCAGAGCCTCATCGACCTCTAATACAAGCTCATCATGAACCTGCATAACAACGTTCGCCTTGTAATTTGAGCATCGAATCCATTCATCAACGAGAATCATCGCCCGTTTTATAATATCGGCAGCCGTACCTTGCATAGGAGCATTAATGGCAGCACGCTCAGCGGCTTGTCTACGCATACCATTGCTGGCATTTATCTCAGGCAAATACAGCCTACGGCCAAACAAGGTCTCTACATAGCCCTTTTCTGCGGCTAGTTGACGTGTCCTATCCATATAGTCTTGTACGCCCGGGTAACGCTCAAAATAGCGATCTATATACTGTTGTGCATCATTACGGCCAAGACCTAACTGTTTTCCCAAGCCAAAAGCAGACATACCATAGATCAAACCAAAATTAATCGCTTTGGCGCTACGACGCTGATCAGAAGTAACTGCGTCAAGAGAGGTATCAAAAACCTCTGCTGCCGTTGCTTTATGAACATCCAAGCCATGATTAAAGGCATCTAGTAGCCCTTTGTCATCTGACAAATGCGCCATAATGCGTAATTCAATTTGGGAGTAGTCGGCTGCGACTATTTTATAACCCTCACGCGCTACAAAGGCCTGTCGAATTCTGCGCCCTTCTGATGTACGAATAGGGATATTTTGTAAATTAGGGTCCGATGAAGATAAACGCCCTGTCGCCGTTACGGCCTGATGGTACGAGGTATGAATACGCCCTGTTGCTGGGTTAATCATCTGTGGTAGCTTATCGGTATAAGTAGACTTAAGCTTTGATAAGCCACGGTATTCGATAAGTAACTTAGGTAAAGGGTAATCTAAGGCTAATTCCTGCAATACTTCCTCGGCCGTTGAAGGCGCTCCTTTTGGCGTCTTTTTGCGCACGGGTAATTCGAGCTTTTCAAATAAAATGGCGCCCAATTGTTTTGGGGAGCCTAAATTAAATGGCTCACCAGCTAATTCATGAGCCTGCTTTTCTAGCTCATCTAATCTTTGTCCTAACTCTAGGCTTTGCTCCCCGAGTAATTTTGCATCGACACGTGCCCCAAAGCGCTCTATATCCGATAATATTGAAACCAATGGCATCTCTATAGATACCAACACACTACTCAGCCAAGGGGTCGCAGATATTTGAGGTAATAAGGCCTCATGTAACTGAAGGGTAATATCGGCATCTTCAGCAGCATAGGGGGCTGCTTGCTCTATCGATATTTGATTAAATGTCAGCTGCTTTGCACCCTTGCCGGCTATCTCTTCAAATTTAATGGTCTTTTTCTCGAGATAATGCTTAGCGAGACTGTCCATGTCGTGTCTTGTAGCCGTTGCATTGAGCACATAGGACTCAAGCATTGTGTCGTACTTTATGCCTCTAAGTACAATGCCGTGATTCAAAAGCACACTACGGTCATATTTAAGGTTTTGGCCAACCTTGGCTTTTTGTTCGTCTTCCAACAATGGCTTGAGTTGTTCTAACACCCACTGCAGCGATAACTGCTCTGGCGCATCAATATAATCGTGCTCACAAGGTACATAAGCTGCCTCACCGGGCGAGATAGCAAAAGAGACACCAACAACTTTTGCCTCCATATAGTTGAGGCTGGTTGTCTCTGTGTCGAAGGCAAATAAACTAGCGGCCTTTAAGCGCGTTAGCCACTGATTAAAATGCTCCTTGGTCAATATGGTTTGGTAGTCACCCTCGCTTACTTGCGTATTATTATCAGAGGCCTCTTGAACATCGGAGTCAAGCTCATCCAAAAAGGAGGTGAACTCATAGTTTGTATATATAGAACGAAGAGCCTCGACATCAACCTCATTTTGCTTGATCTCGCTAAGCTTAATCTCTAGCTCAACATCGGTTTTAATGGTAGCCAAGAGGTAAGAGAGGCGAGCAAACTCTTCGTTTTCGGCCAGCCTTTCGGGCATTTTTTTAGCCCCTCTAAACTCTAAGGTCCTTACCGCCTCTAAATTATTATAGATAGCATCGATGCTTCCCAAGTTTTGCAAAAGTGCTAATGCTGTTTTTTCACCGACACCAGGGACACCAGGGATATTATCGACTTTATCCCCCATCAGTGCGAGAAAATCGATGATGAGTGACGGCGGCAAACCAAACTTTTTCTCGACACCCGCAATATCCATAACGGTTTCGGTCATGGTATTAACTAGCGTCACATGCTCGTTAACCAGCTGCGCCATGTCCTTGTCGCCCGTTGATACCACTACATTGATTCCTTGATCGGTCGCTTGATGACTCAGCGTCCCAATAACATCATCGGCCTCTACTCCTTCGACCACTAGCAATGGCAAACCCATTGCACGAACAATTTGATGAATGGGCTCAACCTGTGATCTCAGGTCATCAGGCATTGATGGGCGATTTGCCTTGTACTGCGTATAAATTTCATCTCTAAAGGTTTTACCTTTAGCATCAAAAATAACTGCTATGACACTACTTGGATAGTCTTTTTGTAGACGCCGAAGCATACTGGTTACGGTTCTAATTGCCCCGGTTGGTTCACCCTTTGAGTTGCGTAAATCAGCCTTAAACATGGCATGAAAAGCCCGATAAAGATAGGAAGATCCATCGACTAAGACTAGCGGTGGGCTTATTACTTCACTCATATTTTCTATCTCATTATTTATGTTGCAAGTTTATTCAAGTTGGCGTTATTCATCACGCAATAAGTAGCGGACGTAACCCATTACTATAACCGATTACGTATTCGAATAAGGCTTTTTGTTAAATGCCTCCCAAAAATTTTGGTATTTATTGAGCAAAAAAAATAACTTTATCTACACTTAATATAATTAAGCTAGATTATTAAAGGATTAAAATGGACCAGTTATTATTTTCTCAGGGCGCACTGTATCAACTTCAACAGCTGGTTAAAGCTGTACGAACAAAAACAGGCGTAAGGCATCGTCTTTCTCAGCAAAAAGACATCTTTTCTTTACTGCGCTACAGCTGTACATCACCAGATACCAACATAGCAGATTACTATGCTCTATTTATTAATGAGCTAGACCAAGACCAGAAAGACTATTTGCAAGGTAGAGGCTTATTGTTGTCTCGTACAAGACAGGTTAATCTCAGTGATACAAAAACCCCTCAACGGCGAGCCGCGATTTAGCGCAAACTTTTAGCGTTATCCTAAACAGGCCTCTAAATCCTCTGCCAGTTTGCGAAGTAGATTAACAATGCTGGAGTCGCTTGCCAAATTCAGGCCGAGAGGGTCTAAATAACCAACTTTAGCATTAGATAATGTTGCGATTTTTTCTATGCGTTGATGATTTTGACCAGTCTCACCAAAAACACACCTCAGATCATGCTGCCCTAATTGATAGAGGTGCTTTGCCCCAATGGGGCTCTCAGGGTTAATACCGACATAATCAACTTGGTGGAGCCCATAGCGCTCAACAAAATGTGTATAGGCTGGATGCAATACAACAAAGGGCTTATCTGATAATTTAAGTAATTGTTGTTTTAAATCTACATCGACGTTCCTTAATTTTTTGATAAGGGCCTTTGCTTTTTTCTCATAAGCTTGGCTATTTTCTGGCGATAGCTGGCTCAAACGCTTGGTGATCTCCATAGCCATCACTTGCAAATTAATAGGGCTGAGCCATATATGGGGGTCACGGCTATGATTATGATCTCCATGACTATGACTTTTATGAGCTGTTTCAGGCCAATCAATATTTTGCAGCTGGCTCAATGTGGCAACTGCCTCTGGATTTGATCGACCGATTGACCTAAGCGGTTTGGCCAAGAATATCTCAAGTTCAGGCCCTACCCAAAAAACAATATCAGCCGATTGTAATAGCCGCCGCTCAGATACCTTTAACTGATAGTGGTGGGCTGAGCTGCTGTTTTTAACCAGTTGGATGACGTTATCTGAAGGAAGCGCTAATTCATTGAGCAATAACGTTAAAGGTCCGATGCTAGTCACAATAGTTTTTTCACTATCGGCTCTAGTAATAGCAGTACTACTAATAAGAGATAAGAAAAGAAAACCTAAAAAAATATTATGTATCAAAAACTGCCTCACGAAATACTACTACCCTTTTGTGTTTATGGCGCCTTTGAATAAGTTTATGTGAAGTTTTCCATGAGAAAAAATAACCTGATTTGAGGTAAAGATTAAAAGCAATAGTAAACTATTGGCCGAACCTTCAATGGCTTTCGCTCCTGCTCACGCCAATTACCCTCCTCCATGCAGGCAACAAAAAATACGGTTATTTTAACCCACGAAAGATATTCACGGATTATTTAAAGGCTTTATATTTATAGCCGTGTTTACACCAAAAGCGCGTTAATATAGTCGCTTTTAATGCCTGAATTAATAACATACCATTTAAAATGATATGTTATATTATAACACTCTCAAGCAAAGAAAATGTAATAGAATATAAGCTAACTCATACTGGTAGAAAATACTTATGTCAAATTGCCATAATCATCAAAGCTGTATTGATGGTGCCTTGATAGCCGCTCAAACCATTTGCAAACAACACAATGCAAAATTAACAGAGTTAAGGGAGCAAGTGCTTTTATTAATATGGAAAAATCACAAGCCATTGGGTGCCTATACCTTAATAGAGCAACTATCAGAGCAAACCCAACGCCGTATTGCTCCTCCTACGGTTTATCGCACCTTAGAGTTTTTACTGGATTTAGGATTGATTCATCGTATTAACTCTCTTAATGCTTATATTGGCTGTACACAACCTCATTCGCACCAAGGCCAAGATGACGAAGTCCATCATCACAACTACTTTTTAATCTGTAAAAAGTGTCACCATACCCAAGAGCTTATCGACAAAGACTTATCTGGCAGGATTCAATCCCTCAGTCAAACCTTTGATTTCACCTCTCAGGATCAATGGCTAGAAGTTACTGGCTTATGCAGGGAATGTCGTTGATATGGAAGAGGATATACTATTAAAAGCCTCTAACCTCTCATTAAAGGACGGCAATAAAGTATTACTAGATACTATTGACCTATCTATTAAGAGGCGTGAAATAGTTACTATCATTGGCCCGAATGGCGCTGGAAAAACAACTCTACTCAATATTTTACTCGGCCTTAGAAAACCAAGTGCTGGCCTAGTTTATAAAAGCGCCAACTGCCAAATTGGCTACATGCCACAAAAAATTCAGCTTAATCCTCTACTACCGCTCAGTGTAGAGCACTTTTTATCGCTAGCAAGTACTCACTCCAAAACATCAATAGCGCAGATGCATGTAGCCTTAAAAAGAACGGGCGTTGACGCCCTACTAAAAACAGAAATGGCGAGCCTGTCAGGAGGTGAAGTTCAGCGTGTGCTACTTGCCAGAGCTCTTATAAGAAAGCCCAACCTGCTTGTACTCGACGAACCCGTGCAAGGCGTCGATCTCAAAGGGCAAGATCAACTGTATAAGCTCATTAGCGACATCCGCGACGAACTCGGTTGTGGGGTATTAATGGTCTCCCACGATTTACACCTAGTGATGGCATCAACCGATAATGTTATTTGCTTAAACCAACATATTTGTTGCCACGGGCACCCCGAAAGCGTTTCTAACCATCCCGCTTATATTGAATTGTTTGGCAACTCAATTAGCCATGTTGCGGCTTACACACACCACCACGATCACGACCATAATTTACACGGTGAGGTTTGCGAGACTACGCTTAAGGAAAAATAATGATAGATTTTTTATGGCTGGCACTTATCGCTGGCACCGGTGTTGCGTTAGTTGCTGCACCCTTAGGTTCTTTTGTTGTATGGCAGCGCCTAGCATATTTTGGAGATACCTTGGCCCATGCGTCACTGTTAGGCATTGCCTTTAGCTTATTACTCACTATCAATATTCAGCTAGCCATTATCGCCAGCTGTTTATGTGTGGCATTGTTATTAGTGCTACTGCAAACTCAGCGACAATTACCAAGCGATACCTTACTTGGCATTATTTCCCACTCATCCCTTGCATTAGGTTTAATTCTTGTCAGTGTCTTTGATACGGGGCGTCTTGATTTAACGCTTTATTTAATTGGCGATATTTTATCAACTTCGCAACATGACGTAATAATGATACTCATCGTTTTAGTCATCGTAAGCTCTCTCACTTGGAGATTCTGGAAGCACTTGCTCGCCATCACTGTTAACGAAGAGCTCGCTCAAGTTGAGGGTGTACCCGTCAAAAAGGTGCGCTTTCTACTTTTATTTATGCTCGCTCTTGTTATTGCCGTTGCTATCAAAGTGGTTGGTGTATTACTAATAACAGCGCTACTTATCATACCTGCCGCTGGGGCAAGATATTTATCAAAGTCTCCAATACAAATGGTATTTATCAGTGGTCTACTAGGGTGTCTATCGGTGTATGCTGGCCTCGCAAGCTCATTTTATTGGGATACTCCTGCAGGACCATCCATTGTTGCTGGCACAAGCGCATTATTTATACTCTCTTTATTGATAAAGCGGTATTCAACTTAATTGGCTTTGTTGTCAGCAAAAACCTCTGGGTACTGCTGATACAAAATACCACCAATAATTAGGCCTAAACCAATAAGCGTTAAGATCTGAATAGGCTCGCCTAATACACTATTAATAATAAAAAGGCTCAACAGTGGGGATAAAAAAATTAACGTGCTAATTTTGCTAACACGATCCGTATAATGCATGGCCAACTGCCAAAAAATAAACGCAACACCCATTTCAAAAATGCCGAGGTACAAAGCATATAACCATGTGCTAGCCACACTGTATTCGGCAAATCCGTCAATGAAGAATGTCAGTAGACATAATATCGGTAATGCTAACAAAAAGCTTTGAAACAGTTTGATCAGTGGCGGTCTTTTATCTCGTGCATTAAGCAGCCAATAGCTCGCCCAAATAATCGTGCTTAGTAACGCAAGAAAAATTCCGAATACATCAATGGCCCCAGTAACACCTTTACCACCAAAAGCAATACATACCACACCAAGATACCCCAAAGCTATTGCTACCCCATCTCTAAAATTAAGCTTGTGTTTTAAAATAGGAATCGAAAGTAATGTTAATGTGATTGCCCAAGTATAATTAATTGACTGAGCCACTTGAGCAGGTAGTAAATCATAGGCTTTCAATAAAATAATGTAATATAAAATGGGGTTTAGTACTGCCAATAAAAAAATTGTTTTGGCATGTTGCGGAAAAGTAGTAATCGCTACAAAAAATTCTCCACGAAATAATAAGCAACTACTAAGAATGAGTAACGAAAAAAGTGATGCCCCAGTCAATAATTGCAGCAATGTCATTTGCTGCAGGCCAAGCTTGAACGCCGTGGCAACCGTTGACCACATAGCAACTGCAATCAATGCATAAACGACTGCTTTATGGTTTTTTTTCACCGTGCCTTATCGGACATTTGATAAAAATTTAACGGTATGTTCACTGGTAGGATGATTAATTAACTGGTCAGGTGAATTAATCTCTTCCATACGTCCTTCGTGAAAAAAAGCGATTCTATCGGAGACATCTCTGGCGAAATTAATCTCGTGAGTGACTAAAATCATTGTCATGCCCTCTTTGGCTAACATACGCATAGTATCTTCTACTTCACCAACTAATTCTGGATCCAATGCCGAGGTCACTTCGTCAAATAACATATAAGAAGGCTCCATCGCCAAAGCCCTCGCAATAGCCACTCGCTGTTGCTGCCCACCAGACAATGCACTGGGGTAAGAGTTAAGTTTTTGGCCAAGCCCTACATGTTCCAGTTGCCTCGCCGCTAAATCCATAGCGTCTTTCTTAGACATCTTTTTTACTTTGCGAGGAGCTAGAGCGACATTCTCCTGTGCGGTCAGGTGTGGAAACATGTTAAATTGCTGAAAAACCATACCTATTTTTTGGCGCAACTTATTCACATCAGTTGATTTGTCGTGAACACCAATCCCGTCGACTAAAATGGAACCAGAATCTATGGGCTCAAGTGCATTAATACAGTAAAGCAATGTTGATTTACCTGAGCCGGACGAGCCAATAACGCTCAATACTTCCCCATTGTTAACGGTTAGATCAATGCCTTTTAGAACTTGTAACTCGTCAAAAGATTTTTTTAAATTTTTTATTTCAATCACTGATTCCACCTTCTTTCTATATAGTCGCTAGCTTTGGAGATAGGATAAGACAAAGCAAAGTAAAACAAGCCTGCTATTGTTAAAATAACAAAGGTATCCTGTGTCCGAGTAATAAGTATTTGCGATGCCTTTAATAATTCAACATAACCTATCACTGAAACTAGCGCTGAATCTTTAACAACACTTAATGCCACACCAATCCATGAAGGGAATACTGCTCTCAAACCAACAGGCCATACAATGTAGCGTAGATCTTGCCAGTAACTTAAGCCTAATGAACGCGATGCTTTGCGCAAACTTGCCGGCACGGCTTCGACCCCGCCGCGAGCGACGTTTGCAACAAGCGCCGCGGTATAAACTGAGAGCACAATAGTGCCCGAAACAAATGCTGGCAGAGGATATCCTGCAATAGAAATAAAACTGTCAAAAAGAATCAGTTGTATAATTAATGGAACACTACGAAAAATATCTAATATCGCATTAATAATAAATGTGACAAAGCGATTTCCCTCTGACATCATCCAGCCAAAAACAACACCAAAAGCACTACCAATACCAATAGCTGTCAGAGAAATCTCCAAGGTCCTTAGCGCAGCCTCTCCAAGAAACAAGAGATCTTTTGGTTGCAGTTCAGAAAAAACATCAATAGCCATAACTTTACTGCCCCCTAAATAAACGCCAAGCAATTAGCCGAAATAACAACAACATTAACTTGGCAATACAATAATAAATAATGGCAGTGGCGGCAAAAAACTCAAAGGCGCGGAATGTTTTTGAATATAAAAATTGGGTTTCACCCGACAGCTCTCGCAGACCCACTAACATACCCAATGATGTTAATAACATCACCCAAATAAATTGATTCGTCATCGGGTGCCAAACTGCACGTAACACTTGAGGAATAACGACATAACATTGGGCTTGCACAAATGTCATGCCTAATGAACGAGCAGAGTTTAGCTGCGAGCCAGGAATAGCTTTAAACCCACCACGAAATGTTTCTGCCATATAACCGGCGGTATTGAATGCAAGCGCCATCACAACGGTAATGTACGAATCAATAATAATACCGATAGCACCTAAGCCAAATTTAAAAAAGAATAATTGAAATAAGGCAGGGGTATTTCTCGCTACCTCAATCCAAACACTGGCAAAAAAACGTGCGATCCAGACTCCCGAGCTTCTAGCAAAAAACAAGAGTAGCCCAGCGGCTAAACCTATTACCATTGAAATAATAGACACTTCGATCGTGACTAATGATGCTTTCAATAGCTGTGGGAATGCTTGAAAAACTGGACGCCACAGAAATTCGTAGTCCATAAAATATGCCTATCAAAATACGCTTATACTTGAAAAATTATTCAGCTATGCCGCTATTATTATGATGTTACGCGACATAGCTTTCCAAGTGGCTAACTGCAAGCAAATTGCAGTTAATCAAGACTAGTAATATACGCCTAGAGAAGAAAGGCTAGGAGCAGTACCGCCCACGTATTTAGAATATATTTCTTGATGACGGCCAGAACGAACCTGTCTGTTGATAAAAATATTTAAATAATTGATCCAGCCAAACTCTTTCCTTTTGGTCATCATGCCAACAATATCAGCACCAAATGGCGCAACAGGGCCAAGACTAATTTCACCAAATTTACCGGATTTAAGATTATTAGCAGCAACCGTATCAGTAACAATAATTGCATCAACCTGACCTTGCTTAACAGCTAAAAATGATTCGTTTTCACTTTGAAAGGAAACATATTTACCTTTGCCGCCAGACCAGTTCTTTTTTTTATGATCTAAAAATTCACTTTCATAGGTTGTACCAACCGCTGCGCCTACACGTAGATCTTTAAGGTCTTCCCAACTATCTACACTAACACCTGGAGCCAATACCGCGACAAACTGGAAGACATTATAAGGAATAGTAAAACCAACGGTTTGTGCACGCTCAAGAGTATCGGAAGAAGAAGCAATAGCTACGTCTATTTTTCCAGACACTAAAGCAGGGATACGTTCAGCCCAAGTCAAACCAACAACTTTATATTCTATCTTCATGGCGGCTGCAAGGTCCTTGCACATCTGTACATCAAAACCCTCTGGATTATTATTGCTATCTCTAAAACCCATCGGGGGAAAGTCCAGAACCACCCCACAACGAACAACACCTTTTTGTAAAACTTTATCTAGCTGATCAGCCTGTACAGAGCCTGCAAATAGGAATACCCCCATCGTCACGGTGTAAATAACTCTTAATATGAAATTACTCGTCTTCATTATTTTCTCCTAATTATTATTAACGATACACGTCGCTTAATTAAACACCATCCACGGGAAAATCACTTGTAAAAAGCTACGATTCAATTGTGCTTTACTTTTATCCGCCCAAATAGCACTTAAACGGCATTAAGCAAATCAATATTGCCACCAATGGCAGCCACATTATTCGTGATAGTTTTTTCTGTCGCAAAGCGCAGTATATAGTGCGGTCCACCCGCTTTTGGTCCAGTACCCGAAAGGCCACAACCACCAAACGGATTAACACCAACAACCGCACCTACTTGATTGCGATTAATGTACACATTACCAACATTAATAGAATGAGCAACCTTTTCGTAAACTGTTTGATTACGAGTATGAATACCCAGTGTCAGCCCGTAACCTTTAGCATTAATATCATCAATAAGCTGGTCGAGATCTTGCGACTTGAATCGCACAACGTGCAAAACAGGGCCAAATTGCTCCTCGCCCATCGAGCTTATAGAGTCAATTTCGAATAAAGTGGGCTCGATGAACGTTCCCCGTCGACAAATCTCTGGCAATGCCGCTTGGAACCATCGCCTGCTAGAAAGCTTCATTTGCTCAATATAATGCTGTAGCTTTTTTTGTGCTAGACGATCGATCACAGGGCCCACATCGGTGCTTAGAAATTGGGGGTTACCAATCGATAATTGCTTCATCATCCCCTGAATAAGTTCGAGCACACGCTCAGCAATATCCTCTTGCACATATAAAACGCGTAGGGCAGAACACCTCTGGCCTGCAGCACTAAAGGCTGAGTGAACAACATCGCGAGCTACCTGCTCGGGCAAAGCAGTAGAATCCACAATCATTGCATTTAAACCGCCTGTTTCAGCAACAAGTGTGGCAATCGCTGCATTCTCATCACGATTGGTAAGCGATTGATTAATGCGCCTCGCCGTTGCGTTTGAGCCTGTAAAGGCAACTCCACTCACTCGGTTATCGCTATGTAGCACCTGGCCCAATACAGCACCAAGGCCAGGTAAAAACTGTAACGCTCCAGCAGGTAAACCCGACTCAAAAAGTAGCTCGATTGCACGATGAGCAATCAAGGTGGTTGTTTCAGCAGGTTTAGCAATAACTGTGTTACCCGCCAGCAATGCTGCTGAAATTTGGCCTATAAAAATAGCTAGGGGATAATTCCACGGGCTAATACAAACAAACACTCCACGCCCTTTGAAAGACAACTCATTAGTCTCGCCCGTTGGCCCGGGTAATATTACAGGTTCAATCAATTTTTCTCTTGCCTGCTCTGCGTAGTACCGGCAAAAGTCAACGGCCTCACGTATTTCATCGATCGCATCCTGAACCGTTTTACCCGCTTCACGCTGACAAAGCGCCACCAACTCAGCTTGGTTTAACTCCATACTGGCTGCTAAGGACTCCAAAATTTTGCAACGAGCTTCAACGGGCGTGCGCTGCCAGCCCTTGATTGCATTATCTGCAACGTCCAATGCTTGAAGCGCTAGCGACTCATCTGCATCGATGTATTCACCCACAAACTGTCCATGATCATAAGGGCTTACCACTTTATTTACCTTACCTTGCATCACCGGTTGACCGTTGATTATTGGGTTAGCCTGCCATTGTTTATTATTAAAATGCTCAATAGAACTGATAAACGCTTCTCTAGTATGCAGGGTAGTTAAATTAATGCCCCTTGAGTTTTTACGGTGAGTAAAAATAGAAACAGGGTCAGGAATGGCAGCTGGACTGGCATATTTGCGGGAAAAATCTCTCTCTAGCGGTCGCTTAATCAATGTCTCAATGGACATTTTTGTATCGGACAATTGATGAACAAAAGAAGAGTTAGCGCCATTTTCAAGTAAACGCCGGACAAGGTAAGGCAATAAATCTTCATGGCTGCCAACAGGAGCATAAATACGAATATGGGTGTCATCTGTTGTTGCGATCACACTATCGTATAAATCATCGCCCATACCGTGTAGCCGCTGAAACTCAAACTCTCTATGTTTAGGCGCCATAACTTTAATGCTAGATACCGTATGCGCATTATGTGAGGCAAATTGCGGATAAATAGCATCACGTGTTGCATCTGACAGCAAGTAACGTGCGCAGGCCAGATAGGAGGTATCCGTATATTCTTTGCGAGTAAAAACAGGGTATCCCTCAAACCCTAACACTTGAGCATATTGGATTTCACTATCCCAGTAGGCACCTTTAACGAGGCGAACCGGGATTTCATCTCCGTAGTTTTTTGCCAACATTGTTAACCAACATAAAACCGGTAAGGCACGCTTCGAGTAAGCTTGAACGACAATGCCAAAATTTCCCCAGCTTCGTACTAAGGGTTTGCTGTAAATCGCCTCAAATAAGGCCATGGTTAATTCGAGGCGATCAGCTTCTTCTGCGTCTATGGTAATACCCACCTTATGCTCAATACCTAAGGCAACTAAGTTTTCTACAGTAGCAACAAGCTCCGTAAGCACTTGGGTTCGATGGGTCTCTTCAAATCGAGGGTGTAGCGCAGATAGTTTTATCGATAAAGAAGGATGTCGATTGGCATTCGATGAGTTTTCTGCAATTTTTTCTATAGCTGAGCGATAACTTTCATAGTAGCGGCTTGCTTCATCCGAAGTAATAGCTGATTCACCTAACATATCGTAGGAGTAGTCATAGCCTTTTTTAATATAGGGCTTTGCATTTTTCATCGCCTCTTCTATCGTACGGCCAAGCACAAAATGCTGCCCCATAATACGCATAGCTTGATCAACGGCCTTTCTAATTATGGGTTTTGTCGAGTTCTTAAAAAATTGAACAATGGATGAATCGTCAACATTGACTAAATGCCCCGTCATCATTAAGCCCCAAGTTGAAGCATTAACAAATAGAGTATTATCTTTACTAAAATGGCGACTCCATTCTTTACCACTGAGCTTGTCCTCAATGAGAGAATCGACAGTCGCAGCATCAGGAATACGTAGTAATGCTTCTGCTAAGCACATCAGCGTCACCCCATCCTCGTCATTCAAGGAATACTCCTGTAGCAAATCTTCAAGGTCAAAAAAGGGGGAGTTATCGCTGGACCTTACCTGCTCAATAATATTTTCTGCGGTTTCTTTTATACTTAGCCGCTCACTTTCATCAAAAGCCAAATCATATAATTGCTCGATGTAGGCGACTTCATCAATACAATAATAATCAGATATAACTGATGAAAGCTCCCCTACAGTGAGCCCCAAACTACCTTCTTGCAGTATTTTTTTAATATCGAAATTAGCCATGGATGTTCTGCACTCTAAAAGATTCAAAACATTATGCGGCGAAAAAAAGGAATTAAATTGCAGAAAATTCTTAGTTATTTGTAAAAAATTATGATTTTACTCATTTATGGCGAGAAGCAGCCTTATTGCGAAACTCTGTAGGTGACATACCCATCTTTTTACGAAATGAGTTAGTAAAGGCGCTTTGGCTCGAAAAGCCTAAGGTAAAGCAGATTTCTGTAATCGGTTTATGTGTATCTTCAATCATTGCACATGCCGCCTTAATACGGGCATCAATCACATACTGATAAGGAGACACACCAATGCTTTCACGGAATTTATGGTAAAAATGACTTTCACTCAAATTGCATAAACGGGCTAGATCAGCAGTATGAATTTTTCCCGTCAGGTTTCCGTAGATGTAACGCTTAATGCGGGATAAATCAATACGGTCACGTACATTGCTAACCTCTTCTACACTAATTTCACTGCGTAGACGGCTATATAAACTATGCAATAAACACTGACCAATAACGCTTGGAGCAGCATTATCACCTGCCATCACATCTAATTCGCCCGACAGAGAAGCAATCAATGTTTGCATACGTTGGTCAAACTGAAAATATTTGGGCGAATCTAAAATACAGTCCAGTGTATTACTGGCAAATGCTGTCTCTAACTCCAACAATGGCAAGTTATTAGTAATATCCAATATAAGGATTTTATTTTCTTTATTGCCAAAAAAGCTATGGTTTTGGGTAGAAGGCACAATGCAACCGACGCCTCGCTGAATAAAACCACCCTTGCCTGATATTTCAAATTCTGCGTGCCCCATTAAACCAAATATAGCTTGGTGATGGCTGTGGCTATGGGTATTAGGTTTTTCTGATAGGTGCACCACACGAGCAATAATATTACTTTTCTCTTGCATATATCACCTCAAAAGCTTCAACTATAAATACCATACCTCTAAGATATATCTATGCGACTAATTAACGATGAGTAAATACAGAGGAGTAAGTTAATACCATTTTATTATTGTCAAAAGGTGCCTTAAAGTAGCCACTTAATTTATTATCGTCGTTGATAACAGCAATAATATCGTCTCTATCTGGCAGTTGTCTTGAAAGCTTTGCATCAACTTCATTGTTGAGTAATACAATTTTAGTATCGCTCTTCATTGGGTTTTTAAGGCTAGCTAATAGTCCTGTTATAATTTCCCGCTGGCTCTCGTCATTTATAACGACAGACCATTGCTTATTATCATGAGAGTTAAAAATATTTTCAGAATCTTTGCGGCTACCGTCCTTGTTTGTATTTAATAATACATAGCCATTTATTTTTAATTCTATACTCGATAAAAAACGTGGCGTTGTTATCTTGTTAAGAAATAGCCCCAAAATAGTCAACATAACCGCAACAAGAATAAGGACTGTTTTAAGGATTTTTTTATCTTGTGTATTCATTGATTCAATCACGCTCACTGATATAACAATCGGTAAAATAGTAGGTAGTTTATAAAACCGAACCGACGGGTAACAAGTAGTGATCTAAAAGCATAATGACAAATAAACACATCAAATAAATAATAGAATATTTAAAGGTTTCCATTGGCGCATCTTTTCTATCACTAACGAGCATAACAATGCTCCAATACAAAAAGCCGCCACCCAATACTATTGCGCCTAGTAAGTACAACCAATTAAACATACCGGTTAGATAAGGCAAGAAAGTAACAATACATAAAATAATAGTATAGAGCAGAATATGGAGCTTGGTATAACGCTCACCATGAGTGACTGGCAACATAGGAATGTCTGCCTTTGCGTAATCATCTTTACGATGAACCGCTAGCGCCCAAAAATGAGGCGGCGTCCATGCAAAAATAATTAATACCAATAATAAACCATGGCCATCGATACTATTAGTGACCGCAGTCCAACCCAATAGTGGTGGAGCAGCACCAGCAAGACCGCCTATAACAATATTTTGCGGCGTCGCACGCTTTAAAAATAAGGTATAAACCAAAGCATAACCGAGCAGTGAGGCTAAGGTTAACCAAGCCGTCAATGCGTTCACAAAAAACAGTAAAATTGCCATACCAAGCAAGCCTATTACAAAGGCAAATATTAACGCCTGCTGTGGCTCGACACGCCCTTTGGCAATTGGCCTATTGTGGGTACGCATCATTTTTAAATCAATATGACGATCAACGAGATGATTAATAGCAGCGGCACTACCCGCACATAGGGCAATACCTAGATTCCCAAGTACTAATATATCTAATGGTACAAAGCCTGTTGTCGCTAGCAACATACCAATAACCGAGGTTAAGAGCATTAATAGAACAACCTTAGGCTTACACAGCTCTAAGTAATCTTTCCAAAGCGGCCGCGGCAAATTAAGATTTGAGTCAGATAAACTTGTTTTAGGTATTGTTTTAGACATGTTTTTATCGTTATGTTTAGTCGTTATAGTAAAACTATTAATAGAGCTTAATTAATACAGAAAAGCTAAAGTGAACCTCGCTCGCTCGAACTCTCTGTCGCCGTATATGCTCGATAAATAATCGATATAATAGTGAGCAACAATACTGCACCTACTGCGTTATGTCCAACGGCAATCCACAGGGGTAGTGCAAAAATAATATTACTAACACCCAGTAATATTTGTATAAATAGGACAGCCCAAAGCGTGTAGGCCCATCGAGAGATATCGCTAACTCTCACTTGCAACAGTTTAATTCCCAATAGTAACAAACTGATAAGCACAATAATTGCACCAATTCTGTGGGTTAGATGAATTGCTGTTCTCGCATGATTATCTAGCTGGCCACCTAAATAATTGGGGCCAATATCTTGCCAAACATTAAAGCCTGTTTTGAAATCAGCAGGAGGTAGCCACTGATTCAAACATTGAGGAATATCGGGGCATGCGAGAGCGGCATAGTTGGAGCTTACCCAGCCGCCTAGAGCAATTTGGCAAACAACGACAACTAAGCCCAATATCAGCCATGGCTTAACCGCCTGTAGGGCACTTAATTCACTCACGCTTAATTGCCAGCGGTACCCACCCAAGCGCTGAACCAGCAGCCACAAAAAAGTGAGCGTTGCAAAGCCACCTAACAAATGTGCTGTTACTACCTTGGGCCATAGCTTTAGAGTCACCGTCCACATGCCAAAGGCTGCTTGAAGAATAACAAGGGCCAATAAAAATAGAGGCAGCTTTAGTGGTACTTTTTGTAGTTTTGTTTGTAATACTGTCGACCCATGCGTTATTGGGTTGATAGCCGATTTTCGTTCCCTAATTGCAATAATTACAATGGACAAAATAAATAGGCCAAGAGTACCGGCAAAATACCGATGCACCACCTCAGGCCATGTTTTGTTATGGTCAACGGGTGCATCTGGGAACTTAATCTCTGCTGCCGCAACCTCATGCGCTTCATTCGGCCACAGTAAATGGCCATAGCAGCCGGGCCAATCTGGGCAGCCTAGGCCAGCATCAACTAGCCGTGTAAATGCACCTAACACAATCACAAAAATAGCCAATACAAAAGCCGAAAGCGCTAGTTTAAATAGTTTTTTATGTTCTATTTCTTTTCTAAAAAGCATGTCTGTTTTATTGCTTAATTATCATAAGTAAATTTTAATAGTTTTTTGACATCATCCAAAAGGTCTTGGCCTTTATGGCTAATATCATAGCGCATCATTGCAAACCCAGACTGATCGATTAAGTAGTAATAACTTTCAGCCGACAGGGGTAAGTTATTTTTATTGAGCCACTGGTTAAAAGAAGCTGGTGTAGTTTCAACCATTACTGTCTCAGGGTGCTCTTGTTTTAACTGATCAATAGCCTCGCTCGATAGTCTATCTAGCAGTAATAAAATTCTCTCGACTCTATAGGCTTTTTCGGCAAGCCTTATATGTACTTGACGAGAAATATATAAGTGGCTCTGACAAGTATCATCACATTCTTTCGTCACCGGTATAAGCATACGCCAGCGTTTTTTCTCATCAGAAACCAAATGCGCTAAGGTGTCATCTTGGCTATTTAATAATAGCTCTCCAATATCGCGAGCCGGTTGTAAAAGTATGCCTTTATTTGAGGTGGACGTTGGAATGCCTAAGCCTGTTTTAAACATAATATAGGCAACCAACATTGGCAATGTAATAATTGCTATGATTAAAAAGCCATTAAAACGATTACGTTTTTTGATTGGTTCAACACTTTCGTCCATATTTTCTCTAGCCTAATGAATAAAATATTTAAAAATTATGATTCTAGCTCTAATTTTTTGCTCTAAATAAGACCCACAAATATAATAACAACAGGGCAAGACCCATCGAAAACCATTGCACAGCATAGCCATGGTGCTTTTCTGGTTGCGTATTAATCACTGGCCACTGTGTTGTAAAAGCACCAGCACTTTCTTCTTCTATGCGCAACATCAAGGTCTCAATGTCTTTATTAAGCGCTTTTGATACCGCATCATTATCCAATTGCAAAACACGCTTTGGCCATTCGACATTTAAATCATTGTGGCTATGTTTAATGACCGCATTAACCTGTAATGGATACAAATAGCCATTAATACTCACGACATTATCAAGAGTATCAACTATCGGTAAAATTCGCCTATCGGCATTAGCACTTACCCACCCCCGGTTGACTAATATTGTCTTTGATCCGCCTGCTTGATCGGAAAAATTAAAAGGCATAATAATTTCATAACCCACTTTTCCTGCTCTAGGCTGATTGTCTAGCAACCAATAATGATCAGTGTCATACTTGCCCGTAACCGTAACATTTCGGTACTTAGTTTGGCTATTAGATATTAAGCTAATTAAAGGCACAGCTTCTAGCTCACTTTGCTTTGCGTAGAATGCCAATAATTCCTTTTTTTCTTCTGCACGATCTAGTTGCCAAAAACCTAGGTTAATCAATGCCGGCAACAACAGTAAAACGACAATCGTTATTTTCCACTGCTCTCTGAATACATTTAACATAGGGGAGGCACTGCCATTTACTTAATCGAGGAATATTTTTGATGGGCTTACTAATAAAAATAACTATCGTTGTACTTTTTATTGGCTTAGTTATTAGCCTAACAAGTAGTTTTGTTTTTTTACTAAAAGACGCTCAGTCACAAAAAAAACGCAGCCTTTATGCTCTAGGAATTAGGATAATACTAGCCGCGTTATTAATGGGCACCATATTTTATGGTCTATCTACCGGCCACCTTGGCAGCAATGCACCTTGGGATAAAAAAATAAGCCGAGAGCAATTAAACCAAGCTACCGAAACTACTAATTAACTAAATATTTAATAGACAAAAATAAAGCCATAAAATTATGGCTTTATTTTTTATTGTAAGCTGATGAAATACTAGCCCAGAATATAAACAAATATAAACAAGCCAACCCACACTACATCAACAAAATGCCAGTACCAACTCGCTGCCTCGAAGCCAAAGCAATCTTCATGGCTAAAATGGCCTTTTAATACTGATCGCAACCACATAACAAGCAACATAAAGGTACCCATTGTTACATGCAAACCATGGAAACCTGTCAGCATAAAGAAGGTTGTACCGTAAGCGCCGTGATGAATCTTTAAATTCTCTGCATAGGCGTGAATATACTCAGCTGCTTGTAAAAATAAAAAGATGATACCTAGAGCAACAGTAATACCTAACCAAAGATTAAAACCTTTTTTGTTATTATTTTTTAGTGCGGTATGTGCAAAATGTACCGTAAAGCTAGAGGTTAATAAAACAGCGGTATTCCAAAAAGGTAGCCATGTAAAAATAGAGTCAGCTGTCGTTACACTCATATTAATATCGGGGCCAACAACTGTTGCACTAGTGCCATTAGCTGCCATATCCGGTGTTACCATCAACGGCCATACTTCTTTAAAACCCGACCATAAAATTTCGTTTGTTGTGTTGTCACCACCGAGTTCTGGCAATGAGATATTACGCATATAATAAAGTGCGCCAAAAAATGCTGCGAAAAACATAACCTCACTAAAAATAAACCAGCCCATCGCCCACACGTAAGAGCGTTTTAACTGAGCATCATTTAGGCCCGCCAAATTTTCTTTAATGACGATACTAAACCAACTCCATAAAACCATTGCAAACATAATAAAGCCAACGGTAAACAGTGTTGGCGTTCCGCCATTGAGCCAGCCTGCCGCCCCATAGACAGTTATAAACAAACCGATCGATGCAAAGATGGGTAATTTACTTTGCTCTGGAACGTAGTATGTACCTTCGCCCGACATAAATTTCTCCGTTTTTCTTTTTATATCATTTAAATACTGTTAATTAATTGAAACCAGCTGGAGTACCTTAGGTATGCCAGTATTTTGGTTTGCCTCGTTTAGTGTCTCTTCTGGCTCACCAGTAATATCAAATAATGTATAAGACAAGGTAATTGTTTTTACATATTTTGGAATGTCGATATCAACAATAAAACTTAAACCAAGCTCCGCACTCTCTCCGGCTTGCAGCGGCTGTGAATTAAAGCAAAAACACTCTGTCTTATGAAAATAATTAGCTGCCTTATAGGGCACAACACTAGGTACTGCCTGCCCGATCATTGCTCTATCTGTAGGGTTATGGGCATAATATTTTATAACCGTTGCCTCACCAGGGTGAACAATGACTGTTTTATCGATGGGTTTGAATTCCCAAGGCATCGTCTCATTATTGGTAGCAATAAATTGCACTTTGATTTCTCGAGTCGTATCAACACCAAAGCTATCTACACCCTTTTGTGCTTCGATATTATACTTGCCGCCAGTTTTACCATTAAGGCCCGTAATATCACAAAACAAGGTGTATAAAGGTGGCATAATAAAAATTGCAAAGACAAACATACCAACAACTGTTACGCCTAATTTGACACAGAGCACCGGTGTTGAATTATCTTTCCAAAAGTTTTTTATCATTGATACTGCCTCTTTGTATTACTAGCTCATACATTAAATATATCGGGCAACTTACCGTTAATAAGCCACCCAATTTTTTACTTAATAGGCGGTGGTGTAGAAAAAGTATGATAAGGGGCAGGTGAAGGCACGGTCCATTCTAGACCTTCTGGATCTTCCCACACTTCATCGGTTGCTTTTTTACCGCTCATAATTGTAGAAATTACGTTATACAGCAGCATGAGTTGCGCAGCACCAAATAAGAATGCCCCCATACTTGAGATCATATTAAAATCGGCAAAAAACTGATTGTAATCAGGAACACGACGCTGCATACCCGCTAGACCCACAAAGTGCATTGGGAAGAACGTGACATTCAAACCAATAAATGCAAGCCAAAACTGTACTTTACCCATGGTCTCGTTATACATATTGCCACACCACTTAGGCAGCCAATAATACACACCTGCCGTAATCGAGAAGATAGCGCCTGGCACCAAGACATAGTGGAAATGCGCAACGACAAAATAAGTATCGTGGTACTGGAAATCTGCTGGCGCAATGGCAAGCATCAGCCCTGAGAAACCACCAATAGTAAATAGGATAACAAAGGCAATAGAGAACAGCATCGGCGTCTCGAAGGTCATCGACCCTCTAAACATTGTCGTTACCCAGTTAAATACTTTTACACCCGTCGGTACTGCAATCAACATAGTGGCATACATAAAGAATAGCTCACCGGCGATAGGTAGACCTACCGTAAACATATGGTGCGCCCAAACAATGAAGCTCAAGAAAGCAATAGAGGCCGTTGCATATACCATTGAGGAGTAACCAAACAAAGGTTTACGTGCAAAGGTTGGGATGATTGCACTAACAATACCAAAGGCCGGTAAGATCATAATATATACTTCAGGATGACCAAAGAACCAGAATACATGCTGGAACAAGACCGGATCACCACCACCGGCGGCATCAAAAAAGCTGGTACCAAAGTGAATATCCATCAACATCATGGTGACAACACCTGCAAGTACGGGCATTACTGCGATCAGTAAGTAGGCAGTAATCAGCCATGTCCATACAAACAGTGGCATCTTCATTAATGTCATACCAGGGGCACGCATGTTTAAGATGGTCGCAATAATGTTAATAGAGCCCATGATCGAACTCGCACCCATAATATGCACTGCAAAAATAAAGAAGGTAACGCTAGGTGGTGCATAGGTTGTCGAGAGTGGCGCGTAGAATGTCCAACCAAAGTTAGGGCCACCGCCTTCCATAAACAGCGTAGAAACCATCATCGCGAAGGCAAAGGGTAAGATCCAAAAGCTCCAGTTATTCATACGCGGTAGCGCCATATCAGGTGCGCCAAGCATCATCGGGATCATCCAGTTAGCCAAGCCTACAAAGGCAGGCATAACTGCACCAAATACCATGACCAAACCATGCATGGTGGTCATTTGATTAAAAAAGCCAGGCTCAACAATTTGTAACCCAGGTTCGAATAGCTCGGCACGAATCACCAGAGCAAATACACCCCCAAGTAAGAACATTGCGAAACTGAACCAAAGATACATTGAGCCAATATCTTTATGATTAGTGGTATATAACCACCGAGAAAAGCCTTTAGCAGGACCGTGAGCCATAGTAATTCCCCTCTACTTGCCTTGCTTGAATTTAAGAATATCGATGGGTTGCACCACATCGCCGGTATTGTTACCAAACGCATTACGTTGGTAAGTGATCACTGCTGCTGTATCAACTTCGGACAGGGTCTCTTTGTACGCAGCCATCAATGGATTATTTTTACTACCATTAACAATAATATCGATATGCGCGGCCATATCACCCGTTGCAATTGGGCTACCCGCAATTGCCTTACCAACACCACCTTCACCATTTGCGCCGTGACAGGCAACACACGCCTTGTTATAAACGGCCTCACCCTGCACTACTAGCTCATCAAGGCTAAAGGTTTTGTTAGTAAGTTCTTTAATTTTTGCAGCAGCTTCACGGCGCTCACCCAACCATGCCTCGTACTCTTCCTGCTCAACAGCTTTGACAACAACAGGCATAAAACCATGGTCTTTACCACAAAGCTCGGCACATACACCGCGGTAGGTACCTGGCTTTTCAACTCTTGCCCATGATTCATTGATATAGCCAGGAATAGCATCGCGTTTAACAGCAAGGTCAGGCACCCACCAAGCGTGTATTACATCGTTAGAGGTGACGAGAAATCGGACTTTTTTATTGATAGGTATCACCAAAGGCTCGTCAACTTCAAGCAGATAGTTTTCGCCCTTTGGGGCTTGGTTATAAATTTGCTCTTGAGGAGTACTTAGGCGGCTAAAAAACTTAACATCTTGATCAAGGTACTCATAACCCCAGTACCATTGATAACCCGTGATAACCACATCAACCTCGGATTCGGAGGTATCGTAAAGTTTAACTAAACTAGATGTGGCAGGAATTGCCATGATGATTAAGATGACAAAAGGAAGAACTGTCCAAGCAATCTCCAGACCTAAGCTATCATGAAAATTAGACGCTTTCGCACCATTCGACTTACGATGGACAATCATCGAATAAAACATGACACCAAATACGACAACACCAATGGCAACACACCACCAGAACATGGTCATATGTAGGCCATAGACATCCTGACTAACAGGCGTCACACCTATTGGCATATTAATAGTGGAACGTTCAGCGCTCTGTGCTATTGCTTGAGCATTACTCAGCAATAGCAAAGCAGGTGTGAATAACCAGACCATCAGTCGGTTGATTGTGATTAACATTGCCCCAAAATCTCCCTAATCATTATTAAAGGTCAACTAATAACCAATTGATAGATTACTAATTGTTTCAGCCATTTATTATTTTTGCTATGGCTTAACTATCTTGGTTCTTATCTTAATTTTTATTACTGTATCAATAAGAAACCAAATTTGATCGTGCTCTTCTAAGAAAACAATAACAATTTAAAAGGCACTTAATAACTTTATGTTGTGCAGTGATGCCATAAATAACGCAATACACTTAAAATGACTATTACTAGATGCCACAGTTGGCGATATAATTTGTAATATTATATAAATACCGCACACTGAAATGATCGAATTATAGGCAACCACCCAATAGTACCATTTACATGATAGAACATAAATATAGTCTATGCTTATATTTAGTGGTAAAAAGCCCAATTTTACGACTAAAGTAATAATTTACCTCTATTAATTGAAAAATATGATCTATTTATGAACAATACGTTGAGTGATCTATATCGACATATAGAAAAAGTAAAACGAGACGAGCAAGCCAAACATACCTTGGCCAAGTATATCGATATGCATATGGGCAACTTGCATAAGGCGGTCACTATTAATTCAGATTCACCCTCCGCAGCCATTTTTGAATTTATTACATCCTACATAGACTCAGCACCCGATTATTTAAAAGCGATTTATACACTAGCACTGGATTCAAAAACCTATAGTTACGTAAAGCCCTTTACTAATTTAGCCTGTATGTTTTTTATAAAGCCACCCGATTTACTATTAAACTATCAAGGCTTACAGCGATTACTGTATCAGGCATATCTATCTAATCGCCTGTTGGAAGAATTAAACGACCAAATCACAAGTTTTGGCCATCCATTAAGCCCTTTTGATATAAGCATGGACAATATTATCTGCCATGCCTTGATTGGCGATGAGCTTGCCAACCAGCTCGATCACCTAGTATTACTTTCTCTAGAGACAACCGTATCCGATAGATCTGTTTTTGATCAGCCAGAGGTTATTAAATCTCTTGAAAAAATGAGCCAAGACAACTGGCAAGCGGTTAAGAAGAAATGGCCTTGTTTCACAAATGACTTGAGTATCAATTTACAAATTGGTGGCTATTAAAAATAGTTTATTATTATTTTTTAGAAAAATCTCTAGGCTCTAAGGTTAATACTTGCGTTTGCTCTCTCTTGACCTCTTCAGGCGTATTAACCCGCGTTTGTAATTCTTGGCGGCCATTAGTAAAACGCATTTCGTCTTTAAAATCACAGCTCACACACTCGCGAAAACTTTTGCCTTCTTGTTGATACATAACGAGCTTATCCATTTGAGAACAGCGTGGACAAACGGCACCAGCAATAAAACGTTTCTTAATTTTTTCGGACATTTTCTTCTACAATATTTTATTAAAAATAAAATTAAAAATTATTTACAAAGTCTCTGAGGAGTCTGGCTCAAATTCTCAGTAATGAGAAAATCAGCCACGGCCTACTCAGAGCCTCCTTACATTAAAGGTTGGTTAACAAACACTTTAACCCACCATGAGCGCTCTAAACAATGTTCTAAACAATGTGCTAGACAATACCACCATGGCGTAACAAGGCGTCTGTCTTTGGTTCTCGGCCACGAAAAGCTTTAAATAACTCCATCGGCTCTTTTGAGCCCCCATTGGACAAGACCGTATTTAAAAAGCTCTCTCCTGTTTTTTGGTCAAAAATACCTTGCTCCTCAAATAGTGAAAAAGCATCGGCCGATAATACCTCGGCCCATTTATAACTATAGTAACCAGCAGCATAACCACCTGCAAAGATATGGCTAAAGCTATTTTGAAATTTATTAAATGCTGGTGGTTCCATCACAGCAACTTCTTTACGCACACTATCCAATATGTCTTGCGGGTCAACTGGGTTAGCATCGCTATATTGTGCATGTAATAAAAAATCGAATAGCGAAAACTCAAGCTGCCTGACCATCTGCATACCCGACTGAAAGTTTTTAGCCGCTAGCATTTTTTCAAGAAGATCATCGGGCAGTGGCTCACCTGTTTTATAGTGGCCAGAAATCATTGGAATCACGTCTTTCTCCCAACACCAGTTTTCTAAAAACTGACTAGGTAACTCAACGGCGTCCCAGGCAACACCACTTATTCCACTGATCGCAGCTTCTGTCATTTGCGTTAGCATATGATGTAGGCCATGACCAAACTCATGAAACAAAGTCGTCACTTCCTGATGTGTAAGTAATGAAGGCTTACCACCAACGGGAGGTGTAAAATTACAGGTAAGGTAGGCAACAGGTAATTGGATTTTACCCTCACGTAGGCGGCGCGTTCGACAATCTGCCATCCATGCACCGCCGCGCTTTTTATCCCGCGCATAGATATCAAAATAAAAATAGGCGCGTATTTCTCCGTCTTTTTTAATCGAAAAAAAGCGCACATCTTTATGATAGACATCAACAGATTCAACACGCTCGATTGTGATACCAAACAGTTTGTTGACGACTGCGAACATACCCTCCATAACACGCTCAGCAGGAAAATAAGGCTTTAGCTCTTCTTGTGATACTGCGTAATCGCGCTGGCGTAATTTTTCGCTGTAATACGATACATCCCATGCTTGTAGGTCATTAACGCTGTGCTCGCTCGCCGCAAAATCTTTTAATTCTTGCAAATCTTTTTGAGCAACAGGTAGGGATTTTTCGGCCAACAATCTCAAAAAGCCTTCGACTTGCTCCGTGGACTCTGCCATTTTTGTAGCAAGCGATAAGTCGGCATAGCTTTTAAAGCCAAGCAGTTGGGCAAGCTCGTAACGCAGGCTTAAAATCTCTTTAATCAGCGGAGTATTATCCCACTCGCCCGTTGTTGCCCTTGTGGCATAGGCGGTGTAAATCTTCTTGCGTAGGGCTCGGTCATCAGCATAGGTTATAACGGCCATATAGGACGGGATATCCAAAGTAATAACATAGCCTGTTAATTGCTTTTGGGCCGCTGCTTGCTCAGCACTCGCCAATGCGCCTTCGGGTAGGCCCTGCAAATTATCCTGCGTCTCGAAATGCATAAACCAGTCTTGGGTAGCGTCGAGAACATTATTGGAGAAAGTCATCGATAGTGTCGACAAACGCTTTTGTAGTTCTCCATAGCGCTCTTTTTTATCCTCTGCTAGTGCAACACCCGCCAAGCGAAAATCACGCAAAGCATCTTGTATAACTTTTTGCTTTGCTGTCGACAAAGCGCTAAAACCTTCGCTCATAGCTAATGATTCGTAGGCTTTAAATAGTGGCTGATGCTGGTCAATTGCTGTGCCAAAATCCGTGAGTAGTTGAATGCACTCGGTATAGACTTCTCGCAATTCATCGCTGTTTTGAACACCATTAAGATGGCTTACGGGTGACCAGCTCTGGCTGAGCAAATCCGATGCCTCCTCAAATGGCGCGACTATATTCTCCCAAGAGGCTTTCTCGCCTTGGTCGATAGCGGCAAGCTGGGTATTAAGGACAGACCACACCTGTTCAATGCGCGCTTCAATGGCGGGCTTTATATGTTTAATATCGATTGCATTGAATGGTGGTAAGTGATGCTCTTCAAGTAATGGATTATTCATATCGCGGTTATAGGCCTTTGCTTGTTGATCTAAATGATTTAAAAGATGACAATATCATTAATATTAAACAAGTTATATGGATCGATTTACTATGTCTACAATAGATAACGACTATGCTAATGCTCCATCTGTACGCCCCTTTAATGGCGTAACTCCAACCCTTGGCAATAAGGTTTTTATAGACCCCGCTGCAGTGGTTATTGGTGATGTCCACTTAGGCGATGACACCTCAGTTTGGCCCTGTGCCGTTGTTCGTGGCGATATGCACCGTATTCGCATTGGCGCGCGCACCAGTGTGCAAGATGGTTCGGTATTGCATATTACCCATGCGGGTAAATTTAATGAAGATGGCTACCCTCTCACTATTGGCGACGATGTCACCATTGGTCACTCGGTCAATTTACACGGCTGTACCATCGGAAATCGCGTATTGGTCGGTATAGGCTCTACAGTACTTGATGGCGTTGTGGTCGAAGACGATGTTGTTATTGGTGCAGGTACATTAGTACCACCGGGTAAAACCCTTAAAAGTGGCTTTATGTATATGGGTAGTCCCTGTAAGGAAATTCGCCCGCTAAAAGAGGCCGAAAAGAACTATTTTACCTATTCATCACAAAACTACGTCGACTTAAAAGACGAATTTTTAGCGCAGTAACCGGTTTATCACCCACTGACATACTTATAGGCAGGCTATTCAAAGATGCAATATTTACACACCATGATTCGCATTAACAATATCGAGGAGTCTCTCGATTTTTATTGTAATAAATTAGGCCTAGTCGAAATTACTCGCTACGATAATGAGAAAGGCCGCTTTACTCTTATATTTCTCGCAGCCCCTGAAGACGTTGAACGCGCCCACGACGATAAAGCACCAATGGTCGAAATGACCTATAACTGGGATACGGAGAACTACGAGGGTGGGCGTAACTTTGGGCATCTTGCCTATCGAGTGGACAATATTTATGCAACTTGCCAAGCCCTAGCTGATAGGGGAGTGGTCATTAACAGGCCACCGCGCGATGGGCACATGGCGTTTATTCGCTCACCCGATGGCATCTCCATTGAGTTATTACAAAAAGGAGAAGCACTAGAACCCTCGGAGCCTTGGTCATCTATGGAAAATACCGGTAGTTGGTAGGAAATCGCTGGCAAAAGAACGTTGGTAAGTGGGCTGTTACCTACTTACCAATCCAAAATTGACTCATTAAGAGTTAATATACACTTAATGGATTAACTTACTTTTTAGATCATCTACCGAAGATGCCGTTTCAAGCGCTTTACGAACTCGATTAAATGCCTCTGCAGCAACCTCTGATCGAGAGGCATAGGTCGTCAAAGCACCACCAGTCCATCCCGCCATTTTAAGAATATCTTTTTTGAACGTACCACCTGTGGCACCATTGCCACCCATTTTTATTAGCGCTTCTTCTATTTTTAAGTGACTAGGCTTATCACCACCAATCTTCATGAAATCTTCTGGGCTTACTACTTCAAACACTCAGGACTCTCCTTACTTTTTTAATTGTAATTACACATAAATTATTGCGTGTGATAAAAAGTATAGTCAGAAGAATCTCTGGGATTTGAGTTTTTTAAGACCTTATAGCGAAAAGAAGCGCGTTTTTACTATAAGAAAGTTATAAGCGGGCTTAATGCATCTTCGCTCATGCCTTCAAGTTATTAAAACCTTAACTGCTTAGAGGCACCCTTGTGGCAAATGACAATCTCAAATAACGTCGGTCTGTGCACTGCCACTCACTTAATTCAGTGCTTCAAACTGACCTACTGTTAAATTTTTAGCCACATTATCATGTGAAAAGACACGGCCATTCATACTGATATAAATACCTGCCCCTAATAATTGTACAGCCGACACCGCAAAGCCTAAATTGAAAGATGCATCGCTATAGCGCATTCTTGCCGGCTGCATGGCGCCAACTAGCACCACGGTTTTATTACCCAAAGATTGTTTGGCTAACGCCTGAGCAGTCGCAACCATACCATCGGTTCCATGGGTGATAACAATTTTTTCGCTCGCACAAGCAACTACCCTATCACTAACTAATTGGCGATCTTCGTCGGTCATATCCAAGCTATCTTTTTTTAATAGCGATATAACATCATACTCAATAGAGAGATTAGCTTCTTTTAATAAAGGAATAATCTGTGGGTCACCAACACTAAATTCACTTTTTGCATCAAAATAAATTTTATCAAAGGTGCCACCTGTGCAAAAAAAAGTAAGCATTATTCTTCTCTCTAGGAATGATTAGTTTGCGACATAGTTTCGAGTTGTTCTTGTGTCCATAGCTTAATTTCTTCCATTAATATTTTGGTACTTTTATCGCCAATACTTATTGGCTCACCAACAACAATTTGGATAACACCTGGACGCTTTATTAGGCTTTTATTGAGCCAAAACTCACCCCCATTGTGAGCAATTGGCACGAGAGGCACACCGGCTTGCTTAGCAATATCTGCACCGCTGCGCTTATAGCTGCCAAGTTCACCAACGGGCATTCGCGTACCTTCGGGAAATATCAGCATGTTATTACCTACATTGAGGCGATCAACACCATCGGTTTTAATTTGCTTAACGGCTTGAACAGGATTAGCTCGATCGATTGCTATAGGCTGGGTAACTTTTAAACCCCAACCAAAAAAAGGAATAGACAATAATTGTTTTTTTAACACCGCAGAAATGGGCCGACAATACCATTGTAAAAACAGTGTCTCCCATGGGCTTTGATGGTTAGAAACGACAACACAGGGGCTATGGGATAAATTTTCAGCGCCTTTTATTTCGTAGCGAATATTACAACACCAACGCAGTAAAAATAATGCCGATGCATTCCAATAAACAATCGTCGCCTGTGCTGTTTTTTTAGGGAGTAATAATAGAAAAAGACTTAGCGTGCCAAAAAAAATCGTTAATGGCGCATAGAAAAAGTAAAAAAGAAGAGAGCGAAAAAGCAACATAATAATTTTAGTAACAAACTGTTATTAATTTAAACTAACCATTTTTAAGCAAGCGTTTAACTTGCGTGCTTAACGGAAAGTCATTTGTACATTCGTATATCGTGCAGCCTTTGGCATTAGCTAGATCTTTTTCGGCGCTACTGACACAAAAGAAAGCGGCGCGCGATGTATCACAATCAAATTCCATTTCAATGGCATCGAGCAGGCCAGTTTCTGGTGGACGACAATGACAACGGTCTTGCTCATCATGCGGGCAATAAAAAAACGCTACGATCTCACCACCGGCTTTTTCAGCCTGAATGGTGATTTCACTATTAATAGCTTCTAACTCATCGAGGTCAAATAAGCCTCTGCTGATACCTGGCTGGTGGGTTACCACAATCACTAGGTAACCAGCTGCACTTAATTCAGCAATTGCACTAATACTATCACTAATTAACTCCAGTTTTGTGCGGTGATTAACACCGCCTGTAACTGATTTATTAATCACACCATCACGGCCAAGTAGCGCAAGTTTCATAACAATACAGACCTAAATTAATACAGCTATAACAAATATAAATCGACTATTCGGCATGCTTATTTGGTTGCGGATAAATAAGAGATATCTGCAATTTCAAAAAACAAACCTCTTAGCTGTAATAATAACGCAAGCCGATTATTTTTAAGTGCATCGTCATCGGTCATTACCATAACGTCTTCAAAGAAATTATCAACCACACCCCGAAGTGAGGCAAGCGACGTTAACGCTGCTTTGTAGTCACGCGCCTCGAACAAAGGGGCAAGCTCTTTTTGCTTAGCGCCCACCGCTTGCGCCAATGCTTTTTCAGCAGGTTCTTGTAAAAGTGTATCATCTATTGACGATGCAATATTACCACCCGCCTTCGATAGTATATTTGCCACACGTTTATTAGCTGCCGATAGAGCAACGGATTCTTCCAGTAAGCGGAAATGATTAACGGCCTGTACACGCTGATCAATATCCAGTGGATAACTCAACTCTTTAACGCTAACCGCCTGAAACACTTCTACGGGTATTTTTTGCTCTTCATACGAAGCGCGAAAACGATCTAGCATATACTGTAACACTTGCTCAATAACTGCTTCGCCTTCTGGCAATGGTTTATCATTTTCGGCATATTGAGCAAAAGATAGTGCCAATAACTCACGCAAATCCAAGTTATGCTGTTGCTCGACGAGTAGACGTAATACGCCTACACTTGCTCGGCGCAGTGCAAAAGGGTCTTTAGAGCCTGTCGGCTGCTCGCTAATACCAAAAATACCTACCAAGGTATCTAGTCTATCGGCTAGAGCGACAACAGTACCAATGGCGGATGTTGGCAAATTATCACCAGCAAAGCGTGGCATATAGTGCTCGTTCATTGCAAGAGCAACATCGTCATCTTCACCATCGTGCGTCGCATAGTGAAACCCTGCTATACCTTGCATATCAGCAAACTCAAATACCATCTCACTCACAAGGTCAGATTTACACAGCTGCCCTGCTCGCTCAGCTTGTGTTTGATTAGCATTAATTTGTTCGGCAATTGTTTTAGCCAAATTAGCCACACGGTTTGTTTTCTGAAAAACCGTCCCTAACTTTGCTTGAAACACAATCTTTTTAAGCTTCTCACGCTTGCTTTCAAGCGTTGTCTTTTTATCGGTCTCAAAAAAGAAGGCAGCATCGGCTAGGCGCGGGCGAATAACGCGTTCATTACCATCTATAACCTGCGCCGGGTCCTTACTCTCGATATTTGATACTGTAATAAAATACGGCAGCAAATTTTGTTGCTGATCAACCAAATGAAAATATTTTTGATGTTCTTTCATCGAGGAAATAAGCGCCTCTGCGGGCACGCTTAAAAAGCGCTCTTCAAAGCGGCCCATTAAGGCTACTGGCCATTCCACCAATGCAGTCACTTCCTGCAAAAGGCCCTCATCAATCACGGCTTCGCCATTAACCGTTTTAGCCTCGAGCATAACTTGCTCACGGATACGCTCTTTACGCGCATCGATATCTGCCATAACGTAGGCGGCCTCTAACTGAGCAGCGTATTCGTTGGGATGGCTAATCGATATGTTGTCGTTACAGTGAAAGCGATGACCACGAGTGAGCCTATCTGCTTGCAGGCCCAATATATTCGCATCAACAATATCACTCCCTAACAACATAACTAGCCAATGTACGGGCCGTACAAAATCATAACGATTTGCGCCCCAGCGCATGCGCTTCGCAATAGGTAATTTAGCCAGTGATTGTTGTACGATACTCTCTAAAAAACCAACTGCCGCCTCTCCGCCCGCCTGAGTTCTAAAGACAAGTTTATCGGCTTTACCGTCATTCTCAGAAGTAAGATCTGAGGCCTCGATATTATTTTTTTTGGCAAAGGCAAGAGCTGCCTTAGTAGGGTTGCCATCACCATCAAAAGCTATTTTTGTCGGTGGCCCCCAGTTGACAACATCGTTGATTGCCGTTTGCTCAGCTAAACCATTAACAACAACCGCCAAACGCCTAGGTGTTGCATAGGATTTAATGCCATCAAAGCTTAAATCATTATCTTTTAAGCCCTGCTCAATGCCTTTTGTAAAGGCATTAGATAAGGTTAGCAAGGCCTTTGGTGGTAGCTCTTCAACACCTAATTCAACTAGAAAGTCTTGGCTCATTACGCAGCTCCTTTTGACGTGTTTTCATCATCACAGGCAAGCAGCTCTTTGCGCAAAGGCTCTGGTGCTAAAGGAAAGCCCAAATCTTTGCGCGCATTATAGTAAGACTGCGCGACTGCACGCGATAAAGTACGAACACGTAAAATAAAACGCTGTCGTTCAGTCACCGAGATGGCGTGGCGAGCATCTAGTAGATTAAAAGCATGGGAGGCTTTCATCACTTGCTCATAGGCAGGTAGAGGTAGCTTTGCCTCAATTAAACGCTGGCTTTCTCTCTCACAAACATCAAAGCTCTGGAATAAAAACTCAACATCGGCATGCTCAAAATTATAGTGAGACATCTCAACTTCATTTTGGTGAAAGACATCACCATAACTGACTTTATTACCCGCTGGATCAATCGTCCAGGTTAGGTCATAAATAGAATCAACACCCTGTAAATACATCGCAATGCGTTCAAGGCCATAGGTGATTTCACCCGTTACCGGATAGCACTCTAAGCCGCCAACCTGCTGAAAATAGGTAAACTGGGTCACTTCCATACCATTAAGCCATAGCTCCCAACCCAGCCCCCAAGCGCCGAGTGTAGGTGACTCCCAGTTGTCTTCAACAAAACGAATATCATGGACGTTAGGATCAATACCTAACTCACGTAGCGAATCTAGGTAAAGCTCTTGTATATTATCGGGAGAAGGCTTTAAAGCCACCTGGAATTGATAGTAATGCTGTAGGCGATTAGGGTTTTCACCATAACGCCCATCGGTTGGTCTACGGCAAGGCTGTACGTAAGCGCTACTCCAAGACTCTGGCCCAATGGCACGTAAAAATGTTGCTGGATGAAAGGTTCCTGCACCCACTTCCATGTCTAATGGTTGGAGAATCACACAGCCTTGTTTGGCCCAATACTGCTGTAGTACTAAAATAAGACCTTGAAATGTCTCCATCGCGGGATTTGTATCAGTTGCACTCACGCCTGTCTCCGGCCATTATTGAATTCATGAGAAAATAGAAGGCGCCGATTATAGCGAGGTATAGTGTGGATTGGTATGCGAAGCACTCTATAAGCACACTTTTTCGCTAATTTACTACTCGCTTTACAAACCTGCCATTCATAAACTCAGAAAAAGCCTCTATAGGTGAGCTACTTAAAACCTGTATCCATAACTTTTTGCAATTGATCGACAAGGCTATCACTGTAGACAGGGGCTCCATGGCATGGCACTAAAAGTTGGGGAGAGTCTGACAGTAATTGTTGATCCACCCATGCTTGGTATTGCTCTAGATTGTTAACCCCATAGCGCGGGAAGGTTTTTAATAGCTCCGCTTTACTTTCGTATAGGGTCGAATCAGGGGATGCGGGCCCTGAGAATGCATCAACTACAAGCCAGGCCGTTTTTTTATCATCTATCACTTTAAGCCATATCTCGCCCGTTTTTAAGCCTTTGGGAGAAAGTACCGAAACATTTTTGGGCAACTGCTTTAAGAGTGAATCGAGGTTAGAAAACTCAAGTCCCGTCACTTTATTAAGCCTAGGAATTGAAAAATCTGGAGCACATAGCACCGCTTGCGGGAATTGCTCGGCGTACTCAACAATGGCTGCATGATGGTAGTGATTAGGGGCAAGAATAAAACTGGGGTCACCCAGCTCTTTTATACTAGCAAGCAGCTTATCATTTAACCCTTTTACCGGGCTAAACAGGCACACTTTATTAGCTTTAAGCTTAATGATACTACTGCGTAAATTTTTACGGCGAGCAGAAAAAACAGACGGAAATTCTTTTGCTAGTGACTGATACAAAAACGGTGTTTTTATTGGCATTTAAAGCTCTTCCCTTTACCCTAAAAAATATCGCCTACATTATAGGGTTTTTAGATCACAGGCAAAAGGTCATGCCAATAAACACGTTATTTTTTTGCGCAGGTGCTTATATTAAATACCCGATAAATCGGGCAAAAATTGATAAACCCCGTTACTATCAAAATTAAACCTATATAACCAAACGCTGTTTGCGGCCCCCAAAAAACAAGACTTAGCAAAAACAAACCAATAACTATGCGAAGAATCCGGTCTAGTGAATTGATATTACTGGTAAACATAAAGAACCCCCTATTTATCGTTACGCCAATTTAAATGAGGGTTTATTTTGACATGTAATATCAGACAAAATCTTGAGACTAAATCTCACAGGAATTAAATATTTTACAGCAGTATTTCTTCAAGCTTATTAAGGTCGACAATTTTTATTTCTGATCGCTCACGTCTAATAACATTAGACTTCTCTAGCTCAATTAACTTTCTACCGACAACTTCTCTTGCCGTACCTATTTCCCTTGCTAATGCAGATTGCTTAATCGTTAATGTGTTGTCTTCATCTTTGTTTTCATATAAAAAATTAGCAACGTTGCTTAAAATATTATTGGAAGTCAGTCGATCAATCAGCACAAAAAGTAGCGATACTTTTTTAGAGTAGTCGGATAATACGTATTGCATAAATAGGGGGTACTCTAACAATACATTATTAAAACTCGCCGTAGTAATGGCTAAGGCTGTTACTTCTGTCTCGGTAATGCCCTGCGCATAATATTTTTCTGAATTGAGCAGTGAGGTTGTTGTTAACACGCAGCTTTCGCCGGAGTTAATACGATACAAGGTAGTATCTCTACCTTGCCTCGCCGTTAACTCAACCCGCACACTACCCTCAAGCACGATAAGAAACAGCCTACAGTGATCTCCAGGCTTAAACAGCACAGTATCTTTGTCGAACGTAACTTTTGATGCCTCAAATTTTTTGTCTGTTAAGAATTGCTTAGGCAAACCAATCCTTTCTAAAATTTCTGTATCTTTCATTAGCGCAAGCAAGTCTGTGTGAGTTGATATAGTATTCGTTAAGGTAAGTTCAAGCTTAATATCATAGCACTTTTTCACTAGGGATAGTTGAGCCTACTAACCACTCTCGCCCCTTTAACATTGCCTCCCAATATACCTTAGGCAGAAGCACTGCTTTTAACATCCAGGCAAATGTAGTCGCCGTAGTTCCGTCGTTTATCCATTTTGGGAAAGTAGGTGCCACAACCCCACCATAGGTGAATTCAGCCAATACTATTTTCCCTTTCTCAACGGTCAAAGGGCAAGAGCCATAGCCATCGTAATGCTCACGTTTTGGATTATTAGTAATTACATTAATAATGTTTTGGGCAACAATTGGCGCTTGTTTACGAGCGGCTGCCATTGTTTTTGCATTACCGGTATTCATCACATCACCAACGCCCCAAACATTTTTATATTTTTTGCTTTGCAATGTCCCCGGGTCTACATCCAACCAACCGCCCTCATCACATAAATCACTTTCACGAATGAAGTCGGGGGCCATTTGTGGAGGACAAACATGCAACATATCAAAGCTATCCTCGGTAAGATTGCCCTCGCTATCTTTAAATGTTGCTATTTTATTTTCTCCATCAACTTTAACTAAGGTTTGCATAAAACAGAGTTCTGCATTATATTTTTTTACATACTCCATTAGTGCAGGGACGTAGGCATCTACTCCAAATAAAACACCACCCGAGTTATAAAATTTTATATCGATGTCGTTTAAGCAGCCCTGATCAAACCATTCGGATCCCGACAAGTACATGGCTTTTTGTGGAGCACCGGCACACTTGATTGGCATTGGCGGCTGAGTAAAAAGTGCTTTACCCTTTTTAAGGTTTTTAACAAGCTCCCATGTATAAGGTGCAAGATCGTAACGATAATTCGAGGTGACGCCATTTTTACCTAGCGACTCTTCTAAACCCTCTATACCTTTCCAGTTTAATGTTAAGCCTGGCGCTATAACTAGCTGCTCAAATTCTATAATATCGGCATTATTAAGCTGGACATTATTATCTTTGGCGTTAATAGAAACAACGGATTTTTTAATCCATTCGCAACCAGCTGGAATTAAGTTTTTAGTTTTTCTACGAGTGGTCTCGGCATTAAATATACCACCTCCAACCATTGTCCAACCGGGTTGATAAAAGTGATCTTCCGAAGGGTCAATAAGTGCTATGCGTAATATTGGGTCGCGTTTTTGTATGCTACTGGCCGTTGCGATGCCTCCAGAACCAGCACCAATGATAACAACATCAAATTTTTTATTATTGTTTACTGTCATTTTTATTCTCCATTTTTATTTATTATGATTCAAGAGTCGTTTGTAAACCGGTCACAGGTACTTTTAGATACACTGTTTCGTTGGTATCTGGTTTAGGAAAATGCCCTGCACGCATATTGATTTGCAGCGAGGGCAGAATTAATTTTGGCATCGACAAGGTTTTGTCTCTCGCCTCTCGCAACTCAACAAAAGTATCCTCATTTACACTGCCTGCCAGATGTATGTTTTTTGCCTTTTGTTCAGAGACTGTTGTCATATATTCTAATTCTCGGCCATTGGGCTGGTAGTCATGGCACATAAACAGCCTTGTTTCATCGGGCAGGCTCAGCACTTTTTGAATAGATTGATACAACACACGAGCATCACCTCCTGGAAAATCAGCCCTTGCGGTACCACCGTCTGGCATAAATAAAGTATCGCCAACGAAGGCAACATCACCCATCAAATGAGTCATACAGGCAGGAGTATGGCCCGGTGTGGTGAGAGCCTGACAATTAAGTTTACCCAATTTGTAGCTTTGATCATCTTCAAACAAAATATCAAACTGACTACCGTCGCGCTGGAATTCTGTACCTTCATTAAATAGACGACCAAATTCATTTTGTACCGTGACAATATGTTGGCTGATAGCAACTTTGCCGCCTAAAACACTCTGAATGTAAGGTGCAGCGGATAGATGATCGGCGTGGACATGTGTCTCAATAAGCAACTCAAGTATTAAATTATTCGCCTTGATACACTCGATGATTTTATTAGCACTTTCGTAGGTAATCTGGCCAGCCGCATAATCAAAATCTAAAACCGAATCAATAACTGCACATGCCTGACTATTAGGGTCTTTAATAACATAGGAAAAAGTATTGCTATTGCTATCAAAAAAAGGGAATACATCTTTAACGCTATTGTTACTGGCCATACTCTGATCTCTAATCTTTTACTATTAGTTTTATGCTCTTAACATAGCGAGCTTTATGCCAACTCTATAAAAACTACCAAGCCTTTGATTTATAAGAAGTTCTTAAAACAATAAAATCCGCGAATGCTTTTTTTTGTCATATATGTCACCATTAAATGTCATTTTTGACAGAAAGCCTGAGTTTTAGGCCAATGGAAATGCTATGAATGAGACTGCGAAACTAGCTCAGATGCTAGAGGCATATGAAGTCCCTGCAATTTTGGTCACATCGGATTATGAGATCATCGCCACCAATAAAAATTACGAGGACAAGTTTGGCAGCATTGATATCGCCTCCAAACCCCATTGCTATAAGGTGTCCCATGGCTATAACAAGCCTTGTGATCAAGCGGGTGAAGACTGCCCTCTGCGCGCAGCAAGAGACTCAAAACAAAAAGAAAATGTCTTACATATTCACCAAACCCCCAATGGGCGTGAACACGTCGATGTAGAAATGATTCCTATATTCGACGAGGGAAAAAACCTTAACTTTTTTGTCGAACTACTAAAGCCTGTTCCTCTTGCTAGCGGCGCATCGGCTAAGCAAAGATTTATAGGCAATAGCCCCGCCTTTGAAAAGCTCATCAAAAACGCAACACGCGTTGCCAAAAGCGATGCCAATGTTTTACTGCTAGGCGAATCGGGCACAGGAAAGGAGCTAGTTAGTCACATGATCCATTTAGCCAGCGAGCGTAGCGACTCACCCATGGTGACTTTGGAGTGTGCAGGCTTAAGTGAAACCCTAGTGGAGAGCGAGCTCTTTGGTCATAAAAAAGGCGCTTTTACCGACGCGCATACCGACAAAATTGGGCTCGTAGAACATGCCAATGGCGGTACATTATTTTTAGACGAGATAGGCGATATATCGCTAGAAACTCAAGTTAAATTATTACGCTTGATAGAATCTAAAACCTTTAGGCGAGTGGGCGGCACTAAGGTGAGATCCTCTGATTTTAGATTGATTTGTGCAACCCACAGAGACTTAAAGCAAATGATTAAGCAAGAGAGATTTCGCCTCGATCTTTATTACCGTATCAATGTGTTTCCTATTGCTGTTCCCTCTCTCACCGAAAGACATGCGGATATACCCGAGCTTGCTAAGCATATGATTAGTACACTGAGCAAGGAGCATCATATAACCGAGGGAGCTATTAAGTTACTTCAGCAACACACCTTTGAGGGTAATATTCGCGAGCTTCGCAATTTAATGCAACGTGCAATTATTTTATGTGACACCAATATAATAACTAAAGGCACTATAGAAGAGGCTCTACTATTAGAAAAAAACACATCCGATAAAAATATAAATAAAGCGCCTGAAAAAACTACAACCTTAAAACAGCTTGAAACTAATTATCTATTGGATCTAGTTAGTTTATACGAGGGTGATAAACAACGAGCGGCTGAGCAAGCAGGGATAAGCCTAAGAACCCTATACAGAAAACTGGATAAGCTACTTTAGTTTTTTACTAAGTACTGCGTATAAAAAAAATGCTTATAAAGCACAGCCAGAGAACAAACCCTGTCGAATAATCTGCAGTAGTGACGCCTTACTTACGCTTTCAAAATAAAAAAGCCTATTCGAATATCTAGCTTTTATTTCCACATATCCAAATATAATCGACCATTAAATACAAATGACTTAATCTCTTCTTCAATACATGGAGTGGATACACCTGATGAAGAATGCACCGAATTAGATGATGGCCACAGCACACCATCTTTTTCAATATACCTAGTAATCAATGTAATTACTTCTCCATCAGCATCTAAATCTTGGCTTTCAATAATTTCCCTACTTCTCTTATCGCCTTTATGATAGTTAATTCTTTCTAATAGTGACTTACGCTCACGATCCCAATAAGAAATAGTAGAAATAGACTCTCTGTTTTGATATGAGTCTTCTATAGTGCATTTTATACCTAAAATAACACTTTTCTCTTTATCGTCGATATAGTCTCTATAATCGTCATACAAAGACATGCTATCGATTTCTATATCTTCCAGCTGTGTATACTCAAGATCATAGAACTCATTAACTGGTAGAGAAATTTTCACCCACTTATGAGAACAAATTAAATATTCGAATTTAATCGAAATACTCATTAACTACTTCCTCCTCCACCACAACCACCTACATTTCGTTTTTGGTCAATTGCTTTTTTGATAGGACTAAAACCACGCTTATCTAGAAATTCTTTTTTAGTTTTAGTAGCTACGACAACAGGGAGAGGATATGGTCACTGAGCTAATACACTGAATCTCAACTACTATTCTTTAATGGTCTTAAATAGTGAGTTCGCTTCATCTATAGAACAATGCCTTGAAAATAGTTCCAATCCAGACCTTAAATCACCTTCTATTTCATACACACTTTGAACACCCATAAATTTCCAGTAGACTAAGTCACCGGCTTCATTTTTATATGAAACTTCATTATCTTTAGCTATATCAGATGCTAAAGATATTGCTTCAAGCTGAGACTCTGCATCAATAAGAATTATTTGCTCTTCACACAAGCCACCTGCCACACCATTATGATGAGATCGGGTAAAGACACTTACAGAGAATAACACTAATAACTCCTCATTTTAAAAACTTGTTGAATTTCTCCAAAAGGAGTCCATTATGGCTGAGCACGATGATAATGCAGGATTGCCCCTGTCACAAACTTTATTACTACGAGAGCAGTTAACGAGGCTGGAGGATCGGTTACATCGGTTGCTGGCGAGTTATCAGTTTTATGATACGGCGATTCGGGCCATGACTGCTCCCGATTATATAGAGCCTGACATACTGAGTAATAAGGAGTGTCACTTTGGGTTGTACCTGAACCAACAATGGTTACAGCAACAGGGCGAAGAGGTGATTACCGAACTGATCACCACTCAGCAGATGATGCAGACTTAAAAAGCATAACAACCCAAATCAAAAAAGCCTAACCGACAAAAGGCTAGGCTTTAATTCAAGATTCAAGACGTGACACCTTATTTTACGGCTAGGCTCTTATTCCTTACCCTCTGATTCTTTTGATTTTTCTTTATCTTTATCTTTATCTTTATCTTTATCTTTAATAATCTTTTTTAACAATGGTTTCATACTAATAAAGCCATGAGTATAAGAACCTCTAGGCCCATTATTTTTTGGCACAAGGCTATTTGATGGAACATCAGCAACAAAAAAATATAAAAGAGGGCCAAGAAACGGAATTAGTATCGCAACGCTCAATATAATTTTTAATACTTTATGATCATTACCCGCCCAAGTTTTGAATATCAAAACTAAGGAGATAATTTCCGAAACAACAATATAAAACCAAATATTATTCAGTATCAGCAATATTTAAAAACCTTAAATTTAAGTTAGTAAAGTAAGACAAACAAATTATAATTCCATCACCTAAAGTCATAAAGTAAGCCATAGTATCTTCATAACCAGACTGTACAGACATTCCATACATTGGAACAATTAAACCACCCAGTATAACTACTAGCATATAAGCTCGTCTTGCCCATATATTAAAAAATAATAAACCTATACAAGACAGTGTGTAACTAGTCAGAACAAAGTAATTCATAGTCGTTATAGTTTCGGTTTCAAAAAAAGAACCATAACCAAGCCAATAAAATGCATTTATAGAGTGCTCATCATAGGCAAAACCCCAAGGCATAAAGAACCATGCTAACTGTAAAAATATAAGTGATATTACTAAAGTTTTATATAAACGTATCATTTTATTAACCGCCAACTGGACGCCTTTCTATATGACAAAAGCATGATGGATCTATATGAGGAGAACTCACTTGATGATCTGCTCGTATAGGGCAAAAATCTTTAGGGGAACCAGGGTCCGAGTTAAAGCATTCACATACTCGTACTTCGATATAGCAAGAGCCGTTATTACATTTAGGCACCGTAGAGACAGCATCTTGAACTACATCCGGGAGATTATCCAACATATGATGTAAAGAAGGGTTTCTAGGCCCTCCCAAGGTATTCAGCTGTTGCTGTCTATATATTTGACGCAGTTGAGCTGGACTTAAACCTTGGCCTGCATGTGCTTGCTGAAAAGCATTCCAAGGATTAGGCGGCCTAGCTACAGGGCGTAACCCATCAGGATCAGAGTACATCAACGGATTCTGATACACATAGCCATACGTATTTATCCCGCCATTCAACCCAATAGGATCACTTCTCAGGTAACGCCCTAAACTTGGGTCATAATACCGATGCCAGTTGTAATGTAACTCCGTCTCCTCATCAAAATACTGGCCCGGAAAGCGTAAGTTATTTTTTACTATCTCTGTGGTAACTGTGGCTTCCCCAAACGAGGTGAAATACGCTTGCCACACCGCGTTCTGTTGAGTATCTGTAATCAACTGAGGCGTCCCTAAATGATCGTTTGTAATATGGTATAACGTAGCTGTGCCATTGTGGGTTTCAATAACCGCAATCGGTTGCTGATTCAGATAGACATAATCCTTTTGCGGCGCTATGGCCTGTTGTGGATGCTCACTCATCAACTCACCGTTACTGCCATACTGGTAAATGACAGCCTGGTTGTTGCTATTAGCCTTGTGGGTGCGCTGCCCTAATGCATTGTACGTGTACGTAGTCGTTTGGCTGTTGCTGGTTACACTACTTAGCCGGTTTGCCGCATTGTACGTATAGCTGTAGGTGTCACTGTTTCCAGAATCTTGCAACGGGTTACCGTTGGCATCATAAACTAGTTGCCGGCTTGCGCCATGAACGGCTTCACTAATATTGCTCAGGCGGTTACCGTTTGCGTCTGTTGTGTAGGTTTCATCATTAGCAACCACGCTGTTCTCTGAGAGCTGTTTGAACGTACGATTACCCACTGGGTCGTAATCGTAGGTAGTGAGCGTGTTGCCAATGGCTGCTTCAGTTAACCGCGATAGCGCATCATACGTATACTGATTGTTTTGGTTCTGATTATCATTATCAGTAATAGCTGTGATATTACTGATCGGGTTATGTGTGTAACTTCTTTGATACAGTGTGGTACCTGCTGTGGTGTTTACGCGGATGTTGCTCATTCTTCCCGCCAAACTCTGCCCGATCAGTGTGGTAACACCGTTACCGTAGGTCATGCGATTAATACCCGCAAATGGGTGGTACTGAATATCACTGACGATAATTTGTGTACTGCTCTGCCCCGCCGCTGTCATATAGATACTGCGGACTCTATTCAAGTGATCATAGGTATAGTGGATGTTATGCCCACTCGGGTAGGTCATTTGCGCTAACTGGCCAATTGCATTGTACACATAGGCGGTTGTGTAACAATCTGTGTCGTCTATACAGAACTGCTTTTGCGTCACACCAAACGGCCCATAGGTGTATGTAGTCCTGCCGCTCTCATCCGTGATGTGGGTCAGTTGACCCACTCCTAGGTTATTGTTTGTGTTGTCATCATATTGGTATGTCACATTCTCTTGCGGATGATTGGCATAGTCAATATGTGTCAAGCGATTAAGAACATCATACTGGTAAGTAGTCCGTTGCCCTCGAGCATCGGTCTTGCTGGTACGATTACCGCCATTGTCATAAGTAAAGGTGGTTAATCCAGTATCTGGGCTCTGTTGGGTGACGAGGTCATCAAACGCATTGTAGGTATAAGTCGTGCTGTTATTTCGCTGGTCCGTGACAGTGGTGATCCGGTGCTGTCCATCATATTGGTAAGTGATACTGCCGTTTAATGCATCGGTGGTTTGTTGTAGTCGGTGCTGGCTGTCATAACTCTGACTCGTCACCTGATTTAAGGCATCGGTCATGCCTGTGAAGTTACCCTGCGCGTCATAACGGTAGGTATCACTGTGATTGTCCCCGCGCGTGGTGGTCATTAACTGGCGTAAGGCATCATAAGCATGGCTGCGAGTGTAACTGACACTGCCATCTGGGCTGTGAATACTTTCTTCGGTTAGGTTGTTTTCAGTATCCCACGTGTAATCGATAGTATTACCTACACTGTCACTGAGTTGGATCAGGCGGTAAGCATTATCGTATGTATACGTGACGGTTTCTCCGTTCGGTAAGGTACTGTGTGTGCGGTTACCATTCAGGTCATAGGTATGAGTAGTGGTAACTCCTGCGAAGGATTGTGTGGTTAAGCGGTTACGTTCGTCATAACCTAGGGTGGTGACAATACCATTGGCATCAACAATGCGGGTGGCATAGCCATTGCGGTTGTAATGGGTAATTTCAGTAGTATGGCCCAAGCTGTTAGTGACGGTACGTAAATCACCGGTGGTCCAATCAGACGTGGTGCTGCCGTAATACGTGAATGTAGTCGGGTGATTTATATTTGGTGTCGCAGCAATACTGAGTTTCTGGCCGTATTGATTATAGGTGTATTGCCTTAGCCGCTCGGTAGTGGTGTTATCTAGGGCGGCACTAAAGCCTTGACTGCCGTTAGGGTCTAGGGTGGCTTGATAAACTATCTTACAAATCCAGGGGCGCGGATTATTGACTGGCGCACAGCTCGCGATAGCATCGTTATTAAAGGGATCGGCATCACCGTGGTAAACCCAGTGTGTGATCAGTTCCGGTTCGCTTTGCTGGGTCGGGGAGCGCCATTGCGTATGCCAACGGCTCTGAGTTTTAGTGATTCCCGGTTGTAAGGCAACGTTGTCAGCCCGATAGTTACGGTAATCGGTATTGGGGATGCCCTCTACTTTTACTGTTTCTAGACTACGAGTATCCTCGTAAACATATTGAGTTTTGTGTTGATTAAAGTCTCTGGCCTCATTTACACGTCCAACATTGTCATAGTTGCGAAAGTCACGACTGGCGGCACTGCCGCTGCCAGCAGGCTGATTGGTCTGCCTCAGTAGCAGAGTTTGGTCACTTAGACGAGTGAAGTAATGAAGCCAAGCGATATCGCGGCTATCGGTCTCAGTGGTATTGTTATAACCGTAGGTGATGGTACGAGCTTGGACCCCGTCGGCACGAGAGGTATAGGTAGCCTGACTTTGCTGGTTATAGTGGTAGGTACCGATACGAGTATCATAGGCATCGAACTTCCCTGTCAAAGCCTGTTGTGAACGAGCACTGCTGTGCAGATAAGCAGCTTCATTGTAGGTGTAACGCATGCTGCCACCATCAGGCCAGATGACAGTATCCAGTAAGCGGTTATTCCAGATGTAGGTCACGGTTTGAGCATCAGGTAAGGTAACCTGGATTAAACGCTGCTCCGCATCGTAATGATAAGTTAGGCTGCGGCCGAAGTGATCAGTCTTGTGTTGTAACAAGCCATCGGCGCTATAGCTGTAAACCAGCGAACCACCATCGATCAGGTCCGTACGGATCAGTTGACCATGGGTATTAAAAAAAGACATATTATCTTGTTGATCGCGGTACACCCAGGCACTGCCATCGTCCAGAGGTACAGCCAAACGCTGTAGTTGTGTAGTGTATGCTCGGGGGCCAGTGGCCGTATAGTCTTGCCCATCGGTTGATTCATAGCGGTAACGCTGGCGACCAGACCACAGGTGAACGGTGTTCTCACCACCTGCAATAGAAGAGCATTTCTCATAAGGATAGCTTTCGTTGATATAAGGAGGCAGGTCTTCGCTGTAGCGTCGGTAAATACTCTGGTAGGGGTCTGTGCATTCATGGCCAGATAGTAAAGTAGTGACACCCTCTCCCCTTAAGGCTAAGGGGCGTTCGTTGACCCAGCCTTGGTACTGGTTGATATAACGCCGTTCTACCCGTAACAAGCCATCGGCGCTTTGGTAATCTACCACGTGCTCGGTCTTCTCGCCTGTCGCAAAATCAATCGGGTTACCCGTGATAGTCGAGGGCATTGGACAAGTGCCGTGGTCACTGACCAGCTCGGGTTTAAAACAGGTCACGATAGTATTGCTATCACCATCGTTGGTACTACGGCGATGGAAGCCTTCTGGGCAGTGGTGAGTAACACCTGCTGCAGTATCACCAGCGGGATAACTGGATTCGGTAACATCGCCATTAGGATAACGCGATCGCACATTCGTAGTACCGGATATAATATAGGATATCGGGTGTCCATTATAAAATTTATTGCCGTAGACGAGGTTGGGTTCGGACCCAGTGAGCTCAACATATTGACAGGTATTTATCCCCGCTGAGATGCACTCACTAAAGGCCCGTTGACGGGTATTGTTGACATCGCTAATCAGTTCGCTTAAAGAGCCGTAAACATTAGGGGTATAGCTGAACGATGCTGTAGCTGATATTTCAACTTCAGCCGATAATGCCGATTGCCCTGACAATAAAACTACCGATAGTAGTGCTGTGAATATTTTTAATGCAGTACGGGTGTGTACTTTAGAATGACTAGCCATTTTCCATCCATCTTTTTCAATAATCTTCAATGATTAATTAGCGGGAATGCTATTTATTTAGAGTAGCGATTACCACGATGCCAGAGAATTTTTTGTAACGTATTTCTCTGGTATTACACTATTTACTTTGAATCGCATTTTACTCAAAAAAGCAAAACTGCTTGATTAAGCAGAGCATAATACTGACTCTTAAGCCTGACAACACAATTAAATACAATTCATCGTATGTTATATTCTTGCAGACAATATCAAATAAACTTATTTAGTACAAATCAAAGATAAAACAATAACCTTAATAGCACTCCGACAGTAAAGGCCACTATTTATCATAACGACTACCGCCTTGAAAAATTATCTACTAGCCAATACACATGCAAAACTCCCATCTAAATAACCTACTAGAACGTTCGACAAGCATACTTTATTGCTTTTTACTCTAAAAAAATTACTATGAAATTTTTAATAGCAAACAGAAAAACTAACCAAAATTCTTTTGCAAGCAATTGATTAAAAAATAATTATCTTAGATTTTTCCTAAAAATTGCGTATAAAAAAACGCTTATAAAGCACAGCCAGAGAACAAACCCTGTCGAATAATCTGCAATAGAGCTACCCACTGGCAGCACGATAAAGTCAATAATTTTATCGACGCTTAAACCTGCTGCAAATACAATTTGATTCGGTAAATTGGGGATAATTTGTTGGTAGTAAAGGTAGTGAATTTGTGGTGCCGTAGCTACTAAAAATAAGCATAAAAAAATAGTGGCTGCACAATCGATTAAAAAAACCAAAAAAGAATGAAGTTTTTTATCAAAATATTTATAGAGTTTTTCGGTTTTAATAAAATTTACTACATACAATACTACCGCCATTATTGATGAAATAATAACTAGGCCGATTATCTCTAATTGAGTCAGGGCAAAAAGAGAATCGCCTTCATTGGCAATTGGGTTTTGCTTAAGAGAATTGGGATGAACTATAAAAAAAATAATGACCGATAATAGTAGAATAACAATTTTTTTAAACACGCTATTGTCGCCAAAATGCAGGTGTCAATAATACGAGCAATGTAAATACCTCTAATCGACCTAGTAGCATAGCAAAACACAATACCCATTTGGCGACACTGTTTAAATCACCATAATGTGCTGCGACATCACCCATACCTGGGCCTAAATTATTAATGCAGGCACCGATCGCAGAAAAAGCTGTTAAAAAATCCAAGCCCGTGGCCATGAGAATCAAAAACATAATCATAAAGCTAATAACATAGGCTGCAAAAAACCCCCAAACTGCTTCGATAACACGGTCAGAGACAGGCTTATTACCCACCTTAACGGGGATAATGGCATTGGGATGAATGAGTCTGTAGATTTCACGAATGCCCTGTTTACAAATCAGCATGACTCGCATGACTTTTATGCCGCCTGCTGTTGAGCCACCACAGCCTCCCATTAGTGCAAACATAAATAACATAAAGGGCAAAAAAGTTGGCCATTGGCTGTAGTCGGCGACACCAAAACCCGTTGTTGTTAATATTGAAACAAGCTCGAAACTACCGAACAACAAACTCTGGTTAAAGGAATAGACGTTCTGGCTATACAAATAAAGGACCGTGACAACGACACCAAACAACACACACCATAAATAAAATTTACACTCGGGGTCTTTTAAAAAGTGCATAACACTTTTTGAGCGCCAGGCAACAAAATGCAGCGCGAAGTTAATACCCGACAGTAACATAAAGATAATGCCTATTATTAAAATAGCCGGGCTATCAAAAAAAGCCATGCTGGCATCGTGCGTCGAGAAGCCACCAATAGCCACGGTAGAAAATGCATGGCAAATAGCATCGAATGCCGTCATGCCCGCTAGCCAATAAGCAAAGGCACAAGCGATGGTTAAACTCACGTAGATAAAAAATAATGCTTTGGCGGTTTGGGTAATCCGAGGCGTTAGCTTCGAGTCTTTAACGGGGCCTGGAGTCTCTGCGCGATAAAGCTGCATACCACCAATTCCCAACATGGGCAAAATAGCAACGGCAATAACAATAATACCAATGCCACCTAGCCATTGAAGCTGCTGCCTGTAAAAAAGAATAGATTTGGGTAGATCGTCTAGGCCGGTTATTACTGTTGCCCCTGTGGTTGTCAGGCCTGAGATAGATTCAAAGACGGCATCGACAATGCTCAATTGGGTCGCATCATTTAGAATAAAGGGCAGCGAACCGGCGAGGCCAAGTACAGCCCAAAATAGCGCGGTTATTAAAAAGCCATCGCGTGTACGTAGGTCTTGTTTAGTTTTATAAACCGGCAACCAAGTAAAAAGGCCTGCCCCTAGGGTGATAAAGAAGGAAATAATAAATGCATTAATTGCTCCATCGTTATAAATAACAGAAATTAATACAGGAGGTAGTAAGGTGATGCTAAACAACATCAATAATATTCCTAATATACGGAAAATAATTGAAGAATGCATTTAGACCGCCTTATTAAATTTTTAAAATAAAAATGATGTATTTACTGATTACATTAGAAGAAAGAGAAGCCAACTTGAAATAATTTCTCTACATGTTTTGTGTGACGCTTATCGACCAGGAACACAATCACGTGATCTTCATTTTTGATCACTGTACTGTCGTGGGCAATGAGCACTTCTTTACCGTTTTCTGTTTGCCGCAAAATAGCACCGATACTAGCACCCTCGGGCAAATCGACTTCTTCTACGGTTTTACCCACAACTTTAGAACTATTTGCATCACCGTGGGCAATCACTTCGATCGCCTCAGCAGCGCTACGGCGTAACGAATGTACATTTACCATATCAGCGCTACGTACATGAGAGAGTAAGCTACCAACGGTTGCCTGCTGTGGAGATATAGCAATATCGATTTCGCCACCCTGAATAAGGTCAACATAGGCGGGGTTATTAATTAAGGCCATTACTTTTTTAGCACCGAGGCGCTTAGCTAAAAGCGATGCCATGATATTTGCTTCATCATCGTTAGTGACGGCAATAAAAATATCCGTCTCTTCGATATTCTCTTCTAGTAGTAGATCTTGATCCGACGCACTACCTTGAAGTATCACGCTGTAATCTAGCTCTTCGCTTAGCTCTTTACAGCGCTCCGAGCCTAGTTCAAAAATTTTAATGGAGTAGCGACTTTCTATTTTTTTGGCAAGCCGTAAACCAATATTACCGCCACCGGCAATCATAATACGCTTATAGGGTTTTTCTGAGCGGCGCATCTCGCTCATTACCGCGCGGATATTACTGCGCGCGGCAATAAAAAAGACTTCGTCGTCAACTTCTATTACCGTATGCCCTTCGGGCATGATTGCCTGACCACGCCGATAAATAGCAGCAACACGTGTATCGACATTAGGCATATGTTGGCGCATAAAGCGTAATTCTCGGCCAACCAGCGGGCCGCCGTGGTAGGCCTTAACCGCCACTAAACGAATAGCTCCTTCGGCAAAGTCGAGCACTTGGAGCGCGCCTGGGTTTTCTATTAGGCTAAAAATATATTCAGAAACTAATTGCTCGGGACTAATGATGACATCAACAGGAGAGTGCTCATCACGAAATAACTTCTCTTTATAATTGGCAAAAACTGGGGCGCGAATTCGCGCAATTTTTGTGGGTGTTCTATACAGGCTATAGGCAATCTGACAAGCCACCATGTTGACTTCATCATTAGCGGTAACGGCAATGAGCAAGTCTGCATCTTCAATATTTGCCTGCTCTAACACATCGGGATGAGAAGCATGGCCATTGACAACACGAATGTCGAGTCGGTCACGTAGCTCACGTAAAGTGTCTGCCGAGTTATCAACAACGGTTATATCGTTTTGCTCACGCGCGAGATGCTCGGCAATATTTGCACCTACCTGACCCGCACCAAGAATAATAATTTTCATGCTTTTTAGTGCCTTACTTTTTAATCTTTTTTAATCGGCAATAATAAAAGCCATCGTGATTTTGCTTGCTCGTACAATCGGCTTCAGGCTGATTAATCAGTGGTAATAGTTGTCGCCCAAAGGGCTGCTCTATACCAAATAAAGGCATATCACCACCTAGGCTGTTATTATCCGCGTCAAAAATAATCGGGTCGATGGCAGCATCCGATGTATTACCTAAAAATTGCTCGATAATTTTTGTATTTTCTTGGGGCAATATCGAGCAAGTTGCGTACAGCAGTATACCCCCATCTGCTAACAGAGGCCAAAGCTCAGACAATAGGCGATACTGCAACTGTGTGAGTGCTTGTATATGCTCGGGTTCTCTTAGCAGTTTTATATCGGGTTGGCGTCTGATAATACCCGTCGCCGAGCAGGGAGCATCTAACAAAACACGATCAAAAACCTGCCCATCCCACCACTGTTTGGGGTCGGCCGCATCGCCACAAATCACCTCGGCATCAATGTGTAGGCGCTCAAGGTTTTCATGTACACGTTTCAGTCGTCGCGACTCTAAATCTAGTGCAACTATTTTATTGAGCTCGGGCTCCGTCTCGCCAATATGGCAAGTTTTTCCACCCGGTGCACAACAGGCATCTAACACTCTCATACCCGGTTTTAACTGTAACAATGTAGCCGCTAGCTGGCCCGCCTCGTCCTGCACACTAACAGCACCTTTTGCAAAATCCGGGAGTGAGGTCACAGGCATTGGGCTATGGAGGTATAGGCCGCTTTTACTGATGGGTGCCAAGCTAAATGAAATATTCGCATCTGTCAGTAATTGGCCGTATTGCTCGCGTGAATACTGCCGTTGGTTAACACGTAAGGTTAGCGGTGGTGGCTGGTTATTGGCCTCAAAAATAGACTCCGCATAATCGGGCCATGCGTTTTTGATCTCTTTCTCCAGCCATGCGGGATGATTCGTTTTGCTTTTCTGCTTTGCTTTGTCAAAGAGGCTTTTTTGATCGCGCTGAAAGCTACGCAATACAGCATTAACCAGTTTTTTCGCCCATGGCTTTTTGACAATAGCCACAGCATTAACACTCTCGTTAATCGCTGCATAGTCGGCGGTACGTAAAAATTCCAGCTGATATAAACCAAGCAATATAATGGCCTTAATATCAGCATCTTTCGCTTTGAGTTTTTGTCGCAGGAGCTGACTCAATACTTCATTTAAAGTGGGGTACCAACGACAACAGCCATAGCATAGCTCTTTGACAAAGCTTTGCTCCTGCCCTGATAAATCGCTGGTATATTGTGGCAGCAAGCTCGCCATAGAGCCTTGCTGCTTAAGTAGCTGAGTTAAAATTTGTAGTGCAATTATTCGAGGCGTTATTTTTTTAGCTTTGTTTGTCTGGGCTTTTGATTGGCTGTTTTTAGCGTTTGTCATTGGCTTATTCAAAGCAACTGCCTACCGAGAAAAAATCTTGGTGGCCATTAACGAGCTCTGTCACTTGCATGGCTTTTTTACCGGGTAGCTGTAGGCAGGTTACTCGCAAAAGACCTTCTCCGCAGGCAATGATCAACCCGCTCTCATCTAGGTCCAGCACCTCTCCTACTTTATCTGAGCTTTTAGCATCAGGCGGGCAAATATTTGCTGCGTAGATTTTTATTCGCTGCTTTTTAAAAAAAGTATAAGCAACGGGAAAGGGGTTGTAGGCACGAATACAGCGCTCTATTTTATCGCTAGCTAAGCCCCAGTTGATCTGGGCTTCTTGCTTGGTAATTTTTTCGGCATAGGTTGCCAAATGCTCATCCTGTACAACGGGATTTAAATCATGAGCAACAATTTGCTCCAAAACCTTAAGTAAAGCATCACCGCCTAAATACATAAGCTTGTCGTGCAAGCTTGCAGTCGTATCACTTGGCAAAATATCACAACTGCTTTTTTGCAGCATATCACCGGTATCAAGCCCAACATCCATTTGCATAATAGTCACACCGCTTTGACTATCGCCATTAGGGGTGCTTGCATCTCCTAAGATAGCCCGCTGTATAGGCGCCGCACCACGCAGGCGTGGTAATAAAGAGGCATGAACATTAATACAGCCATAGGTAGGTGTGTCTAAAACAACCTTTGGCAAAATCAAACCATAGGCAACCACAATCATTACATCAGCATTGAGGCTTTTTAACTCAGCTTGGGCGGACTCATCTTTTAACGATAAAGGCTGAAACACAGGAAAATCATGTTCGAGCGCAAGTTTTTTAACCACGCTTGGGGTAAGTTTTTTACCGCGACCTGCAGGGCGGTCAGGTTGTGTGTAAACACCCACTATCTCGTGGTGGCATTGCTTTTTGTAACCATGTTCTTTTTGTATAGATTGCGAATCGATTAAGACTTGCAAGTGATGCGCTGCAAATTCAGGCGTGCCGGCAAAGATTATTCGCAACGGTTTTAGCGGATTTGTCATTAACTATTAGGCCTGAGCGCGATGTTGTTTTTCTAACTTTTTACGAATTCGATTACGCTTGATAGGTGAGATATAGTCGACAAACAGCTTGCCATCAAGATGATCAATTTCATGTTGAATACATACGGCTAATAAGCCCTCAGGCTCAATAGTGAACGCTTCTCCATTTTGGTTTAAAGCCTCAACACGCACCTTTTTGGGGCGCTCAACAGTCTCATAAAAGCCTGGCACAGAGAGGCAGCCTTCATCGTAGCTATCGGGGACATCATCAAGAATGGTTATTTGTGGGTTAATAAAGACATTTTTTTCATTCTTTTCTTCTGAAATATCAATAACAATAATGCGCTGATGGATATTGACCTGTGTGGCCGCAAGACCAATGCCCTTTGAGTCGTACATGGTCTCAAACATATCCTCAACAATTTGACGGATTTTATCGTCTACATCAGCAACTGGCTGTGCTTTTGTACGAAGTCTTGGATCTGGAAATTCCAGTATTTCTAATAGAGCCATGGTTTATTCTGCTGAGCCTTTATTAAATAGGATTACTTATTACAACGGTCATTGATTGTGACTAACTTCTAGTAAAAAGCGAAGAATCACTGCTAAGACTATGATCATACAGGAATTAATGCTATAAATAGAGTGACTATATTTAATAATGTAAATAGTGTAAGTATATTAAGAGCAATAATAGAGTAAACCGTCTTATCGGGTGATATTACGCCAATGATTATAACGAAAGCTCGCGCCACATAAAACAGGATCGATCTAATGAAAATTAAAGTCTCCAGTATCATTATAGCTTTTCTTATGAGCTTAACCTATGTACTGGCCACACATGCTGATGAACTCTTAAAGAGCGACCACCCGGAACGCTATATCGTCAAAAAAGGGGATACTTTATGGGGTATTTCATCGAGCTTTCTAAATTCTCCTTGGTTATGGCCCGAAATTTGGCATGCTAACCCTCAAATAGACAACCCTCACCTTATATTTCCTGGTGATGTAGTGAGTCTTGTCTATATTGATGGTAAACCGCGACTTATCGTTAACCGCACGGTAAAACTCTCACCAAGCAAAAATGATAAGCTTTCTCCACAGATCCGTGTAAGCCCTATTGAGAGTGCTATTCCTGCTATCCCGCTTGATCAGATTAATAGTTGGCTATCACGCAATCGTATTCTTGAGTCAGGCGTATTGCCAGGTGCACCTTATGTCTTAACAGGACAAGAAGGTCGTTTAATTTTAGGCGCTGGAGACAGACTTTATGGTCGTGGAGAGTTTGCCAACAACATCTCTAATTATGGCTTGTACCGCAAAGGAGATGACTATATCGACCCAGAGACAGGTGAACTCTTAGGTATTCAAGCCATTGATATAGGCAGCATCAATATAACAGCCTTACAAGAAGATATTGCAACATTTAACGTGACTCGCTCAACGGGTGATATTCGCGTTGGTGATCGCATATTACCTACCGAAGAGCGCGCAATCGAGCCGACCTTCTTTCCGTCAGCACCTGAGGATGAGGTTGAAGGGCTAATCATTAATGTTGAAAAAGAAGGTGTTAATCAAGTTGGCCTATTAGATGTTGTAGCCATTAATCGTGGCGAAGAGCATAACCTTGTACCTGGTAATGTACTCGCTATCTTTAAACGCGGTATTGTGGCAATTGATCGCACTAAACAGAAAGATAAATCAGAGGCCGTCACTCTACCCGACGAGCGAGCCGGCATGTTAATGATATTTAAAAGCTTTGATAAAATGAGCTTGGCTATAGTCCTTAAAGCCGATCGTGGAATTAAAATAGGTGATTACGTGCGTATGCCGTAAATCTTCTGTAGTATTACTGCTCAAGGACGAGCCCAATATGAAAAACTCTGATTTTTATACACTGCTGCTTTCTCTACTTCCCGGTGTCGGGCCTAGCCGTTATTGGTCTTGGATTGACATCCATCAAACACCCGAAAAAGCGTTACTCGCTCCCTTTGATGAATTACCTAAGATAAGCCCTCCCGCCAAGAAAGTCCTTCGTGAATTTCAAAAACTTGGCGAAAAGAGCCCTCTTGCTATCAGGGGGATACAGGCCTTAGAGGCCCTAGAGCAGCAAAATGCCCACTTAATTACTCATCAAAATATTAACTACCCAGGGCTTCTTGGCCAAATTGAGCGACCGCCGCCATTACTTTTTGTAAAGGGTAATATTGAGCTTTTGTCTCTTCCCCAAATTGCTATTATTGGTACACGTAACCCAACAGCCTCCGGCATAGACAATACCCGTGCCTTTGCCCGCTACCTTGCTCAAGGTGGCTTTACTATCACAAGTGGACTCGCACTCGGTGTTGATGGTTTTGCCCATGAGGCAACGCTAAATGTTAGCGGCAAAACTATTGCCGTAATGGCCACAGGCATTGATAGGGTTTACCCCTCTCGTCATCAACGGCTTGCCGATACTATTTTAGATAAAGGTGGCTTGCTAGTGACGGAATTCACTCCGGGAACAGCTCCCCACGCAGCACATTTTCCACAGCGTAACCGTATTATTAGTGGCTTAAGCCTAGGTGTTTTAGTCATGGAAGCCGCAGTAAAAAGCGGCTCTTTAATTACCGCTCGCTATGCGCTTGAACAAAATCGGGAGGTCTTCGCTGTACCCGGTTCTATTCACAACCCTCAAGCTAAGGGGTGCCATGCGCTTATTAAACAAGGTGCGCAGCTGGTAGAAACAGGCGAGGATATTATTAAACAGCTGGCCGGACTTATCCATTATTTCGCAACCCAGCAAAATAATACTAATGCCAATGAAGCACTACCAGCAAAAACGACCTTCTCACTCTCTCTTAACGAGCTAGAGCAAAAAATACTTAAGCACATTGGTTACGATACCATTGCGATTGAACAATTAATTGAGCGCTCTGGCTTATCTAGCTCAAAGGTCGCGACCACACTTTTTAATTTAGAGTTAAAAGGCGCGGTTAAACATTCCGATTGGGGTTATGAGGCAATCAACCAATAACGTATAATAGATAAACTCTCTTGCTATTGCCCTACTCTATTCGACATGTCCAACTACCACATTAACTCTTCGCTGATACTTGCCAGCCAAATAATGCACCAAGGTGGTGTTATCGCCTACCCTACGGAAGCAGTTTGGGGCTTAGGTTGTGACCCATTCAATGAAGAGGCTGTTTGTCGATTATTATCCCTTAAAAAGCGCTCTCCCGACAAAGGGGTTATCTTGATTGCAAGCCATATCAGGCAATTTGATTTCATTCTTAAAGATCTCAGTAAGCCACAGCTAAGCACTCTTCAACAAACTTGGCCTGGCCCGGTTTCTTGGATCGTACCGGTTAATAATTCAATTCCTTATTGGATATCGGGTAATCACTCAGGTGTCGCTTTACGTGTGAGTAACCACCCTGTTGTTAAAGCCCTATGCGATAATTATGGTGGACCTATTGTTTCTACATCGGCCAACACACAGGGGCACTTAGCGGCAAAAACTGGCTGGCAAGTTAGGCGCTATTTTAAAAGAAACCCCCACTTAGATTTTATCACTCAGGGAGTGGTGGGTAATCGCACTAAGCCATCACAAATTTTTGATTTGCTAACGCAAGCGGTCATTCGCTAATCACCTATAAGATTTAACAACTATGACTACAGACCAAACTAACAATAATGCGCCGAATAAAGAGGCGGTTAAACACTATTTGTTATCACTACAAGATAGCATTTGTACAAGTTTAGAAACCCTCGAACCCGAAAAAAAGTTTTTACAAGATTCGTGGGTACGAGAAGAAGGTGGCGGTGGTCGTTCGCGTGTCTTAGTCGATGGCGATGTTATCGAAAAGGGTGGGGTTAATTTCTCTCACGTTTATGGTTCACAAATGCCAGCATCTGCAACAGCACATCGCCCGGAGCTGGCCGGCAGAAGTTTTGAGGCTATGGGTGTATCTCTGGTCATTCATCCCAATAACCCTTACGTACCCACAAGTCATATGAACGTACGATTCTTTATTGCCGAAAAAGAAGGCGAAGATCCCGTTTGGTGGTTTGGTGGTGGCTATGACTTAACACCTTATTATGGCAATAAAGACGATTGCATTCATTGGCATCAAACCGCTAAAAACGCTTGTGATATTTTTGATGAGAACTACTACCCTAGATTTAAAAAATGGTGTGATGACTATTTTTATTTAAAGCATCGAGACGAGGCCCGTGGCATTGGCGGCTTATTTTTTGATGACTTTAACGAGCTTGGTTTTAAAAAAAGTTTTTCATTTATGCAAAGCATCGGCGATAGTTATATTGATGCCTACCTGCCTATTGTTAAAAATCGCTACCAGGACGCCTATACAGATAAAGAGCGTCAATTCCAATTATACCGACGTGGACGTTATGTCGAATTTAATTTAGTCTTTGACCGGGGCACACTATTTGGGCTTCAAACAGGCGGCCGTACCGAATCTATCCTAATGTCCCTGCCTCCTCTTGTACGCTGGGAATATGATTACAAACCCGAAAAAGGCAGTAAAGAAGCAGAGCTAGGCGATATATTTTTACCCGCTCAAGACTGGATAATTTAATATGACAACTGACCACTACTGTGTTTTTGGCAACCCTATTTCTCATTCAAAATCTCCGCTACTCCATACTGAGTTTGCCAAACAAACCCAACAAGATTTGTCCTATACCGCTCAATGTGTTGATGTTAATGATTTCTCAAGCGCTGCTAATAAATTTTTTGAAGCAGGTGGTAAGGGGCTAAATATCACCGTGCCTTTTAAACACGATGCCTTTAGCTTTGCAGAAAACTTAACGGAGCGCGCAAAACGTGCTGGTGCAGTTAATACTTTATTTTTAAATAAAGATAATTCTATTACGGGTGACAATACCGATGGTATCGGGCTAGTCACAGATATTACAAAGCACTTAGAGTGGACAATTAAGAATAAAAATATTTTAATCCTCGGTGCAGGTGGTGCAGTTCGTGGCATAGTAGAACCCTTTGTTAAAGAGTCCCCCAATTCAATTACCATTGTTAATCGCACTAAAGAAAAAGCTCAGCAGCTAGCGAGTGATTTTTCAGATATTTTTTCTATTCAATCCTGTTCTTACTCTGAGCTTGCTGAGCGAGATAATGCTATCGCTTTTGATATTATTATTAACGGCTCATCAGCAAGCTTAAGTGGCAACTTGCCCCCTCTTCCCGATAATATTATTAATGAAAATACTTGCTGCTACGATATGATGTATGCAAAAGAGCTGACGCCTTTTTTAGAATGGGCCAAAGAGAAAAAAGCCCCATCTATTAGTGACGGCTTAGGTATGCTAGTTTGCCAGGGTGCGGAATCTTTTTTTATTTGGCGTGGCGTCAAGCCAGAGACAAAAAGCGTGATTCAATATATTCGCTCAATACTTTGATCGTAAGCCAAATTTACAAAGGCCTAAAAAGTGCTATATAAAAAGGCTGTAGGTTTAGTTAACAAATTCTGCAAATACTTCATTATATTGATTTGATAAAAATTGATAGCGTTCGTAATATTTACTATCGGCCGCTATAGCACCAACATTATCTAGACAGACTTTTGTGTGCTCATACATCTCTTTATCTTTTCCTTCGCTTTCTGTCTTGGCTAAAATAACTTGGATCATATTTAGATTTACACCAACGTGCCTTGGGAACATATTGCGTGCATCAGTAAATATTTTTAAGGACAAATCATAATCTTTATTCTGATAGGCTTCGATACCTTCATGGGTTAATTCTGCCGCGCATTGTTTACCAGCACGGGTTATAGGTTCGTCGCTAATGTCATCTATTCGTTGTACTACTTTTGCATCATCCTTCTTCTCTTTATAAATAGCATGTAACTCTTGATAAGCTTTTTTCTTATTATCGATCATCATATGTGATTGCGCATAGTCGAGCCTCACATCAATATCTTTTAAGTTTAACTTTTTAAATTCCTCTTCAGCTGCATGTAGATTGGCTTTCGCTAGATCAAGCTTGCCTTGATTTAGCAAAAGCTGTGCTTCTATAAATGCCGATTTAACTTCATTTTTTTTGCCAGGAAATCGTCGCACCATGCGCTCAAGCATTGCCAATGCTTTTTTTATTCTTTCTTTACCTTTTTCGTTTACTGATTCTCGCGTGAGGCTAACGGTTTTACGTGCTAGGGCAAGATAGTCTTCTGCCTGTGCATAGCAGGAGTTATGATTCCATCGGATAGCCTCTTCATAGGCCTCTAGGCTCGTTTCTTCGTCATTGTTTACTTCGGCTATCTGGGCTAAACGACGATGACGTAAAATAGATTTTGGTGATAATTGTGTTGCTACCTTCGTTGACTCTTGCGCTTTTCTGTATTCTTTTAATTTTTCATAATATTCCGATAGCAGATCATGGGCTTCGATATAGCGATGATCATTTGCAATAATATCTGCCAATAGTCCCTCTACTTGGCCATAATCTTCTTTTTTAAGCAGTGTCTTAGCAAGCCCAATTTGAGCCCAAATTAAGGTTCTATCTTTTAGCACAGACTCGTATATTTTTTTGGCCTCACTATAGTTGCCCATTAATAAAAATAACTGCGCCTTGTATTGAATACAATCCCATGCGTACTTACTTTTTAATTTTATTTTTTCATTACATTTTTCGATGGCCTTACCGTAGTCTCCATCATCAATAGCAATTTTTATACTCAGTAACTCTTCGTGCTTAAGTAGCCCCCTATCAGTACGGAGCCTCATGGTTTGCTGTGAGATAGGCTTGGTAATGTAGTCATCGGGCTGGTTCTCTATAGCACCTAGTACCATTTCACGAGAAACTTCGGCAGTGATAATAATAAACAAGGTGGTATATTTAAGCAGGCCCCTATGGCGCAGCTCCTCCAATACTTGCTGACCATCTTTAGACTCTTCAAGGTTATAGTCACATAAAATGAGCTCATATTGATTGGCTTCGCACTTTTGCATGGCTTCATCACCACTAGCTGCAGTATCAATGTGTTGAGCACCAAAGGATTTAAGCATCCTTTTATAAGACGCCCTCACCTCTGTTAAGTCATCTACCACTAAACAGCGCTTTTTTTCGTAAATTTTTATAATATCTATTTGTTGCATTTTTAGCCAAAAGTTAAAATTGAAAATCTATTTACTTAAGTATAATCAATAATTCTGGTAACGCTAAAAACGGTTTAATAATAGTTAAAGGTTATAAGATGAGTTATCCTAATAGCAAAAAGCCAGCTTAAAGCTGGCTTTTTGCTATTATAGAGATGAGAATTTATCTTATTTAAATATCTAAATTCTCTACTGATAGGGCATTGCTCTCGATAAATTCTCTACGTGGTTCAACCTGATCCCCCATCAATGTGGTGAAAATTTGATCAGCTGCTATCGCATCTTCAATATTTACTTTAAGCATGCGGCGTGTCGATGGATCCATTGTTGTTTCCCATAATTGATCTGGGTTCATTTCTCCTAAACCTTTGTAACGCTGGATATTATAGCCTTTACGGGACTCCGTCATTAACCACTCTAAAGCAGCTTTAAAACTATCAATTTGTTGGTGCTTTTCGCCTCGCTGAATATAGGCACCAGCCTCAATTAAACCGCTAATTTTTTCACCAAGATCAACAATCAACTGATATTCGCCAGATGCAAAAAAGTCATGGCTAAAGGGGTATTCATGGCTTAGGCCATGCGCAAGTACTTCGATTTGCGGAAGAAATAAACCTCTCTCGGTATCTTCTTTTACTGTCACTAAAAATCGACTAGAACCACTTAACTGGCCTTCATCAAGCTTTTCCCCTAGTAGATTACACCAGGCTTTTACTGTTTCTTGCTGTTTTAGATCATCGATAGAAAGTGGCTTAGTATAGATCATCTGCTCTAGTGCATTTTCAGGGTATAGCCTTGAAAGCCTGCTAACAATGGCCATTACTTGGCGATAGTCACTAACAAGAGCCTCTAAAGCAGTACCCGTAATTGCTGGAGCATCTGGGTTACTAAATAATTGTGTGCCCTCTAGAGCAGCATTGGTTAGAAACTCTGTTAGAGCAATATCATCTTTTAAATACTGCTCTTGCTTACCTTTACTAATTTTATAAAGAGGTGGTTGCGCAATAAAGATATGCCCACGTTCAATCAGCTCTCTCGTTTGGCGAAAGAAAAAGGTTAATAATAGAGTACGAATATGAGAACCATCAACATCCGCATCAGTCATAATGATAATGCTGTGGTAGCGGAGCTTATCTGCATTAAACTCTTCTTTACCAATACCACAACCTAGCGCTGTAATTAATGTTCCAACCTCAGCACTGGATAGCATTTTATCGAAGCGTGCCTTCTCGACATTTAAAATTTTACCTTTCAAGGGTAAAATTGCCTGTGTCTTACGGTCTCTACCTTGCTTTGCAGAGCCACCAGCAGAGTCACCCTCCACCAAGTAGACCTCTGAGAGTGCAGGATCTTTTTCTTGGCAGTCAGCTAATTTACCCGGCAGACCTGCAATATCTAGAGCACCTTTACGTCGTGTCATTTCACGCGCTTTACGTGCTGCTTCGCGCGCCTTTGCTGCCTCCATCATTTTTGTAACAATGGATTTCGCATCCTGTGGGTTTTCGACTAGATATTCATTAAAAGCCTGCCCCATCTGCTGCTCTACAGCGGTTTTGACTTCCGATGAAACTAACTTATCTTTTGTTTGAGATGAGAATTTAGGGTCTGGCACCTTAACAGAAATAATGGCTGTCAGCCCTTCTCTGGCATCATCACCTGTTGTATTGACTTTATCTTTTTTAAATAAACCTTCTTTCTCAATGTAAGTGTTTAATGTGCGAGTCAGTGCGCCGCGAAAACCCGCTAAATGCGTACCACCATCTCGTTGCGGAATGTTATTGGTATAGCATAATAGATTCTCTTGAAAACTATCATTCCACTGTAATGCAACCTCTACACCAATACCATCTTCACTACCTTCTGTGGAGAAGTGTAAGGTTTTATTTAAGGTACTTTTATTGGTATTTAAGTAATCGACAAAGGCACTCAAACCACCTTCATATTCATAGACTTCTTCTTTTGCACTGCGCTCATCTTTAAGCACAATACGCACACCCGAGTTTAAGAAGGATAATTCTCTCAAGCGTTTTGCTAGTTGCTCAAAATGAAACTCGATATTTGTAAAGGTTTCTTCCGATGGCTTGAAGTGAACCTGGGTACCACTCTTTTCTGTTTCACCAATAACTTTTAGGGGTGATTGCGGCACACCATGTACGTAGATTTGCTCGTGAACACTTCCTGCTCTGCGTATTGTTAGCGTTAATTCTTTCGATAAGGCATTAACAACAGACACACCCACACCGTGTAATCCACCCGAAACCTTATAAGAGTTATCATCAAATTTACCGCCAGCATGCAATACTGTCATAATAACTTCGGCGGCAGACACACCTTCTTCATGTATCTCTGTAGGAATACCACGACCATTATCAGAAACAGTAATCGATTCGTCAGTATGAATGACTATCTTAATTTCAGAGCAGTGTCCGGCAAGAGCCTCATCAATTGAATTATCGACAATTTCAAACACCATATGGTGTAGCCCAGTACCATCATCTGTATCACCAATATACATACCTGGTCTTTTACGAACGGCATCAAGACCTTTAAGCACTTTGATGCTTGATGAATCATAGCTATTATTTGATGCATCTTCGTTATTGTTTTTCTCTTCTGACATAATCATTCCTAGTTTTAAACTAAACTAACAGTATTTTTGTTGAACATCTCCGTGTTCCACGTGAAACAAATTGATATTCACTTCTTCTATATCTTCACTGTTTGAGCTATCCCAAACAGATAATAAATTATCTTTATATATACCTGTTACAAACACTTGGCTTTTAAGGCTAATAAGTGCTTTTGTGAGCTTTTTAGCATTATCAATATCCAGCTCCGCGAGCAAATCATCGATAAGAAAAACACATTGCTTTCCTGTAGCCTCCGAAAAAAGATAAGCCTGTGCGATGTGTAAAGAGCAAATTAATGATTTTTCTTGCCCTCGACTCAGTATATCTGAGGCTAACTGTGTGCCTACTTTAAATTTTAAATCTGCTCTGTGTGGACCATAGTTCGTGTAGCCAGACCGGATATCTTTTTCAAAGCTAGACTTTAATATATCTCCAAAGTCTTCTTCTTCATTCCAGCCCGCTTTATAGCTGATGTCCACGTCAAATCCGAGGTCACTAAACTTATTCTCATTACTATAAAAGCTATTCTTAAAATCATTTAATACATTTTTTCTTAATTGATTTATAGTATTACTAGTCGCTATAAATTCTTGATCCCAGAGGGCTATATCTGAATAGCTTATTTTATCATGCTTAAGCGCACTATTCCGCTGTTTAATAACTCTCTGTAATCGCTTCCATGCACTGGCAAATTCGGGTTTCACGTGAAACACCATCCAATCCAAGAAACGTTTCCGTTGAGAAGAAGAGCCCTCTAACAGTAAAAAAGCATCGGCGTTTATTATTTGAAGGGGAAGCTCTTGTGCCAGAGAGATGGCCGACTGAACATTATCACCATTAACACGGATCACATTTTTTCCTGATCGCGCTCTTTGAATGCCTATTGTCCCTCTATCATTACTATTAAGTAATTCACCAAAAACTGTTAAATCTGATTGAGTATGCTCGATAATCGTCCTGATTTTATGGCTCCGAAAAGAGCGGCCTAAGCCTAGTAGGGCAACTGCCTCTAGTAGGCTCGTTTTACCGCTGCCATTTTGGCCATAAAAGATATTGATGTTTGGAGACAATGCGACTGAAACATTATCGAGATTTCGTAAGTTTGTAATTTGGAGCCGCTTAAGTAAAGACATAAGTAGCGGGCGGTTAGCAGAAGGTATAAGCAGAGACTATAATCAATTATAGTCTCATCGGCATAACAACATAAACTGAATCGCCAGACTCAGGCTCTTCTATTAAAGCACTACTATTTGCATCAGATAATGTTAACTTAATATTATCTGTAGAGAGTACGCTCGTAACATCTTGCAAGTAGCTAACATTAAAGCCTATTTCAATGTTATCACCACTATAATCAACAACAACTTGTTCTTCTGCTTCTTCTTGTTCTGGATTATTAGCAACAATAGTTAACATACCATCGGCAAGGGTTAACCTAACACCGCGATATTTTTCATTGGATAAAATAGCTGTGCGGCCAAAGGCTTGCTTCAGCTCTGCCCTATCGCCCAACAATATATTGTTACCGCCTTTTGGAAGAACACGTTCATAATCAGGAAACTTACCATCGACTAACTTAGAGGTTAAAGTGTAGTCATTTGCCTCTACTCTAATATGGTGGCCACTCAGTGTTACATTGACTGTTGCATCTTCTTCTTTGAGTAATCGAGATAATTCAACAACGCCTTTACGGGGCAAAATGGCTTGAGTTTTATTTGGCACATTAATATCTATCTCACGCGTACACATCGCTAAGCGATGGCCGTCTGTTGCAACACAGCGCAAGGTATTGTTCTCTACCTCCCAAAGCATGCCATTGAGATAATAGCGAACATCCTGCTGAGCCATCGCAAATGAAGTTCTATCAATAAGCCGTTTAATCAAAAACTGCGCACAGGAGAACTGCACATCACCGATTGTCGTTTCTGTAGAAGGAAAATCATTAGCAGGTAATGTGGATAAAACAAAACGACTACGAGAGCTTTTAACCAAGAGTCGTTGATCTTCATCGAGCGTCATTTCTATCGTTGCATCATCTGGAAGAGAGCGGCAAATATCGAGTAGCTTTCTGGCAGGAACTGTAATCTCACCAATATCTGTTACCGACTCAACGCTAAGCCTGCCAACAATTTCAACTTCTAAATCTGTACCTGTGAGAGATAAATTATCTTCCGTTAATACAAATAATATATTCGCTAATACGGGCAATGTTTGTCGTCTTTCAACTGCACCAGCAACTAGCTGAAGAGGGCCCAATAAAGCATCACGCTTAACTGTAAATTTCATGTATTTTCTCTTATATCCATTAGACTCAATGTACGGATGCTTGAGGAAGCCACTTGTGTGTAAGTACTCACATACAAGTAACAATAACAAGTCTTAATTCCGTAAGATTATAACAGATTTGTTTAATTTTTTATAAAGCGTTTAGGTCGTTAATAGGCGCTGTAGATTTTTCCAGTCCTGCTGAATTTCAGCATCAATGGCACACAACTCTTTTACTTTACGACAGGCATGCAAAACAGTTGTATGATCTCTACCACCAAAAGCATCACCTATTTCAGGAAGGCTATGGTTAGTTAATTCTTTAGCAAGCGCCATGGCAACCTGACGTGGGCGTGCAACAGAGCGGCTTCGGCGTTTGGAAGTAAACTCTGCCACCTTAACTTTATAATATTCACCAACAACGCGCTGAATATTACTAATACTCACCTGTTTATCTTGTAGCGCCAATAAATCTTTTAACGCCTCTTTAACAAGGTCAACCGTAATCAAGCGACGTGTAAAAGAGGCATTGGCAACAACGCGCTTTAATGCACCCTCTAATTCACGGACATTAGAGCGCACTCGTTGGGCAATAAAAAAAGCAGCCTCATAGGGTAGATCTATTTTTATCTCTTCGGCTCGCTTTAATAAAATAGCAGCTCGGGTCTCAAGCTCGGGTGGTTCAACCTCTACGGTTAACCCCCAACCAAATCGAGACTTAAGGCGCTCTTCTAAATTAGATATAACTTTGGGGTAGCGGTCACAGGTTAGAATGATCTGTTGATTACCCTCTAACAACGCATTAAAGGTATGGAAAAACTCTTCCTGTGAGCGATCTTTACCCGCAAAAAATTGAATATCATCAATCAATAGAGCATCAACTGATCGATAATAACGCTTAAAATCATTGATTGCGTTGAGTTGCAATGCCTTTACCATATCGGCAACGAATCGCTCCGAATGCAAATAAACAACTTTAGCATTAGGGTTCTGTGCCAACATACCATTGCCAACAGCATGCATTAAATGTGTTTTACCTAAACCAACCCCACCATAAATAAATAAGGGGTTATAGGATTCACCTGGGTTTTCAACAACCTGCTGAGCAGCAGCCAAACCCATCTGATTAGATTTACCTTCAACAAAGCTCTCAAAGGTAAAGGATTTGTTTAAACCTGTACGATGTTGCAAGCCTCCCTGAACCGTAAGATCTGATAAAATTCGTTGTTTATTTTTACCTACATCAGTATCTAAACCATAGGAGGCGGGCTTTGTAGCTGCTTTTTCAGCCTTAGCAGCAGGCCCACCACTACCTGCTGACCGAGATAAACCATAAGCCGACCTCAGGTTACTTGGCTCCTCTAAATTTTCGATATTTTGTTTAGTATTCTCTCCAGCTATATCCTCTGCTACGTCATCTTGATGATTAGCAACGGGGGTTTCAACTATTGAGTCAGTATTAGCTGTATAGGTAGTACTATTATTAATAGCATTACTTTTACCAGTACTATTACTTGCTCTATTGTGTAACTGAGGTGCTGCTCCTTCAAAGGCCGACTTAGAGCGAGCAGCTACTTTTATAGAGACCGAGACAGGTGGTGTAATTGCAGCATGAGAAAAGTAATGAAAAACAAGCTCATTAATGCGCTGCTTAAATTTATCGTTAACCCAGTCGGCAATAAATCGATTAGGCGCCATCAGACAAAACTCGCCTGTCGATTGATCGGCTAGTGTAGTAAGGGGTCTAATCCATGTATTAAATTGCTGTGCAGATAATTCTTGCTCAAGCGAGTTAACGCATTGCTCCCAAATAGCACCTGTCAACGACCTTTCTCCTATGAATACCTATATTATTATAATTAGAAAATGAGCTAATTTATTAAAGTATCGAGCCCATTTAAAAAACAAGATGTGCATTTTACGCACCTTAAAAAATTATAGCTATACTTATCCACAATTATTCTTATATTTACTGAACAAGTTAACAATAAATTATTTTTTTTATATTTATCAAAGACTTAAAAAAACAATCATATTAACCACAATCAACAAGGTAGTATTTAGAATAAAAATAACTGTTGGTAAATATGTTGATAAGCTGTTTAAATAAAGTTAGTATGTGGTTAATTAACGCCTTTTTCTCAGTAAACTTACGCTTTATATTTTCTAGCCCTTATTTTATTTCGAAGTATTCATAAAAAGTCTATGGCTTAAGTGCTTTTCTTGATTGCTTTTTGGTGAATAATTCTTTAGAATCGCGCCTCTTTTTTGTTCCACTGTATAGATTGTTTTAAAGAATCTATTAAATCGTGGGCAAAGCCGATATTTTTACTGCACCATCAAAATATAGTCACAGGACATTGTCATGAAAAGAACTTTTCAACCAAGCGTACTTAAACGCAAGCGTACCCACGGTTTTCGCGCAAGAATGGCAACCAAAGCTGGGCGTAAAATCTTAGCTCGCCGTCGTGCTAAAGGTCGTAAAGTTTTAGCCGCATAACACCTTTCTTTAATTGATCGTCTATTGTTGATAGGCGATCAATCGAAAATACTTTTCTTGAATAGAAACTTGCTTTATAAAAATAGCAGTAACTCTTTGTTACCTGTCTCCTTTTGCCTGCCTAAAACAAACAAACTTCTTAATAAAAAAGAGTTCTCTTGGGTTTTCGAAAGCGCAACTTATAAGGCATCTCATAGGCACTGCCTAATCTTGGCGCGCAATAGCCAAGATGACCGACCAAGACTCGGGCTGGTTATCGCAAAAAAACATATTAAACTGGCTGTCCAAAGAAACCGTATTAAGCGAATTGTTCGCGAAAGTTTTCGGCACAATCAGCACCAACTTCCCCAAATAGATGCTATAGTGCTGTCCCGAAATGGGCTGGCAAACCTTGATAACCCGACTATCTATAAAATGCTCGATCAGCTATGGCAAAAGATTCAACGAAAAGCTTCAGTATAAATAACTGCTTGTCAGTTCTCGCTATAAAATGCCTAAAAGCTTATCAGCTTGTACTGAGCCCTTGGATCGGGAATCAATGCCGATTTACACCTAGTTGCTCAAATTATGCCATTGATGCCTATAACCATTTTGGGTTTATTAAAGCAACGTGGCTAACGCTAAAACGATTAGCTAAATGTAACCCATGGCATGAGGGTGGTATCGATGAGATACCTTCTACGGGTAAAAATAAAAACTTAACTTAACTCTTTATTAAATACACTTAACAACTCAATACTGGTAGCAAAAAGATGGATTGGCAAAAACCAGCCTATATAGGCGGAATAGTAGTACTTTCATTAATACTTCTTTTTGAATGGACTCAATTTCAAGATAATAAAGCATTAGCAACAGCTGAAGATAACAGCTCGTTAATTTCTACTATTGATACGCCAGAGAATAATGTATCTAGTAGTAGTAACAATGCAACTATCCCTGTAGCTCCTGCCGCCAATGAAGCCTCTGATATACCCAACCCAATCAATAATAATGAGGCCCAAACGGATTCCCCTATTATCGCAGCAGCAACAGAAGACAATAGAGGTGACTTGGTTCGAGTAAAAACCTCTACTCTAGATATTGTGATTAATCGCAACGGTGGTGACATTGTTCGCGCTATTTTGCCAAAACATAAAGTGACGCTAAATGGTGAAGAGGGTTTCACTATTTTAGATCAAACCCTGGCAACCACCTATATTGCACAAAGTGGGCTTGTTGGCGTTAATGGAACCGATACCCAATCTGGTCGCCCTTTATTTAAATCAGCAAGCTCAAGCTATGAGCTTAATGAAGGTAATGAATCACTTAATGTTGACTTAACTATTGACCAAAATGGTGTCAATATCACTAAGCGCTTTACCTTCTTTGCTGGCAAAAATGATATTAAGATTTCTTATTTAATTGATAACCAATCTAGTGCTACTTGGAAAGCAAACTTATATGGCCAAATAAAAAGAGATAGCCATGAGCCAAGAGCAGCTGCAGACTCTGGCGTTGGTGTTAGTCCTTTTTATGGTGCTGCAACAACAACCGATGAAGATAAGTATCTTAAATTAACCTTTGGTGACCTAGAAGATCTAGAAAAACCTGGGGAAAAAAACATAGACTTCTCTATTAAAGGTGGCTGGGTCTCTATGGTCCAGCACTACTTTACTGGTGCATGGATACCTGATCAGGAGTCTACAAACCGTTTTTTCCTTAAAAAGCTCAAAAATCAAGATATGTACCTAATGGGTTTTATTAGCCCAGAGACCATCGTTGAAGCTGGCTCAAAGGGTGAAATCAGTGCCCAGTTTTATGTCGGGCCGAAAAATATTGACGACCTTGCCGACCTTGCAGAAAACTTAGACCTTACTATCGACTTTGGCTTTTTATGGTGGATTGGTGAGCCCATCTTCCATTTACTTGACTTCTTACACAGCTACTTAGGTAACTGGGGCTGGTCAATTATTGTTCTAACAATTATTATTAAAGCAATCTTTTTCTACCCATCGGCCATGAGTTACCGCTCCATGGCTAAAATGCGCAAGCTTTCTCCTAAAATGAAAGAGCTAAAAGAGCGCATTGGAGACGATAAGCAAAAAATGTCTCAAGAGATGATGAAGCTCTATAAAAAGGAAAAAGTAAATCCTATGGGTGGTTGCTTGCCTATATTGATACAAATGCCCGTGTTTATTGCGCTTTATTGGGTATTAATCGAGAGTGTCGAATTGCGCCATGCACCCTTTGCATTATGGATTACTGATCTATCGGTGATGGACCCTTATTTTATCTTCCCATTAATTATGGGAGCGACTATGTTTATCCAGCAACAACTCAATCCAACACCTCCAGATCCAATGCAGGCAAAAATAATGAAATGGATGCCTGTTGGATTTACCTTACTATTTTTATGGTTCCCTGTAGGCTTGGTTATTTATTGGGTAACAAACAATACGCTGTCTATTATCCAGCAATATATTATTACCAAAAGAATAGAAGCTGAAAACTAAAGACGATCTCAATAGCGAGCGTTTATTAATGCAAACTACTCAAGATACCATCGCCGCCATTGCAACCGCTCCAGGTCGTGGCAGCGTTGGTATTATTAGAGTATCTGGACCCAAGGCGCACACTCTTTCAAAACTCCTCACACAGCAAGATCTTCAGCCTCGCTATGCTCAGCTAACGGATTTTTATCACCCCAATACTGCTGAAGTAATCGATCAAGGCTTAGCGCTTTATTTCCCAAATCCACATTCATTTACTGGAGAGGATGTCCTTGAGCTACAAGGTCACGGTGGCCCAGTAGTTCTAGATCAGCTACTTACGGCAATTACATCTATCGATAAAATACGCCTTGCTAAGCCTGGTGAGTTCTCCGAAAGAGCTTTTTTAAACGATAAGCTTGACCTTGCCCAAGCCGAAGCTATAGCAGATTTAATCAATGCCACAAGCGAGCAAGCAGCACGTAACGCCGTCAAATCTCTACAGGGTGTATTTTCGGATAAAATTCATGATCTTGTCGATAAAATAACAAAAATACGTATTTATATAGAAGCGGCTATCGACTTTCCTGAAGAAGAAATAGACTTTTTAAATGATAAAACCCTCTTTAAGGGTTTAGACGATATACAAAGTACACTAGAGACTATTTTCCTTGAGGCAAAGCAAGGCGTTTTAGTAAGAGAGGGAATGACCATTGTTATCGCCGGCCGTCCTAATGCCGGTAAATCGAGCTTATTAAATGCCTTAGCAGGTAAAGAGTCCGCCATTGTTACTGATATAGAAGGCACAACAAGAGATATTCTCCGTGAAGAAATTAATATAGATGGAATGCCTCTACATATTATCGATACGGCAGGGCTTCGCGAAGGTGGCGATAAAGTTGAAAAAATAGGCATGGCACGGGCTTGGGATGAAATCTCAAAAGCGGATCGAATACTTCTGTTAATCGATGCCAGCAACGTCGACCTAACGAAAAGCCTTGATGAGTTATTTCCCCAGTTTGGACAAAATGGAGAAGATCACCGTATCGATTATTCTCGTGTCACTATACTTTACAATAAAATCGATCTTATCGATAAAGAAACCGACCTAGTTAAACAACAGCAAGCGTTTACACACCTAAACAATATCCCCTCCATTGCTATATCAGCCAAAACTAACCTAGGCTTAAAGGAATTAAAAGATCACCTCAAGCTATGCATGGGGTATCAACAAGTCACAGAGGGAAGCTTTACCGCAAGAAGGCGCCATTTAGACTCTCTGGGTAAAACCAGTGAAAGTATCCAACTTGCAATAGAGCAATTATCTGTTGGTGCCGGTGAGCTAGTCGCTGAAGACCTACGTCAATCACAGCATTATTTAGGTGAAATAACCGGTGAAATATCTGCAGATGAACTATTAGGTAAAATATTTTCTAGTTTTTGTATTGGCAAATAAGAAAATAAACAAACAGGGCCATTCATTTATAACTAGAAAAAACACAGTTATCCACAGAGAATACACAAAAAATAGACATGCTATTGGCTTGATTTTAAGTTATTAACATTAATTCACAGCTTATTGTATGCAATTGTTATTTTTTCAGTCAGCTTTTATAAAAATAATTACCTAAAATAAAAATAAAAATTTCTCTGTGTATATCAAAGTTATAAATCATGAATAAGCAGAAGATAGATTATTTTCAAATAATTGAGTTATATTTATATTAACTTACTGACATGCTTTGCAGAGGTAATTACCCCATACCTACATATAATACTCTGGGGTTTATTATTTATATAAGCCAATGATAAATATAGTAATTATTAACTTATCAACATATAAGTCTATCCCTAATAATTACATTAATAATAAGTTATTAGTAGTTAAATAAAATTATTTAATCTAATTACTTAATTGTTTATAGTTTTAGTAACCCTATTATTTATACTAGTATTTTTAAAATAAACTTAATGCTATGCTGAGCAAATATTAAGGGCTGACAGAATCCAGCACATTAACTTTTTTATTTATGAAAAACAGATAAAGATTAAGCTGTAAAAATGATTAAAAATACATTTCATCAACCCAACTTATCTTAATTAACAGTAAATACTCACTTGTTTTGATTAAAAACTGACCTTTAAATATAATGGTCGGTTTTAATTGTTTTTTTATGTTCTTAAAATCAAAAAAGAGGTTTCCATGGATTATCCGCATCAATACGATGTGATTGTGATTGGCGGCGGTCATGCTGGCACAGAGGCGTGTTTAGCCTCTGCACGTATGGGCTGTTCTACCCTACTGCTAACCCATAATATCGAAACCCTAGGACAAATGTCCTGTAATCCTGCCATTGGTGGTATTGGCAAAAGCCATCTCGTAAAAGAAATCGATGCCATGGGTGGCGCTATGGCCCACGCGACCGATAAAGGCGGGATTCAATTTCGTTTACTGAATGCTCGTAAAGGCCCAGCCGTTAGGGCAACTAGAGCACAGGCCGATCGCGTGCTTTACAAAGCAGCTATTCGAGAGACTCTAGAAAATCAGCCTAACCTAGAGATATTTCAACAATCGGTTAATGATCTTATTGTCGTTGGTGAAACCGTTAAAGGCGTCGTTACAGAGATGGGGCTTAAGTTTTATGCTCCAACGGTTATTTTGACGGTCGGTACCTTTTTGGGAGGGAAAATCCACATTGGCCTCGAAAATCACTCTGGTGGCCGTGCTGGTGACCCGCCTTCTATCGCACTAGCTAACAGGCTTCGCGAGCTTCCTTTTCGTGTTGATCGCCTAAAAACAGGCACACCTCCGAGAATAGATGCTAAAACCGTCGATTTTAGCAATCTACAAGAGCAGTGGGGCGAAGAAATAACCCCGATCATGTCCTACATGGGCAAACCTGAAGATCATCCCGAACAAACTTGCTGTTGGATTACGCATACCAACGAGACAACCCACGATATTATTCGTGAAGGGCTTGATCGATCCCCGCTGTATACCGGAGTGATTGAGGGTACAGGTCCGCGTTATTGTCCATCGGTTGAAGACAAGGTACAGCGCTTTGGAGATAAAAACTCCCATCAAATTTTTATCGAGCCCGAAGGCTTAAAAACCCATGAGCTATACCCTAACGGTATATCAACTAGCCTGCCCTTTGATATACAGCTAAAACTGGTGCGCTCAATCAAAGGCTTTGAAAATGCGCATATTATGCGCCCGGGATATGCCATTGAGTACGACTTTTTTAACCCTCAAGATTTAAAGCCAAGCCTTGAGACACACTGCATAAAAGGCTTATTTTTTGCCGGGCAAATCAATGGCACAACGGGCTATGAAGAAGCCGGAGCCCAAGGTTTGTTGGCGGGGTTAAATGCAGCTTTGAAAGTACAGGAAAAAGAGCCTTGGAGCCCAAGGCGGGACCAAGCCTATATGGGGGTTTTGGTTGATGATTTAATTACTATGGGCACACTAGAGCCCTATCGTATGTTTACCAGCCGTGCAGAATATCGCTTGTTGTTGCGCGAAGATAATGCAGACTCTAGGCTGACTGATGTCGCTAGGGAGTTTGGTTTAATCGATGATGAGCGATGGACGGCGTTTAATAAAAAGCGTGATGCAATAGCACTTGAAGAGCAGCGATTAAAAGCAACTTGGGTCCAAGCAAAAAGCCCTGAAGCGGCTCAGTTAGCCCCAAAACTCAAATCACCATTAACCCGTGAATACAATTTATACGAGTTACTCAAACGTCCAGAACTTGGTTTTAAGGACTTAAGCCCTATAAAAAATACGGATCCCTGTCTCACTGGGCTTAGTGATATTTTGCTCTCACAAGTACAAGAGCAGGTTGAAATTAGTGCCAAGTACTCGGGTTATATCGACAGACAGAGCGAAGAGATCTCTCGCCTACAACAACATGAACTAACGCCTTTACCGGAAAGCATGGATTACAATTTGGTTGATGGATTGTCGAATGAGATTAAGCAAAAGCTGAGTGAACAAAAGCCACAAAGTTTAGGTCGAGCAAGTCGTATCCCTGGGGTAACCCCCGCTGCTGTATCCTTGTTACTGGTTTATTTAAAGAAAAGAGGCCTGTTAAAAAAGGTAAATACCAGTAAAGATCAGCAAGCGATAAACTAATGGCTATTGATGAGACTGCTTGTCGACAATTGCTTTTCGATGGCTTAAGTAAGATTGATATAGAGCTTAGTGAAAATCAACAAAACCTTTTGCTCGCTTATCTAGAGGCTTTTCATAAATGGAATAAAGCCATTAACTTATCGGCTATTCGTGACCCGAAAGAGATGGTATCGCGTCATTTACTCGATAGCTTAGTATTAGTGCCTTATTTGCGAGATTACATCGATAGCACAAAAGGTAACTCTACCAAACCTTTACGTTTAATTGATGTTGGCACGGGTGGTGGCTTACCCGGGTTTCCATTAGCTATTTGTTTTCCTGATGCTCAAGTGACACTACTCGATAGCAATGGTAAAAAAACCCGTTTTTTGTTTCAAACGGCGCTAAAACTTAAGCTTTTAAATATACAGGTCGAAAATAAACGCGTTGAAGCCTTTCATCCCGAAGAAAAATTCGACATAGTAACTAGCCGTGCATTTGCTAGTTTGTTCGACATGGTGGCAGGTGCTGCGCACTTATTAATACCCAATGGTCAATATTGGGCAATGAAGGGCCAGTATCCAGAAGCAGAGTTAAAACAGTGCTCATCAAAGGTTAATGTTATAGCTACACATAAATTACAAGTACCACAATGTAATGAAGAGCGCCATTTGATGGTGTTATCATCACTAGATGAATAGTAAAAATATAGCAAATGATAACGATTATAATAAGAGTAGGTGAAGAGTTGTGACACAGATATACGCAATAGCAAATCAAAAAGGTGGCGTTGGTAAAACGACTACTTGCGTCAATTTGGCTGCCTCTCTCGTTGCTATCAAGAAAAAAGTGTTATTAATTGACCTTGATCCACAGGGCAATGCAACTATGGGTAGCGGTGTTAATAAGCACGGTGTCACTTTTAGTGTTTATGATGTATTAATCAATGATATTTCAGTGACACAGGCAAAACAGAAGTCGCCCAGTGGGCACTATGACGTATTAGCGTCAAATAGTGATTTAACAGCCGCAGAAGTACAGCTATTAGAAAAAGACAATAAAGAGTTTGCACTACGCAGTGTACTCGAGCATGTTAAGCATCAGTATCACTATATATTAATAGACTGCCCCCCCTCGCTGAATATGCTAACGGTTAATGCATTAGCTGCCAGTGACAGCGTATTGATACCCATGCAGTGTGAATATTATGCACTTGAGGGCCTGTCCTCACTAATGAACACTATTGAGCAGATACAAATGCAGACCAACCCGGGGTTAGATATTGCAGGTATTTTACGCACCATGTACGATCCTAGAAGTAGTTTAACAATAGAAGTCTCTGAGCAATTAAAGACGCATTTTGGTGAAAAGCTTTATCAGGCCTGCATACCAAGAAATATCCGTTTAGCCGAAGCCCCAAGTTTTGGTCAGCCAGCGCTTATCTATGATAGACAATCCAAAGGGGCTATTGCCTACCTTGCACTAGCGGGTGAGTTTGTTCGTCGTAGTGAACTATCAAAACAAGCAAGCTAGACCGTAATTATTTGATCGATTTATAGGAAAGAACATGGCAGCAAAGAGAAAAGGTCTAGGAAAAGGTCTTGATGCATTATTGGGTGGCTCTGCGAATAAAGCAGCAGATATGCAGCAATCTAATGCAGATAATGAAGCGCAAGTAGAAAACGCTAAAGAAGAGCTTAAACATGTTGCGGTAGACTTGATTCAACGAGGTAAATATCAACCTAGACGAGATATGCACCCAGAGTCTCTGGAAGAATTAGCTGAATCAATAAAAGCGCAAGGCGTCATGCAGCCGATAGTGATTCGCCCTATTAGTGCTGATAAATATGAGATTATTGCCGGTGAGCGCCGTTGGCGTGCAGCGCAGTTAGCGGGTTTGGATAAAATTCCAGCGGTGATCCGCGATGTCCCCGATGAAGCGGCTATAGCTATGGCGCTTATCGAAAATATCCAACGCGAGGACTTAAACCCCATAGAAGAAGCTGTTGCACTAAAACGCTTACAGGATGAATTTGAGTTAACACATCAGCAAGTTGCTGAGGCTGTAGGTAAATCCCGCACAGCGGTAACTAACCTTTTACGCTTAATAGCACTTGATAACGAAGTCAAAAAACTGCTTGAGCATGGCGATATAGAAATGGGCCATGCACGATCGGTGTTAAGCCTGGAGCCTTTGCAACAAAGAGAGATAGCCCAGCAAGTTGTAAGCAAAAGCCTTTCGGTAAGACAAACGGAAACCCTTGTGAGAGGCTTATTGGACGGTAAGAATAAATCCAAACTTAAAACGGCCTCTGTATCAGCAGATATTGAAAAACTAGAAGAAGGTCTCGCTCAAAAAATTGGGGTGCCTGTTATCGTGCAACATAGTGCAAAGGGCAAAGGGCGTTTAGTACTAAAGTATAATAGTCTTGATGAGTTGGATGGAATCTTAAAACATATGAATTACGAGGTTTAAAATAGCTTTTTTGAGACAGTTTTTATCATTATCTCTATTTTTATGTTTATTTTGTTTGTTTGTTTCTATATCAGTACAAAGTACAGTCAAATTGATAAGGCTATTGTCTAGTTTTAAAATGCTTGTTGTTAATATAAACTTGCCTAGATAGCTGAAAACTCGTCAAAAATCTGATTTTAAAAAGATCAAATAAAACTCAAAATTTATTTGTATAGTCAGTCTCGACCCCCTATAATCGCGCTCGTCTGCCAATAAGACACTAAAAAGCAATTAAATATTGTAAATTCTCCTCAAAAAATAAAGAGTCCGAGAATTGAATATGAACATAAGTCTACTGGCTAAAAAGATTTGGCTAAGACAATTTTTATTATTGTTCATAACAGTAAGCTTTGTTGCTTGGTTTGATTGGTTATTTGCAAAATCAATCCTGATTGGCGGCCTGTTGTTTTTACTACCGTCGATATATTTTGGCTTAATGGCTTTTCGCTTAAAGAGCGACAAGCTACCAAAGTTAGCGCTTCACAACATGTATCGCGGTGAAGCAGGTAAGTTTATGTTAACGTCTATGGGATTTGCCGTAGCATTTGTAATGTTTAAACCACTCAATGTTGTTGTTTTATTTTCATCCTTCGTAGTAATGATGTTAATAAACTTAGTAATGTTAAGTCGTTTAAGTGAGCTTTAACTTTAATATAAGGTTAAAGAAGAGATTTTGGTTTGTTGCTCTTTTGCTTTAAATGCATAAGAGCAATGGTTTTCGTAAAGAATTAAATTGGGTTAATTAAATGGCTGGCGGACAAACCTCCACAGAATATATTCAACACCATTTACAAAATTGGACCTACGGTAAATTGCCAGAAGGCTATACCCGCTATGATGGTACTGTCCTGAGTGAGTCGACTTGGGCGTCAGCTCACAGCTATCAAGAAGCAAAAGATATGGGCTTTACTGCTGTCCATGTTGATACTCTAGGCTGGTCTATTTTTCTAGGCGTCCTATTTCTTTTTGTATTTTCCAGGGTGGCTAAAAAAGCGACCTCTGATACCCCTAAAGGCCTACAAAGCTTTGTAGAGCTTATTGTTAGCTTTATTGATTCCACAGTAAAAGATACCTTTCATTACAAAAATCGTATGGTTGCTCCAATGGGTTTGACGATCTTTTGTTGGGTCTTCTTGATGAATTTCATGGATTTAATTCCTGTTGATTGGCTACCGTCGCTAGCAGCCGGTATTGCCGGTGGTGATCACTTCTTCTTTAAAGTGGTACCAACAACTGACCCCAATGCTACTTTGGGTATGGCAATTGGCGTGTTCTTGTTGATGATCTTCTTTAGTATCCAGCAAAAAGGCTTAATTGGTTTTATTAAAGAATTAACCTTTCACCCCTTTGCACCGCCAACCAAAGGTCTAGCTATTGTCCTTGCACCTTTGATGATTGCAATTAACTTTATTCTAGAATTTGTCTCTCTTATCGCTAAACCAATCTCGTTAGGTCTCCGGTTGTTCGGTAACTTATATGCCGGTGAGATGATCTTTATCTTGATTGCATTGATGTTTAGTGGTGGTTTATTGTTTGGTTTGTTTGGTGGTTTATTACAGTGGGCATGGGCGGTATTCCATATCCTAGTAATTACCTTGCAGGCTTTTGTATTTATGGTGTTAACAACTGTATATATGGCAATGGCACACGATAATCACGACGAGAGTCATTAATTTTTAATACACTTTTTATTTTATTTTTTACACAACAAATCACTTTTGTAGGAGAAGATGATGGAAGCAGTTGGTTTAGTTTATGTAGCGAGCGCACTTTTAATTGGTTTAGGTGCACTAGGTACAGCAATCGGTTTTGGTAGCTTGGGTGGTAAGTTACTTGAAGGTGCTGCACGTCAGCCAGAACAAGCGCCAGCGCTACAAGGTAAAATGTTCCTAATGGCCGGCCTACTTGATGCGGTTCCAATGATTGGTGTTGGTATTGGTATGTATCTAATCTTTGTTGTTGCGCCTGGTTTAGTAGGTTAATAACAACCTAACCTGACAATAAAAGAGGTATTGGTGTGAATATTAACTTAACACTAATTGGTCAAACCCTTACATTTTTTGTATTTGTATGGTTCTGCGCCAAATATGTTTGGCCAGCATTAATTGCAGTAATGGTTGAGCGCGAAAAGAAAATTGCCGATGGCTTACAAGCTGCTGAGCGTGCTGATAAAGATCTTGAGTTGGCACAGAAAAAAGCAACCCAAGAGCTAAGCGCGGCAAAAGAACAAGCGGCTGCCATTGTTGATCAAGCAAATAAGCGTGCAACGCAAATTGTTGATGAAGCAAAAGAGCAAGCTAAAGCAGAAGGTGATCGTATCGTTACTGCTGCTAAAGCAGAGGTCGAGCAAGAGACCAACCGTGCTAAAGAAGCACTGCGTAGCCAAGTGGCAACACTGGCGTTGGCAGGTGCAGAAAAAGTACTGGGTCAGGCGATTGATGCTAAAGCGCACAATGATTTAGTTAGCAAGCTTGCTGCAGATCTTTAATTTGTATTAAGCATTGAATAGTAAGCATAATTACTGGTTAGCATAAAAAATTAGGCATAAGAAATGGCGGAATTAATAACACTAGCAAGACCCTACGCAAAAGCAGCGTTTGAAGTTGCGCGTAGTGCTAAAGACCTCGATAGTTGGTCATCGTCTTTAGCGCTGGCGGCTGTTTTAACCCAACAGTCTTCCGTCGCTAAATTGCTTGAGTCTCCTACCCTAACAGCTGAGCAAAAAGCGACAGTTCTTACGGATCTATGCGGTGACGAAATCAATGCAAAAGTAAAATCGTTTATTGCAGTGTTAGCTGAAAATAAACGATTAGATTTATTAGTATCTATTCAAGAGTTATTTGAAAACTTAAAAGCACAGCAAGAGAAATTCTCTGACGTAAAAGTGATTTCTGCCTTTGAGCTTGATGATAATGTTGAAAAAGCACTAGCAGAAAAATTAAAAACAGTATTAGAGAGTGATGTCACTCTTAGTACTACTGTTGATAATTCTCTGTTAGGCGGTGTGATTGTTCGCGCAGGTGACACGGTAATAGATGGTTCTGTAAAAGGACGTCTAAACAAGCTAGCTGAAAGCTTCGCCCTGTAAAAACAATCAGCACACAGTATTACTGGCTAATTGGTAGCCGATAAATTGCCCATAGCAATTTAATTTTTATTAATGAATAGCAATCCCAAATAGGGAATTGAGGAAGAGAGCATGCAACAGCTGAATCCTTCAGAAATTAGTGAAATTATCAAGAGTCGTATCGATTCTCTCGATGTTGGTAGTGAAGCACAAAACGAAGGTACTGTCGTTTCGGTAACGGACGGTATTATTCGCATACACGGTCTTGCCGATGTAATGTACGGTGAGATGATTGAGTTTGAAGGTGGTGTCTACGGTATGGCATTGAACCTTGAGCGAGACTCTGTTGGTGCGGTAATCCTAGGTGATTATAAAAGTGTGGCAGAAGGCCAGACTTGTAAATGTACCGGTCGTATTCTTGAAGTGCCAGTCGGTCCAGAATTACAAGGCCGTGTTGTTGATGCACTCGGTGTACCTATCGATGGTAAAGGTCCTATAGAAACTAAATTAACTGATGCGATTGAAAAAATTGCACCGGGTGTAATTGCGCGTCAATCAGTTGATCAACCAGTACAACTTGGTTTAAAAGCTATTGATGCTATGGTTCCTGTTGGTCGTGGTCAGCGCGAGCTAATTATTGGTGACCGCCAAACCGGTAAAACAGCGATTGCGGTTGATGCGATCATCAACCAAAAAGGTAAAGGCGTTAAGTGTATTTATGTTGCTGTTGGTCAGAAAGCAGCATCGGTAAACGCAGTTGTTCGTAAGCTTGAAGAACATGGTGCAATGGAGCATACCATTGTTGTTGCAGCCACTGCGTCAGACCCAGCTGCGATGCAGTTTTTGGCACCATTTGCGGGTTGTTCAATGGGTGAATACTACCGAGACCGCGGTGAAGATGCGTTAATTATTTATGATGATCTAACCAAACAAGCTTGGGCATATCGTCAAATATCATTACTACTTCGTCGTCCACCGGGTCGTGAAGCTTATCCTGGTGATGTATTCTATTTGCATTCGCGTCTACTAGAACGTGCCTCACGTGTTAACGCTAAATACGTTGAAGATTTTACTAATGGTGAAGTTAAAGGCCAAACAGGTTCATTAACAGCATTACCTATTATTGAAACACAAGCGGGTGATGTATCAGCATTCGTACCGACTAACGTGATTTCTATCACCGATGGTCAGATCTTCCTTGAGACGGATTTATTTAACTCGGGTATTCGTCCAGCGATGAACGCCGGTGTTTCTGTGTCACGTGTGGGTGGTGCAGCGCAGACTAAGATCGTTAAAAAATTATCTGGTGGTATTCGTACCGCACTTGCGCAATATCGTGAATTAGCAGCGTTCTCTCAGTTTGCTTCTGATCTTGACGATGCGACAAAAGCACAGCTAGATCACGGTGAGCGTGTTACTGAGCTAATGAAGCAAAAGCAATATTCTCCACTTTCTATTGCAGAAATGGGTGTTGTACTTTATGCAGCTAACGAAGGTTATTTACAAGATGTACCAGTGACTAAAATTGGTTCATTCGAGTCTGCCCTACTTTCTTATATGGGATCTGAGCACGGCGATGTAATGAATAGCGTCAGTGAGTCTGGTAACTACGATAAAGAAATCGAAGAAACCTTTAAATCTGCATTAGATAAATTTAAAGCGACTCAAACTTGGTAGTCATTAACTTGCTCGCAAGTTAATAAAGCAATTGAATAGCTAGCCAAGCCTATAAAGCTTGGCACTCTTTTAGAAATATACAGCGGACACGACAATGGCTGGCGGAAAAGAAATACGTACACAGATTTCGAGTATCAAAAGTACGCAAAAAATTACTAGCGCAATGGAAATGGTTGCAGCGAGTAAAATGCGTAAAGCTCAAGATCGTATGGAATTAGGTAAACCCTACGCCCAACGTATACGGAATGTTGTAGGTCATATTGCTAATGCTAATCCAGAATATAAGCATCTTTATTTACAGGAACGAGAAGTAAAGCGAGTAGGTTTTATTGTTGTTTCTAGTGACCGAGGCTTGTGTGGTGGCTTAAACACTAATACTTTCAAAGCTGTTACACAAAGCATGAAAGAGTTTGCCGATCAAGAGATAGAGATTGATCTGTGCTTGGTTGGTGCTAAAGCAATTGGCTTTTTTAATAGCTATGGCGGCAATATCGAAGCAGCAGTGCGAGATATTGGCGAAGCACCAACGGTTGAGCAATTAATTGGTACCGTAAAAATTATGCTCGATGCTTATGCAGAAGGTAAAATTGATCGCCTATTTTTAGTCGGTAACGAATTCGTTAACACGATGACACAAACGCCATTTGTTAACCAATTATTGCCATTAAAAGCAGATGACGATGAGACTTCACGACAGCATTCGTGGGATTACCTTTACGAGCCAGATGCAAAAGAAATTCTTGATGGCTTATTGATTCGTTATATCGAATCACAAGTTTATCAAGCCGTAGTAGAAAATATTGCCTGTGAACAATCGGCGCGTATGCTTGCTATGAAAAATGCAACGGATAATGCGGGTGATATTATTGATGATCTACAACTGGTTTATAACAAAGCAAGACAATCTGCAATTACTCAGGAGTTATCTGAGATTGTGAGTGGTGCTGCAGCCGTTTAAGGCAAAAAAACGTATGGTTAGCTTAAAGCTGATCATACACATTGAATTATTAATTGAATTTAGCTTAAGTAAATTTAGAGGACTCACAAATGAGTAGCGGACGTATCGTACAAATCATTGGTGCTGTAATCGATGTGGAATTTCCACGTGATTCAGTGCCTAAGGTCTATGACGCCCTAACCGTTAGCGAAAAAGGTCTAACGCTAGAAGTGCAACAACAGTTAGGTGACGGTGTAGTTCGTGCCATTGCGATGGGTTCATCTGAAGGTGTTAAGCGCGGATTAGAAGTGACTAATACTGAAGCCCCTGTTTCTGTTCCTGTAGGTACAGAAACACTAGGTCGCATTATGGATGTATTGGGTAACCCTATTGATGAATGTGGTGATATTGGTGAGCAAGAGCGCATGCCTATTCACCGCAAAGCACCAGCTTATGATGAATTAGCAGCTTCTGATGAATTATTGGAAACAGGCATTAAAGTTATCGATCTTGTTTGTCCTTTTGCTAAGGGTGGTAAGGTTGGTCTATTCGGTGGTGCTGGTGTTGGTAAAACCGTAAATATGATGGAATTAATTAACAACATCGCAACAGCTCACAGTGGTTTGTCTGTATTTGCAGGTGTTGGTGAGCGTACTCGTGAAGGTAATGACTTTTACCACGAGATGCAGGAAGCTGGCGTTGTTAACGTTGAAGACTTTTCAAAATCTAAAGTTGCCATGGTTTATGGCCAGATGAATGAGCCACCAGGTAACCGTCTACGTGTTGCACTAACGGGTCTAACCATGGCGGAAAAATTCCGTGATGAAGGCAAAGACGTTCTTTTGTTTGTTGATAACATCTACCGTTATACACTTGCGGGTACAGAGGTATCGGCACTTCTAGGTCGGATGCCATCTGCGGTTGGTTATCAGCCAACATTGGCAGAGGAAATGGGTGTATTGCAAGAGCGTATTACATCAACTAAGACGGGTTCTATTACCTCTATCCAAGCCGTTTATGTACCTGCCGATGACTTAACAGATCCCTCGCCAGCAACAACGTTTGCTCACTTGGATTCTACCGTTGTACTTTCTCGTGATATTGCTTCAAAAGGTATTTATCCTGCGGTTGACCCACTTGATTCTACTTCGCGTCAGCTTGATCCATTAATTATTGGTAATGAGCATTATGACGTAGCACGTGGTGTACAGACTGTTCTACAACGTTATAAAGAACTTAAAGATATTATTGCAATCTTGGGTATGGATGAATTATCTGAAGAAGATAAATTATCAGTAACTCGTGCACGTAAGATCGAACGTTTCTTATCGCAACCTTTCCACGTAGCAGAAGTATTTACAGGTTCGCCTGGTAAGTATGTTTCTCTTAAAGAAACAATCCGTGGCTTCCAAGGAATCTTGAATGGTGAGTACGATAACTTACCAGAGCAAGCATTCTATATGGTTGGAACCATTGATGAAGCAATCGAAAAAGCGAATTCAATGAAGTAATTCTACTTAATAAAGTAGAAATGATAGAGAAATAGAGGAAATATTATGGCTATGACCGTACATTGTGATATCGTCAGCGCAGAAGAGCAAATTTATTCTGGCCTTGTCAGTATGCTTGTTGCTGCCGGTAGTGAGGGCGATATTGGTATATCATACGGTCATGCGCCATTACTAACAGGCTTAAAACCTGGCCCCATCCGTATTGTTAAGCAAGACGGTGAAGAAGATATATATTATGTATCTGGTGGCTTCCTAGAAGTGCAGCCAAATCATGTAACTGTACTCGCTGATACCGCGCTACGTGAAGAAGATATGGATGAAGCGGCGGCAATGAAAGCGAAAGAAGCGGCGGAGCAAAATATCACCAATGCAAGTGGTGATTTTAACTACTCTGCAGCAGCGATTCAATTAGCCGAAGCTACAGCGCAATTGAGAACACTACAAGCAATTCGTAAGAAGACTGGCAGATAACCCCCCTAAATTATACGTCTAGTTTTTTTGATAGTAGTAAAAAGGCAGCCTTAGCTGCCTTTTTTATTATAGGAACATCTGATTGACCTCGGATAATTTCTGGCTTACAGGTGTCTCCGAGATCAAGGCGGTTCTTTGTAGTAATGTCTAGACCTTACAAAAAGAGGTAACACAGAGATTGGTGACACCTGCAAGCTCCGCAGGGCGTGACTAAAATGCACTTATGCTGCCTTGTACTTCTTGCTAAGGGCTACGGCCATTAGCAAGAAGTACGCCTTGCTTAAGTAGATTTTAGACTCACGCAGAAATCTTCGAGGTCAATCAGATGTTCCTATATGGCATAACGCTTTTAGTACCTGTAATATTTCTACCAAAGCACACCACAAAAAGATACCACTATGATATTAGATATTGTGATTTTAGCGGCCGGTAAAGGCACGCGGATGAAATCTAAATTACCGAAGGTTCTCCATAATGTTGCTGGTACATCGATGCTGGCTCATGTTGTTAATACAGCTAATCGACTGGCTTGTGATAATTTGCATATTGTTACAGGTCATGGTGGCGAGACAGTTGTTAAAGAATTTTCTAACAATAGTACGATTAACTTTATCAGCCAAGAGCAGCAGTTAGGTACAGGTCACGCAGTACAGCAGTGCCTGGAGTATCTAACAGAAGAGTCTATTACGCTAATTTTATATGGCGATGTTCCTCTGATAAAAGCGGCAACCTTACAAAACCTGTTAAGCCGCGTCAGCAACGATAGCTTAGGCTTACTTACTGTCGTGATGGAGGATCCAACAGGTTATGGCAGAATAGTCAGAAACGAACAAGGCATCGTGCAAAATATTACAGAACAAAAAGATGCCAGTGTAAAAGACCTTGCGATCAAAGAAGTCAATACGGGAATTATCGCGGTTAAAACGCAGGCCTTAAAAAAATGGCTACCCCAGTTATCAAACGATAATGCTCAAGGTGAATACTACCTAACCGATATTATTGCTATGGCTGTTGCTGACAATATCGAAGTCATTACCCAACAGCCGGATCAGGCCTGGGAAGTGATCGGTGTTAATAATAGAATTCAACAGGCACAATTAGAGCGTATTTACCAACAACAGCTATCTGAAGAGCTAATGGAACAAGGTGTCAGTTTATTAGACCCTGATCGCTTTGATTGTCGTGGAGAGTTAAGCTGTGGCAACGATGTTGTTATTGATATTAACTGTGTTTTTGAGGGCAATAATCGCTTAGGTAATGGTGTACTTATTGGCCCTAATTGTTTGATTAAAAACGCAACAATAGCGGACAATACTGTCGTCCATGCCAACAGTGTTATTGAAGATACAAACATTGGTAGCGATTGTTTGATTGGCCCCTTTGCAAGACTGCGCCCGGGCACAGTATTAAAAAATAATGCAAAAATTGGTAACTTTGTTGAGACCAAAAAAGCAATGATAGGCCAAGGCAGTAAAGTTAATCACTTAAGCTATATCGGTGATGCCCAATTAGGTGAAGATGTTAATATCGGTGCAGGTACAATTACTTGCAATTACGATGGGGTTAATAAACACCAAACAGTGATTGGCGACAATGTTTTTGTTGGCTCAAATACTTCTCTCGTTGCACCTCTTAACTTGGGCTCTGGTGCGACCGTTGGTGCAGGTTCAACGGTCAATAAAAATGTCGATGAAGATGCGCTTGCGTTGACGCGCTCACCGCAAAAAGCGATCAAGAATTGGACACGCCCCACAAAAATTAATAAGTAACGCTTAATAAAAATAGAAAGTAAAAGTAATAGGAAAAGCTATGTGTGGAATTGTTGGTGCTATTTCAAGCCGTAATGTCACAAATATATTACTAGAAGGGTTAAGGCGCCTCGAGTATAGAGGTTATGATTCAGCGGGTCTTGCCGTTATCCAAAACAATAAACTTGAGATAAGAAAAGAGCCAGGCAAGGTTGTTAATCTTGAGGAAAGCTTAGATAAACTGCCTGCTAAATCTCCCATTGGTATCGCACATACTCGCTGGGCAACACATGGTAAGCCTACAAAAACTAATGCGCATCCACATTACTCAAGTTCTATAGCTGTCGTACACAACGGTATTATCGAAAACCATGAGTTATTAAAAAAAGAACTGATAAGCAGCGGTTATGAATTTATCAGTGATACTGATACGGAAGTTATTGCACATTTAGTTAATAGTTTTATTAAAAGCGGTGAAAGCTTATTTGATGCAGTTACTAAAACTGTCGCACGTTGTGATGGCGCCTATGCCCTTGCAGTTATGGATGCTAATGATCCAGAGAGAATAGTAGTCACCCGCGAGGGCAGCCCTTTAGTGATTGGTATTGGTATCGATGAAAACTTTATTGCCTCAGATCAGCTTGCCCTAAGGCAAGTTACCGATCGTTTTATTTATTTAGAAGAGGGTGATATAGCCGAGATTACAGCGGAGAGTATCTCGATATTTGATAAAGCGTTAAATCCAGTAGAGCGAGCTCAAGAAAAACTAGTCGGTAATGAACAAAAAGCCACTAGAGGTAAATATCGCCACTATATGCTTAAAGAAATTTACGAGCAGCCAAAAGTTATAGAACAAACCTTACAAGGTAGATTGGGTAAAAACCAAGTATTAGAGGCGTGCTTTGGGGCAAGCGCTAAGGCAATCTTTGATCAAGTTGATCATGTACAAATTATTGCTTGTGGTACGAGTTTCCATGCCGGTATGGTTGCGAAGTATTGGCTAGAAGGCTGGGGCAACATTGCCTGCTCAATCGAAGTAGCCAGTGAATTTCGCTATAGAAAAGTCGTTGTCCCAAAAAACTCTTTAATAGTTACCATCTCTCAATCAGGTGAAACCGCTGATACCCTAGCTGCCTTACGTAAGGCAAAAAAAGAGGGATACTTATCGTCGCTGACTATTTGTAATGTGCCCAATAGTGCCCTCGTTCGGGAGTCTGATCTTAGTTTAATGACAGAGGCTGGCACCGAGATTGGTGTGGCATCCACGAAAGCATTTACAACGCAGCTAGTTGCACTGCAATTATTAAGTATCGTCTTGGGTCGTCGCAAAGGCCTGAGTCTTGAGCAAGAAGCCGATATGGTTACTGCGCTTAAAAAACTACCTGCTCTGTGCAAAGAAGTATTAACACTTGATAAAGAAATCGAATTACTCAGCGAAGTTTTTGTAGAAAAACACCATGCATTATTTTTAGGTAGAGGTATCCACTACCCTATTGCCTTAGAAGGCGCGCTAAAGCTTAAAGAAATCTCTTACATACATGCAGAAGCCTACCCTGCTGGCGAACTTAAGCACGGCCCGCTTGCATTAGTCGACAGCGACATGCCCGTTATTTCTGTTGCACCTAACGATGAACTTATTGATAAATTAAAATCTAATTTAGAGGAGGTGCATGCGCGCGGTGGGCAGCTATTTGTATTTGCAGATACCAATACTGATTTTAAAGAAACCAACGAATTTAAAGTGATACACCTACCTAAAGTACCCCATGGTTTAACGGCTATTGTGTATACCCTACCTTTACAGCTATTGTCCTATCATGTAGCTATACAAAAAGGCACCGATGTCGACCAACCAAGGAATTTAGCCAAATCAGTCACAGTGGAATAATCAATAAATAGACTGGAGAGAGTTATCAAACTATTTTATAAGATAAGTTCGATAGGATTATTTTTACTAGTCTCACTGTTTATATCCGCAATAGCAGAAAATGCAGTAGTTGATAAAATAATAAAACTGCCTAGTTACTCCTTTAAATATTCCGTAAAAACCACAGCGAAGCAAGAGACAATTTGGGGCTTGTGGGCTGATGTAGAACACTGGAAGAAGTTCGATACCTTGTTGGAGTACTCCTATCTAAAAGACCCCAAGATTTTTAAAAAAGGCGCAATTGGCTATGTTAAGGCCTCTGGTGCACCAAAAACAAAATTTAAAATAACACGTTATAAAGAAGGCGTTTATTTTACAGAGAAGCTGTACCTACCATTTTATAACTCGCTAGATTTACAGCGCTACTTCGAAAAAAGCGAAACCGGCGAGACGATTTTTACCCACGAAGTAAATTTTAAAGGCCCGCTAAAAAGCGTTTTATTTTTCTTTTTAAATAAATCATTTAAAAAGGAATTACCTTTGGTTATGAATCGACTCAAAAATGTTGCCGAAGAGCAAGAGAATATAAAATAAGCACCAATACCCTTTCTTGTGTTACCCCTTAGTACTAAGCAGCTAAGTTACCTGATCGATAGCAAGGTCTGCTATCGACTAAAAATAGCTGAATAAATTTACAGTACTGATAGAATACCAGTCACTACATTTCTGACGAACTAGGCTTATTTTAATGGATGTTTCTCAAATTTTGGATGGCTTAAATGATGCCCAGCGCGAGGCAGTTACCGCAAAGCCGAGTAACCAATTGATACTCGCTGGTGCTGGCAGTGGCAAAACACGGGTACTAGTACATCGTATTGCCTGGCTGATACAGGTAGAGAATGTATCTCCCTACTCCATTATGGCCGTTACTTTTACCAATAAAGCGGCCAAAGAGATGCGAGCACGGCTAGAGCAGCTGCTATCTGGTACATTCGTCGGCTCTACCCGCGCTATGTGGGTGGGTACTTTTCATGGACTTGCGCATCGTTTATTAAAAACACATTGGCAAGATGTGGGGCTACCTCAGGCCTTTCAAATACTCGATAGCGATGACCAATTGCGCTTAGTTAAACGTATTTGTCAAAACCTACAGTTAGATGAGACACGTTGGCCGCCAAGGCAAGCCCAGTGGTATATAAACCATCAAAAAGACGAAGGCATTCGGCCACAATATATTCAAGCAAGCGCAGACCCCTACGAGACCACGATGCTTAAGGTTTACCAAGCCTACGAAGATTTATGTCGTCAGTCAGGATTGGTAGACTTTGGCGAGCTGCTGCTGCGTGCCCATGAACTGCTATTAAATAACCCTGATATTCTCAAACACTATCAACAGCGCTTCCCTTTCTTACTCGTTGATGAGTTTCAAGATACGAACACCATTCAATACGCTTGGCTACGTGTGCTCGCGGGCCAAACAGGTTTTGTATCGGCAGTGGGTGATGATGACCAGTCTATTTATGGTTGGCGTGGTGCAAAAATAGAAAATATTCGAAGCTTTGAGCAAGACTTTAGCGAGGCACAAACGGTCAAGTTAGAACAAAACTATCGCTCCACGGGCTTAATCCTAAAAGCAGCCAATGGTGTCATTAGCAATAACATTGGTCGCTTAGGTAAAGAATTGCGTACAGATGGTAAAGATGGCGACCCTATTAGTTTATATGCGGCCTTTAACGAGCAGGATGAAGCGCGCTTTATTGTTAATAATATTTCAAGCTGGGTTAAGGATGGCCGCCGCTACGATAGCTGCGCCATTGTTTATCGCTCCAATGCGCAATCGCGTGTGTTAGAAGAAGTGTTACTAAGAGAGAACATCGCCTATCGTATTTATGGTGGCCAGCGCTTTTATGACCGCTTAGAAATTAAAAATGCATTATCTTATTTGCGTTTAATGGTAAACCGACACGACGATACAGCACTTGAGCGCGTGATTAATACACCCACGCGAGGCATCGGTGGTAAAACCGTCGACAATATTCGCCTACATGCGCGTAGTGAGGGCTGCTCCCTTTGGCAAGCAGCACAACAGCTTATCGCCAATAAAGCATTAACGGCCAGAGCTGCTAATGCGATTGCCAGTTTTATAGAACTTATCGATAATCTTGAAAAAAACAATGTTGAAAAGCCCTTAGAAGAACAAGCCGATGGTGTACTCAAGCAAACGGGCTTATTAGAGTTTCATCGCAATGAGAAAGGCGAAAAAGGTCAGGCACGGGTAGAAAACTTAGAAGAGTTAGTCAATGCCTGTAAAGTATTTAACCCTGCCGATACAGCTACACCACTTGATCAAAACGACTTAGCCAACGAAGAAGAGCCATCGTTACTCATGCAATTTTTAGACAGTGCCTCACTCGATGCGGGTGATAGCCAAGCGGATGAATACGATGATGCAGTGCAGTTAATGACCTTACACTCTGCAAAGGGCTTAGAATTCCCTTGTGTGTTTATTGCAGGTATGGAGGAAAATCTATTTCCTCATAAAATGTCGATTGAAGACCCCGACCGCTTAGAAGAAGAGCGCCGCCTTTGTTATGTAGGTATAACGCGCGCAATGGAAAAACTCACCATTAGTTATGCCGAAGCAAGGCGTATGCATGGTACAGAGACATTTAATCGTGTCTCTCGTTTTGTTAAAGAAATACCCGAAGAGTGTCTGCACGAGATTCGTCTAAAAACCGAGGTAAAAAGGCCGGTAAATTATGGCGCAAGCTATTCTAAACCTTCTTATAAAAGTATTGAGAAAAATGATAATCAAGAAGGGTTTTATTTAGGTCAGAGAGTAGCCCACAAAAAATTTGGTGAGGGCGTTATTATTCATTTTGAAGGACAAGGTGGCGCTGCAAGGGTACAAGTTAATTTTGATGGTGGTGGTAGCAAGTGGTTAGTATTGCAATATGCAAATCTAGTCGGGTTATAAATTGCCGATAAATTTTTGTAAAATTATCGGCGTTACCCATAATAAAAAATTAAAATGGAAAAAGAGAATATAAGCTATGGTAAGTACAATTATTTATACCGCCTGCTATGGAGGCTTATTAACCTTAACCTATATTGCTTTATCTTTTAGAGTTATTGCTCAGCGTCGTAAGCATAAGGTTTCTTATGGGGATAAAAATAAAGAAGGAAAAACCATTAGAGAATTAGCACTGGCAATATCAGTACACAATAATGCAGGTCAGTACATTCCTATTTTTTTACTACTTTTATTGTTTGTAGAGCTTCAACAATTCAGTGCAGTATTAATTAATATTGTTGGGCTTACCTTTGTCCTTGGACGCCTTTTGCATGCCTATGGTATGACAGTAACAAATTTCAGGTTAAGGTTAATAGGTATGGTACTGACTTTATTGATGATTATTCTATTGGCGCTCATCAATAGTGTTTGGCCTATTTATGCTCTACTCTCTTTTGTTTAACTTCGGTTTACATTTTTCTGCTAAACGAACCATGAGTTCACAACCAACGTCTAACCCGTTGGCAATAGTGCTGATAGCTAGCGCCAAATTTTTTAGCCAATATCGCCTCCTCAGGCTTTATCTGAAATACAGTGATCAAAAACAAAAATATCAATAACAGAAAAACATTAAGGATATTGCCAAGCCATAGTGCTGCAGCAACTAACAAACAAAATAAGCCAACATACATAGGGTTACGACTATAGCGATATAGGCCAGTAGTAACGATCGAATTGGTGTTTTGTGGAGCAAGAGGGTTAATGGTTGTTTTTGTTTTTAGGAAACTGATAATGGCAATAATATCTATGGCTAAACCCATTAAGCCTATTATTATTGCAAAGCTTAGCTGACCCATAAAATAAAAAGAGAATTGTGGTACTAGTTTATCGAGCCACCACATAGCCGCAAAAAATAATAAACCGTATAAAGGGGGTGGAATAAACAATTTCATACTTAGGTTTACTCCTTAGAGTAAGTCTATATCACTCTGTATTATCTGCATCTATTTCGAGCATCTTATCGAGCACTCTTGTTAGCTCTTTAATCCCTTCTTTTTTTAGCGAAGAAAACAACTGAGCACTAACAAGGTCGGCAATATTAGCTTCTCGTAAATTCTTTTGTACGTCCAATAATGTTGTTTTTGCAGGTCCCTTCTTAAGTTTATCGGCTTTGGTTAATAAGATATGTACGGGTAGTTCGCGCTCGATGGCCCAATTAAGCATCATAGTGTCAAACTCTTGCATGGGGTGTCGTATATCCATCAATAGGATAAGGCCCTTGAGAGACTGTCGCTCGTAGAGGTAAGTCGACAAACTTTTATTCCACTTCTTTTTAACGGCCATGGGGACCTTGGCATAACCATAACCGGGCAAATCTACCAAAGATCGCTGATCGTCGATTTTAAAGTAATTAATAAGCTGGGTGCGTCCAGGGGTTTTACTGGTCCTCGCTAGCTTTTTATTGGCTGTTAGGGTATTGATCGCGCTAGATTTACCGGCATTTGAGCGGCCGGCGAAAGCAACCTCGGCACCACCTTCCGCAGGGCAGCGGGTAAGATCAGGGGCACTGTGTAAAAATTCTGCACCTTGGTAGTTATTTTGGTGGGACATTATCAATCCTTTTTGCGCAAGCGTGTGTGTTTTTATCAGATTAGGTTATAATTAATCTTTTATAAGCCTTATTATGTAGTGTATTGTACCTGCTAATTATTGCTCTAATGAATTTATCTGTTGTTCTGGGCTGCTATTGTAAAAATACTCGGCAAAATTCACCGAGTAAGTGCTTAGCTTTCTATATGTATAGCCATAAATTCAGTGTTTATAACGACTTAAAATAGGTTAAAAAATGAATAACAGTAAGTTTCTATTAACAGCAGCCATAGTAGTTTCCTCCGCCTTTTTAATGATGGGCAATGCCTTTGCTGAAGAAGAAGTTTATGTAGGTGATCCAGAGGAAGGTAAAAATATTGCCAATTCAGCGGGTTGTGCTGGTTGCCATGGTGCCGATGGTAATAGCCCAGCGCCTACTTTTCCAAAAATAGCCGGTATTGGTTCTAAATACATAGTTAAGCAGTTACAAGATATCCGCGATGGCAAACGTGTTGTTGTTGAAATGGATGGTTTAATTGATGATTACGACGATGACGAATTTAAAGATCTGGCTGCTTACTATAGTTCTCAAACCTTGCAATTAGCTGGTGCCAAACCTCTTGAAGTAAAAGTAAATGCAGGTATTAAGGTCGATGCGCTTAAATTAGGTGCTCGAGTTTACCGTGCGGGTAACCAAGAGACTAACGTGCCCTCTTGTATGGGTTGTCACTCACCACGAGGTTTAGGCAATGAGCCTGCTGGCTTCCCACGTATTGGTGGTCAGTATTCAGAGTATATTGCCAAGCAATTACGTGCATTTCGCGATGGTGAGCGTACCAATGATGGCGATTCAGCAATTATGCGTCAGGTCGCTAAAAACATGACAAATGCCGAAATCGATGCAGTTGCCAATTATATTGCAGGTTTAAATTAATCGGTGTAGCTAAATACTCATTTCAGTATGGGTTCATAATCGTTAAGGTAAGATATAATAGAACTATAAAGGGTGACTAAGGTCACCCTTTTTTCTGGTAGTCATAAAAAGATAACAAAATTAGTGTTATAAAAGGAACTAACATCTAATCGGTGGTCAAATCTAAGTTAAATATTATAATTTTTTAGGAGGCAGTATGTCTAAGTGGTTAATCGTTGCATTTATCTCAGTATTATCGCTGGGCTCAGTGGGTACAATGGCTCAAGAACAATTTGTTGAAGGCCAGCATTATGAAGTTATTAAGAAGCCAGTAAGAACATCCAACCCTGATAAAGTCGAAGTAACCGAAGTGTTTTGGTATGGCTGCCCGCATTGTAATCGCTTCCGTCCAGTATTTGAGCAGTGGAAGCAACAGCAAGACGACACTGTTAATGTTGTGCATTCTCCTGCTATGTGGAACAAAGGTATGGTTGTACATGCTCGCATTTTTTATACAGCCAAGACGCTAGGTAAAGATAAAGCGATGCATAAAGAAATCTTTGATGCGATGCATATCAAACGCAAGCGCTTATTAAGAGAAGGCGAGATTTATACATTGTTTGAAAAGCACGGCGTCAGCAAAGAAAAATTCAATAAAGTCTTTTCTTCTTTTGGTGTAAATTCTCAGGTGCAACAGGCTGAGTCACGTGCACGTAGCTACGGTATTACTGGCACCCCAGAGATTATTGTAAACGGTAAATACCGCACATCTGGCCGAATAGCTGGCAATGCTAATGTGTTTGATGTGATCAATTTTTTAGTTAAAAAGGAAAAAGACGCTAAGTCTTAAGAGCCTCTCACCCGCCAGATGATTTCTGGCGGGTATCTACCCCCAGTTTTTGCTTTTCTCTCCCTAATTTTTGCCCCGTTAGGCTCCTGATAGATTTAATTCGTCGATTGGTAAAGCTGTGTCTATACTTTATAGGTATTCAATAGCCTAAAAGGCGCTTTATGACAGAGTTAAATAATCCATGGCGTGAAAAATATCGCCGCAGCCTTGCCGAACAAGAACGGTTAGAAAGTACGGTAGAGGCTCAAAAAACCATGCTACTCCGGGCTGTGCTTAATTTATCGGCCGCTGCCGATGGCAAAGATACGGTGTTAGATGAGCGCTTACATGCCATTATCTCAAGTATAAAGGGCAACGATGTCGCAGGTTTTGATCGCATGCTTAAGTCTTTGCCTAGAGTTACTGAAGAAGCAGACAAAAGGCAGCAAGTCCACTGGAAGGATATCAAGGGCTTGTTAGCCGATGTTGCCGTTCAAGTACAAAAACAAACGCCCTCTATTAACCTCAAATCCCCCATTAATGGCTTTAAAAAACAGCTGCCCAAATCGTACCCACCCGTTATTGGTGCTGCGATTAAAAAGTACCTCGGCGAACTGAGCCATATGCAGCAACAGGCAATTGGCCATACACCAGATTCCAAAGCCGGGTTATTTGGCAAGTTGTTTGGAGATAAGCCCGTCGAAGAAGAGGAAAAACCAGCAGCGCAAGATAGACAAGAAGAGTCAGAAAATACCGATGATGAACCCAAAAACACGGTTATTCCCATTGTTGGAGATGAAAACTGGGAAGAAGTTGACGAAAGTGTTTTAGGTGATGAGCCGGTTCATTCTGGTGAGGTAATTATTAAAGACCCGACAGATGATAATTCTGGATACAAGAGGGAGCGCAGCATACCGGAATCGGTATTGCGAGAAGAGTACGGGCATAAAAAGACCTCGCCAGAGGTACCAAGTCGTGTATCGATTATATTAGTCGAATTATTAGACCATTTTAAAACAGTGCCCGAGGCCAAGCAAAAAGCGAATAAAGCGCGTAAGCGTATCGAGCAAGGCCTGCGTTGGTTTGAGCTTGTCCCCACACTTGAGGATATAAGAGATTTTGTTTTACAGGCCTATTTAGGTGCAGACAAGGAGTATCAACAGTACTTAGAGCATTTATACCAAGAACTTTCTGATATTTTAGATGCCTTAGGTATTTCTATTAAGACGGAAGAACAAATGCGCCTAGCCGCCAACACGCTACAAAATAACGTCAATGAAGGCATGAATAATATCACTGGTGCCTTAAGTGATAATAATATTGATACGCTGAAACAAGCTGTCGAGGGGCACGTTCAGCAGTTGCAGTCGGCCCTTACACAATTTTCTGACATGAGCCCCAGAGAAGAACGCGAAACCCTAAAAAAACAACTACATAGCCTTGCAGATAAAGTTAAGCAGATGGAAGCGAATGAAAAGGCTATTCGAGGCAAGTTAGAAGAAGAAAGAAAACGTGCAATTACCGATACATTGACAGGCTTACCCAACAGAGAGGCCTATAACGAGCGTATTTACCAAGAGGTACAACGTTGGCAGCGCTATGAAAACCCATTAACAATTGCGGTTATCGATATCGACTTCTTTAAAAAGATTAATGACAATTATGGCCATCAGATTGGCGATAAGGTATTAAAGATTGTTGCACAAACTGTTAGTAAACTACTGCGCGAAGTTGATTTTATGGCACGTTTTGGCGGTGAAGAATTTGTCGTGCTACTACCAGAAACCGATGCGGATAATGCCCTAAGCTTACTTAACCGTATTCGAGAAAGCTTGGCTAAGAAGCCTCTTAAATACAAGGAAGATAAAATTTCCTTGACGGTTTCGATTGGTATTGCTCAATTTGGAGGGGATGATACTAGCGAGGTGGCTTTTGGCCGAGCAGACGAGGCGCTTTATAAAGCAAAAGAAAACGGTCGCAACCAGTGTGTAGTTTTATGAGGGGTGGCTTACATGTTGTTACAGTATGTTGCTCTTTAACATTAGGCTTGTTTTTCTAAAGCCTGTATCTCTGCTAATACTTTTTCAGCTTCTGCCGTAATCATAGAATAATTTCTTATATCGCCATTGCGTTGAAATTGCATACCCTCAAATAATAATTTTTCATACTTTTTTTGTAGTTTTTTCTTAGGATCAGCTTTTAAAAACCCAAACATAATTGCGCCTATTTTTACTTTTTTAATGATATAGATACTTCTACGTAATTGCTCGACAAAAGTATTAAAGGGTATCTAAAACTCTACTCAGATTTATTCAAAGACTCTTAATCGTATCGATATTCTATTTAAGGTGCCAAATAGTTTCCTGTGCTGCTACTTTATCCTTTAGTTTTTCTGGCATCTGCTCGCTTGCGAGCAAAGTAAGCTGATAATTACTCTGGTAGTGTTGCTCAACTTCTTTACGTTTAATAGAAAACGGCGGCCCTTCCATAACAGCTTGATCATATTCAAAACAAACGAGCAGCTGCGGTGCTTGTTGGCTAATACTTATTAGGTGCGCGGTATAGTCTTTACGCATACCAAGGGGCAAAGCAACGAGAGCGGCTCTATCGTAAACAAGGTCAACACCTCCAAGCATTTTTTGTGATAAATCAAAAATATCTCCAACGAATACTTCCAGCCTATCGCTAACATAATGCTTTATTTTACCGGTGCTTGCTATACCGATACTAGCTATAGTGGGTTTAATGGCGAGTTCATCAAATAATTGTTCGATAGCCAACGCATTAAGCTCTGCACCCACAACACGGTAGCCTTGGCTAAGTAACCAGCTGATGTCGAGAGTTTTGCCACACAAGGGTACAAATATGCGGCTATTACTATCGAGCTCAATAGTGTCAAGATAAGTCGCTAGTAGTGAGTTGACCTCTGGTTGATGAAAGCCAATCTCGCCTTTCTCCCATTTAGCGTGCCAAAACTCGAGCTCCATTATTTTCTCCTACAGGGTATTTTTACGATTGCTCGGCTAGCAGCTCACGATAAAACTTCTCGCTTTGTTCGCCGCTATTGGGCTCGGGCAATTGCCAACCCTGTAGGTTTTCTTGAATCAATTGTGTTAATACATCAATGTGATCTTTAGAGTCATTCAGTGCAGGGATATAGTTATAGTGTTCGCCTCCGGCTTCCATAAAATATTCTCTATTTTCCTCGCCAATTTCTTCAATGGTTTCTAGACAATCAGCAGAGAAACCGGGGCAAACAATTTGCACAGATTTAACACCTTGGTCAGGTAGCGATTTTAATGTGGCATCTGTGTAAGGTTGTAGCCACTCTTCACGACCAAAACGGGACTGAAAAGTTACCATGTACTCGTCTTTGCTCAAGCCGAGTTTTTCGGCAACTAGGCGCGAGGTTTTATGGCATTCACAGTGGTAAGGGTCACCATTTTTTAAATAGCGTAGAGGTACACCATGATAAGAAAATAATAATTTATCGGCACTACCGTTAGCTTCGCGGTATTCGCGAATGCTCTTAGCGACGGCATCGATGTAGGGTTCGTAGTCGTGATAGTGGCTAATAAAACGGAAGTCAGGTAGCCAGCGGCGGCTAGTAAAATCTTGGGCAACCGCATCAAAGGTGGAGCCATTAGTCGCCCCGGAATACTGCGGGTAGAGCGGTAATACTAATAACTTATTCACGCCTGCTTGTTGGAATTCTTCAATACGTTTTGTGGTAGAGGGCTCGCCATAGCGCATCGAAAAATCGACATGAATATTATCACCATAAATAGCACCTAAGCTTTTTTTAAGTGCATTCGCCTGATTTTGTGTATGTACCATTAGTGGTGAACCTTCTTCAGTCCATACGGTTTTATAGGCCGCAGCGGAGCGGCTTGGCCGAATGCGTAAAATGATGCCATGTAAAATACACATCCAGATTAATTTGGGTACTTCGACAACGCGAGGGTCCGATAAAAACTCAGCCAAATAGGTGCGTAGCGCTTTTGTCGTTGGTGCCTGTGGTGTGCCCAAATTGGTAATGAGTACTCCCATTTTAAGTGGTTGCTTATGGGAGTAATTTTTCTGGCCTTTATATTTCATAATGTCATCAATAGAGAAGTTAAAGAGAAATTGCAGATAATAAACAATAAAAAGAGTATTGTACGTTAAAAAGATTAAATGAGCTTAATAGATGCTAGAAACAGAAAAGACACATTGCCCCTACTGTGGTGAGCTTATTGAGATTGTCATCGACCCAAGTGCGGGTGACTATCAACAATATATTGAAGACTGCTTTGTGTGTTGTCGCCCTATTGTGCTTACGGTTAGTACCGATTTCGAAACGAATCAATTGCAGGTTTATGCGGCCACAGAAAACGAATAGGCCCTAGGGCTTGTTAACAGACCTAGCTAGACTCTAGTTCACGCAGCACAACACTGGGTGGAATCGAGACAACTTTACGGCAAGATAGCAAGCCAATGCCAGCGATAAGGCCAGCGCCTAATAATGGCCCTGCCAGCCAGAGCTCATAGTGCGGCTTTATTTGCCCATCAAAAATCAAATACTGCAAACCCAGCAATAGCGTCTCGGCACCAAATACCCCAATAATGCCTGCGATAAACCCAAGCGTGGCAAACTCCGTTGTCAGGCTGCGTAGTATTAACTGTTTACCGCTACCAAGGGCACGCAATAGCCCAGTCTCTTGTAAGCGATTGGCCATACTGGCATTGACTGCAGCAATCAGTACCAGTACACCGCCAAATAGCACAAGCCATAGCATGAGCTCAATACCTTTACTCACTTGGTCAATAATCGTTTTAATACGCTTAATTATTTTGCCAACTTCAATCACTGTAATCGTAGGATAGGATTTTAACAGTGTGGCAATAAGCGATCGTTTTTCATTGGGTATAAAGACACTGGTTAAAAAGTTAGCAGAGTAATCATCGAGTGCGCCGGGGCTAAATAAAAAATAAAAATTAGGCGTTAAGGCGTTCCAGTCAACGGTACGAATGCTGGCAATCTCGGCTTTTAGCTCAAGGCCTCCAAGGCTAAAAGTCACAATATCGCCAATTGCTAGACCAATCTCAACAGCCTCTTCGGCCTCAACGGATACACCGGGCAAGCCCGTTGAGCTTTGCCATTGATTCCACCAAACACCATCAACAATCACATTATCCGGTGCTAGTGTATCGGACCAACTCAAGTTTAATTCCCTGCGAAGTGCGTTGGATTTTTGCTTATCCTGCTCGCTAAAATCAATGTTATTTTTAGCCGTTAAGCGACCCAATACCATAGGGTAAAGAGGGCTTGGGGATAAGTCTTGCTCGCTTATCAGGCGGTTAACATCTGCTTTTTCTGTTTGTGAAATATTCAGTAAAAAGTGATTGGGCGCGTTTTCTGGAATTTGTAGCTTCCACTCGTCAATCAAACTAGTCCTTACAGAATAAAGCACCATGAGTAACATCAGTGCGCAGGCAAAGACTAAAATTTGGGTGACGTTTTGGGTTTTATAACGCTGTAAATTTGATAAAGCCAAGCGCCAATAACTGCCCGCATGGGAGCCTAGTTTTCCAGAGGAGTGGAGTAAGGCCCAGGCCAGTGATGCACTAATCAGTACGATAACAATTAAGCTTGCCACAATGGTTAGGGTAATAGAGGTATCGCCACTGTATAACCAAATTAATAATACAATGGCGCCAAAACCAATTAGGCCTTTTAACCAACTGCCAATGGATTCGACAGATAGTTCGCGACGTAATACTTTTAGTGGTGAGACTTTCGGTAAATGCCACAGTGGTGGTAGTGCAAAACAGATAATGCAGAGCAGGCCGGTCATTAAACCAATGCTGTAAGCGCTAAGCGATGCATTCACTAAATCAATATTAAATAAAGAGCTAAGGCTCGCTGCAATAATACGCTGTAAAACTTCTCCAATAGCAATACCCACCGATGAGGCTAATATGCCTAATAGAAACACCTGAACAAAATAGAGCTGCCTGACCAAAAAGGCGCTAGCCCCTAAGCTTTTTAATAGCGCGACTTGATCAATATGCCGGTTAGAGAATTGTTGCGAAGCAATAGAGATAGCCACACTGGCTAGTAGTACGCCAATAATCGCCGCTAGCATTAAAAATTGTGTACCCCGCTCGAGTGCTGTGCTGATATTTCTTTGGGAGTTTTTTATCGTTAAAAATTGGTAGTGGTCACCTAAATTGGGGCGTAACCACTGCTCAAAGCTTACAAGGTTGCTCTCCTCTCCCGCGAGCAGCCATTTATAAGTTACACGACTGCCTGCCTGAATCACTTCCGTGGCAGCTAGGTCAATTTCATTAATAAGTACTCGGGGGTTAAAAGCGGAAAAGCCTGTATCTGCATCGGGCTCACTAATCACAATATTGCTCGCGATAAATTCCTTATTGCCAATAGCTAGGCTATCGCCAAGCTCAATATTCATTAGGGGTAATAGTCGTGAATCAATCCACGCCTCACCCGCTTTAGGCGTGGTAGAAGCAATGGTAGTTTCGCCCTCGGTAGCAAAAGGCACCTTGCTAATGGTCACCTTACCTCGCAATGGGTACTGATTGCCCACTGCTTTTATTGAGGCCAGTTGCATCTCATCACCGGCGAATACCATGGAGCTAAATTCGGTTACGCGGGTTTGCTGTAGAGCAAACTCTTGAGGTTTACTTGCCCATTGTGAGGGCAGATCAAAGCGGCTAGAAACTACGCGATCGGCGGCGAGATACGTATTACTTTGTCGGTTAATAGATTGGTCGAGCCTATCAGAAAAAATAGCAATAGCGCTGACAATAGCCACTGCCAGTGCAATAGCAGCTGCAAGAATTTTTAACTCACCACTGCGCCAGTTGCGAAGCAATAATTGCCAAGATAATAAAATGCGGAGTGATTTCATGACTATAAAGACACAGCCTTAAGTAATTAATGGGTAAGCGTCGATTGACTCTTGTAGGCTTCAGGTGCTGTAAAATCAGGCGTGGGTGATGTATCGGAATCATTAATAATACAACCAGCCTCCAAAACAATCTGACGTCTGCAGCGATCGGCCAAACGCTGCTCATGGGTCACTAATATTAATGTTGTATTCTGCGCTTCGTTTAGCTCGAACAATAAATCGATAATAGTGGCGCCCGTGCTGGCATCCAGGTTACCCGTTGGCTCATCGGCAAATAAAATAGACGGTGTACTGGCAAAGGCACGTGCAATGGCAACGCGCTGTTGCTCGCCACCGGAGAGCTGTTTAGGGTAATGCTTGAGTCGATGCTCAAGCCCCACGCGCTCTAAATAGGTCTGTGCTTTTTGTTGGGCATTGTTAATACCGTGGAGCTCTAGTGGCAACATGACATTTTCGAGTGCATTGAGGCCGGGTAACAGCTGAAAGGATTGAAAGACAAAACCTACATGCTTTGCACGAATAGCTGCTCGCCCTTCTTCATCCATTGTGCTTATAGTATGGTTAGCGAGAGAGATATCACCTGTGCTGGGTGTATCCAGCCCTGCTAAAATGCCTAGCAACGTAGATTTGCCAGAGCCCGATGCCCCCACAATAGCTAGGCTATCGCCCTTATCAACGGATAAATTAACCTGATCAAGAATAGTCAGTGTTCCCTCAGCTGTATTAACTGATTTTGAGACGTGGGAGACTTTGATCATAAAGGAATACCTGATAGTGAGGGCTACGTATTAGACTAAGCAATGATAGCAGTGAACACAAATAGACACTAAATCTATCTAATCATTCAATCACTGTTAATATCGCCATTAGACAACTATTTACGTTTTATAGATATATTTGGTTTGACGCGCAAGCGGTGTTGTTAGCGATGGATATTTACGTTAAGTTTGCTGTCGAATTTTTATTGTTTTTCTTTTAGTTTTTATCATTTTTTATCCTATAGCTTTGCTACATATTCCGGCTATTTTATTGTTAGTATCTCCGATTTTTAAAGGCTGTTTTAATGTCACTATTTACCAAGCGATTTACTATAAAAGTAATTTTTTTACTGCTGTGTACCTTTAACTATCAATATGTGGTGGCAGCGAGTAATGCAGATGAAGATAAGCCTATCATATTGGTTGTAGGTGACAGCATTAGCGCCGCTTATGGAATAAATCTAAATGTTGGCTGGGTATCACTACTTACACAAAGACTAGCATCGGAAAATTATCCGTATCACGTTATTAATGCGAGCGTTAGTGGTAACACAAGTGCAGATGGACTCAGGCGCTTGCCCAACTTATTAAAAGAGTATAAGCCTGCTATCGTTGTTATCGAACTAGGTGGTAATGATGGGCTTAGGGGCTACCCTGTAAAGCTAATGAAAAAAAACCTCCAAGAAATGATTGATTTAAGCCAAGGCAGTCAAGCTAAGGTTTTATTGGCTGGTATTGAAATACCGCCTAATTATGGGTCGCGTTATACCGCACTATTTAGAAAAGCCTTTCAAGAGCTTGAGCAGGCTAACCCAAGCGTTCAGTATGATCCTTTTATATTAGAGGCCATTGCGACAAGACCCGAGCTAATGCAAAGCGATGGTATTCATCCAACGGCTGTTGCTCAACCACAATTGCTTGAAAATATTTGGGATGATTTATTGCCTTTGCTAAAGTAAGTAACATCATAACGCTATGCAATACTAAGAGAGATTCTCTAACCTAAGCAAGCATTTGGTGTAGGGGCTCATTAAGACTCGGTAACATTGGTTGAGGTTTTATCAGCCTCTGGCTCATCAAATTGCTCGTACCCTTTGCCGGTAATTGGGAGATTTTCTATCTGCTTGATACGAACAATATGTTCAATTCTAAAAATCATATCACCTGTATTTTCTTTATCCTTATAGGTGTGAAATAAATCATCATCGCCCCAATAGACGATATCCTGTAAGTGGATAAAACCGATTTTTATTGTAGAGTTTGCAATGCTTTTATATAAATCTTGGGATACACTGCCGTAGTAGTAATAGGATTCTAGGTCGTCATCTTCTGCGGGGACATTAAATTGTCCAAAAACCCAAATACGTTCGCCATCAAAATTAGAGCTTATTGCCTCGGCTTCGCTCTCGAGGTTACAGCCACCCAGTACTAAAATTAAACTAATCAATAAAATATTCTTCATACCACTCTCCTTTGTATGTTGCCAAAATTTTATATCTCTTTTAATCAGCTCTTACTCGATGCACCAACCATATCAAGCGCAACGGCTTCTGCGACTTTAATACCATCGATACCCGCCGATAAAATGCCACCGGCATAACCTGCGCCCTCTCCTGCGGGGTACAGACCTTTGGTATTAATATTTTGAAAACTTTTGTCTCTTTTTATAGAAATGGGTGATGAGGTGCGCGTTTCAATACCGGTTAAAATAGCATCACTAAATGCAAAGCCTTTTATCTTTTTTTCAAAAGCGGGTATTGCTTCGCGGATTGCCTCGATGGCAAATGCAGGTAATGCTTTGGATAAATCACCTAAAGTGATTCCTGGTTTATAGGAGGGGCTAACGCTGCCCAATTGCTTGGAGGGTTTGTTTTGTAAAAAATCACCGACTAATTGCGCTGGCGCGTTGTAATTCTCCCCACCTAATTGATAGGCAAGCGATTCTAGGTCGCGTTGTAAATCAATACCCGCAAGTGGATGCTGTGGGTAATCTTCTTCCGGTGAAATGCCCACAACAATGGCTGCATTGGCATTGCGTTCGTTGCGAGAGTACTGAGACATGCCATTAGTGACGACTCGTTTTTCTTCGGAGGTTGCAGCAACAACAGTACCGCCTGGACACATACAAAAACTATAAACGCTGCGGCCGTTTTTACAGTGATGCACCAGTTTATAATCGGCGGCGCCTAAAATAGGATGGCCTGCTTCTTCGCCAAAGCGTGCTTTATCAATAGAAGACTGGGGGTGCTCGATACGAAAGCCAATAGAAAATGGTTTTGGCTCTACGTAGATTCCCTCGTCGAATAACATTTGGAAGGTATCGCGAGCACTATGACCAATGGCCAAAATAATATGATGGCTTTTTAATACTTTGTCATTCTCTAGTACGACACCGGTTATTTTTCCTTCGTAGAGATTGTCAGTAATTACTTCACGCTGAATTTTTTTTACTTTCTGCCCAAAGCGAATTTCGCCACCCAAGCGTGTAATTTCGGCACGAATATTTTCAACCATTTTTACCAGCTTAAATGTGCCAATATGTGGTTTGCTTACATATAAAATTTCGTTGGGTGCACCGGCTTTAACAAATTCTGTTAGCACTTTTCGGCCTAAATGATTTTTATCTTTAACTTGACTCCATAATTTACCGTCGGAGAAAGTACCCGCCCCGCCTTCGCCAAATTGTACGTTAGACTCCGTATGTAAATTGCGCTTACGCCATAAATCCCAAGTGTCTTTCGTGCGCTGCCGTACATCTTGCCCACGCTCCAACACAATGGGCTTTAAACCCATTTGAGCTAATACGAGTGCAGCTAAAATACCACAGGGGCCAAAGCCAATAACAATAGGTCGCTGTTGGTTTTTTTGAGGGAAGTTATCGGGTGCTTTAGCAACAAATTTATAAGAGGTGTCTGGGCTTTTTTTAATAGACGTATCTTGATAGAACTTCTCTAAAACGCGTTGCTCACAATTATTAGCCAGCTTAATATCTAATTGATAAATTAAAAAAATATGTGTTTTTTTACGTGCATCATAACTACGTTTAAAAACATTTATAGTTAGTAAATCGGTTTTATTAATCTGTAAACGCTCAACAACGGCAGATGTTAAATCATCATCGCTATGATTAAGTGGTAGTTTGATGTCATTGAGTCGTAGCATAAAAATAATATCTTTTTAAAATTAAACGGCAATTCCGGCACTATAACCCGAAGACCATGCCCATTGAAAATTATAACCACCTAAATGGCCAGTGACATCAAGTACTTCACCAATAAAGAATAACCCTTTTTGGTTTTTTACCTCCATAGTTTTAGAGCTGATCTCGTTGGTGCTTATGCCCCCCAGCGTCACTTCTGCTGTGCGGTAACCTTCGGTTGCAGAAGGTTTTATTTTCCAGCGGTTAAGTTGTGAGCCAATGTCCGTGAGTGTTTTATCGTTGAGTTCTGCAAGGGGTTTATCCTCTAGTGTTGACCACCATAGCTTAATGATTTCATTAGCAAAGGCTTTAGGAAGTTGTTGCTGTAATATGGTTTTAAACTTTGTACGCCCCTGTTTATTTTTGTAATCAATTAGCCAGCCGGTGGCATTAAGTTCTGGTAGTAAATCAATAACAATAGTGTCGCCGGGGCACCAGTAATTTGATATTTGTAATATTGCTGGGCCACTAATACCACGGTGGGTAAAGAGCATGCTCTCGCTAAAGTTTGGGATATATTGATGAGGGCCAGGTTTAAAAAAGTGTTGCTCTTTATTTTTTGTATTTTGCTCGCAAGTTGCACTGATAGGGATAGATAAGCCCGAGAGATTTTCGCATAAGGTTTTTAGGTTATCGCTAAACATAAAAGGTACAAGCCCTGCTTGGCGGTTGGTTACGTTCAAGCCAAATTGCTTGGCGAGCGTGTAGCCAAAATCACTACCACCTAAGGTTGGAATGGAGAGCGCACCGGTAGCGATAACCAGCGAATGGCAAGAATAGTCGAGAGGCTTATCCTGATGTGTGGTCTCTAATAAGTAATTTGAGTCTTGGTCTTTTTTTATATTATCAATATTGCAGTGGGTTTTTATAGTTACTTTTTCATCACTACACTCTTTAATAAGCATATTCAAAATATCTTTAGCCGAGTGCTTACAAAATAATTGTGTGTGCTTTCTCTCTTCGTATTCAATATGGTGTTTGTCGACGAGTGCGATAAAATCCCATTGGCTATAGCGCTTAAGTGCAGCTTTAAAAAAGTGTGGGTTCGCCGAGATAAAATGCTCGGGCTCAATGGTATAGTTGGTAAAATTACAACGGCCACCACCGGACATTAATATTTTTTTACCGACTTTATTACTCTTTTCAAGTACTAGCACGCGCTTGCCTCGACCGGCTGCGACAGAAGCACAAAATAAACCTGCGGCACCTGCACCTACTACAATGACGTCATAGTTTTTTACTTCGTTTGCATGTGCAGGCAATAGTTTGTCTCGTAGTTTTAAATAGTTAATTAAGTGCTTTATCGCGCCAAAATTTAGCGCCGTTGATTATGTACTTTGACAGATTGACCACGGCCTATTGCATAGTAAATAAAACCCTTTTCTTGCATGCGTTCAGGATTATATAAGTTGCGTCCATCAAAAATTACACTCGCAGCTAGTGCATTTTTTATTTCATCAAAGTCTGGCGCCTTGAAATTTTGCCACTCGGTACAAATGACAAGTGCATTGGCATTTTTGAGGGCAGCTTCTTTTGTGCCGACTAACTGTAGGTCATCACGTGAGCCGTAAATACGTTGGCACTCGTCCATAGCTTCGGGATCGAAAGCCTGTACCTTGGCGCCATGGGCCCATAGTGCTTCCATTAAATCGCGGCTAGAGGCTTCACGCATATCGTCGGTTTTTGGTTTAAAGGATAAGCCCCAGAGCGCGAAGATTTTGCCTTTGAGGCTTTCTTTATTAATTTTACAAAAATGCCTTTCAATGTGGCTGAATAGTTTTTGTTTTTGTTGATAATTAACGGCTTCGACGGCCTTTAAAATCTTGGAGTCATAGCCTATTTGCTCAGAAGTTTTAATGAGGGCTTGTACATCCTTAGGGAAGCACGAACCACCATAGCCACAACCTGGGTAGATAAAGTGGTAGCCAATACGCTCATCGGAGCCAATGCCTTGGCGTACCATTTCTATATCGGCGCCTAACTCTTCAGCAAGATTTGACATCTCATTCATAAAGCTAATTTTAGTGGCAAGCATACAGTTAGCTGCGTATTTAGTGAGCTCGGCACTACGAGTATCCATAAAAATAAGCCGATCGTGATTACGATTAAAAGGCTCATAGAGTTCACGCATAACCACTCTTACGTGTTCGTTATCAGTACCAATAACAATACGGTCTGGTCTTAGGCAATCGCTTACGGCAGCCCCTTCCTTTAAAAACTCTGGGTTAGAGACAACATGAAAAGCGAGGTTGGAGCTGCGAGAATCCAAAACCTCTTTTACTTTTGCGCCTACTTTATCTGCGGTACCTACGGGTACGGTAGATTTATTAATGACGATTGCCTCTCGCGTCATATGGTTTGCAATCGTTTCGGCAACAGCCAGTACATATTTTAAATCGGCTGACCCGTCTTCATCGGGTGGAGTACCAACAGCAATAAAGTGGACATCACCGAACTCAATGCCTACCTTGGCGTCCGTTGTAAAATGGATGCGCCCAGCGGCATAGTTTTCTTTAACAAGCGGCTCAAGGCCTGGCTCGTAAATGGGGATATGCCCTTCTTTTAAACGATCGATTTTATCTTGATCAATATCGACACAGTAAACCTCATGACCCACACCAGAGAGTACAGCAGCTTGTACAAGGCCAACATAGCCAATACCAAAAACCGTGACTTTCATTCTGTGCTTCCTGTGTGTAATTTAAGATAAGATAGAAAAATGCAAATGCAGATATTAACATGGGCTAACTCAAAGCCCATAGTGAGAAAGCGTAGTTATCATGGGTTTGCTATAATTATCCGCTTTACCATTAATTAAAACATTAGAGCGTCTCTAAAAATTAGAATTTTTTCGTGAGAGCAAATTTTCCGCTCCTGCTTTGCCTCTTACTTTACACTGTATAGGCAGCACCGTGGATAGAACTGCAGTGTATAACATACATGAGGTTCGTACGCAGCTATCATGGAAAGGCTCATTAGATAAGCTCGTTACTTAGGCTATATGACTATATGACTACGTCTCGACAGTATCCCTCAACGCGCTTGCGCCGCAATCGCTTTAATGATTTTTCTCGCCGGCTCGTGCGTGAGACCGAATTAAGTGCAAACGATTTTATTTATCCTATGTTTATTGTTGAGGGTGTCGGTCAGAGAATCCCTGTTGAGACTATGCCCGGAGTTGAGCGTTATTCGATCGATGAGTTATTAAAAGCTGTGGAAGAAGTGGCTGCACTGGGTATACCGGCTATAGCGCTGTTTCCCAATGTTGATGATTCTGCTCGCTCTCTTGATGGGGCCGAGGCTTATAATCCAGATAGTCTGGTATGCAGGGCAGTTCGAGCCCTTAAGCGTGCATTTCCTGATCTAGGGGTGATTACCGACGCTGCACTCGACCCCTACACGACTCATGGCCAAGATGGAATTATTGACGACAAGGGTTATGTGTTAAACGATATAACTGTCGATATCTTAACAAAACAAGCGGTCTGCTGCGCTGCTGCTGGTGCTGATGTTATTGCGCCTTCGGATATGATGGATGGCCGAGTAGGTGCTATTCGTGCGGCACTTGATGAGGCGGGTTTTACTAACGTACAAATTTTAGCGTATTCGGCTAAATATGCATCGGCTTATTACGGGCCTTTTCGTGATGCAGTAGGCTCGGCTGGTATGCTGGGTAAAGGCAATAAAATGACTTACCAAATGGACCCTGCTAATAGCAATGAATCGCTTCATGAAGTTGCCATGGATATCAATGAAGGTGCGGATATGGTCATGGTTAAGCCGGCTATGCCCTATCTTGATATTGTGCGTCGTGTAAAAGATGAGCTTCAAGTCCCTACTTTTGCCTATCAAGTCAGTGGCGAATACAGTATGCACAAAAACGCTATTAATCAGGGCATATTGAGTGAGGCCGTTATTTTAGAATCCTTACTATCGATCAAGCGAGCAGGAGCCGATGCCATTTTGACCTACTTTGCGATTGATGCGGCTAAGCAACTGGCGCAGCAATAGTTTTTTGGGTGTATAGCTGGGCTTATAGAGCCTTATCATCTGGCTTTGTAATCCCGATTGTTGGCAATTATACTCGTAGCTCCTTAAGCTACTCTTTTTAATTATTAATGTGATAAAAATTATGACAAATAAAGCGATTATTTCTACCGATAAAGCGCCAGAGGCGATTGGTACTTATTCTCAAGCCGTTAAAACTAGTAATACTGTCTATATCTCTGGCCAGATACCTTTAGAGCCCAGCTCCATGGTAATGGTCGAAGGTGGGTTTGAGGCACAAACCCATCAAGTATTTAAAAACTTACAGGCAGTATGTGAGGCAGCAGACGGCAGTTTAGCCGATATCGTCAAGTTAAATTTATTTTTAACTGACCTGAGTAATTTTGCGACAGTTAACGAAGTAATGGCACAGTATTTTGATGCGCCTTATCCAGCACGCGCTGCTGTAGGTATCAACGAGTTACCAAAAGGCGCATTGATAGAAGCTGATGCGATTATGGTTCTTTAAATTAAACACGGGTTTATATTTATGCAGCGATTGTAATTTGCTGCATAAATATTTACTTATTCTAATTAAGATTATTTACTTTCATAGATCTAACGCACTTCCCTTTTTTGTAAATGATTAGGGCGTATGCGCTATAAGCCTCGTTATACTTATTGTATTCATTTAAAAACGTTACAATACTTTTATTAAAATAACGCCCTATTAGCTTCATGGAGAAATCATGGATAAGAAAATTGGCCCCCAAAATAAAACCAGCTCACGTAGTACGAGTGAAAAGGCTTTGCGTATTAACCTCGACGAAAAAAAATACGGAACCATCGTTGAAATAGGTGCGGGCCAAGAAGTTGCGCGCCAGTTTTTTTTAGCCGGTGCGGCAGCGGGCACCATTGCAAAAACGATGTCTGCCTACGATATGATATTTTCCGATGCAATTTATGGTGTACAGGAAGACAGGCGTTATGTCAGTAAAGCACGTGTAACCGCAATGATGGAGCAGGAGTTTGATTTAGTACTCGATCGCGTCGGCGATAGCCGCTCAAAATCCTCGCGTTATTTTTCTTACGCGGCAACCGTTGCTGCCAAAAGCTTTAACCGAGATAACGAGTGTCATGCATGGTGTGGCGTTCGTATTCAAATGTACCCGGGTGCTGAGCCATCAGATATCATTGTACATGTGCGTATGCGTGACGATAATGCCGAAGCTCAGCAGGAGGCTTTGGGTGTACTAGGCGTTAATCTTATTTATGCCGCGTATTATTATTTTGAAAATCCAAAGTTAATGATCGACTCGCTTACCGATAACATGAAAGAGAATCGTATCGAAATAGACTCTATTGATTTTCAGGGGCCTTACTTCGAAGATATCGATAACCGTGCAATTAATTTACATTTAATCCGTAGTTGGAAAACACGTGGGATTATGTTTGCACCTGACGGTACCGTTGCTGTTCCTGCCGATGTACTTTACAAAAAAAATGTATTAACGATTCGTGGCTCATTTAGGCCTGTCACCAATCTTAATGTTGATATGATCGAGCAGGCTAAAAAATCTTTTGCGGAGCTTGAGAGCGTTAACTTAAAAAATACCATCGCAATTGCAGAGATTAGCCTTAACGACCTAAAGGGTAATGATAATAATGTCCCAGAAGCTGATATTGTTCAGCGAGTTCAGTTATTAAACTTGCTGGGTTATACGGTGATGATATCTGACTACACGCGATATTTTTCTTTAAGGGCATATTTTCGCCAATACACAAAACTACAAATTGGTATTGTTGTCGGTATGATCAACATGAAACAAATCTTCGATGAAGATTCTTATCGTGGTGTTGAAGGTGGAATTCTCGAAGGCTTTGGAAAATTATTCCCCGATAATACGTGTTTATTTATCTATCCGGAGTTAGATTCAGATGGAGAAATTAGCGATTTTGACGATGTAAAAGTGCCCGATCATTTACGATTTTTATATCGCCACTTAATAGAGAATGGATTTATCTCGGGTATTGATTGTGGCCATAAAGACCTCTTAACAATTTACTCCCGCGAGATTCTTAAGCAGCTATCTTCAGGCCGGGGAGATTGGGAAAATTTCTTGCCAGAGGGTGTGGCTGATGAGATCGTTAAACATAAGTTATTTGGGTTTAAAGAGGCAAAATAGTAGCCAGCATTTAAGTGATTTTTATAAACCTTAAATAAAAAGCTAACTACTTTTTTGTTTATTGTGGGTCGATCCCTAACTCTTCCCAAATACTATCCACTTTTTCTTTGACTGTATCGCTCATTACAATGGGAGTGCCCCACTCCCTTGTCGTTTCCCCTTCCCATTTATTGGTTGCATCTAAACCCATCTTTGAACCAAGTCCAGAGACTGGTGAGGCAAAATCTAAATAGTCGATAGGGGTATTTTCGACCAGTGTAATATCACGGGCGGGATCGGTGCGAGTAGTAATTGCCCAGATTACATCTTCCCAGTTACGTGCATCGATATCATCGTCGGTGACAATAACAAATTTAGTGTACATAAATTGTCGCAAAAAAGACCATACACCCATCATGACGCGTTTAGCGTGACCGGGGTACTGTTTTTTCATGGTAACGACTGCCATCCGGTACGAACAGCCCTCTGGTGGTAGATAAAAATCAACAATCTCTGGGAATTGCTTTTGTAATATGGGCACAAAGACTTCGTTGAGTGCCACGCCTAAAATAGCGGGCTCATCGGGTGGCCTACCGGTGTAGGTTGAATGATAAATAGGGTTTTCTCGTTGCGTAATTCGCTCAACGGTAAAGACAGGGAATTGATCAACCTCATTATAGTAGCCCGTGTGATCTCCAAAGGGACCTTCGTCGGCCATATCGTCTGGGTATAAATAGCCTTCTAAAACAATTTCTGCATTGGCAGGTACTTGTAAGTCATTATTAACGCATTTAACCACTTCGGTTTTACTACCACGCAGTAGGCCAGCAAAAGCATACTCGCTTAGGGTATCGGGTACTGGAGTCACTGCACCTAAAATAGTAGCGGGGTCGGCTCCTAGCGCAACTGCAACAGGATAGGGCTTACCCGGATTTTGTTGTTGCCATTCACGAAAATCGAGTGCACCTCCACGGTGGCTTAACCAACGCATAATCAGGCGGTTTTTACCAATGACCTGCATGCGATAAATACCTAAGTTTTGGCGCTCTTTATTGGGGCCGCGGGTTACCACTAATGGCCAAGTAACCAATGGACCTGCATCTCCAGGCCAGCATGTTTGTATGGGGTAATTAGCAAGGTCAATATCATCACCAGTAAATTGCTGTTGCTGGCAGTCGGCTTTTTTAACAACCTTAGGCGACATATTAAGTACTTGTTTAAACAGTGGGATCTTGCTCCAGGCATCCTTCATGCCTTTGGGGGGCTCAGGCTCCTTTAGCATGGCAAGTACTTTACCAATTTCGCGCAAGGCCTCTACGGAGTTTGCACCCATACCCATAGCAACGCGTTTAGGTGTGCCAAATAAGTTGGCAAGTACCGGTACATTGTGCCCTGTGGGGTTTTCAAACAGTAAAGCCGGGCCTTGTGCGCGCAGCGTGCGATCGCAAATTTCCGTCATCTCAAGGTTTGGGTCAACGCTTGTTTTAATGCGTTTTAACTCGCCTTGAGCTTCGAGTTGATCGATAAAATCGCGCAGATTTTTATATTTCATATTTTGGTGGGTCTTTCTGTAAAAATTATCCGAAGGGGTTTTTTGCTGATTTTTCAAACCGTATTTAGATTGAGTGTAGCAATTTGTTATATACATTGTAAGATTGACCCAAGCTTAAATATGGTTATCATGGTAATTATATTTAAGGTAGAGTAAAAACGATGAATACACATACATTTATTTTTGCAAAAATAACGCCTAAAGCTGAGTACTTTGATATTGCTACAAAAGCTGTCACAGACATTATACCAAGTACGCGTAATGAACCTGGTTGCTTAGACTTTGTACTTCATAAAGACGATAACGGAAGTTTATATTTATACGAAGAGTGGTCTGATGAGCAGGCGCTACAGCAACACCATGATATGACTTATACGAAAGCGGTATTTAGCGCGTATCAAGAATGGTTGGCGACCCCTCCTGAAATAACCAAAATGACTAAACTGGTCTAAAGGGAAAAATATGTTCTTCTTAAAAGAGCTTCCTACACAAGCAATGCTTGAAAAATACACGAGTCACCTATCTGGGAGTGAGGCAAGCTCAATAGCAGATGCCTTGATGATTATGAGAAGAGCAAGCTTATTAGTGAGAAGCTTGGAGGTATATTTCTCAAATAATGGGCTTTCACAACTACGATTTTTAATACTGGTTGTTATTGATCGAGAACCCAATCGAGAGAGCTTATATTCACACGAAATAGCATCACGTTTAGATGTATCAAAGCCTGTCTTAACACGAACGCTAAAAAGGTTAATCGATGATGGCTTATTAAGCTCTAGCCCCAATACAGTAGATAGGCGATCTAAGCAAATAACGTTGACTAAAAAAGGGTCTGAATGTTTATCGCAGGTGTTGCCTGGCTATTTTGATAAAATAAATGACTTAATGCGCGAGTATTAGAGAGAGTTTAAGGAGGCTTTATTGAGCAACAGCATAATTACTGTTGCTCAATGTTTAAGTTTTTGGATAATTTACTTACGCTTCATGGATAAGAAAAACTCATCATTGGTGTTAAAGCCCTTGAGCTTATCGACTAAAAATTCAGTGGCAGAGACGTCTTCCATATCGTTGAGTAATTTGCGCATAATCCATACGCGTTGTAGCTCTTCTTCGCTCATCAATAAATCTTCGCGGCGAGTACCAGAGCGGCGAATATTAATAGCAGGGTAAATACGTTTTTCTGCGACTTTACGGTCAAGGTGTAGCTCAAGGTTGCCGGTACCTTTAAATTCTTCGTAGATAACCTCGTCCATTTTAGAGCCAGTATCAACGAGTGCCGTGGCAACGATTGATAGACTACCGCCTTCCTCGATATTACGCGCTGCACCAAAAAAGCGCTTAGGGCGCTCAAGTGCATGGGCATCGACACCACCGGTAAGTACTTTGCCTGACGATGGAATAACCGTATTGTAAGCACGTGCAAGGCGTGTAATAGAGTCGAGTAAAATCATGACGTCTTTTTTGTGTTCAACTAAGCGCTTGGCTTTTTCGATGACCATTTCGGCAACTTGTACATGGCGTGATGGCGGCTCATCAAAGGTAGAGGCAACAACTTCTCCACGTACCGAACGTTGCATTTCGGTAACTTCTTCAGGGCGCTCATCGATAAGAAGAACAATCAGATGTATTTCGGGATTATTGCGCGTAACAGCCTGCGCAATATTTTGCATCATAATTGTTTTACCCGCTTTAGGTGGGGCTACAATCAAGCCACGTTGGCCTTTACCAATAGGCGAAATCATATCGATGATTCTGCCGGTTAAATCCTCTGTAGAGCCATTACCGACTTCTAATTTTAAGCGGTCATTAGGAAATAGCGGTGTTAAGTTTTCAAATAAGATTTTACTGCGTGAGCTTTCGGGCTTGTCAAAGTTGATTTGGTTAACTTTTAGCAGTGCAAAATAACGCTCACCTTCTTTAGGTGGGCGAATTTTTCCGGCAATGGTATCGCCTGTACGTAAATTGAAGCGGCGTATTTGACTCGGTGATACATAAATATCATCGGGGCCTGCAAGGTATGAGCAGTCCGCTGAACGTAAAAAGCCAAAACCATCTTGAAGTATCTCAAGGACGCCATCTCCGTATATATCTTCTCCGCTCTTAGCGTGGCGCTTCAAAATGTTAAAAATAACATCTTGTTTACGCGAACGGGCCATGTTGTCGAGGTTCATCTCGTGGGCGATAGTAATAAGTTCTTCAATAGGTTTTGTTTTTAGGTCGGTTAGATTCATAGGTAATTTGGTATGAGGTTAGAAAAGAGGAAAGGTTAAATAACTAGTATTAGTAAGGTCTACAATTGGGTATCAGTACGATTTATGGATAAATATTACTGAAGTAGGATCGACAATAGCAGTAACAATAAGTGCCACAAAATATTCTATGAATAGCTCCAAAAGGAGAGGACAAAGAGTAAGTAAGATTATTGATGTACTGAGGCTTAACCCTTATATACTTTTTAGTTTAGGGATATTGTCGCTCAAATGATTTGCCTAGAGTATAACTAATATTTTGACCAGCGCAAGTTATAGACTTAATTTTTTAGTGAAATGGGGCAATTTTATGATAACAATGCTGATTTAAAGGCATTGTTATCATATTTTAGTAATCGATGACTTATAAATTCTCTTTAATAAAGTTTTCAAGATCAGGTTTTGATAGCGCGCCAACAGTTTGCGCTTCCATACTGCCATTTTTGAAAATCATAAGTGTTGGAATGCCGCGAATACCAAATTTTGCTGGTGTTTCTTTATTGCCATCAACATCCATTTTACAAATCTTCAATTTGCCAGCGTATTCACCCGCTAATTGATCAAGTACGGGGGCAATCATTTTACAAGGCCCGCACCATGCCGCCCAAAAATCTACTAATACAGGTCCATTGGCAGTGATAACGTCATCATTAAAGCTAGCATCTGTTACATGTGTGATCGCGTCACTCATAAAAATTCCTCAATTCAGGTATAAATAATCAACAAACGCCAGAATAGCATAAATCGCTTTCTTCTGAATAGTTAACAAGAACTATCGCTTTTATTAGCTAAAATTTAAAGCGGTTAACAATTAAAGGTAAAACTCCCCTAAAGTGGCAGTTGCAATAATGGGGGCATATTCTTCAGCCTCTTAATTATCGATTATGAACTAACCTTTTTAGTTGTAACTAAAACCACCTAAAAATAATCTATAGTGATAGCTCTTGATTTATAAGACTATAGTAGCGAACCTTTATCGATAACTTAGGTCTCATGGGCTACTCTTGTTTTTAGTGTCTCTTTGTGAGTACTAACAAAATTAGAGAACATACATTGTTTATTGGAACTCAATATGAAGAATACGAAGTTACTCGTTTTAATTGTTGTTGCGGCGCTTATTGGTGCATTCTTTTACTTTGATGGCGCGCAATATATCTCTATAGAAAAATTTAGGGGCTGGGTTGATGAAAACGCATTAACGGCAGCGCTTGCTTATCTTGGGTTATATATTTTAGTTGCGGCGCTATCGCTTCCAGGTGCGGCAGGTATCACTTTACTCGGTGGTGCTGTATTTGGTTTATGGCTTGGTGTCTTGCTGGTTTCTTTTGCCAGTAGTATTGGTGCAACCCTCGCCTTTTTACTATCAAGAACACTCTTTGCCGATACGGTTAATGCAAAATTTGGTAGTTATCTCACCAAAATTAACGAAGGTGTAGCAAAAGAAGGTGCGTTTTACTTATTTACACTGCGGTTAATTCCCGCGGTGCCTTTCTTTGTCGTTAATCTTGTATTTGGTTTAACCAAAATTAAAACCTGGACATTTTACTGGGTCAGTCAGTTAGGTATGTTTGCCGGTACGATTATTTTTGTTAATGCCGGTGCGCAATTGGGTGCAGTTGAAGAGCTTAGTGTGTCGGGTGTACTCACACCATCTATTTTAGGCGCTTTTATATTATTAGCACTTTTTCCTTATATTGTTCGTGGTACTGTTAACTGGTTTAAGGCAAAGCAAGCGTACAAAGGTTATGCCAAGCCTAAAAATTTCGATACGAATCTGGTCGTTATTGGCGGAGGAAGTGCTGGGTTAGTTAGCGCTTACATTGCGGCAGCAGTGAAGGCCAAAGTGACGTTAATTGAAAAGCACAAAATGGGTGGTGATTGCCTCAATACAGGTTGTGTACCGAGTAAAGCATTAATTCGCGCTGCAAAGACTAATCATTTCATTGAGAAGGCAGATCAACTGGGCATTGAAAATGCGAGTGGTGTGGTTAACTTTCCTAAAGTAATGCAACGCATTCATAAAGTAATCGATACCATCGAGCCGCACGATTCCATTGAGCGCTATACAAGCTTAGGCGTAGATTGCATCCAAGGTGAAGCAACTATACGCTCCCCCTACGAGGTAGAAGTTAACGGTAAAGTCATTACCACCAAAAATATTATTATTGCCAGCGGTGCGCGCCCCTTTGTACCGCCTATTCCAGGCCTTGCAGATGTGGAGCCACTGACTTCCGATAGCCTGTGGTCACTTGAAGAACAGCCTAAAAAACTGCTGGTTATGGGAGCAGGACCTATTGGTTGCGAGCTTGCACAATCCTTCCAGCGTTTAGGGTCAGAAGTTACCGTTGTCGACATGGCTGATCGTTTAATGCCTCGCGAAGACGAAGATGTGTCGGAATATATGCTAGATGTATTCCAGCAAGAAGGCGTTAATGTGGTGTTGGGCCAGCAGATTGTTGGTTTTAAAAAGGCAGATGATGGTTATATTGCACAATTAAAAGGTGAGCAAGGCGAAAGTGAAATTAGTTTTGACCGTGTCATGGTGGCAGTTGGCCGTAAAGCCAATACCGAGGGTATGGGATTAGAAGAGCTAGGTATCGAGACAGTACGCCCAGGAACGATTATGGTGGATGAGTACTTACGTACAAAATTCCCCAATATTTATGCTTGCGGTGATGTTGCTGGTCCTTATCAATTTACTCACACGGCAGCGCACCAAGCATGGTATGCCAGTGTTAATGCATTGTTTGGCAAGTTTAAAAAATTCAAAGTAGATTATCGTGTTATCCCTTGGGCTACCTTTAGTGACCCAGAGGTTGCGCGTGTAGGGCTGAGCGAAGCTGAGGCTAAAGAAAAAGGTATTGAATACGATGTTACCAAGTACGGTATCGATGACCTAGATCGTGCCATTGCCGATAACGAGGCCAAAGGCTTTGTTAAAGTACTGACTGTAAAAGGTAGGGATAAGATTTTAGGCTGTACGATTGTTGGCGCCCATGGAGGTGAGCTAATTACTGAGTATGTCTCTGCCATGAAACACAATATTGGCTTGAATAAAATCCTAGGTACTATCCATATTTACCCAACCATGAGCGAGGCGAATAAGTTTGTAGCTGGCGAGTGGAAGCGCAAGAATGTGTCTGAAAAAACCTTGGCTTGGCTTGAGAAATTCCATAACTGGACACGTGGTTAGTCTTTAGCTGTCAATAAAAACTGATAGCTAACAAAAAAGCCGATCATTAATGATCGGCTTTTTTTTGCGTATTGATGGCTCAGTATACTTATGAAGGGTAGTCCTGCATTTTAAAACTGAGGTTTGCTTTAACCGCTGGCCACTCATTATCTATAATCGAAAAAACCACAGTGTCTCTATAGCTACCGTTGGCTAATTTTTTATGATTTCTCAGCACGCCATCTTGTTTTGCCCCTAAACGACTAATGGCATTACGGGATGCGTGATTGTGCCAGTGAGTGCGAAACTCTATAGCGATTGCTGAGAGCTGTTCAAAGGCATAATTCAACAAAAGATATTTACACTCGGTATTTACAGGCGTTCTTTGATAACGCTCAGCATACCAAGTGTAGCCTATTTCAAGACGCTGGTTAACGGCATCGGCGTTGCAAAAACGTGTCGATCCAATAATTTCTTGCGTTGAATTATCGACAACAACAAATGGTAAGGCGGTGCCTCTCTCTTGGTCAGACAATGCTACTTCAATATAGCTATTGATAGACTTTTTACTAGGGATCGAGGTGTACCATAAATCCCATAGCTCCCCATCGGATGCCGCTTGAATCAGTGCCTGAGAATGCTCTCTTTTCAGAGGGTGTAAACTAATAACGTTGCCTCGTAACACTTTTTCAGCCAGCCACTGGCTATTTTTCATTTAATATTCCTTGGGCATACTAATAGCCTTCAGGTGTCAGTTCGAGAGTGAGTTCGGCTGCTGATATTTCTTTGCAGCCCGTTGCATTTTGTCCGCACCAAAGTGATGAAAAGTCGCTAGAGTTATTGGCCTCGGCTACTTGCTTGAGTGCACCAACAGCCGTTGCAGCCAATGGGAACTCAGGTGTTTCTGTGCTTATTGGGCCTACTTCGCGAACAAGTCGATTAACAATACTGCGTGCTGGTCTGCCAGAAAATACGTTAGTAATGGCTGTGTGTTGCGAGCCTTCGCTTTTAATTGCAGCCCTATGCAGGCTAGAGGTTTTTGTTTCATTACATAATAAGTAAGTCGTGCCTAACTGCACCGCAATTGCCCCAAATGAAAGCGCTGCACTAACTGCTTTTGCATTGCTAAAACCGCCCGCTGCGATAACTGGTATATTAACAGCACTCACTATTTGAGGTATTAACGATAAAGTGCCTACCTGTGTACTTAGGTCCTTTGATAAAAACATTCCTCTATGGCCACCAGCCTCAAGGCCCTGCGCAATAATAGCATCTGCCCCATTTGCCTCTAGCCAAAGTGCTTCTTTTACCGTAGTGGCAGATGCGATAATTAGGCCGCCCCACTCTTTTATTCGCTTCACTAATGTGGGTGTAGGCAAGCCAAAATGAAAACTTAATACAGGTGGTTTAAAGGGCTCAATAATATCGGCGATTTCGCTGCTAAAAGGCTCACGCGCAAACCCGGCACCGATGTCACTATTGGCTAGTTTGTATTGGGTAAAAAAGGGTTGGAGTGCATCTCGCCATTTAGCTTCTCGCTCGGCGTTAGGCGTTGGTGCCTGATGGCAAAAAAAGTTAAGGTTAAAAGGATTTGCGGTTGCCCCCGTGATATTTATGAGCTCATCGTGTATTTGTTCTTTGCTTAACATGGCACAGGGTAGTGAGCCTAAGCCACCTGCATTAGAAACAGCAATTGTGAGCTCGCTATCTTGTACCCCTGCCATGGGCGCTTGAATGATGGGTCGTTTTATTCCAAAGAAGGTGTTTGCATTGATAGTTTTGCTCATGGTCATTTCCTTTGTCACTAATGATAAGCTAACCCTTATGTTGGCTAGGTAATGTTATGATATAAAGCTTACTGCAAATTAGCATTGCATTAAACCTTTTGTGTTATTTATGATACTTTTAGAATCATTTATTGGTGATTATAGTGATAAGCCGTGTATTAGATGAAATAATGTCCCGTTTTGATGGTGAATTTACCGATTCGCTCAGCGAGGCTAGTCGTTCACAATTAAAGGCCGTTATTGCCTCCTCATTACGCCATGTCGATTTGGTCCCACGGGATGAATTTGATGCCCAGACTGCAGTTCTATTACGTACTCGCGAGTTATTGCAGAGTTTAGAGTCACGTTTTGCAGAGCTAGAAGCCACTATTGACCAAAGTGGCGACATAGAAAAGTAAGCAGCAAACCTGATAATACTCCCCTTACACTATTAAAAATATCGACTGATATTCCATACTTTATTGTTGTTCATCCCTTCTACCTCCTTCCATGCACCAAAAAGTAGCTTCGCTTTGGTGCGAAACTTAAATATAGCACCAATTTGGTGCAATACTTCCTGTTACTTAATTTTTGATCAGCGCTTTTAAATAAATTGATAGTTAAGCAATTGTTTTATAAGGATTTTTTAAATTTGGTATAGGCCTTGCTATCAAGTGTCCATTCGTTGAGTTCTAAAGGGCCAATGAAAAGAGCTTAAAAGATAAGGAATACTCAGTTGAGTTGGCTTACTTGGTCAACGATGACAAAAAATACTTAAAAAAGCGATGGAGTGTTCATTAACGTTTTCGGGAGGCAAATTTATGAAGCTAGTAACAGCAATTATTAAACCCTTTAAGTTAGATACCGTGCGAGAAGCGCTATCTGACATTGGTGTTCAAGGTGTAACAGTGACCGAGGTAAAGGGCTTTGGTCGTCAAAAGGGCCACACAGAGTTATATCGTGGTGCTGAATATGTGGTGGACTTTCTACCAAAAACTAAATTAGAAGTCGCAGTGAGTGATGATCAAGTTGATAGTGTTTTAGAAGCTATTACTAAAGCTGCACACAGCGGAAAAATTGGTGACGGCAAGATTTTTGTTAAGAGCCTTGAGCAAGTGATTCGTATTCGTACCGGTGAGACCGGCGACGACGCAATTTAATAGACAACAACACAATACTAATAATAGTTTTTAATTAACACAATGTAACCATTTGGAGAGTAGAAATGGAAAACCAAATTTTTGAGTTACAGTACGCCTTAGATACCTTTTATTTTCTAATTTGTGGCGCACTGGTTATGTGGATGGCAGCAGGTTTTGCCATGCTAGAGGCGGGGCTTGTTCGCGCTAAAAATACAACCGAGATCTTAACAAAAAATGTTGCGCTATTTGCGATTGCCTGCACCATGTACATGATTTGCGGTTATGAACTTATGTACGACGGCGGCTTCTTCTTATCAGGTGTTGAAACAACGGGCGGTATTGACGTTGCTGGTGCACTAGCGGCCTCTGCTGAGAATGGCTTTGATGGTGATTCTGTATATTCTGGTGCTTCTGACTTCTTCTTCCAAGTTGTCTTCGTTGCAACAGCGATGTCGATTGTATCGGGTGCAGTTGCTGAGCGTATGAAGCTTTGGGCGTTTTTGGTCTTTGCTGTTGTAATGACCGGTTTCATCTATCCTATGGAAGGCAGCTGGACGTGGAATGGCGATTCTGTATTTGGTCTTTTTGAGCTAGATTACAGTGACTATGCGGGCTCTGGTATTGTCCATATGGCCGGTGCTGCTGCTGCTCTTGCCGGTGTGTTAATCCTTGGTCCACGTAAAGGTAAATACGGCGCAAACGGTCAAGTCAATGCGATTCCTGGTGCTAACTTACCGCTAGCCACTTTAGGTACATTCATCCTGTGGATGGGTTGGTTTGGCTTTAACGGTGGTTCTACTCTTAAGCTAGGTGGCATTGCTGTTTCTAACGAAGTTGCCAACGTGTTTATGAATACTAACGCTGCTGCCTCAGGTGGTTTGATTGCGGCACTAATTGTTGCCCGTATTATCTTTGGTAAAGCGGATTTAACCATGGCACTTAACGGTGCGTTAGCAGGTCTAGTTGCGATTACCGCTGATCCTGCCTCACAGTCTGCATTTGTCTCAACAATCATTGGTGCTATCGGTGGTACCTTGGTCGTCTTTAGTATTCTTGCTCTCGATAAAATGAAGATCGATGATCCAGTTGGTGCTATCTCTGTACACGGTACTGTCGGTATATTTGGTGTCCTTGCAGTAGCAATCTTTGGTGAAGCTAGCTTCTCTGGTCAAATTGTTGGTCTACTGACTATCTTTGTCTGGGTATTTGTAACGAGTATCATTGTTTGGTTAGTTATCAAGGCAATCATGGGCATTCGTGTTAGCGAAGAAGAAGAATTCGACGGTGTTGATATCTCTGAGTGTGGTATGGAAGCTTACCCAGAGTTTTCAAGTAAGTAGTTATAAATACAATAGTATTATCCGCAAAAGGCTCTTTGTTTCATTGAGCCTTTTTTATTGGCGCTTTACTTTGTAGTCTCGACAGCTATGGGCATTATTTACGATTGCTGTTATGCTCATAACTAGTGATTCATATAATATAAAAGAACAAAGGAACCCCCTATGAAGCTTGTTACAGCCGTTATTAAACCTTTTAAACTAGACGATGTTCGCACAGGGCTATCTGATGTTGGTGTACAAGGTATGACCGTGACAGAAGTGAAAGGCTTTGGCCGTCAAAAAGGCCATACAGAGCTCTATCGTGGCGCTGAATATGTTGTTGATTTTCTACCTAAGGTCAAACTAGAGTTAGTTATTGACGATACGATGGTTGACCAAGCGGTAGAAGCTATTACTAAGGCAGCCCATACGGGTAAAATTGGCGACGGTAAGATTTTTGTTACCGACGTGAGCGATATTATTCGCATCCGTACTGGTGAAACAGGGCCAGACGCCGTTTAAATCCCATCTATTGATAAAATTAGCTCTATGGGAGCTGTTGTTTATTCTAAGCACAAACCCTCATAGAGCTATATCATTTTAATATATTCCAATGTCTACTTACTTTTGACCTTATTACTTAAGGTATCTAGTTTTCTTCTGCCGATAACAAAAAAAACTAAAAATAAACTTTAATTATCTCTCCTGCTGCCGTTATATAGACTATAACTAGTTAGCTATTGTTTGAATTGCAGATTATGGGGTTAAATATGACAGAAGAAACTACTCTTAGTGACAACGTTGTTGATATCAATGCCACTATGGATGCGGTGGAGTCGGCAACAGCACGTAAGCAAGCAGAGCGCGATGCGCTAAATGCACAGATTGAGGCATTTTTAGATTCCGGTGGGTGTATTAATCTGATTGGTCAAAATGTAATGGCTGATCCTCCCCAAAAGCCAACCAGCAATTATGGTAGCCAGCCAATCTAAAACAAGCGTATACGCTATAAACGCTTAACTTTTTGCTAAAAGCTCGGAGTTAAGCGTTTTTTATGGCTGGGAGTTCCGGCAAAAAATATTACAAGATTAAGGCACGGCCAAGACGGCGCAATTACATAAGTCATCACTCTCAAAGCGGGTTAAATCGCCTGCTTTTAACCCGGGGACTGGAAAAACACGTACTGTTAAAGGTTTGTTCAGTCGATAAGCCATAGTCCCGGTATCTCTCATTAATGCGGCTATTTTATCTAATGGTGTATCACCAGGAATTGGTACCGTATCTAAGCCAATGCCGCAAACTGCGCTATAGGTTAATAGTGATCGAATATCAAAGTGTGCGTCCATACTACCCTGTGCTAGGCCAGTATCTTCTGTTAAGGCAAGCATTAAACCAGAGAATCCAACTAGCTCAATATTTTTGACGGACTTAAATACACGAGTTAACAGTGATGAGGCTTCGACAGTACCCGATGCACCAAAATACTCAACGCCCATTGCTTCGTAAATGCTTGTCATGCTAGTGCAATTTTTCGATGGTGCAGCGGAGCTATCTATTCCAGCAAACCTAAAGGATGAGTCAGCGGGGATGTTTTCAATAATATGATTAATTTTAGCTGTGTGATAATTGAGTGCGGTACACATGGCCTGATAGTAAGCATTATATTTTTCATTATGATTTTTACTGCTAAGGCGCTCGTTAATATTTTGAAGTGCATTGAGTAATAAGTCAGGTGTTTCTAAACCAATAACAAATTGCTTACCCAATTCACTTTGGTGGTAACTGGCAGGAAAATAGGGAATAAGCGGTTTGCAATTAAAGTTAACGGTAAAATTAAAATTACCCTCTCCGCGTTCTGTAATATTGCTGATTTCTTTAACTGCGTTTGCAGCAAGATCAATAATGTCATTATTTAAGATACCAAATTCATCGGGCTCTACATTGACACAGGCATTACATAGATCACCAAATTCTTTGATTAGCTGTGGTAGCAATTGAATTTCTTTTTGTGTTTTAGCCTCACCAATAGCAAACCGAATACGTATATTACTTGACGCTATCGTATCCAATAACTGAGTGAGAAAAGTTAAGTCCTCCCGTGCTGTATCAATGTTGCTAGTATTGAGATATTCGCCACAGGCGTTGGTCACGATGCGAATTGACTGGACGGTGTAATTGTTTTTTTCAAATTCCTTTAAAAGCGTTGTACAAAAGGTAGAGGCTTCAAGTATTTCTTGCTGCCAGTCATTTTTATTGGGGGTTAAGGATAGAAAAGTGGTAATTGTTCTTATTTTACATAGCGTTTTATTTTTATAGTTCAACGTTATTTCCTTCAACGACTTACGGACACTTAACCAATTATTTTTTTAGATGAGTAAGCAATAGTCGACTTAATATATCGGCGATATAGTTTAAGAATAAAGTATTCATACTGGAGCGATAAAAGTCGGGGTCTTTATTTGCGATAGCAATAGCACCGATCGTTTGGTTTTCAAAATACAGTGGTGCAATGGCCGTTGATCCAATCTCACTCGCTTTCGAGCCAAAGATAAACTCTTTTTCATTCTTATCAAGCTGCCCGCAAATTGCCCGTCGATTTTTTATAATTCTAGGTAGATATTCATCAATTTGACTCTGCTCAACAAGGCGTGCTTGTCTGTTAGCGGGCACCGAAATATTTTGAGCCATTTCTGAAATAATAAGCACCTGTGAAAAGTGAATATCAAATTCATGTTGGAGCCCAAAAAAAAGCGCATCAAGGCAGTCATCTAATTGTTGGGTGTTTAGCAAGTTTAATGTCAGGCGTTTTGTCTTTTCAAAAAGCACATCATTTTTGCGAGCGTTTTCGATAAGCTGGTTGAGTCTGTGGCGTACTTCGACATTGCGTTTGCGTAAAACAGCGACTTGTCGTTCAACCAACGAGACTGTCTGGCCACCAGCATCATGGGGTAATTTGATTTTGGCTAATAGTTCAAGCTTGTCATTCCAAAAATCGGGATGCGATAGTAGATACTCACTGACTTGCTCGTCGGTCAATGCGGTAAGTACAGGTATATTTGAAGGTTCACTTGGCTGTGTCATAGTTATACATGCTATTTAATTTTTATTTATCGTTATTATCAGTGGCTGTTTATTGTTACTTGCCCATGAAACACCGAAGTTGCAGGTCCACTCATCATAACGGAATGCCCCTCACCTGCCCACTCTATCGTTAATGCGCCGCCGGGTAAATTAACCACAACTTTACTGTCGAGTTGTTTTTGCAAGCGTCCAGCAACCACAGCGGCACAAGCGCCGGTTCCACAGGCGAGAGTTTCGCCAACACCACGCTCATAAACTCGTAGGTCTATTTCTTTTCGAGACTTAACCGCCATAAAGCCTGCATTGACCTTATTGGGGAAGTCACTATGGGCCTCTATCTCAGGGCCTTGGGTCTCGACCAGCGCTGTCTCGACATCATCAACTAAAGTGACAGCATGGGGGTTGCCCATGGAAATTGCACTGATGTAGATAATGTCATTGGATAGTTTGAGCGGGTATGTTGTTTGACGCCCGTTCGCAATATAGGGGATATCGCTAGGGTTAAGTACGGGTACACCCATATCTACCGTGACTAGGTTATTGTTTTGTACCGCTAAACTCATACGCCCACAGAGTGTATCGACGACAATGGTTGATTTGCCAGTTAGTTGTCTATCCCGTACAAATTTAGCAAAACAACGTGCGCCATTGCCGCAGTTTTCGACCTCGGAGCCATCATAGTTAAAAATACGATAGTAGAAGTCTGCATCGGGGTTTTTGGGGGCTTCGACAATTAATAGTTGATCGCAGCCTATCCCGAAGCGACGATCAGACAAGGCTTGGATTTGTTTGGTCGATAAGTTAACACGCTGGTTAATGGCATCGATAACGATAAAATCGTTGCCAAGTCCGTGCATTTTTGTAAAGCGAAGTCGCATAGTGTGTAATCTATTAAAAAATATTAATCGAGAATTTTTTCACCACGCAAAAGATCATCAATAGTCTCGCGCTCTCGAATAACATGTGTTTGGTCGCCATCGACCAGTAACTCGATTGGTCGAGGACGGCTATTGTAATTAGAGCTCATAGTAAAACCATACGCGCCTGCTGACATGATCGCAATACGATCTCCCGCCTCTAGTGCTAAAAGTCGATCTTTGGCTAAAAAATCACCTGTTTCGCAGACAGGGCCGACTAAATCCCAGCTTAGGGCTTCAACACTTGCTTGTTCGTTTAGGGGTAAGGCACGTTGCCACGCTTGATAGAGCGATGGGCGAATATTATCGTTCATGCCTGCATCTATAATTGCAAAATTTTTGTGGCGAGTGGGTTTTAAGTACTCAACGGTAGTGAGTAATACCCCGGCATTAGCTGCAATTGAGCGACCAGGCTCTAGTGCTAGTGAGACTGCCCTGCCGCCAATGCGTACTTTAATTTCGTTTAAGTAATCTACAATAGCGGGTGGTTGCTCATCGTCATAGGTCACACCTAGGCCACCGCCCAAATCTAAGTGCTCGATATTAATGCCTAAGTCAGCAAGGCGGTCAATGAGCCGTAGCACGCGATCGAGGGCATCTAAAAAGGGGTCGATTGAGGTTAGTTGTGAACCAATATGGCAATCAACGCCTTTAATGTGCAAGTTGGATAGGCTTGCAGCTTGCTGATAAACATTAATAGCCTCTTCAATGTCGATACCAAACTTATTCTCTTTTAGGCCCGTTGAGATATAGGGGTGAGTTTGTGCATCGACATCGGGGTTAACACGTAAAGAGACATGAGCGCTTGTACCCATCGATTTGGCAACGTCGTTAAGGCGCTCAAGTTCTGGGCTTGACTCAACATTAAAGCAGTAAACCCCTGCCTCTAGAGCGCGCCTCATTTCGGTTGCTGTTTTGGCAACACCTGAAAATACAATGCGTTTTGGGTCGCCGCCCGCTGCCAATACACGCTCGAGCTCCCCTATTGATACGATATCAAAACCTGCTCCAAGCTTTGCAAGCACATTAAGAATAGCAATATTAGAGTTAGCTTTAACGGCATAGCAAATCATACCAGGATGATCACCAAGGGCCTGCTGGTACTCTAAAAAATGGCGTGTAAAGGCAGCCCGGCTATAGACATAGGCAGGGGTACCAAATTGCTTGGCAATTTGGTTAAGGGAAACCTGCTCACAGAACAGTTGGCCCTGTTGATAGTGGAAGTCAGTCATAGGAATTTAACGATGGCAGTTATTAGCTGGATTTTTTAGATTGAGTCGTTACTTTCTGCTTGTCGATAGATGCAGAGTCTTTTTTGTCCGAGGAATTTTTTTCGGGCAGGTAAAGAGGGCCGATCTGGCCACAACCAGACAGTACAATAAGACTTGTAAAAATGATAACAATTACTTTTTTCATAATGAATTCAACCTGTTAAGCGTGCAGTATAACGGTTGAATTAAGGAATAGCCAAGTTATTGCGCAGTACTGGAATTAGTAGGGAGCTATAACGGCAGGGCCTAGTTTATGGGTGTGAATATCTTTAGGCCTTTGCCTTCACATTAATCACCAAATAAACCCCTCCTAGCACTAAAAATGCAGCAATAATCAGCGATAGACTTAATGACTCCGCGAGTAACAATACCCCACCGACCCCTGCAATAATGGGTACTAGCAATTGAGAGGTTGCCGCTTGAGTGGTGGTCAAATGTGGCAGTGCCGCATACCAAATGGCGTAGCCAATGCCCGATGCTAATGCGCCCGATGTAATAGCAACTAATACACCTGCTGTAGTAATGTGAAGCTCGGTAAAAAATAAAAACAGTAATATCGCCGGAACAGTCGCAATAGTAAAGTTAAGCCCGGTATCCATTAAGGGCTGTTTGCTGCCTTTGCCGTTTAAGGTATAAAGCCCCCAACCGATGCCTGCAATAATCATCAAAACCAGCCCAGACCAAGAGGGTTGAGTGACGTGAGGCAAGGTTAAAATTAAAAAACCAATACAGGCAAGCGTAAATCCCAGCCATTCCATGGAGCTGAGTTTTTGGCCTTTGATTAAAGAGGTGCTGATCATTAGTAGCTGTACTGTGCCAAATAGAATCAGGGCGCCCGTTGCAGTGTCTAGTGAGATGTAAGCAAAGGAAAAAGTGACGGCATAAAGCAGTAAAAAGCTTGCGCCTAACCAGTGTTGCTTTTTAGGTGCTGCCATTTTCTTAAGATCTTTTTTAAAGCTAATTACGCACAAAATAATTAAAGTAATAGCACCAGAAAGTAGCCGAATAAAAGTAAAGCTTGCAGGGTCAATCCAGCCTGCCGCAAGGCCATAACGACACAGAATAGAATTGGCCGCAAAGGCTGTGAGCGCCAAACAAACGTAGATAAAGTGCTTAGCCATTGTTATTCCTTATAATTTTTTAGAGCTGTCTTTACGTTGAGAGTTAACCATAACATGGTTGCTTATTTTTAGGGTGGGGTTTAGGTAAGCAATTGCGTAAGAATCGTATTTAAAAAGCGTTGGCCTAGCACTGTTGTTTTGATTTGTGTATCGAGTGGCTCGATTAAGCCCTGCTTAATTAAAGGGTTTAATTGTTGTTCTAATACAGCGAGTGGTAAACCCGTGTAATACTCAAAAAAAGTTTTAGGCACGCCATCATTTAAACGTAGCGCATTCATTAAAAACTCTAAAGGTAGTTCAGCTGTTTCAGTGATAGTCTGTTTATAAGAAGGCGCTTTAATAAGGCCATCATCCCCCGAGTCGTTAGCAGAAGTGTTTAGGTAATCCTCTGGCTTGCGTGTTTTTTGCCTGCGTAAAATTTGATGGTTTTGGGTGTCCGTAAACTTGCCATGAGCACCTGCCCCAATACCAATGTAGTCGCCAAATGACCAATAATTTTTATTGTGGGCTGATTGTTTTTTTTCTTTAGAAAAAGCAGAGACTTCATATTGATGATAACCATTTCGTTTTAATAGGCTCATGCCTTCGTCTTGGATGTCAGCCAAAATGTCATCAACAGGTAATGGGGGTGGTTGCCTATAAAAAACGGTATTAGGCTCGATAGTTAATTGATACCAAGATATATGTTGTGGGCCTAAGCTAATTGCTTGGCGAATATCATCGCTTGCCTCTGGTACTGTTTGCTGTGAAAGCCCATGCATTAAATCAATATTGATATTATCAAAGCCTGCCTTATTGGCTATTTCGATAGAGCCTATCGCCTCGCTGCTTGAGTGAATACGACCCAGTCGTTTTAAATGCGAGGCCTTAAAGCTTTGTATACCAATTGATAAGCGATTAGCACCTGCTTGAAAAAAACCGGTGAATTTTTCTTGCTCAAAGGTACCTGGGTTTGCTTCAAGTGTTATCTCGATATTCTCTTCAAAGCCAATAAGTTTTTCGGCGCTCGTAATAATTCTTTCAATAGATTTTGGTGAAAATAAACTGGGTGTGCCACCACCAAAAAAAATACTGTGTAACTTGCGCCCCGCTACCCAGTGGCTATCTTGCTGAAGGTCTTGTAGTAGTCGGTTGATATAGGCGTCTTCAGGGATGGCATTGCTTGTATGGGAATTAAAATCACAGTAAGGACATTTTTTAATACACCAAGGAATATGCACATATAGCGAGAGTGGCGGTAGTTGTAAAGGCGGCGTATTCATCAATAGTCAGCTAATGAAAAGACGCTGGGTATTTTTCTTGCAATGTCGCAAGCAAAATTTGTAGTGCTTTACCGCGGTGGCTAATTTTATTTTTTAACGCTTTGCTAAGCTCTGCCGATGAGCATTGATGCTCTGGGACATAAAATAAAGGGTCATAACCAAACCCATTGCTACCGGACTCCCCGGGTAATATAAACCCCTCCCAGCTTGCCTGGCAAATCAATGGTGTAGGATCATTCTCGTGGCGAAGGTAGGCGAGTACGCATTGAAACCGTGCACTGCGTTGCTCATGAGGTATGTTTTTCATTTTTTGTAGTACTAATTGATTGTGGCCTTTGTCATTACCGTGTTCGCCACAAAATCTCGCAGAGTAAATGCCAGGCTCACCGTTGAGTGCGTCTATCTCTATACCAGAATCATCGGCAATGGCTGGGTGTTGCGTTATTTTTGCCGCATGCCTTGCTTTAATAATGGCATTTTCGACAAAGCTTAAGCCATCTTCGATAGCATCTTTTACATTAAATTGGCTTTGAGGAATAATGTTGATTTCAGTCTCCGAAAATAGCTGGCTAAATTCGCGTAACTTTCCTGCATTATTACTGGCTAATACGATTTTTGAGGGTAACAGATTGGCGGGCATAAGTTATCTATTAAATTAATCTTGATAGAGTTTTTTGGTAATAGTAAATGAACCAGAATCTGTTTGATCAAGGGATTCTACTGAAATATCAATATGTAATATTTCTTCGTTATTAAATCGAATGGGGGCTAAATAGTAGGTTGCCGTTGGCTCTTTAATCTCAATAAATTCTAAATCAAACTTTTGTTGTATTAAGTTGCGATGAACGCCCGACATTTTTGCAGCTATGCCATTACCGCCACTTTTTTTCACCAATGCAACGTTAACGTAAACTTGATCTCGTGCACGTACTAGCTTGTGAATTTTAGCAACATCGGCAGGAATGATTGTACTATTGAATACATTGTAATAAACGATATGGTTTTCTAATTCGTAGGATGTGTTTTTTTGAGCATAACTATTGAGAGATATAGTGCTATAGAAAATTCCGCATACAGCAAGACATATCAATCTTATTAGGCTACTCTTTATTGAAAGGAATAATGGCATATTAGTTTCGCGTTAAATGATAAATGGCAGTTTCACTAAATAAATTTGGGTGGAGCTTACATAAAAAAGAGCTCACGTTTTTTTCGGACACCATGTCTTTGTGGATGATAGAAATATTTTTTTCGACACATAAAGATTCAAAATCTTTTACGGTACAAAAATGAATATTCGGTGTGTCATACCATTGGTAAGGTAACAGGTCAGAGACTGGCATTTTGCCATGTAGCATTAAATGTAGGCGTGCGCGCCAATGCCCAAAATTTGGAAAGGTAATAATACACTCTTTACCTATTCGCAGCATTTCATCGAGTACGTGGTCTGGTCGCTCCATTGCTTGTAGGGCGAGTGTCATAATAACAATGTCGTAGCTGTTGCTATCAAATTGTTGTAGGCCTTTATTCAAGTCGAATTCAACCACGGCAATACTTTTTTCGATGCATTCTGTGATTTTGTCGTGATCGTTTTCAAGACCGATACCATTACTATTTTTTTCATCACGTAACAGCTTTAACAAAGTGCCATCACCGCAGCCCAAATCCAGTATATCTTGGTTGTCTTTGATATAAGACGGAATAATATCTAGGTCAATACGCATTAGATTTCCCCTCTTTTAATATCATGAGCAATACCCGCCATAAAGCCACTAAAGACGTCGTTGTAGCGTTTGTTGGGGACTAAGAATGCATCGTGGCCATAACTGGATTCTATCTCCGCATAGGTGATGGATTTTTTTGCATGCAGTAATGCCTGTACAATTTCTTTTGAGCGCTCGGGTGAAAATCGCCAATCGGTTGTAAATGAGATGACCAAAAACTTACACGTTGCATGGCTAAATGCCTCTACAGCATTATGATTATATTCACGTGCGAGATCGAAATAATCGAGTGCGCGTGTCATCAATATATAGGTGTTGGCATCGAACTGGGTCGAAAATTTAGCGCCTTGATAGCGTAGATAACTTTCGATCTCAAATTCTAACGGGTCATCGCATCCGAGGGAGAAGCTACCCGAGCGTAGCTCTCGCCCAAATTTTTCACCCATGCCATCACCCGATAAATAGGTAATATGTCCAATCATGCGTGCAACGGCAAGCCCATTTTTAGGAATGGTGTTGTGCTCGTTATACTTTCCATCAAGAAAGTTTGGGTCGGCCATAATGGCTTGGCGGGCGGTTTCGTTAAAGGCGATATTTTGTGCGGTTAATTTAAGCGCAGAGGCGATAGCAACGCAATTTTTAACGCGATCGGGGTATTCTAAAGCCCAGCGCATGGCTTGCATGCCACCTAGGCTGCCTCCAACAATGGCTGCCCACTGCCCAATACCTAGTAGATCGGCTAAGCGCTTTTGCGTCTCTACCCAGTCGCGAACGCGTAGCGTGGGGAAGTCTGCCCCCCATGGCGTTTGCGTTTCAGGGTTGATGCTTAGGGGACCTGTTGAGCCATTGCAACCACCGATATTATTGAGCGAGAGCACAAAAAAATGGTTGGTATCGATGGCTTTGCCAGGACCAATGTAGTGATCCCACCAACCAGGTCGCTTTTCGTCTTCGCTATAATAGCCGGCAGCGTGATGGTCGCCCGATAGCGCATGGCAAATCAATATGGCATTGCTCTTATCACTGTTGAGCTCGCCATAGGTCTCATAAATAATGTCGTACTCTGAAAGTACCCTGCCATTAGCTAATGGAAGAGGGGTATCAAAGTGTTGAGTTTTAGCCTGAACCAGACCAACGCTGCCTTTAGGAAATGCATCCATTATTTATTCTTTGCTGTAGGGTTCTTTACCTTTGAAGGGGTAATTATTAAATGAAGATGCAGTCTAAGTGTGCAAGGCGCTTATCGCAAGCCCCTTACGTTTATCCTATTGCATAATAATTATCTATCTAAGCACGACAATTGTTGAAGGCAGTAATATTTGAAGGATAAGGATACATAAAAGAGCAGCCATGATAGAAAAATCGAGACCGCCCATAGGAGGTAATACTTTGCGTATTGGGCGCAGTACTGGATCTGTTATGCTTTGAATAATAGAAATAGCTGGATTATGGGTGTGCGGTGCCACCCAGCTGATGACGACCATAATAATAAACGACCAAAAATAGATATTAAGCGCCAAGCCAATGAGCTGTAGGACAGAGTCGAAGATGAGCGGCAAAATTGGATACATGCCTCCGACTTTCAGTAAAAATAATAACTGTAGTGCTATCATTTGTAGCAGTAGTGCAAGTATGATGCTGGCGATATCAATGCCAAAAAGCCCTGGAATCACTTTTCGCAGAGGTATAAGCACGGGGTTTGTCGCTTTAACAATGAACTGCGAGAGAGGGTTGTAAAAATCTGCGCGTACTATTTGTAATAAAAAGCGCAATGCTACAATGAGGATATAGGTATAAAAGAAAAAGTGAATTAATAGCACTGCAATTTGTGTCAACTTATCCATAAAAGCTCATTACCAATAAAAAGTTAATTCTCTATGGTTAATAATAGAGACTCGTTGCCAGATTTCATCTTTCTGACAGGTTTAATCTTGTTTCATTCGCTTATTCGCCAAATTCCTCGCCCATTGATTTGGAGCGTTCGGCGCAAGCAATCAGTGCATTGTCGACTATAGTGCGAAAACCCGCCTCTTCGAATGAGAGTATAGCTTGTTCTGTCGTTCCTCCTGGAGAGGTGACACGCCTGCGTAACTCACTCACCCTAACATCGCTTTTCTGAGCGAGCTTTGCCGCGCCCAAGGCAGTTTGTAGTGTTAGTTTGCTCGCTTGATCGAGGGTTAAGCCCTGTTTAATGCCTGCATCTATCATAGACTCCATTAAGAGAAAGAAGTAAGCGGGCCCACTGCCTGAGACGGCAGTCACGGCATCGATTAACTCTTCTGACTCAAGCCATGTGACGCTGCCAATTGCACGCATTAACTGTTCTGCGGATTCTTTTTGCTGGTCAGAGACGTGTTCATTAGCATAGAGGCCAGTAGCACCCTCTTGTACTAGTGATGGGGTATTGGGCATGCAGCGAACTATGGCTGTCCGGCTACCCAGCCATTGGCTGAGCAGGCTTCCATTAATACCTGCCGCAATAGAGATAACTATAGGTTTGTTAGGGTTATTGCTGATGCTCAATGCAAGATCGAGAGCAACTTCTTTTAGCACCTGCGGTTTAGTGGCAAGCACGACAATATTAGCATTGGCAACTGATTTAGCATTTTCTGTGCTGGTATTGATGCCGAACTGTTCGCCAATGTTTTTAAGTACGGTCTCATCGGGGTCGCAAGCCGTTATTGCATGAGCTTGGTAACCTTCGCTAATAAGCCCGCCAATAATGCTCGTTGACATGTTTCCCGAGCCAATAAAAGTAATCGTTTGCATAAGATCCTTTCTTTTGTTGTTTTCTATTTTTTGATAGATGGTGGGTTAAGTTATTTTTACAAGGCGAACTGCCATCAGTATTTTTATGGTTTAGCTGTAGTTTATCTATAGTTTAGCGCTTTTTTATACCTTTGATGAGCTTTTCCTCGACCCGAAAATAGCTGTGCCAACACGGACCATCGTCGAACCTGCTGCAATGGCTGCGTCCATATCACCCGACATACCCATGGATAGGGTGTCCATTTCGGGAGTCTTTTTCATGATATCGTGGACGCGCTTAAAAGTCTTAAATTGTTCTTCAAATGATTCTTTCGGTGCTGGAATTGCCATTAAGCCGCGTAGCTTTAGCCTGGGTAGAGCCATAATGCTTTCTGTTAATTCCATGATTTTTTCAGGTGCAATGCCAGACTTGCTGGGTTCGTTATCGATATTAACTTGCAAGCAGATATTGAGCGGTGGCAGATGAGCTGGGCGCTGGTCGTTGAGTCGCTTTGCTATTTTTACACGATCAACGCTATGTACCCAGCTAAAGTTTGCACTGATATCGCGGGTTTTATTGGATTGTATGGGGCCAATAAAATGCCAGTCGATATCGAGATCGAGTAGTTGCTGTTGTTTATCGAGAGCTTCCTGTAGGTAATTTTCGCCAAAGGCTTTTTGCCCAAGGTCAAATGCTATTCTTATTTGTTCGGCGGGCTTTTTTTTACTCACCGCCAACAAGCATATTTGGTCAGATTGACGGTGGTGCTTAGTTGCCATCTGGGCAATAGCGTTTTGGATTGAGTGAATGTTATCTCTTAACTGATCTTTGTTTAGATTCATAATGTTATAAATACAGTGTTATAAACAGAGAGAGTAAACCGCTGTTTATCGATAAGACGTTAATTTTCTGTAAAGTGTATTTAAAATGATAATTTTCGCCTATTTTGGGTCAAATAGCCCACAGAAACTTAATTTATTTGTAGGAGCTTGGTTTTAAGGCTTCAATAAACGCTATAGTTTGTATATTGTTAAATAAAAAAACACGTGAATATTTGCTAAAGACTCGATACTCTCATTACCGTTAACTCTTTACTGTAAAGCAATTATTTAAATAACGATTAATAATACTAAGATATTAACTATGGATATTACCGAACTACTCGCCTTTAGCGCCAAACAAGGTGCATCAGATTTACATATTTCTGGTGGTTTACCGCCGATGATTCGTATCGATGGTGATATACGCCGCATTAATTTGCCAGCAATGGATCATAAAGCAGTGCATGCGCTTATTTATGAAATCATGAACGATAAGCAACGCAAAGATTACGAAGAGTTTTACGAAACAGATTTTTCCTTTGAGGTGCCAGGTGTTGCACGCTTTAGGGTTAATGCCTTTAACCAAAACCGTGGTGCAGCGGCGGTATTTCGTACTATTCCTTCAAAAGTATTGACGATGGAAGACCTAGGGCTTGGTCAAGTTTTTCGCGATATTGTTTCTGTGCCGCGTGGTTTAGTGCTCGTTACGGGGCCCACGGGTTCGGGTAAATCAACCACACTGGCAGCTATGGTGGATTACTTAAACGACTCTAAATACGAGCATATATTGACCATTGAAGATCCCATCGAATTTGTTCACGAAAGTAAAAAGTGCCTGATTAACCAGCGCGAGGTTCATCGAGATACTCATGGTTTCTCCGAGGCATTGCGTTCGGCACTACGTGAAGACCCTGATATCATCCTTGTTGGTGAGCTGCGTGATCTTGAAACTATCCGCCTAGCGCTTACGGCGGCAGAAACAGGCCACTTAGTGCTTGGAACTTTACATACAACCTCAGCGGCTAAGACAATTGACCGGGTTATCGATGTATTCCCCGCCGCTGAAAAAGATATGGTGCGCTCTATGCTGGCGGAGTCCTTGGAGGCCGTTGTTTCACAAACATTAATGAAGAAGAATTCTGGTGGTCGAGTGGCTGCGCACGAAATTATGCGTGGAAGCCCTGCTATTCGAAACTTAATTCGTGAAGATAAAGTAGCACAGATGTATTCTGCTATTCAGACCGGTGGTGCGATAGGTATGCAGACAATGGATCAGTGTTTAGGTGACCTAGTTGCTAGGCATATTATTTCTCGTGATGTGGCACGTGAGAAAGCCAAGATACCCGATAACTTTTAATGTAAATCTATTTATAGCTGAACGCTAAGTTAAGATTGAACATAGCCTGATGTATCGTCTCGCTATGAATAACAATTGAGGAAATGTGATGGAATTTGATCGATTATTAAAAACGATGGTAGATAAAGGTGCCTCGGACTTATTTATCACAGCGGGGCTTGCGCCATCGATCAAGTTACACGGGCGTGTTATGCCCCTTATGAGCACACCATTAACGCCCGAAAAATCACGCGAACTTGTGCTGGGTGTTATGAATGAAGGGCAGCGCGTCGAGTTTTTAAAAAACAAAGAGCTAAATTTTGCTATTAGCGCCCGTGGTATTGGGCGTTTTCGCTGTAGTGCATTCTATCAGCGCAATCTTGCCGGTATGGTATTACGTCGTATCGAGACCAAAATTCCAACGGTCGATGGCCTTGGCTTGCCAGAGATTATTAAAGAGCTGGCAATGACTAAGCGTGGTTTGATTATATTTGTCGGTGCGACGGGCACGGGTAAATCAACTTCATTGGCGTCAATGGTTGGGCACAGAAATAAGAACAGTAAAGGGCATATTATTTCTATTGAGGATCCTATCGAATTTATCCACCAACATCAGGGCTGTATTATTACTCAGCGCGAGGTTGGCCTAGATACAGAATCCTTTGAAGTCGCGCTAAAAAATACACTCAGACAAGCCCCCGACGTTATCTTAATTGGTGAGGTACGTAGCCGTGAGACTATGGATCATGCAATCGCCTTTGCAGAGACAGGTCACCTATGTTTATGTACGCTTCATGCCAATAATGCTAACCAAGCGCTCGACCGTATTTTGCATTTCTTCCCTGCCGATAGGCACCAGCAATTATGGATGGATCTATCACTAAACCTTAAGGCAATGGTGGCCCAGCAACTCATACCTACTCCTGATGGTAATGGGCGACGAGCCTGTATGGAGATCTTGTTAAATACTCCTCTTGCGGCTGACCTTATCCGTAAAGGACGGGTAAGTGACCTTAAAGAGCTAATGAAAAAGTCCACAGAAATAGGTATGCAAACCTTTGATCAGGCGCTGTATGAGCTCTATGACTCGGGCGAAATTACCTACGAAGATGCAATTGCTCACGCCGACTCAGCTAATGATCTGCGTCTATTAATTAAGTTGGCTTCGGAGTCCGACTCTGAATACTTATCGAATGTTGCCGATGAGTTATCGATTGAGGCTGATGATGAAATTAAGGGTAACTTTTTGGGTCGCTAAAACCTAGCTTTGTCGAATATTGATGATAGAGCATTATGCCTGAGAGTTTCGAAACCAGTCCTCCAGAATTAATTGTGCGGCATAAGAGTCAATGGGTTGTTTTTTATAATCGCCTTTATGGCCGCGCTCTTTAGCATCTTGTTTGGCGGCGAAACTACTGAGGCGCTCATCCATAAATTCAAGCGTAAATCCAAATGTATGACCAAAGCGGCCCTGTAAGCGGTTGCCAAACTTGCGTGCACGCCGACTTAGTTCACTTTCTGAGTCATCCATATTAAGTGGTAGACCCACTACCAGTGAGTTAGGCCTCCATTCCTTAAAAAGACTCTCAATGACTTGCCAGTCGGGAATGCCATCTTTTGCTTTAATCGGGTTTAGTGGTGTTGCCGAGCCCGTTAACGACTGACCATAAGCTATACCAATGCTGCGTAAGCCAAAGTCGAAGGCGAGCGCGGTTTGTGTATTGTTAGGTGAGGGGTTTTTGGGGGCCTGCATATCCATACTTATATCTACGCGTGACCCATTTGGCTAGAGATTAAATTGAGGTCTACACCTAGTTTTTTGGCGGATTTTATCCATTGCTCTTCATGGTTGGTTTCAAAAATGATCTCTTGATCGGCGGGGACTGTTAGCCAGTGATTAGCAGCAATCTCTGCCTCTAGCTGACCTGAATCCCAGCCGGCATAACCGAGCGCGATGATTGTGTTTTCTGGTCCATTGTTGTTGGCGATATCGACGAGTATATCTTTAGAGCCCGTCAAGTTAATATTGTCGCCTATATTAATTGTTGTTTCCCACTCTCTGTCTCCAGAATGCAAAATAAAACCGCGTTCTCTTTGTACGGGCCCGCCGTTAAATAAAGCGCCTTCTGGCAAGCTTTCATCAATATCGAGTTCAAGGTGAGTCAATAATTCTTTAAGGGTGAGGTCGACGGGTTGGTTGATCATAATACCCATTGCCCCATTTTCATGGTGTTCACAAAGGTAGGTGACGCTTTTATGAAAACCCGGGTCGGCAAGTGTTGGCATTGCCACCAAAAAGTGGTTCTTTAACGAGGTATGAGACATAGCGGCAACTGATTAATCATTTATAAATACAGTAATAAAAGCGTGTTAGGGATGCAAGGGCATTTATTGAATTTATTGAGAAGTTGATAGCCCATTAATTTCAAAATGCCATGTTCGAATAATGGCCATTTGGTCGAACTCTTTACGTAATTCAGGCGAAAAAGGTAAAAAAGGGGCTGCCCTATGAATAATTTGTAGTGCAGCATCGTCCAGTAATCGCTTACCCGACGACTCTATTATTTCTGCTTCTATCAAGGTGCCATCCCACTTAATAATGCTCTGTAAGCTGAGGCTGCCAGTGATTTTATTTCTAACGGCTTCGGCTGGAAAGTTCTGGTTACCCACTAGCTCGACTTTTCGTGTCCATTCATTTAAGTAAGCCGCATCTCTGGCTTTTTTGGTAGAGACAGCGGTTAGTACTAACTCTCTTGGGCGCTTGGCGTATTGTTGTCGTTGCTTATCTAGTTTAGCGTTAAGGCTGGCTATTTCACGGCTCAGGCTTTGTATATCACGGGAGTCTTGGCCCTCTTGGTTTTCAGCCTGTTTGGTTGTTGATGCTGTTTTTTTGATGCGTGTAGTCGCCCGGTCACTAGTGAGGGTATTGTTTTCTAGCGGTTTGGGCACTGTGGCGCGTCGCTCATTAAGAGGATCTACACTTTCGATAGTTTGGCTGCTAAACGGAGAAAGCTTATTCGTTGTTATTTGTTGGGCCTCGCTCAGTGTGCCACTGCCTAACTGATTATCCTGAGCAACAAAATCAGCTTTTTCGGGTATTTCGGAGGAGCTGCTAGTCGATAATGTAACTGTGACACTTGGGGCGCTTTCTGTTGGCTTGCTCAGTTCAAAGGCAATGCCAAAGATCAGTAGGCCATGAAAGACTATCGCTAAAAATACAGTAAAGCTCAGTCTATCGCTATGCGATACGGCATTTTCTGGGATGGATGTTGATAATGTCGACATGGTGGAGATTATGCCTGTTGTTTCAGTGTTAATTGTTGCTCTAGCGCGCGCATTAGCTTTTCACCTATGTCGGTATCGTAGGCTTTGTCAATTTCCCGTGCACAGGTTGGGCTGGTGACATTAATTTCGGTAAGGTAGTCACCAATAACATCTAAGCCTACAAAGAAGAGGTTTTTTTCGATGAGTGTTGGTGCTACTTGAGAAACTATCCACTGGTCTCTCTCGGTGAGTGGCTGTGCTCTACCGGTACCGCCTGCTGCAAGATTGCCACGGGTTTCTCCTTGAGATGGAATGCGGGCAAGTGCGTAGGGAATTGCTTCGCCGTTAACCACTAAAATGCGCTTGTCTCCATTTTTAATATCAGGGATAAATTTTTGCGCCATAATATATTGTTGACCATTTTCCGTTAGAGTCTCAAAAATAACTCCTAGGTTGGGATCATCGGGCTTGCAGCGAAAGATGCCACTGCCACCCATACCATCTAATGGTTTAAAAATAACATCTTGATGTTGTTGGTGGAATTCGCGTAGTCGGTCACTGTTATTACTTACTCTTAATGGCGGGCAACATTGTGGGAATTGTGTTGCAAAGAGCTTTTCATTGCAGTCGCGCAGGCTTTTTGGGTCGTTAACAACTAGGCAGCCCTGGCTGGCAGCTGCCTCCAAGATAAAAGTACTGTGCAAAAAAGCACTGTCAAAGGGCGGGTCTTTGCGCATAAGTAATAGGTCGAGATCGCCAAGAGGCGCTTGGCTTGGTTCGCCTAGCTCAAACCAATGGTCGTTGTCGTCAAAAACGCGTAAATCACGCATATTGCCCATCGCGATGTTTTGATCTAGGTACAGATCAGCAAGCTCTAAATACTTGAGTGACCATCCCGCTTTAGAGGCCGCTAGTAAGAGCGCTAGTGTTGTATCTTTGTAGGCGGAAATTTTACTAATTGGGTCCATGACAACGCCAAGTGTGATCTTCATCTAAAAGCCCTATATTTAATTAAATAGTTTGTTGATACTCTTCGGTTAAAGTCTACAATAGATGGCAAGTTTTATCAGTTAATTGAGTAGCATAGCGCTCATTGTTAAAGAAATAGATAAAATATGAGCGCTCGTTATAGATAAAAGCTGGCGTCTGTGTTAAAAACTAATAACTTCTACTGGTATTATGAATACTGGCTATGGCTGGGTAAAAAGCATTGCCAAGTAATTTTTAAAAAATAATAAAGCAAATGAAGTAATATTAGCTTCATTAGATAATTCTTAGAGGATATTTGTTATATGAGCGTAACTCTGGATGGCCTGAAAGTGATGGTAATCGACGATAGTAAAACCATCCGACGCACGGCAGAAACCTTGCTAACTAAAGCCGGTTGCGAGGTGGTTACAGCAACTGATGGTTTTGATGCGCTGGCCAAAATTGCTGATACAAGACCCAATATAATTTTTGTAGATATCATGATGCCTCGTTTGGATGGCTATCAGACTTGTGCTTTGATTAAAAATAATAGTGAATTTAAGAAGACCCCTGTTATCATGTTGTCTAGCAAAGATGGTTTGTTTGACAAAGCCAAGGGCCGTATCGTTGGTTCTGATCAGTATCTTACCAAGCCGTTTAGTAAAACGGAGTTGTTAGGTTCAATCGAAACATATTTGTCTTAATGGCGTGACTATTGAGTCGCGTTGTAAATTATTAAATAAGCTAATGCTTATTACTACTTATTAGAAATTAGAAGGTGCTCCAAGAATTATGGTTAATGTTCTCATCATTGATGATTCTCCAACTGAAATATATAAATTAACAACGATTTTAGAAAAAAATAACTATGGCGTTCAAGTGGCCAATAGTGGCGAAGAAGGCTTGAAAATGGCTCAAGCTTCGGCACCAGATGTTATTTTAATGGACGTGGTTATGCCCGGTGTTAATGGCTTTCAAGCGACTCGCCAGCTAAGTCGTAATGATGCAACTAAAGATATTCCGGTTGTGATTGTATCGACTAAGGATCAAGATACCGATAAAGTGTGGGGTATGCGCCAAGGTGCTCGTGCATATCTTGTTAAACCTGTTTCAGAAACTCAGTTATTAAAGGCAGTTTCTGACGCTTTATCAGGTTGATTTTGCTAGTTAAATAATAAAAAAATGGTTGTTTAATGGCCGAATATAAAACTGCATTTCAAAATTTAGCGGATTTAGCTCAAAAGAGTTTGAATGCAGCACAACAGTTACCTGCACAAGAGGATACAACGCCGCAATGGAGTGGCGTTGGTTTCTCTATGTTTGATAAGCATTTCGTTGTTTCGATGGGTGAGCTTAACGAAATGTTAGAGGTGCCCGCATTTACCAAGTTGCCAGGTGTAAAATCATGGGTTAAGGGTGTTGCCAATGTTCGTGGTCGCCTGTTGCCTATTTTTGATTTGGCCGCTTTTTTTGGCGAGATACTCACAGGCAATAAAAAGCAGCAGCGGCTATTAGTTATTGATCGCGATAAAACCTATGCAGGTCTCTGGGTTGACCAAGTATTTGGCATGCAATATTTTGATGTATCCTCAAAGAGCGTTCAATTGTTAGATGACTTGCCCGATTCGATGGGTAGCTTTGTCGATGGTAGTTTTGAATCCAATGGTATTGTTTGGAATGTTTTCCACCCATTGGGGTTGATGGAAAATACTGATTTCATCGATGTATCTAGTGTGTAGCAGTTATAAAGGCTCTAGTCATTTAGTTGCATGAGCTTTAATTACAACGTTGACCTAATTTTAAGAATATTTATATGGGCGATCTAATGTCGCTTATTAGCTGGAGTAATGATATGAAGTTTAATAGTGGTATTTTTCAGAACCGCTTTTGGTTGCCAGGGTTGATCATCAGTGCAATGGTTTTCTTATCTTTGGCCTTCTATCTTGGTTTCCAGCTTCAGAAAAACAACCAAGAAGATGCTAGTAACATACAGAGCGCAAGTGAGATTAGCTCACTGACGACTAATGCTGAGTTTTTCTTGCATGATGTTGTAACAGGCGACTCTTCAGCAATTGACCCGCTAAACCTAACACTTGTTACCATCCAAGAGACCTTAGATATTTTGGATCAATCGAGTGATTACACGAAAAATAGGTTGGCAGCTGAATTTTCTCAAGTTCAGCGTGCTTGGCAGGCGGTTGATAGTGATGTCAGCATTGCAGTGGATGCAGAGGTTGCTATTAACCTTGTTAATTCAATGAATTCCTATCTATCAGCGGGTGTTATTGAAGCAGAAGAAATAGTATTGAGTTCAGTTGCTCGCTTGGCTGCTAATAATGCACCAAAATATCAAATTGATGTATTGAGCCGGCAAGGCATTTTACTGCAGGAAATGACAAATAACTTAAGTCGTTTTATTGAAGAAGAGTCACCGAGCAGAGAGAGTATTGACGCCTTTCAGCAAAACCTGAAAGAGTTTGAGACAAATCACTTGTTGTTGACACGCGGTGACGATAATAGGCGCCCTGTTACTGATCCACAGATATTGAATGGTTTGGAGCGGCTTTTTAGTTATGAGCAGGTCCTCGGTGGTGGTAGTGCGACAGCTGCCCGTCCCTTTTTCCCTTCGGTAGAAAAAATTCTTGCGACCAAAGAAGCCCGTGAAAGGCTCTCAACTAATTTGGGTATTATGCGCGCCACTTTGGGTGAGATGGATTCCGTTGTAAAAACCTTTAAGGGTAATCGCGGAGCACAATGGATTCATATTTTTATAGCGGCTTCTGGATTTCTTGCTTCTATTCTTGGCCTAGTTCTAATACAGCGATTCAATGCGGGGATTGCACTTGAGCAGCAACAAGAAGATAGTCAGAGGACACAGGAAGCCATCTTGAGGCTGTTGGATGAGCTAATCGATCTTGCCGACGGTGATTTAACAATCTCAGCGACAGTATCTGAGGATTTTACAGGTGCGATTGCAGACTCCATTAACTTTACTATTGACCAGCTCAGGCAGTTGGTTTCGCGTATTAACTCTACTGCTGTACAGGTTTCTCATGCGGCGCAAGGTACACAGCAAACAGCTTATCACCTAGCCGAGGCCTCTAACCACCAGGCGCAAGAAATTGCAGGTGCATCGGCGGCGATTAATGAAATGGCTGTCACGATTGATCAGGTATCTGCAAACGCATCGGAATCTGCCCTAGTTGCGGGTAAATCGGTATCGATTGCGAATAACGGTGCTAAATTGGTGCAAAATACCATTCACGGGATGGATACGATCCGTGAGCAGATTCAAGATACCTCTAAGCGTATTAAGCGATTGGGTGAATCTTCGCAAGAAATTGGTGATATCGTAAGTTTGATTAATGACATTGCTGACCAAACAAACATTCTGGCATTGAATGCGGCTATTCAGGCATCGATGGCCGGTGATGCTGGTCGAGGCTTTGCGGTGGTTGCGGATGAGGTACAGCGCCTCGCTGAACGCTCTGCTGCTGCAACAAAACAGATTGAATCTCTGGTTAAAACAATTCAGTCAGATACGAACGAAGCGGTTATCTCGATGGAACAAACCACCTCAGAGGTGGTGCGTGGTGCACGCCTAGCACAGGATGCGGGTGTGGCACTGGAAGAGATTGAGGGCGTATCTGCAAACTTGGCAGAATTGATTCAAAATATTTCAAACGCTGCGAGACAGCAGGCCTCATCAGCAGGTCATATTTCGAATACGATGAATGTTATTCAAGAAATCACCTCACAAACATCGGCAGGTACGAGTGAAACTGCCGATTCAATTGGTAACTTGGCTAATATGGCATCGGATCTTCGTGAATCTGTTGCCGGTTTTACCTTGCCTGATGAAATGCTTGCAGATCTTGAGAAGCAGGAAATTTCCTCCGCTCAAGCAGTATCTGCGCCTCCGGTGTTGGGTACTATGGATACTCCATCGAACACAGGTCAGACAGGTTCAAATATCGATAATATATTAGCTGATCTAGATTTTAGTGATAGTGATAGTGCTCATAGCTTTGGCAGTGCATCACAAGACGATGATGACCTACTTGAGGAGTTTGATCTCGATTTATCTGATATTGATTTCCCTGATACTGGTAAGCAAAACGCTAGTTAATTTTATCGTTAGTATAAAAATATTATGTCGTGGTCACTGCAAAAACTTAGTGCGTTATCGGGCCAAGAATTCTTACTTTGGGAGAATTTATTAGAGCAACGCACGGGTATTCAGTTAACGCATTTACAAAAAGTATTATTGCAAACCCAAGTGGGTATTCGCATGAGGGAATTGGAGCTTACGGATCCAATTCGCTATTTTAATCATGTGAAGGATGATAAAAAAGGCGCTGCCGAATGGCAGGTGTTGGTTGATCGTTTAGTCATCAAGGAAACGAGTTTTTTTCGTCATCGCCCATCGTTGGAGTTGGTGAGAGAGTGTATTGAAAATAAATTGAGTAAAGGACCCCTAAACGAAAGTTTTGAGATGTGGAGTGTTGGTTGCTCAACGGGTGAAGAGCCCTATGGTCTTGCTGCTGTTGCAGATGACTGTTTTCAACGTGCAAAAGGTGATCACTATTATGGCGTGACGGCAATTGATGTCAGTTTGCCGGCTCTATCTATAGCGCGTGAGGGTATTTATGCCCAGAGAAGTTTAAATTTATTAGGTGATCACGAAAAAGTTAAATATTTTGATCGACTTGAAGGGGATAAATATCAAGTTATTGAGAGGATAAGGCGCAGAGTTTGTTTCTCTCAATTGAATATTATGCACGTTAACAAACGTGCAATTCAGCCAATGGATATTATCTTTTGTCAAAATGTACTTATTTACTTTCGCCGCTGGCGGCGTAGAGAAATTTTAAAAGAATTAGTAAAGCATTTAAAACCCGGTGGCTTGTTAGTTATAGGTCTTGGCGAAGTGACTGATTGGCGATGTGCAGAATTAAGCCGTGTGATGAATGATGAAGTTCAAGCATACATGAAATGTAGTTAAGTTAACCGTGTAATAATTAATTGTTTAATTGCGGTTAAAAATCATCGAGAGGCCCTATGGCAGATAATCGCCAATATACAGCTTTGGAATGGGTTGTAAAAGAAATCAACGAAACGTTGCAGGAGTCGCAGCGTGTGTTGGAAAATTATGCAAACGACCCTCAAGATGTAACACAATTGAGATTTTGCCAGACACTGATCCACCAAGTGTATGGTAGCTTACGAATGGTTGGCTTTCATGGCGCCGCGATGCTTGCCGAAGAGATAGAAGAGCTCTCCCAAGCCTTACTTGCTAAAAAAATCGCTAAGCCTAGCGAAGGTATGGAAGTGCTCATGCGAGCAATTCTGCAGCTGCCTGATTACCTCGAAAAAATCCAACGAACAAAACGCGACTACCCCGCCATTGTTTTGTCGCTACTCAATGACATTCGATCCGTTAGAGGTGTTAATCTTTTAAGCGAGTCCACGCTATTTACACCAAATATGGCCCATGCACAGCTTGTTTCTGGCAGCCCACTTCCAATAACACGAGATAATGAGCAACTAAGTTTATTGGTTGGCAAGCTTCGAAAAATGTATCAATACGCTGCTGCCGGTGTTGCTAATGACGTTAATATCGCTGAAAACTACGATTATTTATTAAAAGTCTCTGACCGTTTACGTAAATTACTTGTGGGTACAAAACGGTGTCAAGTTTGGGAGATAGCTTATGCCACTATCGAAGGGCTTTCTCAAAAATACATTGAGTCGACCGCCGGCACACGAAATTTATTGCGCGAATTAGATGCCGAATTGAAGCAGTTGCAACGAGGCGGCATAAAAGCACTAGAAGAGTTTAGTGACGAAAAATCAATTAAAAATTTGCTCTACTATATAGGATCCGCCGAACCTTCTACGCCAGCAATCGATAGGATTAAATCGCTTTATGAGCTGGATCAAATGTTGCCACTACAGCAAGTAGCGAGTGAGCAAGATGATCTAATTGGTATTGACTCGGGTACTTTAAGTGCAGTTGCCACGGCCATCCGCGAAGAATTCTATGAGGTTAAATTAAGACTAGATCGTTGCATACAAGGTGGCGATAGCCGTGAGAATTTATTAGCTGTCAAAACGGGTATGCAGAGGGTCAATGACACTTTAGCGATACTAGGGGTGGGCGAACTACGCCGAATGGTGAGTGAGAGTGTTAATTCTGTCGATGCTTTACTTGACCAAAGTGAGTCGCTGGGCACTGAACAGTTAATGGATTTTGCTCATCAATTAGTAGATATTGAATCAAGTTTAGATGCATCGCTCTCTAGTGCGGGTGCAAACTCTAGCAATACTTATCACTTGGATGAGGCACAACAAGCTGTTCTCGAAGAGTGTCGAAATGGCCTAGAAAAGTCTAAAGATGCGATCGTTGATTATATTGCGACGCAGTGGGATATAGAACAATTGGAAGTCGTGCCCAAGCATATGCGTGCGGTAAGGGGAAATCTCTCAATACTATCTCTCGATAAAGCAGCAGATATTTTGTCTTGTTGTATTTTATATATCGAGTCACAACTCATTGAGCAAGGTATTAGGCCACAGTGGCAGCAACTCGACAGCTTGGCTGATGTGATTGCTAGTGTTGATTATTATATTGAGTTTATGTCTGCCGCTCGCGAAAATGATGAGTCGATTCTCGATAAAGCGACTTCAGGTCTGGCTTTACTCGGCGTAAATTTAGGTGACATTAAGCTAATCAACAGTGATAGCGTCGTTGAGCTTGATGCGGCTAGAAAGGCAGATGAGACAGCGGATAGTGAGCCCCCAGAAGAGTTAGTTGGCGTCGAAGAAATACCCTCTCTAGATTCTGAGCTATTAGAGGCAGACGATGGGATTTCACCTCTAGAAGAAAATATCAGCGATAGTGTTAGCACAGAGGCTAATGAGGCTGGCGAGAAAGTAGAAGAGATTGTTGCCCAAGAAGCACTTAGCCCTACTTATACTGAAACAGAAGAGATTGCTGAGTCCGAAGAAGATTTTATTGATGATGAATTAGTAGAAATATTTGCAGAAGAAGTCGATGAGATTCGAGAGACTCTCGATGAGTTCTTTCCCTTATGGGCGCAGGATTTCTCTAATGAAGATGCCCTAGGTGAAGTTAGGCGTGCTTTTCATACGATTAAAGGCAGTGGTCGTATGGTTCAAGCTATCGATGTTGGTGAGCTTGGCTGGTCCGTGGAAAACATGCTTAATCGCATCATGGATAAAACCCTTGAACCTAGTGACGTGCAAACCCTACTAATTGCCAAGGTACGAGAGATTCTTCCAGATATGGTGGAGGCTTATAAACATCGTAGAGCTAATCCCCATAAAGAAGTTGCTGAACGCTATATGTCTTGGGCTGAGTCTTTGTCCAAGGGAGAATCTAGCGAGGAAATCTCACAAGCTCTTGAAGATATCAGTATTGCAACAAATAGCGCGAACATCAGTAGTCAATCGGAGGTAGAGCATTCATCGGTTGCGCCTCAGCTAGAAGATGACGTAGATGAAGAAATAGATGAACAATTGTGGGCAATATTTCGGGCAGAGGCTGAAGGCCACCTTGAGGTCGTGCAAGACTATATCCAGCGCATGGAAGATGCGCGCCCATTTTATGAGCCACCCAGTGATTTAATGCAGCGTGCACTGCATACCCTAAAAGGCAGTGCTTACATGGCAGAGTTAACGCCTATAGCGACGATCATGGCGCCTCTAGAAAAATTTGCCAAAGAGCTGCGTAGCTACCAAGTTAATATTGATGATGATACTTTTCAATTAATCAAAGATGGTGTTCTCTATACGCAAGAAGCACTTGTGGAGATAGCACAATTAATTTACCCAACTATAGCTAAGTCTGGCCAATTCTTGGCGCGTATAGAAGAGTTAAGAGAGCGATCAGTTGGCCCATTAATCAGGCAAAAAGAAGCTGAAAAAGCAGAGCAAAAAGTTGACCCAGCTGTTCTTGAAGTATTAATGGCTGAGGAAATGCATCTATTACTGGATGCTGACCTGATGATTGAGCAATGGCAAAAAACCCCTGCTACGGTTGATGATTGGCAACCATTGCATAACGAGTTGGCGAATCTTTGTCATGGTGCTGAGCGTGCCAACCTCCAGTCGATGGCTAACTTAAGCCGTGTTTTACAAAGTGTCTACGGGCAATTAATTAACGGTGAAGTTGAGGCCAATTCAGAAAGCTATGAGACTTTGTTGCTCGGCCATAATGAGTTGATGGATATTGTTGATTCAATAGCGGCGGGACAGGACTTGCCCATACAAAATGAACAACTGTTAGTACAGCTTCAGTCCTTACCTAAAATCACACCCCCAGAGAGTATATCGCCTCCCTCTGGTCAAGACACAGATTTGAGTGTTGATGAATCTGTCAGTACAACAACTGATACGGCTGGACCCAGTGTTCAAGAGGGTATTGAAGAATCTCTTCCCGTTACAGAGAGTCCAGCTGTTGAAAATAGCGATGATGCCTCAGGGCAAGAAGAATCTGATGGTAATCAACAATTGTCTCTCGAAGGTCTAGATGAAGATACTATTGAAATTTTCCTTGAAGAGGCCCATGAATTATTAGAAGAGCTTGATGAATCTATTGCTGGCTGGGAAAACGGTGTTGTAGATCGTGCGCGCAATGAGCTAATGCAGCGCACACTGCATACCTTTAAAGGTGGTGCACGTTTGTCAGGTTTAACCGGACTGGGTGATTTATCGCACAATTATGAGACTTTCTTAATTTCTCGGATCAATGATGAGCAGAGCGATGAAACACTGCAAGAGATTAATCAATTCCAAGATCAGTTAATTCGGCAAGTTGATCAAGTCGAAAACTTATTTAATGCCTCGGACGAGTCTATTGGCGAACTAAGCTCTGGTTCCGTCCAAGGAGACGAGGTTTCTCAGGATGGAGTGCCTACAGCAAATAATGCTTCTCCAAATACGTCAGGTGCAGGTGTTGGCTTAAAAGAGGTTGCTAAAGACAATACTAATGTTGTCCCTTTTACTAATAAAGAATCCCCATTAACTATTTTAAAAGACGTCTCTACAGTATCGGTTGATCAGCCTACTGTGGGTCTGGGTCGTGCTCCAGCAGCAGCAAGGCGTAGTCAGCCCCAAGAAATGGTAAAAGTCTCTGCTGATTTGATGGAAGAGTTAGTTAACTTAGCAGGTGAGACATCAATTAGTCGTGGTCGTATGGAGGAGCAAATTAGTGAACTTGGCTACTCGCTAGACGAAATGGGTTCTACTGTTCAACGCTTGCAGGAACAAATTAGGCGTCTAGATATTGAAACAGAAGCGCAGGTTATCTTCCGTCAAGAACAAATGACAGATATGGAGGATTTTGATCCACTAGAAATGGATCGGTACTCCCAGCTACAGCAACTGTCACGCTCCTTGATTGAGTCTGCCTCGGATTTAATGGATTTAAAAGGTACGCTTGCCGACAAAACCCGAGATGCTGAGACAGTATTATTACAGCAGTCGCGCATTAATACCGACCTACAAGAAGGCTTAATGCGCTCGCGAATGGTGCCCTTCTCGCGTATTGTGCCACGATTGCGCCGTATTGTTCGTCAGATATCAACAGAGTTGAACAAAAACGTTGAGCTTGAGCTGGGTAATATAGAGGGCGAACTAGACAGAAGCATGATGGAGCGGATGGTAGCTCCTCTTGAGCATATGCTGCGTAACGCGATTGACCATGGTATTGAAGATGTTTCGACACGAGAAGCGGTTGGCAAGTCTCCGGCAGGTCGTATTGTTATTACCCTTGAGCGTGATGGTGGTGATGTATTAGTACTGGTCGCTGATGATGGCGGAGGTATTGATATTAATCGCGTTCGGCAAAAAGCGATTGAGCGTAATTTAATCAACGACAATACCGAGCTAAGCGATCAAGAAATTTTGCAATTTATTCTACATGCGGGTTTCTCTACCGCAGAGACAATCACGCAAATTTCTGGTCGTGGTGTGGGTATGGATGTGGTTAATAGTGAAATCCGCCTTATGGGCGGTAGCATTGCTATCAACTCCGAGCTCGGTCAAGGTACAGTTTTTACTATCCGTGTCCCTTTTACTGTATCAGTTAACCGTGCCCTAATGATTAATATGGGTGAAGATCGCTATGCTATTCCGCTGAATACCATCGAGGGTATTGTACGAGTTAGCCCTTTTGAGCTTGAGCATTATTATGCTAACCCAGACGAGTTATTTCAGTACGCGAATCAAGAATATCAACTCCGTCATTTAAGTACCTTGCTTGATGAAGCTGCACCACAACCGAGAATGGACGGACATACCCTGCCCCTGCCTGTTATTTTAGTGCGTAGTACCGATCACTCGGTTGCGTTTCAGGTTGATAATTTACAGGGCAGCCGTGAGATTGTTGTAAAAAGCCTAGGGCCGCAGTTTAAGTCAGTGCTGGGTGTATCGGGCGCAACAATTATGGGTGATGGTCATGTGGTGGTCATTTTAGATCCGAATGCATTGATTCGAAGCAGTCTGGCACGCAATTTAATTGAGAACACCGATACGGATTTAATCGCACAAGAGAAGCCTATAGTAAAAAATCCACTTGTTATGGTGGTGGATGACTCAGTAACTGTAAGGAAAGTAACCACTCGGCTTTTAGAGCGTGAAGGCTACGATGTTATTACTGCCAAAGACGGCGTTGATGCGATTGGTATTTTACAAGATCAACAACCAAATATTATGTTGCTGGATATCGAAATGCCGCGAATGGATGGCTTTGAGGTCGCGAAACGAGTGCGCTCTAGCCAGCAACACCATGATTTGCCGATCATAATGATTACTTCAAGAACAGGGGAGAAACATCGCCAGAGAGGTCTAGAGGCAGGTGCAAACCTTTATATGGGTAAGCCCTACCAAGAAGAAAAATTATTAGAGAGCGTCCGCGATCTAATTGATCATGAACAGCAACTTAATAGTTAATGTTATTTAAGCCGGCAGCGCCAAAAGGGATTAGTGCATATGCCTAGTTTTAAGGTCGGCATTATTAGCGAGTCTATTATTCAGCAGCACCACCTGCGGAACATAACCGAATCCTGCGGATTTGTTATTTTTGACGCTTGGCTTGTCACACAGGTTTTCGACAATTTCTTTTTACTTGAAAAAGGTAATGAACATGTCGATTTTTGGTTGATTGATATCGACAGTTCAAACATCTCATTACCTGACAAGTTCAGTGTTTTTGAACGCTGGTTGTACGGGCTGACAGTGCCAGTCATTTTTGGTGAAGGTAGAGTTTATAATGTGAATGACCCGGGCTTCGCATCGTGGTCACGCCTACTAACCGACAAGCTATTGAGTGTGTCTGGTCAATTGTCGGTGATCGAGTATCATTTGAATCCTGCAAAACATGTTTGGGTGTTAGGTGCTTCTACCGGTGGGCCTGAGGCCGTTAAAGAGTTTTTAGATACCTTGCCTACTGGTCTTGAGCTTGCGTTGGTTTATGTGCAGCATATTGAGTCGCAACAAAGTGCTGTACTTGCCAACAGCATCGCGCGCAATAGTAGCTATCAAGGCCGTGTCGCTGGGCATGGCGATGTTTTATGCGTTGATACTGTCACTATTGTGCCTTCGGATAAGCAGCTTGATATTCTTGCCGATGGTACTTTAGCACTGCGGAATTACCCGTGGCGTGGGATTTATAAGCCGTCGATTGATCATATGGTAGCAACAGTTGCTGATCGTTTTGGTCAATGTGGTGGTGTTATTTATTTTTCGGGTATGGGCGATGATGGTATGGTGGGCGCGCGTTTGATGTCCCGTTGCGGTGGTAATGTATGGATCCAAACGCCCTCCCAATGTACGGCGGATTCGATGCCCAATGCAATTAAAAATACTGGCTGTGTGAAAGTCATAGATTCAGCAAAAAATCTAGCTATCCACTTACAAAGGCTGCAAAGAGAAAAAGTGCTGACAACTGCAAATGTTTAAGAATAAAAATAGGACGCTCAAATGAGTTCGACACCAGTAAGTAGTGATAGTACTACAGAAATACCGAGTTTATTGGTGCCAATGGGTGCTTATAAGCTAGTGTTACCAACGGTCAGTGTTGCTGAGATGGTAGCCTATCAGGCACCACAGGTTAATCTTGAGTCATCGAGTGAAACGCCGCCGTGGTTTTTAGGTAATTTCTTGTGGAGAGGTGTGCAAGTACCAATGATTTCCTATGAGGTACTCAATAGCGGCAATTTGCCAAGTGTTAAAGATGATAGCCAGTTGGTTGTTCTTAACTGTACAGGGGTTAATAATCAGTTAAAGTTTATTTGTATGCCAACACAGGGCATTCCAAGGTTAAGTCGTGTTGCAGCGAATGAAATATCGGAAAACACCCGCGTAGATGCCAAAAATTACGACCAAATGCAGGTATTTGTTGCCGGAGAGCAGGCAGCAATTCCTGACCTAGAAAAAATAGAGCGAGAGTGTGTCAGGCTGTTAGGCCTTTAATAAGCTAGCCAATATCAGCCATGGAGGTAAATATAAAAGCTGACGGAGATTGCTGGGCTTTATCTTCAGTAATCTCGAATAACTTTTGGTTTGCAGGGCATCGCTAAAGTTTTTACTAAGGAACAACGGCCATTAGTAAGAAGCCCGCCGTCATTCGAAGTTAGTCAGAGGTTCCTTTACTTATTCTCGTGTACAAATATCTATTTATAATTCGTCCGGCTCTAACTCGATATCATAATCAACAATAATAGGTAGGTGAGAAGAGAATAATTTATTCTTATAAATCATCGCATAGTCAATTTTTTGAGTCAGTGACGAAGAGACAATCTGTAAATCGCTACGCCAAGCGTCACCTTCCCCCAATGTGCCACTAGGCCACCAAGAATATTCGTCTTTATCAAGGTTACCTTGACGAAAAGCGTCAATATAGCCAATTTGTGATAATTGTTTCATCCAGTGCTGCTCTTCTGGCAAAAAGCCAGATACTAGCTGTTGTTCTGACGGATTTAATACATCATCTGGCTTAGGTGCAATTGCCCAGTCGCCACAAAAAATAAAATCACGGCGCTTTCTGCTTATTTTACTCAGATGTGCCTGCAGATCGTCAAAAAATTGCATTTTTACTTCTTGCGATTCGACATTACTCGTTGCCGACGGTGCCAATAATGAGCCGATGCTGATGTTGTCAAAATCAACCTGCAAGTAGCGGCCTTCCATATCGACACCACTTGAAAAACCAAAGCCGTAAATAAGTGCTTTAGGGAGTACGCGAGTATAAATAGCGACACCATTGTAATTTTTAACACCAGAATCAAAAAAATAAGCGTTATAACCATCCATGTGGTATATATCGTCGTCGGTCTCGTATTCAAGGCAACGTAAGTCTTGAATGCAAATAATGTCTGCTTCTTGATCTGATAGCCAGTCATATAGGCCTCGGGCAGCGGCTTGCTGTATGCCATCAACTTTGAGGCTAATAATACGCATAAAAAATCCTTTCTAGTAAAATTGTCGATACATAACGACTACTGTGATAAAAACATTTAATATTTCTCAGATAAGTGCCAGAAAATATATTCACAGGTTATTATTATGTAAATTACAATGACATAAACACACGGTAGCGAATTGCTTGTGATTTATGCAGGCTTTTACTAAATATGGCTCCGGTTAAAGAAAATAACAAGGCTTTGATCAATAAAGCCAGCTTTTTAATAACAATTATAGATCTCATTGTAAATCAAAGTTAAGCTAATGTTATATTAAAGTAGACTATTTATTGGAAATATTAATGAAAGATTATCAAAAAGCCTTTATCGAGTTGGCAATTAAGCATAAAGCGCTTTGTTTTGGTGAATTCACCTTAAAATCTGGCCGGGTTAGCCCGTATTTTTTTAACGCTGGGCGTTTTCAATCTGGCTCAGCATTGGCAGCTTTAGGTAGTTTTTATGCTCAAGCGTTAATGCACTCAGGAGTCGAAGTTGACTTACTTTTTGGCCCCGCTTATAAAGGGATTCCCCTAGTCTCTGTGACCTCAGCGGCGCTATCGACGGAGCATGGGCTAGATTTCCCCATCTGCTATAATCGAAAAGAAGTAAAAGAGCATGGTGAGGGAGGTCTTCTTGTCGGTGCTTCTCTACAGGGTAAGGTCGCCGTCATTGATGATGTTATTACCGCGGGCACTGCGGTCAGAGAGGTTATAGATCTGATTAACGAGCACCAAGCAGAATTAGGTGCTGTGCTTATTGGGCTCGATAGGCAGGAAAAAGGCCAAGGCGAGTTGTCTGCCATACAAGAGGTTGAACGAGAGTATGGGATTCCTGTCATAAGCATTGTTAAGCTTGAGCATATCTTACAATATATGCAGGGGCAAAATGAGCCACACCTAGTCGAAGCGATAGAGGCTTATCGTAAAGACTTTGGGGTTTAATTTTTATTGAGATATACGATGAAGATCCGCTACCTATTATCAACCAGTATTATTGTTGCAGCTATAGCCTCAAGCGGCTATACGCTTGCTCAAAATGCTGTTTTTTATAAGTATGTCAATAAGCAAGGTGTTAACGTTATTAGCTCCAGAATCCCATCGGAGTATGTTAAAAAAGGCTATGAGATCGTCACTTTCGATGGTCGATTAATTAAAGCCGTACCACCTGAGCTTTCAGATGAAGAGAAAGCTCGCCTAAAAGCCAAAAATGACCGCTTAAAAAAATTAAAAGAGTTGGACACCCAATTGTTAAGGCGCTATAGCCATCCTGACGATATTGAGGCGGCTAAACAGAGAAAGCTCTCTCAAAATCAAAGCCGAATTGGCTTGATTGACCTTAATATCGAAAAGATAAACGCCGAAATAGATTTGTTTCAGGGCTTAGCAGCCGAGGATGAGCGAGCTGGCCGAAAAGTATCCCAAGAGACAATGATTTCAATAGAAAAGTTTAAAAAAGACCGCGAATTAGAATTAGAAAAAAAGCGGCAAAAAATTGAAGAATCGAATCGCATTATTGAGGAGCACGATAGAGATATTGCGCGTTTTAAAATAATTCGGCCGAATCAAAAATAAGTAGAGTCGACTCTCAATTAGCTTGGCGTTGCCACTTCAATAAAAAACTGTTCTATTACGGCAGACCATTGTTCTTGCCAGTTTTCTGTTGGTTTACGTTTAAATTCACTTCTTACGTATTGTGCTATTCGTCCCTCTGCAGTAGATAGTAAAAAATTTGCTGCAATATTTGGGCTCAAGGAAGTCCTCTTGGATTCTCTCACTTCGGCTTCGCGCAAAATTTGTTTAAGCTGGGTTTCTATACGATCAAAGAACTGCGCAACTCTTTGCCTAAGGCGAGTAGTCTCTCCCGTTAGTGCATCCCCCGTCAATAAGCGGGTGATGCCAGGGTTTCTTTCGGTAAAAGTCAATAACAAAAATAAGATTTTCTCGCATTGTGACTGTGCGCTTTGTTGTTCTTGGATAATAGTTTTAATGCGAGTAAAAATAGTTTCTTCTATGAATTCGATGAGTCCCTCAAACATTTTTGTTTTACTGGGAAAATGCCTATAAAGTGCAGCTTCAGATACGCCTACTTTGTTGGCCAATGCAGCTGTTGTGATGCGTGCACCTGGCGACTCTTCGAGCATTTGTGCAAGGCATTCTAAAATTTGCTGGCGACGTGATATTTTTTGAGTAGAGGCTTGGTTCATTATTATAACTACTTTTTGTTGACTATTACCTTGTTATAAATCGGTTAATTATTTTTTGTGGACAAAAAATAATTAACCCGTGCTGAGATGTCGTAATAATTTATGCACACTTAAAAGACGCAAACACACAGTTGAGCAGGTAGATTTATAAGCGTTAATTTTTTTATTGTTTAACAGTACATACACATATAAGTGATAGAGAGTTCAATCATCAACTATTCGAGTGCTTTATTCAACCTTAAAGTTTACGATTAGTGATTAATGTGCCTACACCTTCGTCGGTAAAAACCTCCAGCAAAACAGCATGTGCAACTCTGCCATCAATGATGTGCGCGCTTGCTACACCTGATTTAACGGCATCTAGTGCACAACCAATTTTAGGAAGCATGCCGCCATAAATAGTGCCATCGTCGATAAGTTCATCGACTTGTTGGGTGGTTAAACCTGTGAGTACTTTTCCTTGTTTATCTTGTAGCCCACTGACATTGGTGAGTAACATGAGTTTTTCTGCCTGTAACACTTCGGCTATTTTTCCAGCGACTAAATCAGCATTAATATTATAAGACTTACCATCTTGGCCGACACCAATCGGTGCAATAACAGGTATAAAATCACTATTGATGAGCATATCAATAACATTGACATTGATTTTATTCACTTCTCCAACGTGACCAATGTCAATGATTTCAGAAGCATTCATTTGTTCCGATGAGGTGTGTTTTTTAAGCATTTTTTTTGCTTGTATCAGCTGGCCGTCTTTACCGGTGAGTCCAATGGCGTTACCGCCATTATTGTTAATTAAATTGACAATCTGTTTATTGACGGCACCGCCTAAAACCATCTCTACAACATCCATTGTTGCACTATCAGTCACACGCATACCATCGACAAACTGAGACTGGATATTAAGCTTGTCAAGCAAAGCACCAATTTGGGGCCCTCCGCCATGAACAACAATGGGGTTCATACCGACCAGTTTCATCAACACAATATCTCTGGCAAAACTATTTTGCAGAGCTTCATCGACCATGGCATTACCGCCAAATTTTACGACGATAGTTCTTTTAGTAAAGCGTTGAATGTAAGGTAGTGCTTCGGTTAAAACATTGGCAACATTCATTGCATTATCAATGGTAAGAGACATATTAAAAATCCAGTTTAATGGTTGAGTCTACAGCGGTAATTTCTCGCCTAAAAAGTGATTTTATCTGTTCAAGGTCCTCAGCGCTATCTGCTTCGAAGCGAAGCGTAATAGCAGGGCTGGTATTTGAGGCGCGCACAAGGCCCCAGCTTTTATCAAAGTCTACTCGAAGCCCGTCAATTAATGTTTTTTCTCCAGACCCAAAATTGCCACTTTGAATAATTTTATCGATTAAGGTGAATTTGTGCTCTTCGGAAACGGCTATCTTAATTTCTGGTGAAATAAACAAGGCAGGCATAGCCCCAATCATACTATCTAGGCTTTGATCCCGCAGCGACATTATTTCCATTAGGCGAGCAGCAGCATAAAGGCCATCGTCAAAACCAAACCAGCGTTCTTTAAAAAAGATATGGCCTGAAAACTCTCCCGCTAATAATGCGTCAGTTTCTCGCATTTTTGCCTTTATATTCGAGTGTCCAGTTTTCCACATAATAGGGCGGCCACCATAGCTGCTAATCACTTGATTTAGCCGACGAGTTGATTTGATATCAAAAATAACATCGCAGCCTGGGTTGCGAGATACAACATCACGGGCAAAAATCATCAACAGCTGATCGGGCCAAATAATATTTCCAGAGGAAGTAACAACAACTAACCTGTCGCCATCACCATCAAGAGCTACGCCTATGTCTGCTGATTCGCGCTCGACGGCCTCAATGAGCAGCTTTAGATTCTCGGGTATTGAAGGATCAGGGTCATGATTAGGGAAGTCTCCATCAAATTCACAATGCAGTGGTGTCACCTTACATCCAAGCTCATCGAACAAGGCTGGTGCAATGTCACTGCTGGCACCGTTGCCTGCATCAATAACAATATGTAAGTCGGAATCAATGGCTATATCGGCACTAACGGTATCGATATAATCTTCGTTGAATGCTTCTTCTATTAATTCTCCTTTATTCTCAGCGACAACAAAATCTCGCTTAACGATAGTTTGGTAAAGCTTTTGTATATCAGGGCTTGTTAATGTCTCACCTTTTAAGACAATTTTAAATCCATTATATTCTTTAGGGTTGTGGCTGGCGGTTACCGTAATTCCACTACTCGTCTCGTTAAAGGCGGTTGCTGCAAAATTTACTAGCGGTGTGGGTACAATACCCATATCAATAACATTACACCCAGTGCTTAATACTCCCTGCACAAGGTGCTTAAATAAAACAGGCGAATGAGTTCGAGCATCTCGCCCTATCAGTATCGCTTCTTCGCCTTTGTTCAGGGCTTCACTCGCAACCGCTTTACCGACAAGTTGGGCAATAGCTGGCGATATATCGGTATCGGCAATACCGCGAATATCGTAGGCTCTAAATATATGTTTAGGGACCTCAACATCGCTATCATCAAGATCAGTATCTGCTGATTTATCCGCCGTGTGATTATCAGACAAGTGAATGGGGCTCTCGGTGTGGCTTTCTTCACTCTCTTCAGCTTCAGTTTTGTCACTGCTTGTTGCCACATCGGCAGTGGGGTTGGGTGAAATAACTTGGTAGAGAGATGCTTCTTGTTTAATTTTTCGCTGAGCCAATAAATAAGCAATCGATATTGCGATGATAAGAGTCAGTAAGACAGCAATAATAAACAGAAAAGGTATTGCCGTTTTCTGATTCTGAAAATCAGATGAAGGTGACATCGCTATTTGCCAATAACTTGATGGCACATCAATTATACGTACATTACTGTTAGTGCCCTCGCCTAATAAAATAAATGTAAGTTGCTTTTGTCGGCCAATATTTTGAATAAGTTTTGTTTGTGTGAGCCCTGGGTCAGATTGGATGAGTGTCTCGGATAAACCATCTAATGTCGTCGTCAGATGCAAAATAGCAAGAGGCTTTACGTTTTCCGTCTCCCCTTCAGAGTTAACTTGTGCCTCTATATTGGGGATGCCAACAACCCAATGTATCTCCCAACCCTTACCGTTGGCAGTTCTTGCGGCCTCTGGGTAAGATGTTTTATTTTTTTCGGCTTGATTGATCATATTAAGCTCAACGAAGCGAATAGCTCCACCTGCATCTTTTTGTTTTTGTGCTTCTCTTGGCGCATAAATACGCACGGTTTTACTATGGCCAATTGTATTAATAATGTTTTGTTGTATTTTCAAAATAGCTGGGCTTATCTGGGAGATAGCACCTTGAACGATATTGTTTTTTATTAAGGAGGTGTTCTTTTCGTTTTGAGTAATCTTTTTGAGTTGTGACAAGACAGATTGTTGATAATTGCTAACAGCATCTTGCTGTATTTTAGCAAGTGTACTGATATTTTTTTCAAAACGATTATCATTGTAAGGTAAAACAATATATTGCCAAGATAACAGAGCGACTAGAGTTACAAGTACAATAGCCGCTATGATATTAGTGATAATCTGCTTTTTTTCAGGATTTATATCTAAATTTTTATTATTAAAGGCGGCCATAATATTATGGGAGTTCCTGATAATGTTTTATTAACACCTAGTTAGTTTTTGTGAGATATGTTGCGACATAGTCAATGATATCAGTGGCAACTTGCGATTTAGATCTCTCTGCCATCTCAGTAATAGCCTCTTTTGTGATAATAGTAACCGCGTTATTATCACTATTAAAGCCGATATCAGTTTTTGACACGTCATTTGCTATTACTAAGTCTAGTTGCTTTTTAGCTAATTTGCTTTTCGCATTCTCAATAAGGTTTTGAGTTTCTGCTGCGAAGCCAACAACTAGAGGTGAATTAGCTTGGCTGGCAATTGTTGCCACAATATCTGGGTTTTTCACCATTTCAAGCATCATCGTATCTTGATCATTTTTTTTGATTTTCTGCTTGGCAATTTCGATGGGTCGATAATCAGCCACGGCCGCAGAGGCAATAAATATGTCGCAGGGAGACTGAGACTCATAAACCTGATTCATGCAGGCCTCTTGCATCTCCTCGGCAGAGACAACATTGATACATTTAACATGCTCTGGGCTTGCTAGTGCTGTCGGTCCGCTAATCAATATTGTGTGTGCACCAGCTTCTGCGGCTGCTTGTGCGAGTGCATAGCCCATTTTTCCTGAGCTATAGTTGCTAATATAGCGAACGGGGTCGATCGCCTCGCGAGTAGGCCCTGCCGTAATAACAACTCTTTTGCCTTCAAGAGCGCGTGTTTCAAAGCATTTGCACACCTCCTGTGCCAGCGCATCAGGTTCTGACATACGCCCAAAACCTATATCACCACAAGCTTGCCCACCTTTATCGGGTCCAAACTGATGGATATTATGTTTTTGTAATGTGGCAAGGTTCTCCTGTGTCGAGCTGTTATGCCACATGGCTTGATTCATGGCCGGTGCGATGGCTAAGGGGCAACGTCTAGCGAGGCAAATAGTTGTCAAAATATCGTCTCCTGCCCCCTTTGCTAGCCGTGAGATAATATCTGCGCTCGCCGGTGCAATGACGATAAGGTCTGCCCAGCGAGCGAGCTCTATATGGCCCATAGCCGCTTCTGCTTCGGTATTGAGTAAATCTGTTGATACCGGTTTACCCGACAGTGCCTGCAAGGTTAAGGGGGTAATAAATTCTTGAGCAGCCTTGGTCATGGCAACTCTAACCTCGGCCCCTAAGTCTATTAAGCGTCGCACAAGCTCGGCGCTCTTATAGGCTGCAATACCTCCCGAAACACCTACTAAGATTCTTCTGTTTGTTAGCTTGCCGGTCATAATGCAAGGGCTACCCATTTGATCTGACTATATTGAGGGAGTAAGATAGCATTTTTTATGGCATTTATAAAAAATAGTTATAAAAAACCATTAATTGTAATCATACGCTTAAGGAATAAGCATAATTTAATAAAAGGAGTTATTTATGGCGATTACAGATTGGCCTATCGCAGAGCGCCCGCGTGAAAAATTACTAAAGTCTGGGCCACATAGCCTTTCAGATGCAGAATTATTGGCAATTTTCCTACGCACGGGTTGTGTGGGTAAATCGGCTGTTGATCTTGCGCGCGATTTACTTAAGCAATTTGATGGGCTTAGGCCGCTACTGGAGGCAGATAAACCCACCTTTTGTCGTGCCCATGGCTTGGGTGATGCCAAGTATACCCAGCTACAAGCCGTGCTGGAGATGGCTCGTCGCCATTTGGCTCAGTCTTTAGGTAACAGAGAGCTATTTGCCAATGCCGTTGAGGTTAAGCAGTATCTGCTAGCAAAGCTAAGGCACTGTAAGCGTGAGGTTCTCAGTGTCTTATTTCTGGATAACCAGCATCGTCTCATTAAATATGAAGAGTTATTTCAAGGCACTATAAATACTGCTCATGTTTATCCACGTGAAATAATTAAGGCCGTGTTAGAGCATAATGCTTCTGCCATCATCCTTGCCCATAATCACCCCTCTGGGGTTGCTAAGCCAAGTCGAGCAGATCGAGAGCTTACCCATGATATTGCTAAGCTGTTAAAGGCTTTAGATGTGCGTGTGTTAGATCATATGGTTGTGGGTGACTTAGAAGTAAGTTCACTAGCAGAAATGGGCTGGATGTAATCAAAGTGAGTTAAGGAGCCTCAGACTTTTTTGAAGCTCCTTAAGCTTGTCGAAACTACTCTAGTAGTAGTTTCTTGTATATGTGTGCCTGTACTTTTATGGCAAGGTTTAGCTCTCTAGTTTGGCAGGTTGTTGTAAGGCAGTAAATAGAACAACCATAGCGACACCTGCGCCCATTACCCAATAATATATTGCAGTAATGCCTTCAAAGCCGAAGATAAAGGGAGCGATGATAAAAAATACAGCGGCGGTAGAATCTAAAGCAATATGTAGCCCAAAGGGTATAGCTTTAGCGATACTGTAGGCGTAATCAGTCATTAGACTATACATAATTAAGCCAACACCTGCGATAACCGATAACCATAGAGCAAGTTGCTCTAAACCTAAGATAAATGGTGCAACAATAAGTGCTAATGCTGCCATATAATCAAGCATACCGTGTATAGTCGGAGTAATAAATTTCATAGTTGTAGCCTCTGTTTAGTTGTTAGTAAATGCAGAAGTTATACTAGCGGCGTGGGTAATATTAACCATGCTTGTTAATTCAGAATGTTTGCCCAATCGTCCAGAATCAATAATAAGGTGATAATAATGGATGTCTTAAGTGATGTGCTGAGTGCTCTGAAGCTGAAGGGTTGCTTATATTTTACGACGCGTTTTTACGGGCCATGGGGCATTCGTGTACCCAAATTAGGCAATGTCGCACGATTTCACTTGGTGACCGATGGTAATTGCGCCGTTCGAATTGGCGAGTCGGAGACAGTCGTTAACTTGACTAAGGGTGACATCATTATCATCCCCTATGGGAAAGCGCATATTTTATCCGATAAAGCGGATAGCCCATCTGCTGAGCTTGATGATGCTCTTGCTGTGAGTAAATTTACCGGTCAAGGGCTCTTTGAATATGGGTCTTCGGATAAAACGAGCGAAACAAAATTGATATGTGGTCATCTAGAGTTTGATGATGCTTTTTTGCATCCGTTAATCAAGCAGTTACCCGACTGTATTGTTGTTAAAGCTAAGCAGCTAGAGGATATCGCTTGGCTTGGGCAGGCAATAGGCTCGCTGACACAAATGCAGATGAGTGCCCAAATGGGCAATAATGCTATTGTGCAAAAGCTATCGGAAATCCTTTTTATTCATGTTATTAAGGTATGGCAAGCGAGCTTAAAGACAGAAGAAAACTTTCTCTACGCGATATCTGACTCCCATATTGGTAAAAGCTTGCAGAGTTTTCATGAAAATCCACAACAAAAATGGAGTCTTAATACGTTGTCTGTTGAGGCTGGTCTCTCACGGACATTATTCGCAGAGCGGTTTCGTCTACTTGTTGGTATGCCACCTATGCAGTACATCAAGCAGTGGCGTGTACAGCAGGCTCAACTGTTGTTGCGTGATAGTAGCAAATCGGTAGATCAAATCGCAGAAAGTGTTGGCTATGCATCAGTGACTGCTTTTACGCGTATCTTTAAAAAGTTAGTCGGTTTTGGTCCTGGTGCTTACCGTAAACAAGGCAATAACAAAACCGCCGATCACTAAATTTGTCAGTTAAATGCAGTGTCATAATATGGTTAGGATGGAGTCAATAAATAATGAGAAATAGCTCTGGTGTAGTGATGTAGGCTTTATCTTTAAGAAAATTGCCTTAAAACCACTTATTTATTGCTATTTACTATTTATTTTGGTATAAAACGCGGCTCTTTTTTGAGGTCTGTCCTGTGGCTATATTTTGTTGGCCGCTCTATGAGAATTAAAGGGTTGGGGCGGTCTTATTTTAAACCTTGCTTTTAATTAAGCTAACTGAATTCAAGCTGTTGTGGATTAAGCAATGGCATCGTAACGTATATAGAGGCAAGTTATGTCTAAAGTCTGTCAGGTTACCGGTAAACGCCCTGTAACTGGAAATAATGTTTCTCATGCAAAAAATCACACAAAACGTCGTTTTTTGCCTAATCTACATAGCCATCGTTTCTGGGTCGAATCAGAAAAGCGCTTTGTTAAATTGCGTGTATCAACCAAAGGTATGCGTATCATTGACAAGCTTGGTATTGACAAAGTACTTGTTGATATTCGTGCTCGTGGTCAGAAAGTTTAAGTCGCTGTAGCGATTTGTTTAAACACAATATTAAGAAATTTGAGGATAGTTAAATGCGCGATAAAATTCGTCTTAATTCATCTGCAGGAACGGGCCATTTTTATACAACCGATAAAAATAAGCGCACCATGCCTGAAAAGATGGAAATCAAAAAGTTTGACCCTGTTGTTCGTAAACACGTGATCTATAAAGAAGGCAAAATTAAGTAAATCTATTTAATTGACCTTTATCTCTAAGCCCGACATCAGTCGGGTTTTTTATGCCGGTAATTTGTCCCATACTGCCCGTTAATCAATTTCCACTTTTACTAGTATTTCTTTAATAATATGCCCGAATTACCAGAAGTTGAAACAACGCGTAGAGGCATAAGCCCTCATGTCAAAGGTAAGCGAGTATCTAGCGTGACTATAAGGCAGGCTTCCCTACGCTGGCCTATTCCAACAAACCTAGAGGCGACGTTACTACGCCACAAGCTTATAGATATTCATCGCCGCGGAAAGTATTTATTATTTGAATTCACACATGGACATTTGCTTATCCATCTAGGTATGTCGGGCAGCTTGAGGATCGTCGGTGACAAAGAATTGCCCCAAAAGCACGACCATTTTGATATTTGTTTCTCGGGTACCTGCTTGCGTTACCATGACCCAAGGCGTTTTGGCGCTATTTTGTGGACGAGTGATGCTATCGAATCTCACAGGTTATTGTCCCATCTCGGCCCTGAACCTCTCACAGATGAGTTTTCTAGTGAATATATATTTAAGCAAAGCCGCAAGCGCACAAAAGATATTAAATCTTTTATTATGGATAGTCATATAGTTGTTGGGGTTGGCAATATTTATGCGAATGAAGCGCTATTTTCATCAGGAATAAGACCGACCAAAGCCGCAGGTAAAGTGACAGCTAAACAATATGCGCTGTTGGTAGATGAAATCAAAATAGTATTACAGCGATCAATTACGCAAGGGGGCACTACACTTAGGGATTTTGTGGGTGGTGATGGTAAGCCGGGGTATTTTGTACAACAGCTCAATGTGTATGGGCGTAAAGGGCAACCCTGTGTCATTTGTGCTAAACCTCTGAAAGAAATTCGTCAATCTCAGCGTTCTAGTGTGTACTGTACGGGCTGTCAAAAATAATCTTGCCTCTTATTCTTGGGAATCTTTCCAAAGCTACTAGCCTATATACTTAGATCGACTCCCCTCTAAATACGAATTTTTGTGTAACCATTACCCGTCATCTGGTTTTAGTTAATTTCCATGTGTTTTATTTATCCTATGCTAAGCTAAAAATATAAGGAATTTTATTTCTTGTGTTAAGCAATTTTTAGATGTGAGGGGTGCAATGAAGCTATTGGTAAATTTAACAGTGACGCAGCGTATAGGCGCAGGCTTTAGTTTATTAGTCATATTAATGTCAATTATGAGCCTGTTCTCTTATAAAGGCTTGACCGAGTTAAATGACAGGATGGTCACTTCCAGTGAGCAAATTGTGCCCATGTTGGTAAATAGTGGCACAATGGGGGTGTCGTTATTATCGGTTAACCGCGCGGCTATGCAGTTTTTATTCGCAAAAAGTGACCCGCAGCTTGATGAATATGAAGCCTCCTTTGATCAAGAGTACCAGACATATTTATCGAGTCGTGACTCTTTGCTGGTACTTGCGCAATCGGGCTATCCTGAAGTGAGTAGTTTATTAGGCGAAACCTCTAATCTTGCGCAAAATTACCTCGATAATGCAAAAAAGGCATTACTAACGCACCGTGAATTTATTGCAGTCACACCCACGTATCAAAAGTCGCAGCAGGATTTACAAAAATCGATTCACTCTTTTCAGGCAGATCTAGACGATTTGGTTGCCTATGGCGATGGCCATAAAGAAATATCTGCCGCGACAACGTTGTCAGCACAACTTGCTATTGTTGTTGAAAACGTTGATAAATTACGCAGCACTAATAATATGGAGGAAATGAAAGCAGTGACGACGAAGTCACGAAGTATTTTTAACGCTATGCTTGCAAGGAATGCCAAATTAGCAACAAGTAATGCTGATACAGCGGGTGATATTAAAAAACAATTAGATAAAATCAATAGCTTACTGGACGGTGAAGTGGGTGTATTGGTTTTAGCCGAGCAACAATTTGCACGCACAGATCAAATACAGAACTTACTCGTTGATCTAGCAGCACTCATCAATAGTGCCAGCCATAAGATTAATGACTTAATGGTGTTGGTCGAAAACAAAGAAAGCGAGGCTCAATTAAGCGCCGTTAAAATATCCAGTACTGCCCAAAAAAGTAATATAGTGTTGAGTTTATTGTCAGTAATCATTGCGATTATTATTGGTGTGTCGGTTTGTCGTAGCATAAGAAAGCCACTCAAAGAAATGATGGCAATGTTACGGATAATGGCCGATGGTGATATGACCCAGCGCATAAAGGTCATTAGTAGAGATGAATTTGCAGATCTTTCTAACTGGGTTAATCAGTTGTCAGAAAAGTTATTGAGCACGATTAAAGAAATTCATGAGGGCTGTAACCAAGTCACAAAAAGTACCAGTGATACGGCAAGGTTAAGTACCCAAACTAAGAGCCACATGTCAAAGCAGAGCCAACAGGCGGCTAATGTATCCAATTCAATGCAGGCTATGGTAAGTAGTGTTAAAGGCGTGGTTGAAAGTGCCTTGGAAGCTCAGCAGGCGATTGCTGATATTGATAAAAGTGCCAATGAAAACCGTCGTGTCATGAATGATAATACGCGCATGATTCAGGAATTATCGAATAATATTGGCAATGCTACAGGTGTTGTTAACCGCCTTAATGACGATTCCGATGCAATTGGGCATATTCTGGATGTTATTCGTGGTATTGCTGAGCAGACAAATTTGTTGGCACTCAATGCGGCTATTGAAGCCGCTCGAGCAGGTGAGCAAGGTCGAGGCTTTGCTGTGGTTGCCGACGAGGTAAGGACGCTTGCAAGCCGTACACAGGAGTCCACAGAAGAGATTCAGACTATTATTCAAAAGCTACAGCAAGGTGCATCGGAGGCGGTGATGATCATGAAGGATAGCTCTGAGGATGTTCAGCAAAGTGTTATCGGTATCGATAAGTCCTTTACAGCGTTAAATGAAATGGTCGACAGCTTAGGTCAGATTCGCTCAATGAGTGAGGATATTGGCGATGCAGCTGAAGAGCAAAACACTACCTGTAAGGAAGTGTCAGATAGCATACAAGTCATTGCCAAGATGTCAGAAGATTGCTCTGAGGATGCCTCTCAAATCGTTATCGATAGCGAAAAGATGGTAGAGCTTGCCAAGCACCAGCAAGCATTGGTGGAACAATTTAAATTGCACTAGTTATTGTTCAGCGTTGCGAAGCATAGGATACAATCTTTAAGAGAAAGCCTTTATCGTAAGGCTTTTTTTGTGGCTGGCTTTTGTTGACTACATAGGCATAGGCCTACTATTGAAGAGTGCGCCAGTAGCTACTAATTAACTTCTACCTTTATCTCAAACTTGGCCATTCTTTCTCATCGAAAATTCCGCTCAAGCTTGTTCAGGGGCTCTTTAAATCTAGCCTTTTTATCATTTATATTTTTTAAGGCCCATCGAATGGGTGTTAGATCGTCATAAATATTGTTAATATTCGCGCTGCCCTTGAGTTGTAAATCAGCGGCACACTCCTTGTTTTTGTTCTTTTACTAAGTGTTAGTTTTAATGAGTGTATTAATATGAGTCTTGCCAAAAGTGTTCTGGCTACAAATAATGATCTCCCGATTCGCACACATGAGCCAGTGCACAGTGGAAAAGTAAGATCGGTTTATTGGCTAACACCAGAAGATAGTAAGCGATTAATTGAGCAAAAAGGCTACGATGTTGCACCTGATGCACTACTCGCAGTTATGATCATCAGTGATCGTATCTCCGCCTTCGATTGTATATGGCATGGCGAGGGAGGATTACGAGGTGTGCCTGGTAAAGGGGCTGCTCTCAATACGATTTCTAACCATTGGTTTTCTCTGTTCAAAGAAAATGGGCTTGCCGATAGCCATATCCTTGATATTCCCCACCCCTTTGTCTGGATTGTACAAAAAGCTAAACCAGTAAAAATAGAGGCTATTTGTCGTCAGTATATTACAGGTTCGATGTGGCGTGCTTACGCCAAAGGTGAGCGTGAGTTTTGTGGGATAAGATTAGAAGAAAACCTACATAAAGATCAGCGTCTTAATCAGTTACTAATGACGCCGTCGACCAAGGGTATCTTAAAAGGTATTCCGGGTGTTCCCGAGGCCGATGATGTCAATATTACGCGGGAGAATATCGAGTCAAATTTTTCGGCCTTTAATTTTTCGAGCGTAGGTGATATTGATAAATATGAGCAACTGCTTAAGCAAGGTTTTGATGTTATTAGCAAGGCGCTTGCGAAAGTTGATCAGGTTTTTGTTGACACTAAATTTGAGTTTGGCTATGTAGTTGATGGCGCAGGCCAAGAAAAATTAATTTATATGGATGAGGTTGGTACGCCTGATTCATCACGCATTTGGGATGGGCCATCATTTAGAGATGGCAAAATAATCGAGCAATCTAAAGAAGCTTTTCGTCAGCAACTACTGGGTTACTTTTCGGACCCAGATATCTTATTAAATAAAGAGCGAATGGATGAACGCGAGGCCTTGGCGCGAGACAATGCCTTGCCTGCTGATATTTTAATGGAGGTATCTGATACCTACGTATCGATCGCAGAAAAGATAACGGGTAAAAAATTACGCCTCCCCGAAAACCCAAGGGAAGAAATCATCGATGCACTTAGCTCGACCTATAATTTAATTGTGTAAGGAATCTTCGAATAAATCGTGAATGATTTTTGTGGCCTACAGCCCAATTCTTTATTGTCTGCACGGGCTTAGGTAATTGGGCTGAGCAGGGGAGCTGAAGCCATCGAATACTTCACGATTAACTCCAATCCTTGTCCCAGGTCAAGCGGTTTTCTCTCATCAGTAATTCCCCTAAGCTTGTTCAGAGTCTCCGTAAATTTTATTGCTTTGGCGTACCTTCCTTTTCTCTAAATAAGTGTTTGTCCATGTTTTATGCCTATTTTAAGGCGTAGTTGTTATATTTTATATCAATAAGTATATAACAATAGGTAATATGGTTGATTGCCACCTGTCATCGAGTCCCAGCTTTACTAGCCCTCTGAGCCTCTTAGTCTCATTTACTTTAAAAATATTATCCCTTTATGAATGACCAAAATTAAATAGCTTTTGGGTATAAGGTTAGTCATTTTGGTTCGTTGGATAATGATTTTTGGTGCGTATACTGTTTACAAGGCTTAGGAATATATAGGCCTTAAGACTTATTAACTAATGTAAAGAGGATAACATCATGAGTGCAGCTGCATCACGTCAAACTACAGAAAAAACCGCGAGCTATTCAGCGAGCAATATTAAAAAGCCTGTTCTTGTTAAGAGCGAAAGCGTTTCAACACCGAAAGAAAAAACCGATACTAATACCTATACATTTGTTGGTATAGCAGGGTAATTTACAATGAGTCGTGTAATAAATTTAGCTAAAAATAAACTAATGAATGCAAGGTATCTAGCGCTTATGCACTGTTGTCGTGCTGTAATAATGCGTTAATTATAGCTAAAAAATAACGTTAAAAGCTATAAGGCTTTTGCCAAGCCAATAATAGAAAGCAGTGATAAAACAATTAAGATAAGCAAGCGTAACTTCCTCTCATCCAAATATCTAAATAATTTCATTCCAAGAATAATCCCCAAGAACATAGGCAGAGATGCCACTAAGAAGCTGTTGAATACTTTCTCGTTATAAACATCGGTGGCCGTGGCGCCTGCTATAAATATAATCTCCATGATAAAAATAAAGACAACCATCGTTGCTCTAATATTTTTTACCGGAAAAGCAGCTGATGCTAAAAAAGTGGCAGCAACAAGGCCGCCAGCAGCAGCAACACCACCAAAGACTCCAGCGATAATACCTGTGGCCGTCAGTATTGATTTATTCAGTGCGCCTTTATAGGTAAACCCTCCCAATAGAATTGCCGTCATTATAAAAATAATGCCAGAGACAATAAGCTCAAGAGTCGCTTGTGGAGACAGCGACAAAATAGCTAAGCCAATGGGAATGCCAATCAGAGAGCCCACGGTCATAAATACTAAAAACTTCCATAAGGTATCTCTCCAAATACTAAAGAGCATATGGAGACTGGCAACTATCTCTAATAATACTAAAAGAGGAACGACTAATAATGGGCTGACAAAAAGAGAAGTGCTAACGACAAGTAAGGCTGAGAATCCAAAGCCTATACAACCACGGACAATCCCTGCGAGAAAGACGCATGCTAAAAAGATAATGGTCTCTGCTGGAGTGTCGGTGATGAGCTGCAAGGATGTCAAAAATACTGCCTTTAATAGGATGGGACCGTTCTAGAAAGCTGGGTTGATATCTGTGAAAACCCATATAGGTAATTATTTATTTAAGTTAGCCTGATTCTTGGCGAATTCGTTATTTCTCTACCATACTAATAAATAACATAGCGTGTAAACATATTTTGGTAAGAGGGGTGTATGAAAGCATTTTTAACCTTTTTTTTCTCGATAAGCTTAGTGGGTTTTGCTCAGCTATCGCAAGCGGCTTCTGCTGTAGACTTTGATTTTAAAGTCAGTCGTTGGCAGGCTGACTATTCTGGTGATATAGGATCTAACGGGCAAACAGCTAGTTTAAGTGAGCTAGGGTTTGATGATGAAGATCAAAATGTTATTGCCCTAGAGTTGAGGCACTCTTTACCTATTTTGCCTAATATCCTGATCCAAAATACAGACCTTGATGCTGATGCCTCAGGTACCTTGGTGCGTACACTCGAGTTTAATGGTGTGAGTTTTGTGTCGAATACCGATGTGGAGACAGAGCTTGATTTATCGCACACAGACATTACTTTATTTTATTCACCGATAGATACTTGGCTTACCCTCGATGTTGGCTTGACAGTACGCTATTTCGGTGAGGATACGGTGGTCTCTAGCAATATTTTGCAGTCCGATGTCGAATTAGATCAGTTTATCCCTATGGCATACTTAGGTGTCGGGGTTGAATTGCCATTAACCGGGTTCTATATTGACGCTTCAATTAATGGGGTTAGTTATGAAGGTAGCCGGTTTACCGATGCCAGCCTATTAATTGGTTATCAAGCGTCAATCAGTAAAGGTGTCGATATTATTGCAGAGCTTGGTTATCGGGATCTTTCAGTTGATATTGACGATCTCGATGGCTTTGACGGAGATATCCAAATAGACGGCGCTTACTTTACTTTGGGTGTCTCTTTTTAATAGCTAAAGTAGCTGGCAATCCTATTTATCTTATTAGAGGGTGGTTTACTCTAAGACTGTTAGTAAATATATTTTTACAGTGCTTGAGCCTTATATTTAAGCTTATAGACAGCATTATTATAAGATGAGGCTATATCCTTATATAATGATATGGTTAAAATGCAAATTGCGTCACATTTTAAGTTTGATAGCGTTATACTTGGCTAATGGCAACAAAAATCTCTCATATTAGCAATAAGTCGGGGTTAACTCTCGATAGGCATCACCTGAATAATGTCTATCAGGCCTTCTTAAAGCTAAATCAGGCGCGCTTTGATCTAGGGTACGATGGACTTAAACAATCCCAGCGCTTTATTTTAGATGTACTACCCTCCCTCTTACACTTTAACCACCCCATGCTGCCTGGCTATATATCACGGGCAACACCTCATGGGATCGATAACTTCGATGTGTCAGGGGAGCAATTAAAAGAGCTAAAGCGACTGACGCGCAGCTTTCATCCAGCCCAGCCAACCGGTAAACGATCAGACATTTTGGCAATATTCTCTATGGGTAGCTTTGGTTCTATCGCGCAAAATATTCATAGTGATATTGATTTATGGGTATGCTTTAGGCCAGATCTGGATGAGCAATCCATAACGCAACTTGAAAAAAAATGTCATAAAATTAGCGAGTGGGCTAAGCGTCATGAGCTAGACATCACTTTTTTTCTTATGAATCATCAAACCTTTCAGTCAGAAAAAAGGCTTGCCTTTAATCACGAAGGTAGTGGTAGCACTCAGCACTATTTGTTGCTAGATGAGTTTTACCGGACCGCGATTCATTGGGCTGGGCAGCTATCCGCGTGGATATTTGTAAACCCAAACCAAGAGCATGACTATAAAAAGTATGTTGGGGCAATTGGGCAACAACGCCTATTACCTGAGAGTAATTTTTTGGATTTTGGCAACATTAGTGCCATACCTGCAGCGGAATGTATTAGCTCTGCTATTTGGCAGTTATATAAAGCAATAAATTCACCCTATAAATCTATTATTAAATTGCTACTGTTAGAGATTTATTGCCAAGAGTCATTCGAGCCTTTAATACTCTCTAATTTATTTAAACAGCAATTACACGATATTGATGACAAGCAAATTATTCATCATTGGGATGTCGATCCTTATCTGCAGACCTACTATTGCATAGAAGATTACTTACAATCTACCAACCAGTTAAATCGTTTAGAGTTCTTGAGGCGCTGCTTTTATTTTAAGTTGGGGCAGCCCTTGTCTCATGGTTATGAAACATCTGCAAAAGCAAGTGTTTTATATGAGATGACAAAGCTATGGTCGTGGGATGAGTCCTATATACGAAATTTAGATGACCATAAAAACTGGAATATCAAAGATACGCTAGAAGAACGACGTTTAATTATTAACGAACTAAATCATAGTTATCATCATATTATGGATTTTTTTCGTGAGCAAAAAATTAAAATTCAAGCATCAAATAAAGAACTGAATATTTTAGGCCGAAAGCTGCATGCAGCCTTCTCTAGAAAATCTGGAAAGATAGAATGGATAAACCCTTTATCCTCTAAAACATTGGGCGAGAATAAATTAATTTTCCAGAAAAAGGAAAGAACTCATCTATGGACTGTGCTAGACCGATATAATAGCGTCATTAACAAAAAGAACACATTGGCAGAATTGATCATATGGCTTCACTGCAATAGTATTTTACTGCCAGAAACAAAATTGTTTTTTGATAATAGCAACTTGCGTTCTGATTTAATCGAGTCATTGAGGCATATTATTGTTGCTAACTTACCTCTGCCGATAAAAACAGCAGAACATAATTTTTTTGAAAGAGCCGTTTATTTAAAAAAATTAATCCTGTTTGTAGATTACAGGCCAGAATTGGCTATTTCTTCAAGTTTCGACGAAAAATCAGTAATGTTTAATTGTCATATTGATGTCTTTTCGGCTAATAGTTGGAACGAGATAATCTGCAATAGCAAAAAAGGTAAGTTTTTAGAGGCTGCATTAGAAATATATATTAATGCCCTGATACAGGGTAGTGATATTAGAGAGACTGAGATTGTCGTTCACCATCCTGACTCTCAAAAACAAAGTAAGCTGCGCGAATGTTTGGCGATTGTATTCGATAAAATTTATACCTTCTTTAAAAATAATATATCGGGTAGATATATTATGCATATCGACAAGAAATACCTAGCTATTCATATCCATGAAAAAAAATATGAGATGCAATGGCTAGAATCCGATAGAGCATTAAAGAAGTATCTTATGTCACCCATGTTTTATTACAGCCCTGTAGGCATGGATGAGATAACTATGAAGGACCATCCATTAAAAAAATTTACAGAATATAATTATAAAGAATCGATACAGGTTTTCTATCGCCCCAAAAATGGTATGGCAGACCTCACATTAATTGATGAAATGGGTGCATGGCATCAGTGTGTTGTTAATTATCGCCAAGGGATTGAATCAATGCAGTCTCTGCATCGTTTTTTGCGTGTTGTTCACGATCGCTGCGATGATCAATCTTCTATAGATATAGGTCCTTTGAATGTTTTTCCGATTACTTTTTATGAAGTTTTAGAAAACAAAGAAAATGTACAAATAAAGAGGCGCTCTGTTAACTCACGTATCGATGATTCAGATATCAATACAATTTATGCCGTTGTTGATTATAAAGATAAAGATTTTAAATTTACGGTATATATTGACGATGTTATTTTATCGGAGATGGATGATGAGTTGCATTTTTATAATTCCCTTGTCGATTTAATTTCACAAAGGAACCGCCTAGGTATTGCCTATAATTATTATATTGCAGATATTGATTTGTCTCGCTGCCGTTTTAATTTGTCTAAATCAGGTGAGCTGCACACGGTTCATTATTTGAAAATCAAAAAACTACTAGAAGATAAAATTAATCGAGCAGTTATCGAACACAGAAGCTCAAGATAGTTTCAAAGAGTTTACAAAGTAGAAAAATCGATAGCACTAGATGATTGCTCGCTACAGGTACGGCTGAGTAGTTGAGCTAGATCTTCATTTGTTTTAGTGCAAACCCATTTGTCATCTTGATATTGGCAATGAAACCCTCCAGATTTTGCCGCTACCCATACTTCATGAGCCGCCTGTTGGCGAGAAATAATAACTTGAGTATCAGTATCTTCACATAGGATTGTAAGTACGCCACTATTATTTTCATAATCAAGAGAGGCATCTTCATTTTCTATTAAGTTATCAATAAGCTCTTCGATACGATTGTAGAGGTCTTCTGTTAATTCGCGATAGTTTGCATCGTTCATAGCGTACTCAAAAAGGAATTAGTCAATGTATAAAAAAATATAATGGAGGAGGATAATACAGTAAGCTTTTGGAGAATAAAATCATTATTCAGAGGCTCCCTAATAAACCGCTAATTGATTTGATATCTTATTTATTATAAGGTGAGCCTCAATAAGGATTAATTAATTTTGCAGGATGCAAACATGTCTCTCGCCATTGTTCATACGCGTGCCCGTTTGGGTATCGATGCCCCCGCTGTTACTGTTGAAGTTCACCTCTCGAATGGTTTGCCAAGCTTGTCTATTGTCGGCTTGCCAGAAACCGCCGTTAAAGAAAGTAAAGACCGTGTGCGTAGTGCGCTGATTAATAGCCAATTCGAATTTCCCTCCAGAAGAATTACTATCAATCTTGCCCCTGCCGACTTACCAAAAGATGGCAGTCGATTTGATCTTGCCATTGCTATGGGTATTTTAGCTGCATCAGGTCAAGTTCCAGAAGCCAGCTTAAAAAAGGTAGAGTTTATCGGTGAACTTGCATTAACGGGTGAGTTGCGAGGAGTCAATGGTGTGTTGCCCGCAGTTATTGCCTGTGGCCAATCGGGGCGTGCATTAATTGTTGCTAAAGATAACGCCCATGAAGCAGGGCTTTGTGATAGCACAAAAAGCTATAGTGCGAGTAGTTTGCTGTCTGTTTGTGCGCACTTAAACACAAGTAGTGAATTACCCTTAGTTACATTTACTGCGCCCAAAATGGCTAACCCGGTACCAGATTTTAAAGAGGTTAATGGGCAATTACATGCAAAAAGAGCACTCGAAATAGCCGCTGCAGGGGGCCACAATATCCTGCTTTACGGCCCACCGGGTACAGGTAAAACAATGCTCGCTAGTCGTCTGCCAAGTATTATGCCGGCACTCAGGCAAGCGCAATCTGTCGAGGTGGCGAGTATTTATTCCTTATGTGGACATAGCTATCAGCATTGGCAAACTCCGCCCTTCCGTGCTCCGCATCATACTGCATCGTCAGTTGCGCTAGTCGGTGGTGGCAGCCATCCTAAACCAGGAGAGATCTCTTTAGCGCATAATGGTGTTTTGTTCTTGGATGAACTACCAGAGTTTCAGCGCCAAGTATTGGAGGTATTGCGAGAGCCTTTAGAGTCGGGGGTTATTCAAATATCGCGCGCTACCGCTCAATTGAGTTTTCCTGCACGTTTTCAATTAGTAGCGGCAATGAACCCTTGCCCCTGTGGTTATTTAAGTAGCCGTTCAGCACATAATCAGCAGCGTTGTACTTGTACCCATGAGCAGGTGCAGCGTTATCGCAAAAAAATTTCGGGGCCTTTACTTGATCGAATCGATTTACATGTGCCCGTTAACTCTTTATCGATAGATGAATTAAACCTACCTGCAAAACAACAAGCTAATGAACCCTCTGAACTGATCAGGTTGCGTGTAATGGCTGCACGTATACTGCAGCACAAGAGACAAAATTGTAATAATGCCGATTTGTCAGTTAAGCAATTATCTGAGTATTGCTCGATAGGTAAGCCCGAGCGAGAACTCCTTGGTCGAGCTATTGAGACATTGGGCTTATCGGCGAGAGCGTATCACCGCATTATTAAAGTCGCCCAGACTATTGCTGACTTAGCGGCGGCCCCATCTATTGATCCAAGCCATATTGCAGAGGCGCTCAGTTTACGCAATTTTGACCGCTAAGCTGATTGACTCTTAAGCTGAAAGTAAATACGGGTTAATTCTTACCAAGTTATTTGCGACCCAAGCATTTATTGGGTGGTTTTTCTGTACAATACAGGGCCAATAAATAGTTAGTTATTCCTGTGCCCCAATTAAATTCAAAGCAAAGAGAAGCCGTTCATTATATTGATGGTCCATGCCTAGTCCTGGCGGGTGCAGGTAGTGGTAAAACCAGTGTTATCACACAAAAAATTGCCTATCTGATTACCCAGTGTAATATGCCTGCGCGTAATATTGCTGCACTTACATTTACCAATAAAGCTGCACGCGAAATGAAAGCGCGTGTGGGTGGGCTTGTTAAACGTTCGGAATCTAGAGGCTTGACGGTATCGACTTTTCACAATCTTGGCCTTTCTATTATCAGGCAAGAGCATAAGTTATTTGGTTTTAAAGCGGGTTTTTCTATTTTTGATGCAGAGGATGCTCGCGCCCTATTAAAAGAATTAATGCTAAAAGATGGAGACCTCGATACCGACCATCTCAATCGTGTGCAGCAACAAATTTCACTGTGGAAAAACGATCTAATACTTCCAGACAGTGCTTTATCAAAAGCCGAGAGCCCCGGTGAGCAATTAATTGCGCTAGTCTATGAACGTTATGTGAGTGCTTTAAAAGCCTATAATGCCGTTGATTTTGATGACCTTATCTTGTTGCCCGTCGAGTTTTTATCCTCTAATGATGAGCTACTAGCACGTTGGCAAAAACGTATTCGCTACTTATTAGTCGATGAATATCAAGATACCAATTCCAGTCAGTATCGCTTAATTAGGCTAATTATGGGTGATCGTGGCGGCTTAACCGTTGTGGGTGATGACGACCAATCTATTTATGCGTGGCGCGGCGCACGCCCTGAGAACTTATCTATTTTGCAGCAGGACTTTCCCTCGCTTAACTTGATTAAGCTGGAGCAAAATTATCGCTCAACACAGCGCATACTGAAAACAGCCAACCATTTGATCGACCATAACCCCCATGAGTTTAATAAAGCGCTATGGAGTGATTTATCCTATGGCGAGCCTATTCGTATTATTCGTACCAACAACGAAGAGCTAGAAGCTGAGCGTGTCGCGACAGAGATTGTGACTCAGAGGCTTCACCGGAAAGGTCGCTTTAGTGACTTTGCGGTGTTGTATCGCAGTAATCATCAGGCGCGCTTAATCGAGATGAAGCTACAGCACTACCAAATTCCCTACGCGATCAGTGGTGGTACGTCATTTTTTTCAAGAACTGAAATCAAAGATATCATGGCCTATTTGCGCCTTATCGTTAATAGTGATGACGATAATGCCTTTTTGCGTATCATCAACACACCAAGGCGACAAATAGGGACAAGCACTCTAGAAACCCTAAGTCTCTATGCGACCGAACGCGAAATCAGTTTATTCGATGCCATACAAGAGGTAGGCCTACGAGAGCGCCTATCCGAGGCGGCGTATAAGCGCGTGTTTGAGTTTGGCGGCTGGATGCAAAACCTTATTCGCCAATGTGAAGAGTCGGAACCTATTCCTGCCTTGCACGAAATGTTAGAAGATATCGACTACCTTGGCTGGCTGTATCAAAATGCAAGCTCCCCAGCTGTTGCTGAAAAGCGCATGGAGAATATTTATTTTTTGATTGATTCGGTCAAAAATATCCTGCAACGGGCCGCTGAAGAAAGCATAACAGAAGAGAGTTCGGCTACTCTCAAAGATGCTATTGCTAAATTATTACTGATAGATCTGCTAGAGCAGCAAGAGGAAGCCGATGATAGCGATAAAGTGCAGCTCATGACCTTACACGCAGCAAAGGGGCTGGAATTCCCTCATGTGTTTATATTAGGCATCGAAGAAGAAATTTTGCCTCACAAAAATAGTATTGACGATGACAACATAGAAGAAGAACGCCGCCTTGCTTACGTGGGTATTACACGTGCAAAGAGAAGCTTAACGCTGACAATGGCGGCTAAAAGGAAGCAATTTGGGGAAATACAAGCAACCACACCGAGCCGTTTTATCGACGAGTTACCAGAGGATGAAATAGAAAAAGAGGGGTTTGGAGAGGCGCCAAGCCCCGAAAAAAATGCAGCTACTGGCAGTAACACGTTGAATAATTTGTTGGGCCTATTTGATTAAAGCGAGAGTAAGGTTGTAGCGAGCTAAATAGATGAGTGTAGATTTGGCTCTCGATAAATAAAAACCCTCTAAAGATTGCTTATCTTTAGAGGGTTTTTATTATTTGGTTTGTAATCGTTAAGATAAAAATATTAACGATATGGAGTAATCAGAGTGTTACTGAGACTCTGCAACCATATAATCAACCGCTGCTTTAATTTCATCATCGGAGCAGTTACCACATAGGCCTTTAGCTGGCATGCCATTAAAACCATTAATAGCATGGTCATATAATGTGTCGTTACCTTTGGCGATTCTAGGCGCCCAACCTGCAACGTCGCCTAATTTAGGTGCACCGGCAGCGCCTGTGTTATGGCAAGCTGCGCAAGTGTTATATACATCTGCACCGCTACGTGGGCCAGATACAACGGCAACGGGTGCTGCAGCACAATCGTCACCACTCATACAAAGGCTACCCTCAGGAGCAATACGATCAGCGATTTCATCTTTAACTGCTGCACTACTAAAAGCTGATAAAACAATGGCTACTGTTAATGTAGCAATACTTACGATAATTTTAAAAGACACGCTAAATCCTCTTCCTATGTAACTAATAACCTGTAAATGCTAAAGGCGACTGGTAATAATGAATATTGTATTTATATCCTTACCATTATAGCTAGTTTGTACGAGGTGCGGTAACTATTTAGCGCAACTTTTTATAGGGTGAATGCAGTTTATGGTATTGCCTCTACCAAAATATTTTAAAATACAGCTGCTTATTGAGCCAAGGTTAACTTTCCAGCGGCTGTGATAGCGCCTATGGGTAGGCGTTGGGCAATAACGACCCACTCCTTAATATTGGGGTTTCCTGCAATTTCTTTAGAGAGTGTTTTACTCTCACCCTTCCAGCTACCAAGGTCAGATACATATTCAATAGGGTTGTGGTAGTGGAGCTTTTTGCCGCCATTTTCACCGCTGGCAATGGGTAAAAAGTGTGAACCTGACGTACCTATCAACAATAACTGTTGTTGTTGGTTGGTATCGATTTTAGGTAGGCTAATTTCAATTTCGTCACTATTGATAGAAAGGTTAATACGTTGCAGTGGTGTGTGCTCATTAGAGACGTCTATTATTCGACTAACCCGCGAGGCGCGCGAGCCAACAGCACCATAGCGACCACTAACGACCATCTGTGGCGTATAAACACCTGGATTGCCTCGTAGGTGTGCTTGGTAATTACGTTGGCGGTTGTCACAAAATTGATGAGAGAAGGTATCTCTCCAGCCAAGATAATTCCAATAAGTAACGTGGCACGATAGTGCAATGGTATTTTCTTGGTGTTTAAGCTCACCTAAAAACTCATCAGCTGGTGGGCAGGAGTAGCAGCCTTGGCTGGTAAACAGTTCAACGACAACGGGCGAGTCGGACTCAGCAAAACTATTGCTCTGAAAGCTAGCAACCAATATAAATAATAGAGTACTTACAATGCGATAATTCATGAAACCTTCTTCTTATATTGTTAACTTATAGGGTAGTACAGTTTAAAAAATGTGCTTCTTGGTACTATTAGGGATATTGAGCTTAGATACTTGCTTTCCTAAAAGAGTTCAATTGTTTATGATCGGGTTTTGACTCTAGAGTAATAATAATGAAAATAGTCGTATATCCTGGGACGTTCGATCCTATCACCAATGGACACATTGACTTAGTTGAGAGAGCTCTCAATTTATTTGATCATGTCATTATTGCCATTGCGACTAGCAATAAAAAAAATCCTCTATTTAGTTTGGAAGAGCGAGTCCATCTTACCAATCAAGTATTGAGTCATTTAGATAACATAGAAGTCTGTGGCTTTGATTGCTTATTGGCTGATTTTGTTAAGCAAAAGAAAGCGACGGGCCTTATTCGTGGTCTTCGCGCAGTGTCTGACTTTGAATACGAATTTCAGCTAGCGAATATGAATAGAGCACTCGCACCAGAGATGGAGAGTATCTTTTTGACTCCCTCAGAGAAGTATTCCTATGTATCTTCGTCGCTAATCAAAGAGATAGCATCACTGGGTGGTGATGTGAGTAAATTCGTGAATAGTGTAGTTGAAGAAGAATTAAAAAAGAAATTTAAACGTTAAATAATAGGTTGTTGTGCCTATAAGCCTTAGCTGCGTTCGCGGCTAATTTTTTCGACGGCGCGCAGGCCACGGATCCGGCGCATAATATCGGCGAGATGCACACGGTTTTTAACCCCTAGGGTCATACGGATTTGATTACGGTTAGGATCTTGTTCTTTGTATTGTATTCTTTCGATATTGGCGCCCATTACAGTAATGCGGCTGGCGAGTTCTGCAAAAATACCTCGATTAGACTCAACAGAAATTAACAAATCGACGGGAAACTCGCCACTAACCTCAGGTGACCAGCTCACCTCATTAATCTTTTCGGGACGTTGCCTTGTATCAACAATATTTTTGCAGGTATCTAAGTGAATTGTGAGTCCTTTACCAGGCACAATCATGCCGATAATAGGGTCGCCGGGAATCGGGTGGCAACAGCGTGCCAAAGTGATCATGGTGCCGTCGGTAGAATCGATCGTTAGCGGTGATTCAACATGAGTTGCAATATCGTTTGCACGCTCTGGCACAAGTAATTTAGCAACGGAGTTAGACATTCGTTTGCCAAGCCCAATTTCTGTTAATAGCTGATCAAGGCTTTTGCACTCTAGCTCAGCATAGGTTTTAGCGAATTGCTCAGCACTGATGTCGTCGAGAGCAACATTAATATGGGCTAGCGTGCGAACTAGCATACGCCTGCCAAGGTCGATGGCGTCCTGTTGTTGATTACTTTTAAGTGCATTATGAATCGCACTGCGTGCTTTACTGGTTTTAACAGTATTGAGCCAAAGTGCCCTAGGTCGTGCATCTTCGTGGGTAATAATATGCACGAGCTGGCCGTTTTCTAAGGGTTGTGATAGTGATGCAAGGCGGTTATTGATGCGACAAGAGACACAGCTATTACCTATCTCGGTGTGAATCGAGTAGGCAAAATCAACAGGTGTTGCACCACTGGGTAGCTCAATAATTTTGCCCTTGGGTGAGAATACAAACACCTCATCAGAGAAAAAGTCGTTACGTACATGCTCGATAAATTCTAAAGAATTACCTGCGTTTTGCTGTAACTCCAGCAAGTTATTCACCCAGCGCCTCGCACGTGACTGGCTGGTATGGTCCTCTTCAGATTTATACAGCCAATGCGCTGCAATGCCCGAGCCTGCTATGGCATCCATCTCTTTAGTGCGAATTTGCACTTCGATGGGAATGTTTTCAACGCCGTGGAGTACTGTATGGATAGACTGATAGCCGTTGGCCTTAGGAATAGCAATATAATCTTTAAAGCGATCGGGGATTGGCTTATACAACATATGCGCCGCGCCCAAGGTTTTATAACAGGACTCGACATCGTCGGTAATAATGCGAAAGGCAAATACATCGGTGATGTCACGAAACTTCTTTTTACCCTGTAGCTTTCTATAAATGCCATATAGGTGTTTTTCGCGGCCTATTACGGTCGCCTCGATCCCCCAGCGTTGTAGCTGATTCTCAAGGGACTCTTTAATGTGATTAACTAATTCTTTTTGCTTGTTGCGCACCATGCTAACGGCTGCGCGTAGACGCCTTGCTCTGAGTGGGTAAAGTGCTTCAAAGCCTCTGTCTTCAAACTCTACACGTAAATCCTGCATGCCAAGTCTGCCAGCAATCCGTGCATAAATATCCAATGTTTCGCGGGCAACGCGGCGACGCTTAACGGGTTTTAGTGGCCCAAGTGTACGCATGTTGTGTAGCCTATCGGCGAGCTTCACGATAATCACGCGTATATCTTTGGCCATAGCAAGGGCCATTTTTTCAAAGTTTTTCGCTTGCTTTTCTTCTTGGCTAGCAAATTCGATATGGGTAAGTTTGCTGACACCATCAACTAGCAAAGCAACGGTCTCGCCAAACTCTTCGGTGAGTTCCTCTTTACTGACACCGGTGTCTTCGATCACATCGTGCAGCATAGCAGCCATCAAGCTATGATGGTCCATGCGCATGCCCGATAAAATACGTGCAACAGCTAGGGGGTGAGTAATATAGGGGTCGCCACTGGAGCGCATCTGGCCTTCGTGTGCGCAGCGCGCCTTTTCGTAGGCGTGACGAACCTTGGTGACTTTATCGGTATCGAGGTAATTGGATAACTCTTCAGCAAATGCATCCATAGCTGGCATATTATTACCTATACCGCTTTAAGAATGATTTGTGAATGTTTAATGAGGGTATCAGGTGCTGGAATAGCACCTGAGAGCAAATTAGTAAGATCGTGCTGAAAAGACTAATGGCTTGCATGGCCCCTCATAATAAGATGTAGTAATAAAATTAAGTGTTTAAACCCGAATCTGGAGCATCTAATGGGCTATCCATTAATGGCGCTGAGGTATCGATAATAAACTCTTCTTCGTAATCGGGCTCGTCCTTTTCTAAAAGAATGCTGGGTTTAATAAAGCCTTCTTCGATTTCGCGCAATGCAATAACCGTTGGCTTGTCATTTTCTTCAGGGACCATAGGGTCTTTACCGCCTGTGGCTATTTGACGTGCTCGTTTAGTACCAACCAGTACGAGCTCAAAACGGTTATCAACATGCTCAAGGCAATCTTCGACAGTAATACGTGCCATAAAAATTTATCCAGATATAAAAGGGGAATAACGTAAGTACTAATATTGTAGGCAATTTAAAGGGTTAGGACAATAGATCGCTTAATAATGATGCATATTTTTTTTGTTGTAAGGGGGCTTTTAAGCGCTGTGCTACCAAAATACTTTTAAGTTCGGTCAGAGCTTGTTCAAAATCATCATTAATAACAATCCATTGGGCATCGACATAATGCGAGATTTCACTCTTTGCCTCTTGCATGCGTTGCTCAATAATCGCGTCGTTATCTTGGCCACGGCCACGTAAACGCTCTTCTAGGCAGGCGCGCGATGGCGGCAAAATAAAAATACCTTGGGTATCTGGCATTAGTTTGCGAATTTGTGCAGCGCCTTGCCAGTCGATCTCTAAAATCACATCTTTGCCATTGTCGAGGGTTTGCTCTACCCAAGCTTGAGAGGTGCCATAAAAATTAGTGAATACCTGAGCGTGCTCTAAAAACTCGGCCTTGGAGAGCATCTCATTAAAGTGCTCCATATCGACAAAATGATAATCACGACCATCGACCTCGCCTGGGCGCATAGCACGCGTGGTATGCGACACCGATACCTGAACATTGTTGTCCTGCTCAAGTAACGCCTTTACAAGGCTTGTTTTGCCTGCACCAGAAGGTGCAGAAACAGTATAAAGCGTGCCGCGATTAGCCATGAATTAAGCCTTTCTGATTCTTGGGTGTCGATGGATGCATGATTAAGTAATTATGATAGATAAATATCCTAGAGGTCACCAAATTTTTTACTCAATATTCTGTATTTGCTCGCGCATTTGCTCGATTAACACTTTGAGTGAGACGGCAATCTGTGTGGTGGCGCTGTTGATCGATTTAGACGAGAGTGTATTGGCTTCGCGATTAAGCTCCTGCATCATAAAATCGAGCCTGCGGCCAATGGCCCCCTTTTTACTAAGAATATGACGGACTTCGCCTAGATGAGTATCAAGGCGGTCGAGTTCTTCGGCAACATCGGCCTTATTGGCAAGGATCACGATTTCTTGTTCGACCCTGTTTTCGTCAAGCTCGGCTTCGAGCTCACTTAAGCGTTGTTTAAGTTTTTCTTTTTGAACTCGCAAAATAGCCGGCATTTTTTCACGCACTTGAATGACTAGGTCAGCAATGTCGTTTAGGCGCTCACTAATGAGTTGTTGTAACTCCTCGCCCTCGCGCGCCCGGTGTTTCAGTAGGCCTTTAAGCGCCTGCTGAAGGAGGTCTTTTGCAGTTGCTATGACAAGGTCGTTATCAATATTGGATTGTGAAATAACCCCAGGAAATTGCAGTAGGCGAACAGCATCGACGGGTGCGGTATCGGCGTGTAATTCTTTGACTTGGTCAACGGCACCTAATAGTGTTTTTAATACACCGTTATTAACACTCATACTGTCGGGTGAGTCGTTATTGAGCACAACTTGAAAACTAACGTCAACTTTGCCTCGGCTTAGTTGTTTACGTAGTGCATCACGTATGGTCGGCTCAAAGGGCCGCAAGCACTCTGGTAGGCGAATTGCAGGTTCAAGATAACGGTGATTGACGCTACGAATCTCACAGCTGATTTCGCCCCATTGTTCCTGTGTATTACTTCTGGCAAATCCTGTCATGCTATTGGGCATATAATCACTCTCTGACCTAGTGGCTATCTATTAAGTATGGGCGCGATATTACCACAGCCAAATCTTTATGTATGGGCCATATAGCGATATGTGTTTAATGCTCGATGCGTTAAACTGCGCACTATTTTTGTTATCTAAGGAATTTATATGTCTCGCCCAAGTGGTCGCAACCCCAATCAATTACGCGCCGTTCGCCTAAGCCGCAATTTTACCAAACATGCCGAAGGCTCTGTATTAGTTGAGTTTGGTGATACTAAGGTCATTTGTAATGCCAGTATCGAGAGCGGCGTACCAGGTTTTTTGCGCGGTAAAGGGCAAGGCTGGATTACCGCAGAGTACGGTATGCTGCCGCGCTCTACCAACACACGTATGGGTCGCGAGGCTGCGCGTGGTAAGCAATCGGGTCGCACCGTTGAGATACAGCGCCTCATTGGCCGCTCGCTACGTGCTGCTGTTGATCTTAAGGTACTGGGCGAAAATACGATTACCATCGACTGCGATGTGATTCAGGCAGATGGCGGTACGCGTACAGCATCTATTACAGGGGCCTCTGTGGCGTTGGCAGATGCTATTAATTCATTTATGGCATCGGGTAAATTAACTGCAAATCCCATGAAGCGTATGATTGCCTCAGTGTCCGTTGGTATATATAAAGGTGAGGCAGTGCTGGATTTAGACTATCCAGAAGATTCAGCCGCAGATACCGATATGAACATCATCATGGCCGATGACGGCGGCATTATCGAGATCCAAGGCACCGCTGAAGGTGAGCCTTTTAGTGAAGCGGAATTTGCCGCAATGCTTGCGCTTGCCAAACAAGGTATTGGCGAGTTAAATGATTTGCAAAAAGCAGCGCTGATTGATTAAAGGTATACAGGTTAATTATCTGCTTTGAGAAACAAAAAACCCCAAATTAAATTTGGGGTTTTTTGTTTCTACATTGCTCAATGTGTATTATTTGCCAAAACCTCGCAAGAGATTAACACCAAGGCCCATCCATTTAGGAATTGCATAGCGTAGTTTGGGGTTTTCACTCTCAGCAGCAGTAACCATGGCATCGATAACTGCGCTAAAGTCATCTTTTTGCATGCCCATTACATATTTTTTTTCAGATTCCTCGATATAGTCGAGTTTATTTTTATAAATAGAGTCGTCGCCCATCCAATCAAATTTTTTGGCAAGATTTTGTTCGTTAAAACCCGTACCAAAGGGGCCAGGCTCGATCATCGATACATTAATGCCAAAGGGCTTAAGTTCAACATCCAGTGCAGCACCTGCACTTTCGAGCGCATATTTTGACATCGAATAGGGGCTTAAAAAAGGTAGAGGTACGCGACCACCAAGTGAGGTGACAATAATAATTGTTCCTGATTTTCGCTCGACCATTTCAGGCGCTACGGCTTGAATCATTGCCAGTGTACCAATAACATTAACCTCGAGGTTTTCTCTAATACGTTCCAGAGGTACCTCGACCAACGCGCCACCCTCACCAATTGCGGCGTTATTTATTAGCACGTCGATATTTTTATTTTTTGCTTTTTGGCAGTGTTCTTGTTGGGTGATGTCAATGATTTCTATATCGATATCGACTTGTTTATCTTTGGCATATGTTTGCAAATTATCTGCTTGAGCTTGGTCGTAGGTTGCTGCAATAACATGGTGGCCTCGCTTTGCCAGCGCTATTGCTGTATCGCGACCAAAGCCCGTGCCAGCGCCGGTGATAAGAATTTTTTTGCTTTGCATAAGAGCTATCCGAATTGGGTTATCCCAAATTAAATTATTACATTAAAAAATTACCTGCTTATTGTTTTCTAATGTAACAAAATACGTATAGAGCGTCTTAAGTTTCGCTTTATAAAATATCAAGCTCCTTTAATTTACGCGTTAATGTATTGCGGCCCCACCCGAGTAAATCAGCGGCGTCTTTTTTGCGCCCCGATGTATGTTTAAGGGCAATATCAATGAGAGTACGTTCAAAAATAGGCACCGCCTCACTTAATATATTGGTGTTGCCGCGAGTCAGTGATTGGTCGGCCCAATTGCGTAGCGATTTTTCCCAATTTTCTTCGGCGGAGTTTGCTGTAGGGGTTTCTAGTAACTCTGGTGGTAAATCATCAATATGAATTTCGCGGCCAGCGGCCATTACAGTTATCCAACGACAGGTGTTCTCTAGTTGGCGTACATTGCCCTGCCAAGGTAGCTGGCATAAATAATCTTCGGCCTCTGGCAGTAAAGTTTTGGGTTCAACGTCTAAATCTAGCGCGACTTTTTTAAAAAAGTACTGTGAAAGTTTGGGAATGTCTTCGCGTCTGTCGGCAAGTTTTGGAATGTGTACACGAATAACATTGAGTCGATGAAATAAATCTTCTCGAAAAGTATTTTGCTCTACGAGAGTCTCTAGGTTTTGATGCGTGGCTGCAATAATGCGTACATCAACTTTAACGGGTGTGTGCCCGCCTACCCTATAAAACTCGCCATCGGCTAATACGCGCAGCAAACGTGTTTGTGTGTCAGCGGGCATATCACCTATTTCGTCCAAAAATAAAGTGCCGCCATTGGCTTGTTCAAAGCGTCCTTGGCGTTGATTTGCGGCACCGGTAAAGGCGCCCTTTTCGTGACCAAATAATTCAGACTCAATTAAATCTTTAGGAATAGCGGCCATATTAAGTGCAATAAAGCGCTCTTTTTTGCGTGGGCTATGTGTGTGTAGGGCCTGAGCAACGAGTTCTTTACCGGTACCCGATTCGCCATTAATTAACACAGTAATATTTGATTGCGAGAGCCGCCCAATGGCGCGAAATACCTCTTGCATGGCGGGTGCTTCGCCAATAATTTCATTGCTAATATCGTCGCTGGTCTCAGCGCTTGTATTTTTTAAATTGTGTTCCTGTGCAAAGGCGAGCGCTCGGCGGGTTACGGCAACAGCTTCGTCAATATCAAAAGGCTTTGGTAAGTACTCAAAGGCACCACCTTCATAGGCAGAGACAGCGCTGTCTAAATCCGAGTGCGCTGTCATAATAATAACAGGTAAATTGGGGTGTTCTTCTTTGAGCTGTTTTAACAGGTCGAGACCATTAATACCTGGCATACGCACATCGCTGACAATGGCAACGGGTTCAGAAGATGCTAATGCCTTGAGTGCGGCATCACCACTTTCAAAGGTGGTGATATTCCAACCCTCTTTGGCAAGGGCCTTTTCGAGTACCCAGCGAATAGAGCGGTCGTCATCAATAATCCAAATATCTTTAACGCCGTTATCAATAGAATTGCTTGTTGTACTTGCCATCATTCTTTGTGTCTCGTCTACCTTGTTGAGTCTAAGCATGTCTAAATCTGCTGAGTTGTTTCACTCGATTAATCAAGTGGTATATAAATTGAAAACCGTGTATTGCCGGGTTCGCTTTCGCATTCAATTAGGCCTTTGTGCTGGTTAATGAGTTGCTGAGAGATAGAAAGCCCGAGCCCTGTTCCTTCGGCGCGCCCCGATATCATGGGGTAAAATATATCTTCGATAATATCGGTGGGTATCCCTGGGCCGTTATCGCTAATAGTAATGCAGGCGACTAGAGGGTAATGCTTGCGGCCGATTGTAAATTGCCGCTGTACACGGGTAGAAATAGTAATTGTTGGATTTTCGTTGACAGAATCTTGCTGGCTGTTTAACGCCTGCGTTGCATTGCGCACGATATTTAACAGTGCTTGAATAAGCAACTCAAGGTCACCTTTTATATCAGGGATACTGGGGTCATAGTTACGCTCTAAGATAATGCTGCCTTTGGTCTCGGCATAAATCAGTGTAATAACGCGCTCTAGTATCTCGTGGATATTCACATCGATAAAATCAATGGGTTGCCTTGGTCCGAGCATGCGGTCTACTAAGTTTCTGAGCCTGTCTGACTCTGAGATAATCACATTGGTATAGTCTTTTAAGTCGGGGTTATTGCTAATTTCCTCTAGCTCTTTCTCTAATAATTGCGCTGAGCCACGAATACCACCTAGGGGGTTTTTGACCTCATGGGCGAGGCCACGCAATAAGTTGCGTGTTGTACTTTGCGAGGCGATCAAGGTCTCTTCTCGGCTGATTTGTAATAAGCGGTCTAAGGGCTGTATTTCGAATAAAATCTGATGAGCATCGGGGAGTGGTGTCACAGTGTAATCGACAGTAATAGTTTCGTTATTACCTAGGCACCAGCGTGCTTTACGTTTGGTATAGAGAGAGCCATCCTTTAAAGTTTGTGCAGCTTTATCTAGAGATGTGTTTGCATCACTATGGTGCACCTCATGATAAAAGTGTTTGATAGAACTACCACGTGCGTGATTAAAGCTCATTTTGAGAAGTGCTTCGCAGGCCGGATTCATATAGACCAAGCGAAGCTCGCCATCACCCACAATAATAGCGGTGGCTAGGTTATCGAGTAGAGCTTTGTAGTCTGGTGATATCTTCATCATGGGTATTATGTGCTGCAAATAACTGAACAGATAAAAGCAATTATCAGGCCATAGGTTAATTGCCAGACTTTAGTGCGTTTTAGTCTATGAATAGAATGATAATATTTACATTATGCACTATTTTGGTGCGCCTATGTTGTGGGTTGTATTTTTTGGTGCGATAAAGAACTCATGCACACAGAGTTGTGTACGTGAGTGATTCGAAATAGAGTATTCTTTGTTTAGCAACAAGGTGTTAAAGCGATGCGATGTTCGAGAGGTTCTTGAGCTATATTTTGTTTGTGTGATGAGGCACAACTGCGATATTGGCTAGGGCTTAAACCCATATATCGGCTAAATACCTTGCGAAATGTTGCGTTGTTATAAAAGCCTGTTGTTGCCGCGATATCCATAATCTTTTTGTTGCTATTAACTAAAAGCTCGCATGCATAGTTAACTTTGACCTTATCGATAAATTCTTTAGGTGACTCGCTAGTTAATTCACCTAGGCGCCTATGTAGTGTTCGTGGCGATATGTTCATAGCATCAGCCAGCTGCGCTATTTTTATGTTGTCACTGTTTCTGATCACTTGTTCCGCTTGTATGACAAAGTCGGAGTTGTTATCAGGTGCCACGCTATCTGAATTATTAATGTAGGGGAAAATGTCAGATAGTACATCGACTTTTTGTGAAGCAATGTGGTCAATATCTTTGTTATTAATTTCTGTTTTTGATTTTTCGTATAAAATAAAATAAGCAATAGAGATCCATGATGTTGCCATTGTCGTTGTTAAGATCTCTTGGTCGAGTAGTAGGTCTGGCCCCTTAACGATATTGGCCAAAGGATACTGCTCAGTAACTGTTTCTTCCATATCTTGTGTGCAAATGCATCGCTTTCCATTCAGTAGTCCGCTCTCGCCTAAAATAAAAATGCTGGTATAGTGGCTGCAAATAGTTGTGCCATTACTGTGGCTATATTTGAGCCATTCTTTAGTATCGGAAGAAATAGAGTTGTGTAAAATTTTATTTATTGAATTATGCTCAATGCCGGGAATGATAATAAAGTCACATTGCATAATATCGTTGATGGGCTTTTCTACATAAAAATTTTCCCCATAACTATCTTTTACTGGTTTTCCATCTTTGCTGGCAGTAATGATATTGGGTGTTGATAAATTACTTTCCTTTTTTGCTAAAAAACTATTTTTTAACAAAAATGTTTCAATAATTCCGTGAATACTCGATGAGTACACTCCATCTTCTAATAGGATCGCAACTTTTTTCATAAGTAAAAATACCTCCATAGCTTTTTACGTTTATATTAAATTCCCCCTCCTGTTCTGCTAATATTTTTTATTTTTTTAATAAACGATTATAAATATTTCATTTTTAATCGTTTATGTATCTATCCTATCTGCTTTACATTACTAATAATGATAACTAATTCCCATTTTCAAATACCCTATAACTTAGGTTATAGTTCAAAAAAATGCATAGTTTTATTTTTATTTTTATTTTTAGTTTTTATCCATATTTTTTTAATGCGCAATCAATCCCTGTGAATTTTATCTGCAGCGGTATTTTTTTAGCTAATTTTGTAAGTTTTCTATTTTAGGTATCGGTCTCATTTTAAAGAGAGTTTCTATTTTTGTCTTAAATTTATAGCTTTGTGGCAGATTACAGCCCTTATCAATGAAAGTTTTTTTGATAATGATAGTCATGCCTGATGTGATAAATTCTTCATCAAACAAACCATTATCGGTTTGAGTATTGTCAGTTCAGTGCTATTTGGTACTGTTAGCCATAATGCAGTCGCACAGACGCCATCGCTTGATTAAATGACAGGAGCGTTTATTTTTTAAGGAGGGTTTATGAAAATTACACCATCAAAAATTATTATTACTGCACTATTGTCTAGTTCTAGTATAGTCATAAGCTTAGTATTGCTGCCGCGCGATAATGTGCTAAGCCTACAGGATTCGACGGATAACCAGACTGCTATCGTCAATAAAGTAGACAAAAAACCAGAGAATGAGGTTCTGTTAAAAACAGTAGAGCCTAAGAATGTAAAGCCCAAAACAGTACAAAAAAATCTTATTAAAAGCGAGAAGAAATCGCTGCCATCATCTGTATCAGCTAAAGTAGTCAACGATTATGATTACGATGGAAATTTGACATTACCCGAAGATATCGAAGGGTTATTGGATGTGGTTTTCACACCAATTATAGACTCAACGACAGGTAGCGCAGTCGTAGCTTTGCAAGCAATGGCTGACGATGATCCGGAGGCTTTGGATAAAATTAGCGGTGCTTTTTTAGATAAATTACAACGAGTCGACGACCTTGAAGAGAGAGAAAATTTATCTAGCTTGTTAGCTTTTTTTCCGAGCGAGCAGGTGACTCAATATAGTTTTGAACTGTTATCTTCAGAAATCGTCAATGATCGAGCCTTGGGCTATGATTTATTATCTCAAAGCAATGATGTTGACCCAGTTAATTTGCTGCAAAAAGTGTGGGACGAATCGGATTCTGTGCTTGCCGAAGGTGTTATTGATGCAATAGCTGAGCGTAGCGTTGGCTTAGTCGAAAGAAAGTATACTGCCGAGCAAAAAGATAAGCTAAGTGATGCCTTAAATAGCGTTTATAGCTCACACGAAGAGCCAATAATTCAAGCTAAAGCACTGACGCAGCTTACTCGTTTGGGGGATGATAAGCTGGTTAAACCAATGGTAGAATCCGCGCTTTATAGTTCCGAATATAATGTGCGGGCTGCTGCAATATATGCCATAACTGAAAAGAAATATTATTCTCAATCCAATAAAAACAAGTTATTTTCTTTGCTTGCTAGCGAAGAAACTGATAACAATACATTGCATATTGCTACCGATGCCTTGTCTTATGGTTTTGAGTTGCAAGAATCTGAAAAGCAGCAATTGCTTGAGTTGAAGAAAGATTTAGATAACCAATATTTAGGTATTTGATAAGTGTAAATTGTTAAATTCTTCTAAAAGATGCTGATGGTATATAGATAGAGGTTTTTAATTCTATTGGCTAGAGGATAATTGTTTACTCTATTTAATAAAAAATACTTTTATCTTTTTCCTAAATTAATGCTCTTGTGGCAGATGATTACCCTTCTCGATAGTTGCTTTTTTATTATAATAAAAAGTTAGCTTGATGATTTCAAGTTGGTTGCGGCATAAAATATTTTTTGCTATAGCCAGATTATTTAAAACGCTCATCAAGGGTCTAGATCCGTTACGAATAAAATTAAATTGATCAATATAAATATGATTTTTCACAACATTTTACATTAAAGAATGATGCGATATTAATAGCGCGGAAACTTCTTAGCAAGAAAAATATATGACTCGATTGTTGGAGGTTGTAAAAATTAATGAATAATAATAGGCGTTATTTTTTAGATGTTAATATAATTATATTAATCAATGCTATGTATGTTGCATTGATCAAGTTAACAGCTATAAATATTTTATTTATAAAATTATTATTGTCTTTTCATGCCACCATTTTTTTATTTTTGTCTTAAAATCACACCTGCAATGTCTTAATTTCCATCTTTTTTGAGTTGGGAAAACAAGTATTATATTTATGAGCAGTAGGGAAATAATATTATTGCTTGTTTAGCTAAATGTAATTTTTAAATAGATTTAAACGTCAATGTAAATCAATATAGAGGAGCATAGCATGATAGCTTTGGATGTTAATCGAAGTGAATATGTAAAGAGTTATAATATTTTTAAAAAAAGTGCTGATGTGGGAAGAAAAATTAAGAAAGTTATACTTCCTATGATTCTTGTGGGGGCAAGCTTATTGGCCCCGAACTTAGCACAAGCAAATCGGCCATTAATTAATAATGCAATGATGGCAAGTGATTTTATTACAAGGCAGTTGACATTGCAGAGAAATGGAATTAATGGCGATAGGCGTGGCCCAGCTATAGATCGAGCCAATATCCTAGAGTTCGAGCGTAATTTGGATAGAGATCTCACTGATTTAGAAGGATTTATTAGAGAGCTGGATAGAACAGGGGCGTGGCAACAGATGGACGGGGGGGAGGTAAACAGGCTAATGAATACCGTGCGTTTAGCTAATGATGTGCTTGCTGATGGAATAGAAACGGATGCTGCGAATCTTGCTCGCGGTGCTGACGTTGATGGGCCTGTTAATCGAGGACCCTTTGATAACAGGATGAAAGTCATTGCTCAACAACTTGGTGAAAGAAGTGTAGCGGCCTTACTGGCAGCAGGAGTTGCCGTAAATAGTGTCGTGACTAATCAGTTGACTCCAAATCAAGTTGCCCTTGGCGTAGGAGGAGGTTTGTTTGCGGCAGGTGCTATTATTAATACTGTTTACAACGGCCTTACTGAGCGACGCGATTTCAGAGAGCGCCAAGATGCTGCGGCTCAACGGGTGCGAAGATTTCATACTCGAATAGGTCTTTTTGCGGGCCGAATGATCATACTGAATGAAACTGCAGAACGTTTCCTTCGAAACGGTAACCGTAATTTTGCAGTAGAAGGCGTTAATCCTCGCTCATTATTTAATAATATACGTCGTACTAGACTTAGATGGGCGGATACAAACGGAAACGGTGTTTCCCTTCAAATAATGAGTACGGCTATTGAAAAGTTCATTAGAGAAGAAAGAGCCAATGACAGAGGTCAATAGATTAGACCATTAATAATCTTGTTTTATTTACTCGTATAAGATAAATAGTGCTATGACAGTCACTCAGGCTGTCATAGCGTTATCGAGCGCTCACTCTTATTAGGAGATTAAATGAGAATGAAAGGCAAAATTACTTGAGCTATAAAAAGTGGTCGAGTATCGATATGGCAGTTGGATGAGTTTATAGGGTTCAACTGCTAATGATGTCCCCATCGCTTCAGCTTAAAGTGGCAAAGTCAACTGAATAATAAACTGATCCTCACAATTTAAGAGCCTTATCAGTTAATTGATAAGCGAGATATTATGAGGGCTGTTATCGCGATATTGCCTTGGTATTATATTGATATATTTTGTAAATTTTTTCTAAAAGTATTTCCGCATATAAATCCAGTTTTTTGAGAAATACTATTGATCTGTTGATCGGTAGTTACTAATAGCTTACAAGCAAACTCTATTTTTTACATTGTCGATAAACTTTTTAGTCGTTTTACTTGTTTATGGTTCGCAGTTAACCATTCCTGATAGTGCAAAAACAAAAGAAGCTGGCTCGTCGAGCGTCCCGCTAGGTTGTTAATGCCACTTATTATAGCTGCCAATAAAAAACCCCGCATAAGCGGGGTTTTTCGTATGGGGCAAGCTAACTATTACTAGCAACTGTAGTACATATCGAACTCAATTGGGTGAGTTGTCATGTTTAATGTTTCAACTTCGCCACGCTTAAGCTCGATGTAAGCATCGATCATGTCGTTATCAAATACACCGCCAGCAGTTAAGAAGTCACGATCTGCATCTAATGAATCTAATGCTTCTTCTAGGCTTGCGCAAACTGTTGGGTACTCAGCAAGCTCTTCAGGAGGTAAGTCATATAAGTCTTTATCTGCTGAGTCGCCTGGGTGAATTTTGTTTTTAACACCGTCAAGGCCGGCCATTAGCAATGCAGAGAATGCTAAATATGGGTTAGCCGTTGGATCAGGGAAGCGAGTTTCAACACGTTTGCCTTTAGGTGAAGTCACATAAGGGATACGAATTGACGCAGAGCGGTTACGCGCTGAGTAAGCCAAAATAACAGGTGCTTCGAAGCCTGGAACTAAACGCTTGTATGAGTTAGTTGAGGCATTACAAAAAGCGTTAAGTGCTTTAGCGTGCTTAATGATACCGCCAATGTAGAACAAGGCAGTCTCGCTAAGGCCCGCATAGGCGTCGCCAGCAAATTGGTTAGTGCCGTCTTTAGAGTAGGACATATGCACGTGCATACCACTACCGTTGTCGCCAACGATTGGCTTAGGCATAAAGGTCGCTGTTTTACCGTAGGCATGAGCAACATTGTGCACGCAGTACTTAAGAATTTGCACTTCGTCTGCTTTTTTGGTGAGAGTGTTTGCACCAACACCAATTTCACACTGGCCAGCAGTACCTACTTCGTGGTGATGTACTTCGATGTATAAGCCCATCGCTTCCATCGCGCCACACATTGCACCACGAATATCGTGTAGTGAGTCAACAGGTGGTACTGGGAAGTAGCCGCCTTTAACGCCTGGGCGGTGACCCATGTTGCCGTCTGCAAAAGTTGAGTCTGAAGACCAAGCTGCTTCTTCTGAATTGATTTTGTAGAAAGAACCTGACATGTCAGACTTCCATTTAACATCGTCAAATACGAAGAATTCTGGCTCTGGGCCAAACATTGCTGAATCACCAAGACCAGTAGACTCTAGGTATGCTTCTGCACGTTGTGCAATAGAGCGTGGATCGCGGTTGTAGCCTTCGCCAGTTGATGGCTCAACAATGCTACAGCGGATAATAACAGTAGGCTCGTCAGTGAACGGGTCCATGATCGATGTGCTATCGTCTGGCATTAAAATCATGTCTGATTCGTTAATACCTTTCCAGCCAGCGATTGAAGAACCGTCGAACATTTTACCTTCTTCAAAGAAACCTTCGTCTACTTCCCCAACTGGGATGCTAACGTGTTGTTCTTTACCTTTGGTGTCTGTAAAGCGTAGGTCTACCCACTTTGCTTCGTTTTCTGTAATTAGGCCAAGCGTTTTTGCCGACATATGAGTCCTCCGGGATGGCTGTCGTTTGTCAATATTGTATGTAAATAGTTTGTTATTTTAACGTTAAATAAGTAGCTATAGATCAGCTCGATACGCCGAAAATGCAATACTCATACCACAGTGTATTATTTGCACCAAGCCTATTAAATAGCCGCTTGGAGGCGATATCTCGTATATAATGCCAAATGTAATGCACCAATGTTGTGCATATCAATATATCATCGCACAATATTGGTGCTTTTTGTCTATAGGTTTATAGCTACTTAATATAATGTTCTATTTTGGGGCGAGCTTCTTGTTCTTTTGGCGATATGTGCGAACAATACGCTTTACCCAAGTTTTTCTCCGCGCGCCAGTTTACATGGTCTTTGCAGAAAGCGCGATGTGTTAATATGCCTCTTTTAACTTTTTATGTTGTTTCTTGTTATGAATAAGCCGGTAGACCTTACTCCCCTCCCTGTTAGCGACCAAGATCGCAGTAATGTAAAGGCCTTACTGGGGCGTACACCGCGCGGGTTGGCGGCCATTAATGTGCGTACAAAAATAGGGCTTCCTGTTGTTACTCAGGTTGAGTCAATGGTGAACAAAAAGCCTTTTCCTACGCTGTTTTGGTTGGTGGATAAAACCCTTAATTATGAGATAGACAAACTAGAGGCCGGCGGCTTAATTGCGCGACTGCAAGCGCGTATTGATGGTTCAGCTGAGTTACAACAAGCGATGGTACAAGACCATTTGGACCACATTGAATTGCGCAAAAAACTTATGCTGCCTGAGCATAAAGTAGAGTTAGATGCCTTAGGTTTTGCCAGCGTCTTTGAAAAGCGTGGCATAGGCGGCATAGAAAACTTTACACGGATTCGCTGCCTGCACACCTATTATGCGGCTCATTTGGTTGTGGCCAATACCGTTGGAGGCCTGCTCGATGAATATTGGGCAGAGCGTGGCATCGATTTCGACCATTTTTAATTATTTTGAGAATATAGCGGCCAAACTTTCGTTGTGCATCTACACTTTAATTAAACGTCTATGATTGAAGTGATATATGGCCAAAGCTAAAAAAGCAAAAGCGGCAGCACAAGCGCCCAAACCAGAGGGTAGTAAAAAACTGCTTTGGCAGGTGTTGATTATCGTATTCGTGATTATTGTGCTTATCACTATTGCGCTCACTGCTTTTCTTACATCTGAGACCACTTTTCGATCTAACCTTACTTTTTCGGGTGCCGGCCAGTCTAAGGGGCTAAGTTCTATGCTTGATGCCAAGCTTGTGTGTGACCAAAAGGTTAAAAATAAGTATAAAAATGTTTTGCAGTCTTCTACGCTTAATCACTTATCGAGTCGCTATGATGAAGGTTATGGTGGTTATAAGCTTTTTTATAATGTGAGCGTTTATCGTGATGAGAAGCGCAAAAGTGGCACTACAGACATAATGTATCGTTGTTACATTTATAATGATGGCGATGTTAGTGAAACCGGTATTATTCAGATGACGCCACCGCCTGCTAAAGCTCGACGAAAAACCGACAGCAACCCCTTTGGCTTTAAATAAGGTTTACGGCTTTTGTTTTTGTCATCAAAAAAACATAAACATACATTAAATTAGAGCTCAATGGCGCGAATAACTAAATAACAGTAGGCGTTATTATGTTTCCCCCGTATAATTTGCGCCTTTAAAAATCTACTCATTTTTAGTTGGGCCCTCCCTGTGATTGAAAAACTACGTAATATCGCTATTATCGCGCACGTTGACCATGGTAAAACGACTCTGGTTGATAAACTCTTAAGTCAATCGGGTACGCTTGATCGTAAAGATCAAAATACTGAGCGTTTGATGGATTCTAACGATCAGGAAAAAGAGCGCGGTATTACAATCCTTGCTAAAAATACTGCCATCGAGTGGAATGATTATCATATCAATATCGTCGACACACCAGGACATGCCGACTTTGGCGGTGAGGTTGAGCGCGTATTATCAATGGTCGATTCCGTATTACTATTGGTTGATGCCGTTGATGGGCCAATGCCGCAAACGCGCTTTGTGACCTCTAAAGCCTTTGAGCGTGGTTTAAAACCTATTGTTGTTGTTAATAAAGTTGACCGCCCAGGTGCGCGCCCTGATTGGGTAGTTGACCAAGTGTTTGATTTATTTGATCGCCTTGGTGCGACCGATGAGCAGTTAGACTTTCCTATTATTTTTGCCTCGGCCCTTAATGGTATTGCAGGCCTTGATGCTGACGACCTCGCCGATGATATGTCGCCGTTGTTTCAAATGATTACTGAAAAAGTCCCTGCACCAGATGTTGATCCCGACGGCACGTTGCAAATGCAAATCTCAGCACTCGATTATGATAGTTATGTTGGCGTTATTGGTATTGGTCGCATTGTTCGTGGCCGTATGAAGCCCAACGAGCAAGTGATTATTCACTCTGCTAATGGCAAAGAGCGTAAAGGTAAAATCCTCAATGTAAAAGGTTATTTGGGCCTTGATCGCATTGATGTAGAAGAAGCTAAAGCCGGTGATATTGTTTGTATTAATGGTATTGATGGCCTCAGTATCTCCGATACGCTTTGCGACCCAGATAATGTCGAAGCGTTACCAGCACTAAGTGTTGATGAGCCAACGGTTAGCATGACTTTTAGTGTGAATGACTCTCCTTTTGCTGGTAAAGAAGGTAAGTTTGTAACGACACGTAATATTCGCGAGCGTCTAGACCAAGAGCTTATTCACAACGTAGCCTTACGTGTAGAGCCTGGTGAAACCCCCGATAAATTTAAAGTGTCTGGCCGTGGTGAGCTGCATCTTTCGGTACTTATCGAGACTATGCGTCGCGAAGGCTTTGAGATGGGTGTGTCACGCCCTGAAGTTGTGCAACGCGAAGTTGACGGCAAAATTCACGAGCCTTTTGAACAAGTAGTTATCGATGTCGAAGAGCAACATCAAGGCTCGGTGATGGAAGAGTTTGGTTTGCGTAAAGCCGAAATGACTAATATGGAGCCAGACGGTAAGGGCCGTGTTAAATTAGAATTTATTGTGCCTTCGCGTGGCTTAATTGGTTTCCGTGGTTTGTTTATGACCATGACATCGGGCTCGGGCATTATGACCAGCGTGTTTGATCACTATGGCCCAGTTAAAGACGGCGAAGTTAAATCGCGTCAAAACGGTGTACTGGTTAGTATGCTTAAAGGTAAAACAGCGGCTTACTCCTTGTTTAATTTACAAAGTCGTGGACGCCTATTTTTAGGCCATGCGGTTGATGTTTACGAAGGCCAAGTTATTGGTATTCACGCACGTGATAACGACCTTGCTGTAAACCCTGTAAAAGGTAAGCAGTTAACCAACGTTCGTGCCTCAGGTACTGACGAAGCGTTAACCTTATCACCACCTATTAAGCATACACTTGAGCAAGCGCTAGAGTTTATCGAAGACGACGAGCTAGTCGAAGTTACTCCAGAGTCTATTCGTATTCGTAAAAAATACTTAACCGAAAACGAGCGTAAGCGCGCGAAAAAATAATTGTAAAACTCGTGTGAGATAAAAGCCCCACGGTTTAACGACTATGGGTAAAAAAAGGCCAAATAAGTGAATGCTTATTTGGCCTTTTTGTTATTAGCCGATAAATAAATCAAAAATACGTAAACTTATATACCCGCCTTGATTTGTGTCAATTAAAAAACTAAAAAATCCCATACCATGCGCGCTTCGTCAATATTAATTGACTTAACAGTAAGCGGGCGACTATGGCGATAACGAGTAGTGATGGTGTAACGATTTTATATGATCACAATGGGCATCAATGTATTTCTTTTAACCATCTTGTAGAAGGTTATGGTATTCAGTCCAATCAATTTTTGATTATTGATAATGGTCGTGCAGGGCTCATTGATCCTGGTGGTGATTTAACCTATACCCCGCTTAATATTGAGATTGGTAAACGTGTTAAGTTGACGGAGTTAGATTATATTTTTGCCTCTCATCAAGATCCAGATATTATCGCCTCGCTCCCCCGTTGGATGATGCATACGCAATGTCAGGTAGTGACATCTAAATTGTGGTCAAGGTTTTTGCCACATTTAGCATCGTCCTTTGTGACCAGTAAGTTTGGTGGTAATTTGCAGGGGCGTATTATTGGCTTGCCAGACGAGGGCGGAAAAATAGAATTCGGCCGTTCGTATATTCAGGCTGTACCTGCGCATTTTTTGCATTCTGTGGGCAATTTCCAGTTTTATGACCCAGTCAGTAAAATACTCTTTAGTGGCGATATGGGTGCGTCTTTAGTTGATGATGATGCCGATAAACCCGTAACGGATTTTCAACAGCACGTCAGTTATATGCGTGGTTTTCATCAGCGTTATATGGCGTCGAATAAGGTGGGTCGCATTTGGGCAAATAGAGTCAGAAGGCTAGATGTAGAAATGTTAGTGCCGCAGCACGGGAGCCCTTTTGTAGGTAAAGAAATGATTAATGAGTTTCTCAATTGGATTAGTGAACTGCCCTGCGGTATCGACCTAATAAATGAATAAAGTATAAGTGGCTTAAATAAATAGCCACTTATAGGGTTGATAATATCGATTTAGCTAGAGCTCCAGCACAATTTTTTCATCGGCTGAGCTTGGCTGACAACAGCAAATCAGTACTTGCCCTTCTGCTGGTTGCACAACAGGTTTATTGGGGTAATACACACTGCCTGCGAGTAGTTTGGTGGCGCAGGTGCCGCATTTACCCGAGCGGCAGTTTTGGGGTGGTGTTAAGCCTTGAGATTCTGCTAGCTCTAATAAACTAATGTTTGTGGCCCCCCAGCTAGTTTTAATATCTGCTTGAGAAAATTCGACAACGGCACCTACGGGCTCTGTTGCTTGTTGGTTTTTGCCTTCGCTTTCGCCTAAGGTCCCCTCTCCAAAAAACTCATAGTGGATATTACTTTGCCCAATACCTGTATCGCGCAGACCGTCGTACAGGTTGTGCATAAAGCCCTCTGGCCCACAGAGGTAAAATTGGTACTTATCGAATGGCAGCAGGGCTTTTAACGTATCGATTGTTACACGGCCTTTGGCATCGTAGTGCTCGCCAATAACATCGGTAGCTAAGGGTTTGGAGAAGCAATTATAAATTGTCAGCCATGGGTGTGCTTGTTGTTGCTCTTGTATAAAACCTGCAAAGGCATGGGTCTCGCTGTTAAGCGTGCCATGGATAAACCAAACTTTACGTGGGCTTTCAGTTTGCTTGCCCGATTTAATTAAACCGTCGAGCATGGCTATCATTGGTGTAATACCGACACCGGCCGAGAGCATAACGATAGGGTCATCTGAATCATCGAGAACAAAGTCCCCTGTTGGTGATCCGGCCTCAAAGCGCGAGCCTAGCGTTAAGTCATCGTGAAATAGTCGTGACGCTTGCCCCTCTCGTTTGATTGACAGGCGATAGTGTGAGCTTTTGTTGTTTTTATCTAATGCTTGGGAGAGCGTATAGCTTCGCGATAGTGACTCTTGCTTATCGCGGTTTAAGCGAATCGGTAGAAATTGCCCAGGGGTGTAAGGCTCCAGTGCACCGCCATCGACAGGTGATAAGTAAAAGGAGCTAATCACAGAGCTTTCTCGCTGAATGCGGGTGATTTTAAAGGTGCGATAACCATCTTTTTTGAGAAGGCTGCTACTAACTTGCTGCCAAGAGCCCGTTGCCTCTAATACAGGCCATGGTTCGATCAAGGTGCCTTGTATGGGGAGTAAGGCAGGTATGTAGATCGACTCATCAACAATAACATCAATAATACGCTCGGCACCTTCAAAGGCGGCTATGCGCTCATCCTCCCAGCAGACTGCTGCCCTACCCGTAATCATCACGGCATCACCCGTACTTAAGTTGGGTATAAATAGGCCAATGCGCTCATCGAGCTCAATATTACCAACAGTGTTATAAAAACGATTGCCAGAAAAGTCGGGAAACGAAAGCGTATTGTCATCGCTTACGTTAATAAAGCCCGGTTTGCCTCCACGATGAGAAGCATCAATACCACCACGAGGGTCGTCAGACATTTCGGGCGCTCTAGAGGCAATAAAAAATGTATCGGCAAGTTCGATAAGCTCTTTAGCGCTGGGTGATAAGCTGCTTGTGCGCTCATAATTTTTAGGCTCCCTAGCCTCTGTTGGTACTTCACTCCATTTGAGCTTACGCTTTTGAATATACTGGGGGCAATTGCCAAAGCTTTGATCAACCCGGATAGCAAAGGTGGAGTCAGCATAGTTAACCACGGTGCCATTCATACGATTACGCCGACGCGTTTCTACTTCGACACCACAGAGGCCTACCTTGGAGCCTGCATGTACTTGAAGGCCTAGGGCCTCAGAAAGCACCGGGCGCGACACTGAGCTAAGAATATTGGGCTCAGGAGAGCGAAGAAAGCCAAGCTCTCCAATCAGCATTGTGGCCCAAGGCCTACCCGATTTATCCAATAAGCCTGTGGCTACCATCGGTAAGTTTTTGAAAAACTCCCGGTGTTGATCAGGCATAAAGGGACGTACAAATCCCGACTGACGAACACGCTCGGCAAAATCCGGAAGCCCGTCTCTCTTTTGTGCAGCCAACTCGCCGTGATGAAAAACAGGGTGATTCGTGTCGTATGTCATTGGCCTCTCCATTAGTTATATGGCAAAGACTACCATAAGGTAGATAGGCTTGTCTTATTTATAGTCTATTTGTTTTGGGGAGTTGATTAAGAATAGGTTATGTATAGCAATAATGATACTGGAGACGAATCAATCGAACCACAGCTCGATGCCGACCACTGTATTTAAATAGAATTCAGGAATAAAGGTCTAGGGTATTACAAGAAAGAATAATGGTGCCCGGACTCGGACTAAAATGTCAGGAACATTTTAGGATAGCTCTGCTACCCGTAGGGTGAGCTACAGGGAAGTAGCGAATCAATCGAACCACGGTTCGATGCCGACCACTGTATTTAAATAGAATTCAGGGATAAAGGTCTAGGGTATTACAAGAAAGAATAATGGTGCCCGGACTCGGACTAAAATGTCAGGAACATTTTAGGATAGCTCTGCTACCCGTAGGGTGAGCTACAGGGAAGTAGCGAATCAATCGAACCACGGTTCGATGCCGACCACTGTATTTAAATAGAATTCAGGGATAAAGGTCTAGGATATTACAAGAAAGAATAATGGTGCCCGGACTCGGAATCGAACCAAGGACACGAGGATTTTCAATCCTCTGCTCTACCAACTGAGCTATCCGGGCTTTTTGAGGGTTTCGGCCTTTTGTGCCGAGGCGCGTATTAAAGAGATTTTGAGTGAATGAGTCAAGTCTTTTAGGCCTCGAAAGGCAAATTTGGTGAATTTTGATGTAGATATCATTGATAGTTCTATTTATTACTACTGCCTTCTAATGCAATTTCAGTTCTCTTTCTATCATTTCAATAACTAACAGTACGGATTTGGGTGGATGATTACCGTATGCATGGACTGCATAGATTGGCTTGGACTTAAGGCTGTACTCAGGTAGTACTTCGATCAGTCTTCCTTCCTTTAAATCATGACTTATGGCGACTTTTGGTAATAGGGCGACTCCTAGGCCTGATCTTGCAAAGGTCGTTTGAGCTTCAACGGTGTTGCTAAAGAAACAGGGTTCAAAATTAATCGTATAGTGTTCTTTGGATTGATTGTGAGACATTTGATGCCTAACTTGGTTGGCTTCTCTAGTGTGGGCAATATAAGGAAGAGATTGCACCCAAACTCTTGTATCTGTGGGCTTAACTCTTGGTGGTTGATTCAAGAGAGCTGGTGATGCACACAATATGTCTGTCAGTGTACCAATGCGACGTGCTTTTAAGCTACTATCAGGGAGAGAGCCAACAGTGATGGATAGATCGATCCCCTCTGAGACTAAGTTAAGGCATTTGTCCTCGGCGATAATACTGGGCTTTAGCTTCGGGAACTGAGCGATTATTTGTTGCATAGCGGGTGCAATGACAGGTGCTATAAAAGCATGTGGCGCTGTAATAGTAATTTCGCCTGCAGGTGTCAGACCAAAGTCTTCCATTTCGGTTTCGGCCTTTTTAGCTAATACGACTATTTCTTTGCAACGATCGTAATAACGCCTGCCCGCGGGGGTTAGCGTGAAGCTGCGAGTCGTTCGTGTGGCTAGTTTAACCCCTAGCCCTTCTTCTAAGCGCTTTAAGTTTTGACTCACTGCTGATTTGGCAAGATCGAGTTCATCGGCAGCTAGCGTAATTGAGCCACGCTCTACGATTGTGACAAAGGTTAAAGGGAGGGTTGATAGCATTATTGTTCTCATTTTGTGAAAAGTTAATTCATATTAATGCTGTTTATTTAACAATAAAAATCAATTAATTTATACCACACGAAAACACACAATGTGAATTAAACGCCCTTTAGGAGAAATACGATGAATTTTTTAAAAACAATGATACTTGCGATTAGTTTGGTGGCAATAAACTCAATGGCTCAGAGTCCTAGCGATAAAGCTGCTATGGATCACCAGATACTGGTAGCTGTCGCTGAGGCGAGTAAGGCATGGAAAGATGCATTTAATACTGGTGATGCGAAAGCCGCAACAGCTTTATATGAAGAAGATGCGATTATGGTTGTGAAGCCATTTGGTACCTATACTGGTAGGGATGAAATTCTAGGGTTTTGGACAAACCTCATCGAAAAAGGATTTGATGATGTTGTTTATTCTGACACGGTTACAACATTAATCGATGAAGAATCAGTACGTATTGCGGCCGATTGGAAAATGAATAAGGCCAGTGGTGTCATTACCAATGAGCTTTGGGTGATCCAGTCAGATGGCCGCGCGCTTTTGCGTTTAGATTATTTCGAAGTTGCTCAGTAGAACCTCTCCCCCATTATTCAAAGCTTAGGTCGATTATGTCAAAAATTGAAACCCTTATATTGCGTGCGCGCAATCCAAAAAAACAACGTGAGTTTTACAAGCAGATTCTTGGCATGGAAGAGTTTAGTGATGGGAGAGTTGGGTATTCAACGGTTGAGGCAGGTATTAAGTTTTTACCTGCTCAGCAAATATATTCTCCACGAAAAGATGATTTGTACTGGAAGATAGCGCTGGCTGTTCCAAATATTGAGTTAGCATGTATACAATTACAGAAAAAAGGTATTGTCGTTGATACGCCAAGGCAATTTCGAGACGTAGGTTACTTAGCGCATTTTACCGACCCCGAAGGTTTTACTATCGAGCTTATAGAGCATTATTTTAAGGGCGATAGGCCTTTGTGTACCTGGGATGACACTAAGCTTGGAGGTGGTGCTCATCTTAATTTAATTACCTTACGAACGGCAGATATTGCAAGGGCCGAAAGTGTCGTTATCAAATTGGGGATGGAGCCTCTTTCTGTGCAGCCGGTCGATAGTCATGGCTTTACATTGTATTTCTATGCTTTTACAACAGAGGCACTACCCTCAACAGATTTAGAGGCCATCGAAAATCGAACATGGCTCTACCAACGCCCTTACTCGATATTAGAAATACAACATGTAAAAGGGCTTAATCAAACTTATATGGCGTCGAGTAGTGAGGCTGGGTATCAGGGTCTTTATATAAGTAACCCAAAGACGCTAATTGAGGAGAATGAATTAAAGCTTTTGAATGGCTGATACAAAAATAGGTGAATGTCATTAATTGACGTTCAGTTCTATGCTCTACCAACTGAGCTCCCAGGCTTTTTAAAGTGGGTCCATGCGCGTGCTAAAGAGGCTTTGATAGCTGTAGCCAAGTGTTTCAGGCGTTGAAAGGCAAATTCTGTTAATTTTGCTGTATATGCTATGGTTTGTTTACTTTGGGGCTAGTTTAGATCGTGCTGGGAGGTGTCGAATTTGGTGCACCTCATACTGACTAACGTTGTAAACTTATGCATATTGCTATGCTGATAGAGTACTTTTTCACAAAAGGCTTCGTATTCAAAGATATCGGCAACATTGACAATTAAGACAAAATCCACCTCCCCTGTGACTTGGTAGCATTGTTTAACCTCCGAAACTCTAGCGATTGTTTGAATAAATTCTTTGCTCATACGCTGATTGTCAGACTTCATTTTAACTTCAACAACCATGTTTAAACGCTGTTTAATAGCGTCAGTCGATAGAATGGCGACGACGCGATTAATGATGCCCTCTTTTTTCAAACGTTGTACGCGCTTAAGGCAAGCAGGGGCAGATAACCCTACTTTTTCGGCAAGTGCCAAATTGGTTTGATCGGCATTTGCTTGTAGTTCGTGCAGTATACGAATATCTATATTATTGAGCTTCATTAATAATATTTCTTATTTTGTTAATTTTAAAAATTATAATTATCTTTTATTAGAATAAAAAGCATTAATTATTTCAAAAATAGATAATCTAGCGGTCTTTTATTTAAGCCATTAAGGATGTTCAATGGAGAAGGTGCGAAATTTATTGAGCTGGGGTGCTCTAAAAGCGGCAACGAGTGACTGGCTCTTAGAAGTATGGATCATTTTTTGGACCTTGGTCAAAATCATGGTGCCAATACTGCTAATTGTTCGGGTTATAGAGCTATTGGGTTGGATCGAGTTAGTGGGCGAGATGATCGAGCCGGTTATGAGTCTAGTCGGTTTGCCTGGCGAGACGGGACTTGTATGGGTGGCCAATATGTTTGGCAATATTTATGCGGGTATGGCGGTATTTTATCAATTAGGTTTGGCCGGCGAGCTGACTATTGCACAGGTGAGTGTGCTGGGTACGCTTATGTTGTTAGCTCATTCATTACCCATAGAAGTAATGGTTGCGCGTGCAACGGGTGTGAGCGTTTGGTTTACCTTGTTGCTGCGTATTGGCGGTGCCTTAGTGCTCGGTGTACTGTTGCATTTTGTTTATTCGTCTTTCAATTTACTGCAAACGCCTGCCCCACTTTTATGGCAGCCAGAAATCGCCAGCACAACATGGCTCGATTGGTTAAACACCCAAGCACAAACCCTTGTGGCCGCCCTATTAATTATTGCTAGCTTAACGCTATTAATAAGAGTGTTGCGTTTTATTGGCGTAGAAAAAGTAATACATTGGATGCTCTCCCCTATTTTGCGTGCTTTGGGTATTGGTATTAAAGCTGCCAATATTATGATTGTCGGCTTAACCTTAGGGCTTTCTTTTGGGGGTGGCTTGTTAATTAAAGAGGCGCGTTCGGGTCGTATCGAGGCAAAAGATATCTTTTTAACCATGGCCTTTTTAAGCTTATGCCATAGTTTAATCGAAGATACTTTACTTATATTATTGCTAGGTGCCGATGTGGTCGCTGCACTTTGGGTTCGGCTAGCCTTTACCTTGGTCGTGATTATTTTGTTGGCTCGTTTTGCTAATTATTTATCCGAGCCAAAGCAGCGCTGGTTTTATCGCGTGCCTCGTTAAGGGTTGATTAATAATTTCTAATTAAAAAAGAGCATATAGAAAGGTGATGCAATGAAGGCAATTAATAAATACTGTCCACGGTCGGGTAAGCCGGTCCAGTCAGATTCACTGACAGCTTACCGAAGTGTAACTGTTGGGTTTTGTAACACAGGCTGCCGAGATGATTTTGCAAAAAATATCGAGAACAGGCCCGAGGATAAAAATTATTTTGATATCTTGATTAAAGAAAACCTACAGAGATAGAATTTTCTGTCTTTCGCAGGTAGATTTTCTTGTAAAATGGTATAAATAAAATTAATTAATTGGGATGTCAACTTTAATAACGGTTCCTACTTCCTTGGAAGAAAAGACATTAATGCTGCCCCCAAGTGATTCTGCACGTACCTGCATGTCGACAAACCCTGCCGAGATTCTATTACTCTTGTTGAGTGTTGTTTTTGTATCAAAGCCAATGCCGTTATCTTGGATGGTTACACCTATAGATGTTGTAGTCTGATGTATACGAATGCTCGCTTTAGATGCTTGTGAATGAATAATTATATTTTTGATCGCTTCATCAATTATTCGATAAGTGATTGTCTCTAACTCTTTTTGTATTACTTGACTATCGCCTATTTTTTTAAAAGTAAAATTAATATTTCTTTCTTTAAATGATTGTTGGGCTAGCGACTCAATCGCTGGGTATAAGCCTATCTCATCGACCGCTCTCGGCCGTAGCTCTCCAGATATGTGATAAATTTCGTGGATAGTTTCGTCTAAAATAGATGTGATATCAAAAATATCCTTCTCTGCTTTTTTGTTGTTAGGTTCAGAGGTTTTATATGTCTCTTTTAATTTTTCTCGGGCAGAATAGAGCTTTTTGTTAACTTTTTCTTGCAGGCTGAGTGCAATTCTACTGCGTTCTTCCTCTTGCCCTTTCACTGCTTTTCGCGATAATGCTTGTAACTTTTTGTCTGCTAGTTTTCCTTCAGATAAAGTGAGACGCGCTCCAATAAAGCCGATGATAATAGTAAACAATATCGCTAGGCCAAATAGCAGCTGCAGCGTTTTTTTAATGTTGTGGTTAACTTCCTGATTTATTGAATTGATTGCTCGATCAAGATCATCCGTATATAAGCCTGTTCCAACCATCCATTGCCAGCGACTTAAGCCTTTGCTGAAGCCAATTTTGTCAATCTCTCGACCCTGAGATGGTTTATCCCATATATAATCGGTATATCCACCTTGCGGAATTTTAGCTTGGTTAATAAGAGATTGAATTAAGTAAACTCCATTGGAGTCTTTAATATTCCATAGGTTTTTCCCTTCTAATTGTGGTTTTTTAGGATGGACTATATTCGTTCCTTGAAAGTCATAAACGAAGAAATAGCCGTCATCGCCAAATTTTAAGTTTCTCAGTATTTTTTTAGCAGATTCTTTTTTCTCATAGCCGCTGTCTCTTCTGTTTTCATAAATATGCTCAATCGAAGATAAGGCTAGCTCTGTATAGTTTTTCAGTTCATTACGGCGGAGTTCAAATACTGTATCAGAAAATTTTTTAATACTTTGTTCGCCAAGCTTTTTGGTTTGATATAAAGATAAGAGAGTCAGGGACAGACTAATTAATATTAAGGGGATCAATGCCAGTAATAATATTTTACTTTTAAAGGTGATTTTTTTCATGTGGTAGGACAACCTAATATATTTTTATAGTTATTTTTTATGTCAGTAAGCAAACTATAATAGATATATCTTGGGGTCAATATTTATACAGACTCTTGGTAAAAAATACGTAGAGATACCTAGCTAAGGCTAAGTAAAATTACGTATTTATGTCTTCTGGAGGATTGAGGAAAAGTTATTATAAAAAGATAAGTGTTTATTCTACATTTAAAGAGTATATTGTTATTAATAATATATAGAAATGATTTGCAAAAAATAAATGGGATTGCAAACTATTTCTAGAGAAAACCTTATTTCTCCTCAGGAACATAGCCTTCCGCTTGGTCAACCTCGTCACCATCAAAAAATTTATCCATTTGTTCGCTAAGGTAAGCACGGGTGCCTAAATCCATTAGGTTGAGTTGTTTTTCGTTGATGATAAGTGTTTGGTGTTGCATCCATTCTCCCCACGCTTGTTTAGAGATGGTTTCAAATAATGTTTGGCCTTTAGCTCCGGGTAATGGCGGTACAGCTAAGCCTTCCATTTCTTTTTTGTATTTTCTGCACATAACCATTCTAGACATAATATAACCTTATCAATGTTGGGATAATTGTTTGTTTATAGCTGCATTATACAAGCAATACAGCGGGATAGATGCTATTAATCAGAGATTCCTTTGCATCATAGGGCATCGAGCAATTTTTTCACCGGAGCAGGTAGGCCGTAGGTCTCCCACTGTTGATGAGGTAGCCATTGCTGTTGGTTATTATCGGCAATCATGTTGTGGGTTTGCTCAATAGTTATGTAGGCAGGCGTTATATCGAGGTGATAGTGGCTAAAGGTATGCCTAAAATTAGGCTTTACCCTGTGGTCGATAACACGCCCGAAATGCTTTTCGCAAAAGCTATTGATATCTTCGTTTATTGCGATTTCTGGAAAGCTCCATAGGCCTCCCCAAATGCCGACCGATGGTCGCTGTTCCAGTAAAATATGGCCTGCATCGTTTTGTAATATTAAAAATTGAGTATGTTTTATGGGTAAGGCTTTTTTGGGCTTTTTAGTGGGGTAGTTTGTTGGCGTGCTTTGTTTAAACGCAATGCAATGCGTTTGTAAGGGGCAGGCACTGCATTGGGGTTTACTGCGTGTGCAAACCATTGCGCCGAGGTCCATCATTGCTTGGGTATAGTCGGCAATATGGTTAGTTGGCGTGTATTCTTCGGCGATGGCCCATAGTTCTTTGCTGACCGATGTTTTGCCGGGCCAGCCCTCTACTGCATGGAAGCGTGCCAAAACACGTTTTACATTCCCATCCAAAATCGCTGCACGCTGCTTAAAAGCTAGGCTGATAATAGCCCCTGCAGTAGAGCGACCTATGCCGGGTAATTGCTCGAGCTCATCGACGCTTGCGGGGAATATACCGTTACATTGAGTGCTAATCATTTGTGCGCATTTATGTAAATTGCGCCCTCGGGCGTAATAGCCAAGCCCTGTCCATAGTTGTAATACTTCATCTTGCGATGCCTTAGCCAGTGATTCTACATCAGGAAAGCGCGACATAAACCGTTCGTAATAAGGAATAACAGTGGCAACTTGGGTTTGCTGTAGCATGATTTCAGAGACCCAAACCCTATAGGGTGTCCTGTTTATCTGCCAAGGCAGGTGTTTCCGGCCGTGCGTTTTAAACCATTTGAGTACTTGTCGAGAAAAGTTATACGGCTTTCCGGGCTGTTGTTTTGACATTATTGTTCTTGGTAGTCTCTAGTTTGTGAGTATTTACTTACTTTGCTTGTATTTCGTTTATCTGATCGTCTTTTTAAGCCAGTTAGTTGATATAGAGCAAGAGCGTTAGTGCAAAATCGCTCAATAATAGCCTAATTTTATACGGCAAGCTCAAATTATACCTATAGGCTATCAAAGGATCAGGCCCAATAGTATTAATTGCTTGAATTCCACTCGCTTTTTCTTGCAAATCTAAATGATAATAATTATCATGCCGTTCATTATTTTAGATGCTCCACTTACCTAATTGTCATAGCTCGATATTGGAATACATATGAAAAAAGTTAACTTTATTTTGGCGATCAGTATTGCCAGCCTTAGTATGGTTTCTCATGCCCATGATGATAGCGCTAACAGCAAAAATGTTTATGCCAACTTTCCAGTTACCGTTAAGGGTTACGAAGGTGATAAAAAGACATCCGTCAGTTATACCGGTCAGATTGCGCGCCATGCGATACACAATTCGCTTAAAAAGTTAGTAGCAAAGGCCGATGGCACCAATAGCGAGGCCATTAAAGCACAGATGATGGCGTACCTTGAGGGTAAAGAGGCAGGTAGAGCGATTATTGACCCTAAAACAAAGGGTGCTTTTGTGGTTAAGCAAACTACAATTGATGAGATCTCTAAGGGTAAGAATTTATCGAGCAAAGCCTATAAAGGTGGTGTCTCTGGGTGGCCAGGTAATATGACCGGTCCAGAAGTGCTTGCCTTTATGGTTGATAAAGCCTCTAAGACTACGGGCGGTTACGACCCATTAACAGGGTATGATTACGCGCAGTTGATTTCTAAATTTGCCATGGGCGCTGTTTTTTATAATCAGGCAGTCGATAATTATTTAGATGAATTGCTTGAGGCCGATAAAAAGCCCAATGACAAGCCCTATAAGCCGGGTAAGCCTTATACCGGTAAAGAGCACGTATGGGACGAAGCCTTTGGTTATTTTGGTGCACCTGCTCATACGCTTAATTTAACGGCGAAAGATGTACATAGCATCAATAAGCAAAAAGAAGCAGCGTTTGATAAAGCCGATGCCAATCACGATGGTGTCGTTGATCTAAACACTGAAATGGCATACGCACATGCCTATTATGCAGCAGCAGCTGATAAGGCGGGCAAAACGAAATATCTGCATACAATTACACAAGCCTTTTACGATGGCCGTACGCTGATTAAAAAAGCAAAAGGTAAAGCCTTGAGTGATAAAAAGCGTGCAAAGCTAAAAGGCTACGCCGAGGTTATTGCCAAAAATTGGGAGCAAGTAATCGCCGAGGCTGTATTTAACTATGCCGGCCAAACTTATAAAGACCTCCAAAATTTGAGTGCAACGGTTAAAAATAACGGCGATGCCTCTGCGATATTTAGAAAATACGCCAAGCATTGGGGCGAGCTAAAAGGTTTTTCTTTAGCGCTGCAAACGGGTAAAAATAATTTGGGCGAAACGGCAGTAAAACTGAATCGTTTTATAGGATTTAGCCCCGTGTTATTAGGTAATACTCAGGTAGCTAGTATTGATGCCAGTGGTAATTATGTGCAGGCATCTTCTGAGTCTCTTGAAGAATATAAATTACATATGCTAAAAGTGCAGCAGCTAATGGTTGATCAATTTAATGTTACTGCACGCGCGCACGATGCATTATCTGGGCTTGGTGATTTGGCTAAGAAGTTAGGCTCTGGTACCAGTGCAGAAAATGACTAGATAGAAAGTTAGTCCTTAGCGATGCTCTGGCCTCTGGCTAGGGTGTCGCTTTTTTAGGTTTTTAGTATCGAAAATATGTAGATGAAAGTGATGTAAATACATGCTGGCAGATTATTGGAGTGACATTGTAGCGTCCTTTTTAGACCCTAAAAAAAGAGTGTTCTTGGGGTATCTATTGTCAGCATTTTTTATTGCTGTTGTGTGGTTAATGTTTATTAAAAAATATCGCTTTTCGAGTGCATTGGGTTTTATTTTTTCTAAAAAAACTTGGTTGTCTGACTCCTCTAAAGCCGATTATAAATTATTCTTAATTAATAAGGTTTTTTTGCTGCTGTTTTCACCGTTATTTATTTCGCAAATTGCACTAGCGACGATCATTTTTTATTGGTTGCACGATCTTATTCCCAGTTCTTCACATGTTTTTGAGAGTTTTTCTAATACAGCAATTGCCGTTATCTTTACTCTTAGCTATTTTCTGTTAGACGATTTTACGCGTTTTTATGTGCATCGAATCATGCATCGCTGGCCGTTATTATGGGCGTTTCATAAGGTGCATCACTCGGCGCAAACGATGACGCCAATGACAATATTTAGGGCGCACCCCATAGAGTCACTTATTTTTACCTTGCGCAGCACATTAACTCAAGCCGTCGCTATTGGTGGTTTTGTCTATTTTATGGGTGATAGAGCAGATTTAGTCGTTGTGTTTGGTGCAAGTATTATTGTTTTTTTATTTAATGTGTTGGGCTCAAACCTCAGGCACTCCCATGTGAGTATTGGATACTGGCGCGTCCTTGAGCGGGTATTTATCTCTCCCGCGCAACATCAAATCCATCACTCGGTTGAACCGCGTCATTGGGATAAAAATTACGGAGTGGTATTGGCAATTTGGGATGTGCTTTTTAATAGCCACCATTATAGTGAAAAAAATCAGCAGTTAGAATTTGGCTTGGTAGAGCAGAGTAAAGTGCCTTTGCAGTCAGGTTTTAAAAACCATAGCTTGTCTGTGTTGCTATGGCAACCCGTTATGGATGGTGTGCAAATAGTCACAAAATATTTTTCAGTAAAAGCGTCGGCTTTACTGAAATTTGATGGCGAAAAAAGCCGACAAAAAATACACAAAAGTCTATGAGTGGAGTAGTGTGGTGGTGTTAAAAAAACAATCTCGAAAAGAAATAGTCCCTAAGTTTTTGCGCTCTGTTGTGGGTGCAGCCCTTATGGTGAGTTTAAGTTTGCCCGTGTGGGCGGCAGAGCAGGTGAATATATACTCTGCGCGTAAAGAAGCGCTAATTAAGCCGATACTCGATCGCTTTGAAGCGCAGACAAATATAAAAGTAAATTTAATTACAGGTAAAGCGGATGCTTTATTAACGCGTCTACGCATAGAGGGTAAAGCGAGCCCCGCTGATGTTTTTATTACGGTGGATGCAGGTAGGTTGCACCGTGCCAAAGAGGCGGGCGTATTGCAGCCGATCCAAAGTGCTTTATTAGAAGAAAAAGTGCCAGCTAATTTACGAGACTACGAGGATTACTGGTTTGGTTTGTCCCAGCGTGCACGCCCCATTTTTTATGCAAAGGATCGCGTTAAGCCTGGAGAACTTTCGACTTATGAAGACCTTGCCAGTGACAAATGGAAGGGAAGGATTTGTATGCGCTCTTCGAGCAATATTTATAATCAATCCTTGACTGCATCAATGATTTTTTCAGAGGGTGCCGAAGAGACAGAAGTTTGGGCTAAAAAATTAGTCAATAATTTTGCTAAGCCACCAGCCGGTGGTGATACGGATCAACTAAAAGCCGTTAAAGCGGGTGTCTGCGATATTACCATTGCCAATACCTATTACTTTGGGCGTATTGTTAATAGCGATAAAGCATCGGATCAAGCATTGGCTAAAGAGCTTGCAGTATTTTGGCCCAATCAAAATGGTCGTGGTACTCATGTGAATGTCAGTGGTGCAGGTGTGACGGCCAACACTAAAAACAAAGCCAATGCGATCAAGCTAATAGAATTTTTAGTCTCCGACGAGGCGCAAATATGGTACTCGGCAGTTAACAATGAATACCCTATTGTAGTGGGTACAAAAATCTCAGATACCCTAAAAGCTTGGGGTGATTTTAAGCAAGATACGGTACAACTTAATATACTGGGCGAGAATAATCGCGCAGCAGTCGAGTTGATGGATCGAGCTGGTTGGAAGTAAGCATGAGCTTATTGGGTACAAGGTGATTAGTGAATATTGTATTTAAAAAGCGGTTATCATAAGCTGATTAGCTTAAGGGAGCCTCTGAAAAAGTATTCACAACTTATCTGGAGCCTGCTTAACTCTTTGTGACCTTCTGCCTGACTGTAGGCGAGGTCATTTCTAAAAGCGCCATTAAAGGCGCTTTTGTCATTCTTAAAAAGATGTTCTTAATAATAAACGTGGTATGTGTCAGTAAATGAAGCAAGTATTTGCTAGCTATTTGTTATCCAATATCCGACTTGGCCCCTTGGCGCTCATCGCAATGGTCGTTGCATTGCTAATGCTTTTGCCAATGGCTGTCATTGTAGCTACTGTTTTTACGGGCTCTTTAGATGTATGGCGGCATTTGTTTGAAACACTACTGTGGGACTATTTGGGTAATTCATTACTGTTGATGATTGGTGTCGGTTTTGGCGTGCTGATTATCGGTGTGCCGGCAGCGTGGCTTGTGAGTATGTGTGATTTTCCGGGTCGCAAGTTTTTTACCTGGGCTTTATTACTGCCACTCGCAATGCCTGCCTATATTATTGCCTATACCTACACGGGCCTTTTAGATTTTGCGGGACCTGTACAAACTTTGCTGCGTGATTTCACTGGGTGGCAATATGGTGATTACTGGTTTTTTAATGTGCGTTCACTGCTTGGCGCGGTGATCATGTTAACGTTAGTGTTATATCCCTATGTTTACTTGCTATCACGCGCCGCTTTTTTAGAGCAGTCGCCCAGTATTTTAGAAGTTGGGCGTACCATGGGTTATGGCAATCGTACCGGTATGCTCAGGCTTGCGCTGCCAATGGCAAGGCCAGCTATTGTGACAGGCCTAACTCTTGCCTTAATGGAAACGCTCGCCGACTTTGGTACGGTGCAGTACTTTGGCGTCAGCACGTTTACCACGGGTATTTTTAGAACCTTTTATGGTTTTGGTGATGCAGCCGCTGCAGCGCAACTGGCCTCGGTGTTATTGGGGTTTGTTATTTTACTGATAGCACTTGAGCGGTACTCGCGTAAACAGGCACGCTATCATACGGTTAAAGGCCGTAGCGTTAATCGCATCTGCTTAACCAAAGGCAAAGCTCTGCTGGCGATATGGGTATGTGTATTCCCGTTACTTTTTGGCTTTTTTATTCCCGCAGCACAGTTATTATATTGGTCACTATTTGAGGCCGTAATTGGTGACTCTTTTGCTACGCTTGCCTGGAATTCGTTTTATTTAGCCTCTGCTGCGGCTCTTATTGCTGTCGCTTGCGCCTTGGTGTTGGCTTATGCCAAGCGATCTTACCATCGTAAAAAATTGGTCAAACTTTCTGTGACAGTCGCCGGTACGGGTTATGCGTTACCCGGTACTATTATCGCTATCGGTGTATTAATTGCCTTCGCCGCTATTGATCACTATCTAATTGGGCTTATCAAGCAGTGGTTTGATGTTGATGTTGGTTTGTTGTTGTCGGGTACTTTAGCGGCACTATTATTTGCTTATACCGTAAGGTTTTTGGCAGTATCTCTTGGTGGTATAGAGAGCGGTTTGCAAAAAATAAAGCCCAATGTGGATCACGCCGCTCAGTTATTAGGCTATAAGCCTTTTCAAGTATTGCGTAAAATTCATATGCCGCTATTAAAAGGCTCGGTTTTAACCGCTTTTTTAATCGTATTTGTTGATGTATTAAAAGAATTGCCAGCAACCTTAATATTACGGCCATTTAATTTTAATACCTTAGCGGTGCGAGCCTATGAACTTGCCTCGGACGAGCGTTTAATTGATGCAGCACCTGCATCCTTATTAATTGTACTGGTGGGCTTGGTACCTGTTATTTTATTAAGCCGCTCGATTACTGTGAGCAATAAACACGTATTGAATAAATCGGCCAAAAAGTAGTTTATCGGGCTTTGTAATACTGCAGATATAGGGACTATAAGTGATAGATGTGGTTTCAAGCGAAAACCTTGATGAGATTTTGCCCTTAATTGAGCAATACCAAGCTTTTTATAAGGCGGCTCCAGTATCGGGGCCAGCTAATAAGCAGTTTTTCTCTCAATTTGGAGAGGACAGCTCAGCGGGTTGCCAGTTTTTATATCGCAGCCAAAGCACTACCGTGGGCTTTGCAACGGTTTACTTTACGTTTAACTCAACAATAGCGGCAAAGGTTGCAATATTGAATGATCTGTATGTTTTGCCTGCTTGCCGTGGGCAGCAAATAGGCAGAAAATTAATTGATCATTGCCGAAATTTTGCATTGAATAAAGGTGCTGCTAGATTGCAATGGGTAACGGCGCCGGATAATCTGGCGGCGCAAAAAGTATATGATTCGCTCAATGTGAAAAGAAGTGAGTGGCTTTTTTACACCTATTAAATTAACAAAAGAAATACCTTATGGAAAAATTAATTGCCAGTTTAGTGCAGCTATCGCTAGAGAATGTCACTGTTGGTTACGATGGAATTAAGATCGTGCACGACGTGTCTTTGACATTAGGTAGCGGGCAAATTGGTTGCCTGTTGGGGCCTAGTGGTTGTGGTAAATCAACACTATTACGTGCTATTGCAGGGTTTGAGCCCGTTATGCAGGGCGAAATTACCATGGAACAGCAGCTGTTATCGTCCCCGACCTTTACCGAGACGCCAGAGGCGCGAAAAATTGGCATGGTGTTTCAAGATCTGGCGTTATTCCCGCACTTAACTATTGCTGAAAATATTGGTTTTGGCTTGAGAGCGCTCTCTAAGCTACAGACGGCTGCGCGTGTTACTGAACTGTTAGAGTTAATTGGCTTGTCGGGGATGGAGCATCGTTATCCTCATTCATTGTCGGGTGGTCAGCAGCAGCGTATTGCATTGGCACGTGCCATGGCACCCAAGCCTAAGGTATTGCTATTAGATGAGCCTTTTTCTGGTCTAGATGCCTCTATGAGAGAACAGCTTGTACCCGAGGTGCGAGAAATTTTATTGCAAGAACAAATGAGCGCCTTACTGGTTACGCATGATCAGATGGAGGCTTTTGCAATGGCAGATAAAGTCGCGGTTATGCACGAAGGCACTATTGTTCAGTGCGATACCGCACATACTATTTATCATGAGCCAAATAATCACTTTGTCGCTAACTTTGTAGGAGAAGGTGATTTTTTAGGTGGTATTGTATTGAATGAATACGATGTTCAGTCGTCGCTGGGGGTTCTTAGTGCCTCTGAGCCACATGCCTTTGCAGTGAGTCAGTCGGTGCGCATACTAGTCAGGCCCGATGATCTTTTGCACGATGATGATAGCGATACTAAGGCTAAGATTGTCAGCAAGCAGTTTAGAGGTTCGCACTTTTTGTATCGCGTTAAGCTTGAGTCTCAGCAAGAGTTATATTGCTTCGCCTCTTCGCATCATGATCATGCCATTGGCGAAGATATTGGTATCAAGCTCGACCTTGACCATTTGGTCATGTTTGAAGAAGGAGCCTCGTAGATTGAAATTGTTATTTGCCATTGCAGCAATACCCGATAAAATATCGCCCTAATTAAATAGATGGCTGGTTTAACAAGCATAGAATAATAGAGTTGGAGAGTAATAATGAGTGAAATTCGTAGTGAATTAAAGTATCTATCGTCCCACGAGTGGGCGCGAGTAGAAGAAGATGGTACCGTGACTATTGGTATTTCTGATTATGCTCAAGAGAGTCTTGGAGATGTAGTCTACGTTGAGTGCCCTGATGTGGGTGCAGCGATTGTAGCGGGTGAACAGGTTGCGGTGGTTGAATCTGTCAAGGCTGCCTCGGATATTTATGCGCCGATTTCTGGCGAAGTTATCGAAGTTAACGAAGCTCTAGAGGATTCTCCTGAGACCGTTAATGACTCTCCCTATGATGATGGCTGGTTTTTTAAAGTACGCCCAGACGAATTAGAAGAGCTAGACAATGCGCTTGATAGCGAAGCTTACGAAGAGCAGCTAGACGAATAATTGATCGAGTTTAATAAGGTCAAACTAGTTGGTGCTAAAACAGCTAATTAGTTTGGCCTTTTTTATTTTTTAATATAAATATATCGCGTTAAAAATAACTATAAGTTTATTCTCGCTACAGTAATAGCGCTTTAGATAAGTTGCGAGTTGCTAGAATAATCTTTTCGAGGTTGGCTTCTTTTTTATTGCTCTCGTCCTCTAAGTTTTTAGTCAGTTGTAATATATTATCTTTTTTCTTCTCTGAAAATAATGCATCGAATAAACTGATGTCTTTGATGTTTTTATCATCGTCTTTTGAATCACTATCACCATGAAGTGAATTAATGGTCGCTAAGTTATTTTTTAGTGCGAGCTTTGTGTTTGCATAAAAACGCTGACTAAATGCGCTTTGGCCTTTAGTTTTTTTATCTTTTGGTTCTTCTTCTACATTATTGACTATTAGCTCCTCCTTATAAAAAGTGAAAAGCTTATCGATGTGTTGCAATGAATGGCCAATGCTGTTTTGGAACGCTTGTAGTTTTTCTAGTGGTGCTAATTCTTGAAATTCGAGTGCTAGTGCACCGCTGCTTTGGTATAAGCCGATCAATGTTTGTATGTCGTTAACCAGTAGCCTTGCCTGTAGTGTAATAAGTGATCGACGACGATTGCTGGGTAGCTCGTCGATCACTAATCCAGCTTTTGCAAGAGGCTCGGGAAGTGTAGTCGCGTTTAAAAAGCGTTTGTAGTGGGTATTTTTTTTACCCTTATAATCTCGGTCACCAAATAATAAATACTCAATGGTATAGAGCCCAATAGTCACTTCGTGATCATCAGTTAGTAAGTGTTGCCCTCGCAGTGTATGTGCATCAATCGATAAGTTGATGTCATTGACGATGCCGCTATGAACATGGGGCCCAAAGCTGTCGATATAGCCTGGCTGTATTGGCCATGCAGCTATTCTATTGCGCCAGTGATGAACGCTGCTAAGAGGAGAGTCTGTTTTTTCTTGTGTTTCGGGTTTTTCTGTGCCGTTTTTTTCGGTTGGTTTTTTAGCATTTGCTTGTTTGTTTTTGAGATAAAGCAATGGAGAAAGCTGTTGATAGGCAATAATTGCAGAGCGCCATTCTTTTTGCGCTGTTTTTAACGATTTTTCAGTGGGTTTCTTTAATAATTGGGCAATGGCTTGTTGTAGTGCCATTGCCTTAGTGAGCGTGTTGCTCAATTGCTTTTGAGATTTTTCCCAAAGTGCATCGGCAACTCTGTCTGCAGCGGCTTGATCGATTCTTAAGCTCGGCGGTAGTTGTCCATTATTGAGGGCTGCAGTTTTTTCTGTCGTATTGCTTTTCTCGCAGGCAATACAGCTTATGGCCAATAGCAATACAAGTATGCTTTTTTTAAATGTCATTAGTTTTAAATCATCCATGTTAAATATTCAAAAAGTACAGACATAAAATAAACATCAATGAAGGCGTTATTTTTATACGGTTATCAATACGGGTTTTGGCTGCCCTTAAGTATAGATTTAAATGCTTGGGCTAACAATTACGTTCAGCAAAACCTCTTCACAAAATTCCGTTTTATGTGCTTGCTAATATTGTTGTACTACTAACCCCTAAGGCTAATGACTGGCCAGTGCTGTGCTATGGAGTGAGCGCGCAAGGTATCATCTGGGTCAACGGCAACGGGCTTATCGGCATATTCAAGCAGCGGCAAATCATTAATTGAGTCGCTATAAAAGGTGATCTCTGTAGGGCTTTGTGTCTGTTCGGTAAGCCACTCTTGTAAGCGTGTAATTTTACCTTCCTGAAAACAAGGGGTGCCGCTTAGCTTTCCTGTAAATTGTCCTGCAACAATTTCTGGCTCCGTTGCGATCACAGTATCAATGCCTAGCCAGTGGCCGATAGGGGCCGCAACAAAGCTATTTGTTGCGGTGATAATAATAATTTTATCGCCGCTATCTTTGTGTTGCTGAATAAGCGCATCGGCTTTTGGAAGACGTAGATCGGCAATAACAGTTTGCATAAATTCATCGTGCAGTGCCTGTTTGGTTTGTTGGCTTAGTTGCATCAGCGGAGCCAATACAAAGGCTTGATATTCATGGATATCGAGAGTCTTTTGCTGGTATTGCAAATAAAAATGATCGTTTTTCTTGGCGTGTTCTATAGGGTCAACTAATTCTTTTGAAATTAAAAACTCCCCCCAAGCATGGTCGCTATCGCCGGCTATTAAGGTGTTGTCTAAATCAAAAATCGTTAGTTTCACAATACTATCCCTTCACTATATCTAATGCTAAAAGGCGCTAATAATGCCACAGTTTTAGCCTTAATCGCTTGTTTTATCGAACAATTTATACCTGCTTTGCTAAATATTGAGTTTTCTATGATAGAGTTGCGAGATAATAATATGTCGGTTAATGAAAACAGTGTTTGGAGATGTAAGGTGATAGATGCGGATGGTTTTAGGGCAAATGTCGGCATCATATTAAGTAATGCGAGCGGTCAAGTATTGTGGGCACGCCGTATTGGCGGTATGGATGCGTGGCAGTTTCCTCAAGGTGGTATCAATGAGGATGAGACGCCTGAACAGGCGCTTTTCAGAGAGCTATATGAAGAGGTCGGTCTAAAGCCTGAGGATGTAGAGATTATTGACTCAACAAAAGGTTGGTTAAAATACAAATTGCCGCGTAATTTGATTCGAGAGAAGCAGGTACCCCTATGTATCGGCCAAAAGCAAAAATGGTTTTTGCTTAAACTACTTAGCGATGATGCTGCAGTTAAATTAAATTGCTGCGATGAGATTGAATTTGATCACTGGCGCTGGGTGAGTTATTGGTATCCGCTTGATCAAGTCATCGCCTTTAAGCGTGATGTTTACTGCCGTGCGCTCAAGATACTGTCTCCTGCACATGCTCAAATTGAGCGTAAATTTGAAAATAGTTAGCGCTAACTTTACACCATGTGAACACTAAGATGATCTCGATAAATATTCGATAGTAATTGCTATGCTGGATTTGCTCCGAAACATTACTCAAGAGGTAAACGCTGCTCCTAGCCTACAAGAGGCTATGGACTTAGTTGTGCTGCGTGTGTGTGAATCGATGTCGGTCAAGGTGTGCTCTTTGTATTTGAGAGACGAGGGTGAGCGCTTTGTCTTGCGGGCAACTAAGGGGCTTAATAAAAGCGCCATCGGCAGTGTAAGTATGACCCAAAACCAAGGCTTGGTGGGTTATGTTGCCAAGCGCGGAGAGGCGATAAACCTCGAAAACGCCGAGGTTCATTCGCGTTATTTATATTTTCCAGAGACAGGAGAGGAGCGTTTTGCCTCCTTTTTAGGTGTGCCTGTTATCCACCAAAGGATCGTATTGGGTGTGCTTGCTGTACAGCAATCGCAGAGACGACGCTTTGATGAAAGTGAAGAGGCATTACTGTTAACCTTATCGGCACAGCTCTCGGGCATTATTGCGCACGCTAAGGCAACCGGTGATTTGGAGCTATATACAGAGGAGTCTGCCGATGCGCGTTTCAAGGGTATGCCAGGTGTTTATGGTATTGCCATTGGGCAGGCTGTTGTTTATTCGCCTACGGCCGACCTCACCAGTGTGCCGTTTCAGCGTATTGAAGATATCGATAAGGAAATTGCCTTTTTCCACGAGGCACTCACCGTTACGCGCGAAGAGATAAAAGCCCTAGGCGATAAGCTGCAAGACCGTCTTACCACGAAAGAGAGAGCCCTCTTTGATGTGTATTCGGCCATGCTCGATGACACGTCAATGATTCGTGAAGTAAAGGCCATTATTCGTAAATCAATCGCTGCTCCCTATGCCTGGAGTCAGGTCATTCTTAAGCATGTGCAAACCTTTAGTACCATGCACGATCCTTATTTGCGCGAACGCTCGGCAGATATGCGCGACCTAGGGCGCAGGGTTTTAGCCTATTTGCAGCAATCCGTTGAAAAAGAGCGCACCTATCCAGATAATACCATCCTTGTTGGCGATGAATTAACGGCTTCGGTCTTGGGTGAGATACCTCAAGATAAATTAGTTGGCCTTGTGTCGGTTAAAGGTTCTGCCAACTCGCATATGGCCATTCTTGCCAAAACTATGGGTATTCCCACGGTTATGGGGGCAGCGGATTTACCCTTTACGCAGATTGATGGCAGCCCGACAATTGTCGATGGCTATCGTGGTACGGTCTATATTAACCCCAATGACGATGTTGTTGCCGAGTTTAAGGCGCTGTTGCGTGAAGATGAGGCCATTGTTAAAAAATACGAATCTCTGCGTGACTTGCCTTGCGAAACACTCGATAAGCACCGTGTGCCACTGTGGGTAAATACAGGGCTAATGGCTGATGTTACGCGCTCTATCCAGCGTGGCGCAGAGGGTGTTGGCCTGTATCGAACAGAAGTCCCTTTTTTGTTGCGCGATAGCTTTCCAACTGAGAGTGAGCAGAGCAATATTTATCGTGAGCAATTAGCTGCTTTTGCTCCTCATGCGGTCACTATGCGTACACTCGATATTGGTGGCGATAAACCACTGAGCTATTTTCCAATAAAAGAAGCTAACCCATTTTTGGGCTGGCGTGGTATTCGAATTACGCTCGATCACCCCGAGATTTTTTTAGCGCAAATACGCGCAATGATGCGTGCATCAGAAGGGCTGGATAACCTGCGTATTATGTTGCCGATGGTGTCGGCAATTCCTGAATTAGAAGAAGCGCAGGTATTGATTCGTCGTGCCTATAATGAGCTGGTGGAAGAGGGGTTAATGATAGAAATGCCGCCGGTTGGAGTGATGATTGAAGTCCCCGCTGCGGTATACCAAGCACGTGAGATTGCGGCGCGCTCTGACTTTTTGTCAGTAGGTAGCAATGACTTAACACAATATTTATTAGCAGTAGATCGCAATAATGCGCAGGTTGCGGGCCTATTTAACTCCTATCACCCCGCCGTTTTACAGGCGCTAAAAGTGGTGGTTGCATCGGCTCATAGCCAAGATACGCCAGTCAGTATTTGTGGCGAGATGGCTGGTGAACCAGGCTCTGCCATATTATTAATGGCAATGGGCTTTGACGTACTCTCGATGAACTCGACTAACTTGCCAAAAATAAAATCGGTGATTCGAACCATTACACTTGAGCAAGCAGAGTCATTATTGGAGCAGGTGTTATTGTTACCCGATGCACAAGCGGTGAGTGAATGTGTCAACAATGCGCTGACTGAATTTGGTTTTGCCTCCAGACCGAAATCATTAATGATCTAAGGGCCTCTTTTGTACTTATTGCTGCTATTTGCCTAGTTTAGTGGTATTGAATATTCCCTGTATTGCTCTTCCAAATAGCTCTTCTCGCTAAAGTCTATTCTTCTGTTATTTATCGTAATTACTGTCGATGCTCTTGTGCCATAGAGTGGCGTTTTGATAAAGCTGGCCGAGAGTGCTTTTTCTTGTTCCTGGGAAATGCCTGTATTAGGTAAGTCGGCATCTTCTGCAAGTTGTGGGTTTTCTAGAAATGCTCTAATCAGTTGATGGTTAAGTGTATTTTTTTCGATAATTTGTTCTAAGGCATATTTGCTCCTAATAACCTTGGGCCAAGGTGTATTTAGGCGATGATTGCTCAAGCCATAGGTGCCGGGTGCTAAGGCTTGAATATCTTGCTCGCGATTATTTAAGTAAAAAAGCGATTGCTGGGTGTTGGAAAATTCACCTACCAGTAAATTAAAACCATCGTATTGCTGTAGTGAGCCTTTAATCGCTTGTAAGTAATCGTAACCACTTTGCTCGCCAGCCAAAAAAGCGTGGGTTAGCTCACCTCTGGATCGTCGATTATCTATCTTAGTAGGGCTGGCTTCTCGAATATTCGTCAATGCAGCAAAGCGCCCAGTCTCAGTAATGCCTATCCAAGTGCCGCCGGCGATTTGATCGCGGCCCGCCAAAATATGGGGGGCGTCCTGCCAAAAGTCAGCCGCGAGTGTTGGCCTCTCAAAATATTCATCCCGGTTAGCACCCAATACAAGGGGTGTAGGGGTGTCTGGTTGGTAAGAAAACAAAATAAGGCACATGCGGGCAATGATTATCGATTTGAGTATTCTAGGGGCTAACAGTATGCAGAAGAGGTTTAGCCTGTACAAGTGAGATGCTATGATGTGCCTATTTTACCCATTGTCTATTGGCATACAATAAATGCTCGTAGGCCCTGTCATTATAGAGCGTTTTTTATGCTGAACCACCCAGATATAGATCCCATAGCCGTCTCGATAGGCCCGCTTAGCGTACATTGGTATGGCCTTATGTATTTATTTGCTTTTGCATCGGCTTGGGCACTGGCAATACACCGCAGCAAGCGCGCAGACTCCCCGCTAAACACGAAGCAGGTCGAAGACTTAATCGTCTATGGAGCCTTGGGTGTTGTTTTGGGTGGCCGCTTTGGCTACGTGATGTTTTATAATTTTGGCGCATGGTTAGATGACCCGCTTTGGTTATTTAGAGTGTGGGAAGGTGGTATGTCTTTTCATGGTGGCCTAGTCGGTGTGATTACTGCCATTATTATTTACGGTCGAAAAATAGGCGTTAAATTCCCGGAGCTAATCGACTTTACTATTGTGCTTGTACCCGCTGGGTTAGGTTTTGGTCGCATAGGTAATTTTATTGGGCAAGAGCTATGGGGTCGCGCAACCGATGTGCCTTGGGGTATGGTTTTTCCGAGGGATCCATTGGGTTTGGCGCGTCACCCCTCGCAGTTGTATCAAGCCTTTTTAGAAGGTCTTGTTCTTTTTATTATTATTTATTGGTTTTCTCTTAAGCCGCGTCCGCGTCTTTCTGTGAGTGCTTTATTTTTAATTTTTTATGGCATATTCCGTTTTGGCGTCGAATTCGTACGCGAGCCCGATGCGCATATTCCAGAGCTAATTTTTGGATGGATGACTCGTGGGCAGCTATTAACTATTCCGATGATTATTGTGGGTGTTGGCGGCTTTATTTGGGCCTATAAAAAAGGCTTTGGTGAGGAGCCCCAAAAAAATACCGACAAAAAAGTAACCGCCAAATAAAAATATTAGGATATAGCTAAACGAATGAAACAGTATTTAGAATTACTCGACAATATTTTGAATAAAGGTGTGCAAAAGGGTGATCGTACCGGTACCGGTACGATCTCGGTTTTTGCTCGCCAGTATCGCCACGACCTAGCTGATGGTTTTCCGTTACTGACTACAAAAAAACTACATTTTAAAAGCATTGCTAATGAACTTATTTGGTTTTTAAAGGGCGATACCAACATAAAATGGCTTAAAGAAAACGGCGTTAGTATTTGGGACGAGTGGGCAGATGAGTCAGGTGATCTCGGTCCTCTCTACGGTCACCAGTGGACATCTTGGCCGACCAAAGAAGGTGAGACCATTAATCAGATAGATTACGTGGTTAAATGCTTAAAGGAAAATCCTAATAGCCGTCGTATATTATTTCACGGTTGGAATGTCGAGTACTTGCCCGACGAAACCATGTCGCCGCAGGAAAATGTAAAGCAAGGGCGTATGGCATTGCCACCTTGCCATTTGTTGTATCAGTTTTATGTGGCGGATAATAAATTATCGGCGCAATTGTATATTCGCAGCTCGGATTCTTTTTTGGGCTTGCCTTACAATACCGCAAGCCTTGCCTTACTCGTACATATGCTCGCAGATCAGTGTGATTTAGGTTTGGGCGAAATTATTATAACAACAGGTGATTCGCACATTTACAATAACCATATTGATCAGGTTAAAGAACAGCTATCGCGCAGCCCCAAAAAATTACCCGAACTAAAAATAAAGCGTAAGCCCGAGTCAATTTACGACTATAAATTTGAAGATTTTGAAGTCGTAGATTATGACGCTTACCCAACAATAAAAGCGCCTATCTCAGTCTAATTGTTAATCGCGCTTTACAGTAAAACCTAGCAAGGAAAATAAATGGCATTACTCTCTATTATTGTTGCGATGGCAAATAATCGAGCCATAGGCAAAGATAACCAATTGCTGTGGCACTTGCCCGAGGATTTAAAATATTTTAAACGTGTCACTATGGGCAAGCCCATGATCATGGGGCGTAAAACCTTTGAGTCTATTGGTCGGCCACTGCCGGGGCGTTTAAATATTGTAGTGACTCGCCAGCAAGACTGGCAGCACGAAGGGGTTAAGGTTGTACATTCCGTAGAGGATGCTAAAAAACTTGCGGAGGCCCAAGCTTATATCGATGGAGTCGATGAAATCATGTTAATTGGGGGTGCTGAACTTTACAGTACATCCATCGATCATGCCGATAAGTTATATGTAACCCACGTTGATGCAGACCTCGAGGGCGATGCTTTTTTTCCAACAATTGACGAAGATAAATGGCAAGAAATAGCTCGTGAAGAATTTAAAGCCACGGACTCCTCTCTCAAAACAAACCCCTATGATTATGCGTTTACGGTGCTGGTGAAAATATAGCTATAAAAAATAATAGATAGGCCGGCCATGGATGAGAATAAAGAGTTAGATAAAAAAAGTAATAGCGTACAGAGAAAAAAATTATTCATTCGTGGTGCGCTAGATACATTTCCTCTAATTGTCGCTGCAATACCTTTTGCTATTATTTATGGTGCTTTGGCACTTAATAATGGCTTATCTTTTTTTGCAACATTGGGTATGTCAGTGTTTGTTTTTGCCGGTGCGTCACAATTTGTCGCGACTACTCTAGTGGGTGCAAGTGCTCCGGTACTTATTATTATCGCAACGGTTTTTGTTGTTAACCTACGACATATGTTGTACTCCATTCGCTTTATGCCAACCATTAAATTTTTACCAAAATGGCAACGCATACCCATGGGCTTTTGGATGACCGACGAGAGCTTTTCCGTTGCGAGCCGCTTTATAGATCAAGAGTCGCCCAGTGATAAACAGTTACATAACTATTTTTGGGGCTCGGCAATTGCTATGTACCTTAATTGGGTGCTGTTTACTTATATTGGTATGTTGCTGGGTAAATTTATACCGGGTGTAACAAGCTGGGGTTTAGATATTGCCATGGTACTTGCTTTTATTGCTATTGTTATCCCGCTATTAAAAACTAAAAGTCATATTTGTTGTGCACTTGTTGCTGTTGTTAGTGCGGTTATCACTATGCACTGGCCCTATAAAATTGGCTTGTTGTTTTCCTCCCTATTAGCAATAGCCGTTGGTGTGCTTATTAATAAGTACTATGGCACATCATTTGATGCGGCTATTACTAGTAAAAAGAATGGTTCTCTGCAAAGTGAGGAGAGTAGTTGATGAACGAATGGCTATTAATTAGCGGCATGATGGTGGTCACGTTTATACCGCGTTACCTACCATTGGCCTTTGTTAATCATTTTAACCTCTCGCCCTTTTTTATACATTCATTAAGTTATATTCCAGTGGCGGTACTCAGCGCTATCGTTGCTCAAAACGTGTTTTATATCGAGGGTGCTCTGTCGGTATCTATAGATAACAACCGGCTTATTACCGCTGTACTTGCTGTATTTATAGCGCTTTTATCCAAAAGCCTGTGGTGGACGGTAACTGTAGGTCTAATAGTATTTGTATTGTTAGAGCGAGTACTCCCCACTATTTAATAAGTGGGTTAAAAATAGGGGCAGTTTTTTTGAAACGACGATTACTATGGCTTGATGCGTTGCGTGGTTTTGCCATTGTGCTGATGATCGTCTTTCATTTTTGTTACGACCTGCGCTACTTTGGCTGGGTCGACTGGAATGTGCCCAATGGTGATAAGTGGTGGCAGTTTCGCTATGTCATTATTGCACTCTTTTCTTTCACTATTGGTATAAGCCTATCGCTCGCTCATGATAAAAGTTTTAAAAAACAGGTGTTTTTAAAACGGCTCGTTCAGTTAATAGCTGGTGCGCTCGCGGTAACGGTCATGTCGCTATTCTTATTTCCAAGCTCGTGGATCTACTTTGGCATACTGCATTTTATTGTTGTGGCCTCAATTATCTCGGCTCTTTTTATAAAGCACCCTAAGGTAGCGCTGGGTTTGGGCCTGCTGATTTTGATGGGCTACAATTTATCGCTGGTAAACAGTGATATGCCCTTTGTCTGGATAGGGCTTTCACCTTGGGAGGCCGAAGATTATGTGCCGTTATTTCCGTGGTTAGGGGTTATCTTTATTGGGGTAGGGGTTGCTAGATTTTTGCCTATTACTAATTTTGATATAACCAGAAACGCTGTTACTAAGCCTTTAGCTTTGATGGGTAAGCATGGTTTGATTGTTTATCTAGTGCATCAGCCACTATTGTTTGGTGGGTTTTTATTGGTGCAAATGATGAATGCTGGATAGATAAGAGTGGTTGTAGTTTATGTATGTTATGAAATAATGAAAGCCGGATGCTAAATAGGCGTTCTTAATAAGGCTTGTGGATCGTGGATTATTTGGCTGTATCCTGTCACAATATGTGCCTATAAAATAATCATTATCTTCTTTTAAGGGAGATTTAATTTAAGGAGCTATTAGTTTGAGTAAGTCTATCTTTTTAATAATTTTAATTTATTCCCTCTCTTTTAACGTTCTGGCGAAGCCGTTGGGTAATTTGCCTGAAGGCGTTAAATACACAATTAATACTATAAATGCTGAATTGACTCAGCGTTACTTCGGTAATGGACTAATAAATGATGATGATTTTCAAGAGCTGTTATCTATTGATATTCAAGAGAGATTGTCTGATGCTGATTTATTAGCAGATTCTACTGATCCGGAGGCAGTGAGACTTGATGTGTTTCTAGATTATAAACGACAGTATAGCGGTGATGGTGTGGGTGCAAGAACTAATGTCATAACTAACCCACTGTATTATTATCATATTAAATTATCAAAAAAAACTGGCGAAGTGTTGTATGAATTTGAAAGCAAAATAAAAACACTTAGAGTTTTTTCTCTTTTTACGAGAGGTAGTGAACTTAATAAAAACTTCTCAATAGATTTAGCTAATGCTCTTTCTGCTTCTATAGATGTTGTGAATAAAATTATATCTTTCACACCCAACGCAGATGGTAGGCTTTCATTAATTTCGGTAGAAGATGAAAAAAGTAAAGATAATATTTCACGAACAATTGAATTATGGGTGGAAAAAAAAGCTTTAGATAAGCCAATCGTTTTAGAGAGCCTTACTTATATTCCTAAGTCTGAGAGTAAAAAATATCTACGCTTGCTTAAACAGTCAAAGTCAGACCCTAAAAAGCGCGTTAAAATCTATAAACAAATATTCCTAGACTGGATGGTAGATGTTGATCTCTATAATTATATCGTGACTGATGTTAATGAACGTTACAATACTAAATTAGCCAAGGGGGAGTCTAGTGAGTTAGCTTGGGCGGTTAAGGCAGTTGCATCATCGGGTTTAAAACGTTACCAACCCTTTATTGCCAATATATCTGAAACTGCCGAGGATGCACGCATTGCGAAACATGCTACACAAATGCATTTAAAATTTTCTTCATTTCAGTATAAAGCCCAAATAGTTCATGATGTTGCCCGTTTACCCGTTAAGCTTAGTTGGAAAGAAAAGCAAGTGACAAATATGCTCTCTAGTAGCTATTCACGACTTAGGAAACAAGCAATTCGAGAAATTAGAGCTAACTCTCCAAAGGATAAAACTATGCTGAATAAGTTGTCGGCAATTCTCACTGAGGAGTCGCCGAATAAGAGTTTTAGTATAACTCAAGACGAGGATTTTTATGCATGGTGTGCTCGCCTTTTGGGTAGCTCTGGCCATAAAGAATATTTGCCAGTACTAGAAAAAGTCCAAGAAGAGGCTTCGTCTAAAAAAGTGCAAAAATTCGCTAAAAAATTCGCTAAAGTCCTTAAAAAATCCTAAGCTTTACTTTTTACTGTTCTGACCATAGTGCTTTTTAACGAGGCTATGGTCAGGATTGTTTTATCGCTAATAAGCCTAGTAACGACTTTAAATAGAAACTAATAAATTAGGGCTACTATGAATATAGATTTAGCGCTTTACTTACCAGAGTTAATATCCGTCAGTGTTATCGCTATTTTTATGGCAATCAGCCCCGGTGCTGATTTTGTAATGGTGACGAGAAATAGTATTTTTTATGGGCGTTCGGCGGGTTTATATTCCTCATTAGGGGTGGGCTTAGCTGTGTGGGTGCATGTTGTGTACTCCATTGCAGGGCTTGCATTGATTATCTCTAAATCCGTGATTTTATTTTCTATCGTTAAGTATCTTGGTGCGGCCTATTTAATATATATGGGTTGGAAGACGTTTCGCTCGAATGCTGACCTAACTATTGACCAGAATAATGAGGGCGATAAAACGCTCTCTAATTTTGCCGCCTTCAAGATAGGCTTTATATCCAATGTGCTAAATGTAAAAACAACGATATTCTTCCTTAGTTTATTTACTCAGGTCGTTAATCCCGAAACACCGTTGTGGATACAAATCATTTATGGTGCCATTATCTCCTTAGCACATATTCTATGGTTTAGCTTGGTTTCTATTTTTTTAAGCCATCCAGTATTGTTAAAAAAATTCCAGCAATGTAAAAGCACTGTCGAGAAAGTAGTGGGCGGTATATTGATGGGCTTTGGCTTAAAGGTTGCTATTAGTAATCAATAGCGGCAACCAGTAGCAGTCAGAGTTAATGGGTGCTATAAATAAGTAATTTACGTAAAGACCTTTATGTTATATCGGGTGTCAAAGCAGCATACTAACGTGTAGAGTTAATAAATATTTAAGGTTTGATATGATGAAAGACAAGCAAATGGGCTCGGCCAAAATGATTAAACTTGCCGTTATTGTGGCTATTTGTGGTGTTATAGCCGTAGGTATTGCCTTACTGCCCCGAGGTTTTAAAGACGATTTATCGGTGGTTGGGCAGGGCTTGGGTAGCGTGGTACTCACTCATAACAAAGAGCTTGCTGGTAGCTTAACGATGATGGAGCTGCTCAATAAAGTGCGTACTGACTACGAAGAGACGATTAATTTTTTGGCCGTTGATGTACATACGCCGATAGGCCGTAATTTTATGCAACAACAAAATGTAGGGTCTGTGGCGCTTGTGATGTTTGATCCAGCAGGTGCAAGGCATGCCGTTTTTACCAATGGTATTAGCGAGAGAGAATTACGTACAACGCTAGATAAGATTTTATCGCTTTAACAATAGTAGGTTAGTCAATGATTTACGCTGTTGTCATTATCACCTTGGCGTTGCTTGCTTACGGCCCGCACCTGTGGGTGAAGTATGTATTATGGCGACACTCAAAAGAGATCACATCGATGTCTGGTACGGGTGGTGAGCTAGCTGAACATTTGGTTGAGCGGTTTAAGCTCGATGGCGTAAAAGTCGAAGAAGGTATCGAAGGTGCGGACCATTACAGCCCCAGTGAAAAAATAGTCTCGCTTAGCCCAAGTATTTATCACGGCAAATCTATTACCGCAGTCTCTGTGGCTACCCATGAGGTGGGCCATGCGATACAGTTTGTGCGAGAGGAGCCAGTAAGTCAGTTGCGCGATAAATACTTAGGCAAGGCCTTTGTTATTAAAAGAATCGGCACCGGCATTATGCTCAGCATCCCTATAGTGACAATACTGGTTAAAATCCCGCATCTTATTTTACTGTCTGCCGTTGTTGGCATTGTTACGATGTTGGCATCGGCGCTAATGTATGTGGCTATACTGCCAGAGGAGTACGACGCAAGTTTCAATAAGGCGTTGCCCATATTAAAAGAAGGTTATGTACCCGACGATTATATTCCCGCGGTACGGCAAGTATTAAAAGCCGCAGCCCTAACGTACTTTGCTGGTGCATTGGCCGATATTCTCAGGCTTTGGACATGGTTGCGTGTACTTAGGTGAAATAAAAATTACGAGCAGTTATTAGTGAAAGCTAATGTAAGCGTGCCTGCTAAAAATAATATAAACAGAGTGGTAATTATTGGTGGGGGGTAAATTTCCAATTAAAGGGCGCTATATTGTAGCGATTTGGCTGCTACCATTTTTACCGTTATTTGATGCGGGTATACTTTACCAATATATTGATTTAGATCGTCAGTGGTACTGGCTAGATATTATCTACTATTACTATTATCATTTTTTCGTATCAGTTCTTTTAGTGACTCTTGTTCTTTGGTCAAAAATACATTGGCGCTTGATGTTCTCTAAACCAATGTCTGTAGATTATTATCCAGCGATTAAGTTGACTATATATATTTTTATTTTCTCTATCGCTGCTGCTTATGCGTTGTTCTACCCCTTGTCTTTTTTAGTGCCAGAATTCGTTAACAGCTGGTATATCAATGTACCTCCCTTGGTGTATTACTATGAAGGGGTGTATCCTTTTTTACCAAATATATTGAGCTTTGTCTCACTCGTTATTTTAGCGCCCATCATTGAAGAGTTTACTTTTAGAGGGTTGTTGTTACATCGCTGGGGCGAAAAATGGGGAATGTTAAAAGCAATGATGCTGTCGTCTTTTTTGTTTGGCATTCTTCATCAAGATCCTATTGGGGCGATGGCTTTTGGTTTGGCAATGTCAGTCTTGTATTTAAAAACCCAGACATTACTGATACCTATTTTATGTCATGGGTTCAATAATTTTGTTGTTTGGTTGATCAGTGTTGGATATATAGTTTGGCTGGGGCCTGATTATGTTTATACGCTTGAAGATTTTCAAAGTGAATGGTCGATAGGTGTTGCGGCAGGAGTCGTTGTTGCTATTTGGGGTTATAGTTACCTTAAAGGGAGGCAAAGTAATAAAGCATGGCGCTTACCTAAGCTCTATTAACTATGTAGCGTATTTATTCGACAAATATGAGGGAAGAAAAAAGGGCCTTAGCATTTTTATGCTAAGGCCCTTTTATATTTTACGTGTAATGATTATTTTTGGATAACACCAAACTACTTAAGTAGCGATAAATCTCTAACTGCACCTGTATCAGCACTTGTTACAAATGCTGCATAAGCTTTAAGTGCAGTAGTGACTTTTCGTGGGCGTTCCTCTACGGGCTTCCAGCCTTTTTTATCCTGCTCTACTCGGCGCTCGGCGAGTTCTTCATCACTGACTAACACGTTAATAGTTCGGTTAGGAATATCAATTTTAATTTTGTCGCCATCGTTAATTAAACCGATTGCACCGCCGCTTGCAGCCTCCGGTGAGACGTGACCGATCGATAAACCCGAGGTGCCTCCTGAGAAGCGACCATCGGTTAGCAGTGCGCAGGCTTTACCTAAACCTTTTGATTTAATGTAGCTGGTTGGGTAGAGCATCTCTTGCATGCCAGGGCCGCCTTTAGGACCTTCGTAGCGTACAACAACAACATCACCTGCTTTTACCTTGTCGGCTAAAATGTTTTCAACGGCTTCGTCTTGGGACTCAACCACATGTGCTGTGCCTTCAAACACTAAAATATCTTCATCAACCCCAGCAGTTTTAACCACGCAGCCATCGAGTGAGATATTGCCATAAAGTACGGCAAGGCCGCCTTCGGTGTTAAAGCAGTTTTCTAGCGAGCGAACGCAACCGTTGGCGCGATCGGCATCGAGGCTTGGCCAGCGACAATCTTGGCTAAAGGCGGTTTGGGTTGGAATGCCACCGGGGCCTGCTTTATAAAACTTCATGACCTCGGGGCTTGGGCTGCGCATAATATCCCATTTGTCGAGGGCTTCTTTTAATGTTGCGCTATGTACTGTGGGTAGCGAGGTGTCGAGTAGACCCGCACGATCAAGCTCCCCAAGAATTGCCATAATACCGCCAGCGCGGTGTACATCTTCGACATGATACTCGGGTGAGTTAGGTGCCACTTTACAGAGCTGTGGCACTTTATGGCTCAAGGCATCGATATCTTTTAAGCTAAAATCGACCCCTGCTTCTTGTGCGGCCGCTAAAAAGTGCAAGATAGTATTGGTCGAGCCACCCATAGCAATATCTAGGCACATGGCATTTCTAAAGGCGTTGTAGCTTGCAACAGAGCGAGGTAACACGCTGTAGTCGTCTTGCTCGTAATGGCGGCGGGTGATTTCTACAATACGTTGGCCGGCTTCTTTAAACAGACGTTCACGGTCGGCATGTGTGGCAAGGGTTGTACCGTTGCCGGGTAGGCTAAGTCCGAGCGCTTCGGTTAGGCAGTTCATGGAGTTGGCGGTAAACATGCCAGAACACGAGCCGCAGGTTGGGCACGCACTGCGCTCGTACTCGGCGACTTTTTCATCGCTTGCGCTATCGTCAGCGGCAATAACCATGGCATCAACGAGGTCGAGCTTTTGCTCGCTTAGTTTAGTTTTACCGGCTTCCATTGGTCCGCCCGATACAAAAATAGCGGGAATATTTAAGCGCATCGCGGCGTTAAGCATCCCCGGTGTGATTTTGTCGCAGTTAGAGATGCAGACCATGGCATCGGCACAATGCGCGTTTACCATATATTCAACGGAGTCAGAGATAATGTCGCGTGAAGGCAAGCTGTAGAGCATGCCATCGTGGCCCATAGCGATGCCATCATCAACGGCAATCGTATTAAATTCTTTAGCAACACCACCGGCTGCTTCAATTTCTCGGGCCACGAGTTGGCCTAGGTCTTTAAGGTGTACATGCCCAGGTACAAATTGAGTAAATGAATTAACAACCGCAATGATGGGCTTTTGGAAATCGTCATCTTTCATGCCTGTTGCGCGCCATAGTGCACGAGCACCTGCCATGTTGCGGCCGGCTGTTGTGGTTTTGGATCGATAAATTGGCATAGTAGACCTCAGGTGCTGGGTAGATTTAGTTGATCAAGATTATAAGGGATTTTTGATTGTTGCGTAAAATGAGATATTTGCAAGGCTTTATTGCTTTTAAAGAAATACTCTTTTAAAGGGAGCGATACAAGGTGCTTATAGCAAATTCGCTAATCCTTCAGCTTGTATTAATGTGCCTATCTCATTGGTTTCTATAAATTCTATGCCACGGTTTGCTAGGGCAGTAGCTGTACTTACGTCGTCGGCATTGTAAATCGCCCACTTCCAGCTGCCCGGTCGCAGGGTTTGATCATTCTTGGGTAAAAAATCAATATCGCAAAAGGCAAAATCGGGCTTAAGTGCCTCTAGGTCATGATTGGTTTTGTCATCTAATGCAGGCAGTACCCAACCTATTTGTAGGGAATAGAGCCTGCGCATGTCTTCGATAATATTGATATGAGACGAAATAATAATAACTTGTGATTGGGTATGGCTTGCATCGATTTCACGATAAATCGCATTTGCTACCGCCGCTTGCCCAAAATAATCAATAGACTCGGGTTTGATTTCTATAAAAGCGGTGACATCACTGTATTTTTGTAACCACTGGCAAAATTGCTTAAATGTTGTCAGTGTATTATTAAGAAACCTATTGCCAAAAGCCGTTGGGTAATTTGCTTTATATTGTGTGAGTTGCTTTGCGGTCGTTTCACAAATATTGCGCTCGACATCGGCCATACGTTTGAGGCTAAGGTCGTGATGTAAAACCGGGACAAGGTCACTGCTTAATTGTAGGTCGAGTTCTATGAAGCGCGCGCCGCTATCATAAGCCGCTTGATAGGCAATGAGTGTGTTTTCTGGGTAGCTGCCAGAGTAGCCGCGATGTGCAATTAGGGAGAGTGCTTGTTTCATTAAAATCGATCTGTCTGTCTTTATAAGTACAGAGTTTAATGCCTACCTTTAAAGTTTTCAGTGACATAGGCTTTAATCATAGCGGTGTCGGCATCGGCATCACCTGTTGGTTGCCACTGCTTACCTATAGTCATTACTTTTGTTGGGTAATTCCATCCCACTAATACAATAGGTACTTGCGCCTCCCAGGCCATTCTTGCTGCGCCTGTTTTCCAGCGTTTCACCTTAGAGCGGGTGCCTTCGGGCGTAATCGCAACCCATACTCGCTCGTTAGTGTTAATCCAGTCGACTATTTGGGGCACAATGTCCTCGGAGGATTTTCTGTCGACAGGAATGCCACCCATCAATAAAAATAAGCCCTTTAGTGGCCAAAAAAACGCTTCTTTTTTCATCAGGTAAGAGAGTTTTACACCGCAGGCCATGCTGCAAGCCATTGCTAAAATAAAATCCCAATTAGAAGAGTGTGGCGCACCGACTAACACTACTTTAGGGTGGTCAGGGATTTCGCCTGTTAAACGCCAGCCCAATATTTTTAAAAGAAATCGACCCATTGCGCGTGTATAAGGGCCACCAAAAGGGGGTGGTTTTTTGGGGACGCTCGGAATTGATGATGTCATATTTTATAGTTATTTTTTATTAAAGTGTTTTGACAAAAATTTTGGAGTTTCGTTGATAGTTATAAAGCTTTAAACGCTCCTGAGGCAGTATTTCGAGAGACGAAGGTACAAAGCCTTGCTCTTGAAACCAGTGCTCGGTTTGTGTCGTTAAAATGAACAACTGTGTCATTTTTAATTTAGAGGCTTGCTTTTCTATATGAGCAAGTAGTTTGGCTGCCCGACCATTTTTTCGGTACTCAGGGTGTGTAGCCACACAGGCAAGTTCGGCTGAGTCGTCGTGAACGAATGGGTAAAGTGCCGCGCAGCCAATAATCGTCCCGTCTATTTCCATGACGGTGAAGTGTTCGATCTCTTGCTCTAGGCGTTCTCTTGAGCGTTTTACCAAAATACCTTCTTGCTCAAGTGGTTCGATAAGATTAAGAATACCGCCAACATCGTCGATGCGTGCGCGACGAATTAGTTCATAGCTGTCGCGATGTAACATGGTGCCAAAGCCATCGCGTGTAAATAGTTCTTTAATCAGTGCGCCGTCATTGGTATAGCTGATTAGCTGGGCACGATTAACGCCACGATCACAGGCGCTATAGCAGGCCTTTAAAGAAAAATGGCTATCGGTGGTATCTTTGCGTAAAAGTAATTTCTCACACTGTAGTAATGTAAGTTGTCTTTGTAGCTCACCACTGTCATCGAGCACACCATTGTTTTTAGTAAAGGCGATTAATTTATCGGCCTCAAGTGCCACGGCGATCTCCGTTGCGACTTCGGTATAGGTGAGGTTAAAGGTCTCGCCTGTCACCGAGTAGCCAATGGGCGAGATTAGCGCAATCGAGCCGTTAAATAACATCTCATCAAGGCCGTAGGCGTCGATTTTACGTACCTTGCCGGTATATTGTAGGTCGACACCGTCGACAATCCCACAGGGCATTGCGGTGACAATATTACCGCTGCGCACTTGAATGTCGGCATTGTGCATAGGGGAGTTGGGTAAGCCCGTAGAGAGTGCCGATTCTATAGCAAAGCGCGTAGCGCCAACGGCATTGATAAAACAGCCAAGTGCCGCGGGATCAGTGACACGCCGACCCTGGTGAATACCTGTTTGTATATCTTGTGTTGCGAGTTGCTCTTCTATCTGGGCGCGTGCGCCATGGACAAGTACGATACGTACACCTAGGTGATTAAGCAGAGCAATATCGTGGATAATATTGGGGAAATTACTGTGACTAATTGCCGCACCCGGTAGCATGATCACAAAGGTTTTATTGCGATAGGCTTTTATATAAGGAGATGTCTGCCTAAAAGAGGAGACATGATCGGGTATATCGTTCATGGCATTCATTTATTATTCAAAACGCGATTAAAGCATACTCGCGAGTTTAGTGCATCATTGTGTGAGGCTTAAAGCACTAATGGCGAGGGCTTAAATCAATAGAGATAAACAGGCCAAGATCTATCAAGGGTTCCTATATTAAGATCTTTTCTAGTACCTTATAGGTGTTCTCTTCAGAAATAGTCTCTACGGATTGTTTGTTTTGACGAGATAACTCGTCCCTCAAGGTTTGATCAAGCAGCACTTTCTCCATCATATTCGATAGTGTTGCAGTATCTTCGCCATCGTAAATAAACTCCTTAGAGACGCCTTCCAATAACTCGCTAGCACCTACCCATTTGTTGGTGATAATCGGTGTGCTACAGGCCATTGCTTCTGCAACGACACGGCCAAATTCTTCGATGCGTGCAGGGAGTACAAATAGATCCAGTGCATGAAAAAGCACAGATACGTTATCGATAATCGGTATATGTTTGATGCGATGTTTGTATTTATTTATTTGTAGTGAGGTCGCAGCTTCTGGGTAAATAGTGTCTTTACCGACAAAAATAAAATAGCACTTTTCTGCAAGGGGCTCGGGTAGCAAATTAATTGCATCAAAATATTGCTTTAGATTACGTTTTTTGAATGCCCCCGATGTGACCAGGCCAACAAGTAGTAAGTCTTTGTCGATACCTAAATCGCTCTTTAAAGCGTTGACTTCTGCTGCGGTGGGGGTGGGAAAGTCCTCTCCATGAACAGAGGGATAAATAACGTCAACAAGGCTTTCATCGATATCAAAGCGATTGCAGATATCATTTTTAACAATGTTAGAATTGGCGATAATTTTTTTGTATTTTCTTCCTGTAAATATAGGGACATGTGTTTGATACATCTCGCTGTCTTGACTGAGTGTTACACCGTGAACTCGCTCACTCGCCAAGCATACATTGTTGTGGGTAAAAAAATAGTCTGCCTCGGAGTAGTCTCCATGGCTAATGGTGATGTCGGGTTGTATTTTTTTAATGATTTTTTTTGCGCAGGCCCCATAGCGTAATCTCCTTTGCAGACGTTTTTGCCAAGGCCAATAAAATGTTTTTATAAACGATATGTTTTCGTTTTCTGTATCGGCAACATCTTTTTTGTTGAGCGTGTCGGCAAGCACATAGACTTTATAGTTGGCGTTATAAAAAAAGCGTATTTGTTCGTATATTGTTCGAGTTGCGCCAGAATACTTCTTTGACATGTTTTTATTGCAAATAACAACGGTTTTCATCGAGTATCCTTAGGTTTACTGTTTTAGCTCTTCTCGTATCTCAACAGCAATTTCTTTTGCAAATTCGCCAATGATGGGGATAAATTCTATTTGTGACAAAAACGAGATAAGAAAAGACACGACAATGGTTGCACCAATAACACTGCCTAGCCCAAATGCCATGCCTTTTAGAAATTGAAAACCGAGTAGGCGAAAGCTAGAGTTATATATGCGTACAAACTTGTGCTGGTTAAGCGTATCAAGGGCTTTGCGTATTTCTTTTATCTCACTCTTTTTTTCTGAATTCATAGTTCTTATTCAACACAAAATTGTTGTATTAATCCTTGTAATGTTTTTACAGCAAAATCTATATCGCCGAGGTCAATAAACTCGTTGGGCTGGTGAGCTTGGTCGATGGAACCTGGGCCCATTACCACAACATCCATCCCCATCTCTTGGAAATAAGGCGCCTCGGTGGCAAAGGCAACACTTTGGGCTTGTTGTCCAGTCAGTGATTCTACAGCCTGTATGAGTGGGGAGTCAGCCATTTGCTCAAAAGCATTAACGCCAGTAAATAAACTTTGTCGCTCAATAATAATATTATTGTCGCGTGCAATGGTGGCCATCTTTCTGTCGATATCTTCGCGTAGGTTATCGAGCCGCATCCCCGGTAGTGGTCGAATATCAAATTCGAGTTCACAGTGCCCACAAATTCTATTGGGGTTATCACCACCATGAATACAGCCAAAGTTCATCGTGGGTATATCAATACTAAAGCCTGCATTTTTATACTGCTGTTGTAATTGCGCTCGGTAGGCCTTGAGTTCACTGATAACATCGTGCATGACATCCAGTGCATTATTGCCTAGAGATGGGTTGCTTGAGTGCCCGGCTCGACCCTCGATACGAATAGCCTCCATGGCCATCCCTTTATGCATGCGAATGGGTTTCATACCTGTGGGTTCGCCCACAACGGCAAAACGCGCTTTGGGTTTATTGGCGTGAACCAAGGCTTTAGCGCCGCTCATGGATGTCTCTTCGTCGGCGGTGGCCAAAATAATAATAGGTTGTTTAAGAGGCTTGTTTAAAAAAGGCTGGATGGCAGCCATCACTGTTGGAAAGAAACCTTTCATATCCGTAGCACCCAAACCAAAAGCACAGTTGTTTTCTATCTTTAGGGTAAAAGGGTCTTGCTGCCAACGGTTTTCGTCGAAGGGCACGGTGTCGCTGTGGCCAGCAAACACAAGGCCGTTATCACCACTACCTAGTGTGGCGATTAAATTGGCTTTATTGTTAGCGCCATGAGTATCTTCAACGACTTGTATCTCTATTTTAAAGCCCAGAGGCTCTAACCAGCTTGCGAGTAGGTCGATAACTCGGCGATTGCCCATGTCGAGATTTGCCTGAGTGCAACTCACAGAAGGGGTTTCTATTAATTGTGTTAGTTGGTCAACAAAAAGTGTTTGATCAATACTCATTCAGTGTTACTTCAGTTAGGGCGGTATAAAACGCATGTTGCCAGATGAATAAAAGAGCCATAGATACGTTCTTTGACAATTGTCTGTTACTATATTTATTAAGGGCTAACTATAGCATGAACAGTATAGACAGAACCTATTTGAGATGGGTTCAAATATTAGAGGCTCGAGTGTTAAATGGTAAAAATTATAACAAAGGTAACGTGTGGATAGATTACTGGATATTCAAAACCTACTGGATTATTTAGTGGCCGATAAGCATTTGCAGGCAGCCGAAGCAAATCATATCAAAGGCTCTAATCGTACTCGTGAGCAATCTATGCTGCACCCGCTTAATTATGTCGCTAGCTTGAATATTGACGATAAACGCAAAGCAGGGCATAAATTAAGCGAAGAAATGCTCTGCGACTGGTTGTCGGAGAAAAGTGGCCTGCCCCTTTATAATATTGACCCATTAAAGGTGAAAGTTAACGAAGTCACAGAGGTGATGTCTTTTGCCTTTGCCAAGCGACACAATATTTTATGTGTCGAGGTGGCTCTCGATGCGGTTATTGTTGCCACCGCACAGCCATTTGTGAATGGCTGGGAAGAGCAAATACAGCATGTGGCGCGTAAGCCTGTTAAAAAAGTCTTTGCTAACCCTGCCGATATCGAGCGCTTTATTGTTGAGTTTTACAGCCTTTCCCATTCGGTTTTTGGTGCATCGGGCTCGGCTGCTAAGCAATCCTTGGTGACTAATTTTGAGCAATTAGTCGAGCTTGGCGACCTTAAGGACCCTGAGGCGAATGACCAGCATGTCATTAATATCGTCGACTGGTTATTACAGTATGCCTTTGATCAGCGTGCCAGTGATATTCATATCGAGCCACGACGCAATGTGTGTAAATTGCGTTTTCGTATTGATGGTCTTTTACATTCAGTCTATGAATTACCTATATCTGTAGGTGTTGCTGTGACTTCCCGGCTAAAAATTTTGGGGCGCATGAATGTTGCTGAAAAACGTAAGCCCCAGGATGGCCGCATTAAAACTAAGCGGTCCGATGGTAGCGAGGTGGAGTTGCGGTTGTCGACCTTGCCGACTGCCTTTGGCGAAAAGATGGTATTGCGTATTTTTGACCCCGATGTCCTATTGCGTAGCTTTACAGAACTTGGCTTGCAAGGTGATGATGAGGTGCGCTGGAATGCAATGACATCGAAATCTCATGGTGTTGTCTTGGTGACTGGGCCCACGGGGTCGGGTAAAACCACCACGCTTTATTCCACCATGAAGCTACTCTCTACGCCTTCGGTTAATGTTAGTACTGTTGAAGACCCCATCGAAATGGTCGAGGAAACCTTTAACCAAACACAAGTTAACTCGGCCATTGGTTTGGATTTTGCCGCGGGTGTGCGTACATTGTTGCGCCAAGACCCCGATATTATTATGGTCGGTGAGATCCGCGACCGTGAGACAGGTAATATGGCTGTGCAAGCAGCGCTTACGGGGCACTTGGTTTTATCGACCTTGCATACGAATGATGCGCCGACAACAATTACACGTTTATTAGATTTAGGGCTACCTAGTTTTTTAATTAAATCAACCTTGTTAGGTGTTATGGCTCAGCGCTTGGTTCGTACGCTATGCCCGCATTGTAAATCCGAGGGCACTATTACGCAGAGCGAGTGGGATGATTTAGTCAAACCTTGGAAGGCGCCATTGCCCGAAAAAATTTGCCAGCCCGTTGGTTGTCTAGAATGCCGCAATACTGGCTATTTAGGGCGCCAAGGCATTTATGAAATTATGCCGCTAAGTGATAATTTAAAAGAATTAATTACCAACCAGTGTGATTTCAATGCTTTGCGCAAGGCCGCCATGAAAGAAGGTATGCGCAGTTTGCGGTTGTCTGGCGCGCAAAAAATTGCAGCGGGTTTAACAACGCTAGAAGAAATTTTGCGAGTAGCACCGGCTGTTGAGATGTAGTTTTTTAATTATTCGTTACTGCCTAGTGAATATTTTCTTGACGCTAATGTGATTAAGCAAGTTTGAGTGTTTATGGCTGTTCAGCAGTAACAGGGAATTACAACGTGAATATTTTTGATCATTACTTTTCTGAACTTACTCCTGATAATTTACAAGAGCCTGCTAGGCAGGTAATAGCTAAACTATTAGATTGTCTCGATGATGAACAGGTCGAAAGATTAATCACTGTTTTGGATGCAGAGAGCCTTTTAAAAGAGCAGTTGCTTAAGGCTTTAATGGGTAGTGAATATATTTTAACCTCATGTATCTCTGACCCTAATGTATTATTTCATCATCTTTTATCCGATGCCCCTTTTTCACCGATAACACCCGTTAAAATTTTTGATGCCGTCGAAACCGCTTGCTCAGATGATCTTTCCATCGATGAGTTTAATGTGCTGCTGCGTCTTTTACGCCGCCGTTTTATGGTAATGCTTTATTGGCGCGATATAAATAATCTTGCCGATTTTAATGAGGTTAGTGCTGCAATGACGGCATTGGCTGAGGTGTTTATACAGCGAGCCCTTGATTTTAATTATAAGTTACTGGTTAAAAAACACGGTTTTCCTATAGGGCGCGAGACTGGCCAAATACAACCCATGTTGGTTATTGGTATGGGTAAGTTAGGTGGTGAAGAGCTTAACGTTTCCTCTGATATCGATTTAATATTTGCTTTTCCTGAGTCGGGAAAAACAGAAAAAAAATACAGTGATAATCACCTGCCAATAAAATCAATTGAAAATCAACAGTTTTTTATTTTTTTAGGCCAGCGTTTAATTAAGTCTCTCAATGAAGTGACTCAACAGGGCTTTGTTTTTCGTGTTGATATGCGCCTACGCCCCTACGGCGATAGCGGCCCTCTTGTCAGTAACTTTGCATCATTAGAAAATTACTATGAAGCACAAGGCAGAGATTGGGAGCGTTTTGCCTCGGTTAAGGCGAGAGTGATTGCCTGCTCTACTACTATTGTTGGTAGCTTGCCAGATACAGCAGCACTCAATAAACAGTTGAATGAGCAACGCCTTTTTGAGAGAGAGGCAGTTGATAATTTTTATGGGATTTTAAAACCTTTTGTTTATCGCAAGTACATTGATTATACGATGGTAGAATCTTTGCGGAACCTCAAGGCGATGATTGTTCAAGAGGTCAGACGTAAACGATTACAGGATAATGTAAAGCTGGGCAAGGGCGGTATACGCGAAATCGAATTTATTGTGCAGTCTTTTCAATTGGTGCGTGGTGGTCGCGACCAAGAATTGCAAGCACGTAATTTACTAAAAGTGTTATGTTATCTTGGTGAATGTAATTATCTGAGTGAAGAAGTCGTTAGTGATTTAGAAAATTCTTATACTTTTTTACGGAAGATTGAACATAGTTTACAAGCTGTTAGCGATTCACAAACACAGTGCCTACCTGTTGATGAAACCTCTTGCGAGAGATTGGCATGGTTGTTGGGCTTCTCAGGTTGGAATGATTTTTTAAGGTGTTTAGATAAACATCGAGACGTTGTTGATATCGAATTTGAACGGGTTTTTTCTGATAAAGATACAGAGCAAGATAATGCCGATGCTGATTCTCCATGGGGGCTATTATGGACTTTGTTGAGAGAGAAAACCTCGGCCGAACTTAGCGACGTAGGCATTGCTAGCGGTGACATAAAAAGCGATAGTCATAAAGGGAAGTACGAATGGGTACAAACGCATTTTGATGAAAGCCTTACACTTGATGAAGATATTTTATATCCATTAATAGATCGGCTGGTTTTGTTTAAATCGAATCGTCGAGTAGTCGGTTTGTCGGAAAATGCCCAAAAAAAACTCGATATACTTATGCCAACATTGCTCACGGTATTATTAAGCCATGGTGAGGTAAAAACCCATGATGAACGAGACCCAATAAACAATGAACAAGTCGTAGAGCTGATTGCTCGTGTATTAAATTGGTTAGAATCCATTGTGATGCGCACGAGTTACCTTTCTCTGTTAATCGAAAACCTGCAAATCATTAAGCATCTGCTCACTTTATTTAAGGCGAGCTCTTGGGTGGTTGAAACGCTGACCCAAATTCCTGCCCTATTAGATGAATTATTGAACCCCGATACACTATATTCTCTACCCGAAAAAGAAGCTCTTCGCGATGAGCTTCGCCAGCGCTTATTACGGCTAGAGCCCGATGATCTTGAAGGGCAAATGGAGGTGTTGCGCTACTTTAAATTAGCCCATTACCTACATGTGGCAGCCTGTGAAATTACCGCCAGCTTGCCGTTGATGAAGGTGAGTGATTACCTGACATTAATTGCAGAGGTGGTATTAGAGCAGGTGCTAAGCTTTGCTTGGCAGGGGCTGGTTGCTCGCCATGGCTGCCCAGAGGGTACAACAGAGAGTGAGCCCCATTTTTTGGTGGTTGGTTACGGTAAGTTGGGCGGTATCGAAATGAGCTATAGCTCGGATTTGGATTTAGTCTTTATTTACGATGGTAGCTCCCAAGGAGAGACTGATGGGCCACGGCCGTTGGATTATCAAACCTTTTATACCCGCTTGGGCCAAAAGATGATCCACATGATGAATACACGCTCTATGTCTGGGCAGTTGTATGAAATCGATATGCGCCTACGGCCATCGGGCAATTCGGGTATGTTGGTGACATCCCTTGCAGCCTTTGAGCGCTATCAAAAACAAGAGGCATGGGTGTGGGAGCACCAGGCTCTAGTGCGTGCTCGTGCAGTTGCTGGCGATAGCGCATTGGCTGCACGTTTTAGTGAGCTGCGTAGAGAGATATTGTGCCAACCGAGAGAGCACAACGAATTAAAGGCTGCTGTTATCGAAATGCGCGAAAAAATGCGTGGCCATTTGGACGATGTAGGCAAGGCCAATAATCGTGATAGAAAAAATAGCACAGAAGTTGATGAATTCCATTTGAAACAGGGCGCCGGTGGTATCGTTGATATTGAATTTATGGTTCAATACGCGGTTTTGGCGTGGAGCGCTAAAATGCCCGGGCTTTGTCAATGGACTGATAATATTCGCTTATTGGAGAGCCTGCATAATTTAGGGCTGTTAGATGCAACCCAGTCCCAGCAGTTAATCGATATTTATCAGTTATATCGACTACAGGGACATTGTTTAGCGCTCCAACAGAACCAATCGTCAGTTATCAAGGCTGCGCCTTTCACAAAAGAGCGTGAGCAAATTCGACATCTGTGGAATTATTTTTTTGATGGAGACTTGGACGATAAATAATAAAACGTGGTTACTTTTTGATTCATTAAAATAATGTTTCACCTACAGTGATAGGTGAAAATACAGTAGGAGAGTTTTATGTCATTTTCTGATCGTGATGGGTTTATCTGGTTAGATGGCGAAATGGTACCTTGGCGCGATGCCAAAACACACGTGCTTACGCATACACTACATTATGGTTTGGGTGTGTTTGAAGGTGTACGTGCCTATGAAACCGATCAAGGGCCTTCGATTTTTCGTTTAAGTGAGCATACAGACCGCCTATTTAATTCAGCTAAAATCCTCAATATGAGTATGCCCTACACTAAGGCACAGCTAAACGAAGCGCAAAAGCAGGCAGTTGCAGGTAATAACTTAAAAAGTGCGTATCTTCGCCCCATGTGTTTTTATGGCTCAGAAGGTATGGGCTTACGTGCCGACGGCCTCAAAACTCATGTCATGATTGCGGCATGGGAGTGGGGTGCTTATTTAGGTGACGATGGTATTAATAAGGGTATTCGTATTAAAACGTCATCTTACTCGCGCCATCACGTTAATGTGAGCATGTGTAAAGCCAAGGCTAATGGTAACTATATGAACTCGATGCTGGCTTTACAAGAGGCAATGCAAGATGGCTATGATGAAGCCATGCTCCTCGATGTCGACGGTTTTGTGGCCGAAGGTAGCGGCGAGAATATTTTCCTTGTTCGCGGCGGTAATATTTATACGCCCGATTTAACCTCGGCATTGGATGGCATTACCCGCAATACTATTTTTATTCTGGCCAAAGAGCTAGGCTACGATATCATCGAAAAGCGCATTACTCGTGATGAAGTCTATATTGCTGATGAGGTTTTCTTTACAGGTACTGCTGCCGAAGTGACACCTATTCGCGAGGTAGATAATCGTACTATCGGTAATGGTGGTCGTGGCCCTGTGACAGAAAAACTGCAAACAATGTATTTTGATGCGGTGCATGGTCGCAGCGAAGCGCACAAAAATTGGTTAACACCTTGTCAGTAAAATGTGCAAAATATGTCAGCTCCATGAATTAATTTTATTAGTAAATTAATTCACTTGAATTAAGATGAGTAACTGGCAAGTTACTCATCACTAGCAAAGGTTTTCTCATTATGTCGAATCAATTTTTAACGGAATTAGATGATCATCTCGCGGTTATGGGGATGGTGAGAGAGCTGGAGCCTGTCGTGAGACAAGTGGGTGAGCAATGGCTTAAAGCATTGAATAACGGCGGTAAAATATTATTGATGGGTAATGGTGGTAGTGCTGCTGACTCACAACATATTGCCGCAGAGCTTGTTGGCCGCTATATGACCGAGCGTAAGGGCTTAGCAGCTATTGCGTTAACAACAGACACCTCTATTTTAACGGCTGTGGGTAACGACTACGGCTATGATGCGGTTTTTTCTCGCCAGATAGAAGCCCTAGCGACCCCTCAGGATGTTGTTATAGCCTATTCCACTAGCGGCAACAGTAGTAATGTGTTGGCAGCTATTGCTGTTGCAAAAGAGATTGGCTGTTTTACTGCCGCACTCACCGGCGGCTCTGGTGGTAAATTAAAAGACAGCGTTGATGCCTGTATCTGTGTACCTTCACATTCTACTCCTCGTATTCAAGAGGCCCATGCTTTTATTGGCCATATGTTGTGTGCGGCTGTTGATGCAGAGTTTTCTAGTTAGAGAAATAATCACCTAAGAGGTTAGTCAATGCCTGGTAATAAGGTAAAAGTTGCCTTTTTGGATCGCGATGGTGTTATCAATAAAGATACAGGCTACACCTACAAAATTGATGATTTTGAGTTTACTGATGGCTGCATCGCTGGGCTAAAAGCGCTACAGGCAAGTGGCTATAAAATTATTGTAGTGACTAATCAGTCGGGTATTGGACGTGGTTATTATAGCGAAGCTGATTATCAAGAATTAACGCACTGGTACCGCGAGCAGTTAACGCGACAGGGCGTTAAACTTACCGATGTATTTTATTGCCCCCATACTCCCGAAGATAACTGCAATTGCCGAAAGCCTGCCGAAGGCCTGTTTTTGCAGGCCGCTGAGCGATACCGTATCGATTTTTCTGCATCCTTAATGGTGGGTGATAAACTCTCTGATTTACAGGCAGCACAAAAAGCGGGTGTTTCTCGCTTGGTCTTAGTAAACCCAGCCTTATTAAAGAAAGGTGTTGCTCATCACATAAGTGGGGATGAGTTACTAGAAGCCAGCTTGACTGAGAGTGTGGAGCAATATCCCTCTCTGTTTGAGTTTTCTAAAACCCTTTAATTTGTTGATTTGTTAAGGCTGTCTCCCTAATGTCTGCCTTTTCTCTTGCCCCTTATTAATGTACTGTTTGTAGCCTTTTAATAATTGCTGCCAATTATCACTACTAAAATCTAGATGAGTATTTTTTGTTTTCTCTTTATTAAATGAGCGCAGTAACCGATCTAGGTTTCTCTGCGGCCAATTATCGTTCCCTACTTCATTGTTGATGACTCTGCCTTTATCAAAATCAATCAGATAAATATTACCCTGTTGGTCAATTAAAATATTGTTGGCATTAAGGTCGTCGTGATAAATATTGTGTTGATGGAATTTTGCGATGGTTTTGCCAACATTAAGCCAAAGGCTATCATTCACTTGATGTTGAGAGGCTTGAGAATAAGTTGAGGCGTCGAGTCGTTCTACAAGAGATTGTGTATTTGGTAGTGTCTCGGTAATGATGTCTGCTCTATAGCCTAGCCATGAGTAGCTAATGCGAGCAGCAACGGGCTTTGGTGCAGGTAATTCTGACTGCCTGAGAGTATCCAATAAGCTAAATTCTTGATACGCGCGAGATTCTTGTAGTTGGGTTTGCTTATTTTTTAGTGGGTTCCAAAAATAAAAGTCTTTATTAAATTTGCCGACCAGCCCACCACGCCAAAAGTGCCTGAGTACACAATCTTGATTGCTATGCTTAAAAAAATAGGCTTGGCCACGCCCGGTTGCTTGTTTGTATACTTTATTATTATCCAGTAAATAATCAGGTTCAAAGAGCGGCGTAGTGTTTTCCAGTAGATCATTTATCAGAGTGTTCTTTGTCTGATCAGGTTGATGATATATGATGTAGTGATTATTTATATTTTTGGTTTTAATGGTCATTATGTATGTCGTTGCCGCTATCGAAAGCACCCGCTAGTCTTTGTTTGTTGCGCTTATCTGCTATTGGTGATGTTACCCACGCATTACCTATAGTGCGTACCTTACAACACTATTGGCCAGAAACAAAAATCACTTGGATTATTGGTCGATTAGAACACCAGTTAGTTGAGGATATCGAAGGTGTCGAATTTATTATTTTCGATAAATCCCTAGGTTTTAAAGCCTACCAAAAATTATGGCAGACATTACGTGGCAGGCGCTTTGATGTGCTGTTGCATATGCAGGTCTCGTTGCGCGCTAATATTGCTAGCGTCTGTGTGCCTGCATCGATTAAATTGGGTTTTGACAAAAGCCGCGCAAAGGATTATCAGTGGTTATTTACTAATGCGCGTATTAATGCTGTTGAGTGCCAGCACGTATTAGATGGTTTCTTTGAGTTCTTAAAAGCGCTAGGTCTTGGCGAGCGCAAACTTGAATGGAGTATTCCCATTCCATCAGAGGATGAGTGCTGGGCAGGCGATATTGTTGCGGGTAAAAAAATACTGGTGATAAACCCGAGCAGTAGTCAGCGAGCTAACAACTGGCGCAATTGGAGTGCGGATAACTATGCGCAAGTGATTAAGTATGCAGTCGAGCAATATGGTGCAAGGGTTGTACTCACCGGTGGCCCGGCTGAGAATGAAATAGCGCTTGCCCAAGATATATTAACAAGCGATGTTTTTACGAATAAAAATATTTTACTCAGTAGTGTCGATAACCTAGTCGGTAAGACCTCACTTAAGCAACTTGCTGCTTTAATGGCACAAGCCACAGCCGTTATTGCGCCGGATACCGGGCCTGCACATATTGCTAATGCCATGGGTGCAACTGTTATTGGTTTGTACGTTACCTCAAACCCCAAACGTACTGGGCCTTATGTTGCCAATAATCAAGATCTAAGTGTTAATAAGTACCCCGAGGCGCTCTTAAAGTACGAGGGGTTAAGTGAGGCGAGTGCACCTTGGGGTAAGCGCGTTCGTAACCCCGATGCCTTAAGCTTAATTACCGTTGCCGATGTTAAAGGAAAAATAGATAAAATCTTGAGCGTTGATTAATCGATATAAGATTGGTTGATTTTATCGTTGCGCCTTATTGAGCGAATGGCTTGATGGACAGCGGCTACTTTCTCCATAACTCTGTATAAAAAAGACGATAGCTTGTTATGGTTAATGATAGATAAATAGCTATCTTCCATTGCTTTGCTTAAGGTTGGGTTGAGTCCTGTACATCTAAACTGTGTCTTTTTAAGATCGCGGGCGGCACTAAAGGCGTAGAGTAGCCCCTTTTCTTGATAAATTTGGGCGTTGCCAAAATCGATAGTGCATATTTCTTTTTGCTCGTTGAGGAGTAGATTGGCTAAATGGCAATCGCGGGTCACTACTCCTTTATTGTGAAGATGGGCCAACAGCGCTCCAACTTCTACAGCCTGTGTTTTTGTCAGATATTCATAATCCAGTTCTTCTAGAGTGTTACCACTGACCATTTCTCTGAATAAGTAAATGTTTGTAAAGCCGTCACACTTAAAATCCATATAGCCATAAGTGACGGGAGAGCTTAGCTCACCATTCATGGTGTGTAGTGCTTGATGTTCTTGCTTCCACCAAGGTTTGGGAGGAGGAGCTTTATCGGCAAAGCGAAACTGTTTAATGATAAATTTATGGTTGAGGTGAAAATTTTGGCAATAGCAGCCTTTTCGGATAAAGCCTTCGCCAAGGGTTTGCCACGATGCTTTTTCAGATAATATTTTGAGTACTGTAGGGTTTAACAGGTTTTCAGTGGTCATCATAGCTCTGTTCTTAATTGCGCCTAGATATTGATTATATACTTTGGCGCGCCTTAACTAAGGGTGTTCATCAATTGTACCACGATGCTCTGCTGGAGTAGGTATAAGCTAGAGGTGTTCTTAAGCAACAAGTGGTGATGCTGGAGTTAAAAATAATGCGTTATTTCAGTTTCTCTTTTCTGGCCTCTAATTCTTCGAGAGATTTAATTCTCTCTTTACCTCGATACAGTCTAATCTTTTGATGAAGGATTGCTAGGCCTCGCACAATTAGGTGAAGAATTGCAGGCGGCTTGTGATTAAGTTTTGAGAGGTATGCGTCTTCTATTAGTTGGCTTAGTGCTGAGTCTAGGTTGGCACATTTGTATTTTGCTTTTTGTAGGTCTCTGGAGGCTATTAGTCCGTAGGCAAAACTGGCGCGTGGGTAAATTCGTGCATTGCCAAAATCAATAAAGCACAATTTATTATTATTTCTGATGAGTAAATTGGATAGATGGCAATCTCCTGTGACGACTTTACGATTGTGAATATCCGCTAAGAACTCGCCTACTTCTGCGCATTGCTCCTTTTTGAGAATGACTTGGCCCAACTCTCCCAGTGTGTTACCACTGACCATTTCTTTAAATAGATAAATAGTCGTAAAACCGTCGGATTTGAATTCTATATATCCGTGGGTGATCGGTGATCCAAGTTCTCCGTTTAACAAATGTAGAGCTTGATGTTCTTGATCCCACCAAGGATCAGCCGGTGGTTTATCGCCTGAGAAGCGAAATAGCTTGATAATAAACTTGTGATCGAGATGAAAGTTTTGGCAGTGGCAGCCTTTACGGGTGATACTGTCTGCCAGCGGTGTCCATGATGATTCTTTCGATAAAATATCGAGAACCGTAGGGTTTAAAAGAGTATCTTTGGTTGCCATAGTTTTGTTCTTAATCATGCGCAGGCTTTGATTATATCGGTTAAGGGATGTCGGCTAAATTATACCACGATGCACTCGTGTGCTATAGATTACTATATGCATAGCTCGTTCACCTAGCGGGGATACAAGTATATTGGGTTTTTAGCCGAGAACTCTTTATAATTCTCGAACAGAGCCTATAGGAAAGTCTTATGTGCTTACTTACCTTGTTTAGAGCTCATGGTAATCTGCTTGTATCCAGTGGTTAAAAGCTCTCACGTTGAGCAGCTTTTATACAGGTTGCTTTGTATTGCTTCCAAGTAATAATGCTGTAGAGACTAGTCAGTCTCTAACTATCACAGTGCAAATATTTAGACGAGAAAAGCTAACATGATAAATAGTTTAACTAAAACTAAGAATATTTATTTGTTTATTGCTATACCTGCATTGTTAAATTTATTACTTATGGGTTTTTATTTTTCTGGCGTTGATTTTTTGCAACAAATTGTATCGCCTAATAATGGTTTTTTGACTAGAGAGTCTGGCCTTTTAGAGCAGCTACAAAACATTTGTTTGCTATCTATTATTGCCATTTTTTCTTATTGTTTTATAAATCGCATAGAGATTATTGAAAAAGTATTTTTCTTTTTATTATCCATAGTTTTCGTTTTTTTATTTCTCGAGGAAATTGACTATGGAATCAGCTTGTACGAGTTTTTGACCAACAAAAATTTTGAAGGCGAAGTAAGAAATTGGCACAACGAGTCGGATTATGGCGATAAACAGAATGTTACTCACTTTAAGAAGTTAATTGATGTGGCCAATGCCCTATGGTTTATTGTTTTGCCGTTGGTGGTTACTAAGATAAATGTACCATTTATCAAAAGCCTTGCCCCGCATCGGTTTTTTATTATTGGTTTTTTAATGACACTTGCCTATTCTAATGTTGCTCATTTTTTAGATGATGCAGGCTTTAGTGTTATCGATGGGGTTCGTGGTTCGTTGACCAGTAATATTTCAGAGTTTAGAGAGTGCAATAATTACTATTTGTATCTGCTTTACTCAATGCAGTTGATAAAAACGAATCTAACCTTACGGCTAAAATAAGCATTGCTTATTGCCCGCGTGCTTTATTAATAATATTCGTTGTCGAGCAACCAGGTGTTAAGTCAATCGTTAATACTTCGCCACCTGCCTGAGTGACGGTTTCGTAGCCGACGATATCTTCAACAATGTAGTCACCACCTTTAACCAGTTTGTCGGGTACGACGGCATCGATAATTGCCTTTGGTGTGTCGTCGTTAAAGACGACGACCCAATCGACGCAACTCAGCGCATCCAATACCAGCATACGGTTTTCGGTTGAGTTAATCGGGCGCTCTGGACCCTTTAAGCGCTTAACGGAGTCGTCGCTATTAACCGCAACGATTAGGCGGTCACCGAGTTTACGGGCTTCATTTAAATAATGTACGTGGCCTGCATGTAAAATATCAAAACAGCCATTGGTCATCACTATTGTTTCACCGCGGTTACGAGATAGCTTGGTTGTTTTGAGTAATTCTTCGAGGCTTAAAATACCATTTTGCGTAATAACATCGGAATGTTGCTCGTCGATAATGGCGCTTTGTAGTTCTTCCATCGAGACAGTTGCAGTGCCCATTTTGCCAACGACAATACCAGCGGCTAAGTTGGCTAAGGTTGTCGAGTCGTGCAGGCTGTAATTAGCACCCAGTGCGGTGGCAAGTGTGGCAATGACGGTGTCGCCTGCACCTGTCACATCATAAACCTCGCGTACTTTAGCCTCTAAGTTAAAGGGGGTAATGTCACTTTGAAATAGCGACATACCTTTTTCGCTACGCGTGACGAGTAAGTTATCAATGTCGAAGGTTTGCATAAGCGCTTTTGCGCGTTGCTGAAAATCACTCTCAGTTGTTGGCTTACCGGCGACTAACTCGAACTCTGACATATTGGGTGTTAGCAAGGTTGCCGATTGATAAATAGAAAAGTCACTGCCTTTAGGGTCGACTAAAACGGGTAGGTTTTGCTGTTTACAATGGGTTAAAAACGCCGTGAGAATAGGGCGCAAGGTGCCTTTGTTGTAATCTGATAAGATAACGGCGCTGACTTCGCTAGTGGCTGAAATCGCTTGTTTGAGTAGCTCATCGTGATTAACGTGCTCAAAGCCATCCTCGGTGTCGAGCCGAATAAGCTGTTGATTGCGGCTCATAATGCGCAGCTTGCTGATGGTTTTTGCATTGGCTGAAGGAATAAGGCGCGAATCTACCCCTTTGGCAATTAACTCCTCATTTAGGGCCTTGCCAGTATCGTCATCGCCAATCAAACCCATTAGTATCGCTTTTGCACCCAAGGCGCGTACATTGAGTGCCACATTGGCAGCGCCACCCGGACGTTGGTAGTTATCTTGAATATGGACAACAGGTACTGGCGCTTCAGGTGATATACGCTGAGTGTTGCCAGCGATATAGCTATCGAGCATGACATCACCAATGATAAGTACATTAGATGATGCGAGGGAAGATAAGTTAATAGCGCTGCTCATAGGTGGTATATCAATCTCTTTTACTGGATTTAAGGCGTGATTAGATGCTCTTTATTGTGCCGATAATAACTCTTTTAAAGCGCTAAATACATTTTGTGGGCTGATTTTGTGCAGGCAATCTAAGTGTTGCAGAGGGCATTCGCGTTTGAAGCATGGGCCGCAATCCAAACCGAGATGCAATATTGTGGCTCGTTGAGTTAGTGGCGGTGTGAATTTTGGGCTTGAGGAGCCATAAATACCAATAACGGGGCAATTTGCTCCTGCTGCAACATGCATTAGCCCTGAGTCATTGCTCACGGCGCCTTTGCAGTGGGCAATTAAATCTATCACTTCGGCAATAGTGGTTTTGCCGCATAGGTTAATAATGTGTGGCGATTGCCCTGTGCTAATACTCTCTCCTGCTGGGTGATCTTTTTGAGAGCCCATCACCCAAACTTGAAACCCCTCGTTAACTAGCTTTTGCGCAAGCTCTTGAAAATAAGCTAAGGGCCACTGTTTGGCCGGGCCATATTCTGCCCCAGGAAATAGAGCAATGGCGGGTTTTTGGGCGTCTAAGCCAAGTTTTTGTAGAGCTTGTTGTTGGTTATTGCTATCGATACTCAAGTGCGGGTAGTCGATAGCAAACGTTGTATTGGCTAGCTGTTGGGTAAGGCCTAGGGCAACAAAGCGTTTGACGGTTTGGTTTAAATGGCTCTTGTCGAACTCGCGAATATCGTTGATGATTCCTAAACGCATCTCACCTTTGAAGCCTGTACGTACGGGTACTTTTGCAAAAAAAGGGACAAGTGCAGCCTTTAATGAGCGAGGTAATATAATGGCGTGTTGGTATTTTCCACGCAATGACTTTCCTAGCTGGTAACGTTTTTTAAGGCCTATTTCTCCGTGGGCTGTGTTTAATGGGATGGCTTGCCTTACCTCGGGCATACGTTCTAGCACAGGAACAGACCACGCGGGTGCGATGACATCGACGGTTGTGTTTGGACTTTGCGACTTTAATGTTTTAAAAAGGCTTTGGGCCATGACCATATCGCCAACCCAAGATGGCCCAACGACTAAAGTGTTGCTGGGTGTTAGTGCATCACTGTTTGTATTCGGCTCTTGATCAGCCATTGTTTGCATCTAACCACGTTAAGTAAGTGTTAACACCTTGCTCGACGGTTTGAAATGCTTTGGTGTAGCCCGTTGAGTGTAGATGGCCGACATCTGCTTGAGTAAAGCTTTGGTAGGCACCTTTTAAGTGGTCTGGAAAAGGGATGTACTCCAGCTTGCCTTGTTGTTGATGAGTGTTTTTGTGGTAGTCCAGCACGGCATTGGCAACATCGTTAAAGCTTTGAGCGCGGCCTGTTCCACAATTAAAAATTCCAGATACCTGTGGGTTTTGCATTAACCATACATTGAGATCGACCACGTCATCGATATAGACAAAATCCCTGAGTTGCTCTCCATCATTATAGCCTTCGTGCCCTGCAAATAGCTTAATGGTATCGCCTTGTTTTAATTGATTGTACAAATGAAAGGCAACGCTCGACATAGAACCTTTGTGCTGCTCGCGTGGGCCATAGACGTTAAAGTAGCGCAGACCAACAATTTGAGTTTGAGGGTTTTGTAGGTGCTTTCTAACATATTGATCAAACAAAAATTTGGAATAACCATAGACGTTTAATGGCTTTTCGTTTTGGCGCTTTTCTGAAAAGTCAGCCTGGCTTTGTTGGCCGCCGCCATAGACTGAGGCTGAAGATGCGTAGATAAACTGTATTTTTTCTCGAAGGCAGTAGTGCAATAAGGTTTTTGAGTATTCGTAGTTATTTTTCATCATAAATTGCCCATCCCACTCGGTGGTGGTGGAGCAGGCGCCTTCGTGAAAAACGCACTCTATTTGGGGCAGTGAACCTGTCTTTATTAGCTCTAACAAGTCATCTTTATCGAGGTAGTCGGCAATTTCACAATCAGCAATGTTGAGAAACTTTTTGCCATCTTGAAGTTCATCGACAACGATAATGTCCTCTCGCCCAATATTATTGAGTTGTTTAACAATATTACTGCCGATAAAGCCGCAGCCGCCAGTCACTATAATCATAATGCTCTATTCTTACTAAAAGTGTGAAGTATGCTGATGATAACATTTATGCGCTGAATCAATGCAGCATTTTGTATCTGCCGATGCACATTTTTATGGAGAAGGCGTTCGCGCGCTGCATCGCTTTTTAACGCATCGGTTATAGGTTTAAGGCGAGGTGGCTAGGATTGATGTCCAAGCAATAATATTATCTTATAAGGGGGTTAAGACTAACGTTAAAGAGGGATGTAGACATTTTAATCACCAAGTATGGACTGATAAACCGCCATATAGCGTTGGCTAATGATATCGGGTGTGTAATGAGTAGATCTTTCCTTGCCTGTTTTTGCTAATCGATGGGCTAAGTCTTCATCTTGGGTTAGGCAAAGTAAGCTATTGATAATGCCTTGGGTATCCTTAGGCTCTACCAATAAGCCGGTGACATCGTGCTCAATAAGGTCGGGTATACCCCCTGCTTTACTGGCAATAATCGGTAGTTGGGCATCCATTGCATCGATCAATGTTGAGCCTAAGCCCTCTTCTAGAGAGGGGAATAAAAATATATCTAATGCGCCTAGGTAATCCCCTACATTACTTTTAAAGCCTGTAAACTCTACATTGCTTAAGCCCTCGGCTTGGGTCCTTAGCAGTTGCTCATCTTGCCCTTGACCAATTAACAAAAAATGAAATTGTGGGTGGCTTTTCTCTAGTTGTTTGGCCGCCTCGATAATAAACTGCTGCCCCTTATGTTTACAGACCAAGGCGCCAATATTGCCAACCAGTATTTTGCCTTTATAGAGCTTTCGAATACCCTGTATGGTATTTTGGCTAGAAGGTAGGCTTGCGAGCATTGATGGAATAATGCGGGTGTCGATAGCGGCGTTATACTCTTTAATAATGTCGCCGATAGCATTAGATAAGCAAACAACGAGCGTTGTATTGTTATAAACCTTTTTGGTAAACCAATCTTTTTTGGGTGTTCTATCCATACGTCTGGTAATAATGTAGGGTGTTTTATTACTGAATGTATGGAGTGCGTATGCTAAGTGGCAGGCTTTAGCATCGTGGGCGTGAATGAGTGAATAGTCTTTACTTGCCTTTAGGCTATGGGCCATAAACGGCTTATTAACTTCAATGATTGCTACATTTTTTTTATATTTTAAAAAATCGGGAAGCGGCGAGCCTCTCCTAACAAGGAGTGATTGTTTTACGTTGGGGTACTGCTTAGCTAGCCCGTCAATCAAAAGGCCGGTTTGCCTCTCTCCGCCTCGAAACCCTTTGGCAAGATTAATGTGAAGAATATGCATTGTTAAAATAGCCGCTTATTTATTTTTAATTGAATATGCTTTCATGTATTTAAAAAATACGCCGATAGCATTGCTGTAAGCAATCACTAGCCCCCGCCAACCTGCGAGTATGCCCAACTTAAAAATGTAACTACGAACAAAGGCAAAGAGCGACTTTAAAACGATAACTGCTGGCGATAGAATTTTGTTTCTATCGAGAAAATCTTGGCTTCTAAGCTCGGAATATCGGTTAATTTTTTCTAAAAATTGGCCAATATTTTGTACGGCATTATGGATGATAAGACCATCCACAAAACATTCTTTTGACGTAGTTTCTTGTGTTTTTTTTATATCGACAAACTCATGAACACGGTTACTATTAAATGAAAAACAGGTTCTATTAAACAAGCGCACCAATTTATCGTTACCCCAGCCCCCATGCTTAACGGCTTGCCCCATAAAATGGTTTTCTCGCACTATTACGCCGTAATGGTTGCTCGGTGTCGTTGCAGGCCATTTTTCTAGGGCGTCGAAGAGGGTTTTATTAACCGACTCGTCTGCGTCTAGCGAGAGTATCCAGTCATTATTGGCAAGTGCTATTGCTTTATTTTTGGTAGGGCCAAAACCATCAAAGCTACCTCTGTGTAGGCTAACATTGCTAAAGCTTGTGGCGATATCTATCGTGTTATCCTCAGAGCCGTTATCAAATACAATGACTTCCGAAAATCCCGTTAGGCTCTCAAGTGTAGCGGCTAGAGTATTGGTGGCATTTTTAGTGATAATAACGGCACTGATGGTGTCAATCATGGCATATTCAAAAATATAAAGTATATTGGACTTTATTATATGACATTTTCATGTCTGTAGTTACTGCTTATAAGAGTCTCTGGTTAATCTATACTGGTTGGTATAAATGTTTCGAGATTAATAATAAAGTAGGACTTGAAGGGCGGAGGCCTTAATGTCAGGCCCTACTATATAGGTATGTTGTCGTTATCGTTTGTAATCACAGATATAAAGTTTTCAATTTGTTGTGGCTGTGTCGATTTCATCTCGTTGGTTTTCTGTTTCATTATAAGGCTTAGATGTTATTCCATAAATGATGCCGCCAAATATTAAAAATAAGACATAGCCTGTGCGAGAGCCCACGTAGGATTCAAATATATTGATAATGCCGAAAAAAATTATCCAGCTTATACCCCAAAAGAAAAACTCGGTACCAATATGATTATCTCTGTAAGACTTTATTAGACGATGAAACAAAAAACCTAAAATAAAAATAAAAATAAAAGTAGCTCCTAAACCATGGCCAACTCCTAGCTCTAAATAACTATTATGAAAATGGCCGAAGGTGGTGATTGCTGCTTGTGGCATATTAGATATGCTGATGAGATATTTTGCGCTTCCACCACCATGACCTGATATTGGCCTTTTTTTGATCAGATTGATGGCTAAATTCCATTGATGCAGACGAATACCCATTGAGGTTGGCGGTATATCTTTCAGTTCTAATTGTGAGTAATGAAGAACACGCTCGGCAGTAAATTTAACTCTCGAGCTTATTGTTGAGTTTAATGATGTAAAAATAAGCAAAGTGGAAAAGGAGGCGGCAAAGAATATTGCGAGTTTGAGCTTTATATGTGAGCTCTTTTTTCCAATAGCTAGTATTGCCCAAGGTATAATAGCAATACTTACCACAATGAAAAGCCCAAACCATATAGCGCGAGTTTGACTTGTTAACGTAGCAACTAATGTTATAAGTAATAATATGAATGTTAGCACGCAAGCTAAGGCTTTAAATTGACGGTTTTTAATTTTTAAGATTAATGGGCTGAGTGATATGCAGGTGATTAGTAAGCTTCCTGCGAAAGCCGCGCTATGTTGAGCATTCGAAAATCCAAAATCAAGACGTGGAATATCGGATGATAATAACATTGAAAATTGATGACTGAAAACAATCTTAACGATAAAAGCTACGGAAAAAAGAACGAGTAATACCCAAATAATTTTGGGGTGTTTGATAACCCACCATCCCACAAATACAAAAAATAATATCCGCACATAGTCTAGGGAGTCTTTGCTGTGGCGAATCTCAAGATTAGGGTAAGTTGCAGTTGCGATACCGTTACTTATAAAAACAAGGAGAAGACTAATGGCGATGAGTAAGTATATCCACAGTCCGTTATTTCTCTTTTCATAAAAACAAATGGGCTTCAGCGAAAATAAGATAGATAGAATAAATATGGCCTCAATTGGTCTATTAAATCCTCGTGCAGAAAATACGCTGATAGTAAAAAGCAAAAGAGAAAATAAACTAATGTACTCGATCCATTTTTTTTGAGGTTTAAGAGGGTTAGTGTTCAATAGAGTGTTGTTCAACTTTTTTAATTTCCAGTGGTTTTCTTTGTTGCTGGTGAGAGTGTAAAATTGAGTAATTGTCTTGCTTTACGAAAGTTGTATTAATCAAAATTTTCCATTCTTTCTTAACTGTTTGTCATAATATCCAATATTTTCTATATGGTTAGAATTTTACCATTTATGGATTCAAACCTGAAGCACATCATGTAATTAGATGGAAATAGGTGTAGTTAAAGGTATAGTAGCCTAGACTTGGTCTGAGAGTTGCTTATCAGTTTGCAGTTTAGTTAAATCTTTTCGCCCAAGCTATTTTTCTATCCTGCAACGCTTTTATTGGTGTCATTCCGCAATACATTTTACCTTGATGAGTCGATCATTATTGTGATAGGTCGGTCGCCTATTCGCTCTGATCTTTTTGTAATCCACTCATATTACGATAACTTCTTCCTAAAAGTGGCCTGATAAGGCTCATTGAGAATAGCTTTTGGGACGTTCACAAATGCAATTCGTTTGGTGATATGGCTTTGGTATTGCTGTGGCAAATGCTATTAATCATCAAATGGAGCTGATGCACATGGGTACAATATTCTGTTTGCGACCAATTAGTATGAGTAACATAAGCAGCTCCTGTTACTCGAAGAAGGGTAATCTCTACTGTTGAGTGCGTTAGTAGTAGTGATAGGCGCCTTGTAAGATTACCGAAGTATAGTGTGTCTTGAGATCCTAGATAACCTAGGCGTGCCATCGATATATCACGGCGAGCTTCATCGTCATGTTTTTTCTTTTAGTGCAGCTGCCTGTGAGTTAGTCAAAGTAACCCTATCGTTAGCGGTCCTCTCCTTGATTGTTTTCAGGCAGTATTTGAAGTTTTTAAAATTATGCGGTAGCTAGATAGGGTGAATGTTGCTACTTGAGATAAAAATACTTTGCTTGTGTAATTCATTGCTGGTGTCGATGACCTAGTTTATTAATTAGATAAGCAGCAACAGCTTGATCGGAGGTTCGGTTTTTATATTTTGTGTCCGATATTTTTGTTAATTAATGTGTCTATATTTTCTTCTTTATCTTTCAAACGTTGGATATGTTGCCGAGTTCTTTGGCTAAGTTTACTGAACTGAATTTGTGTTCGGTGGTAGATTTGGCAGTATGAATCATGAGAGTTATTTTTTAGTTAAGATGTTAGAGTTTTTATCAGAATGAGCGAATTTCCTCTTTCGCAAGGTGAGGTGTCAGCTATAGTTAAGACTGATGTATTTTAACGGTTGAGCATAAGCTCGTGTTAGCAGTTTAAATTCAGATGTGCTTCATGTTTAAATTCGTGAACAAAATACCTTGCAGCTAGATACTGGATTTAAGAACAGCAATCGTATCGCCGCCTTGCTTAAAAACATGGTATTCATTGTTTTTAAGCAGCTTCACGACTTGCTTTTGTATGTTTTTTTGTACATGCGAATGCTCATATTTAATTAAGTTTGGCTTTATGATGTCAAAGTCTATCATTTTCACAATTTCACTATCATAGCCTTCGACATCGATCTGTAGTAAATTTAATTGCTTAAATTCATATTTATTAATAAGTTCCATTAAGTGAAGGCATTCAATTTTTTCTGAAATAATAAAATCGGACGAGATTCCAAATTTTTTGTGATGATTGTAATCTAAAGACCCAATACCCTCTGCCCACTCTGGAACCAGATCCAGTTTTTCAGGGCTAATGTAATAAACATCTGCCATTTTTTTGGAATTATGAATTGCGATATTTACTGGCGTAATATTTGGATGCCCTAAATAGTTTTCGCTCAAGCTTTGAAAGTACGTTTTTAATGGCTCTACCACGACACCTTTGCATTTATTTGCCGTGACAAAATCATAAAGATAATCAAACTTAACGCCATCATTTGCGCCAATCTGAATGAAGAAAAAATTTTCATTCTTATTAAATTCTTTAGAAAGAAATTCTTTGAATCTGTCTTTTTTTATTATTTCATATCCAAAATTGGATAATAGTTTATTCAGTTTTTTTCTTAATGACATGAATTTCTCATTGTTTAGTAGGTTGTAATTAATTTGTTAATGCTATAGCTAAAAATAAAAATTTTAGCGCATTAGTTCTAATGATTAAAATAACTGATAGCGTGTTTTGTTGTCCTTAGCCCTGCCAACTTACCCTCATGAATAAGCTGATAGATCGTCTCCTGATACAGTGATAAGCCTTTGTGCTTCTCCAAATAATCAACCGATTGTTAGGGGTGTCACCATTGTATCAAGATTTCTATCTGCTGGTGCACCCCCCCTGTTACTTTATAAAACTTGGTGGCTTGGTGTCGCATCGTCTATTTTCAGTAAGTAGCTGTGCTTGCCCTGGCCGATAATCCTTTAAGCTTTTATTCTTTTTCGTCTCTCAAGAGCCCGTCGACGGACTTCCCCTCGATTAATGGCCGCCGCCTTTCTGTCTGGATCCATATTTATTTAAACTGTGAATCTGGTGTAACTCTTCTCTGACTAGCGACTTATAGGTCACTGCCATTCTCTTTGGTTGGAAGATAGTAAATTATAGTAGTTAGTCATCCCATAGGAAATTGCACTTATTATCTGAAATCAAGATATAAATACTTTTGTATTATTGGTAAAAATAATAAGCTGCAAAAGTGCGACATTTTACTAGACTGCTTTAATAAACACTTGTCCTTCAAGGCTGTTGCCTCTCTAGTTTATTAGGTATTTCAATTTATAGATGATATCACGGCTGGAGTGACCTGTGAGAAAGGAAATGTCCACCCAAAGAGTTTAAGCTGGTGGCTGTTCCTCTTCTGGAGTAGAGTGATAAACTAGGTCAGATATTACTCGTGAGCTCTGTATAAGGCGCATATACTTTAATCAGTCAAGGTAATGATGCTTTTAGAAGGGTCATCTACAGGTATAATGCGATCTAGTACCAATATTAACATTGAAGGTGATAGATGTTGGTGTGAGTAGTGTGATATTGGTTTTGATGTCCTAGGGGTGTTATCGCTAAGTAAATTAAGTGCTACATATAAGTCTAGATTAGCTATATTCTCTTGCTGTCATCAAGAGAATATAGCTCTATTTGGTATGGTTATCATTTTTACTGAACCAATACGCATATTATCGAGTATTGTTTATGGTTGTATCTTTTGATCAAATAATCTGCATAAACATACTTTTACCATATTTAATTGTTATCATATTGCATTGTATTTAATAAGTCAGTTCAATAATAAGTCGAATTTATGTCTTCAAAAAATTACGTTAGTTCATTAACTCTCTATAAGCGTCTTCTTGCCTATTTAAAGTATTACCGTGCGGTGTTTTTGCTGGGGGTAGTGGGCCTTGCGGTTTTTGCCTATAGCCAAACGCAGTTGGCAAGTGTAATGGGTGAGTTGGTCGATGCGATTAATGCGCAGGATAAATCTGCGAGAGTTACGATACCTCTTACCTTGATGATAATTTTTTGCTATCGAGGTGTAGGCACCTTTATTGGCGATTACTGTTTTGCAAAGGTCGCTTTTGGTATTGTGCATATATTGCGAGTGGAGCTTTTTAATAAATTGATCACAATGCCTAATCGATATTTTGATGATAATAATTCAGGCGAGATGATGTCTCGTATCACCTTTGATACCCTCCAAATAACCCAAGCTGTCACTGATGCTATTAAGATTATTGTGCGAGAAGGCTTAACGGTTATTGCTTTAATGAGTTATCTGTTCTGGCTCAATTGGCAACTAACATTGATCTTTGTAGCGGTTGCACCTTTTATTATTTTTATAGCTAATAAAATTAGTAAGCGTTTGCGTAAATTAAGTGGCCGCGTGCAAGGCTCAATGGCGAGTATCTCTCATATTTGTTCCGAGATGATTAGTAATTATAGAGTCGTGAGAATCTTTTCTGCAGAAGAGCATGAAAAGAGCCGTTTTAAATCCGTTAGTGAGAACAGTTTAAAGCAAAACTTAAAATCAGTTTTAACGTCCTCTACGGGCACACCTATTCTTCAGTTTTTTGCCGCTATGGCTTTAGCCTTGATTATGTTCTTGGCATTAAAGTTTTTTGAGGAAGGCTCGGCAGGCACTTTAATTACCTACTTAACGGCAGCAGGTATTATCCCAAGAGCAGTTAAGCAGTTAGCTAATGTGATGAATAAAGTGCAAAAGGGTGTCGCTGCCGCCGATAGTATTTTCAGGTTATTGGATGATAACTCTGAGCCGGACGATGGGACTTATACGGTCACGCGCGCGAAAGGTGATATTCAGTTTAATCACATTGACTTTTCTTATGATGAGACTAAAAAAGTTCTCAATGATTTTAGTCTTACTGTTAACGCGGGAGAAACCGTTGCCTTTGTCGGGCGTTCAGGTAGTGGCAAAACCACGTTGGTTGGTTTGTTGCCGCGATTCTATCCTAATTTTACCGGTGAGATTTTGTTGGATGGAGTCTCGATAAAAGAGCATACATTAGCTAGCCTGCGCGCCCAGATTTCATTCGTTAGTCAAGGTGTTACTCTATTTAATGACACTATCGAAAATAATATTGCTTATGGTCATGATAACGTTAACCGCGATGATATTATTGCCGCAGCTAAAAAAGCATCGGCCTGGGAATTTATAAAAGAGCTTCCCGATGGTATAGAAACACTGATTGGCGAGGATGGCACGCGTTTGTCAGGTGGTCAGCGCCAGCGTTTAGCGATTGCGCGCGCGCTACTTAAGGACGCGCCTATTTTAATTCTAGATGAGGCGACATCAGCATTAGACAACGAATCTGAACGCAATATCCAAGCGGAGTTAGATATTTTAATGCAAGGAAAAACCACGCTCGTTGTTGCGCATCGTCTCTCAACCATTGAGAAAGCCGATAGAATTGTTGTAATGGATCATGGATGCATTGTTGAACAAGGGACACATACGGAGTTGTTAGCTAAGAAGGGTTATTACTTTCAGCTACATTCTAATGACTTTGAATCATAATTATGTTCTTTAAAAAGAACGGTAAAAATAGCACTAAAAGCCATTTTAAAGGCAAGCTGTTATATGTTTTTTACAATATATTATGGCTGATAATTTTATTGCCTGTCTGCGTACTTGTTTTTTTACGTTACCGCCAGTATCCATGTCATAGTGCACGTTTTGGCGAGCGCCTAGCTTTTTTTTCTAGTCGTAAAGCCGCTAATAAGAATATCTGGTTGCATACGGCCTCTGTTGGTGAGGTTAATGCTGCACTGCCTCTTTTGCAAGAATTGATAAGACAGTATGGTAGCGATTGCATATTGGTGACAACAACAACGCCAACGGGTGAGCAAGTCCTAAAAAAAGCTCTGGGTCATACCGTCGATCATCTGTACTTGCCTTTTGATATATTTTTATTGACGAGGCGCTTTTTAGCTAAGCTTAAGCCGCATGTGATTATTTTGTTTGAGACAGAAGTCTGGCCTTCACTAATAGTTGAGGCAAAAAATAATAATTCCAATATTGTTTTGGTTAACGCCAGAATGTCAGAAAATTCAAAAAATAAATATTTAAAATTTCAGGCTTTCTCTAGCTTTATATTTGATTGCTTATCCTTAATTGTGGCGCAAACAAAAGACGATGCTCATCGATTTGGTGAGTTAGGTGCGCCTAGCTGCCAAGTTTCTGGAAGTCTTAAATATTCTATCGCCATTGATAAATGTTCGGCTGATTTTTCAAAAAAAATAAAGGCCCAATGGGTGTCTGCCATAGGTGGAAAAAAAATTATTATTGCGGCAAGTACACACCCTTTAGAAGAAGATATTATTTTAGAGGCTTTTATCAAACTAAAGAGTGCAGGCGTTAACTCTCTGTTGATTTTAGTGCCAAGGCATGTAGAGAGGGCTGGTGAAGTAGAAGCACTTTGCCTTGAGCAAAGTTTATCGCTTATGCGCCTTTGTGACACGCAAGCACCTTCTCATAACACAGACGTTGTTCTAGTTGATGCTGTTGGTAAACTGTTTAATCTTTTTGGGTTAGCAGACGTGGCTATTATGGGTGGCACATTTATTTCTCGTGGAGGGCATAATTTTTTAGAGCCTGCGGCTTGGGGGTTGCCTATTGTCAGTGGAGAAAGTGATTATAATTTTTCTGAAATAGCTAAAGGCTTAAAGAGTTGTCATGCATTAACTCAGGTAAGTAATTCTGAGTCGTTGGCAAACACTTTAGAATTATTATTAGTAGATGATGCGCTTGCCAATAGGCAGGGCGATAATGCAAAAAAATATATTGAAAAAAACTCTGATGTCGTTGGCAAGATGCTTTCTAATATTGAGCCGTTCTTACCTAAAAAAACACAGAGTCTCTGACCTGGTCGGCTGCTCCTTAGTTAATTATCTTTAAAACACTTATTGCAACCAGTCATCTAATTCTCGTAGATGTGTTTCATTGAGTGAGCCTGCGGCTTGCTTTAATTCCAGCGTATTAATAATGTAGTCGTATATAGCTGTAAAGTAGTCGCGTTGTGCTTGAAATAAATTGCGTTGTGCATTGACCACGTCAACAATGTCGCGTGTGCCGGCATCATAGCCTGCCTGTGTTGCCTGCAGAGCACTTTGGTTAGAAGTGATCGCTTGTTTTCTAGCGCTTATTTGAGCGATATCATTATTGACTTGTAAAAATGTCGAGCGTGTTGTTTGTATAGTGTTGCGCTTTGTTAGCAAAAATTGCTCGCGCGATAGTATTTGGTTTTGTGCGGCTTGGCGTTGGCGTGCACTCAAATTGCCCCCGCTATAAAGGGGTATTGTTAAATCTATGCTAAAGCTTGTGCGGTCGGTTTCAGTCTGTCTTGATGCTCCGCCAGATCGATCGTCGTCGTTAAAATTATAGTTAACAGACCCAGAAAGCTCAGGATAGCGATCGGCCTTTGCTGTTTTCGCATCAAATACAGCAGAATCGGCATTAAGCTTACTGACTTGCAGTAATAAATTATTTTTTTGTGCAGCCTCTATCCAGTTTTGTTTATTGTTAGGTGTTGGAGCTGTTGGCTCAAAGCTATCCTTTAAAGTGGCTAGCTTATCGTGAGATCTACCCGTAATTATCGTCAGTGCCTCTAATTGAATACCTACGTTTGTCTCATCACTTAAACGGTTAGCAAAAGCGCTGTCGAAAGCGGCTTGCGCTTCGTGTACATCGTTGATAGAAATAAGGCCAACTTCATAACGTTGGCGCGTTTGTTCAAGTTGTGTTTGCAGGGCTCTTTCTTCTGCCTGCGACGATGTGAATTGATCAACAGCGCTGAGCACATCAAAATAGGCTTGGGCAGTGCGAATAATCAAATCTTGTTTGTCTGCGGCTAACTGTACCTCTGCTGCTGCAGCTTGGATCTTGCCGCTACGATAGGTATTAAGTGCGCTGAAATTAATGATTGCTTGCTGTAGAGAAACCGAATAGCTTAGGGTATCTGTAGTAGCTTCCCCATCAGTAAACGCCGAAGTTACACTTTGCGGGCTCGTCACAGAGTCTGTTTTTGTCGTACCATAGGATGCAGTACCAGTGACTTGTGGGAGTAATCCGCTACGGCTAATCGCCTTAATTTCTTTGTTGGCATGAAATTGAGCAATATCGGACTGATATTGTCGGTCGTTCTGTTTGGCTAACTCGTATATTTGCGTTAACGATTGGCCTTCTGCCACGGAGTTATTGGATAAACAAAGTACTGCAAGAGTAAAGAACAACAAGTTTGGTTTCATAAGTAATTGTATAGTTGTGTATGTGTACAAATAAAGAGTGGCGAGAAGCAGCTATCCATTAATCGCCGTTGAGTTTATCGTTTTACGTGGTATGCGTCGAGACTCGATGATAATTTTGCGACTTACTTTTGGGTGGTGCGCTCTTAAAGAGGTATAAATTGAAAGATATATCATCAAAACCCATACAACCCGCTTCGTTTATGGATAAAGATGTAGAGGTTATTAGCCGAAAGCTTGTGTACCAAGGCTTTTTTAAAATGGAAAAGGTAGAATTGCGCCATCGCTTGTTTAACGGGGGGTGGACGGGGAGTTTTTTTCGGGAAATCTTTGTTCGCGGTCAGGCTGTTGGGGCTATTATGTATGATCCCGATAATCATCTTATTGGCCTTGTGGAGCAGTTTAGAGTCGGTGCATTAAGTGTAGTTGCAGTAAGTAATAAACCACAAAGCAATGTGGAGATGCCACAAGAGAAGCCAAAGAAAGAGGAAGATAGCCCTTGGTTATATGAGGTAGTTGCCGGAATGGCCGAGGCAGATGAGTCTCCAAAAGACGTGATTTTGCGAGAGCTCGTTGAAGAGGCGGGTATGGTGCCTGATAAATTGCTATCTATCTGTGAATATTTTACGAGCCCAGGTGGGACTAATGAAACATTAGTGTTATTTTGTGCTCTGGGCGATTTGAGAGATGTGAAAGGTATACATGGTTTGCCCAATGAATATGAAGATATAAAAGTCATCGTATTACCTGAGCAAGACGTGTTTAATCAGCTTTATGGGGGGCGCTTTAATAACGCCGCCACGTTAATTTGTTTACAGTGGCTGTTGATGAATAAAGATAACCTTGGCAATGATGAAGATGCAGAACAAGAAGCTCCGTGATAAACAATGAATCGCCTTAAACCTCGCTATGTTGTTGACTTACCTAAGCACCTCGCAGACTGTGAGTGCAATTATCATCGTCTATTAAAGTTGATGCCGAGTTTAGAAAGTAATGCTGGATCTGCGTCTGATGTTACTGGAGCTCAAGAGGAAGAGCCTTTGGCTAATAATCAATGGCGATATTCGATCAGTGGTTTTAATAAGAACAATGCTGGCTACTCTTTAGAGTTGAGTATTACTACACGTGAAATCGCAAAATACACGACAATGTTGGATGTCTGTGTCTCGCCAGTTCGTAGCCTCTTCCCTCAAGTATCGGCTAATAAGCCGGTAACCATGAGTAATAATGCCACTGATCTTTTATCGCTATTATCCTCCTATACCTTGAATGTGAGGTTGTATCACGATGCACAATTAGCGGAGGTTGTCTCATCGAAAGGTTGCCTTCAATTTAAAGCACGTCATCAATACCCTAACCAAGATATGCATCAATGTGACGAAAAATCTCAACTTAACCAGTTTTTGGGTGAGTTGATCGTTTTTTGTTTGGTGCAAGGGCGGGTCACTTACAATGTTGTGAGTGCATAAGCTTACCAGTATTTTCTAAAAGCTCGATTAAACTGCCTATATTAGAACTGATACGTTTTATTGTGGCATTATTTGTTTTATTATTCGTGCACAAGGTTAGAAATTACCTACTGTCAGGATGATTTTGGCTATTATATGGACTATCTATACTTGATGTTGATATCACATAAAAATAACGATTACTGGATATGATCAAATTAATACAGATTACAGATAGCCATCTTGGCCTAAACAAGGGTGATACTCTGCTATCTATGGATCCTGATAGCAGCTTAAAGGATGTACTCAATTTAATTAAGCAGCAGAGACCTTCTATCGACCTTTTGTTGGCCACTGGTGATATCGTCAATGATCATGGTGTAGCGGTATACCAACGGTTTTTAGATAGTATCTCACAAGCGTTACCCGCCCCTATGGCTTGGCTGCCGGGTAATCATGATAATTTGGTCATGATGGAATCCCTTGTGCAGCAATCCGCAAATCAAGTTATCGTTAAGAACGATTGGGCAATTATCCTATTAGATTCCCATGTGATTGGCGAAATACATGGGAATTTTTCAGAGGCAACCCTCGAATTTTTGCAGGCCTCACTAAAGCAGCATCAAGATAAGCATATATTGATAACTTTTCATCACCAGCCTGTGCCTATTGGTAGTCGCTGGATGGATCGCTACATCGTTCAAAATGCCCATAGTTTTTGGCAGGCCATTAGTGATTTTCAAAATATTAAAGCGATTCTTTGGGGGCATGTCCACCAAGAGTTTGACGAACAACATAACGGAATTCGGCTGCTGTCTACACCTTCCACGTGTATTCAATTTACCCCAAATAATGACGATTTTGCTGTCGAAGATACAATGCCTGGATACCGGTGGCTAGAGCTTTATAGTGATGGCATGCTCAAAACAGGCGTTGAGCGCGTTGATTATAAAGATTACGGTATTGATTTTTTATCCAACGGTTATTGATACTCGCTGTTAATTAAAATGTTAATGGCACTGTCGTGGATTATCTATAGCTAATCCGTTGCAGCTTAGTTACAATTTCGCGGATGGCTTCACTTCTTTATATTCATGGTTTTTTAAGCTCTCCGTTATCGGCAAAAGCGCAACAGGTTCAGCAATGGTTAACGCTTAATCGTCCTGATATTATCTATTATTGCCCCCAGTTACCTCCTTATCCAAGTCAATGTGCTAGCATTCTTGATAATTTGATTAAGGATATTATCGATAAAGACAGGAGTGTCAGTAAGAATAAAATATATTTAATGGGTAGCTCACTAGGGGGCTTTTGGGCAACATGGCTGGCTGAGCGCTACCAATTGAAAGCAGTGTTGATTAATCCTGCGGTAGATATCGAAACCTTGATGCCCAACTATATTGATATAGAGTTAAAGAATTACCATCACAGTGATAGCTACCGATTAACCGAACAGGATTTTAGCGATTTACTGTCCCATCGGGCGAGTCGGTTAAAGGATTTAAAAAATTATTGGCTGCTTGCGCAAACGGGTGACGAGACATTGGATTATCGTTTGGCAATACAGCACTACTATGGTTGTCATCAAACGGTAGAAAAAGGTGGTGACCATAGCTTTCAAGGGTTCGAGAGTTTCATACCGCGAGCACTAAACTTTTTTGAAGGTAAGCCCTTTAAGGAGCCTCTGAGTAAGTCATGAATGATTTTCCTCATCGAAAATTTCATTCAGGCTTGTCCGCAGGCTCCTTAAGTGAAAACATGATTAATTGTACCGTACAAATAACAAAAAATTAGTAATAGATTCACAGCAGGTTATTAATGAGTAATTATTCCGCAGAAGATATCGAAGTACTGACAGGGCTAGACCCTGTCAAAAAACGTCCTGGTATGTACACTGAGACAACTCGCCCCAATCATTTGGCCCAGGAAATTATCGACAACAGTGTTGATGAAGCTCTTGCTGGTCACGCCAAAACCATTGATGTTATTTTACATAAAGATCAATCTGTAACCGTGAGTGACGATGGCCGTGGTATGCCGGTGGATATGCACCCGGAGCAAAAGAAACCAGGTGTTGAGGTTATTCTTTCTACCCTGCATGCGGGGGGTAAATTTTCGAATAAAAACTATGAATTCTCTGGTGGCCTTCACGGTGTTGGTATTAGCGTTGTTAACGCCTTATCTAAAAAACTAGTCGTCACGATTAAACGCGATGGAAAAGTATATGAAATTGCTTTTGCTCACGGAGATCTTACTCACAAATTAAAAGAGATCGACACCTGCGGTAAGCGTAATACGGGCACAGCAGTGCATTTTATTCCTGAGCCTAGTTATTTTGACTCTCATAAATTTTCCGTTGTGCGCCTGCGCCATGTCCTGCGTGCAAAAGCCGTACTTTGTCCGGGCCTGAAGGTAACATTTAAAGATGAGAGCTCGGGTGAAAGCGAGGAATGGTTTTATGAAGATGGTTTAAAAGACTATTTAATGAGTGCGACCCGAGGTTGGGAGCTATTGCCTAACGATCCTTTCACAGGTGCTTTTAAAGGTAGCTCAGAAGGTGTTGACTGGGCCTTGCAGTGGTTGCCAGAGGGTGGCGAAATAACCCAGGAAAGTTACGTTAACCTAATACCAACTGCACAAGGTGGTACGCACGTTAATGGCCTGCGAACAGGTCTTCTAGATGCTATACGGGAATATTGTGAATTTAGAAGCCTATTACCGCGTGGCATTAAGTTAGCGCCCGATGATATCTGGACTAACTGCTGTTATATATTGAGTTCTAAATTATCCGATCCACAATTTTCGGGTCAAACCAAAGAGCGATTGTCTTCGAGAGAAGCAGCAGCGTTTGTTTCTGGTGTGGTCAAAGATGCCTTTAGTTTATGGTTAAACCAGCATACTGAGGAAGGGGATGCGCTTGCAAATTACTGTATTGGTAATGCGCAAAAGCGTGTGCGTAGCAGTAAAAAAGTAGCCCGTAAAAAAATCACACAAGGCCCGCAGCTGCCGGGTAAATTGGCAGACTGCTCCAGTGGCGAGCCCGAACGCTCGGAGATTTTTTTGGTGGAGGGTGACTCCGCAGGCGGCTCTGCAAAACAAGCGCGTAATCGTGAGTTTCAGGCGATCATGCCACTGCGTGGTAAAATATTAAATACGTGGGAAGTCGATAGCAGTGAGATTTTAGCAAGCCAAGAGGTGCATGATATCTCTGTGGCTCTAGGCATCGATCCGGCCGTCGATAATTTAGAAAAGCTACGCTATCACAAAGTATGTATCTTAGCGGATGCCGACTCCGATGGATTACATATTGCGACATTATTGTGTGCATTATTTTTACGTCACTTTCCAGCACTTGTAAAAGGTGGGCATATTTATGTAGCCATGCCACCGTTATATCGTATCGATATTGGTAACGATGTTTACTACGCACTTGACGATAGTGAAAAGCAAGGTGTACTGGATCGACTGGAAGCCGAAAAGAAAAAAGGCAAAATAAATGTTCAGCGCTTTAAAGGCTTGGGGGAGATGAACCCGTTGCAGTTGCGCGAGACAACAATGGATCCAGATACGCGTCGTTTGGTTGCATTAACGTTGGAGGCCGACGATGGTGCTCATCAAGTACTCGATATGTTGCTTGCTAAAAAACGTGCGGCCGATAGAAAGTCGTGGTTAGAGAGTAGTGGTAATTTAGCCGATATAACCTAGTGCAGAGCTTAAGAAGAAATTATGCACGCCATTAACTGAGCTTCCCATTTATTGTCGATGTTGTTAGCAATAATTTCTATACGGCTTTCTATGCACTCATTGAGCTCAGTTTTGCTGAGCTCATCAGCAGTTAAGTTATAAGCAAAAACACCTTTTTCAGTAATAAAAACGGCTTTTATTCTCTCGGCATCTATGCCACTCAACAATGAAAGCAACTCTTCATGATTAAACACACGGCTGGGTGAGAACCTCCAGCCAATACTGTGGAAGCCTTCGCCTTTATTAATCGCTTTTATATAACCACAGTTGGGGATGGGTGCTTCAGAGGGTAAATGTTTTTGTTCAACGGGAGTGTCGTGGTCATGATGGGCTGTGGTTGTGACAGAGGTTTTTCCGGTTAACAGCTCGGTTGTGATTTCACCTTGCTGGGTAAATATTACCTGAGCATTGCTAGCGCCATATTGTTTTGCATAGGCCTTAAGTGTCGATGTATCTTCATCGTGATACAAGTCGAGTTTATTCCCGACAATAACATCTGCAATGGAAATTTGCTGATTGAATATTTCATGTTCTGTATAGCGCTTATCCGATAGTTTTCTCGCATCAACTAGCGTCACAATTTTTTGTAAATCGAGTATATTTTTGTAGTAATCTTTTGAGAGTGTTTGTAGCACTTCTATAGGGTGCCCAAGTCCAGTAGGTTCAATTAACAAGCGATCGGGTCTTGCGCGTATGAGTAGCTGGTTTAATGCAATCTGCATGGGTAAACTTGCGGCGCAGCACATACAGCCACCAGGTATTTCGCGAACAAAAACGCCTTGCTCTGTACTGTGTTGCCCTTTAAATAGGCTGCCATCTACACCAATTTCGCCAAATTCGTTAACCAGTACCGCCCAGCGTTCGTCAGCGGGTTTTTGCTTGAGCAAATGTAAAATAGCGGAGGTTTTTCCCACACCTAAAAAACCGGTGATAATATTTGTAGGAACCGCCGAAATTTGTGCTTTCATATTCACCTTAAAGTAAGGGGCTCTTTATCTATTTTTTGTTAAGAGCCCTCTGATTGCCACCACGATAATACTGCTATCGATATTCAATAGGTTCGAACTATTATAGGGGTTGGAGGCTTACTTTAGTATTAAGTAGCATCAGTATTAGCTGCATTCGCAATTTTTTTGCGGCTGCTGGCAGAGCTGATAATTTTTATAGTGTCCGTAGGCAATAACACATGAGCCAATGGATGTTAATATTTTTTCTGCCAGCTCAATATCAATAGTGTCGCCTAACAATATCTTTTCTAAAGCAACAGCGCTTATTAAACAGGTTAAACCAACAACGCCTAACACAAGCAGCTGATAGCGTTTGTGTTGCCGGCAACCCATTGTCAATGCATACATACTGGTTGGTATGACGGCGATAACCATCCATAGGTGAAAGGCTTCATCGGCCAAGTATAAAGCCGCTAAACTCGGTAGCAAAACGATAGCCAAGGGCAAGGCGAGGCAATGTGCGGTACAAAGCAAAGAAAGCCCAATCGCAGTTTTATCCGTCAATGGCTGGAGATTTTTTATCATAGTTAGTGCCCTTATTTATATTTGTTGTATAACTTTCGTCAATACCAATGAGTTTTAACCTAGGTTTATAAAATACAGCCCTATGTATTGGCTAAATGCTCGTCGTTGGCGGAATCGGGTCAGCCACTGAAATCCAGTGTTAATAGCAAACGGCTTGTATCAGTTGATATTACGGGCGATCGGTGAAGCAAGCCTGCGTGTTCATTGCCTTCCCAGTTTTCGCCTTTTAATAAAGCAACGTCTCCACTATTGAGTTGTTGGATATCGTGTTGGTGTTGAAATAGTCCTGATTGATGATCTGGTTTACCGTTGCTTCCCCGGCCTAGTTTTGTGCGATCAGCAAGTTGATGGGGCAACCACTGCGTGGCGCTACCTTGGTAAGTAGAGACTAAGCGACAAGGCACTTTATCAACGTGAAATCTTGGGCACATTGCTTTATCTAGTGCGGTTAAGCGTAAACCGGTTTGCTTAAGTTCAAATAAACAGCAAAACATATCTACCAGCTCTGCAATGTTTTCGTTAAGCTCGGATTGGCCACTCGTAACCAATGACTCATCGAGTATCGAAAATACGTTTGCTGGGGTTACGGTTGTGGTTATTTGAAATGTAGGGTGCAATAGTAAAAGCGCATTTACAGAGTTCTGTAAGCTTGAGGAGAGTTCGCGTTGCCAAATAGCGATATTGATGTCCTCTTTATAAATATCGGTAAAGACTATCGGTTCTTTACTAAAGGCTGCATGTCGAATTTTTTCAGGTGTCTGCACAAAAGTTTCAGGGGCGGAGCGTTGCATCGGATTGGCGGATATCATGCGTGTTCCTCCCATGCTGGAAAAGGGTCATCTAATGTTACCCAGTAATCCTTTCCTTGTAGTACTTCTTCTTCGTTTAATAAACAATCGTCAAGAGCGCGTGTAATCTCAACTTGGTCCAAGCCTTGACCAATAAATACCAGCTCCTGTCGCATATCGCCAAAAGGCTCAACCCACTGTTGTTTAATGGAGGCTAGATAATCTTGATCCGTTGGCCAATTGTCTTTGGGTACAGATTTCCAAAAAATACCCCCGAAACCATAACGGGCAATACCACCAGCTTGGCTCCATTGGCCAGCAAATTCGGGGCGAGAAGCCAGCCAGAAATAACCTTTGGAGCGAATTAATTTACCATACGCCTGCGTATTGTGTAAAAAGTCATAGAATTTTTTAGGGTGAAAGGGGCGGCGGGCGGCGTAACTAAAACTGCCTATGCCGTATTCCTCTGTTTCAGGCACATGCTCTCCACGCATTTCTTTAAGCCAACCGGGGGCCTGCTGGGCTCGCTCGAAGTTAAACAAGCCTGTATTTAGGACGGCGTCAATATCTACTTGCCCCTGAGATATCGGGATGATTTGTGCGTGAGTATTGAGGGTTTTAAGAATGGCTATCAAGCGCTCTATATCGGTATTTTTTGCTAAATCCGCTTTGCTTATGAGAATAACATCAGCGAATTCCACTTGATCAACCAGTAAGTCAGCAACACTACGTTCGTCTTCCTCACCAAGAGATTCACCTGTTTCTTGTAAATATTGTGCAGCTTCATAGTCCTTCAAAAAATTGACTGAGTCCACTACGGTCACCATTGTATCTAGGTTGGCAACGTCAGATAGCGAGATATTGTTTTCATCGGCAAAGGTAAACGTCTCGGCTACGGGCAATGGCTCGGAGATGCCTGTAGATTCAATAACGAGATAGTCAAAACGGCCTTCCTGTGCAAGCTTACCTACCTCTTCTAATAGGTCTTCTCTCAATGTGCAGCAAATACAGCCATTGCTCATTTCGACGAGTTTTTCTTCGCTGCGATTGAGTGAAACATCATTCTGTATAATCGCAGAATCAATATTGATCTCACTCATATCATTGACGATCACGGCCACTTTTTTACCCTGCCGGTTATTTAGGATATGGCTAAGTACAGTGGTTTTTCCTGCGCCAAGAAAGCCCGACAGTACAGTGACAGGGAGTTTATTAATATTTTCCATTAATCGACCTTTAGTTTTGCAAAGAGATATAAGTGTTATGTTATAACATAACATATGATTTGAAAAGGCTTCTGTTATCGCTATATCATCTGCGAGGATTTTTATTCATCGCGCTTGCAAGACAATTAATAGCCCCCAGATACAGGATGCAAGTCATAACCAAAGAGATGTAGTGGGTATTTGGGTCCATTTATCCGTTACTTTGATTTGAATCTTCTGTATAACTCAGTGTTGCGTAAGTTATCCTAAAGACTGTGCTTGCAAGAGTGGTGGAAACGCCTAATAACAATAAACGGTATAAAATTATGACTTCATCTCTCTTAAGTGATAATGATCAAAAAAATTACCAGCAATTCTTTGAAGATGCGATTCGTATGGGTTGTGTGTGGGGGTTGCAAAGTAGTGATGGCTGGGCACAGTGTGACTCCGAAAAATACAAAAATACAACGGTGATACCTTTTTGGTCTCAGCCAGAATTTGCCGAAGCGCATCAAGCTGACGAATGGCAAGCTTATGATGTCGTTGCTGTATCGCTAGAAGAGTTCTTAGATGATTGGCTAACGGGTATGCACACCGATGTGTTATTAGTGGGTATTAATTGGGACGAAGAACTAAATGGTTTAGATTATGAGCCATTGGATGTGTTACACGATTTTGAAACAGCACTTGCGGGCAACGGTTAGTACTACTTAAGCAAGATTGTTTGAGTGGCTATTGCTTAGGCAGCTAAGCGGTTAGATTTGTTGGAGTGTCGAAATAGTGCTGAATAATATCGACCAGATGAGCGGTAGCGTATGTCTCTAGCAATATTAATGAATCAAAGTCCTTAGTAATGTCGATTGCTACTTGCTTATCAAAGCTTTGTTTAATTTCTACTAAACGATATTTTTTAGGCGTAGCCGAGCGCTCATTAATGCCAATAACAGCAAAACCATACTGAGAGCATAAGCGAAATAGCTGAGGCAAATTACTATTTTCACTAATAGTAATTTCTCGTGCTTGCTTCGCAAGGTATGGTTTTCTTGTTGTAAAAAACATAATTCTGTTCAGGTTAATTGCCTATGACTAGGTTACTGATCTCAGGCATTAATTTTGTGATTTGGTTCACGATTTTTGTTTTTATATTTTCAACTGGGCTTTTATATCTACTAATAGCTAAGTTTAACAATATTAATTACGGGAATATTCTACCAAGCGCCCTTTAAAACAAATACCCCTAGGTGTGCCATAGGCTAGATAGTAAAAATTAATGTAAGCGTATTCATACATAGCTGTTCTTATTTTTGGACAAAAACAGCTTTTTTAGTACCCAAAAACTAAAGCCCGCAAATACCCCGAGCGCATGAGCATCAATGGCAATGTTTGTTTCAATAAGCTGACTCAATACAGAGCTTGCTCCATACCATTGTTCGTGAGCTATTTTTAGAGCGACTATAATAATCGCGAAGCTATAGAGTTTAGGGGAGTGCTTTCTATAGGTGAGTAAAATATAAATGAGTAAGCTATAAAAAATACCAGAAAAGCCTACATAGCTTGTCAAACTGTTGATGATATGTAGGCCAATACTGATTACTAAGGCACTATAAACTACAAAAATAATAATGCTTCTATCAATAGCCCATTCCTTAATGGCTAACCTTAATATCACTAAGTTGGTGATATTAATAAATAGATGTGGCCAATTCGAGTGAGTGAAATGACTAAAAATTAGTTTCCAAAAGCCACTAAAAAAATCCTTTGTCTCTACCATTGGCCTTAGTGCTAACCACTCAAAGCTAATAGCGGATGGCGCACAGGCAAGCATGATAAGCGTCAGTAAGAGTAGGTATTTGTTTTCTTGGTATTTTGTGTGAATAAAAGTGTGTAAGTTATCCATAACAAATATTGTGGGGGTGAATGGCAATTCCTTTTTTTGATTTTTCACCGCTGGTAAGCACGTCCATGCTCGGCCATAAGCCGGTTGTTAATGCGGCTGCATACGCGTTATTGAGTCCGGCTCGCTGCATTGCTTTAGCTGCATGTTTAAAATTATAAGCTAACGGAAAATTTTCTATTTTTATTTTTTCGCTATTATTTTTTTCGGGTGATAATACGCTAAACCACGTATTTGACGCCCCGTCATTAGCTGGCATGCCTATGGCTCCCGTGTTATGCCAAAGCTTTTCTTCGAATTTTTTCGAAAAAGGAATGCCGGAGTGGCCAGCAATAATAATGTCGGCATCGCTTGCGCGAGCTTGCTCTATAAATAAACTGTCATCGCTTGAGGAGAACAAAAACTGATTGATCGATGTTACGCTGCCATGCACCACCTCTACTTTTTTATTCAAAAAATTAAAGCGTAGTTTTCGAGGTAAGTTGGCAAACCACTGGCGTTGCTCGTTTGATAATTTTTTATTGGCAAATTGATACCACTCAACGGAGAGTAAATCGCAGCTAGTGCCACTTTCAAAGCCACAACCGCAATCATTTGCATTGCTAGCAAATGATTCTTCGCAGTTGCCCATGAGAACATGTATGCCCCACTCCCGTATCACCTCTGTTGTTTCAAAAGGCTGTCCGCAATAGGCGACGATATCGCCTGTGCAAATAATGTTATGCGCTTTAATCGCCTGTTTGTCGGCGTATTCTTTTAGGGCAAGTAATGCATCTAGATTTGAATAGCTGCCGCCAAAAAGCAGCATGGGTTCATTAAAATTACCTAAATGCATAAATATAATTTATCCAATTTTAAGCGGTGATTTCTTTTTCCACAGTAGCTCTTTGACCAAGGAAAAAAGCGCCGCAACCGATCACTAAAATGCTGATGCAAATGATCAACAGCTTTGTATACTTATGTATTTCACCCATCAGTGAGGTATAACCAGAGCTTTCAAGCATATATAAAGCACCGCCTACAATGGCAGTAATAAATGCAACCACTAGTGCCCATGTCTCTACGCTACGATCTCCCCATATAGTAAAAAAGATAACTGGCGCTAAAAACATTGATACCGTACCGCTTACAGCAACTGCGGCGTATAAATCTTTGCTGTCGAGTAGCAAAAATGATCCGCCACCCATCAAAAAGGCAAGCATAACAAGGCGGCCATTCGTTACCGTTGGTTTAACCAGTTTCATATCGACGGCGATTAATTTGGATGCGCTTGAAAAAGTAGAATCAAGTGTTGATGTGGCAGAGATAACCAAAGCAAAAACAAAGGCCATCATGTAAGGTTCGCCAAAGAGGCGTGATAGTGTTGCAATCATTGCTTCGCCCTCTAACTTAACTAAGCCTGCAAAGACCCCCAATAATGCAAAGACTAAAATACAGATAATAGAAATAACAGCCGCAAAATAAAATGATTTGCGTGTAATGCTTCTATCGGCTAAAAAACCACGATCCATCATGACAGGGTCATGCAATGGATAGCTCCATACTTGCAAAAATGCAACGGCCAATAAGACCCAGCCAGGGCTGGTAATGTCTGGTGATGAACTAAGCGCTGCACTCCAGCTAAAGCCTGGGTGAAATAGCATTAATGTAAATAGCATAGCTAATGCGGCAATGACTAGAACAGCTTGTAAGACATCGGTGCGAATTGATGCGCGTAGACCGCCAAAGGTTGAATAAGCCAGTGTAATGCAAGCAACTCCCGCCATAGATAAAAGATGGATGCTGGTGTCATTAATACCAAAGACTTCTTTTAGCAAAATGACAATGACTAATAGATTGGAAAACACTTCACTGAGTAGCCGCAATACCACGACTGAGTTGTAGCAGTGGTTGCCAGTGCTGCCAAATTGTTCTTGCATAAAGCTTTGTATATTGTCTTTGCCATGCTTAAAGCGTAGATGATCAATGATTTTGCCACCAGTGATAAAGCTTGCGTAGTAAGCCGCATAGGCGAGAGCGCCAGCGATGCCATAGTAAAAGCCCAATATGGCGGCAGTTAATAGCGAGCGTGCAAAAATCCATGTGGTGACTTGCGACAACACTAACGTCCATAAAGAGGGGGCAGCGCCGGTATCCGAAAACCCTTTAAAAAACCCATCGGCTGTTTGCACACGCGGAGAGAGTAAAAAGCAAACCACGGTTGTCGCTGCCAGTAGTATAAAAAGGTAGGTTGTCATATACGTTCTTCTATCGTTTATTTTCGAAATTAAGAGATGCGATAATATCTTTCTTATAATTGGTTTGTTTGTGCATCGATGGAGCTAATGCCTCTGTATCTTCTATAAGCCTTACTATATTACAATAATAACTTAACTAAGTTGCATAATTTTGTGAATCGCACCCTCTTAGCTCTATGTTTGTGAGGCTTAAGAGAGGGCTTGTTGGTAGTCGCCAGCTGAACACTAAATGGACAGGCCGTAATATGATCGTAAATTTTGATAATATCAGCTCATCAAGTGGGTATCATTTGCTCACCCAGACGATTATTCCTCGGCCAATTGCATGGATATTATCTGAGAATGATGACAAAACATTAAACCTAGCCCCATTTTCATTTTTTAATGCCGTCTGCTCCGACCCTCCTTTGCTAATGGTCTCTATCGGTAAAAAACCCCATGGAGAAATAAAAGATACCCGGCGCAATATGCTCAGTGGCCGCGACTTTGTCGTACACATTGCAAACCTTAAAGAAGCTCAAGCGCTTAGCCATAGTGCGGCCACCCTCGATTATGGGGATAGCGAGTTAGCTATTGACGATTTACCTTTGGCGGATTTTGACGGTTGTTCAATATCTAGGTTGGCTGGGGCACCCATTGCTTATCACTGTAAATTCTATGACTCTCATCTAATTGGTCCAGATGAGCAGGCCATAATGTATGCCGAGGTCATCCAGCTTTATGTCGATGATAATGTCGTCAATAAAGTTGATGATCGGATAGTGATAGACCCCGATAGAGTTAACCCCCTCTCACGTTTAGGTGGCGCCAATTATGGTGCTTTGGATAAGAGTTTTTCATTAGTTAGGCCCAAATGAGAGAGGCTCAAGTAAGCCATTATTTTTAGGGTTAATGGCAAAAGGTAGGTCTGCCTTAAAAATAGGTTGCAAAGCCCCCAGAAAAGATTGAAATAATAAGAGTATTACAATACTATACGCGCCCCTCATTTTAGTTGGGGGCTTCGTGCATTGTTATTAATGCGCTTACGAGTCTAAGCGACTTGATTGCAATGTATCCTTGTCTCACCTTGTAATACTTTATTGCCAAGGGAGACGTAACCCGTAAGGAACAAATTATATGCGTCATTACGAAATAGTATTCCTTGTTCATCCAGATCAAAGTGAACAAGTCTCAGGTATGGTTGAGCGCTACACTAAAGCGATCAACGATGATGGTGGTCAAGTTCACCGTCTAGAAGATTGGGGGCGTCGCCAACTTGCCTACTCAATCAACAAAATCCATAAAGCACATTACATTTTAATGAATGTTGAATGTAGCGATGCAGTTCTTGAAGAGCTAACCACTAATTTCCGCTATAACGATGCAGTGCTTCGTCATATGGTACTGCGTGAAAATGCAGCAATTAGTGAAGAATCTCCCATTATGAAAGCTGAAAAAGACAGTCGTGAGCGCCGCACGCGTCGTGACGATGATGATTCTCGTGCACCTAAATCAGCACCAGCACCTAGAGAAGAAGAGCCAGCTGCTAGTGCACAACAGGAGGAGAAATAATCATGTCTCGTTTTTTCCGTCGTCGTAAATATTGTCGTTTCACCGCCGAAGGCGTTGATCGTATCGATTATAAAGATTTAGAAACATTAAAAGCATACGTTACTGAAACGGGTAAGATTGTACCTAGCCGTATTACAGGTACTAATGCTAAATATCAGCGCCAATTAGCGACTGCTATTAAGCGTGCACGTTTCTTATCACTATTACCTTACACAGATAACCACGACCGATAAGGTTGTTGGTGACTACTGATGCGCGCAATAGCTGAATTTATTATGCGTGGGCGCCTACAAGCCTCGGTAGTTGTTTTGTTTGGCGTAGTTCTGCCTATTCTGCCTTTAGCAGCAGTTGGGCTAGTTAGCTTACGCAAAGGCCCTCGCGAAGGGGCTTTAATGGTAATAGTAGGTGTAATGCCTGCACTAATTGCATGGCTTATAGGTAAGCCTGCTAGTATTGTTTTTTGGGGTACTTTACTCGGTTTTGTCGTGGTATATGCCCCAGCCGTATTATTACGGTTAACTGTGTCGCTTGCACTAATGGTGCAAGCACTGGTGGTAACAGCAGTAGCCTGTGGCTTGTTTGCACTGGCTTTTGCACCAGGGTTGTTAGAATCATTTGAAACCATTACATCGTTGTTTATTACAACGATGCAAGGTAAAGCACTTGATTCAGAATTGGTAACGCCAAGTTCAGTAGCATTGTCGGGTTTTATCGCTATGGCATTTGCACTCAACGCATTGGCGGGTTTGTTGTTGGCTAGATGGTGGCAGGCTCTATTGTATAACCCCGATGGTTTTGGGGTTGAGTTTAGAGAGATGCGATTACCTGTTGGTCCCTCTGTTTTATGTGCTGTATTGGTTGTGTTGTTTCATTACTACGGCATAGATTACAGCTTTTGGGCAACAACATTGGCGCTGCCACTTATTTTGGTGGCTTTATCAATTGTGCATTCTATGGCTCAGCATCGTCAGTTAAGCAAGACATGGTTGGCAATATTTTATGTGTTTATTGCTAGTTCTAATATTTTATTGTTATTGCTAGCATTAGTTGGTTTTATAGATTCTTTGCTAAATATACGTGATCGTTTTTTGGATAAAAATAAGTAAACTTGAATATTGCTTAGCCAGAAAGAAGTCAGTGATCACACTTTATATTAATTAAAGTACAAAAAGAGGTTATACGAGATGGACGTTATTCTGCTCGATAAAGTAGGTAAATTAGGTAACGTTGGTGATAAAGTTACTGTAAATGCGGGTTTTGGCCGTAATTTTTTGATTCCACAGGGTAAAGCATTGCCGGCAACAGCAGCAAACGTTGCTGACTTTGAAGTGCGTCGCGCTGAGCTTGAGGCTGCTGCTGCTGCAAAACGTAGCGATGCCGAAGCACGTGCCGCTAAATTAGCTGACCTAGCGGTTACACTAGTGACTAAAGCGGGCGACGAAGGTAAGTTATTCGGCTCTATTGGTACGCGTGACATTGCAGATGCAATAACTGCTGCTGGTGTTGAAGTAGCTAAATCAGAAGTACGCTTACCAGAAGGTGCTTTACGTGAAGTGGGTGAATATGAGGTTGATGTTCAGCTACACAGTGAAGTGACTCAGATTGTTAAGGTGACTATCGAAGCTGAATAAGCTCGATAGGTGTTAACAAATAACGCTACTTATTGGTTAATTTTGGTTTTTGAAAGAAAAGCCTAATTGCTATAATAAAGCCCAGTTGTGCAAGCTTCTGGGCTTTTTTGTATCGCTAAAAATTAGATAAAATCTGATGTGTTAAATCAGATGGGCCAATGAGTTTGTGTCTGTTATTATCTGTCCTCTTGTACCGATTCTTTATTATTGATTTTGTCTTACATTGACTATGCTGCAACCGCAATCTTTACCTTTAGATGATATACCCGACACGGTTTATGATGATGCCGAGACATCGGGTCAATCACTACCCCATTCTCCCGAGGCTGAGCAGGCAGTGCTTGGCGGGTTAATTTTGGCAAATCAGAGCTTTGATGCGGTTGCCGAAGTACTTCAGCCTGAAGATTTCTATAAAAATAGTCATCAACTAATTTTTACTACCATGTCGGTTTTATCCGAGGCCGATAAGCCATTGGATATCATTACACTGGCCGAACAATTGTCGCGTAATGATGAGCTCAACCGCTTAGGTGGCATGGAATACCTATCAACGATTGTTGCTAACACCCCTAGCTCCTCAAATACAGTGGCCTATGCACGTATAGTGCGAGAACACGCAACGGTTCGACAGCTTATTACTGTTGCTAACGATATCTCTCGTTCAAGCTACAACCCTTCGGGCTTAGATGCCGATGACCTTTTGCAGCTTGCCGAAAAGCGATTGCTTGAAATTGCTGAGGGCCGTCCTAAAGAGGGTGGTCTTGAGGCAATGGATGGCCTGCTTAAAAATACTATTGAGCGTATCGATGCGCTGTTTCGCTCCAAAGCGGATATTACGGGTATTAGTTGTGGCTTGACTGATCTTGATGGGCGTACCTCTGGCTGGCAAAACGGCGAGTTAATTATTTTGGCAGCAAGGCCCTCGATGGGTAAAACGGCATTGGCGTTAAACTTTGTTGAGGCGGCGATGTTTACCCAAAAAAAACCCGTGCTGGTCTTTAGTATGGAGATGCCTTCAGAATCACTCGTGATGCGTATGTTGTCATCTACAGGCCGTATTGATCAGACCAAAATACGCAATGGGCAATTGACCGAGGAAGATTGGCCAAAATTAACAGCAGCGGTACAAAAGCTTAAAGGTGCCCCATTATTTATTGACGATACCGCAGGGCTGACGCCACAAGATATGCGAGCACGTATTCGTCGCACCGCACGCGAGCATGGCGAGCCTGGCCTAATTATGGTCGATTACTTACAACTGATGCAGACAGTCGGTAATAACGATGGCAGAACCCAGGAAATATCCGAGATATCCCGCTCGCTAAAAGCGATAGCAAAAGAATACAATTGCCCTGTGATTGCTCTATCTCAGCTAAATCGTGGTGTTGAGCAGCGCCCTAATAAACGACCAATGAATTCGGACTTGCGCGAATCCGGTGCCATCGAGCAGGATGCCGACGTTATTTTGTTTATTTATCGCGATGATTATTACAACGAAGATAGCCCTGAGAAAGGCATTGCTGAGCTGATTATTGGCAAGCAACGTAATGGTGAGATTGGTACTTGTCGTGCCGCCTTTGTGGGTAAATACACGCGTTTTGAAAACTTGGCGCCAGATTATATGGCGAGTGAGTATTAAATAGCCCTAGATGTATGTAGAGGCATCTTAAATATTTTTTGGTTTGTTTTACTAATATTGTCAGTTATTGGCCAATGTTTGTGTGTAATCCATTGGCCAATATTTAGCTAGGTATAAAGATTATTCCGCAGCAGGCTCTTCGTCTGATGCAGCTTCTTCAGCAGCGGGTTCTTCTGGCTTTGGTGTAGGTGCAGCGCGTAGGCCTTCAGTTATTAATATAGCAACTTTGTCGTCGCCATTGATAAACTTGTTTTTAGCGCTTTTTACAGCATAACGACCATCAGAACGTTTCAAGATGGTGTACTCAGCGGTTTTCTTTTCTACTTTCATGTGCCTTTCCTTTATTAATAATGAGATAAATGCATCATGCTCAGTTAGCCTGAGCAGGCCCTAACGATTATACGGCGATGATTATTTTAAGCAAATAGCATTTTATTTTTATGCTTCTGAAAGGTTTAGGGCAGGCATAGTGATATGATTGTTTTATGTCTTCTAGTACTTTTCCTTTAATAGATACTCACTGTCACTTCGATTTTTCTGTATTTGATGATAATAGAGAGACGTTGTGGACCTTATGCCAAAAGAGCAATATACACCACTTGTTGATCCCCGGTGTTCATCCCGATCAGTGGTGTGTTAATTATGACCTAACAAAAACCTTAAGCGGTGTTGTGAGCGCAGCAGGTGTTCACCCTTGGTGGCTTGATAAATTAAACGAGCAAGAGGTTTGCGAGCAAGGTCTTTCCGAGGAGCTGTTGCAACGCCTAGATAAGGCGCTTGCTCGACAGAAGTGTGTGGCCGTAGGCGAGTGTGGCTTAGATAAAGCTATTGCTGTCGATCTTGAGTATCAAAAAATAATTTTTGAGCAGCATATTCGCAAAGCCTGTGAGTTGGAACTGCCGTTAATTATTCATGTGCGTAATACTCACAATGAAACGCTGCAGTTATTATCCCGCTATAAGCCGGCTAGCGGTGGTGTGATTCATGGCTTTACAGGTAGCTTGGAGACAGCACAACAATATTGGAAGCTTGGATTTTATTTAGGGGTGGGTGGTAGTATTACCTACCCACGAGCTAATAAAACGCGACGAGCTATCGCGCAAATGCCTTTGGAGTCACTACTGTTAGAAACAGATGCACCGGATATGCCGCTTAATGGTTTTCAAGGCAAGCCTAACAGCCCATTAAAGGTCATTGATGTTGCCAAGTCATTATCTGAATTAAGAGACAGTAGTTTAGAGAATATTATAGAGACAACCACAAAAAATGCGTATAGATTATTTAACCTTTCTCTTCAGTATCCCACCCCATCTGTTATCCAAAACTAAGAGCTATGTTTGATCCGCTTCAGTTTAAAAGCAATTTTCCACTGTTTTTCCAGCAAGAAAATAAAGCACTCATTTATTTAGATAATGCTGCCACTACACAAAAACCACAGTGTGTGATTGATGCGATCGTTGATTTTTATATATCTAAAAATGGCAATGCCAACCGGGCTAGTCATCGTTTGGCAAGGTCAGCAACGAGTATATTGGAGGATGTAAGGCAGAAATCGGCTAACTTTTTAGGCGCCAGTCATAAAGATGAGATCATCTTTACATCGGGTGCGACTGAAGGGCTTAATTTATTGGCGAAGGGTTTGTCTCGTCAGCTAGATAAGGACGATGAAATTTTATTAAGTGTTGCCGAACACCATGCCAATCTGGTGCCTTGGCAAGCTGTGGCCAAAAAAACAGGTGCAAAGCTGGTATTCATCAATAATAATTTGGAGGATATTGACAGTAAGCTTACTCATAAAACAAAAATAGTTTCCTGTTCAGCAGTGAGTAATGTTTTTGGCCAGTTTAATGGTGTTGATAGATTTAAACGTATTAAGAAAAAATATCCAGATATATTTTTAATTATCGATGCATCTCAAATGGTTGGTAAAACCCCTGTTAATGTTAACGATAATTTCTGTGATTTTTTAGTCTGTTCACCCCACAAGTTTTATGGCCCAACAGGTGTTGGCTTATTGTATGGGAGGCGAGACCGCTTGCGCTGTTTAAACGTTAGTAAGTTCGGTGGGGAGATGATCGAGAGTGTTGATCTTTTTGAGAGTAGCTATGCTGAGCCGCCGTATTGTTTTGAGGCAGGGACTTCGTCATTGGCGGCAATTGCAGGATTAGGCGCGTGTATTGGCTTTATAGAAAGCCAGTTTGAAAAAGGTATGCTAGCTTATGAGAAAAAACTAATCGGCTATTTACACGAGAGGCTATCGGTATTTATTAATGACTTTCCAGAAATAAGTTTACAGACAAAAGTAAAAGATAATATAGGTATTGCTGCCATCAGCTCCAATAGGTACTCTATGGCAGACCTTGGTTTTTGGCTAGATGAACATGATATTGCCGTTCGAGTGGGTGATCATTGCGCGCAGCCTTTGTTAAAATCACTAGGCTTAACAAGCGTGTTAAGAGTGTCGGTTGCTCCTTATAATACCTTTGAAGATGTTGATGCGTTGATTCAGTGCTTGTATGATTTTTTTAAAAAGAATAATGAGAATTTATGCACTACAGCCCCCTTTTTTTTAACGGGTGATGAAAGTGCCAGCGATTATAAAGACGAGTTGTCGGCGATTAATTATCATGATTTTTTAACAACTAAATCATGGGCTAATAAATACACAAAAATCCTATCGCTAGGCAAGCTAGTGGCAAAGAAACCGTTTTTGCATAAAGATAGATACTTAGTCTCGGGTTGTGAGGCGAGCCTATGGATACATGTAATAGAGGAAAGGTCACAGAAAGAGACAGCGTTTAACTTTGTTGTTGATAGCGACTCTATAATAGTCAAAGGTTTGGCGGCGTTGCTCCTATGTCGAGTCAATGGTAAATCTGCAGAGCATATTAAAGGTATCGATTTTGATGCGTATTTTTCTGACTTAGGTCTAGAGAAGTATTTAAGTGAGTCCCGCTTTAGTGGTATGCAATCTTTACTTAAATATATTTGGTTGGCTATAGATAAATAAGTCGATAGGCAAAAAATAGGTTAATCAATTTTTTGCAAAAGAGTCTTAGCGATATTTCCTATTTTTTCCACCGCGCCTCGAATATCATCGTTGGGTGCTTGTGAGTAATTGAGTCGCAAGCAATGTTGATATTTTTCAGATGCCGTAAATAATACCCCGGGTGCAATACTAATATTCTCGCCAGCGAGTTTTTCATTAAGCTCGATACTTTGTATGCTTTCGGGTAGTTCTACCCACAGAAGAAACCCCCCTTGGGGATAAGACATTTTTGTTCCTTCCGGAAAATACTTTTTTACCCAATCAATCATGGTGTCTCTGGATTTTAAATACTGTGCTCGTGCCTTCCGAAGGTGGCGCTCATAATGTCCTTGTGCAATAAAGTCTGCGATGGCTCGAGGTTGTAATACAGAGCCACAAGCGGTGGAGACATATTTCATTTGCTTAACTCGCTGCATGTAGCGCCCAGGTGCGCACCAGCCAGTCCTATATGCCGGTGATATGGTTTTAGAAAATGATGAACAGTAAATCACTCGTCCTTCGGTATCGTAAGATTTAATACTGCGTGATCTGGGCTGAGTGTACGAGAGGTCGCCATAAATATCGTCTTCAATAATGGCAATATTGTAGCGATTAGCCAATACAATGAGGCGAGCTTTGTGTTCATTAGGCATGGTATAGCCCAAAGGGTTATTGCAGCTTGGGGTTAACTGGACTGCTTTTATTGGCCATTGTTCGGCGGCTAGCTCAAGCGCTTCTAGGCTAATCCCTGTCTCTGGGTGTGTGGGTATCTCTAATGCTTTAAGGCCTATTGCTTGTATCGTTTGCATCGAACCATAAAAGCTAGGGGAATCTATCGCTACAATATCACCTGCATCGGCAACCGAGCGCATACTACAAGATAATGCTTCTTGGCAGCCGGTAGTGACAAGAATTTCGTCGGGGTGGAGGTTGCAGCCAGAATCTATCATCAAGCGGCTTATTTGATCTCTGAGGCGTTTAGAGCCTTGTAGAGAGTCATAGGTAAAATTGGTGATTTCTCGATGTGTACTGATATTCGCCGTTATTTTTGATAGCGGTTTGAGTGTGCTCATGCCTACATCGGGGGTGCCTCGACCTAAAACAATATCGTTATCTTGCTCGTGGTTGTAGAGCATTTTAAGGATTAAATCCCATTGCGAGACTTCTAGAGGCTCCTTACTGGGGCGACTAATACTTGGCATTGCAGGAGATCTTTGCGGGGCTAGCACATAGTAGCCCGATTTTGGGCGTGCCTCAGCGACTTGCTTGGTTTCTAGCAGGCGATATGCTTCTTGCACTGTAGAAATACTCACCTGGTGTTCGCTACTCATTTGTCGAATAGAGGGCAGTTTATCGCCAGGCTGAAAATATCCCTTCTCGATTTTATAGTTAATCAGTTGTGCTATTTCTTCGTAAAGTTTCATGATTATTATCGATAATAAGACTTTTTCTATCAAATAGAATAAAAGCGGTACAGTTTTGGTGTTAAAAACCAGTACAGTATAGAATGAAATAATCTGTACTGCTATAAATAAATTAATTCTGAATCTGTAATGGTTTTTGGTCTTTGCGTACTATAACAACCATCGAAAGTATTCACTGTAAAGCACTAATTTAGGAGTGTAATCATGCAACACAATCAAGGCTTCATGGCTAACCAATACACGCTCTTATCAACTGATACAGTACAGCCTTCTACATTAGGTTGGCACGATCAAATGGGGCAACGTATTGCTTTATATAGTAGCTGTTTTGGTAATCGTAAAAAGTTAAGTCCATTGAGTGATCTACAATTACGCGATATCGGTGCCCCTGTAAATAGCGTAAAACCTGAGAGCGCAAAGCGTTTTTGGTTATTCTAGAAAAGAACCTCTGTTGAACAGGGCTAGGTATCCCTATCTAGTTCTGTTCTATTTTTAATTCCCCCCCCCCCTTTCTTCCTAAATGCCCTTTTTAGGGTGTTTATCGACTCATTCTCTTAGGTATTCACTTTTAATGAATATTCTTAAGTGATCATTTGTTATATCTGTAAATATTGTTTAATTGTTGCTTCTCTCCACTTATTAAAAGCGTTAAATTCATGTAATTGAGCGGGATGACTGTGATGTGCAGACAGTACAAACCAGCCCAACTGTGTTAAATTAGATCAACAAATAGGCGTTTTATACATAAATTAGAGACTGTGAAAATTTTCTAGGTTTCTTCGTAGTGAGTTGGGAACTAGTGGCAATTAAAAGAGACAATTTTTCTAACGCAGAGCTTTTTAATATTCTAAACAATGCCTATGTTGGTATGTGCATTTCAAGCCTGACTGGTAAATTTGAATACGTTAATACTGCCATGAAGAATATGCTCGGATATACCGAGAGTGAAATTTATCATCCAGATATTATTGTGACGCACCCAGAAGATCTGATCTTAAACAGACAGATACGCACAGCGCTCATTAATAATCCCGATAAACCTATTATGATGGACAAGCGTTATCTACATAAAGATGGCCGTACCATTTATGGCTTTGTGTCTGTGAGATTATTGAGAAGTGATAGCGGTGCGCCTGATAGATTCGTCAGTCAGATAATTGATATTGGTTATCGTAAAGAGGTAGAAAAATCTGCTGAACTATTTCGTACGATGATGAATGCCTCTCGTGACGCAATGTTTATTATTCATCCTGATACAGGTCAACTGCTTGATGTGAATGTTGAGGCAAGTAAAAGCCTTGGTTATACCTACGAAGAAGTGACTCGCCTTGAGATTAAGGATATTGTCCACTCCATGCAAGGCCGCTCGGGGATGAAAGCAAAATTACAAGAGATTAAAGATAAAAAGCATTTATTATTTATTAGCGAACATATTACTAAAACCGGTCATATTTTTCCTGTGGAAGTGCGAGTTAATTATCTGGATCGCGGTGAATCGGGGTATATTCTTGCGGTTGTACGAGATATTACCGAGCGTAAAAAGTCAGAGGCACTTATGTGGCAGCAGGCTAACTACGATACGCTCACGGGTCTGCCAAATCGCAATATGTTGCATGACCGCTTAGAGCAAGCCCTGAAAAAAGCGCAAAGAGAAAAACTTAAAATAGCAGTGCTCAGTTTAGATTTAGATAAGTTTAAAGAGGTTAATGATAGTTTTGGTCATGACGTTGGTGATCAGTTATTAAAGCAAGTGGGTGAGCGTATTCTTGCTTGTATTCGAGAAATCGATACTGTCTCGCGCCTAGGTGGTGATGAGTTCTGCATTGTTATTGAGAACGTCAATCAAGCTGTCAATATTAATCGTATTGCCAATAGTATTTTGCAATCTATTAGCCGGCCATTTCTTTTAAGCGATCATAATATTTTTGTGTCGACAAGTATTGGTATTGCGTTTTACCCCGACGATACTATAGACATTGATGATTTACTGAAAAACTCTGATCAGGCCATGTACTTTGCTAAAAATAAAGGGCGCAACTGCTTCCAGTACTATACCGATGAAATGCAAGAGCAAGCACTCTATAAAATGCATTTGAGCCGAGATTTACACAGTGCCATAGATCAAAACCAATTATTTATAGAATATCAGCCTATTATCGATCTTAACGATGGTCTCATCTATAAAGCAGAGGCGCTTTTACGTTGGGATCACCCCCAACATGGCTTAGTCGACTCGAATGAATTTATCGCGTTGGCCGAAGAAAATGGCGCGATAACCTCTATTGGTGAATGGGTGTTCGCACAAGTGCTGGAGGCGCTGAAAACACTGTCATCGGCTTGCGATAGTGATTTTCAAATAAGCATCAATGCGTCTCCTTTACAGTTTAGGGAGAGTGAAAATTATATTGACCAGTGGCATGAGAAGCTGACAAATGCAGGTTTAAATACAGATGCCATTTTGATAGAGATAGTCGAAAGCCTAGTTGTCGATGTTGATCAAGTGGTTCTCGACAAACTATTACTGTTTAGAGACCACGGTATTCCTGTCGCGCTCGATGATTTTGGTACAGGGTATTTTTCTCTATCGTCTTTGCAAAAACTAGATATAGATTACTTAAAGATTGATAAGTCTTTTGTCAAAGATTTGCAGCCAGGATCAAGCGAGGAAATTCTTTGTAGAGCAATGATATTGATGGCCCATACCCTAGGTTTAAAAGTCATTGCCGAGGGCGTTGAAAATCAATACCAGTATGATTTCTTGAAATCTATTAATTGCGATTACGCGCAAGGTTATTTTTTCTCTAAACCATTAGTCATCGGTCAATTTAAAAATATCTCTTATTTAAACTCCACTCATTTTTAGTAGCTGCGATAGTTGATTAGATAATAATTTTTGGTGGTTTTCTGAAAAGCCTACAACCTTTTGAAAGGAGTGCTCGCCACTCTTTTCAAATGTCACCCTGTTCTCTAAAGTATTATCATCCAATAAATTGTTAATAAATATACTGTCCGGCTGATGTAGTTGTGAGAGTAGAGGAATGTCTGTTGATAGTGAGATGTCCTGCCGGTGGTTATATAAAACAGCCGAAAGCTTGATGAATAGTCGCTTCTCTTTTGCAAGCTCTAATAATAAATAAGCAGAACATATCGCATCAAACAACAGCTTGTTTTTATCGTCCCTAGAGAATTTTAAAATGATCATGTTTTGGCTTAACGCAATTTTTTCACCAGAGTAGAGTGTTAAAATATGATTAAGTAAGCTATCTAGCGCTTTAAATTCTTTGTTTCTCGCCTGCGCGTTGAGATGTTTATATACTTTATCGAGTGTGTGAATATGTATTAATAAAAAGCCATCGGTAAGTAGAGGGGGAGTAATGATCTCAGTTTTGATGTTATCTTCTTGTATTGAATTTGTGGTGCTGGCTATGTTGGCCTTTTGCTCTCTGGAGATTAGGCGCATAAATAATAAGGGCGGCAAAGCAGCGCCTATGATAATGATTAAAAATAACCAGCTCTTAGACTGAAAATTAACATCGAGAGTGCTTGTTAAAGAGCCTAAGTGAGAGTCTTCTAATACAATCGGAGTTGTAAAGGAGTAATGTGATGCTAAAGGACGAGGGTTAATTTCTCCCGACTGAACGATCACCGTGTTGTTTATATCGTAAATAACAGTGTTAACAACATTTTTTTGCTGGCTGAGGCTTTGTAGGAGTGATTGCATACCAATGAGATCGCTATTAGCCATTGCTGTGGCGAGCTGCTTGGTCATGAGCTTATTGACAATTTCCCCGTGGTAGTTAATAAAACGTTGCTGTTGTTTATTGTTGTCGTAGTTAACTAACCATAAACCCATATAGCTTACTAATAGGCAGGCAATCGCAGCGATTAGCGAGTATAAAATACTTTTATTTGCTAAGAAAAATGTTGTTGAGCGTAAGCCTTTTGGCAAAAGCATCATAGATTATCTCCAATAGCCGGCTATTTTAACGTAATCATCACTATTGCGCATATGTGTTTTTTGCAGTTTGCTTTCATCATATCTTTAATATGAGATATTGCTTTAGCTCTAGGAGTGATACTTGTTAAACTATCTGCTTATTAATTATATGTATCGTGACAATGAATAACGAGTGTTTGATTCCTGCTACCTCTTTGGGGTCTTTATTTTTTTCTTTTTCTAAAGCCGTACCTTCCAATGAGGGCAGTGATAGTCTTATCGAATCGACTAAATTACTATCACTACTGCTTAATAGTTTGACTGTCAGAGGTATTAAAGTTATCGATATTCAGAAGATGACTATCGATAACGCCTGTGTGCTTCAAGTGCTATTAGGCCATGCCAATGGTCCATTCTCTGATCAAGAGCTCGAATCTTTAATTGTACAGGTGAGACAAAGCCTTTGTGATCCTGAGTATAAAATACTGGCGCATTATAGGAGTATGGAGGTAGTGCAGCCAGTAGAGCCTTTTGTTATTACGCTAATAGGAGAAGATATCGCGGCTGATTTTGTCTCATCTGTTGTGGAGGTGTTGCACAATAACCATGGTTTGCTTTGCTCGATAGAATCGTTAAATGATGATGTGTTCATGTCGACCTCCATTCAAAGTAATGAGCATATGCCGCTTGCCTATGAGCTCTCGATTCTGGTGAGTGACCGTAAGTGTTTAACAGACCTAAAGGCTTGCCTACTTGAATTGGCGGCCGAAAATCGTGTTGATATGGCGATTCAGCCGGACAATATATTGCGCAAGCAAAAAAGGCTTGCCTGTTTTGATATGGATTCAACCTTGATTCAGGCAGAGGTTATTGATGAGTTGGCAAAAGAGGCGGGCGTAGGTCAGCAGGTCGCCGAAATCACCGAATCTGCCATGCAGGGAAACCTTAACTTCAATCAAAGCTTTATTAAACGTATGTCGCTACTGGAGGGCCTCGATGAATCAGTGCTTGAAAAAGTAGCAGAACGTTTGGTGTTATCCGATGGAGTAGAGACATTATTTGCTAGCTTAAATCGCCTAGGCTATAAAACAGCGATATTATCCGGTGGTTTTGATTACTTTGGTCGATTTTTGCAAAAGAAATTGGGCATTGATTATGTTTATGCTAACGAACTAGATATTGCAGAAGGTAAAGTTACTGGAAAAGTGAGTAGTGAAATTGTTAATGGCGATAAAAAAGCAGAACTGTTAAAAATGATTGCGGCAAAAGAAAATATAGCGCTGGATCAGGTGATTGCAGTCGGTGATGGGGCCAATGATTTGCCAATGCTAGCAGTAGCGGGTCTTGGGGTTGCCTATAAAGCCAAACCCTTGGTTAAAGAATCTGCCGAGCACTCTATTAACTATGTTGGCTTAGATGGCTTGCTATATATGTTGGGGTTAAGAACCCAACATATAAGATCCCTTTTACAGTAAGCTAGTTAAGATAAGCCAGTTCTCTAAATCGGTTACTCTGACTATTAGAGCAGATTCTATGCCCCTTCGGCTGAAAATTCGTAATCCATAGCAGCGCTAGGTGGTTGCAAGTAGTGGCCTTGAATACAGTGGGCGCCCATCTGCCAGAGTTTTGAAATAATGTTGGCATTTTCAACGAGAGGGATGGTTGTTATTTTATTTTGCTTATGTAGCTCTTTTAGTAAGTTTTCTAACGCTTCTTTATTCTCCGAATTTTCTTGCAGCTCCATAGAGAATGAACCATCAATTTTTATATGGTCAACATCAATGTGTTCAAGCAGTGATAAAGGTTCAAGCGCGCAGCCAAATTGGTTAATACATAGCTCTATACCCATAGATGAGCAATCCCCAAAGAATTTTTTAGCCGCTGTTAGGTGTTGGGTGATTTCAGCTTCTTGTAGTTGAAAGATAAGCGCTGCAGGATTAACTTTGGCTGCCTTAATAGCGACTTTTAACCAAGGAATAAAGGATTTGTCACAGAGAGTTTGATGGCTCAGCGTCGTAACTAATTGTACCTTCGCGCCTTCGCGATTACTGAGGTGTTTGATGGTTTCTAATGTTACCCAGCGATCAATTTTTGAAATGGTGTTCATGCTGGCTGCTGCTTGCATGAAGTGGCTAGGTGAAATCTCGTTAGATTCCTCATCAATCATTCTTAGTAATACTTCATAGCGCTCTGTTTCGTCGCCACGCAAACTAATGATAGGTTGAAATAGTAATTTAAATTTATCTTCTTTTAAGGCTTTTTGTAATGAGCTAATTAGTACAGTTTGATTATCTTCTGTTGGTTGGAAGAAGTTGGCACCATTACCTAAGCCGTCATCTTTTTGTTTGCGCAGAGATAAAATAGCTTGGGTGGCTTCTTTGATAACCGATTGGGCATCGAGGCTAGTTTCATTAATGAGTGTAATACCAATGCTCGCTGTCAATTTGAGTGTTTTGCTTTTTACCTCAAAGAAGTGTTCGCAAATATGTTCGGCAATAATATTTCCCGTATTGAGCAGCTTTTCTAAATGAACTTCATTGCTAATGACAGCAAAGACTCCATCGCTAATTTTGGCAATATAGTCCTCTTCGCTACAGTGCTTTTGAATGAACTCGGCTATGGTTGCTAAAACATCGTTGGCGCCATCGATACCGACAATGGACTCTACCTTTTCCTCAAACTTGTCAATATCGATATAGAAAAAGGCGTGGGATTTTTCTTGCTCTGAATCGGATTTGATTAATTGTGTTAGTTTGTTATGTAGTTGGGTCTTAGTAAATAGGCCGTTAGCTTCATCGCTCGTCTCGACGACATCCTGAGAGGGTGATGTTGCCGTCATGTCAGCGCTAATATTTTGCCCTTTAACAAATAATTGTATACAGGCTTCATCATCAAACTGGCTATGTTGCAGCTCTATGTTTAGGGGAATAGTTTCCCCTTTGGGGCTGTTTAAGTGACAACTTAGTGTATTGTCAGACTGGCAATCTCCCTTAAGAGAAAATTGTTTCAGGGTTTTTTTAATTTTATCTTGATCCTCGGAAACAGCAATATCCATTAACGGCACACAGTCCAGTTCATCGGGACCATCATGTCCGCACATATTACTAAAGGATTCGTTAGCATAAATAAACATGCCGTCTTGCATAAAAGCGATACCGTCTTTGGAGCGGTCGAGTAATTGTCGGTTAAGTTGCTCAATTTCCCGCGCTTTACGCTCAGCGTTACGTGCATGTTTGCGTTGTTTTTTGTTCTCTAGCTCTCTATTGACTACAAGTAATAGATGTTGATCGTCGTCTAGCTCAACGACATCGCAAGCGCCTAGTTTTAAGCCATCAATAACAGGCCGTTTTTGATCGTCGTCACTCAGTAAAATGACAGGCAAGTCACTGTTATGTTTACGAATGGTACGAATGGCGTCTACGGGAGGTAGTGAATTAGTATTGTTGTCGGCAATAACTATGTCCCAGTTTTGCTCAGAAAGCGTTTTATTAAAGGCTTCTTCGGTATTTATATGCTGCGCTCGGCATGGGTTTCCTGAGTTTTGGAACATGCTTGTTAAACGTTGCGCCTCTTGCTGCGAGTCATTAATGATCAGTAGGCGAAAAGGAACGGTAGCAGAGCTCATAAGGTAATAATTCGTTGATGTGAAGGCGTGGTATCATACCTGCTTAATTCTATTGAAACTATATCGTGAACTAACAGGCGTTTTTTTTATGACTTGCGTCACATTTATTAGTTCATATGGGCAGCTTTATTAGTTGCTCATACTATAAATAGTTAGTCATTTAATTATAGCGCGTATTTAGGGGTATGGGTCGACTTTTACGTAGAACTTTAGTGATAGTGGCCCCTACCTTAGACGTATACGCACATCTGGTCTGATTGGTCTGGCAGTCATTAATTATTTTGTGGGTGCCTCCTATAAGATAATAGTCGATATATTGTTTTAAGGTATTTCACTAGCGGGTGTTTTTGAGGGTTTGCCTTCGATATCTTTGACCAGCTTCGGCACTAAATAGCCAGGTAAAAGGCTGCGTAGTTTGCCATGAAGTTGTTTAGCCTCTGCAAGTGGTAGGTCAAAGTGTGCTCCGCCACTGACAGGGTCAAATAAGTGTAGATAATAGGGTAATACACCCGCTGAAAATAGATTCTCACTAAGCGCTTTTAATGTCTCAATAGAGTTATTGATGCCTTTTAATAAAACGGTTTGATTGAGTACGGTTATACCTGCTTTTCGGAGTCGGTTTATCGCACCAATAAGGTTTTCATCGATTTCGTTAGCATGATTGATGTGCAACACAAAGACAGTATCCATGCTGTTGTTGCTGAGCCAAGATAGGCATTCGTCGGTAATGCGCTCCGGGATAACAACGGGCAGTCGGCTATGAATACGCAAGCGCTTGATATGGGGTATCGTCGATATTTGCTCGGTTAACCAAGACAATTGCTTGTCATTTGAGGCTAATGGGTCACCCCCCGAGTAAATAACCTCCTCTATCGTGTTATCGGCCGCGATAGTTTTGATGACCTGTAGCCACTCGTTACGATTGAGTCGATTGTCATCGTATGGAAAGTGTCTTCTAAAGCAGTAACGGCAATTGATAGCGCAGTGGCCATTGACTAATAATAGTACGCGCCCTGGGTATTTTTGAATAATCCCTTTTTGAGTGTAAGCGAGCTCTTTTATTGGGTCGGTAGAATACCCATCAATGCATATCAGCTCTTCCTGTATAGGTAACACTTGGCGTAAAAGTGGGTCTTTACTGTCTCCTATTTTCATTCTGTCAACAAATGACTGAGGCACACGCAGTGGAAATTGTTTAGCGGCAAGATAGGCGGCGGGTAGTAATGATGCGTCTAATTCTAGGTTATTAAGTAGAGTTTTAGGGTCAGTAATGGCATTAGTGAGCTGTTGTTGCCAACTCATTGTTGATTTGGTCTGCAAAAGGATGTCTGTTCGAGGTATCATTAGGTTTTTATAGCGGCCTTTTTGTAGCTAATTGTACAATCAATATATTCTAATAGAGGAACCCATGGCTAATTATTCTACCAACGAGTTGCGCAGCGGCATAAAAGTATTACTTGATGGTGACCCCTGCGCCATTTTGGATAACGAATTTGTTAAACCTGGCAAGGGTCAAGCATTTAATCGCGTAAAACTACGCAACCTTACCACAGGCCGTGTTTGGGAGCGTACCTTTAAGTCGGGCGAAACCTTAGAAGCTGCAGATGTAATGGATCGCGACTTAGAGTATTTATATAGCGATGGCGAGTTTTGGCATTTTATGGAACCCGAGAGCTACGAGCAGTTTCAAGCAGATGAAAAGGCCGTTGGCGATACGGTTAAATGGTTGAAGGAACAAGAAAAATACACGGTGACTTTGTACAATAATTCACCGTTATTAGTAGATCCACCTAATCATATCGAGCTAGAAATCACCGAAACAGACCCCGGTGTGAAAGGCGATACTGCCAATGGTGGTACTAAGCCTGCAACACTCATAACGGGAGCTGTGATTAAGGTACCTCTGTTTTTATCAGAGGGAGAGGTTATCCGTGTCGATACACGTACAGCTGAATACTTAGGGCGCGGTGGTAAATAATACCGCAACATATCATGCGCTTTGTTATGTTTAATTCTCAAAGCGATAAAAAGGCTCGCCGGTACTGGTGAGCCTTTTTTATTGGCATTATAGATGGGGTAACCCGCTGTAGGTAATAGTGAGCAGATAGTCATGAGTGAAGATAATTTCTGGCAACCCAGTGCCAATATAGAGGCGCTTAAAGCGCGTGCTAGCCTCTATCGTTTTATCCGAGACTTCTTTTCTACACGTCATGTGCTCGAGGTCGAAACGCCTATTGTTAGCCCCTTTGCGACCGTCGACCCTTTTATCGAAAGCCTAACTACAACACTTTCTAATCGATACTGCTATTTGCAGACATCCCCAGAATTCTTTTTAAAGCGTTTGCTGGCAAGTGGTAGTGGCGATGTTTACTCTTTGGCTAAGGCTTTTAGGCAGGGTGAGCAAGGTGAAAAGCATAATCCTGAATTTACATTGCTAGAGTGGTATCGCGTAGGCTGGGATGAGCATCAATTAATGGAGGAGCTTGAAAAGCTTATTACTCTATTGCTGCCCTCTGTCGATCCTCAAAAAATTAGCTACCGTAGTTTGTATTTACAATATCTTGATATTGACCCTCATGCAGTTTCGTTGGATCGTTTAAAAAAACTCGTTAGAGAAAACATGACGATTGATTTTGAATTGCCTGATAAATCGACTTGTTTTGACTTGTTAATGACCCATTGCATTGAACCACAGATCGCAAAGGATTTTTTGTTGGTATATAACTATCCTGTTGAACAAGCAGCACTTGCAAAGCTTGGTAAAAATGAACAGGGCCAACTTATTGCGAGGCGTTTTGAGGTTTATTTACAAGGTATGGAATTAGCCAATGGGTATTTTGAATTAACCGATGCCTGCGAGCAAAAAAAGCGTTTTGACGCTGATGTAGCTTACAGAGAAAATAATAATTTACCCCTAGTGCCCTACGATAAAAAATTAGTCGCCGCATTAGCTGCGGGAATGCCCGAGTGCGCAGGTGTTGCCCTAGGGATTGATCGCCTACTTATGATCTTAGAAAAAAAAGCCGATATAAGCCAAGTGCTAAGCTTTACTGTTTAGCTTTTTAATGCAATTCTTTAGTGTCACTCTTTAATGCTTGCAGCTTAAGTCCTGGCGCATATCAAGTGCAGGTTGTTGAACTAATGCATCACCAATAATACTCGCTGGTACACCAGCGATGACTTTATGAGGCGGTATGTCTTTTAATACCACACTGCCCGAAATAATATGTACACCTTCCCCGATTTCTATATTCCCTAAAATCTTGGAGCCGGCACCGATTAAAACCCCCTTACGTATCTTAGGATGGCGATCTCCGCTATCTTTACCCGTACCACCTAAGGTAACCGATTGCATAATAGAAACGTTGTCATCAACCACGGCTGTTTCACCAATGACAATGCCCGAGCCGTGATCCAGCATAATACCTTTGCCAATTTTAGCCGCGGGGTGAATATCAATACTAAAGGCAGTAGAGATATGATTTTGTAAAAACAGAGCAATATGATGACGTTTATCATTCCATAACCAATTGGCTACACGATAAGCTTGTAGCGCATGAAAGCCTTTGTAAAATAGTAATGGTGTCGATACGCAGTCGCAAGCTGAGTCACGCTCATAGGTGGCAATAATATCGGCCCGCACTGCCTCGCTAATTTGGCTTGAAGCGTCGAGTGCTTCTTCGATCATTTCACGAATTAACAATGCAGGTGCTGCTGGGCTATCGAGCTTATTGGCTAAATGAAAACTCAAGGCATCTTCTAATGAATTATGATTAAGTACCGTAGCATGTAAAAAGCTGGCAAGTATTGGCTCTTTAGCCGCTTGCTCCTCGGAGGTTTTTCTTATCATATCCCATACGTTGTCTTGGTTTGGCATTGCTTCTCTCGCTGTGTACGTTTGACTGGATAAGGTTATTGTTCGATAACATCGGCTATTCGACTGATAGTATATTATCGCCCACTGAATCATTGCCACTATTTTTATGGATAGATGACGACTTATCTTTAGGCTAGTTTTAAATTCCCTGACTTTTTACAGCCACCTAATAACCGGCTCATTTAATATTGCAAATTGCTCTCTCAAAGATAAGATATGTTCCGCCCAATAACGTTCAGTATTAAACCATGGAAAATTATGAGGGAAGGCAAGATCATCCCAGCGTCTTGCAAGCCAAGCCGCATAGTGGAGTAGGCGCATAGCGCGTAATGGCTCAATGAGATTAAGCTCTGCTGGGTCAAAATCACAAAAATCCGTATAACCTTCTAAAATGTCAGCTATTTGCAAACATCGTTGAGAATAATCACCAGAGAGCAACATCCAAAGGTCTTGAATTGCAGGCCCATTACGAGCATCGTCGAAATCGACAAAGTGCGCATGATCATCACGCCATAAAATATTACCGGGGTGGCAATCGCCATGTAAGCCAATAGTTTTATACGTGGTTTTGTCAAAAACATTGGATATATGTTCGATAATATCTCGTGTTGTTGTCTCGTAGGCAGGAATTAAATCCTTAGGGATAAAATTATGTTCCAATAGGAAGTTGCGGCTATCGATAGCGTAGCTTTGAATACTGACACTTGGGCGATGTTTAAAGGGTTGGTGTTGGCTAACATTGTGAATGCGCCCCATAAAACGACCAATGATTTCGAGGTGGTCACCGTTGTCTAGCTCTGGTGCATGCCCTCCGCGCCTTGGGTAGACCGAAAAGCGATAGCCCTCGTATTCGAGCAATGTTTTTTGTGCAAATTGAAGCGGTGGTACAACGGGAATATCTAAATCCAAGAGTTGCTGGGTAAACTGGTGCTCTTCAATAATTTGCTTATCACTCCAGCGATTAGGGCGATAAAATTTTGCGATCACCGGCGAGAGCCTGCCCGAGTTGTCTCTTGGTAAACTATGGTTTTCTGTATTGTCTGATTTGGCTTCTTCTATGCCTATTTGGTATACACGGTTCTCATAACTGTTGAGGGCCAATATCCGTGAGTCACTCCAATAGCCCGTACTCTCTATGGCATTAATAACAACATCCGGTGTGAGGTTTGTATAATCTGTTTGCATGCTTAGTTGTTTGCTGTTTGTAGTGAATGGTTACTATACAGTGAAATGTACCCGAGAAGTGGATGGTTTACTCTTTGTTAAGGAACCTATAATAAGTTGTGAGTGAATTTTTCTTACCTAAATAAGCTGCTCTTTTGTTGCCTGTATGGGAGTAAGTAATTGGTGTGAGAAGGAGCGGAAGTCATTGAAATTTCACCAATAGTTCACTATTGTCTTCTGTTTTTGCCTCAAACAGCTTCTCTCCCTCACTGAAAAATTGTTCAGAGGCTCGTAAGCGTATTTTCAGTAAACAGGATTGATTGATTCAGTTCAAGAAAACTGACAAACTAACTCAATAAAAAGTGAGCTCAGCGTAATATTCATAAAGGCTTACTTGTATGAACCTAACTAGGAATAAAAAATAAATTATGAATCCGGCATTTAAGTTATCTGGTGTTTTTGTACGTTTTATTGCCTCGACCTGTTTAGTCTTCGCAACATTTAACCCGTCGGGTTATTCTTATTATCACTGGGTAGTTAATAAAGGTGACAGCAGTTTGCCATTATTACTCATTGCAGGTATTGCACTGGTTATTGGCTGGCTAATATTTTTGCGTGCAACGATGCGCTCGCTAGGCGTTATTGGCGTGAGTTTAGTGGTTGCGTTACTGGCGTGTTTTGTGTGGCTGGCAATTGATTTTAATCTTGTTAGCTTAGGTAGCCAAGTATTTGTCTATATTGTGCTAGTTATATGTGCCTTTGTTTTGGCAATCGGTATGTCTTGGTCCCACATCCGTCGTCGCATTTCTGGGCAAGCAGATGTGGATGATGTTGATCAGTAATTTTATGTTATCTATTTTTAGGGGCTAGAGCCTGTTGGGCAAAACTAATGCCGGCCCAGCCGTACTTCATAAATGAGCGAATATTGGCGTGGTCATTACCCGTTGGGTTATTGAGTACGTCGCTGCGGTAAAAGCTCCCAAAGCAAGCAAGTGTTTCCTCTTCAGAAAAACTATTTAGCTTTGCGAATGCAAATATTTTGCAAGAGCCTTCGTTACTGCCGGCCTCGTTAATAACCGTATCACCCTCTTTACCATTACTAAAACGAGTCGGGGTATAATCATATAACTCACTAATTAGCGCAATGATATCTGCAAATTCTATCGATGTTGGGTCTTTGTGGAATTGTGATTTTAAGTTTTCTAACGTCATATTTTATAGGCCTAATGAATAAAGCAGCATTACAAGGCTAAAAGCCCAGTAATGCCAAAGTCAGTTGCTATTCGGAGCGACTCGTCACCTCAAGCAAATGGTAGCCAAACTGGGTTTTAACCGGGCCATGGACAGTATTTAACGCGTCGTTAAATACCACTTTATCGAATTCAGGGACCATTTGACCTTGGCCAAACTCACCGAGTTCACCCCCGCTAGAGCCAGATGGGCAGCTAGAATGTTCCTTTGCTACATCGGTAAAGGCTTTTCCATTTTCGATCTCTTGTTTAAGCGCTAAGCACTTTTCTTCTGTTTCAACCAATATATGTCGTGCGCTTGCTCTAGGCATAGTGTTTTCCTGTTTAAGAGTTGGGTGAGATAACTTAGCTCATGCTAAGTAGGGGCATGAAATGTAAGTAAAGCATTATAATTATTTGCGCGTATAAAATAAACAAACCCTTTTAGTGCTAATGACCGCGTATTTATTATGGTTATTGGGTTGTTTTCTTCTATTTAGTCATAAATAATTATGCCGTTAAGTTATTAATTTATAAAACTTTTCTGTTTATTGCATATATATTGATCATAGTCTATTCTCAAGTAATGGATGTGCAGTTGGTGATATTCTAGGCAATATAGAAATAATCATAGCTATAAGTTATTTGCCGTCATTACGTTTCTCTCAGTTCGTCAAACTCTGCTGTATTGGTTTATGGAACAAAGAAGAAGGCTTCTCAGGCTCAAACAATTTATCAGGCGTAGATCTCGTCTCCATGTCGAGGTCTTTATTATCTTTTGTGTTGCTTTTTTAGCCACTGTGATTGCGGCTGAGGGCGACCTTTTTGAAGCTTTGTATGAGTTTAGCCGTAGCCATGAAAGCTGGGAGCTTGATGAGCTGTTTTCATTACTCATGGTTGCATCGTTAGCATTGATTGCTATTTTGTGGCGCAATTTAAAATACCTAAAAATAGAGAACCGGCTCCGCTTAAAAGCAGAAGGCGAAATCAAGAAGCTAGCGTTTTACGATAGCCTAACCAACCTGCCAAATAGAGACCTGTTGTTAGATCGATTAGAAAACACATTATTTAATGCGCAAAGGCACAATAGCATTGCTGCGGTGTTATTTATTGATGTCGATAATTTTAAGCCGGTTAATGATACTTATGGTCACCATGCCGGCGATGAATTATTGATCGCAATCGCTAAGCGCTTAGAGACTACATTGCGCGGTGGAGATACGCTTGCCCGAATTGCTGGTGATGAATTTATTGTTGTGGCGAGAACGCCCAAAAACGAAGACTGGGTGTGGGCATTAGCCGAGCGTATTACTATGGCTATGCAGAGTCCATTTTTCATTGCGAATAAAGATTTACATATCAGTGTCAGTGTTGGTGTTGCTATTTATCCGGTCGACGGAGTCGATAGTGAGCAGCTTATTAAAAACGCCGATACGGCGATGTATTTCGCTAAGAACGAAGGTAAAAATAAGTTTAAATTCTTTTCTCCAGAGATTGATTCTTCAGCTAAAAATAAATCTTTTGTGCGTGCATACCTACGCAGTGCTATGGATAATGGTGAGCTTTCCTTGGTGTATCAACCTATTGTCGATATGCAAACCCAAGAGGTTAAAGGGGCTGAGGCATTGTTGCGATGGAATAGCCTTGAGGTAGGTGATGTTGCACCGAGTGATTTTATTCCTATTGCCGAAGAGACAGGCCTCATTGAGCCTATTGGTATGTGGGTATTTCGCCAAGCTTGCATGCAAATTAAACTCTGGCGAGATGCTGGGTTTTCTCCTATTCCTCTATCCATCAATATGTCGGCAGAACAATTAAAAAAAGAAAACTTTACAACAATGGTCGCTTTTATTTTAAAAGAATTTGATATTGCTCCCCACCTTATAGAGCTCGAATTAACAGAGACATCTATTATGTCTGATGTTGAGTCATCAATAAAATCAATGCTAGAGCTTAATCGTTTAGGAATATCTTTAGCCATTGATGATTTTGGTACAGGCTATTCTTCCATTAGCTACTTGAGAAAATTAAAACTTAACCGATTAAAAATAGATAAAAGCTTTGTCGAAAATATCCCAGATAATAGCGAGGATATCCATATTACTAATAGTATAATCTCTCTCGCAAATAGCCTTCATTTAGAACTAACAGTCGAGGGCATAGAGACAGATCAGCAATTCGCCCACTTTAGAGATACAAGTTGTGGGTCAGCACAGGGTTATCTTTTTAGTCGCCCAGTTAAGGCGGTAGAGTTTGAAGAATTCCTAACTAAGTAACGTATCTAATAATATTTATTAAAAATAGCTGCCAATCACTTCCTTCTGTAATAAATTAGTCTATAATAGACGCCGTAACCTTTTCTGCCCTTTAATCATCTAATCTAATAAGAATCGAATATGTTTATAGTCACTATAAACAAGTCGTAGTGCTGTGCTTTTTATAGCAATAGCTTAGAGTATTAGGGGGTAAAAATATATTGGTAAATAGCGATATGGATTCCAGCGTTTTTCAAAGTCAAGACTGCAAAAAGCTTAAAGTGCTACAGGGTTGTAGTGCTTATTTAAAAGCGAGTGTTTATGTTCAGCTATGCGGGCCGACAAATACGCCTGTTATTGTAAAAGACTTTAGTCACTCTCCTTTTTTGTTACGTGCAACCTTCTGTCGCCTATTACTCAATAGAGAAATTAAAGCACTCATGCGTTTAAATAGTGTTAGCGGCGTGCCTAAATTTTTGGGCCGCTATGGCCAAAACGGCTTTGTTATGGAGCTTGTCGAGGGGGTACACCCCACGAAGAAAGACTTTCAAAGCTCTAGGGAGCTGTCTGGCGCGCTCAGAGAGCTATTGAAGGAAATACATGCTTCGGGTGTGACTCATAACGATGTGCGAATGAAAAATATTATCATAAGTAATAACAAATTATTTATGATTGATTATGCTGCTGCTTTTACGACTAGTAGTCGTTCCAATCTTTTGAATCGTCTAATGCGGCCTATCTTTTGTGCGTTGAAACTGATTGATGAGTCAAAAGTATCTGACTTATACGAAGACAAAGATAGTTATACTACTAGTACTGGCAAATCTGCATTTTTTTATATTTCTAAAAAAATGCATATTATTGTTGATGGGTGGAAATATATTCTAAAGCTGATAAGAAAGGTAATACATTCTAAGAAATAGTAGTTATGGATGATTTACATGCAAGCTTTTTGAGCCTTATCGTTCTTCTAAGTTAAAAATACTAAAAGATTAATGCCTTATTAAAGGAGTAGATAAGGATAATGGCATGAACTCGATGACTACTTAAAAAGTATCGGTATACACTATTCATTGTAGCGGTATGTAACTCACTCTTCTCAAATATTACCCCCTAATGCTAAAGAGTCATATTTAACCTGCTCCCAACCAAAAGCTAAAAAACTTTATTGCTTTGTTAACTAATAAATTCCTAAGGATTTGTATAGACTAATAATACTCTCTGCCTGTGCGACTTCTGAGGTGACTAATGCAGAGTCGGCTTCGTTCACAGTGCGTTGTGCATCGAGTATGTCTAAAAACGATATCTCCCCTTCTTGGTATAAACTTTGAGATAACTCCAGAGCCTTATTTGCATTGTCGTAGGCACGTTGTAGCGATGCTCTTTGAGTATCTATATAAGAATAGTCGTTAAGTGCTGTTTCTACCTCGGTTATAGCATTAAGAATCGTAAGTCGATACTGTTCGTAGGCAACTCGCTCTCTCGCTTTTGCGGCATCTATACGTCCCTCAATGCGGCCAAAGTCAATTAAATTAATCGCGGTACCTAAGGTTACATTCCATACTCTTGTAGGCGATGTAAAAGCCCCTTCGGTTTCACCAAAAAAACCACTGATGGTAAAACTCGGCCATAGCTCAGCAGTTACAGATTGTTTTAGAGCTGTATTCTCCGATAAATTTGCCGACGCTGCACGGATATCAGGCCTCAATAGTAATACTTGAGAGGGGGATAACAGTAAAGGGTTTGCTGTTAAATGGGGTATGTCTCTAGGGGTCGATAACAAGGTGAGTAAATCGCTAGGTGTTTCTCCAGTCAAAACACTTAAGCGTAGACGTGCATTGTTGGTGAGTCGTGTAAAATCTGGGATCGATGATTGGGTTGTGTTAACTAAACTTTTAGCCCGCTCTTCATCTAGGCGTGTAGATTCTCCTAACTCTCTTTGTGTGCGAATAAGCTCCAGTGTTTTCTTTTGTGTATTGAGGTTTTTTTGGGCAATTGATGCTTGTTTAGCAAAGCCCCGATAATCAATGTAGGCGCGCGCGACCTCAGCAATTAAGCTGACAGTGGTATCGTGATACTCATTTTGTAATGCCAAAATACGCGAGTCTGCTGCGCTTAGGTTTTTTTTGTTTTTGCCAAAAACATCAATCTCAAAAGACGCATCAAATAGTGACTCTGAAAAGTTACCTGGAGCCACAAATCCAAAATCTTCTCTACTCACATCGGCGCGGCCACCTAACTGAGGGAACAAAAAGGAGCGGGTGTTTCTGCGTAAACCTCTTGCCTCGGCAATGCGAGCCTCAGCAATATTGCGGTCAGGGCTGCTAACAAGCATCTTTTCAATGAGTTGGTTTAATGTTTCATCGCTAAAATGTGTCCACCAGTTTTTTAAATTTTCAGCATTTGTGTGCTCAATATTTTGATGCTTTGGTGATGTCCATTGATCAACTTTTTGGGGCTCGGGTAAGCTTGTATTTGTGCTGCAGGCGGTAATGGCGAAAATAATACCGCTCATAAAAATAGCTTTCATTATGTCTGTTCCTGCTGTTTAGTGCCTCGCAGCGAGGCTTCTATCTTGCGCAATAGCACATAAAAAACGGGTGTAAAAATTAAACCAAAAACAGTGACGCCTATCATGCCATAAAAAACGGCAATCCCAATTGCTTGACGCATTTCTGCCCCGGCACCTTCACCCACAACTAAAGGTAGTACGCCCATGATAAACGCAATGGATGTCATCAGTATTGGACGTAAGCGCAAACGAGAGGCTTCAACTGCTGCTGTAACTATATCTTTACCTTGTCGCTCTAACTCGCGAGCGAACTCCACGATTAAAATAGCATTTTTAGAGGCGAGCCCTGCGAGTACAAATAATGCAATTTGTGTGAAAATATTATTATTTTCACCCGAAATATAAAGACCCAACATCGCCGATAAAATAGCCATGGGCACAATTAAAATAACCGCCAAGGGTAATGTTAAGCTTTCGTATTGTGCTGCTAGAACAAGAAAGACAAGAAACAGGCATAGCGGAAAAATAAATATTGCAGTATCACCGGCTAAAATTTGCTGATAGGTTAATTCTGTCCATTCGAAATCAATACCCGGTGGCAACGTCTCGTTGAGTATTTTGGTGATAGCCACTTGTGCCTGACCCGACGAATACCCCGGTGCCGCATCACCATTTATATCCGCCGAGCGATAGGCATTATAACGAGAGGCTATCTCTGGCCCAAAGCTTTCTTCTATGCTTACACTAGATCCAAGAGGGACCATTTGCCCATCTAAGTTACGTGTTTGTAGCGATAAAATATCGGCAGGTTTTGCACGAAAAGAGGTGTCGGCCTGTGCGATAACCTGATAGGTTCTGCCAAACTGATTAAAGTCATTGACGTACATCGAGCCTAAATAAATTTGCATCGTGCGGAAAAGCTCGTCGATAGGAATCCCAAGTTGTTCGGCCTTGGTACGATCTACGTTGGCAAATAGTTGCGGGTAATTAATATTGTAGTTGGAAAAAGCGCGTGTCAAAGCTGGGTCTGCATTCGCTTTTGTTAGAACATCTTTGACGGCATTATCCAATGCTTCATAACCTTGGTCTGTGCGGTCTTGAATTTGCAGTTTAAAACCACCAACATTACCTAAGCCGCGAACCGGTGGTGCAGGGAATATAGCAATAAAGGCTTCATCGATACCACTAAATTTGGCTTGTAGTGCCTGTGCAATAGCAAAGCCATTTTTCTCAGGTGTTGTACGCGTATCAAAGTCATCTAACGTGACAAATACAATGCCAGATGCCGGTGCATTAACAAAACCATTAATAGACAAGCCAGGAAATTGTACTGCGCCTGCAACACCGTCTTGTTGCAGAGCGATATCCGCCATTTTGCGTAATACTTCTTCGGTACGCTCAAGTGTTGCGCCTGGAGGCAGTTGTGCAAAGCTGACTAGATAACCTTTGTCTTGTGCTGGAACAAAACCCTTTGGCACAATTTGAAAACTATAGGCAGTAAAGCCAACAAGAATGGCAAACGCTCCCATCATAATTGCTTTGCGGCGTGTGAAAATACCCACTTTTTTAGCGTAGCTGGTTTGGCCTCGGGCAAAGATCCGATTAAATAAACCAAAGAAGCGGCCAAATAAAAAGTTCATGGTTTTTGTTAACCAGTCTTTTTGTTCGCTCTTTGGTTTTAGTAATAATGCTGCCATTGCAGGGCTTAGTGTTAAAGAGTTGAAGGTCGAAATAAAGGTGGCAATTGCAATAGTTAATGCAAATTGTTGATAAAACTGCCCGGTAAGCCCGCTAACAAATGCAATGGGGATAAATACGCCTGCGAGCACCAGTGAGGTCGCAATAATGGGGCCTGTGACCTCTTTCATTGCCTGTATGGTTGCGTCGCGTGGAGATTTTCCTTGTTCTACATTGCGTTCAACATTTTCGACAACCACAATGGCGTCATCGACAACAATACCAATGGCGAGTATCAATCCAAATAATGAAAGCACATTAATCGAAAAGCCAAACAGTGACATAAAGGCAAACGTACCAACGATCGAAACTGGAACTGCTAATAAAGGAATAATTGATGCGCGCCATGTTTGGAGAAAAATAATCACCACAAGCACGACTAATGCAACAGCTTCAAATAATGTTGTAACCACTGTTTTAATAGAATCCCTAACAAAGACAGTGGGGTCATACACAATCGAAAAATCAACGTCGTTTGGCATAGTCTCTTTGAGGCGCGCCATCGTTTTGCGAACATCGCTAGAAATATTTAAAGCATTAGCACCGGGCGATGCAAAAATAGGTATAGCCACGGCCTGTTGGTTGTTTAGCATTGATCGCAGAGAGTAGGTTTGTGCATCAAGCTCTACACGCGCCACGTCAGACAAACGGGTAATAACACCATTTGTATCGCGTTTAATAATAATATTTTCGAATTCTTCTTTGCTTTGTAGGCGGCCTTTAATGTTGATTGGTAATTGCAGCTCTACACTGTCATCGTAAGGTGGCCCACCTATAACGCCAGCAGCCACTTGAATATTTTGTCGGCGTATTGAGGCAACAACTTCTGAGGGGTTTAGGTCTCGCTCTGCAATACGATCTGGGTTTAACCATACACGCATCGCGTAGTCGCCGGAGCCAAATAGGCGTGCCTCACCAACACCTTTAATTTTCGCTAATTCATCGCGTATATTTAATGTGGCGTAGTTGCGCAGATAAAGCATGTCGTAGGTATTGTTAGGTGAGCGCAAATGCACAACCATGGTTAAAGCGGGCGAGCTTTTTGTAACGGTTACGCCCAAATCTCTAGTGAGTTCGGGGAGTCGTGGTAGTGCTTGCGAAACACGGTTTTGTATTAGCTGTTGTGCTAAATCGGGATCGGTGCCAATGGCAAAAGTAACCCGTAATTGCATATTGCCATCGGAAGTGGCCAGTGAATTCATGTACAACATGTTTTCAGTGCCGTTGATTTGCTCTTCTAGTGGTGTGGCAACGGTTTCTGCAATGACTGCAGGGTTTGCACCGGGAAATCGCGCACTAACAACAATAGATGGCGGCGAGACTTCGGGGTACTCTGCAATTGGCAATGAGAACATTGCCAAGCACCCCGCCATAAAAATTAAGATAGAAAGTACAGACGCAAAGATAGGTCTATCAATAAAATAGTTAGAGATATTCATAGGTTTTTTCTTGAAGGCTGAGTTTAGTTAGTTTGCGTAACAGTGATCGTATCTTTGTGTATGCTGGATACTTGGGGTGCTTCTTTAACAGTGGGTTTTACAAGAATGCCTGGACGCATACGTATTAAGCCTTCGGTAATTACCGTGTCGCCATCTTGTAAGCCTTTGGTAATAATGCGTTTGTTGTCCAAGCTATCGCCTAGTGTAACCTCTCGGTAAGCCACTTTGCTGTTATCGTCGACGATATAAACAAATTTACGATCTTGGTTTGTGCCAATCGCTTTTTCATCAATGACGATATGTTCTTGTTGAATAGCACTGGCTAGCTGTAATTTACCAAACATACCCGGTAGTAAGGCGTTATCGTCATTGGTAAAGTAAGCACGTGCACGAATGGTACCCGATGCGGTATTGATGCGATTATCAAAACTATGAATATACCCTTCGTAAAGAAATTCTCCATTCCCAAGTGATAGTTTTACAGGAATGGTTTTTTCGGCTGTTCGGTCTTTAGCAACTGCACGTATATGGGTTAAATAGGTTTGCTCGTCGACTTCAAAATCAGCGTAAATACCATTGCTTGAAATAATGGATGTGAGTACAGGTGCATTAGCTCCGGCTTCGACCACATTGCCAGCGGTAATTTCAGCGCGGCTAGTGCGGCCAGTAATCGGTGCTTTAACAAATGCGTGATCTACGTCAATTTGTGCTTGGATTAATCGAGCTTTAGCGGCTTCAACATTAGTTTTAGCGATAATAGCGGCGTTTTCACGTTCGTCATAAATTCGCTCTGAAATAGATTGTATTTTAACAAGCCCCTCTGCGCGCTCAAGCTCTCTTTGCGTATGTCTAGCATCATTCTCTGCTGAGTCTAACTCTGCCTTTGCTTGCTTTACAGCGGCTTGATAAGGCCGTGGGTCAATGACAAATAAAATCTCCCCCTTGGTAACCTCTTCTCCGCCTTCGAAGCGAACCTCGGTTAGGTTCCCGCTTACTTGTGGGCGAATTTCGGCAAAGTCAACGGCAGTCATGCGTGCAGAGAACCCTTTCCATAACTGTATCGGTGCTGTTTTCACAACCTCTACATTAACGGGCAAGGCCTGAGGTGCTTGTACAGTTGGTGTATCAGCCTCTGCATTGTGTCGATCGATATAAATACCTGTGCCAGTAACGGCTAGTACAGCAAAGATGGCTGCTTTAATAAAGGGTCTTTTGTGACTGTTTGGTGAGGGCATTACCTTCTCCATTCATTAAATATATTTGATTGACTGGTCGGTCAATTTCCTGCTTAAAAAGGGCATTTAATCAGTATGCAATAATTAAGCTACGGTAATATTTGTTGTTGGGTTAACTGGCATTGAGATGCTTTGAGTCAATGCCTAGTATGCGAAATAGACCGATCTTTAAGTCTCGCTCTAGGGGTTCAAGCGAGTTCTGTACTCTTGCCATCATCATTTGACCGCAAACATAGCTAGATATCTCTCCAGCTCTAGCAATAATATCGGTATCTTCGGGTAACAGGCCTTCAGCGACCATATCTCTTAGAGTGCTTTCGTAATAACGTTGGTGACGGCGAAAGACTTCATCGGCTTTTTCTCGAATAAGGTTGTCTTGGCTCGCCATCTCTGAGCCTATAGAGGCAAAGGGGCAGCCGCATACATGACCATAATTTTTGATCGCTTGTTTTTGCTTATTTAAAGCGAGCTCAACATACTTTTCAAAGCGCTCCAGTGGTGCATTAGTGGGAGAAAAAACATGATCAAAGTCGACTTGTGCCTTTTGATAATGCTGCTCCATGGCCACTACGGCTAATTCTGCTTTAGATTTAAAGTAATGGTAAAAACTACCTTTACGTACATCTGCTGATCTACAAATATCATCCACGCTGACAGAGCTATAACTGTTCTTCCATATCATTTCGATAGCGATTTCGACTAATCTATCTCTCGTCTTGGTGACTGCCATTTTACTGCTTCTCAATTTACCAGACGGGCATCATAGGTATTCTTGACTAGTCAGTCAAGTTTATTCGTATTGAGTTTGATCCCGATTATATGAAATAAGGTAACTATCTTTACCTATATCAACGCTGGCTTATATAATCGAGTGAAAGTAAAAGGAATAAGTATGAAAATTTTAGTGCTATTGGGAGTGTTTATGGTCTCGTTAATAGGGCGTGCCGAGCAGCATGTGGATGAATTTAAAGGCTTTATCGAAGAGTTAAAAATTGCTGCAAGTGAGGATAAGAGAGAGAGAATCGCATTAATATATTCTGAGCACTATATTGAATCGGATATATATCTACATAAAACCCCCACAGCGAATAGGGAGGATCTCCGCGCAGAATATGTCCAGTGGTTTATTGATAACCATATCAATAATGCAGACATAATAAAGCAGAGAGACGAAAACTTTAGCGTAGAAGATGGGATCTACCAATGGTCCCGAAAGGCAATATTTAAAGGCTATGAGGATAGATGGGAGGATTGGGACTATTCTTTTGTAAAGACAGAAAAGGGATTTCAGGTTGAGCCACATTTTACTCACCCCTCTCCTGCTCAACTCCGTGAGCTGCTTAAGTTAAAAAATGTCTATGCGCTGTATTTTTCGGTGGGTAATGCCAAGACCTTTAATTTGACTATCAATGGGGTAGAGGCCGCCATCGGTGTCGAACCTTATTACTCTACGCTTCAATTACAAGATATCAAATTGGGCGATAATGAATTTCGCTTTCTGTTTAAGAAAATAGATGCCAGTAAACCTGTCGAGTTTTCTGCATCGCTTGTTTTTATCGCGCGCACTCAAGAGAGGAAGGAAATAAAAAATGATAGTGTCATTAATTTAATCGGCGAAGCATTAGCTATAGATGATACTTGGAATAGCTTATCTCCGACGGATGCAGGTAGGGTGGTGATTGATACAGACGAATTTATAACTAAGGTAACGCTTGATTAAATGAAAAAAATGATTATGCCTTACTTTGCCCGACTGTATTCGAGCAGCTTTGTAAAGGTATCAAAAAGAAAGTATTGGGAGCTTAAACGCAAGCTTGCTAAGCGCCCGCATCAGCTTGAAATATTTATTCGTGCTGATGACCCTTATAGTTATTTATTAGTGCAAGTCTTAAAAGAATTTTTAGTACGCTTTAGAGTAGAGGCCTCTTTTAAGACTGTATTAAATCTGCAAGAAGATATGTATCTTGAACCCGAAAAATGGTTTGCAAATGCAGTCGTTGATGCAAACCGGTTAGCGGTATTATACGGCTTAGACTTTATTGTTAATAAAAGCCCACCGTCCCATGAGGCTGTAAAAGAGGCCGCGATAAACTTATTAGATGCAGAAAAAGGCGAGCATTATGTAGAGTGTGCAGAGGAAATTTTGTATGAACTTTGGCACCAAAAAGCAATAAGCGCCACATCAAAGTTACTACCACAGCGACAACTTGAGCAAAATCAATCTCGTTTGAAATTGCTGGGTCATTATTTGTCGGCGAGTATATTCTACGGTGGTGAGTGGTATTGGGGGCTCGATCGGCTCGATCATTTAGAAAAACGGTTAATGCATTTAGGGCTTGCACACAAAGCAAATGATGCCGTGTATTTTAATCGTACGTATTTCCCTTTTTGTTATGGCAAACCTGCAAATGAACCCTTAGAGCTCAAGCCTTTGGAGATTTTCTGGTCGGCGCGTAGCCCTTATTCTTATCTAGGTTTATTGCGGGCTCACCAACTAGCATCTTATTATCGAATTCCGCTGATAATTAAACCCGTATTGCCGATGATGATGCGTAATATGAATGTGCCAGAAACCAAAAAAATGGCAATCTTTCTTGATACAAAACGTGAGGCCGAAAAATTAGATATAGATTATGGTTTTGTCGCAGACCCGTTAGGCCCAGCTGTTGAGCGTTGCTATGCGCTGCTCGATTACGCACGAGAAAATAATAAACTTGTTGAGTATTTGATAAGCTTTGCAAAAGGCGTTAATGCAGAGGGCGTTCGTGCCGATACCGATGTAGGGTTAAAAATAATTATTGAACGTTGTGGCCTAGATTGGTCTATTGCAAAAACATTACTAGCTAAGCAAGGTTGGCGTGAAGAAGTGCAATCAAATGTAGAAGAAATGCTGGCCTTAGGTTATTGGGGTGTGCCTGTTTTTAAATTAGGTGACTTCGTTGTTTGGGGACAAGACAGGCTAGGTTTGATTGAGAGAGAGATCATTAAGGGCGTGTAAGAAGCGCAAAGTTATTTTTTGTTTGAATAGACTATCCATGTCTAGCCGCTGTTTTCTATTATCTATTTAATAAGTTCATAGAGAAAACTCATTAATCTGGAGTTTTTAATGGTTGCTATTTATCGCGTATAGAGTGATTTGCCATAGACTCTAGTGCTTTGACCATTGCGGAGTGATCCCATTCTTCACCACCTAATGCAGCACAAGAATTATATAGCTCTTGTGCTGTAGCAGTATTGGGTAGGCTGATGTTAAGCGCGCGTGCACCACTTAAGGCTAGGTTTAAATCTTTTTGATGCAGTTTGATTTTAAAGCCGGGGTCAAATGTTCCTTTAATCATACGTTCGCCATGTACCTCTAAAATTTTTGAAGAGGCAAAGCCGCCCATTAATGCCTCGCGTACTTTTGCAGGGTCCGCTCCAGCTTTCGACGCAAATAATAAGGCTTCGCTGACTGCTTCGATATTGAGTGCAACAATAATTTGATTCGCTACTTTACAGGTTTGGCCTGCGCCGCTATCACCAACGAGTGTAATATTTGCGCCCATGATTTCAAATAAAGGTAGTGCTGTATTAAACGCTGTTTGAGAACCGCCGACCATAATTGTCAGGCTGCCCGCTTTCGCACCGACTTCGCCACCAGATACCGGTGCATCCAAATAATCAGCGCCAGTTTGCTTAATTTTTGCGGCAATGTCTTTGGTTGCGATAGGACAAATAGAGCTCATATCGATAACAATTTTGCCTGCTGATAAACCGTGCGCTACACCTTGGTCACCAAAGAGTACCTCCTGAACGTGAGGGGTATCTGGCACCATTGTAATAATAATATCTGAGTTTTGCGCTACATCTTTAGGTGTTGCAAAGACAGTAGTGTTCTCGCCCAATAGGTCTGAAGGAGGTATTTTATAATGCTTTGATAATACTAAGCTGTGGCCTGCCGCTAATAGATTTTTAGCCATGGGTTGCCCCATTATTCCAATGCCAATAAAGCCAATACAACTCATAGTGATAACCTTTTTCTGTTAAATAAATTAAATTTGCTTATATGTTTTGAGCCAGTCCATGCCTTCTTCGGTCGAGTTCAGTGGTGCATACTCACAACCGATCCAGCCTTGATAGTTGATGTCGCCCAGCTAATTAAAAATAAAATGGTAATTTAACTCGCCAGTTCCCAGTTCATGTCACCCAGGGTTGTCTGCAAGTTGTATATGTTGAATCACATTAAGATTGTTTTTTATTGTTTGTATCAGTAGAGCCATAAATTAGATGTAAGTATTCTTATTCCAGTTGAAAAATATACTACCGCATTTTATTGTGTAATAATTAAAATTTCTGGTAGGACCAGATGATTTTTTGCTATTTTTGATTGTAAAGAGCGTTAAATGATTTTAATGGTAGCTATGTAGTTGATATTGCAATAAGTTTTTTGCAATTGTTAACTACCAATAAGAATAATTAAGTAGTGGGGCAACCTATGGCATCAGTCGCAGAAAAAGTGAGAGGATCAATAGAAGATCTTGTTCTTAATGGCACTTTATCGCCGGGTAAAAAGGTGCCTTCTGAACGTCAGCTCTCTGAAAGACTAGGTGTGTCACGTTCTATGATCCGTGAAGCATTGCAAGAATTAAGAGCAAAAAAAATCATCCATACTTATCAAGGCAGAGGCTCTTATGTTGCGGAGATGATAGAGCCTGTTGATAAACAAGGCCCACTGCTCGGACTAATATTATCCCACCCAGAATCTATTTTTGATGTGCTTGATGTAAGAGAAACACTAGAGGCGCAGGCCTCGGCATTGGCCGCCGAAAACGGTACCGATCAAGATCATTACTGGATCACTAAAGCTTTTAAAGCGATGCAGTGTCAACCAGAAAAAAGTACCAACAGCGCCATAGATATCGATTTGGATCATGCATTTCATACTGCTATTTATAGTGCGTCTAATAACCCGGTGTTAATGCATTTGCTAAAAAGCTTGTCAGGTCTTATGAAAAGCTCTGTCATGCAGTCGGTTAATAATCTCTATCACTCTAAAAAATATAAATCACTCATCGATGCAGATCACGAAGCAATCTATACCGCTATTTTGCAGCGTGAGAGCGAAGCTGCAAGAATTGCTGCCGCGAACCATATTCAGCACGTACGTGAAGGACTAAAGATAATGCAGAGAAAATCCGGCGAGAAAGCCTCGAATATTTAATGCTCAGAAATCGTCTTGGCTGAGCTGCCTCTATTGAGCTTTATCGTGTGTTTGGCGACATTAATACCTTTCGCTGTTGTTTGTGCCAAGGCATTCTATTTTCATTGGTTTTTTTGCAGGCAGTAATAGAAAGCGACTTAGCCTTTATTGGCAGATGAGAGGCTAACGGCTCGTGAAATTATTGAGGCTATAACCCCAAATTTGGCATGCCAGTTAGTAGCACGGTTCTTATGATCCCATCTGTCACTTTTACTGATGGATTGCCTAGCTCTATCATTTATATTATTGCTTGACTTATATATTGTCCTTGTGACATTATATATTTGATGACACAGAGACAGTATATTATGAAGATATCAATTAGAGCTAACGCAAACGAAGCCATTGGTTTAAATGCTATTGGTTTTTCTGGTGGAGAGAGGCATGTCCAGTTATCGGACTTGCCTCGGGCTATCCCTAAAAAGGTATTCATTAAAGCAGCCATTAACAGCTCCGATGACTTGCTTGATTTGCTGTTGATCGACAATGCCTTAGAAAACCACTACGGCCAGCAATTGGCGTTAAGCCTCGAAATCCCCTACCTGCCTTATGCGAGGCAGGATCGGGTGTGCGCACAAGGACAGGCATTTTCCCTACAGCTAATGGCTCGATTGCTTAACAGCTTAAATATTGCAGAGCTGGCGACATGGGATTGCCATAGTCAGGTAGGTGTTGATTTAACGGGCGCAAGCAACGTACCCGCTACAGAGATCATTAAAAGCTCCCATGAGCTGGTAGCACACTTGCAATCACCTGATTCAGTGTTGATTTGCCCCGATAAAGGCGCCTTAGCACGATGCACAGAGTTACAACAGGCATTAAATATTAAAGAAATGGTGCGTTGTGAGAAGCGAAGAGACCCGACAACAGGCCAGATCACCCACACCGATGTATTAATTGATGATTTAACGGGTAAGACAGCGATTATCAGTGATGATATCTGTGATGGAGGTTACACCTTTATTAAAATCGCAGAGCAATTAAGGGTCAAGAACGTAGAGCGCGTTATTCTTTATGTAACGCACGGTATTTTTAGTAAAGGCCTAAGTGTTTTTGACGGCCTTATTGATCAAATTTATACAACAAATAGCTTCCCACGGGAAGCGAGTGATCGTCTTAAAGTGATTGATTACAGCAATACTACAATTAACGATAAATAGGAAAGGAGTAGCAATATGAACCCATTAATGGCGATTGATTTTTATAAAGCAGACCACAGACGCCAATACCCAGAGGGTACCGAATACGTCTACGCTAATTTTACTCCTCGATCTTCCAGGCTTGCCAATTTATTAGAGGGCTTTGATGAGCGTGTTGTTTTAATCGGCGTTCAGGCATACATCAAGCGCATCTTGATTGACCAATGGAATCAAGAGTTCTTTGCAAAGCCAAAGGCATTAGTTATAGAGCGATATAAGCGACGCATGGATACCTCGCTTGGTGAAGGTGCCATATCTGTTGAGCACATTGAAGCCTTATACGATTTGGGATATTTACCCTTAAAGGTTAAATCTTTACCTGAGGGTAGTCGCGTTAATATTAAGGTCCCGATGTTTACGGTAGTGAACACCAAACCAGAATTCTTTTGGTTAAGTAACTATATCGAAACAAGTATCAGTGCAGAAATTTGGAAGCCTTGCACGACGGCAACCATTGCCTATGAATACAAGCGCTTGTTAACAAATTATGCAGAAAAAACCGGTGGGCCGTTAGATTTTGTGCCCTTGCAAGCCCATGACTTTAGCGCTCGCGGTATGAGTGGCATGGCTGACTCGGCAGCATCGGGTATTGGTCACTTAGCGAGTTTTATTGGTACCGATAGCGTCGCTGCTATCGATTATGCAGAAGACTATTACGGCGTAGACGGTGTGGTGGGTGTCTCTGTTCCTGCCACCGAGCATAGTGTGATGTGTATGGGTACCAAAGAGAGTGAAATCGATACCTTTAAACGCCTTATTAATGAATTGTATCCCTCAGGTATTGTTAGCATTGTTTCTGACACCTGGGATTTTTGGAAAGTGATTACAGAATACGCCAGCGAGTTAAAAGAGGATATTCTTAATCGTCAACCCAATGCATTAGGTTTAGCCAAAACAGTGTTTAGACCCGATAGCGGCGACCCCGTTAAAGTTATTTGTGGCGATGCAGATGCAAAGCCTGGCTCGCCAGAATTTAAAGGTGCTGTTGAGTGTTTGTGGGATATTTTTGGCGGAACAACAACAGACAAAGGTTATAAAATTTTAAATGAGCGAGTGGGTTTGATTTATGGAGATTCAATTACCCTTCAGCGAGCACAAGCAATTTTAGAAGGCTTGCAAGCTAAAGGTTTTGCCTCTACCAATATCGTCTTTGGTGTCGGTAGTTATACTTACCAACATATTACGAGAGATACCTTTGGCTTTGCCATTAAAGCAACATGGGGGCAAGTTAATGGGGAAGGGCGCGATATTTTCAAAGACCCTATTACCGACAAAGGTGAGAAGAGATCAGCCGCTGGGTTATTGCGTATCGAAGCAACCGAAAATGGTTTTGAATTATTCGATCGACAAACTAAAGAGCAAGAAAATCAAGGCGCATTAAACATTGTTTTTGAAGACGGTAAATTAGTTAACGAAACAAGTTTTGCCGACATTAAAGCTCGCTTGGCTTAATGTAATGAGTGCTGGCTATAGGGATGCATCCAGCGCTCATATTTCCTCTGCTATCTTTTGCTAAACGATATAATTGATTATTTAAGATTATGAACGAAGAAACTTTTTTAAAAAAATACAATATTCACGACTATGATGTTCCTCTTTGTACCGTTGATATAACGATATTCACATTGATTGATGGTGTGCTCAATGTGCTAACAGTATTTAGAGGCGAGCATCCTTGCAAAGCACAATGGGCATTACCTGGTGGGTTTATTGATCAGAAAAAAGATAGCTCCACAGAGGCTGCTGCCCATAGAGTACTAAAGCAAAAAACAGGATTAAGCTCCGCTTATCTTGAGCAGATTGAGACGATTGGCACACCTAAAAGAGATCCTAGGGGATGGTCTTTGACCATACTGTATTTTGCACTAGTCGATATTAATCAGGTTGTGTTATCTCACTCAGATAAAAAATCAGAGTGGCTGCCTGTATCATCGCTTACTAAAAATTCATTGGCCTTTGACCATAATCAACTCGTTGATATCGCCTTAAAACGATTGCACGCCAAGGCAACCTATACGGCGTTACCTATCGAGCTAATGCCTGCAGAATTTACATTAACAGAATTACAGCATGTTTTTGAAATGTTATTGGGGCGGCAGTTACAGGCAAAAGCATTTAGAAAGCGAGTGCTCGATGCAGATATGGTTGCAGAAACCGGCAATAGTAAAATAAGTGGTAAACGACCGGCTAAGCTTTTTAAGTCGACAAAAAATAATAGAGAGAGCTACTTTGCTAGGCCATTGATGGATTAATTACTCCACTTAAGCTTAGCTCTAGTAGTACTTGAAGATAAAATAATTGAGAAAAAACTATGCTGATTCAATCAAATGAAGAGTTAATTAAGTTTATTTTTGAAAAGGGTAAAGCAAAGTACGTTTTTTTCTGGGGGCATCAAAAACCCAAATCAGGTGCCTCGAAAACCTGTTTTAGTCAGTGGTATGAGTCGCCCTTTGAAGAAGACGGGCTTAAATTTATGACGGCGGAACACTATATGATGTATCACAAAGCGATGTTGTTTGCTAACGAAGATATCTCTCGTAAAGTGTTAAAATGTAAGCACCCAAGAGAGGCTAAAAAACTAGGGAGACAGGTTGTGGGCTTCGATGAAACTATTTGGAATAACAAGCGATATGGCATAGTTGTTAACGCTAACGTGCTTAAGTTTGGTCAAAACCCAGATCTTTTGGGTTATCTGCTAAATACTAATGAGCGTGTTTTAGTTGAGGCGAGCCCAGTAGATAAAATATGGGGCATAGGTTTGGCCGTCGATAATCCGAATGTGGAGCAGCCAGAGCATTGGCAGGGGCTGAACTTGTTGGGTTATGCGCTAATGGCTGCGAGAGAGCAGTTGAGCAAAAACAAGTAGCGAGCATGGCGCTCGTTAGAGTAGCCAATAATATAAGCTGTTTTAGTCAGTAACAATAGGAATGTAAATGCCAAAAACTGCCGATAAAATTATCATTTATATTGATATGGATGATACGCTTTGTGATTATCGCTCAGCTTTTATCAAGGCGATGAAAGAGAGCCCTGAGATTCAATACCCGCAAAGCATTCTTGGTTTCTTTATTAATTTATTGCCTATAATTGATGCGATTAGTACTTACCAATGGTTGGCTAGTCAGCCATTATTCGATGTGTATATTCTTACAGCGCCATCACCAAAAAATCCACATTCTTATACAGAAAAAAGATTGTGGGTCGAGCAATATCTAGGTTATGACGCTGTAGAGCGGCTTATTATCTCTCCGCACAAGCATTTAAATCAAGGTGATTACTTAATTGACGATAAAAGCGAGGGGCGAGGGCAGGATCTATTTAAAGGCAAGCTTATACACTTTAGTCATGAGCCGTTTAATAATTGGTTGTTGGTTAAAAAATACTTTGAAGATATTGCCCAGCAAGATTCTTTTAAATAGTTACTCCTCTTTCATCTTACTTTTTATAGATAGTTAATTTACGGATATTAATTTATAGTTGCCGAATAATTTTATGGACTTAATCTCAGTGCTAAAAAAGCACAATATAAAAATACCCTCTGTCTTTTATCGTGATCCAGATGCTAATGATAAACCAGAGTGGTTCAAGCATATTGTTAATGAAAAAGAGTGTGAGTTTTCACAGCCGATTACATTTACTCCCTATGCCTCTGTAAAGCCTTGTTCTGCACGATGTAAATTTTGTTCAGAGAACTTGCGGGAGGCAAATTCTGTTGTTCATGCGAGTCAGTTAAGGCCGGGGAAAAACTATTTTAAATTATTAGATAAAGCATTGTTGCAATTGCAAGGTCTGCCTTTGTCATATTCACTATCTGGCCTTGAAATGACCGACGATTTTATTTGGTTTGCAACACTGTTAGATAAGTTGGATGGCTTTCGACGTATATCCCCTATAAAAAGTAGTGTTCTATATACGAATGCTGCGGGGTTTTCTTGCGAGCTTGCAGGTGAAAAGTTTATCAAAGCCGTTGAGGATTTTAGATTTGATTGGCTTGAAGTATCTCGCCATCACTTTGATGATGCTATTAATCAAAAAATAATGCGCTTTCGCACTGGCTGTAAAATTAAAGAGAACTCTGTTTTTTCATCAGTTATTAATATGCTCAAAGCTTTTGCCTCAATAAAATTGGTCTGTATTGTTCAAGAGGACGGTATTAGTAACGGGGATGAATTATTGAGCTATTTAAAATGGGCAAAAAAAATAGGCGTTACAAAAGTTATATTTAGAGAGTTCTCACATTTGAACTCAAGTTATAGCAATAATAACACTTACTCTTACATAACATCATCTCGTGTATCTATAGTAGCTTTGTTTGATGATTTTTTGGCTAGCTTGGGTGCAGGTAATGCTTCACGTTGGGATCTACTGACAGAGGGTTATTATTTTAAAAATATTGTGGGTCAATACGATGATATGGAGTTGATATTCGAGGTTTCAGACTATTCTCGGATGCGAAAAAAACATGATTCCGAAAAAATATACAAATTGATATTTCATAGCAATGGAAATCTATGCGCAGATTGGGATCCGTTTAAAAATATAATCTATCAGGCGCATTAATCGAGAGGGCATATGAATAATAGTTGGCTTCATTTAAAGAGTAAAGATCCCGGTTATAACATTAGCCAAGAGAGTACTGCTGCTGACCTGTTTGGTGCTAAAGATTGTGGTTGGGTTGAGCAGATGCGGCCATTTATACGGCAGTTTTCTGATAAGAACGATACTGTTTTAGACCCTTTCTGTGGCTTTGCTTCAACCTTAATTGCTGCTGGGTTAGAGGGGAGATGCGGCTTTGGTATAGAGGTTGATGAGAGGCGGGTCGACATTGCGGATAAGCGACTCCGTTCTTTGAATGTTAAAAATTCTACTGTTGTTCAAGGTGATGCAGAGTTTATAGAGGAAAAAATAAACCACGCTGATTTAATTATCTCAAATGTGCCTTATTTTGGTTGTGCTTGGGGTGATGCTAATACTCATCAAATATATAATCTATCGAATTATAATGATTACTTGCAAAAGATGAGATGTTGTTTTAAAGCTTTTAAATCAGTTTTAAAAGAAAATGGATACATCATTATAATGGTTGAAAATATACGAATTGGAGACCATTTTGTTAGATTGTCGCAGGATATATCGTCCATGCTCGACGAGCGTTTTTCACTGATAGATGAACGCATTCTGGTTTATGATAAAGATGTATCTAACAGTTTTGAAGTGTTAAGTAACCGCGCCCACGAATATGTATTTATTGCTCAGAATACTTTCAAGGCGATAGATTGCCAACTTTCTAGCTTGTATTTATTCGAGTTATGTAAGCTGTCCCCAGAGATAATAGTGTATGGAAGTTTTGCGCATTGGATATATGACAAGACATATAAGCCATCGGATGTTGATATTATGATCCCCTATGATCTCCATTTAATTAAAAAACTGACAGATTGGTTTATTGATAATGGCTTTAAGGTTTCTCGTTGGGGTGTTCGAGTAGATAAAGTGAATACACCAATCGCGGCATTATCGACAAATTACTTCCGTGCTGAATATATTAATAATGAAGGGAGTTTAGTTTTGTTTGATGTTTTTTTCGCTGAAAACAATAGAGGATATAAAAAGCTTTTGAATAAAATAACCATCAAAGATGGCATTAAATGTGTCCTAGGGGATATTTATATTGAAGATTGATTGGGTTTAATCCTGTTCAAGTCTATCAATAAGAACATTTTGTGCCGCATCTTCATGAGGGGTAAAAACGCTTTCGAGTGGCGTTTTTAATGCCTCCCAATTGTTCGAAAAAGCAATAGTACGCTGCTCTTCTACAAGGGAGTTCATGTTTAATATTTCGATAATCCCTTCATCATTCAGCCTTGTTAACATATCATCCTTCAGGCCTAGTTGTATGGCTTTTCTAGCTTCTTTATCGCCATTAGGCAGATGATCTGGGTCCCACTGTAAGCGAACGGTTGTATTCTGTACATGATGCTTCCACTCTTCATGGCTTAAGTATCGATCGGTAGCATAGCTTGACCAACCTGCATTCAAAAGGATCTTCTCAAAAAAATCTCGCTTTAGCCTTAGCGCTAGGGTGTATTCTTGCCCTAGTTTGGTTCCCCAGCCCGAACGATACATCATCCAGAGAAAATTAGGTTTTATCCAGCTCATTCTAGTAAAGCTATATTCGCCACCAAAAGCTTGGTTCTTTAATGCGTATTCTGCAATCTCTGGCCTGAAAGCTTGGTAAACAATAATACTTTCATCGTCGTATTGAGCCAAAATATGCCTGCCCGACTGAGGCCAGCTATCTTTTTGTTTTATATAATTCTGTAGTTTCATAATTCTTATTATTAAGTCCTTTTTGTAGTTTCTTCTTTAATAAAATCAATGGGTACATGGTCAGTGAGCCACACCCTGTTTTTTGATAGATAAAATTTATAGTGATTTTTATGCATGGCTTGGGCATCAATCAGCAATATGCTGGGTTTTCCATGCCGTTTGCCAACATTGATAGCGGTTTCTCTTGCGGCTGATAGATGTACATGTTGACGGTTTTTCTTAACTAGACCCTGTTCAAAAATACTCTCTAAAAACCTGGTTGCCGTACCGTGAAATAATGTATCGGGAGGTTGTATTGGTTCTAATTCAAGATCAACGGATATTGAATGGCCTTGATTGGCTCGTATAAATTGACCATCTTCACTGATTGAAAAACGTTGTTTGTCGTTAGTTTCTACCACCCTTTGAATAAGGGATTGGTTAATCGAATGTCCATTTCCTTTGCTAAGAGCAATTAATTCATCAATATTTGCCCAGCCGTATTCATCGAGATCTAAACTGATGGCTTCTGGTTTGTGTCTTAGGATCAAGCTAAGAAATTTGCTTGTCTTTACTATATGTTTACTTATTTTATTATTCCTTTTAATAGAGTTTAAATTTACTTTGACACATTTTTTTGACATAGTGTCACAGAGCCACTATCATAGTTGTAATTAAACCCTAAGTCAATTAACAATTAAATATTTATGAATACTAAGAGTGATCTAGGTCAAAAAGAGCAGTTAACTGAGAAAGAATTTCTCAAGGAATACAATGCTCGTGAATACGAAGCGCCATTGATGACGGTAGATATGGCTATCTTTACCATTAGAAAAGATAAATTGCATGTCCTATTGGTTAAAAGAGCCCAGCACCCTGGGATAGGTAAGTGGGCATTGCCCGGCGGGTTTATTGATTTAGTGAAAGATAAGCAGCTGGTCGATACGGCTAGGCGCAAGCTAAAAGAAAAAACAGGGATCGATACACCTTATTTAGAGCAGGTCGAAACCTTTGGTAGCCGTAGGCGAGACCCTAGAGGCTGGTCTGTTACGGTTGCTTATTTTGCTTTGATTGCGAGTGAGGACATTGATATTGCCTCCAACGAAACCTCAGAAGAAATTGTTTGGGCCGCAATTGAAGGTATTCCCAAAAAGTACAATTTAGCATTCGATCACAATGTGTTATTTCAAGCGTGTTATGACCGTTTAAAAGCAAAAGTACAGTACACCTCGTTACCTATTAATTTATTGCCCCAAGAATTTACCTTGTCTGAATTACAAAAAATATTTGAAATAATTTTGGGTAGTAAAATCGAAAAAAAATCATTCAGGCGCCGCATTATAGACGCTAATATTATAGGCGAGACTGGTAATGTGAAAACGGGCAGCAATCGCCCGGCAAAATTATACAGTGTCAATGCTGCTGGAAAGAGCCATTACTTTCCAAGAAATATTGAAGGCCCACGATAAGGCTTAATTTTTTAATATACCTTGGAGGGTATAACTACGATGCTTACAGATGTAGATACGTTGAAAAACCGTTATGTAGGTTGCCTGCTTGGCCTTGCAGTCGGTGATGCGGTGGGTACAACTCTTGAGTTCAAAACTCGCGGAAGCTTTACGCCAATAAGCGACATGGACGGTGGTGGCCCTTTTGATTTGGAGCCGGGTCAATGGACAGACGATACCTCTATGGCGCTTTGTTTGGCTCACTCTTTAGTTGACTGTAAAGGATTCGATCCCGAAGACCAAATGAACCGTTATTGTAACTGGTGGCAATTAGGTTATATGAGTAGTACCGGAGACTGCTTTGACATTGGTATGACTGTGTCATCGGCACTGCACAAATATTTAAAAACAAAAAGCCCACTTCAAGGATCAGTAGATCCTTTTTCGGCGGGGAATGGCTCTTTAATGCGCTTGGCACCTGTGGCTATGTTTTATCATGCAGATGTAGAGTTAATGATTAAATACTCTGGAGAGAGTTCTCGTACTACTCATGGTGCAGCCGAATGTATTGATGCCTGTCGCTATTTTGCAAGCCTGCTCTATGCAGCATTCAAAGGTTTGAGTAAGGAAGATATTCTGAATTCGAAATTTTATAAGCCCACAACTGAGAAGGTCAGTGCAATAGCTACAGGCGATTATTTTTCGAAAAACGAAGAGGGGATCAAAGGAACGGGGTATGTTATTGATTGCCTAGAGGCGGCGCTTTGGTGCTTTGCCTCAACGGACTCCTTCGAGCAGGCGATTCTTAGCGCTGCTAATCTTGGCGATGATGCAGATACAACGGCAGCTGTCTGTGGGCAAATCGCTGGAGCTTATTACAGTGTTGATGGAATAAAATCAGCTTGGTTGGGTAAGCTTGTTATGCGAGACGAAATAGAGTCTCTAGCTATAGCGCTGTATTCTGCATCTATAGCAGGACAAAATAAATCTGCTTAACGCTACAGCAATAATATCTTCTATTTAAAATGAGTATTCATTAATAATTGCTTTTACTTTTTCAAGCGCATTACATAATGGATCTAAATCGAGTGAACCAAGTGCTAGTCGAAATGCATGGGGTGGGCTAATAGATGTTGCGAAAGGCTCAGCCGTTGAAACAGAAATATTTGCTTCCATTAATGCCATCGATACTTGATCTGCGCGGGTTTCTTCGCTTAGAGGGAGCCAAATAAAATAAGAGGCAGGGTGGCTAACATAATTTAGCTCTTTGAGTATTTCTCTCGCTTTAGCTTGTCTCATTTTAGCATCATGGCGTTTTTCTTTTTCCAGCGAATGGATGGTGCCATCGATAATCCAATCGCAGGTAATTGCCGTCATCAATGCTGGAGTGTTCCAAGTGGTCGCTCTAATCGAGCGCTCAATTAACGGCGACCATTGAGGCGGTGCGACAACAAAGCCCACGCGCAATCCCGTCGCAATATTTTTAGATAATCCTGAAACATAAATCGAGATGTCGGGTGCCAGTGCTGATATCGGTGGTGGTGGGTTTTCTTCAAGAAAAGCATAGGCACCGTCTTCAATAATAATTAACCCATATTTTCGGGCAATGGCTATCAGTGCTTCGCGCTCAGCTAAGCCTGTCACCCAACCCAATGGGTTGTGTAAGGTTGGTATGGTGTAAATTGCTTTTATGCGTCGCCTTTGACAAAGCTGTTCTAAAGCCTCTAGGTCAGGCCCTTGGTTTGTAGCTGGGAGAGACACGAGCTCTAAGTGCTGAGCCTCGGCTAACACCTTAAAGCCCGGGTAGGTTAATGCATCAACAGCAACGGCATCGCCAGGCTGTAAGGTTGCCATAACCGATACAGCTAAGCCATGTTGTGCCCCGCTAACAATGGAAACTCGATCAGCCTCGGTAGGCAGGCCGCGAGATAGTAAATGCTGTGCAATAACGGCGCGTTCTTTCATTCGTCCAGCGTGTGGCTGATAACGCAAAAGCGCCTCTAAATCCCCCGATGAAGCTAGTTTACGAAGAGAGTGCCGTAATAACTCTGTTTGATTGGGTAGTGATGGATAATTGAAGTTTAGGTCGATCATGCCTTCTTCAACGGATTTTTGGTCTATTCCATGCCCAACTGGTAGGTTTGTTTCTCTAACAAATGTACCTCTACCGGTCTCTCCACTGACTAAACCCATTTGTTCAAGCTCAGCGTAAACCCTCGATGCAGTCACTAACGCAATACTCTCATTCGCGGCAAGTTTTCGGTGTGTCGGTAGGCGTGTACCTGGGGGTAATTCACCGGATCTAATTTTTTGTACAAAGACATCAACAATCTTTTTGTATTGCCCTTTAGTCATAATGCAAACCATAACAATAAAATAATTGTCATGAGTATATGAAATGTGCTGATTGTTTACAACGAAATGAAACTTTGTCTGCTCTGACCGAGCATCAAAAATAGACTAAATACTTCAGCGGTTAGGTAACACCCTAGGATATAAAGACATTGAATGTATCCATGACAATTATTTTATTGTTATGGTTTTCTTCAATATACTAGCTTCTCTGCTGTGCTCAGTAGCTGTGCGTACTTTCTATTCTCTAAGAGGAAAGAAGACAATTATGGCGGATATTGGCACCGCAGTGCTGGAGTTTTTTTGCTGTGCTTTTATAAAAGCACGATCGTTACTCAATAAATTTATGCAGACAATATTCTTTGTATTGTAGAAATATCTTATTAATTTGTTCTAAATTGAGGATTAAATATGAACATTGCCATACTAACATTTGAAGGTTTTAACGAGCTAGATTCTTTTATAGCCTTGGGTATTCTAAATAGAATGAAAGGTTCAGGGTACAACGTTCAAATAACATGCCCGAGCGACGAAGTGACCTCTATGAATGGTGTCACTATTGAAGCACAACAGCCTCTAGAATTTGCTAATACAGCCGATGTTGTTCTTTTTGGCAGTGGCATGCAAACGCGTGAAGTAGCGAATGATCCTACTATTATGAATAGATTAAAGCTAGATAGCTCCAAACAAATGATTTGTGCCCAGTGCTCAGGCACTTATTTATTGGCAAAACTTGGTTTGTTGGGCGACGTGCCAGCATGTACTGACCTGATGTCTAAGCCGTGGGTGATAGAAGCCGGAGTCAATATTATTGATAAACCTTTTACCGCAAGCGGGAATATAGCCACTGCCGGAGGTTGCCTGGCGTCAGAGTATCTTGCCACTTGGGTAATCGCAAAAAGCTCAGGAAGAGAATCGGCTGAGTCAGCTATTCATTACGTAGCGCCTGTCGGTGAAAAAGAAGTAACTGTAGAGCATAGTTTATCTGTGGTTATGCCATTTATTGAGAAATAGGTATAACAGCTAATAGTAAAGGGAGGGCCAATTATTTTATTTAAAATAAATGCGCCTTCTTTATTTTAAATAATTTCTTATCTGCTGTTTTTAATTTTATTTGGCGTGATGGTATCGCTACGTTAATTGGAGGTTGTAATCGTGTTGGCTCACAAGTGATCAGCTCACTGATATTGTGAAAATAATATAACTTGCGGCCAATGGCTAAACAACAGCAGCAATTTTTAAATCGTTTACTTTATGAGATTGATTTCTAACATTCTGTTTTATCGCAGTAGATGATGTGCGCGGACTGTAAAGCACTTGGGTAATCTGTTTACCTGCCCCTTTTAAATAAGACTCTACAGCTAGGTTGTGAGGTTTTTTGCCCCAGTCTTCTCCAATGACAAAAATATCAGCATTCAATTCCTTACAGCCAGAGATATATTCAAGGTCATCATAGGGGCGGACAATATCAACACAGCGCAATGCTCTTAACATTTCCATTCTTTGTTCAAGTGGAATAACGGGAACATTAGGTTTGTAAGAATTCACTACGCGATCTGAGGCAACGCCAACGGCCAAAACATCACCTAGTGATTTGCAATATTCTAATAAGGCAATATGCCCAACGTGCAATAAATCAAAGGTACCTACGGTATATACGATCATGCTATTTACTCTTAAAAGTTATTAATCAGTGGAGTGTTTTTTATGCAGCAGGTGCTATAAAAGCTTCCACGTATAAATGCCGGTGATTGCAAGGGTATAAAATGCAAGTCGATAAACATTTGCCGAATTGCTAGACAGTTTGGGGGTTTGGATTTGAGAGACATTTAAAGCAGCAAGCACTAAGGCACTGACATATAGCACGACTGAAAATACCTCCATGGAAAAAAAGCTTTCAAAAAGAAAGATAAAAACCAATGCCATATTATTATTGTCTAGCGCGAGGCCTGTGTATTTTGATCCATCGGCTAAACCGTAGGTATTAAAATAACTCAGTCGTATTGCGCTAGCGGCTACGATTAAAAACGCACCAGGAAGAAATATAAGATCGTAACTGCCATAGCTCAGTAAAAGAATCGCAGGAGCAACACCGTAGTTCACAACGTCTATTAATGAGTCAAGCTGCATGCCAAATGTTTTGTCATTGGCAGTGCGCCCCTTCATTCTGCGTGCAATTAAACCATCAGCCCAATCAAAGGCTACTGCCCAAATCATACCGATCATTGCAGCTGCGTAAAGACCACTGATGCTAAAATAAATAGATAATACAGTGCAGGCTAACCCAGCTAGAGAGCACAAATTGGCGGCGTCTTTTACATAGGAAATAATTGCGGGTTGTAACTCTGGGGTGTCATCGTTAACGGTGGTCATGGAGCTCCTAGAAAAATAAGTGTTAGAAATATTGCGCACAGTATCGCTCTACTCAATGGAGCAGAGTTGAATTAAATTTGGGCTGTTCTCTTAATATCGAGAAACGCAAACAGCAGATGCGACGGACATACGTTAATTGCGTGTAAAGCATTAACGTTCAATAAGGAGGATAGAGGCGAATTAGCCAGTAGGCTCAATAGAGGGAAGAACTACCTGACCGAGTATACGCTCTATTGTGTTAAGCGCACAGTGGTTTAATTTTTAATTTGTACTGCCTTGTATTACATGGAGTTTATTGGCTGTTTGGTTCCGTGGTTATGCAATAAGTGAGCGTAACTGCATATAGCTTAATGAGATATATTGCTCATAGCTTTATGTATTGGTCAACACTGACGCTATGGGTTGGCCGTACCTGCGTAATGGCGGTTTTTAACGTTTTGAATGTAAAGAGACACATCTTCTTTGGTGTATCCAAGTATCTCACCTATCCTGTATTCCTTGCTTTCCCAATCACTGTCATGAATAGTCATGCCTGAGTTTATTATCTCTTTTAGCTCTCTTGCCAGTCTCGAATAGCCGCAACGATAGTAAATATAAGAGTTTTTATTGAATGTTTTGTCCCTAAATTTTAAAACTCTAGCTTTTGTCGATCTAGCTTCAGTTAAATATTCTTCAGGCCAAGAACCCCAATGAAAGTAGATGACATGTTTTTTACCGGCTTTGAAAAGTTGAAATTCTTTTACTGTATGTGGGCCAATTTTCCCTTTCATAATAATGCCGGTCTTAGCGCGTTGCTATATATATGAAGAACTTCTCGCAAGGTATCAGTTCGAGACTTAAAATTTTTAATTTTCTATAGCTTGTTACTGACATGAAATTAAAGTCCTATTGATTCTTTTATAGAGTTCCATCTGTTCTTTAGATAATTTCTTTCCCATCTTTTACCACAGTTTAATAGAATAATTTGTTAGGTGTTGATTCCTCGACACAGTTGATCTGCTTTTTTTAGTAAAGTAGGAATTCGATGCTTTCCATGCATTGAGGCTACACCTGAAATAGCTTCCTCTAGGCTCAATCCTACAGATGTGACATAGAGCGGATTTAAGCTTTCCCCTCTATAAACCTCACATGCTTTTGGTGTGTCTTTAAATGCTCTCTTGGCGACACCTATTACTGCTATTTTTTTATTCAGAGCCTCATGAAGATACATTCCGAGTCCTTTTTCCCCCTCTTTTCCTAACGTAACAAAACCATCTACTACTATAATTTCAAGATGTTCATTTACATCTTCTAATAGAGAAAGAATACAAGGCAGCTCCCTTTTATAGAATGCTCCAGGTTCATATGGTTCTATGCCAGAAATAGACTTGGTTATATATCTATTGGGCTCTGTACTAGACCACATCGGGAAAATTACTCCAGCAGCTACTGCTGAGTTGCCTTCATATTGAACATCTATCGCTAAAATCAATTTGTATTACTTCCCTTTTTTCGTTGAGGATAATTTTTCCTGGCGTTCTATCGAAGTAAATCCAAATTAGTCCCTCAGGTACTCCGTATTCGTTTCCATCATGTTTCTTTTCTCGATGTTCACAATCCATATGATTGGCAATATCTTGAAAAGAGATGCGTCTAAATTTTCCAGTTGGACCATTGAATTTTTCTTCAATTTCCTTAAGTCTCTTATATCTTGTTAAGTGCAATTCAATTTTATCTAACCATTTGGAATAAAAGTTACAAAAATCTCCTTCGCTATTACAACCGCCATCTCCCCAACTGCACCAAACCATGCCAATGTTTTGACCTGATAATTCTAGATAGTAATCGGTGCCGCATCCTGCCGTTCCCACGTATATCAGGCCGTCAAAATCTTCGATAGGTTCATTATCGCAAACATCGCCAGTTTGTTTTGCCAGTTCGGTATAAATAAAGGGTTTCTTAAATTCTGTTTTTTTAAATGTTTCTTTAAAATTCTCAACCCCATAATCCGGTCCTGCACCACCGGCGCCAAAATGCGAAAGATAGAATCTAAATTCTTCTGGTAGAAAAATACTCTTCTCTTTCTCTATTGTAAGAATTTCCGATTCGGACATTACCGGATGTATCTTGTACTTATGACCCCAGCCACGAGTGTTAGCTCCAAAGACCAAGTCTGCGTCATCAAGCTCTTTGAAAAGCCTAATTTTTTCTTTCGCTTCGATCCAAAAATCCTTGTAGATAGTCATATTCTCGATTTCTTATGTCACTTAATGCGCAATATGCATTTTTTAAAAGTGGAGGCGAAGCTGGAGCTTTTAAAAATCAGAACCATTGCCTTGTTAAGCGATACTACTGCCAATGTATTTCCACATGCTTGTTATTAAAATCAGGATCGTCTTCATCACCTTTGTGTTCACACCACATTGATATAGGAAGCCCTTTCATTTTAATACTTTGCCCATTTTCAATGATACCGCCCAAAGCTTGAAATTCGATAAAGCGGTTGATCATTTCATGGACATTACCCGCAAGCTCATCCGTTACATCATGCACACTAATCTCAGGACGAGCGAAAAGCCTTAACCCTCTAGTATGATACCAATGGTTTCCATTTTCCTGTTCTGAAACTAGTATTGTCGTATGCTCAAAAATCTTTGGTTTTTTATGGATAAATATATTTTCGGTCCATTCGGCCGGAGTCCACCATTTGAAACGTTGAGGCTCGTATACGCAAACACCTCCGTTATCTAAAAAGTATGTGGTTAACCCTACAAGGTTTCGCAAGTAATCTAACGTATCTTGATCACCAGTGTCGGTACTAATTACCATGCAGCTCGGTGCATTTCTAATTTCTTCAGCTAGTTTAGGGTTTTTATCACAAATTTCCTCCCAAAGATAACCTGATCTAAAACTGTCTCTATATTCTGGGGCCGCTCCATCATGATATTTTTGAATGTCAGTATTGTCAGGAATCTCAGAGAAATTGTATTTTGACGCTGAAATACTAATATCTTCTTCAAAGGCACCGAAAACCACGAAGAATGAAAAAATTCTATTTTCTGATGATGAAAAATGTATTCGTTCCCAGCTCATAATTATTCTTTCTCAAACCGCGCTCTGCTTTTTCACGTCTTTTTTGTTTTATTCTTTTTGTTAAATGTGCTTTTTATTTGGTAATTCTTCGTAAATGCTTACACTTTCGCGGATACGACCGCCTTGCAATACATGCTGAGCCCAAGATAGTAAATGATGGAAGCTCTCTTGTGACTGCCCTTGAATACAGAGCTCTTTGTAGCTAGCCTTACAGAATTCAAGGTGTTCGACAAATGCTTCTTTGCCGCCAAAGAATTTAAAAAATGACTCCATATCTATACCAAGCCCACCTATTCCATAACAACCTGCAATGGCTGGCTCTTCTGCAAATACCTGAGATATGTCTATATTTTTTAGCTTTGCACCGGTCACAATAATTTCACAGAACCAATCTTTGGCCCCGTTACTCACCCATAAGTCCATGTTATCTTTAAAAAATATTGGTGCAGTCATAGCTAATTTAATGTCGTCCGCGGAGCAGCTTGCTGCGGAGTAAAACTTGGCAATTTATTATATTTCTTCACGATTTAAGTCCGTAATGAGTAGGGAGTTAATTTTTTTATGTTTCTTCAAAACATTTTCAGCATTTTTATCTACATTCATAATTTGGTCTAGCTCTTTTTGAGTTAGACCAAATATTTGTAAGAATTCTACTTTTCCATGAGGAGTGTCAATTGATTTGAGTTTAGGGTCAGAGTCGAAAGCAAGCCCAACAAGCTTAGTATCTGATTCTAATTTTATAGGCCCATTAGCGGGCATATAATGCCCAGCTTCGAACCATTTTCCGGACTCAAATACATATCTAGCAATATTCTGAATCATATTCATTGCCCAATATGGATCTTCCTCTTCTAAAGAAAGTCGCATAGTAATTTCAAAACCATATTTACTGAAATCTGCACCTACAGAGTCTTCATTATAGTAGAGATCTGAAAACCCATAAGTAACTAAGTGTAAATGGTCTTCAGCTTTGAAAATGCTGAACCCATCTATTGGATCTGGCCCACCAAGCATATATTTGATAGCAGTTCCAAAATGTTTAGGTTCTTGATTCGGGTAAAGTGTCCCTAACGCTTTATCTATTGCATCCCAACCAGGTGCTCCATCATCAGAAGAATAGAGCGATTTGTATTCATCTAAATTCAATTTAATACTCCTTGCGAATATAACGCCTGTAACAGATACGAACTTGTGAGTATCCTAATTGACGCGTTTGTTATGTGCTTACGGCTACTATAAATTTGGATCATTTAACGCCTCAACACATTGAGTGGGGCCAACCATAGCTTGAATTTGATTACCTTCAAGTGATTGTGCAAGCCAGCCAATTGGCTGGCTAAGAGGGCATAGAGCTTTTACCAGATTTTCATTGATTTGCTCGAAGCCGGCTTTAGAATAATAACTAGGGTCACCATATGTGAAAGCCAAATTTACATTTAGCGACCTAAGGTGATCAAGAGCATAATGAATTAGCTTTTGCCCAATGCCCTTACCTTGAAGATCGCTTGAAATAGTAACGGCGCGTTTACGCGTCCTCTTGACTTTGTTTGTTAGTTTCATTTTTTGTGTGATAGAAATACAAATAGCAAAGTCCAATTGGGGCAATGAATACTGCAAATCCCCAACAAAGGTACATGGTAATGAACTTTACCGTTAACGAGAATATAGCGTTAACAAAAAAGATATTTCCCCCAAAAATAAAATTCATAATTTCCTCATAAACGAACCTTGAGTATGGATACAGTAAAGTACTCACCACCCCAAAAATAATCCATAATACTGGAACTTCAACGTCTGTTTTTACTTGTGAGTACAGAGCGTAAAACAATACTGGAAACATCAACCCGAAAACAAAATTCCTGAAGTAGTATTTATTGTCTAGGCCACCTAAAGTTTTTTCTATTATTTGGTTCAATTTAATATTCCCTTGAAGTGATTGGTGTGAAACTAACGCTCGACTAAGCGGTGTAGCTTTTGCTGCTTCCGACGACTACAGCGAGTGTACTTTAGCTGCTTTTTATGTACTTAATAATTAACATTTTAGTATGATGAAATTACATAAGCGCAAAGAACAATTATTATTCCAGCGGTACCCAATAATATCAATAGTTTCCTCTTTTTAACAACTAACTGGTTCTCTTTAGAGTAAATCGCTGCCCCTATTGGAACGCTCAGACCAAATATGAATAGTGCTGGTAGCAGAACTGTAAAACTTAACAAGTAGTAGAAACCGCACATTGACTCACAATGCCCATCAAAATGTACTTGCATCTCTGCAATAATAAGGGACAAAGCTATACAAATGATTAAGTAAATAAAAATATTTCTTATGATTTTCATTGGCTTTATAGCTTGCTATTAGTTCAAAAGTGACTCAGTTTCTCTCTCAGGCATATAACGCCCAGCGACTGAAAGAAGGGTGCTTTATCCGCTTGTTAAGCTCTCTACGAGTTAAACAGTAATCCATGCGCTAGATTCAAATTTTATGATGTATCATTTAATTCGTTACTACTTACAACTACCACTGCTGCATCGCCATCCATAGTTAACTGCAATCTAATTTTATCCGGTCGATTTCGGTATTAGCTATAAACTTAGCGGCTACTACTTCTGCGCATTCATCACTGCTAATCACATCATGTGACGACTCATAGGTAACTATACGGCTTTTAGTGAATGACTTTTGTTGTTCAATAACATCACTTAACGGTGTAATTGTATCAAGCTCTCCATGAAGAAATAGAGAGGGTATGTCCGTTTCTGTTGCCATCGAAACCACTGGGTCACTGGCTCCAATTAGCATCTCATTACAATAATCAGGAAGGTCTATTGAAAGTAACGCAGTATCACGTATATAGCCTTTCGGTAATTTATCTGCCTGTATTTTGATTGATTCAAAATCAGTATATGGCTTGTCATCGTAGCAGTAATGGCTGCTCGTACTAACATCTCCATAAGTGGTGTCTAATAAATAGGCAATATGGCTTTCAAGATATGGCGTGATTGTATTAGCGCCTCCCACCTCTAGCTCAACTATAATGCTGGGGAGGTCAGCAAATATTTTTTCGCCATATGTCCCATTCAGCAATGCCCATATAAAACGTTCTCCATTGAGAAGTACATCGATTTTATTGTTCTTATAGGGGTGATCTAATGTTAACTGAATAGGGTTTAGATTAAGTGCTTTATGTAGGTTCCATATCCTATTTTCAATATTTAGAAGTGGTTTCGAACAATCTGGTGTTAAGCTGCAATGGTTGTAAAGTGCTAAGTAGCTTGCCATCGCCTTATTTGAATAATTGTCATGCGGCTTCAAATTTGGGAAGGTTGCACTATCTAAAACCATAGATTCAACAGACTCTGGATACTGAGTGGCAATTATCTGTGCGTAAGTTGCAGCATATGAAACGCCTACCAACACCCATTTATCTATATTGCCTGCGATACGCATCATTTCAATATCATTGGCTATCGACAAGCTATTATATGCAGATAGATTTATCCCCTGGCTGTTAAATTTATCAATACAGTCAAAATAATCTTTGCTTGCCTCCTCCTGATATCTTGTGAACGAAAGGTTATCCTTTAATCGCTTTGTTTCGTTTTCAACAAAAGTATCACAGGTGAGTAGCGGCTTCGAAAGTCCAGTTCCTCTTGGATCTATTATAAATAAGTCTCTTCCTTGATGAGTAGATAGCTCATCATGATATTCCCAGGTTCTTTTAACATTCTCAACCGAATCAAGATACATCGGAGCCCCTGGCCCTCCAGCGCCAAGATGAAGGACAGGGGCCTTGGTAGAAAACATAGAGTTACTTCGAAAAACCACGACAGGAAATACAATGGCTTTATCAGTTTGCTGAGCGTGATCTTCTGGTACATGCATGTAATAACACTCTGTACGAGGTGATGCAGGAGCCTCGCCAAACCAACATTCAACAGCTTCAAAACCATATTGCTGGGTATCGTTAATCTTTTGAAATGGCTCCCTATATATCAGGTCGAATGATTTTGTGGTTAAGAATATAGCCAGTGCCACAAGCGCTGTTATTGTTAGTAGATGTATTTTACGAGATTTAATAATCATAATGCTTTAGACGTGGCTTTCCTTACTGTATTGAGGCGGATATCACTAATGGATGATAGATTGTTTATTTCAGTACTTAAAGCCTACATCAGCGGAAAAAATTGTAGAGGGCAGCGACGCAATTTTTGTCGCTGCATGTTTTTGTTATACCAACCCAAGTGTGGGCTCACGTAAGCGCTAAATATACTACAAACGCTTAATAATTGAAGTCCGACCCTATCGGTTCGACCGCATGCCTGATAGAAAGCTCAACTAAAATCCCAGGTAAAAAGAATAGTAAGTAGCCATTACTTAGATCAGCCCAAGTGCCAAACCTCTCGGATTTATAACCAATACCAGCGATACTATGATGAGAAATTTCATCACCAACTTTTGCTACACGATGCACAGCAAATGATCTGAATACCATTATGTAAAGAAATAGATATATACAAAATATATACAATAGTTTCCTTTTTAATGATTTTCTAATTTTACAATGGATCGCTATGTAAACAACGCATCCGAAACCACCCCAGATATAAAAGACAAAAGTATTTACCCAAGTCAACCAATAAATATCACCGCCAAATAATAAAAAAAGAACAATAAAACTACAAAGTGAGAAGATCCCCCATAGGCTAACTATTGGAAGTAGCGAGACGGCTTTCTTCATCTTAAATTGCGGTATAATATCTTCACCTTAAAAGCGTAATAGTCTGATATAAATGAATACTCCCTCAATATCAATATTATCGGAAAGAACCCTCTTATTTCTATTTGAATGTCTAGTGTTTTAACCATAACTTATTGATTTAAAATAATAAAGTCATATTGTTATTTGGAGTCGACTTCTGCAATCTACTAAGAAGAGTATTTGTTGTGCGTAGTTTTTATCATCTGATTCGCAAGATGGCTGATTAAGTATGGTGGCAGAATAATATCTGATGTTGAAATTGTACAAGAAACTTACATATACGATAACCGTTACGATACTTGGGCTGGTATTAACAGTGGAATCTATAAAAGGGTGATTTACGCGAATACTAAGTTGGTCTATGAATTCCACCATAGGCCAAAAAAGAATTGAGTAAGACTATGGGTTTTTTGAGGAGCTAATCTCACGCGTCTTTTTATGACAACAAGCGTGTTTAGTGAAAATGGTGGGCCCTCCCAGACTCGAACTGGAGATCTGACAGTTATGAGTTCTACTCAGCGAGATAGTAACCCCGCACGTTCTGCACGTTAGAGCACTTTCTATATTCTATTGTTACCAGTTCTCGTACCAGTCAAAGTCTGAATCGTACTGGAAGCCTATATTTCAATTTTTTTCATGGCACAGTATGAATTACCTCACTCACAGCTTTAAATCGTTACCACTTTGGTTTTTACTTATAGCTCTCAAGAATTTTATCAACGTTGTAAGCTGGAAAATCTTTTGTTGCGCCTTTACGTAAACCTTCAGTGATTCTATAAACGCGATCGCCTATGTAAGGCTGAAGAAATAGCTCTGAGAACTTATAATTACTATTCGAAACTTCATTAAGTATCTTTAATGAGAGTTCATAAGCTTTGTAGTACTCCTTAATTGTCATCTTTTCTACTGTTTTATGAAAAATAGTTATCAATCGATCCGTCTTTTTGGGGGTGGCTAGGGCTATCGCAGCAGACAAAATATTATCCTTTGGCATCAAAATACCATCTTGAGATAAATGCATTAACAGTAGAGCAGGAATATCAGTATTTTTATGATTAATGCTAATGTGAAAAGAGGACACTAAATGCCCGAAGGCAGAGTCAGCTGCCGCAAATTGATATGTTTTTTCAAGATTAAATTTTGAACGAAGTAATTCAGCCTCATAAATCCTTCCTTTGTAAGGATGAACAACAGCATAAGCTTTTTCAAAATCTTGTGAGAGATACTTGCCTTTGTAATACTCTTTGGCTAAAAACGTACCAGCATATGGATTCGCAATATAATCTTTGCTCTTCAAGAGCTCAACTGCACTTTTTCTATCACCATTCAAGAAAAGTAAAACGGCTTTTAACTCATCAGCAAAGAGGTGGTGGTTTTTGAAGTTATCTTCATAAAACTTTTTCGCCTCTACCAATTTTCTTTCTCCAAGAGAGCCTGAAATTAGAAGGTTAAAATACTCATGCTTTAAAAGAATATTACTAGAATTATTGATTAATGAGTTCTCGGCAAATTCAGGTTGACCAGTTCGCCCTAAGTGATGCCCAATATTTTTTAGCACTTCATCTGAATACGAATGGCAAGAAAATAATATAAAAAATAAGCATGTAATACTCTCGCTGCATCTTCTCTTGCTAGTAATATCCCGACATCCAGCAAGCCGATCCAATATTACGAAGCCTATAACTCTATTAAATATCATTTGGTAGAGGTTTTTCATTATTGTTACCTTGCTTTTATACAGTTTTGTAGGGCGTTGACAACTTAACTTATATTATTACATTAAAACAAAGTTTATATTCTATCCAGCTATATTTTTCCATAATCCAAACGCATTTACCCTAATGTTTTGATAGTGATTTGTATTAATAAGATGACGTTTAAGCTGAATAGGAAGCATCGAGGTAAGCCTTGTTTTTTCTTATCAATTTTTTGTAAGGGAAAAAGCAAGATCTGACTCTAAAATTCTTGTTATTGATTTTTTAAGTAATTGGCAAGAACCTCTTCACCCCAAGCTTCTCCTTTTTGTGCAAGCTCTTTATTGATTGTAGGAAGAGCTTTTTTCATTTGGAGAAAGCTTTCATTGGTAGACATTTTTAGGACTGCTGTCAACTCACTGGTGCTGAGCTTTCCTATAAGTTCTTTGTTGTCAATTTTTTCTCCGGATAAAAGTTTATCAAAAATAATTTTGAAGAATTTCTGAATAGCCGGATCTTCTGTAATGCTAGCCATTTCTTTAAGGTCTTTATGGCTTAAGTGTTTTGCATATACTTCAGATATTAATCCTTCGAAATCTTTCGAATTAACATTTGCAAATGCCTCTTTTGTTATTGAGGCAATATTTGGTTGCTCATTTGCTATTTGTTCTTGAGTTCTTAAAAAGAAGTTCATTGCTAGATCCCCTATGCCTACATTGTGGAGGAAGTGTCTAGCTGCTGCCAATTCTTTATTGTTTTCGGCTGTAGCAATTGGAGTTGTGGTGCATCCAGATATAAAAAAAACTCCTAGCAGTAGAGCTAATATAGAGAAACTTGGGCGCTGCATAGTTAATACCTTTAATGATAATTAAACAAATAGAGTAAAAATAATATATTTTTAGTCTGGGTGCTATAGAGGATTGTTATTATTTTCTATAAAACTCTGATAGCCTAAAAAGTCTACGTCTAAGCTTATTAGAGCATGTTATTGGAATAATTAAATGGTTTTATTATAACTTATGAATAAGTCTCATGCTTATAAAAGTTTGTTTGTGTTGCGGAATTTAACAAAATACCCTGAGGTTTTTTGTTAAATGGTAGATCCGTCCGACTTAAACGGGGGACCTGCCGATTATGACTTCTACCCAGCGAGATAGTAACGCTGCGAATTCCGCACGTTAGAGCACTATCTCGAGGCATTAATATACCGTCTTGAGCAATGTTTATTAATGCCAATGTTGGAGTATCAGTAGCAATGCCAAATACGGGATCTCCATAACTACTATAGTTATAGGCCTTTAAAAGTGGAGCAATAGCGTTATCTGCTTTATAAGGCACTTTTTTTTCTAAAATTAACTTTGCTCTTATGTAATTTGATTGCCATATATATAAATAATTAACATTATCCAGATAATCGTAAGCAACTTTGAAATCTTGATTAGCATATTCTCCATCTATATGTTCTTTCGCTAGCCATAATTTTGCCTGAGTAGTTAGTAGTAAGTTATGATTTTTTAACGTGTCAATAGCCTTTTTTCGTTCATCTTGTAGAAATAAAATCACAGCCTTATTTTCTGAATAGAAATAATTATTCTCACTATATCTATCTTTGAAAAAATTTATTGCATCTTTCAGTTTGACTTCACCTAGTCTTCCAGAAACTAAAAGAGAAAAATAAAGATTATTACTTCTTTTAGTGTTTTCGTTTTTCAAGATGTCTGTGGCAAAGGAGGTTTCACCTATATCATAAAGTAATACACCAATGCTGTGTTTTTCTTCTTGTGCTAATGAATTTTCTGCGGCACATATATATAAAACAAAAAATATGAAAGTTCTAAAATAACTTATTCTCATGATAATCTAAAATTTTTTGAGCGATTTCAACGTGCTTGTTGGCTGCGAGTTAAATAGTACAATATTTTGTTTTTAGTGTATCGAACCAGTCTTTGTTTTCTTCGACTATATATTTTGATATACCTATAGTCTTATTTGAATCGATTACAATGCTAGCGCAAACATTATAAGAGTTTTCCTCATTAATATTGCTTAATATGTATCCTTTTGCATGCCTGGCAACTTCTGGTTGCAATGATCCAGCGTCATAGATGTGATCGTAAGATTTTTTGAACTCTTTTATAAACGATTTAGCAGTTTTATGAAATGTACAGTTTTTATCTATGAAATTGACGAGCCATCCATCATCAGCTTTTACATTGTATTTTTTTAATCGATCTATCTTGCCCAGCATCTTACATGTATTGAAGCTCAAGCCTCGATTATCCTTCATCTCATACGCATATTCTTTAAACTTATCTTGCCATTTAATGTTTTTTTCTTTGTTCTTAGAATAATGAAAAAATATTTTTGAAAACATTTCTAGAGTTGCTTGTTCTCTGTGATCAAAGGCTTTCGAATTGGTCGCATCGAGGAGTTTTGATTCAAAACTTTTTGCATGCTCAAATAAAATCTCTATTCTTTCATCTGTAATTTTTCCTATTTGGACAACGCTAGGGAAAATTATTGTAGCAAGATAATATTCTGTTGGATCGAAGTAGTTTTTTGTACCACTGAGATTGTATTTTTTTAAATTCGCTTTATTTTTTGGAGTTAACTTATCAAACTCATCTTGTGAGTATGTGGCAAGGTAGTTTTCATTTAAATTATCAATTGCCCTTTGAATATCTTGAGGCTGTCCATCAGCTAGGTATTTATATAAAAGACTTTTTGACACATCTAGATTTATTTTTCTAATAAAATAATCAGTATCATAGTTTGGTATTACACTTTTTGATTTTTTTAATATTTTTTGACCATTAATAATAAAATTAGATTTTGCTAATTTACATGCATTATCTTTTTCGAATTTAATGAATCCTGAACTGAAAATTCCACCTAGCTTATACCCTTTAGCATTTTTTAGATTAAAATTTTCGTTAGCTAATTCTACTGCCTCTTTATAGGGGTGGTAGCTAGTAATGTCGCTGCACTTGTTAGCTAGGTTTTTAATTAGCTCACTATACTCCTGTGTGACATTAGCATTGGCAGAAAAAGAGAGTATAACTGTGATCGCTGCAAATAATTTCATTGTCTTTATTACTTCCATTCTATAAATTATATTTTTTATGGTTTTTCTTAAAATTCAGGTTTCAATTAAAGGATATGTGTAAATATTCACGATTTGAATCATATTGCCGCTTAGGAATGCTTTCTGTCAACCTATAATAATAAACACTCCCTTTCTGTTGTCCTTTACCCTATTTGGTTTGATGGTATCACCTCATCAATTGGGGGCTATCATCATGTCAGAACTTAGCAATGATCAATGTAACGATATCGTTCAAATGATCATTGATGAATACGGCTCCCAATTATCAGTCAGTGAGCTATCCGAAATTATTGGTTTGATCATGGAAAATATTACCGGATTGGAAACCATTGAATCAGAGATACTCACGTTAACGATAAACGACATCAGGAAACGCTATTATGACTCAATCCATTCAGCCTAACGTAACGCCTAAGCCTAAGAGCCCGCAGAATGTTAAAGAAGCTATTGCACTAGGTAAGAAACTCTCTAAAACACCGGACATTACAAAAGTATCAGTAGCCACTCAAATGTTTGGTCTTATACATGACGAGCCAAGAGAAGTGATCTCAATAGCTTTTATGGAAGGGGTTAATTATACGCTTTGTAAAAAAGATATGAGGGAAAGTAGTGGTTTAGTATAAGTTGAGCGGGGGGCTTGCTTCTCGACTAAAGAGTTGAGTCGGATGCTCTAATTTTTTGCTTTGGGTGTTTAAAATGGTGGGCCCACCCCGACTTGAACGGGGGAGCTGCTTGTCGACTAGAGAGTTGAGTCGGATGCTCTGATTTTTGCTTTGAGTGTTTTAAATGGTGGGCTCGCCCCGACTTGAATGGGGGGCCTGCTTGTCGATTAAAGAGTTGAGTCGGATGCTCTGATTTTTGCTTTGAGTGTTTTAAATGGTGGGCCCGCCCCGACTTGAACGAGGGAGCTGCTTGTCGACTAAAGAGTTGAGTCGGATGCTCTGATTTTTGCTTTGAGTGTTTTAAATTGTGGGCCCGCCCCGACTTGAACGGGGGACCTGCTTGTCGACTAAAGAGTTGAGTCGGATGCTCTGATTTTTGCTTTGAGTGTTTTAAATGGTGGGCCCG
>CANLBN010000002.1 GCA_947488935.1 uncultured Pseudomonadales bacterium
GTGGATGAGCATAACTTCTTTAACCGTATCCGCTCGCATACGGACTTAGGCGGCCATACTTTTAATTACCAGTACAACAATGCCGGTTGGCTGCGCCGCCAAACGGGCAATACTGGTACCGTGGGGGCCAATGCACGGGCTAACCAGCATATCGATTATGAGTATTACCAAAATGGTTACCTAAAAGCCGTTAACGACGAAGGTAACCAAAGCTTTGCGCTGTACCAGTACGATAAAAACGGTAACCGCGTGACCGAATATTACGGTGAGACCCCCTTCGAGGCGGGCCAGCAATCCATTATTCCGTATCAAGTCCTCTCAGCCGAATACGATGAGCTTAACCGAGTCACGCGCGCCTTCGAAGATGGCCGCTACGACATTAGCTACGAGTACGATGCCGTCGGTAATCGCCGTCATGTGCGCAGTGAATATACTGACCTTTTGCGTGGGCAAAACTCCGTACAAGATTTTTATTACAAGTACGATAATCTCAATCGCTTTACCGTGACCTTGGGTCAAAAGGATGCCGTCACGGGTGAGATTACCCACGGTAATACGGGCTATACCATTGGCTACAATGCTTTGGGTCAACGCGTGAGCGCCACCAGTGAGTTACTTAACAGCAGTGGCCAGGCCGATTACAATCATGAGGTGTATGCCTTTGATGCTAACGGTGCCTTGGTTAACTTTTACCTCGATACCAGTAAAGACAACAGCACAGGGCTTAGTTTACGGGCGCATCGGGGTAATGATGCCATTGGCCAGCAGTTGGATTACTTCGAGTATAACGCCAGTGGTGGTGTGACTTCCCATATACGTAACACCTACGATGCCGATAGCTTAAAATTACGCGAGCAGGACCGTACCGGTGTGATAGCGCCTTACACTCGCACCTATACGGAGCAAAATGAAGACGGTGCGACAACAACCGTGACGCGCACCATTGATGAAAATGAACTAGAGACGACGGATTACACGTATTTTGCTGATGGCACCCTGTCGCAAACTTATACGCGCACTATCAATGAAGGTGGTGTGCGGGATCGAGACTTTGCTAACTTTACCTCCACCTATACCTACGAGCTATGGGATAGCTACAAGCAAAGTAGTATTACCAACGCGGGTGATGCTAAAGGCGTTAGGCGTTGGTTACCGGGTGTCACTACCTTTGCTTACAATAGCAATGGGCATATCCAGTCGGCTTATGATCATATTGGTAACCGTACCACCGCCTATATTAATAACCACAATGGCCAGACTTTAAAACGTTATCAGATTGATGGTCAGGATGTGACTAAGTACGGCAGAGATCAGTATGGTGAGATAGAAGGCACCACTATCCGCCGCTTCTACTACCTCAATGGGGTGGGTATTGGTGATGTAGGCACCGACGAGATCGACTCACGGGTAGATTACGCGCAAATACTGGCAGATCAGCGCCAGACCGATAGCAAAGGCCGCGACCGTGGCCCAACTCATGGCGATATCCGCGAACGTGTATCAGCGGTCACCTCGGCGGACTTTGATCAAAACTTCCAGCCGATTGGGCCTAACTACCCGGATCAGGTGGCGGGGTCTTATACGGTTAATCGTGGTGATACCTTACAAACCGTTGCTCAGCGTGTGTGGGGTGATGCGGCCTTGTGGTATCTCATCGCCGATGCCAATGGCTTAACGGGTGATAGCCGATTAACCGAGGGTACGCGTTTAACACTGCCGAATACCGTCACGAATATCCACAACAACAGTGACACCTTTAGGCCTTATGATGCCAGTATTACCTTAGGGGATACCTCGCCGACGCTACCGGAACCGGTCTTTAAAGATAAGAAGTGCGCGAAGTTTATCCAGATACTGATTGTGGTTGTGGTGGTGGTGGTATCTATTTATACGGCGGGAGCGATATCCTCCGGTGCAACAGGGTTTGTGAATGCCTTTAATGCCGGTTTGACGTTGGGTGCGGAAGGTATTACTGCGGCAACTATTGGTGCAGCAGCCGCAGGTGCTGCTGTGGGTAGTGTCGCGGGTCAAGTGGTGGGTATAGCCGCAGGTGTGCAGGATGGCTTTGATTTTAAGGCGGTAGCGGTAGCCGCTTTAACGGGGGCTTTAACAGCAGGCCTTGGTATTGATAAATTTGCGAAAGATCTAAGTAAATTTAAGTTTGTACAAGGCGCTATTAAAGGTATTGCCAATAATACCATCGGTCAGCAGGTTAACCGCTTAGTGGGTGAGCAAGGTAGCTTCGATTGGAAGGGCCTTGCGGTTGCGGGTATTGCCGGTGGTGTTAATGCAGAAATTGATGCTAAGTTCCCAACTGGGGCAAACTTTAGCTCAGGTTTTGGGGCGGGCTTGCGCCGTGGTTTAGTGAATAATGCGGTCGAGTATGCTGTGCGCGGTCAGGATGACTATAAGGCACGGGGTGGTTTTGATGGCGCGAGTTTAATTGGTAATGCGATTGCTAGTGGGATCCAGTCGGAGATAGTGGGGCAGGCTGAGAAGGCTAAATTTAAGAAAGCTCTTGAGAAATCTTTATCAAATCCGAATGCAGTACGTATAACAGATCAACTAACATTTCAAAAATCCGTAGCTGCTCGTTTAAATGCTCAAGGATCTTTACAGAATGCAAGTAGTAGTTCGACGTCTGGCGCTCCTCTTACAATAGATGGGAGAGAAGGGTTTTATGATGCTGAGGGAAATATTTTATTTATTGATGATGTAATTGGAGAAACTGGATTAACGAGGGAGCAAATTATTAATGGATTAAATACCAGTCATGATCCTTTACCATCATCGAATGGTGAAGTATTGGTGAATGCTGGGGTTGGTGAGATTGAGGTTGAGCAGAATGGGAACGACATTAATTCTCAAGGGGGTGACTTTGATTTGGTAGCCATTGAACCTACGAGAAGGAGTGTTGGTTCAGTAGAGGAATGGTTGGGTTTAGATCAACCGAGTCCTGGACAGCAATTACTCGATGCGTTAGATAATAATGGGATTGCACGTTTTTCTTTGCTTGAAGACAATTTGACAAGACCAGAAGGATTTCCAAAGCTAAATCCTGTATCGTTTGAGTTGGAAGGGCAGTTAGATCTTGGCTTTTTTGGTGGTGCTATTTCTTTCGGGGGGGCAGCTTCTGTAGCAGTAGATAATAATGGTGATATTCCTGTGGCATTTGCCTTGACTGGTTCATTTGATATTGTTGAGGCATTTGATAATGTTTTTGATCCGAACAAGAAATTTTTTGATGAATTTAAAGGGTTTTTCAACGGTGTGCTTTCAAGTAACCTATCCGCAGAACAGCTCTCTGATGGTGGGCAGTTAAATGCGACGGTTGGCTTCAATGCAGGGCCATTTGTATTTGGTAGAATAGTTGGAGGACAGACTGGAACTTTTACATTTGAAAATTTGAAGTCCCCCGTTTTTCAACCTAACGGAGGTACTTTTAATGGAGTTACTGTTGGCTTTGATATATTTGGTGGTAAAAAAGCAGGCGAGTTATTTTCTCCTACCCTTAGTCTAGATGCAGAGGAGAGCTTTGTAAGTAATTTTAGATTTAATGAAGGTGGTAAATTTGGCGAGGAAGGTCCATTTTTCAAAGTAATAGATTTTGTAACTAATGGTGATTTATCAAGAGCTAAAACTATTGCCGAGCATGATCATTTGAGAGCCATAATTGAATTTAAAAATAAGCGTTAATATTTTATGTTTTGGTCTATTTTAATAATTTTTGTGATAGTAGGGTTTTTGTTTTTTTGTTGGTTTTACTTTTCAAAAATTCAAGAGAATAAGTCTGTGAAATATTTTAGTTTTTCCTTTTTTTTATTTATCTTGCTGGGTAAAACTTCTTTTTTTATCGATAACTTAAATTTTTATAATTATCTTAATAAAGAAAAAATGAATGGTGCCAATAAGATTCACTTTTTAGAAAGCGTATACTCTAAGAAAAGCTTTCCTTATTTTTTAAAAAACCAGCTTTCTAATAGAAAATGGGAGTTGTCAAGAGCTGTTTTTGATAAAGATTATCTTGGAGATGGATACTTAGAATGGTCTAATGGGATGAGATTGTCATTCGGTATATATAAAGACACTGTTGACGAAAGCCGATATTTGTTGGTGAGAAGAGAAGGAGATTCTTTATATAATGTTGGTTTTTTGTCAATTCCAAAAAGATAAGGAATAAATAAGGTGTAAATAATTGGGGTCAGATAAGCATTAATTTTAACCTCGGAGCAAATTTCTCAGGGAGGTATCTCTCTTGGTACTTTGTCAACTAAATTCTTTGCACAACCATTTCAAGCAAATAGGATTAGCCACTTTGTTGAAATTGATGTAAGTGATTTGATAGTACGCCAAGGTTTGTCCAATAATGGAAATGGGTTTAGAGATGGAGTGCAGTTCGTACTCAATGATTCAGATTTAGATTTAACAAATAGAATAATACGTTCAGGAAAGGTAGTTGATTAATGTTCTATAAAATGTACGCTGAATCCCTTGATGGGGAAGAAGCTGAATATTACTGTGAAGTTAAAAATGGTATTATTGTGCGCCAGATTTACTGCTTTAGTGGAAATATTTTCTGGGCTGATGAGCAAAGTGAAGCAAATGAAGATTACCCTATAGGAGATAATCCAGAGTTTGATGAAAACTTTGTTACTTGCGATAAAATAACAGGCGAAATAATTGGGGTCAGATAAGCATTAATTTTTAAATGTTCTTCTAAAAATTGTTAGATTTTATCTTCCCACCATTCGTTACAAGGAGAGAACGATGGCACGACTTCCTCGCCTGTGCCCGGCAGGCATTCCATATAATTCAATAAGACAAAGCTTATCTGCCTCAGTTTATTTGGTAAGCTATTGATGTTTTTTTAATTAAAATAAATAATAACGACACTCAATTAGAATAATTAAAGTGATAAGGATAATTATTGAAGATGAAAAAACTATTTGCAATTAGTGGTTTGTTTTTTGTTGTTTTTATTTCGGGTTGTGGATTAACGGTTGGTCAGGTAGTTAAAACGCAGGACTTTGGTGTGGCAACTACTAACATAGGTAATGTGAGTGGGGAGGAGTTTTTAACTATTCGGCGTGAAATTATTGCGATGAATCAAATGCTTGTTGCTATTGATAATACTAAAATCGCCAAGGAGCTAAGGTTTGATCGGCCGGCATATGTTGGTAGAACAGCGACGAGGGTGGCCGCAGCTAAGGCGCTAACAAACTACGGGGAGCTGCTAACGCAGTTGCTATTAGAGGATAGAACTAAAAACCTACAAACTGTAGCAGCCTCGCTTGTTGATAATACCGAAGAGGCTTTGGGTAGTGATCTTTCCGATAAAAAGAAAGAGGGCATTAATCAACTCGTTGTAGATTTAGGAGGCTTTTGGGTTAAAAGTAAAAAAGTAAAGGCTATAAAGAAGATTGTGCCAGAATATAAGAGTGTTATTGACCGGTTGGCTGACTTATTAGCTAATGATTTCTCCTTAGAGACTTCGGGCTATCTAAAGGCCTATGAGCTAATGGCAAAAAAATTGAAAAATGCTTCGATTGGTTTAGTCAATAAAGGGAATGAGTATTCAGTGCTAGAAAGGGCCGTCGCTGTCGATGCTTTAATAATGGCAGAAAAGTCACTGTCCCATGCCACTGAGATGGACAAGCAAATGAGGGTGTCTATTGCAGGGCTTAAAAAAGCCAATGCTGAGCTGGTTAAAGCGATTAATAATAAAGATTATGCAACAGATGATATTAAAAACTATGCTAAGACGATTAGATCACTCGTCAATACATACAAAGTATTAGCAAAATAGTAGGTAAGGAGGAAACAATATGCCAACAAGCTTAGGTAAAGAATTACAAATCACAATAAAGAACCTTGAATCCTTAAGAGATAGCCAATCACACCCATCCGATGCGCTTTTACAACAATTAGATACACTCTATGACAAGCAAATAGACTTAATTGATGCAGCTATTAATAATGCAACACAAGATTATAAGAATGTGGTGACTGCCATGCAGGAGGCTGCCACAGAGACTAAAAAAGCAATAGATGATTTGGCAAAGCTAGAGAATGCCATTGAGAAGGTTGCTAAAGCTGTAGACAAAATTGCGAGTCTTATTGATAAGATAGTATAGATATAAGAGGTAATGTGATTATTTAATCTAAATAGTAGCCCAAGTTAGATTGGCGCTACTACAATTAATCGTATACATTCTTTTTCTTCCATTCATCATTATCTTCAAATTCATCCCACTCATCGTTTTCATTGTTATCTGATTGGGTCTCTACTTTGGCGACACCCGCTGCTTCGTCTTCTGCTTTGATAAGCTCTACCAGTTTTGTTAGTTCCTCATCAATATATAGTAGGTTGTCTTTTTGAATGCCAGCTAGGCCTTCTTTGGTAATCACATTTTTAGCGAGTGTAAAATGGTGTACAGCAAGTTTATATTTTGTGTCATCCACTGCTTTTCTAGCAGAGAGCATATAATTGTCGAGCATAACCTTAGCTGCTAGGTTTTTAAGGCTAGTTCTATAATCGTTATACTGTTTCTCGCTTAAATTGCCGCGCTGGAGCCATTTTTGGAGAAAGCGCCCTAGATAGTTAAGATGCTGTCTAATCTCGTTAATCTGGCTAGTAGTTTGTAAGCGTGCCTCACTCTTGTTGGTTGGCTGGCGAATAGTGTTTTCCATCGCTGTTGTATGGAGGGTAAATTGATCTAAAAATTCAGGGCGATCTGGCTCTAGCTTACTGAGCTGCTCAAATACATCGACAATGCACCGATGCAAAAATATCGATAAATCCTTAGGTAAAAAGTTTGTCGGAAAGGCATTAAGCATCTGTAAGAGCTCTTTTGCACGGTTTTCTAAGGCATTAAACAGGCGTGCCTTTTCGCGATTCTTTTTAACGATGGTCTGTTTGATAAAAATATAGCAAATCAGTACGCAGGTTAAGAGAATAAGTCCAGTAATGGTATATACGGCGGTCATAAGTTATTTACTGTCTTGTCATTGGCATTTATACCAACGGTTGTATAAATATAAAAAGGCTTATTAAAGAGTATAGACGGTATTTCAGAAGTCTCTCGTTTGTTGTATATAAAGCTGCTTGAGGCTGATTGTATCTCCTGTTTTTTGGGAAATGCGTCTAAAAATGGCACTTTTCACAATGCGATTGGCTAATTTTAAGCCAAGCTTAATTTTATTGGGCTATGTTTAAGAGTTTTTGTATTAAGGTATTGACAGTGACGGCCGCGATACATAGAATGCGCACCTCTTCTGGTAACAGCCTTGTTGTCAGAGTCCAGGTCCCCTTCGTCTAGTGGCCTAGGACACCGCCCTTTCACGGCGGTAACAGGGGTTCGAACCCCCTAGGGGACGCCATTTTACTTGTTTTTATAACAGTAAAAATGGCATTAAATGCGGGAATAGCTCAGTGGTAGAGCACAACCTTGCCAAGGTTGGGGTCGCGAGTTCGAGCCTCGTTTCCCGCTCCAATTTTTAAAAAAAGCCTGCTATTTAGCAGGCTTTTTTGTATCTCTTCTAACCGTCTACATTCATACCCTTTAGGTCTTAGTATCTACACTGTTCTTTACTGCCCTGAGCGGTTACCATTTATAACTTGTGGTTATAAATCTAAGGGGCCTCAGGCTTATTTATAGGCCCCAAGAGAGTGTAAACAATCTATGCGCTATATCATTATCTTACTCGTGTTTATTTCCGTCAGCAGCCATGCTGACCTTGCTGCCTTTGAGTGTAGGGTCGAGTCCTCCTATATTGCTACTAATCAGGGCGTATTGGCCGATCAGCCACACTATAAGCATTTGCTAGGTGGGCAGTTTCGTGTCGATAAAAATACAGGTGAACTTACAGGTGTGTTTAAAACCGATGGTATAAAAACACAGCCATCAATTATTGATTACGGCTCTAGCCAGCAAGCTTTTAAAGTACTTATTCCTTATTACCCAGAAACGACGGTAGATTTTTTGTTAATTAACTCATATGTAAGTCATCGACAAAAGCCGTTCACCTTTTTAACATTGGGCGCTATTTTTACGGGTTTATGTATCGATTAAATAATAAAAAACGTGATTGCTTAATTAAGTGCTCATCGAGTAGATTTATCTTTTAAATAAAACCGTATAATGTGGCTGCTTAAGCGTTGCTATTTCAATATCCATTAATTTATAACCAATGAGGTAAGAATGTCTGATTCCATTTTGGCTAATACTGCATTAGCACAGCTCGGTTTGGCTGAGATAGGAGTACTCGTGTTTATAACCGTTTATTTCTTTAGTGGCTTGGCGCTAATGTTTTGTATACAAAAGCCAGTTAATTTACTGATTGCAAGCGAGCCCGATGAATATAAACATGCTATTGGTGATGTGTTTTCTATTATGACTTGGAAGGCGATTCCTTTTGCTTATTACCTAGCCTCTGGCAACTATGCAAAACGTATTCAGTCACAAGAAATTATCGAGCAATTTACAATTTCAATGTGGATTGCTCGTGTGCAGCTATTTTGCCTAGTGGCTTTTTGTATTTGTTTATTTAGTCGCTAGCGATTTATTTTACTATTAAATAATTTGGGCTTTAGGTAGGTATTGTAACGTCAAACCTAGGGTGTAAAAACAAATTAAGGTACTAACCAATGTATGCTGTCCTTGTAAGATTTGAAGTAAAGCCGGGTTCTGAAGATCAATTTAAACCATTGATGCTTAAGCAGGCAGAGAATAGTCTTAAGCTAGAGCCTGAGTGCCATTATTTTGATGTCAGCCAAGACGACGAAGCCCCTCATTTCTTTTATCTCTATGAACTGTATACCCATCGAGATGCTTTTGATGAACACTTAGAAAGCAATCACTTTTTAACCTTTATCGAGGCTGTTAGCGATATATTAGTTGATAAGATGATTCTTACTGGCAATCGTATTAATTAAGCTTCTTTGTTGTACTATTTAGGCACTCCTTAATTGAGTGCGTTTCTATATGGGGTCAACATAGGTGCGATAGTAAAGTGAATTGTTGCGCTTATTTATTTTGCTAACAAAATAAGGTAGGGTTATTTTACCGTTTATGAGTAGTACAATAATATAACAGGGCTTTAGCATGACCGATCAATCCATAGACAAAGAGCATACAGATGGCTCCCAAAAAACAACGAGTAGTTCGAGAGTTGGTGCTTGTCTTTGTGGGCAGGTAAGCTACGAGATCAAAGATGATATGGGTATTTTCCAGTATTGCCATTGTTCGCGCTGTCGAAAATTTACGGGTAGTGCGCATGCCTCCAATTTATTTGTAAAGCCAAGCGATTTTACATGGCTTACGGGTAGTGAGCTTGTAGGTCGTTACAACCCGCCCGATACCAAGTATTTTGCGACTGCTTTTTGTCAGGTCTGTGGTAGCTCCTTACCATGGGACAGTAAAGGCGGCAAAGTTATTGTTATTCCTGCTGGTACATTAACTCAAGACCCACAAGTTAAACCCCAATGGAATGTGTTTTGCGATTCTAAAGCGCCTTGGTATATTAACCCCGACGAGCTACCGCAGCATCAACAGTTACCTCCTCGAAAGTAAGAGCGTCAAAGTAGGTCTTTTCTCTACAGAGAATTTTCCTAGGCTTGCCTACGAGTTTTATAATAATAATGTTTATTCCTATGAGTAAAGAATAAATAAGGAACCACCGAATGGAAGAGTTGCGCGATATAGAATTAATGGTTAAAAAAGGCGTATCGTTAATTGCGATAGAGTCTTATGAAGAACCTCGTGTACTCGAACTGTGCACCCGCTTAGCCGTAAAAACATACAGAACGTTGCACCGCTGGACGAGCACCGATGGCCTTGTTAAAAATGCATCCACGCATTTAGTGACGTCCCCTCAGTTTCAAAAGCCCGATGAGCTGCTCACTTCTATTCGCCAACGTAGTGAGGTGGGTATTTATGTATTGTGTGATTTTCACAGCTACTTTGATGAGCCAAACGTTGTTCGCGCTTTAAAAGATATTGTATTGTACGGTGCAGAGGGTGTGACGATTATACTAACGAGTCATCAGCTACGGCTACCACTCGAGATTCAGCGTTATGGCTCACACTTTACATTGAGCTTTCCTTCTGAGGAAAAAATACGACAAATTATTTTAGAAGAAGCCGGTGCTTGGCAAAAAAGCAATAATGGTCGCCAAGTTAAAACCGACAGCAAAACACTTGATCTACTAGTGAGTAATCTTCGTGGGCTTACGGAGAGTGATGTTAAACATTTGGTGCGTGGCGCGATTGTGGTTGATGGTGCTATAACCACGAGTGATTTATCGGAAGTGAATAAGTCGAAATTTGAGCTAATGAATATGAATAATATTCTCAGTTATGAATACGATACCACGCGCTTTGCCGATGTTGGTGGTTTACAGGGTTTAAAAAATTGGTTAGCTGAGCGTAAAGATAGCTTTGTTAATGGGGATAATAAGCTTGATAACCCAAAAGGTTTAATGCTACTTGGTGTGCAAGGTGGCGGTAAAAGTTTGGCTGCTAAAGCGATTGCAGGGCTTTGGCATGTGCCGCTATTACGCTTAGATATGGCCGCTTTGTATAATAAATACCATGGTGAGACTGAGCGTAATTTACGCGAGACATTACAGCTTGCCGATAACGTAGCCCCCTGTGTTTTATGGATGGATGAGATAGAAAAATCATTAGGGCAGTCCGATAACGAAGGTATTGCGCAGCGTGTATTAGGTACATTGCTCACGTGGATGGCTGAGCGTACAAGCCGTGTTTTTATTGTCGCTACCAGTAATGATATAACGCGATTACCTCCCGAGCTTGTCCGTAAAGGGCGTCTGGATGAGATTTTCTTTGTTGACCTACCCAGTGTAAAAGATCGTGCAGGTATTATTGCTATTCACCTTAAAAAGCGTGAGCTAAAACTCAGTGGCGAAGCAATAAATACTGCGGCCACAGCCACAGAGGGTTTTACCGGTGCAGAGATAGAACAAGCCATTGTCTCTTCGCTCTATAAAGCACGCGCAAATAAAGAATCGTTTTCGTCGTCTCATTTATTATCGGCTATAGGCTCTACGGTTCCTATTTCTATTACACGTGCGGAATCTATTAATCACCTACGTGATTGGGCCAGTAATCGGGCGGTACTTGCTAATTAAGGCTGCTACAATATTCTAGCAGGGTGATCTCAAGGGTTTTTATAAAGATACGCAAAATACTTCTTCTTATCATCACTACTCATATTTTGCATAGTCTTGATATTTTTTTGCGGTATATTCTCTGGCTCTGGATATTTTTCTAATATTTTGGATAAAGACTCTTCCCGTAATAGATGCAAAATAGGAAGAGGCGCCCGGTTAGTTAAATTTTGCGGGTCGTCATATTCGCAGCCACTAAATTGATAGTGTGGATGAAAGTTAGCTAATTGATAAATTCCTTGCCAACCATTACTTTTTAAAGTGCTATCTGCCCAGTCTAAAAATTGATAAAAATCAAAAAAGTCCTCAAACAAGTGTGGGCAAACAATCAGTGTTGTTTCAATACTTTTATCATTATCTAGCTCCTCGCACCCGTTAATTAAGTCTACTATTAGTTCTTCTTCGGTTATTGCTTGGCTAACAGTTATTTTAATTTCTTGTTTTTGAAAAGGAGCTTTAGCAAAAGGGCAAAGTTGTAGGCCAATCACAACATCTTGCATCCACTTTGTAACCGCTTGTTCAATTTCTAGAGGCATATTATTTGTATGTTTGTAAATGAGGTGGTTTTACTCGTTAAAAAGCTTCGGGCTTGTCCTGAGGCTCTTTAAGCGTACGGGTGTAAATGACTACTGATTATAATCCTTTTGATACTGAGTGTATGAGAATATTTTATGGATATTTGGTGGTACGCATAGTATTAGTAGTGTGAAACATGCAAATAATGTGGAAGCATAGCTGTCGAGCTGATGTAAATAGTATAAATAGGTTATAGTTTGGGCGATCACACTGAGTTTAATCGATAGAGTTTATGACACTAAATATCCGATATAAGTTAATTATTGCGTTTTCTGCACTTGCCTTAGGGATTACACTCATTTCTTTTTTAGCAATGTTGTTTTCATTCCGAGCAGGCTTTTTACAATACTTAAATGATATCCGGCATACATCTCTAGAGAATGTAAAAGAGACGCTGCTTGATGAAGTGGCTACAGATGCTCAATGGCATGAGTTAGTGAGTGACAAACGGCTTTGGCTAGAGATTATTCAGAAAAGCAGGCAAAATCGCCCACTTTTTTTACCGCCGGCTCTTAAGAAAAAAGACCTGCATCGCCATCGTTATTCTGAACACGAGAATAGTGATGCGATAAATAGGCCTCGGTTACGTCACCTACGGCCACCTCCTTACGTGTTACTCAATGCAGATAAAGAGTTTATCTATTCCCCAGCAGGCAAAACAGTATCGGTTAATGATTTGTTGCTAAGTGATGTAGCCATTAATGAACGTCTACATGGTTATATAGGTATTGTTAAGCTAAAAGATATTAGTAATAGAGCCGATAAGTTCTTTGTAATAAAACAAACAGAATATTTTATTGGTATTGCTGTTATTGCTTGTCTGTTTGCGGTTTTGGTGGCTTTTTTGGTGGCAGGACGCATGTCAGCACCTATCCAAAAATTAGTCTTTGCCATGAACCGTTTAATGTTGCGCGACTATAACAATCACATTAATTATAAAGCTAATGACGAGATTGGCAGCCTTGTACAATCTTTTAATCAGTTATCAACGTCTTTAGACGATCATCAGCAATCGCAACAGCGTTGGATAGCAGACATCTCTCATGAGTTACGTACACCATTATCCACATTAAAAGCAGAGCTCGAAGCTATGCAAGATGGTGTTAGAGAAATCTCTATGAAGAGAATAAATTCACTCCACGACGATATAATAAGGCTACAAAAACTTGTGGACGACTTACATAAATTAGCCTTATCGGATTCTGGGGCGCTGACTTATCAGTTTACTTCTGTATCGATACCCAATTTGTTGCAAGATGTTTTTGAACATCACGAAATAGAATTAGAGTCCCGCGGTTTAAGCTATGAGCTGAGCTACCTGCCCAAGCTCAGTAATATATCTGTTTATGCCGATATTGATAGACTATACCAATTGTTTGAAAACCTCTTACAAAATAGTATGCGTTATACCAGTAGAGGTGGGCAGATATTAATAAGGGTTGATGCCTCTGCAACCGATACCATCACAATAGAATGGGAAGACAGTAGTCCTGGCGTTTCAAGCGACTCATTGCATCATTTATTTAAACGTTTATATCGAGCAGAAAAATCTAGAAATAGAGAAAAAGGGGGCAGTGGGTTGGGCTTGTCAATATGTAAGGCAATCGTAGATGCTCATTCAGGTAGTATCAGCGCCCATAATTCGAGCTTGGGAGGGTTAAGAATTACAGTTTTATTACCTAAATCAAAAGTAGGAAATGAATCTATAGGCGAAGCTAAATGAGTAATAAAGTATTGGTGGTTGAAGATGAAACCAAGCTGGCCGAATTATTAAGGGACTTTCTAGAGCGATCTGGTTTTTTAGTAAAATTAGTCGCCGATGGCAATGAGGTAATGGACGAGATTAACGCTTTTCGGCCCGATGTTTTATTGCTGGATATTATGCTGCCCAATAAAGATGGTGTTTCTCTTTGTAAAGAAATACGTCAATCATCTATACACCAGTACCTGCCTATCATTATGCTGACAGCAAAGGTCGACGAAATAGATCTGCTTTTGGGTTTGGAGATTGGTGCAGATGATTATGTGTGTAAACCCTATAGCCCAAGAGAAGTCGTAGCAAGGACAAAGGCTTTGATACGTAGGCAAAATTATTGCGAAGACGAGAATCAATCAATGGGCTTGTGCTTAGATAACGACAAAATGCAGGCGTATATTAACGGTAAACGATTAGATTTAACGGCAATAGAATATAAGTTGCTAAGCCTAATGTCCCAGTCCCCTGGAAGGATCTATTCAAGGTCACAATTAATGAGCGAGATGTACAGCGATTACCGTGTCGTTTCCGAAAGAACAATCGACAGCCACATTAAAAAACTGCGCCACAAAATCGCTGATGTCAGTAGTAATACCGAAATTATTCACTCGGTTTATGGGGTTGGCTATAAAATGGAATATCTTGAGCTAGATTAATAAATAGCTATTCTTTCTTATTTCTTACACATTTTCCATAATTTCTTTCACTTTTTGACCTTATAGTAAAAGCTCACTTAATTAATATTACTGAGGTCTGTTATGAAAAAGTTGTTAAAGAAGAGATACATCATCACCGCTTTACTTGTGGCCACTATTTCTGTGTCGTCTCTTGTGATGGCGCATAAAATGAAGCAACCAAACTTTGAGAGATTGGCGGATAAACTAGAGTTATCAGTGGAGCAGACGCCCGAATTTATTGCAGTGATGGATGCGCATCATGAAAAACGTCAAGAGTTTAAGCAAGCCCAACGAGATATGCGAAAAAAACAAATGGAGGTGTACCAACAGCAAGTATTATCAGACTTGTCAGCAGTACTCGATGCAAAGCAGCTATCTGCATTTGAACAGCATATGCAAAAGCGCAAGGCAAAGTTTGAAGAAAGACGAAAAAAATATCAAAAGGAGAACTAAAAAGCACCGCTAAATTAGCCCTTATCAATAAAAAAGCCTCTTATGAGGCTTTTTTATTGTGCGCTTCGGGCTGGGTTTGTAAATGTCTCAGCATTGCTCTCGCTGAATTAGATAAGGTTCTCTCTTGGTGATGAATACAACCTAATTGCCTTGTGAGTTTTAAATTAGACACCTTAAGCGAAGTAATGCTTTTACTGAGTAATGTTTCTGGTAGCACGCTCCAGCCCAAGCCAACAGTGATCATCATTTTAATTGCATCTAAATGGTTAGTGGTTGTCGATATATTCAACACCTGATTTTCGCGTGTAAATAATTGCTGGATTAACTCCGTTGTATAGGTGTTTCTATCGGGTAATATGGCGGGATAATCAGCTAGGTCGGTCAATTTAATACATTTTTTTGCACTTAAAGGGTGTTTATTGTTGGCAATAAATACCATTGGGTCTTGCCATAAATGGTGGTGTTGTATGTTATCAACTCCATTACTTAGCATAGAGTCTGGCAGAGTAATTAGAGCCAGCTCAAAGTCGCCTTGCAAAATTGCCTGTGTTGCCTGTTCAGAATCAATAAAGGTTAGTTGTAAATGAACATCGGGGTATTGCTCGCTAAAGGATTTTAAAAAGGGTGGGAGTCGATGGAGGCCAATATGATGGCTAGTGGCGATACGCAATGTACCCGATACACTGCCACGAATATCACTCATAAATTGTTCTGTATCTGCTATCTCTTGCAGTATACGTTTTGCCCTTGGTACTAATGCAACGCCTGCCTCGGTGAGTTGTACACTCCGCCCAATACGATCAAACAATGGCTGTGTGATTTTTGCCTCTAACAGAGCAATGCGTTTGCTAATAGCCGACTGGGTTAAGTGCAATTGCTCTGCAGCGGCAGAAAAAGAGCTAAGCTCGGCAACGGTGACAAAGGCTGTGAGTAGTTGGCTATCCATTGTTTTATTTTATGTATTCCTAAATGGAATGTAAATCATTAAAAATATGAATTTGTTTTATGGTTTGTGGGGGCGTACTATTTGTCCATGTTTTATAACGTAAATTAAGCAAGTAGGTAGATAAACTGATGGCTGGAAAAACGCTTTACGATAAATTATGGGATGCGCATTTAGTTAAACAGCGCGATGATGGCTCTGCGCTTATTTATATCGATCGCCATATTGTGCATGAAGTCACAAGCCCGCAGGCATTTGAAGGCCTGCGCCTTGCCAATAGGCAAATTTGGCGTGTTGATAGTGTGTTGGCAACGCCTGATCACAATGTCCCAACTACAGTTAAAGAGCGTGCCTCAGGTGTTGAAGGCATCGAGGACCCTGTCTCGAAAATTCAGGTAAAAACCCTTGATGATAACTGCGATAGCTTTGGGATTACCGAGTACAAAATTAACGACCGCCGCCAAGGTATTGTGCATGTTATTGGGCCTGAGTCCGGTGCTTGCCTACCCGGTATGACGGTTGTTTGTGGTGATTCTCATACCGCTACTAATGGTGCTTTGGGTGCTTTGGCCCATGGGATTGGCACGAGCGAAGTAGAGCATGTGTTAGCGACACAGTGTTTAGTCGCCAAAAAAATGAAAAATATGTTGGTCAAAGTCGATGGCAAGCTTGGCAAAGGTATTACACCAAAAGACGTCGTACTTGCGATTATCGCCAAAATTGGTACTGCTGGCGGTAACGGTTACGCTATTGAATTTGGTGGACAAGTCTTTCGAGATATGTCGATGGAAGGCCGTATGACCGTATGTAATATGGCCATTGAAGCCGGTGCACGTGCGGGTATGGTGGCTGTCGATGAGACAACAATCAACTATGTTAAAGATCGTGATTTTGCCCCTAGTGCTGCCCATTGGGATGCGGCAGTTAAAGAGTGGCAAAACTTTGTCAGTGATGACGATGCTGTTTTTGATAGTGTGGTTGAGCTTGATGGCTCTGCAATTAACCCACAAGTGAGTTGGGGTACTTCCCCAGAGATGGTGGTCGATGTGAGTGCGGCTGTACCTAATCCAAGCGATGAAGCCGATAGTGTTAAAAAGGCTGGCATGGAGCGCGCACTTGTATATATGGGTTTGCAGGCAGGCCAAAAAATTACCGATATTCATCTTGATCGTGTGTTTATAGGCTCCTGTACTAATTCACGTATCGAAGATATGCGCGCAGCAGCAGCAGTGGTTAAAGGGCGTACAAAAGCCGCAAGTATTAAAGAGGCGATTGTTGTGCCGGGCTCTGGTCTTGTAAAAGCGCAAGCCGAGGCTGAGGGTTTGGATAAAATATTTGTCGAGGCAGGGCTTGAATGGCGCGAGCCGGGTTGCTCTATGTGCTTGGCGATGAATGCCGATAAATTAGGTGCGGGTGAGCACTGTGCCTCTACCTCTAATCGTAATTTTGAGGGTAGGCAAGGCTATGGTGGCCGCACACATTTGGTGAGCCCCGAGATGGCAGCGGCAGCGGCAATTGCCGGCCACTTTGTTGATGTCAGACAGTTTGAGTTAGAGGGAGAGTAGAATGAAAGCATTTACAAAAGTCAGCGGTGTTGCTGCACCAATGGATCGCGCTAACGTCGATACCGATATGATTATCCCTAAACAGTTTTTGAAATCGATCAAGCGTAGTGGTTTTGGCAAAAACTTATTCGACGAGCTGCGTTACCTTGATGAAGGTATGCCCGACCAATCCTGCGAAGGGCGCCCAGTAAATACTGAATTCCCACTTAATTTAGAGCGCTATCAAGGTGCCTCTATTTTATTGGCTCGTGAAAATTTTGGTTGTGGCTCAAGCCGTGAGCACGCGCCATGGGCACTAGATGACTATGGCTTTCGGGCAATTTTAGCCCCAAGCTATGCCGATATTTTTTATAACAATTCCTTTAAAAATGGTTTGTTGCCCGTTATTTTGGACGAAGCCATTATCGACAAGCTGTTTACAGAAATGTATGCAGAGGAAGGTTACGAATTAACAATTGATCTTGAGCAGCAACAGGTTATCACACCTAGTGGCGAAAGCTTTGCCTTTGAAGTTGATGAGTTTCGTCGCCATTGTCTACTTAACGGTCTCGACGATATTGGCTTAACGCTAGAAGATGCAGACTTTATTAAAGCGTACGAGAAAAAACGTAGGGCAGAAGCGCCCTGGTTGTTTGATACGATTAAATGATGCTATAGATTTCATCTTACTTATTTTTCTTTAGGTTTTAAAAATAACTATCAGGTAGTTTGATTGAAGTATCCAACTACCTTTTGCAAAAATTATTGAGGTTAGTATGTCTAAAAATTTATTATTATTAGCGGGTGATGGTATTGGCCCAGAGATTGTTGCTGAGGCAAAAAAAGTTATTGATAAACTCAACCAAAAAATGTCGCTTGGGATTGAATACAGTGAAGGTTTAATTGGGGGTTGCTCGATTGATGCTCATGGCGTTCCGTTAACCGATGAGACAATTGATATCGCTAAAAAGAGCGATGCCATTTTGTTAGGTGCTGTGGGTGGGCCTAAATGGGATACGCTTGAGCGCGCTATTCGGCCAGAAAAAGGCCTGCTAAAAATTCGTGCAGGGCTAGATTTGTTTTCTAACTTACGTCCAGCGATTCTATATCCACAACTTGCCGATGCATCATCGCTTAAAAAAGAATTAGTAGCCGATTTAGATTTAATGATTGTGCGCGAGCTAACCGGCGGCATTTATTTTGGTGAGCCGCGTGGTGTGCGCACATTAGAGAATGGTGAGCGCCAAGGTTATAACACCATGGTGTACAGCGAGAGTGAGATCGAACGTATCGGCCGCAATGCTTTCGAGATAGCGCAAAAGCGTGATAAGCGTTTATGCTCGGTCGAAAAAGCCAATGTACTTGAGGTCTCCGGCCTTTGGCGTGAGGTGATGGAACGTATTGCCAAAGACTACAGCGACGTTGCGCTTGAACATTTGTATGTCGATAACGCTGCTATGCAATTAGTACGCGCGCCTAAACAATTTGATGTCATGGTTACTAGTAATTTATTTGGTGATATTTTATCGGATTGTGCCGCAATGCTAACGGGCTCTATTGGTATGTTGCCATCGGCATCACTTAACTCAGAAGGTTTAGGCATGTATGAACCTGTACATGGCTCTGCACCAGATATTGCGGGTAAAGGAATTGCTAATCCATTAGCGACGATTCTTTCGGTAGAGATGATGTTACGTTACTCGCTAAATATGAGTGATGCTGCCGATGCGATTTCAAGCGCTGTTGGAAAAGTATTGGATAAAGGCCTGCGCACAGCTGATATTTATTCTGATGAGGTATCTATTACTAAAGTCAGCACAACAGAAATGGGCGATGCGGTTGTTGCGGAGCTGTAATTGCTGTTGCAATAAAAGATGCTAGATAGAATAAAAGTAATTACTTTTATTCTATCTTTAGAAAGATACTTGAATACTGATGAGCGAGTGAATGCTTTTTATGAATAGTGTTTTATAGATATCTTTTATGAATAATTATGATGAATAAGTGTTATGGATAGTTTCGTTGAGGAAATTGCTAAAGGTTTTCTAAGGGGTATCGGGTATATTCTCCTTGAGATACTTTTTGGTACTGTGTGCTATTGGGTAGGTTGGCCTATCTGTAAGATTGTTACTCTGGGTAAATATCCTTCTTCGAATCAAGTTGTTTACCTTGACGATAGCCAAAATCGCACTAATGGCTTTTGGTGCAGTGGTGTTGGCTTTCTTGTTATTCTTTTTGCTGCGCTTTATTTTGCTGGGTTGTTTTCCTAAATACTCGTCAATTATCCCCTTGGATTCTGAGTGTTTGGCAGGGCTGATAATACTCAGAATCAAGCTGACATGAAGTAAAGTACTGTCACTTAAGGCTCGTACTAATAAGATAGGTGCTAGGGGTTAAGCTTTTCATATGTTTTATAAATAGATGGCACGCCTTTTGGCTGTCTGCGAAAACGTTTATAGAGCCATTGGTATTGCTCGGGTGCTTTTCTCACGACTTTTTCAATCGCTTTATTAAGGCCTGTTGCTGCAGCAAGAGAGTCTTTTGAGTCCATACCCTCTACATCATGAAACTCTATTTCAAAGCCCGCACCTTTGGCTTTGCGTGTCGCTGTTACCAGCAAGACTTCGGCTTTGTTGGGGCGTACAAAGGTGTGTGTCATTTTACCTGTCAGTGCAGGCAAGCCAAAAAAAGGTGCATATACTCCTGCTTTTCTTTCGGGTATGTGGTCGGATAAAACAACTAGCAAGTTACCTTGTTTTATATGTTTAAGGGCTTGTCGTACACCCGTCATATCGACGTTAAACATTTTAGTGCCAACGCGTTCGCGGCTATCGGTGATCACTTTTTCAAGGGTTTCTGATTTGGCCGCTTTATACATACAGCCCGATGGATAATTCTGTGGCAGGTAATAATTCATCATTTCCCAGTTGCCGTAATGGGGCATAATTATTACAACCCCTTTCTTTTTATCAAAGGCTTCTTGTAGTTTTTCTGGGTTTTTAATAGTGGTTTTTTTCATGGCGCGTTCAGGTTTACTAAACCACGCAAAGGGTGTTTCACAAACCCATTTACCCGTTTCCTCTGCATTTTTCCACAGTAGTTGTGCTTGTTCATCCTCACTCATTTCGGGAAAACAATGCTTAATATTGCACTCAGCTACAAAGCGTCTTTTTCTATGAATAACAAAATAGAGCCTACCACAAACACTCCCGATAGCTTGAAGCCAAGATAGAGGTATTAGACTGGCTGCGGACATAAGGCCAATGATAATTGAGGACTTGAGTTTTTTCATTAATGGATACGATTACGGTTATAGGGAAGTCAATGTGTGTGTTTGATACTTAAGTGATCGGCGGTTCAAATGGTTGAATATTGTTAATTCTACCACAAGCGATTATCGAATAATAAAGCAGAGTTGGTTTTTTATCCGTGGGTTCTGCGGTAAACTGCACGCTTTACGCAGATGCACTTTACATAAGAGGTTTGAAAGAGTTCCATGAAAGTAGGTTTTGTCGGTTGGCGAGGTATGGTGGGTTCGGTCTTGATGGGTCGAATGATAGAAGAGAATGATTTTTCAGCCTTTAACCCTATTTTTTTTACGACATCCAATGTTGGTGGGCAGGGGCCTGCTATAGGCAAAGATATTGAGCCCTTAAAAGATGCAAAGGATCTTACCGAGTTGTCGAAAATGGATGTCATTATCACCTGTCAAGGTGGCGATTATACAAAAGAGGTATTCAAGCCCTTACGCGATTCGGGTTGGGATGGCTTTTGGATTGATGCTGCCTCTGCGCTACGTATGGAAACCGATGCGGTTATCGTGCTTGATCCAGTTAACTCTTCGGTTATTGATACGGCGCTTAACAATGGTGTTAAGGATTTTATTGGCGGTAACTGCACCGTAAGCTTAATGTTGATGGCTATTGGCGGCTTAATTAATGCAGGCCATGTTGAGTGGATCTCTGCAATGACTTATCAGGCAGCTAGTGGTGGCGGTGCACGCCATATGCGTGAGCTATTAAACCAAATGGGTGAGTTACGCGATACCGTTGCCGATGAACTTGCCGATCCAGCCTCTGCTATTTTAGATATCGATAAAAAAGTTGCCGCTAAATTACGCGATGGTAGCTTGCCGCAGGATAATTTTGGTGTGCCGCTAGCAGGTAGTGTTTTACCTTATATCGATAGCGAGTTAGAGTCGGGTCAAAGTCGTGAAGAGTGGAAAGCCGATGCGGAGACTAACAAAATAATCTCTGGAGCTTCCTATGAGAATGATATGACGACATTGACACCTCATATTCCCGTTGATGGAATTTGTGTGCGTGTTGGTGCGATGCGCTGTCATAGTCAGGCGCTCACTATTAAGCTGAAAAAGGACTTACCTATTGACGAGATTGAACGCTTGATCGCCAGTGCTAACGACTGGGTAAAGGTTATTCCCAATCATAAAGAGGCCTCTCTTAGTGAGTTAACACCAACAGCTGTTACGGGTACTTTGTCTATTCCTGTGGGGCGTTTACGCAAAATGCATATGGGCCCAGAATACCTGAGTGCGTTTACTGTAGGGGATCAACTTCTATGGGGTGCTGCCGAGCCATTGCGTCGCATGCTTCAAATACTGCTAAATCGCAAATAGCAGCTAAACTCTTAATTAGGCATACAAATAAATCTTTATGCGTTATTTGTATGCCCATCCTTAAAAATCCAGCTTTTACGTAAAACCTTTAATTTTTATGGGTTTATACCGCTCTTACAGCGGCAGATTGCTATTTGTTGTGCCCATATTTAAGGTACTTTTAACGTAAGGTGCTGTCCAAAAGTACCTTTGGTAAGGTATTGCCATGTGCGGTGAGTAACTTCGCATAGCTATAATGGTTTAATTAATAAACGTCTTTGGAATTAGGTATATATATGACTACTAAGATAGATATCGCGATTGTTGGAGCAACGGGCTCCATTGGTGAGGCGATTGTGGAGTTGTTGGCTAAGCGATCGTTCCCGGTTAATAATTTATATTTATTGGCTAGTGAGCGAACAGCGGGTACTAGTTTGATGTTTGATGGTAAGGCCGTGATGGTAACCGAGCTTAAAAAATTCGATTTTAGCAAAGTGCAGCTCGCTATTTTTGTAGCAAACGATGCTGTATCAAGCGAGGTTTTGCCCCAGGCGCAAGCGCAAGGCTGCTTAACCATTGATAATAGCCAGGTTTTTGCTGAGTCTGCCCCTTTGGTGGTACCGCAGGTTAACGGGCAATTACTTAAAGCGCGTCCCGAAATTGTTGTTAACCCGGACAGTAATGTGATCCCATTAGCGACAGTACTCAAATTGTTGGATGACCGTATGGGGGTGGAGCATGTCAATGTAACGGCTATACAGTCAGTTTCTGGCCACGGCAAAAAAGCAATTAGTGAGCTTGCAGCACAGACGGCAAGTTTGCTAAATGGCCGTGGGGCTGAGCACAATATTTACCCACAACAAATTGCCTTTAATGTGTTGCCCTATGTAGGCGAGATCCGCGGAGACGGCCATACTGACGTTGAAAAGCGACTAGTCACCCAAACTCGTCGTGTGATGGGCAATGAAAGTTTGCCAATTAACGCATCTTGCATACAAGTGCCTGTTTTTTATGCCGACAGTATGATGGTCAGTATTGACACACGTACAGCTGTTAGCCTTAAGGATATTAAAGAAACTCTTGAAGATAGTAGCGAAATAAAAGTGTTGGATGATGATGGCGGTAAGCATTCGGCAACACCAGTGACTCATGCGACGGGTAAAGAAAATATCTTTGTTAGCCGTATTCGCCATGATATGAGTAGTGATAAAGGTATTAATTTGTGGATCACAACCGATAATATACGCAAAAGTGCAGCATTTAATACATTGCTAATTGCCGAGTCATTAATCCAAGCCCAATAATTGTTGTTGTAGCCATATCATTATCTCGAAGTGTGAATTACGTCTAGTTTTTCGTTGTTCGCACTTTTTTACCCTTCGTTGTCTCTAATTTCTCTCTACAATGTAGTAGTTAAGTGTCGTTGTTTAGATCTTACTAATTTTGTGTGGCGGATTATTTTTTAAAACTAGTCATAACGCTATCTCAATATTTAAGTAAAGCTGCACCTGCCATTGATAGTTTATTGGCTGAAATGTTAAAAAACTTGACTAAAGAGTGGGAATTTAACCAATAAAGAGCCTTTTTTAAGGTAATTATCAGGTCTCGGTAGTTGATAAAAATCTATTTATAATGAATACTTAGAGTAACTTGTGAAAGTTTATTCGAGGTTTATGCTAAATCTTGCGGATAATCCATAATAAAAATAAGCATTCACGATGTTAATGTATTTTTAATTGAGTTAAAAATGACCACTCAACTGACTCGATGCGATAAAAAGATAAACAGGGTAACCCTATGCAGCTTCGCACTATAGCTTTAGTTTTAAGTATTGTTGGACTATTTTATTCTGGATTTGTATCCGCCTTAGGGCTGGGTGAAATCACTTTAAAGTCCCAATTTAATCAGCCACTAAACGCTGAAATACGGCTACTTAAAGTACGTGATTTATCCAAAGACGAAATTTTTTCCGCGCTTGCCTCGCGCGACGATTTCAAGCGTGCTGGTGTTGATCGATTATTTTTACTATCGAGTCTTAAATTTGAAGTAGTGCTCGATAACCCTGCTAAGCCTTTTATTCGTGTTACCTCTAGCAAGCCTATAGTCGAACCTTATCTCAACTTTTTAGTAGAGGTACAGTGGCCTAGTGGGCGTTTATTACGTGAATATACGCTATTACTTGATTTGCCTGTTTTTAACGATAGCGGCGCAAATGCACCTGTTGCAGCACCTAGTAGTAGTGTTGCTGCGCCTACACCGGCAGCTCCTCGTCCACAGGTTCGCGAACCACAACCACAGGTAGTGCCTCCACCCACTAAGCCATCTCGAACAGCTGCGCCTACAAGAGCTGCCGACAATAATGTCGTCCGCCAAACTTCACCGCGTACGGATAGCTATAAAGTTAAATCCGGTGATACTTTATGGGAAATCGCAGAGTCAACACTAGCTGATTCACCCGCGTCAATTAATCAAAGAATGATTGCTATACAGCAAGCAAACCCCGAGGCTTTTGCTAATGGCAATATAAACCACCTACGCAATGGTCGTGTTTTACGTATTCCATCGGCACAAGAAGTCGCTGATATCAGTAGTCAACAGGCTTCTAATGCTGTTCGTGAACAAAATAAGACATGGTCGGCTAAGGCAAAACCTGCCCAAAAAGCCGTATTAACCTCTGCCGCCCCATCCACTCAATCAACGTCTTCTACCGGGCAGCCCGAAGGTCGCTTAACACTTGGGTCTGCTGATTCTGCTCAATCGAGTAAGGGTAGTGGTACGAGTGGGTCGGGTGAGTCTTTGCAAAATGAATTAGCTATTGCTAAAGATGAGCTAGCGCGTGCTACACGCCAAAACGATGAACTAAGATCACGTATTACCGAATTAGAATCACAAATAGAAACAATGGATAACCTTGTTTCTGTAACTAGTGATCAGCTTAAAGCACTGCAAGCTGCCGCTGAAAATGGAGAAGGCATCCCGACTGATAGCACTCCTGTAGATAATACTCCTATAGATGGGTCTGGTGATGATGCCAGCGTAGACGAGGCTAATACAAGCAGCGAGTCAATTATTGATGCGACTGCAGGTACTGACGAGCAAGCTGGAAGTGACGATGCCATTGACCAGCCGGTAGCCGCAGCAACTGATCCAGAACCAGCAGTCGAAGCACCGGCTCCTGTAGAAGCAAACCCCTTCCAAGCACCTGAACCTACAGTCGTTGCATCACCGGCTAAACCATCTCTCGTTGAAACAGTGATTGCGTTCTTGAAAGAGAATATGCTGATTGTTGGCGGGGCTGTGCTGGGCTTCTTGGCTCTATTACTTGTTTTGTTACGACTAAGAAATAAACCTGAAGACGATATTGATGACTTTGATCTAGATGACGAAGACGATAATTTATTTAACCTAGATGATGATAATCTAGAAGCGTTAGATGAATTAGATGATGATATCGAAGAGCAAAATGACCTCTCTATAGATGAAGATCTCGACGACACCGTTCAGGCACAAACGGAAGATGTTGTTGCCGAGGCCGACATTTATGTGAGCCTTGGGCAAGAAGATAAAGCGATTGAGCTGCTGCAAAAAGAAATACAGCAAAATCCTGATAATGCCGACGCTCGTCTTGGTTTGCTAAAAATTTATGCAAAATCCCAAAATTCGGCGGGTTTTGATGAGCAATATGCTCAATTGTTGCCATTGGGTAATGTATATGCCAATGATCAAGCCATGGCATTGCGTAAAGAAATAGAAAATGCTGAGCCTTTTGATACGGATCAGTACTCTCTTAAAGATGATGATGGTCTGGATTTTTTACAAGAAGCCGAAGAAAGTGATTTAGATATCGATTTGGACCTAGATCTAGATACACCAGAAGAATCAGCAGATGATGGGAGCATGGCATTTACCGAGACAGACTCTGATATTAATTTAGATGATATCTCGTTGGATTTAGGTGATCTTGGTGATGATACTTTAGAACTTGATGATGAGGATTCATCTTCAGAGGATTTAGATACAGATTTTTCTCTCGACCTTGACGATAGTAAGTCTGATACAAGAGATGAAGCATTAGCGGCCTCAGCAGAAGTAGATGATAGTGACCATTTAGAAGACATAGAATTTTCTCTTGATCTTGATGAGGAGAGTGATTTTAACGCTGACGACTTATCATTAGATCTTGATAATGAGCTAGATGATTTGCCAACTCAGGATACTGTCGAAAAAAATGATGATGAAGCCCTAGAAGAAATTGAATTCGATTTAGATCTCGATATGGACGATGAACTCAGTGAGTCTGTCGATGATCTCGAAGATAGCTTGCCATTAGATGATGAAGAATTAGTCGTTGCTGAAAACGATTTGAGTGATATCAGCACGGATGAAGGCTTAGAGAACGATTTTAGTGTTGAGCTTGATGGCGATTTAAATGATATCGACCTCGATAATGATGAATTAGATCTGTCGATGTCCCTCGACGAGGAAGTGGCTGGTGAATCTATAGATATGGATTTAGATACAGACTTATCGCTCGATGATATTGATGGTGATACCGAAACATCCGAGGATAGTCTAGATTGGGATGCCGATTTGTCGCTTGATGGTATGGGTAGTGATACTGAGACGTCTGATGGCGATTTGGATCTAGACACAGATTTATCACTTGATGATACTGAAATCGAAGAGGCTGACGATAGCTTCGATTTAGATAGCCCTCCACCGATGGATATCGATATGGCTAGTCTAGATCAAGAAATTGATGCAATGACAGCCGATATGGATGATACCGTTTCAGACAATGATGTTGCGTCAGATGCAGATGCTGCAGACTCGCTGGGAGCCCCTGAGGCAGCAGTTGAACCTACAGAATCTCTGGATACTTTTGATTTAGATGACGGGAATCTTGATGAAGATAAGACTCTAAATGTTGAAGAAGAGCAGCTAGATCTAGATGATGAGCTTGAGCTTGAAACAGAAGAAGTTGTAGAATCGCCGGCGCAGCCTTCTAGTTTGGATATCAACGATGCTAGAGAAGATACCACCATTTCTCAAGATGACGATCTGGACTTTTTAGAAGAGTCCGATGAAGTATCTACCAAATTAGATTTGGCAAAGGCTTATATGGATATGGGTGATCGTGAAGGTGCCGAAGATATCCTAAATGAAGTTATGGAAGAAGGTAGCGAACAGCAAAAAGCTGACGCAAAAGCGTTAATGGAACAGCTCTAAGCGACTTTATATAACCCTATATCTGATTGATAAAACGACCGCTTTGCGGTCGTTTTTATTTGTTAACTGTGACAGAGAGATTTATTTAAAAGACGATGACAGAAAGTTCTCAACGTCACTTTTCCTATAAGCGCAATTGCGAAATTCGTGATATCAACTTATTTCCCGAAGGCATGTCTAGGATTGCCCTTGGTGTCGAATATAAGGGTAATCTTTTTCGTGGGTTTCAGTCGCAAAGCTCAGGTGTCCCAACGGTACAGCAAACGCTAGAGTCCTCCCTCAGTGCCATTTGTAATGAGCCTGTTACACTCGTGTGTGCCGGTAGGACAGATACAGGTGTACATGCGACCAATCAAATTGTGCATTTTGATACGATTGCTCAGCGCCCAGAAAAAGCGTGGTTACGCGGTGCTAATACTAAGCTTAGCGAAGGCGTCAGTATTCGTTGGGCGCAACCGGTAAGCCCGCTATTTCATGCGCGTTTTAGCGCGCGTTCACGTACGTATCGATACGTTATTTATAATACCAAAACACCTTCTGCATTAATGGATAAGCTAGTGACTTGGGATCGTAGGCGTTTTGATATAGATGCAATGATAGAAGGTAGCCGCTACCTGTTGGGGGAGCACAACTTTAATGCTTTCAGAGGTGCAGATTGCCAGGCCAAAACCCCTTTTAGGCGGATAGATGCAATTACCATTAATAGGTGTGGTGATTTCATCATTATAGAGGTGAGCGCAACAGCATTTTTGTATCATATGGTGAGAAACATTGTCGGTGTACTAACCGCCGTTGCTGCGGGAGAAAAACCATCTTCTTGGGTAGGAGAGGTTCTCGCTAGTGAAGATAGGTGTTGTGCGGGCGTAACTGCCCCAGCCGCTGGGCTTTATTTGGTCGATGTCGAATACGATACTGATTTCAATTTACCAATCAACTCTAAAGGCCCACCTATTATTGCCGGTATGCTCAATGAGGCTATTTAATCTAGTCGCTGAAAAATCTAAATTCTGTTAGAATCGCTTTTTTAATCTTCCTCTTCCTCATGGCTGGGTGTGTATTTAGAACATGCTCAGTACAGGCAAACCCTTTGAGCGAAATGACGGTCTCTAACGTACAAACAGTAGTGAAAAAAACAACACGCGTTAAAATTTGCGGTATTACCTCGGTAGAAGATGCACTTGCTGCTACAAATGCCGGCGCGGATGCTATTGGCCTTGTATTCTATGAGCCTAGCCCACGTTATGTGAGCATTGATCAAGCCGCGAAGATTGCAAAAACAGTAGGGCCTTTTGTTACCACAGTTGCTCTATTTGTTAATGCCGATAAAAAAATAATCGATAGCGTATTACAACAGGTGCCAATAAGCCTTTTACAGTTTCACGGTGATGAGACCGCCGCGTTTTGTGAACAGTTTGCACGCCCCTACATAAAAGCCCTGCGTATGCGAGACGATATTGATGTCAACAAATCAATTAGTAGCTATACCGGTGCAACGGGTATTTTACTCGATGCTTATGCCCCGGGAGTACCAGGGGGCACCGGAGAGACGTTTGATTGGCAGCGTATTCCTAAAAATACAGCGGTGCCAATAGTATTGGCCGGTGGATTAACCCCTAAGAATATCCAAACTGCCGTTGGGCAGACGGCGGTTTATGGTGTTGATGTCAGTGGTGGTGTTGAATGCGCCCCAGGCATCAAAGATGCAATAAAGATTCAAGAATTTATCCAACGTGCTAACAGTGGGTAAGCGCTTTAAGGTTCTATTAAAGCGGCTAGCAAGCGTTAGCCATTCAACTGGTATTTGCCAATTTGAGTGTTATTTATAGAATGTTATTTAGAATTAACAGTAACGGAGCAAGTTTGTGAATGATTTAACGTCAGCAGAAAATATAGATTACTCCTGCTTTCCCGACGAGCATGGCCACTTTGGTATTTATGGTGGGCGTTTCGTCTCTGAAACTTTGATCTCGGCATTAGATGAGTTAGCAGCTATCTATAAAAAGCTAAAAGATGATCCTGGTTTTCAGGCAGAGTTTGATAAAGATATGGCGCACTATGTAGGTCGCCCATCACCGCTATATCATGCTGAACGTTGGAGCCAAGAAGTCGGTGGCGCGCAAATTTACTTTAAGCGCGAAGACCTTAATCACACAGGTGCACACAAGGTAAATAACACAATAGGACAGGCGCTATTAGCCAAGTACTCGGGTAAAAAGCGTGTGATTGCCGAGACAGGTGCAGGCCAACATGGTGTTGCTAGTGCGACAGTCGCAACGCGCTTGGGGCTTGAGTGTGAGGTGTTTATGGGCGAAGAGGACGTGCGTCGTCAATCGCTCAATGTTTATCGCATGAAACTACTCGGTGCTAAAGTGACCGCAGTCACATCGGGTACTCGCACACTAAAAGATGCAATGAACGAGGCAATGCGCGACTGGGTCACTAATGTTGATGATACCTTTTACATTATCGGTACCGTGGCAGGGCCACATCCTTACCCAGAGTTAGTGCGAGATTTTCAATCGATTATTGGTCGCGAAGCACGCCAACAAAGCTTGAACCAGACGGGTAAACTGCCCGATGTATTAGTTGCCTGTGTGGGCGGCGGCTCTAATGCTATTGGTTTATTCCATCCATTTTTAAATGATGAAAGTGTGCGTATGGTGGGTGTTGAGGCCGGTGGTGATGGTGTCGAAACAGGCCGTCATGCGGCACCGCTAAACGATGGGGTTCCCGGTGTATTACACGGTGGTAGAACCTATTTAATGGAAGATGAAAACGGGCAAATTATTGATACTCACTCGATATCGGCAGGGCTTGATTACCCAGGTGTTGGGCCAGAGCACTCTTGGTTAAAAGATCTAGGGCGGGTCGATTATGTCGCTGTCACCGATCAAGAGGCATTAGCTGCGTTTCGTGAGGTGACTTTGGTTGAAGGCATTATGCCTGCACTCGAGACGAGCCATGCCCTCGCTTATGCTAAAAAATTGGCAAAAGATATGCCTAAAGATCAAACAATCGTTGTAAATTTATCGGGTCGTGGAGATAAGGATATTCTTACAATGGCAGACTTAGACAACATTACACTGTAAAATGCCGACCTACGTTAATAAAAGGTTGTTGCAAATGTTATTGCAACAACCTTTTTATTTTTATTAAAGAATTAAAAGGTTTCATATTGTTATGAATCGAATCACTGAACGCATGAATGCGTTAAAAGCCTCTTCTCGTAAAGCATTTGTAGCCTATCTAGTGAGTGGTGATCCAAGACCTTCTGTAACGCTTGAGGCAATGCACGAGCTAGTGCGCCAAGGTGTCGATATTATTGAGTTAGGTATTCCTTTTTCAGATCCAATGGCCGAAGGCGAAGTTATTCAGCTGGGGCATGAGCGAGCTTTGTCGCATAATGTCAGCCTGACGAGCTCTATGGCTTTGGTTAAGCAGTTTCGTGAGCAAAACACACAAACCCCGGTTATTCTTATGGGGTATGCAAATCCTATTGAGCGTAAAGGCTATGAGACATTTGCAGATTCAGCCAGTGATGCCGGTGTCGATGGTGTATTGACCGTTGATTTACCACCAGAAGAGGCTAGAGATTTAAACGAAGAGTTACAGCGTGTTGGTTTGCATAATATCTTTTTATTAGCACCAACAACGACACCTGCTCGAATTCATGAAATTGTCTCTATGGCAAGTGGCTTTGTTTACTATGTTTCTCTTAAAGGTGTTACAGGCGCAGGGCATTTAGATTTAAACTCAGTTAAACAAAAATTGGGCGAGATTCGCAAGATGACCGATTTGCCTTTATGCGTTGGTTTTGGCATAAAAGATGGTGCATCGGCAAAGGCAGTATCAGAACATGGCGATGGTGCTGTTGTTGGTAGTGTATTTGTTGATAAAATGGGTAAACTTGCCGATAAGAGTGATGAAGAAATCATTAAGGCGGTTGGCGAAATTGCTGCGAATATTCGCTCCGGCCTCGATAACTGATTACATATAGCAGCAAGCTATTTTATAATGTCAAAATAGCGTATTTATTACAAACTACATTCATAAAATTCATAAAGAGAACACTATGAGCTGGCTAGATAAAATTGTTCCTAGTAAAGCAAAGTCACAATTGGCGAGTAGTTCGAAAGTGCCAGAAGGGCTTTGGAAAAAGTGTGTTAAATGCAGCTCAGTGCTTTATCGGCCAGAGCTTGAAAAGAACTTAGATGTTTGTCCTAAATGCGATCACCATTTTCGTATTGGTGCGCGCCGTCGCTTAGATATATTTTTAGATGAAGATAACCGAGAAGAGTTGGCAACGGATGTTGAACCCGTTGATCGCCTTAATTTTAAAGATATTAAAAAATATAAAGATCGTTTGAGTGATGCCCAGAAAAAAACGGGTGAAAAAGATGCATTAGTTGCAATGCGTGGCGAACTCAATGGTATGCCTGTTGTTGTAGCGGCCTTTGAGTTTTCTTTTCATGGTGGCTCAATGGGCTATGTTGTTGGCGAAAAATTTACGCGTGCCGCGCAAGTTGCCCTAGAAGAAAATATCCCCTTTATATGCTTTGCTGCAACGGGTGGTGCTCGTATGCAAGAAGCACTTATATCATTAATGCAAATGGCTAAAACCAGTGCTGTTATTGAGCGCTTAAAGCAACAAGGTACGCCTTATATTTCGTTTATGACTGACCCTGTTTATGGCGGTGTTTCTGCAAGCTTGGCGCTACTCGGTGACATTAATACCGCAGAGCCCGGTGTACGTGCAGGTTTTGCAGGGCCTAATATTATCGAGCAGACCATCCGACAAAAATTACCCAAGGGCTTTCAGTTAAGTGAATTCTTATTAGAGCATGGTGCTATTGATATGATTATTCACCGTAAAGAGCTGCGCGAAAAAATTAGCTCTTTATTAACAAAGTTTACCTATTACTCCAATCCCCCAATTATCGCTGAACCCGATGAGATTATTCTTGCTGAAGAAGTTATTGATCAAGAATCTATTCAGGATGTCGATCAGGACACTGATCAAAAAAATCCCGCGGCATAAATGGCGCGCTTCACTCAATTACAGGACTGGCTATCTTGGCTAGAACAGCTGCATCCTAAGGCGATTGACCTAGGTTTGCAGCGTGTTTATAGCGTTGCCAGTTCACTTAATCTACTCAAGCCTGCATCTTCTGTTAGCCATGAATTTTCTGGCGCTTTTAATTCGACCAATGTTGATGTTTGCCCAACGGTTGTGACTATAGCTGGAACCAATGGTAAAGGCTCTTGTGTATCGGTGCTTGAGCAAGCGTTAGTTAATCAAAAAAGCAATAACAAAGCCTGCGTAGGTAGTTACACATCTCCGCACTTGCATCATTTTTGTGAGCGCATTCGTATTGACCAACAACCGGTTAGTGAAACCTTGGTTTGCGATGCATTTGCAGCAATCGACAAGGCGCGAGGTGATATATCACTGACTTATTTCGAGTTTGGTACACTTGCCGCTTTATGGATTTTTGCCCAAAAGAATATCCCTTATATTGTTTTAGAGGTTGGCTTAGGTGGCAAGCTGGATGCGGTTAACATCATTGATGCCGATATAGCGGTTGTTACCTCCATTGATGTCGATCACGAAGAATGGCTTGGCAGCGATAGAAATATTATTAGCCAAGAGAAGCTCGGTGTTGCACGTACAGGCAGGCCACTGATCATTGCCGAAACTACTATGACGCCAGCCTTAGAGCAGGCGGCGACACAGTCAGAATGCCTGTTGGTTGATCGTGATTTTTCTTTGGATCTTACTAGCGCTAGCAGTGATCAGTGGCAGTTTATATACGGTAATCATTCACAAATATTAGCGCTACCATCGCTCCCACTGCCAAGTGTGGCGGCTGCTTTAGTTGTGCTTGATTTGCTTAAATTACTACCCAAGCCCAATTGCTTGGTCGAACTGATGGCGCAGGTTGGCTTATCTGGGCGTTACCAAAAGGCCATAGTCGACGGTAAGTGTGTTATCTATGATGTCGCGCATAACCCAGCGGCCGCTATACAACTGGCTAAGCGCTTAAAGCAAGAGACTATCGCTGATAATGGTAAGACATTAGCCGTGCTGGCCGTGATGTCCGATAAAGACCATAGTGCGATTTTTGAGCCCTTGTATGAGGTTATTGATGAGTGGTATTTAGGTGATCTGACGGATATTACACGTGCAGCAAAGGCTCTAGATTTAATGCCCTTGCTTGATAAACAGCAATGTCATTACTGTATCGAACCAACAATAGAAGCGGCTTTTCATAAAGCGAATGCTATTGCCCGTGAGCATGATAGAATAATCGTCTTTGGGTCTTTTTATACGGTTGCAGCGATTCAATCGCTAATCAGCCGTGAATGTGATTAAGGTATTAAATACGTGGATGAACATCTTAAGCAACGGCTAGTGGGTGCTGCGGTACTTATTGCTTTAGCAGTCATTTTTTTACCTTCGTTCTTTCAACGAGACCAACGTGTTGAGATCGATACACGTAGTCAAATACCCACAGCTCCCTCTATTGAGCCCATCGTTATTAACAAGCCAGTGAAGCCCGAAAATACGATCATACCTAAGGCGTCTGAATTGTTTCAGCCAGCAACACCCAAACCAGTTGATAAAGAGATAGCAAAGGGCTCTATTGATTCTCAAAAAGCTGCGCAGGCTGTGGTTAATCAACAAAAAGAAAATACCGCCTCTAAAAAAGCGACAACTAAAACAGCCAAAGTCGATGCTAAATTAAATGCTAAAGGTGTACCTGTGGGCTGGGTATTACAGGTGGCGAGTTTTAAGTCGAAGGACAGCGCTGAAAAATTTGTAAAGACCTTAAATCAAGGTAATGATCAGGCTTACTTTAGGCAGGTAAAAACAGGCCAAGGGCAATTTTATCGCGTTTATCTGGGCCCATTAATTGATAAAAATCAGGCATTAGTAAAACAAAAGACGATTGATAAAAAACATAAAGTGAAGTCGCAGCTACTTCGCTTTAACCCTATATCAGGTAATTAAAATGCCAGTACTTATTCATGTTTTATCTAAAAAAACAGTATGTTTGATAGGGCGCTAATTAATGGCTATATTTAATTGGGCAGATTGGATAATCGTTGTGATTATCGCTCTTTCCTGCGCCATTAGCCTAATACGTGGCTTTATTAAAGAGGCGCTATCGGTTGCTATTTGGATTACTGCCTTTGGCGTTGCCACTTGGTTTAGCCCCAAATTAGCACCCTTGTTAGCTGTTTATATCGATGCTATATCCCTAAGGCAAATGGCTGCTTTCGCTGCTTTATTTATTGCGACATTACTTGTGGGTGGTGCGGTAAATTATCTATTAGCGACATTGGTTAAAGCGACAGGTTTATCGGGTACCGATCGCCTATTGGGTGTATTATTTGGTTTTATTCGTGGTTTCGTCATTATTATGGTGATCGTTTTGTATTTGCCGAAAATGGTGCCTGTCGACCAAGATGAATGGTGGAGCGATTCTAGTTTGATTCCGCATTTTTTGAGCTTTGAAGATAAATTTAAAAGTACCGCGAGTGCTTTATATGAATCTGCTAAAAGCGTTATTCAGTAGTGTATCTATATTTATAGATTGTTTGTGAGGTAGCACCTATGTGTGGTTTGGTCGGTATTGTCAGCAAAAGTGATGTTAATGTTCAGTTATATGATGCACTGACAATGCTTCAACATCGAGGGCAAGATGCAGCGGGTATTGTCACCTGCGACAATGGACGCATTGCGCAACAAAAAGGCAACGGTCTTGTAAAAGATGTTTTTCATACACGCCATATGCGTAGACTCACAGGCAATTATGGTATTGGTCATGTGCGCTATCCTACCGCTGGTAGCTCAGGTCCCGCTTTAGCCCAGCCCTTTTATGTAAACTCTCCCTATGGGATTGCGCTTGCTCACAATGGTAATTTGACTAACGCAGATAGCGTTCGTGCAGAGCTATACCGAGATGACCTTCGTCATATGAATACAGATTCTGACTCAGAAGTACTGTTGAATGTATTTGCTAAAGAGTTACAAAAATTAGGTAAGTTACACGCTTTAGAGGACGATATATTTACAGCAGTAACGAATGTTAACAAGCGCATCAAGGGTGGTTACTCCGTTGTTACCTTGCTTGCGAATTACGGATTGGTTGCCTTTCGTGATCCAGATGGTATTCGCCCTTTAGTTTTTGGCCGACGTGAAACCCTACAAGGGCCTGAATTTATGATTGCATCGGAAAGCGTTGCACTCGACGTATTAGGCTTTGACCTTATTCGCGATGTCAAACCGGGTGAGGCAATCTTTATTACAACGGAAGGTGAGTTACATACGAGGATGTGTGCAGAGAAAACCACGTGCCGCCCTTGTATTTTTGAGCATGTTTATTTTGCACGTCCAGACTCGATTATGGATGGCATCTCTGTGTATAAAGCACGCTTACGACAAGGGGAGAAACTCGCTGAAAAAATCCTACGCGAGCGTCCCGATCACGACATAGACGTGGTGATTCCTATCCCCGATAGTAGCCGTGTTTCGGGTCAGGCATTAGCTTACAACTTAGGGGTTAAGTTTCGTGAAGGTCTGATGAAAAACCGCTATATTGGGCGCACATTTATTATGCCGGGCCAACAGCAGCGTAGAAAATCTGTGCGTCAAAAATTGAACCCCGTTACCTTGGAATTTAAAGACAAAAACGTATTGTTGGTCGATGATTCTATTGTGCGCGGTACAACAAGCGGACAGATTATTCAGATGGCACGAGATGCCGGTGCTAAAAAAGTCTATATTGCCTCAGCTGCGCCTGCGGTTAAATACCCTAATGTTTATGGTATCGATATGCCATCGGTGAATGAGTTGATTGCACATGGCCGCACCGATGAGGAAGTTGCCAAAGAGATTGGTGCTGATTGGTTAATTTATCAAGACCTCGATGATTTGATTGAAGCCTCTTCAGAGGGCAACCCTAATATCACAGAATTTGATTGCGCGGTATTTGATGGAAATTATGTTACCAGCGATGTTACTCAAGAGTATCTCGATAAGCTACAAGAGGCGAGAAGTGACTCCCAGCAAAATAAGCAGCGTGAATTAGACTTAGACAATACCAATGTTGTAGGCATTCATAATGATGCTGCAGAAGGCTGATTAGATTTATTAATTTTATTAAGTGGACAGTGTTTTGACAGATAATAAACGCAAAGACTTTATTGAAGAAAATGAGCTAAATTTAGGCTTAGATACACTCGCTATTCGCTCAGGTATTTCAAGAACCCATGAGGGAGAACACTGCGAACCTATTTTTACCACCTCAAGTTATGTATTTGAATCGGCAGAACAGGCAGCAGCCCGTTTTTCTGGCGATGAAGAGGGCAACGTATATTCTCGCTATACTAATCCTACTGTGCGCACATTTGAGGATCGTATTGCAGCGCTTGAAGGTGCAGAGGCAGCAGTAGCAACAGCCTCAGGTATGTCTGCAATTTTAAGTACATTTTTGGCGCTGTTACAGGCTGGCGATCACGTTGTTTGTTCGCGCAGCGTGTTTGGGACAACAACAATGTTGTTTACCAAGTACTTACAAAAATTTGGTATCGGTGTGTCTTTTGTCTCGCTGACCGATGTGTCTGGCTGGGAACAGGCGATAAACTCTAAAACAAAGTGTTTATTTCTAGAGACGCCATCCAATCCATTGTGCGAAGTGGCCGATATTGCACAACTATCTGAACTGGCCCATGCCAATGATTGCCTGCTCATCGTAGATAACTGTTTTTGTACGCCTGCACTTCAGCGCCCATTAGATTTGGGGGCAGATATCGTTGTTCATTCTGCAACGAAATACCTTGATGGCCAAGGCCGTTGCCTAGGTGGCGTAGTTGTTGGTGGTGCCGAACATATGGACCAGGTGCTCGGTTTTATTCGTACCTGTGGACCTACTTTAAGTCCATTTAATGCTTGGATATTTTTAAAGAGCTTAGAGACGTTAAATCTGCGTATGCAAGCGCATTCTGTCAATGCACTCGAAGTTGCATGGTGGCTTAATGAGCAACCACAGATCGAAAAAGTCTATTACTGTGGCCTTCCTACTCACGAAGGGCATACATTGGCACGTGAGCAGCAAAAACACTTTGGGGGTGTATTGTCCTTTAAGGTGAAAGGTAAGCGCGAGGATGCTTGGTCCTTTATTAATGCAACACGTATTTTGTCTATAACGGCTAACCTAGGTGATGCCAAAACCACTATTGTACATCCTGCAACTACTACACATGGCCGTTTAAGCGACGAAGAAAAGCAACAAGCAGGTATTTCTGATAATCTTATTCGTGTTGCCGTTGGCCTTGAAACGGCCAAAGATATTATTGATGATCTTGATCGTGGAATACACGCACTATAGCCCCTCACTACTAGGCCTATTAGCCACCTCTATTTCTAACCGATATAGCCCCAATGCCACTTTGAGAGCAATTGATGGGGCTATTTTTATTTTATCTTCGAAAATAGTCACTTCGTCCGTTAATGTGCTCTTGCTATAGCAAATAGCGTATAAAGAATGTGCTGAATATTTTATCTAATTGTGCAGCAACGAATAAAAAATAGAACTATTCTTAAGTTAATCTATCATAAAGACCAAGCTGATATATATCAGCTTGGTCTTTATATTACTTACTATAACAACTGAGACGCTTATATGTCTGTTAAGCCCGTTCAAAATACGACTGTTCCCGATCTTATTTCCTCCATGATTTACAATTTGAATTCGATTCTTTTAGGCAAAGAGGAGCGAGTTAAATTATCCTTGGCTTGTATATTAGCGAAGGGAAATCTGTTGATTGAAGATTTGCCAGGTATGGGTAAGACGACCTTGGCTCATGGGCTTGCTGCGGTATTGGGTTTGCAGTTTCAGCGCGTGCAATTTACTAGCGATTTGTTGCCAGGCGATGTGTTGGGGGCTTCTATTTTTAACCCTAAGACAAACGAATTTGAGTTTAGAGCAGGGCCGATATTCACACAGATTTTATTAGCAGACGAAATCAATCGTTCATCACCCAAAACCCAAAGTGCTTTGTTAGAGGCTATGTCTGAAAATCAGGTAACAGTCGATGGAGTTACCAGAGAGCTCGATGAACATTTTTTTGTTATCGCCACACAGAACTCACAACACCAAACGGGGACATTTCCTTTGCCAGAGTCACAGCTTGATCGCTTTATGATGCGTATCTCTCTTGGCTACCCAGATCCCAGCTCTGAAAGAGAGTTGTTACAGGGAGCAGATCCTAAGCAGCGTTTAGAATCCTTAAGCCCTGTTGTTACCTTGCAATCATTGAAACAGTTACAACGAGTAGTCGCTGAGGTTAGCGCGAGTGACCAACTCTTAGATTATTTTCAACGTCTGCTAAATTACACGCGTGAGTCAGGTGATTTTAGCCATGGCTTGTCACCACGTGCGGCACTTGCTTGGTTGCACTGTTCTAAAGCGTGGGCATTAATTCATCAGCGTGACTATGTTATGCCAGAGGATCTTCAACAGCTTATGTTACCCGTTGTTGGGCATCGATTATTGCCTTCTGAGCCAGAATCTGTTGCGCGTAATGTTGTTGATAAAATTATTCAATCGGTTTCTGTAGTGAAGTAACCGAAGGCTCCTTATATAAAAATGATAACGTGACGATGGCTTATAAATGATTAGTTATACTTGGAATAAGCTGTTTAAAAATTACTGGCAATCATGGCTAAATGGCTGGTTAAAAAGGCGTATGCCTGCCAAAAAAACACATACCCTTAAACATAATAATATTTTTATTGTGCCCTCTAAAACAGGATTTTATTTTTGTATATTAGTATTGTTTTTATGGCTATTAGGGACTAATTACGAGAATAACTTAATTTTAGGTATCGCTTTTTTATTGCTCTCCTTAGTGGTTGTTTCTATTCATCATACCTATGCGCACCTATCGGGTTTGTCCATCAGTGTTGTTAATACTCATGCAGGCTTTATGGGCGGTACCGGTGTGCTTGATTTGTTGATAAAGCGCGATAATAGCCGTCATTACGAATCTCTTGAACTCCAAGGTAGCGATGATGAAAAGGTCAAGTTCTCATTGATCGAGAACGATAGCTATAAAGTGAGCTTACGTGTTCCCTTAAAGCATCGGGGGTGGTATACGCCAGAGCGCCTTAAAATCTCTACGCGCTTTCCTCTCGGTTTGGTCGTGGCTTGGTCCTATTTGCATGTTGATTCTAAAATTTTATCCTACCCAACACCTACTGAGTCGTCGGTACTACCTACACAGCAATTACTGGATGAAAATGAAGCAACTGCTAGTGAGCAGATGACGAGCGGCCGTGATGATTTTGCAGGTATCCGTGAATATATAGCGGGAGATTCTTTGCGAGATATTGATTGGAGAGCGATGGCGCGTGGTCAAGGTTTGGCAACACGTATTTATGAAGATCACGTCAGTGAACATCGCTGGCTCGATTGGCAGCAATTTGATGGGTTAACTCGAGAGGCGCGTTTATCTAGATTGTGTTTTTGTATACTAGAACAAGCCGATAGCCGTGATAGTACAGTTATTTATGGACTGCGCTTACCCAATAAGATATTTGCCCCTAGCAGTGGAGAAGAGCACAAAACTCAACTACTTGAAGCCCTAGCATTATTTGAGTGGGAGAGTGCAAGTGATCAGTAAATGCCTTCAGTATGTTAGTTATAAAGCTTTTCAAAAGCCCGAACAAACGATTAACAGGCAAGTATTAATTAGTCTCTTATTTGCTCAAGCGAGCGCCGTTTTAATTAATGCTGCGATACTACCTTTATGGTTATTTGCCGTTGCTGTTGTTATTTTTATTTGGCGTTTACAAATATTGCGTAATCAATGGCGCTTCCCTAATTTTTTTGTGCGCACCAGTTTAGTGGTTATCTCTATCGCTGCGATTACACTCACATATAAGCAATGGTATAACCTTGAACCCATGGTCATATTACTCACGCTCTCTTTTTTGTTAAAACTATTAGAAGTGAGTAATAAACGAGATGCCATACTATTAGTTTTTGTTGGCTACTTCGTTGTAAGCTGCGCTTTCTTATTTGAGCAAGGGATTATTATTTCCCTACTAGGTGCTGTGGTTATCTGGAGTTTAACTGCCTGCTTATTAGTGCTGCACAGTGATCATATTCGCTATTTGTCGACCCGATCACTACGTACCATTACAGTTTTAATCGCGCAAGCCGTGCCCATTATGTTGATTATGCTTTTTGTATTCCCACGCGTAGGGGCTTTATGGTCGGTTCCAGTAAAAGGTGATAATACAGTAACCGGTGTGAGTGATTCGATGTCGCCGGGTGATTTCAGTAATCTAACTCGTAGCCGCAAACTGGCTTTTCGCGTCAGTTTCGATGATAACAAGGTGCCAGAGCCTTCACAGCGTTATTGGCGAGGTTTAGTCTTTACCGAGTTTGATGGTAGACGTTGGGAGAGGGCAAGCAAAGGTAGCAATCTATACTTTGGACAAAAGGGCGATGAGACTCGCTATAGTAGTAACACACAAGATAGTACAAATATTTATAACTATGAGGTGGTACTGGAGCCAACAAACAGCCCTTGGATCTATGGGCTTCCATTGGCGACTGTGAATGATAAAGAGTTAGAACGTACAGCAACGAATGAGCTGTGGCTGAAAGATCCTGCAACCAGCCGTATTAAGTATCGAGCAAGTTCATCCTTCGATTTCCAGGTGACAGAACAGAAGGCAAGGCTGGCTCAGGCACTTGTGTTACCCGAGGGCTTTAACCTAAAAACTATCGCGCAGGCAAAGCAATGGCGTAGTGAAGTGGCAACAGATGCGGCTTATATCTCGAAAGTAATGGACTTTTACAATAAAAGTTTTACCTATACATTATCTCCACCTAAATTGGGTGAAAATACCATTGATGAGTTTTTATTTTCTACCCAGAGTGGTTTTTGTGAGCATTATTCGAGTAGTTTTGTCGTTTTAATGCGAGCCGCAGGCATCCCGGCAAGGGTGGTGACAGGTTATCAAGGCGGTGAATGGAATGCAGAGGATAATTATTTATTGGTTCGGCAATATGACGCCCACGCATGGGCTGAGGTATGGTTAGAAGGGCAGGGTTGGGTACGTTTTGATCCAACGGCTGCAGTAGCGCCAAATCGCATAGAAGCAGGTTTATTCGATACGCTATCACAGGATGACCAGGATCTAATTGATTCGTCAGGGCTGCCCTCTTTTGCATGGATTAATAACTTAGCACTCAAGTGGGATAGCTTAAATTTTCGCTGGCAGCGTTGGGTTTTAAGTTATGACCAAGAAGAGCAATCGAAGTTTTTAGAGACGCTGCTGGGTAAAATCACGCCGGTGCGCTTAGCTTTACTATTGATCGTACCTGCGATGTTTATGCTATTTGTATTTGGCTTTTTAACACTGAGAAACTCAAGAAAACCAGTCTCTTTAGAGCTAAAGCTCTACACCTTATTAACTAAAAAGCTGAAAAGAAAAGGTGTGAGTGTAGGCAAGGGTGATACTCTCAGCGAAATTTTTGCGAGGGCCTATAAAGCAGTTCCAGAAGCCAAAACAAGCTTGCAAGCGATAGAAAATGATTTTACTGCTATTTTATATTCTAATCAGCAATCTTTTACGAAGGATAAGTATAATAATATTAAGCGAAGTATCAGGGCTTTTTAGGGTTTTCTGGATAATTGACGTGAGCAGGCGTACAAGCCATTGAAGGTTTCAATAACCTACTACTTTCAATTAACGTCTCCAACCATGCCTTTCTTCATCGAAAGCTCCACTCAGTCTATTTTAGAATTCCTTAGTATTTTGTTTTTATTACTTGTTATTAAGCTGTCCTTTATTTGGGTATCAAAAACAAGTAAATATAAGCTGTAATGGTCTCTAAGCCTATGTTTGCACCAATTTAAGGCGCTTATTTTTGCTATTTTGGTGCAAATAAAGTATTTTGCCTCCCTAATAAAAACTAGAACACTGGAGACAGAGTAATTATGCAGTACCTATTCACTTTTCTACGCGGCGCTTTATTGCTGAGTATGATTTCTTTTTCTGGCCTAGTGGCTGCCGACGAGTTAAGTGGCGCCAATACAAGTTGGATATTGACCTCGACAGCACTAGTACTCTTTATGACCTTGCCTGGGCTCGCCTTATTTTATGCCGGTCTCGTACGATCTAAAAATGTTTTATCCGTACTGATGCAATGCTTCGCTATCGCCGGTATTGCCTCTATTATTTGGTTAACTATTGGCTATACCTTAAGCTTTGGCGAAGGTAATAACTATTTTGGTGATCTTAGTAAGATATTTTTATCCGGTGTGGGAGAAGAAACCTTAAGTGGCGATATTCCCGAAAGCCTGTTTGTTATGTTTCAGATGACTTTTGCGATCATCACACCTGCTCTTATTATTGGTGCCTTTGCTGAGCGTATGAAATTCTCCTCGATGTTATTGTTTAGTAGCCTATGGATAGTATTTGTTTATGTACCCATTTGTCATTGGGTATGGGGCGGTGGTTGGTTAGCTGATATGGGCATTCTCGACTTTGCTGGTGGTATTGTGGTGCATATCACCGCAGGTGTTGCAGCACTGGTGGCTGCTATTGTTATTGGCAATCGTAGGGGGTTTCCTCAAACGCCCATGCCTCCGCATAACCTTACCATGACTGTTTGTGGTGCAGGTATGCTCTGGGTGGGTTGGTTTGGTTTTAATGCCGGTAGCGCACTAGCTGCCAACGGCGATGCTGCTATGGCGATGCTTGTTACGCATATATCAGCTGCAGCGGGTGCTATTTCGTGGATGGCGATTGAATGGAAGCGCTACGGTAAACCAAGCGTACTGGGTATTGTCACAGGTATGGTAGCAGGCCTTGGTACTATTACCCCGGCGTCCGGTTTTGTCGGCCCAATGGGTGCATTAGTGATTGGTTTGTCGGCGGGTGTTGTCTGCTACTTTGCAACGCAACTGATTAAGCGTAAGTTCTTAATTGATGATTCGCTAGATGTTTTTCCTGTGCATGGTGTAGGCGGTATTTTAGGTACCCTACTGGTCGCTATTTTTGCATCATCTGAGTTAGGTATCTTTAGCGGACAAGGTCTAGATGTCTCTATTGGTGAGCAGTTTGTCGTGCAAGTTATCGGCGTGGTTGCAGCTGCTCTTTATACTGCCGTCATTACTTGGATCTTACTGCATGTATCGGGTATTGCTACAGGCGGTATTCGCGTAAGTGAAGAAGAAGAAGAAATGGGTTTAGATGTTGTATTACATGAAGAGACAGGTTATAAACTGTAATACGTGACTACCGAAGGTTTTAGATTGAAAGCCTCGCTAAGAAATTAGCGGGGCTTTTTTACGGGCTCTTTACCGATTGCTCTTTTAATAAAGCAGCTAATAAGTCTGGCTTATATCTTCGGTGAAAAACCTCATTGGTTAAATTATGCAAATCCAAATTACTCGCTATTATTTATCGATTGTATTTTTGTTATCTCTGGCAATGGGGATACAAATAATTGTTATTCCATGGGTTGCTACGCATTATCTAGAGCTATCGTCTTTTTATATTGGGCTGGTACAGAGTGCTGTATTAATCCCTAATATTGCCTTGCTTGTTATTGGTGGTGTTAGTCTTGATAAAGGCGAACTATTTAACAAGTTTCAAGGTGTACTATTATTTTCTAGCCTGATCCATTTAGCATTTATTGCACTACTCGTGCAGCAGGGTTTATCTCTTTTTTGGATATTGTTCTATGCCTTTTTATTGGGCGCAGTGAATGCGTTTGTTCAACCCTATAAGGAATACTTGGCGGGATTATTCGCCACCACTGAACTGCAAGCACATATTGCCAAAAATAGAGTATGTTTATATATAGGGCAGGCCGTTGGTATTTTTATAGCCTCGCAACTTTATCAATCCTTCCTGATTTATTTGCCATTGATACAGATAATGGCCTTATTCTTGGCTTTTCTTTGCCTGCTATTGATTAAGCGAGGAAAAGACACAGTATTATTAACGCGTGAAAAGAATCAACATAAAGAGACACTTAGTTACTCTTTATTGTTATCAGGTTTTAAGGTCTGTTGGCGCTCTACAGTATTAAGGTCATTACTCACATTAACCGCAGTCAATGGTTTTTTCCATATTGGTGTGTTTATTGTGGCACTACCGCTATTGGTTAAAACGGTTTATCGTGGCGATGTTGAGTTTTATAGTTTTTTACAGGGCTTATTTACTCTTGGTATGCTGGTGAGCACCTTAGTGATTATTTATCGTAAACAGTTAGATGGCCCTGGTCGTCGAGTGATATTTTCTGTTTTGTACTCTGGCTTAATTTTACTCGGACTCAGTGCGGGCCCCACCGTTGAAGGTTTACTATTTTTAGTTTTTTTATGGGGCGTGGTGGTTGGTGTTTCGGCGACGCTAAGCCGTAGTATCCTGCAATCTTTTACAGAAGCTGCATACATAGGTAGAGTGATCTCCATTTATCAATTGACTCTATTTGGCTTTGCACCATTAGGTGCATTATTTGCAGGGTTCGCTATTGATTATTTAGGCATTTTAATGGTGCTAAAAATTAGCGCAATGATGAGTTTTATTGTATTTGCAGGTACATTTTTTATTAAAAAACTTTGGGATGTCGAAGCAGTAGATATTCAATCTATAAAATAAAGTAGCCTGCTACTTAGAGGCTCTTATACTAAATTTCTAAAGGCGAGTAAGCTTGCTGTAACAGCCACATTGAGCGACTCTACATTGTTATTCATCGGTATTTTTATAAGCTGGTCACAGTGTTCTTCTATTTCCATACTCATACCTTCGGTTTCATTGCCTAAAACATAAATAATAAAGTCAGGCTCAATAAAGTCCTTGAGGCTTTTTTCTGTATGGCTAGACAACCCAACAACGCTTGCCCCTTGTTTTTTACATTCATCCAGCGATTTTGTTAAAGAGTCACAGTGCAAAATGGGTGCTTTAAAAAGGGTGCCTGTACTGGCTTTAATGACAAGAGCGTCGAGTTTGGCACAGCCTTTTTTAGGCATTAATAAGCCATCAATATCGCCTGCACAGCTTGAGCGAATAATCATACCTAAGTTTTGTGGGTTAGTAATTCGATCAAGTGCCAGAAGTCGAATGGGTTTTCTTTTATCATTCTCTGCTATATTTTTTAGAAAACTTTCGTAATCTTGATGGTTAGGGCAAGAGATATCAAGACAAACGCCTTGGTCTTGTTTTCCATTTTTCGATATGCGTGATAGGGATTGCCTGTCGTGGTAGGTAACCTCTATATTTTTATCTTTGGCAAGTTGTTCTATATCTTTAATAATTTTGGAGGATTTATTAGAGCTTGCTAGGTGTAATCTAAAACAAGGGATCGATGAGCTATGTAGTGCCTCTAATACGGGTTTTCTTCCATATATTGTCAGTAGTTGTTTGAAAAATGATTTTTTTTCAAGGTAGGCTTCAGAGTCGTTATATTTTGTCATTTTTTATTGGCAATAAAAAAGCATTACTACAAGGTAATGCTTAAAAGGGTTAGCGAATTAATGGCTAATCGTGGGCATGGTAAGTGTCGTTGCTATTGTCTATTAATGCTTGTAGCACCTCTGTGCGGCTAATCAAGCCTACGAGCTTTCCATCGTCAATAACGGGGTAATTCTTAGGGCGGCTCGTAATAATTGTTTGAGCAAGCTCTACAATCGTGGTCCCAGGGGTTACTGTTGTTACATTCTTTGCCATAACCTCTTGTACAGAGCTTGGTTCTTCTTCATGAAAAACAACATTGAGCATTTGGGCTACGCAGTCTTGTTCGGACACATAACCAACTAAGTTGTGCTGTTCATCAACAACCGAGATACCGATAATTTTTTTCTCTAGCATTAATATAACAGCCTCGCGAATATTAGCTGTATGCAAGATAACCGTAGGTTGATGATTCATGAAGTCCGTTACGAGTATTGAATGCATAATCTTCTCCTTCTACTGCTTATGGATTAGGGCTACTTAGCTTTACAAAGCTTACTATAATCCAGAATCGTCCTTTTGTAACCATTCAATAAAGCATCAACAGTCAATGCGTGGCCAATAGAAACCTCGGCTATATTTCCGATAGCTAGAAATCGCGATAGGTTATCTAGATTAAGATCATGGCCTGCATTCACTCCAAGGCCTAGCTGTACGGCGTATTTGGCCGCCTCTTGATAGCGTTGCACGCAATCGTCGAGTTTGCTACTAGCTTGCATATAATTCGCTGCATAGGGGCCTGTATATAGCTCAATTCGATCGACCCCAAGTTTATGGGCAAGCTTAATTTGAGCGAGATCTGGGTCCATAAACAAACAGCAGCGAACTCCCTGAGATTTGATGGCATCGACAATAGGCGCAAGTCGCTTGCCATCTTTTGTTAAATCAAAGCCGTGGTCAGAGGTTAATTGATCGTTAGTATCAGGTACTAGGGTTGCCTGATCAGGTCGGGTATCATCGATAAGCTTTAATAGGCCTGGATAATCGGCTAGGGCTGGCGCAAATGGATTACCCTCGATGTTAAACTCGATACTAGGGTTTTTGTTTTTTGCAGCATTAACAAACCTTGATAGATCATAAACATCGCTTACACGAATGTGGCGTTGATCTGGTCGTGGGTGAACAGTTAAGCCATCGGCACCCGAATCAATAGCCATATTGGCAAAGTCGAGTACTGACGGGCTATTACCTTCGCGAGAATTGCGCAAAAGGGCAATTTTATTCAGGTTAACACTCAGGGCTGCCATTAATTTATCCAGCCGTCATGCCTTTTACTTGAGCGAAGTTTAGGCAAGATAATCGCAAGTAGTACCCCTAGTAAAACGGTAAAGGCACCGTAGAGGAAAAATGTCGTACTTTCACTACGGCGTAGGCTTTCGTTTTCAGACTTTAAAACGTCATTTTCAGTCTGTAATAGCTGCATTTTTTGAGCAACGGTCTGTAGGCGTTGATGAGACTCTACAGCAGAGGCCGATATCGCTTTTAGATTGCTTAATTCTTCTTCGATTTTGGATGCTTTGTCATTGGTTTCTTTGAGCGACGATTCGCTTTCACTATAGCTTTTAGAGAGAGAGTTTTTTTCTTCTTTTAACTTATCAAGGCTCTCAGTTAACCGTTCAATCTTTCTATTAGCCGATGCCAGTAAAATCTTTGCTGGTGGTCTATCGTTCAAAAACTGATTGCGTATCCAGCCGGTGATACCTTCAGAGGTAGTGACTTGAGTCCAATTCTCATCACGCTGAACCAATGTTACTCTTGTTCCAGAGGGAAGTCCTTTGTGCAAAATAGCAAACTGATTGCCTTGCCCTTTGCGAACTGGCACATAAAGCTCATCGGAGATATATAAATTAGCTGCCGTTGATAGGGTACTGATCAGTGAGATAGCAATACAGGAAAAAAGCTTAATAAAAGATTTTTTATAGCTAGAAATAGAAGAAATTGTTAATGGAAGGCTGTTCATTGATTATTTAATACCTATTGATCGATAAAGAGATTTCTCTGTGTTAAGGCGCGCTAATCTACCTTATTAGTAGGGTAGACGTGTGTGAACGATCTCCCGTTTCTTCCTAAAAGCTACTATCACGATTAAAATACTTTTTTATAAGGCTTGACGACTACGTTTGCAAATACGCCAGCCACTGCATAGGGGTCATTTGCCGCCCATGCTTTAGCATCGTCGAGTGAGTCAAATTCAGCAATAATAATAGAGCCAGTAAAACCATTATCACCTGGGTTTTCAGAGTCAATGGCCGGTAATGGGCCAGCGGTTAAAATGCGGCCTTCATTTTGTAGTGCTTGCAATGCTTCTAAGTGTGCAGGCCGCGTCTCCATACGCAATTCTAGGCTATTGGGCTTGTCTTCACAGATAATGGCATACCACATAAAAAATCCTCGTTATTAATCGTATTTAGATACGTTTTATACATTGTCTAATTACTGAGTAATCAAGATATCCTCTAACTCAAGATGAGTGAGTGCCTTAATACGTCTAAATAAATAGAATAATGCAAACATCATCACAATGGTTGCAGGAATCGCAATAACAGGAATACTCCAGGCATTCATTTGGCCTAGTTCAGCATTAAATGCTTCGGTGCCGGGCTCGCTCACTAATAAATATTTAGCCAATACATAATTTAGAAACGACGACAAAACAAAAGATAGTGTCATTAAATAAGTCGCATTGACCAATGCCTTATCAAACTCCTGCTTTGTACCATACTCATTAAGAGCGTGGTCAACTTTATCAACTTGAAGGATTTTATCATTATAGATAAATGTTTTGACCAGAGGGTAAGGGGTTTTTAACGATACTAATGTAGCAATGGCGAATAAGGCGGGAATCGTTGCTTCTTTAATAATAATATATTCTGGCGGCAGTTTTAATAAGGTCATGCCACCTGTGAGGGTGATACTAAAAATACCTAATATCGAAAATACATTAAATTTCCCACTACGCTGTAAGTCACGCAGGCCGTAAATAATGGGAAAGGATAGGGCGATAATCAATGCCCATGTCACACCGAGCCTATCGTCTCCGCTGAGCTTAGAGAGAATGAAGGTTGGAATGACTATATTAAATAGAATATTAACTAAAAAACTTTCTTTTTTGACAGGCTTATCTTGGCTCATGGTTTATCTAATGGTGGTTAAGTGACGTTGATGCTATCTGAGTTAAAGCGCTTGAAAACTGTAACAAGACTATGATGGCAAATATGGGTGTGATTCTACGCAATAGAGGGTATGAAAGGCAAAGACCATAGAGTGTGTTTCCATATTATTTTTAATCAATAGCCGTTAATGCTATACATGTGTACAAATTATGTACATATGGTGCTGTAAAGCAAGTAAAAGGTATCGTTATATTTTAAACTTTACGGTTTGTACTGATTGATATAGATTATTCTAATGACGAATAATTGTTTAAACGGCTGTGCTTGTTGTATGGCGGCTCACACCACTATTTCTCAAATGCATGGTTTGCTTAATTCACACTATTCAAATAGACCTCAAGTACCGAAGCCTATTTAACAGGGGATCCCTATGTTACTTGATACACCTATTTGTGATTTTGGTTGGAAGGCGCCGGACTTTACATTAAAAGACCCCGATGAAAAGCCTTTTACCATGTCTGAACAACTGGGTGATAAAGGCTTGCTCATTGCCTTTATTTGTAACCACTGTCCTTATGTTCAAGAGATTGCTGATCGCCTTTCTGATGACGTACGTGAATTACAAGCAGAAGGCATTAACGTATTGGCGGTCATGTCGAATGATTACAAATATGTTCGGGTGGACAGCCCTCCTTTTATGAAAAAGTTTGCAGCACAGCATGATTTCACGTTCCCTTATTTGGTGGATGAGGATCAAAAGGTGGGCCGTAGCTATGGCGCAGTGTGCACACCGGATTTCTTTGGTTTTAACAAAGAGGGTGAACTGCAATACCGTGGTCGTCTTGATGATGCCGGGATGGGTAATATCAACAAGAGGCAAAAAGAGCTGGTTAATGCAATGAAGCAAATAGCAAACACTGGCAATGGCCCGCGCCAACAAACACCGAGCATGGGCTGCTCAATTAAGTGGAGTTAGAAAATGTCTAACATCGGTCTTTATACTTGGTTAAAAAAACGAGAAAATTGATGCTAGCAGGCATTAAAGGCCACTACGACGTATACAGTGATTAATGATAATTAACTCCCTTAATGGCTGAGAGCCTATTATTAGTGCTTTATGTTTTTCTTTTACTCCTTTCACGACGAATACGAATTTAAGATAATTCTTATCGCCTTATGATTACTGTACAATGCACTCTTGGCTTGCATGTGTAGGTCCATTCAAAAACCAATCAGCAGGTACTTTTAAGTTTGTTATACGATTTACATACGCATAGTCATTGTTCTGATGGCAAGCTATCACCCGAAGAGTTAGTTGCACTGGCTAAAATGAATAAAGTCGACGTGTTAGCGTTGACCGATCACGATACTGTCGCGGGTGTTTCCGCTGCAAAAGCGGCCGCAGGTGATGACTTAACTATAATTCCTGGTATTGAAGTCTCCTCACTTTGGGCCGGGCGCAGTATTCATATAGTGGGTTTGCAAATCGATATCGACTCTCCTGACCTACAGCAGGCGGTAGCACAGCAATCTGATCTTCGCTTGGAGCGAGCAAAAACGATTGCCCTACGTCTTGAAAAGGTAGGTATTAAAAATGCGTGGGAAGGTGCTCAAACTTATGCAAAGGGTGCCGCTATAGGTCGACCTCATTTTGCACAGCATATTATTAGCGAAGGTTATGCGACGAATTTTGCGCAAGCTTTTAAGCGGTATTTAGGCGCGGGTAAAGTGGGTGATGTCAAGAGCCAGTGGCCTTCAATAAACAGTGTGATTGAGTGGATTAATGCAGCGGGTGGCATTGCGATATTGGCGCACCCTGATAAATATGGGCTCACTCGCACTAAGTTGTATAGCTTATTAGAGGAATTTAGTGCAGCCGGTGGTAAAGCCATAGAGGTGGTTAGTGGTCATCAAACATTGGCGGTTACCCAAAAATTGCACAGAGCTGCTATTGATTTTTCACTATTGGCTTCCTGTGGTAGCGATTTCCACTCCCCCGATAACAGATGGCAGTCTCCAGGAATAATGTCACCATTACCGAAAAAGTGCCAAGCAGTTTGGGATTTCTGGTAAGATATTGTTAGTTTTTGTGGTTCTTCTTGAGTGAGAATCAACAAATAGTTTTTCTTTAGTTTCGGTATGTCTTGTATATAAATTCCGACAAATAAATAGCATTAACCTTTAAGAAAATATTATGGCTCAATTTTTCCAAATCCATCCAGACAATCCTCAAACTCGTTTAGTTAAGCAAGCAGCCGATATCATACGTAGTGGTGGCCTTGTTGCTTATCCAACGGATTCTGCCTATGCGCTTGGTTGCCATATTGGCGATAAGTTTGCTCTGGATAGAATTTGTGGCATCAGAAAAATCCAAAAAGATCATAATTTCACCTTGGTTTGTCGTGACCTTTCAGAGGTTGCCACCTACGCTAAGGTCAATAATCAAATGTTTCGCTTGATTAAAGCACACACCCCTGGTCCTTTTACCTTTATTTTAGCGGCCACATCAGAGACGCCAAAGCGACTAAAACACCCTAAGAAAAAAACCATTGGTATTCGTATACCGAGTAACCCAATCGTCAGAGACTTATTAGACGAGCTCAATGAGCCGATGATGACAAGTACGTTGATCATGCCTGATGATGAACTCCCATTAACAGATCCCTACGATATACGTATAAGTTTGGAGCATCAATTAGAGTTAGTTATTGATGGAGGCTTCTGTGGTTTGGAGGCAACGACTGTTGTCGACCTGAGTGGAGATGACCCCGTAATCATACGCCAAGGCTGTGGCGAATTTTTAGAATAATTATTTACTCATTCTAGTTGAGTCAGTGAGTACATTTTTAGTGCGTGAAACAACCCTTTAATAACCTTTTGCACTCTCGGAGTGCTTCTTCTTAAAAAACACCCTTATTTACCCCCTAAAAACTACCAAAAACTTGGCACTATTTCTGCTAAATAGTGTGTAAGGGATTCACGCCGTGGATGGCTTTTTAACAAAAATAGATTTGATATTACGATATAAGGGTAAGCACAAATGAAAAAATTATTAATAGGTAGTGTTGCAACAGCAATGGCGTTTTGTGGTGGGGTTTCAGCGAAAGACATTGAAGCGAATATAGCATTATCTAGTGAGTATGTATTTCGTGGGATATCGCAAAGCGATGAAAATCCAGCAATCTCTGGCGGCTTTGATTACAGTTTTGATAATGGTATTTATCTAGGGACTTGGGCATCAAGTATCGATTTTGGCGATGACTTTGATACATCAACAGAAATTGATTTATACGCAGGGTATGCTTTTGACTTAACAGAGGGTGTTACTCTCGATCTATCAGCGATCTATTTTGTATACCCAGGTGAGACTGATGAGCTCAACTATGTTGAGTATGTAGCAAGTGTCAGCTTTGGAGATGCAGCCCTCGGTGTTGTTTTTTCTCCCGATTACTTGAATGCAGGTGACTCAGCTTATGTGCTTAATGCTGACTATTCTTTTGGCTTAACAAAAGCAGTTAGCCTTGATGTGCATGCTGGATATATCAATGGTGGTGATGGTGTTGCAGGCGAAGCGAACGATGACGATTATTTTGAATACTCCCTAGGTGTTTCAGCACCATTCAAAGGTCTTGATTTGTCGCTAGCCTTCCACAATACTGATATCGACAGTGGCTCCTCTGAAGATCTAGCTGATGAGCGTGTTGTATTCTCTCTTTCTAAATCTTTCTAGTTATTGATATTAACTAGAAATAAAATGTAGCTGGCTAGGTTATTCTATCCAGCTATTTTTTTATTCAAGCTGCGTAAAAAATTTGCTGAGTTTCTTGTACGTTGTATAAGTCTCGCTCAATTAAATAGCCAGTTAGGTGTTGTTATTGCTCCGCAGTGGTCACATTCATAACCGGGGAGTTGATCAATTTCTTTCTGGAAGCCCTCGTCGCGTAGAGTAGAGAGAAACGCTTGTATATCATCATCTTTTTCATTTTCTAGCGCATAAGCCCATAGATAATACTCTTTTATTATTGGTGCAAAGCCAAGTTCAAAACGACGTGCTGCTGCCTCAACACCAAAACCTACATCGGCCATATTCGAAGCAATGTGTGCTGCAATGGCCGAGTGTGTAAATTCTTGATTCTCGTAGCCAGAAATTTCAGTCGTATTTATTTTTTTATTGGCAAGAATTTGTTCGAGAAGTTCTCTAGTGCCTGATTTATATTGACGATTAATAAAGCGTAAACCTTCTCTGCGTAGGTCTTCAATGCAGGCCAATTTGTGGGGATTATCTGCTTGAAAAATCAACCCTTGCTGGCGGCGAACAAACCGAATAATACCAAAACGTTTTGGGTCTAGCAATTTTTGATAGCTTGCCTTTTGCGAGGGTATTTCCATGCCAATGGGTAAGTGAAAACCCGCGATGCGGCAACGCCCTTCATTTAATGCAATTAAAGCGTGCTGAGGTGCATGATACTGAATCTCAACTTGGTACTTTTCTGTATGCCGCGTCATTAAGGCAACAGCATAACCGTGACTGGCGTAAATTTTTACAATGGGTGTTGCATCGACCATTGTACTTTGTAGCTCAACATTAAGTTCTGTTGCTAGGCTTTCCATTTCTGGATGTAACCTAGCCTCAATGCGTTGGTTGCTCCAAAGTAACTTTTGCCCAAGTGCCGTAAGTTGAGCGCCACGGCCTTTTTCCATCAGCACCAAAGGGCTGTTAAAGAAGGTGGTGCTTTCATTGAGCAAATTCCATGCGTGGCGATAGGATAAGCCGCACTCTTGTGCTGCTGTAGTTAAGCGTCCACGGCGATTAATGTGTTCTAATAATGGAAGTACCATCGGATGCAGGCGGTTGCCGTTATTATCCTCAAAACTCCATTTTGGTAAAATATTAATATGCATAAAATATCATATTCTGGTCTGATTTTGCCTATGTTAAGGTATATAAACGGCATTAAATGCCATTTATATGCGCTATTGATTTCATATTTATACTGAATTTATTGTGCGATTACTAGCTTTTTGATCAATTTCTTTGAATTAGCCAGAGACGAGTTAAGGTGCATCGGTTAACACCTCGATGGTAAAGCCATTAAATAGGTATTTTGGGGCACATTAACTGATAAAACCTATATCCTTAAGTGGTGTATAAAAGCAGTAATGAACAAAGTAATATTAACTAATTCGTATCAGATAAAGTAAAGCGAGAATAAGCCTGATGAGTAGTAGTTCACCAAATGCAACACCTTCAAAGGCAGTAGCTGTTAATGCGGCGCATCTGTCTGCAATTACAAGCCATATAGATAATAATGCGCAAAAGCCCGGCCCTCTATTACCTATTTTGCATGATATTCAAAATGATATTGGCTATATCCCCGATGCAGCTATCAGTGAAATCTCAAAACGACTCAACCTATCACGTGCAGAAGTACATGGTGTGGTTAGCTTTTATCATCACTTTAGTACAAAGCCTCGTGGTCGCCATATTATTGAGGTATGTTGCGCCGAGTCTTGTCAGGCTTTGGGTGGGCGAGATCTCCAAAAACATGCAAAAGACAAGCTTGGGTTAGATTGGTATCAAACCTCTAAAGACGGTGAAATCACATTAGAGCCTGTCTATTGCCTAGGTAACTGTGCGTGTTCTCCGGCGGTACGTGTTGGAAAGCAAATTTTAGGTCGAGTCGATAATGACGACTTCGACGAACTTATCGAAGAATTAACAACGGTTCCCGTCACTCTAATGGAGGGCCGCTAATGTCTGAGTACAATAAAATCTATATCCCACGTGATTCATCTTCTCTCTCAATGGGGGCCGAGAAAGTCGCGGTTGCTTTTCAGCTAGCATTGCAGTCATCGAATACCAATGACACTACTATTGTTCGCAATGGTTCGCGTGGCCTTTACTGGTTAGAGCCAATGGTTGAAGTTGATACCCCCGAAGGCCGTGTTGCCTATGGCCCGGTTAAAGCGCGCGATGTCGAGAGCTTGGTCGCACAGGGCATGTTAGAAGGCAAGCAAGATCACCCATTATGTTTGGGACTTACCGAAGAAATTCCTTATCTTAAAAAACAACAACGCCTTACCTTTGCACGCGCAGGTGTTATTGACCCTGTGAGTTTGGACGATTACTTAGCAACCGATGGCTATACAGGCCTTAAGCGTGCTATCGAGTTAAGCCCGCAAGCAATCGTTGACGAAGTGAAAGAATCTGGCCTTCGTGGCCGTGGTGGGGCTGCTTTCCCGACGGGTATTAAGTGGCAAACAGTACTGGGTGCTCAATCCGCCCAAAAATATATTGTGTGTAATGCCGACGAAGGTGACTCAGGCACCTTTGCTGACCGCCTACAAATGGAAGCAGACCCCTTTGGTTTAATTGAGGGTATGACGATTGCCGGTTTAGCTGTGGGTGCTACACAAGGTTATATTTATCTGCGTGAAGAATACCCTCATGCCCACGAAATTCTCGATGAGGCCATTGCCATTGCCGAGCAAAATAATTACCTCGGTGACAATGTTCTAGGTTCAGGCAACGCGTTTCACTTAGAGGTGCGCTTAGGCGCCAAGGCTTATATTTGTGGCGAAGAGACAGCGTTACTTGAGAGCCTAGAAGGCAAACGTGGGATGGTGCGTCCTAAGCCTCCAATCCCAGCTTTAGAAGGTTTGTTTGGTCAACCGACGGTTGTCAATAATGTGCTTTCATTATCCACTGTTGCTATTATTTTAGCGAAAGGTGCAGACTTTTATAAAGATTTTGGTATGGGACGTTCACTAGGTACTATGCCTTTCCAATTGGCAGGTAACCTCAAATATGCTGGTCTTGTCGAAATGGCATTTGGTATAACATTACGCGAGCTGCTCTATGACTTTGGTGGTGGTAGTTTTAATGGTAAACCTTTGCGCTCTGTGCAAGCCGGTGGCCCCTTAGGTACCTATATGCCAGAGTCCCAGTGGGACGTAAAAATGGACTATGAAGAGATGGCAGCACTAGGGGCTGTGCTTGGTCACGGTGGCATTGTTGCCTTTGATGACAGTGTTGATATGGCAGAACAAGCACGATTCTCTATGGAGTTTTGTGTGGTTGAATCCTGCGGTAAATGTACACCATGCCGTATTGGTTCTACTCGTGGTGTTGAGGTCATTGATAAAATCCGTGCGGGAGAAGATCGTGAAGATAATATAGAGTTGCTAGAAGAACTCTGTGAAACCATGGTTGATGGCTCTTTGTGTGCAATGGGTGGCATGACGCCGTTTCCAGTGCAAAGTGCATTAAAATATTTTAGTGAAGATTTTTCTTAGCCCAGATTTATTTGATATAGAAAAAATATTTATTCGAATAACTATTTGTTTACTGGTTAAAAAGTATGACAAAAGATTATTCGCCTTTTTAGAAATAAATAGTTAGACATAGCCATAAAAGCTAATGTGAGGTGATATATGTTACAACGCTCTGATTCGGTTAACCCTGATACATCTGGCTTAAGTTCCTTGGGTACTGGCACCGTTGCCGCACCAATGATATTTGATCCACGCACAGATATAGACCCCGATAAAGACTATGGCACGCCAGCTCCGACCAATGACCCAACCCCCGTTGGCGAGCTAATTACCTTACATATCGATGGCAATGAAGTGCGTGTACCTAAAGGCACCTCTGTATTGCGTGCAGCGGCTATGGCTGATATCAATATCCCTAAATTATGCGCCACCGATAGCCTAGAAGCCTTTGGTTCCTGTCGTCTATGTTTGGTACAAATTGAAGGTCGTCGTGGCTACCCTGCGTCATGTACAACCCCTGCCGAAGAAGGCATGGTGGTTAAAACCCAAAATGATAAAGTGGCTAAGCTTCGCCGTAATATTATGGAGATGTACATCTCCGATCACCCACTTGATTGCTTAACTTGTTCTGCTAATGGGGATTGTGAGTTGCAAGATATGGCAGGCGTTGTTGGCCTGCGTAATGTACGTTACGGATACGAAGGCGATAACCATTTAGATGCCGAAAAAGACGAATCTAACCCGTATTTTACTTTTGATCCTAGTAAGTGCATTGTCTGCTCGCGTTGTGTACGTGCCTGCGAAGAAACACAAGGTACTTTTGCGCTAACTATTTCATCCCGTGGTTTTGAGTCCAAAGTATCAGCGGGGCAAGATCAAGCCTTTATGGATTCCGAGTGTGTTTCCTGTGGTGCCTGTGTGCAAGCGTGTCCAACGGCTACATTGTCTGAAAAATCGATTATCGATAAAGGTCAGCCAGAGCATTCGGTTATTACTACCTGTGCGTACTGTGGCGTAGGTTGTGCTTTTAAAGCCGATATGAAAGGCGACGAAGTCGTACGTATGACGCCATGGAAAGGCGGTAAAGCCAACCGTGGTCACTCCTGTGTGAAGGGCCGTTTTGCCTTTGGTTATGCCACCCATGGTGATCGCATTACCACACCAATGATTCGTGACTCAATCGATGAGCCTTGGCGTAAAGTTTCTTATGAAGAGGCCTTTAGCTTTGCGGCAAGTCGTATCAAAGGTATTCAAAAAGAATTTGGTCGCAACTCCGTTGGCGGCATTACCTCTTCTCGTTGTACCAACGAAGAAACCTATCTCGTGCAAAAGCTCGTGCGTGCTGCTTTTGGTAATAACAATGTCGATACCTGCGCACGTGTGTGTCACTCGCCAACGGGTTTTGGTTTAAAGGCCACCTTTGGTGAATCTGCAGGTACGCAAACCTTTGACTCGGTAGAAAAAACCGATGTCATGATGGTGATTGGTGCTAACCCAACTGACGCTCACCCGGTGTTTGGCTCGCGTATGAAAAAACGTCTACGCGAAGGCGCAAAACTCATTGTCGTTGATCCGCGCAGCATTGATTTAGTCAGTGGCCCCCATGTTAAAGCCAACCATCATTTGCAATTATTACCGGGTACTAATGTTGCCTTCATTAATGCAATGGCCCATGTCATTATCGACGAAGGCCTAGAGTCTACAACATCGATTCAAGAGCGTTGTGATGTCGAGTCCTTCGAGGCGTGGAAAGCATTTATCAGTGATAAACGCCACTCACCCGAAGAGACAGAAAAATATTCGGGTATTCCAGCAGCGGAGCTACGTGCTGCGGCAAGGCTTTATGCTACTGCGGGCAATGGTGCTATTTATTATGGTTTGGGGGTGACTGAGCACTCGCAAGGCTCAAGCATGGTCATGGGTATTGCTAACCTCGCCATGTTAACTGACAACATTGGCCGTGAAGGCGTGGGTGTTAACCCACTACGTGGACAAAACAATGTTCAAGGTTCTTGTGATATGGGATCGTTCCCACACGAGTTACCGGGGTATCGTCATATATCAGGTGATGAAGTGCGCACACAGTTTGAAAAGGCTTGGAATGTTACCCTTGATCCTGAGCCGGGCTACCGCATTACCAATATGCTTGATGCCGCCGTAGAAGGCACCTATAAAGGTTTATATGTGCAAGGTGAAGATATTGCACAGTCTGACCCTAATACACATCACGTTGAGCAAGCACTTAAAAACCTCGACTGCCTAATCGTGCAGGATATCTTCTTAAACGAGACGGCTAAATTTGCTCATGTATTTTTACCGGGCTCTAGCTTCTTAGAAAAAGACGGTACATTCACCAATGCCGAGCGTCGTATTTCGCCTGTGCGTAAAGTGATGGAGCCGTTAGGTGGTTTATCGGATTGGGAAGTGACACTGGGCTTATCAAAAGCACTAGGATACGAGATGAATTACAATCATCCATCAGAAATCATGGATGAGATAGCATCACTCACCCCAACTTTTGAGCGAGTGAGCTACGAGCGTCTTGATCAAGAGGGCTCCTTGCAGTGGCCATGTAACGACGAGACGCCTAATGGTACTCCCATTATGCACATCGAAGAATATACCCGTGGTAAAGGAAACTTTGCATTAACGGAATACGTGCCAACGGAAGAGAAAGTGACCAAACGCTTCCCGATGCTGTTAACTACTGGACGTATTTTGTCGCAATATAATGTGGGTGCACAAACTCGTCGTACTGAAAACTCCTCGTGGCATGGTGAAGACGTACTTGAAATACATCCGCACGATGCAGAAGATCGCGGTATTGTGACTGGTGATAAAATATCACTGGCGAGCCGTGCAGGGGATACACAGCTACGTGCACTCGTGACCAAGCGTATGCAGCCAGGGGTTGTTTATACAACATTCCACCATCCAGAATCCGGTGCGAATATTATCACGACAGATAACTCCGACTGGGCGACTAACTGCCCTGAGTATAAAGTAACCGCAGTTCAGGTGAACAAAGTACTCAATACTGAGGATGCCTCCGAGTGGCAGGCGCAATTTGCCGCATTTACCAAAGAGCAGTTGGCCTATTTAGATAATTAAGAGTAGATAACTGATTTTAAATAATGACGCATTAAAGATTATTGAAAAATGAGCAGCTCATTGAATATTAATAAGCCATCAGATACGCAGGGTATTCGTAGCTGCGAAGTGATTGTTCGTGGCCCGAATAATGCCTCCGAAAGCAATGATCAAATTGCTGAAGAAAAAGCAGTAGCGATGGTCTATAACGGTATTAGCCATGCAGTAATGATGGCAACGCCACTCGACCTCGAAGACTTTGCATTAGGTTTTAGCTTAACCGAAGGTATTATTAGCGATAAAACTCAGCTTTATGGTGTTGATATTATTCAATCTGAGCTTGGCTTTGAGTGTCAGGTAAGTATTCCGAGCGTTGCTTTTATGTCGCTCAAGCAGCGTCGTAGGCATTTAAGTGGCCGTACAGGCTGCGGTATTTGTGGGCTCGAATCGCTAGAGGCTGTGGTGCCTGATTTAACCGCAATTCAACAAGCACAAACTATCTCACAGGCAGTTAAGCCTAATAATTCCATTGCATCATTGGCTACCTCTCAATTACCTAGCTTCGATGTCGTTGATAAAGCGCTCAAACAATTGCAAGCACAGCAAGAATTGCGCGCTAAATGTGGTGCTGTTCATGCGGCTGCATTTGCCGATTATAACGGTGATATTAGTTTACTAAGAGAAGATGTTGGCAGGCACAATGCATTGGATAAACTACTGGGTGCTTTAGCCAAAGATAAAGGGGCTACAAATAATAAACAGGATAATCAGCATGGCTTTGCTATTGTGTCCAGTCGTGCCAGTTATGAAATGGTTTATAAAACGGCGGTAAGAGGTATTAAAACTTTAATCGCTGCATCTGCGCCAACAGCAATGGCAATCGAGCTTGCAGAGCAGGCAAATATGAATTTAATTGGTTTTGTACGCGAGGGTCGGCAATTAATTTATTGTCAGGCTCAATAAAAACAAAACAGTAAAATAATTAAGGAGTGTATGTGAGCACCAATGAATTAAGCCATCTTGTAAAAATGGCTAACCAAATTGCATCGAATATTGGCTTAGGTAGTACAGAAGATGAGGCTGTTGATAAAGTTGTTAATCACATTAGCCTATTTTGGGCGCGCCCCATGCGCGAAAAGATCTGTGCCAATATGCAAGAGTCTGCCAACGATTTAAATCCTATTGCGACCAAAGCATTGGTACAAATTAACGCCAAATTATAATATTGTAGAATATTCACTCTAAATATGTGCGTATATGTGGGGTAATGTCGAATGGTAGATTCTGCTGACCATTTTCAAGGTTTGGTTTCCTATGTGATTACCAGTATTAATAAAATGCTAACAACGGGTAATATTGTTACACCTATTGCACTGGTGGTAAACCGAGATGGCAGTATCGAGGTTGTTAAAGCGAATGCCACTAGCGAAAAAATAGTTGATCATGTTGGCCTGCTTCAAGCACAGCTGAGAAAAAAAGCCGAGCAGTTCGAAATAATGACAAGCTGTGTTGCCTATCCTGATTATGCGAATAATCAAATTATTGCCTTTCTAGAAAACGACGATAACTATTGTGTAAAATTACTCATGCCTGTTGTTAATAGAAACGGATTAAAGTTAAAAGCTGATAAAATAACCACAGAGCAGGGAGCAGTTTATATATTTCCTGTTAAACAGCTGCATTAAAGGATTTTTTTTAAAGGTCTTATTTTAAAGGCCTCTTAAAAATTATTATCGAATTGTTTGTGGCCCTCTTAATTTTAGTCGATTTATATTTCTCAGTATCTTTCTTTTTTAATGTCTGTTTGTTTTTAAAAAACACATCAATTCTTGATAGGTATGTCACGGTGATTTTTTTAAGTGATATCAACGTTTAATATCAATGCTGCCATAGCTTGGCTCGTTATGAAAAATGTCAGATTTTTTGGCTTTGTTTTTATCATGTGCTTTAGCAACGCCTCGCTGTTTTTCACCAAGACGGGTTTGAGTATTTAAGCGCTCATCTCTTGGTGGCATACCCATATAATCTCGATAACATTTGCTAAAATGTGGCGTTGATACAAAACCACAGGCAGTAGCTATTTCTATAATTGATAGTGATGTCTGCTTTAGTAATTGCCTTGCGCGCATGAGTCTAAGTTTTAAATAATAACGCGAGGGTGTACAGTTTAAATATTTTTGGAAAAGCCGCTCAAGTTGCCTACGAGAAATACTCACATAACTGGCGAGCTCATCTAAGCCAATAGGCTCCTCTAAATTGCTCTCCATTAAGGATACTAATTCAACTAATTTGGGCTGTGTGTTGACTAAAGAGTGGCGCATAGGCACACGTTGATAATCTGTCTCCCCACGTATGCGGTCGCAAATAAACATATCTGAAATGGCCACAACTAATTGGCTGCCATACTGCTGATGTACAAGTGCTAGCATCATATCGAGTGGCACAATGCCGCCGGAGCTTGTGAGCCTGTCCTTTGATAAAGAATACAAATGATTGTTGTGTTTAGCTTTTGGAAAATTTTCGCTAATAGAGGGGATACACTCCCAGTGCGCACTAAATTCTCGGTTATCTAATAATCCCGCTGCCGCTAAAACATAAGCGCCGGTGCAAACGGCACCTAATTGGATGCTGTTGCGGTCTAATTGTTTTAGCCAATTTAACTGTGCTTTGGTGTAGCTATGAGTGATGTCGAGCCCACCAACAACAATCAGTGTATCTAGCTGAGCATCTTTACGAATATCGCTGTCAGCCGAAATCTTAATTCCATCACTTGATATTACCGGTTTACCGTCTTCGCTGATAACCACCCATTGGTATAACTCTTGGCTTGATAACTGATTTGCCATACGCAAGGGATCAATAGCCGAGGCAAAAGAAATCAACGTAAAATTATCGATCAGTAAAAAACCAATTTTTTGAGGGTTTTTATTAGTGTATGGCTTCATAGTTGTAACTTACCTACAGCGTTGTTAGGTTTTTGTTAGACACCATTTTCAAGTAAATATTCTTTTAAGCATTGGATAATGCGGCTCAAGAAATGTCAATTAAAACCCGTATGTTTGAGGCAAAAAAATCAGTGGCTATTTTCCTGTATATAGCCACTTTGCTTAGCTTTTTCTCTTGAGTATTTGATATTGACGATATTGCGACTCAGTGTGTCGTTTATAGTGATTTGCTCACCTTTAATAGCAATAGACTGTCTTGTAATAAATGATTAAAAATAAGCATGTTTTAGGTTAACGCCTTTTGCTTTGATCTACTGTTTCTATTAAAGAAAGTGTTAAAGAGAGTACTAACGAGGGACTCGCTAATGGCTGAACTTCCAAAAAAAGCAAAGGTTGTCATCATCGGTCAAGGTGGCATTGTTGGCGCATCGGTGGTGCACCATTTAATAGAACTAGGCTGGGATAATATCGTGGGCTTGGATAAGTCGGCCATACCAACGGATATTGGTTCTACCGCGCATGCCTCCGACTTTTGTTATATGACATCACACGACCATATGAGCTGTTACACGACTATTTATAGCCGAGAATTTTTTGAAAAAATGGGTAACTACACCCGCGTAGGTGGGCTAGAAGTCGCACGCGTCGGCGATGACGAGCGCATGGAAGAGTTAAAGCGCAAAGTGGGCTCTGGTAAAGCCTTTGGTACTAATGTGAGCTTGATCAGTGCTCGCGAGGCTAAAGAGAAATTCCCGTTGCTTGAAGAAGGTATGATTCAAGGTGCCCTATGGGACCCAGACGCAGGTTTGGTTTCACCGCGTTCACAAACAGTAACGGGTACTCTTATTGAAAATGCTGTCGCCACGGGTAAATTAACCACCTTTGCCAATACACCAGCGACAGGTATTGATATACAGGGGGGGCGTATTTGTGGTGTGCAAACCGACAAAGGCTATATTGAAGTAGAAAACGTTGTCGTATGTGCTGGTATTTGGGGGCCATTAGTCGCCAATATGGCCGATGAAAAGCTTCCCATGATGCCCTTATGCCACCCTTTGACTTTCTTTGGCCCTTACAATGAATTTGAAGGGACAGGTAAAGATATTGGTTATCCGTTGCTTCGCGACCAAGGTAACTCCGCCTATATGCGTGATACCGGCGACCCAACAACCGCCGAAGGCGGGCAAATCGAATGGGGTTACTACGAAGAAAATAACCCGCGTTTAGTGCGGCCAAGAGACATTTTAGAGCAAAAGGATGCGCGCTTATCGCCCTCGATGCTCGACTTAGATATTGAGCAAGTGATGGCGCCGCTAGAGCGTGCTATGGAGCTTACGCCTATACTCGGCGAGCTGGGTTTCGATGAAAAACATTCCTTCGATGGGCTTTTATCGGTGACCGCTGATGGCGGCTCTTTAGTGGGTGAGTCACCTGATACCCGTGGGCTATGGATTTGCGAAGCGGTCTGGGTAAAAGATGGCCCAGGTATGGGTAAAATTCTTGCGGATTTAATGACCCATGGTAAAACCGAGCTAGATATTTTTGGTATCGATATCGCGCGCTTTTACCCGATTCAAAAATCAGAGAATTATACCTACGAGCGCTGTTACGAATCCTCTTTCAAAGTCTACAATCCGCCTGTTCATACGCGTGAGCCATACAGCCGTGGCCGCAATCTTCGTCGTAGCCCCTTTTGGCCGCGAGAAAAAGAACTCGGTGCACACTTTTTAGAAGCTGCCGGTTGGGAGCGTGCACAAGCTTATGCCTCTAACGAGCATTTGTTGGAGAAATATGGCGCTCAAATCCCCGTACGCGAAAACGAATGGGATAACCGCCACTTTTGGCGCGTTGCTAACGCCGAGCAATTAGCGATGAGTGAGAGCGTGGGCATGGTCAATGTCTCTCACTTTGCGATCTTTGATGTCTCGGGTAAAGATGCGGAAGCCTTAATGGAATATTTAAGCGTGGCTAAGGTGGGTGGCACTACGCCTTTGAACAAAGGCGTTTATACGCACTTTCTTGACGAGTATGGGGGTGTTCGCTCTGACTTAACCATCGTGCGTATGGGGGACGCTCGCTTCCGTGTAATGTGTGGGGGTGATACCGGCCACCGCGACTATGTATGGATGAAGCGTATGGCAGAGGCCCAAGGCTACTGCGTGTACATCGAAGAGCGTACCGATCAGATTGCTACCTTAGGGCTTTGGGGGCCAGATGCGAGAGCAACGCTAGAATCTATTGTCGATAAGCCCGAAGATTTGAGTGATGAAAACTTTCCCTACGTAACAACTAAAAATATCAGTGTGAGCGGTATTCCTATTTGGGCGTTTCGTATCTCCTATGTAGGTGAGCAGGGTTGGGAGCTTTATATGTCGCCTAGCTACGGTATAACGATTTGGGATAAGCTCATTGAGCAGGGTGTAGTACCTGTAGGTGCCGAGACTTATGCCAATAGCCGCCGGCTGGAAAAAAGCCTACGCCTACAAAATGCCGATTTACTCAGTGAATATAACCTCTACGAGGCAGGCTTAGCTCGTCCTAAAGTGAAAGAGGCCGACTTTAATGGTAAGGCAGCTTATTTAGAACAGCGTGAGCGCGAGTATCAACCTGCCTACTTATGCACCATGACGATGCTAGAAAATACCGATGCCAAAGGTGTTGCTCGTTATCCCGTAGGCCAATGGCCGATCGTTAACCCCGATACGGGCGAAATTCTAGTAGACGAAAAAGGCCGCCGCTCCTATGCCACCAGTACTTCCTATGGGCCATCGCTGGGCAAAAATATCATCCTAGGTTACTTACCTCACGAGTACGCCAAAGAGGGTAATGTGCTTGCCATGGAATATTTTAACGAGCGTTATAATGTTCAAATCGAGGCTGTAGGTTGTAAGCCGCTGTATGACCCAGAGAATAAAAAGCCAAAGTCGTAAGCTTTAGAACCAGCTCTTTCGCTTGCATTTATACCATTGGTCTGCGCTACTCATTCAAACCCTTATCAATATGAGCGATTTTGCTTAGCATGTTGTAAGCTGCTAAGGACAAGCAATTTGCTGTTATATTGTTACTGCCCATTGGTTTAGATAGTCCAAAAGGACTATATACAGCCTATCTCTCCGTTACTACAATTGTGCAATAACTTATAAAAAGACATTTGCGCTTTTAATGCCTTAAATCAAGGGGTCAGAGTGAACCTCCCCTTTGTTTACTAATAAAATAAAAGTCAGTAAATTTTTTGTGAACTCAAGATAATGATTAGAAAAGTCCTTTTATGTTATGCGATATGTGCCGTTTTGGTTGGTTGTGGTGGCAGCAGTTCTAGAGATACTGGCGGTCGCCAGGATAGCGATACAAATACTCCTGCCATAATTAGTAATCTGGCAAGCTCCATTGATAGTGACGACACCAATGTGTTGGCGGGGATGGTGTCTGTGGTCGATCCAGATACAGGTGAAGATTTAATTATTGGGCAGGTGGATACATCCACGACTTTTGGAGTTTTTTCAATTTTGCCTGCTGGTTTCTGGGATTACACGCTGGATACAACGAATGCCACCATTATGGCATTGACTGCAGGTGAGACAGAGATAGACATTATTAGCATTGAATCTGAGGATGGCACCATTGCTCAGTTGATGATCACGATTAATGGCGTTGCTACTAATAATAATGTCGCTGTGATTGCTGATACCGATAATACGGATACCGGCGAGCTGAGATATGCGCTGGGAGGCGATGGCCCTCTGGCGGCAGGCCGCCTGGAAGCCCGAGTCCAAAGGCAAGACGATTCTGAAGGTAATACTGATGCCTTTATTACGCTATTTAACTCAAACACCAATGATGCCGGAGCGATTCTGGACTTGATTGTTCGCGACGACAGCTTTGGTGTTAGAAACCCGGATGGTTTTGATAGCTCTGCACTAAACGTCGTACTGGATACCTTTATGGATGTGGTGATTACCTGGGAATATCCCGGTGGTGATACGAATATGGTTCCAACGGTCAATGTCACGGTTGATGGCAACAGTATTGGTCCAATTACGCCTAATGATGCAGGCACTAGCCCATTCGGTGGTGTGACCCATGTCGCCTTTAGGTTTGGTGATGATGCTACGGCTCTGATTGCTCCCACGGATACGGGTCGATTCAGAGTGGATGATATCGTGATCTACTCGGATACCGCAGGTACGGCGCAAGTCTTCTCGGAAGATTTCGAGGGATTCGCTGATGGGGCTTCACTAGATACGGATAATGGTGCTTCGCCGTTCAACCCCAGTACTTCAGAAGCAACCGTTGAAACTGAAGGTGGCGCCGGTGGTGGAGGCGCACCTGCTACGAACAATGTCGCGGTGATTGCTGATACAGACGGCACGGATACGGGTGAGCTGAGATATGCGCTGGGTGGAAGTGGCCCACTTGCACAAGGCCGATTGGAAGCCAGAGTCCAAAGGCAAGACGATTCTGAAGGTGATACAGATGCCTTTATTACGCTGTTTAACTCAGCCACCAATAATGGTGGAGCGATTCTGGACTTGATTGTTCGCGACAACGACTTTGGTGTTAGAAACCCGGACGGTTTTGATACCGCTGCAATAGACACGGTACACGCGTTAGATACCTTTATGGATGTGGTGATTACCTGGGAATATCCCGGTGGTGATACGAATATGGTTCCAACGGTAAATATTACGGTTGATGGCGCTAGTATTGGTCCAATTACGCCTAACGATGCCGGCTCTAGCCCATTTGGTGGTGTGACGCATGTTGCCTTTAGGTTTGGTGATAATGGCACTGCGCTGATTGCTCCTACGGATACTGGCAGGTTTAGGGTGGATGATATTGTGATCTACTCGGATACCGCGGGTACGGCGCAAGTTTTCTCGGAAGATTTCGAGGGATTCGGTGATGGAGATTCATTGGATACAGATAATGGCGCTTCGCCATTTAACGCCAGTACCTCGGAAGCAACCGTTGAAACTCAATGAAGGTGGTGAGGGAAATAAAAGGGACGCAATTATTTAATTTGGCTTTTGAATCGACAAAAATAAATGCGTCCCCTTTTCCAAATATATACATTACAGACAGACCCAACCACTCAAAGGGCGACTCATGAAATTGACAGGTATTAAGGCACTTATTTTAAGTATTCTCTTATGCGCCCACGGCGCTCATGCACAGGTTGAGGCGCCAGCTGGGTTAATACCAGCTGGTTTGAGTCCAGGTGATACTTTTTTTGTGGTGTTTCGCACCGACGCTGGAACGAATGCAAATCAAACCTCTGCGGCTCTGGAAGCCTTTGCCGACGCTCAGGCTGCAGCTGGTGCAAACACCGGCATGATCACTGGTTGGACAGCGTTGATGGCACACATTGACGGCACCATCACAACCACATCTGCTTTTGCTGGCATCACAGACCGACCCATTTATAGAGTGGATGGAGTACTGGTGGCCAATGATCGTACCAGTATGTTTTCCGGCCCGCTTCTTCAAACGATTACCGTTAATCAAAACGGTGATGTTCCGTCATCAAGCGACGTCTGGACGGGTTTTCTCAATAATGGTAATGCGGCAGATGTCATTGGTATAGCAGCAGAGCGTCGTTTAGGTCAACCAACAGGAATGGTCTCCCGATATGGTGTGAGCAACAACACAACATTCTGGGCGAGTGCCGGTGACAGACAGTCTACATTTTCACAACCCCTTTATGTGCTGTCACCTTTAATGGTAGTGCCAGACAATGACAACTTACCCGACTTATTAGAATGCCCTTCCTTCCCCAATGATTGCCCCGATAGAGATATGGATGGAACCCCCGATTTTCAGGACGCCGATTCCGATGGCGACAATATCCCCGATATTGTTGAGGCTCTTGCATTGCTAGATGACGATAACGATGGGATTGGTAACGGTTTAGATATTGATGATATGTCGGTACCTAATCGTGTTGATGCTAATAATGACGGCATTGATGACCGCATGCCTATCGATAGTGATGGCGATGGTATTGCTAACCATTTAGATACTGACAGCGATAACGATGGCATTAACGACGACCAAGATACTCCATTGGACGTCACGTCATTTGGTATGGCGGATACAGACAGTGATGGTATCGATGACCTCTATGACGTCAACCACTCTACCGTCACAGGTGCAACCAATGTCGATGCCGACGGCGATGGTTATGATGACGGTGTGATTGCTACCTTGTATAGCGAGGCCAACCCCACAGCGGATGCCGATGATATCCCTGATCTTTTTGATGCAGACCAAAACAACACGGCAGGTACGGCTGATCTTTCAGGTGATTCGGACGGCGATGGCTTATCGGACTTAACCGAGTGCCCAGTATTTAGCTTGCAAGCCAGTGCCAACTGCCCAGACTCAGACGCCGATGGCGTGCCCGATTATCAAGATGCAGCCAGCAGTAGCAGTTCCTCTGGCGGCTCCCTTGGGCCATGGATACTAATAGCGTTATTGCTGTTAGCCGTATTGAGAAAAAGGCATTTGCGCCTTTAGTACCTAGAGTTTTTATAAATCAAGGAGTCAGAGCTACTTGATTTTTAGGTAAGAGAGATAGGTTAGTTGATATTTGTCTGATGTATTATTCATAGAATGCATCGTTTTTCATTATGTATGTACACTATTATAAATAGTTGCGTCCCCTTACTGTTCGTTGGCCAGTGGCCCATCGTTAACCCCGATACGGGCAAAATTCTAGTAGACGAAAAAGGCCGGCGCTCCTACGCTACCAGCACCTCCTATGGGCCATCTCTCGGTAAAAATATTATTCTGGGTTATTTACCTCACGAACATGCAAAAGAAGGTAATATATTAGCTATGGAATACTTTAACGAGCGCTATAAGATTAAAGTAGAAGCAGTGGGATGTAAGCCTTTATATGACCCAGAGAATAAAAAGCCCAAATCTTAAGCTCTAAATTATAAAAGTTTTAATAGAATGATTTATTAATTGCGAGAAAGTGTGTAAAAGACAAGATGTTGGGGCGACAATTCAGCTATTTAATATCAATATGGCTTCATGATTTAGGTGTTTTAATAATCTAACTATTTCACTTTTATTCTTCAATTCACAAGCTGTTTCAAATGGAGCTAATTCGTAGATACCAAAAATGCTCCTCTTTAAAGTAATAGTCAATAATCAAAAAATTATCTTTACACATGACGGGAGAGGCGGTGAAGGGTATGTTATGCTAAAGGCAAAATGATTTTAATATAGATTTGAGTATGCATAATGAACTACTTAGAGATATTAATATTTTTTCATCAACGAGGATGTTGTATTTACTGATTTAAGGAGAATAAAAATCCATGCTTACTATATTTGTTAAATCTCTATTACTTTTTTCTCTTTTGCTTTCTGTGCAAGCTCTTGCTTCAAAGGATATCAATATGGTGGAGGTAAGAAACTTAGCTAAAAAACCAGTTGACGAAATACTTGACCAAGAGTTCATAGAAATATTTTCGATCGAAAATTACTGGAAGTCTGTACATGGCAGAAATAAGCCTCTAGTTGTATTTTTTTATTCGAATCATCATGGTCCTTCTCAAAGACTTGCGACATTAATCAAATATGTATCATCAGACTATGCTAATAAACTCTCCTTTGCTCGCTTAAAAGTGAGTGAAAAAGCAAAACCTACTAAGGGTTTAGCAAAACAGTTGAATGAAAAGTTCAGCTTGGATAACACGCCTGGAATTCTATTTTATGACAACAGCGCTAACTCAGATATGATTTTAGAAGATGAAGATTATATTGACGCAGACTTTAAGGAATTTCGCACGCCTAGTATGTTGTTATGGAAGACATATTACTCAGCCGTGAGGAAAGCGCTTGATGCATTATTGGCTGATTAAAATATAGTGGGTGTGCTATATGCTGTCATACATTTTTATGATGGGCCATGCATCCGTGTTACCCACGATTAGTAGTTATCTAGTATAGTTATGTAAATTAGTAACAGGTGTGTCTTTTTTCAGCTAATTGTTGAGGAATTAATTTGGAGCCTTGCGGTAAAGTTAAGGTATAGTAATACTATGATAAAATATAAATACCTAATTCTTTGGTTGATAAGTGGAACATTAGTTATAGCTTTTATCCTTGGGCGTTATCATTATTACCTTGGTTTTACTTATCCTGACTTCATTTTTAAGTGGGCAATGCGTTTATACAATCCATCGAGTCAAGAAGGCGTTGCTGACTTGGAGACGATTCTTAATCTGATGATATCTTTTTTAATGCTCTCTGTTCTCACATTTGTATTTTTTATTATCAAGAAAAAACTAACCAAAATATCAAGAAGTCAGTGAAAAAACACTGCTTAATCTGACCTTACGATTAAACTATGAAATACAAAAATATTAAATCAGCGGCACATAATTTTTCTCAATCATTTGTTAGTGGCATGAATTATGTTGATGACGATTTAATAATAAATGACCTGAAGAAATGTGCGGCAAGAAAAAGTGGATTTAACGTTTCTGTGCAGTGGCTACCGGAAGCAAAAGTATCTAGGCTTTCGCTTACACCAAGAATCCGTAAATCTATCAAATACTATAAGACATGGCTGCCTAAACATCTTCAGTCTCATGGAGTTGTAGTCAGCATGATCAAAGAGCTTCGCACTGATATCCACCTTTTTAAAGGCCGACATTTAGTTATACAATCCTATGCCAGAGATTCTAGGGGGCGTGAATATGTGCAAGCAATTAAGTTTTAAGCATGGTAGGTGTTATCGCGCAGATATTTTTTATTGTCCTATAAAGCATTCGCGGCTAGAATGCTAAGGTATTGATTAAAATAAGACCAATAAAACATGACGACTATTTCTACAGCTACTGCTGCGACTGACATTTTTGAACCACTAGACGATATTATCGAGCCTAAGTGGTGGACGGGTACGCCTGCTATCTCCCCAGAGTTATTTACTATCGACGCTAATGAATACCGTATTGCTGGTGCACCATTAGTGCCAAGCTCTGAGCTTGCTGAGCATATGCAAAAAACCTTTGATAATGTTGGTCTAGTGCATGTTATCAATACCGGATTGACGGATATGCAGGCCATGCGCCTTATTGCGACTCAGGTGCTTAAGAATCAACGTAGTTATGAAGGTGGCGCTAATCCACGCAAGACATTACAGCCCAATGTTTACGAAGTAGGTGCACCGCTAGAAGCGTTTTTGCACTACCACCACGAGATGGCCTATATAGGCTCAAGTACCAAAATGCTCGGCTTTATGTGCAACAAAATACCGCCAGAGGGTGGGTATACCTATGTCTCTGATAATGTGGCAGCTACGCAATCTCTTCTTGCTACGCCCTTTGGGCAAAAGCTTAAAAAACTGGGTATTTGTTATCATCGAGACCTTACTGATCGTGACTCCTTTAAAGGTCGCGTTGAGTACGGTGTTTACAATCATTGGCAGCTCTCGATGCTCACAGACGATCCAGATGAGGCCATTGCCGAGGCGCGTGCACGTGGTTTGACGGCAGAATGGGGCGAAGATCGTAAATTAAAAACGCGCTATACAACCTCTGCCTTTGAATATTTCCCACAGCTTGATCGCAACTTGCTTTATAGCAGCATGGCTGACGATGGCGTATGGTTTGATACTTGGCCGCTAGTGCAGCACTTACCACCTGAGGAACGCCCACTAAAGTTGACCTTTGGCGACCTCACTGAAATGACGCGTGAAGAAAAACAGTTATTTATTGATATCTACGATCGTCACGGTATGCCAGTTCCTTGGAAGGTAGGTGATGTTGCCCTGATCTGTAATTATCGTTTTGCCCATGGTCGTCCTAGTGTGCATCTTAAGGAAGGCGAAGAGCGCGAATTAGGCGTATTAATTGGCGAGTCTTTCGAGCGATTAGAAGCGCGTGACGACAAATGGTAGGAATATTAGTAACGACTAAAAATAACAGCAAAGCACCTATATGAAAAATTTGCTCGATGAGCTTGAAGCATGTCTTGATGCCTCTATCCTCGTAACGGGTAGTGACATTAGTGATAAGTATTTTTCTGATTGGAGTGGTGCTAAGCCCTGTCCACCTGTGGCACTGTTACGACCAAAAACAACGAGTGAGTTATCGACAATAATGGCTTTATGCCATGAATACGATCAACCGGTGGTTATACAGGGTGGCTTGACGGGACTAGCTGGTGGGGCAACTCCCCAAAAGGGTGAAGTTGCAATCTCTCTTGAGCGCATGAATGCCATCGAAGAAATCGATACTACCGCCATGACGCTGACTGCCCATGCGGGTACTCCATTGCAAACCTTACAAGCTGCTGCGGCTGAACACGATTTATTTGTTCCTATTGATTTAGGCGCTCGTGGCAGCTGTATGATAGGCGGTAATGTATCAACTAATGCTGGTGGTACCGAGGTGATCCGCTATGGCATGACCCGATCGATGGTATTGGGTTTAGAGGCAGTGCTTGCCGATGGTACAGTGATCAATGCCATGAATAAAATGGTAAAAAATAATTCAGGCTACGATCTTAAGCACCTCTTTATTGGCTCTGAGGGAACCTTAGGTATTGTTACCCGTGTCGTGCTGCAACTACAACCACAATCTCGTAGCACTCATACGGCATTGTGTGCACTCAGTAATTATGAATCAGTCACCCAATTATTAATTGAGCTAAAGCGTAGTTTAGGTTCTGGCCTTACAGGTTTTGAGCTTATGTGGGATAACTATTACGACAAAGCGATAGATGCAGTCCCTGACTTAACCAGCCCCTTCGATAAGTCGCACCCTTTTTATTTACTGGTCGAATACAAAGACAATGACAAGGCCGTAGGCGAGCAGTGTTTTGAATCCACTCTATTTACTCAGTTTGAGGCAGGATTGTTAACCGATGTGCTGATTGCTCAGTCACTTGAAGATGCAGCAAGGTTTTGGCGTATACGTGATGGTATCGGTGAGCTGTTACAAATTTTGGACTCAGTCTCGAATCAAGATGTCAGCTTACCCGTTACTGATATTGGCGAGTTCGCTTGCGATATAGAGAAACGCCTTAAGGATAAATACAACAATATTGGCATATTGCTATTTGGTCATATCGGCGATAACAACTTGCATATTTGTGCCTATACCGGCCGCGAAGAAGACAAAGCCAATATTAATAAAGACATTATGTTGATGATAGGCGAGTATTCAGGAGCGATTACCGCAGAGCATGGCATTGGTGTACTTAAGCGAGATTTTTTGCCGCTGTCGAGAACCGAGAGTGAAATTACTCTGATGAAAACGATTAAGCTCGCTATGGACCCAAAAAATATACTCAATCCGGGGCGAGTTATTTAACACAATAACTTTACGGTTTTTTGTCGTAAAAATTATGTTAAATAAACTAAGCCGCAGTTTTTATTGCCAACAAATAGAGCTGTTATTCATCGGCTTTAAATCGTGAAACCAATTCAGAAAGATCCAAAGCTAACTTATCTAGATTATCTGATGCAGTATCAACTTGTTCTGATAATTCTTTTGTTTGCGCTGAATTGTTATGAATATGTGTCACGCTCTTGTTAATTTGTTCACTCACGGTATGTTGCTCTTCAGCAGAGGCCGAAATCTGTGACATCATGTCTCTGATTATAAGCGATGAACGCATAATCGATTCAAATATATCACTGGTTTTTTGGGTTGAATCTACAGTTTCTCCTATCTGTGCCATGCTAGATGTGAGTTTCTCTGCTACATTTTCGGTCTGGTTTCTAAGCCGGCTTAGCAGGCGATCGATTTCTTCAGTAGACTCCGATGTGCGCCCAGCTAAAGTACGGACTTCATCGGCAACAACGGCAAAGCCTCTACCTTGCTCTCCTGCTCTGGCCGCTTCGATAGCGGCATTTAGGGCTAATAAGTTAGTTTGTTCTGCAATACCTTTGATGGTGTCCAAAATCACAGTAATGTTGTTGGACTCATCGGATAATACTGCCATGGCCTTATTTGAATCACCGAGTTCGGTTTCAAGTTGGCTAACGGATTTAACGGTTTGTTGTATCAGTTGATGGCCTTGCTCTACTTGTTCTTGGCTATCATCCGATGCGGAGGAAGCTTCGGAGCAATTGGAGGTGACCTCATTAGATTTTTCGAGCATTTTTTGAAATGAACCGCTTACTAGTTCAACGGCATCAAGTTGTTCATTTGCTACACCATGCATTTTTTTCGATAACTGGCTTGAGTGATGAGAGATATCTTTAATGTCGCCACTCGAATTTTTGATACGATTAACTAAAGTATGAATGGATTTGACAAAGCTATTAAAAGCATTAGCCATTTGCGCGGACTCATCATTCCCTTGGATATTTAAACGTCGAGTTAAGTCACCTTCACCCTGAGCAATATCCTCTAAACCTTTTGCAATAACACTCATTGGTTTAGTGACAATATTGGCAACAACAAACCCAACAGCCATAAAAATAGCAACCATGGCGATAGCCACTAAAAAGATATATTCGGTTAAACTATTTGCTTGAGCATATACTTCTGATTCAGGAATGAGCCCGATAAAATCCCAGCCTAGTGCAGGAGATTTGTATTTATTGGCAAACCAAGTATCACCATTAATATCGAGTGTAATCATGCCGTCGAAGTCGGCCGCTAGTTTTTTATGAGAATCACTAATCGATATCAAACTAGTAAAATTATTCTCTGGGTTACTTGGGTCGGCAAGTACAGTTCCGGTATCCTCGATTAACATAACATAACCTTGAGTACCAAATTTAACCTTTTGCACCATTTCAGTTAGCTTACTCAGAGTAACATCTACGCCTATTGAGCCAAATGCACCATCTTTACCTTCAAATCGTACGAGGTAATCAACAATGGGTGTGCCCGATGTTAAATCTGCATAAGCGGGTACACGCACTGGTGTGGTCGAATCAATCGTCATCTTGTACCAAGCTCTACTTCGAGGGTCAAAGTCGGCACTGCGCTTTCCTTTAGGCCACTGCAAATAGCCACCGTGATTCATGCCTAAATAGATATAGGCCAAATCAGGATGAGATTCAGCAAATCGTACCATTAAGCGATACGCTGCTTGTTCTACAGGCGAGTTTTGATCAGGCGTCATCAATACCTCGGGTTTACCCATATAAGTCGTTACGCTGCGATCTAATGCTTGAATTTCGGGGCTTTTAGCCAAATACGCTGCATCTTCTGCTAAGCCATTTAAGTACAGGCTAAATGCGGTATCGATATGTGAAATCTCTGCCTGACTATTTCGTTCAAAAGACTCTAAGGCATTGTCTCTTACGTTAATAATGACAAGGGAAGAGATGATAATGACGGGTAATAGGACACTGGCCGCCAGAGATAGTAGAAAACGGGTTTTGATTTTCATAATTGTCACACATTAAATTAATACTTATAAAGTATGGCTTATAATTTAAGATGTTCCATTAATATGTTGATTTTATCTGAAAGCCCTAGGAATGGTCAGGGTAGGGTTAGAGAATAGACCTGCAATTAAGTAAATCAAATGCTTAAGTGTCACTCACAAGTATTTTTATAAAGCTGATAAATAATAAAAGCCGAAGAGGGCGGGCTGGTATTCAGTCTTCTATTCTGGCTTGTGATAATAAATCATATCGATTAACAATTTGAACGCTTATATTTCTTAACATGATTTCAATACTAAGCGTATAGTATTTGGCTTAGCTCATCTTCATTAGTTTTTGCAGCCTATGTCCCTATTTTAGCAAGAATCGGGTTGAGGGTGAGTGCTGGTTGTTTGATAATAATTCAATTGATGATTTCTAGGATGGCAAGATGTTACTTGCAAGTTTTATAAGGCTTTTAACTCTAGCTGCCATTTGGGGAGGGTCATTCCTCTTTATGCGAATCGCAGCAAATCCGTTGGGTCCAGTTGCTCTTGTTGAAGCAAGAGTGCTTCTCGCAGCTGTGATTTTATATATTATTTCTTGTTACCTTAAAAAGCATATAACATTTAAAGCCAATATTAAGCATTTTTTTATTTTGGGTTTTTTTAACTCTGCGCTACCTTTTTTATTGTTTGCTTATGCTGCGCAGGCACTCAATGCTTCTTTATTGGCCATTTTCAACTCTACTGCGCCTATATGGGGCGCTATTATAGGAGCTGTCTGGACAAGAAGCCTCATTAGTAAAACGGTATCTTTAGGACTTGTGCTGGGTATCATGGGTGTCTGCGTATTGGTAGGTTACGATGCCTCTATTGCTAGAGAGGATTCAATACTATTTATCATAGCTGCAATTATGGCTGCTTTTAGTTATGGAGTGGCGACAAACTACGCTAAAAATGCAGCCAAAGTATCAGCCTTTGATAACGCTCATGGCAGTATGTGGGCTTCCGCTATTATCATTATCCCTTTATTACCATTTTTTCCATTAAGAGAAAGCCCGGGTTTAGATGTGTCCATATCGATCATTATGCTTGGGGTGGTATGTACGGGTATTGCTTATCTACTCTATTTTCGCCTAGTGACTGATCTAGGCGCAACTTCTGCACTGTCTGTTACTTTCCTGATACCGGTCTTTGGAATCCTTTGGGGGTATATTTTTTTAGGCGAAACTATTGGTGTGAATACTATTTTTGGAGCGGCATTAGTGATCCTGGGCACAATGCTTGTTACTGGGTTTTCGCCTAAATATATATTTAAAAAAAAGGCTTTGCTCAATGAATAAACCTGAGTCTCATCGCCACTATGTTGTCGTTGAAAAAGCGATAAGTTTTATCACTACTCATTTTGACCAACAGCCAACGCTGACTGATATTGCGCAAGCAGTACATATGAGTGAGCAGCATTTACAACGGGTTTTTTCACAGTGGGCGGGTATTTCTCCAAAACGTTTTTTGCAGCTTATTACCAAACAAGCTGCCATGAATGCCTTAAAAGATACCCAAAACCTCATTGAGGCAAGCGAAAAAGTAGGTTTGTCAGGTACGGGACGATTGCATGACTTAATGGTCACTTGTGAAGGGCTGACGCCAGGAGAAGTGAAAAATGCTGCTGAGGGCGTTTTAATTCACTATGCAGTTGTTACAACACCTTTTGGCCAAGCAGTTTTAGGCTGGACGCAAAGAGGTATCTGTTATTTGCAATTTTTTGATAAGAAAAAACAGCATTTAATTGATGATTTATTTAAGCAATGGCCGAGGGCTAATTTTATTTTAAATAATGCAGATGGCGCTATACTGTCCCAAAAAATATTTTCCTCTCCATTGGAACGTGGAAAAATTCACCTAATACTTAAAGGGACAAATTTTCAAATAAAAGTATGGGAGGCGTTAATAAATACTCATGCTTCACAACAGCTTTCTTATTCACAAGTGTCGCAGCTAATAGATTCTCCCAAAGCATCAAGAGCTGTTGGCACTGCGTTGGCAAATAACACTATAGGTTACTTAATACCTTGTCACAGAGTCATAAAAAATACGGGCGATATTGGTAACTACCGCTGGGGAGTCGAGAGAAAAATAGCTATGCTAGGGTGGGAAAAGGCTCTCAATGACTAGAGATACTTTTATATTCCCAATCTTCGAGCATTATGGCTTGCTATGATTGCAGCTATTACATCAATAAAATGTAAATCATACTTATATCATACATGCTTTTAACTTTTCATATTTTTTAACATTATTTCGCTATACCAATTCACAAAATTAATCACGGCAAATTCATAATCAGGTGCATAGGGGCCAGGCTGATAGCCTATGGAGTTTACTCCGCGTTGGTTTTCTTCGGTAAAACGTTTGTCTTCATTATTAGTTGAATCCCATACCTTGCGTAATTTTGCAACATCATAGTCTTTACCCTCCTCGGCATCTTTATGAACAATCCATTTGGTGGTTACTAATGTCTCTTGTGCAGAGATGGGTAATACCCGAAACACAACACAATGGTCGCTCTGCATATGATTCCAAGAGTTTGGTAGGTGGAGTATGCGTAGCGATCCTAAACGGTGATTTTTGATACGTCCCATCAATTTATCGCAAGCGCGGGTGCCATCTTCGGTCATGGCTTCACTGCCTTTTTTAAGTGGCATGCGCACTAAACGATTACGCAGTGTGTGGTCGCGGCGTTCATGAGGAATACTATCAGTATCCCAAAGAGCGGCCTCTTCTTTATAGTAATCTAAAAATTCTTGTGAGACACGAGGGTCGCTAATATCATCGTACTCTGGCATCGAGCTATTTAAATCGGGGTGACCATTGGCGCAGTGGTAACACTCACGATTATTTTCCATCACCAATTTCCAATTGGCTTTTTCGACGGTGCTAGATTCTACGGCAACTTTAGTATTCTCCATATCGTAAGGCTCCATATATTCTTCTAGCGAATCGATAAAGTCTTGAATACTTTCTGGCTCTTGTTGATGGAGGCTGATAAAAATAAAGCCACCACCCACAGCGCAATGCGCTTTATTCAAGCCGTGTTTACTTTTGTCAAATTTTTCGATTAAGTCATTGCCTGCGAATAAGAGATTACCTTTTAGATCATAGGTCCATTGATGATAGGGGCAGACTAAGTTGGCGACTTTTCCCTTTACAGCGGAGCATAAGCGTGAGCCTCGATGACGGCAGGTGTTATGAAAAGCATTAATAGAGCCATCGGCGTCGCGGACGATTAATACAGGGTTTTGGCCGACTTCTACGGTGATATAATCACCACGATTAGGAATCTCGCAACTCATGCCCACAAAGAGCCATTCTTTTTGAAAGACTTCTTCCATATCCATTTGAAATATTTGAGCATTGTTATACAAAGGCTGTTCTAACGTATAGCTAGGGTCGCGTCGATGCAATAATTCTCTAAGTTGCTCTCTACTGACTTCACTGCTTATATGATTAATATTTATTAATTTGTAATCGTTCATAGAGCAACCCTCAATTCAAATAGGGAACGAGTAATGCTCTTGATTCTAAACTGATGAAATGGCTTAACTTATCTAAAACCGACTCCTAATAGGGTTAATATCGACGTTGTTAATTATTTTTTAAAAAGGTAATTTTTTGATGATAAAACTCTTGGAAGGTACATGATCTCTAGTGTAATGTTGGCTGATAGTAGGAAAGTTGTTATTCCCAGTCTAGAACAGTATAAGAAGTTCAAGCCTAAAAAATATAGGAAGTTTAGGTTTATAGCCATTAAGAAGTAATAGAATAATAGAGGAAGAGCTGATGCCAGTATCAGATAATAAAAGCGCCATAGATTCTTTTTTACCTATTAATACCCAAACCTGGGCTAATGGACGCCACCGAGTTCGCTGTGTCAAAGTTATCGAAGAAACCTGGGATGTTCGTACTTTTTGCTTTATGGCAAATCACCCGATTATGTTTTTCTTTAAACCGGGTCAGTTTGTCACTTTAGAATTAGAGATTGAATCCGAGCAAATCATGCGGTCTTATACTATTTCTAGCTCTCCCTCTGTACCTTATAGTTTTTCTATTACTGTTAAGCGATTACCAGGTGGAAAAGTCTCAACGTGGCTGCACGATAATATAAAAGTTGGGTCGGACCTAGCTGTTCATGGACCTGTTGGTACTTTTAACTGTATCGATTATCTCTCCAATAAAGTGCTGTTTCTTTCTGGCGGTGTAGGTATTACACCAGTGATGTCGATGGCGCGATGGTTGTTTGATACTAATGCAGATGTTGATATGATTTTTTCTCATAGTGCAAAAACACCAAGAGATATTATTTATCAACGCGAACTAGAACATATGTGTGCTCGGGTTGATAATTTTTCATTGCATTTAATTTGTGAGACTTACGAAAACGGCCAGCCATGGCATAGTTATCGAGGTTTTTTAGATCAAGCTAAATTAGAGATGATGGCTCCAGATTTTATGGACCGAGAAATATTCTGTTGCGGGCCACCAGCTTATATGGATGCCATTAAAAAAATACTTGGGGATAACCGCTTTGATATGAGGTGCTATCACGAGGAGTTATTTGGTGCTACGCCAGATGCTATTGCTATTAATGCAGAGGAAAGCGCTGCTAAAACTTCAAAAGAGAGAAGCCTACAAAAATCAGAAGATATGCTTGAGGTCTCTTTTACTAAGTCGGGAAAAAGTGTGCTTGTTTTACCTGGTGAGACTATTCATGTTGCAGGGGCAAAGGTAGGTATTAATATACCTAGGGCTTGTGGTATGGGTGTTTGTGGTACATGTAAAGTACTTAAACTAGAAGGTGATGTAGAGATGGATGATAACGGGGGTATGACCGATGAAGATAAAGAAGCAGGTTATATTCTTAGCTGCTGTAGCACCCCTAAAGGCTCAGTGAAGATAGATATGTAGAGTACCCCAAAAGCTAACCGCAGTGTACGGCGATTACATTAGCAATACTTTTTATAATGTTTTTCGGTGGCAAATAGGCAATTAAAAATTGCTACTGGTATGTCGTAAATGAATACTTGCCAGACGCTAGTAGATAACAGCAATAATTCATAATCTCTATGCTTTGGCTTAATAAATACCGAAGTAGATGCACAATAAACGACAGTTATTCGCCATTTTAGAGCACAAGCAGTATGCAAAAATATTCTGGTTTTGGCCTTATAAAACATGCCTTTAGTCACCATGAAAATTGGCAACGTGTTTGGCGTAATCCTAAGCCTAAAAAAAAGTACGATGTCGTTATTGTGGGTGGCGGTGGCCACGGTTTGGCAACTGCTTATTATCTAGCAAAACGCTATGGTGTCACAAATGTTGCGGTGCTCGAAAAAGGTTATTTAGGGGGCGGTAACACCGCGCGTAATACTACCATTGTGCGCTCCAATTATTTGTGGGATGAAGCCGCTCATTTATACGAACATGCCATGAAGTTATGGGAAGGTCTCTCTCAAGATTTAAACTACAACGTTATGTTTTCTCAACGCGGTGTGCTGAACCTTGGGCATACTTTGCAAGATATGCGTGATATTCAACGTCGTGTCAGTGCTAATCGATTAAATGGCATTGATGGCGAAGTACTCGATACCCAACAAGTGCAAGAGCTTGTGCCAATAATGGATTGCTCCAGCAACACTCGTTACCCCATTTTAGGTGCATCATGGCAGCCGCGCGCGGGTGTTGCACGTCACGATGCTGTTGCATGGGGTTATGCGCGTGCAGCAGATAGCCTAGGTGTAGATCTCATTCAGCAATGCGAAGTGAGTGACATTCTTATCGAAGACGGTACTGCGATTGGCGTTAACACTAAACAGCACGGCAGTATTAATGCTGATCGTGTTGCCTGCGTTGTAGCTGGTCATTCCGGGGTGTTGGCCAATATGGCAGGTTTTGAACTGCCCTTAGAATCTCACCCATTGCAGGCGTTAGTATCAGAGCCAATCAAACCGATTCTTGACACCGTTGTGATGTCTAATCATGTTCATGGTTATATCTCTCAATCCGATAAAGGTGACCTTGTTATTGGGGCAGGTATCGATGCTTATAATGGATACGGCCAACGTGGCTCTTATATGACAACGGAACATACTATTCAGGCAATCGTTGAGTTGTTTCCTATCTTTAGTCGAGTACGTATGAACAGGCAGTGGGGTGGTATCGTCGATACCTGCCCAGATGCCTGCCCGATTATTTCTAAAACACCTGTTGATAATTTATTTTTTAATTGTGGCTGGGGCACTGGTGGTTTTAAGGCGATACCGGGCTCGGGTGAAGTATTTGCATCATCCTTGGCCAAGGGAGAAATGCACCCATTAGCTGAGCCGTTTTCAATGTTCCGGTTTAATAATGGTGCTCTTATTGATGAGCATGGCGCTGCTGGTGTGGCTCATTAACACATATCGACCGTTTAAATAATTAGGATAATTTATTCAACAATAAAAAAGAGCAAGAATATGTTTTCTATCTACTGTCCACATTGTTGTGAGTATCGCGAAGAAGAAGAGTTTCATGCCATTGGCGAGGCTCATATTGCACGGCCTGTTGATCCCGATGCATTGACCGATGCCGAATGGGCAAGTTATTTATATATACGAAAAAACCCTCGCGGCTTGCATCACGAGCAATGGGTGCATGCTATTGGCTGTCGTAAGTTCTTTAATATAACGCGCGATACCGTTAGTTATGAAATAAAAGAAACCTATAAGATTGGCGAAGCCCCAGCCTTTGTTGCATAAAAAATGAGTACGATGGTACACGCTATGACCCAAAAAAATCGCCTTAGCTCTAGCAAGAACCGTGGACGAATTAATTATAAAAAACCACTGACATTTACCTATGGTAAAAAAACCTACAGTGGTTATGAGGGCGATACCGTTGCCTCTGCATTACTCGCTAATGGTGTTGATATTGTTGGTCGTAGTTTTAAATACAGTCGCCCGCGCGGTATTGTGGCTGCTGGTGCAGAAGAGCCCAATGCCATTTTACAAATGGGTGCAACCGAGGCCACACAAGTACCCAATGTGCGCGCAACACAACAAGAATTATTTGATGGGCTTGTGTGTCGTGCAACTAATGGTTGGCCCAGTGAAGATTTCGATTTAATGAGTTATGTGGGTAAAGTCGGTGGCAATATTATGTCACCGGGCTTTTACTATAAAACCTTTATGTATCCACAAAGTATGTGGAAAAACTACGAAAAAGTGATTCGTAAAGCGGCAGGATTTGGGCGCGCACCTCAGGAGCCAGACCCCGATGTTTATGATCACATACATAGGCATTGCGATGTTTTAATTGTAGGTGCAGGGCCTAGTGGACTTGCTGCTGCTGCGGCACTTGCAGGCACAGATTTACGTGTTGTTATTGCCGATGAGCAATCGGAATTTGGTGGCTCTTTATTGCACAGTAGCGAACTGATTGATGAACAATATCCACAGATGTGGGTGGAGCGTATTTGTACTCAATTGAGAGAGGCGGGCAATATTGTTTGCCTTCCGCGCTCTACGGTTAATGGTTATCACGATCACAATTTTTTAACCATACATGAGCGTTGTAGTGATCACCTTGCTGATCAGGCAAGCCATCAAGTCCGCCAGCGTATGCACCGTGTACGCGCTCAGTGGGTCATATTGGCAACGGGGGCACATGAACGGCCTTTGGTTTTTTCTAATAACGATGTACCTGGTTCATTGATTGCCTCAGCAGTATCAACGTATATTAATCGTTACGCTGTTATTCCTGGGCAAAGTTTAGTACTGCTAACAACCAACGATTACGCTTATCAAACAGCTATCGATTGGTTTAATGCAGGCCGCGAGGTCGTTGCAATTGTTGATACGCGTACTAACCCTCAGGGTGTGCGTGTGCAACGAGTGCGTGAATTGGGTATCAATATTATTACGGGTTCGGGTGTTATTAATATATTGGGTCGCCAACGTGTGAATGCGGTAGAGGTTGCTAAACTCGATGAGGTCGGCGAAAAAATTATAGGGCAAGTACAAACCCTTAACTGCGACACTGTTGCGAGTTCTGGTGGTTGGAGCCCGGTGATACATTTATCCTGCCATACGGGTAGTCGACCAATTTGGGATGAGAACATTCTTGGTTTTTTACCGGGTGAGACTATCCAACAACAATTAACAGCGGGAGGTGTTAATGGTTGTTATGGCCTAAAGGATTGTTTGCAACAAGGTTACGATGCTGCTTGCGACGCACTGGAAAAACTTGGTTGTAAAGATACTCCGAAACCTAGTTTTAACAAGGTAGAAGATATAGCCGAAGAGCCTGCTATGGCGCTATTTCATATTCCTCATAGCGAGCCTACTAGTCGTGCCCCTAAGCAATTTGTCGATTTGCAAAACGATGTGACTGCTGCGGGGGTCGAGATGGCCACGCGTGAAGGGTTTGAATCTATCGAACATGTTAAGCGTTATACAGCTCTTGGTTTTGGGACTGATCAGGGCAAGCTTGGCAATATTAATGGTATGGCCATTACGGCTAAATCACTCAATAAATCTATACCAGAAACCGGTACAACTATTTTTAGGCCCAATTACACGCCGATAACATTTGGTGCGATTGCTGGGCGGCATTGCGGTGAATTATTTGACCCCAAACGTTACACGGCCATGCACCAATGGCATATTGAAAATGGTGCAAAATTTGAAGCGGTTGGTCAGTGGATGCGCCCTTGGTATTATCCAAAACTAGGCGAGAGTATGCAGCAAGCGCTTAACCGAGAATGCGTTGCGGCACGAACAAGTGTGGGTATTTTAGATGCATCGACCTTGGGAAAAATTGATATACAAGGTAGCGATGCACGTGAGTTTTTAGGTCGTGTTTATACCAATGCTTGGGAGAAATTAGCCGTTGGCAAATGCCGCTATGGCCTAATGTGTGGCGAAGACGGTATGGTATTCGATGATGGCGTGACCTCATGCCTTGGCGAGAATCACTTTTTAATGACAACAACAACGGGTGGTGCAGCAAGAGTACTGGAGTGGTTAGAGTTGTATCACCAAACAGAGTGGTCTGATTTAGATGTGTACTTCACCTCGGTAACAGATCACTGGGCGACGATGACAATTTCTGGCCCCAACAGCCGCAAACTTCTTGCAGAGTTAACAGAGGATATTAATTTAGAGAAAGACAATTTTAAATTTATGGATTGGCGTTCTGGCACCGTTGCTGGAATTCCCGCACGCGTTTACAGGATTTCATTTACAGGTGAGCTTTCTTACGAGATTAATGTGCAGGCAAATTATGGTTTATTTGTTTGGGAGCAGCTAATGGAGGCGGGGGAAAAATATAATATTACACCCTATGGCACAGAGGCTATGCATATTTTACGTGCAGAAAAAGGTTTCATTATTACTGGCCAAGATACCGACGGCTCGGTCCACCCCTACGATTTAAATATGGCGTGGGCTGTTAATATGAAAAAAACATTTAGCTTTATTGGTAAACGTGGCATGGCGCGTGAAGACTGTATCCGACCTGATCGTAAACAATTAGTGGGTTTAAAAACGAAAGACTTGGAGTGTGTTATCCCTGAAGGTTCGCAAGCAGTGAATGATCCCAACCAAGCTATACCCATGGATATGCTAGGGCATATCACCTCAAGTTATTGGAGCGAAAATTTAGGCCATAGTATTGCAATGGGATATATCAAAGGTGGTATTAATCGCATAGGTGAAACCGTCTACTACCCACAGACAGACGGTTGCGTGATCGAAGCAGAAATTTGTAGCCCGGTTTTTTTAGATGAGGCGGGAGAGCGTCAACATGTTTGATAAGAATCTTGAAAAAAATACTATTGCAATGATGGATCTTTTACCAGATGCCAGTGTTAATGCGCGAGCAGAAAGCCCCTTAGCTCATCTGGATCAGTTTCACAGTCATACAAATATTGATACTGACTCTATTTCTTTACAAGAAAAACCTTTTTTAGGCCATTTATTGTTAAGAGGTAATGCAGATAATACTGCATTTAAAGACGCCATTAAAAAAGTATTGCTGTGTGAATTACCTAAAACATTGGCGTGTATTTATACCAATGAGCTATCGATTTGTTGGGTCTCGCCTGACGAATGGCTAATTCTTTGTGAAGGTGATAAGGCCTATAAGTTAGAAAAAAAATTGCGTGAAGCGCTAGTGGGGCATTATTCGCTATGTAATATTTCTGGTGGCCAAACAGTATTGGTTTTAAGTGGTCATCATGCACATGATGTATTAATGAAATCAACATCCTACGATGTGGCAGACTGTAGTTTTCCCATAGGGAAAGCGGTCACGACGACCTTAGCAAAGTCACAGGCAATAATTTGTCGCAAAGATAAAACAACGTGGGAGCTAATTGTTCGCCGTAGCTTTGCTGACTACATTTGGCATTACTTACACGACGCTAGTAGCGAATTTAAATAATTACCTCTTTTAAATACTACCCATTTAATGAATATTGCTCTTCTTGTCTGAATAATATGGGTCGCTTATTATTTTTATAATAGGTATTCCCTCAACATGCATTCTTATAACCTCTCTTTTTTCCAAGGTATATGTTATTGATGTGTCTCAATAAACCTAACGGTATTGAAATTATCATCGCTAAGATATCAGGCTATTGTGTACAACGTGTTTAAATCAAGGTATTGTAAATTTTTTGAACGCAACGCATAAAATAGCATCCAAGCATATCTAGTTGTCTTACGTAAAAATTTCGGTCATACCATGAAGTTGTCATTTCTTTTTGCCGCTGTTGTTATACCTTTTAGTTTATCGATACCCTTCATACACGCTCAAACATTAGTCAGTGTAGATAATGTGAAGCTAAGTCGTATTGCACAATCGCTAACCATTAACGGCAATGTTGTCGCCGCTCGAGAAGTAGATTTAGCCAATGAGGAGGCGGGTAAGGTTGAGCGTGTATTCGTTGAGCTTGGCGACTATGTAGAGCAAGGGCAGCTGCTATTACAACTGCGAGATGAAGATACTCGCTGGCAATTACGGCAAGCCCAAGCGCAATTAAAAAGTGACAAAGCTCAAGTGACACTGGCCAAACTTGAGGAGCAGCGTAGTGCACAATTATTACGAAGAGACGCGGTGTCGAAAGGCGTAGCCGATGAAGCACTTGCAGAGCTAACAAGGTCGCAAGCTATTACCGCCGTACGAGAGGCTGAGATCGCTCGTCTGCAAGATAGATTGCAACGCCATCAAATCAAAGCACCCTTTGCAGGCCTTATTAGTCAACGCATTGCAGAGCAAGGCGGTTGGTTAGCCCAGGGCGCTACTGCTTTTCGTCTAAGCACCCACAATAAGTTGCGTGTGGAGCTGCTGATACCTGAGCGCTACTACGGTCAGTTGAGCGCAAGGCAAACCTCGTTAGCGATTAGTCTCCGCCAACTAGAGACCGGGGCCCAGCAGGCCGCAAAACTCGAACGAATCATCCCCATTGCAAACCAACAGCGCAGCTTTATGCTGTGGTTAAGCGTTGATAATACTAATCAGCAATGGATCCCGGGCATGTCGGCCGTGGCTGAGGTCAGTTGGCGTGAAGATAGCGCGCAACTCACCGTGCAAGAAGATGCATTAGTTCGTAAAGCCGATGGCAGTATTATTGTGTGGAAAGCCATCAGTAAGGAGCAGGTATCCGACACCTACGAGGCAGTTGCTGTTACTGTCACTGTTGGCCATAGCAAAGCGGGTAGAGTCGAGGTGCATAGCGATAAACTTAATGTCGGTGACCAAGTTGTGGTGCGTGGTAATGAGCTATTAAAGCCACAGCAGGCAATCCGCTTGTCCTCCTCAACTGTTAAACAAGAGCGTTAAGCATGTTGCGTTTTGCTATTGAGCGCGGTGTTATTTTGACCGTTATTATTGCGATTATTTGCCTATTTGGTGTAGTTGCTCTATTTCGAGTGCCTGTGCAAATGACGCCAGATATCGAGCGCCCAGTAGTTTCGGTGCGTACCGATTGGCCTGGTGCTGCACCACAATTGATCGAAACTGAAATTCTTATCGAGCAAGAACAGCACTTGCGTAACTTACAAGGGCTAGAAAAAATGACTAGCCAAGCCAGTAGTGGCAGAGCCACTATTGATCTTGAGTTTGCGATAGGGACGGTGATCAATCAAGCGCTACTCGATATCAATAATGCTCTATCGCAAGTCCCCAGCTACCCCGAGAACGTCGACCCACCTCAACTGCGGACTACATCGAGCAGTGATGACCCTTTTATATTCTTTACGTTACTAGCGACCGACCCTGCGACCTATCAACCAGGGCCTGCCGAGTTAACATATATTACCGAAAAACATATTCAAACGCCGCTAGAGCGAATCCCTGGTGTTGCAGAAATAGTGATTTTTGGTCGCGCCGATAGACAAATACATTTGCGTGTCGATCCGCAAGCATTAGCGGCGCGTGGCATCAGTATTACCGAGTTACGCGACGCCATTCGTTTACGTAACCGCGATATATCGGGTGGTGATATTGATAGCGGTAAGCGCCGCTATATCATTCGCACAAAGGGGCGCTACGAATCTCTACAAGATATCGCCGATACGATTATTGATGAGCAAAACGGTAATTTAGTGCGCATTAGCGATATTGGCGAGGTGAGTTTAGCGAGCGAAGAGTTACGTGCGAAGGGTTTTATCAATGGTCAATTATCATTTCCCTTTGGCGTTTCGCGAACCGCAGGGACTAATGTTATCGATATTTTTGATGCGGTTGAGCGCGAAGTTAAGCGCTTAAATGAGCAAGTATTAGCCGCTCAAGGTTTGAAAATTATTCACTATGCTGATGATGTAAAGTACGTTAAAGATGCGATTAGTGTCGTGCAAAAAAATCTATTACTAGGTGCTTTGCTTGCCTGTTTAATTCTTTATTTGTTTTTGCATAAGCTTGCACCAACTTTACTCGGTACTTTGGGTGTTCCTATTTGTACTATCGGTGCCTTTTTGGGCTTATTATTATTTGGCCGCACGCTCAATGTTATTTCTCTGGCGGGCATTGCATTTGCTATTGGTATGACACTCGACAATAGTATCGTAGTGCTAGAAAATATTTTTCGTCATCGGGCAATGGGCAAAAATAATTTTCGCGCCGCACTCGATGGCGTGAATGAAGTATGGACAGCGGTATTGGCCTCGACGCTAACGACTATTTTTGTCTTTGCGCCTATTTTACTGATCGAAGACGAAGTGGGGCAGCTCTATTCTGATATTGCTATTGCTATCTCGGCGGCGATTTTGGTCTCTATGTTTATTGCTGTTACGGTTATCCCTTCTGCTGCTTCTCGGCTACCCGATAAAACAACCGTTAAAAAAACCACGCATAAGTTTTGGTTAAAACCCTTTATTGGGTTTGCGGGTTTATGCCAACGGGGTATTTTGGCAATAGTGGCTAAATTATTATCATCTGTGATTGCCCGTATTGCGGTGATTACAGGTACGCTAGGCGCTTGCGCTTTGATCATAGTGTTTATGCTGCCCAAGGCTGAATATCTTCCCGAGGGCGAAGAAAATAAAATTTTTGCAATAATGATCCCACCACCGGGTTATAACCTGCAAGAAATCGATCAGGCGAGTGCCTCCTTAGACGACTTAATTCTCCCGCATATCAATGCCGATGGCAGTGCTTTTGAAAATAAAGAAACAAATGTTCCGCCGATGAAATATTTACTGCGAGTGGCTTCTAATGGTCGCATGTTTAGTATTTCTGAACCCATCAGTGACGACCCGCGACATGCCGATGCGCTCAAAAATGCTTTAACTGAACATATGCGCAGTAAGCCAGGCATGATTGCCTTTGCTAATAGAGGGTCGATATTTTCCGATAACTCTGGTGGTTCGAGAAGCATTCAACTTGATATTGTAGGACCTAATTTACCTGCAATTTATAGCGCTGCTCTACAGGCCTATTCGAAGTCTAAGGCGGTGTTTGAAAAAGCGCAAATTCGGCCTATTCCGGGCCTAAGTTTGAGTCAGCCCTCGGTAGAAATACATCCAAACTGGGAACGCGCAGCGGAGTTAGGCTTAGATCTCGACGACCTTGGCTATACTATTTGGGCGCTCACTGATGGTGCTTATGTCGATGACTTTTTTAGCGACGATGAAAAAATAGATCTCTATCTTTATAGTGGCAACAGCAATGTCAAAGCGCCCGATGATATTGCCGACTTACCTATTTACACGCCAACAGGGCAAGTTATATCGCTACGCGCTGTCGCCGATATCGAGCAAACTGTGAGCGCAACAACGATTCGCCGTGTCGATACGCGCAGAGCGGTGACGCTTAATATTGTGCCCGCGAGTAATGTAGCCTTAGAGCAAGCGGTAGATATTGTGCAAGAGCAGGTGATACAAGCGCTCGAAGCAGAGGGGAATTTAGCAGCAGGTATTCAAATTCAAATCAGTGGTGCCTCGGATAAACTAAAGAGCGCACAGCAAGCGCTGGGCGGAAACTTTATTATCGCAGTGATTCTATCTTATTTATTGATGGTAGCTATTTTTTCTCATTGGGGGTTTCCGTTAATTATATTGTTGAGTATTCCACTGGGTATTAGCGGCGGTGTACTTGGGCTATGGCTAATGAATAATGTGGTTGGCATCAATATGCCCCTAGATATGATCACGCTATTGGGTATGGTGGTGTTGATCGGTACCGTAGTAAATAACCCAATACTGCTACTTGAACAAACCCGTGCACGACTGGCTGCCAACGACTCCCCCTATGATGCCGTATTGGCTAGCGTCACTGTAAGGTTGCGGCCTATTATGATGTCTACACTAACGACTATTTTTGGTCTTGCGCCCGTTGTATTTTTAGCTGGGGCAGGCACCGAGCTCTATCGTGGCTTAGGTACTATTGTGTTATTTGGTTTGTTTTTCTCAACACTGCTTACGGTGCTATTTATCCCTGCACTTTTATCCTTACTGTTAGAGTGGCGACATAAAGCAACGGTATTTAAACCGTCATAAACACAATGGTTTGGTCCTTCCACTAGGGATTTAAATAGTCTGGCTTGGCGATAATATTTTTATAGAGCGCCTTGCTTTATCCAATAGTTAACTATACTCAATAGACATTCTTCTTATTTTCCCTGCGAAGGTCTACTGTGAAATATTTACTGTTCGGATTAGCTTTTTTCTCATCATACGCACTCGCCATTCCTGATTATAAAAAGTTATCAGATAAGGCTTTGGCAAAAGTTGAAGATCGTTGGGGCCATGAAGGGCGTGAGCGAGCGCATGATTGGCGAGATTTATTAAACGAATTAGCCGAGCAAATTCCAGCAGAAGACGCCAAGCATATTCGCGCTGCAAATGATTACTTTAACAAAGTCGAATGGCTGTGGGATATAGATCACTGGGGGCAAGAAGATTATTGGGCAACACCACTGGAAACTTTAGGCTCTAATGGTGGTGATTGTGAAGACTACTCTATTGGCAAATATTTTTCGTTGACAAGTTTAGGTATGGATACTTCAAAATTACGGATTACTTATGTGAAAGCACTGGACTACGACCTTGCACATATGGTGTTAGCCTATTATAAAACGCCATCATCAGAGCCGCTCATCCTCGATAATATCAACAAAACAATTCTACCTGCTTCTCAACGACGTGATCTATTGCCTGTTTATAGCTTTAATGGTGATGGCCTTTGGTTGGCTAAATCCCGGGCGCGTGCCGTTAAAGGTGATGTGTCTAAAAACTTGCCTAGTTGGGGCGGTTTAAAAAGTAAAATAAAAGCAGAGTTGATCTAAGATTTAAAAATATTACCGCTATAAAAAAGGCCACAATATGTGGCCTTTTTTATTTAATGGTTAGATAATAAATTATCTTTTATCCATTGTTTGGTAATCACGTGCTTCATAGCCAGTATATAGCTGACGAGGACGACCAATTTTGTAGCTTTCGCTAACCATTTCATTCCAGTGAGCAATCCAGCCAACGGTACGACCTGTTGCAAAGATAACTGTAAACATATCTGTAGGAATGCCAATTGCTTTCATGATGATACCTGAGTAGAAATCAACATTTGGATAAAGTTTACGTTCAATAAAGTACTCATCTTCTAGGGCAATTTGTTCAAGGCGTTGAGCAATAGCAAGTTGAGGATCGTTAATACCTAATTCATTCAATACTTCGGCACAAGTTTCCTTCATTACCTTAGCGCGTGGATCAAAGTTTTTGTAAACACGGTGACCAAAGCCCATTAAGCGGAATGGGTCGTTTTTATCTTTTGCTTTAAGCACATACTCATCGATATTATCGACGCTGCCTATCTCATCAAGCATTTTAAGTACAGCTTCGTTGGCACCACCGTGAGCTGGCCCCCAAAGTGCAGTAATGCCAGAGGCAATACAGGCAAATGGGTTAGCACCTGAAGAACCTGCAAGGCGTACAGTAGAGGTTGATGCATTTTGCTCGTGATCAGCGTGCAATAAAAATATTTTATCCATTGCTCTTGCAATGATCGGGTTAACATTGGGCTCGTCGCAAGGTGTGCCAAACATCATGTGCAAGAAGTTTTCAGAATAACTTAACTCGTTACGTGGATACATAAATGGCTGACCAATATGGTGTTTGTAACACATAGCAGCCAGTGTTGGTATTTTAGCGATCAATCGATGAGCTGATGTTTTGCGATGTTCTGGGTTCGAGATATCGAGAGAGTCATGATAAAAAGCCGATAATGCACCGACAGCACCACACATCATTGACATTGGGTGTGCATCATGGTGAAAACCACGAAATAGTCGAGCCATCGCTTCGTTAACCATTGTATGTTGTGTAATGGTGTTTTCGAATTCTGCTTTTTCTTGTTCGTTAGGGAGCTCGCCATTCAATAATAAGTAGCAGGTTTCTAGGTAGTCGGATTGATCGGCAAGCTGCTCGATTGGGTAGCCACGATGTAGCAAAATACCTTTGCCACCATCGATAAAGGTAATTTTGGATTCACACGAGGCTGTTGATAAAAAACCTGGGTCATAGGTAAAGCAACCGCTAGAGCCTAAACTACGGACGTCGATAACGTCTGGGCCCAAATTGCCTGATAGGATGGGTAGGTCGATAGTGTTATCTGAACCATCTATGGTAAGGCGGGCAAATTTATCTGTCATGGGTGCTCCTGAATAATATGTAAATAGTAAGAAAATTTTCTTTGAACAAAAACAACACTCAATACCTCTTCAAGTAAACTTGAAAAGTACTTGTGTATAAATACGGTTATTTGCCAAAAATATAGAAGGGCAAAATACGAATATTGAATTTTAAAATGCTAAATCGCGAAACCAATAATAGCGTTAAGCGGTAAAACAAGCAGGCATATTTATCAAAAAATTAGTGCCGCAAGATATGTATTATAGCAATTTGTTCCGGTGAATGGTTAGTCACTTTTGAATAGTAACGACAATCACATCATAAATAGTGGCTTTTTTGTTTATATTTTATACACGAGTCGTATTTTTTACTTAAAAATCAATTGTTTCTTAATTTTTACAATAAGAGTAATTTTTTGAGTAAAAATTACTCTTATCACCCCTTTAAAACTAAATATGCATAAGATTTCATTATTTTATGCACTTTGGTTTGTGTTTTTATGTCTGTATCACTATAATTTTGGCGGTTTATGAGGCTGTTGTGGCAATTACTGGTATTTAGGCTATGTTGTAAGGGATACCAATGATTTGTAAACACCTGCAGATAGTATATTCGGTGATCTTTTACATAATAAGATAGTGGATTTTTCTACTTTATTACTAGAGTAAGGTTACAATTTTTTGGCTAGTTAAAATCTCAATTAAATGTGGACGCATTATTGCTGACTTTTAATATTTCCTTTATTAGATTTTCTGTATTGAAAAACAATTTCTCGATCATCTTGAGTGTATTGACACGTCAAGATAATTATCAATTCAAATCATTTTTAAGTTAACAGGTGGAGTAAAAACCATGACATCTATAAGAACCGTTTCTTTTGATGGCATTGTCGTTGGTGGTGGTGGCGCTGGTATGCGAGCTGCTTTGCAGATGGCGCAATCCGGATTCAAAACCGCAGTGATTACAAAAGTGTTTCCAACACGATCACATACCGTCTCGGCTCAAGGTGGCATCACTTGTTCTATTGCGAGTTCTGATCCCAATGATGATTGGCGCTGGCATATGTACGATACCGTTAAAGGCTCTGATTATATTGGTGACCAAGACGCAATCGAGTATATGTGTACAGTAGGGCCTGAGGCTATTTTCGAGCTTGAGCATATGGGCCTACCTTTCTCGCGTACCGAAGAAGGCCGTATTTATCAGCGTCCCTTTGGTGGTCAATCTAAAGATTTTGGTAAAGGTGGTCAGGCTGCTCGTACTTGTGCTGCTGCTGACCGTACCGGTCATGCTTTATTACATGCGCTTTATCAAAGTAACGTAAAACACAATACGGTTTTCTTTAACGAGTGGTTTGCCGTTGATTTGGTTAAAAACCAAGATGGCGTAGTCACTGGTGTTATTGCTATCAATATTGAAGATGGCGAAGTTGTACATATCAAATCTAAAGCCACTGTATTTGCAACAGGTGGTGCAGGCCGAATTTATGCCTCTACGACGAATGCACATATTAATACCGGTGATGGTATCGGTATGGCATCTCGTGCAGGTTTCCCTCTACAAGATATGGAAATGTGGCAATTTCACCCAACGGGTATTCACGGTGCAGGTACTTTGGTAACCGAGGGTTGCCGTGGTGAAGGTGGTTATCTTATTAATAAAGATGGCGAGCGCTTTATGGAGCGTTATGCACCTAACGCAAAAGACCTTGCTGGTCGTGATGTTGTTGCGCGCTCCATGGTTTTGGAAATGCTTGAAGGCCGTGGTTGTGGCGAAAATGGCGATCACGTGATGCTGAAGCTTGACCATCTTGGCGAAGAAACACTCAATGCTCGCCTACCGGGTATTTTAGAGCTCTCGCGCACCTTCGCAGGTGTTGACCCAGTTAAAGAACCTATTCCTGTTGTGCCAACTTGTCACTATATGATGGGTGGTATTCCAACCAATGTTGATGGTCAGGCGCTAACTCAAGTTGATGGTAAAGATAAAGTCATCGAAGGTTTTTATGCCTGTGGTGAAGCGGCTTGCGTATCAGTACATGGCGCTAACCGTTTAGGTGGTAACTCACTACTTGATCTTGTTGTATTTGGTCGTGCATCGGGCTTGTTTATCGAAAAAGCACTTAAAGAAGGTATCGAACATCGCGATGCTTCTGAGTCAGATATCGAAGCCGCTATGTCTCGCCTCAATGGCCTTAATGCTAATACTGGCGGTGAATCTGCCACGGTATTACGTGCAGAGCTACAACAAGTGATGCAGAACCACTTTGGTGTATTCCGCCGTGGTGATTTTATGGAAGAGGGTGTTAAAAAATTAGCCGATCTGCGCGAGCGTATTGCTAATGTTACTATTGAAGATAAGAGTAACGCTTTCAATACTGCGCGCATCGAAGCGCTTGAATTGCAGAACTTACTAGAAGTGGCCGAGGCTACCGCAATTCCTGCAGAAATTCGTAAAGAGTCTCGCGGTGCTCATGCACGTGATGACTTCCAAGAGCGTGATGATAAAAATTGGTTGTGTCACTCCTTGTACTTTCCAGAAGATAAGAGTGTTACCAAGCGTGGCGTAAATTTTGAACCGGTAACGGTCGACACTTTTGAGCCAAAAGCTCGTACTTATTAATCGGGGAGATTGTAAATGCTAAATGTAGAAATCTATCGCTATAATCCAGAAACCGATAAAGAGCCTTATATGCAGTCTTATAAGGTGGATACAAAAGGCCGCGATATTATGGTTCTTGATGTATTGGAAATGCTTAAGGGAGAGGATAATAGTTTGTCATATCGCCGTTCGTGCCGAGAAGGCGTGTGTGGCTCTGATGGCATGAATATGAATGGTAAAAATGGCCTTGCCTGTATTACACAGCTATCTGAATGCGTCACCAATAATAAGTTGGTGCTCAGGCCATTACCCGGCTTGCCTGTTATTCGCGATCTTGTGATCGATATGGCCCAATTTTATAATCAGTATCGTAAAATCGAGCCATTTTTACAAACCGATGAACCCGTCGAAGGCCGTGAGCGACTACAATCTCCGGAAGACCGTGAGAAACTTGATGGTCTTTATGAGTGTATTTTGTGTGCTTGCTGCTCGACCAGCTGTCCCTCTTTCTGGTGGAACCCAGATAAATTTATCGGCCCTGCCGGTTTATTGCAATCTTATCGCTTTTTGGCCGATAGTCGCGATACTGCGACAGCAGAGCGGTTGAAAAACCTGAGTGATCCATTCAGTGTATTCCGCTGTCAAGGTATCCAAAACTGCGTATCAGTTTGCCCTAAAGGATTAAACCCAACTAAGGCGATTGGACATATCCGTTCTATGCTGCTATCACAGTAGTAGGGTTTTGTTTTTGCCCCTTTTATTTGGCTAATTTAACCAAACAATAAGAAGGGGCAAAAGCAGTTAAGTGTTATGGTATTACCAGTAAAGTGACTTTAAGTCATTTGTAGTAGACTGTTTGAATAATAAGGGTGGTTTAGGCCAAACTATTCTAGATGTTTTTTAGGCAGTGATCCTGTTTTAAAGGCTGTTTTAATTGGCGCTTCTGTATTTCAGTAGATCCATATTTTGATAGGCGAATAGATACTTAAAACGCTATCAAAAACTGTTGCGAAATAGAGCATAAGGCTCTGAAATACATAAGACATTACTTAACGACAACAGAGAGAACGTCCATGCCCGATAGTATGGAACACCTGTGGAGTACTGCCCATATATCAGGCGGTAACGCAGTTTATGTAGAAGAACTGTACGATACTTATCTACATGACCCGAGTGCTATTCCTGAGGAATGGCGTGATTATTTCGACCAGCTCCCACGCGTTGCGAGTTCAAGCGCTCAGGATACCCCTCACTCGACAATTCAGGAACAATTTAGGCTTTTAGCCAAGTATCGCCCCACTAATGGCGAATCTAATATTCCTGCCCATGCTGCTGCTGCCGATCACGACCAAAAGCAAATTAACGTCGCTCAACTAATTCAAGCTTATCGCGCACGTGGTCATACTAAAGCAACACTTGACCCGCTAGGCTTATCTCAACGCAGTTCTGGTGACTACCTACAACTTCATTATCATGGCCTTACGCCTGCCGACCTCGATTTGGTTTTCAATGCGAGCAATTTATTTTTTGGATATGACCAAGCTCCACTAAAAGATATTATTGCCGATCTAGAGTCAACCTACTGTGGCAATATTGGTGCAGAGTTATTGCATATTAGCGATGCTGACGAGTTTAAATGGCTACAGCAACGACTAGAAAGCGCGCGATCCAAGCCGACTTATTCCAAAGAAGGTAAATTACGTATCCTGCAACGCCTGAGTGCTGCCGAGGGCCTAGAAAAGCATCTAGATAGCAAATACCCAGGGACCAAACGCTTTGGTCTTGAAGGTGGTGAGAGTTTTATCCCGCTACTTGATGGGCTTATCAAACGTGCTGGTACTTACGGCGCTAAAGAAATTGTATTAGGCATGGCGCATCGTGGTCGCCTTAATACACTAGTGAACGTTTTTGGTAAAAACCCCGCCGATTTATTCGATGAATTTGAAGGCAAAAAAATTATCGACACCTCGGGTGACGTTAAATATCACCAAGGTTTTTCATCGAATGTGATGACCCCTGGCGGCGAAGTACACATTGCGATGGCTTTTAACCCCTCGCATTTAGAAATTGCTGCTCCTGTTGTTGTCGGTTCGGTACGTGCGCGTCAGGATCGCCGTCACGATAGAACCGGCGATTTAGTGGTACCTATTAATATTCATGGTGATGCAGCATTTTCGGGTCAAGGCGTTGTTTTTGAACTTCTGCAAATGTCTCAGACTCGCGCTTATAAAGCCGGTGGTTCCATTCATGTTGTGATTAATAACCAAGTGGGTTTTACCACAAATCATCCAGAAGATGCTCGCTCCACGCCTTATTGTACCGACGTTGCTAAGTTTGTCGGCGCCCCGGTTTTTCATGTGAATGGAGATGATCCAGAAGCTGTGTTGTTTGTGACGCAACTTGCTATGGATTACCGTTATGAATTTAAAAAAGACGTTGTGATCGATTTAGTTTGCTACAGACGTCGTGGCCATAATGAGACCGATGAGCCATCATCTACTCAGCCACTAATGTATCAAATTATCAAAAAGCACAAGACAACGCGCACGCTTTATGCTGAGCAGCTCGTCAATGAAGGCGTTCTTACTAAAGAAGAAGAAGCCGCTGTTGCCAGTGATTATCGTGCAGCATTAGATCGTGGTGATCATGTTGCCGAAGGTTTGGTGAGCGAGCCAGATAAGTCACTGTTTGTGAATTGGGTACCTTACCTTGGGCATGATTGGAATGACCCAGCAGATACCAGTATTGAGCTTAAAAAATTACAGCAATTAGCGCATAAAGCCTGTGAGATACCCGATGGTATTCAGGTGCAGCGTCAAGTACAAAAAATTTATGAGGATCGCCGTAAAATGGCGAGTGGCTCTCTACCCATTAATTGGGGTATGGCTGAGACATTAGCCTATGCAACATTGATTGACTACGGTGCTGGTATTCGACTAACAGGGCAGGACGTGGGTCGTGGTACATTTTCTCATCGGCATGCTGTTATTCATAACCAAAAAGATGGCAGTCGCTATATGCCGCTTTCGAACCTATTCGAAGGGCAGCGTAATCTTCATTTACATGACTCTCTGTTGTCGGAAGAAGCCGTATTAGCTTTTGAGTATGGCTATGCATCAACCAAACCCGATACCTTAGTCATTTGGGAAGCGCAATTTGGTGATTTTGCCAATGGCGCTCAGGTGGTTATCGACCAATTTATTACCAGTGGCGAGCACAAGTGGGGCCGCCTATGTGGTTTAACGATGCTATTGCCTCATGGTTATGAAGGACAGGGCCCAGAGCATTCGTCGGCGCGTCTTGAGCGTTATATGCAAATGTGTGCTGAGCACAATATTCAAATTTGTATACCAACTACGCCTGCGCAAATTTTCCATATTTTGCGTCGCCAAGTTATTCGGCCAATGCGTCGCCCATTAATTATTATGAGCCCCAAATGGATTTTACGTCACAAGTTGGCCACGTCTTCCCTAGAAGAGCTAGCTGATGGCAAATTCCATAATGTGATGTGTGAACATGACATTAAACCTGCCAAAGCCAAAAAAGTGGTTATTTGTAGCGGTAAGGTTTACTACCATTTGCTTGAGGCGCGTATGGAATCTGGCCAAGACGATGTTGCATTAATTCGACTTGAGCAACTTTATCCATTTCCTAAAGCAGAGTTACTCGAAGCACTTGCACCTTTCAAAAAGGCTAAAGAGATTGTTTGGTGTCAAGAAGAGCCCAGAAATCAGGGCGCTTGGTTCCAGATTAAACATCGCTTGGAAGATGCATTATTAGAGACGCATCCAAAAGCTAATCTAACCTATGTGGGAAGGATTTCTTCTGCTGCACCTGCCTGTGGATATATGTCGGTACATTTGGAAGAGCAGAAAAACTTTATTGACGAGGCATTAAACGTTAGTAAATAAATTTGATGACTCTATCAACATAGAGTTTTTATCTAATAGACGTATTGCTGAAGTAATGCGTTATTAATAGAACCCAAAGGATACAAAAGAATGGCAATTGAAATCAAAGCACCAACTTTTCCTGAGTCAGTTCAAGATGGCACTGTTGCTACTTGGCATAAAAGTGCCGGCGAAACAGTTAGCCGTGATGAATTAATCGTCGAAATTGAAACTGATAAAGTCGTTTTAGAAGTCGTTGCACCCGCCGACGGTGTTTTATCCGAAATCATCAAGCAAGAAGGCGACACGATTTTAAGTAATGAAGTGTTGGCATTTGTTGGCGAAGGGGCCGCAGCCTCTACTGCTGCACCTGCAGCGGCGAGTGCTCCTGCAGCTGCGCCGTCGGGTACTTCTGTTGAAATTAAAACACCTACATTCCCTGAATCTGTCCAGGATGGCACCGTTGCCTCTTGGCATAAAGCCTCTGGCGATGCAGTCACCCGCGATGAGCTTATCGTCGAAATCGAAACCGATAAAGTTGTGTTAGAAGTAGTTGCTCCAGCTGATGGCGTTATGGGTGAGATCGTTAAGGGTGAGGGTGATACTGTTTTAAGTGGTGAAGTCATTGCTCATGTACTTGAAGGTGGGGCGGCTCCAGCGCCAGCAGCTTCCAGTGAAAGCAATACAAATACTACAAGCGATGAAGATGCCGTAGCAAGCCCATCGGCACGTAAGTTGGCTGCCGAGAAAGGTCTCGACTTGGCAAATGTTAAAGGCTCTGGTCGCGGTGGTTTAATCACTAAAGAAGATGTTGAGGGTGCGGGAAAAGCACCAGCCGCTAGTGCACCTGCTGCACCTAAAGCCGCTGCTGCACCTAAAGCTGCCGCTGCTCCTGCACTTGCAGGCCAAGGTGGACGTGTTGAAAAACGTGTACCAATGACACGCTTACGCAAGCGTATTGCAGAGCGTTTATTACAAGCAACATCAACCACTGCTATGTTAACGACGTTTAACGAAGTCAACATGCAACCTGTGATGGATCTTCGCAAAAAGTATAAAGATCAGTTCGAGAAAACACACAATGGTACACGTTTAGGCTTTATGGGCTTTTTTGTAAAAGCAGCGGTAGAAGCACTTAAGCGTTTCCCAGCGGTTAATGCATCAATCGATGGCGATGATGTTGTCTACCATGGCTATCAAGATATTGGTGTTGCCGTATCAACCGAAAAAGGCCTAGTTGTACCTGTACTTCGCAATGCAGAAAACATGGGGCTTGCCGATGTTGAATCAGGTATTCGCAACTTTGGACTGCGTGCCCGTGATGGCAAGCTTGGCATTGATGAAATGACGGGTGGCACTTTCACTATTACTAATGGTGGTGTGTTTGGTTCTTTATTATCAACACCAATTTTGAACCCACCGCAAACCGCTATTTTAGGCATGCATAAAATACAAGAGCGTCCTATGGCCGTTAATGGGCAAGTTGTTATTCAGCCTATTATGTATTTAGCGCTGTCTTACGATCATCGAATGGTTGATGGCAAAGAGGCTGTACAATTTTTGGTGGCGATTAAAGATTTATTAGAAGATCCTGCACGTATTTTATTGGAAATCTAATTGTTGTAAAAATTAAGGGATTAAGCGCGAGAGTAATACTCGCGGCTTAATTTCACGTATTCAATATTAATTTGGAAAATTATTATGTCCGATAACAAGTATGATGTGATCGTCATTGGTTCTGGCCCTGGTGGATATGTAGCGGCTATTCGTGCTGCGCAATTGGGCCTAAAAACAGCCTGTGTTGAAAAATGGGTTAGTGACGATGGGAAAAAAGTTGTTAATGGTGGTACATGCCTAAACGTTGGCTGTATTCCGTCAAAGGCATTACTTGATAGCTCGCATAAGTATCACGATGCCCATGCAGATTTTGAAAAGCATGGTATTAGTACGGGTAAATTAAAGCTTGATGTCCCTAAAATGCTCGAGCGCAAAGACAAAGTTGTTGCGCAGATGTCTGGCGGTATTGGTGGCTTATTCAAAGCGAATAAAGTGGCCTCTATTACCGGTAAAGGTAAATTGCTAGCAGGTAAAAAAGTAGAAGTAACCACTGCTAGTGGCGATGTTACTGTCTACGAAGCCGATAACGTTATTCTCGCATCGGGCTCTGTGCCCATTAATATTCCAGTGGCACCTGTTGACCCTGCTGATAACAATATTATTGTTGATTCAACTGGCGCACTAGAATTTAGTGAAGTACCTAAAACACTCGGTATTATTGGTGCCGGTGTTATCGGTTTAGAGCTGGGTAGTGTTTGGAGTCGCGTGGGTTCTGAGGTCGTTTGTCTGGAAGCTATGGATAGTTTTTTATCTATCATGGATCAGCAAATTGCCAAAGAGTCTGAAAAGATATTCAGAAAACAAGGTTTAGATATTCGCCTTAGCTGTCGCGTTACAGGCACTAAGATCAAAGGTAAAAAAGTTGACGTTATTTATCTTGATAAAGAAGGTAATGAGCAAACACAAACTTTTGATAAGTTGATTGTCTGTGTGGGGCGTCGTCCTTATACCGAAGGTTTATTAGCCGAAGACAGCGGTGTCGAGATGGACGAGCGCGGATCTGTGTTTGTCGATGAAAACTGTGCCACTAATGTTCCAGGTGTGTGGGCTGTAGGTGATATTGTTCGTGGTCCCATGCTTGCACATAAAGCATCGGAAGAAGGTGTTATTGTTGCTGAGCGTATTGCAGGGCAAAAGGCAATGATGAATTACGATGTTATTCCTAATGTCATTTACACCTATCCTGAGGTTGCCTCTGTAGGTCAAACAGAAGAGCAGCTTAAGTCTGCTGGTGAAGAGTATAAAGTCGGCACATTCCCATTTTTAGCGGTAGGTCGTGCGGTCGCTGCTGATAGCCAAGATGGTATGGTAAAACTTATTTCTCACGCAAAAACAGACAGAATTTTAGGCTGCCATATTGTTGGCCCAAGTGCATCTGACCTCGTACAACAAATTGCCATTGCAATGGAGTTTGGATCCACGGCAGAAGATATAGGTATGACCGTATTTGGGCATCCTACGTTTTCAGAGGCAGTTAAAGAAGCTGCATTGGCAGTGAATGGCCACGCTATTCATATGCCAAACCGAAAAAGAAAAAAATAAGTACGATTAAATGACACTATTTATAAACATTATGAACAAACTAATAATTCTATTTTTTAGAAATACTATTTGTTTTTTTTAATCATGTTTCTGATTATTCTTTAATAACAGAAATCCAAAAACGGAAAATATTATGAATTTGCATGAGTACCAAGCAAAACAATTATTTGCTGAATACAATTTGCCAGTTTCGATAGGTGTTGCAGCAGCAACAGTCGAAGAAGCAGTAGCGGCAACGGACACCATTGGTGGTGATAAGTGGGTTGTTAAAGCTCAAGTTCACGCAGGTGGCCGTGGTAAAGCCGGTGGCGTTAAACTTGTTAGCTCAAAAGAAGAAGTTAAAGAGTTTGCCGAATCTTGGTTGGGTAAAAATTTAGTGACTTATCAGACCGATGAGAACGGCCAGCCCGTTAGTCGTATCCTTGTTGAGACATGTACTGATATTGATCAAGAATTATATCTTGGTGCTGTTGTTGATCGCGCGACTCGTAGTATTGTCTTTATGGCATCAACTGAAGGTGGTGTTGAAATTGAAAAAGTTGCAGAAGAAACACCCGATAAAATCTTAAGAGCAATTATCGATCCTCTAGTTGGCCCGCAGCCATACCAAGGTCGTGAGTTAGCGTTTAAGCTAGGTTTGAATCCATTACAAGTAAAGCAATTTACAAAAATATTTTTAGGCCTTGCCAAAATGTTTGAAGATTTTGATTTTGCCTTATTAGAAATCAACCCACTGGTTATTACCGAACAAGGTGATCTTCATTGCTTAGATGGTAAAATTAATATCGATGGTAATGCACTTTACCGTCAACCAAAAATTCGTGAAATGCATGACCCATCGCAAGAAGATGAGCGCGAAGCACATGCGGCTTCTTTTGAGCTCAACTATGTTGCTCTCGATGGTAATGTAGGTTGTATGGTTAACGGTGCTGGCCTTGCAATGGGTACCATGGATATTGTGAATATTCATGGTGGCAAGCCTGCTAACTTCCTCGATGTTGGTGGTGGTGCAACTAAAGAACGTGTTATCGAAGCCTTTAAATTGATTTTATCTGACACTAATGTGAAAGCCGTATTAGTTAATATTTTTGGTGGTATCGTGCGTTGCGATATGATTGCTGAAGGCATTATTGGCGCAGTAGAAGAGGTGGGTGTTGAAGTACCAGTTGTTGTGCGTCTTGAGGGTACTAACGCTGATGCAGGTAAAAAACTATTAGATGCAAGCACGCTCAATTTGGTCGGTGCTACATCATTAACAGACGCAGCTCAAAAAGTTGTTGCTGCTGCGGAGGGCAAATAATGTCTATTTTAATTGATAAAAATACTAAAGTAATTTGCCAGGGTTTTACTGGTTCTAACGGTACGTTCCACTCTGAACAAGCGATTGAGTATGGCACGCAAATGGTCGGTGGTGTAACGCCGGGTAAAGGTGGCACAACACATTTAGGTCTACCTGTTTTTAATACGGTAAAAGAAGCAGTAGCAGCAACTGGTGCGACAGCAACAGTTATTTATGTGCCTGCACCTTTTTGTAAAGACTCTATTATTGAAGCAGCAGATGCTGGCCTTGAGTTAATTATTACCATTACTGAAGGTATACCAACACTCGATATGTTGGTGGCTAAAGAGTATGTTGATAAAAAAGGCGTACGTATGATTGGCCCTAACTGCCCAGGTGTTATTACTCCGGGTGAGTGTAAAATAGGTATTATGCCGGGCCATATTCATTTACCAGGTAAAGTGGGCGTAGTGTCGCGCTCAGGTACATTAACGTATGAAGCGGTTAAACAAACCACTGATTATGGTTTTGGTCAGTCTACCTGTGTGGGTATTGGTGGTGATCCAATCCCAGGTTCAAACTTTATTGATATATTAGCTATGTTTCAGGAAGATCCTGCAACGGAAGCGATTGTCATGATTGGTGAGATTGGTGGTACTGCAGAAGAAGAAGCTGCAGCATTTATTAAAGCGAATGTCACTAAGCCTGTTGTCTCTTATATTGCTGGTGTCACAGCACCTGCGGGTAAGCGCATGGGGCATGCTGGTGCGATTATTTCTGGTGGTAAAGGTACAGCCGATGAGAAGTTTGCTGCACTAGAAGATGCCGGTGTTAAAACTGTTCGTAGTCTTGCCGATATTGGCAGTGCTTTAAAAGAAATTACTGGCTGGTAAAAAGTTGCATAATACCTGTTTAATATCTACGTAATATGATGACTATCAGGTATTATGCGCCCCTAGATCTGTTGGAGAAAGAAAATGAATGATAAACGGCCTGTTAATTTGGATCTGAGTACTGTCAGATTTCCAATTACAGCAATAGCATCCATCTTGCACCGTATTACTGCGGTTATTACATGGGTAGGGTTGGGTTTTTTGCTCTATTTATTATGTTATGTAGTAGGCTCTGAGCAAGATTACGCATCACTTGTAGAGTCAATGCAGGGGAATTTTTTACTTCAGTTTGTCTCTTGGGGCTTTTTAACTGCATTTGGTTATTATTGCTTGGCTTCTGCAAAACATATTATCCAAGACTTTGGTTTCTGTGAAGATTTCCAGAGTGGTAGCCTAATATCTTGGGCTGCAATTATTGGTGGTGTTGTATTAGCGATATTAGCAGGAGTATTGGTATGGGCTTAATGAATAGTGGCGTTAAACAATGGATATTCCAACGAGTATCTAATGCATTAATTATTAGTTTTGGTGTTTGCCTACTTTGTATCTTCTTATCAGAAGATGGTTTAAGTTATACCTCTCTCAATGAGTTGCTATCAGGCGGTATGTTTACGCTGTATTTAGCGGTTGTTTTGGTATTTAGCTGCCTTAATGCCATGCTAGCTGGCTGGCAGATTGATGGCGATTACGCCTCGAAGTTTGGTCTACCTAATAACTTGATAACAACAGTTAGTATTATCGTTAGCCTTATATTTTTGGTTTATGGCTTGATTGTTTTGTTCTAGGTTTAGACTTGTAACATCAAAAATTAACAATAAAAAAGGGTGCTTTTAGCACCCTTTTTTATTGTTTTTTTACAATGCAACAGCCTATATGTTCATGGCTTGTAAAGAGATCTCAGCGGCTGGCTTTTTAACGACTTCGTCTGCAATGTAATTTGTCATCTCGTCAATACTGGAAAAATGACGCGACATATCATACTCACCTTTAAAGGTGTTGCCCGATTCGTCTTGTAATTTAGCTAACTGAAATTTAGAGCCGTTTTCGCCGCGACCATTAATAATATAGTATTCAAGATTCATTAATTGTAATCCCCGATTAAATAGATTTGCTGCCTAATTATAGCTATAGAGCAGTGACTATGCTACTGCTGATCTCTTTGTCGCGAGTGCTATGCCACCAAATACTAAAATAGCACCGGCTAAATGGAAGAGTTCGAGCCCTTCGCCGAGTAGTAAAAACGATAAAATCGCGCCAAATACGGGCATGAGATGCAAAAAAATACCTGCCTTATTGGCACCTGCTAATTCAACACCACGGTTCCAACATATAAAAGCGAGCACCGATGGAAACACACCCAAATATAATAAGCCCAGATAAAAAGTGTTATTCCAAACTTGGTAATCACTATTGCTGGTACTACTAACGATAGATAATAGCGCGAGTATCACAACACCGACGATAGCGGAGCTTACCAGCATGGCTAATTGTGATAGTGACTTGGGTTTGTTTTTTAAAAGCACCGAATAGATAGCCCAGGTTAGGCTTGCGAGTAGCATCCACAAATCACCTGGAAAAAATGCCAGTTGATGAAATATCGAAATATCACCATGACTAATGAGCACTAAAGTACCCATAAAAGAGAGTAATACTCCAGTAAGAGCCGGCCAGCCAATCCAGTCACGATAAAACAACATATTGCCCGCGACGATAAGTGCAGGGCAGGTAGAGATTAATAGTAATGCATTGATTGCGGTTGTTGTTTTTAAGGATAAATACGCTAGCGACTGAAATGCGGCCACACCAAGTGCGCCCAGTAGCAGAATAAACCACTTATTTTGCATAATGATGGCGTATTCACGACGCAAAAGGCGCCAAGTAAAAGGTAGCATAATCGAAACTGCTATTAGCCAGCGCATTAAATTGAGGTCTATCGGTCCTACATATTCCCTTAATAGCCGACCGACAATAATATTTCCTGACCAAAATAGTGCTGCTAATGACAGCAATAGATAAGGCCTAGAATACAGCTGTGTAAAAATAATAATACCACCTCTTGCTAGTAGTTTATTGAGCGCTGCTAGTACTAGTTAGTTAGAGCGCCCGCTTAATTGACCGCAAAAATAGGATTCTACCTAGCCCATGCACTATTACCATTAAAATTTTAAGGACTTGAAATTACTAATTGCTACCCCATATGTAAGAGCATTAACCATCTATGTAATTAACAGACATATTATTGATCAATATAGGAGACTCTCGTGACCGAGACTGCTGATTCAACATCTACTCAGAAAGAAACGCTTGGCTTCCAAGCAGAGGCTAAACAGTTACTACAACTGATGATTCATTCACTTTATTCTAACCGTGAAATATTTTTACGTGAATTAGTCTCTAATGCTTCCGATGCGGCCGATAAATTGCGCTTTGAGGCCCTTAATGATGGTAGCTTGTATGAAACTGACCCAGAGCTTGCTATTCGTGTGAGCTTTGATAAAGAGGCTAAAACAATCACCATTAGCGATAATGGCATTGGTATGAGCCGTGAAGAAGTGATCAATAATTTGGGGACCATTGCTAAGTCGGGTACGGCTGCATTTATGGAGCAACTATCGGGTGATCAGAAAAAAGACTCACAACTCATTGGGCAGTTTGGTGTTGGTTTTTACTCTGCATTTATCGTCGCTGATAACGTTGAAGTGTTTACACGTCGCGCCGGTAGTGATAAATCCGAAGGTACGCACTGGCAGTGCGTAGGTGATGCTGACTTTACTATCGAGACCGTCGAAAAAGCTAGCCGTGGTACCACGATTGTTATGCACCTAAAAGAAGATGCTCTGGAATTTGCCGATGATTGGCGTCTACGCTCGATTATCAAAAAATATTCCGATCACATCTCGCTACCTGTCATTATGCAAAAAGAAGTGACTGAGCCTGCCCCAGAAGCTGCTGAAGGCGAAGAAGCCAAAGAGCCGACTGTGACCCTTGAAGACGAAGTAATCAATACAGCAACAGCACTGTGGACGCGTTCGCGTAGTGATGTGACCGATAAAGAGTACCAAGAGTTCTACAAACATGTATCGCACGATTACAACGATGCATTGAGTTGGAGCCATAATAAGGTTGAAGGTAAATTAGATTACACCAGCTTATTATTTATCCCCAAAAAAGCGCCATTTGATATGTTTAACCGCGATACTGCGCGCGGCTTAAAGCTATATGTGCAGCGCACATTTATTATGGATGAGGCAGAGCAGTTTTTACCACTTTACTTGCGTTTTATTAAAGGTGTGGTCGATTCAAACGATATCTCGCTTAATGTCTCGCGCGAAATTTTACAAAAAGATCCAAACGTTGATGCGATGCGTTCTGCGCTCACTAAGCGTGTATTAGATATGCTGGACAAAATGGCCAAGAAAAAACCAGAAGAGTACAAAGAGTTCTGGAAAGAGTTTGGTCAAGTACTCAAAGAAGGCCCAGGTGAAGACTTTGCCAATAAAGAAAAAATTGCAAAACTTTTACGCTTTGCAACAACCCATACCGATACACAAGATCAAGATCAGTCTCTTGATGAATATATTGCGCGTATGCAAGAAGGCCAAGACAAAATTTACTATGTTGCAGCAGAGAACTACAACACCGCTAAAAACTCTCCGCACTTAGAAGTCTTCCGTAAAAAAGGCATCGAAGTCTTGTTACTGACAGATCGTGTTGACGATTGGACAATGAGCCACCTGCGTGAATACGACGGTAAATCACTACAGGATGTTGGTCGTGGTGCCCTAGATCTTGGCGAGCTTGATTCTGAAGAAGAGAAAAAAGAGCAAGAAAAAATCAACGAAGAGCTGAAAAGTCTAGTTGAGCGCAGCCAAAAAACACTGTCAGAAAAAGTAGAAGAAGTTAGGCTAACACACCGCCTTACGGATTCACCGGCTTGTGTGGTTGTTGGCGAGGCAGATATGGGTGCTCAAATGCGTAGAATGCTTGAGCAAGCAGGGCAAGATGTCCCCGAGAGTAAGCCTATTTTTGAATTAAACCCAGAGCATCCACTGGTTAAAAAGCTTGATCAAGAAGCCGATGAAGATCGTTTTAGCGACCTAGTTAATATTCTATTTGACCAGGCAAATCTTGCTGAAGGTGGCCAACTTGAAGACCCTGCTACTTATGTTGGACGATTGAATAAATTATTACTTGAATTGTCTAATTAATACATAACATTTGTTGTTTTACAAAGCTTGGCTGCTTATACAGCCAAGCTTTTTTATTATTAGTAAAAACTATTTGTTTTGCTCCTTAAATAGATTAAAGGTATTCATGTGTATCTACCAGACATTGCTTGGTATGATGTCTGGTAGGTTTTGCTTCGTCTAATAATTCTCTGGTCGTTTTATAGCGACTGTAAACACAACTATAAAAATCATCTTTCTCTATGACAATACGCAAAAATCATAAAATTGCCATTATTGGCGGTGGTAGTTTCGGGACCGCTCTTGCCCACGTCGTTGCCAGTAATCATTTTGAAACACGCCTTTGGATGCGCGATAGTCAGCGTGCCTTAGAGACACAATCTAGCCGTGAAAATACACGATATTTACCGGGGCATAAGCTCGCTGATTCGCTTTCTATTAGTAGTGATTTAGAAACGGTCATTGAAGGTTGCGATGTTGTTTTTGTGTCAGTTCCTAGCTCATCTTTTCGGGAGGTTGTGCAGCTTATTCGTCCATTTTTAAAGGACTCGATGGGCGTTGTCAGTACCACTAAAGGTATTGGGCGTGACGGTTTCACGACGATGAGTGAAATTCTAATACAAGAATTACCTAATAATGTTGTCGGTGTGTTGAGTGGCCCTAACTTCGCCAAAGAAATGATACAAGGGCAATTGACGGGTTCTGTTATTGCAAGTACTGACGATGTACTTATTAAAAAAGTCCAAGATATTTTAGGTTCTGGTTTATTCCGAATTTACTCTAGTAATGATTGTTACGGCGTTGAATTAGCTGGCGCCTTAAAAAATATTTATGCCTTAATAGTGGGTATGGCTCAGGCAAGGCATTACGGGCAAAATACACTCGCACTATTAATGACACGTGCACTGTCCGAGATGGGACGCTTTGCTCATGCTTTAGGCGCAGACCCAATGACTTTTTTAGGGTTGGCCGGTGTTGGTGACTTATTCTTAACCTGTAATTCTAGCCTAAGCCGAAATTATCGAGTGGGCTTTGCCATGGGCGAGGGTAAGTCATTAACGAGCGCGATGAAAAGCGTTGGCCAAGTAGTGGAGGGGGTCAATACCTTACGTTTGGTAAAAACAAAAGCAAGTGAGCTTGATGTTGATATGCCGTTAGTTGATGCACTTTATGCTTTATTATTTGAGGGTGCCTCAGCTGATAGTATTATCGATCAGTTAATGTTGAGCGAACAAAATAGTGATGTCGATTTTACGGGGGCAATACGATGAATAATCAATCTCAAGATAAAAATACAGACAGTGATATTAAAACTATTGATGACGAACGCGTTGAAGCTGAAATAGTCGAGACCATTGAGCCAACTTGGAAAGAACGTCTACTTTCGGTAGAGCATTGGCTGCGTTTTGCCTTTATGATGTTGTTTATTCTGATACTTAGCGTTGTCAGTTATCTCATTATTACGTTAGTTATTTTGCAATTTTTGTGGTCCCTTATTACCGGTGAAGCTAATGATAAGTTAAGGGATTTTGGCAGCAGTGGTGCGCGTTTTATTCACCAAGTTTTACGCTTTTTAACCTATAACACCGATGATAAGCCATTTCCGTTCGCAGATTGGCCAGAGCCCGAAAATAACGATGACTCTGATACAGTAAATAAAAATTAATAAAAGGATTTAGTGATGAACATCTTTATTATGCGCCACGGAGAGGCTATAACATTTGCCGCCAAGGATCGTGATCGCGAGCTAACAGACAGTGGTCGGGATGAAGTCATTGCAATGACCAAGCGCTGTGCAAATGATTTTGTAACCGTTGACGAGATTTGGGCAAGTCCCTATGTCCGTACCCAACAAACCGCTTCTTTAGTAAGTAAAATTATTGATAAAAAAATTATTACCCACAATTTTTTAACACCGACAAGCAACCCCGATACTGTACTAAAAATGCTGACCCAGGCGGATAAAACCATTCTTATTGTGAGTCATCAGCCATTGGTGGGTACATTGGTGGATAAGCTAGCAGACCTTGAGACTGGCCGATATCGTATGGGGACATCTGCTGTTGCTAATATTAGCTTGCCTTTTTGGGCTACGGGGTGTGGTGAACTTTCTTGGCTTTATCAGCCCGGCGATTAAGGATATCTAGAAAACAACTATGCCTACTAAGCATCCTTCAAGTTCAACAGACGTCGATTTTGTTTTTAATGACTTTCGATACAGTGGCCAATTATGGGGTAAGCAGCACGGCCTTCCTGTTATTGCTTTGCATGGATGGTTAGATAATAGCGCGAGCTTTGATGTACTGGCACCACGGTTGTCAGACGTGCATTTATTGGCGCCGGACCTTGCCGGACAAGGTCAGAGTGATCGCTATGGTGGCTTAAGTGACTATCCTGTTTGGTCAGAAATTACGGCGGTATTTGAGATGGCCGACCATATGGGTTGGGATGAATTCGCTTTAATAGGCCACTCGCGTGGTGCAATGATGTCAGTACTAGCTGCATCGGTATTTCCTGAGAGAGTCTCCCATTTAATTTTACTCGATGCTTTAGGGCCTTTTCCTGTTGCTCCCGACCAGCTCCCTGAACGAATGCAAAAGAGTATTGGCGAGATCAAGCGTCGTCTTAAACGCAAATTATCCTGCTATAAAACCTATGAAGAGGCTATTTATGCCCGCTGCCAAAGTGAATTTGGTAAATTAAAGGAGCCCACAGCAGAGTTATTGGCAACGCGTGGGCTTACAAAACTATCGCAGGGGTATCATTGGCACGGCGATGGTAAATTATGGGCGCCATCAATGGCCGCCTTAAGTAATGAGCAAATTGGCGTGTGTATCGACAAAATCACAGCGAAGATATTCATTGCTTTAGCCACTAAAGGATTAAAAGATAAATGTAATCCCGATCTCGATGACGGCGAGTTTGCACAACTGCTCAATGATAGCAAAATCGATATGGATTATATCCAGCAGTTTAAGCAGCTATCAGGCAAAGGTGCGCTTTGTAAAGAGTTTGACGACGGGCACTACCTGCACATGGAGGCATCCGCCGATGAGGTCGCTAAATCTATTCAGGATTTTTTGTTCTCTTAATCAGAGATTGCGTAAGGTTTTTTAATCTTTTACGGGCCACAAAAATAAGAGGCGCTAAGCGTCTATAACTCACTCCATTTTTAAAACTATTAATGAATCAAGTACCTTATAAAGAACAGACCATTCAGCAATGCATCGATATTGGTGAGCAGTTATTTACTCGTGCTCAGCTTTTTTTTGGGCATGGCACAGACAATGCGGCCGACGAGGCATTATGGCTGGTGTTTTATCAGCTAGGCTTATCTTGGGATGTTGAGGACTGCGTATTAAAAGAAACCGTATCTAAGCGTGATTATAATGCGCTGATGGCTTTGTATGAGAGGCGTATCAAAGAGCGTATTCCTGCGGCTTATCTAACGGGAGAGGCTTGGTTTGCGGGTATTCCTTTTACGGTAAACACCGATGTGCTCGTTCCACGCTCACCGCTAGCGGAGCTAATCAATAATCGATTTGAACCTTGGTTAGATATCGAAGGGTTAGATATCGATGGGCTAGATACTCAGCAGGACTCACCTGTCTCTATTTTAGATCTATGTACGGGTAGTGGCTGCATTGGTATTGCAAGTGCGCTATACATAGAGGGGCCACAAGTTTTACTCAGCGATATATCTGAGGCGGCTATTAAGGTTGCTAAGCAAAACATTACTCGCTATCAATTAGAGAGCCGGGTGAGTGCTGTTGTCTCGGATTTGTTCGATAATGTTCCACAGCAAGCTTTTGATTTAATTGTCTCTAATCCGCCTTATGTCGATGCAAAAGACCTTGACGAAATGCCTCCGGAATATCATGCCGAGCCGGTATTGGGTTTGGCGTCGGGTGACGATGGGCTAGACTTCACACGAAGACTACTCAAAGAGGCGCCTGATTATTTAAGCGATAGAGGTGTATTGATTGTCGAGGTGGGTAATAGTTGGGTTAACCTTGAAGCCGCTTTTCCTGAAGTGTCTTTTTTATGGTTAGAGTTTGAGTTTGGCGGTCATGGTGTATTTGTTATGAGCAAAACTGACTTGCTCAACTATAGAGCGTTATTTGCGTAATTCACGTATAATCGTATCATTCCAGCATCTTAAACATCTAGCGATTACAAATCGTTATTACTTTATATAAGCGACTATTACTATGTCAGGCAATACCTTTGGAAAATTATTTACAGTCACTAGCTTTGGTGAGAGTCATGGTTTGGCGCTTGGCTGTATTGTTGATGGTTGTCCTCCTGGGCTTGAATTAAGCGAATCAGATTTGCAAGGTGATCTTGATCGCCGCCGCCCCGGTAAAAATAAATTTGAGACACAGCGTCGCGAACCCGACCAAGTAAAAATTTTATCGGGTGTCTTTGAGGGTAAAACAACAGGTACCCCTATTGGCTTGTTGATCGAAAACACAGACCAACGCTCAAAAGACTACGGTAATATCAAAGATCAATTCCGCCCGGCACACGCCGACTACACCTATATGCAAAAATATGGCGTGCGAGACTATCGTGGTGGCGGTCGCTCATCTGCTCGCGAGACGGCAATGCGCGTTGCCGCAGGCTCGATTGCTAAAAAATATTTACAACAGCACTGTGGCATTTTAGTCCGTGGTTGTTTATCGCAACTCGGTCCTATTAAAGTCAACGAAGATATTGCTACATGGGATTGGCAGCAGGTCGAACAAAACCCTTTCTTTTCTCCCGATGAAACCAAAGTTTCTGAGATGGAGACGTATATGCAAGCCTTGAGAAAAGAAGGCAACTCCGTCGGCGCTAAAATATCGGTCGTTGTCTCTGGGATGATCCCGGGTTTGGGTGAACCTATTTTTGATCGCCTAGATGCCGAACTCGCCCATGCATTGATGAGCATTAATGCCGTTAAGGGCGTTGAAATAGGCGCTGGCTTTGATTCTATTGAGCAAAAAGGCACCGAGCATAGAGATGAAATACAAACTGATGGATTTCTCTCAAATAATGCCGGTGGCATACTTGGTGGTATTTCTACGGGACAGGATATCGTTGCTCATATTGCACTTAAACCGACATCGAGCCTTCATATTCCTGGCCGTAGTGTTGATGTACATGGCAACCCCATTGATATTGTCACTAAAGGCAGACACGACCCCTGCGTGGGCATTCGTGCCACGCCTATTGCCGAGGCAATGACGGCTCTGGTTCTCGTTGATCACTTGTTACGCCATCGCGGTCAAAATGGCGATGTATCCCATTCTATTCCGGTGATCCCTGCTAACGCACCACAATAAACAAACAAAATAATAACGTATTTTGAGCAGGCGATTGGCCAGGAGATAGTGGATTGATAGCAGGTATTCCTTACTGGCGACTATCGAGCTTTTATTTTTTTTACTTTGCTTTAGTCGGGGCACTAAGCCCTTATTTTAGTTTATACCTCAACGATATCGGTTTAACTGCCCAGGCAATCGGTACAGTTAATGCTGTTATCATGGGGACTAAAATTATTGCCCCCAATATTTGGGGGTGGTTGTGTGATCGTACTGGTAAGCGTTTAAAAATCATTTCTATTGGTAGCTTCTTTGCTGTCATGTTTTTTGGTGGTTTGTTTTACTGGCAAAGCTTGTTGCCCATTCTTATTATTACCTTCTTATATAGCTTTTTTTGGAACGCTGTTTTATCACAGTTTGATACGGTGACTATTTTATACTTAAAAAAAGATAGCCACCGCTATAGCCAAGTGCGTGTTTGGGGCTCTGTCGGTTTTATTGTGACAGTTATTTTGCTTGGATGGCTCTTTGACTTTGTTTCTATTAATTACTTGATTCCCATTGCTTGGTTTTTATTATTGCTTGTATGGTTAAGCACTTTAACGCTAAAAGAGCCTAAATTAGAAACATATAAAAAGAGCGATGTTCACTGGGTTAGTTTACTAAAAAAACCGCATATTATTTACTTTTTTATTGCAGCATTTTTACTGCAATTCAGTTTTGGTGCCTACTATAGCTTTTTTAGCTTGCATCTAGAAAGCTTTGGTTACTCTCGTACAAGCATCGGTTTGCTGTGGGCGCTTGGTGTGTTTTGTGAAGTTATATTGTTTATTTTTATTCATCGATTTATGGGTAAGAATAACGTCTCCAAAATATTTTTTTGGAGCCTGATACTCACAGGTTTTAGATGGTTAACGATTGCATTTTTTGCGGATAGTCTTTGGTTAATGGTTGTCGTGCAAACGATTCATGCGCTGAGTTTTGGTGCTTGTCATGCAGCTTGTATTGAACTTATCAGGCGTTTCTTTAGCGAATCAAATATTGGCCAGGGGCAGGCATTATATAGTGCACTGACCTTTGGGGTAGGCGGTGCAATAGGGGCTATAAGTGGTGGGTTTTTATGGGGGCTTAGTCCACAGCTACTCTTTTGTGTGAGTGCTGTCGCCACATTTATATCTGCTGCTATTGTTTGGTATAGTTTATATCGTGATTCTATTACTGAGATAAATGGGGCGAAGCTAGGTAGACAATGAAAAATAGTAATGAAGATATCAAATCATCAGAAGGCTCGAGTCAAGTGCATACAGAGTTAGGTGAACGTTTCGCGGGCCTATATATTGCCTTGCCTGAAAGCCGCCAGCTAGATGTATTGGCCAATCTATTTAAAAAGCGTGGGGCTCGCCTTCTACGTTGTCCATTAGTATCCATCCATGATAGTCCGCATACTGATTCAATTGAGAGTTGGTTAAAGGATTTTATTGCCTCTCCCCCCGATATTCTTATCGTGCTCACGGGCGAAGGTATTAAGCGCTTAACAGGTTTTGCTGAAAGAGCCTGCCTGCTTGATAAGTGGGTAGAGGCGTTATCAGGCGTTCATATTTTGGCGCGAGGCCCAAAGCCTAATCGGGCATTAAAAATGCTTGGTTTACAGGCAAGTGAATTGGGTGTTGAACCTACAACGGATGGTATTATTAAATCCCTAGACGATAAAAAATTGGATGGATTAGCGGTTAGTGTACAGCTCTATGGTGAAGACCCTAACGAAAAGCTACAAGCTTATCTTAAGGGCAGGGGAGTGAGCTATAGAACAGTCTCGCCTTATATTTATGCCTCTGATGTTGAAACAGATAATGTTATTTATTTGATCGAGCAGCTGGCAAATAATAAGGTCGACATTATTTGTTTCACTAGCAAAGCGCAATATAACCGGCTTGAATCTGTAGCCAAAAAATCTGCAATGGCAGACTCTTTGATATCAGGGCTTAGGCAGACAAAGATTATCGCCATTGGCCCTGTAGTGGCCGAGCAACTGACACAAAAAGGCTACCAAATAGCCGCTATGCCTGAAGAAAAATATTTTATGAAGCCTATGGTCAATGCAATAGAAAATTTGCTAGCCAATGGTTAAGTGATTAATGAGAATAGGTTTTAGTCTCTTCTTTAAAAAGATGGGAGTAGGTTTTTTTACAATCTATCTCCTCTGAATTTAATGGCTTGTCAAAGTAATACCCTTGAGCGTATTCACAATTAAGGTCCAATAATGCGTCGAGGCCTTCCTGCGTTTCAACGCCTTCTGCAATGACGGCTAAATCTAGTTTATGTGCCATCGCGATAATAGATGGGACAATGCTATTTGTTACTGCTTGACTATCTAGCTTAGTGACAAAGGAGCGATCAATTTTTAGAACATGAAATGGTAGCTTGTGTAAATAAGATAGTGAAGAGTGGCCTGTGCCAAAATCATCGAGTAACAAGATAATTCCCATATCCGATAATTTTTTTAATGTCGTAACGCTGGTGCTATCCTCTTCAATAATAAGTCCCTCGGTAATTTCTATTTTTACACTATCGCTAGGTAGTTGATAACTGTTTAGTATGTTTTTAACTGTGTTTGCAAAGTCTCCGTTTTCTAGTTGTATTGGCGAGACATTGACAGAGATCTGGAATTTAGAGTTATCTTTCTTTCTCCATTGCTGTAATTGTTCGCAGGCTTTTTTAAACGTCCATTCGCCTATTTCGTTGATGAGTCTGGACTCTTCAGCAATAGGTATAAAATTAACAGGTGAAACACTGCCTAGCTCAGGATTGTTCCATCTCAGTAAAGCTTCTGCGCCTACGATTTGTGATTCATTAAGGCTTACAATAGGTTGGTATTGTAAGAATAACTCATCTTTTCTAATAGCGTTGCGTAAATGCTCCTCTATTTTTAACTTATCTTTTACTTGATTATGTAGTGTCTCTGAGTAATAGGAGAATCTATTTCTGCCTTTATCTTTAGCATCGTACATTGCAAGGTCGGCATAGCGTTTTAAATCTTCCACATTTTGTGTGTCATTAGGGTAGATAGATATTCCAATACTGCCGCTAATAAAAACTTTTTTACCTAAAATAGTAAAAGGTTCTGATAGGCTAGATAATATTTTGTTGGCAACAAGTTTTGCACTTCTTATCGCAGATAACTCACTCAAAATAACATTGAACTCATCGCCGCCAATTCTGGCAACGGTGTCGGTATCTCTTAGGCAGGATTGTATTCTGGCACTTGCGGCACAGATTAAATCATCGCCAGCGTAATGCCCCATTGAATCATTAACTTTTTTAAAGTGATCAATATCGATATATAAAAAGGCAAGGTTTTTATTAGTACGTACTGCGATTTTGGTTTTTTGTTCAAGTCTATCTTTGAATAAATTACGATTTGGTAGGCCCGTGAGAGAGTCAAAATGAGCCAACTCTCTATTTAATCTCTCGCTCTCCTCCAAAGCCTTAGCGCTCTCTTCTATAGATTTTACTGAAGCTGAAATGCCTCGGACAGCATAGACAATGAGAAGAAATACAATGATGCTAAAGCTTATAAAAATAATAAATGTAGATGAGATAATAAGGTTGACGGTATCAGTCATTGGCTTCGAAAAACTAGTAGAATGTTCTTCAAAAGTAGCCGCTGCTTCAAATAACCTATCACGTATCTCCTTCATATTTAATAAGCCATTATTGTAGGTATCTATTTCGTTTAATATATCGTCGGCGACTTTTACATCGGCGATACAGAGCTTTACGGCTTCTTCAGTACCAATAATTCGCATGATCAAGCGATCCATAAAGCTGATCACTTGAATGCAAAATAAGGGCTGTTCTCTAATATTTGAAATAACACTTTTTAAATGAATAATATCGAGCTTATGAGTTGTTTTTGATAGTTCCAGCATTTCATGCAATTCATTGGTGAATTGTAAATGCAACACATTACGTTGGTGTAGTTCAGCGCCTTTCGCTATTTGATATAGCCCAAAAAGAGAGGTGAGCAATAACAGGACAACGATACAGGTGATTTGTATAAGGCGTTTTTGAATAATCATGAGTGATTATTAGGGGTTCCTAGCATATTATGTATAATTTAATAATAGCTTGTTTCCGCTAGAGCGCCAGCTAAAATGCGGCTTGCAGTCGATCTATGTCAATATGTAGACGGTTATGTGCAGCCTTTATTTAATGCTGCTTTTGTGTGTTTTAGGGGTAGGTATTATCTACAATAAGTCACTTTGGTTTTAGCATCTTACTGTAGGCATGATCGAAAAATCGCTATATCACTCGTTAATCCATTCAAAGCTGAGTTTTTTCTTCTCCATATCAACGGCCACTAATTTAACATCCACATTTTGATCAAGGCTTAATGGGTTTCCATTCCAGCTCAGTTCCATACGCTGATTATTAAAAGATACCTTATCAAAGGGTATTTCTGGGTTTGATTTGTCTTCTTTTCTGGCGGCGATAAAACCTTCAATCCCCGTGTTGTGTAAGCGTACACCGACACCCTGATTAGTGAGCAATGCGATATAGCCGGAGAATACGTCGCCTATTTTGTTTTGCATATAATCAGCAATTAACCATTGCTCAACAAGGCGAGAAGCACCACGACTAAAGCCAATAGCTTCTTTTAGATGTTCTAATTGTTTGGAGCGCAGTCGGCTAACTTGTGTACCTGACAGTATTTGATGAATCGCTCTTTGGTTGTAGAGATCTTGATAACGCCTAATGGGAGAGGTAATAGTGGCGTAGTAGTTGGCACCTAGTGTGAAGTGTGCAGTTGGCTGTAGTGATAACTCACTTGCTTGCTGAAAACGCTGCTGCTTAGCAAATAGGGTCTGATACTTGTCATCTTTTTGCAGCCGCTTAATCATGGCAACATAATCGTCGAGATTATTCATGTCACCGATAGATGTCTCTCCGAGAGCTTCTATCAATAGCTTATTTATGTCTTCTTGTCGCTCATTTTTGAAGCCAGTTTGCGAGGTAAATAAACCTATATCGTGTGAGGCTAGAAACTCACCAGCACGCTGGTTGGTAGCAATCATTGATTCCTCAACAATACGATGTGCCAGTGTTCTCTCAATCTTTTCTATGCTAGTTAACTTACCAGAGTTATTGAGTACTAGGGCAAAATCATCGCGATTATGAGTGATAAGCTGATTGTTAATACGGAATTCATGTAGTGCATTTGTACAAGCTTGTAGCTGCATTAATTGAGCTTTAAAAGGAGCAACGTCTGTTAAGTGTGGTTGCGCAGTAAAAGGCTGGTCACTGAGTAGAGCACTTACCTGTTGATAGCTTAATTTGGCTTTAGATCGAACGAGTGCTGATATAAATTCACAATGTTGTGTCTTACCAGTGTTATCAACCTCTAGTTTGATAACGAGTGCTAGCCTGTCTTTATCTGCAACTAATGAATAGCGCTCAGTTGATAGTGTCTCAGGTAGCATTGGCACAGGTTTGCCCGGTAAATAAAGCGTTTGAGCACGTTTAAAGGCGATATTATCCAGTGAGCTATTTGCACGTATTTCACTACCGGGGTTTGCTATTGCTACGAGTAATGTCCAACCATTATCTTTCTGCTCAATCGCTAGAGCATCATCCATATCTCGAGTACCAGCAGAGTCAATGGTGACAAAATCGATATGGGTAAGGTCAACTCTGTTGGCATTTTTGCTATCGGCTTTTTCTGTCTCAATAGCTACACTTTGTAGTGCTTGCGCCTCTTCGAGGATATCTTTAGGAAAATTTTCGAATTGCTGGTGCAAGGCAAGGGCAAATTTTCGAGCATTATCGACGTTAACATCGAGCCCAATATCACTCATGATTCGCGCTTGAGATTTACCTGTTTCAAAAGGGTGTTGAGTAATTTTAGCCGTTACATAATTGCCATCCTTTGTATTAGCGCGTGCTTTAGGTGGTACAAATATCCAACGGGTATGTTGCTGTTGTTCAACGATAACAAAATGGCCTTTACCACGAATACAATAGCGACCCGCTAACTGTTTCATGGGAGAGTAGAGCAATTTCTCTAATTTTGCTTCGTACTGTGTTTTATTCTCAGTTTCTTTAGTGGTAACGAGTACTTCAACCCGGTCCCCGTGGAAAACATGGTCCATGACGTCTGGTTTTAAAAATGCGTCGCGTCCGTCGTCTAAGGCGACAAAGCCATAGCGGCCACTTGTGCCACGAACAGTGCCTTGTGCAGTATCTCTGCTTTCTTTGATTTCTTTTTTAAGGGTACTAAGTTGAGAGAGTATATCGCCAGAGAGCATATTCTTATAAAGCCATTAAAAGTTTAAAAATAAGGGGTATTAACAAGGTTCTTTCGAGTTAATCAGTATCGCAATAGTTTATGACAGGTGCGAAAAGGATAAGATAATAACAGAGATCAGCCTATCTCAATACTAAAAAACACGGGAATTCGCCATCTAATGACTTGTTGTCCGACAGATAATAGAAATGTATCTCATTAGAAGCATAGGCTATTTAAAAATGTGGGTACTATTTGGGTTGCTGGGCCATAATGTTGCTCAGCAAACCTTGAGCCTGTTGCAGAAGGCTCTAGGTTTAGCTCCACAGTATGCGCGCCAAATTGCTTGGCCATTTCAAAAAAGCCAGCGGCTGGATACACATTGCCCGAAGTACCAATGGCGATGAATAAGTCGCATTGGCTAAGAGCATGTTCTATTTTATCCATATAAAGAGGCATCTCGCCAAACCAAACAATATGTGGGCGTAGGTTGCCTACCTTACTACAACAGGGGCAATGATCCTCTGGAGACGTATCTTCTTTGCACGGGAATAGTTGCCCAGATTCTTGGCAGCGTATTTTTAATATCTCGCCATGCATAGGTAAGACGGCATCTTTACCCATGGCTCGTTGATGAAGATCGTCTATATTTTGGGTGATCAATGTTAGGCTGCCTTGTCGATTTGCCTCTAGCTCCTTACTCAGCTTTCCTAAGGCTACATGTGCCTCATTGGGGTGTATACCGTTCAAAAGGTGTCTGCGACGTTCATTATAAAATTTATGCACTAATACAGGGTCGCGAACAAAAGCCTCGGGTGTTGCCACATCTTCCACTCTATGATTTTCCCAAAGGCCGTCGGCGGCACGAAAGGTTTGAATGCCTGATTCGGCAGAAATTCCCGCACCAGTGAGTACAACAATATGGCGATAAATCTTAGGTGTTTGCATAATTTATATAGGTAGGGTTAATGGACTTAAATTTGTAGAAAAGAAGAATGATCACTCTGTACTAAAAGTGATACTTTTGCTGCCTTCCCATAGTGTTGATATACCAATCTCTTTGAGTTTATCTAAATCTGATGTAATTGTTGCAAAGTGATTACCTGCTAAAGTACCGGCTTTGGAAGCAAAGGCAACAGCGCCGTAGGCAATGAGTATTTCTGTTTCGCTCTTGCTCTTAGGGTATAGCAATATCTGCCCAGGTGCGGGGTAGGAGCTTGCATCTTCATAGGGAACATCAAAATCCATATTTCCAAGGGGTATCCACATACCTTCGCCACTCCAGCGTACATGAACAACTTGGCTGATAAAGGGAAGTGCCCGAGTAAATAGCTCACAGGTTTTAGGTGAGCTATTTTGTTCCAGTTGAGCGGAGAATGAATATCCGTCGATGTCTATTTTCATGGGTTTATCTATTGTTTTGACCACTAAAGCGTAAATCTCGTTGCTTTTGTGGTATCAATTTGAACGGTATTTATACTTTTTGTGCCTCAGGATTAGGTTTTAGCACAAATCGTAAACAAATAAAGCCGACAAACCCTGAGAGCAATGAACCTATAATAATACCCAGTCGCTCATCAAAAGCTACATCGCCAGCACTTTCAAAGGCGAGGGAACCTATAAATAAACTCATGGTAAAACCAATACCGCATAAGGCGGCTGTGCCATACAAACTGGGTATGGTCATCCCCTTTGGTAGAGTAACCAGTTTGAGCTTTAAAAATATCCAACAGAGCCCAAAAATACCTATCTGTTTACCAAAAAATAGGCCAAAGGCTATACCTAACGTCACGTTGTGAAACACTTGTTCACTGCCCATATTACTAAAGTTAATACCGGCATTAGCAAAGGCAAAAATGGGTAAAATAACGAAAGCAACGACTGTGTGTAATCTATGTTCCATGGTTTTTAACATAGAGACACTGGGGTTTCTCGGCGACTTTATCGGGATAAACATGGCCAGTACCACACCTGCGAGTGTTGCGTGAACACCCGATTTTAATGTGGCGATCCACATAATAATACCCACGACGATATAGGGGGCCTTACTCAGTACATCTCTCCTATTTAAAAAGTGAAGTACAGGTATACAAAGGCCAACAACGATCAAGGCCGTGAGTGAAATCTTGGATGTATAAAATATAGCGATGATAATAATTGCGCCAATATCATCGAAGATCGCTAAAGAGGTTAAGAAAATTTTAATAGAGATGGGGACACGTGAACCTAATAAAGCGAGAACCCCAAGGGCAAAGGCAATATCAGTTGCCGCTGGGATCGCCCAGCCAGCGGTAGCGACAGGGTCACCGTAGTTAAAATACATATAGATAAGTGCAGGGGCTATCATCCCACCAATTGCGCCAACACCCGGTAATATAATATTACGTTTATCGGAGAGCTCCCCTTCGATCAGTTCGCGCTTAAGCTCAAGACCTACTAGAAAAAAGAAAACGGCCATTAGCCCGTCGTTAATCCAAAGCAGTAAAGGTTTAGCTATACCTAATGCGCCAACTTGTACGACCACTGGTGTCGAAAGTAAAAGCTCATAAAAATGGTTTAGCCCAGTATTGGCAAAAATAATAGCAAGAAAAGCGGCGGCAATAAGCGAAATACCTCCAGCAGATTCCAGCTTTAAAAATTTATTGATAAAGCCATCGTTTTCTACATTATTGGGTTGAGTATCCATAAATGTCCTTAAGTTACATAGTCTTTAGTATATGACAATACTGTTAGGTGTTTCTATTTGTAGGGTATCTTTAAAAACTGCCTTCTTCCCTCACGTTAGTAGAGCTTATAAATTTCGTGCCTAACTAATCTACCTAGAGCAGGTTTGGGTTTGTTCGAAGGCAAAAAATAATAAGGGTATGATTCTTAATCCTCATATACTCTAATCTATAGAGTTGCCCTTAAATTACTGCTATAGGTTAAATATAGACTAAATTCTACATCTGTTGAATAAGTAAATTAATCCATAGGGTTAAAACACTTAAAACAGACAACCAGAAAGCAAGCATTCTATGTATGACATTATTGTATGTTAGATGTACAGTTGCTTGAATAACCCTTGCGATAACAAAGATCCAGGCACCGGCAATCGCGAAGCTGCTTTCTATATTCAGGCTTATATAGAGACTTCCAACAACATAAAATAAAACAGGAATTTCAAACATATTATTAAAGCAGCGACTGCTCTTCGCCACCGATAAAGGAACATCGCTACCTTGCATAGCTTGAAAGTATTTAATGCTAAGAGATTGATCCTTAACACTGGCCAAGCGATGTTTAAGGGCTATGCAGCCAATGCCAAATGTTAATAAAACCATGATAAAAAGAGTATAAAGCATGTTTTTTCCAATATTAACCGGTAAGTTTTGAATATTAATCTATAGGATGTTTTTATTCACTCATAATTATACTACCTACTTGGTTAAGTAGATTAAGTCGTCATCGATAGATTAAATTGATGACAAATGGGTGCGCGAGTCAGTGGAAAAGAGAAAGGATAATAGGGTATAGGTTAGTGGTCTAGCTTCATAAAGCAACTGACCACTTAAGTTATGTGTCTGTAAAATATGTGCTTATAAAATCAGATGCGATAAGATAATTTATACTAAGGGATCTACGACAAAGCCTGCACAATAAAACATACAGCCGCCGTACACCATAAGTGAAGAAATAGCATCTTTTGATAATTTGAAACGCAATAAGTTTTGAGTCCCATTAATTAGGCCGTTGGCAACAAAGCTTAGGGAATCTACAAAATGATATTGGGCTAATTTTAAATGGCCATTATCATTGCTGATAAAGCGAAAATAGCCCGATAGAATACAAGTGCTACCGAGTAGTAACGATAAAAAAAGTAAAATGGTCATAATTTAGTCTATTTTTATTATTTATATCGCCAGTTTATCATAGCTCTATTTAATGTGAATAGCTTAAGTGTATAAAATATAGGCGCATTAATGTGGAGCACTAACTGATAGACAACTAATCAAGGTTGCAGTGTGCTTTATCTAGCGTGGGTAAAGCAATTAAAAAGCGGTGGTTCCACAACTTGCCTGTTACCCATAAGCCTTTTTTATCTTTATCGTAGGCAATGCCATTAACGACATTTTTATTGCTGGGTTTAACACTCTTTGCGCGCAGGCTGCTTAAATCGATGCTTGTTACAATACAGCCACTTTTGGTATCAATTGCATAAATATTATCGTCAAGCCAACGGTTTGCCCAAATAATGCCGTCGATGTATTCCAACTCATTAATTTTATCTAGCCCCTTAACAGTTATAGTGCGCTGTACTTTAAAAGAGTCTTTATCTCTAAAGTACAGTGTATTGCTACCGTTGCTCATAATTAATGAATTTTCATTATGAGTCAGCCCCCAACCTTCGCCTTTATAAGTGATTTGCTGAATAGGTGTTAATGTTTTTTTGTCGAACACTAATAATGTATTTTCTTTCCAAGTGAGCAAAAATATTTTGTCGTCAATCACCGTTAACCCCTCTGCAAAAAAATGAGCCGGCAGTGTATAGCGGGTAACTTTATGAGGTTGCTGATAAATAAGGGTGGATTCATTGTAACCACCGCTACTGATATAAAAGTTTTTACTATCGTCTTGATACAAACCTTGAGTAAACCAGCGATTACTATAAGGCGCTGTTGCAATAATGGTTGGGCTTATTGGAGAAGGTTGAGTTTTTAAGGAAGTAGCGTTATCCAGTGAAAGTACCGGTTTACTCGATAAAAGCAGAGTGCTAGTTATTAAAAGATATGCAGGTAACAGCCACTGACGCATCGATATAAACCTTTATGATTAATTTAAAACTATTTTACCCGCATCGCAAAGTGTTTGGAGCCAACGAGTTTGGTTTTTATTTATTTTCTTCAATATAGAGCATAATAACCGTCATATAGGCAAAAATAAAAACAAATGCGTGATTTGGCTTATAAAGCTTGGTGATAGGCGTGATTTAGTTGGTTTATAGATGTGATGATTTTAGAATGAAATTGGTCGTTTTATTCGACCTATTATTTTGGTGCATCAAATCTTCTATACATGTTTAAAATTTGATGTGGTCTAGTTATTTTAATCAATGCGTAAATAGAGTCGTGCTAACTCCACACTTTTTAATGCTCAAGACCACCTTCGTCATCCAGCAAATCTTTTTTATCCTGCTCACGTTTTTTAACAAAGGTAATAGCATTTTTGACAGCTTTGTTGACTTTTTTATTAATTTCATCGAGCTCAATCGGCGAGAGGTAAAAACTCATGTCGACATCGTGTCGGATATAGCGTGGCGGCAGGTGGTTGAGAGCAACGCAGGAGACATCATCCATAAAGTCGTAATCCGTATTCGCTCGCGGATCGAGTTTGACAATAGCCTCTGCTACCAATCGCTCATAGTAATTGTGGACAGTACCAGTGTCTTGGGCGGTAAAGGCGATATTGCGGCGGCGCGTTAGTAGCATAGTCATTACTCATAGTGGATAAACTCTTTAAAGTATAGACCTAATCGAGGGTTTATCTAGGCGAGGAGGGGTGATTTTTATACTTTTATTAAGTGTTTGATAATATAAGAGTATTTAGTGATTTCGGCGCATGAGATCGCGAATAATAAAACGTGCTGGATTGAGCGAATTTGCCATTGTTTGTGACATGGGCAGTGGCTGCCCAGCCATCGTACATGCGATCAGTTCGGCAACCAGTGGTGTATAAGCCAGCCCCCTAGATCCATGCGCTATATTGACATACAAACCAGAGAAATAAGGACCAGCAGAGGGCACCACAGTTTTGGCATTAAAGCTCAATGCTTGGTAAGTCTCTTCAAACGCGGGGTAAATGGGTGCCGGGCCTGCTAGTGGCAAATAGTCGGGGCTTGTACACCTAAAACCAACACGTCCACTGTGAATATTACTGGCAAGGCTTGAGCTAGTCTCTTCTGAAAAGCCATTAAAATGCTTTGTGGTATTTGCCAAGTTACTTTGATGATCAATGTCTCTTAGCTCTTTATCGATACATTTTAGGTTAAAGCTCGCTCCCAAAGCATGGATCTGCTTAGTTGTATTGTTGATAGTCATTGCAGTGGCAGGAGGGATGTAACCTTCGGCACAAATAACGGTTTGCAATTGATCAAGGGGTGCTTGAGTTTCTAGGTAACTAATTTGTCCTCGTACCGACTGAGTCGGTAACCAACGAGTTTGATCAAAGCCTTTAGCATCGTTTGCGTTAGCAACGATAACCTGATCAAACCTATGTTCATAGGTTTGTTGGTTTTCGTCCAGTGTCGTGCCTACTAAACTCCATTTTTTAGAATCTCTGCATTGATTCAACGAGTGAATAACTGTGTTATTGATGACGGTTATCTGCTTATGTGTACACAGCCATTGGCAGAGTAATTGTGGGCTCAGCCATCCAGAATAAGGTAGGTACAGTGCACCGGTATTCAGTGAAATATTGGCAAGATGGCTTGCCTGTTCTTTATCTACGAATTGTATACTTTTTGTAGATGGGAACCTTTCATAAATGCCTTGGTGATTTTTTTCTGCCTTATCGTTGTAGCTAAGTTGTAAAACGCCACAACGCTCTCCCTGCTTAGTTTGTTGCCAATAGTCTTGATAAAAATATTGTGAGTAGAGTAGGGCGTCTAAATTAAAGTCGCTCAAGGTTTGAGCGTGCGGGGATAATTTGGCATATAGCACACCTTGAGGATTACCCGATGCCTCTGATGCGAGTTTGTCTTGGCGGTCGATTATTGTGACGTTAAAACCACGCTTTGCTAATGCATAAGCACTATGGCAACCGGCAAGGCCACCACCAATAATTGCAACGGATTGTTGTGGCTGAAGTGGTTGATAATTGTCAATGACAGCCCAAGGTGTTAGATTTTTTGCACTGCTTGAGCGCCGTGTTTTTTTATTGGTTGTGGTATTTTTGGGTGTTGGTTGGTCTGCACTGTTCTGTGGCTTATCAGCCTTTTGGTGACAGGGCTCAAATACGCCAGATAACATTTCGCGTTTGCGGCCAAACCCTGGCCATTTAACAATATTAAAACCTGCATCAATTAAACCACGTCTAACATTGCTGGCAGCGGTAAAAGTTGAAAAGCTAGTGCCTTTTTTACTCAGTAAAGCGATTGTTTTATAAAGGGATGGTGTCCACATCTCTGGATTTTTGGATGGGGCAAAGCCATCTAAAAACCATGCATCGACCCCAAGCCATAGAGGTTTAATAGCCGATAAATCTTTCACAGGCTCTTCGGCTATTATTGCCTCATATGTCGCGCCTAAAGGTTGGTGTAATAACTCTTTAAACCCAAGTTCTGCATCATTAATCAGTAAGATTAAGCGAATGTTACCAAAGGTTAAGGTCTTATATTGCGGTATATTTGTCGAGGTAAAATGCATATCATAAGCGTGTAATAGCTTATTTATAAGTATTGATAGGCTGGGCCATAGTGCTAGTGCGCGTTTTAAGTTTTCCGGCGATAGTGGATATTTTTCGGTGCTAATAAACGTGAGTTGTGCAGTATTGGGTGCATGTTCTTGCCATAGTTGCCAGCAACTTAAAAAATTTAACCCAGTGCCAAAACCCGTCTCTCCAATAACAAAAGAGCCACTGTCTTTTAATGTTTTAAAGCGCTGTTCGAGTTGGTTTTTTTCTAAAAAAACATAACGGCTTTCTGCCAAACCATTTTCACGAGAGAAGTACACATCGCCAAATTGCACTGACATGGGTTGGCCATCTTCACTCCACTCGATAATTTGAGAGGGTGGTGCTTCTTGTTTATCGCCAACGCCTTTGGTCATAGTGTTATTTGCGAGTACCTTGTTTTTAGGGCACTCTTTGCCGTATTTTTTAATAGGAATTAGAGTTGAAAATCTGCTTTGAGTTGTTCGCACCATAAAGCAATGCGCTCGTCAGTTTGTTCAAACTGGTTTTCGTCGTCGAGAGCGAGACCAAGAAACTGTGTTTTGTCGCTAGTAAGTGCTTGGGATTCCTCGAAGGTATAGCCTTCATTTGGCCAATAACCAATCATGGTAGCGCCTAGTAATAGGACTTTGTTGTGCAGATAGCCCATAGCATCTAAAAACCAATCGGGATAACCAATTTGATCGCCAAGGCCAAATAAGGCAATGGTTTTTCCTGTAAATGTGAGGTTGTCTATTTGGTCCCACACGGCTTCCCAGTCTTCCTGTAGCTCACCATAATCCCAGGTAGGGATGCCAAAGATAATGTATTGGTAGTTGTCGACCTCAGTTAATTCAGTATCGGCAATGTTATAAAGGTCAATATTTTCTTGACCAAAATACTGTTGGATTTTCTCTGCACTCATCTCGGTGTAGCAAGTTGAGCTACCATAAAAAAGTCCAATAGGGGCTCTTTTCATTGTTGATTCTCTTTTCTGTCTTTATATTGCACCGGTAAAGCCAAGTTGACGCCAAGCTTCATAAACAATCACGGAAACAGAGTTAGATAAATTCATACTGCGACTATGTGGCTGCATAGGGATACGTAAAACTTCATTGATATGCTCATGCTCGCGGATCTCTGGTGGTAACCCACGTGTTTCTGCACCAAAAATAACAAAATCATTCTCGGTAAAATTAACATCGGTATAACTGCATTTGCCTTTTGTGCTAATGGCAAATAGTTGCTTGCTAGTGGTTGCGGTTGGATCGTTGGTATCTACTTGATCGTGAAATACAGCATCCTCTAAGAATGCCTCCCAGTTTTTATGGCGAATCACTGCTGCCCACTCATCGTAATCCAAGCCTGCTCGGCGTAGGCGTTTATCGTCAAGCTCAAAACCTAAAGGCTCTACTAGGTGGAGTTTACAACCTGTATTAGCGGCTAAGCGGATGATATTACCCGTATTGGGAGGTATCTCTGGTTCTACTAAAACAATATTGATCATAGTTGGCAAAAGGACACTTAATGGCACAGTCAAAATAATGGCCAAATTATATAGAAAACTTAGCAAATGAACATCTAACTTTTAAACGCCAAGTTTCTGGCTAAAGAACGATTTTGTTCAAAAAAGCCGTAAAATATAGCTTAAAAGTCTAGCGGTAGTGGTAATTAGAGCTATTCTTATACAAAGGATTATACACTTTTATTTTTGGTTATTTATTGTTGTGTCGTGAATATGTTTTAGTTCGATACAGCAGTGGAAAAAGACCACTTTTTGTATGTTGGTATAGGTTAATTTTATGGAAGTCTCAATTAAAAGCTCTATTCGTCAAAAATTCATTCTTGCTCTTATGCTGATTGCGCTTGCTGGGTTTAGCGTTGACCATAAGCTTATTGTCGATGAGCCTCAAGTGATTGCCGAAGAGTCAGATAGCCTCAGCGTTAACACTCTGCTTGTTGATACTGCCAGCTTTTTAGTGAAGAACCCTAAGTATTATCAATACGATGCTGAAAAAATGCCTTCGGAAATATTTACTTTTTTAGAAGGTTATGAACTCAATAGAAAAATCAACAAAAAAATTGTGATCTTTGAAATTGTTGATGCTGTCGAAAAAAGTGAAAAAGTTCGGCAGCTTATCAGTGAAGGGGATACTCTTTTTAGAGAAGACAAATTAACGTCTCCCGCGGGTAATAATGCCTTTGAGCGCTACGAAGATGCATTGTTATTAGAAAAGGATAATAAGCAGGCGCTTGCAGGTATCCAAAAAATCGTCGATCGCTACTTGTCTCTTGTTGACTTGGTCATCAGAAAAAACGAGGCGTACAAGGTCGCAGGCCTAGTCGAAAATGCGTATCGCGTTAGCGAAGACTATTTTGATATCGCACCGCAGATCAAAAAATACTCTGGTTATATTAAGGATGAGTCAATATTTATAGGGCAAAGTGATTATGATATTGACCCAAATAGTGTATTAAGCTCTTCTCAAAATAAAGCCAGTAAGGATCAAGCCAACGAAAATAATTTAAAAGTGTACGCAAATATTATTGATGTTGATAAAAAGACGGCGGAGATAGCAAGAGGCTTAGTTGACCAAAAAGATATTTATGGTGCAATTAAAGTCTTAGAGTCGTTTTCTAGCGTTAGTGATTACTGGCAGGACTCTTATGATTTATTATTGGGGCTCTATCTTAAAGTTGCAATGAATGAAAATGCAGAAGCGCTTGTTTACAACAATAAAAGTCTCGACCTTTTTCAATTTGCCGAAAAAGCCGCGCATATTTTCGTCGCACGAGAAGATAGTATAGGGGCTATTGATTTGCTCGAAGGGCATCAACCAGATATCGAGTATTATCAAAATTACTACCGCCTTAAAGCGGGGCTTTATTTTGAAACAGGCAACTATAAAGGTTCTTCTACCCTATACCGTAAACTATTGCATGTAGATTACACAAACCCTACTTATTGGCTAGGTTTAGCGGCTTCTTTAGACAAATTGGAAGATGGCAAAGCCTTACAAGCTTTTCATTATGCAAATTACTATGCAGCCAAACAGTCCGATATAAAACGCTACATTGAGCAAAATGTTATACTCGCTTCTATTTATTAATCGTACTTAATAGGTATGGTTAACGTAATTTCTAACAGTAATTTGGTTTGCTCTCTCTTTGTGTCTCTAAAATGCCTTTTTTCAAAAAGGCATTTGCTCTACAGTAGTACACCCCAAAAATTAAAAATATTATGTGCTGTGTACTTCTCGTTAGTAGACAGTAGATAATTTTAAGCAGCGAAAAATATCATGGCTTATTCAATTAAGTATTCGCTATAGCAGATTGATCGCTATTATTCTTCATCTATTCCATAAGCGTATAGTAATCGACTGGACGAATTAAATCTTATCGCTATAGTTATAAATACAAGGGTATGCAACAGCAATATTTTTAGAACACTGCTTGTGAGAAGAGTCGATGACAATAGAGACAAAAATTAAAACCTATGAAACAGGTTTTACAATGATAGAGCTGATCGCTCTTGTTGTCATTTTGTATGTATTGGGAGCGACGACTATTTCTCGGTTTATTGATTTTTCGAATGCAGGGCAGGGCGATGAAATTAAAAATATTGCCAGCGCATTAACGAGTATGGCTAGCCTGAATCACGCTAACAATATTGCATATGATGCGGGTCTATCCAACGTAGCACCTGTAGAGATAGTCAATTGCCAAAGTGTCGCCGTATTACTGGATGTAGATTTACATAAAGAATATCGTATTGAAGTTGGGCAGGGCGTCACTATCGAGCATAATGGTGTCGATAGTGAAGGTGGCTCTTCCAGTTGTTTTATCGCCTTTGATACAAATAGTGATGGCGCTTTTGATCTCAATGATGAGCCCCGTGAATCCTTTATGGCTTATGGTGTGCGTAACTAGCTAACTATCTGCTACCTATATTATTTCTGTTTAAGCCTCCGTATTAGTTGTCATGATCGTTTTTAGCTGTAGTACTAATGGTCATGGCAACTTACCTTTCTTAGTTGTACATCGAATATAACAAGTATCCTATCAATGGCTATTTACCGTGTTAGCTGTCGCGTGAGTAAATAGTCAATTTTGTACATATTTCATTTCTTACTTAGTGGTGTATTATCGCGCTTTAACCGACTCGCCTATCCTATGTTATATGATGGGCATATATACAATATGCTAATAGAGATTATATGTTATGAGTAAACCTATTGTTTTAGTCACATCCGCATCTGGCCGTATTGGGCGAGAGCTAATTGCACGCTTAGCCAAAGAGCAGCAATTCCTTATTCGCGCCTGCTGTTTTAGCGAGAGTAAAACAGAGTTTCTTAGGTCCATTGGGGCTGATGAAGTTGTCCGATTTGATTTGAATGATGAGGCAACATGGAGCGCTGCGTTGGATGGTGTAAGTAGTGTTTATTCAGCCTCCCTTGACCCAATGCTTGAGGGGCATCTTAATTTTTGTAAAGAACTAGGTCGTCGAAAAGACCAGATCCAACACGTCGTTAGGATAAGTTGTATGGGAGCTGATACTAATACGGCCTCTTACGATGCTAATAAGCATGCTTCTCGCACTGGAGCCTCTATTCCATTGATGTTGCAACATTACTGGTGGGGAGAAAAAGCGCTAATTGATGAGGGCCTTAATGTTACCGTATTGCGCAATAATTTTTTTATGAACCATTTATTAAAAACCGATTGCGATAATATTGATAGCGAGGGTTGGTTTGCCAACCCGTTAGGTGATACACGTAACTCGCTTGTGGCAACACGTGATATAGCAGAGGCTGCAGCTGTTGTATTGTCTGAAGGTGGCGCACAACATAGTAATAAATTTTATGATATTACCGGTCCAGAGCCACAAACGATGGCTGAAATAGCCGAAGATCTCGGTCGTGCAATGGATAAAAGCATAGAGTATCGCCCACAAAAAATGGAAGATTTTGAGCGTGATTTTGGTAGTACGCGCGCGGAGTTTTTTGAATATCTGGCAAATGGGTTTTACACTCGCTGTAGCCCCGATTTTTATAATATTACTGGACATAAACCGACCTCTTATTATGAATATCTCACAACAAAAGGTGCCGCTGGAGAGACTGGTCTTGAAGAGTTATGGCAAGGTAATTTATGGAAAAAAGGCGAAGATGCCATGAAAGCCGCCGCAGACCTTAAAGCCTCGTAAGTAATCTTTGCGACTAAATTGTTATGATAAAGGGTAGTTTTGCTACCCTTTTTGCTGTTGATTATCTCCATTTACGCTTTCTTTAAAGACGGTTGGTATAGTTAGGCGGTACAATAGGTATTTAATGGAGTAGTGTTGGACTATGCAAAAGATACAAATTAATAAAGAACCTGTAGAGCTTTATAAAATACTTAAATTTGAAGGCCTTGCAAGTAGTGGAGCAGAAGCTAAACAAATGATTAGCGAGGGTTTGGTGCAACTCAACGATGTTGTCGAGCTACAAAAGCGTAAAAAAATAGTAGGGAATGATATACTCACTATAAATGATGAGAAATTCGAAATCCAATACTTGAATTGTTAATGTTAAGGTGGCTACTTTATAAAAGTATAGAGCCGTTATCTATTATGTTTAAATACTTATTGTTAATCCTTTCTCTTTTACTAAACCACTATTCTATTGCCTCTGACTTAGATAACACGAGTACAAAAATAGTTGATACCTTTGAGTCTCTCTTTGGTGTCACTAAAGGCAAGCGTCGAAACCATACCAAGGGGTTTTGCTTTAGTGCTAACTTTTCTCCTGTAACGAGTAAGATAGAGGTCTATAGTAATAGCGCCTTGTTTCAATTCCCTTCTAATGTCACCGGTCGTTTTTCGCATTCTGGCGGTAGTGACTTTGCCGCCGATAATATCCCTGCTGAATATGGTATGGGTTTATCCTTTTATTTTGCTGCGGGCTCCAATGCTGTGTTGTCTAATTCTCAGCTTGCGTCGTTCAGGCATTTAATGGCGCTCAATACTCTGGACTTTTTTCCAGTATCTAATCCACAGTCTTTTGCTCAGTTTTTACAGGCAAGGTTAGAAGGCTCTACTGCCTTAGAAAATTTTAAGCAGGCAAATTCAGAGTTTCTACGCTTCTCACTGCATCAAGATAAACAGCCAAAGTTGCTACAACCCTATGAGGGTCATATTTATAATAGTATTAATAGTTTTTACTTGGTTAATGATGCAGGTTTTAAAACCCCCGTACGTTTTAAATTCGTACCGACAAGTAATAGAAAGGTCGTTGTGCCTCCCAAAAATCAGTTTTTTTATGAAAATATTAAACGCAATCTAGACAAAGGGGCCGTTAGCTGGGATTTGTTGTTTGTCGTGGCTAATAAAGATGATGCGATTAATGATTCATCGATCCTGTGGGAAGGTAAGCACAAGACTATCAATGCTGGGCAGTTGACGATCACGTCAGTTAATACAGAGAGTGAGGGCCAGTGTGGTAGTATTAATTTTGATCCACTCGTACTCTCAAAGGGTGTCGAGCCATCTAATGATCCTATGTTACTTACACGAAAAAAAGCCTATGCTATTTCGCAAAAAAGGCGACTAACCGATAAAAAATAACCTTAAGCGACTTAAGTTTTACTACAATAAAAAACTAGTAGTACTCAATATGGAGAGCGAAGCTAGAGTTAGCAAGTACTGTTAGTTTTTATTCTATTGCCTTAATTGATTTCACAATGTTTATCCCCAATCTTTTTGAAAGTCTACTTAAGTTAGCCCTATCGATACCTAGCCTACGTGCTACTGCTGCGAGATTACCGTTTTCTTCCTGTATTAGGCGTGTAATCAATTGTGTTTGAAAATTCTTTGTTACTTCGCGTAAATTAATGTCTGCTTCTTTTTCAATAGTCGTTTTTTGAGTTTGGTCTAATGGTGTTTGTGAGTTGTCAATATCACAATCGATACGGTTAATGCTGACAATTTTTTTGCCACGTTGTCTTGCCAAAGCTTTTAATGCCGCACGACTGACAATATGCTCTAATTCACGGACGTTACCAGGCCAATGGTAAGACTCTAAATGACTGAGAGCATCTTGTGATATGTTTAATTGAGTAATGCCAAGCTTCCGGCTGGTTTGTTCAATAAAATAACCACTCAATAGTTGTATATCACCTCGTCTATCTTTTAACTTTGGTACCTGAATGGGGTAGACGATTAAGCGGTGATAAAGGTCAGCTCTAAATTGCCCTATTTCTACTTCATGCTTTAGGTCGCGGTTAGTCGCAGCAATAATACGAACATCAACCAACTCAATGCTGTCTTGGCCAACAGCTTGAATTTCACCACTTTGTAATGCACGTAGCATTTTGCTTTGAGCCGCGAGTGGCAGCTCACCAATTTCGTCTAAAAACAGTGTGCCGCCATCGGCGAGCAAAAATTTACCCGCCCGTTTTTTGTCGGCACCGGTAAAGGCACCTTTAGCATGGCCAAATAACTCACTCTCTATAAGGCTTTCGGGTAGGGCGGCACAATTAACATATACCATAGGTCCATTATGGCGGCGTGATTTTTGGTGCAGTGTTCGTGCAACGAGCTCTTTACCGACACCTGTTTCACCTTCGACTAAAACCGTAAACTCCGAAGGCGCGGCTATGTCTATATCCTTTCGCAAATTTTCTATGGCTTGGCTCTCGCCAATGATTTCACCGCCATCTCTTTCTAGTGCTTCTATGGTGAGCTCTTCAACAACTTGTTGCGAGTGTGCTGCTTGTTTTTCTAGCTGTTCTATTAATAGGGCATTGTTTAATGTTGCTGCCGCAATGGCAGAGATCAGTTGTAAAGTTTTCTCTGAAATGTCATCAAACACGTGAGGCGTGAGGCTATCAAGAGTTAATAAGCCAAGCAGTTTCTCATTAAAATACAGCGGTAAGCCCATACAAGCGTGTACGGGTAAGTTGTCTTCTGTGCCAACTAATAGCCCATCGTAGGGGTCGGGAAGCTCCGAATCTGCTGCGAATCTTGTGGGTGTGGTGGACTGACAGATAATACTAAATCGAGGGTGGTCTTCAATATTAAAGCGCCTACCTAAGGTGTCTCGGCTTAATCCTTGTAGAGAGATGGGCTTAAGTATATCGCCATGATAAGAAAGCAATACAACGGCATCGCAAGCGATAATCTTTCTTACATTGTCCAGTAATCTATCGAATCTATCTTTTGTTGTGAGGCTACTGGCGAGGTCAACCGCTAGCCCGATAATCGCCGTAGAGGATATCTCCGTCATCATAATCTTTTAAGGCCTTATTCGAGTCAAAATAACTAAATATAGTCAAAATGACAATTTATTTGTGTAGTCATTATGACACTTTTTGAGTAAGTATATGATGTAAATGATTGAAATGTAATAAAAAATGTTTCTGGTATGGAACATGCTATACAAGATGTATCGATGTACCAACAAAGTGGTATACCTGAGAACTTATTAGGTATTAATGAATATTAACTTTTTAGTTATGGAGTAAACATGCTAAGCGAACATCACATACAGGTTGTTAAAAGTACGATACCTTTATTAGAGAGTGCAGGCCCTGCAATAACAGCGCATTTTTATCAAAGAATGTTCGAGCATAACCCTGAGCTGCAACATATTTTCAACATGTCCAACCAAAAAAACGGACGGCAGGGTGTGGCATTATTTGAAGCTGTTGCAGCTTACGCTAAGAATATCGATAATCTTGCGGCGTTATCGCAAGCAGTAGAAAGAATCGCTCATAAGCACACCAGCTTTTCTATTCAGGCGCCTCAGTACGCAATCGTTGGGCATCACTTAATTGAAACATTGCGAGAGCTGGCTGCCGATGCATTTACTAAAGAGGTTGAAGAGGCGTGGACGCATGCCTATGAGTTTCTTGCGGGTATATTTATAAACCGAGAAAAAGAGTTGTACGAGCAAAGTGCGCAAAGTGCAGGTGGTTGGAATGGCACACGAAACTTTATAGTAAAAGCCAAAGCCAAAGAGTCTAGCCTTGTGACAAGCTTTATATTTGAGCCAGAAGATGGCGGTGATATTCTTGGGTTTTCTCCAGGTCAGTATCTCGGTGTAGAGCTAACACCTAATACATCGGATTACACAGAAATTAGGCAATACTCCTTATCTGATAACCCAAATAACAGCAGCTATAGGATATCGGTAAAGCGAGAGTTAGGAGAGTTTGCGGGTATTGTATCTAACTATTTGCACGATCATGTCAGTGTTGGCGATACTATTAAAGTGCATGCTCCTGCAGGTGACTTTTATTTTAATGATAAGCAAAAACCCGTGGTTTTAATCTCGGCAGGCGTAGGCATCACACCTATGCAGTCGATGCTAGAGTATTTAAACGATACTCAATATAAACACACTGTTTTGTATTTACATGCCTGTCGTGATCAATCGGAACATTCCTTTGCCGATAGGACTAATGCTATCGTTAACGAAAATAACTGGTCGCAAGCTATTTGGTACGAAGCTGGAGAAGCAGTACAAGAGCATATCAAAACGGGCTTTATGAATATCTCCGAGGTGGCGCTTCCTATAAGCGATGGCGACTTTTATTTATGTGGCCCCGTTGGGTTTATGAAATTTATTAAAAGCCAACTGGTTGACTTAGGTGTATCGGAGGACCGTATTCTCTACGAAGTATTTGGGCCGCACAGTGATTTTTAACTGAGGGCCTCTAAAGTCCCATTGTAAAAAGAGTTATCTTTATTGAAAAAACTCTTTTTGCAATGTAAGTACCCAATTTAGTTAGGGTTAGGAGATAAAGGGGCAGGTTCTGAATCAGTTTTATTAGTAAAAGCATTATGCGCTAATTTACAGGCATCACCGGATATTGCTTTGTCGGCTATACCACTTGCAATCAATGATAAACCTCCGGTTGAGACGGCAGCTCCAATTTGGAGTGCCGATTTTAAAGAGCCTTCTGCACTGACGCCTATGCTGGGTTTTGCTAAGGAGCCTTTAAGGGCAATAAATTTAGCCAGACTGGCAATATCTATCCCTACACCTGCGCGTGCTTTAGGATTAATGCCAAGGTTAATGCTTTCTTTTGCTAAATTAACATTGCCATCAGCGACTATCGTCATTTTTGATGTTTTAATTGCGATAGAGTCATCGAATTTCATCTTGCCGTCTTTAATACTAGATTTAACCACGGCGCATTCTAGCTGAGTATTTTTAGCTTTTTTATAAAATGGGTTAATGGTATTGATTAAATTTAATAGTAAGTCCGAGCCAATTAATTCAAAAGAGTTATTGGCAATGATACCCTCTTGGCTAGATAATAAAAAATTACCTTGAAGCCCACTTGCCAATGCCTGTGTGGAATTCCCTTGACTGCTAAGTGAGAAGTTAACATTTGTTTTGCCACCGGTGAATTCGTCCTTGGGTAACAATGCTAGCGATTCCAGTAGCAGGTTGTCGATAGATCCTTTAGTGGCTAATTGTAATTGCCCGTCATTATGTTTAATGCTTAGAGTAGTATCGACTTTTCCTTTAGCAAGTTGATCGATTTGGCTGTTTAGCGACAGTGTTTTATCTTGTAGCGAAAGTGAGCCATTTAACCCCTCTAGTAATACGCGATCGCCATAATAAATTTTGCCAACATTGAGTTGCCCTTTAGTACTTATAGTATCTAAGAAGCTGCTGTCGATAGGATCACTATTAAATAATTTATCGGCTTTCTTCGTTTGGGTTGTTTTTTCTTGTTCGGTCGTTGTACTGGAGTCAACCGGTATAAATATCTGGGTCGATTTAAGGTCAAAGTCAATCGCTTTTAACGCGGTGAGTGTTTGATCAAAAGCAATGCTGAAATAACCCGTTAGATCAGACTTGCCCGCTGTGAGTGATAAGTTTGTGAGAGATAATTTTTGGTTGTCTAGTTGTATTTGAGATGTTGTAGCAAAGGGTAAAAAATCAGTGCTTTGTTGCTCCATGTTTTTTGCGGACGGGGACTTAGTGGTAAAAGGAAATCGCGTTAGAGAAATATCCGCTAAAATATTTTGCGCATCGAAGCCATTGAGATTAATAAGCCCGTCGAAAATGGCAGTATTATCTGCAAGCATTATTTTTGTTTTACCTTCTATATCTGCACCTGTCGTGGTGCTATTTAAAGTTTGCCATTGAGCATCAACCGTTAGTGGGCCTGCGAAGTGAAGATCATCATTTATATCGAGAGTTAATTGCCCTGATTGCTCATAGCCAATAATGAATTTTTTAGTGCTATTAGGCGTATTTTTCACGCGTAAATTCGCTACTAGATCAGAAACCTCTCCCTGTGACAGCCTGACTTTATCGACTTTTAATGTGAAGTCGAGTGGTGCAAATTGTTGTAAGGGAGACCAATCTATTGCTTTCTCTAATGTGTTAAGTGTTACCGATTCATTCGTAGAGGGAGCCGGCTCTGTAGAACTTACAGCGGTTGTAGTGGCTGTGGTGTTGCTCTCGTTATGTTCATTTACACTGCTATTTTCAGAGGCTGCTGAGCTAAGTGCACGTATGTCCAGCTCGTTGATATGTAGCAGCAGTTGTGGCTTTGAATTATTAGCAGCAATAGATGAGAACTGGCCTTTAATTGGGATGCTGGCATTGCTCTGTTGGTAATTTAGGTCAAAATTAATGCCTGCTTGAGTATCATCAGTAGAGGTAAAAGACTCAAATTTAATAATATGTATTTGTGTATTATTAGAGGCATTAAGTTGAATGTCGCTAAGGGATATATTGGCTAGTTGTAATAGTTGATGAATATCTAAGGCTTCACTCGTATGTGCCTTTTTTTCTTTTTTCTTATTTGTATCGTCAGAGGGTAGGGACTGTGTTATCGGCTCGATGTGAATAATGCTATTTTCGATACTAGCAACACCCATATTTTTGTTGCCAAAAAATAGAGTGCTCCACTGACTGCTAAGTGATAGTTTTTCAGTGTTTAATAATTTAACACCCTGCTGATCGCGAACCACCAAACCACTGATGTTAATGGTTGGACTTAATAGAGATACGTCAATTTTTTCGGCAGAAATATCATAGGCATGAAAGCGTTGGCTAAATTCTATGAAAGAATGTGGGGATGCCTTTAGTAAGAGTAAGCTCGCTATAGGAATCAGTAATACGATAACTGCAATGATAGCGAGTCGTTTTATCAGTTTGCGCATGACTTAAATTCCTTTGTGTACTGATGAAATAATTAGTGATATATAATGAATTGCCTGTTAATTTTAGATCTGCACAAACCATTAAATATTTATCGAGGTTGACCAATGAGTAAATATTACTGTGCCACTTATTGGTCGTTCGATTCAGTGGGCTCTATCCATTATAGGGCCGTATTTAGAAGGTCTTTAGTGTTTATTACCTCACAAAATTCACCATGTAAACTGACAAGATGAACGTTGTGTATTTGATCAGCCGAATAATAAGTACCGTCTTCTCCTGTGCGATCAAATGTTGCCGTTGCATCTGAGACTAAGAAAACCTTAAACCCTAAATTGCCTGCCATGCGAGTTGATGTCGATACGCAGTGATCTGTTGTTAAGCCTGCGATAACTAAAGACTCAATATTATTGTCTCGAAGATGCTTTTCTAGCCCAGTGCCAATAAAAGCACTATTGACGGATTTTTGAAATACTTTTTCTTCTGGTAAAGGCATAGCAATGTCTTTAAATTGATTGCCGGGCTTGTCTTTACGTAAAGGGGAGTTCTCTTCGCTTGAGCAATGTTGAATATGAATAACGGGTAATGCCTTATTACGCCAGTGCTCAAGTAGCCGCGCTATATTATCTTCGGCGTCTACGTTATTTCTTGATCCCCAAACAGGCTCGTCGAAGGCTTTTTGAACATCGATAGAAAGTAGTGCGGGTTGCTTCATAGTGCTTGTTTTTTCCTATAGTGCTTTTCCATGCCATCAAGAATATTACGCAGCAATTGATCGAGGCAAAGTCGATAATTTTTATGGTCTGGGCGTCGAAACAAAGCGCTTAACTCGTGCTTACTAATAATAAAACCATTGAGCTTTAGTAGCTTGATAAGGTCATCTGCCTGTAAGTCTAAGGCAATTTTAAGCTTTCTTAGGATAATATTATTCGTTAAGGTTTTCTCTGGTTCAGGTATGCCGTCGTCCCTAGCACCTCTATTTTTTATAATAAGTCCATTTAAAAAGCGCGCCATTTTGTCATCGGGACATAATACAAAATCCGCCTCGCCATCGCGAGTAAGCCACGTGGCTAGCTCACTTTTATTGGGCACATAGCCACCCATTTTAAATAGAGACAGCATACGTTGATCGCTAAACTTAAACATATAGCGGATTCGGCGCAAAATATCGTTATTGTCGATGGCTATTCTCCTTTTGTCTCTGGGTTATCACCGGTTACTATAGCCTTTGGTGTAATCTCTACATAAATCGTCATAATATTGTTTGCAACGAGATCGTCAATACTCTTGGTGAGTGACGATAAGTTGACTGTAACCGCACTTTCTTCTGATTGGCCAAACTTGCAATCAAACCCCCAATAAGTAGCGCCAGAGGGCAGAGGCTTTTTGCGCTCTTTTTTGAGAAACTTTTTAATGTCGTGCTTTACTGAGTCTACGACTCGCGGCACTTTAATTTTAGGGTGGTCAAGTTTAAAGGTCTTTTTCATTGTGGTCCTACTGAAATGGGCAACTGCTGGGGTGCCAAGAAATGGTTAATGGCGTGCAGTGTAATAGTTATAGAAAGATACTACCATGACTTTGGAGCAAGCATTATGGCTGTATGCGTGATATTAGCTTTGAGAGTAAACCTTTAGGCCTAAATATGCCTTTTTAGCGGGTTTGTAATAGCCATGGGCCACTAAGCTATTTTACTTATAGGTGTCTCTGGCCTTTTTTAATAAAGCTCCACGCAATAAAACGACTTGTTTTTTGCCCCTGAGCCATATCGGTTATTTGAATGTCAGCGACCTTCGCTTTTTCTAAGAGTTTGCACAGTGGTTTGAGGTTGTCTTTTTTCGATACCAGCGAGCTAAACCACAGGCATTGCTCGGCAAATTCCATACTTTGTTCGATCATATTCGCAATAAACGTTATCTCTCCACCCAAGCACCAAAGCTCGGCATTTTGGCCACCAAAGTTGAGCTTTTTTGAAGGCCCTTTACCGAGGTTTTTCCACTTGCGCTGAGTGCCTTTATTAGCCGCCTCGATAGAGGCATGAAACGGTGGGTTGCACAGCGTGAGATGAAAGGCATCTGTAGGGGTAATAATGCCCCTAAAAATATTCTCTCGCTGTTTTTGTAGCCGGAGATTTATTTTCAATTTATTAAATTGGCAGATCTGCTTAGCGACATTGATGGCGGTAGGGTCTATGTCGACGCCGGTAAAGTGCCAACCGTATTCGCTTTGACCCGTGAGGGGATATACCAAATTGGCGCCGGTACCTATGTCTAGTACTTTAATATTGCGCCCACGAGGAATTTCCTGGTTATTGTCGCGGCCGAGTAAGTCCGCCAAATAGTGAATATAGTCGACGCGGCCAGGAATAGGGGGGCACAGGTAATTGGCTGGGATATCCCAAAAATTAATATCGTAATAGGCTTTTAGCAGAGCTTGGTTGAGTGCCCGAACTGCCTGCTCGTTGTGAAAATTAATGGTTGTTTGGCCGGCTGGGCCACGGTGAGTAAAGGCCTTAAGCGTAGGGGAGTGCTCTACTAGGCGAGCAAAGTCGTAACCCCCTCGGTGTTGGTTGCGAGGATGCAACTGGGTATTGTTAGCCATGATTAGGTTTTTATTAAACGGGATCTTTATTAAAACGGGCACTGGATGTAGTCGAGCTACCCATTTATCTCAAATGCTTAATGTTAATTAGTTATTTTTTATCGATGGGTAAATAACGACCTTTGGTATAGGTGCTCTGGGATCTTATCCGCAATCGTCGCATGAAGGGCTGGTAACTTCGACCAGTGTACTCCTTGACGGTAATGATGAGCGGTGTGATACCCCAAGTTACCCGTCAGGTAGTTAAATATTGTACTGAGGTTATTGTAAGAAGCCTCAAACTCGTTCTCTGTGCTCAAGCCTGTGTGGTGGTCGTAGGTAACATATGCGGTAAAAAGCAGGCTGGTTAGCATGGGTAAGGCAAACAGAAAAATCCCCGCTACAGGTTTGAACCATACCAATAAGCCTACGGCCAAAAATGTGGGCCCTATATAAATAAGAAAGGGCTTTAGCTGCTTAGGAAAGTGCTTGCCAACAGCATAACCTCGTGGGTAGGCGGTTAAAGCGACCTTGATGGTGTATTCAAGAACACCCATTTGCGCCCCGTCCTTTCGCTGCCAGCGGCTCTCGTCGATTTTCTGATCGAGGAAGTTAACATGGTGCCCTAGCACATGGTGAAGCCGCCACAAATTAGTAGTAACACCTGTATGCAGTGCATAAAAGAACTCTAAACCGCGATTAAGCGCATTATGACGAAAGGTAAAAAGGTGTTGATGATGGTGGTTCCAAGCACAAATCACCCCTTTGGGGATAATCATTAGCAAGTAATACACAAATAAAAATACGGTACTTTCGATAATAAAGTACAAGGCAATATCGACGAAAGACAGCATTAAGATAATAAATACGGGCCAACGATCTTCTTTGTACTTAAAAATACGAGTTTCTTTTACTGCTTGAGAGGACTTTTGCATTTAATTCCAATAGTAAGGATTAAACAAGATTAATTTATGGAGTGGAAGGCTTGTATTCTTATTGCCTTCTCTCCTTCTTATTGTGTGTCGTTTATAGCTAAGGCTATTAACATATCTGCTGAATAATCCCTTTAGTCCAGTTTATATTGTTTTTTAAATAAATACGCTATGTCGGAGCCTTTTATAGGTGCTTTTCAAGCCCCTTGTGCATAATAATACCAGAAAAACGTATATCGAAGTGAGCAATGGGCTCTTCAAAAGGTACACACTAAATCCTGTTGGGTTCACAGCATACACATACATAAAGTATAGCCTATAGTATTTGATGTTTTACTATTAATATAGTTGCATCACCTTTAGCCTAAACCCCTTATTTTATACAAACATATACCGAGTTAGTGGTTTCACCATTTTGAAACGGGTTAAAAAAAGAAATGACATGGGAGTCGACACTATCAAATACTGTTTTGAGTAGCTTCTCAAAACTCTTTTCGGGTAGATTTTGAGACCACATGGCAAATACGCCTTTGGGTTTAAGTTGTTCTGCCATGAGTGTTAAGTTTTCTGTGGTGTAAAAGCTCGCGTTAGCCGTATTTAAAAACTCCGTAGGGGAGTGGTCGATATCTAATAAAATAGCATCAAACTGCTCGGCTTTGCTGCTTTGATCAGGGTTATTGAGGTTTGGGCTAGGGTTAAACCCTGTAGTTGGGGCTGTGGCTAGGTCAAAAAAACTGCCAAGCACATAGTGACTGCGTGCATCGGCATTGAGTATTTTACCTAAAGGGACAAGCTCCTCTTTATGCCAGCCTATCACCGTATCTAAGGCATCGACGACCAGCAGCTTTTCAATACGCTCATCTTTTAAGGCCGCTACAGCGGTATAGCCTAATCCCAAACCGCCGACAACCACATTGAGTTTATCGCCAGTGACCGAGGCTAAGCCCAAAGTTGCTAAGGCCTCCTCGGCATCAACAAACATACTCGACATCAAAAACTCATCGCCTAGTTTAACCTCATAAATATCTCTATCACCCAGCGCAGGTATACGCCTGCGACGCAAGGAGATTTCGCCTAAATCAGAGGCTTGGCTATCGATTTCTTCGAATAATAGAGACATTGGGTACTTTGTCCTAAGAGGGTGTTAATAATACCGATAGCATTATTATTGTGAGTTTGTAAAGCTATCGTTTTTATACGTTATTATTTTTGATATGACAACTTGGAATAATGTCACTATAAGATAAAAAATACTACCTATCACTATCGCGTATAGATAGTTTAAATACCCCCATACACATGCTTCAGAATGATTGTTTGTTGCCCTACATTCTATATAAACATCAACGAGCGTGTATACCAATGGCAAGAGAGAGACTAAGAATACTTTCCAGTTTCTTTTCCATATCAGCACGATAAATGGCGTAATTAACAAAAAGGAAAATATAAGATAGATAGTCATAATGAGTTAGAGTTTTTCCTAAAATGAATTCAGTAGCCTGTTAATTGAATAGTTGCCTCGCCTTAAAACCGGTCTTTAATTAAGGGAATCTATAAATCTCTAATACTTTATGATGCTAACCTAAACTGACTGTGATGGGTCAGCTTGAACCTGCCTTAGTTCGGGCTTCCGTTGGCCACTCAGGAAAGGCTGTGTTATTTACACTACGTTCATCAGCAAAACCAGGAGGATAATGTTTATTGAACTTATTAAAACTAATAGAAGTGCGATTCCGAAGCTCACATAACGACACGTTACTATACTTCTCGAGCAATGCCAGAAGGCTAAACCACAAATCTTCAACCACTTCAAATTTGGGAAGTTCACCATTATGAACTAGCTTATTCCTCTTTATTCTGGCGGTATTCAAGGCTTGCAGCTGTGAAGAGTTAATATAGCCAGTTTCTTTCAATAATTGGTGCCTTTCAGAAATTTTCCAATCGCATTTCTTCTTTTTCAGCTTTACGTACTTACTTTCTATTTTTTTGTCAAAGTACGATAGGTTTGGTAAAAATAGAGTATCCCACAAATAGCTTGTAATCTGTTCAATTGAAACCCATAGATTACTTAAGGCGTCTGATAGCTCCCAAGCAACTAAGGCTTTATGACCTTTGACAATAAAATCAGGCGACAAGTTAGTAATTTTTACCAAGACATTAAACCCGGTAGTCAGCGCGGACTTCAATATGGAAACCATAATGTAATTCGGCGATGACAAAATAATACGCTCAGATAATGAGGCGGAGCCTGTTCTGAATCTATTATGTGCAGAGACAATATAGGAGTTAATTTTCTGGCCTGCTTCAGATAAGTTGCCACATTCCAGTGATTTATGATTTGTTGACTCTAAGATTAAGCCACCTAGAAATAAAGCGCCTTCTATTCTGTTGATGGTATGCAAAGCGTCGCTCGCATTGGGGAAGGTGCTACACATAGGTATAGCTAACGATCCATCATGTGAAATTAAAGCCGGTAAATCTGACTTTTCTAAATCGATCGTTGTTGCAATTTCTTGAAAAAGAGAGAAATTGTATCGATTAGACTCTATTTCCTCCAACGAAATGTCCAGCAACTCTTTATCGTCAGGCCACACATAAACACCGACTGGGAATAAAAATGTAATCCACGCAGGATTATAAATTGGAACGCTCGACAATGGTTCTTCATAGTCGGTTGGCAAATCGGACATATGAACCCAATCAGAGCTATACCAAAAGTGCTCTTCAGAGGGCTTCTCTTTTACAAATTTTGTTAGGTTTTTAGGTATTCTCCGATTAGCATATTTCTGAATATCAAAATTATCTTCAAAAGCCCAAATTTTCCCCGTTTCTATATCTTGATAGTGTTTCATTACTAAGTTCCAAAAAATCAACGTCTCAAATACCAGTGAGCTGGTTATACATGCTTATAGTTTACCTTCCAATTTTGTTCGAATGCGGTGAATTTTTTCTTTCGTTAACGGTAGATTATTCAATCTTACTAGTGACCTGAAATATGACAAACATACCCCAGCAGCTAAAGACCATGCGCAAATAGCAATAAGGCTAAAGGCCTTCGTAACTAACTCCGGTGCAGGGACGAAATAACAAATAAATAAGGCTGTTGCTGTAGAGAATGTTAAAAATAAAGATATAAATAATACTTTGAATGAAGATCGTATTAGTTCAATATTTCCTTTCTTGATCCTATCTAAAAACTTTTCCTCATATTCCAGTTCAGCAATTTTTGATCTTATTCGTCTCTCTCTATTTTTTATATACCAAAAGAATATAAAACTTCCAATAAAAGAAGTTGCTACTGAAATAGCAAGAGTGAAAACTGTAACTTGTTGATCCATACTTATATATTCCTTTGTATAAAAGCGCAATATTAAGGAATACTTCCCCAATATCATTATTCAAAGGATTCTTTTTAACATTAGGAGTGTTTTTGAAGAATCCATTCTATGCTGATAAATCTATTCGCTTAAAGAATAGTTTTACTATTTTTATCCTTTATACAGGGCGAAAGATTTGTGTTTGAGGGTTAATAATCGGTTAGCTGAGTATTTATGTCAATTTATTTTCAAAAAGAACTTTATAAACATCTAATAAATAGCTACCCAATAAAAAGAATTATCCTTTTGGGATAACTCTTTTGCTGATCACTGAATACGAATTATCTAGTTGAGGTAGTAAGTATTAAAGTCGAATAATCTCTAACCCAAGCTTATTACTTTCTTCTTCACCATGGCTACCCGTCACCACAACGGTCGATGCTTTATCGGCCGTTAAGTAAGTCTCGGCAACGCGTCGTAAATCATCGGCGGTGACTTGGGTTATTTGCTCGCGGTATTGGCTGCGTTTTTCGCAGGTGCGGCCTGTGAGTTGTGCATGAAATTCTTGCTTGGCTTCGCCTGCGGGTGAGCCGGGTTTGTCGAGTGAGCTGATAATACCGAGTATTGACTCCTCTATGCTTTGCTCGCTAATTGGCTCGTCAAAAATCCAAGCAATTGAGGCGTCAAAGTCTTTTAATGTCTCGCTCATACGTGGGTCGCGGTAGGAATAAAACCTAAAGCTCGCTGAGTTGCTGTCTTGGCTTGCACCACCACCATAAGCACCACCTTGTTCGCGAATGGTGCGGTGTAAATAACCATTGCGTAGTACGCCACCGAGTACGCTGAGTGCAGCCGAGTCGCTATGGCCCATTGCCACTGTTGGGTAAGCTTTTGCACAAAAGTGGACTTGCGAGTTGGCAATCCACGCTTGATTAATAGGCGTGTACGCTTGTGGCTCTGGCACAAAAATAGAATCACTTTGTGTACCAGACAGTGTCGGTTGCCAAATATCTTTAATGGTATCGATGTAGCCATCCATGACTTCTTCTTCGGCAACGGCCAACCATTGTTTGGGTGCGTTGAGTAATGTTTGGTGTAGCTTTTCGAGGTTATTTTTTAAAGGCTCGTGGTTACCTTGTTTAAGTTCTTGTTCGAGTGCTTTAATATTTTTAATAGCGCCCAGTCCCATTAGCTCGTGTACCATTTTTGCAATAGGGTTCATGCTGGCGCTGGCGGTTTGCATGGCAAAGACATGGCCATTGCCGGTAACGCTTTGTTCGCGGCTTGTTTTTACTTGTGTGATTAATTCTTGCAGGCGGTCACTTTCGTCAAAGCGTGCATTGTGTAATGTATCGCTCATTAACTCGTTCATGGCACGCTGGTTACCATTGAGTGCTTTTGCGCTGAGTGTTGTGTAGGCGTGTAATTGTTGTGGGTCGTCAGTAAAGTTACGCAGGCTATAAAAACTACCAATACTACCAACCACTTGAGATTGTCGTTGTTGTATATCGAGGTAGTTATTGTTGCCTAAACCTACCTCGGTAAGGCAAAGCGTGTACCAAGGTAGCGTGTGTAATAGCTCGCTATCGAGCTGCGGTAGTTGGCAAGTAATTTGTTGATAGCTCAAGCCATTGGTACCTGCATTATAGTAGTGCAGGGGGGCTTTTTTGGCCGAGTCTAAATCTATGGTGTTACCTTGAGGATATTGCGATGCTTTAGGAATATCCTCTAAGGTGACTTTAGGTAAAACACTGTCGTCGTCTTGTTGCTGCTGGCGTTCTTCTAGTGCTTTTGCTTGGTCTATAATTTGTTGCTTTTCTGCGTCGCTTAAGTTCTTTTTAATCTCGGCTAAAATGCTTTCTTCGGCTTTTACTTGTTGATTATGAAACTCGGTATCTGGGCGTAATGTGAGTGTCACGCGATGGTTATTTTCGAGTAGCAAACGCTTAATAAGGCCAGAAATATAATCCTTGTTTTGTATGTCTTTGCGTAATTCATTCAATGCGCTTTCTAGATCTAAAAACCCAAGTACATCACCACGGTGGGTGGCTGCCGAAAGTGCATTAAGGATTAGTTGTAAACCATAAGGGTAGCCATCACCCCCAATTTCACGTTGGCGTAGCTCTAGTTGGTGTAGGGATGCTTCTATTTGCTCTTGTGGCAAACCATTCTCGGCAATATTGCTTAATACGCGATTAACCTCAGCCTCAAGTGCGAGTGTGTGTTTAGGGTCGCTGCCACTAATACCGCACATAAATAGCATTTCGTATTGCGAGTCGTCGGTGCCGCAAAGTGGCGAAGGTGATGCCCCAAGTTCGGTTGTCTCTAGCAAATGCTGCAGTGGTGATGCACTGTTATCAAATAATAAGCTCGATAGTAAGCTGACCTCTAAGTTAGCTTTTAAGTCGATGCTTGGCCCAAGTAACCAGCCCATTACAATGTGCGATTTATTTTCAAGGGTATCGTTTTCTTCTGCCTGATAAGGGTAGGCTTCTTCTGCACGAATAGGTGAGAAGTAGCGTTTTTCTGGCGATACGGCAATTTGCTCTTCGAGCTTTTCAAAGCGATGTAGTGCACGCTCTTCAAACTTTGTTTGATGCTCTGCAGCGCTAATGTTGCCAAAGGTCATAAAAATGGCATTGCTTGGGTGGTAATGGGTTTGATAAAACTTTTTTAACTGCTGGTAGCTTAAATCTGTAATCGACTGCGGGTCACCACCGCTGTTGTGGTGGTAGGTTGTTGTCGGGTACAAATACTTATTGAGCAGTTGCCACAGTTGCGAGGTGATGGAGCTCATCGCGCCTTTCATTTCATTAAAGACAACACCTTTGTAAACCAGTGGGCTCTCGGGATTACCTGTTTCTGCAAAGTCGAGCCGGTGGCCTTCCTGTGCAAAGTCTAGTGGGTCGAGTCTGGAAAAGAACACGGCATCGAGGTAGACATCGAGTAGGTTATCGAAGTCTTTGCGATTCAGGCTAGAAAACGGATACGCCGTCCAGTCGGAGCTGGTAAAGGCATTCATAAAGGTATTAAGCGAGCGACGGATCATCATAAAGAAAGGGTCGCGTACGGGGTATTTTTCACTGCCACACAGGGCAGTATGCTCTAAAATGTGGGCAACTCCCGAGGAGTCCTCGGGTACGGTACGCAATGCGACCAAAAAAACATTTTCATCATTGTCGGCATCAATATGAATATGCTGTGCGCCAGTTTTATGGTGGCGATATTCACTAACAGTAATATTAAGTGCACTCAGCGTTTGGCTACGTAAAAATTCAAAGCTCGGGTGAGAGGCCGCGTCAGTATTAGTCAGTGATGCTTGTAATGATGAATTCATAATTTTTGGTTAACCTAATTGTTATTGCCGGTAAAATGGCTTTTTAAGTATCTATTTTTTAATATCTGAGGGTACTTTAGACGATTCTCAAGGGGAATGTTCAATTGCCCAAAGTATTTATTGCGATTTTTAAGGCTGGAGGCTAGGCTCTAGCTACTAACAGATATGAGATTATACGTGTTATGCAAGAAATTGGTTGGTTGAATGTTGGCGCTTTAGTATGGTTTTTGTGCTTATGGATAGGTTATGCACGTTTTGCACATAATAGAGCAAAACACTCAAACCTTGGTTTGGCTGCTGTTATGGGTAGGCGCAGGCGAGAATGGGTACGACAAATGCTTAAGCGTGAGCTACGTATTCCCGATGCGGCATTGATTGCAAATCTTGAGCGTAATGTGACTTTTTTAGCGTCATCTAGCATGCTGATATTGGCGGGCTTGCTAACGGTATTTGTGAGTGTAGGGCGCTTACAAGCCGTACTGATTGATGTGCCTTTTTATATTGAGAGTTCGTCCTTTTTGTTGCACCTTAAATTAATGGTGCTAATTTCTATTTATGTTTATGCTTTTTTTACGTTTACTTGGTCTATGCGTCAATACGGCTTTGTAGCGGTGGTCATTGGCTCAGCTCCATCGCCCCAAGAGCTGAAAGATTACCCCGAAAAAATAGAAGATTTTGTACGCGCTAGCGGTAAAGTCATTGATTTGGCTGCACATACTAATAACTATGGCCTGCGTGCCTTTTATTTTTCGCTCTCTGTGTTGGCTTGGTTTATTAATGGGTGGCTGTTTGTGATGGCTGCAACGATGGTTGTTGTTGTTTTGTATCACCGCGAATTTCGTTCTCGACCATCACTTGAGATGCGCAAGCTCGAAATATTTCGAGAAGATTTTTGTGAAGATGGGAGTAAGCCCGAAGCCAAGACCAATGATTTAGGTACTAGCTAGTCGTTGAGTTAAGGGTTGTGGGCCAAAATGCTTGATTATCAATTGCCATTTTTGTGCCCGAGTGAGTGATTTGATCGCATACTCACGTTTACTTGCGCTACTTCTGTTATGGCCACCTTCTAAATAACATAAGGCAATTGGCTTGCGCCCATAAAAAAATTTGGCGCCTTTTTTGGCACAATGCTGTTGCCAGCGCTTGGCCATATTGTTGGTAATGCCAGTGTAGAGGGTATTATCACTGGCTAATACTATATACACTTTCCATGCTAATGGGGCCTGTGCCGAGATAGTTTGAGGTTCCATTTTTCGCTTTTGGTAAGCCTTTAGCTGGTTTTAAGGTGCTTAATCAAGCACTCTTTAGCTTCGTTTATTTGAGCGGCTAAATAATCACTGCCACCACGATCGGGGTGGTTTTTTTGCATTAATTCTCGGTGGCGTTTAGTGATTTGCTCGCTACTTTCTAGCGTTTTTATACCAAATATCTCTTTGGCTTTATCGACTGTCATGTTGCTGTCGGGGGCAGGCGGTGTAGATGCCTGTGATTGCTGCTCGTTTTCTTTTTTAGAGGCGTACATGCGTTGCAAAAAAGGCATAACACGCATACCAGCAAAAAAGAGCCGCTGAGCTATTGGTAATAAACCGGCTATACCAGCGGCCACCCAGTGCAACTTACCCGTTAGCACTAAGCCTATAACAACAATGGCCGCGATATATAAACCATATTTAATAGCTGCCTTTGGTTTGTCTTTAGCGGGTATACGCCTAAAAAATTTCAAAAAATAGATAATAGCGACAATGGCTATAATGACGAGTAGTGATTTGATCATTGAGTCAGTGCTACCTGTTTGTTTTTAATGAGAACATCAAGATATATCGTTGTTTACAAATTTTGTATTGTTTAACTTGTTTAATCTTTTATCGTCTAATGTGTATACCCTAAACGCAAAAATCGTGACTAATGGCATTAGAGCTGAGCTTATAATATTGGTCACAAATGTTGCAAGGGTGTTGTCCTGAAATAAGGTGGTAAGTCCGTAACCAAGCACATAGATCGCTAATAAAGTACACAGGTATATTATAGTTATGCCTGATATTAATATACCTTGGGCGCTTTTTGTTTCTCTCCAGCTTTCTGCCAAAGCATCATCGCCTCTGCTATTGTCAAAGATGCAATAGAACTCTGAGAAGGCAAGCCTACCCATCACTATTAAGCCAGGAATAATGAGTAGGATTAACCCCGTTAATATTGCGATAGACGCAAAAAAATACAAAACCATGAGCGCTAACCAAGATTTTGCGGCGAGTTGATAATATTGGTTTGATGGTAAATAGCTACCTGTGACAACAGACGCTAAGTACAGAATCATAGCGCCTTGATAAATAGGGTATGCTGCAAAACTTAACATGTAGCTTAGCAAATAGGCGGTTCCTATTGTTCCTGGGTAAAAATATTCCATTAGCAATTGAAATATTGCGAGTGGGACAACAAAAGGCATTATGATAGAACAGATACTCCGGATATTCCTTTTGAAGAAAGTCCAGGACTCTATTAATAATTTAGTTAGATCACTCATGTTTCACGTAGTCAGTATATGCTCGCTGTAGATTTCTTCTATTGTCTTTTATACCGTGACAAAATACAAAAGGAAATAACGATGATCATTGAAAACGAGTGAGAGATATGACCAAAAAAGAGCAACAGGGAAATGTGAGGGATGTGTTTGGGCTTTGCGTTTTAAAAAGTAACCACGCTGACATCAGGCGATTAAAGCGCGAGAATCAGGCAGCGAGTATTCATGGCAATAAGTTTTGGAAGTCAACCTCGCTGATGATCGATTACCTCAACATTGCGCCGCCAAATAAGCAGTGGCGTATCTTAGAGGTGGGTTGTGGTTGGGGTATTTCGGGTATTTATTGTGCTAAAACGTTCGGCTCAAGGGTAACAGCGTTAGATGCAGATGCCTCTGTTTTTCCAATTTTGCACCACCATGCCCATATCAATGATGTGGAGATTACAACTATTGATGCTCGTTACGAAAAAGCCAGCAAAGCCATGTTGTCTGAATTTGATATGGTGATAGCTTCTGACATTTGTTTTTGGGACGAAATGGAGGGTCTAGTGTTTAATTTAATTAATCGCGCGCACCAAGCAGGTGTTAAAAGGGTGGTTATGACTGACCCCGGGCGCCCCCCTTTTCGTAAGATGGCAGAGCGATGTTGCGAAAAATTTGCTGCTATTTATGATCATTGGTCTGTACCTCATCCCAATAATACATCAGGGCTAGTGTTAGATATCGGGTAGTCAGGCGAATACCCATCTCATTTTTTGAGACTGATCTAGAACTTTTTTGTTTTTTAAGACTCCACATTACATAAGAATAAAACTAGAGAAAAAGGATAACGGCTATGTTTTTTAGAAATCCCGCAAAAGAGAAAATGGTCTCGGCCATACATGCATTGCCTGGACGTACTGATCCCTTAGAAATCAATGGTCAGCATACGATTTTAGGCTCTTCGATGCAGCCGCCTTACCCAGTAGGTAGCGAACAAATTATTATTGGTATGGGTTGCTTTTGGGGTGCAGAGAGAAAGTTTTGGACCCTGCCGGGTATTATTACAACAGCGGTGGGTTATAGCGCAGGTTTTACGCCTAACCCCAGTTATAAAGAAGTCTGCTCTGGGCAAACAGGGCATAATGAGGTGGTGCTTGTCGTTTTTGATCCTTCATTGATTAGTTTGAGGCAAGTGCTCAAGACATTTTGGGAGTCCCATAACCCTACCCAAGGTATGCAGCAAGGTAATGACCGCGGTACACAGTATCGCTCAGGCATTTACTATTTTGACGATCAGCAAAAGCAAGTCTGTGAAGAAACAAAAGCGATTTTTGGGCAGGCACTTAAAAACAAATTAGGTGATAGTGCAGCGGAGATTACTACCGAAATTCAAGAGGCCGGTGAATTTTATTTTGCCGAGGACTATCATCAACAGTATTTAGATAAAAACCCAAATGGTTATTGTGGTTTAGGGGGTATGGGCATTAGCTGCTCAGTATAAGGCAACAGTAAACCAATGTTTTAACTAAGGATTCTTTGCTGGCTCTTTGCCTTGTAAGTGATAGGCAAAGGCAACAATTTGGGCAATGGCGATATATAAGCTCTCTGGAATATGGTCGCCTAGCTCTAAACCCATAAGCAGTTCTAGTAGAGGCTCGTTTTCACACAGCGTTATATTATTTTGTTGAGCAATGGCAATAATTTCTTCTGCTGTGGTTCCACTACCTTTTGCAGTCACTGTGGGTGCTGAATCACCATCATAAAATAGTGCAACGGCTTGTCTTAAGTCTTCTTGTAATATTTCTTCGCTCATAACTATTATTTATCCTTAGGTTGTAATATCAACCAAATTATAATCAAGCGAGGTTTCTCTCTGTTGAGGCTTTCCTTGCAGGCATGTTATGTCTTCTACAGTTAAACCATTAGCCAAGAGTTTGTCGCGCAACCAAGCAATATCGCTTTGTGCTTGCTTACATAACGTCGAAGACTCTGCCCAAAGTGTTGCTGAAATAGACGATTCTACAATGATTAATTGTGAATGGAGTTTTTCATTATTGGGTAAGTCGAAGGATAAGAACACTTGCCATCGCCGTACTTTTTTGTCGCCTTCTTCTTTTTGATCTGCGTGCTGTTCATCTTGATAGCGTTCTTGCACAATCTCTTGTTCGCGAATATTAATTTGTAATGGTAATACTTGGTCGCTAAAACGCAGCGGTAGCTCTGTCTGAAATTGTTGTAAATTAGTACGGCTATCACCATTGGGCTGATCAAGACCAAGGGAACGTAGTTGATTAAATTGAATTTTAGCCTGCGTTTGTTCTATCAGTTTTTTTAAATGCTGTTCGATAACCTTAGGTAGTTGCCCCAGCGACTGAGTATCAGCAGGTAGTGCAATACCCAGCAAGCGAAATAAAGCGACGGTTGCCGTGGTTAATGGTTTGGTTGCTTCGAGGCTTGTTGTTAATGCTGGAGCGTTTGTAGGTTGAGTATTAATAATAGCGCTAACAATTTCTTGTAAGCCCGTTTGGTTTAAAAAAGTAGATGTCGTACTTGAATTTGTTGGAGTACTAAGCGAGGTTAATAATTTATCAAGTACTACTCTAATGTCCTGTTGCACACCCGCGTTATTAATAGCTTGTGGCCCAAGGTTATTTGCTAGTGTTAATTTAGCCTCAAAGGCAACTCCGCTGTTATTGAGTGCTTGCCTTACTTGCCCCCCTTGTACGAGAGAGTGATTTGTTTGCGTAAACTGGCTGAGCTGATTAATCGTTTGCAGTGTTTGTGGGTTAACTAATTTTGTTTGTAAGGCACTGGGTAATTGATTAAGCGTTTGGCTTAGTTGCGATGTGAATTGTTGTAATTGGCTGACGTTTTCCTGCTTGGGCAAAATATTTTTAATCGCTTGGCTGGCAGCCTGTTGCAGTTGTTCTTGCAGCTTGAGTTGCGGTTGATTGTTTGGTGCGATGAGTAATTGTCCATTTTGTTGCCCAAGAGTCAGTAGTTGACTCGTACTCAATGCTTGTGTCGTTACTGTGGTGAGTGTTTTGGTATTGAGTAGTGCTTCGATATTTGCTGTTGTGTTAGTTGCGTTAATTGTTAATTTAGTGAGATAGAGCGGTGCTTGGGGGGCTTGATTTAAGTAATTAGCCGCCGGCCCTATAGTCGCTCTATTGGCTTGTGTTTGCTGGCTGAGCAGGTTGCCTTGCAATTGTTGCGCAAGACCTGGATTAACGCGTTGTAGCAGGCTTTGCTCGCTACTATTTAAGGCTTGGCTGCTAGTGACTTGCGCTGTAATACTTTGGCTGGCCGGCAATTGCTGCAAGACACTAACGACTGAACGTAAAGTAGCCGCGTTATTATTAGTGGGTGCAGTTTGAGTATTAGTTTGTGGGCGAGTTTGGTTGGTGCTACTAGCGACTCGGCTTACACTGTTGGTACTTGGCGTAGGTATTCGATCAACCACATTAGGCCTTTATGCGCGCTTATAAGTATTACTTTTTACAATAACTTAAGAATAGCAATAAATCCCTACACTGGCTCTCGAAAGTCACTATAATGCATGCTTTTATTAGCCAATTGTTAATTTGAGATCGAGTTCTGTGAATCCTTCATCTGTTTTGCTGGAATGTAAGGCATTAGCGTGTGAGCGTGATGGCCGTGTTTTATTTGAACAGTTGGATCTTGTTATCAATTCTGGTGATGTTGTTCAAATAGAGGGGCCAAACGGTTGTGGTAAAACCACACTTTTACGCGCCTTGACGACACTGCTACCCGATTATGAGGGTGAAATTACTTGGCGAGGTGAGTCGGTTCGTCGTAATCGTCGAGAGTATTTATCGAATTTACTGTTTATTGGGCACTTGCCCGGGGTAAAAAATACCCTCACACCCAGAGAAAACCTATCCTTTTTAACTCAATTGCAGCAGGATGTTAGTCTAGCCGAGATTGATGCAGCGCTTGCTAAGGTAGGCTTATATGGTTATGAAGATATGCCTGGGCATCAGTTGTCGGCCGGTCAATTAAGGCGTATCGCGCTGGCACGCCTCTATTTGAGTCGTGCTCAAGTGTGGGTATTGGATGAACCCTATACCGCTATTGATAAACAAGGCGTTGCCAATTTAGAAGCCCTATTTTTAGAACATGCCACACAGGGTGGTTGTGTCATTATGACGACCCATCAATCGCCCTCGATACAACAGCTTAAAAAAGTGACTTTGCAAGAGTATTCGCCTGCTTATAGAGCTAAGCATAGAGATAAACAATGCGCCCTAGTAGAAAAAGAGGGCAGCTAAGTGAGTACATTAAAAACAAACCTCGACCAACATATTGATCCATCTAATAAAATTCCTGAGATATCACTTATGCAGGGTTTTTGGGCAGTACTTAAACGCGATGTGATCACAGCGTTTCGCCAGCGCAGTGACATGATCAACCCCGTTGTGTTTTTTTTAATGGTGGTGACGATGATGCCGTTGGGTATTTCGCCAGAGTCGAAATCATTGTCATTTTTAGCGCCTGGGCTATTGTGGGTGATTGCACTTTTGGCAACTTTATTGTCCCTTGATAGTCTATTTCGCAGTGATTACGAGGATGGCTCGTTAGAGCAAGTCATTTTGAGCCCTCAATCTCTCTATTTTATGGTCATAGCAAAAGTCTTGTCTCATTGGCTAACAACAGGTTTGCCGCTAACTTTTGTCGCACCATTACTGGGGGTTTTATTGGCACTTCCGGCAGAGGGGTATTTACCGTTGCTAGCATCGCTATTATTGGGCACGGTCACACTGAGTTTGGTCGGTGCTATTGGTGCAGCATTGACGGTCTCACTACGTAAAGGGGGCTTGTTGCTCTCGCTGATTATTATGCCATTGTATGTGCCTGTACTGATCTTTGGCGCTAGTTGTGTACGTATGGCGGTTGAAGGCTTTCCCATTGGTGGCCTGCTGGCTATATTGGGTGCTTTTTGTGCTGTAGCTATTGTGTTAGCGCCATTAGCTATTGCGGGTGCACTACGTATGAGTGTTGAGGCCTAGTATTTAGCGTATTGAGAGAGTCATTATTAGGTAAAATATAGATAAGTGTTTATGTTTTATTTAGTTGATTAGAATCAGAACGTCGCTATTTAAATTGGAGATATAATGATGCACTTCATACTTTTTTATGAATACGCGCCTGATTATCTAGAGCGGCGTGGTGACTTTCGAGATCAACATCTTGCGCTGGCGAAAGCTTCTATTGATCGAGGCGAGTTTTTCCTTGGGGGTGCTTTTGCTAATCCGGCAGATGGAGCAGCAATTGTTTTTAAAGGGAGTACAGCAACAGTTGCAGAGTCTTTTGCTAAGGCAGACCCATATGTCGTTAATGGGCTTGTTATTTCGTGGTCGGTGCGTGAATGGACGACGGTTGCTGGAAAAGACGCCGAAATGCCCATTGTGTCTTAGATGAAATGACTCTGTTTAAGCGCGAATAAACAGTTAATAAATAGTTAAGTAGATAGTAGAGAAAAGGAAAATAAATTGAATTGGCAATGGTTTCATCGATTAGGTTCACCCCGTTGGTTTTATGAAAAAACAAGTCGCTGGTCTCCTTGGGTAGGTACGCTTGCACTGATAACAATGGCTGTTGGCGTTATGTGGGGTTTGGGTTTTGCTCCCGAGGACAGTAAGCAAGGTAATAGCTATCGCATTATTTTTATTCATGTACCTGCTGCGTTCTTAGCGTTGGCAGGGTACTACGTTATGGCTATTGCCGGTGCCGTTGGCCTGATTTGGCGTATGAAATTATCGTTTATGGTGATGAAGTGTGCAGCACCTATTGGCGCAGTACTAACGTTTATATCGCTGGTTACCGGAGCGGTATGGGGTAAGCCTACTTGGGGTACTTGGTGGGTATGGGATGCGCGTATTACCTCAATGCTAATTTTGTTCTTTTTGTACCTAGGGGTTATTGCCCTACAAGGCGCCTATCAAAGCCGCGATTTAAGCAATAAATCGAGTGCGATTTTGTCCTTAGTAGGCATGATTAACATCCCTATTATTTATAAATCCGTAGACTGGTGGTTTACCTTGCATCAGCCAGCCACTTTAAAATTTACAGGGCCATCAAGTATTGATCCCTCTATGGCTTACCCTTTGCTTATTATGATTTTTGGCTTTTATTGCTTATACGCATGGTTGTTAATGATGTGGACTCGGCTAGAAATTTTAGAGCAGGAGCAAAAAACAAACTGGGTTAAAGAGCTTTTGCTCACCGGTAGTATTAAAAACTCGGCTTAACTCTTTGGTAAGCAAGGTTTTTATTAAAAAGTTAATCAAAGCAATAGCTTTATGTCGCTATACTGCGGCTAGCCTGCTCGATAAAATAGCTAAGATATAAAGCTAGATAACTAGTCAGTATCCAGCCAAGGTTTAAATATGAAATTTCAGTTTGAAAGTATTACCGATTTATTATTCATGTCAGGGCATGGTCCTTATGTCTGGGGTGCCTATTTAGTCACTTTTTGCGCCGTTGGTCTGTTAATTTACATTCCTTATAAACTAAAACGTCAAATTATTGCCCAAGTGAAGCGCCAGCAAAAATTAGAAAAGCCGGCGCATTAATGTTGAAAATGAATGATTAATGGGTGATTTATGAAATTACAGAAAAACTTAAAACGAATATTGGGTCTGAGTGCTTTAGTCTCTTTGGCTGCATGTTCTTCGCATAAGATTGTTTTACCGAGTGATACCTATAGTGTTGGGTCTGCACCTCCTGGTCAGGGCACTGTTGTTATGACTGTTGAGCAAGAAGGGCTACATCGAGTACCTTTCACACTTCTTTACCGTAAAGCAGGGAGTAATAAGCTGCTTTCTACATCGCAAATTTCTCTACCTTTTGGCTATCGCTATGCGACTGATAAGCCAAAGACGCTTGATGTGGTGAAGAATTATTCAAGTGAATATGGTGCACATTCTGACCATAATCATGAGAATAGTTTTCATGTATTTAAATTACCTGTGGGCCAATACGAGTTTTATGGCATGCATATAGAAGATAACTATAAGCAAGGTAAGTGGAATGCTGTTAGAAACCTCGATATCAAGTTTAGTGTAAGCCCTGGTAAAGCAACTTATATAGGTAATATTGGTATCAAAACAAATAGTATTGGTAATAGTGAATATGCAGTGAAAACTGTTTTATCACGTAACAACAATATCGGCGAAGATAAAGCCGTTTTGGCCACACTATATCCATCGATTAACCTTGAAAGCTTAGTAGAAGGTCCATACTTAGCAAAGGGTAAAACGCAAGCTGTAACCAGTAGTCATTATGGTTTTCCAATCGATGCTGGTGCGGGTAGAAGTGACTAATCGCTATATTAAATATTACTCAGTAGTATTAATATAGTTGTTTAAAAATATTGTGGCCTATAAATATTTATAGGCCACAATTATGTCTATATAATGTTAATGTAGTCTATTGCAAACCCCAAAGGTGTTGAATGAATCCAGTACGTAAACAACGATTATTTCTTGTCTTCTTTATTGTGATTTTTTCGAGTGTTGCTATTTTGCTGATCACTTATGCATTACGTGAAAACATTAACCTCTTTTATCCTCCCAGTAAGATAGTCTCAGGTGAAGCACCTATTGACCGAACTATTAGAGCCGGTGGATGTGTCATAGTGGGTACTGTGGTGCGCTCGACTGAGAGCTTGGCCATGAGCTTTAAGATAACCGACGGCATTGCCGATATGACCGTTAACTACACAGGTATTTTGCCAAATTTGTTTGCCGAAGGTGAGGCTGTTGTCGTTAATGGCAAGATTGATAATGCTGGCCAATTTAATGCAACGGAAGTATTGGCAAAACATGATGAGAACTACTTGCCTCCTGAAGTTGCTGAGGCGATGGCACAAGCAGGTAGCGAACTTCAGCATCAAGAGACTTGCCAAGTCCTCTGATAGGTATAAAGATTAACCGTATATAGTCATTTTATAGCATATAAATAATGCATAATGATTGATAATCCACTTCCAACAGCGTTGTCGTATTTATGATTCCAGAGCTCGGACATATCGCATTAATTATTGCTTTTACTCTTTTTGTTCTTCTATCGGTCGTCCCTTTATACGGTACCTATGCTAAAAACACCTTGCTTATGGCATCGAGCCGATCGCTTGCAACGGGTGGGTTTGTTTTTCTATTTATTAGTTTTTTATGCCTCACTTGGGCATTTGTTCAAGACGATTTTACTGTCAAGTATGTTGCTAATCACTCCAATAGCTTGCTGCCCATGCAATATAAAGTCAGTGCTGTTTGGGGTGGTCACGAAGGTTCCCTTTTGCTCTGGGCGCTAATTTTAGCGGGTTGGGCCTTTTCGGTTAGCCTATTTAGCCGCCAACTACCCCTCGATATGGTCGCGCTTGTGCTCGCTATAATGGGCATGATTGGTGTTGGTTTTTTACTCTTTATGTTGCTTACCTCAAACCCCTTCGATCGATTATTACCGCTATCACCTACCGATGGGGGTGATTTAAATCCTCTGCTGCAGGATATTGGTCTGATTATCCATCCCCCGATGCTTTACATGGGCTATGTTGGGTTTTCGGTAGCTTTTGCCTTTGCTATTGCTGCCTTGCTTTCTGGTCGTCTTGATAGTGCTTGGGCGCGTTGGTCACGACCTTGGACAACCGTTGCTTGGGCATTTTTAACTGTGGGTATTGCTCTTGGTAGCTGGTGGGCTTATTACGAGCTTGGCTGGGGTGGCTGGTGGTTTTGGGACCCTGTTGAAAACGCTTCATTTATGCCCTGGCTTGTAGGTACTGCACTCATCCATTCACTGGCTGTGACAGAGAAGCGTGGTGTATTTAAAAGCTGGACAATACTACTGGCTATATTTTCCTTTGCACTTAGCTTATTGGGTACATTCTTAGTACGTTCTGGTGTGTTAACTTCTGTTCATGCCTTTGCCAGTGATCCAGAGCGCGGTGTGTTTATTCTTGGCTTTTTATTGTTTGTTGTGGGCGGTTCGTTAACTATTTATGCACTGCGTGCACCCGTTGTTAAAAGTGTCACTAATTTCCAGTGGCTGTCGCGCGAGACATTTTTATTAATTAATAATATCTTACTCGTTGTTATTATGATTACGGTATTGTTGGGGACTCTATATCCGCTATTTGCCGATGCGCTTAATTTAGGTAAATTATCCGTTGGCCCACCGTACTTTAACTTCTTTTTTGTCCCGTTTATGGTAATACTGTGTTTATTTATGGCTGTTGGGCCAATAGCACTTTGGAAAAAAACAGCGGCTGATAGATTGTGGAAAACACTTAAACATCCGTTAACCTTGAGTGCTTTTACTGCCGTTATTTTCCCTGCTTTGTATGGCGATGAGTACAGTATCCCTGCGGCTATCACTGTATTTATTGCCAGTTGGGTTATCTATGTAGTGGTCTTTGATCTTTATTTAAAAGCCAGTAGTTCTAAGCACTTTACCGTTGGTTTGAGTAAGTTATCGCGCAGCTATTATGGGATGGTCATTGCTCATATAGGCGTTGCTGCGACAGTTTTAGGTGCCGGCTTAAATACAATCTATAGTGATCAGCGTGATTTACGTATGGAAACAGGCGAGCGCTTAGAGTTAGGGCGTTATGAATACAACTTTGTTGGTATTGAAACTATTAGGGGCCCCAATTATACCTCTGAGCAGGGCCATATAGAGATATTCTCTAAAGGTAAAAAAATTAGTGATCTTAAACCTGAAAAGCGTCGTTATTTCTCTACCAATGATGTGTTAACGGAGGCCGCTATCGACTCGAATTTTTGGGGCGACCGATATATTGCGTTGGGTGAATTTTTGGGTAAAACAGAGGCAGGTACCGATGCTTGGGCGATACGGATTCACGATAAGCCTTTTGTAAATTGGATTTGGCTAGGCTCTTTACTGATGGCGTTAGGTGGCTTTTTAGCTATTTCAGATAAACGTTACCGCCTTAAAAAGAAAGTTTTTGAAAAAGTGCCTGCTGAGAATACAGCAAACCCTGTGCTTGCAGATTAAATAACTATCTATAACGTATGAGTCATTAATTACCTTTAAAGAGATAAGTAAAATGGGACGCCTTAAGTTATTTTTACCTTTATTCATTTTTGTTGTATTGGCTGGATTTTTTTGGAGAGGTTTGTCATTAGATCCACAGGCAATGCCCTCAGCCTTGATTGATAAGAGCTTTCCAGAATTTTCTATGCCGATGCTCTTGGATGAGACTAAACTTGCGACTAAAGATGATTTGCTGGGTGAGTATAGATTGGTAAATATATGGGCAACTTGGTGTGTGGCTTGTCGTATAGAACACCCTTTTTTCAATAAATTAAAAGAGCAGGGTGTTCGTATTGTTGGTCTTAATTACAGAGATGAAGCACCAGCGGCAAGAGAATGGTTAGAGGATTTAGGTAACCCTTATGAGTGGAGTATTTTTGACCCAGAGGGCCGTTTAGGTATCGACTTAGGTGTATTTGGTGCACCAGAGACTTATATATTAGATAAAAATGGTTTTATTCGTTACAAGCATGTGGGTATTGTTGATCAACGTGTTTGGGATGAGAGCTTTTTACCGGTTATTAATGCGCTGTAAAGTAGCTGCTAATAATAAGTCGTTATATTTAGGGTTTTAGTTTTACGACAATTTCGCCTTCGCTGACATTAATATAATCAATGCCTCCGGCAAAGCTTTTCCAAAAGCCATTGTTGTCGCCAAACTCTTCGACTAGATCAATATTTTTTAAACCGCCTAGCCATGCATTAGGTAGCGGTACCCCCCAAGCACTGACACCACGCAATTTAACGATGGGTTTACTTTCTGCAAAAGCAAGTTCTAACCCCATGTTAAGTCTTACTACTTTATCGCCAAACAAGGGTAGGTCTGGATCTGTTCGAAAAAGTAATTTAGCGCTGGCTAAATTATCCGATAGATCAACCACTAAATGGTTTGCCATATCTGAATTATGAGCGATTATGGCGTTTACTTCACGCTCATTAAAGTGTATCTCGCGATTAGCACCAATTTCTGTATAAGGCTCTGGTTCCAGTATAGTGTTATTAGTTGTCTTGCTAGTTTCTTTGCGTTGTATAGTGGGTAAATTAAGTGAGGTAAGTTTTTGGTTAAGAACCTTTGCCTCATTTTGAGATAGCGATACGGGTGTAAACTTTTGAGGGAACAGATAGGTATAAGCTAGCCACAAACTAATACCGATAACAGCAATTGTAATAACGGTAATGCCAAAGATCTTCCAGACATTAGTTTTTGACGCCGTATGGATTGTATCTTCAGTATTATTTGAGTTTGTCATAGAGGTTTATTTTATTCTTTTTAAGGTAGGAGAAAAGGTTAATTTTCACGTGTTAATCTAGACTGTGCCGATAACTTTTTAACACGTCCACCACTTCAACTTTGTACTCTTTATACCATTTATCACGTCCTATTTCTTGTGTCTTTTTATGTAGTGCATCGTCTTTCCAGCGAGCAATTGCTTGGGCATCTTGCCAATAGGAGAGGGCTATCTCTTGGTTTCCTTCTGTTGTACTCATAAAATTAAGGCAGCCATACTCTTTAAATGCTAATTCGCGTAATTGATCCGCCATTGCTGTATAACGGTTGAATTCACGGCCATCGGATAACGATGATGCAATCAATTGATCACTGAGTGTTGCTGTAAAAATGACTGCCAACATAAGAGAGTACCTTTTAGGGTTGCCTATTTTTAGCCTTTTGCGCTTTCTTTGCTTCTTTCTCGGTAAGTTTTTTGGCCGCCTTTTTGGCAACAAGTACTAATTCTCGCTCAATCATTGTGGGTGTTTCTAGCGTAAGTGGCCCCAAATGGCCCGAGCGTAGGTCATGGATGAGTATCTCAGAGGCTTTGTGTAAATTAACCCGCCCTCCGGCTTGTTTTGCCCCCCTTTTAAAGCCAATGAGTTCTAGGCTCTCTAAAGGTGTACTGGGCAGCTCCTTAATATCGTAGCGCTTACATAAACGCTCCGGATATAGTTGCATGAGTGCTTCGGTCGTGTAAAAGCCAATATCCTCATACTCGATAGCTGTATTTTTAATAGAGCCTGTTATTGCTAAGCGGTAACCGCTTTCGGGGTTTTCTATTTTGGGCCAGAGGATGCCGGGCGTGTCGTGTAAAATAACATTATTACCTAAATTGATCTTTTGCTGACGTTTGGTAACCGCTGGTTCATCACCTACTTTTGCAATGATTTTGCCTGCTAAGGCATTGATAAGCGTTGATTTACCTACATTAGGAATACCCACAATCATTGCATTAATGGGTTTTAGAGCAGTGGGCTCGATGGGGGCGAGCTTTAGACATAACTCGGCTATTTGTTTGAGCTTATGTTTGTCTTCTTTGTGGTATGTCAGAGTCTTTACTTGGCTCTCTTGTTCTAGGTATTGTTGCCATTGGCCTGTGACTACAGGGTCAGCAAGGTCAGTTTTACTTAAGATAACCAGTGTTGGTTTACTGCTACGCCATTGCCCAATAACGGGGTTTTGGCTGCTAAAGGGTAGGCGTGCATCAACAATTTCTATTAATACGTCGATATTACTCAATACTTTAAGCATTTCTTTACGGGCTTTATGCATATGGCCCGGATACCAGTTAATACTCACAGGAATATCCAATTAAAAAGAGCGGCCATTGTAAAAGGCGTAGACAGAGAATGAAAGATATCGTGGATAAGTTGCGAAGTAATAATCAGGGGCTCTTAAATGAAAAAGGGCGGCTATATGCCGCCCTGAGTGATGCGATGCGAGTGTTAGCTCGCAATAGCATCAAGATCGTCGCCAATGTTGGCATCTTGTTTACGCACAGTACGACGAGAATGCATTTGATCAGCATGAGATTTGAGCTTTCTCTCCGCGATATTAAACGCATCTCTTACGGCAATATGAATGGATGGGTTGTCTTGGCTAATGGTAATAGGACTGCCTTTTACCTCGATTTCAACGGTTGCACGGAATGATTTACCCTTGTGTTTATGGTTATGTGGTGACTCTAATACGACGCGGGTATGGTGGATAGCGTTGGAGTAACGCTCTAGCTTGTGCATACGTTTATCGATAATTGCATTAAGGGCCTGCGATGGTTCCATATCACGGTAAGTCACTTGATTAGCCATTGTCATAGAATAATCCTCCTAAGATTAATGATGAATTAACAACATGTTAATTCGGGGCGTTTTACCTATATTGAAATGGGTTAGTGTATAAACTATATAGCTTGAAATATCCTGCATATTGATAGCGGGAGTATTAAAAAAAGCACTAAATGGTTGGAAAAATTTATAAGAAGAGTTGAACCTTTTTGGTGGGTCCAAATGAAAGCAGGCAGTCGATAATTGCATTACTTTTTTATTGATCATGTATTAACTATCTGCTCATTTGGTCCATTTTTCAAGTCCTATTTATGTTTTTTTTTACACTTTTTTGGCATGATTTCCGCATGCTTCACATTATTGAAAATATCTATTTAGATTATTTTTTGTGCTCCTTGAGCGTGCAAGCCCTATAAAAGCTAGCATCCTGTTTGATTGCTACTCACGGTCCTTACTTTTTTTAATAACCATAAATCAATAAATCCTTATTTTTGTTTTAAAAAAGTTCTATATAACGTAAGTGGAGACTGAATAAGCCAGAGTATTTTACTCGTCTAAAATCCCATTCGGGCTTGTTTAGAGGCGCTTTAATTAAGTTGAGTATTTATTTTTATTTCTACCGTTGAAAAAATTAAAAGTATCTCAATATTATTAATGTACTGATAATAATCTTTAACGTTTTTTATGAGTACATAGGTATTGCATTGTGTTTCTTCGCTCTATGAGGTTTAAACACATGTGATAAAAGTTAACACTATTTATTGACGCCACTTAATAGATACTGTTAATCAATAACTTGTAATAATGGCTAGGTTTCTAACAAGTCGGTTATTACGTAACGACAACATTTAATCGTTGTCATCTATTGCTTAATTAAGAGGATAGTTTTATGCGTACTTTAGATTTTTCTCCGTTTTATCGTTCATCAATTGGCTTTGATCGCATGGCTGATTTACTCAATACTGTTTCGCAAAGCGAAACCAAACAAAATTCCTATCCGCCTTATAATATTGTACTTACAGGCGATGACACATATCGTATTACTATGGCGATTGCTGGTTTTTCAAAGGCTGAGTTAGATATTCAGGTCGAGCAAAATGTTTTATCTGTTGCAGGTAAAAAACCTGAGGCAAGTGAGCCTAAAGAATATCTTTATCAAGGTATTGCCGAGCGCAGCTTTGAACGTCGTTTTCAGCTAGCCGATCATGTGCGTGTTGAAGATGCCCAGCTGGAGCATGGGTTATTGCATATCGATTTGATTCGTGAAATACCCGAGGCAAAAAAACCACGTAAAATAGCGATCAACTCTACCAATAAATTAATTGGTCAGTAGTTGTTGATTTAATTTTTCACTAAAAAATTAGCAAAAAGCCGAGTTTTAGACTCGGCTTTTTTATAGTTGTAGCATTGGTTTTAGTTAAGGGGCGCCAACGATATTTTTTGTTGTAAATAATTTTGCGCGCACAGTTTTTCTATATTCTTTTGGGCTTACAAATAATTCTCTCCTAAATAGTTTTGCAAAATAACTCGTATCGTTATAGCCAACTTTATAGGCGACTTCAGCAACGCTTAAATTGCTTGATTGTAATAGTTCTTTTGCATTATTGAGTCGCAGCACATGTAAATATTGCATAGGTGTTTTACCGATAGCTAATTTAAATCGTCGGCTAAAATTACGTGGACTCATATCAAATTGTTTTGAAATACTGTTTAAAGAAAGCGCTTTTGTACTGTTGTTTAGCATCCACAGTTGTGCTTGTACAATCGATTCATCAGGGTGGTTAATGTCGTCGCCTTCGAAGTAGCTGATCGATTCATAAGGTTTGCGGATTTCATGAGAAAAATGTCGTTGTATATGTTGCGCAACGGCGGTATTAAAAAATCGCTGAATAAAATAAACGGTCAGATCGGCAAGTGAGTTAATACTGGCGGCACAATAAATTGAACCGGCTTGGGTAATAAAATGTTGTCGCTTGAGACGCACATTGGGGTAGTGTTGCTGAAATTTATCAAAATAATACCAATGAGTAGTCGCTGGCTTATTATCCAGTAAGCCAGCCTCAGCGATAAAGCAGCAGCCTGTACCTACACCACTAATAATAGCGCCTTGTTCAAATTGTTTTTGTAACCATGTTATCAGCTCACTCTGTTGATTTATAACAACGCGTGGGTTCCGCCAAAGTGCGGGCAAGTAAATAATATCTGCTTTTTTTATGTCTTTAAATGATTGGTCTGGTGTCAGCGTCATACCCGTGTGGCAGGTTACAGGTGCTAAGCTTTGTGCGGCAATTGTCATAGTAAAAGCGTGTTCGTCGGGGCATAGGCGCTTGGCTGCATGATTAGCCGCTGCCAGCATATCCGATGGCCAAGTGGTGCTCGTCGCGAGCATATGCTCAGACAATATAAATACAACTTTTGGCATAATTCCTCTTTATTTAACCATGTCTGTCTGTTTTGTTTTAATATTTGTCTTTTTTGTCTTATTGTATAGTGTTTTTGAGGTTTACACTCTCCTTATCGTTATTACATTATTTTTTATACGGATTAAGGTCTTACATTTATGGCAAGATTGCCTGTTATTGTTGGTTTTGGTGGTTACAGCGCCGCTGGAAGAAGCTCATTTCATCAAGCCTATCAACGCATAGTGCTAGATACCCTAAGTGAACAAGAGCGTACAGAGGTCATTGTTGGCCTTGCTGTGATGATGAATCTCGTCACAGTTAAAGGCGATGACTATATTACCGCCGAAGACGAGCGCATTAATAAAGCCGAGGTAATGGCGCGCTTTAGCGATATAGTGTGCGAAAGCACCTTGGTTCGACCGATTAACTCATCTTATTTTGATGTAAAGCATGTGCCTCAGCAGCAGGCTGTTGAGCTTGATAAAACCGATCAAAAAGCACTGTGTTTTGAACTGCCAAAACGTAAACTACCGGCCTCTATCCCTGAGCGTTGGCAAGTGAGTGAGCTAGACGAGCGCAATGTAAAAGTTGTCGTGGCAGACAGCATGATCAGAACAGAGTCTCACTATGAATCCAGTGTTCATGCAGCGGGGCAGCTCCCTACGGGTTTTAACCCTGCTGATTTATATTCTTCACGTTTTCATCCTCGTGCACTGCAACTGGCTGTTGTTGGTGCATCTGATGCGATTAATTCGATGGGAGTCGATTGGCAGAAGATTGTGCAACATGTGGCGCCTGACCAAATAGGTGCTTATTCATCGAGTATTATGTCTCAATTAGATGATAATGGCCTTGGCGGCTTGTTACAGTCGCGGCTACGAGGCGATAGAGTCTCGACAAAGCAACTGGCTCTGGGTTTGAGTTCTATGACCTCGGACTTTGTGAATGCCTATGTCCTCGGCACCTTAGGTGCAACAGGTAGTATTGTCGGTGCCTGCGCCAGTTTTTTATATAACTTACGCGCCGGTATGGAAGATATTCAGTCTGGCAGGCGTCGTGTGGTGGTGGTTGGCGGTAGTGAAGCGCCGATATTGCCGGAGGTGGTCGAAGGTTATGCCACTATGGGGGCACTTGCGACGACGGAAAAACTATGCAAAATCGATGGTTCTTCAACAACGGATTTGCGACGCTCTAGCCGCCCATTTGGTGAGAACTGTGGTTTTGTGATTGCCGAGTCCACTCAACATGTTGTACTAATGGACGATGCATTGGCTATGGAATTGGGTGCCGATATTCACGGTGCCGTTGCCGATGTATTCACGAGTGCAGATGGCTTTAAGAAGTCTATTTCAGCACCGGGGCCTGGTAATTACCTAACATTTGCTAAAGCTGTTGCCTCGGCCAATAATCTGTTGGGAGAAAAAGCACTCGCCGAGCGTAGCTTTGTACAAGCGCATGGCTCAAGTACTCCACAAAATCGTGTGACAGAGTCAGAAATTTTAGATCGTATAGGCGGTATTTTTAATATTAAACAGTGGCCCGTTACTGCAGTTAAAGCATTTTTAGGGCATTCGTTAGCGCCGGCAAGTGGTGACCAACTCATTAACACTTTAGGGGTGTTTGCTCATGGAGTGTTGCCGGGGATTAAAACAATCGACCGTGTTGCTGGCGATGTTTTACAAGAGCGCTTATCGATCTCTACTGAACACAGAAAGCTTGATACCACCATGGATATAGCCTTTTTAAATTCAAAAGGTTTTGGTGGTAATAATGCAACGGCGAGTATCTTGTCGCCACAATTGACAGAAAAAATGTTAGCCAAACGCTATGGTGAAAAAGCGACTATGTTATACCAAGCTAAGCGTGAGAAAACCCGCGAGCAAGCTAATGCGTATAACGAAGAATATCTAAAGGGAAATTATCAGGTAATCTATAAATATGGTCAGGATATGCTCGATGAAAAAACCATTGAAATAGATAAGAACAGCTTGAAAATCCCCGGGTTTGGTAAATCAATAAGCCTTAATAAAGATAATATTTATAAAGATATGGTGTAAGTGATACCGCGAAAAAAACAATAATGAGAAACCATTAAGGCTTATACCCACTATGTCCGATGATATTGCCATTAGACTTCAAAAAGTTCGGCAAATGCACGGCTACTCTCAACGAGAGTTAGCCAAACGTGCTGGTGTAACAAATAGTAGTGTCTCTATGATAGAACAGGGGCGCGTTAGCCCATCGATTAGTTCGCTAGAAAAACTGCTTAAAAGCATCCCTATGACGCTTAAAGACTTTTTCAGTTTTGACCCCTATAGCGAGGCGCAATACTTTTACCGTCAACACGAAATAGAACAAGAGCATCAGCAAGGCATTGAGCACTTTAGACTTGCAGAAATCGATAATAAGAATAAAGCACTGAGTTATAGCGTTTATAAGCCTCATAGCTCTAGTGGCGAAAGCTTGTTAATAGCCGATACAGATATAGTTGGCTTTGTTGTACAAGGTGAGCTAGAAGTAACGATTAATAACCAAGTTGAAAGCTTACATCCAGGCGATGGTTTTCGCATTACTATATTGTCCCCCTATCGTTTTAAAAATACTTCCAGTGAATCCGCAACTATAGTGACAGCATCCTAAATTTTTTAATTGGTGATAACGCTTTATGAAGAATAAAATTTTTTTAACTTTTATTTTAATGTTTCCGATAATTGGGTATTCATATTCCCATTTGTCGGACGATCAGATGTTTGATTTAGCTTGTGAGGGGATTGACGAATACAACTTAAAGAGTAAAAGTGAAAAATTAGATCCCTTGTTAATTATAGGTAATGAGAAGTTTGTTTTTGATTATTCTGTTAATTGTATTTCGGCTGATGGCTGTAAAATGAATCCATTTAGCAATGAACAATTAAAGAGGCTTTCATCTTTTAAGTCCCAGCTAGACCAGGATATCTTGTACAGAGATAGAATAGGGATTGTTTTAACATCTAAAGAAATGGTTAATTATGCTTGTGGCTTTACTAATTAAAATGATGTTTAGGCTATGAATAATCAGGGTTGGATAAATATTACTGGATCAATAGACTCGTTGTATAAATCATAGCGCTTTTTTAACTGTCTTATTTAGACCTCTACCTTCTCAATACTACTTAACTTATCCCCCCTGCAGTTTAAACTGCTGTTAATACAAAAATACCCCAAAGGAGAATCGTTCAGCCTTGGCATTCTCAAGGGCGTCGGGCTGGACTAGCTTATTGATCTCATAATTATACAGTTAATAACCAGCCAGTAGTTTATATAGCTGATCTTTAAGTTGAGCTAGCGGTTCAGCCAGTCGTAAGAATGAACATTCTTAATAGCTATGGGTCTTATGTTTTTGTGTGGAATTATTATATAAAATTTTAGGAGAGCAAGTGTATGAAGAGTAAACCCAGCCCTTTATCAGCCGGTAAATTGCGGTTAGCTGTATTACAAGTGGCCCCTGTTTTTCTCGATGCTTGGGCAACTTGGGAAAAGATTAAAACCATGGCTCTAGAGGCTAAAAATGATGGTGCTGAGGTAATTGCCTGGGGCGAGAGTTTGATTCCTGGGTATCCTAATTGGCCGAGTTTAACGACCGGTGATGGACAAGAAGCCGCCTATGCACTTTATTGGGACCAAGCGGTAACATTGGATGGTCCATTAGTCGCCGAGATTAAAGCGTTTGCTCGTGATCATAAGGTGATGATTATTGGTGGTGTAGCTGAGCGTCATAGTGGTTCTACCTATGCAACTATTTTGACGATTAGTAGCGAGGGAGAGTTGCTGGGGCGACACCGAAAACTCAAGCCGACTTGGAAGGAAAGGTTGGTTTGGGCCGATGGGGATGGCGCTGGATTAAAAACACACGACACAAAAATAGGTAAAATTGGTTCATTAAATTGCTGGGAGAACTGGTTGCCATTAACGCGTGCTGCTTTGCATCAGCAAGGCGAGTTTATTCATGTGGCTGTGTGGCCAGGTAGCGATATGTTAGTTAAAGATATTACTAAATTCATCGCCCTTGAGGGTAAATCTTGGTCTATTGCTGCTTGTGGTTTATTGCGCTCATCAGATATGGAGCATTTAAGTGAAGAGCAATTTCCTATCCGCGAAGCAATGCTTAATTTTAAAGACACTTGGCAAAATGGTGGTTCAAGAATTATTGCACCTAATGGAGAAATAGTTGCAGGCCCTTTGTTTGATGAAGAGGGGATCATCGCCGCAGATTTGTCTGCCAAAGAGGTTGTTGAGGCACGGCAGTTGCTCGATCCTAGTGGACATTATTCTCGCCCCGATATATTAACATTAACAGTAAAAGGTGTTGATTCGGAGTAAGTTATCTATAGGGAGAGTCAGGCTTAGGCCTTTCCTTTACAATCGCTAAACCTGCTATATCACTATAGTGGGTTTTTTATTAGTTGTTTGGGCATAATAAACCATTTTCTGGATATGATTTAACTGAGTTATTACCTGCTCAGCTTGTTGCTCAATGAGTAATATAGAAGGTGGCTTACTGAACGGTTTACTTTAACCACGGTGGTGGTAACACTTTTAAACCAATTAGAGCTATGTCAATATACGCCCCGCAATTACCTCCTTCAAAATACGAGCCAAAGTAAGCCAATTTAGGGGGTGAGGTTAATAGTTATTGTCTAATCTAGGTCCGGGGGAGCTATGGAGTCCATTTTAACTCAAGAGTATTATGGTAATACACCTATAGAATGGGTGATTGCCTTTAGTATTATTCTGTTTTCAGTGCTTGCAGCCAGGTTAATCTATTGGTTGTTTTCAAAAATTGTTCGTATTTTTACGGCTAAATCAAAGACTAAGCTGGACGACATACTGGTCGATATGATCGAAGAGCCAGCCGTTTATATGGTCGTTATCATCGGTATTTGGTTTGCTATTAAAACACTCACATTGCCAGAAGGTTTAGTCGACGTTATTGGTCGTGGTTATCAGGTGATTGTTGCTTTAGTGATTGGTTGGTTACTCAGCCGCTTGTTTTCAGCAATATGTCGAGAGTATTTGTTTCCTCTTGCTGAAAAAAGCGAGAACGATTTGGACGATGTATTAGTCCCTGTTATCACGAAAGGCGTCAATATTATGATCTGGGCGCTTGCAATTGTTATTGGCTTAAACAATGCCGGCTACGATGTCGCCGCTTTGATTGCAGGCCTTGGTATTGGCGGCTTAGCATTAGCTATGGCGGCTAAAGATACGGTTGCTAATGTTTTTGGTGGTTTTACCATATTTACAGATAAGCCTTTTTTTATTAATGACAGAATCATAATTAGTGGCCATGATGGTGTGGTACAAGAAATAGGCATAAGAAGTACACGCTTAAAGACGTTGAGTGGCCGTGTTGTTACTATCCCTAACTCTACTTTTGCAGACTCCCCAGTAGAGAATATTAGTTGGGAGCCTTCTCGAAAGGTTAAAATTGACTTGGGTTTAACTTACGATACATCGCCAAAAGATATGCAAAAAGCGATGCAACTTTTAAAAGACATTAATGCACAAAACCCTCATACCGAAGAAGATTGCGTGGTTTCTTTTAATGCCTTCGGTGATTTTGCGATGAATGTCATGTTCATTTACTACATTATCCAAGGTGAGAGTATTGCAGGTACGCAAACCGAAATTAATATGGCGATACTCACAAGTTTTAATGAGGCGGGTTTAGAGTTTGCCTTTCCAACACAAACCTTATACAACGTTAGCCAAGCCAATTGATTGTAAAAGGAGCGCATTTATTGAGTAAAATATAAAAGTAAATGCGTTCTTTTTAGTCTATTTTCATAATTAAAATAAGCTCTCGCTTAGAGCGGCCATAACTTGGTTTTTGGATAAAACTGCGACCAAGCAAACCAAAATGCCTGATGCCCACCAAGATCTTTACCATTTTTATCAACGGCTCTCACGCCGCCGCCATCGAGCACTAAATGTACATTGTCGATAGTGATTTTTTTACCGCTCCCAAGCTCTTTTAAGGCACTGTTGATATGAAAAGCAACAGCTGTGCCTTTACTGGTAACGATGCCAAGTACGTCTTCATGTACTGGTAGGCGTGGGTCGACATCGCCAACTGGGAAAATTGGGCCTTTTGCGTCACGATTATTACGAAAATCAAAATCGCGGCCTAAGGCTAGCTCTTCAACAAGTACGGTTGTTTTGGGATGGGCTTTTTTCCACTCACCCCAAGAGGTTGTCACTACGCCCGCCTGTTTGAGCGCAACGCCTTTTGCATGTAATGGCCCTGTGACTGCATCGCCACGAAATGTGTCAAATACAGAGAAGGTATTAACATCGTACATCACCTTGTTGGAGCGGATCAGCAAACCAGATGTACGTAGTATAGGGCGCTCAATTCCCGCGGCTAATTGGTCGGTAAAGTAAGCCTGTGCGGCACCACATAATGTGCAATAGGGGATACCGAGGCTGCGGCCACCAAGCGTGTCGTTTACCATTTCACGTACTTCCATAATACGACGTGGGTAAGCACGAGACTCGCCATTAACCTGTACGCCAAATACTACGGCATCATCTGCTAGCCAAGTGGCATCTGCTGCGTTTGTCACTTTAGGGTTGTCAGCCGCAGGGATGCAGTTACACGGAGTATCTGTGGTATCGAACGGGCGGTCATCAATACGTACACCACCCCAAGAAACGTGTCGCCAGTCGATATCTCCCTCGGCAAATATACGCTCCCATTCTGGAACAATGACGGTAAAAATATCACGTTTATAGGTTAAATAACCCGGTGGAGCGGGTATGTCCCAAGCAATTAAATGATCAGTAGTAATCGCCCAAGCATCGTTAAGTGGTATATCAAGCTCCAGTACTTCGCCAGCTGCTGTGGAAAATAATTGAAGAAACCCGGGGTTTGACACAATACGCATAAAGTCGCTAATTACCCAAGCAACTCTAGGGTCTTTTGATTTAGCCAGGGTTGTTAGTGCAGCGCTTTGTTCATCGTTCCAAGTCGCGGTTTTTAAATTTTCACCAAAGGCGGTATCAAGGGCTGCTTTTACTTCTGGCCTGAGTGGGCCTTTTGGTACTGCAGGTGGTGTACCAAAATCTTTTTCTTCACCACGAGGTAGGGATATTTCACGATCCTGTTCAGCTATTGCTTGTGTTGTTTGCGCCGAGGCATTTGGAGTGACACTCACTAGCGATGTGACCAACAGGGCAAGTAGTGCAGCAAGCCAGAGGTTTTGGGTTCGATACATTAGAGTTGTTCCTCAAAAGGGGATTAATTTTATTATTCGGTTTCGAATACGACCTATACGTGAGTACAAAGGTTCCATGCCCAAATACTATAGGGCAGGTTTAAGTAAAGCCTGTAACTGATCGCGTTGTAGCTCTCCTGAATGGGTTGCTAATATGATGCCGTCCCGTCCGATAATCACTGTGTAGGGTAAACCTCCGTGCTTGTTACCATAGATCTTTGCCAGAATTGTTGCATTTTGCTGACCATAAAGTGTCGGGTAGCTCATGCCATTTTCTTTGATAAAGCGGTTAATATTACGAGGGTTATCCACAGCGATACCGAGAAATTGAACCCCTTGATCAGAAAGCTCGTTATGCAGACTGCTAAATATTGGGATTTCGTGTAAGCAAGGCGGGCACCAAGTTGCCCAAAAATTAAGAACAATGAGTTTGCCGTCCCATTCTGAGATATGACGATATTGCCCTTCAAGGTCTCGTAACTCAAAACCGGGCCGTTTATCGCCCACTTGTATCGGGGCTTGATTATTTTGTGCAAAGGCTCCTGCCATCGTCAGAATGATCGTCATCGTTCCCGCGGTGATGGACAGATATTTAATCAATCTTTTAATGACCTTCATTGGCTCGCCTTTATATAGATAATAATTACTGGCTAATATGACCTCAGTTAGCCTACTTTAGTTTCGCGGTATGTGATACTCAATAAACAATAGTGCTGCTTTACAGGCTCTTGCTTTAATAGGCTATATTGGAACGTAAGGCTATAGAGACTGTCCTAAGTACATTGCCATCTATTGCTGGAGTACTGAAAATGAAGAAACGTACCTTAAGTCGCTTTTTGTTTATTTTTGCGTTACTAACAAGTACCGCTTTAGTAAGTAGTTATGTCAGTGCTGGTGGGCATTTTAAATACAAACACAAGAGCCATGGTTTTAAATATAAGAGCCATGGATTTGGACATAAACGTCATGGGTTTGGCCACAAAAGCTATGGGTTTGGTCATAAAAGTCATGGGTTTGGACATAAACGCTTTGGATTCGGCCACAAAAACTTTGGATTCGGCCACAAAAACTTTGGTTTTTCACATCGTAGCTATAGAAATTCCTACGGCAGTTATAACAGTCATAGACGTAGTTTTGGTGATTATTCGCCAAAAAATCACGTAAACACAACCCCATATGTTTATGATGCGGGTTCAAAAAATACCACGAGTCAAGGCGGTAGTGATGGCTGGACGGCACTAGTAGAGAATCAACCTTCTAAGGCTATCAATCTATTTGTTGATGAGTTTCAAACGCATCCAGTAGCAGGTATACCCAAAGTTGGGTTTGCATTAGCGATTGCTAAAACAGGTAATTTAGAAAAAGGCATATGGGCAATGCGTCGTGCTTTTCTTATCGATCCAGCCTCGCTAGGCCAATTAGCGAAAGATGAGCGATTACATCCAGTTATTGATGAGTTATTAGAGCAATATGAATATGAATCGCATCGAAAAAACTCACAGAAAGATACAGGCTTTATGATCTCGGCGCTGCATTACTTAAAGGGTGATTTTGACTCAGCCAAAATCAAGAGAGGTTTCGACAACAGTAAGAGTAACAAAAACTTACAAGAGCTTATCCGTGGTTAATTCTTGGTCATTTATAGCCCAAGTAAGCAAGGTGTCATAAAGCTTATAGCATTTTAATGCTATAAGCTCATGGTCAGTGAGGTGGTTTGACCATATAAAACAAGCAATCTGCAATGGCAATAACGGGGTTTGGCGTAATCATAAATATTGTCATATTGCCTGTGGGGTAAAGTTTTTTCCCCTCTATTTTTAACCAATCTTTTATCGTTGTTTTATGTTTGCAATCTTGGATAATAAAATTTTCAAGGCCATTGTGATTAACCCATCCGAGCTGAGTGTTGGGGGTAATTGTTTTAAAATTCAACTTATCAATATTGTGTTTTAAGGTGACATCAAATTCGGTATTGGGTGTTTCTGCATAGCTCAGGCTGGCTCCACTGGTTAATTTAATACGTACAGGTTCTATGAGCAATTCCATTTTCTGATTGTGTTTGGCCTCGTTTAAAATATCTTTTTGGGTAAAAAAATAGTGTAATCCTTGTTGAGCAGTATCGTGCGCTGTTTGATCTAACCTGCCACCCACTTCAATAGTTACCGTTGGAAAATAATCTTCACTTATATCCATTAAAGCGCCTAATTTCAAGTGAGTTATGATTAAGGTTTTGCTAAACAGCGATGTTAATGCCTCATGATTTTTATTTTGCTGAATGGCAACTCCAAAAGCAGGGCCAGAGCCGGAGGTGTTGTGCATATCAATGACTGCTTCTGGTTTGTAGTACGTAATAATATCTAATATCGCTTTAGCTAATTGTCCTTGTTTATCGTCAAAAGGTGGCTTAAAACAGCGATTTAAGTCTCTTTGATCGGGCAGATGGCGGTAGTGAAACAAAGGCGGTTGTAGCGCTGTTTTTACAGCGGCGATAATACAAACGATACGTACGGCAGGGGTAAGATTACCTTTAAGCCAATGATACAGCGCCATGACTCCCGAGGGTTCATTGCCGTGCAATAATGTGACAAAAAAACGGGTCCGGGTATTATCTTCTCCATTGAGAATTATATAGCTTGGCCCTTCTAGTTTTTTAAGAAAAGCTTCTATGTTTTCGCCAATGTCTCTGGTGTCGAAGTCAGTAAAATATGTAATCATTATTGATCCTTTACTTATGGCGCCTCTTAATATGTCGTGAATAATTCTCATCACTGAAAACTGCATGTAAATTTATTGATAAGCGCCTTATATTTTCCATTCGGCTACGGGTATATTCTGTTGGCTATTATCAATAAATATTTCAAGCATTTTATGGAGAGATTCCTCCATTGTTAACCGATCGTTAAATTTCTTAAGTATGTTCTTTTGCCAAATAGCCCCGTTTTGTTTATTAGATAAACGTTTTTGTATAGTCGATAAATAATAATTTGCTTCGCTACTTTCTATGCCGAGATTGCTAAGGCCTTGTTTAGCAACGGGCAAATTCTCTTCAATAATGTCAACTATATTTCTCTGCTTATAGCCTAGGCCTACTTTAGGCCAGATTAAGTTTGCATCCAGACTGTACTGAGCACTGCGGTAAAAATTATATTCTGCCGTCTGAAAAGGTATCGCAGGTAAAAGCTCATTGATTTTCTCGCGGTACCCCTCTGCCAAGCCTATTAAGAATGCAGCATTCGCTATCATATCAATCGCAGTTGGACCTGAGGGAAGGGCACGCATTTCAACGCGTAAATGTCCATTGCCAAGGGGGCTGTAAACGGGACGATTCCATAGCCATACTGTACCTTGATGCAATTGTAGTTCAAATAACTCAGGGGGGAATTTGTCATTTTTTGCAGTACAGATTGGTAAAATAGGTGAATATAAATGTACTGATTCACTAAAGAGCTCATAAGCTCCCTCTCTTAGCCAACCATGGCCAAAGCTAACACGTGCAGGTGAATTCCATTCATAGCGATCAAGGTGCCTAGTATCAATGGATTGTTTAAATAAAGGGATACGCGTTTCATCCCATAGGTAGTGCCCAAACAATGTGGGCGAGTTAGCGCCAACAGCAATGGCCAGAGGAGTCATTAATTGAAGAGCGTTATAGGTGTCACAATAATTTGCAGGTAAAATTTGATGATGAATTTGGAATGAAGTATTTGCACCCTCTAGGGTAATATCGCCAAGTTCGAACTTCAGTGGTGACTTACCGTTAATGTTTATTTCAAAATCACTGCCACGCTCTCGTATAAGTTGGCTAACTAAAGCATGGTAACGCTTGCGTTGGGTCATGCAATGGGGGCCAAAGTCACTGGGTGTTAATGTGGGTAATATACCTATAGGTACGATTCTGCCTTCAATTTTTTTTGCCTGTTCGGATAGTGATCTTAGCGTGTTACTAATATTGCTTTCCAAAGCCTGAAAGGGATGGTTTTTTATCAAATAAGGAGGCGTATTATATTCGAGGTTATATAAATTCAACTCTGGTGTTAATTGCGGGTTTTTTGCAAGGTGGAGTAATTGCTCGTTTTTAGCCAGTGGCTTACCGTATTTATCAATAATATACAGCTCAAGCTCTGCACCAATAGAGCGTGGGGTATCTCCAAAGTTAGGGCTATTTATCGCTTCTTTTAAAGAAAATAACTGCTGTTCCAGCCTTTTTTGAAACTGGTGATAATCATTGACATCGAATTCATCCTGATCGATTTCTACACCCATAGACTGATTATGTAACGATTCTCTCTTAATATCCAATAAGAGTTTTTTATATAATAGGGGTCATTTTATATCATCTTGAAAGCATGAATTTATTGATATTTTCTATCTGGCAGTAAACCGATAGAGGCTTACTGGCTAAAGCCTCTATATCTACTTTGAAAAACTGATAGTTATTATTAGGTTTCAGTATTACTAATCTGTTGCAATGGGTACGAGCAATACAGGCTTGGTAGAACGGTTGACCACTTTGTTAGCGACGGAGCCGATAAACAAATTATCAAAAGCCCCATGGCTATGACTGCCCATCACAATCATATCCACATCCATTTTCTCGGCTGCCTTTATGATAGTAGGCGCTGGTACACCATCTAAAATATGTGTTTCAAAATTTTGATTAGGGAGCTCGCTTTCTATTCGTTCTCCGTACAGGTCTTGTATTTGTTTATTAATGTTTTCTTTGATTTCCTCTATAGTGCGCTCGTGCATTTCTTTTAAACTCTCCTGTGGAAAATAAAAATGCACACTCTCCATCGCTGATGAGCTCAAAGGCTCAACTACAAAAAGTAGAATTAGTTGAGCGTTATATTGCTTAGTTATATTTAACGCCATGCTTAATGCTGGCTTTGCTCTTTTACCTAAATCAACAGCATATAAAATTTTTTTAATTGACTTTGACATGAAGACCTCACTGTGGTTTTTGGGTTCAATTAAAGTCTACTATTACTTAAGAGCTAATCGTTGATATAGATCAATTTTAGGTTCATCTATTTGGTAGATAATAAGCTTGTCAATAACCACTGTAGGAGAATTACTATGAGTCTCATTCCTTATCAGCCCTTTTTTGATATTGAACACCTATTAAATAAGATGAAATTGTCTTCTAGTGATAATCAGTCGAGTATTTTTTCACCTAAAGTAGAAGTTACAGAAAAAGATAACGAATACCATGTGAATGCTGAGTTCCCTGGGGTCGATAAAAAAGACATAAGCATCTCCTTGGATAAGGGTATTTTATATCTTGAAGCAGAAATGGATAAGTCTGAAAAAAAAGAAGAGGAGGGAAAGGTTATCTTTCAGGAGCGACAATACGGTAAGTTTTCAAGAAGCTTTAATGTAGGTGATCAGATTCAGGAATCTGATATCAAGGCAACCTATAAAGATGGTGTTTTATCTTTATCGTTGCCTAAAAAAGAGCCCAGTAAAAAATCGGCTAGTCGCATTGCGATTGAATCGGCATAACAGGCGATTACTTTTTGCTGCAGCGATTGCGGTGGTTTTAATTAGAGTTATTAAAACCACCGCTTTACTTGCTAATAGCAATTAACATTAAAATCTTTAGCGGGTGACCTATATGCTTACAGATTCCATTTATAAAAAGGCGATGGATCAATTAAACACTGTATTGTTAGATGCAAAAACATTTAAAGATGCACAAGCCGATATTTGCTTTTTGTCCACAGTCGCCGAAAATGGACAGCCTAGCGTCAGAATAATTACTATTCACAATATTGATGATAGAGGTTTATATTTTCTTGCGAGTCAGAATAGTGGAAAAATAATCCATATTAATGAAAACCCACAAGTCGGTGTTTGTTTTTATTGGCAAACACTCAAACTTCAAGTCACTGTTGAAGGTATAGTAGAGGGGCTTGATACTAAAACCAGTGAAGAGCTTTGGGCAAAGCGCGATCATCATGCGAAGATTACGAGCTGGGCATTTGATCTGGCAGAAGCGCCTATAGGAAAGAATGAACTCGATTACTATAAGAAGCAGACGAGGGATCATTTTCAAGAAAGGCAGCCGCCACTGGCTAAATCTTGGTCTGGCTTTTTAATTAAGCCAACCCGAATCGAATTTTGGCAAACAGACTGGCGGAAGAATAAATGTCGGGATTGTTACTCTAAAATAGGTGCTATTTGGCAAGAAGCTCACCATCAATATTAAGTCGATTTAAGCGAATCCACTCTCGCTACTAGCTATTGATTTTTGTTTTTTTATTTATTGATGGCGACATTGTTCACTTTTATGTGATCTATTTTGTTATTATTCTGCTCCCACGCGGAGTTGTTATGAAAACATTGATTACTGAGTTATTAAATATTAAATACCCCATAGTATTGCCCGGCATGAGCTGGATTTCTAAGCCAGAGCTAGTGGCTGCAGTTTCTAATGCAGGTGGTTTGGGTATTCTTGCTATGGGTCCTTTATCAGCAGAGGAGGCTCGGGCATCTATCCGCAAGGTCCGAGAGCTAACCGATAAGCCTTTTGGTGTAGGTTGTACGTTGATGATGCCTGGTGCTAAGGAGAACGCCGAGGTAGCGCTTGAAGAAAAAGTGCCGGTTATTAATTTTTCCTTGGGTAAAGGTGATTGGCTTGTTAAAAAAGCCAATGAATATGGTGGTAAAGTTATTGCGACAGTCACCACGCTCAAACATGCAAAATCTGCCGAGTCTATAGGCGCTCATGCATTAATGGTAACCGGCCATGAAGCTGCCGCACATGGTGGCGAAGTCACCTCCTTGGTTTTAGTGCCTAGTATTGTCGATGCTGTTTCTATTCCTGTTATAGCAACGGGTGGTTTTGGTGATGGACGTGGTCTACTGGCAGCGCTTGCACTCGGTGCACAGGGCATTGCTATGGGGTCACGCTTTGCAGTATCGCAAGAAAGCCCTCTCCATAGTAATACTAAGGAGGCAGTTTTATCTAAAACCCAGCACGATACCGTTTACTCTAAAAACTTTGATGGCATTCCTGCGCGTTATATGAAGACAGCAACGTCTATAAAATTAACGCGTAAACCGATGAATTTTGTCTCGACGGTTATTCAGGCAATTAAGGCCGCAAGCTTGGTAAAGCAACCCATTTGGAAGATTTTATCAGGCTTGTTAGTGATGCCCGATAAAATAAAACTACTCGCTTATTTTGGAGCCGCTACCATCAAATTACGCGCAGCAACCGAGGACGGAGACGTGCAAGACGGTATGCAATTTATTGGACAAACTCAAGGTTTAATCAATGATATTCTAAGTGTTGAGTCTATTATGATGTCGGTTATTAGCGATGCGCAAAAAACTCAAGAAGCTACTGCCAGTTTTTTTGTAAAAGAATCTGAATAAACACAAGGGATAACTTGTTATCTATATTGAGTGTCAATAGTCGCTTAGTATTTGATAAAGGAATACACCTTGTTACAAGAAGATAAAATACAACGCCTGGGCAGTTTGTGCCTTAATATTTTTCATTTGTTTGCATTATTTGTTATCGGGGGCACTATCGTCTGGTCGGCCGTCTATGAATACTTGCAGATGATGGGGAAGGGCTATGCACAACTAAAAGATATCTTGTTATTGTTTATCTATCTCGAGTTAGGCGCAATGGTGGGGGTTTATTTTAAGACTAATCGACTCCCCGTGCAGTTTTTAATATTCATTGCGGTTACGGCACTGTCGCGCCATTTAGTTATAGATGTTCAATATGTTTCTGAACATTTTCATTTATACCTTTTGCTGAGTATTTCTTTTTCTATTCTGCTGCTCTGTGGTGCGCTATGGTTGCTCTTTTATACCGACAGTAAATATGGTTCCTCCGATGATGTTCATCGCTAACAGAATTGCTTGGTTAATTTTTCTAAATTAACATCAAATAAAACCTTTATATACCTTTCATGCATACTTGCTAAATAAATCGAGCCTCTATCTTTGGTTTGTTTTCGTCCGAGGCTTAAAGGGCTTGTTAGCAAGCAAAAAATAAAACGAGCGCTCGCTCTAATTTAGTGGTAGAATCCGATTTTTAGTCCATATTTGTGTATTATCGTAAGCTCGTTTAGAGTCAAGCAATGTGGTACTGGGGTGTTTTTAGGGTGCTTTGCTCTAAAGACATAGCTAAATCAATAAGACATTTAAGGCGATTACGAGGTGGCTATGCTATATCAAGGGAAAAATTTATCAGTCACAGTGGATAACAACCACTATGCTGAGTTATGTTTCGATGTACAAGGTAGTGCTGTTAATGTTTTTAATCAGCAAACAGTGGGTGACCTGAGAGATGCATTGACGGCATTGGAGGCAAGTAAAGATATAAAAGGCTTGCTAATTACTAGTGCAAAGTCTGGGTTTATTGCAGGTGCAGATATTACTGAGTTTGCTCCTATCTTTGCCCAAGGTGAAGAGAGCATTGCAGGTATTATCCATTCGAGTAATGAAAACTTTAATCGCCTAGAAGATCTGCCTTTTCCTACCGTTGTTGCAATTAACGGTTTTGCATTAGGCGGTGGTTGTGAAGTTTGCCTAGCGTGTGACTACCGTATAGGTTCAGATGCAGCGAGTATTGGTTTGCCGGAAACTCGCTTAGGTATTATCCCAGGTTGGGGTGGTACTGTGCGTCTGCCACGTATAGCCGGTATCGAGACAGCGGTTGAGTGGATTGCTGGCGGCAAAGAAAACCGTGCCCCCGCTGCTTTAAAAACTGGCGTGTTAGATGCTGTTACCTCTGCTAATAAACTAAAAGAAGTCGCCTTGCGCACGCTTGAGCGCTGTGTAGACGGTAGCCTTGACTACAAGGCGCGACGCATTCAAAAGCAGTCGCCACTGAATCATAATCAAGTCGAATTAACCATGGCGATAACGACCTCTATGGCCTTTGTTGGTGCGCAAGCGGGTAAGCATTATCCCGCGCCAATTGCTGCTATCAAAACTATTGAAAAAGCAGCAGCCTGTGAGCGCACAGAAGCGCTAGCATTTGAGACGGCAACCTTTGTGAAAATGGCGCAAACCTCCGTTGCGCAATCGCTTGGGGGCTTATTTATTAGCGATCAATTTATTGCTAAAAAAGCCAAAAAAATTGCCAAGAGCTCGGATAAAGCTGTTGATCGCGCTGCGGTATTGGGTGCAGGTATTATGGGTGGCGGTATTGCTTATCAATCTGCCCTTAAAAATGTCTCTATTAAAATGAAAGATATTGCCCAGGCAGGTATTGACCTTGGTCTTTCTGAGGCGGCTAAATTATTGAACAAACGCGTTGAGCGCGGTCGTATGACGGCTGCCAAAATGGGTGAAGTATTAAACCGTATTGAGCCTACCTTAACTTACGATGGTTTTGGTGATGTTGATATCGTTGTTGAGGCTGTTGTCGAAAACCCGAAGGTTAAGCAAGCAGTGCTCGCAGAAGTTGAGCAAAAAGTCTCTGAAGATACAGTGCTTGCGACTAACACCTCGACTATCTCCGTTGACTTATTAGCCAAATCCCTCAAGCGTCCTGAAAACTTCTGTGGTATGCACTTTTTTAACCCAGTGCACGCTATGCCACTAGTTGAAGTGATTCGCGGTAGCCAGTCGTCAGATACCGCTGTTGCACGTACTGTCGCTTATGCCAATGCGATGGGTAAAAAAGCTATTGTTGTAGGTGATTGCCCAGGGTTTTTAGTTAATCGTGTCTTGTTTCCCTATTTTGCAGGCTTTGCTATGTTGCTGCGCGATGGGGCAGATTTTCAACAGATCGATAAAGTCATGGAGCGTTGGGGTTGGCCAATGGGCCCTGCTTATTTACTCGACGTTGTTGGTATCGATACGGGTGTTCACGCCGAGGCAGTAATGGCGGCAGGTTTCCCAACACGAATGGGTAAAGAATTTACATCGGCTACCGATGTTATGTTCAAAGCCGATCGCTATGGCCAAAAAAATGGCAAAGGTTTTTATAACTATACGCTGGATAAAAAAGGCAAGCCTAAAAAAGTGGTTGCAGAAGAGGCTTATGAATTATTGCAGCCTCATGTTGCTGAGCGTAGAGAGTTCTCTGAAGATGAGATTATTGCTCGCATGATGATCCCAATGGCGACTGAGATTGCGCGTTGTTTAGAAGAGGGCATTGTCGCCTCGCCAGCAGAGGCCGATATGGCCCTTATTTATGGTCTGGGCTTTCCTCCATTCAGAGGTGGTGTATTCCGTTGGTTAGATAGCATGGGCGCTGAGGCTTTTTGTGAGCTTGCTAAACCTTTTGAAGGCTTGGGTGAGCTTTACCATGTTACCGATGGCATCAAACAATTAGCGGCCGATAAAGGCCTTTATTACACAGTTTAAATTACCCGCTAGATAGAGGAGAAATATTGTGGCATTAGATCCAAAACAAGCGGTAATCGTCGATTATGCGCGCACCCCAATGGGGCGGTCAAAAAATGGTTGTTTTCGTCATCGCCGTGCCGATGATATTAGTGCAGATTTAATTAATGGCTTATTAGCGCGTAATAGTGCGCTTAACCCAGCCGAGATAGATGACGTTATTTGGGGCTGTGTTATGCAGCGTGGTGAGCAAGGCTTTAACGTGGCGCGTAACATTGTACTCAGTGCAGGCCTGCCTCACACGATTCCTGCGCAAACGGTTAACCGTTTATGTGGCTCATCCATGTCTGCACTGCATACAGCAGCAGCTCAAATTCAAGCAGGTATAGGTGAGGTTTATTTAATCGGTGGCGTCGAGCATATGGGCCATATCGACATGAATAAGGAAGTCGATCCAAACCCCATGTTGAGTTTATCCGTTGCTAAAGCCGCAGGCTCTATGGGTTTAACGGCTGAATATTTAGCAGTACTGCATCAAATCGCACGTGAAGACCAAGATGCCTTCTCGTTGCGCTCGCATCAATATGCGCAAGCAGCAACTGATGCCGGTAAGTTTAGCCATGAGATTATTCCTATTCTTGGACACGATGCCGATGGTGCACCATGCTTGATCACTCAAGATGAAACCATCCGCCCTGAGACCACGCTAGAGGCATTAGCCAGTTTACGCCCCGTATTTAACCCAGCGTCAGGTACAGTAACCGCAGGTAGCTCATCACAAATTACCGACGGTGCAAGTAGTATGTTGGTTATGTCGGCAGAAAAGGCAGCAGCTCTAGGTTTAACGCCTATTGCTCGCATTGCTTCTGTTGCTGTTGCTGGAGTTGACCCTTCTGTTATGGGTATTGGGCCTGTACCTGCAGTTAAAAAAGCGCTCGGTAACCTTGGTATGAAACATGAGGATATCGGTATTTATGAGCTGAACGAAGCTTTTGCTGCACAAGGTCTTGCGGTTCTTAAAAACATGAATATGCTCGATGTGATGGATGAAAAGGTTAATATTTACGGCGGTGCTATTGCGCTTGGACATCCATTTGGCTGTTCGGGTGCACGTATTACCGGTACTTTATTGACAGCTATGCAAGACCGAGATGTTCAGTGGGGCGTATCAACAATGTGTATTGGCCTAGGGCAGGGTATTGCCACTGTTGTTGAGAGAGTATAAGTGCATTAATTTAAGGCGCTTTAGTGCTGTAAACTAACTTTAATTTGGGTGAAAAACTGCCCAAATTAAAGTTTCTAATTTAAAAGTCAGGTTTTTGTTGAACCTGATGCCTTTGTGGCGAAGTTACTATCATCCAAAGGTACGGTCATACCTGCCGAATCAATGTTTATTAATATGGTTATATAAATCAATCGCTTAGCGCATTTTCAGTAAGGTTATACATCGTGAATCCTTAAGTTAGCGTGCTTAATCTTCTCCTTAGGTCCAAAGAAAACCGCTCTTTTCAAAGCAATTGTCTATAACATTCGTAGCTGAGTGGCATATCTAAATAAAATATCAAAGCTAAGTAAGTGCTCCAATATTCTTAGGTGGAAGTATAGTTAATCAATAATTATTGCTGGGGGTCTTTATGGGCCTTGATAATCTGTTTTACCGAACTCTTGCAATTATTAAAATTTTAACCTACTGATTCTACTAGTATTTGTATTAATAAGTTCGTTATTAAAATTAATTAATACAATAGATACCATTAATTATGACTTCATAACCATAGTATGCTTAACTCAATCTCGTTATCCATATTGTAAAGGCTAATATATTTTTATAGAGTTTTTTTTAAAAGAACGTAGTAGCCTATAATAAATTTAGTACTCTATAATAGTAGTGGAACTTGAAGTTATAATAAAAATAATCTTCCAGACCTAATTTTACTATAAAGAATATCTTGGTTAATTATCCTTCAATGCAGACTTCGATAGTTTACTTGTTCTCTCAATTATTATAATTCATATAAAAAATGGTACAAAAATGGCGGCAAAAGGGTTGTTGTTAATAGTAGGTCTATTTTTAGTCATAGAGGAAGGGATCGCAACTGATTTTATTACTCCAATACCAACATCTGTTGAGCACGACAAGCGCAAGGCATTACTTGGTAAAAAGCTGTTTTTTGATAAAAGCTTATCCTCTGATGGAAAAATCTCATGCAATAGCTGCCATAACCTAGCAAAATATGGTGTGGATGGTGCTAGCAAATCAATAGGTGTTGACAGAAAGCTTGGTAAGCGTAACTCGCCTACTGTATACAATGCCGTACTTAATTTCACACAATTTTGGGATGGTCGGGCGCTTGATTTACAGCATCAAGTATCGGGGCCCCTACTGACCGAATTTGAGATGGGATTTAAAAACTTTGACGATATTATTAAGTTACTTTCGAAAAATGCTGAATACAAAGAGTCTTTTGACCGTCTTTATGGTGGGGAAATATCAGAAGAAACCATTACTTTTTCTCTTGGGGAATTTGGTAAAACCTTATTATCACCTAATTCACCCTTTGATAAATATTTACAAGGTGATAAATCGGCTATTTCCGAGGTAGCTAAAAAAGGCTACAAAAATTTCATTTCATTTGGCTGTGTTGGCTGTCATCAAGGTGCAAATGTTGGAGGAAATATGTTCCAAAAGTTTGGCGTTCATGCTGATACGAGCCTTCGTGGTGCTAAGGATGATGATTTAGGGCGTTTTAATATTACTCGCAATGAATGGGATAAGCGGGTGTTTAAAGTCCCGAGTTTACGTATGGCTGTACACTCCTCTCCATATTTTCATGATGGCTCTGTAGAAACTATCGAAGAAGCTATTGAGATCATGATTCAATATCAGTTAGGTCGAGATGTTCCTATCGATGATCGGGACGCAATTGTTGAATTTCTAAAAACATTGCCTGGAGAGCTTAAGGATGGGGGTGAATAAATGAAAAAATATATAATTTTAATTGTTATTCTCATTTTGATTGGCGTGGGGCTTAGTGTTTTTGCTTATCAGAAAAATATTAGCGCTGAAAAAACGGATGCGAGCGTAGTTGTTGATCAAATTGGTGAAATGGAATCGCTCAATAATGAATTAAATGTTTTATTGTTCAAATCACGTTTTGGTATCGATAAAAATTATGACAATATCTCTAATGCAGTTGCAACGCTCAGGCTTAAATTCGTAGAGTTGCAAGACAATGGCTTGGCGGAAGTAGCAGAGAATAATTCCGCTTTAAAAAAAGCTCTTGACGAATACAGTGTGCAGTCGGTTATTAAGTTTGACTTAGTGGAAAACTTTAAAACTAATAGTTCAGTCTTAACGAACTCAGCTAAGTATTTGCCAATTTTAGGCGAGCAAGTTGTTACTGCTGTCAAAGAAACTGATACCACAGGTACTAAAAAAGAGTTAGAGTTGTTGAATAATGCAGTTTTAAAATATTTATTAGATGAAGACGATGTAGAAAGTAAGCAGTTGATTAGAAGTAAGTTAAGAGAGCTTGGTAATTATGAATCAAAAATTAACGTTGGCAGCGAGACACTACTACTTGAGCTTGGCTCGCATTTAAAGACAATAATTGATCGTAAACTGCGGACACAACAGTACCTTGTTAGTGCAGTAGAACAGCCAGCAGGCCAAGCACTTAATGAATTGGCAGAGGTGTATGCTGACTATAATAAGAGTTTATTAAATGGCTCGAATGATGTTAGAAATGCTTTTATTGTTTATGGTATTGTTTTATTAGCCGCGCTTATCTTCTTTACTGTTATCTTACGTAAAAAATATATTAGTATTGCAGAAAATTCTCTTAAAGTTAAATATGCATATGCTGAGCTTAAAGAGTCGCAAGAGCAATTGATTCAATCAGAAAAAATGGTATCAGTAGGGCAGGTTGTAGTAGCTGTTGCTAATGAGATTAATGCTCCTTTAGATGATATTGATAGAAATGTAGGGCTAGTAAAAAACAATATTAATGTCATTGAAAGCCTTATCGCATCAATCAAGGTGTTAAATGAAGAGGCGCGATCGCCAAAACGTAGTAATGCCAAAATAACTCAATACTTACATAAACTATTGAATGAATTTCAGCGGCGCGATTCACTTAAGTCTTTTCATAAATCGGTCAATTTATTAGATGATAGTACACATGGTCTTGGCCAAATCAAGGAGTTGGTGAATAGCTTAAGAGACTTTTCTCAAGTTGATGCTAAAGAAACTGAAAGCATTAATATCCATGACTGTATTGATGATTCATTAAGCGCAGCAGCAAGCTATATTTCGCCTAATAATATTGAAGTCATTAAAAAATATAGAGAGAACCCCAGTATCAATTTCACACCATCTAGGCTTAATCAGCTGTTTCTTAATGTAATTATTAATGCAGCTCAAGCAATGTCCGATGGTGGTATGCTCACAATAAAGACCCAGCAAAAAGGAGATAATATTATTATTGTCTTTGAAGATACGGGTGTTGGTATGAGCAAAGAGTCACTAAAGAAAATATTTGATCCCTTCTATACGACTCAAAATAACGGGGAGGGAGCTGGGCTTGGCATGTCTATTTCTTATAAAATTGTAGAGTCACATGGGGGTAAAATTACGGCTGCTTCCGAGTTAGGAAAAGGTTCAAGAATTCGTATTGTGTTTCCGGTGAATGAAAAATAGATGTCAAGCTAATTGGTAAAGGCCGATATCAATTCCGTATTGCAGCCGCCAATTGAACCTATATTATACTCTTTCAACGATATGAAATACCTGCTCTAAACTAATAGGTGTAGTCATATGCTCCAATTGGATGGAATAACAGGCGATATCTATGCGCTACCATTAATTATGTGAGTAACTTGAGGATTTTCTTGCAGTGGTTTATGGGCCTTTTCAGTTGCTATATCTCCAATAAGAGGGTGCTTATTTGGGTGAAAAACTGCCCAAATTAAAGTTTCTAATTTAAAAGTCAGGTTTTTGTTGAACCTGAACTCACCCTGTGGCAGAATTGCCAACCCTTGAAGTCAGGGACAGTATTAACTTGCATGATATTCTTATAAATCAACAAGTTAAGATGTTTTTTAGCAAATTAAATAGTTTTGCGCTTCAAAAGTTTTAAGCGGACGTGGTGAAATTGGTAGACACGCCAGATTTAGGTTCTGGTGCCGCAAGGTGTGAGAGTTCGAGTCTCTCCGTCCGCACCATATTTTCAGGCTTGTTAAGGTTACAAATAGCCTATAGAGATATAGCCTTCATATTGATTGTTTGACACAATCACTCTCAAAAGATACAGAGGATTAAGATGCAAGTTTCCGTAGAGACGACTACTGGCTTAGAGCGTCGTTTAACGATTGCTGTTCCTGCAGCGGATATTGATACCAAAGTTAACCAAAAGTTGGCTGAAGTTGCTAAAACTGCCAAGATCAATGGTTTTCGTAAAGGTAAGGTACCACTTAAAGTTGTTAAGCAACAATATGGTGAAGCCGCACGCCAAGAAGTCGCTAGTGATATTATTAATACTTCTTATATGGAAGCAGTTCAGCAAGAGTCTGTACGTCCTGCAGGTTACCCAAAAATCGAAGTAAATTCGATCGAAGAAGGTAAAGACCTTGAGTATGTTGCTATTATCGAAGTATACCCCGAGGTAAGCGTTGGTGAATTTAGCGATTACGAAGTTAAGCGCTTAAATGCTGAAATCAACGAAGCCGATATCGATGCTACCATCGAGAAACTACGCGAACAGCAAGCAAGCTTTGCGGTTGTTGAGCGTGCAGCAGATTTTGGTGATCAAGTAACTATCGATTTTGTTGGCACTAAAGATGGTGAAGAGTTTGAAGGCGGTAAAGGTGCTGATTTTAAATTAGTGCTTGGTTCTGACTCTATGATCCCTGGTTTTGAAGCGGGTGTTGTTGGCATGAACTTGAATGAAGAAAAGGTCGTTCCACTGACTTTTCCAGAAGATTATCAAGTCGAAGAGCTTCAAAATGCTGCGGTAGAATTTGCTATCACCGTTAAAAAAATTGAAGAAAAGACACTGCCAGAAGTGAATGAAGAATTCATGAAAGGTTTTGGCAGTGACAATGCGGAAACATTCCGTAGCGAAATTAAAACCAATATGGAGCGTGAATTAAAGCGCGCTGTTGAAGGTAAACTTAAAGCCGAAGTCATGGATAAGCTGTTTGAAGCTCATGATGTAGAATTACCTAAAGCATTGGTCGAGTCAGAAATACAAACTTTGCGCGAGCAAATGATGCAGCAGTTTGGTGGTATGCAGCAAAATCCAGACTTAGACCTTAAAGCATTACTCCCAGACGAAATGTTTAAAGAGCAAGCCGAACGCCGAGTAGCATTAGGTTTAATTATTGGTGAAGTTGTTAAAAACTCTGAGATTAAAGCCGATGCAGACCGTGTGCGTGCTTATATTGAAGAGACTGCCGCAAGCTACGATAAGCCAGAGGAAGTCGTTAACTATTACTATCAAAACCAGCAAATGCTCTCGGGCATTGAGTCTGTTGTACTTGAAGATATGGTTATTGAGCAAATTGTTGAGCAAGCTAAAGTAAGCGATGAAACTGTTGGTTATGAAGAGGCGGTTGCTAAAGCGTAGCGTATTATTTACTGCTAAACCCTTCAAATTGTTGATGTTTTAATCAACTGCCTAAAAAAGATTGTTGTTTTCTTATAGAGCAACAATCTTTTTTATTTATTTACTCCAAACACTGGCATACTCTTGAATCAAGGGTTAAGCTAAATAAAAACAAGTTACGATATAGACTTTTTGAGATTTAGATATGTCATATATAGGCGGTTTTTCTCGGTCTTAATTTGATCTATAAAATGTTCAATCGACGTATCTTTTTTTGATTCTACTTATAACCTATTTTCGTTTTAACAGGATAATGTTGTTATGGCACAAAATGATTTATTTGGTTCTTCCGTGAGTAATGCCCTAGTTCCAATGGTAGTCGAGCAAACCTCAAGGGGTGAGCGCTCTTATGATATTTATTCTCGTCTACTTAAAGAGAGAATTATATTTTTAGTGGGTCAAGTAGAAGACCATATGGCGAATTTAGTCGTTGCTCAGCTGTTATTCTTGGAAGCTGAAAATCCAGATAAAGAAATTCACCTCTATATAAATTCACCCGGTGGTTCAGTGACTGCTGGTTTATCTATTTACGATACCATGCAATTTATCAAACCCGATGTAAGTACCATGTGTATTGGTCAGGCCTGTAGTATGGGTGCCTTTCTGCTTAATGCCGGTGCCGAAGGTAAGCGTTTTTGCCTGCCTAATGCACGAACAATGATCCATCAGCCCAGCGGCGGTGCTCAAGGACAAGCAACGGATATCTCTATACAAGCCGAAGAAATCTTAAAAATACGCAAAAACCTCAATGAATTGATGGCAAAGCATTCAGGTCGTAGTGTTGATGAAATTGCACGCGATACCGAGCGTGATAACTTCATGAGCGCAGAAGAATCTAAAGAATATGGCCTAATAGACGAGGTATTAACTCATCGAGTGAGCTCATAACTTGCTGTATAGGCATTTTTAGTGGTTGCTAGGCAATTTTAAAATAAGTTTCTGTGCATATAATCAATTAGCGACTAAAATTATAGATAGTCGTTAATTGAGCCGTTTGCAAATTATTAGGTTATAGAGGCTTTTTAGATAAAATTAGTCTATTGCCCTTTAAAATGGCACATATCCCCCCAATAACTGTCACATAAGATGATAGCTGGAACTAACTAGGGCGTATATTGCAATAGTGGACGGGTATGAAGAGGAACTAGTAAAGGTTATATTACTAGATTAGAATTTAGGGTAACACTTAAACTAAGTTAAATGAGTTTAACAAGTCAACAAATAGTTAGGTACGAAAATGGCCGATCACGGTAAAGATGGTGGTGATGATAATGGTAAGTTGCTCTATTGCTCGTTTTGCGGCAAGAGTCAACACGAGGTCCGCAAATTAATTGCAGGGCCCTCAGTATTCATTTGTGACGAATGTGTCGACTTATGTAACGATATTATTCGTGAAGAGATTCAAGAATCTGGTAGCTCAGAGGGTACCTCTGAAAAGTTACCAACACCCGTTGAAATAACAGATACACTTAATGAGTATGTTATAGGGCAGCCACGTGCGAAGCGCGTTTTAGCGGTTGCTGTATATAACCATTATAAACGCCTACGCTTTGGTGAAAACCGCTCTAAAGATAAAGATCAGGTCGAACTTGGTAAAAGTAATATCTTATTAGTAGGCCCTACAGGTAGTGGTAAAACACTATTGGCAGAGACATTAGCACGTCTACTTAATGTACCTTTTACTATTGCTGATGCCACCACGCTGACTGAAGCGGGTTATGTAGGGGAAGATGTCGAAAACATCATCCAAAAATTGCTACAAAAATGCGATTACGATGTAGAGAAAGCCCAGCAGGGCATCGTCTATATTGATGAGATCGATAAAATTTCACGTAAGAGTGATAATCCATCAATTACACGCGATGTGTCAGGCGAAGGCGTTCAGCAAGCACTACTTAAGCTTATTGAAGGTACGGTTGCCTCTGTACCCCCTCAAGGTGGTCGTAAGCATCCTCAGCAAGAGTTCTTGCAAGTGGATACTTCAAACATTTTGTTTATTTGTGGTGGTGCATTTGCAGGACTTGATAAAGTTATCCAAAACCGCTCCGAAAAAGGCGGTATTGGTTTTGGTGCATCAGTGACCAGTAAAACCAATAAAAATATTGGTGAATCTCTTAAAGAGTTAGAGTCAGAAGACCTTGTTACCTATGGCCTAATCCCTGAGTTTGTTGGCCGTCTACCAATGATTGCAACACTCGAAGAGCTTGATGAAGATGCATTGGTGCAAATCTTAACTGAGCCTAAAAACTCATTAACCAAGCAATATACAAAGTTATTTGAAATGGAAGACGTTGAAATTGACTTCCGTGAAGATGCACTTAAAGCGGTTGCCAAAAAAGCTATGATGCGCAAAACTGGTGCTCGTGGCCTTCGCTCCATTATGGAGGCAGTGTTGTTAGAGACAATGTATAAAATTCCTTCTGAGGAAGGGGTTGTTAAAGTGATTGTTGACGAGGGTGTCATTAATGCCGAATCAGAGCCTTTATTGGTTTACGACAATATCGGCATTCAGCAAAAGGCAGCACCTGAAGAATAGTATCCTGTGCAGATAACAAACTGCTACCAATAGTAATAGTTATAGCAACACATCAATGGGTTATTTAATCGTTTATGCATTAAATAGCCCATTTTAGTATCGACAATAAAATTTTCTTATATGTGGATTTATAGAGGTATTTGAGAGTCTTACCCTAGGACTAAACAGCTATTAACTAGTGGCTCATATAGAAAATCCTTTAAATATATTGTAAATGTGGCCACATTATTCGCTGTGTGCCGATTTAGTTGTATTCTAGTTAATAGCCCCCACATATTCAGTAAATAATCGATTAATAAGAAAAGAGGTAAGGCGTGCAATCAACCGATACTGCAAACAGCGCAACGTTTCCATTGCTACCACTGCGAGATGTTGTTGTTTACCCACATATGGTCATCCCTCTCTTCGTTGGACGTGAACAATCAATTCAAGCGCTTGACGCTGCGATGCAAGCCGACAAACAAGTGCTGCTAGTTGCACAAAAAGACCCTGCTCAAGACAACCCTAGCCAAGATGATATGTACGTAACAGGTACTATTGCCTCTATTTTACAGTTACTCAAACTACCTGATGGTACAGTCAAAGTACTGGTAGAGGGCGGTTATAGGGCCAATATAATAAACCTTGTCGAGCATGAGAGTTACGTTAGCGTCGATGTGGAGCCAGTAGTTGCAGAGACAGTCGATGAGGAAAAAGCGTCGGATATAATTGCGCTTGTGCTTGAGCAATTTGAGCAGTATGTAACGCAGAGTAAAAAAGTCCCTGCAGAGGTAATGACATCCCTTACGGGCATTGAAGAGCCCGGTCGTTTGGCCGACACTATCGCTGCTCACATGGCACTTAAACTTGAGCAAAAACAAGAAATTCTAGACATGTCCAGTGAGCAAGATAGGCTTGAGCACCTTCTTGAATTTATGCAGGCAGAGGTAGACGTTAATCAAGTAGAAAAGAAAATTCGTGGGCGTGTTAAAAAGCAAATGGAAAAAAGCCAGCGCGAATACTATTTGAATGAGCAAATGAAAGCGATTCAAAAAGAGCTAGGCGACCTTGGCGAAGAAGTTAACGAAGCCGATGAGCTTGCCAAGAAGATTGATGAATCTGGCATGACTAAAGAGGCTAAAACTAAAGCGAGCTCTGAACTCAATAAGCTAAAAATGATGTCGCCCATGTCGGCAGAGGCGTCAGTACTGCGCTCATATATTGACTGGATGGTGAGTATCCCCTGGAAAAAGCGTAGCCGAGTGTTTAACGATATCGATAGGGCTGAGCAAATCCTCGAGAAGGACCATTATGGCTTAGAAGATGTAAAAGAGCGTATTGTTGAGTACCTTGCGGTACAGACGCGCGTTAAAAAGGTCAAAGGCTCTATTTTATGCTTAGTGGGGCCGCCAGGTGTGGGCAAAACCTCGCTTGGTGAATCTATTGCAAGAGCGACCAATCGTAAGTTTATTCGTATGGCCTTAGGTGGTGTGCGAGATGAGGCCGAGATACGTGGGCATCGTAGAACGTATATTGGTTCTATGCCGGGTAAGCTTGTTCAAAAAATGTCAAAAGCAGGTGTTAAAAACCCACTATTTTTATTAGACGAAATTGATAAAATGGGTATGGATCATCGAGGTGACCCTGCATCTGCACTCTTAGAGGTTCTTGATCCCGAGCAAAACTCGACCTTTAACGACCACTATTTAGAGGTTGATTACGACCTGTCTGAAGTGATGTTCGTTTGTACCTCAAACTCTATGAATATCCCAGGCCCATTGTTAGATCGAATGGAAGTTATCCGTATACCTGGTTATACCGAAGACGAAAAAATTAACATTGCACAGCGATATTTGATTCCTAAGCAGGAAAAAAACAATGGCTTAAAAGAGAGCGAATTATTGGTTGATGATAGTGCTATACGCGATATTGTGCGTTATTACACGCGCGAAGCGGGCGTACGTGGCCTTGATCGTGAAATCGCAAAGATCTCTCGTAAGGCCATCAAACGATTCATTAAAGATAAAAGCCTCACGACACTCAATGTTGATGAAACTAACCTAGAAGACTTTTTAGGCGTGCGTAAATTTGACTATGGCGTTGCCGAGCAAGAAAACCAAGTGGGTCAAGTAACTGGCCTTGCCTGGACGCAGGTGGGGGGTGAATTGCTAACGATTGAAGCATCGGCGATACAGGGTAAAGGCCGTATGGTGAAAACCGGCTCCTTGGGTGATGTTATGCAAGAGTCCATCCAGGCAGCCTTAACCGTTGTACGTTCACGCTCACAAATACTGGGTATTGCTCCCGACTACTCAGAGCGTTTTGATATTCATATACACGTTCCTGAGGGTGCAACCCCCAAAGATGGCCCTAGTGCCGGTGTTGCTATGTGTACGGCGCTGGTATCAGTGTTAACGGGTATACCCGTACGTGCCGATGTGGCCATGACAGGTGAAATTACACTCCGTGGTGAGGTATTGCGTATTGGTGGCCTTAAAGAAAAGCTATTGGCTGCACATCGCGGCGGTATAAAGACGATTTTGATCCCTTTAGAGAACCAACGGGACCTAAAAGAAATCCCAGAAAATATTCTTCAGGATCTGGAAATTAAGCCTGTGAAATGGGTCGATGAAGTATTAGAAATAGCGCTTCAATCTATGCCAACACCGTTATCGGATGACGAATATAGCGCTTTAGAGGCAAAGGCACGGCAATCTGCAGATAATCCAGGTGTTAAGCATTAGTGATTAAATCTTGCCCGATTATCACTAATTGGGCAGTTTTTAGCAGACTATGTAGAGTTTGTACCCCTATTTGTAAATGCTTGCTTGACCCTCATGCAGGCAATTGGTATAAAACCACTTCTTTATTGTCTTCGTCTTTTAAATACGTATCTATAGCACTGATATGGGAGTATCTTGGCAAATGCGGTAGTTGCAAATGAAGATGGGGTAATGGGGTAGTTTTAAGATAACTATAACGATAAATTCTTTTAAAAAATCCGATAAAACTATAGCAATACAGACAAACATTAAACAAAATAAGCGTTTTACTAAACGTACGTTTATATAATTAGAACAACAAATACCAAAAGGGGTGAATTGTGAATAAAGCCGAACTAATTGATTCAATTGCTGCGTCTGCAGATATTCCTAAAGCAGCTGCAGGTCGCGCATTAGATGCTGTGATCGAGTCTATTGAAGGAGCCTTAAAAAAGGGCGACTCAGTTGCACTAGTAGGATTTGGTACATTTTCTGTTAAGGACCGTGCTGCAAGAACTGGGCGTAATCCACAAACAGGACAACCAATACAAATTGCTGCAGCAAAAATACCTAGCTTTAAAGCAGGTAAATCACTAAAAGACGCAGTCAATAGCTAAGCTTATTACCAGTTAGTTAACGTAAAAGGCGTGCCAAAAGGTACGCCTTTCCTATTTTGAGAGATAGATTTGATACATAGGTTTACCATAACGCTATTTAAATCGTATAATTTTGGTATAACCGTTGTACGGTGAACAATTTGTAAAAAAATAGGTCAGTAAGCTAATAGATCCCTGAAAAGTCTGAGTAGAGTTTGCGGAGAAGGCTAATAGCCTGATTTGGGCGAAGATTGAAGACAATAGTGATATTGCAAAATCTTCAACCAAAGTCCAGTTACTCAAGCCCTCGAAAAACTATTCACGGCTTATTTAGAGGCTATTTAAGATTTACATCACCAATACCCCCTAACATATATTCTGATTTGAGGTTGAACATGCTCCAAAGTATGCGCGAAAACATGAAAGGCACGATAGCGATAGTTATCGTTGGTTTTTTAGGCTTAATTATGGCGCTTAGCTTGGTTGATCTATCAGGTACTGGTGGTCACTATGGCCAAGACTTTGCCGATGCTGCTGAGGTGAATGGCAATAAAATATCAGAGAGAGAATTACAAATTGCGCTGCAACAAGAGAGACAGCGACTACAAGCACAACTGGGTGGAAGCTTACCTCCTGAGTTTTTATCCGACGACCGCCTACGTGGGCCCGTGTTACAAAACTTGATTAGAAACCGTGTAGTACTCGATAAAGCAGTAACCTCGGGTATGACAATCGGTGATGCTGAGATAGATACCTTTATTACGCAACAACCACAGTTTCAACTAAATGGTCGCTTTGATGCTGATGCCTTTAGGCAAGCCCTTTACAGCTCTGGCTATAGCCCTGCTGCTTATCGCAATGAGTTGAGACAAACCCTAGCTGCAGAGCAATTGAGTGGTGCATTGAATAGCTCGAGCTTTATAACAGAGCAAGAGCTAGAGCGTTTATATGGCTTATCGCGCCAAACACGTGATTTTTCGTGGGTATCACTGCCTATTGCGGACTTACCCGAATCTATCATTGTTACCAATGATGATATCGAAAAAGAATATGAAGCCAACAAAGGTACATACAACACCCAAGAGCAAGTTGCGGTTGAGTTTATTGAACTACGAGTGAGCGACCTTACATCGGATATTTCTGTAGCAGTTGAAGACGTTCAACTGCGTTTCGATCAAGAGCGTCGAGAAAACTCAAGTGTCGAGCGTGAAGCCGCACACATTATGGTAGATGGCGATAACGAGCAAGCAGAGGCCAATATAGCCACAGTGCAAGAAAAACTTGCTGATGGCTCGGTAGACTTTGCAGAACTCGCACTACAATACAGTGATGACTTTGCCAGTAAAGAAACAGGAGGTAACCTTGGTATCTCCGATGGTACAGTATTCCCTCCTGCCTTCGAAACCGCGCTTGAGAACCTGCAAGTAGGTCAAGTGTCAGAGCCAATCGTTATCGATGGTGCGACTCACTTTATTAAATTAGTCGAGGTCATCGGAGGTGCAGAAAGTGGCCCTTCTTTCGAAGAGAGTAAAGACCGTATTGAGGCTGAGTTAAAAACTGTCGAAGCCGAGCAAATATTTGTTGAAAGGCTAGCCGAGTTAAACGACTTAGCTTATAACGCGGAGAGCTTAGCAGAGGTTGCCGAGCAGTTAGGTTTACCCCTTGGCGAGACGGGCTTATTTACGCGTAGTGGTGGCAGCGATGCTGTTTTGAGTGATGGGCGTGTTGTCGGTGCAGCTTTTAGTGATCAAGTATTACTAGAACGTTTTTCTAGTGAGGTACTGGAGTTATCACCTGGTCATGCTGTTGTTGTTAAGCTAACCAAGCATGAGCCTGTGCGTACACAAACATTAGATGAAAAGTCTCAAGACATTATTGCCCAACTAAAAATTGAACGCGCGAAAAAACAACTAGCTGAGCAAGCTGAAGAATTGCAATCTGCATTAGCGGCGGGTAAAAGTTTAGATGAGATTGCTAAAGACAATAGCTTGATCGTAAATAGCGAGAACAATATTACGCGTGAAACTCGTAGTATTGATGCAGAGCTTGTTAGTCATGTATTTACATTAGCTAAACCTAGCTCAGAGCAAACACCTGTTACATCGTCGCTTTATTTAGCGAACAATGATTATGTTTTAGTATCACTTAATAATGTAAATAATGCCGATTTTTCTTCACTGAGCGAAGAAGAGAAGCGCGGTGCACGTCTCTCATTGACTCAAGCGTCGGTTTCATCTGAATTAAGAGCATGGCAATCAGAGCTTGTTAATAGTGCAGATATTGAAATTATTGGTGCTAATCAATATTAATTTATCAGAAGTTTTAGTTGGGTAGTGTATTAAAGAAGCGCTGCTCAACTAATTGACTAGGTAAGGGTTTGCTAAACAAATACCCTTGTAGTTGGTCCGTGTCGCATTGGGCTAAAAATTCGGCCTGCTTTGTTGTCTCTACCCCTTCCGCTACTATAACGTACCCCATACTTTTACCGAGACTAATCAACGACGTAAGTAGGGCCAAAGCATTTTTATCTTGCTCTATTTTGATAATAAAAGAGCGATCGATTTTTAATGTTGTAGCCGGTAAATCTAGCAGATAAGAAAGAGACGAATAGCCAGTGCCAAAATCGTCAATGGCTATTTTAATTCCCAGATCTCTTATGTCTTGCAACATAGATAGTGACTTTTGCTTATCGTTAATCATAACGCTTTCAGTAATTTCTAATTCAATCATTGAATAAGTCACAAGAGGAAAGCGTTCTACAGTACTTGTAATAAACTCAATAAAATCATCCCGAACAAGTTGGTCTGGCGATACGTTGATGGATATATTACCCACGTTGTAACCTTTTTCTAGCCATTGTTGCCATTGGCTAATGCTCATTTCAAACACTAGTTGTCCAAGTTTGTGAATGGCCCCCGTCTTTTCTGCTATATCTATTGCTGCTATGGGAGAAATAGAGCCGTAGGTTTTGTGTGTCCAGCGAAATAGTGATTCAAAGCCGGAAATGTTGATTCCTGTTTTCTGTGCATCTACTTTGACCTGGAAGTAAACCTCTATTTTTCGGTGCTCAATGGCTTTTATTAGATCCTTTTCAAGTATATTTTGTTTGACTATATATTCGCTCATACCATATTCATAGACAGTGTATTGATTACCGCCCTTATTTTTTGAAAAGTACATGGCAATATCGGCATACCTGAGTGCGGTTTCGTAAGTGTCGCAGCTATCGGGAATTGTTGAGATTCCAATACTACTACCAATAGTTAATACTTTATTATCGATAGTGAATGGCTGCTGTATTTCTTTAATTAGGCGCTTGCAAAGCACCTCGATTACTATCGGCAAAGAGGCAGCTTGAGTGGGTTGGGTAATCACGATAAATTCATCACCGCTTAAGCGAGATAGACATTCATCATTATTTAATAATAGATGTACACGGGCAGTAAAGGCTTTGAGTAGCTTATCACCCATATTATGACCATAGTTGTCATTGATTAGTTTGAAACCATCGAGATCAATAAATAAAAAAGCAAAAGCAGTGTTGTTTTTATTCAGGCTTGACAGTTTTTTTTCAAATAAAACACTTGTCTGTGAGCGATTAGGTAAATTGGTTAAGCTGTCATAATTTGCACGGTGTGACAACATTGATTCTCTGTTCAATGCTTCAAAGGCAACCCCAACACGGTGAGAAAAATTAATAAGTTTTGACTTCGTAAAGTGATTGACTATTTGATCGTCAAATGTGGCAATAATATATGTCCAGCTTTTTGAATCGTGAGAAATAGGTATTACACAGGCTAAGTTTTCCCTGTCGGATAAGCGTTTTTTAAGATGCTGATGCTCTATATTATTGATTTCTTTTATTTTAAGGCGGTTAGGTGGAAATGCTTTACCGATAGACGTATTAATGTAGTCAATTTCGCTATTACTTAAGTTGATTTTTTGTAAGTTTGTCTCTGTTATGTCATCTTTTGGTGTTATTAAATCGTGATGGCTGTTTTTATCTTTTGAATAGTAATAAAACTCATCCAGAGAGAGTATGGCTCTTTTAGTATTAATAAAAATAACAGACTCGCAATCAATTATTGCGGCTAAACAGTGAATAATACTTTTTACAATTTCCTCAGAGTCACTAGAAGATAGAATGAGCTGATCTATTTTATAAAATCGTTGATATTCAGTATTGATGTTTCTAAGGCCGCTGGCCATCTCATTAAAAGATACTGCAAGCTCGCCAAATTCATCATCGCTATTAATTTTTATCGCACTATCATAATTATTGTTCAGTATTTTTCGAGTTCCATCAATTAGTTGGCGAATAATATCTAAGTTTTTTCGAATAATAACGGAGGATAAAAATACAACAAGCAATAGCGAAAATAGAATTAAAGGAAGGAATGTGTTTCTAAAAGCTTCACTTCTTTTTTTTGCCGTATGCGAATTCTGAGAAGCAATTATAATCCAGTCGTCTATATTAAACTCATGATCCATAAATAAAGACCAATGAGTTGATAATGAGTTTTCGTCAATTGATGCTATTTTTCGTGAATCTTCTGAGTCGATCGCTTCTGTGATTCTTGTGAGATAAGCACTGCTGATATGCTCATTACAAAATAAAACACCACTGTCAAAGGTTGTTACGCATAATTGGGCCTCATCGGCGATAGTGCTGGCATCCCATAAATATTTTGAGTTAACCTTTCCGTAAATCCCATTCTTTAACAGAATGTAAATACTGTGTTTTCTTTCAGAATTTTTAACTGCTACAAGTTGGCTGCCGGTATTAATTACTTCGTGCTCAAAGTTGTCGTTTTTATCTCCCCATAGTACTGTTGGCTCTCCGATAAGTGGATGTATAACCACAGAGCTAAAGTATGGAGAGACATTGTTTTGCACAAGGGATAGTGTGTTCTTGTCGAGTAGCTCGTCGGCATTATTAATTAGTGTATCTTTTGCCAGTTTTAGCCGAGAAAATAGTGATAGGCCATATTCCTTGGAGATGCTTTGTAATTTATTAATCGTGTCGGTCTTAATAATTTTTTGGACGTGATAATAAGAGACAAAAGACCCTATTAGTAATGGTATAAATGAAGCCAGAACAAAAAATACCAAAATCTTCTGTGCTAATTTACTGCTAAATATCGTCAGTTTTTTATTTAACTCAGTAATCTTCAGCGACTCCTACAAACCTTCCGTTATTAGCGCGAACTATATCGTCCCGACTTGGTTGAGCTGTTAATGGCCCAACGCTTCGGCCATCGGGCCCATTGCTATACAGATCATAATCGGAGTTAATAGGCACTAAATTACGATCTTTTCTATTTCCTCCATTACCTCTAGCCTGAGCAATATTCAAATAACCAAAGGGGTTGCCCCAAAGGTCCCTTGCACCATTTAAACTAACTTCCGCTAAATCGGTGGGAAAAACACCATCATTGGCGAAGGCATGGGCGTTGATAACAAGCTCCATAACACGTATCTTTTCAATTGTTTTATTGATTTTAACTTCTTCTATATGGGATATATAAGAGGGAATGGCCACTGCAGAAATAATAGAAATCAATGCAATAACGATCATCAATTCGACTAATGTGAGGCCGTTTGAACTATTTTTGTAGTTATGCATAAAAGGCTCTTATAAAACTTATTTTTAAACCTCCTGTAGTATTATCCTTAGACCCCCTGTAAAACTTATCCTTCAAATAAGTATAGTTGAATATTTTTACCATGTCTGAATGATATTCAATTTACTGTTGTATAAATAAGTAAACACATGGCTATAAACTTGCCATTTTTTTGTCGCAAAATAGTGGGTAGAATAATTAGGCTTTATAAGTCACTGAATTTATTGGTTAAATAATATTGGCATTAGCTTTGCTATATATCACCTATAAGTCTCTTAAGAGTCAAAAAGGTGTAAATACTCCATGGCACAAGCACAAAATATTGTTGAACAAAAAAAAGCGATAACTAACCCTCAGGTATTCCTGACACCCCAAACAAAATCAAATGGGGTGCCCGTTACCCAAGCGCCTGAAAAATTACAAAATACCTTTGAAGTGTTTAATCAGTTATCTCATCAATTGGCCGACTCTTATCAACACCTTGAACAGCAAGTAATGGATTTAACCGAAGAGTTAGATACCGTCAGCGAGCAGCGTATTGATGAGCTTAAAGAGAAAGAGCAACTGGCACATCGCTTAGAAGTGCTAATCAATGTATTACCTGGTGGTGTTGTTGTTTTAGATAAACACGGCTTTATCATTGAAGCTAACCCAACGGCAGAGTCATTGTTAAAGCCTAATCTACAAGGTTGTAAATGGCGTGAGGTCATTCAAACATGCATCGTACCTAAAGACGACGATGGGCATGAGGTGTCTAACCACCAAGGGCGCCGAATGAGTATTGTTACCCGTTCACTGGGTGAAGAGGGGCAGATAATCCTGCTGACAGATCAAACAGAAACACGTAATTTACAAGCAGAACTCAGCCGCAATGAACGCCTATCTGCTCTGGGGAAAATGGTCTCTACACTGGCTCACCAAGTAAGAACGCCACTATCATCTGCAATGCTTTATGCCAATCATCTTTGTCGAGATGATATCCAGCCAACTCAGCGTGGTGAGTTTTCCCATAAGCTAGTTAATCGCCTCAATTATATGGAGCGACAAGTGCGGGATATGTTGCTGTTTGTAAAAGGCGATGTACCTATTACCGATAAAGTCAGTGTTGATCAGTTACAAAAGAGCTTAGCTGAGGCTATTGAAATGCCCATTAAGGCTTATAAAGCCAACTGCCATTGGCAACACTTAACCGATGATTGTGCCATTCGGTGCAATTTAGATGCGGTGAGTGGTGCACTATTAAACTTGGTAAACAATAGCCTGCAAGCCTCCAAAGAGCCTGCTGATATTAGCATTCGTTTTGAACGTAACGAGCACCAGTTACATATTACTATTTTAGATAATGGCGAAGGCGTTGACCCTGCCATTAAAGAAAACTTAAACGCTATGTTTTTTACCACTAAAGAGCAAGGTACAGGCATTGGCCTGTCGGTTGTACGTATTGTGGCGCAATCTCACGGCGGTAGTTTTTCGCTCAGTAATCGAGACGAGGGTGGTGCTTGTGCCCGTTTAAGCTTACCGCTTTGTCGCTAAGTTCTATATCTATTATTTTATATCTAGTAATAGTAAGCCTAATTTAAAAAGAGATGATAAGGAAGACTAGTCATGAGTCTTGCACTAAAAGACAACCCAACTGAAATGATTCCAAAAGTATTAGTCGTCGAAGACGATCCATCCTTGAGAGAAGCATTACAGGATACCTTAACCTTAGCCGATTACCCTTCTATTGGTGCTGCTAATGTTGAGGCTGCGTTAGAGATCCTTGCCAATCAAAACGACATTGCGATGATTGTCTCCGATGTCAATATGGGAAAATTGAGCGGCCACGACCTGTTGCGGCAAGTAAAAAGTGACTATGCGCATATCCCCATGTTATTAATTACAGCTTATGCAAGCATTCGTGATTCTGTCGATGCTATTCGCAATGGAGCCATTGATTATTTAGTCAAACCGTTTGAGCCAAAGGCTCTGGTTGATATTGTTGCCAAACAGCTCGATGGCCGTGAAGACATTATGAATGATGAGCCCATCGCCAAATCGGCTAATAGCCAGCAATTATTACAATTGGCGAGTCGTATGGCTCAAACCGATTCGACGGTATTAATTATTGGCGAATCCGGTACAGGTAAAGAAGTGTTAGCGCGATATATTCACCAAAAATCGCCACGGGTTAAAAAACCATTTATTGCGATTAACTGTGCAGCTATTCCAGAAAACATGTTAGAAGCGATGCTTTTTGGGTACGAAAAGGGCGCTTATACGGGAGCGTATGCCAGTGCTCCGGGTAAATTTGAACAAGCAAATGGTGGTACTTTATTGCTTGACGAAATATCAGAAATGGATATGGGTTTACAGGCAAAATTATTACGCGTATTACAAGAAAAAGAAGTTGAGCGCTTAGGTGGCCGAAAAGTTATACCGTTAAATGTGCGTGTTATCGCAACGTCTAACCGAGATATGCAAACACAAATTAGCGAAGGTAAGTTCAGAGAAGATTTATATTACCGCCTAAGTGTTTTACCTTTGCAGTGGCGGCCACTACGTGAGCGCAGAGAAGATATATTACCTTTGGCCAGTAGGCTATTACAAAAGCATGCGCTTAAACAAAGCCGTACTGGTATGGCGCTCGATGAATCAGCGCAGTTAGCGTTATTTAATTATAGTTGGCCAGGCAATGTTCGTGAGCTAGACAACGTCATGCAGCGGGCTATGATATTACAAACAGGCACGCTAATTACCGAAGAGGATCTGGGTCTTGATCTCTTAGCGAGTATGCAGTCGCAGGCGCTATCTGTGACACCGTTTCAAAAAATCAATGACCTAGATGGGGTACGGGATATAGGCAGTACAGAAATATCGCCGGTCAATTCTGTGGTAGAGCTTTCACGCGAAGGGGGAGCCTTAAACAAACCAACGCAATTGGGGGACGATTTAAAACAACGCGAATTTGAAATTATTGTCGATACACTCAAAGAGGAGAAAGGCAGCCGAAAAAATACGGCACAGCGCCTAGGTATTAGCCCGAGAACACTACGTTACAAGCTTGCTAAAATGCGAGAAATTGGACTTAATTTAGAAGAGGCAATGGATTTAGCGTAAATATCTTTATAACAATGAGTAATGTGTAATTAAAAGAGTATAAAAAAATATTATAAAGAGGGTTTTTGTAAAAAATATATAAAATATTTCTTGAATTTTTTTTATAAACTATTAAAAATAAACCCTTAAAATATGCATAATCTGATGACAATTTGACCGTTTAAAATATAGCTATTTATTAATAATTTTGTCATCTTAATTTTATAAAATAGCGTAAATTTAATGGTGTAGAGCGATTAGCTAATAGAGCTTAAAAAGATTTGATAATAACTTGTTTAATGACTTTTTGATCTTTAAGGAGTGACTATGAGTAATTTAACATCTTCTTCAACATCAATGTCCGATGAGGAGTTTTTAGGGTTCGACGAGGATTTTTCTAATATTGGTCCTGATGCCACGGCGGATAGCATTGCAGCATCTCATACCCCTTTTATAGACGCACGTAGGCGTTTAGAGTCAATGTTAGAGGAAAAGAACCTAGAGAAAGACATCAAGGAATTTGATTTCGATTTCTGATCAAAGCGGCTAAGTATTCGTTATTAATACAGCACTTTTAAGTTAGGGTGTTGTCAATCTGCTAACGGCTATTATTGTTTAAGATAGTAGCCTTTGCAGCCTTTTATATTTTTCTCCTTCAACTTTCCCTTAACTCTTTTTGGGAATAAGTTTCCTTTTGCAGTATTCCTTTTTATTTATTTCCCCATTTCTATTTGCTACTTCCCACTTTATTTTAGATATGTCAAAAATTGGCCTAGTTTGTGCTATTTAACTCTTTGTAAATAAAAAATTCTAATTTAAGCCAAAATATTGTCATCTCATACATCAATGTAGAGGCAAAAGTGGCTAAGAGGAAATACCATGATTTCTGACAGAATGGATGTAAACCGCGTATTACTTGAGATGCGCTCACTTAAAGCACAAACACAAGCGTTTAGTCCTGTTCAAGGGACCGATATTCAGCCAACAAATGGTCGCTCACCACTACAACCTGTTAACCAAGCGCCAAGTTTTAGTCAGATAATGGAGCAGGGCGTTAATTCTGTAAATAGTTTACAAAAAGCATCCGGTGCGATGGCGACAGCTTTTGAGCAAGGGCAAAGCGGCGTTGATATTACCGACGTTATGATCGCTTCACAAAAATCCAGTGTTGCCTTTCAAAGTATGTTGCAGGTCCGAAACCGAGTAGTTGAGTCTTATCGCGACATTATGAACATGCCTGTATAAGTTATTTCGTACTGTCATTGCGCTAAATATAAAACCCAAGATACACATGATAAACGACAGCCAACACAACAATTAAGAAGAGCAAAAACATGAGTGCAGCAAGTACTATGGCCGATGATGTAGCATCGGATTCTGTCAAAAAAGATCGCTCTACCAGTGACCTTGTCGAAGGCTTTAATAATCTTAATTTATTGAGGCAAGCGGGTTTAATGGTCGCCCTAGCGGCCAGTGTCGCCATTGGTTTTGCTGTGGTGTTATGGACCATGGGCGAGGATTATCGCCCACTTTATGCGGGCCTTGATCGACTTGACTCAAGCGAAGTTATCGAAATATTAGAGACCAATAATATTCAGTTTAAGGTAGATACGCGCTCGGGTACTCTATTAGTTGCAGCAGATGAAATTCATAAAGCGCGTATGAAGTTATCCGCACTTGGCCTACCAGGGGATTCATCGCAAGGGTTTGAATTACTCGACAAAGAACAGCCCTTAGGTACTAGCCAATTTATGGAGACCGCACGTTACCGTCGTAGCCTAGAGGGCGAGCTTGCACGTACCATTAAAAGCATGAACAGCATACGTGGCGCACGCGTTCACTTGGCCATTCCTAAGGCCTCTGTATTTGTACGTGATGCACGCGAACCAAGAGCCTCTGTCTTTTTAGAATTATACCCAGGACGCGGAATTAAAGGAGATCAAGTTCGGGCAATATCTAATCTTGTGGCTTCAAGTATTACAGAACTACAGCTCTCTAATGTGACTGTTGTTGATCAAAAAGGTAATCTACTTTCAACAGGTGATGAAGACCCTAAAATTGCTAAAGCGCTACAGGAGCTTGAATATTCCAGCCAAATAGAAGACTCTATTAACAATCGCGTGCGCAGCATACTTGACCCAATTATAGGTATAGATCGCTATAGAGCCGAAGTCGCTGCCGATGTTGATTTTAGTGAGGTCGAGCAAGCCGAAGAGATGTTTAACCCAGATTTGCCGGCCATGAGAAGCGAGCAAACACTCGATGAGCAGCGCTCAGGCTCGGGTATTGCTGGTATTCCAGGGGCTTTAACCAACCAGCCTCCAGGTAATGCAGAGGCTCCAGAGCAAGCTTTAGCACAAAATGGTGAGGCCGCACCTGCGCCACCGTCTAACACACGTAGCCAAGCAACACGTAACTTTGAGCTAGACCGCACCGTTAGCTATACCAAACAGCAAGTGGGGCAGGTTCGTCGACTAACCGTCGCTGTCGTTATTGATGACAAAATGGTCACAAACCCAGAAACGAGAGAAGTAACTTACGAAACCTGGAGCGAGAACGAACTAGAGCGCCTTGCGATTTTAGTCAGAAATGCAGTGGGCTTTTCAGCGGCAAGGGGTGATAGCGTCAATATCATTAACACGCCATTTCTCGATACAACCGACGATATACTCAGTGAAGAGATTCCATTCTGGCAGGAGCCATGGTTAGTGTCACTGGTTAAACCCTTTGCTGGTGTATTAGTGGTATTGGTTATCTTTTTAGGCCTATTGCGCCCCATCCTTAAAACACTCGCAAGTACTGGCTCACAAGCCAAAGAAGACGAAGAGGCCAAACAATTAGCTGCACTGGAGGCATCGGGTCTTGGTTCATTTGATGAGCTGTCGGACGAGACAGTAACACTACACGGTGGAGAAGCATTGGCCTTACCAGGGCCTGAGGAAAGCTACGAACATATGCTCAATAGTATTAAAGGGCTAGTTGCCGAGGACCCAGGTCGAGTATCACAAGTGATTAAACGATGGATTAATGAAGAATGAGTGAAGGTACAGCGTTAGCTATTCCACCCGTAGAGCAAGCAGCAATATTGTTACTCACACTAGGTGAGGCCGATGCTGCCGAAGTACTCAAACATATGGGGCCCAAAGAAGTACAGCGTGTGGGTGCCGCAATGAGTAAATTATCCAATATCGAGCAGGAACAAGTGCACGGTGTTATGGGTAACTTTATGGAGCAAGTGCGCACGTTAACAGGCTTGGGTGTCGGGGCTGATAATTATATTCGCAACATGTTAGTCAGTGCCCTCGGCGAAGATAAAGCCCACGGGTTAATTGACCGTATTTTATTAGGTGGAAACACGACAGGCTTAGATACGCTTAAATGGATGGAGCCACGCTCCGTTGCCGATATCATTCGTAACGAACACCCACAAATTCAAGCCATTGTGATTGCCTACTTAGACTCGGATCAAGCGGCAGAGATTATGGGGTACTTTAGTGATAACGTGAGGCTCGACATTATGATGCGCGTATCCTCACTGGATACAGTACAACCTAGCGCGTTACAAGAACTTAACGATATTCTTGAAAAACAATTTGCAGGTAATGCGGGTTCACAAACAACAACAATGGGTGGTTACAAATGTGCTGCCGAAATTGTCAATAACCTCGATAGTAGCGTTGCAGGTGAACTACTCGAAGCCATTAAAGAAATGGACGAAGAAACCGGCACACAAATTCAAGACCTTATGTTTGTATTTGACAACCTTCGTGATGTTGACGACCGTGGTATACAGGCACTACTGCGTGAGGTGTCTTCTGAGCTGTTGATTGTTGCACTTAAAGGTGCTGAGAGCGATCTTCAAGAAAAAATATTCTCGAATATGTCTAGCCGCGCAGCGGAACTACTGCGTGATGATCTAGAGGCAAAAGGCCCTGTTAAATTATCGGAAGTTGAGGGTGCGCAAAAAGAAATTCTTATTATTGCGCGGCGTATGGCCGATGCCGGCGAAATTATTCTTGGGGGTAGCGGTGAGCAAATGCTGTAAAATTTTACCAGTATTTATTCTCACGCTAACCATTCACTAGTGATATCAAATTGATGACATCAGAACCAACAGATCCAATAACAGAAGCAACCAAGCAGGTAGACTCACAAGACTACCAAAGCTGGTCACTGCCTCATGTAACGTCTGATCGATTAATGTCCTCCGTCGAAAAAGAAGCACGCGCGCGAAAAAAACAACGGTTTAGAAAAAACAAAGAACCCAGAAAAACAGGCCCTGTTGATGAGGCCGCTGGTGAATCTATTGAAGTCGTTGAGACGATAGAAGAAACCTTTAAGCCACTTACAGCCGACCAACTACGTGAAATTACAGAGGCCGCCGAAAAAGAAGGCTTTGAGGCAGGTTACAAAAAAGGTCTCGACGTTGGCCAAGAAGAGGGCGAAGAAAAAGGCTATCAGACGGGGCTAGATAAAGCCGACGAAAAAGTAGTAGAGCGTTGTGAGCGTGTAGAACACATTATTGAAGCGCTATTAATTCCGCTACAAAGCGAGCGTAAAAAGTTAGAGATAATTATGGTTGATATGATTGGCCAGCTAACCCAAGCAGTAGTACTGCGTGAGCTTGAGCTCGATAGCTCGCAAATAATTAAACTTGTCGATGAGGCAATTAATTCAGTGCCAACGGGCAGTGATAAATTCTCACTGTATTTAAACCCCAAAGATATTACCTTAGTTGAGTCTCATCTTAAGGATCAGTCAGAAAAGCAATTCAATTATTATACCGACGATAATTTATTACCTGGTGGTTGTCGACTAGAGACAAAAAACACAATAGTAAGCCACACAGTAGAGCAGCGCCTTAAAAAAGTCATCGATGATTTTATTAACAAACGTGCTGTAGCAAGTGATGAAAAAATTGTGGATGTTGCCAATAATTTAGATAATGTAAAAGAAAACGCTATAACAGATATACCCGAAGAATCCGTTGATGAAACAGATACAGCTGTGGCTGAGGCTTCTACACAAAACTACCCAACAGATACAGCCCCCTCAGGTTTAGATAACGTAAAGCCAGATACACAGGATATCGATAAAAAAGCAGAGTCAGACACTGTCGGTACGCAAGCATCTACTACGAGTACAGAGGAACAAAACCCCCAAGAACAACCAGAAGAGAATACGACTAAATTACCAGAGGGTGACGATAATGCCGCACTCTAGCCCTTCAATTGTGGAGTCGTTGCTATCGTATTATCCTGCGCCCAAACGAGAACAAGTACCTATTATAGAGGGCCGGTTAACACGTGTCGTTGGTTTAACCATGGAGGCCGTTGGCTTGCAAGTCTCTATTGGTTGTGAGTGCGATGTAATCACACAAGATGGGCGCAGGCTTGAGGCAGAAGTTGTTGGCTTTAGCGAAGAAAAAGTCTTTTTAATGCCCATAAAAGCGATTCATGGCATACAGCCTGGTGCACGAGTTATACCGAAAGACAGCCATCAAAATGTCGTTATAAATGAAAAGTTATTGGGCCGTGTACTCAATGGCCTTGGTCAACCACTTGATAACTTAGGCGAAATCAGTGGCGATGAAAAATCGCATCCGAGCCAATTGATCAACCCTTTAGATCGGGCACCCATAACAGAGCCACTCGATGTTGGCATACGCGCCATTAATAGTTTATTAACCGTCGGTAAAGGGCAGCGATTAGGCCTGTTTGCCGGTAGTGGCGTCGGTAAAAGTGTATTGCTGGGCATGATGACACGTTTTACAACAGCAGATATTGTTGTTGTTGGTTTAATTGGTGAGCGTGGCCGAGAAGTACAGGAATTTATTCAGCATTCATTGGGAAAAGAGGGCCTTAAAAAAGCTGTTGTCGTTGCATCGCCCGCAGACGATAGCCCTTTAATGCGCCTACGTGCCTCGGAGCTTGCCAGCCAGGTAGCCGAGCATTTTCGTGACCAAGGTAAAAGCGTATTACTACTTATGGACTCACTGACACGTTATGCACAAGCACAGCGGGAAATCTCTTTAGCCATTGGTGAGCCACCGGCAACTAAGGGGTATCCGCCATCGGTATTTGCCAAAATACCGCAACTGGTTGAACGTGCGGGTAACGGTAAATCGGGTGGTGGCTCCATCACTGCATTTTATACCGTCTTAACCGAAGGCGATGACCTGCAAGACCCCGTTGCAGACTCAGCACGAGCAATACTCGACGGCCATATTGTACTCTCGCGTAAACTAGCTGAGCAGGGTGTATACCCAGCCATAGATGTCGAAATGTCGATCAGCCGGGTAATGACCAATATTCTCGAGACCGACGACATAAAATTAACTCAACGCTTTAAGCAGTTTTTGGCACTTTACAAAAAAAATCGCGACCTCGTGAGTATCGGGGCCTATGTACGAGGCAACGATGCCGAAACAGATATGGCACTGGATTACTTTCCTGTACTACAACAATTTATACAGCAAAACATTAATGAAAGTGTCGATTACACTAAAAGCCGAGAAGATTTAACGGCCCTTATGGCCCCCAGTTTTCAAACGAACACCCATCAAGCACAAGCATTTGGCCAGCCAAAAAATACGAGCCAAAGAATGTAGCCATTAAATTTATTGGTTTTTAAGGATTAATACCGTGGAAAATAAACAATTACAACTTGTCAAAAACCAAGCAGAAGAAAAACAAAAAAAACTGGCTAAACATTTTGAGCACGCAATGAACTTTGTACAAAATGAACGCAATCAGCTAGAGCAGGTGCAAAACTACGAACAGGATTACCTGAAAAAAATTAAAAATGAAGAAAGAAGTTGGAGCGCAGAAACCACACAGCGCTATCGCCAATTTTGCCATCAATTAGCACAAACGATTACGGGGCAAAAAATAAAGCTCGCAGAAGCCGAGGATAAACTCGACCAAATGCGCAAACATTTGTGGGGCCAACAACAGCGTGTTAATGTACTCAACGACCTTATCGAGCGTGGCGAGAAAGAACATACACAACAGCAAGATAAAATCCTGCAAAAAGAGCTGGATGAGTTTGCGCTGAGGCAGTATCGATAGATTAATCGTAAAACTCTGATTAATCTAGAGGACTGATTACCCCTAAGCCACCACGATTAATAACATGAGTGTACGATGTATAAGGAAATACAAGTGTCGCGGGAAACAGGACGTTGTGAGCGACAATTTCCGTCGTTGCTACATCAGCATGCCCAAGCAATTGCTGAATAGTTCTAATGTCATAACCTTTTTCAAGTAAGCGCGTTGCAAAAGAGTGTCTAAAAAGTATGGCAATTGCATTGCTTATAAATGCCCGCGTTTACTATCGCATGTTTAACAGATTTTTGTATATAGCGCTGATGCCTGTGGTGTCGTTTGGTTTTACCATCACGTGGATCAATGGCAAGAGCAGAGGATGGAAATAAAAATTGCCACTCAAAACTATGCGCAGCGGAGGGATACTTTTTAGCAAGGGCATAAGGTAAGTGAACTACTCCAAAACCTTTAGATAGATCTTTTACATGGATTGCGTGGACATGTGCAATGTGATTTTTTAAATCACCAATAAACGAAGAGGGCAGCAAAGTAACGCGATCTTTATTTCCCTTTCCACTTCTAACAATAATTTGATTCATATCAAAATCAATATCTTTAATACGTAACCGTAGACACTCCGATACTCGCAACCCTGAGCCATACATCAAACCCGCCATGAGATACTGATCCCCAGTAAGTGATTGAATAATATCTGTTGCTTCGGCATGGCTGAAAACTACAGGTATCCTCCGTTTAGCTTTAGCCCTAGTAAAATGCAGGTCACCAACGTCTAAATTAAAAAACTGCTTATATAAAAAGATTAATGCATTTAACGCTGTTGCCTGTGTGCTGGGAGAGGTGTACGCACCAACAGCTAACATTGTTAAAAAAGGGTCTATCCCTAAAACCCCCACCTCTTTAGGGTGCTTTTTCTTATGGAAGTAAATATAGCGTTTAATCCAGTAGATATACGTTTTTTCAGTGGCCCAACTCTTATGCTGGCGACGAATTAAAGTACGAACTTGGTCTAATAATTTTGTAGGGTTTGGCGGGATAGATTTAGGAACGCCTTCCATAGTAATGTTTTGATTTGGCATAATTCTCTCCTTGAAAATAAGCTGTGCTTACATACAGTATCTTCCTGTAAGTTTGAATAAGCAAGCCTAGATATACGGCCAAAACTCTAAGCTATTGAAAAATATAGCGTTTTAGTTTTTTAATGAACAGAAATATGCGGCCCATAGCCATATATTTAGTTAAAGGAAAAAAACAATTCTTGTTAAGGCGTTGAAATTACAGTAAATTCTAAAGATAACTACCGTAACTAATAAAAATATGCGGTCAATGGGATATGCGGCCTTAGGCCGTAGATTAAGCTGTTAGGCTCTAATAGTTCGTACTTCGGAATAAAATATGGACGTAAATAAAGAGGTCGAGGAATTTAAAGAATCGTTTCGTGATGGAGGAATCCTCACACGAGCTCTCCTGATACTAGGGTTTCTATTTACGCTCAGCTCAATCACTTCACTATCTAGTGTAGTGATTGAATGGAAAGGTTTTATTCTCGATGGATTAAATTTTTACCAAAGCTATTTTGTTAAGCCGGTAATATCAACGGCTTTGATCCTAGGCCTAGAGTACTCAAAGACAGAAATTCATACCGCCACAATATCTTCTATTTGTGTAACAGTAGGCATGAGGCTTCTTTCAATCGGGCAAAAGGCCGCATTTCGTGAAATTAATTCAAGATATGATAGTGACCTAAAGCCGAGCATGACTACATTTTGGATTATCGCAATAGTTGTACCTGTGGGAATTTGGGTTTGGTATGGGGTTTCAAATCCCACAATCCGACCATGGTACGTGATTCTCATTTCTACTTTTTACCCTGTTTTTATAGTCGCACCAAAAATAATTATGTCTAAGTTTGGCTATGAGCAATTCGAAAAGAACCAATTCAGCTATATTAAAAGCTATTACGCTTATATGGCTACAATATTTATAATCATCGGCGCACTTGCCGCAATAAACTCAGGTTTGCGCGAGGCTGAGCCTAACAATTCAAGCAAGTGGGACGCCGTAACCGGCGCCCCTTCTTGAGGCGTTAGCTGTAGGAATGTATCGTGGAAATAAGAGAGCATCCAAATTTTGCGAGAAAACGATCTAGACTAATTGGCTTTAGCCTCATAGGTTTCTTTTCTATATTCGTGATGGTTTATTTGTCGATTGTTTTAACGGGTGAAGCCGTATTCTTGCCATATGCTTTCCTAATAATGGGTGTCTATTTTATATCGGTATATTCATACTTCGCTGTGTTTATGAAAATGCGTGTTAAATGTCCCGTATGCAAAAAGAAAACCCGTTCTTTCGTTCAACAGAATGTTATGTATGCTGAATGTAGCGAGTGTGAAGTTCAGTGGGATTTGGGGGAGCAATACAGTCACGACTAAACAGCTAACAAGCGACGGTGGTGTCAATAGCTAAAGTATTAATTAATATTCCAGTGCTTATTGTCCCGAACCATGGTGTTTAATATCGTTATAAATTTCCTCATGCAGGCAGTTAATGCGACTTTTGAATGTTTACCGTTGGCTTTAAGTCGTGTGTAAAAACTTCGGATAACAGGGTTACACAAGGTAGCGCTAAGCGTCGCCATATACAGCGTGGTTCTAATGTTAGCTCTACCGCCTAGAATGCGCCTTTTCCCTTTCATTTTCCCACTGTCGCGATTCAACGGAGCAACACCGACTAGCTTACTGATTTCATTATTTGTCAGCGTGCCTATTTCTGGAAGGTCGGCCAAAATAGAATAAACCAGCGTATTTCCAACTCCCGGCGCTGACAATAATATCTCCTGCCTTTCACGCCATTCATCTTGTTGATCGACAGACGCCTGCAACTTCTTTTCGGCACGTATAATTTCTTTGTTAAAAGCCTTGATGATACGGGAGCAGGAAGTTTTGAACGCTTTTCCCATAATTTTAATACGATTGAGTTCTTGAGTTCTCATATGAATGAGCTGACGTCTACGCGCTAATAAATCTTTGATTATTATTAGGTTTTTACTTTTTTGTGGTGTGACTCTTGGTTGAATGACGGCAGCATACTGAGCAATCACTTTCGCATCGATTTTGTCAGTTTTAGCCAGTTGGTCAATCACACCGGCATAACGGCGTATAGTCAGAGGTTTAGCGATAATCACAGGGAGGCCTTTAAGATAACATGCCTCAGCGAGTGCAAACTCATAGCGGCCAGTGGCCTCCATGGTGATGCGTTTTACTTGGTAGTAGGTCATACGCTTAAGGATCTTGTTTATACCTTGGGGCGTATTTTCTTCTCTAAAATAAATACTTTTTTCATAGATGTAGACGTCTAAGAAAAATTTACCGACGTCGACACCGACGTTCACAGATGTTTTACTCTTTTTAAGATTTGCCATAAGGACTCATCCTTGCTAAATTCGAGCTCGAAGCTCATTCGACTGTTCGAGTTAAAAGATCGGGTCGGTCCTGCGCTCACGCTTGTTAACGATCTCTAGGATCAGTTGCTTATCGAGCTGCAGGACCGGTAAACTAGTTGTCGCTAGATTACGGGCTTCACCTTATTACAGATGGATTTATATGGGAAATTATCCATACAAGCGGCTCAAGTACGCTCCCTTTGGTCGCCGGAAGCAGCAAAGCTGCTCCCGCTTAGCCGAGCGTTAGCTTTCAAAAAAGGAATCATTATGGCATTGGAAATATGGGTAGTTTTTTCAGCGGCGGCGTTCTTGAATATTATAAGTCCAGGCCCTGCTATTTTACTTGCGATATCTAATGGTGTTTCATCAGGTTCTAAAGCAGTAGTAGCATCATCGCTAGGAAATACAGTAGGTCTCTTTATCCTCTCTACTGTTTCAATATTTGGGTTAGGTTTAATACTTCAAGCATCGGCCATATTATTTACAATATTAAAATTTCTTGGTGCTGGTTACTTAATATACTTAGGCGTTAAAAAATTCAGAAGTACTGAGAGTTTTTTCATTGACGATGCTTTTGAATATGTTGAGAAAGTAGAGTGTTTCAAAAAATTTAAAGAAGCTTTTATCGTTGCAGTTACAAACCCAAAGGCAATTTTATTCTTTATAGCCTTTTTCCCTATATTTATGGATACAAGTTTACCTGTGTTTCCTCAATTCATGATTATGACATTAACCTTTATGAGTATGTCCTTTTTAAGCTTAATGGCATATGGCTTAATTGCAAAATCAGCAAGACATTGGTTTAAAAGTCAAAGCATAGTGAAAGCTTTCCATCGAGTCACTGGTGGTATTTTTATTGGGTTTGGTGTTGCTTTATTACAAGTAAAAAATTAACGAGGCTAACAAGCGTAATCACGTTGAAAAACATTTCTCATTTATTCTGGTGAAAGGGCTTAGTTAAGGTAAGTGGGCATATAATGAGTTGTCAAATTCAAAAAATTAGGTCTGAACATAATAGTAAAATTTGCACAATCATTAAGAGTGTAGGGGAGGAGTTTGGTGCGATAGGTGAAGGGTTTGGTCCTTCTGACCCTGAAGTCTTAGCCATGAGTCAATACTATAATGATTCTTCTTCTAGTCTTTATTTAGTTGCCATTGTAGAGCGAGAGATTGTAGGTGGTAGTGGTGTGGCAGCATTTAATGGTAGCAAAGAGGTTTGTGAGTTACGAAAATTGTTCCTTCTTCCCGAAAGCCGTGGCTTAGGTATTGGGGAAAAGTTAACAGAAAATTGTTTGGAGTATGCTAAAAGTAAAGGCTATAAAAAATGCTACCTTGATACCTTAGATAGTATGAAAGCAGCCATTTCGTTATATGAAAAATTGGGCTTTAAGCACCTTGACCAACCTTTAAAAGGGAGTATTCATAATGGCTGTGATGTTTGGATGATTAAAGGGTTGTAATGTATTTTATTAATAGAGAGGTATCTTGGTGTGAGTACTTCTTACTTACTGGTTAGCTACAAGTATATACAGCAAAGCAATAAGCCCTCTACAGAGGGCTTATTGCTAACGAATTTAAATAATTAAGATTGCGTCATGTAATCGGAGAGTTTATCGACATGGTTTTTAGTTTCGTCGATGAGTGAGCTAATTTCTAATGCTGATTCTGTGGTTGATTGAGCTAGGTTTCTCACTTCGTCTGCTACAACAGCAAAGCCTCTGCCTGCTTCACCTGCACGAGCAGATTCGATAGCGGCATTAAGCGCAAGCAAATTGGTCTGGTCAGAAATCCCGTTAATTGTTTGAATAATACTACCAATACGCTCTAGTACTTGCGACATAGCATCGTGTGTTTGCTCTATTACTGCATTACGCTCAGAGATGTCAGAGCCATACATAAGTATTTTATTTAAGTGGCCTTCTACATCGAGTACCGGAGTGATAGCAACCGATAGTTTAACGCTTTGGTCTGAGTTTCTTTTACTAATAGAAATGTCAGCGTTAACAAACTGTCCTTTGCTTAAGGTATTCCATTGTTCATTGTTAAGTATTGATTTTAAATCGGGGATAGAATTTTTAAGGCCATCAAAGTTTTCTACAGTAAACAGTTCTAGGCTCAGAGGGTTGGCCAGTGTGATTTCGCCCTGTGGTGACCATTCAATAACGATGTTGCTCTGGCTAATAGCTTTAAGACGAACGTCGTTCTCGAGAGCTTCCTTCTTGGTATCGTCGATATTCGCTTGAATGGAAATAAATTTATCTAATTCACCTTTGTCATTAAAAACAGGGTTGATCGCTAGGCTAATCCAGTAAGGGTTACCGTCTTTATCGTAATTTAGTATTTCATCGTAAAAAGGCTTGCGTGCTTTTAGGTTCTTATTAATACGCTCACGTGTTTTAACGTCGGTATGATCTCCTTGTAAAACGGCTCCTGGCTTTTTGCCGATGACGTCTTCTATACTGTAGCCAGTTAATTTATGGAAGCCTGGATTGACATACTCGATAAGGCCGTTTGCACCTGTAATAATAACGGAGTTGTCGGTTTTATTGGCAACGAGAGAGAGTAGTGAGAACTCTTCGCGCTGTAGTTTTTCAGCAGTAATGTCTTTTACAAAAGCGGTGTAAAGAATTTTATGTTCTAGTTTAACCTTAGATAGCGATAAATTTGCCCAAATTTTTCTACCATCGAGTGTTTCTACTTCTACATCGCGCGATGTGCCAACAATTTTATCAACGCCTGTTGTGCGGTTGCTATTAACTAAATTATCGTGATTGGATTGTATAGCTTTTGGCACTAGCATTTTTACATTTCTACCAATAACATCTTCACGCTTGCAACCCCATAATTTTTCGGCTGCTTTATTAAAGAAGAGAATCTTATTGTTTTCGTCAATAGTAATTACACCATCAATACATTGCTCTAATGTTTGATCAATAATATCAGCGTTTTCTTTCTCTTTAGAGATGTTTTTAACAAACGCGGTATAACTAATATTGTCGCCAATTTTTACTTTGGATAGGGACAAGTTACACCATGTATTCGCCCCGTCTTTTGTTTCTATAAGGACGTCACGAGATGTACCAACAATTTTATCTTCGCCTGTACGGCGATTAGCATTGACCAATTCATCGTGGTTGCCCTGTATTGCTTGAGGCACTAACATTTTTACATTTTTGCCAATGACTTCATCAATTTTGTAACCCCAGAGCTTTTCCGCCGCTTTATTGTAGTAGGTCACAATGTTCTTTTCGTTGATTGAAACCACGGCATCAATGGCTTGGTCTAATGCTTGTAATTGTGAGTTTTTATTTTTTTTAGATAAAAACGATAAAATCATAATCTAGCCCATCACTAACGGATATTAATAGAGTAATTAGGGCATGTTTTATTAATAAAACTTATTGCCTTAATCTTGGTTATTGATTTAAGTCTAGACGGTATTTTTGGAAGTGGTAAAATATTTAGCGTATTTTAAGTGCTTGAATAAAAAGCTATTTTTGATATAACTATAAATAATATAGATGTCTTAAAAAGGCTCAATATCAACATTTTTTGAGACTAAAACGAGGAGAAAATATTATTAAAAAAGAGATAATGGCCTAATCAATTCTATTTTGAGAACCAATTAAGCCAGATCAAAGAGCAAAAATTTAAGCTCGACGCCTAAATAGTGGGGTAGGTGTATCGGCCGATGTTTGGTAAGAATCGGTAAAATCTGTTAGCGATGTTGCCATAGTTTTTAAATCAGGCTCGCCAGAAATATTTTTTGCATCAAAGCTAAAAGCGTTAAAGCCACAGCGTTTTAACGAGCAAAGCTGGTCGCGAATAATATAGCCAACGGCACGAATCTCACCTTTATAACCATACCTTTCGCGTAATAAACGAGCCAGGGAAAACCCCCGGCCATCCATAAAAGTAGGGAAATCAATAGCAATAACAGGAACACTCGTTAAATCGTCGGTGATGGCTGTTAAGTCAATATCATTTGTTAGTGCAATACCTATATCGTCACGTTGCAGTGAGGGCTCGGTTTGCCACAAAGCTAAAGGAACAATCGACTGACTAGCAATATTAGTGGTATCAATTTGCTCGCTTTGGTCTAGCAGTGTCCAGCTATCGCTAACGACTTCGCCATCTTTAATAATGTGTGAATTAGCTGGCATAAACACTCTCCTTAAACGGCTTTAAGCCAATACGACTATAGGTATCCACAAAAATCTCATCTTCGCGACGGTGATTAATATAAACATTCAATAATTTATCAATAATGTCGGTCATTTGTTCGCGGCCAAAGGCAGGTCCAAGTACTTTACCAAGCGCTGCGTCTTCGTTGGCGCGACCGCCTAGCTGTACTTGATAATACTCTTCGCCTTTTTTATCGACACCTAATATACCAATATGGCCTATATGATGATGGCCACAGGCATTCATGCAGCCAGAGATATTAATATCAAGGTCGCCAATGTCATAAACGTAATCAATATCATCGTAACGACGTTGAATAGCCTCTGCTACAGGGATAGATTTTGCATTTGCCAAGGAGCAGAAATCACCTCCTGGGCAACAGATCATATCGGTTAGTGTGCCAATATTGGGTGTTGCAAAACCTGCTTTTTTGGCAAGCTTCCACAGTGCAAATAAGTCAGACTTTTTCACGTCGGCCAAGACAATATTTTGTTCATGGGTAGTGCGTGCTTCGCCAAAGCTGTATTGGTCAGCTAACTCAGCAATAACATCAAGTTGCGTATCAGTAATGTCACCAGGTGCCACACCCGTTGGTTTAAGCGATAAAATAACCGCAGCGTAACCGGGCACTTTATGTTCAAAGGTATTACGTATTAGCCATTTACTAAATGCCCTATTGTCAGCGGCGAGAGCGTCTAGTTGTGCTTGAGCATCGCTATCGTTGATTTCTTGGTAATTGGGTGCAGTAAAGAATGCACTTGTGCGTTCTATTTCTGCTTTGGTTAGGGTTGCGGGGCCGTCTTTGATATGCGCCCATTCCGCCTCGACCTTTTCCTTAAAGGCCTCTATACCCATTGCTTTAACCAGTATCTTAATGCGTGCCTTATACTTATTGTCGCGTCTACCTAATAAATTATAGGTACGTAATATGGCTTCAATATAGGTAAGAAGGTGTTGTTCGGGTAAAAATTCGTGAATTAAGGAGCCAATAACCGGTGTACGGCCCAAGCCACCACCTACGAGTACACGAAAGCCAATCTCGTTGTTTTCGTTTTTAAGGACTTGCAGGCCAATGTCATGTAGCTGAATAGCAGCGCGATCAGTATCTGCACCGGTAACGGCAATTTTGAATTTGCGCGGTAAAAAGGCAAACTCAGGGTGAAAGCTCGACCATTGCCTAATAATTTCACAATAGGGGCGAGGGTCGACGACTTCCTCAGCATTGATACCTGCATATTGGTCAGAGGTGGTATTACGGATACAGTTACCGCTTGATTGTGTGGCATGCATTTCTACTTCTGCCAGCTCTGCCAAAATATCAGGCACGTCTGCAAGGTCTGGCCAGTTAAACTGAATATTTTGTCGGGTACTGACATGGCAGTAGCCTTTATCGTATTTTCTGGCGACATGCGCTAGGCGACGCAGCTGGGTACTATTGATCATGCCGTAGGGCACATTAATGCGCAGCATAGGCGCTAGACGTTGCACATACAGCCCGTTTTGTAGGCGAAGAGGCAAAAATTCTTCTTCTTTTAGCTCACCGGCCAAAAAACGCTCGGTTTGTCCGCGAAACTGAGCAATGCGCTCTTGAAGGATTTGGCTGTCATACTGATCGTATTTATACATAAATAATATCTGACTTTTAAAATTGTAATAGTAGTGTGAGTATACTAAAAGATTATAAAAAATAGGGCTATTCGATGATTTTTACTAGATTATTTTGCTTCAAGCATATTGCCGAATTGAATAAGACGCTTAAACGACTTGAGTTATAGGTGTAGATTTGTTCAAATGGTCCAAATAACAATGAGTTACGTACATCACATAAGACTTAACCACTAACAATAAAAAGCAATAATTGAGGTTTTTTACTATGAATGATCAAGCCAAAGAACAAGACGATAGCTTTGCTGATGCTATTGCGGCTGTTGTGCTGATTAGCGTATTTGTCGCTGCCTGTATTTTTTGGGTGAGTGCACAATAAGATTGTATTTGATGAGTGTTAGATACTCCATCACCTTGCCTTTTATTAAATGACAAAAATGAAAGTAATTAACCATTGAAAACCAATGGTTGTCTGATTGTTTTGCCTGCTAAAAGATAATAAAAATGAAGCCAGATTTTAAACTGCATAATAGTTTTGCATTTTGGATATATCGTCTCAATCATGTATTGCAAGATGCATTTAATGAACAGTTACAAGAGCATGACATTACTTGGCCACAATGGATGGTGCTCAACGTTTTAGATGAGGGTATAGCCCATACGCCCGCTGTTATTGCAGATCATCTTGGTGCCGATCGCTCTGGTATTACCCGTTTACTGGATCGCCTTGAACTGAAAGAGTTTGTTGTAAGAGAGCATGATCGACTAGATAGGCGCTCAATAAAGCTAACAATGACGCCAAAGGGCAAGCAAGTCATGGCCGAAATAAACGACAAAGCACATCAACATCAGCAGCAGTTTTTATCTGAGCTGCACCTTTCTGAACGGCGTGGGTTCAAAAAAGAGCTTCAAAAAATGTTAAAAATTAGTGGTATAGATACCACTATGCTTTGGCAGCGTATCGATTAACTCAAGCTGTTGGCTTATGCTCTATTGTGGCTAAAGCCCATTGCTCTTCAGTACTGCCTGTACAATTAAAAAAACAATTGCAATAAACAGTATTGTAAAAAGGATACCTGCCGCAATATAAGCGTAAATATTGCCATGCTTAAAATCTGTCTCAAGGTTTTTCTGTGTCTGAACACCAAAGGCAGCCGCCATTGTGCTTAATACAATTTGCCAAAAGCTGGGTTTTTTTGACGGTGAAGACATGCTCTTTTCCTTGTTAATAGACAAATGAGCCAATAAATAGTGGGAATATATATTACCCTATTTTTTATGGGGTAGAGCAAATAGATGAATCATGGCACTATTTGCTTTTATTTTTTGATAGCTATTCCTGCTTAATAGGTAGAATATCCTATATTAATCGATTATTTAAGAGATCAAGTTACAATGAGTGTCACAATTACAGAGTCTGCCCAAGGTTATTTAAAAGAATTACTCGAAAAGCAAGATGCGCCTGAAGGTATTGGTATTAGGATGTTTGTCTCTAGTCCGGGTACACCACAGGCAGAAACTTGTATTGCTTATTGCCGAACAGGTGAAGAGCAAGAGGGAGACGAGATCGTCGAATATAGTGAATTTAAAGCCTATTTTGAAGGGCGTAGTTTGGCCTTTTTAGAAGATGCCAAAGTTGATTATGCTGCCGATAAAATGGGTGGCCAATTAACGATACGCGCACCCAATTCGAAAATGCCACAGGTAAACGACGATAGCCCACTCGAAGATAAAGTAAATTACGTATTGTATAACGATATTAACCCAGGCCTTGCGTCCCATGGGGGTATGGTTGAGTTAATGCAAATCGCTGACGATGGCTTTTTAGTCTTGAAGTTTGGCGGTGGTTGCCAAGGCTGTAGTGCTGTTGATATGACCTTAAAGCAAGGCGTTGAAAAAACACTCATGGAAAAAGTCCCAGAGGTTAAAGGCGTGCGCGATGTGACAGACCATAGTGATACGAGTAATGCCTACTATAACTAGCCAGACTTAAACAGTAAAAACATCTAAAAAAGCGCTTGGGGGTTGCCCGTAAGCGCTTTTTTTATGCGTGTTTAATGGTGAAGTAGGTAAAAAATATAGCGACTTATTTATAGCTCCTTAAGTACTTGCTTCATGCCATGGGTTAATTGGCTAAGCTCATCGGGCGAGATAATAAATGGCGGCATGATGTATACCAGTTTACCAAAGGGGCGAATCCACACACCTTGTTCCACAAATTTGGGTTGAATATTGTCCAGTTCTACGGGCTTTTTAAGCTCTACAACACCAATAGCCCCCAATACTCTGACATCTTCAACATGCTCCCATAAAGCGCACTCGGCTAATTCCTCTTTTAGTTGTGTTTCTATGGCGCTTACCCATTGTTGCCAAGGTGATGCTAATAACAAATTGATGCTGGCATTGGCCACGGCGCAGGCGAGTGGGTTGGCCATAAAGGTAGGGCCATGCATCAAGGCTTTTGCTTCACCGGCACATATATTTTGGGCAACGTCAGTAGTGCACAGCGTCGCTGCCAATGTCATGTAACCTCCGGTTAATGCTTTACCTAGGCACATAATATCTGGGCTGATATCTGCGTGGTTTGAGCCAAAAAGCTTGCCTGTACGGCCAAAATTTGTAGCAATCTCGTCGATAATTAAGAGTACATCAAATTCATCGCACAATTGCCTCAATGCTTTTAGGTAGTGAGGTGAATAAAAGCGCATACCTCCGGCAGCTTGCACAATAGGCTCAATAATAATGGCCGCTAGCGTATCGTGATGTTCGCTTAAGTGCCGCCTAATATTGTCGCAATAGGTGTCATCCCATGCCTCATCAAAGCCACATTGAGGCGCGTCGGCAAAGTGTTGTGGCATGAGTAAGTCGCTAAATAAGTGGTGCATACCGGTGACCGGATCACAAACGGACATCGCGCCAAAGGTGTCGCCATGATAACCCCGAGCATGGCTAAGAATATGCCGCTTTTTGGCAAGCCCTTTAGCCTGCCAATATTGTATGGACATCTTTAATGCGACTTCTACGGATACTGAGCCAGAATCTGCATAAAATACATGCTGTAGAGGGGCGGGTGTTAGTGTAATCAGCTTTTCGGTGAGATCGATAGCAGGCTTATGAGTCAACCCACCAAACATCACATGGGCTACTTTTTGAGTTTGATCGACAATGGCTTGGTTGAGAACTGGGTGATTATAGCCATGTAGCATACACCACCACGAGGACATGCCATCGATGAGCTGTTGGCCGCTATCGAGTGTCAAATGTACGCCTTTAGCAGACTCAACACCAAAGACAGGGGATGGTTGAGTCGCCGAGCTGTAGGGGTGCCATATGTGTTGTTTATCGATATCTAGTTTCATAGTGTCTTGTGTGCAGAAATTGCCTAATGTTATTGAATACTGGCGGGGTGATTATGTCGCGATGCAGTGTGTGAGTTTTTACGTTTATAACATAAAAAGAGTATATCAGATGCGAATAGTAGGACGGTGTCTATTGTTGGTGGCATTGAATACATGCCGCTGCTTATTTTTTGGCTAAGAATCTCCCTTTGTGCCAACGCAGTGCTATATCTGGATCAGTAATATCGCTATAATCACCTGTTTTTGCGGCTGCGTGCCTAGGCGATAAATTAACTCCATGACTTCAACAACCGACTCAACCATAGATAGCACAACAGAGACACTGGAGAGCGTAGAAGCCACTGCGGCTACAGGTATTGTAGATACTGATATTGCCAATGATGGTGAAGGGGATAATACTAGCCCAGCGCAAAATAAAGGCCTACAGCAGGGCGAAATGCCCTTTGCTTTTGTGCATGGGCAAGCCTATACCAACTTACCTAAAGATCTCTATATTCCGCCCGATGCTTTAGAGATTATCTTAGAGGCCTTCGAAGGCCCGCTTGATTTATTGCTCTATCTGATTCGCAGGCAAAATATTGATATCCTCGAGATCAACGTCTCTGCTATTACTCATCAATACGTTGCGTATGTTGAACTAATGGATGCTATGCAGTTTGAATTAGCGGCCGAATATTTGGTGATGGCCGCTATGCTGGCCGAGATTAAATCGCGTATGTTGCTGCCTCGTAACCAAGAGGAAGACGAAGAGGATGATGATCCACGTGCTACGTTAATCAGGCGTTTACAAGAGTATGAGCGTTTTAAGCAAGCTGCCTCGGATGTTGACGAGCTTCCTCGTCTGCATCGAGATATTTTTATTGCCTCCGCTGAAGAGCCTGATCGAAATTTAACACGGCCAGACCCTGAGGTTGACCTTAAAGAATTATTGCTCGCTTTATCTGAGGTATTAACGCGTGCAGATATGTTTGAGAGCCATCATATTGAGCGCGAAGTGATGTCAACCCGACAACGCATGACAGAAGTATTAGAAACGCTAAGTATTAAGCAAACCTTTGTGCCCTTTGTGAGTTTATTTAAAGTCGAAGAAGGCCGTATGGGGGTGATTGTTACCTTTATGGCTGTCATGGAGTTAATTAAAGAGTCGCTCATTGATATTGTACAAAATGAGCCTTTTGCCGCCATTCATGTAAAGGCAAAGAGTGAATAGCGCTAAGTTATAGTGAATTACCTATTATTAAATTTTTTTGTTATTTCTTATTGTTTTAACAAAAATAGCTGACGGAATTTTTATGCAAGAGCCTGACGAACAAGCTGTAATAGAACAGTCTGTTAATGAACAAGTTGTTAATGAAAAGCGTGTTATAGATAAAGAGCAACTTAAAAATATTATCGAAAGTGCATTAATGGCCTACAGCCAGCCATTGACTATAGAAAAATTACAAACCTTGTTCACCAATGACCATTTATTGGATTCAGAGACGGAAACCGCTGTGCCCAATAAAAACGAAATTGTAGCCGCCTTAGAGGCAATATCTGAGAGCTGTAATGATCGTGGTTTTGAGCTTAAAAAAGTCAGTAGTGGTTGGCGTTTTCAAGTGCGTGCGGAGATGGCTCCTTGGATCAATAAACTATGGGAAGAAAAACCGCAAAAGTATTCGCGTGCATTACTTGAGACCTTATCGATTATTGCCTATCGTCAACCGATTACACGTGGTGACATCGAAGAGATTAGAGGCGTCGCGGTGAGCTCGCATATTATTAAAACCTTAAGCGAGCGTGAATGGGTTAAAGTTGTTGGCCATCGTGATGTGCCTGGCCGTCCTTCTTTGTTTGCTACCACTAGACAATTTTTAGATTATTTTAATTTAGAGAGCCTAGAAGATTTACCTTCATTGAGAGAGTTAGCTGATATTGATTCTCTGACGCCCGAGTTAGATTTAGAGCCGAGTCACAACGAAGCTAAGATGACTGGAGGCGAAGCACAGGATAAAACAGCCGACGATTTAAACGACGATGTGCAAGAGGCAGCAACTACAGATGTCAGCGATGATGCAGATAGTGATGCGAATGATAATGACACAGATGTTAAAAATAATGACATCGATGATCTTACTGTAATCAGTGCTGAAGAAACTCGCGATCAATCTTGATCGCGTATTATTAATGTAACTATATTCATTTAGAACTAGCCGGGAGGCTCTTAGAAGTAATGAAAAAAACTACCCACGGAAAAAATAAATCGCCAAAACATCCAAGTAACGATGTGGAGATACTTGACGACAGCCCACCTAAAAATGAAAAGCTTCAAAAAGTTTTAGCTCGGGCAGGCGTTGGTTCGAGACGTGAAATGGAGAGGGTGATTGAGCAAGGCAGAGTCACTGTTAATGGTGAACGTGCCACTTTAGGTGATAGAGTTGAGTTAAGTGACCGTATCGAGGTTGATAGAAAACGAATCCAACTTGCTAGCGCCGAAGAAAAAAATGTCAAAGTACTTTTATACAATAAACCCGAAGGCCAAATTTGCACACGCTCTGATCCCGAGGGGCGGCCAACGGTTTTTGAAAATTTGCCGGCACTCGTTGGAGAACGCTGGATTGCCGTTGGGCGACTCGACTTTAATACCAGTGGGCTTTTATTGTTTACAACCGATGGTGAACTAGCGAATAGCTTAATGCATCCTTCGTCAAATATTGACCGAGAATATTTGGTACGTATTCAAGGTAAAGTCGATGAGGATATGAAAACAAGATTAACCGACGGTATCGCTCTGGACGACGGGGTCGCACGTTTTACTGACATTGTTGACGGTGCAGGCTCTGGCCAAAATCACTGGTTTTATTGTGTGGTCATGGAGGGGCGTAATCGTGAGGTGCGCCGCTTATGGGAGTCGCAGGGTGTTAAGGTAAGCCGCCTCAAACGTGTACGTTTTGGCAATATTTTTATCCCTTCACATGTGCGTGTTAGTCAATGGACTGAACTGAGTGCTCGCGAGATAAAAGACCTGTGTTTAACCGCTGGTGTTGAAATGACAGGCAAATCCCAACCACTGACTCAGGCTCAAAAAGCAGCCAGAGAGCGCCATCAGAAAAAATTACGTGCAGGGAAGTCTCGGCGAAAATAAACTTTATTTATATGCCTGAGCTAATGTATTAAACCAGTAGCTCAGGTTTGTGAATATGAAAACCTTGCATAGAATCAACACCTATCTCTTTGAGTGTGTTTAGTATTTCCTCGCTTTCAACGAATTCAGCTGTTACCGTTATACCCATCATATGAGCGACATCGGTGATTGATTGGACCATTGCTTTATCAATAGGGTCTGTTGCAATATTTTTAACAAAGCTCCCATCGATCTTTAAAGAGCTGATGGGCAGTTGTTTAAGGTATGAAAAAGACGAAAATCCTGAGCCAAAATCATCTAGAGCAAATTTAAACCCTTGTTCTACCATACGTTTTAAAAATTTTGATGTTTGGGCAAGGTTAGATATGGCTGTGCTTTCTGTAATCTCAAAGCAAATCTTCTCTTTAGGTACTTGATATTTGTTAAATAAAGCCAGCAGTTCTCTTTCAAAACGGCTGCTGCTCAAGGTGCGACTGCTGATATTAATATTTGCTTGATATAATTTATTTAAAGAATTCGGGTTATTGCTTAGGTGAGCTAAAACTGCATTAATCACCCATAGATCAAGTTTTTCTATATGATCAAAACGTTCGGCGGCAACTAAAAAACTACCCGGTAATAATATTTTATGAGTCGACTGCATTCTAACGAGAACCTCGTAGTAATCGACATTAATGGTTTTATTAAACGCTAAAATATTTTGCTGATAAAGTAGTAGTGATCCATTATCCATTGCTTTACTTAGTTGATTGGAAAGCTCCATATCAGTTTGGCGATTGGGTAGGTCTTTATCATCTGCACTTTTATAAACATAAACATTGTTACGGCCAGAGTCTTTTGCTACATAACATGCAGTATCCGCTAAACTCATTAAATCCCCAGCCGGTGCGCATTCTTTAAAGATGCGGACAATGCCAATACTAATACCAATAGAAAATACTTTGTCTTTCCAAAAAAAACGATAATTGGCCACTTCTTCCCGTAATCTATTCGCTATCTCTTCAGCAATTGCTAAATCAGTATTGTTCAGCAAAATAACAAATTCATCACCGCCGAGGCGTGCTACGGAATCGTGGCTACGGACATATTTTTTAAATAATACTGACATTTGTTTAAGTAGTTCATCACCTGCAGAATGCCCAGCGGTATCATTAACGATTTTAAATTGATCTAAATCCATAAACAGTAAAGCGTGCTGACTATCGGTACTTTTTGATGACTTAATAGCACTTGATAAATGCTGTTCAAAGTCTAAACGGTTGCTGAGTCCTGTCAGCATGTCGTGGCTGGCAATAAAGTTGAGTTTTTCTGTACTCTTAACTTTTTCTGTAATATCTATAATTGATGCGTCGATATGCTGCTCAGAACCTTCGCTGATAACGTACTTGGCGTGTATAGAACCCCAAAAATCTTCACCACTTAGTTTTCGGCAAAGCACTTCAAAGCCAATGACTTGTTGATGCTGTGATAGAATGTTGAGTAGTCTTTCTCTATCTTTTAAATACTTTGGCACTAAGCCTAATAAATTTTTTGGTAATTCATCAAGCTCCTCTGAATCTTCAATACCTAACATTCGTGTAAAAGCAGGGTTGCTATCTAATAGTTCTCCAGTGATAGAAAAACTAAAAATACCTTGAATAGAGCCTTCGTAAATTGAACGATATTTACTTAAATTATCTATTGATTTCTTTTGTGCACTTTCTTTCTCTCTTGTCTCTTGGTTAATTCTATCTGCCAGTGTAAAGCTTAAAAGGACTAAGCTTGAGGCTGCGCCAATGTGTATTGCATTTTCTGAAAAGAAGGTATTGCTGATGGCTCCGATTTTATTAAGAACAAAGATTAATGTGCCTATAACGACCATGCTAAAGGACAGACTAAATAAGGTCCCTTTTTTATAGCCCTTAACTGACAATAAAATCCCAGCAGCATAACTTATAAGAGTGGATGCGAGTAAATTGACTGAGGTAATTTTTATCATAGCCTCATAGGGGAGAAAAAAGGCTAAAAAGATTAAAGCAAGGCTCACATAGGCTAGTAAATACAATGCTTTATTGATGAGTGGCGAGTGATTTTTAAGCGATAAGATTTTGATAGTGAATAAGCAAAATGTCATCAAAGTTAAATTTGAAGCAACAGTAAGCACCTCTTTATTGAATTCGGGAGAATTTGGCCAAAAATGACAATAAGCAAAACCCGTAAATGTTGCCAAGATAATGCCGTAACCTGTAGAGGAAATCGACAGATATAAATAGCTCACATCTTTTAGGCTTAAAAACAGCAGAAAGTTAAAAACACCAAAAATAAAAACGATACTTAACAGCGATATTGAAAAAATCGATTGTACCTGTGTCGAGTTATTTAAGCCGTTTTTAGAAAAAACCTCAATAGGAAATTGATTGGAAGAGCTGGTTGATATTCTAAAAAGTACGGCAAGGGTCTGTTGACTTTCTAGCGTGATAGGAAACACAAAATTAGGATGCTTTATAGGACGTTGCTTAAATATCTGGTTGTCTCCTGTAATGAATTCCTCGATAAGGTCTCCATTGTTTGCATCCACCAAATAGTAATGAATATTATCAAGTAAGCTGTAATTGATCTTAATGAAGACATTGCTTGTAGTCGGGAGCTTGTTCTCTAATGTCAAGCCTAGCCAGTACTCTTTATCGGTAAATCCAAAGTTAAAGGATTCTTTCCTTTGAGCCTTTGTTTTATTTAGCAAGGCAGTAGCAGAATCAGTGCTTAACTCATTAAGCTCGCTTTCTATAATGTGAATAAAAGGTACATAGCCCTCGTCGAGCTGGCTGATAAGCTCGTTATCGATTGAGTTTTTATCGAATTCCGGCACTGACCCAGCAAAACTACTAGAGATAAAAATAGATGAGAATAGAGACAACCACGCCAAATACCCTATGATGATACTTTTAAATAGAGCCATGCTTTCAGTGGTTCCTATCCCATTGCTATTTAGTTGAACGGAAGGGTACCTAGTATCTCGTCCAGTTTGTTTTAATGAGTATAGTAGTTAGTTATACATTTTGCTTATTTATGCTTGTTATTAGATACTTGCAGGCTATTATTAATCTCCCTATTTTTGACTAAAAAGAAGATGCTCTATGTCTATTACACTTGCTTTTGATGTATATGGGACGCTCATTGATACTCATGGTGTGATTGAGCAGTTGAAGAAAACGCTAGGTGATGGCGATATCGATATGGTCAAATTCTCGATGCTGTGGCGAGATAAGCAACTTGAGTATTCATTTCGCCGCGGTTTGATGAAGCGTTATGCGCCTTTTTCTGTTTGTACAAGAGAAGCACTACATTATACAGCCTCTACTTTTAATGTTCGCTTAACTGACCAACAAGAATCTGAATTATTAGCCTGTTATGCAGTATTACCAGCTTTTAATGATGTTGGTGATTCTTTGAGAAGCTTGCAAAAGGCAGGGGTCAATTGCTTTGCTTTTTCTAACGGTACAGCAGGTGCTGTAGAAGGTTTGCTTGAGCATGCAGGCATTAGAGGCTACTTCGATGGTGTTGTGAGTGTTGACCCTTTGAAAACCTTTAAGCCTAACCCAGAGGTTTACCATTACTTTATCGAACAAACTAACGCCAGTATTGAACAAGCTTGGTTAATATCGAGTAACCCTTTTGATGTACTGGGAGCTTTATCTGTTGGTTTTAAAAGTGCATGGGTGCAGCGTAGTCCTGAGGCTAGGTTTGATCCCTGGCAGCTTAATAATATTGCGATTGAGCCAACGATAACGGTTGATGGTTTACCATCTTTTGTTAATCATTTATTACAAACGAAGAACTAAGCATAAACTTCACGGTATTTGATCACATAATAAAAACCCGCCAGTAGGCGGGTTTTTTGATACATATAAGCGATAAAAAGTGCTTACATTTTAACGTCTTCGATCTGAGTGGCAGCAATACGCTTACCTTCGTCAGCACCTTTTTGGAACGAGGCGATCTGGTCGAAGTTCATATACTTAAAGATCTCATCAGACATAGAGTCAATTTTTAAGGCGTATTCCATATACTCTTCAGGCGTAGGTAGTTTACCCAAAATACCACCTACCGCAGCAAGTTCAGCCGAGGTCAGGTATACATTAGCGCCATCACCTAAACGGTTAGGGAAGTTACGTGTCGAGGTAGAAAGCACAGTAACACCTGGCTCAACACGCGCTTGGTTACCCATGCACAATGAACAACCTGGCATTTCAGTACGTACACCGTTGCGGCCATAAATATTGTAATAGCCTTCTTCCATTAGCGTGTGCTCATCCATTTTAGTGGGTGGGCATAACCAGAAGCGTGTATTCAATGGCTTAGTGTTTTGCTCGAGTAATTTACCCGTTGCACGGAAGTGGCCAATGTTAGTCATACATGAACCAATGAAGACTTCTTGTACACTATCGCCAGCCACATCTGATAATAGTTTGGCATCATCGGGGTCGTTCGGGCAGCAAACGATTGGCTCGTTGATTTCATCTAGATCAATTTCGATAGCCTCTAGGTATTCGGCATCGGCATCGGCAGACATAAGGCTTGGGTTAGCTAGCCATTCTTCCATATTGCGTACACGACGCTCAATAGTACGTACATCACCATAACCTTCGCTAATCATCCAGCGAAGTAGGGTAATGTTAGAGCGTAGATATTCGGCGATAGAATCTTCTGGCATTTTAATGGTACAGCCAGCCGCAGAGCGCTCAGCTGATGCATCAGAAAGCTCAAAGGCTTGCTCAACGGTTAGGTCTTCTAAGCCTTCGATCTCTAGGATATTACCAGAGAAAATATTCTTTTTGCCTTTTTTCTCAACGGTGAGTAAACCTTGCTTAATCGCATAGTAAGGGATCGCATGTACCAGATCACGCAGAGTGATGCCTGGCTTCATTTTACCTTTAAAGCGAACCAATACAGATTCAGGCATATCCAGAGGCATAACACCCGTTGCCGCCGCAAAGGCTACCAATCCAGAACCTGCTGGGAACGAAATACCCATAGGGAAGCGAGTATGCGAGTCACCACCCGTACCAACAGTATCTGGCAATAACATACGGTTTAACCACGAGTGAATAATACCGTCACCTGGTCGTAGTGATACACCACCACGGTTCATAATAAAGTCTGGCAGGTTATGCTGGGTGTCGATATCAACAGGCTTAGGGTAAGCCGCTGTATGACAGAAAGACTGCATCGTTAAGTCGGCAGAGAAGCCAAGGCAAGCCAAGTCTTTAAGCTCATCGCGAGTCATTGGGCCAGTGGTATCTTGCGAGCCAACCGTCGTCATTTTAGGCTCGCAGTAAGTGCCTGGGCGAATACCTTTGCCTTCGGCAAGGCCACAAGCCTTACCGACCATTTTTTGTGCAAGGGTAAAGCCTTTGTCGCTAGATTCTGGCGACTCAGGTATACGGAATAGGTCGCTAACGGGTAGGCCTAAAGACTCGCGTGCCTTAGCGGTTAGGCCACGGCCAATAATTAGGTTAATACGGCCGCCTGCTTGTACTTCATCAAGTAGAACGTCTGACTTTAATTCAAACTCAGAGAGTACATCGCCTGCTTCGTTTAGGATTTTTCCTTCGTATGGGCGAATATCAATGACATCCCCCATTTTTAGTTTGTCGACGGGCGCTTCAAATACCAAGGCACCGGCATCTTCCATCGTGTTATAGAAGATAGGAGCCACTTTACCACCAATACAAACACCGCCACCGCGCTTATTCGGTACACCCGGCATATCATCACCAAAGAACCAAAGTACGGAGTTAGTGGCAGATTTACGTGAAGAGCCAGTGCCAACAACATCGCCCACAAAGGCAACAGGCAGGCCTTTGGCTTTAATGTCGTCGATTTGCTTCATAGGGCCAGTAACGCCGTGCTCTTCAGGTGTTAAACCGTCGCGCGTCATTTTGTAGGTAGCCAGGGCGTGTAGGGGAATATCCGGGCGTGACCATGCATCGGGTGCTGGAGAAAGGTCATCGGTGTTCGTTTCGCCAGTCACTTTAAATACGGTCATTTTAGTGCTTTCAGCGACTTTATCGCGCGAGGTAAACCACTCGGCGTCAGCCCAAGATTGCATAACGGCTTTGGCGAGTTCATTGCCGGCTTTGGCTTTTTCGTCCACATCGTGAAAGGCATCAAACATTAACAAAGTATGCTTTAGCTCTTCGGCTGCTTGTGTGCCAAGCTCAGCATCATCCAAAAGGTCGACTAAGGTAACAATGTTATAACCACCGTGCATATTGCCTAGCAGTTTAACGGCGTCTTCTTTCGAGATAATAGGGCTTGAATCTTCGCCTTTAACGATGGCCGATAAAAAGCCGGCTTTAACATAAGCAGCTTCATCCACACCCGGTGGTACGCGGTTAGCAATAAGATCGAGTAAAGTCTCTTCTTCGCCGGCGGGTGGGTTTTTGAGTAACTCAACTAAGCCCGTGACTTGCTCTGGACTCAACGGTTTTGGGGGAATCGATTGAGCTGCACGTTCTTCAACATGTTGGCGATAGGCTTCTAGCACAGGATAATCCTCTTGTTTATAGATGTATTGGCTGATTAACTGAAGTAGGGTTTACTCAGTTATAGAACACGAATTTATAAGGTTACTACTCACTGCATCAGTAGTATATTAACATTTAGTATCAGGAACTTCAGGGGCAGATCTTGCCTTTTACTATTGAGGGATGCAACAAAGCAAAATCTGACCCTAATATCCCGTTAAATATTGAGCTTAAGCTGTTTGAACAAAGCATAACGCCGCCATTTACGGACAGAGTGGGATGGCGGCTTGTTTGCGTGTTTTTGCAAACAAGGTGACAGCTCAGGGAGTTCCGCAAGATGGCTTTGTTAAATTGACAATGACTCAAAATACTCGCATTCACTATCGCACATTTGTACACCCAGCCTAGAAATAGTATCTCTGTTTTTAGCTAGGTCAACAATTTTTTGCCTATTCTCAGTCATAATACTTTTCAATAGCGAAAATACAATTTTATTAAGACCTTCGTCACCCTCTGCATCCAAATCTAGCAGCTTTTTTTGGCCGTTTGAATCGATGTAATTGATATGAAAGTCGTCGCCTAATGAATCATATGTTTCGTACCATTCAGGCATCTCAAGTTTTACAAATTCACAGTATTTGAAGTCAGTGCAGTTGTTATTGAACCTTCCATTTTCATCTTCGCAGTACCACGCGGGACCGTTATGCTGAAACTGCGATACTATAGAATTCGATTTTTCCGTGGTATCAAAATTCAACGCTACCCAGCCCATCCATGGACAGCTATCGAATGCAACGCAGGACCATTTGATACTAGGGTGATCTAATTCAAACTTACGGACACCTTCAATGAGTAAGTTTGTCAGCGCCTCCTTTTTGCTTGGTAAATCGAACATCTACGTACCTTGTGATTTTACTTGTTAGCTATAGTTCGGCATTGAATTTATTTCTAAAGGCTGTACAAAGTTCCCCTTTAGAATTATCTTTGCATTCCCTAACTACTATTTTACAGCCTTGCTCAACACCCACTTTAATTGAGGGTCTATCAGATTCATCCCAACCTTTCATTTGTTCCTCCATGCCAATAGAAACACAATTAGAATAAAGAGGATCTGCATCAGATTTTGAACAACCTACTAGGATCGAAATAGATGCTACAAATATGCTGGTGGTAAGTAATGCTTTCATTATTTTCCCTTTTGGTTAAAAAATTATATAGCTAACGCCCCCATAAAAGGCGTGAGCGAGTCCAGCCCACGCCTTTTATGGGCGATTTTTAATGTGTTTGTTAGGTGATTTAAAGATGAGCAAATTTCCAAACACCATTGTTGTTAATTACTGAAAACACTTGAGGCAAAACGCGCTTGACTGGATACTTATGTTCTACTCTCCTGTATAAAATATGACTGTATTCACCCTCTTGATATACACCAATAATTGATATTTTAGGTGTAGGCTCATAATCTTTATCTTTACTACGTAAAGTCAGATTCTCAATATAGAACCCCTTAGCTCCATATACTCCGTCTTTATATTTTTTATATGGAATTCCTATAAAGTCTCTGGCTTTTAACAATAGAGGAGAGCGCTCTATCAATGACTCAGTGAGTTTAAGATACTCTTCAAGTGCTTCGTCACTAGCACAATTCGCAATGGTTTCGAAGTTTTTATCTGCTCTTAATTCAAAATATAATTTTAAAGCGGAGGCGGGATCTTTACCGCAATTCGCATGTGTATAACAGCTTATTAAAGACAATAATATTATCGTAGTATATTTCAAATTATTCACCTAACGCCTTTGCAAGGGGCGCGTTGTAAACGCGTCCCGCGCAGTGAGTGAAACGAGCGTAGCTACCTTGGCAAACTTGTTAGGTTTTTTATAGCATGAACGCACAATCTGCCCCACCAACATTTTCAATTTTCAGCCCTCTTACAACTATTCCTAAACCATGTTCGGAGTCCCAATCGCAAGAAAACAATAGTCCTATCAATATCTCTTCTTTCTCATCGTCGGGTGAAATGTAAATAGTATGGAGACGAATCATTTCTTTTAGCTTTTCAGCTGATTGAATTTCAGGCATACCCTTGGCCCACTCTTCACCAGCAGCAACATATCTCGGTCTCATTTTACGGTAATAGACAAAGACGGAATCTAATAAATTTTGAAAGATAGTTTTTCTATTGTCTTCAAACCTGACCCAAGCATTTTTTTGATTTTCTGTCGGAGGGATATGTTGTTCTTCCACGGTTTGGATCACCAACTCACCTCTAGACCAAAAATCAAAATCACCTCGCCAGCAGTCTTCATCCCATTCAATTGGAGAATTTAGAAAATGTTTCATATAAACCTAACGCCTCGCACAGGGGCGACCAACGGGAGCGATTGCTGCGCTTTGTTATACGTTTTTTTGCACATACTTTAAGTAAGCTGTTAGATCATGAGTTTTAAGTTTATATTCCGTTTTATACATCATTTCACTTACGTGACCCCTGTGATTCGAAGCATGATTGACAAGGTGCAAAATCACTTCATTCACAGACATCATTCCTTGTTCTCCACCAATATATTCAAAGCGTACGAGATTTTGAAGGTTTTTTTCATCAACACCCAAAATATAGTCTATATACCATTGATCCATTACCTTTTGCTTGCAAGATAGCTCTTTTAATGATGGGCAATCATCCGTATTGCGCTTGGTGTAAGTGTGCTTCGCCTTATTTAGGTGTGCCTTAAAAACATCATCAATGACATATACGTGATTTAATGTTGAAATAATATTACCAAAATAAGAATCACGCTCTTTGTAAAGCTCCGTTTCTGGCAAAACGGCCAATGAGGAAAAAGTTATTTCATTTGCCCATGCTTTGTACCTCAAGAACATCTCGGCTGTTTTTAGTTGACTCATGAACTTTCCTTATTCGTATAACGCCGCGCACAGGGGCGGCCAAAAAAGCGGAGCGTTTTGGGCGTCCCAGCGACCAACGGGAGCAATTGCTGCGCCTTGTTATGTGTATTACTTGCGAATGACAAGGTCGCCACCACTAAATTGCACTTGCTGCCCCTCAAAAATAACCTCTTCCCAATTTTCAGGGTTGGACGATTCATTCTCATGAACCGCAAGATAACAGAAATTTGAATTCTCTGTTTCCGGTAATACGCTTACGAGTGACGCAGCATTAATTCCGAATTTTTCGCATAGCTCCAGCTGACTAATACTAGATTTGATCTGATTAATTAAGCCAATGTGCTCTGCCTTTACCTCTACGGAGGAAAATTCTTTGGCCTCATTTAGCTCTGCAAGATATTCACTCAGTTTTTCAATTGCTGGATTCATATTCATTTACATATAACGCCTAGCTAAACGAGCGGCTGCATAGCAGCCGTCCGATTTAAGCGTATTGTTATATGAAATCAATATAAAATTCTGCCATTTCCTGTGATTGTACAATCTTTAGGGACCGTTTGATTAAACTCATCTAGAAAGTTATTCCAGTCATCTTTACCTAAACCTTCATCTTTCTTTTTATTGAGTTCTTTTTGAAGTTTGTCACAAACAGCCTGACTTTCTGCTTGAGCCTTTTCCAAAGCTGCTTTCTCATCAGAACACGCAACTAAAATAGTTGTTACGCATAAAAACATAATAATTTTCTTCATTTTCGTGTCTCCTAAGTTTAATTTATATTCATATAACGCCTCAAACAGCGGCGAACGTTAGTGAGTCCGGCAGCGATAGCTGCGAACTGGTTTGCCTTGTTATAAGTGATTTGTACCACGCTATTTTCTTTCAATGATATTTTCACCGTCTGATTTTAATATACGATTTAGAGTTGAGTTTTTCTCTAGTGATTTTGTTGTTTTAAATTCAAATATCCAAACTAATAATGAACCAAAAAAAATAAATGCTATAGCCAAGAGTATTCCTAGTATACCTTCTATTAGAAATGGAACTGAAAAGCCGATAAAAACAATCAAGCATGAAATGGTCAATAGAAGTAGTCTAATCATAATTTACTTATAACGCCTGTGTATGAGGCTGGCATGAAGCGCCAGCGTAATGACAGTCCGAGCTGCGATAGCAGCGCACATAACACACTTGTTATGAATTATATTCCTCTGCTTCTCTTTTGGCTTTTTCGTAATCTGCAAGACTTGCTCGTATTTTTTTGTTAAAGGGACTGTTCCGTTCTGATGTCACACTTATAAATAAAATTAAAGAGGCAAAAAACATAAACAAAGCAGGTACCATAAGTACCACTAGAGCAATACAGAAAAGAATAGGACTTTCCTCAAATGAAATAGAGCCACCTCTCCTTAACGCTAATTCTAAATCTATAGCGCAATATACAACATAACCTAGAAACCCAGTTGAGATGAGAAACATAGCTAGAACTTTGGTCATATTCTGTCCACTTTATTCATAACGCCCATGTAACCGCGCTATTTTTTGCGGAGAGCTTTTGTGGAAACATGTAGCGAAGCGAAATACACAAAAGAGCGTAGCAAAAAATTGTCCGGTTGACATACTTGTTATATTTTTTTAATTCTATTTAAGTAACTATTCAATAAAATATATAGACACGCAATACTGTATTGTAAATTTAAAGAGTCATGTTTTGATGCAATATACAAAGGATGATCTTTAAAAGAATCTATAAAATTTTGTATTCTTTCATCTATTCCGTTTGGCTCAAGAGCATGGGCCATTTTGTTACGAATAGTATTAATCTCTTTAAGAGCCCCCCAAAACTTGCCGTCAAATTCTCCTTGTACTAATGCCCAAAACATTTCCAATTTTTTAGCATACATCCATTTATCACTTACTTTTAGGTTTAATGGATTGTCTTTAAGTTTAACCTTAAGAATTTCGGTAATAATCTCTTCGAGAAGGAGATGCCCTTTTAATATAACTAAGGTCGAACCTCCTTCATTTGGCAGATTATCTATAAACCTAACTAAGCGATTTGCAATATCTACTTGTGTATCCATATTTCACCTAAGAATATAACAGTTTATTCAATAGACCCTTTCCACTTATCACCACTCTCTTGATCAAAAGTGACATTTAACTGGATCTACGTATTTTTTTAATAAAAACAGCTAGTTAAACGATAATTTTTAATTAACCTTTTTGTAATCAAGAGATTAGAAAAGATAGTTAGCACGATTGTTTTCCCTTGATCAATATTATCTACCCTTTATATTTCAAAGGCTTAGCCCATCGTAAACTGATCAAGAGAATCGGTCTACTGATTTAGGGCTGAATATGAACAGCCTACCAAGTTTTTTGGGGTATAGATAATCTTGCTGTGAATACGGCGATGCTTCTCTATAAGCCATTTTAGTGAGGAGGGAATAGGGTTACTCACCCTAACGGAGAGCTTATGTAAGATCAGTGCAATAACTATTTATAACTACCTATAACTTACCTAATAGTGGATGAACATAAAAAAACCCGCCATAAGGCGGGTTTTTAGATTCAGTAAAACCTAAACTTAGCCAACAATCCTAACAGGCTCAGCTGGTGTGCTTAGCTCTTCGGTTGGTGGCGCAAATCTAGTTAAGTCAATGCCGTCCACTGCTGAGGTGTACTCTTCCAATGTTGGGAAGCGGCCAAGAACCGTTGAAAGTACCACGAGTGGAGTAGAGCCTAGTAGTGACTCACCTTTCTTCTCGTCAGAGTCAGCAACAACACGGCCTTGGAATAGGCGAGTTGAGGTCGCAATAACGGTATCACCAGGTGCTGCTTTTTCTTGGTTACCCATACATAGGTTACATCCAGGGCGCTCAAGATAAAGAATGTTGTCGTAGCTGGTACGTGCTTCGCCTTTAGGATTTTCATCGTCAAATTGGAAGCCAGCGTATTTGCTTAGAATATCCCAATCGCCTTCGGCTTTTAGCTCATCAACAATGTTGTAGGTGGGTGGCGCAACGACTAGCGGCGCTTTAAATTCTACAGAACCTTGTTGTGCTTCGATGTTGCGTAGCATTTGCGCGATGATTTGCATATCGCCTTTATGCACCATACAAGAGCCAACAAAACCTAGGTCAACTGGTCTGTCTGTATAGTATGAAACAGGGCGGATCACATCGTGAGTATAACGCTTAGATACATCGTCGTTGTTCACGTCAGGGTCAGCAATCATTGGCTCGTCGATCGCGTCTAGGTCAACTACAAGCTCAGCGTAGTACTTCGCATTTTCGTCTGGTGCTAGGGCAGGGGTCTCGCCAGATTTAATACCGGCAATACGCTTGTCCGCTAGATCGATCAAGCCTTGTAGCATGTTCGCTTCGTTATCCATGCCTTTATCGATCATGATCTGGATACGAGACTTGGCCAACTCTAGAGAGCCGATCAGCGTTTCATCTGTAGAGATACAGATAGACGCTTTCGCTTTCATTTCTGCTGTCCAGTCAGTAAAGGTGAACGCTTGGTCAGCTAGCAGCGTACCGATTTGTACTTCGATAACGCGACCTTGGAAAACGTTTTCGCCACCAAACTTCTTCAGCATTTGTGCTTGAGTGGCGTGTACGATGTCACGGAAGTCCATATGAGACTTCATAGAACCTTTAAAGGTCACTTTAACCGACTCAGGAATCGGCATTGCAGATTCACCTGTCGCAAGAGCAATCGCAACCGTACCCGAGTCAGCACCGAAGGCAACACCCTTGGACATACGAGTATGCGAGTCACCACCGATGATGATTGCGCGATCATCAATAGTGATGTCGTTCAATACTTTGTGGATGACGTCAGTCATTGAGTGGTAAACGCCTTTCGGGTCACGTGCAGTAATTACGCCGAACGCGTTCATAAATGCCATTAGTTTAGGCGTGTTAGCCTTAGCTTTACTGTCCCATACAGATGCCGTGTGACAACCTGATTGGAACGCACCGTCAACACTTGGCGCAATAGTAGAAGCCGCCATGGCTTCTAGTTCTTGGCAAGTCATTGGGCCAGTGGTGTCTTGAGAGCCTACGATGTTCACTTTAACGCGAACGTCAGAACCTGTGTGTAGTGGCGTCTCCGATGCAACACCCACTGCGTTACGGTTGAAGATTTTTTCAACAGCGGTTAGGCCTTGGTTCTCAATAGAGATTTCTTTAGAGGCAGCGTAAACAACAGGCGCGGTAACACCTAGAGTCTCGGCAGCAAATGTTTGTAGCTTCTTACCGAAGGTTACCGCGTAAGAACCGCCAGCCTTCATAAATTCTACTTTTTGTGGCGTGAAAGCGTCAGCAACGTCTGCTAGCTCTTCGCTACCGTTGTATAGCTTCTTCGCTTTAGTATCGATAGTCAACACAGTACCTGTGGCAACTGAGTAAGCTTCTTCTAATACTGGATCGCCGTTTTCGTCGCGAACGATGTCGCCGTTAGCGTCGGTTTTCTTTACCCAGTTTTTAAGGTCAAGACCAATACCGCCGGTTACACCAACCGTGGTCAAGAAGATAGGTGCGATACCGTTAGTACCCGCAACCACTGGCTTGTTGTTGATGAATGGAATGTATGGAGAGGTTTTTTCGCCCGCCCATAGTGCCACGTTGTTAACACCCGACATACGAGAAGAACCAACACCCATGGTGCCTTTTTCAGCGATTAGCATCACTTTAGCGTTAGGGTGCTTCTTACCTAATTCAACGATTTCTTGTTGAGCTTCAGGTGTGATCATGCACTGGCCATGTAGTTCGCGGTCAGCACGAGAGTGAGATTGGTTACCTGGAGAAAGCAGGTCAGTAGAGATATCACCTTCAGCGGCAATATAGGTAACTACGTCAATTTTCTCTGGAATATCGTCAAGCTTAGTGAAGAACTCAGCGTTAGCGTAGCTTTCTAGAATGCCTTTCGCGATGGCATTACCAGCGTTGAAAGCGTCTGCCAAACGAGCAGTATCCGCTTCGTAAAGGAATACTTGAGACTTAAGTACTTCGCCAGCCGCTCCCGCTTGAGCATCGTCAGAGAGGGCGATGTCTAATAGCGCTTCAACAGAAGGGCCGCCTTTCATGTGAGACAGTTGCTCAAGCGCGAACTCAGCGGAGATCTCTGCAACGGTCTCAATACCTAGCGCGATATCTTTTAGGAACGCCGCTTTAACGCCAGCAGCGCTAGTGGTACCCGGTAGGGTGTTGTAGATAAAGAAGTTGAGTGAGTCTTCGCGGTGCTCATTACCGGTGTCTTTAATTTGCGCGATGATTTCTGACAAAAGGTCAGCACTATCAATCGGTTTTGGATTTAAGCCATCGTTTTTACGGCTTTCAATTTCTGCCATGTAGTCGGTATACAGACTCATACACACCTCTTGTGCTAATAAAAATATGGGGGGGCGACACTATATTGCGGCATTGCTGCGGTTATATTGCTGCATTAGTATCACGTAAAAATGAGCGGCTATTTTACATTAATCAGGGGCAACATCTAATCACTATTGATAATAACCACTATTCATTCTATTTATAGTCTATGAATTTGGTAGTTGTATGAGTTATAGTGAGAATTATTCTTATTAATAAGTCCATACTTGATAATAAAAGCCATGAATATAGAGAATTTTGATTTAAATCTTTTAGTCTGCTTTGACGTATTGATGCGTGAACGTAATGTCTCGCGCGCCGCCGAAAAGCTCAATATCAGCCAGCCAGCCATGAGTAGTAGCCTTAAACGCTTGCGCGACTACTTTAATGATCCACTATTGGTGCGAACAGCAAGAGGTATGGAGCCCACGGAGAAGGCGCTCGCTTTGGAGCCTTTGGTCAGGCAATCGCTAACCATGGCAGAAGAAGTGCTGGCGCCCAACGAAGTCTTTGATCCTTCAAACAGCCAGCGTACCTTTCGCATATTGGTAAGTGACTATGTCGAAGGTATTTTAATCTCAGCACTCGTAGCCTACATTCAAACCCATGCGCCGCGATTATCTCTCGATATTCTTACGTTGAGTGATGGTAGCTTTCAGGATTTAGAAAAGGGGAGTATCGATCTTGCGATTAATAGCTTCGATTTTATCCCTCAATCCTTTTATAAGCGTTCTATTTGGAAGGATAGCTTCTCTTGTTTAATGGCTCAGGGCCATGCTTTGTTAAAGGATAATACGCTGGCTAATTATCTATCGGCCTCACATATTTGGGTGAGTAAGACAGGCATTGGTGTGGGTACAGGTATGTCGCAATCGAGTAGCCGTGGTTGGGTCGATAATACGCTAGAGGAGCTAGGTCATGAGCGACATATCAGTGTGTTTACTAGACACTATCAGATCATCCCACAACTTGTGCGCCAAACAGATTTAGTGGCGACTATGCCTACACGGGCAGCGTTACTTTATAATGATAATTCTGACCTAGTGATTGCAGAGCCTCCCTTTAAAATACCCGAAATTGAAATTAATATGATCTGGAGCCCGCTTTTGCATCATAATAGCGCCCATAAATGGATACGCAGTACACTGATAGAGTTAGCTAATCATCTCGCATTGGCCTCGCTGAGCGATTATGAATAGAGCCCTCTAGTATGCGATTCACGCTTTAATCAAGATAATAGCTGAGAAATAAGGCTTAAATAATTATGTCTAAAGTTAAAACCCCATGCATCGGTGTATGTTCTACGGGCATCGGGGATGTTGTTTGTCGCGGTTGTAAGCGCTTTGCACACGAAGTGATTGACTGGAATGGTTACAGCGAAGACCAAAGACGATTAGTCGTTAATCGCCTAGATACTTTTTTGCAGCAAGTTGTCGGTAATATGATTACGATTATTGACGAAGAGAAGTTATTAGCTCAGTTACAATACCAACAAATTTATGTTGATCAGAGCTTATCGAGCAGTCGCTGGATTTATGAATTATTACGGCGTAGTAGCAGCCATATCAAACATACTGAGGACTTTGGCTTTGTTATTAACGATAAATGGCAGCGTTATAGCCTTGAGCAGATTAAACAATTTTTAGAGCAGGATTTTTTCACGCTATCGAGTGCACACTATGAACGTTATATCGCACCGCGATAAATAACATTTGATGCGTGAAAGATTGAGTTTAATTGGGGCAGTAATAAGGAGGTAGCCATTAAAAAAAGATTGATCCATTGACGACAATAGATCAATCCAAGTGGCGGTTAATACATACTAGCCATAAACCGTTGCGGGTAACCAGGTGACTAAAGAAGGCAGTAATATCACAATCACTAAGCCAATCAATTGTAAGATAATAAAAGGAATTACGCCTTTGTAAATATCCGCTAACCTAACCTCTGGCGGGCAAACTCCTTTGAGATAAAAGAGCGCAAATCCTACAGGCGGTGTTAAAAAAGACGTTTGCAGAGTAATTGCAATCAGCATTACAAACCAGATAAGTTTTGGCTCCTCTAATACACCATAACCTTCAACGTTAAAATCCATGCCTATAATAACCGGTGCCAATAGTGGCAGTGCAATCAGTGTAATTTCAATCCAGTCGAGTAAAAAACCTAATAAGAAAACAATAAATAATATTGCGATTAATACACCGTAAGGTCCAAAGGGCAAGCTTGTTAAACCGCGCTCAATCAGCTCATCGCCACCTAATTCACGCAATACCAATGCAAACATAGTTGCACCAATAAAAATCATAAAAATATAGGCAGTGGTACGGTAAGCATCGAGGCTTACTTGTTTAAAAACAGAAAAATTTAATTTCTTATAGTAGGCTGCAAGCAATGTTGCACCGAGTGCACCAACGCCACTGGCTTCTGTCGGTGTACAAATTCCCGCAAAAATAGAACCCAACACGGCAAGGATTAACAGCAGCGGCGGTAGAATATTTTTTAAAACACCTAAAATTATTTTCCATTCTAGGCTTTTAGCATCCTCCGGTAGTGGTGCTATTGATGGCTTTAAATAAGAGGCGATAACAATATACGCTAAATACAAAAAACCAAGAATTAACCCTGGAAATACCGCCCCCATAAATAAATCACCTACCGAGAGCGCGAGCTGGTCAGCCATAATAACCAGCATAATACTCGGCGGTAATAAAATCCCTAATGTGCCAGCACTACAAATAGTACCTGCAGCGAGAGACTTGCTATAACCTTGTTTAAGCATCGCCGGCAGCGATAACAAACCCAGTAACACAACCGATGCACCGATAATACCGGTAGAGGCGGCGAGGATAATACCAATTAAAGTAACCGTTAAGGCTAGGCCACCGCGTACTTTCCCGAATAAATCTTGCATCGACAGCATTAAGCGTTCGGCAACGCCTGAGCGATCAAGCATTAAGCCCATAAAAATAAACATAGGTAGTGCCACAAGTACCCAGTTTTCCATCAATGAATAAAGCCTAGAGACGACAAGGCCAAGAGTATTAAAGTCCAGCCCGGTAATTGTGCCCAGATAGACGTCAGAAAAATAACCAATAAACCCAAAAATAACACCGGTACCTGCAAGTACGTAACCGACAGGAATACCTGTAAATAAAAATGCAATGAAGGTACAGAACATTGCGATAACTAAAATTTCATTGATTTCCATAATTATTTCTCACCATCTTTATGATAAATAAGTGCGTCTATATTTGTGATGAGGCGCGAAAATATGGCGATGGCTAGCAAACTAAAACTAAGCGGAATAACAGCCTTAATTGCCCAGCGATAGGGTAGGCCAAGAGGTGAGTTGGATGATTCGTTAACACGAAAGGAGTCACCTACGTATTCCCATCCGTGAACGATAACAACAAAGATAAAAGGTAGAACAAAAACCAGTGAGCCAAAAATTTCCCACTTTCTGATTGTGCGGCGTCTTAGTTTATCTGCAACCACGTCAACGCGTACTTGGCTATTAGTAATCTCAGCAAAGGAGAGCCCAAACATCATACCAATAGCATATAAATGCCACTGTATTTCTTCAAAAACAATTTGCCCATTGCCAAAGCCGTAACGTAAAACAACATTACCTAAAATGGCAAAAATAAGAATGGCATAACTCCAGCAAAAAACGAGTGCAGAGTAATGGATAAGTTTTTCTAGCTGCTTGGCAAATTTACTGAACGGAGAATCACTATTAGGTAAATTCGAGTCGCAGGAAGGCTGGCTTATAGGCATTTCAATAAGCTCCGAGTAAAGTCATAAAAGGGTAAGGAAGGCCTAAAGTAAGAATAAAAAATACAATAGGCCTTTATTAAATTAAGAAAAGTTATTTAACTTTTTTAATTTGTAATGATTAGCTATTTAGCACCACGTGGTAGAAAAGCGTTTTTCTCCCAGATGGCGTAATCTGCACGAAATTTAGAAAGGTCAGCCCAAATTTCAGCAAAATCTGCATCTTTTGCTTTTTGCTCTTCAACCACTTCGTCCCATTTAGATTTAAATGTGGCTAGCATCTCGTCTGACCAGTACACATTTTTTACGCCATTTTTAAGGTTCTCTGCCATAACCGGTGCTTGAATGGCTTCACCTAATGCGAGTGAATCTAAAGTAGCTGCGCGACAAAGCTGGGTAATAACGGCTTGCTGAGTTGCACTCATTTTCTTCCATGTGTCTTTGTTAATTAGCAATTCAAAAACAGTCGCCTGTTGGTGCCAACCAGGGTAGTAGTTAAATTTGGCGATTTTACTGACCCCAATACGCTTATCGATTGCTGGCATTGAGAACTCAGTAGCATCGATGGCACCTTTCTCAAGTGCTGGGAAAATTTCACCACCAGGAAGACCAACAGTACTCACGCCTAATTTTTCCATCACCTCAGCGCCAAGGCCAAAGAAGCGCATTTTTAAACCTTTAAGATCATCGGGTGATTTAATTTCTTTTTTGAACCAACCTGATGTCTCTGGAGCAATAATCCCGCAGGTTTGTGTTTTTACGTTGTAGCCTTTTTTGTCATAAAGGTCTTGATGCAATTTTGCGCCATTACCGTACATGATCCAAGCTAGATACTCAGGCGCTTCTGGGCCAAATGGGACGGCAGAAAATAAGCGTGCTGCAGGAATTTTGCCCCCCCAGTTTGCTGGTGTGCCGTAACCCGCTTGTACTTTACCCGAAGATACTGCATCTAAAATCTCGCCGGGTGCTACTAATTTTTTAGGCTCGTACATTTTTACTTTAACTGAGCCACCGCTCAATACACCTGCATTATCGGCAATGTATTTTGCTACAGAGCCCAGACCTGGGAGGTGTGAACCGTAGTAAATAGGCATTTTTAATAAAATAGGTTTATCAGCTGCTTGAGTTGCAGAAATTGATGCAACAGAAAGAGCTGCACATAGAAGTGCACTGATTTTCTTCATAGTTTTCTCCACCAGAGTTTTATTGTTATTTAACGTTATTGTTGCTGCGTCGTTATAGTTATTAGTTGGTGCAAATATGCTTGCTGGCCAATTGGTATTACCATATGACAATTGGTAATACCAATCAACCACTTTTTGTACATTTCGGATAAAAAACAGTAAAAATAGTCATTCCTATCGCGTTTTATATGGCTCTTATTATTAAGTCCTAGATGTTAATAGTTTATGTGTATTAATGAGGGCTTATCTTGTATGGCTTGATTGTTGCTGTGAAAGACCTTGGCTACTGGCTGGATTTGGTGATTTTTGTGTCAAACCAACCTAGTAAATTTGATAACTCGAATGAGGAACATAGGAAATGGTAAATTTCGATACTTCTTTGCTTAACAGTGGTAGTTATATTAATGGCTGTTGGCTCGATGATAACGCCGATACCTTTACGGTACTCAACCCCGCAAATAATAAAGAGATAGCGACATTAGCAAATGCCTCTGCCGATGATGCAAAGAGAGCTGTGGATGCCTCACAGGAAGCACTATTATCATGGCGCCATGTGCCAGCAAAGGAACGCGCTCGCTTATTGCGGCGTTGGTTTGATTTGGTGATGGAGAACAAGGAGAAACTAGCAGCAATTTTGACTGCCGAACAAGGTAAACCGTTAGCCGAAGCGTTAGGCGAGGTTGTTTATGGTGCAAATTATATCGAATGGTTCGCAGAGGAGGCAAAACGTGTTTACGGCGATACGATTCCTGGCCCAAGTGCAGATAAGCGTATTGTTGTTATTAAGCAGGGAGTAGGGCTTGTATCGGCAATTACACCCTGGAACTTCCCCAGTTCAATGATTACGCGCAAGGCAGCCCCTGCTATGGCGGCAGGTTGCACGTTTATTGTTAAGGCCGCTGCCGAGACACCGTTATCTGCTATTGCTCTTGCAGAACTTGCCCACCGAGCGGGTATTCCAAAAGGCGTCTTCAATGTTGTTGTATCTAACAGAGCAAAAGAGATTGGTTATGTACTGACGGGCGACCCTCGAATCGCAAAATTTTCGTTTACAGGCTCGACCCCTGTCGGGAAGATTTTATTAGAGCAGTGTGCACATACCGTTAAGAAAACAACGATGGAGTTAGGTGGTAACGCTCCTTTTATTGTTTTTGCCGATGCTGACTTAGATGCCGCAGTTAAGGGAGTGATGTTATCTAAATTTCGTAATGCTGGACAAACTTGTGTGTGTTCAAATCGTATCCTAGTGCAAAAGGATATATATGAAGAGTTTTCTAAACGACTTGTCAGTGCGGTTGAAGCACTAGAGGTAGGCGAGGGCACCAAAGAGGGGATTGATATTGGCCCTTTGATACATAGTGGTGCAGTAAGTAATGTTGAGTCACTTGTGGAGCAGGCGGTGTCTAATGGTGCAAAAGTACTTACGGGTGGCAAAAGAAATGACTTGGGTGAAAATTTTTATGAGCCGACTGTCTTGTCAAATGTAGATGCACAGATGTCAGTAGCGGTTAATGAAATTTTTGGGCCTGTTGCGCCGTTGATTGAATTCGAAACCGAGCAAGAGGCAATTGATCTAGCTAATAATACAGAATTCGGTTTGGCTTCTTATATCTATACACGCGATATTGGTAGGGTTTGGCGTGTCTCTGAATCATTGGAATATGGAATGGTTGGTATAAATGAGGGGATTATTTCAAACGAAATGGCTCCCTTTGGCGGCGTCAAGCAATCTGGAATGGGACGCGAAGGATCAAAATATGGTTTGGAAGATTATTTAGAAATTAAATATCTTTGTATGGGAGGGCTTGATTCATAAGTTTCTTACAGTGCATTTGTTAAATAGCGCTTCACAATTTCAAAATAGCTCTAAATTCTTAGAGCTATTTTGTTTTTTATATTCCCTTTTATATTTCTTTTTAGTATGAGTCAATATTGTGCGAGTAAAAATTACTGATGCACTTTTTCAGGTCACCTCCATTATTTAACGTTTCTTTTACACTTCTATTTTCACTTTTCATAAAAATATACTTGTAGCCTAATTAATCTAAATGATTGATACCGCTAGTAAATTTATTTTGTATTCAATTTAAACTATTTTTTTAAAAATGTTGGCAAACTTATTGCTCTTACTGTTTTGTATGCACAATAAATGTGAATATAAAAATTAAATAAAGAATGTCATCAGTATGAAACATTCAAGTGAAAGTATTCATGTAACTTACATAGGTTATTACTTACAAACACGAGGCAAACAATGAATATGTTAGTAACACAGGAAGTTTCTCAAGTTGCAGTGAATAATAATTACACTAAGGCAAGTGACGTTTTTGTAAAATGTTTAGAAAATGAAGGTGTTCAATATATTTTTGGTGTTCCGGGTGAAGAAAATATTGATTTATTAGATTCGTTAATCGATAGCCCAATAGAGTTTGTTACTACTCGGCATGAGCAAGGCGCTGCATTTATTGCCGATGTCTTTGGACGATTAACAGGAAAAGCGGGTGTTTGCTTATCAACGCTAGGTCCTGGAGCAACTAACCTGATGACGGGTGTTGCTGACGCTAATATGGACCGTGCACCCCTAATAGCGATTGCTGGTCAAGGCTCTACCGATCGTATGCACAAAGAAAGTCATCAGATTTTAGATTTGGTTAATTTATTTAAACCGATCTCGAAATACTCAACGCAACTGCGTGTTCCCGAAATTATCCCCGAGGTATTGCGTAAAGCCTTCAAAATAGCAGAAGCGGAAAAACCAGGCTGTAGTTTTATTGACTTTCCAGAAAATGTTGCAGGGTCTTTTTTGCCAAAAAGTGCGGTACCACTTAAAAAGCAAAGTGCAACGCCGCCTGCTGCCCCACAACACAAATGTGAACAGGCAGCGGCCATTATCGCATCGGCTAAGGCACCTATCATCATGGCAGGTAACGGCGTTATTCGTGGTAAAGCGAGCGATGCACTGGTTGAATTTGCAGAGACATTAAATATTCCTGTTGCGACCACTTTTATGGCGAAGGGTGTTATTCCTGCACGTCATCCTTTGAGTACTGGTGCCATCGGCTTACAAGCTCACGATTATGTTTCATTTGGCTTTGATGAAGCTGACTTGGTGATTTGTATCGGTGTTGATATGGTCGAATATCATCCGCGATTATGGAATCCAAAATGTGACCAGCGCATTGTACATATCGATGTTTGTGCAGCTGAGGTTGACCAGCATTATATTTTAGAGGCTGGAGTCGTCGGAGATATCGCAAGCTCGTTAAAACGCGTCGTTAATTATGCTGAGGTTTGTGGTGATTCTAAGTTACATCAATTGCATCGTATTGTTGATGCTGAATATAACGAATTTAAAGGCGATGTCGGTTTCCCTGTTAAACCGCAAAAAATAATCTCTGATATTCGTCAAGCTCTCGATGACGAAGATATTCTTATCTCCGATGTGGGCGCGCATAAAATGTGGATAGCGCGATTGTATCAAGCGCAATCGCCAAACACTTGCATTATTTCTAACGGCTTTGCATCAATGGGTATTGCTTTGCCAGGGGTTATTGCAGCTAAGCTAGCTTACCCCGATAGAAAAGCCATTGCAGTATGCGGTGATGCGGGTTTTATGATGAACAATCAAGAAATTGATACAGCTCTTCGACTTAATTTGGATGTCGTTATCCTGATCTTTAATGACAGTAAATACGGATTGATCGAGTGGCACCAAATGCGCCATTTTAACCGCTCGACATCGATAGATTTTGTAAACCCGGACTTTGTTAAATTTGCAGAAAGTTTTGGCGCAAAAGGGTATCGAGTTGAGAGTACAGAACAACTACTACCTATTTTAGATGAGGCGCTAAATGATGGCACAGTATCTATTATTGATTGCCCAGTAGATTATTCTGAGAATATGAAGTTAACCCAAAAACTTGCCAACCTTGCATCGCCGATCTGATGTAAGTGTTTGGTCTTTATTATTTTTAACTGATTGATGGAGCGACACATGCAAGCATTTAGTTTTCAAACAACACGTTCGGTTTTATCTGAAGTGGGTGCAACAGAAAAAATTGGTTCGATTATGAAAGCCCGAGGCTGTAAAAAAATCGCCTTTATTACTGACGCTATGATTTTAAAGTTAGGCCTTGCTGATGCAGCGCTGGCTGGCTTAAAAAAAGCAGGCATTGCAGTATGGCTATTTTCAGACGTTGTCGCTGATCCACCGCAGGAACTTATCTTAAGTGCGGTAGAGCAAGCTAAGGCAGAAAAAGTGGATGGTGTTGTCTCTGTTGGTGGTGGTAGCTCGATGGACACGGCAAAGTTAATCGCTATTTTATTGAATACAGATCAACCCATAGAAGAGATGTACGGCGTTAATTTGGTGAAGGGTGAACGTCTACCATTAGTACTTGCACCAACAACGGCAGGTACGGGTTCAGAAGTCACACCAATCTCTATTGTCACTACAGGCGATACAGAGAAAAAAGGCGTAGTCTCGCCGCAACTGTTGCCAGATTTTGCAGTGCTAGATGCTGAATTAACCGTAGGCTTACCGGTTTCTGTAACCGCAGCGACGGGTATTGATGCCATGGTGCATGCCATTGAGGCCTACACCTCAAAAATAAAAAAGAATGTGGTGTCCGATTGTTTGGCTAAGCAGGCGCTTGAGTTGTTAGGCGCTAATATTCGCAAAGTGTGCGATACCCCTGAGGATCGAGATGCGCGTGCAAATATGTTGTTAGGCTCCATGCTTGCGGGCATGGCCTTTGCCAATTCTCCTGTTGCTGCGGTACATGCATTGGCTTACCCGCTTGGCGGACATTTTCATGTGCCTCATGGTTTATCAAATGCGTTGGTACTCCCTCATGTAATGGACTACAACATGTCAGATGCATCGGGTCAGTATTTGGAATTAGCGGACCTGTGTTTCCCTGAACTTAAAGGGATTAGTAGCGATAAAAAATTAGACAGTTTACTTGAGAAGACATCAACGATTAGCTCTGACCTAGGGCTTGAGTCAACCTTGAGTGAAGTAGGCGTGAGTGCTGCTGATCTTGAGTTACTGGCAGGTGATGCAATGAAGCAAACACGCTTGTTAGTTAATAACCCAAGAGAGATGACCTACGACGCTGCTTTATCTATTTATCAGCGAGCACTTTAATCGTGCAGGGTTATTTAGCAATAGGTGTAGCCGATGAGTAAACAGACTTCAAACCCATATTTCGATGCATGGTTATCAGGCTCAGAGCAACTGATGCAAGCACATTCTGACTGGTTTGGTAACTTTACTGATAGTGAAAAACCAGTAGATATGACCGATGTGGTTATGAATGCAAAAAAAAATTGGGAACAATGCCAAGGACAATTTGAGAGTTGGATTACAGCAAGCCAACAATGGTTCCCTAATGATGAGACACAAGCTACTGAGAGTAGTAATGACCAAAGCTCAAATAGTCTGTTTGAAAAACTGAAAACCATGTTAAACCCCGAGACGTTTTTGAACTCGGGAGTTGACGAGATCAGTCAAGTTTTTCAACGCTTGGCAGAGTCGCCAGATTTTGCTGATATTGGCGTTTTTGAAAAAAAATTCATGCGTGCAAGTAACGACTGGATCAATTTTCAAGATGCCAATGCAGAATACCAAATGGTTATTACCAAGGCGTGGAGCAAGGCTTTTGATACATATATTAAGTTGTACTCTAATAAAGGAAAAGATGATCCCTTAGATTACGACGATATGTTAAAGCAATGGTTGAGTATTGCTAACGAGAGTCTTATTCAAACACAGCGTAGCGATGATTTTTTAAATGCTCAAAGAAAAGTATTTAAAACGAGTACTCAATATAAAGTGAAGCAACGAGAAATTGTAGAGGCATGGTGTGAAGCCTACACAATACCAACGCGTACAGAAGTTGATGACCTGCATCGTATGGTTTATGAACTGCGTAGAGAAGTGCGCCAGCTACAAACACAAATCAAGAATACTGATAAAGCTGTGGTCGAGCTTAAAGAGAAGCCGCCTACAAAAGTTGCAAAAAAGCGAGTTGCCAATAAACGTGTCAGTAAAGCCAAAGCCGCTAGCCATTCAGAAGATAAAAGGGAAACAGCTAAGCTATGAATGAATCAATCGAGCAATGGTTTGGACCTCTATCAAATGCACTTGATTTTAGCCAGCGTTTTGCAAAAGGCATTGAGCAGATGGGGCAAGTCAATATTGCCGATGTCGAGGTAGGTACAACGGAAAAGGAGATGGTTGCACAGTTTGATAAAGTGGTACTTTATCGATATAAAGCGTTGACGAAAGGTAAGCCAAAAACCGACCCTGTTTTAATTGTTTACGGCTTAATTGGTCGCTATACCATGATTGATTTACAAGAGGATCGATCGCTGGTTAGGAATTTATTACTGCGTGGTGTTGATGTTTACGTTGTTGATTGGGGTTACCCGAGCCGTGCAGACCAGTTTTTAACATTTGATGACTATGTCGACCACTATTTAGATAAGTGCATCAATACTATTTGCGATAAACAGTCATTGACTAGCATCAACTTATTTGGAATCTGCGAGGGTGGCGTTTTTACCACCTTATACGCGGCTCAAAACCCTCAAAAAGTGCGCAGTCTAATTATTTCTATTACACCCATCGACTTTGCAGCTGATCTAGAAGACGAAGACCCTTCTCATGGATTTATCAATCTATGGACTCGCAATTTAGCCGATGACGATATCGAAGCGATGATAGATGCCTACGGTAATTTACCCGGTGAAGTCATGGGATCGGTGTTTCAGGCAATAACGCCTATTCGGTCGATGACTAAATATAATATGGATTTACTGGATATTGCTGTTGATGATAAAAAATTGCTTAACTTTTTGCGCATGGAAAAGTGGCTTGCAGATCGACCACATCATCCCGGTGCTGCGGCCAAACAATGGCTGATAGATTTATACAAAGAAAATCGACTCGTTAAAGGTGAATTTATATTAGCTGGCGAAAAAGTAAATTTAAAAAATATTACTATGCCAGTGCTCAATGTTTATGCCGAACGTGACCATATTATTCCGCCGCCATGTTCAAAAGCGTTAAAAAAACATATAGGCAGCAAAGACTATACGGAGCTGGAATTGCCGAGCGGTCATGTGGGTATTTATGTGAGCAGCAAACTGCAAGATGTTGTGGGTGACAATATTTTCACTTGGCTATCAAAACGCCAATCTAGCCGTAAAAATAGTTAAGCATTGATGAACAACGATTCTAAAAAATTTGAGACAACTTTTATTTAAAGGAAAGCGTGATGCAAAATAAAGTAGCTACACCACAGGATGCAATTGATGTAATCAGAGATGGTGATACGGTTTTAGTATCTGGTTTTGTTGGTATCGGCACCCCTGATGAGCTCATCATTGCTCTCGAAAAACGTTTTTTAGAAACAGGCCACCCGCGCAATTTAACATTGGTTTTTGCGGCAGCGCCTGGCGATGCAGGTGATCGCGGGCTTAATCGGCTAGCTCACCCGGGTTTAATCAAGCGCGCCATCGGAGGGCATTGGTCCCTAGTCCCAAAACTTGCCAACATGGCCGTAGAAAACCAAATAGAAGCTTACAATTTGCCACTAGGTTGCATCTCGCAAATGTATCGAGTCATTGCCGGTGGTAAACCTGGATTGCGAACCAAAGTTGGTCTGCGTACCTTTGTTGATCCTCGAGTCGATGGTGGTCGCATGAATGAGCGAACAACCGAAGATCTTGTCATACTCGATGAAATTGATGGCGAAGAATGGTTGTTTTATAAATCATTTAAGATCGATGTCGCTTTTTTACGTGGCACCACTGCCGATGAGTTTGGCAACACAACCATGGAGCGAGAGGTGTTAAAACTCGATGTATGTTCCTCGGCAATGGCGGTGCACAACTCTGGTGGTATTGTTTTTGTTCAAGTTGAGCGTGTAGCAGAGCGTGGTTCACTGTCGCCTAAACGTGTGATGATACCGGGTAATTTGGTCGGTTGTGTTGTTGTCTCAGAGCCAGAAAATCACTGCCAAACCTACGCAACACCTTACAAGCATGCTTTTAGCGGAGAGCTGCGTGTACCCCTAGATCAATGCGAATCCATGCCTTTAACTGTACGCAAAGTAATTGCTCGTCGTGTGGCACTAGAGTTGCCTATTGGTGGTGTGGTTAACCTCGGTATTGGTGTCCCTGAAGGTGTGGCGTCTATAGCCGCAGAAGAACAAATGCTAGATTACGTTTCGTTAACAGCCGAGGCAGGCACCATTGGTGGTGTGCCCCAAAGCGGTTTAGATTTTGGTGCCGCCCTCAATCCCGATGCAGTTATTGCAACCAACACCCAGTTTGACTTTTATGATGGTGGAGGTATCGACATGGCTTGTCTAGGGATGGCGCAGGTTGACTCGCAGGGTAATGTAAATGTCTCTAAGTTTGGTTCACGTTTTGCCGGTGCAGGGGGCTTTATTAACATCAGTCAAAATGCTGCACGTGTTGTTTTTGCTGGCAGTTTTACAGCCGGTGGTTTAGATGTTGCAATTGACGAGGGACGTTTAAAAATCTTGCAAGAGGGCAAAAACCATAAATTTGTCAAAACCGTTGAGCATATAACTTTTTCGGGGCAGCTAGCAGCGGAGACTAAACAACCCATCCTTTATGTGACAGAGCGCTGTGTGTTTTCTATTGCCGAAAAAGGCGTTGAACTGATAGAGGTTGCGCCGGGTATTGATATCGACCGCGATATCTTGGCGCATATGGATTTTACGCCAATAATGGATAATGTGCGTTTAATGGATATGAGGATTTTCTCTTCGCAAACGATGAATTTAAAAAACTCTTTAGTCGACGCACCCATTAGCCATCGCATCCAGCTGGACGAAAGTAGCGGCAAGTTGAGTATTAACATGCGCGGTTACAATATTAAAGAGGCGAAGGATTTAGAACTGATACGTTTGCGCATTTTAGAGTTATGTGAACCTCTACATAAAAAAGTAGATATGGTTGCCTGGTACGATGGTTTTTCTTTAGCTAAAAATTTACAAGGTAAATATAACGATGCAATGGCGTTGCTAGAAGAAAGCTACTACAGAACATCGGTGCGCTATACGCGCGATCCATTTTTGCGTTTGAAATTAGCCGCAGAGCTACAAAGAAGAGGTATCGAGACACAGATACACAAAAACTCAGTGTGTTGTAACACCTCATTAGATGGTAGCAATGGATGCGCAGAAAAAGATAAACAATTGGTCCCTGAAACAACCCTTGTTAGAGGTGTAATGATTTGAGGACGTACTCTGTAGGAAAGCCAGCACCATCAAAGAAGTCGAAAACGACTACAGGCTTTTTAGAGCCACGCATTGGTGTTGCCAATAGTATCAGTAGTAAAGGGTTCCATAAGCTGGTTTATCGAGAGTGGGGTGAGTCCAAAAAGCCGGGTATAGAAGAAGCTAGCTTCCCTGTTATGTGCATACATGGCCTCACGCGAAATTCCCGTGACTTTGATGAGCTGGCACAACGTTTTGCCTCCAGTCGTAGAGTGATATGCCCAGATATAGTAGGTAGAGGCCATAGCGACTGGTTGAGGACCCCTGAGGATTACAACCTTCCTCAATACAACTTGGATGCCGCTGTTATTGCTGCACAGGCGGAGTGTGTACAGTACGATATTATTGGTACCTCTTTGGGTGGTTTGATGGGAATAATCCTTGCGAGCATGGATAGAAGCCCAATACGGCGGCTTGTGATCAATGATATTGCACCAGAAGTGCCTATGGTCGCTCTTCAGCGTCTGAGCCATTACTTGGGGGAAAACCCATTATTTGAGGATCTTGCGCAGGTAGAAAGCTATATTCGTGACAAATACGCTCCCTTTAAACCAATGACCAATGCAAATTGGGAAGCCATGGCAGAATATAGCTCCTTTAAGACCGATCAAGGCTATCGCCTTGCCTATGATCCGGCGATTGCTGAGAACTATCAGCGTTATTGGCTGTTGATGTATTTTAATGTTTGGAACTATTGGGAGAACATCACTTGCCCTGTACTTGTGTGTCGTGGGACAGAATCGGATTTTTTGACCGAACCCTTAATGGAGCGTATGCAGCGAACGCTGCCACATGCCGAATTTATTGAATTTAAAGGGGCAGGACATACGCCTAGCCTTAATGCAAAAGAGCAGATAAACCCTATTTTAGAATGGCTAGATAAAGATTAATTTGTGCAGTGCAAAATAAATGTTGCGCCGCACAAAAAAACAGGTTATGCTGCATCGCACAAAAGCTGTTTTATTAACTACTTAATAGAAGACGGAGAGCAACATGGCTAAACCACAAATCCCTACCTTTGAGCAAACCTTTGAACCTTTTTTGGCTTATGGTAAGTTAGCGACAGAAGCCGGTGAAAAAGTCTTTAAAATGCAAATGGATAGTACAAAAGCTTACGCAAAAGTAGGCACAGATAATATTGCAGAAGGTTTTAAAGTCACTAATTTTGATCAAATGACCAGTTATGCTGAAAAGCAAAAAGATATTTTCAAAAAGGCAAACGATATGCTGATTGCCGATGTTAAAGCTTATGCAGATATTGGTGCAGAGTTTTTTGACAGCGCGCGCAGCTTAATGGAAGATACGGTTAAAAATACAATGACAGCTGCAAAGGAAGCGACTAAGGCTAGTGTAGCTGCTGCTAAGTAATCATAGATGATGTCCCCACCACCACCACCTCTTGCTACCAGCTAACCACTGGTAGCTTTTTATTTTTTGTCCTTATCTTTTGATCCCCCCGGCTTAAATGAATCAAAAAAATTGTTCTGAAAGCTCTGCCACATTTCAATATTCTTTTGACTGAATTGATTTAAATTATCAAGGGGGTTTTGTTTAAATAACTGGCTTAATTGGTCTTGCTGCTGGTTAAAAAACTGTAAGCTTTGATCTAAAAAGGCCGTGAATATATCGCTTTGGTTACGGCCATAGTAGCGTATAAAGTGTTTTAAGTTTTCGGAGCTAAAGAGAGGGTTATTATCAGACTCTTGTTCTAAAATAATTTGCAGTAATACATTTCGAGTGACATCTTCTTTGCTGCTACTATCGATAACTTTAAACTCAATCCCATTGAGAATCATATCTCGAATATCATCAATTTTAATATATTGACTGAGGTGGGTATCGTATATTCGACGATTGGGGTATTTTTTAATTATACGAATACTATTTTCTTTCTCTTGCATATTTATTGAGTGATCAAATAAATGACCATGCCTGTAGCGCTATGAATTGTATTGTTTATTGTGCTATGCACAATAAACAATACTATAACATATCGCTGGAGGGCAGGTCGCTCTCGATATGTTTTACTCAATGCTTGGTCCTTACCGTATTTTGGGTAGATGTCTATTTACTAGTTAATCTGTAAGCTTATTAAATTCTTCAATACTGTCGAGCAGTGAATATCAATAGGGCTTTTGTAAACTGTAAATCTAGAATATATTTTTGGTAATACCAGTGTCCCGCTAGTGTGCTATGATGCTTTAAACCAATGAATAAAAGGTACTATATAAGTTTTAGTGGATTTTTCTGGCGGATTGGTAATACCATGACTTATTAGGGTAACAAGCTAGGTAGGAATATAGCTTATATATTCAACACGGGTATTGCAGTAAATAGAGGACCAATAATAATTATGGGTCCTCGAACAAGATGTAACAATGAGCGAATTATGGCTTTTGAACAAGTTAGACAAGTAAGAGTTGCCGACGAGATTGCAAAGCAGATAGAAGAGCAGTTATTGCAAGGTGAGCTAAAGCCTGGCGAAAAGCTTCCTTCTGAGCGTGAGTTATCGAAAATATTGAATGTCTCTAGGCCCTCAATTCGTGAGGCCTTACATAAGCTTGAGGCCAGAAACATCTTAAGAAAAGATCCGGGTGGTAGCGCCTACGTATCAGAGAATATGGGCGAGTCTTTTACCGACCCATTAATGACGCTACTAATTAGTAATCAAAATGCACCTTTTGAACTATTGGAGATTCGCTACTGTTTAGAGGGTTTAGCTGCCTATAATGCTGCACTTTATTGCACAGAAGCTGATAAGCAAAATATCAAAAACCGCTTCGATATACTCCAACAAAATTATGATGAGAAAAAAGCAGAGCAAGAGGCCACAGCGGATATTGAATTTCACCTAGCGATTGCAGAGGCCTCTAAAAATGCAATGCTAGTGCATATGATGCGCAGCTTGTTTTCGGTGCTACATAAAAGTGTGGTGTTTTCTTTTGCGACTTTTTATACGAAGCCCGAAGTGCGCTCTTATTTGCCTGACCAACATCGCGATATTATGGATGCCATTTTGGCGGGTGATGCCCGATTAGCACGTGAAAAAATGCAAACGCATATTTTATCTATCGATAAACTGCTACGAGAGAACCATCAAGAAAGTGTGCGCAACAAAATTGTAAAAAGTCGCCTGCATGATCTTAACCAAGATCTTGAGTCTACATCGTAATCTCTTATTTAGAGAGTAACTATTGGGTGTTAATTTCTATGCTATCTAAAGCGTAGATTCTTTGGAGATAATTGGCCAATGTTTTTGCAGCCCATTAGCTTCATATCTCGTATAAGCTCGTCTTTCATTAAGCCCAGAGCACGTTCCACTCCTGGTTGGCCAGCTGCTGCAAGTGCGTATAAATACATTCTCCCTATACCGACTGCTTTAGCACCCAGCGATAAAGCCTTAAGTACATGGGTGCCGCGTTGAATACCCCCATCAAATACCACATCTATTTTATCGCCCACAGCATCAACTATTTCTGCCAATTGATCGAAAGAACTGCGTGAGCCATCGAGTTGTCTACCACCATGATTAGAAATAATAATGCCAGTACAGCCTATGTCGACTGCGTGTTTAGCATCTTCGACACTCATGATCCCTTTTAGGCAAAATTGCCCATCCCATTCCTTGACCATTTGTTCAACATCGTCCCAATGCATAGAGGGGTCGAGCATATTAGTAAAGTAATCGCCAATAGAGGTCGAGCTACCATCCATATCGACGTGCTCTTCTAGTTGAGGCAATCGAAAGCGCTCGTGAGTGAGATAATTGATACCCCACATAGGTTTAATGGCAAATTGCAGTAAGCCCTCAAGTGTTAGGCGAAAGGGAATAGAAAAGCCTGTACGCAGGTCGCGCTCACGGTTACCACCGGTAATAGAGTCTACGGTAAGCATCATTACCTCGATCCCTGACTCTTTAGCACGTTGCATCATTGCGCTGTTGAGCCCGCGGTCCTTGTGGTAGTAAAACTGATAAACCTGCGGTGTGCTAATTTGTTTAGCAATCTCCTCCATACTGACGGTGCCAAGGGAGGAGACACCAAACATGGTGCCATACTTTTCGGCCGCAGCGGCTGTTGCACGCTCGCCGGTATGATGAAATAAGCGCTGCAACGCAGTAGGTGAACAATAAACGGGTAAATCGAGTTTTTGCCCCATTACCGTGACCGACAGATCAATATCCTTAACGCCTGTTAGGACATTAGGGATAAGGTCGCATTGCTCAAAGGCGCCAGTATTGCGCCGATAGGTTGTCTCATCATCGGCACCACCATCAATATAATTAAAGATAGGGCTCGGTAGTCTTTTTTTGGCAAGTAGGCGAAAGTCGTGAAAATTATGGCAATGTTTTAGGCGCATTTTATTCTCATTTTTATTTTTCTCGTATTAAGTAAATAACTACAAAAGTTAATCTTTAAAAGAGTCGACTATCCCTGTAGGATTCGATTTGGCTAGTGGCACTCGCTGTTTAAATCAATATTACAGTAAGTGATTTACCCTGATAAGCCACACATAATTTATATTAATTGAAATGGTAAGACCAGTTTGCTATTGAAAACGACAGATATCCAATAAATATCGTCGCGCTGTAGCTTATATAAATACTTGAATGAATGAGAAAATGACAGATATTAGTCACATTAAGCAATTTTTATTGTGTGAAACCCCTGATTTATGGGTGAAAAATGCATTGGCCGATATAAGCATGCTATTAATTGATCATGCAAATTGCGAAAAAAAAGCCGCCAGTACGGCCATTAACTTGATTTATCGCTATGTCGATAACTTTGAGCTGCTTAATAAAATGTCTAAGTTGGCGCGAGAAGAGCTAAGGCATTTTGAGCAGGTTATTGCACTCATGAAAAAGCGCGATATAGAATACCCCCAGATAGAAGCCGCACGCTATGCAGGCGCTATGCGTAAGTCGGCAAATAGAGAAGAACCTTGGAAGTTAATTGATACTCTGATTATTGGTGCAATTATCGAGGCACGTTCCTGCGAACGTTTTGCTAAATTGGCTCCTTTTTTAGACGAAGAGCTAAAAGCATTTTATTTGTCGTTGTTAAAATCAGAGGCGCGACATTACGAAGATTATTTATTACTTGCAAGAAAGGCTTATAAAAAAGCCGTAAGCGATAGTGAGCACGCCATTAAAAGGATAGGTATAGACGAGCGTATTGTCGAATTGCTTAACGTAGAAAAAGCACTCATAGAATCTTTAGATGATGAGTTTCGTTTTCATAGTGGGCCAGTTGCAGCTGCGTAGTTTAACCATTAAATCAACTCTTAACCTAGCAATAAAAGTGGATCAGTTATGATAAAAAATCAAAAATTTACTATCGGTTTAGTTATCCTTTTTTCGCTGTTAGTTGCGATTGTATATACCGTCAAAAATTTTTCAGCAACAGGCGGGGGCGATAGTAAACAACAGCTTGTTGAACTCGGCTTTTTTAAGTTTGACCAAGGGCGTGCACTGGCACCTGTCGTGCTTGAAGATTTAGCAGGTAATGAGACAACCTTAGCAAATCGCCACGAGCAGTGGCAGTTGGTTAATTTTGGCTATATGTTTTGCCCGGACATTTGCCCTGTCAATTTACAGTTGATGAGCGAAATTAAAACAGTGTGGGATGAATCTAATAAAGAAGCCTTCGAGATTATACACATTACCTTTGATCCAGCCAGAGATACACCGGATCGATTATCTAAATACTTAAGCTATATCGATCCTAATTATACGGGCTTTACGGGTGAGCTTGAAAATATACGCAAGGTCGCACAGCAATTAAGTACGGTATTTATTCACGAAAAACCTGACGAGTATGGTAACTACTTTATTACTCATAGCGATAGTATTGCTGTGCTCAATCCTAAGGGAGAGTACGTTGGGCTATTTAAAGGCCCTTACGACAAAGATAATGTCTTAAAGGCCTTAGAGTTAGTGATTAACTAAAAGCTTAGTGATGCTTGTGGGCCTTTTTTACTCCGGTGTGTTGCTTTTTAGCCACTGTGGTAATCGTTTTTTGGCTGCCATCGTCAAAGCTTAGTGTAATGTCGATTTTGTCACCGTTTTCGATCGGCTTTGTGACACCAATAAACATGATGTGATTACCGCCAGGCTCAAAATTCGCTTTGCCTTTTGCTGGAATTGTTAAGGGCTCCATTTTTTGCATTCTAAACGTGCCATTATGTTTAATATGTTCGTGCATCTCGACTAATTTAGCACTATCGCTAGCAACATTAACCAAGGTAATATCTTTTTCCCCGTTATTAACAATAGTAAAATAAGCAGCGCTATTGGTGATGCCAGGTGGTGTTGTTTTAATAATTGGGTGGTGTATGGAAATAGCATCACCTTTGTTGTGAGCACTATGAGTTTTGTGTGTATTATCTTTGGTGTGCTTCTCATGACTGCTTTTTTCTTTGTGGGAGTCGTGACTACCATGTTGATGACCGAAGCTTGTGCTACTTACGAGTAGTGCAGTAATTAAAAATAAATGTTTCATGGAGTTTCCTTCGTTATTGGTTTGTCTTTAATGCACCTAGTGCTTATTAAAGGTTATTGATTTTTATTTTCAGGTTTCTTGTTGTTAAGTTCTTCATTTGGGTTAATGGTTACATGGGTTTATTTTTAGAGAGAGTATCCATATTACTCTCCGTTGGTAAAAAAACAGTTAAAAAACAAGCCGGCTTATTTTTACTCGCTCTTTTGGCTCTTGTGTCCCTTATTGTTTATTTGTCTGTTAGTCACCGCTATATATTGTCGACGGAACAAATAGCCTTTTTTGATCAGTCTGCCGGTATCGAGCAAGTTTATAAAACGATAGAGTGGCCAGAGGATCAAAAAAATAACATTCGTATTATTTATTTTTGGCAAGCCTATTGTCCTTGTGATGCGACGGTTATTCCTCACTTTAAAGAGCTTTATAAAGAGCATAGTGATGAAAATGTCGATTTCTATCTCGCAGATCTTTCTCCTTTAGCCTTACAAAATAATAATAACCCAAGTTATGAGCGGCCTTTTAGCCATGTTTTAGATAGTGATATAAGCAATCTATTTAGACCATTTATTTCGCATGCACCATCGGTTGCAATTTGGGATAAAAACAACGAGCTAACTTACTATGGCCCGCACAATTTAGGTTTTGTTTGTAATGCCGATACTAGCTTTGTTAAAAAAGTCGTTGACAGCTTATTGCAAAATATTCAATCCAAGAATATTAATATCCTTGGTAATAGTTGCTTTTGTGCGCTGTAAATAATTGACTAAGCGATATAGATAGGCGGTGCACGCGATTGTCGAGAGGAATAGGGAAGAGTATTGTTTGGCAACTGATAATGCTTTGTACTTATATACTTGTTGTCTAGGGTATAGGGCTTTGGTCCATAAAAAGATTGAATAATGTCGTTGTTATCATCAGGACTAAAGGTACAAAATGGACATTTATGAATATTAATTGTGTTTGAGTTTAGCCGACTTGAATCTGTGTCGGCTTCTATTTCGGTCAGGCTTACCCAGATATACCCTTGAGATGTACAGAGTAATATTTTTTTACCATCGGATACTGCTGCATTGGCCAAGCCGATATTGAGCACCAGTATAGCAATACTTAAATAGCTAATAAGTCGAGTGTTATATGTCGTTGCTCGATAGGTTTTCATTTGAGTATTATTTTAAGGCTTATGCATTAAATTGTTGTCCGGTGATATTATTCCCATTTGTATTGCTAGTGTCCATTAAATAAACATATAAAGGTATGAGGGAATCTGCTGATTTTACCTGTAAAGGGTCTTCCGCCGGAAAGGCGTTGGCCCGCATTTGGGTTCTGGTGGCTCCGGGGTTAATGCTGTTAACGCATATTTTGCTCGTCTCTTTTAACTCATCTGCAAGGGTGGTCATTAGGTTTTCGATGGCTGCTTTGCTCGCTGCGTATGCACCCCAGTAAGCTCTGCCTTTTAAACCAACGGAAGAGCCAGTAAAAATAATAGAGGCCTGTTGACTTTTTTGCAAAAGCGGTAAGCAATTTTTAGTTAATATAAATGGCGCGTTAACATTAACGGCCATAAGTTGTTGCCAAGTAGAGGAAGAATAATTAGCAATAGAGGTGCGTTCACCCAATAGTGCTGCATTGTGCAATAAGCCATCGAGACGGCCAAAGGTTTCATCAATAGCTTGGCTGAGTTGTTGGTAATCTTGCTCGGTAGCGGTTTCAAAATCAATAACAAAAATAGCGGGTTGTTTGTTCCCGGCGGCTTCTATTTCGTCGTAAACTGCCTCTAATTTCTCTACGGTTCTGCCTAATAGTATAACGGTAGCACCGAAGCTCGCGTAGGCTTTTGCAATGGTTTTGCCTATGCCATCGCCGGCACCGGTTACGGCGATGACACTATCAGTTAAGCAGCTTGTATCTGGATGATAATTTGCTAATAATTTTTCCGTTGAACTCATCGTTTAGTTTGTCTCTTTTGATTGTGTTACGTTTAAATAGTTAATGTTTAAAAGTGCCAGCTACGGCTTAGCTAAGTAACCATTGACAATAGGCCATATCTCATTTGCGTGTTGGACGATATGATCAGCGTTCCATTCTTCTATCTTGTCTTCTTGTTCGATATAGCCAAAACCTGCCGCGATAGTTTTACTGCCTGCACTAATACCACAATCAATATCTCGCTTATGATCGCCGACATAGATAACCTCGGAGGGTTTGCAAGCAGTTTGTTTACATGCCAGTAAAAGTGCCTCGGGGTCTGGCTTAGCATGAACGACATGATCTGGGCATAACACTACATCAGGGCGGCTAGGAAAGCTTAATTGCTCCACTATGGGCTGGGTAAATCGATAGGGTTTATTGGTAATAATTCCCCAGTAAAGCCCGCGTTTATGTAGTTGTTCCAGAAGCGGTGTCATGCCCTCGTATAGTAAGCAGTATTTACCCATATGCTCAAAATAAATATCGAGTAAGCGCAGCCTGCGTTCTTCAAAATCGCTATCGCCGTCTTGCAAGCCAAAGGCAAGAGTCGTCAGTGCACGTGCGCCATTAGAGACTGTTTCTCGAATTTTTTCTTCGCAGACTCTCGCAACATTGTATTCGTCGGCCAATTGATTAAGTGTTAATACAAAGTCGGGCGCTGTATCGAGTAGTGTCCCGTCCAAGTCAAAGAAGACTGCTTTTATGGTCATATTAGTTAATCATTTTACCTATGATAATTATGAGTGCTTTATATCTTTTTTGTATGTACAAGATAGTTCACGTCGACATCATTTTGATTGAGTTTGTAGTTTTTGGTGATGGGGTTATACGTCATGCCTGTGATTTCTAACCAGTCAAGACCCGCATTGCGTGCCCAACTAGCAAGCTCCGAGGGCTTAATGAATTTATTGTATTCATGCGTGCCCTTGGGTAATAGTTGCAATACATATTCAGCACCGATAATGGCAAAGGCATAGGATTTAGGATTGCGATTAATCGTAGAGAAATAAACATCACCACCCGGTTTTACTAGATCTGCACAGGCTTTGATGACTTGGCTAGGGTCTGGCACATGCTCAAGCATTTCAAGACACGTTACAATATCAAATGACTCGGGCTCTTGAGCGGCTAGTTCTTCCGCGGTAATTTTTTTGTAATTGATAGATACATTGCTTTCTAGCTGATGCAGTTTAGCAACATTCAATGGGGCTTCGCCCATATCGATACCGGTAACCTCGGCGCCGCGTTTAGCCAATGCCTCGCATAAGATGCCGCCACCACAGCCTACATCTAATACTTTTAGCTCGGCAACAGGTGTGCGTTCATCAATAAAGTTGGTGCGTAGTGGGTTAATTTCGTGCAGTGGTTTAAATTCACTGTTTTTATCCCACCAGCGTTTGGCTAGTGCCTCAAATTTAGCTATTTCTGCGTTATCAACGTTCAATGAGTCAGTCATGATTGGATGGTTTCCTGCCATGTTTGTGTATTACTAATAATTTCTTTTTCGTTAAGGGTGCATAATTCGCGATCGCTCATTAACACCTTACCATTAACCCAGCTATGGCTAATACGGTGCCCATTATGGGTATAGATAACTTGCGAAATTGGATCATACATGGGTTTTTGGTCAATGGGGTCGAGTTTAATGGCTATAATATCGGCTGCTTTGCCCACTTCTAAGCTACCGGTTATATCATCTATGCCAAGAGCTTTAGCGCCGTTTATGGTTGCCATCTCTAACACTTGTGCGGCACTTAATGCTGCTGCATCATCGGCAACGGCTTTACCCAATAATGCGGCGGTATGCATTTCGCCAAACATATCAAGGTTATTATTGCTGGCGCAACCATCTGTACCTAGCGCGACATTAATGCCCTCTTGGAGGAGTTGATTGGCTGGGCAAAAACCACTAGCCAGTTTTAAATTTGACTCCGGGCAGTGAATGACATGTGCGCCGGACTCTTTTAGTAATTCAAAGTCACCCTTGTTTAATGATGTCATATGTACACACTGAGTTGTCGGCCCCAGTATATTTAACTCTGATAAACGCTGTATTGGGCGCTTACCTGTTTTGTCGAGGGATTCGGTTATCTCGTGCTTAGTTTCGTGTAAGTGAATTTGAACGGTTGCTTGTAACTCTGGCGCTAGCACTGCAATACGCTCAAAAACATCATCGCTTACGGTATAGGGTGCATGAGGTCCAAAATTGACATTAATTAATTCGTGGGCGCTGTAGCTATCGCGCAAAGCTAAACCTTTACTAATGTATTCATCGGCATTTTTGGCCCAGGCGCTGGGGAAATCAATAATAGGGAAGCTAATGTCGCACCGAATACCCGCACTATGGGCAACGGAGCAAGTCTCTTCTGGAAAGAAATACATATCAGAGAAGCAGGTCGTGCCGCTACGTATCATTTCGGCTATCGCTAATTGTGAGCCATTGTTGACAAATTTAGCGGATACATGCGCCCCTTCGGCGGGCCATATATGATCATTAAGCCAAGTGCTTAGAGGCAGATCATCGGCAAAGCCACGTAATAAGCTCATAGCAGCGTGGCCGTGGGCATTAATAAGCCCAGGCATAACAATATGTTCATCAAGCTCGACAATGGTGTCGGATTTATAGCGGTTTCGTGCTTCTGCTGTTGGTGTAATGGCGGTGATTTTTCCACCATTAATGACTAAAGAACATTGGCTAAAAACTTTGTTATGGGGGACGACAGGGATAATCCATTGCGCATGTATTAATAAATCACAGTTTTCCATAAAACTCCCATACACTTTTGTTGATACTTGTTTGTTAACCCTGCCTAAGATAATCAAACAGGTAATAATTGCTTGCGCATTATAAGCTAAAATCCATGATAACGGCTTATTTGTGCATTGGTTTTTACTATATTGGATGGCAGTCTTTCTAATTGCTGTAAATAAGCGGTATTTAATTCAATTAATTGTGAATAAAAGCCTATTTATTTCTTGAAACAAAGGTATACTCACACTTGCTTTTTAAAGCAGATCTATCTATTTATAACGCTACTTTTAAGATAAATATTTATTAACTATGAGCAAGTCGATAAGCACAATGAATGCGGTGAATAAAAACGCTGTACTCTCTGTAACAAACCTCAACCACAATTTGGTTGGCTTGTTATCGCTTGTCTGTGGGCTTAATAAATGTGCGTCTTATCGGTCAAAGTGTCAATCGAATGCCTATCGCTTATCTGCATCTATTATTAGTATTATTAATGTAATGCCGATGATGATTACCCCCAAGTTAATGGGTAAATGGCATAAATTAACATCGCGTCCTGTTGGTAAAGTAAATATTTAGATTTTCATCCACTGGCCGCGATAATTGTCGCGGCTACTGTACCTTTTTTATATTTCTCAGTTTCCTCGATACTTAAGCGGTCTTTTATAACTTTGTAGTTTAGGAGATCACTATGTCTATTGTTAATTGTTTAAAAGTTATTGTTATAAAGCCTCTTTATAAATTTGTTCGTGCGACCTATGTTTCTATCAATACGTTGCATGCCAATGTTCGAGCGATAGAGAATAAAGATCGCTCATTGCGTGCGCTAGAGAAACTGGATGCACGCCTATTAGAGGATGTCGGGTTATGTCGCGTTGATGATAAAGTGCTGTCTCTTAAAGAGGTAAGGGCTATCAGTGAGGTCAATGCTCTTGAGCATGAGCGTAAATTAAAAGAAGAGGCGTCTGCTTTATCGAAAAGAAGGCTTTCGGTTATTAACCGCCGCAATGCAAGTGCGCGTGCAAAGGACTATGAGTTATTGCAAGAGCCTCTCGAATAGTGAGTAGCAAAAGCTAGTTGAGTAAAAAAATGTTACAACGCTTTTTCTCTGCTAGCTTTTGTACTGTTGTGAATAGTAATGATATTGCCGCCTTTTTTCTTGGATTCATACATTAATATATCTGCCTTTTGTATGATTTCTTCAGGTGTTAGTGTCGTTTTCTTATCAATAATAATGCCGCCAATACTGGCTCCAGTTGTTACTTTTTGCCCATTAATTAAGTATGGAGACTCTATATTGTTAATTATTTTCGTTGCTACTTTTTTAAGTGTGTCGCTACTTGCAAGGTCTGCAAGTAAAACAATGAACTCATCCCCCGATTGACGAGCCACAGTGTCGTTGTGCCTGACGCAGTCTACAATGCGTGTAGTCACCAATTTTAATAAATTATCACCTAGCAAATGGCCATGTTCATCGTTAATAGATTTAAAATTATCAAGATCTAAAAACAACAGGCCACAAAGTTCACAAGCACTGTCAGTATTGTTCTTTTTCTTTAAAGCATGATAGGTGTCGTTGAACTTATCGATAAACAAAGCGCGATTGGGTAGGCCCGTTAAAAAATCATGTGTGGCTAAATAGCGCATTTCTTCTTCGACTTTTTTTCGCTCGGTAATTTCCTCTTGCAGTTCAATCGTTCTTTCTTCAACAAGCGCTTCAAGATTTGATTGCATTTTTTTTACATTTAATGCCGCTTTATAAAATTGTTTGACAAGTTCGTTGCCTTCTTTTATCTGAATTTTACTTATATTTTCTTTAGGGGCTAATACAAAATCTTTATCAGATAGCCTTTTAATAGACTCGAGTACCATTGCAATCGGGCTACTGAGATGCTTTGTTAAAAAATAAGCAATAAAAATGGCGATTAGCAAGCCGATGAATGCAATAATTAAGCTATCCATCCTGCTATTTTTTGCCTCTTGTTTTAATTCTGATAAGGGTTGGGGTACCATAACACCCCAGCCTGTTTTTTTAACGGTTGTATATCCGCTAATCATATCGGCCTGTAGCGCGGGTGAGTAAAATTGCGATACGCCAGAGTTGCCTTTCATCATTTCGCCAACAGGGTGTATTTTGGCTATGTTTTTAATAGATCGTTGCCATTCCTTCTTAGGGTGAGCAATAACGTTACCCTGAGAATCGACAATAGCTGCGTGGCCTAAAATACCAAAGTTAATTGATCGTTGAAGCTCAATAATAAAGTCAGTAGATAATGCTACATAATAATTGCTTTTGTTTTTATTGAGTTGGAGATACAGCATTGGGCTGCCGTATTGATTTATTAGAGTTTGGCTGGGTATAGAAATATGAGCTTGGCTCAATGGGGTGCTTTTTTCTGAGGCTGCCTCCAGACCAATGGCAGGTTTATGTTTCTCGTCACCAAAAATTATGGCGTAATCTCCTGAGCTCATTTTCTCAGCAATCATCTCAATGCCCATTTTCTCCGATAAACTATCAAATGCTGCAAGGTGATCGTGTTCGGTTTTATGCTCGGCATTGCGATAATACAGTGCGGCGCTCAGTATATTTTCAATGTCCAGAACGTATCGATCGAGGGTATATGATAGATGCTTTGCGAGCAGTAAATGCTTTTCTTCAACTTGCGCGAGAACCTTTGTGTAAGCGGTATGTTGTAGCCATATGCTCAGTGATAGGACGGGAACGAGTGCGACAACGGCAAAGGCGAGAAATAATGTTGACCGTAACTTTAAGATGAGCTTCACTCAATGCATCCATATAACTAGTAAATGTAAAGATTTTTGTTTGTATCCAATTATTGGTGTTTGCCTTTATATTGGATTTTAGATCTTATAAATGATTAGTTTGAGTATAGACCCTACTTCTTGTTTTTGTTCTCGGATCTTTAGCGCGCTAATGTCTTGACTAATAGTTCGATTATTAGGCAGGTTGTTCAAGATTGCTACAATTAAATCAATGTCCCTATATTCCCTATATTGCCTTTAATTATGCTAGAATTGCGCCTTTTATCTGTTGGGTAATGTATACGCTTAAAACCCCTTGAGGGTGCCTTAATGGCGCGAGAATACATGTTGTTAGCTCAGCGCATTACATAATCATAACTATAGCGATAGTAGGCAGTAAATTTATGGGCGATTTGGCACAAAATGTTTCCCCCGTTAGTATCGAAGATGAATTAAAACAATCCTATTTAGACTATGCGATGAGCGTTATCGTTGGTCGTGCACTGCCTGATGTGCGTGATGGTCTAAAACCTGTGCATCGCCGTGTTTTATTTGCCATGAGCGAGTTGAGCAACTATTGGAATAAGCCCTATAAAAAGTCAGCCCGTGTTGTTGGTGATGTTATTGGTAAATACCATCCCCACGGCGACTCTGCCGTATACGATACTATTGTGCGTATGGCTCAGGATTTCTCCTTGCGCTATACCTTGGTTGATGGGCAGGGTAATTTCGGTTCGATAGACGGAGACAGTGCGGCAGCCATGCGTTATACCGAAATACGCATGAAGAAAATCGCCCATGATTTACTAGCTGATCTCGACAAAGAAACCGTCGATTTTGTACCTAACTACGATGGTACAGAGCTTATCCCTGAGGTTATGCCAACGCGTGTGCCTAACTTATTGGTTAATGGCTCATCGGGTATTGCTGTTGGTATGGCAACCAACATACCCCCCCATAATTTAAGTGAGGTGGTAAAAGGTTGCCTTGCGCTTATCGATAATGATGAGATTAGTATCGATGAGCTGATGGAAATTATACCAGGGCCAGACTTTCCAACAGGTGCGACTATCAATGGTCGTGCAGGCATTGTACAAGCCTACCGTACTGGCCGAGGGCGTATTTATCTGCGGGCAAAGGCCAATATCGAGCGCAATGATAAAGCGAATAAAGAAACCATTATTATCACTGAAATCCCGTATCAGCTTAATAAAAGTAAGTTGATAGAGAAAATAGCCGAACTGGTTAAAGATAAAAAAATAGAGGGTATTTCTGAGCTACGCGATGAATCAACCAAAGATATTCGCGTCGTTATCGAACTTAAACGTGGCGAGATTGGCGAAGTTGTTTTAAATAACTTATATGCTCAAACGCAACTCGAAAGTGTGTTTGGTATTAACGTTGTGGCCCTGGTTGATGGCCAGCCTAAAACCCTTAACCTTAAAGAGTTGCTCGAGTGCTTTGTGCGCCACCGTCGCGAAGTAGTAACACGTCGGACGGTATATCTATTACGCAAAGCCCGTGAACGCGGCCATATTTTAGAAGGCTTGGCCGTTGCGATCTCGAATATCGACGAAGTTATTGAATTAATTCGTGGTTCATCAAGCCCTGCTGAGGCAAAGAAAGGCCTGCTTGCTCGCGGTTGGGCTGCCAGCTCAGTACTGCAGTTTTTGGAGCGCTCAGATGATGATAGCTGTCGCCCAGAAGAGTTACCGGCTGAATATGGCTTACGTGATAGCAACTATTATTTGTCGCCCGCACAGGCTCAAGCGATTCTAGATTTGCAACTGCATCGCCTAACCGGCATGGAGTACGACAAGTTACTTGCTGAGTACCAAGAAAAGCTTGAGAGAATATCTGAGCTTTTAGAAATCTTAAATAACGCGACTCGCTTAATGGAAGTTATTCGAGAAGAGTTAGAAGAAGTGTTAGAAAACTACGGTGATGAGCGCCGTACCGATATTCAAAGTTCAAAGCGCGATTTAACCATCGAAGACCTCATTACAGAAGAAGACCGTGTTGTTACTATCTCGCATGGAGGCTATGCAAAAACACAACCGCTGAGTGACTATCAAGCACAGCGCCGTGGTGGTATGGGTAAAGCGGCGACATCAGTTAAAGATGAAGATTTTGTCGAGCACTTATTGATTGCTAGTACTCACGATACGATTTTGTGCTTCACCAATGCAGGTAAAGTCTATTGGTTAAAGGTTTTCCAAATCCCACTAGCTGGCCGCCAGTCACGCGGTCGACCAATGATCAATTTATTGCCTCTCGATGAAGGCGAGCGTATTACCTCTATTTTGCCTGTACGAGAATACGATGATAACCACTATATCTTTATGGCAACCTCTAACGGCACCGTCAAAAAGACTCCATTAAGCCAGTTTGCACGCCCACGAAGCTCGGGCCTGATTGCACTCGATTTGGTTGAGGGCGATCATCTTGTGGGTACAGCGGTGACCGATGGTGAATGTGATGTGATGTTGTTTTCATCGGCCGGTAAAGCGGTGCGTTTTAATGAAAACGACGTACGTGCAATGGGTAGAACCTCTCGCGGTGTTCGTGGTATTCGCCTTGAAGAGACGCAAACAGTTATCTCGATGGTGATACCCGCAGAGGATGGTAAAGTATTAACCGTGAGTGAACATGGCTTTGGTAAGCGTACCTTAATTACTGAATACGCCACCAAAGGTCGCGGTGGTAAAGGTATGATCGCCATGCAGTGCAGTGAGCGTAACGGCTCGGTTGTTGGGGTTGCACAGGTCTTTGATGGCGATGAAATCATGTTGATTTCTGACCAAGGGACACTAGTGCGTACACGTGTTGACGAAGTGTCTCTATCGGGTAGAAATACACAAGGTGTGCGTGTCATTCGTGTTAAAACCGATGAACATGTTATTGGTGTGGAACGCATCGAAGAGCCAGAAGAAGATGGCTCAATCGATGACGAAAGCGCAACTGACGAATAAATTGTAACAAGTAATATCGATAATTTAAGGTAGTGTATGACCGATAACAATCAAAGTGCGAAGAGCCTTGATGACTTACGCGAAGAAATCGACAGAATTGATCGCGAATTAGTAGAGCTAATTAGCAGCCGTGCACGTTGTGCACAGACGGTTGCAGAGGTGAAAAAAGCAGAGAACTCTTCTCAAACTGAAGCAGACATTGTTTACTATCGGCCTGAGCGTGAAGCGCAAGTGCTACGTAAAGTGATGGCCTATAATGAAGAAAACGGTGGTCCACTAACCAATGAAGAGATGGCGCGCTTATTCCGTGAGGTGATGTCTGCTTGTCTAGCGTTGGAGCAACCTATTAAGGTCGCTTTTTTAGGGCCCGAGGGGACTTTTACGCAACAGGCAGTGAGTAAACATTTTGGGCATTCTGCAATGCCTATGCCGATGAGTGCTATTGATGAAGTATTTCGTGAAGTAGAAGCTGGCGCCGTTCACTATGGTGTTGTACCCGTTGAGAATTCAACGGAGGGAGTGGTGACTCATACACTCGATAGTTTTATTGACTCTAATATTAATATTTGTGGTGAGGTTGTATTGCGTATTCACCATAATTTATTAGTCTCTGATGTGACGAATACGGATAAAATTTCGCGTATTTATTCACATCCACAAAGTCTTGCTCAATGTCGCAAGTGGTTAGACGCTAATTACCCCAATGCTGAGCGTATACCTGTGAGCAGTAATGCAGAGGCTGCACGTCGTATAAAAGGTGAGTGGAACTCGGCGGCTATTGCGGGCATAACCGCAGCAGATCTTTATGATCTTCGCGCTATTGAAAAAAATATTGAAGATTCACCCGATAACTCCACGCGCTTTTTGGTGATTGGTCGGCAGGTGGTACCGGCTTGTGGCCAAGATAAAACCTCACTCGTTGTCGCTGTGCGTAATAAGCCGGGTGCCTTGCATTATATTTTAGAGCCATTCCATCGTTTAGGTGTTGATTTAACGCGCTTGCAGTCTAGGCCTTCGCGTAGCAGTGTGTGGAACTATATCTTTTTTATTGATATTCAAGGGCATCGAGATGATGACAATGTTGCAGCAGCGCTTGCCGAGATAAGCGAAGCCTCTGCAGAACTGAAAGTGCTAGGCTCTTATCCTATTGGTGTTTTGTAATAAAAGTACTGAAAAGTCATTGATCAATAATTTCAGCAATTAAACGGCAGAAATAATAGAGAACCCTTAAGTAGCAATCCATTATTAATTGCCATCCACGTATCGTAAAAATTCTATGACCTCATCTGCTCCACAACAATCAAGTCACTCCAGTAACAAATTAGTGGTTATTGGTTTAGGGCTTATTGGCGGCAGTTTAGCGGCTGCCTATAAAGCGCGATGTCACTCTATTGATAAGCCCTTGGAGGTAGTCGGTGTTGTGCGACGTAAAAAGGCTGCTCAATATGCACTTGATAATCACATCGTTGATCGCGCCGTGCTCTCGCTTGATGATATTGCCCCAGAACTTGTCGCAGGCGATATTATCTTTATTGCTGTGCCAACGCTCAGTGTTGTTGATACATTAAAAGAGATTAAAAGATTAGTTGACCCTGCAGTTACCATTACCGATGGTGCCAGCGTTAAAGGTAATATTGTTGCTGCGGTTAAAAATATTTATCAAGCTTATCCGCAGCAATTTGTACCAGGTCACCCCATTGCAGGCTCAGAAAAAAGCGGAGTGACAGCATCTAATGCCGATTTATACCTTAGGCATCGTGTTATTTTAACGCCGCTTAATGAGACAGGTAGCGAGCACCACCAAGCAGTTAAAAACCTGTGGGAATTAGTGGGTGCAGAAGTTTTGACAATGTCAGTCGAGGAACATGATGCTGTGCTTGCAGCAACGAGCCACCTTCCTCATGCTATTGCGTACTCTTTGGTTGATACCTTGGCGAACGATTCCGATAACGAAAATATATTTCGCTATGCTGCGGGTGGTTTTAAAGATTTTACTCGCATCGCCAGTAGTGATCCAACTATGTGGCACGATATTATGTGCGCTAATAGTGACGAGGTTTTAAATGCGATCGATTTATTTCAAAACAATTTAAATATTTTACGTAAAGCCATAGAAGAAAAAGACAGTAAAACATTATTAACAGTTTTTAATCGTGCTAAAACTGCCAGAGACGAATTCTTAACACTGCTCGAAGAAGATAAGTAATTTTTTAATTTTCAATACAACATAAAAGCCTAAACAGAATGTCTACTAACGAATCCAATCAGTCTTTAAATTATATTGTTCAACCAGGTGGTGAGCTTGCGGGCTCCTTTAGAGTGCCCGGTGATAAATCTATTTCGCATCGTTCAATTATGCTTGGCTCGATTGCTAACGGAGTAACAGAAGTACATGGGTTTCTCGAAGGTGACGATGCATTAGCAACGTTAGAGGCCTTTCGTTCCATGGGTGTTGATATAGAAGGCCCAGATAATGGCTATGTAAAAATAAACGGAGTGGGGCTTAATGGCCTGCAAGCACCCAAAGGTGAGCTTTATGTAGGCAATGCCGGTACAGCAATGCGCTTATTGGCAGGCTTAATGGCAGGCCAGAGCTTTTCGGTCACATTAACGGGCGATCGCTCTTTAACTAAACGACCAATGAATCGTGTGGCTAACCCATTGCGTGATATGGGCGTGCAGATAGATACAGCTAGTGAAGGTAGGCCTCCCATGACGATTCATGGGGATAAGCCAAGCGCTATTCATTACGATATGCCGATGGCAAGTGCTCAGGTAAAGTCTTGTTTATTATTAGCAGGTTTGTATGCCGATGGCACAACCTCAGTCACTGAACCTGCGCCAACGCGCGACCACACCGAGCGTATGTTACGTGGCTTTGGCTATGAGGTTGTGACTAAAAAAGTTGAGGGTAAAAGCCACATCTCTTTAAAGGGTGGGGGTGTATTACAGGCGATTAATATTGATGTGCCTGCAGATATTTCTTCGGCGGCTTTTTTTATGGTGGCTGCAACCATCGCCCCAAATTCTGATATTACCTTACAGCATGTCGGTATTAACCCAACCCGTGACGGTATTATTAGTATTCTAAAATTAATGGGTGCGGATATTACCCTGCTTAATGAGCAAGAAATCGGTGGTGAGCCTGTTGTTGATATTCGTATTCGTAGCGCAAGCCTTAAAGGTATTAATATTCCTGAAGAGTACGTGCCACTGGCAATTGATGAGTTTCCTGTATTATTTGTGGCGGCGGCCTGTGCCGAGGGTACGACTGTTTTGACCGGTGCAGAAGAATTGCGTGTTAAAGAAAGTGATCGTATACAGGTAATGGCGGATGGTTTGCAAACCTTAGGGATTGATGCCAAACCAACGCCCGACGGTATGATAATTAACGGTGGGGAATTGACTGGGGGTGAAGTTGAAACTCACGATGACCATCGTATAGCAATGTCTTTTACTATGGCGGCGTTACGTGCGTCTGGGCCAATTGTTATTAAAAATTGTGCCCATGTGGCTACTTCGTTTCCGGGGTTTGTGCAACTGTCAAAAAATGCGGGGATTGCTATAGAGGAGCACGTAGTAACAGATGCTTAATATTGACAGTAATAAAAAACACTAACAGCCCCAGCTATAAGAGGTGAGCCTCATTTTGTAGGAAAAGTCTTACAAAGTTTTAAGAGATTTGCCACTATTATTAGCAATGGGATTAAGTAAAATAGACTCACTTCCTCGGACTATATGGAAACTATTTGAGGAGGTATTGCACGGATGCAAATATGTAGTATGTAATCAGTTTTATGGATTATTCTTGATTTGCATCTTATTACATAACTATTACAAGGAGGTTTTCCTATGAAAACACAACAAACCACATCTAAACTCTCGTCTATTACTTCTACTGCGACCATTGCCTTTTCAATACTGGTGTCTGCATTGTTATTTGTTGGCCAAGCTTCCGCTGCTGATGTTTTTAGTAGTGGCATTACAGATTCAGTGCAAGAGAGCACCGCGACCGATAACAATGTGTTGCCTGATACGGCAAGTATTTTAGTTAATATTAATGAGGCGGGAGCGAGTGCGTTATCGGAGGCTTTAAAAGGTATCGGCCTTAAAAAAGCGCAGGCGATTGTTGAGTGGCGCAATAAAAATGGTAATTTCGCTGAGCTTGAGCAATTACTCGAGGTGAAAGGCATTGGTGAAAAAACATTACTGACTAACCGCCATAAAATGACCTTGTAATATACACTTACATACTATGTATTATCCTAAAAGGGTCTAATGAATTGTTAGGCTCTTTTTTTGTGCTTTATGGTATGATGCGCGTCAAATTTTTAGCTGAAAAACAGATAAAACAATGGCTGCTTCTCAATCTACAAGTACTGATATCGTTGGTCCCCGCATCGTTGTAGCGATGGACTTTGAATCAGCAGCGCCTTGCATTGCTTTGGCGCGTACATTAAACCCTAAATATTGCCGCTTAAAAGTGGGTAAAGAGTTATTTACGGCAGCAGGTCCCCAACTCGTTGAGCAGTTAATGAGTTTAGGCTTTGAAGTGTTTCTCGATTTGAAATTTCACGATATCCCCACGACGGTTGCTAAGGCGGTTAAAGCGGCTGCAAACCTAGGTGTATGGATGGTGAACGTTCACGCCAGTGGGGGGCAAGTCATGCTTGAGGCTGCTCGTGAATCTATAGAGCAGCATGCCAGTCCGTCGAATAAACCTTTATTGATTGCCGTTACTGTACTGACGAGTATGACGGCTACTGATTTACAGAGTATAGGGCTGGAAATAACACCCGAAGAGCAGGTGATGAGACTGGCGAGTCTGGCTAAAAAAACAGGCTTAGATGGTGTAGTTTGTTCTGCACAGGAAGCCTCGCTATTAAAGTCGAATTTGGGTAAAGATTTTTGCTTGGTAACACCGGGTATCCGACCTGTGGGTGCGGCGCTTGATGATCAACGAAGAATTGTGACACCTGTGGATGCCATAAAAAATGGTAGTGACTATTTAGTCATTGGCCGCCCAATTACGCAAGCCGATAATCCCGCCGGCATATGCCAAGCTATTTACCAAGATATTGAGAGTCTATGAGTATGCCTGCTAAGCCCGATAAATATGCGCCTGTTATTACTATTGATGGTCCAAGCGGTGCAGGTAAGGGCACAATTTGTCAAAACCTCGCAAATAAGCTTGGGTTTGGCTTACTCGATAGCGGTGCTTTGTACCGCCTAACGGCTTTGGCAGTTGTGCAACAAGGTATAGACATAAAAGACCAAGTCGCAGTCGCTACTATTGCACGAGCGTTAGATATACAGTTTGAGGCCGGCGAGCAAGGGGTAAAAGCAATACTCGCAGGCCATGATGTCTCTCGTGATATTCGCTTGGAAGAAACCGGTATGAATGCCTCGGTAGTCGCTGCCTATGGAGCTGTGCGCGAAGCCTTACTTGAGCGTCAGCGTGCGTTTCAGCAATTGCCAGGTTTAGTGGCCGATGGTCGTGACATGGGTACAACGGTATTTCCTAGTGCGCCACTTAAAGTGTTTTTAACGGCAAGTGCCGAAGAGCGCGCCAAAAGACGATATCTACAGTTGATAGAACGCGGCGAATCTGCTAACCTGCGCGCCCAATTAAAAGACATACTTGCACGTGATGAGGCTGATAGTAGCCGTGCATCTTCGCCGCTAAAGGCCGCAGAGGATGCCATTGTTATTGACAGTACAGCAATGCCTATTCAGGCAGTACTCGATAAAATCATGGTGTTAGCTAAAGAGCGCATTAATGCTTAATGTGTCTTTTATGAATTAAACGTACTTTTGCTAGCTATTTTTATTGGTTAAGTCACTACTAAATAGGAATAGACGGTCAGGCGTAGTAAAAGTGCAAAATTAACCGGCCCGTACACCTGATGGTGCGGTAGAGTAAGTCTCGCTTTAACGTGTTTACGTATTGCTGGATTTATGCTGAAAATAGTAGGTCCCTCCTTATGAGCGAAAATTTCGCAGATCTTTTTGAAGAAAGTTTAAAAACCGTCGATATGGTTCCTGGTTCAATCGTAACCGGTGTTGTTATTGATATCGATAAAGATTGGGTAACTGTTCACGCAGGCCTTAAGTCTGAAGGTGTTATCCCAGCAGAACAATTTTTAGATGATAGCGGTGAGATGTCTCTCGCGATAGGCGATGAAGTACAGGTCGCGCTAGAATCTGTAGAAGATGGCTTTGGTGAAACTAAGTTATCTCGTGAAAAAGCAAAACGTGCTGAATCTTGGACTGTTCTTGAAGCGGCTCATGCTTCTGAAGAAGTTATTACCGGTATTATCACTGGTAAGGTTAAAGGCGGCTTTACAGTAGATATCGCAAGCATCCGTGCATTCCTACCGGGCTCTTTGGTTGATGTTCGTCCTGTTCGTGACACAAGCCACCTAGAAAACAAAGAACTTGAATTTAAAGTTATCAAGCTTGACCAAAAACGTAACAACGTTGTTGTTTCTCGTCGTGCGGTTATGGAGTCTGTTAACTCTGCAGAGCGTGATGAATTGCTTGCTAACCTTGAAGAAGGTGCAATGGCGAAAGGTGTTGTTAAAAACCTTACTGATTACGGTGCTTTCGTTGACTTGGGCGGCGTAGATGGCCTTCTTCATATCACTGATATGGCTTGGAAGCGCATTAAGCATCCAAGTGAAATCGTTAATATTGGCGACGAGATCGACGTTAAAGTCCTTAAGTTTGATCGTGAGCGTAACCGTGTTTCTCTAGGTCTTAAGCAGACTGGCGAAGATCCATGGGTAGAAATCAAAAACCGTTACCCAGAAGGTGCAAAAGCGAAAGCAGTTGTTACTAACCTTACTGATTATGGTTGTTTTGCTGAGATTGAAGATGGCGTTGAAGGTTTAGTTCACGTATCTGAAATGGATTGGACTAACAAAAACATTCACCCATCTAAAGTTGTTCAGTTAGGTGATGAAGTTGAAGTGATGGTTCTTGAAATTGACGAAGAGCGTCGTCGTATTTCTCTTGGTATTAAGCAGTGTCAAGAAAACCCATGGGATGCATTTGGTCGTCAATTTGAAGTTGGCCATAAAATCTCTGGTAATATCAAATCAATCACTGACTTTGGTATCTTCATTGGCCTAGATGGCGGTATTGATGGTCTTGTTCACCTATCTGACATCTCTTGGAACGAAAGCGGCGAAGATGCTGTACGTAACTACAAGAAAGGTGATGAGCTAGAGACTGTTATTTTAGCAATCGACCCTGAGCGTGAGCGCATTTCTTTAGGCGTTAAGCAATTAGTAGAAGACAACTTCTCGTCTTACACCTCAACTAACGATAAAGGCACCATTGTTAAAGGTACCGTTAAAGAAGTTGATGCAAAAGCAGCGATTATCACTTTAGCTGACGAAGTTGAAGCAACCTTAAAAGTAGCTGATATCAGCCGCGAAAAAATAGAAGATGCATCAACTGCACTTAAAGTTGGCGAAGAAGTAGAAGCGGTTATTACTAATGTTGATCGTAAAAATCGTACTATTAGCCTTTCTATTAAGGCGAAAGACGCTGCAGAAGAGAAAGCTGCGGTTAAAGAGCATAGCTCTAAGAAAGCAGAAGACAGCTCACCAGCAACATTAGGTGACCTGATTAAAGCGCAAATGGAAGGTCAAGATAAGCAATAGTTATTACTTATCTTAACTTACCCAAAAGGCCGCATTTATGCGGCCTTTTTTATGCCCTCCACGGATGGAGGGTACATCGAAAATGCAGGAGCAATTTTCGTGTGTAGGATATACGGACAGAAAATCAATCCCTTCATTTTCTGCATTCCCACCTTCCATGGCGGTCTATCCCATGAGCGCATGGGTGCGCAGGAGCGGGTATGCCCTCCACGGATGGAGGGTACATTACCTACAGGGAAGTAGGTACTTAGCGTTAGCAGGAGAGAAAGCTGCGAAAATGCAGGTCGATTTTTGCTCCTGCAAAATAGACATTCACATCGTCCGTGATGTTCGAGCAATTTTCGTGTGTAGGATATACGGACAGAAAATCAATCCCTTCATTTTCTGCATTCCCACCTTCCATGGCGGTCTATCCCATGAGCGCATGGATGCGCAGGAGCGGAAGCTGCGAAAATGCAGGTCAATTCTCGCTCCCCGATAACTGATCCTGCTCTAACTGCATCTATTGGGCTGTATTTTGCCATACTGGCATCTGCATAATCATTTTCCTCATTCTATGATCACTATTAGCTTAGCTGTGAGTGGGCTAATAGGGCTGTTTGGCTAGGGTAAGAGATCGCGGTTTATTTTTGCCTGCATAATAAATATTGCATATTTCTAAAGTATTGATATTATTGAATTATTCGGATAATCAATAAGTTGGGCTAGGATGACAAAATCGGAATTAATCGAACGAATAGCAGAGCATCAAGAGCAACTGTCGGTCAAAGATATCGAATTATCAGTTAAAATGATCTTGGAATATATGTCTCAGATATTATCATCGGGTGAGCGCATAGAGATCCGAGGTTTTGGGAGCTTTTCACTGCATTTTCGTGAACCACGAACAGGTCGTAACCCTAAAACCGGTGAAACTGTTTATTTAAGTGGAAAATATGTCCCTCATTTTAAACCAGGTAAAGAGTTGCGTGATCGTGTTAATGAGAGCCTTAAAGATTACCCTTAAGTCTGTTATCTGCAATTAACCGATACATTCCAATATTGTATTTTAGATACCTCCAACCACATTTAAGCTGTTATTATGATCAAGTGGATAAAGCGCCTTACCTTCCTCATACTATTAATTATTGCAATTGGTGTAGGCATTGTTTTTACGTCAGAAAATAACCAGCAATTATCAATTGTTCTTTTAGGGTACACATTACCCGAGTTAAAGCTAGGTTTGTGGGTGGTGCTCGCGCTGCTATTGGGTAGTGTATTGGGCTTGTTATTGAGCATGCTTTCTCTATTTATACGAGGGCAGTCTGTCAACTCAAAAAACCGTAAAATCAAGCGCTTAGAGCAAGAATTGCAACAGTTACGTACAGCGAGTATTAAAAGCTGAGTGTGTCTTCTTTTATTTTATATATAGGTTTAATTGCAGCGCTTGCCATTGGCTTTTGGCAAGGTGTCCGTTTTGCGCGTAAGCGTCAAAAAGAAATTACACATTCACTTAATCATGACTATTTTCAGGGTCTCAATTTTTTACTTAACGAAGAACCCGATGCTGCGATAGAAACGTTTATTAAAGCCTTAGAGGTTAATAGTGAGACGCTAGAAACACATTTAGCGCTAGCCAAATTACTCAGAAAGCGCGGTGAGGTTGATCGTGCTATTCGTATCCATCAAAACTTATTAGCCCGCCCTGGTTTAACCAAAGAACAATCCCAGCAAGCACAGTATGAGCTAGCCATCGATTTCACAAAAGCAGGCCTTTTAGATAGGGCAGAGGGTCTACTAAAAACTTTAATACAAGAAGAAGGCGCTTTCCAAATAGAGGGGTTGATTTGTCTTTTAGGTGTTTATCGAGACGAACAAGAGTGGGAAGAGGGTTTAGATATTTTGCAAAAACTCTGTGGCTCACGTTTTAGTAAAACCTATGAGCAATGGGCACCCATTCGCGCGCATTTTTGTTGTGAGCTTGCGGAACAGGCAATTATTAAAGAGCGTTATGATCATGCTAGACACTGGCTCAAACTTGCATTGAATTACGATAAAAACGGTCCGCGCGCAAATTTACTCCTGGGTCGCTTAGAGATCGCTGCTGGGAACGTTAATCGAGGTATTCAACAGTTACAAAAAATTGCAGAGCAGACACCTGAATACCTCTCAGAAGCTTTGCCTTACCTAGCTGATGGTTATAGACAATTACAGAATTTGCCTAGATATTTTCAATTTTTACAAAGAAGCTATAAGGCTAGCCCTGAACCCATAGTCGTTGCTGAACTAGTAGATGTTATTGATCAACAAAAAGGTGAAGTAGCCGCAGCACAATTTATTGTTCAGGAATCAAGTCATCATCCATCTAGTATTGCTTTTGATAAATTGCTCGATTACTCATCGGTACTAAATAATGCTAGTGATCAAGAGCATTTAAGCGCATTGCAGCAATTTATTAAGCGAACCATTGCAAAAGCTCACCACTATCAATGTCGCCAGTGTGGGTTTAAAGGGCAAAAGCTACACTGGCTTTGCCCTAGCTGTAAACAATGGGGCACAATTAAGCCTATTAAACGCCTGGGTGAGTAGGCGTTTTCGGCATTTGCTTACACCGATAAGCCTAATGTGCGATATCTCGCACATCACTTTCAGCTTTCTCCTATATTTTTTTATGACTTCTTTGACGATAATAACTATCACAAGGAAGTGACACAGGAAGTAACTATTTAAAGGGAGACTTTAAAATAGAGGCCAAGTAAGGCCAAAGGAAGCGACTATTTCAAGCGTTATAAGGAAATAGCACTTAAGGATGACAGGATGTCGCCGATTAGCCCGATAAACTCTGTTTATCGGGCTTTTTTATGAGTCCCTTTCTATATAAGTATTGAGTCATAATTTAATACTAAAAATCAAAAAATACAGTAAATGAGAGCTAATGCTATAGAGCGATCCACCCAGATAGGGTAATATTCAACTGTACTAAAAAAAGAATAAGCTATTGAATTAAAAAGAGAAATATAAAGAAAAGAAAATGGTTTTCAAAGGTTGACAGATAAGTGAAGGCTCTATAATATGCGCACCACTTGGCCAACATGGTCAACACTTCCCATTCCGCCTTAGCTCAGTTGGTAGAGCAAATGACTGTTAATCATTGGGTCGCTGGTTCGAGCCCAGCAGGCGGAGCCATATTTATTATATACTTCATTCCTATTATTCATTTAGTGATCAATTCCTAGAGTAAATTTTTTAAATATTACTCAGTTTAACTATGTAATAAAAGAGGTCTATATATGAAGATTATTCCAATAATTTTATCTGGTGGTATTGGAAGTCGTCTTTGGCCCTTATCTCGTGAGCATTCTCCAAAACAATGTCTACCCTTAATTGATGCTAAATATAGTCTCTTACAGCAGACAGTGCAGCGAGTTCAAGGCATAGATCTTCACAATCCAGTTATTGTATGTAATGAAAACCATCGCTTTCTTATCGCTCAACAACTCCAAGCTCTTGGTTTAGATGATGCAAAAATATTATTAGAACCAGCAAGTCGTAATACCGCTCCTGCTATTGCCCTAGCAGCATTGGAAGTAAAACAGCAACTTGCGGGTGAGTCCGATGCGCTATTGTTGGTTTTGCCTTCTGATCACTTCCTTAATGATATTAAGCTTTTTCAAGAAGCGATCCATCAAGCGAAAGAGTTGGCAGAAGATAATTCTTTAGTTATGTTTGGTATAAAGCCTACTCGATTAGAGACTGGCTATGGATATATACAGAGTGGTGAAGATTTTTCGGTTAAAGAATTTATTGAGAAACCCAACGAAAAAGTTGCCCAAAATTGTATTGATGCGGGTGATTACCTATGGAACAGTGGCATGTTCCTTTTCAGTGCTAATACTTACTTAAATGAGCTAGAGAGGTATCGCCCTGATGTTTTTGAATCAGTTAGTAAATCATATCAAAACAGACATGAGGATATGGATTTTATTCGTATGGGTAAGGAAGGTTTTGAGCAATGTCCAGATATCTCTATCGACTATGCCATTATGGAGCAAACCGAAAAAGCAAAAGTGATCCCTTATAACGGAGATTGGAATGATGTAGGCGCTTGGAATTCGCTTTATGATCACTTGGATAAAGATGAACATAATAATGTTTTGTCAGGTGATGTGATGATTGAGTCGTCAAGTCACTGCTTAATTCGTGCAGAATCCCGTTTGGTCTCTGCTGTTAATGTGAAAGACTTAGTCATAGTTGAAACTGCTGATGCCGTTTTAGTAATGGATAAAGACAGCTCGCAAGACGTAAAGAAAATTGTTGCCAAAATCAAAACTGAAAATCGTCAAGAGCACATGTTTCATACTACAGTTCATCGCCCTTGGGGCAGTTATCAGACTTTAGATCGTGGCTCTAGATATCAAGTAAAACACATCATTGTTAAGCCCGGTGAAAAATTGAGTGTACAAATGCATCATCATCGTGCAGAGCACTGGGTGGTAGTTTCAGGTACGGCAAAGGTTAATAATGGTGGTAATGAAGTCTTACTGACTGAAAATGAATCTACTTTCATCCCTATTGGTACAGTTCATTCGCTGGAAAATCCAGGAAAAATACCCCTTGAGTTAGTTGAAGTACAATCGGGTAGTTATTTAGATGAAGATGATATAGTACGTTTTAATGATCGTTACGGCAGATAGTAATAGAAAGGTTAGAAATTTGCAGACTATAAATAGCCTTACAGCTAATTTGGATGTTGCCTTTGGCACTAGTGGTGTTCGAGGCCTCGTCAAAGATTTAACTCCTGAGATATGTTTCGCTTTTACAAAAGCTTTTCTCCAGGTAAATAACTCTGAGTCAAAATATATTGCTTTAAGTATTGATCTTCGGCCTAGTAGTTCTGATATAGCAAAATCGTGTATTGCGGCTATATATGCACATGGATGTAAGGTGATATATTGTGGTGAGTTACCGACACCAGCATTAGCTTTTTATTCTATGAGTAATTCGATACCGTCTATTATGATTACTGGAAGTCATATTCCTTTCTCTCGTAATGGTATGAAGTTTTATAATGCTGATGGTGAAATTAGTAAGCTTGATGAAATTAATATTATTAGTGCCGAGATAGAATTACCTGAAAACTTAAATGAAGTTGTTAATAATGTTCAAATACCAAAAATAAAAACTAAAGCGCTTGAATGTTTTAAGAAAAGATATACAGATGTGTTTCCTGCTGAAATGTTAAAGGGAAAGCGTATTGGTATTTATGAGCATTCAAGTGTTGCGCGTGATGTACTTAAAGATTTAATGTCATATTTTGGTGCTGATGTTATCTCTTTAGAGCGAACCGATTTTTTTGTACCTATTGATACAGAGGCTGTATCAGAAGAAGATAAAGAAAAAGCTGTACAATGGAGCAAAAAATATAATCTGGATGCTATAGTCTCTACCGATGGAGATGGAGATAGGCCTTTGATCAGCGATGAAAATGGTCAATGGTTAAGAGGTGATGTACTTGGGGTTATTTGTGTCAATTATTTAAATGCAACACACGTTGCAGCGCCAGTCAATGTTAATAGTATCCTTGAAAAGAGTAACGACAAACTTGAGCTGACTTGCTCTCGTACACGTATAGGTTCACCTTATGTTATTGAGGCCATGAACGATTTAGCTAAAAAACATCCATCTGGGAAGGTGGTTGGCTATGAAGCAAATGGAGGCTTCATGGTTGGTAGTGATATTGATGTTAATGGAAAAAAATTGCATTCTCTTCCTACGAGAGATGCTATTTTACCGATGTTGATTGTTTTATCACTGTCAAATGAAAATTCTCTACCTATTAGTCAATTGGTTGGAAAACTGCCAAGTAGATTTACTGCTAGTGGATGCGTAAAGAACATTTTATTGGAAGTCAGTAATAAAATAATTAGCAGCTTAGAGTTTGATAAGATAAAACAGGAAGAATTTCTATTCGAAATTTTTGCAGATACGTCATTAAAAATTGTTTCTATAAACAAAACTGATGGTTTGCGTTTATATATAAATAATGGTGATATTATTCATATTAGAGCCTCTGGAAATGCGCCGGAACTTAGAGCTTACGTTGAAACCTCGACAATGAAGAAAAGTGTGTCCTTAGTTGAATTGGTGCTCATGACGTTAAAAAATTTACCACGCCAATAATTTAATAAATAACTTAGATATATTAAGAAGAAATTATGAAAAAAGCACTCATTACGGGAATTACGGGTCAAGATGGTTCTTACCTTGCAGAGTTTTTACTTGAAAAAGGGTATGAAGTTCACGGCCTCAAGCGTCGTGCCTCGTCTTTTAATACGGATCGTATAGATCATATATATCAAGACCCTCATATTAGTAATCAAAATTTTATTTTACATTATGGTGATTTAGCAGATTCTTTAAACCTTACTCGTATTTTAAAAGAAGTGCGGCCAGATGAGGTGTATAACTTGGGGGCTCAATCCCATGTTGCGGTTTCTTTTGAGTCACCAGAATATACAGCGGATGTTGATGCAATAGGTACTTTAAGGTTATTAGAAGCAATACGACTATTGGGGCTAGAGAAAAGTACGCGTTTTTACCAGGCATCGACTTCTGAGCTTTATGGTTTAGTTCAAGAAACACCACAGAAGGAAACTACCCCGTTTTATCCTCGCTCACCTTATGCTGTCGCTAAACTGTATGCATATTGGATCACCGTTAATTACCGTGAATCTTACGGAATGTACGCTTGTAATGGCATTTTATTTAATCATGAATCATCTCGTCGGGGCGAAACCTTTGTAACTCGAAAGATTACACGTGCTTTGGCCAATATGGCTCAAGGTCTTGAGAGTTGTTTGTATCTAGGCAATATGGATGCTTTACGTGATTGGGGGCATGCCAAAGACTATGTGCGTATGCAATGGTTAATGCTTCAGCAAGATGTTGCAGATGATTTTGTGATTGCATCAGGAAAGCAATACTCTGTCCGTGAATTCGTAGAACGTGCAGCTCGTAGCCTAGGCATTACTCTTAGGTTTGAGGGTGAAGGGGTTAATGAAATTGGAATAGTTGATAGTATTGAAGGTGATTCCTGTCCTAGTTTATCTATTGGTGATCAAATAGTTAAAGTTGATCCTCGATACTTTCGACCTGCTGAAGTTGAAACCCTTTTGGGCGACCCAATCAAAGCAGAGAAAAAGTTAGGCTGGAAAACAGAAATTACGTTTGATGAAATGGTTGCTGAAATGGTTGCGTTCGATCTTGATCAAGCAAAACAGCATGCACTATTAAAAGACAGTGGTTATAGCGTCAATGTATCTCTCGAGAGGTAATTGTTGCCTAATCAGCAGGGACTTTTTCTAAAATATCTTTGTTTACAAGGGTTTTTATATTCCGTCCCATCATTTCAAAGAGTATATAGATTCGATCATTGTCGGCAATATCGTCTATGGTAGCTACTATATCAGCTAATGGTCCTGACACTGTTCGAACTTTTTCTCCTGCAAGAAAATTATCAAAAGCTGGCACTATATTATCTTTGTTACACTTTGATTTTAATGCATCAATTACTTCACTTGGAACTTCTGTTGGCTTCTTCCCGTGTAGTGTAATAATTTGTGATACGCCATAAGTATTTCTTAATTTTTGCCAATTGATTGCAGTAGTGTCTACTTTGACAAATATATAGCTAGGGAAAAGTGGTTTTTGGGTTTTATAGGGTTTTCCTGATTTACGTACGGAGACATTATGCATAGGCATGAATGTTTGCATGCCTTGGTTATGCAAATTGACTAATGCCTTGTTAAAGCAATTGGGCTTGTGCGTCAGTAAAAACCATTTTTCATCTTTCATTGGCTGCCATTAATAAAATAATATAGTTCCAAACTTGATATATAACCTAAGCCTGTAGAGCTTACTATTCTAATCTATCTTAATCAATGATGCTAATTTACTCCAATTGCCGTTTTTCTTTGATACCTTTGACTATCCTTAAATAATATAGAGCTATAAATACTATGGAGTAGGTAGTTTAAAAATACCTAATTGCTATAGAGGGATACAGGAATACACTATTTTTTGTGACTGGGGTTTATATTTTTATGAGGTATACTCTGAGATATAATATTCTCTATTATAGCCTCCCAAGAGGGGTTGTTTATCTTATTCCCTTTTTCATATGAATGAGTAGCATATATGACTTTACAGCTTGTGCTTATTCCATCTGACAATACCCTTAAAACAAAGAAGATATAACAAAATAATAAATATTTATATTCTTTGTTGGATTTAAAATATTTAGATTGCTCTTTTCGGAGAGAGCATCTTGTTTTCCATTGCTTTCTCCAAGGTGTTGAATTTCTCACTCGGTAAGCCAAAAGGGGGGTAGGTATCACATAAAACTGGCTGTTTTTGTATGTACGTAGTAGTAGTTCTTGATCTTCGCAGCAATATGGCCCTGGCTTCGCGTAATTGTTCTTTTTAAACCATTGTGTTTTTCCTAGCCATGTGGGGTGAGGTAAATAGAAACCTTTCCACGGAGATTCACACAACTCTTTATGTGTTGTTGATAGGGGGAATGTACCAGTAATATTATTTTGTTCATCAATTGTTAGGCAGGATGTGCCTACGAGATCAATATTGCTATTGGTTTTCAGGTAAGCTATTTGTCTTGAAAATCTTTCTGGATGAGCAATATCATCTTGATCCATACGTGCGAAATAATCACTTCTAGTTAATTCTATCGCTTCATTTAATCTAGCAGCTAAACCTTTATTTCTGCCATCTTGGATTAGCTTTATTCTATGATCAGATAAATGCTCGATGCCTGCTAATGAATTGTCGTTTGAGCCATCATCAATTAATAATAATTCCCAGTCCTGAAAGGTTTGATTTATTATTGATAAAAGGGCTAGGGGTAGTAAGTCTCCCCCATTGTATATTGGCATCGCTATTGTTAAAAGAGGTGCAGATTTACTCATGACTTCTATTTATATGTTTATCGAAGGTATGAAGGTGTCATTCAAGTAATCTTCTATAGAAATGAATTCGTGTTGAACTTGTGTTGAAAGCTTATCAATGTTTGCACGAGAGTATTCCACTTCTTCTATCTGTGTATTATTAATTATCATGTTAGGATATCTTAGTTTTAGAATATCGATGATATATGAAATTCGTGTTGACCTACCTGTTCCAATATTTAAATGATTGAATTTAGTGGGCTCTTCTATTAGCTTTTTAATAATTGAGACTACATCTGTAATATGTATAAAATCTCTTTGAGCTATACCGTTGTTATTAAGGTTAAAAGGCGTATTTCTCTCTAATGATTTCTTTATATGACTTAAAATAGAAAAATTATCCTTCCCACCATAAGTATTAAAAATTCTTAATATTTGGAATTCTATGTTATTTTCTACGCAAAACTCTTCTATCATCCTTTCATTCAAAAGCTTTGTGATTCCATTGATGCTTGTAGGGTTGCAAGCCGTATCTTCTTGTGTAGACAAGCTACTTCCGTATACAGCACAAGTACTTATAAAAATTAGCCGCTGAACCTTATGTTTTTTTATACCTTCTAACAATTTTGTTGTCGTTATAATGTTAGATTCTAATAGCTTATGAGGAAACTCTCTGATGCTGGTGTGCAAATCACATGCAGCATGGATGACAATGTCGCTAGACTTGAGATTTTCGTCAAGATCGTTCCAATCAGGTCTGTTTAGTTGGATTACCCTATGTTTTGTTTGGCGAATAAACTCTTGCCCAAGATTGCCATTGGCTCCAGTCAATAAAATATTCATATATACAGAGTCTTTTTAGAATGAGTTAGAATGAGTTGTATATTTACTTTTATAACTATGGGTGAAAAAGTCATGTTACAACTTTGATGAAGATATCTTCATAGCGTTGAGATATTTTTTCCCAGTTTAATGTAGACTGCCATTTTTCGCGGCCATTTTCTCCAAGCTGCATGAGTAATTCTGGTTTTTCCATTGCTTGTAGCATATCTTCTGCTAACACATGTTCATCGACTCTGGTATATCCATCTTTATCAACGGTTGAATCGCAGATCAAACCTGACTGAGTCCATTCTGCAATTTCAGGAGAGTTTCCAACTGATACAGATAAAAATGGTGTTCCTGCCGCTGCAGTTTCAAATAAGACCAAAGGTGAATATTCTATATTGGATGCAAAAACAAATAAGTCTGAGTTCATAAATGCCTGTACTAACTCTGGTCTATCCAAGTTTTTAATCAATACATTCTTGTTGCCTTGTGTCTTATTTATTCGTTCAGCTATTTTTTGAATAGAGTGTTGGGGTTTTAAGTATTTTTTGACCAGTAAGTCAATTAAATAAATCAAACCGCGGTTTTTAATAGTACTGATTAGTTTTTTGAGTAAATGGCTTGCTCCGCCATCGAGAGCCGAAAGAGTATTTCCATTTAATATTAATGTTGAGTGCTTTCCCGATGCTAACTTTAATAATTCAAAAGCCTTTATCAACTCAAGATGACCCTTAATTCCGGTGAAGGTCCCAACGGTTAAAAAGGTAAATGAATCTTTTTGTATTTTATGCCGTTCTCTAAAATGACTATCTTTGTTAGCGCTAAAATCTTCTTTACTTGCGCCACAAGGAATAATACTCATGTTGTTTAGGCCATTTTCTTTGGCAAAATTAATGTCCCTATAGTCTGTCGAATGAAAAACAAGGTGGTCAATTTTAGATAGGATGTTTGGCATCTTATTAAAGTATTCTGAAAATATGGGGTCATACAAACCAGAGAAGCCACAGGGTATAAAGACTGTTCGAGTGTTATCTAGCTTTTCAATAATGGGAAATAATGCATCAAAGGTCCATTGCTGGGCTGCCATTACCATTATAACGTCGAATTTTTCTTGCAGGATATATTGGTGATAAGGCTCTATATCTCCTTGTATACCAGTAGAATAACAGCCAGAGATATCAAACTCTTTAATCTTTACTCCATTAAGTTCGGTGAACTCACGCTCATCGATTTTGCCTGTGGCAATGGTGATCTGATGGCCACGTTTTACCAAGTTCTCTGCAAGTTGCCGCATAACTTCCTGTACACCACCTACGCTGGGTGTGTAGAACTGGCTTCCAAAGAGAATTTTCATTAAAGCTTAATCCTAACAAGACACATTGTTATTTTTTCCACCATTTAATTGTTCGTTCTAAGCCTTCTTTCATAGTTGTTTTTGGCGACCATGCTAATTTATCTTTCGCACGTTTAATGTCAAGTACATTGCGAGAGATGTCTACTTTTCTGGCAGGTTCAAAATTTATTTTTAGTGTATCGCCTGTTGCAGTGTTAATTGCATTGCATACCTCTAGTAAAGATAGGCCAGTGCTTGAAGCTATATTAATGCTGTCCGTAAAAGGGTTTTGTAAACATGCTAATGTAAAGGCCTCTGCAATATCATCTATATAAATATAGTCTCGTACTATGCTTCCATCTCCCCAGATATTTAAGACTTCATCATTAAATATGGCTGACATAGCTGCGGCAATAAAACCTTGGTTACGCTTAATTAGTTGTCCTGGCCCATAAGGGTTGGATAACCTAAGTGATAGGGTATCCATGCCCGTAGTCCGTTTTATAATAGATAGGTAGAGCTCTGTTGTAAGCTTAGATACTCCATAAGTGGATATAGGTGATTTTTCTTGGCTTTCTAAAATTTTTTCGGTACTCGATGGCCCATAAATAGTACCTCCTGAGGATGCAAAGATAAACTGTTTACAACCGTTAACAGCACATGTTTCTGCAAATTGAATAACAGGTAATAATTCATCTCTTATTTCTTTTTCAATGCTTGGTATTCCAATGCCTGGTGAGTTATTCCCACCTAAAAAAATAACTCTATCGCAGTTATTTAGCGCTTGGGTGACCAGGTCATGATTTGTGGTGGTTCCATTATAAGTTTGTACATCACTTGGGAAGTTACTATGAATAAATGAGTCTAAGACCCGGACGCTAAACCCTGCATGAAGTAGTGACTGAACTGTTGCAAAACCGATAAAGCCACTACCACCAACCACTAATATCTTTTCTTTATTTTTTTTCACAGTAGTACTCATTAATTGTAATGTTTTAGGAGTAAATACCAACTGCTAAATACTAAAAACTAATATCTCTGAATGAAAGCCATCTATTGTTTTCCTGCCAAAAGGTATGACGTTTTCGCCACAAAGCGTATAGCCATGTTGTTCTAGGCGATTTATATAGAAATTCCTTTCGACTGGTTCTATTACATGTGAGTTATCTGTTTCGTCGGGGACGGTATTTTTTCCTTCTCTTAGGTTTCTTAGCATAATGAACTTAGGTTTAAGAGTTGATATAACTTTAAGATAATTATCGACAATTTCTGGTTCCATCTCTTGAAATGAAATAGAATTGACAAATACATCAATAGTACCTTTGAGACTTTCAATCTTCCAAGAAGGTAGAACGCTTATATTAGGTAAATCGCTAATCTTAATTTCTGAGTTTTCTATGCTGTTCATGTAGCCATACACTTGCTTGTTAGTAAATGTTTCTCTTAGATAATACTCAGCAATGCAGCAGGAAGGAGAGATATCTACATCGATATATTTTAATTCTGGGGCTCCTGTTTTTAATAAGACTTCTCCAAGGCTACCCCATCCGCCACCAATTTCCATATAAGTCGTCGGTGTAAAGTCGCCCATGCATTCTCTAAGGAATAATAATTGGTGTAAATAATTTAATGAATGCCTAGAGTATATTTTACCTTCGAAGTTAAATTGTTCTTGAGGTGATCCAATACTGCCTTCACTGAATTTTGAGAAGTCTAACCCGCATGCAGGCCCTTTATCAGCAGCAACAAGTACTCTATAGTCGCTAATAGCATTCATATTTCCCGATAAATAAAATTCTAGAAACTCTATTTGCTTATTGGATAGGTTTTTTTGTTCGGCAAGCTTAATGAATTCGGTTTTTATCTCTGTAGATATTTCATTGAAGGGGTAACCATAATGAGCAACAAATAAAGCATGGCAACTTGAAGTTTCTTTGAAATGATTAAAGCCAAATTTCTCCATGTCATCGAAAAGTCGCGTAACCCATGGGTCCCAGAAATTAGATGGTTTATATCGCTCAGGTGCCTGCTTTAGTCCCTTTATGCTCTCTTCCATTATATTCATATAGTTTTTTTGGGTATCTTTCATTGTTTAAGCGCCTTAAGTTTTATTCTGTGTAATTAGTTTTAAGCTTATATTTATGTCTGATAAATTGTTGAATATTAATTTTTTATTTTATCCGTAATAGTAGATGTACTTATATTAACGATTTATAAACAGGTAATTCAATAAATCTACTGATGTCTACTACTAAAATGATTTTTCTATAGTTTTTAATCTTTCTAATTTAAATCTATTTTTATGATTTATCCACCATTTTATGAGCATATATAGATTCATTTTTGACCTAGTGTTTTTAGGTGCTGATATATTTTAAAGTTAGAGTGATGCCTTTCATCAAGGAAAAGAAAAGTGTCACCCCAAATAGTATCTTCACCTCCGGCAATAATTTTTTTTATCTCTTCAGCTGTAACTATTCTGTTTTCTTTATGTGTAGTCCATGCTTCGTAACCCCTGTTCCAGAACTCTTGAAAAGTTACCAGTAGGTCAGGGTTAATTCTAACCCCTTCTGGCTGATGAGCAGATGATGATATCTCAACAAGCCATATAGGTTTCGGTTGCATGTCAAACATCTTTTTTGAGCCTTCAAGCATGCTCTTTTCAGCGCCTTCTATATCCACCATTACTAAGCATTGCTGATTTTTTAGGCTGCTGCCTACTATTTTGTCCAGTGTTGAGATAGGGGCAAGTTGTGATGGACTTTCTTCTCCAGCCCACCCCTTAATAATTGAAGCTCCAGTACCTCCACCAAAAATATCAATAACGCCAGACTTATTTCCTAGTGCTATGGGGTATATCTCGATCCCTTCTTCCCAGTTGTTTGCCTTTATATTACGTAGGAGTAGCTCTATATTTTGATGAACTGGTTCAAAAGCGATGACTTGTTTGTTGCTCTTGAGGGCAAGGCAGCAATAATATCCTATGTTCGCTCCTGCATTGACCAATGTATCAATCGAAGGTAGTAGTATATTAAATATTTTTGTTTCTCCAGGTTCAAACGTTCCTGATTGCATGGACTTATTTCCGGCTAGTTTGAATCCCATTTCGGTTTCTACTGGCTCTTCTTTACTTTCCCACAGATATTTGACTTGAAAATATTTTTTTGCAAGGCTAGGGAATAACTTCTTTAATATTTTTTTAATAAAAGTTTTCATTGATCACCGCCTTTTAGAGTTATTAAGTGCAATTAGTTTTTAGATATCTACAACTTTATTGTTTCTCCCAGCTTATAGGCAACAGATCTTTGGTATCCTTATCTACCCCTATAAACCAATTTTTTGGCGCTACCACTCTCTTTTCTTTTGATTTTCCTAGCCAAGCTCCCCACCAGCTTAGTGAGCTATTAGCAATAATGAAATGATCACAGGAAGACATTAAGAGTAAATCCCAATGTGCTTCTTTAGAGCTATTGATATCTACAATCGTATACGGAGTTTCTAGTTGTAGATTTTTTTTAACCCATTGACAGTCATCTGAGAATATATAGCAGTGTGGATTGTCAAAGGAAGATTCTAGTTGCGATAGGGCTTCTTGATAGTAGTTTAAAGAGCATGAGGCATAGGTTTTTGAAGCTGCTTTGTCTGATATATAGTCACCACGTCTAATGTGCAGGCAAATAGAGTCTTTTGTTGAGATGTTTTTTAAGATATGTTGGCATTTACTAGGAATTTTCTCTCTGAAATTAAGGTCGTTTCGAATTTCATTCGTAAATTCTTTAAAATATTTTTCGCTTTGCCAATAGCCTTCTAAAAAAGTAGGTGCGCTAATCTCATCGAAACCATGTGAGAAGTGAAAATGAGGTTCACGGTAAATGCTAACTCCCATGCGTTTATTATAAAATCGCCTAGAAAATCTACTGGAAAATTGCTGAATCTTTGTAGGAAAAAGAGATAATCCTATACGTTCTTTTCCTGAAATCGAAAAGGGAGTTAATGCGTAACTTCTATCTTGCCTTCCTGAGAACCAAGATAAATCTAATTCTAACCGGTAGCCTAGTCTAAGTGAAAGTGACCTGCCAGCAGCATATTGGAACAATTGATTCCCAAGGCCGCCAGAAAGCCCGACAATAATAACATCTTTGTTTTTTTTCATTATGCTATCTGTTAATAACTTTTTTAAAAAAGCTGTAGGTTTTACCAAATAAAGTGATCGGAGAGTATAAGAAACCTAGATGGTACGATCTTATTGCTTCAATCTCTTTATTGGAAAGTTCCACATCACCTGATGCCCCGCCTCGCTGATGTAGTGCTGTGGTTGATTTTATAATAGTAAATTTATATCTCTTAAGGTATGCACTCAGGAAAAAATTATAATCAGCAGCAATTTTTAAGTCCTCTCTAAAAGGCATTTTTTTTAATAAGCGAGTTTTAACAAAGGAAGAGGGGTGAGGGATTGAATTATAGAAAAATAAGTGAAAAGGTTTAGCAATTAATTTCTCTACAGGATCTTTTTCTGTTCCAACCAGTGTTGTTGCACAAATAATGTCCGGCTGCCCAGTTTCCACTTCTCTTAGTACATCTGGAAAGCCATCGCCGATAAGCTCATCATCGCCATTGATAAACAGAATATAGTCACCTTTGGCATGATTGATACCTTTATTCATGGCGTTATATATTCCTGTATCTGGCTCGGATATACAGTGGTCGACAATATCATTATATTTACTAATTAAATCAAGAGTACCGTCGGTTGATACACCGTCAATAATAATGTACTCAATACTCTCATTTTTAATTTTTTTAAGGGACAATAATGTACGTTCAAGTGTAGAGCGGCAATTTTTGGTTACCGTAATAATACTTAATTTCTTTGATGTATTATTCATGAATACCTTTTTCGAAAGCGATTAACTCAGAGATTAACTCAGGGAATTGTACGGTCGCCGACCAATTAAGTATAGTCTTAGCTTTTCTCGGATTTCCTGCGCTGTGTATTATTTCTGAAGGCCTAAACAAGTTATTGTCAATATCGACATGCTCCTCCCAGTCTAGATTTAGGCACTGAAATACTTCACTAATAAAATCTTTTAATGAATGGCTCTTACCTGTTGCAATAACGTAATCGTCTGCTTGCTCTTGCTGTAGCATTCGCCACATTGCATCTACAAAATCTGGAGCCCATCCCCAGTCCCTTATAATATCAACCTTACCTAATTGAAGTTTTTCTTGAGAGCCATTAGCGATTTTATAGGCTGTTGAAACTATTTTTCTAGTAACAAAACGAGAAGGGCGTAAGGGGGATTCATGATTAAATAGAATGCCATTACAGCAAAACAGCCCATAGGCTTCTCGGTAATTAGCAACTAGCCAGTGGGCAGATGCCTTAGCAACGCCATATGGGCTGCGTGGCCTGAAGGGTGTCAATTCATTAGCTTGTTCATCGGTAGCAACATCGCCAAAGCATTCGCTAGAACTGGCGTGATATACGCGTATGCTATCATTTATAAAGCGTACCGCTTCTAATAAATTTAGTATGCCAGAGGTAATGCTTTCAATGGTTTCGGCAGGCTGGTCAAAAGATAAACCTACAGAGCTTTGGCCGGATAAAAAATAAACCTCATCCGGCTTGGCACGATTTAATGCATTCAAAACACTTCTGAAATCACTTTGTGCCATTGAGGTAAGGGTTACTTGGCCTGCAATGCCAAGCTGCTTTAAATTGCTTAAATTAGCTATTTGAGCATCTCTAGAGGTTCCCCAGACTTGGTACCCTTTGTTTAATAATAGTTGGGCTAAATAAGATCCATCTTGGCCTGATATACCACATATTAATGCTCGTTTCATAGTAAATCTCGATAAACTGCTAGTGTTTCATCTGCGCATTTCTTCCAACTAAAGAGCTTCTGGCGTTCTATTCCTAAGGAACGAAGTTCTGATTGGCGTGAAGGAGAGTCTAAAACATTTTCTAAGGCTGCAGTGATAGACTCACTATTGGTCGGATCAAAGTATTCACCTGCATTCCCAATCACTTCGGGTAGCGAGCTGGTATTACTTGCTATAACAGGGCAATTTGATGCCATAGCTTCAAGTGGTGGGATACCAAATCCTTCGTAGAGAGATGGGTAAATAAAAGCAGTCGCTTTACAATAGAGTTGAGCTAATATTTGATCTGATCCGCCGTAGTGGATTAATTGCTCAGAGTCTATGCCTAAGCTGCTAGCGAATAAGTATTCTTTTTTAGTAATATCTCCCCCACCAAAGCAAACAATATCAAAGTTTTTACTAAGCTTTGAAGATAAAGAGAAGGCCTCTATAAAACCATTGAAGTTTTTATAGCTAGCTCGACTACCTACATAGAGAATATATGGTTTTGTATGATTCTGTGCTAGTGAATTCGAGTTAGCACTAGATTTGCTACTGAATATATCATCGACACCTAGATAAGTGATAGAGGTCTTGTCTTTTTCTATACCACAAAAATTAATCAAGTCTCGTTGGGTGCTTTCTGAGATACAGATAACATGATCTGCACGAAGTACTGCAGCTTTTTTTGCTTCTACAGTTAAATGTCCTTGGTTGAACATATCAGGGTAACGTTCGTGAATAAAATCATAAACCGTTAGTACTCGTTTTGCTTGTTTAGGTTTGAAGTTATCGTGAGTATAATAAGTTTCATGGATAATATCAGGTGAATAACGTTTCATAGATAATCTAGCTATGTACTTACTCGCTTCCATGCCAAGCCGTGTTAATTTAGGGGGCAGAGTAGGCAGTAATAATCCTGATTGAGTTAAGTGTTTAATTGGGTGTAGATTTTTATTAAAGTGCAGTGGTGCAAAAACCCTTGATTCAATATCACTTTTTTCAGAAAAGTGTTTTGCAATATTACAGAAGTAACGAGAAATCCCACCATATTCTTGCAGTAAAAAAACTTGTTGATCAAATGCTATTTTCAAGGTTTACTCCCTCTCCCGATAGCCATTCTTGAGAAAAAAGATTATTTTTACTTGATAATTTCATATCTTCGATAGGGTGTTTGTCGGTTATATCGATAACGGGCAAATGGGAAATCATGTCAGCCCCTTTTATGCCGTCTATGTATAGCATTTCTCCTGTCTCACTTCGTGCTTCCCTTGCTTTGCAAGGGTAAATTGAAGTCTTTTCTATGCTATCTAGTACGTGATGGGCTAGATCGTTACGAATAAAAAACGCATTGCAGCCTGAGGATGTAGTACCTATACACGTATAGCCTTTTTCTTTTCCAAGAGATATCAATGCTTGTATTGAAGCGCCAAAATATAGCAATGAATGATGTGCCTCTTTTCGCTGAAAATCAGGCTGATAAGGAATCGTTAATGGGTAAATATCCCCAAAAGCAGTGTTATATTCACAAATAACAATAGCTGGATTTATCGTTGTGATAGCTTCCCATACCCAGTAGTCGTTGCCGTCAATATCAACGGAGAGTAAGCCAATATCATTTTGGAAGCCTGATTCACTGATAAGGGTGTTGATGTTTTCAGTAGTAATAAATGCTTGTTTAGCTTCTATATCATATTTCCAATAGATTTCTTGGCTTTTAATTGCTGATATATTTTCTTCAGAGCCATCAATAATTAGACCGCGCCAATTTTTTGATTGTAGTAGTAAACGTGTATTCGATTCCCTATAGTCGCTTACTCCAAATTCAACGAAGCTAGGGTTTATTGATGGTATTAAATTAACTAACCAATCGATAATGCCATCTTCCCCCCACTGTGAGAATGCTTTAAATTCTATATCTCTTAACTCTTTAGTTGTAGTTTTTTCCTTGTTTTTTTCTGCTATAAGTTGAGCTTGTAAAATAAGCTGTTGCTCGGCTAGTGTAAGGGTAGGCGTATTAGCGCTCTCGATGAAACGGCGTAATCTCAGGCTGACTTTTGAGAATAAAGACATTGCTCTTTTCTTCTGGTTTTTAAAAATTGGCTTAATATAAGAATGATAGAATGGATAAATTTCTGCAAAGAGTTGGCTTTTGGCAGAAAAAAGGTTGAGCTTTAATAGTTTTATTACTAGTTTCACTCTCCAAAAGAGAGGCTGGTTGTTAGTCATTTTTAGTGTGTAAAGGCTGAATTTATATAAAGGGAGTATCCAGTATATAATATGACTCCTGAATGGCCTCCACGGGTTATTACTACTTATTCCTGTAGTGCTGGATGTCATTAAACCATTTTGTGTGCGATTTATTTCCCCTTCGGTTATTAAATAAATATCAAGTGACCAGTCGGCAGCTAGATAATGTTCGCCATGATGCTCGTATTTTTTTAAAATATCTGTACGTATCAGTGAATAGAATATTCCTTGAGAGACCCAGCAGTTATTAATAAAAGTATCTAAGCGGTTTCTTATATTTCCAGTTAGGGAAAATCTAATAATGTTTTTTAGATTAGTATCAAAACAATTGGGGCATGTTGAAGCAACATAGTTCAAGTTTTTTTCAAGAAAGTTAACATTTTGTTCTACATAATCAAGTGAGCGTAAATCATCGGCCGCTGCCCACATGAAGTAGCGACCACGAGATTGATTTAATACAAAATTAAAATTATTTGCGCCTCCTATATTTTGTGATTGTCGCACATAGGAAATCCTGCTATCTTGCGAAGCAGCTAACTCGCAAATTTTTTTCGTGTCATCTGTTGATGCGTTATCTGAAATAATAATTTCAATGTCTTTGAATGTCTGGTTGATCAAAGAATTAAGAACTGTAGGAAGAGTTGCTTCTCCATTGTATACCGGTACTCCGATTGTTACTATCGGAAGATCTAAGTTAGTCATTATTTAGTTCGCTTCAGGTAACCATCTGGTGCCACAGAAAACATCAGTCGGTTGTCTATATCCTTATCTATTTCGAAAGAGTTATTTGTATTTAAAAACTCCCATACGGCTGTTTTAGGGTTGTCCCCTTTGTCCCACGGTCTGTCTGGATATGAACCTTTGGGCATGTCTTCAATTCCAGTATCAAAAACAACAAGATAACTATTTTGAGAAACTAATGATGAGTAGGCTTGTAATTCCTTTAAGACGTGATCATGTGTGTGATTTGAATCTAAAAAGACTATAATCTTTTCTTTTCCCTCTGCTTCTTTATAAACCTGGGATATCACATTTTTATCAATCGACGAACCTTCTATCATCTTTATTCTATTGCTGAGGTGATGGCCTTCAATTTTTTCCCTATTATGTTGCCTTATATCAATATCTACTCCAACGACCTCTCCATGTCCTAATATCTCAAGCATTGAGGCAGAGAAAATAAGTGAGCCTCCATGTGCAATTCCTGTTTCTATTATTAAGTCAGGTTTAACTTGAAAAATTATTTCTTGCATCATAAGAATGTCTTCAGGCATTTGGATAATGGGTCGATCTAACCAGTTGAAATTATAGGTGTATCGATATTTTCCAATTGCAGAATATATTTTTTGACGTAGCTCTTTTAGCTCCTCGTCAGCTTGCATTGCTTCTATGTATTTTTTTTCATTCGCTATATTTTTAGACATATTGTTCTCTTTATTTAGTAATGCATGCGTAGATAATATTACAATCATTTGGTTGTGTTTTACCTAGTTCATACGAAGCACGGCAGAATTCATCTTTCCAGTCTTTTTGTTCGGCATTAACTCGACCCCAACCGAAACCTCCATTCTGCCATAGCCCATTTTTTAAAAACCAATCCATTTGAGCAGTTGACAGTATCTTATAAAAGATGCCGCCAGTACTGACTACTTTTAGACCAGCGTCAGATACTTCTTTGCATAGATTTTCTAAATTATATGACCTACGATGACCAGCAATCTCTAAATCAAAGGGTGTTAATTCGTCACAGCTTTCTAATGTCCCCATAAGCACTGCTAAACGCCTATTTATTGCATCAGAATTAGGAACATGAACAATTAAAACTCCATCAGGTTTTAAAAAACTAGCTGCTTTTTTTAATACCTCTATAGGGTCTACTACGTGTTCAAGTAAATCTAGCATAGTTACAGAGTCAAATTTTTCTTCTATGGTTAGCTCTTCAATTAACGACTCATAAAAGTCAACATCAGGGGTGCGCTTTTTTGCCTTCTCTAAATGCGTGCCACTGGCATCTACGCCTACCACTCGTGAAATTTTTCTTGAAAATATTTCAGTCATTAATCCGTCGCCGCAGGCAAGATCAAGTAAAGAGTCACCTCTAATATTTTCAAGACATGATTTAACCTTATATTTTGCAAGGTAAGCGTTATACTCACTATGATACTCTGATCTCGACCAAGGGAATGACTCTTGGCGTTTTTTTTCATTATCATTCATTTTGATTTCCTTTAATAAATAGTTTAAAAATTAGATTATAAAGCAAACTCGTTTTTAATTAATGTCGAATAAAAGCTAATTGATGGTGCCCAACTCGTTTGGTCTTTGATTTTTTTATAATCCATTAAAACATTAGTCACAGGTCGATCTATCGAAATGACTTCAAGGTTAGATTTACTTTTTTCTGTTTGGATTATATGTCTAGCGATTTCTTCTGTGCTTGTTAATAAGCCTCCACCAACATTAAAAACTCCATATAAATCTGATTGGAGTAGAGACCAGCATGCGGAAGCCCAATCGTCCGCATGTATAAGATCAATCGCTGGGTTGCCATTATTATATTGATGGGTAATTATTGTTTTACCTTCTCTAGCTTGACGTAAAAAATATTTAATGAAATTAGGGCCGCCGGCTCTTCCATAAACCAGTCCGCTTCTTAGTATAGTTGCACCATATTTTGATTGTTTATTTGAAGTTTCGACTAACATCTCAGATAAATATTTTGTATCGCCTAGAATTCCTGTTGGACAAAGCTCTGTATCCTCATTTGCGATTAATTTTGAGTCAAAATGTCCACCAAATACTTCGTGTCTTGAAGGGAAAAATAATGGTATGTTATTTGATGTACAAGCATCAATAACGTTACGTAACATAACTAGTGTGTTGCCAAAAGCAGAGTTCGTATTCCCAATATGGGGAGATGCTAAGTGTATTATTTTACTTACCCTGTGCTCTTTTATATATAAATCAACAATGGCTGCGCCACTCATTAAGTTAAGTTCTTGGTAAGTTGGGCATAAGAGTGTTACTTCTTGTGGGGCTGTTTGAGTCAAAATGCTCCCTAGATAGCCGTGAGCGCCAGTGACTAGCCAGTAATTTTTTTGTATCGACTGTTGTTTTACTTCAAGTGCTTGCTGTATTGAAGTAATAACGTCAATATGTATTTCAGCCCCATTAGTTGCTTCTAATACATGTTGCAATGCTTCTGATAGAGGTAGGCTTTCCCATCGGCTTAGTATGGCTGATGCAATTGCATTACTTCTTGATATTCCATGATCACAGCAGATAACAACTTTGTTACCCTTCTTCAGAGCTTTTAAAGCATTTCTGATATGTTGTTGTAATTGATAGATGTTATTTCCAGCTTTATCGACTAGTGAGCGTACATCGATAAGTGTAATGTTAGTAGATTTATTATAATCCTTAACTTTACTAAATGCTCCGGTACCTATCTTTTCCGTTATCCATGTAATCATTCATTGACCTCATTGGGCGAAATATAACACTCGGTTAAACTTCTGAGATACCATCCTATTTTGAGAGGAGGGATAAACGGTATCTTTCCAGTAGTCAAATATTGAATAAAAATATCAATTTCATTGAAGCCGGCTTGTGCGCGTAGAAATGTACTTGCTGAAAACCTAGGATTAATCTCGAACGGTAAAAACACCCCATTTTTTACTCGCCCTTGAATATTTAGTGGTCCAGTACTTTTTAAGGCTTCAGCTATTTTTTCTGCTTGCTGACGAATCTCTGGGAAATCATCAATAAGGCCTTGTGAATATCCGCTGGATATAAGCCCACCACGTCCACGATAAGAAACAGATAATTTAGCATCAAATACTCTTTGTAAAGCTACTGAGCCTACACAACGCGCGTTGGGTAAAGATAATACGCCTACAGTAAATTCACCTTCGTCAGGGGTAATGTATTCTTGTGCAATTGCGATGCTACCATTTCTATTGATAAAGTTAGCGTATATTAGTGCTTCGTCAGCTGATAGACAATAAAAAACTGATGCACTACCACCACTACCTGTTGCCGGTTTTACTATGCATGGTAATCCTATATATTCTATGTCACTCGCTGTTTTTATTTCTCGAGTTAGAGGTATTTTAAAATCTAAGCGAGATAGTAGTTTAAATGTCTCTTTTTTATCTGTATGTATTGAAACAACATTTTGATTGTTTGAGATTAATGTAATACCAGCTTGCTTTAGTTCTTCTTCGGCTAAACTTAATAGTACGCTTGGTTGCTCTCCTCCCGGAATTAGGATTCCAGCTCCTGCAGTTAAACAGGCATTTTTAACACTTGAAATATAATTATCTTTGTCTATATGAAAAGTGGATGAGAATCCATCCTCGTAAAGGCCATAAGCAGTAGGTGATATATCGCACCCAAAAATTTCATAATTATTTGCTATTTTGAGAGATTTGTAAATCTCTGTGCCCAAGGATGCGCCTCCTATTCCAGCAATCATAACTTTGATGCGTTTCATTCAATTACCTTTTTAGCTAGAAGTGTTCTATTTATTAACAAGCCCCTAATAACATCGATAACTCTATTTTGCTGTTCTCGATTAATATCGTAATAACTTGGTAGATTGATTGCTCTTTCTGGAATATCGTAAGCCAGAGGATTACTGTTAGATGTATCAAATTGGGATAAGCTACTTAAAGGCCAAAAGAAAACTCTGGCGTCAATATTCTCCGACGAAAATTTGTCGATTAATACCGACCTAGTTATGTTAGTGTCATTGTCAAAAGCAATAGTCGGCATCCAGTAACTATTTTTATTTCCCAATTGCTCCGGATTCATACTTATCCCATTGATTTTACTTAGGTGTTCGTAATAGTAAAAAAATATCTCTCTCTTTCTATCCACTAATTCATTAAGTCTTTCAATTTGAGCACATCCAAGAGCCGCTTGAATGTTGGACATTTTATATTTGAAGCCTATTTCGTCAGGCCAAAATTGTTTTTTTTGAGATCTAGAGCGTCCGTGGTTACTTAACGTTAGTAGCCTTTCATAAAGGGCATCATTATTTGTAATCAGCATGCCTCCTTCACCTGTTGTCATTGTTTTTGTACCATGGAAGGAGAATGTACCAAACTCTCCTAATGTACCAGTGTGCTTATTTTGATAATAGGAGCCTAAAGCCTCAGCAGAGTCTTCGATAATAGGTAAATTAAACTTTTTACCTATTTCTAGTAACTTGTCCATTTCGCACAGGTTACCATAGAGGTGTACAGCAATTATTGCTTTTGTTTTAGATGTGATTGCAGCTTCAATTCTTTCAGGGTCTATACACCAAGTATCGGGTAGGATATCTACAAAGACCGGTTTTGCCCCTAAGTAGGTGATAGGTGCCGCTGTGGCAATCCAGTTAGTGTCTGCTAGTATAACTTCGTCATCAGGCCCAATATTTAGAGCTGCCATCCCCATGTGTAATGCACCTGTGCAGCTAGAGGTCGCAATTGCATATTTGGCGCCTGTATATTTACTAAAAGCTTTTTCAAATTGGTGTATATATTCATAGCATTTTTCTCCCCAACCATTGCGGGCAGCATCTGTTACTAACTCAACCTCACGCTCAGTAATTGAAGGTTTTGTATAGGGTATTTTTTGTTTGTTCATATAATTTCCAATTGAGGAATAGCGATAACAAATTTGCCATTCCAATCACGGATATAATTTAGCTGCTGAATGATTTCATTCTTTAGATTCCATGGGAGAATAATCACTCTATCGGGTTGGTTAGCTTTTAAATGTTCTTCATTGACGATAGGGATATGGCTGCCAGGCATAAACTGGCCTTGTTTTGCTGGGTTTAAATCAACAACATAATCTATATCGCTAGAATCAATCCCTGCAAAGTTTAATAGGGTGTTGCCCTTAGCAGCTGCACCATACGCTGCTATCGTTAAATTTTTCTGTTTAGCTTCTTTTATGAACCCTAATAAATCGCTTTTGACTTTCTCGGCTTTTCCTTGGAATCCATTATAGAATTCAAGACTATTAAGTTTATGTTCTAATTCTTCATTGATAGTAACTTGTACACTGGCGCATATCGCTTGTTGCCCTGTGTCACTACGTTGAGCGTAAACTCGGAGGCTGCCTCCATGCGTGTTAAGTTTCTCTACATCAAAGACTCTTAAACCGTTGTGTTCGAAGATTCGTTGGACGGTAATCAGTGATAGATAAGAATAATGCTCATGGTAGATTGTATCAAATTGGTTTTTTGTCACTAAGTTAAGTAGGTGAGGAAACTCAAAGGTTGCTACACCATTTGGTTTAAGAAGAGTTGAGAAGCCTTTAACAAAATCATTGATATCTGGAACATGTGCCAAAACATTATTAGCCGCCGTTAAATCAGCTTCTCTGTTTTGTGCTACTAGTTCTTTTGCTTTCTCTTCTCCGAAAAAATCTTCAATAATCTCGATGCCTTTTTCTCTAGCGGCAGCAGCAGTACTCTTGGTGGGTTCTACGCCATAGCAAGGGATTCCATGTTCTCTAACATATTGTAGGAGGTAGCCATCATTGGCGGCAATCTCAACAACGTTACTGGATTCATTTAACTTAAATCGTGTAACTACATCTTCAACGTAGTCTTGGGCGTGTTTTAACCATGATGTTGAGAAAGAGCTAAAGTAGGCATAGTCTTCAGAAAACATTTCATTTTCACAGACAAAGTCCTCGGTTTGTACTAACCAACAGTTATCACAGACCATCACTTTTAGTGGATACCAGGCTTCTTCTTTTTCCAGTGCCTTTTTAGATAAGTAAGCATTCGAAGGTGGGGATGTCTTTAAGTCGATAAAGTTGTGCTTCAACTCGGTATGACAGTGTCTACAGTTCATGGAATGGTTAGGCCTTTGAAACTTGAATTAATAACGGGATGCTTTCTATCTCTTTCTGAAACTTCTGTAATAGCCAATGGCCATTCAACCGCAAGGGTAGGGTCTAGCATATTCAGAGCGTCCTCATGTGCGGCATTATAAGGCATATTGTGTAAATACAGTAATTCGCAGTCATTGCTGAGTGTTTGGAAGCCATGAGCAAAGCCTTCAGGTATAAGCAAGGCACATTGATTGTCAGCGGAAAGCTTTTCAGCATGCCATTGTAGAAAAGTCGGCGAGTTTTTACGTAAATCTACAGCAACATCCCATATTTCTCCTTTCAAGCAGCTAACTAATTTCATTTCTGCATGAGGTGGGTGCTGGAAGTGAAGACCTCTCACCGTCCCTTGTTGTTTAGTGTAAGTATGGTTAATTTGGGCAATAGATTTTACCCAGCCAGCATCGCTAAGTTCATCGCTACAAAATAAGCGACTTAAAAACCCTCTAGTATCACCTAGCCGTTGCCTAGTAAGTTTTTTAAGCCCTACAACAGGAGTATCTTTGATTATAAAACGACTCATAATTTGTTTTCGAATGCTTTAATATCTTGTTCGCAGAGGAATCTTGCCTCTTGGCCTTTATGTTGGGCTTGATACCAAGAGATGGTGTGAGTTACAGACTCTTTTAAATTCCACTTAGGTTTTATAGCAAGTTGTGCTCGAGCTTTGGTAATATCTAGAGTGAGAAGTCCCGCTTCGTGAGGGCCCTCTGTTCCATCGCCATACTCAATTTTGCTCTCAGGGAAAAATGGGCGTGCTAGTTCAAGGACTTCTTTAACCGTAGCGGCTTCATTGGTTTCTGGCCCAAAATTATAAGCACCGGCTAATTCGGGCTGGCTCCATAACGTTTGTGCCAATGTCATATAGCTTGATAAGGGCTCTAGTACATGTTGCCAAGGTCTAATGGCGTTAGGGCGCCTGATATGTACTACCTGATTCTTTTGCCAAGATCTAATGACGTCGGGTATTAATCGGTCGGCTGACCAATCACCACCGCCAATAACATTTCCTGCTCGTGCACTGGCAATAGCCACTCCCTGTGTCTTGAGAAAAGCATCTCGATAGCTGTTTATGACTATTTCACTTGCTGCTTTACTCGCACTATAAGGGTCATGCCCGCCAAGATTATCTATTTCACGATAAGGCCAGTGCCATTCATGATTTTGATAAACTTTATCTGTTGTGATCATGACGGCGACTTTTACACTATTTAAACCCTTTATTGCATCGAGAACGTGGGCAGTGCCCATCACATTACTCGAAAAAGTAGCCAGAGGGTCTTGGTAACTTTTTCTAACTAATGCTTGGGCAGCTAGGTGAAATACAATATCGGGTTTACTTTGTTTGATTAATGTATTGAGCTTATCGGAATCTCGTATATCACAAAAATGGCTCTCTATTGATTTTGTCAGTTTGGCTTCTGTAAAGATATTGGGGCATGTTTCTGGCACTAAAGAAATACCTATTACATGAGCTCCTAAATTCTGTAACCAAATTGATAGCCAAGCTCCCTTGAAGCCTGTATGCCCAGTGACAAGTACTCGTTTGTTCTTCCAAAAAGTTAGGGGAGGGCTCATTTCCATTGACACCATGGGGCTTTAGCTGTTTTCCATAAATCTTCTAGATAGTTTTTATCACGCAAAGTATCCATTGCATGCCAAAAGCCTGAATGCTTCCAAGCGACTAGCTGGTTGTTTTGAGCAAGCCCTTGTAATGGTCCATCTTCCCAAGAGCTTTCATCACCTTCAATGAGTTCTAGCACTTTTGGTGATAGAACAAAGAACCCTCCATTAATTAAACCGCCATCACCCCGTGGCTTTTCGGTAAAACCTGTGACATCGTTGTTGGACAAAGAGAGTGCACCATAACGTCCTGGAGGCTGCACGGCTGCGACGGTGGCCAACTTACCATGAGATTTATGAAATTTAATCTCTTCATCAATATTAATATTGGCTAGACCATCGCCATAGGTAAAACAAAAAGCTTCTTCATTTTTTAAGTATTCTGATACACGTTTTAATCGCCCTCCAGTCATCGAGGTTTCACCAGTGTCAACGAGTGTGACTTTCCATGGTTCTGCTTTTTGGCGATGAACTTCCATTGTGTTGGATTGCATATCAAAGGTTACATCAGACATATGCAAGAAGTAATTAGCAAAATATTCTTTAATGATATAGCCTTTGTAGCCGCAACAAATAATGAAGTCGTTAACCCCATGTGCAGAGTAGAGCTTCATGATATGCCAAAGAATAGGTTTGCCCCCAATTTCAATCATGGGTTTAGGTTTAAGGTGGGTTTCTTCTGAAATGCGTGTGCCAAAGCCGCCTGCTAGTATTACTGCAATCATAATGAGGCCTCAATATTTTCCATAGTAAATTCTTCTCCGAAATGAGAGTAATCCATTCTAAAGTTACCAGATTCTATAAATGTATCTAGTGCTTTACAGATAGTTGTGTGTTTTTCTTGGGTAAATTCTTTTTTCCAGGTATCGTATATTTTAGGTTCGAATTGGCCATAGTAGCCACCAATGCTCTCTATTGTTTTCTCATAATTATTTAAGAATAAATTATCAGTATTGAATATAAAGTTCATGAAGTAGTATTCATAAATTTGTCGCTTATCGATACTGAAGTCTAAGTTATCAAGGTTAAGTAATTGGCTTTCATAATCCCTAATACTTTTTGGATGAATATTAAAATTATATGCTATATGAGGGTTGTTTAAAGAGGCATTAATAACGGGTATTCCAAGAGCTGCATATTCAAAGCCAATGGTGCCGTATACTGTTAAAGCTACATCTATGCCTTCAGCAATGATTTGGTGATGCGAAGAATCAGAAGGTAATAATTTGAACTCAGGATAGTGTTGAATAAAATCTTCAATTATCTCTTTAGTTCCTTGTATGTAATCAGGATGTGTCTTTATATACCAATCATAATCTGTTTTTTTGCTAGTTTTTCCAAGAAAATGCAACCATTCATAAAAGTCTGGGAATAAGTTTTTACCATAACTGTGAGGGCTGTCAAAAAAGCAATGAGTTGCAATTAATATTTTTTTTCTTGAAGATGGGTGGATCAGCTGCTCATGTCTCGAGTCACTATAAGCAGACTTTTGTGAGTAGCTCATATCTACTCCTACTTCTCCAGCGAATCGCCTATCGATTCTCCGCTTGGCTTCCTTTAAGCCCCAATTTTGTACTTTTTGAGGCAGTTTCAAAAATTTCTCCGGAAAATAATGAAAGTCATTGTAGGCAAAGAGATTTGATTCTTTAACTCGATAGAGGTGAGTTATAGTGGCTTGGTAAACTGCGATATCTTTTTTAATAGCTATCCGCAAAGGTATCGCTAAATTGTAAACACAGTGGCTTATGTTTATTGCTTTTATATTGTTAGCGTTAAAGAATTGTTCCCATACTATAAATAATGTAATTGATTTTTTTAAGTGCTCTTTGAAAAGAGCAGAGTCAATGTTAATAGTAGGTAAAGTATAAGTTCTCAAATAGGTGTCATAGATTAAGTCTCCAATCCAACTCCCATTTATTACAATATTTTCAATGTCTCCGGTATTTGATAGAGAAGCTAATATTTTCTCCGTGGTGATTGCGGCTTCTTTTTTTTGTTCTTGATTTGCTTTTGGTTGAAAAATAGAAGCCGCGTTAAATGATCGATATATACCTATATGGTCATTGTTGAGTAGTTTTTGTATTTTATATATTAAGCTCTCTTTGAGCCCGGCCGTAGGGTATGGCTTGTAAGCAATAATTTGAGCATTATGTTTTTTTGCTAATCTATTGGCTAAATAAGAATAGGCAATATGAGAAGAGCGCGATTCGTTTAATTCAAAGAGAACAACAGGGTTGTTATTTTTTTTGGGTGTATTTTTTATGAAAAGAGATTGATTGTGTTTTATATATCGCTTAGAGGCGGCAGGGCTTTTCAAGTGTTTTATAAGGTTATAAGTCCGTAAGAATATGTTGTTTTTTTGTAAAATTTTCATTGGCTTTTAATAAAATAGGTCTTCAGTATTAGCTGTATCTTTTAAATTAATCTATTTTTACTCGGTTTCTGAGTTTGTAATATATTCAATTTCGCTGTGAGGAAGTTTTGTAGACAGCCCTTGAGGTGGAATTGCAGAAATTACGCGACGTTTGGCTATTAGCCCAACAATCATTGCCATGCTTGCACAGCCGACAATAATGTCACTACTAGCAATCTCTTCCAATAATGATTTTTCTCCACCTAACATTGGGGTTGGGTCTAGCTTTTTGATTATTTGGTTGTATTTACAAGGTGACTCTGATGGGTGAGGGCGAAGTATTATACGATTGATAGGTGTTCCTATTACATGTAAGTTTTTAAAAAAGTATTCCAGTGCATCAAATTCATCATAGCCCCAGTGTTTTGGGTCTCCATAAGATTTTTCAGCATGCTCGCTAAGCGGTTCGCACACAAATAATATATTGACTCCTTTCTGTATAGTAGAGAAATTTTCTTTTTTTTCGATTTCGGATACTTCTGAGTAGAGGTCTAAAAAATAAGGGTTTTCTTTTAGTCGTATTAGTGAGTTGTTAAAGCATTCTTGTGCTATATCATATGCTGTTTTATCGCCCACCCAAATTTCATCGGGTAATACCTCTTCGCCATGCCGAATAAAACGATCATTATAATTACACCAGTGATCTATAAATGAATAAGCAGGTATGTGAGCCTTTTTAGCCTTTTTGAGTGCTGTCCACTCTAAATCCGATTGCCAGCTTGTGCCGCATATAATCTTTGAGCACTTTTGCAGCGCGACCTCTAAAGTCGTAGTTTCAATGTTACCAAGCTTCCGAGAGAAAATGTTCTTTGCTGGGCCATCTAATACATAAAAGCATTCTATTTTTTCTCTTTTTACATAGCTCGAGAGAATTTCCGCGCCTCCAGCATCATGACAAATAATAGCGATCATATTCAGCTGTTTCTTTTGATGAATTCGGTGCGTAAAATCCCATATTCGATAGCATCGACCCAGTTTCCCTCTAAAAATAAATGATTTCTTCGACGGCCTTCTTCAGTCATGCCAAGTTTTAATGCAAGATTTTTCATGCCTAAGTTTGTATCTGCTGTGCCGCAATAGATACGCTCTAAATTTAACTTTAAGAAACCATGTTTTATAAGCGCTTCAGCTGCTCTAATTCCAACGGATTGTCCCCAATGCTTTTTGTTGCCTATCAGTATTGCTAGTTCTGCGTTTCGGTTGATAAAGGAGATTGATTGCAAGCTAATATTTCCTATATGTCCATCAGAAGTATGACAGATTGCCCAAACAAGATGCTCTTCATTATTTAGAGAATCATAATAACTTTGGAACCAATATTTGTTTTTAGGGAATTTTCCATGAGAATTGTAATTGTTAATCTCTTGGTCTTCGAACCAAGTTGGATAATCCCCATCGAGATCATTTTCTTGAAGTCCGCGAACGTAATAGTCTTGTGATAACTGGTAAATCATCGAAGTAACTCCATATTCTTCCAAACCTTATGAAATGCAGAGATAATAAGTGAGATATCTTCGTGGTCAAAATTATAGACACACATTGGCATAACTAAAAATGTTTTTTCGTGGAGTTCTTCTGCCGTTGGACATATCCCTTTACTGTAGTCCACTTCACGTTCGCATATATCAGAATTCCAAGGAAAGCCCTTTGAGCCATAAGCTATTTTTTGTTGATACATAGGAAGCTGATGAACGTTGACATAGCCTTCCCCAATGGTGACCCCTTCAGCAACTAAGGCATTGCATATATTTTTTCGTGAAACGCCTAACGCATCTACATCAAGTACAATAGGATAGCCATAATAAACATGAGTAGCATGTTCTTGTACAATAGGGGTTTGAAGCCCCGGCAGCCCAGATAGGCCTTGGGTTAATAATTCGGCTGTTTCTTGACGTTTTTGAGTCAAGTGCTCTAGTTTTTTAAGTTGCTCTATGCCTATAGCACATTCTATTTCTCCCAGCCTAAAGTTATAGCCAATCATATTTGCTATATTTGTTGTACCTTTCCCATCAACGACCGCTTCGGCATGGTTTCGTATAAGTTGTAGCTTGCTGGCGATGTCATCATCATTTGTGACTAATATACCCCCTTCCCCTGTATGGATATGCTTATGATAATTTAAGCTAAACCCTCCCACGTGAGACAGTGTGCCAGCATATTTTCCACGGTAAGTAGCGCCTGGTGCTTGAGCGGTATCGGATATAACTTTTAAGTTATGTTTTGATGCTATTTCCATTAGGGCATCGATATTTGCAGATTGCCCAAAAATATCGATGGATATAATTGCTTTTGTTTTTGAGGTGATATTTTTTTCCACAGAAACAGGGTCGATGCAAAATGTTTTAGGGTCTATATCGGCGAAGACAGGTATAGCATTCCACTGTATTATAGCGGTTGCACTAGCACACATAGTAAAGGGGGAGACTATAACTTCGTCTCCAGGTTCAATACCTATTGCGCCTACCGCGGCGATAAGACCCGATGTCCAAGAATTTACTGTGATAGCATGCTTTACATCAAAATACTTTTCACATTTCCTTTCAAACTCTTGTACTTTTGGGCCTCCGAAGAAATCATTTCCCCAAGCACCAATAAATTGAGATAAAACCCCGCTCTCCACAACCTGGCTTGCAGCAGCAACTTCTTCACTACCAATAGAATTATAGTGAGTCATTTCTTTATTAATAAGTTTGTTACCGCCCAGTAATGCTAGTTGGTCATTTATCTCTTTGTTCATTAAGTGTTTCCAATGGAGGTTAAATGTTTCAGTGTTTGTAAGGCTTCTATACCAGTACATAAAGAAGTTTTATTGTTGTTTAGAGCATTAAAGATTTGATGGACTACCTGTAACTGTATGTGATCAAGGTTAGTATCAATTGGTTTTGAAATTGTATTGAGATAGGTGTAGCCAACAAGTGTTTTACTTTGTTTTTTCCCTTGCCAGGTAACTTGAGCACCTCCTTGGTCATAACGCAGCCTACCGTTTGTAGCAACTAATTCGATCGTATAATGTGAGTAGTTTTCTTCTTTAGCAGCTAAAAAATAGCATATATTCTCTTGGAAGCTAACCTTTATATCGGGTTCGTAGTCATCATCAAGTTGCAGACCAGAAGAAATAACTTTGAGCTGTTTTGCTTCTCCGAGCCAATAATTTAATAGGTCAAAAAAATGAGACCCATTATGTATTAAACCTTTAGAGTACCAAACAATTCCCTTTACAGGTAATTGAATAATCTCGTTATCAATCATGTCTTTAATTTCTTGTGTGGCTGTATCTGCACGCCGTATATAATTTACATATAATTCTATTCCTAACTTATTGCACTGTTTTATCATTTCCTCTGCTTCAGCCACATTATATGATAAGGGTTTTTCGCAGATAATTATTCGCGGTTTGCAAACTGATATAATTTCACAAAATGCAGTATAGTGATGTTGCGTTGGTAATGAAATTGCCACGACATCTATTTTTAGATCTGTAAGTTTATTGGTAATCGTTTTATATGTTTTTCCTGGATAGTGTATTTTGTATGTTTTTAAACTTTCCTCATTGCTATCGATGCCTGCAACAAGTTTGAAGTTTTCATGTTGATTGAATGCTCTAGCATGAGAATAAGTGTAATTATCTATTGAAAGATGTAAGTCGGAGAGCATGCCTATATTGCCAAGCCCAATTATTGCAACATTAAATGTAGTCATAGATGGCTATTTTTTTGAAAAAATATAGTTCCAACGGGTAGGGTTTTTTACTACTTCACCTTCAGGGTTAAGTTCGGAGTGTTGAAAGTGCTTTTCTAAATGTAGACCGTACTTTTTGGCTTGAGCGATAAAGTTTTCTGGGGTCGCAAAAAAAAGATCTTTAGGTGCAATGACTAATGGCTCTTTAGATAAAAGTGCAGTTAGGGTTTGTTTTACTCTTCGAAAAAAGCTGTTTACCCCTTGGTTTTTTAAAGTCCACCATAACCATAATAAAATAGAATCTCCGAACTTCTTATCTGCATACTCATCGATACTCGGAGTTTCCCCGATATAGATTATGCTGTTGTCTTTAGATATTCTAATTAACTCTTTGAATGCGTCGTCAACTTCTACACCTGATAAATAGATAAATACACCATTACAGATAACAACATTTGCAATATTAGAGGGAAGGTTTGTTTGCTGGGCTAGACCTTCTTCAATTGTAGTATTGGGGATTTCTTCTACAAGAGGGCGGACTCGATCTGCTTCAGCCTTACTGGGAGAAATACCAATAATTTGAGTCAATTGTTTATCTATCAGTTGTATTAGAGTGCCATCTCCACAGCCAATATCGACCAATGTGTCTGTATCCGTTAGTGATATTTCATTAAGTATATTTCTTGAAATAAATTGGGTGAGCTGTTTGTTCAAGCCTCTACCAGAAAGCTCATGTGGGTCTTTGGACTTAGTTCTATATTCATATACATCAATGTGTGATTTACATTTTATGATTGGCATACTTGAAGTACCTATTCAGATATATCTGTGAGCAAAACAGCTGTATTTTTTTCTATAGGTTTTGTAACTTTTTTCCCTAGAATTTTGTCTAGATATTTAGGCGCTAAACCGTATCCAGGTCTGATACTTTTAACTGAATCTTCGGTAATAATATCGCCTTCGTTTAAATCCTTTATAAAATAGAGTGATCTTCTGTAGGCAGCATTACTTCTTTCGCTAGATTTTAATCCGTAATCAACAGTGCCTAATGATTTCCATGCCGTTAATGTTTCATTGCATAAGTTTGTTAGATCTTGGGGCTCAAGGGAGAAGCTGTCATCTGGCCCTCCTGCATTTCGATCGAGAGTGAAATGCTTTTCAATAATAGAGGCGCCGAGAACAATACTAGATACCGCGGCTGTATTACTGATGGTGTGATCTGATAATCCTGTTGTTAAATTAAAACGTTTTAGCATGTCGGGTATTACCCGAAGATTGCAATCTTCGCTAGGTGCTGGATACCCACTAATACAATGAAGAATGGCTAATTGCTTACAACCACTCTCTTGTGCGGCAGTAATGGCTTCTTGTATTTCATTATCATTGGCCATACCTGTTGATATAATCATGGGTTTTCCTGTACTAGCAGCATACCGAATAAGCGGTAAATCAACTGCTTCGAATGAAGCAATTTTATAAGCCGGTGCATTAAGATCCTCTAACATGTCTACTGCAGTTTTATCAAATGGGGAGCTAAATATAGTTATTCCAAGCTTATGGGCATAATCGAATAATATAGGGTGCCAATCCCATGGTGTATGAGCTTCATCATATAGTTCATAGAGGGTTCTGCCATCCCATAGGCCTCCTTTAATAACAAATTCTGGTTTGTTGCAGTTAAGTGTAATTGTGTCAGGCTTGTATGTTTGTAGTTTTATGGCATCTGCACCTGCATTTTTTGCTGTTTCAATTAACAGCTTTGCTTTTTCAATAGAGCCGTCATGATTAGCGGATAATTCTGCAATTATATAAGGAGGGTGGGATTGTCCAATGTTTCTACCGTTTATTTTAAATGCAGACATTATCGAGCACCTCTAATGTAATCTAGTGAATTTTGATAGCCCACATTGGCAATTAAGTCTATTACCGACATGTAGGGTATGAATTCTTTTGTGCCAGTTTGTGGATATGCTATAGGGGTATGCTCATTATATTTGAGTGTTATATTACTATTATCAAATACACCATCTTGCTCTAAATATTCCTTTGAGCCAGGAGGTGACACATAAGTATCGCAGCGTAAATGTTGACATATATTGTGTAGTTTATCGGATCTAAATCCCGCTGATGGTATATCTTTAGACCGTTTGAATGTCACGTCTAAGTTAAGCAAGCGTGTTATCTGTTCTATAATTTCAATATTCATATCAGCTAGGTTCTCATGCTTTTTAAGTGTATCCACTGATAATATATCTAAGATATCATTTTTATAGGGGGCTTTAGCATAACTGTGATTCAATGTGTTAATGAATTTATTGATCCAGGTATCATCGATTAATAGTTGTGCTTCATATATTTTGGTTGATTGCGGTGACTTTACAATGGGGAGACTAATTAATGCCTCGTTACCATTGCTGAGAATACGATTGCGTACTTGCCAAGATCTACGGGTGAGTTGTACATCATCAAAAAATACAAATGTATCAACTTGATCTATTAAGTCAAAATACCCAATCCAAGGCAAAAAAGTAGGTTGCATTATTGCGCATTTCATAAAATTTTAAATTGCCCAGTTGAGTAATGCTTTTATCATTTGTTATACAAAAAGCAAGCGAATTCAAAAGGTATAACTCCTGCTTTAAGTTGGTAATCGTTCAGTAATGTAATAAATGGGGTAACATTTTTTTTGCAATAGCTAAAAACTTCTTCGGGAAATGCATAGAATAGGTTTTCGTCCTGATAATCAACGTAGGCGCTCATCATATTGAAAGCGAGGCAGTATCTTGTTTTCTCAAATAATTCACTGATAGTCGCTTCAAAAAAAACTTGGTTATCAGGGGTTTTGTTATTGAAGACTCCGCTGATGAATACAAAGTCAAAAGTCTCTTCATCCAGTTGTTTTTTGTTGATGAAACGTGCTTCAGGGTATTTCTTTTGAGCAATTGGATAAAACTCATCTACAAAATCATAGCCAACATATTCACACTTAATATTTAATGAGTTTATGTGGCCTGCTAGAGCAGCTGCTCCACATCCAAAGTCTAATATTTTTTTACCTTCAATATTTCCCGATCTCAATAGCTGGAAGAAGCGTAGCTCTTGTGTCTCTTTACTTGAATACTGAGCTGATAGATGTGAGTCACCATGCTGAGCTAAAAGGTCTCGATAGTGCGATTGAACATCATTATTCATATGGAACCTATATTATATGTTGTGCAACGTTTGATGTGCCTGATACTTTTTGGAGCACTTCTTTGGGAGTCATATGTATAGCTTGCTTAATATGCTCATTTACTGTATCGACTTGAGTCATTGAGTTAACATTTATTGCTGAGCAATACTCTTTTTGCTCTAAAAACTTAGCAACAGTTTCATGTATCCCTTGTTGATAAATACATACATTAGGTGTTTGAAACATTGCTAACTCATAAGAAATTAGCCCGCACCGAACAATACCTAAGGATGATTGTTGGCAAATTTCTTTAAAATTAATCGGGTTGATCAAAATGTCTATTTTTTGTTGTTCACATAGCTTAATTAACAGTTCTTTATTCGACTGCTTTTCACTAATAACACAGGTAATGGGTTGCATAAGTTCTAGTTCAGAAGATATAGAGATTAAGTTTTTAAGATCAATTTCGTTATCTCCTCCACCTAAAAATATTATGCTTCCTTTTCTTTCCCTCTTGTTTTTTGTGTAACAAATAGGATCGAGCAATAAATATTCGGACCCTATTAGTAGCTTACATGATGTGGGTGTCAATGCGTGGTAGTCATTTTTTTTTCGTCCTACATTACTGTCTATTAATATATTACAGTCATGCTCTCTATTTGCTAAATCATCAATAACGACAATTTGCTTGCAGTTATTTTTAATTTTTTTATGCCAACGGTAGTCAATCTCATAATGATCAACAATTATTGTAGAAAAATCCAAATTTGCTATAGCTGTAGTCGTTGCTTCTATGTCTTCGCGCCAATTAAAATGACTATTGTTTGAAGTTATCTTTAAAACTGTATAGTTGCGAGATATTTCATCAATTAGATTTCCTGGGGCTGTTTGACAGGCAAAAACACACTTTGCGCCTAACATCGAAAGTTCTTTTGCTAGATTCAAGCATCTTTTGACATGCCCAGCCCCAATTTTTAAGGAGGCATCTACTCGAAATAATATATTCATTGTTCGTTTTCAGCATGTGCTTCTGCTTTTAATGCCTTAAACATCCATTCTGCTCTTGCCCAGTCTTCATGGGTATCAATATCTTGCACTCTATGCCTTGGAAGTATTACTGGTGCAGATTTTGGCCCAAAGACCATACGCTCTTCAAGCCATGCGTCTGTTACCCCCCAATAAAACTGGCCTGCATCATGAAAGGCTTCCTCTAAATCTTGAGAGCGCACGTTGAACTTACTGTCATCAAACATATGGATGCGCTTGTCTGAATCGATGCGGATAGCTCTTTGTATAGGGAAGGCGTAACTTGTCACCGAAAAAGCAAAGTCTATTGCTGAATTTTCAAGTGTCATTAATCCCTTAGATATGTCGCTAGCACTGATGAATGGGGCTGTTGCATATATACAACAAACTTTTGTCGGTGTAACCCCATTAGCTTTTTGCCAATTTATCGCATGATTAATAACGGGTGTTGTAGCAGTGTAATCGTCCGAAAGAGTAGAAGGTCTCGTGAATGGTACTTCAGCACCATATTTTTCAGAAATACTGGCTATCTCTTTATCATCGGTAGATACGAGTATTCTATCAAAACAATTACTTTCTATCGCAGCCTCAATTGACCATGCAATCATTGGTTTTCCACAAAATAATTTTATGTTTTTTCGTGGTATACGTTTGCTTCCACCACGTGCTGGAATGATAGCGATTTTCATTCAGACAGAACCTGTTTAAGTGTAGAGATAACTAGCTCTTGATTTGTTTTTGTTAGATTTGGGTATAAAGGTAAGCTTATTGCTTCACTATAGTAGCTTTCAGCCTCGGGATAATCTCCTACAGTAAATCCCATTTCTTGATAATAGGGTTGCGTATGAACGGGTATGTAGTGCAGGTTTACACCGATACCTTTTTCTCTGAGTGTGGAGAAAATTGACTTATGCTTATTTCGATTTTCTTGCTTTAAGCGAATCACATATAAATGATAAGAAGAGTAGGTCTCTGGGTGTTGCCAAGGTAATATCAATGGTAATTCTTTAAGTGCTAGGTCGTATTGCTTGGCTAGGCTTTGTCGTTTGCTAACATAGCCATCTAAACGTTCCATCTGACTGTACCCTAATGCGGCCTGTATATCGGTCATACGATAATTATAGCCAAGGTCAATTTGTTGGTAATACCAAGGACCATCTGATTCACAAGTCATTTGCTGAGAATCCCGTGTGATCCCATGGCTACGTAGAAGAGACATTTTCTCTGCTAACTTAGTATTGTTAGTTAATGCCATACCACCCTCAGCGGTGGTAATTATTTTGACGGGATGAAAGCTAAAGACAGTGATGTCACTATAGCGACAATTACCAATGGGTTCATTTTTATATTTACCGCCAATAGCGTGTGCTGCATCTTCAATAATTTTAAAGTTATATTCTTTACTTAGTTCATAAATGCTCGCCATATCACAAGATTGGCCACATAGATGAACAGGGATGATTATTTTGGGTAATGTATTATTTTTTTTTGCTCTCTTTAGTTTTTCTTTTAAATAAGGAATGCTCATTGTGTAGGTGTCTGGATCAATGTCAACAAAATCGACGGTAGCTCCACAATATAAAATACAGTTGGCACTGGCCACAAATGTTGTTGGTACTGTCCAAGCAATATCATCTTTGGTCAGCCCTAAAGCTCTGCAGGCTAGGTGCAAGGCACTTGTTGCATTATTGACTGCTAATGCATGTTTACTTCCACAGTATTCCGCTACAGTTTTCTCAAACCTTGGAATAGCTGGCCCTTGGGTTAGAAAGTCAGATTGGAGAACGTCAGTAACAGCTTTAATATCATCTTCAGTGATGTCTTGCCTGCCATAAGGGATCATAAACTTATACTTTTCCAATCTTATCGCGATTAGTGTCAATCCAATCTCTTAATGTCTCAATGGTCATCCATTCTTCATTAGTATCAGAACTATAAGTAAAATTCTCTGCTACTAGTTTGCCATTATTAATCCTGGTGGGGTCGAGGTGCCAATTATAAATGGCGGGTAATATTTTATAATACTCATCATATTCGTAGGTGTATAAAGCATCTTCTGGGGCAATCATTTGTTCATGAAGTTTTTCGCCAGGTCTAATACCAATAATTGCCTGCTTGGCTTTGGGGGCTATGGCAGTAGCTACATCAGTGACTTTCATTGAAGGGATTTTCTTGACGTAGATTTCACCTCCTTGCATATCTTCGAAGGTAGTCCAAACAAGGTCAACACCTTCTTCGAGTGTAATCATAAAGCGTGTCATGCGGCTATCGGTAATAGGTAGGCTGCCAGTTTCTGAAATACTTTGAAAGAATGGTATAACAGAGCCTCTAGAACCCATAACATTTCCATAGCGTACCACGGAGAATCTTGTGTTATTGCCACCAGAGTATGAATTCCCAGCGATAAATAATTTATCTGATGCAAGTTTGGTGGCACCATATAAATTTGCTGGGCTACTTGCCTTGTCGGTTGATAGAGCAACAACACGTTTTACGCCCTGATCGATACAGGCGTCAATCAAATTCATGGCTCCATTGATATTTGTTTTGATACATTCAAAAGGGTTATATTCTGCGGTTGGTACAATTTTAGTGGCTGCTGCGTGAACAACATAATCGATACCATTTAAAGCTCTTTTCAATCGGTCTTTATCGCGGATGTCACCAATAAAAAAGCGTACACGCTCGTCATCTCCATAAAGTTTTGCCATCTCCCATTGTTTCATTTCGTCACGAGAATAAATAACCAAGCGGCTAGGGTTGTATTTTTCTAATGTCATTGGGATAAATGCATGGCCAAAAGAGCCTGTGCCGCCAGTGATAAGTATAGATGAATTTGTAAGCATAAAAATTTTCGTTATAGTGTAATTATAGTTTCTGTAAGGTTTGTAGCTCTTGGTAATTATTGATAGCTTCTATCTTTCCATTATTAAGGGTGACGATTCGGTCACAGTTGCGTAATGTAGAAATTCTGTGTGCAATGATAAGTATTGTTAAATCTGAGCTTAAGTTTTCGATTGCCTTCATGACTGCAGATTCTGTTTGTGAATCTAATGCGCTAGTCGCTTCGTCAAAAATAATGACGTCGGCTTGCTGATATAAAGCACGTGCAATGCCAATTCTTTGTCGCTGTCCGCCACTCAGACGTACTCCTCTCTCTCCAACTAGAGTATTATATTTTTTATCCCACTGTTCGATTGACTCTGCAATTTGTGCTTGTTCGGCTGCACGTTTTACTTGAACCATGTCTATCTCGGCCAATGGTATTCCAAAAGCAATATTCTCCGCGATACTACTATCAGATAAAAAAATAGTCTGTGGAACATGCGCTATATGTTTTTGCCATGATCGAACAGTACTGGGCTCGACGACTTGATTATCTATTATTAGTTTGCCTTTTGTTGGCTCTAATAGCCCCATTAAAATATCGAGTAGTGTGCTTTTGCCACTTCCTGTGGTACCAATAAAGCCAGTACGGCTGCCTTTGTTAATTACTAAGTTAATGTTTTCTAGTGTCCATTTTTCACTCTGAGTATAGTTAAAGTGTATATCTTTAAATTCAATCCTCTTTTCAAAGGGTAGTTTTGTAAAATTTAATGTTTCAGATTTAGGCAAAGGTTGGTCGAGTAACTCTAAAGTGTCTACTAGGGAGGCCTGCCCACTACGTATTGCTGACCATGATTGATATCCTTGCTGTAGGACTGGGAGTAGTCGTTGGGCTGCGAGAGCGATAGATCCTAAAATAGGAATTGCACCGACTAGGCCTTCTGAACTTGTAGCAAGTTTATAGGCTAATCCTGTCATAAGCATAATCCCAAGCGCTTCCATTAAAAAACGTGGGCTTTGACCAATGATTACTGTGTTACCTTGCGCTCTTCTAAGACGGTAGTCGGATTTTTTATAAATATTACAATATGTTTTCTGTGTGCCATATATAAGCACATCTCTAATGCCGCCAAGGCCTTCTTGCAATGACTTTATAACATCATCTGACTGGGTGGCTATTATTTTACTGTCCGACAGTAATTTTTTGCGTGTACTGGTAATAATACCTAAATAGATTAAGCCAAAACCAGCGAATGTTAATAAGGCGGTTGAAGGTTCTATTATTATTATTGCGCTAATAATGGTGCACAACATAACAACCATATTAATAATAGTTAGAGCTGGTAGTATTGCATTTGATGTAATGGCACTGGCTTTCGCGTAGATTCCATTAATAACTTCGCTGCTGTTGCGAGATACATGAACTGAGTAGGGTTGATACAATGTTCGGCGGTATATGCTAACACCAAGCTCGTGAGCAGTCGAAAGTGACAAGCGGGTTTGAAACCATAGTAATAATAGCCTCATTGCGCCTGCAAATACCGCAGCACTTGCAAAACCTATCGATAGAGGTAACAGTAGTTGTTCGGGACTTGTAATATTAAAGTAATGGATAAATGTTTGTGCCGAAGGGTGCTCAAAAATATGCTGAGGAGATGCTAAAACACTGAGAAATGGGATTACAGCACCGATACTGATAACTTCTGCAATCGAAGTTAAGAGTATTAATAATAAGAGGAGAAGAAGTTGAATTTTTTTTCGCTTGCTTATATGCCTATAGAGCTGCTTGAGCAATAAAAAAATATTGTTATCTTTTTCTTTCATTTATTGTTTATTCTTTTGTGTGAAATTCAACAACGATTATTTGAAGCCAAATAATCTTGATAGGCTTTTTTAAGGCCTTCTTCAAGGCTTACTGTTGGATACCACCCTAGTTTGTTAAGGCGTGAACTATCCATTAATTTCTTCGCAGTGCCATCAGGCTTGCTTGCATCAAAGCTGATAGTTCCTTTGTAATTAGTAATATTGGCTATCATTGTGGCGACCTCTTTGATGCTAATATCCTCACCATAACCTACGTTAATATGGCTAAGCATTTTTTGAGTATGCTTTTCGTAGGTATTCTTTTCTAGCTCCATTACATGGATACAGGCGGAAGCCATATCATCGACGTATAGAAATTCACGCCTCGGATTACCGCTTCCCCATACATCAATGTTTGTAATACCATTAACTTTTGCTTTGTGGAATCTTTGTATAAGAGCAGGGATTACATGGCTGTTTTCTGGGTGATAGTTGTCTCCAGGTCCATATAAATTTGTTGGCATGACGCTACGATAGTCAACTCCATGGCTATCTCCATACTGTCGATTATAGCTTTCACATAATTTTATTCCGGATATTTTTGCGATTGCGTAGGGTTCATTGGTTGGTTCGAGAGTACTTGTTAGTAAAGCATTTTCTTGCATTGGGTTAGTAACGGATTTAGGGTAGATACAGCTGGAGCCCAAAAATAATAGCCGCTTCACATTATTTTTAAATGCGGCATCGATAACATTAGCTTGGATCATTAAATTGTTATAGATAAAGTCAGCTGGATAGGTGTTGTTAGCATGGATGCCCCCGACTTTAGCTGCGGCAAGATAAACTTGATTGGGTTTTTCTGCCTCAAAGAATTTCTGCACTTCTGTTTGATTCGTGAGGTCAAGTTGGTCATGCGTACGTGTAATAATCTCCCCCTCGGGTATGCCTAGAGTGGTTAATTTCCTTTTGATTGCTGATCCAACCATTCCTCGATGCCCAGCAATATATATACGTTGACTTTTGGTGCTCATGTAGCGTTTATTCGTTTAGAGTTTAAATTATGTGATGTAATTTCTGTGTCAGTTAAGTTGATAAAAGCGTGCTGCTTAAGCCCTCCTAGCTCGAAGGGTCTCCTTTCATCTTGTATCAGGGAGGTCACTTTTTAATGTTTCAATTTCCTTTTTAAGAACCTCGTATTCTTTCATTTTCCGTTTTAAGAAACTGGAGGTTAACGCGGACTTTTCCTTTATCCCCTTAGGTGTGAGGTAATAGGTGTAAGCGAATTTATTCTTGTTGCTGTGAAAGTTACGTATTTTCACAAGCCCTGTGGCAATAAGTGCTTTTAAGCAGTAATTAACCCCTCCCAAACTGATGTCAAGCTCATCAGCAATTGCACGTTGAGTTACACTTGGATTCTCCTCGAGTAACCTGAGCATTCTAAATCGTGTATCGTCTTGGGAAGCTTTATTTTTTGTAGGCATCAATATTAACGGGTTTTACAACGGCTACCGCACGGCCAATATGCGATATATAGGCCGTGATTTATTTGCAGTGTTCAATAGTGAACAGTATAGAGGGTTTTATTGGTCGTTGAAACCCTCGTTTTTTGATCAAATAGTAGTTTATGCCTCATAAAAGTGCTGGTTAATAATTGTTCGCTAGTCAAATTTTTAGTCTGTGAGAGTGGTCGTGATTAAATCCCAATATGTGCTCATGTTTTATAAGTTAAGGCTCTTTTTTGATGTTTGCCCTGCACTAATAAGTGGTACATACATAATTGGTCAGTTCCCAGCTAGATAATTGGGTCTACTAGGTATTCTAAAAAGGAAGGTGTGAAGCTATATGATTATTTACTGTGCCTAATGCATTTGTACGTGCCTTGTATCGACCAATCATATAGGGGAAAATGCCTTTGGTTTGTGGCTCATATATCAGCTGTGGATAAATGATGTTTGGCTTCATGCCTGTTTTTTCACAGATGTCTTGGAGACCTAAAGTGTTGAGAGAAATATATATCATCGATAAATTATAAAAATTACTGAGAGGCTTTTTTAATCTTGCTCTCGAAGGGCCTAAAGCAATATTGTCAAGGTGTTGATAGGAAGCAGTATTGAATAGATTGTATACTATGAAAAAATTACGTGTTGCGAGGGTTTCTACTGTTAAATTCTTTATTTGTACGCAGTTATATACACAGCTTAAGATAATTAAATCATCAGGAATGCAACTCACAGTTATTTCAAGCGAGGATGATGGCTTGAGTGATAATGTTGATGATTTGAGTGAATTTAACTTTATAGGTGTCAATATAGCTAGAAATATTAGCCCTTTGAAAGACTTTTTCGCATTGTTAAAATTAATTAGGGTATTTAGGTCTGAGAAATTTGATATTGTTCATTCGACTACTCCAAAAGCGGGTTTGTTATGTGCTATAGCGGGTAAGCTTGCTGGTGTAAAAGTACGGCTACATACATTCACAGGTCAGCCGTGGTCGACAATGACCGGATTTAAAAAAACATTATTGCTTTCATGCGATAAAGTTATTGGTTATTTAAATAGCTGTTGCTATACAGATAGCTTAAGTCAAAAAAGGTTCTTAATTGAAAATGGTGTAAGTAAAGACTCTAGATTAGTAGTTCTTGGGCAGGGCTCATTAGCAGGGGTTGATCTAAATCGTTTTAACTCATCACGCTTCTCTGAAACTAGTAAATGTCAACTTCGGAAAGAGCTTGCTATTCCTGATGAATCGCTGATTATCTTATTCGTTGGCAGAATTACCTTGGAGAAAGGTGTTAGGGAGTTGCTAGCTGCTTTTGAATATGTGCTTTTACAAAAGGTTGATGCTTATTTGCTTTGTGTGGGGCCTTTTGAAGCTGATGGTAAGGAATGCTTTGATAAAGTAAGTGATTTACATGTTAAAGATAAAATACGGATGATTGGATATTCTAATGAGCCAGAGAAATACATGGCTATTTCTGATGTTTTATGTCTTCCTAGCTATAGAGAGGGCTTTGGGACAGTTGTAATTGAAGCTGCTGCAATGGGGTTGGCGACAGTTGGAAGTAATATTTATGGGCTGTCTGATGCAATTGTTAACGGAAAAACTGGGGTTTTAGTACCAACTAAAGATTCACATTTGCTTGGTGTTACTCTTAGTCAGCTTCTTTGTGATGAAGGCTTGAGAGCCGAGCTAGGCACTAAGGCACAAAAGAGAGCTTTAGATTATTTTGATAGTTCATATATAGGAAGTTTAGTTATTGATGAATATGAAGCATTTTCGAGGTATTAGTGCTTTAAATATCTGTATCGTGTATTTATTGGGGTCGCTAACTAAATGAGAAAGATCTTAGTAACAGGTGCTACAGGTTTTATTGGGCTGGCCCTAGTTGATAGTTTGATTGATGCAAAGCACAGCGTGGTAGCCTTGATTAGAGAGCAATCATTAGATTTACCAGAAGAGGTTGTGCAGGTTGTTGCAGAGGATTTGAAATCTTGGTCTGCTGCGAATTCGTCATTTGAAAGCAAAATGAAAAAAATATTGCCGGATGTAGATATTATTATTCATTTAGCCGCGCGTGTGCATGTAATGACTGATGATTTAAATGATCCGCTAACCGAATTTCGGGCAGTAAACGTGGATGCCACGCTTGCATTAGCTCGTATTGCTGCTGATATTGGCATCAAGCGATTTATTTATTTAAGTTCTATCGGTGTTAATGGAAATAACACTTCTCAGCCATTTACCGAACGAGACAATCCTTCTCCGCATAATTGTTATGCCGCGTCGAAATATGAGGCTGAGCATGGCTTGTTGGCTTTAGCTCATGCATCGAATATGGAAGTGGTAGTTATTCGCCCACCATTAGTGTATGGCCCTAATGCCCCAGGGAACTTTGCAACTTTAATGGCATGGATGAGTAGGGGGGTGCCTCTTCCTTTTGGTGCTATTCATAATAAACGTTCATTAGTAGCTTTAGATAATTTGATCGGTTTTATTATTCATTGCCTTATTCATCCGAAGGCATCTAATGAAATATTTTTAATTTCAGATAAAGAAGATGTGTCTACCACTGAGCTATTGCAACGAGTAGCTAAAGGTTTTGGGTATCGCCCCTGGCTTATTCCTGTACCTGTACCTTTCATGAATTTCATAGGGAAATTATTAGGGAAGAATGATGTGACAGATAAGTTATTTGCCTCGCTTCAAGTAGATGCATCTAAAGCGAGGAATTTATTAGCTTGGAAGCCTGTTATTACGATGGACGAGCAATTGAAAAAAACTGCGAATGCATATTTAAAAAATGAAAAGAATATTTGATCTTGTGCTGGCATTGATTGCCATGAGTATTTTACTCTTGCCAGCTATTACTATAGCCGTTCTCGTTAAGCTTACATCCAAAGGGCCTATTTTGTATTGGTCAGACCGTGTAGGTAGAAATAATGAAATTTTTAAAATGCCAAAATTTAGAAGTATGAATGTTGATACTCCTGCAGTGGCAACTCATTTATTAACAGACCCTAAAGCTGTATTGACACCTATTGGTAACTTTTTACGTAAATCGAGTTTAGACGAACTTCCCCAGCTATGGTCAATTTTTAAAGGGGATATGAGCTTTGTTGGACCACGCCCTGCGCTATATAATCAAGATGACTTAATTGTATTACGAACTAAACATAGAGTTGATAAGCTGGTGCCAGGTTTGACTGGCTGGGCTCAAGTTAATGGGCGTGATGAATTGCCTGTACCTAAAAAAGTGGCTTTAGATGTCGAGTATTTAGAGAAGCATTCATTATTGCTTGATATTAAAATTATTTGGCTTACTTTTATTAAGGTGCTTAAAAAAGATGGTGTGTTGCATTAATAAAGTTGACTGGAGCCGTATTGTGTTATTTGGAAAGTTGTCGCTATCTATAGAGTAACGTAAACTTGAGTTAGAGAAATCTGATAACCAAAGCTTGAGAGCTTAAATAATGACTAATTTTCTTTCGAAAAACCTAATTTTTAAAATTATTTCGATGAATCGCAGCAATAAGCGTTTTGTTATGGTGTTCGCAGATTTAATTGCTTTGCCCTTAGCTCTATGGTCTGGTTACGCCCTACGCTTGTCAGAGTGGTGGCCACAAGAATATTTGTTAGCATCTTGGAAATTATTTATTATATTACCCATAGTTGGTGTTTTAATTTTTATGCGCCTTGGGCTATATCGTGCCATTGTACGATTTATGGGGGCCCAAGCAATTTGGGCAGTAGGAAAAGGAGTTCTGCTTTTAGCACTTGTTTTGTGGTCTACAGCTTTCATTTTTCAAATAAATCCTTTCCCCCGCTCTATACCTATTAGTTTTGCATTATCTGCCCTAGTTTATGTGGGTGGTAGTCGATTATTGGTTAGGCATTATTATCATTGGCTAATTACGCGGCATGAAAGTAAAGAGGCTGTCCTTATTTACGGTGCGGGCGGCGCAGGTATCCAGTTGGCGACTGCTTTATTTGATGGCAAGGAGTTTTATCCTGCAGGTTTTATAGATGATGATAAGGCTCTATGGGGTTCGACGATTAAAAGCCTTCCTGTCCATAACCCTAATAAAGTCATTGATTTAATTGAAAATGCTTCTATTAAGCATGTCTTGTTAGCAGTTCCTGCTGCAAGTAATTTTCAGCGTAAAAAAATGTTAGAAAAATTTGAAGGTTGCAATGTTCACGTCCAAACGATTCCTTCTATGCCAGAGCTACTGTCTGGGCAAGCTTCCATTGAGCAAGTTCGTGAAGTACATATAGAAGAATTACTCGGTCGTGATGCTGTGCCGCCTAAGTCATCATTGATGACCAAATGTATCTTGGGGAAGATGGTCTTGGTAACTGGCGCTGGTGGATCAATAGGTTCTGAATTATGTCGTCAGATAGTGCAGCAGCGCCCTAGAGGTTTAGTATTGTTTGAATCGAACGAATATTGTTTATATAAAGTTGAGCAAGAATTAAAAGAGCTGCTCAAAAGGGAGTCGTTATCTATTTCAATTTATACTTTGTTGGGATCGGTGACTAATAGAGATCGTGTAGCTAAGTTAATAAATTATTTTTCAATTGAAACTATATATCATGCTGCAGCTTATAAGCATGTACCAATGGTAGAGCATAATATTGTGGAAGGTATTGCCAATAATATTATTGGTACACAAATTGTTGCTGAAGAGGCGGCAAAAGCAAGTGTGGGTCATTTTATTTTAATTTCAACAGATAAGGCTGTTCGCCCCACAAATGTTATGGGTGCAACTAAGCGCTTTGCTGAAATGATTTTGCAGCAGCTGGCAACAGCAGATACATTAACAGTATTCTCCATGGTGCGTTTTGGTAATGTGTTGGGTTCTTCAGGCTCTGTTGTGCCATTATTTAGAAAGCAAATTCAAGAGGGTGGGCCAGTAACAGTTACTCATAAAGAAATCACTCGGTTTTTTATGACGATTCCTGAGGCCGCTTCATTAGTGATACAGGCAGGCTCAATGGCTCAGGGTGGTGATGTATTTGTGTTGGATATGGGGGAGCCAGTTAAGATAGTTGACTTAGCTATACGTATGGTTCAATTATCTGGGCTAGAACTACAGACCGACGAAAACCCAGATGGAGATATTCAAATTCAATATACAGGTTTGCGTCCAGCAGAAAAGCTTTATGAGGAACTGTTGGTTGGAGACAATGTTGTAGGTACCGAACATAGTATGATTATGCGTGCGAACGAAGATTATCTTGATGAGGCGTTGTTAACCAAACGCTTAAGTGAGTTGAAAGCTGCCATTAAGGTGAATGATTGCAATTTATTAAGACAAATATTAATTGAGTCTATTTCAGGTTACCAACCACATAATGCGGTAGTTGATTACTATGGTGTTGACAGTGGTGAAAGTTTAAAACACAAAAATATTATCAATATTAAATAGTTTCGATGGGCGCTGTTTATGGCTCATTTTTAAAGTGATTATAGCGTTGCCAAATGTCTCGATTCTCGCTACACTGCGCGCCCTGATGTACGACCGTAGCTCAGTTGGTTAGAGCACCACCTTGACATGGTGGGGGTCGGTGGTTCGAGTCCACTCGGTCGTACCATTATGAAAGCCCAGTATTTGTTGGGTTTTCATAATGGTTAATCATAGTACGAGAACAGTGTTCGACAAAAATGTCTGGAACATTTTTGAACAGCTCTGCTGCCCCGAAGGTGTGAGTTACAGGATGTAACTTATTAGTCCACTCGGTCGTACCAATTCTACAATTAATTTCTCATGCGACCTTTAGTAAGGGCCGCCACTGACTAGGAAAGCACATGCCTGTTATTACTCTCCCCGATGGTTCCGAACGTTCTTTTGATAAGGCTGTATCAGCCTATGATGTTGCCGCCGATATAGGTCCAGGCCTTGCTAAAGCCACTATTGCTGGCCGTGTTAATGGTGAGCGGGTCGATGCTCATGACCTTATTGAGCAAGATGCCCAGTTAAGTATCCTTACCGCTAAAGACGAAGATGGCCTTGAAATCATCCGTCACTCCTGTGCACATTTGGTCGGGCATGCAGTTAAGCAATTATGGCCTGATGCTAAAATGGCCATTGGGCCAACAATTGAAAATGGCTTTTATTACGATATTGATCTCGATTATATGTTGACCGATGACGATATGGCAAAGCTTGAGCAAACAATGAAGGTGTTGGCTAAAACCCATTATGGCGTTGTCAAAAAGAAGGTGAGCTGGCAAGAAGCTTTTGATACCTTTAAAGCCCGTGGCGAGAGTTATAAGTTAGAAATTTTAGAACGTGATATTCCCAAAGATACAGAGCCTGCGCTTTATCATCACGAAGAATATATCGATATGTGTCGTGGCCCTCATGTGCCTAATATGAAGTTTTGTGAGCACTTTAAATTAATGCGCGTATCCGGAGCCTACTGGCGGGGTGACTCCGATAATAAAATGCTACAGCGTATTTATGGCACTGCATGGCCCGATAAAAAACAATTAAAAGCGCACCTACACTTTTTAGAAGAAGCCGTTAAGCGCGATCATCGTAAACTCGCCAAAAAATTTGACCTCTTTCATATTCAAGAAGAAGCACCTGGCATGGTGTTTTGGCATCCAAAAGGATGGGGTGTTTATACCGCTGTTGAAGAGTACATGCGCAAAGTGCAGCGCGACAATGGTTACCAAGAGATAAAAACACCACAGATTGTTGATCGTAGCCTTTGGGAGCGCTCAGGCCACTGGGATAAATTTCGTGAGAATATGTTCACGGTAGAGTCAGAGTCACGAGATTATGCAGTAAAGCCCATGAATTGCCCTTGCCATGTGCAAGTGTTTAATCAGGGTTTAAAATCGTATAAAGATTTGCCATTGCGCTTAGCAGAGTTTGGCTGTTGTCACCGTAATGAGGCCTCGGGTACGCTCCAAGGGCTTATGCGTGTACGCGGCTTTGTGCAAGATGATGCCCATATCTTCTGTAGTGAAGAAAGTATCCAGGAAGAAGTCTCAGTTTTTACCGACCTCTTGTATAAAGTGTATGCAGATTTTGGCTTTAGCGATGTGATTATCCGTTTATCAACACGCCCAGAGCAGCGTGTGGGCGATGACTCGGTATGGGATAAGGCAGAAAAAGCACTAGCCGATGCGCTCGATGCAAAAGGTTTAGCTTGGGAGTTACTGCCTGGCGAAGGTGCGTTTTATGGACCAAAGATCGAGTTTTCCTTAAAAGACTGTCTTAACCGTGTGTGGCAGTGCGGAACTATTCAAGTCGACTTTTCAATGCCTGGCCGACTCGATGCGCAGTTTGTTGCAGAGGATGGCTCGCGCCAAGTACCGGTGATGTTACACCGTGCTATTTTGGGTTCTTTTGAGCGCTTTATTGGGATTTTAATCGAACATTACGAAGGTGCGTTTCCGACCTGGTTAGCGCCAGAACAAGTCGTGATTATGAATATTACTGATAATCAGGCCGAATATTCACAAAAAGTAGAAGAAACCTTAAAAAACAATGGTTTTAGGGCGATTTCTGACTTGAGAAATGAGAAGATCGGCTTTAAAATCCGCGAGCACACATTACAACGTATTCCATACTTGTTAGTTGTTGGCAATAAAGAAGTCGAAAACAATACCGTTGCCGTAAGAAATCGTAGTGGTGATGATCTAGGGGTTATGGCAATTAATGAATTTCTTGCATTACTAGCTAGTGATATTGCTGAGAAAAAATGTCTATAACGTCGTTTTTCTTGTCAAAAAATTCATCTATAGCAAGATGGTAAAAGTAATATAGATAAAATTGTCTATAGTTAATGATCAACGTTGAAAGAGGATTTTGCGCATCAGGTGCAAAATTAAGGGCCATTAAGGTCAAATTTGGAGAAATACAATTAATAGCAAAGATAGCCGTAGTAAAAAAGCACGCATAAATGAGCAGATACAAGCTGATCAGGTTCGTCTAATCGGAGCCGATGGGCAGCAAGTTGGAGTAGTGTCTTTGGCAGACGCCCTTGAAAATGCTCAAAAGGCCACTTTGGATCTAGTCGAGATCGCTGCAGATTCTGATCCTATCGTGTGTAAGGTAATGGACTACGGCAAACACTTATTTGATATTAAAAAGACAAAAGCCGCCGCTAAAAAGAAGCAAAAGCAGCAACAAATTAAAGAAATGAAGTTTCGACCAGGGACGGAAGAAGGGGATTATAAGGTAAAACTACGCAACCTTATACGTTTCCTAGAAAACGGGGACAAGGCTAAAGTATCACTACGGTACCGCGGTCGGGAGATGGCTCATCAAGAATTAGGTATGGAGATGATGAAACGCATCGAAATTGATCTTGAAGAGATAGCCACAGTTGAGCAATATCCAAAAATGGAAGGCCGCCAGCTGTTAATGGTATTGTCACCGAAAAAGAAGAAGTAATTAGGCTTTTAGCTGCCTCTTTATTTTATTTATTAACCAAATCAGCCTTACTTACTAACATTAAGGTCTGGTACAAATGCGGAGTTTATTCTCATGGCAACAAAAGCTAAAGTACACAGTGGCGCCTCTAAGCGCTTCAAAAAAACGGCTGCTGGCTACAAGCGCAAAAGCGCTCACAAGAGTCACATCCTCACCAAAATGACCACTAAGCGTAAGCGTCAATTACGCGGCACGAGTCTTGTCGACGCTGTTGATAAACCAGCAATCGATCGCATGCTTCGCGCTAATTAAATCATTCTGAGGAGACTAAAATGGCTCGTGTAAAACGTGGTGTTGTGGCTCGTAAAAGCCACAAAAAAGTTCTAAAAGCAGCAAAAGGTTACTACGGTGCGCGTTCGCGTATCTTCCGTGTTGCAAAACAAGCAGTAATTAAAGCTGGTCAATATGCATACCGTGACCGTCGTGTTAAAAAGCGTAACTTTCGTGCGCTTTGGATCACACGTATTAACGCACAATCTCGTGCATTAGGTATGACTTATAGCCAATTAATTGCTGGCCTTAAAAAAGCAGAAATCGCTCTAGATCGACGCGTATTGGCTGATCTTGCTGTTCATGATAAAGCAGCGTTTGCTGCTGTTGTCGAGAAGGCAAAAGCGGCACTTGCTTAATTTATAGCAGATTAGCTCTTTATATATAGTTTTATAAAGAACGTTTTAATCTAACCTATAAAATACTATTACTCTAAAAAGTAGTGGTTAAAAGGGAGGCTGTAAAAAGCCTCCCTTTTTTATTGTGCAATTTTTAAGGCTAAAGCTGTATATAACGCACTGTAAAAATAAAGTTATAGAAGACCATTTAAAAGCAATAGCTAAATAGCTTGTTTAAGATGGCTAATAAAAAATAAACATACAATTCCGTAGAGGAATAGCCCAATGGAAAACCTCCAAGAGCTTATAGAAGAAGCTCTAAATCTTGTCAGTAGCGCCAGTGATCTTGCGGCACTCGACCAAATCCGTGTGGATTATCTTGGCAAAAAAGGCCAATTAACTAGTTTATTAAAAACTCTCGGTAAGTTATCGAGTGAGGAGCGCCCAGCGGCGGGTGCAAAAATTAATGAAGGCAAGCAACAGGTGCAAGCGGCTATTCAGGCTAAAAAAGAAGTCCTTGAGACCGCTGCAATTACTCAAAAACTAGCGGCTGAGACTATTGATGTTACTCTCAGCGGTCGTGCAAATGGGCGCGGTAGTTTACACCCAGTGACCCAAACAATTGCTCGTATAAAAACGATCTTTGCATCAGTAGGTTATAGTGTTGAAGAAGGGCCCGAGATAGAAGATGATTATCATAACTTCGAGGCGCTTAATATACCCGCACACCATCCAGCGCGTGCTATGCATGATACCTTCTATATTGATAAGTCAGGGCTCGGTTTAAAAGATAAAGTCGATTATGTACTGCGTACGCATACATCCCCTGTGCAAGTACGGACTATGGAGGCAAATAAGCCACCTATTCGTGTTATTTGCCCAGGTCGTGTTTATCGCTGTGACTCAGATCTTACCCACACCCCTATGTTTCATCAGGTCGAAGGTTTGGTTATTGATGAAGAGGTCAGCTTTGCAGACCTAAAAGGCACGGTGGATCAATTCTTAAAGAGCTTTTTTGAGGCAGATGTTCCCGTACGGTTCCGGCCCTCTTACTTTCCGTTTACAGAGCCCTCTGCCGAAGTTGATATTCAGTGTACTAATTGTGGCGGCGATGGCTGTCGAATTTGTAGTCACACAGGTTGGTTGGAGGTAATGGGTTGCGGTATGGTGCATCCCAACGTATTTGAGGCGAGTAATGTTGATACTGATACCTACAGCGGCTTTGCTTTTGGTATGGGTGTTGAGCGCCTAGCAATGCTTCGTTATGGCGTTAATGACTTGCGCTTATTTTTTGAGAATGATGTTAAATTTTTAGAGCAATTTTAAATCTATACAATACGGCTGCTAATGAGATTGTAGATAGTAATAATCGAGTAGCTTTTTAGTTAATTTCCGACAGAAAAAATATGAAAATAAGTGAATCTTGGTTAAGAGAGTGGGTTAACCCAAAATTAACGACCGATGAGTTGGCTGCACAAATAACAATGGCCGGCCTAGAGGTTGATGCAGTAGAACCCGTTGCGGAGTCCTTTAGCGGGGTTATTGTTGGTGAAATACTATTTGTCGAACAGCATCAAGATGCGGATAAATTACGTGTTTGTCAGGTGTCTGGCCTTAATGGTGATATTACCCAAGTAGTTTGCGGTGCGCCTAATGCACGAGTGGGTATTAAAGTGCCCTTTGCAACAGTTGGTGCCATATTACCTGGCGATTTTAGTATTAAAAAAGCCAAGCTACGCGGTGTTGAATCCTTTGGTATGTTATGCGCTCAAACAGAGTTAAAGCTAGGTGACGATAGTGATGGTCTTTGGGAGTTATCAGGAGATGCACCTGTAGGTACTGATCTTAGAGAATATTTACAGCTCAATGATACTGCTATCGATGTTGATTTAACGCCTAATCGCAGTGATTGCTTATCGCTAAAGGGGATTGCTCGTGAAGTAGGGGTGCTTAACCGTTTAAGTGTGACTGAACCTGTCATAAATCCCGTTAGTGCAACTATTACAGATAAGATCAATATTAACTTAGAGGCAAGTGATGCCTGTCCACGCTACGTAGGGCGTATTATTCGCAGTATAGATATTTCAAGGCCAACACCTTTGTGGATTAAAGAGCGTCTTAGGCGCGCAGATATTGGCTCTAAGGACATTGTTGTCGATGTTACCAACTATGTATTGCTTGAGCTTGGCCAACCCATGCATGCCTTTGATCTAAAATCGTTAGAAGGCAATATAACTGTCCGCTATGCGCAAGATAAAGAGCCTCTGGAGCTACTTAATGGGCAAACAGTTGAACTAGCTTCAAATGTACTGGTTATTGCCGATGATAAAAAATCCGTAGCAATGGCGGGTATTATGGGTGGCAGTCAAACAGCCGTTTCTAGTGACACTAAAGATATCTTACTAGAGAGTGCCTTTTTTCTACCAACTGCAATTGCTGGTCGTGCACGAGAGTATGGCCTGCACACGGACTCTTCTCATCGCTTTGAACGTGGCGTTGACTTCAAACTTCAAGAGCAAGCTGTCGAGCGTGCTACTCAGTTAATAATAGAGGTTGCAGGTGGGCAAGTGGCTGAGGTAGTAGTGGCTGAGGTAGAGCACCCAGCACTATCGACTAAAACGGTTACTCTACGTCGTGAGCGCATTTTAAAGGGATTGGGCTTTGATCTTCCCGACGCTGAAGTCATTGATATCCTCCAGCGTTTGGGGTTAGTTGTATCAGAGACAAATGATGATGGCTGGGTATTTATTGTCCCTAGTTATCGCTTTGATATAGAGATAGAGGCCGATTTACTTGAAGAGCTAGCTCGTATCTATGGCTACAATAATTTGCCAACAACGAGTGTGCGTATGGGTATGGAGCTGCCCATGCATCAAGAGACTGCCCTAGGTTTAGATGCAATACGTGCTAATTTAGTCGCTAGAGACTATCGAGAGTCGATTTCTTATAGTTTTGTCGACCCTAAAATACAGCAATTGCTCGATCCTGATGCTAAGCCCATTGTATTGCAAAACCCCATTAGTGCTGATATGTCAGTAATGAGAACCTCTCTATGGCAAGGTTTAGTGACAGCATTAGTCAATAACGTTAAGCGCCAACAAACCCGAGTTCGCTTTTTTGAAACAGGGCTGCGTTTTACATCAAATAATGCCTCAGAATTAATACAAGAGCCTATGATTGCAGGTTTAGTTTATGGCGCGCGTCACAATGAAAGCTGGTTAGAAAAGGCTAGTAACGTTGATTTCTATGATCTTAAGGGCGATGTTGAGTCATTATTGGCTATCACTAAAGAGCCAAATCAATTCAGCTTTGAATCAGCTGAGCATCCAGCATTACACCCTGGGCAGACTGCCTCCATTAATTTGTCCGGGGTTACGGTGGGCTATATCGGTGCCTTACATCCGAGTATCCAGCAAGATTTAGACTTACCGCAAAGGGTATATGTATTTGAAGTTGCACAAGCGGCACTGGCTAATGCACGCTTTCCTAAGTTTGAGCCTTTATCACGTTTTCCAGAGGTTAGACGTGACCTTGCTGTGATTGTAAATCAAGATTTAGCTGTCTCAAAGTTAGAGTCTACCGTTAGTCAAGCAGCAGGAGAGTTATTAACAAACTTAAAGGTATTTGACGTATATGTGGGCAAAGGTATTGATTCTGAAAGAAAAAGTATCGCTTTGGGCTTGACCTTTCAGCATCTTTCCCGCACTCTTACCGACGATGAAATAACATCATCAGTAAATAATGTGGTTAAGGCGTTAAAACAAGAATATAACGCTGAATTAAGATAATACGAATTGGATCAATGTTTGAGCTGACATTATTGTGGATAATAAGCCTATAACAGTATGTCTTCAGTCGTTTGTTCTTATGTACCAATGCTTATATAACATGCGTTGAGAGGCGACTAGATGTCTGATGCGTTAACAAAGGCAGAAATTGCAGAAAAATTATACAATGATTTAGGTTTAAATAAGCGCGAGGCAAAAGAGCTAGTAGAGCTCTTTTTTGAAAACATTCGCGGCTCATTGGAGCAAAATGAGCAGGTTAAGTTATCAGGCTTTGGTAATTTTGACTTGAGAGACAAAAAACAACGACCTGGACGTAACCCTAAAACCGGTGAAGAGATACCTATCTCGGCACGCAGGGTAGTGACATTTAGACCTGGTCAAAAACTAAAGACTCGTGTAGAAGCCTATGCTGGAACCGACAAATAACGACGAATTGCCTGTTATCCCAGGGAAGAGATACTTTACGATAGGTGAAGTTAGTGAGCTGTGCGCTGTTAAACCACATGTGTTGCGTTACTGGGAGCAGGAGTTCGAACAGTTAAAGCCAGTAAAGCGACGTGGTAACCGTCGCTATTACCAAAGGCAAGATGTACTCACCATTCGTCAAATTCGTTCATTGCTTTACGATCAAGGCTTCACTATAGGTGGCGCCCGACAAAATATGCAAGTTGATACAAGTGATAGTAAAACTTCAACAGATGCAGAGTTTAACAATATGATCAGCTCTATTATTACAGAGCTTGAAGATATATTAGTTTTACTAAAAGCTAAATAATATTATCAACATTGTTGTTGTCATTATCTATGGCTGCCTAAAAAGTAACTACCTATTCAACTCCTCCTAAAATCCTCCTTACTTAGACTCTCAAAGCGCTTGAAAAGAACGCTGCTTCCGGTATGATTGCGCCTCCTTACTAGTAGTGATCTACTAGAACTTATTCGGAGTGTAGCGCAGCCTGGTAGCGCACCACACTGGGGGTGTGGTGGTCGTCGGTTCAAATCCGGCCACTCCGACCATTAATAAAAAAGGCCACATATTTTTGTGGCCTTTTTTATTAACTGCTAGGTAGCTGAGTTTGTTCACTCGAACGTCCCGGTTCATAAAATCGTCGGGAAGGTTTTTGCTCCTCGGCAATTGCTCTAATCAGCTACGTCCACGTAGCGATGTAAAACCTGTATTCACACTATCCATGACACTTGAGCGATTTGGGGCGCGTGTAAGCCTAGGTTCAGGGTGCATGAGTCGAATCTGGTATTCCACTAACTCTGATTATCTAATATAGCTCTATTAGTTTATCTTCTTGTTCAATTAATTAGTTATACTTGTATACTAATAGTGTATTGGGCTTTCTGGCGCTATTTAAAAATGCTATTGGTCGACAGCAGGTGATTGGCGTATCAATTTACATGATGAAGCTGTAAAAGCTCAGTATTCATTTTTACAACACTATCATATATAAGTTATGGAGGTTTTTTTGACTGTACTGAGACGCTTACTGTTTATTTTCTGTCTGATATTTACTGCTTTTTCTTTTGCTCATACAAAACTGCAGTCGACAATTCCTAGTGACCAATCTATTTTAATAGATAGTCCCGCTTTGATAGCTCTAAATTTTAACAAAGCAGTCAATCTTATAAAGCTAACGCTAAAAGATAGTAATAACAATAAAGTGAAGATTGACTTTACTCCTAGTAAAAATAAGAACTCTAACTTTAATGTCCCCCTTTCTAATAAATTATCGCAGGGCATTTATTCTGTAGCTTGGACTATTATTGGTGCCGATGGACATAAAGTTAAAGGTGACTTTAGTTTTACGTTAAAATCTACTGAATAATAATCGCGGTTCATAACTTTTATGGCTGAATTAACGATTTGGACGTGGCTATTATTTCTCACTCAATTATTTTTTTATGTGAGTTGTGCATCTGTTATCGCCGCAAGTTTTTTGCTTCCATTCTTTGATAAAAAAGATATACAGATTGATTTTCAGTACTTTTTGGTAAAGTACGGCCAATGGATGTCATTGTTTGGGCTGTTAGCCGTTATTTTGAATTTTCTGTTATCTGTTGGTGCCTTTACTGAATCTGGCTTTACAGGCATGTTTGATACAACAATGTTCTCTATTACTTGGGCATCTTCTTTGGGAAGTGTTGCCAGCTATAGGTTGCTTGCTTTTTGTACCTTGTTTTTTTGCTTTTTTTTTTCTGTTAAGCCCTATGTACCACTGAGGTTGATGTATTATAAAAAAAATATTATTTCTATTTTTACGATTAGTGCCTTTTATCTTTTGGTGAGTTCATTTAGTAACAGTGGTCATAGTGTAGAGTTATCGTTAATACTGCGATATATATTAAGCTTGCATGTTTTTTTAGTGATGCTCTGGATTGGTTCTTTATATCCACTTTATAAGGCATGTTATCAATTGCCCAGTCAGCAGTTATACCAACTCATGCATAGTTTTGGAAAATACGCAGCCTGGTTGGTGGGTATGTTAATTGCCTCTGGCCTAACAGTTTTGTATTTTCTTTTGCATAGTGTAGATGATTTTTTAAAAACAATTTATGGTAGATGGTTTTTAGCTAAGCTGATCGTTGTTCTTTTGATATTATTAATTGCCATGCGCCATAAGTTTTCTCTTGTTCCAAGAATACAAAAAAGTAATATAAGTAAACATCATTTGATTAAATCAATACAGTTAGAGATGGTATTGATTCTTGCTGTTTTACTAATTACTTTTATTGTGAGTACTTTAGTGGGCCCAGAACATGGAAAGCACTGACTGTAAATAGAATGGAGCCCAAATTCCTTACTAGTTATTGATGGTTATCCGTTCTTCAATATCGAAGTGATAGAGTGGCTATAAGATAGCTAAGAAGCAGATGTTCTAAGATTAGGGGATATAGCTATTTTGTATATTATTGATATCGCCTCTAGTTTTAAAAATAAGGGTATTTAGGATAGTACCAATTATAAAAAATAGTAAAGAAGCGGAGGTTGGTTGACAACCCTGTCCCCAACTTATGTCGATGCGGCTATGCCCCCTAATAGGGACTCTAGTAGGTGAAGTCTTATTTAAGGTAAAATAATTCTTAAATGACTGTTTAATAGAGTAAATTTTTCTTTATAGCACAATTGTTTATGAAGGATAAGATTGAGAGCTTTATCTATAGAGTGGAAATCATCCTATATGAGTGACCACGAAGTCTATTTCAAAGACTTTTTAAGTGTATATTATACCTCGCTAATCGATATTGATGGATGTAAAGATCGTCTCTCGGTTTTTTTGCTTATTGAATATTAGATTATAAAAAGAATTTAACTGTACAGCTTTTTATACAGAGATATAGAACTCTCTCTATGGCTCGATAGTTTAGTATGTATGGCTAGAAGAATAGGATAGTAAGATATGAAAATTTTAGTAACAGGCGGTGCAGGATTTATTGGCTCTGCCGTTATTCGTGAGATTATAGGCAACACGGATCACTCGGTCGTTAATCTTGATAAGTTAACCTATGCAGGTAATCTGAATTCATTAATTACTGTTGACAAATCAAAGAATTATCAGTTCGTGCAAATTGATATCTGTAATAAAACTGATGTGGAGAATACCCTCAATAAATATCAACCCGACGTTATTATGCACTTAGCCGCTGAGTCTCATGTAGATCGTTCTATAGATGGTCCGGCTGAATTCCTACATACTAATATCATAGGCACCTTCAACCTTCTTGAGTGTGCTCGAGCTTATTATGATATTTTAAGTGAGGAGAGAAAAGCTGCATTCCGTTTTCATCATATATCTACTGACGAAGTTTATGGAGACCTCGCAAGTGATCTGCTGTTTACTGAAGAAACACCTTATGCACCTAGCTCACCATATTCTGCGAGTAAAGCGAGTTCTGATCATCTAGTACGTGCTTGGCGGCGTACCTACGGCCTGCCGGTGCTGATTACAAATTGTTCGAATAATTATGGCCCTTATCACTTTCCTGAGAAGTTAATCCCACATATTATTATTAATGCGTTACAGGGTAAGCCACTACCTATTTATGGTAAAGGTGATCAAGTCCGTGATTGGTTGTATGTAGAAGATCATGCCCGTGCATTATTGACAGTATTGGAAAAGGGTATGATCGGTGAGACATATAATATTGGAGGGCATAACGAATATAAAAATATTGATGTTGTTAATATCATTTGTGAAATTCTCGAAGAGTTGGTACCAGAAAGCCCCTATTCTTGTATGTCTGAAGAAGTGGGGTTGAATTGTCATTCTGATGGAAGCTGCGATTCAAAAGGTTTTAAATCATTAATTACTTATGTAACAGATAGGCCTGGACATGATATGCGTTATGCTATTGATGCAGCTAAGATAAAGGGTGATTTAGGTTGGTCTCCTGTTGAAACTTTTGAGTCTGGCATACGCAAAACCGTCAGTTGGTATCTAAATAACAAGCTATGGTGGCAAAATGTCCTTGATGGTAGCTACCAGCTAGGGCGATTAGGCAAAATAGAAACAAAATTAGAGAAGAAATAGTGATGGATATTAAAGGAATTATACTAGCTGGCGGCAGTGGTACTCGTTTATACCCTATAACCCAAGGTGTCTCCAAACAACTATTGCCCGTTTACGACAAACCCATGGTGTTTTACTCTTTGTCCGTATTAATGTTGGCAGGAATTAAAGATATTTTACTCATATCCACGCAAGATGATATTCCTAGCTACCAAAAATTATTGGGTGATGGGCAGCAGTATGGAATAAATATTAGTTATTGTATTCAACCAAGCCCTGATGGTTTGGCGCAAGCCTTTATTTTAGGCGAAGAGTTTATTGGCGATAGCAATGTGTGCTTAATACTCGGCGATAATGTCTTTTATGGCAATGGATTAACCGAAAAGCTTATTGCGGCTACTAATCGTCCAGTCGGGGCAACTATTTTTGGGTATCAAGTAACTGATCCTGAGCGTTTTGGCGTTGTCGAGTTTGATGAGCAGTTTCTTGCGGTGTCGATTGAAGAAAAACCCGTGAAGCCTAAATCGAATTATGCAGTAACCGGTTTGTATTTCTATGATAAAGATGTTGTAGGTATTGCTAAAAATATTAAGCCCTCTGCGCGAGGTGAGCTAGAAATTACATGTGTGAATAATGCTTATCTTAAGCGTGGTGATCTTAATGTGGAGTTGTTAGGTCGAGGGCATGCTTGGTTGGATACTGGCACTCACGATAGCCTCATGGAGGCTGGACATTTCGTGCAAACAATAGAGCGTCGCCAAGGTTTAAAGATAGCATGCTTGGAGGAAATAGGTTTCAATAATGGGTGGATTTCGAAAAAGCAATTATTGAGGCAAGCTCAATTACTTAAGAAGAGTGAATATGGACAGTATCTATTTAAAGTTGTGGGGGAATGATGACGGTATGAAAGTAATAAATCGAAAGAAGTAATAATTAAAAGTGTATAAAACATACTAACAGCGCTATTTATAGCGCTGTTAGTAAAAAACTTAAGAAACTTTATTGAGAGCTTCTTCTAAGCTTGCAACGGTACGATCAACATTTTGCAGTTTATCTAAACCGAATAAACCGATTCTAAAGGTTTTGTAATCTTCTGGCTCATCACAGCGTAGTGGTACACCTGCAGCAATTTGTAAGCCAGCAGCCTTAAACTTAGAGCCATTGTGCATATCGCCATCATCAGTGTATAAAACAACAACACCTGGTGCGCCAAAGCCATCTGCAGCAACGCTTTTATAGCCTTTACTCGCAAATAATGCGCGTACTTTATCGCCTAGCTCTTGTTGGTTTGCTTTTACTTTATCAAAGCCATATTCAGCTGTTTCTTGCATAACTTTATTAAAGGTAGTTAGGCCGTCGGTTGGCATCGTTGCATGGTAGGCGTGACCACCGTTTTCGTAGGCTTGCATAATTTGATGCCACTTGCCAAGGTCACAGGCATAACTCGTGCTTTTAGTTTTGCCCATTTGCTCAAGACCACGCTCACTTAACATAACAAGACCGGCACAGGGTGAGCCGCTCCAGCCTTTTTGTGGAGCGCTAATTAAAACATCAACACCGGTGGCTTCCATATCAACCCAAATCGTACCGGAGGCAATACAGTCTAATACCATAATACCGCCAACACTGTGTACAGCATCTGCAACAGCTTTAATATAAGCGTCAGGTAAAATCATACCTGCTGATGTCTCTACGTGTGGTGCAAAAACAACATCGGGCTTTTCAGACTGAATAGTAGCGACAACTTCATCGATAGGAGCAGGGGAGAAGGGTGACTGATGCTCATCGGCTGCACGACGTGCTTTTAACACAGTAGAGCTTGCAGGAATGTTGCCCATCTCAAAAATTTCTGTCCAGCGAAAGCTAAACCAGCCGTTGCGTACAACGAGAGTCTTTTTATCGGTTGCAAATTGTCTTGCAACGGCTTCCATACCAAAAGTACCGCTACCTGGTACGACAATGGCTGCTTGTGCGTTATAAGTACTTTTTAATGTAGCAGAGATAGATTTCATCGTATCTTGAAATGATTGCGACATATGATTTAGAGAGCGATCGGTATAAACAACAGAGTACTCTAACAATCCATTTGGATCTGTATCGGGAAGTAAACCAGGCATTTTAACTCCTAAAATAACGGTAATTTAATGTGTGTGATTGAATGTATAGTTGAATTTGTTTTATGCATTATTTTTTGCGTGCTTTTCTATAGCCCGTATGACTCTACATATGGCGCTATAATATGCTAATAATCATTGGTGGTAGTGTGCCAGATTCAATCTTTATGTAGTACCATTTTTTGACTTGTTTTTCACAAAAATGAAAAAATCTTTATGAAATATTTATCCTATTTGTTGTGTTAAATGAGAGCTTAGAAAATATACATCGATACTCGTGTAGCTTTGACCTGCTGAATCTTATGTTTTAAGTATCTTGTATATTATTTTAAATGGCTTTTATCCGTTGATTCGCTATGTCTTTGGGGGCATTTTGGCTGTAAGGGTTTAATTATCTAATGTTGAAATTCTTATTGATAAGAGTATAAAGACAGAGGCCGTTATTGGTATGGCATAGGTATGAGTAACAAGGCTTCATTAGCAATAGATATAAGAAAACCTACTATAGGTCCAAAGTAGTTTATGTGATGATCTTGTAAATTTTACCGATTTATATATAATATCGCTCACTTAAATGCATTTTTGAGAGCATAAGAATCAATTAAGAGTGTATTTGAAGAAACTGGACTGGTTTAAATAATTTATTTGGACCTACTCTATAGTGGTTACAAGCGTTATTCTATCCCGATAACTTAAACGCCGATATTATCATCGTCTGAGTTAACAACACGATTTCATGTAAACGGAATTGCTGCAAAGCAACTTCGGTTTATTTTTATTTATTTTAATAATAGTTAAGGACTGTAATTATGGCTCGCATGACTCCTAGTGAAGCATTTGTTGAAACTATGGTAGCCAATGGTGTAACCGATATTTTCGGTATCATGGGCTCTGCATTCATGGATGCTATGGACATTTTTGCTCCAGCTGGCATTCGTTTAATTCCTGTTGTTCACGAACAAGGCGCTGCGCACATGGCTGATGGCTATGCTCGTGCAACTGGTCGTCACGGTGTTGTGATTGGCCAAAATGGCCCAGGTATTTCTAACTGTGTAACTGGTATTGCAGCAGCATTTTGGGCTCACAGTCCTGTTGTTATGATCACACCAGAAACTGGAACAATGACTCAAGGTTTAGGTGGTTTCCAAGAAGCTAACCAACTACCAATGTTCCAAGAATTTGTTAAATATCAAGGTCATGTAACTCACCCACACCGTATGGCTGAATACACTGGTCGTTGTTTTGATCGTGCTATGTCTGAAATGGGACCAACCCAATTAAACATTCCTCGCGATTACTTCTATGGCGATTGTGATGTTGATATCCCACAACCACAAGTACTTGATCGTGGACCTGGTGGTGAGAAAAGCCTTCAAGAAGCTGCTGATCTTTTAGCATCTGCTAAATTCCCAGTGATTGTATCTGGTGGCGGTGTTGTTATGGGTGATGCTATCGAAGAGTGTAAAGCACTTGCAGAGCGTCTTGGTGCTCCTGTTGTAAACAGCTACCAGCATAACGATTCATTCCCAGCTAGCCACCCATTATGGTGTGGTCCTCTAGGCTACCAAGGTTCTAAAGCGGGCATGAAATTGATCGCTCAAGCCGACGTTGTTGTTGCACTAGGTTCACGTTTAGGGCCTTTCGGTACTTTGCCACAACACGGTATGGACTACTGGCCAAAAGACGCAAAAATCATTCAAATCGATGCCGACAACAAAATGTTAGGTCTTGTTAAAAAGATCTCTGTTGGTATTTGTGGTGATGCAAAAGCAGCTGCTTCTGTACTTGTTCGCTTATTAGAAGGTAAAACATTAGAGTCTGATGCATCTAAAGCAGATCGTGCGGCTCTAATCGCTTCTGAAAAAGCAGCGTGGGAAAAAGAACTTGATGAGTGGACTCATGAGAAAGATGATTACAGTCTTGACATGATCGCTGAGCAAGAAGCTGAAGAAGGTAGCTGGTTACACCCACGTCAAGTATTGCGTGAGCTTGAAAAAGCAATGCCTGCTGACGTTATGGTATCTACTGATATTGGTAACATTAACGCTGTTGCACACAGCTACTTACGTTTTGAGCGTCCACGTTCTTTCTTTGCTCCTATGAGCTTTGGTAACTGTGGTTATGCTCTTCCTGTAATGATGGGTGCAAAATGTGCTGCTCCTGAGCGTCCTGCTGTTGCATACGCTGGTGATGGTGCTTGGGGTATGAGCTTAATGGAAATCATGACTGCTGTTCGTCACGATATTCCTGTAACGGCTGTTGTATTCCACAACCGTCAATGGGGTGCTGAGAAGAAGAACCAAGTTGAATTCTACAACCGTCGCTTTGTTGCTGGTGAGCTTGAAAGTGAAAGCTTTGCTGAAATCGGTCGTGCGATGGGTTCAGAAGGTATGACTATCGACAAGCTAGAAGATGTAGGTCCTGCGCTTAAGAAAGCAATCGACATGCAAATGAACGAAGGTAAAACCACAGTAATCGAGATTATGTGTACTCGTGAACTTGGCGACCCGTTCCGTCGTGACGCGCTAGCTAAACCAACTCGTTTCTTAGATAAGTACAAAGATTACGTTTAATTCGTATTTTAGTGAAAAAGAAGTTGTTAGCTAATGTTTATTAGTTAACTTAACTTATAAAACCGGACTGAGGGTCTCCCTCCGTCCGGTTTTTTATGATATTAAACATGATTTGGCCAAAGCGAGATCATCTTTAATATTATTATTTTTAATAAATTTAAAATGGATGACCTTATGACTATGTTAAGTTCTACGCCCATCGAATGTCCTCAATACCTTCTCGACAAAGCTGGTGCTATCCAGTCTGCGCCTACCGCTATTGTTAATGCTGGTGCGCCGCTGCCTATGGAGAGCGCAAAAGAAGCTTTTGAGAAAGGCTTAATCGAGCCTGTATTAGTGGGTGATGTTGCTGCCATTAACACGATTGCAAAAGATCTAGCATGGGATATCTCTGGTTTAAGAGTAGTAGAAGCCAATGGTGAGGTTGCCTCAGCTGAAACTTCAGTTGCGCTTGCAAGAGGTGGTGAGGTAACTTCACTAATGAAGGGCAACCTACATACTGATAATTTATTGCGCGCAGTGATTAACCGAGATACTGGCCTGCGTACAGGTACGCGTTTAAGTCATGTCTTTCATATGACATTGCCTGGCTCTGACGAAGCTATTTGTATTACTGATGCAGCTATAAACGTATTGCCGCCAGTGAGTGTTAAATTAGATATTGCCCGTAATGTGACGACCTTGATGCACGCATTGGGTAATAAAAACCCAAAAATTGCGTTATTGTCAGCCACAGAGGTCCCTACAGAATCTGTTCCATCTAGTATGGAAGCCGATGAAATTGCTAAAGAGGCACAAAACGGTGCTGTGCCAGGTGCTATTATTGATGGCCCTTTTGCTTTTGATAACGCAGTATCGTCAGAGGCCGCAAAAATTAAAGGCGTGAATAGCCCTGTTGCGGGCTGTGCCGATGTATTACTTGTACCCAATATCGAAGCAGGTAATGTGCTATTTAAGCAAATGGTTTACTTTATGAGTGCGGCAGCGGCTGGACTCGTTATGGGTGCGAAAGTGCCAATTGTGCTTACATCTCGTGCAGACCCTGTTGCTGCTCGATTAGCATCTGCTGCGTTAGCATCTATTGTTGCCGGTGCTGCGTAAAAACAGTATTGTTTCGATGGGTTAAATAGCGGTGATATACACAGCATTACTGTAAATTTACCTCATCATAATAATAAAATTGCTTCAACTTAACGAGAATAAGACGACATTACTATGACTGATTTAACACTGAGTAAGCCCGATATCTTTGTAAATGCGAGAGACGTCTTTGGTATTGATGCCGATATTAAAGTCCCTGCTTTTAGCGAAAGAGATGAGCATGTACCTGAAGTGGACGAGGCTTATAAATTTAACGCCGATGTCACAATCGCTATCTTATCGGGGTTTATGAATAACCGGCGTGTTATGGTGCAAGGCTTGCACGGTACAGGTAAATCAACACATATCGAGCAAGTAGCCGCGCGCCTAAATTGGCCTTGCATTCGTATCAATCTTGACGGTCATATTAGCCGCCTTGATATGGTGGGTAAAGATGCCGTCGTTATTCGTGATAATAAGCAAATTACCGAGTTTCAAGAGGGTATTGTACCTTGGTCACTGCAACGCCCAGTCGCCCTTATTTTTGATGAATTAGATGCCGCACGACCAGAGGTTATGTTCGTCATTCAGCGTATTTTGGAGCGCGAAGGTAAATTTACCCTACTCGATCAAAACAAAGTCATTAGTCCCAACCCATTTTTCCGCCTATTTGCCACGGCCAATACCGTAGGCTTGGGTAATTTAAATGGTTTGTATCACGGCACACAGATGATCAACCAAGCCCAGATGGATCGCTGGAATATTGTGGCGCGCCTTAATTACTTGTCCGTTGAAGACGAAGTGAATATTGTTGTTAGCCGTGTGCCGAGCTTTGATAACGAAGAAGGCAGAAAGACAATTACCTCAATGGTGGCTGTTGCTGACCTGACTCGTAAAGGCTTTACAGCAGGTGATCTATCTACTCTTATGTCGCCGCGTACGGTTATATTTTGGGCAGAGAATTTAGAGATATTCCGTAATATATCGACTGCCTTTAGATTATCCTTTTTGAACAAATGTGACGAGGCTGAGCACAGCACTATTGCTGAGTATTATCAGCGTTGCTTTGACGAAGAGCTTGTTGAGTCGAGTGTTATTGAAGGCTGGTTTGAATAAACCAGACCCAGATAAATGAGAGTAAATTAGAGATTCAGCGACTATGGCGCAGCTAGAAGTTCTGCAACAAAAACTCGAACATTGGTGTGCAGCCTCGATACGAGCAATTGCGGGTGAGCCAACAATTCATTATAGAGGCCACTACTTAAACCGTAAGGGTCTCCCATTTCCTATTCGTGTAGCACACTTACAGCTTGATGCCGATACTAGCGATTATAGGCATTTACGCGGGGTTGCAGACGGTATAGCTGTGCGTCTACTGTTTAGTGATGATGAGCTGCACAAGACCTTACGTCCAGAAAATGGCCTTCAATCCTGGATATTTGAATTACTCGAGCAGTTGCGTGTTGAATCGCTAGCTCCCGATCATTTGCCGGGTATTAGGTCTAATATCCGAAAATGTTTTTTACATTGGGCCGACCAAGCTAACGCTTCAGGCTTAACCGAAAGCCATGCAGGTATGATGGTATTTGCTTTGGCTATAACTGCTTGGTCGCGTCTATTTAGCTCTCAACCCCCCCATGATATAGAAGACCATATTGAGGCAACGCGTATGAGCTTTGGCCGACTGATCGGTAAACAGCTACGCGATATGAAGCGCCTTAAAGAAGATCAAAAAGCCTTTAGTGTTCCAGCACTAGATGTCGCAAGAATTATCCAGGAAGAGATTCAGGGATTATCCCTTGTCGACGGTGACGACGACAAAAGCGATGAAGATATCAAATCGTTAATCAATAAGAGTAATACCAGCTTGCGCCTACTTTATGCAGATGGAGCCGATGTTGATCAAGCGAATGGTGTCTCTGGCGTTAATGCTATTGCCAGTATGGATTTTGAGCTGAATTATAAAGTCTATTCAACGGCCTTCGATCAAGTTGTTGATATGGCTAAAAAAATTCGTGCGGCAAAACTCAAAGAAATGCGCGATAGTCTCGATAAGCGCATTCAGCAACAAAGCGTTAATATTCCACGCTTATCGCGTTACTTCGCTAAATTATTTGCTGTGCCAAAGCTATCGGGTTGGGATTTTGGTAAGGAGGAAGGCGTACTCGATGCAGGTAGCTTAACGCGCTTAGTGACATCGCCGGATGAGCGTAAACTGTTCAGGCAAGAGGCAGAAAAACCGCTACTAGATTGCGTGGTAAGTGTGTTAATCGATAACTCAGGCTCTATGCAGCAACACAGTGCCGATGTTGCCATTCTTGTTGATACACTCGTACGCGCGTTAGAGCTAGCACGTATTAAGACCGAAGTACTGGGCTTTACCACGATGGAGTGGAACGGTGGCAAGGTACACAAACAATGGACGCGCGATGGTAGTCCAGAGAACCCTGGTCGCTTAAATAGCGTATGCCATAATATTTATAAAAGAGCAGATACCTCCTGGAGGCGTAGCCGTCAGACCATTGCAGGCTTACTAAAAGCCGATTTATACCGCGAAAGTATCGATGGCGAAGCACTTGAATGGGCCTATGGTCGTTTATCTCAACGCAGCGAAAAACGACGCATCATTATGGTGATATCTGATGGTTCTCCTATGGATACGATGACGCATTTAGCAAATGAAGAAAACTACCTTGATAAGCACTTAAAGCAGGTTGCTACAGGAATAGAAGAAAGCTCCAATGTGCATTTATGTGCCCTAGGGGTTGGCCTAGATTTGAGCGCCTATTATCGCCAGAGCTTGATGATTCTTGATAAAGAGCTAGACAATAAAGCCTATTTCGAAATAGCAGACCTTTTAACCCATGCAAACTAATGCAGCTTACTGATTGATAAGCCATTTCTGTAACTTTTTAATAACTTCTGCATCCTAGTAATATACGTGAATACTGATACCCTATCGTTTGAATAAATGTTCATCTTGTAAGAGTGGGGTATAAGAGCAATGGGTATTGTCGTATTGGTTTTTATGGTGTTGGGCATACTTCACCAATCGCCAATTAAGTGGTTTAGTTTAGGTGCGCTTAAGTACAAGCCCTTAGTCATACAGTTTATTGGCAGTGGTTTATTGCTGGTAGGTCTCTGGAATGTCTTCTGGTTTGGTGTTAGGCATCTCACTGTTTTTTGGGGAATAGCAGCGCTAATATCTGGTTTTTTTATGATTATGACTGCTTTGGTTATTTTAGCTGAACACCACAGTCAATTTTTTACAAGTATTGCTTTGAAAAAAATAGTAGATTCAATTAAGCCGCTTTTAGCTCTGTGGCTTGTAGGTTTATCTGTAAGTTCCGTATTGTATGGTGTAACTATTATCCAGCTGAATCTCGGTTTACCTATTATTGATTAAAAATGTTTATTAGCGTTATAAATTATTTTATTGAATAAAATGGAACTTAGGTTAACATTAAGGTTCATAGCTACTAATTATAATTATCAACAGGAGAGAAAGAGTGAAGTCTCTAATCATTTCAACTGGTTTATTATCGCTATCGATGATGATGTTCACAAATACTGCTCATGCAGCAGAATGTACTATTACAGGTTCACATAAAGAGCAAAGCCTTGAACAAGTCAATGAATACTACAAGTGTATTAGGCCAACATTGGTTGAAAAATATCAAAGTAAAGGCGAAGAAAACGCTGTTGCTTATACTAATTGGAAAGCAGTACAAACTGGCCCAGCAGCGCCTGGTTTTCACAGTGGTCGCTATCTAATGACCTTTGTTAACGATATTGGCTACGACCAATATGTAAAATATGAATCAGCGAATGTTAACTTTCCTATTGGTACCTATGTCGCTAAAGAAAGCTTTAAAATCAGAAAAGGTGGCAAGCTAAGACCAGGGCCACTATTCTTTATGGAAAAAGTAGGTATCGAGAAAGCACCTAAGACTGATGGTTGGTGGTATGGCGGTACTAAAACAAGTGGTGCTAAGTGGAATGTAAGCCAAGCTTTTTGTCATAGCTGCCACAAAAACTACTTATTCCAAGATGCGATGGGTTACCCAGCGCCAGACGTTAGATTTAAAAAGTAATATCAAATAGCGTTAATAACTATTCAAAAGGCAGATACTCATCGTATCTGCCTTTTTTATTTATATTGTCTAATATCCTACTATATCTATTATTGCCAGAAGCATTACTATGAATTGTTATTGTAATAGTGAAAAACCATTTACCCGTTGCTGTGAGCCATTAATTACAACTACCGCTCAAGCAAAAACCCCTGTGCAACTTATGCGCTCTCGCTTTACCGCTTATAAGCTAGGTGGCTATGGTGAGTATTTGTTAAAAACTTGGTTTCCTTTAATGACCAAGGGTTTGACTGTAGCCGATTTATCGCAAAAAACACGAGAATGGCAACAATTAGAGGTGCTGAGTAAGTCACAGCAGGGCGATGATGGCCTTGTGGAGTTTAAAGCGACTTTTATTGATGAGTTGGGTAAAGAGCAAGTACATCACGAGTATTCTATTTTTAAAAGAATCAAGGGCGCGTGGCTGTATGTTGGTGAAGAGATAAGGTCAAATCGCTAAGTACTTATTCGTAAGAGTGATGTGTTAACTAGAAGAAAATGAGTAATGAATAAACAAAATACCATTAATTATTTTGCTTATGGCTCCAATATGCCACTGGCTCGATTACAGCAACGTGTTCCTAGCGCAAAAATAACCGGTGTCTATTTTATAAAAGGGTATGACCTGCGTTTTCATATGGCATCAAACGATGGCTCAGCTAAATGCGATGCTTACTATACAAATAATAGTGAGCATTGTGTCTGGGGAGTTGTCTTTGAAATGTTAGTGTCTGAGCGGGATAAGCTTGATAAAGCTGAGAGCTTAGGTGTGGGTTATAGCGATCAATTAGTCGAGGTTGTTAATGAAAAAGGTGAAAAACTTGAGGCATTAATCTACTGCGCACTATTGGTTGATCATACAAAAAAGCCCTATAGTTGGTATGTTAATCATGTGCTAATGGGTGCACAGCAAAATAATTTACCCGAGACCTATATTGAAAAAATAAAATCCATTGAGTATATAAAAGATGAACATCAGACGCGTGCGCTCAGTGAGTATAGTATTTATGAAGACTTTGAATAAGTCGCGAATGATTTTCCTTTTATCGAAAATTTCACTGAGCATTGCCATAGGCTCCTATCAATGGTTTGCATAAACAGGTTTAAAACAGTAAATGAAAACTAATGCTTGAAATTAAAACGGTATTTTTATTTTTAATAACAGCACTGGCTGAAATTTTAGGCTGTTATTTACCTTACCTATGGTTAAAGCATGACAAAAGTATTTGGTTGTTGGTGCCGTCTGCAATTAGCTTAGCATTATTTGCTTGGTTGTTATCATTACATCCTGGTGCGAGTGGTAGAATTTATGCAGCTTATGGTGGTGTTTATATCGGTGTTGCTATTTTATGGCTGTGGTTAATAGACGGTGTTGTGCCTTCACGTTGGGATGTCATTGGCTCATTAGTTGCGCTAGCAGGAATGGCAATCATTATGTTCGCGCCTAGAGGCGAATAAATCTAGGCCAGCGACTCATATCAGCTTACTTGTTTTTTATTAAATTATTTTTCAGGATAAAATCATGTCACGTACAAAGTTACAGTTTTTAGGTTCAGATGATTTAACAATAGCAGCACTACTAGAAACTCCAAAAGAAGCGCCGAGTGCTTTTGTTTTGTTTGCGCACTGTTTTACCTGTGGTAAAGATGTAATTGCAGCCTCACGCATTGCTCGTGCTTTAGTGGCCAATGGTTTTGGTGTTTTACGGTTTGATTTTACAGGGCTTGGCAATAGCGAAGGTGAATTTTCTAACTCCAATTTCTCGAGTAATGTTGCCGACCTTGTTTCGGCGGCAAATTATTTACGCGAGAACTATATGGCGCCCTCGATTCTGATTGGTCATAGTCTTGGTGGGGCAGCGGTGTTAGCTGGAGCCGGACGAATACCCGAGGTAAGAGGTGTGGTAACTATTGGTGCTCCCTCTGATCCTGAGCATGTCGCTAAACAATTCTCTTGTGATATCGGAGTTATAGAAGAGCAGGGTAAGGCAGAGGTGCAGCTTGCAGGCCGCACTTTTACCATTAAAAAACAATTTTTGGATGATCTGAAAACATATCAATTAGACAATGAGATCGCTTCTCTTAAAAGGGCGTTGCTGATCTTTCATTCTCCACTAGATCAGACGGTATCGATTAAGGAGGCGGAAAAAATTTACTCGCACGCGAAGCACCCTAAAAGCTTTGTAAGCCTAGATAATGCAGACCACTTATTAAGCAGAGCTGAAGATGCAGAATATGTGGCAAATACTATCACTGCTTGGGCAAGTCGTTATATTACTGTTATCAAACCTGATGTTGAACAGCGCCCAACTGTGAGTAAAGGACATGTATTAATTGAAGAGAAAAATAAAAAATTCACGCGTGAGGTCTTTTCTGATACCCATCAATGGTTTGCTGATGAGCCTACCAGTTTTGGTGGTGCAGACTTAGGCCCAGACCCTTATGAACACTTACTTGCAGCATTGGGGACATGTACCTCTATGACAATACGGATGTACGCAAATCGAAAAAATATTTCACTGGATTCTGTCTCGGTAGAACTTTCTCATACACGTGAGCATGTCAATGATTGCGAAGGCTGTGAAGATACCCAACATATCATTGAAGTATTACAGAGAGAGGTAAAATTGGTTGGTAATCTAACTAATGAGGAAAGAGAAAAACTACTTCAAATTGCCGATAAGTGCCCAGTTCATAAAACGCTGCACGGTGATATTGATATTAAAACAGTTGAAGTATTTTAACGACTCATCGCCTCTAATAAATAGATGCACCAATAGTTTCAAAATATTGGTGCATTTTTTTAAATAAATACTTGCTGGCTTGAGGCTTGATAATAAGCAGCCTCGCGTAATGTCTTTCCTAAATCTATAGTAGACGCCTTAGAGATTAATCGGCGGTTCCTTTACATAAGTAATTCATAGCAAGGTTTGTATTCGCCTTTTAACTTCATGCGCCGTTGTTTGACAAAAGACAGTAATAAATTTTCTAAAGCCTTTATTAATTCTGCATCGCCTTTTAGTTGGTAAGGGCCCTGTTGTTTAATTCTCTTTATTCCATCGGCTTTAACGTTGCCTGCAACAATGCCCGAGAACGCACGGCGTAATTCTGCGGCAAGTTCATGAGACTCTTGATTGCGATATAAATTTAAGCCCAGCATATTCTCGTGCGTAGGCTCAAAGGGCTGTTGGAAGGCACTAGGTATTTTTAAACGCCAATTATAAGCATAGGATTCGCTATGTTTACGACGATGACGGTGTACTTTATCGACGCCTTTTTTCAGAGTTTGTGCAACGTGTTGAGGGTCATCAATAATAATCTCATAATACTGCGTAGCCTTATCGCCTAAGCTAAAACGAATAAAATCGTCTAGGCTTTTAAAGTAGTCTTCGCTCTTTTTACTGGCAGAAAAGACAATAGGCATCTTAATGTTTTTGTTGTCTGGGTGCATTAAAAGGCCAATTAAATATAGCACTTCTTCTGCTGTACCAGCACCACCAGGAAAAACAATAATGCCGTGAGCTAGCCTGACAAATGCTTCTAGGCGCTTTTCTATATCGGGAAGAATAACTAGTTCATTAACAGTAGGATTGGGTGATTCAGATGCAATAATGCCGGGTTCGGTAATGCCAATATAACGACCATTGCGAATTTGTTGCTTACCGTGACCAACAACAGCGCCTTTCATGGGCCCTTTCATTGCACCAATGCCACAGCCTGTAGCAATGGCTAAATTGCGTAAACCTAATTCATAACCTACTTGCTTTGTGTAATCGTACTCATGCCGTGGGATCGAGTGGCCTCCCCAACAAACAACAACGTGGGGTTTAATGTCTGCTTGAACAATACCTGCATTTCGTAACACACGAAAAACAGCATCGGTAATGCCGTCGGTACTTTCAAAGTCAAAGCGGCCATTGATCGACATTTTATGGTGTGTGAATACAATATCTCGCAATACAGCAAACAGATGTTCTTGGATACCACGAATCATTTTTCCATCTACAAAAGCCGAGGCAGGTGCATTGATGATTTCTAGTTTAATACCGCGAGATTGAGAAATAATTTGTATGTCAAAGTCTTTGAAGGTGTTGGCAATAATTTCTGCGTCGTCTTCTTCACTGCCAGTATTGAGAACGGCGAGAGCACACTCTCTAAATAAATCGTAAGTGTAATTTTCGGAGTTCATAACCCCTTCGATTTCTCGGTGGGATAAAAAGTTTAAACTGCTAGCTGGGCGAATAAAAGCGTGGGCAACTTTTTTCATTTTTTGGTAAATCCTTTTTAACTATATTATGTTTATTCTCATCGTAACTAAAAAATGCCAGCAGTACTGGCATCTTTTAGTTTATTTATGTAGTGCAATCTACTAGATTTCAGCGTTATGGTAGATGTTTTGTACATCATCTAAATCATTGAGCATCTCTAAAAACTTTTCGAACATTTCTTTATCGGCTTCGGGTATCGGTGCTGTATTTTGAGGCACAAATTGAATTTCGTCGACATCAAAATCAATTCCTTCAAAAGTATCACTGAGTGCTTGCTTGGCTTTAAAATACTCGGTGTGGGGTGTAAAGACGGTAATTTTGCCATCGTCTGATTCAATATCACTGACATCGACATCGGCCTCCATTAATGCCTCTAGGGCAGCATCTTCGTCATCACCACTAAAAACAAGAATGGCACTATGATCAAACATATGGCTAACACTGCCTTGTGTGCCAATTTTAGATTTCGTCTTAGTAAAACAAATGCGTACATCGCCAAAGGTGCGGTTAGGGTTATCGGTTAAGCAATCTACTATTACCATACAGCTGCCCGGGCCATAGCCTTCGTAGCGGGCTGTGGCAAAATCTTCACCACCACCACCTTTGGCCTTTTCGATGGCCTTTTCAATGACATGGCTTGGCACTTGGTCTTTTTTTGCACGATCAATCATACTGCGTAATGCAAGATTACCATCGGGGTCTATACCGCCAGCCTTTGCAATAACATAAATTTCACGGCCATATTTGCTATAGACTTTTGCCTTAGCATCGGATGTTTTTGCCATTGATTCTTTGCGGTTTTGGTAGGCTCTGCCCATAGTGTTATCCCGTTGATCTTTAAATTCTACTAGTAGAGACAATTTTACCGCGTAGCTACTGTCAGTGAAAGGCCATTAGCGAGTAAATGCGAAATATTAAGTTCATTTACCCGTAACGGAAAGCCACTGATAGACATCAAAATAGACATATATCATGCTATTATTAAAAGCTGGTTTATCAATTAAAGTTAGGCTCTATTAAAAAATGAGCTGGAAAATATTCAATTCAATTTAGGAATCCACATGTCTTACGATTATGATTTATTTGTTATTGGTGCAGGCTCAGGCGGTGTACGTGCAAGCCGAATGGCGGCAAACCTTGGTGCAAAAGTAGCCGTTTGTGAAGATATGTTTATGGGTGGAACCTGCGTTAATGTGGGTTGTGTTCCTAAAAAACTCTTTGTCTATGGCTCGCATTTTTCAGAAGATTTTAAAGCAGCGGCTGGATTTGGCTGGAGTGTTGGCGAGACTAGTTTTGATTGGCCTACGTTGCGTGATAATAAAACCAAAGAGATACAGCGCTTAAATGGCATTTACGACACGATGCTTGCCAACGCTGGCGTTGAGGTCATTGATGGTCGAGGTAGTATTATTGACCCCCACACCGTCGAAGTGGCGGGTAGGCAGTATACGGCGGAGCGTATTTTATTAGCTGTAGGTGGCTGGCCGGTTATCCCCGAGATAGAAGGCAGCGAGCACATTATTAGCTCTAATGAGGTCTTCTTTTTAGAGGAATTTCCTAAACGCGTTATCGTTGTTGGAGGTGGTTATATAGCCGTTGAATTTGCCGGTATTTTTGAAGGGCTAGGGGCTGAAACGCACTTGCTTTATCGTGGTGAGCTATTTTTGCGTGGTTTCGATACAGACATTCGAGAATTTGTGGCAGGAGAGATGACTAAAAAAGGCATCGACCTTAAATTTAATACCAACGTGACCGCCATTACAAAACAAGGCGATGGCTCATTACTCGTTGCACTAACCGATGGCAGCACCTTAGAGGTTGACTGCGTAATGTATGCCACTGGCCGTAAGCCTAAAACCGATAATATCGGTTTAGAGAATACTAAGGTTGGCACTAAGCCTAATGGGGCAATTATTGTCAATGACGATTACCAAACCGATGAGCCCTCTATTTATGCATTGGGTGATGCGATTGATCGCGTGCAGCTAACACCGGTTGCACTGGCAGAAGGAATGGCTCTAGTGCGTAACCTCTATGGCGGTCAAAACCAAAAAGTTGATTACAACTTTATTGCGACAGCGGTATTCTCGCAACCTAACATTGGTACAGTAGGTTACAGTGAAGAAGAAGCGAAAGAAAAATTTGCAAAAGTCGCTGTGTATAAATCAGATTTTAAACACATGAAGCACACGTTAAGCGGCCTAGATGAACGCACGTTTATGAAGCTACTGGTTGATCAAGACACCGATAAAGTCATTGGTTGCCACATGGTAGGTAGCGATGCAGGAGAAATTATCCAAGGCATTGCTATAGCCATTAAAGCGGGTGCTACAAAAACGGATTTTGATACAACCATTGGTATCCACCCAACAGCGGCAGAAGAGTTTGTAACCATGCGCGAGCCGGCTTATATTTTAGAATAACCGACTGTAGTAATAACTCTTTTAAAGCGGTGTAGCCTATTGCCTGTGCCGCTTTTTATGATTAGCTTAAGCGTTTTGTCGGTTAAGTAAAATACATTCTCCTAGTCGTTGATAATACAAACTCAGGGACCTACGGCCGTAGACTGTATATTAAGCTGTTAGCAGTTAAACATATGAAAAAATTATCACTATCATATTCTTCACCCCCTGACAGGGAATGCTTAGTAGGCGATATCTTCGTTGATAATAATCAATTTGCAGAGATTAGGTATCAAAATGGAAAGTTTGAATTGTTAACATATCTTCCTGATGATGAACATTGGGAGCTTCCACTCGAAGAACTCATTGAATTATTGCAGGAAGCAAAAAGTAGCTTAGAGTCAAGATTAGAAATATCAAAAATAGATAGTAACCCGTACAGTACAGAGTTTAGTAGAGAAGACTGGCATATTCTTAAAGACGCAGTAATCAAATCTTCTAAGGCAAATATCCAAGGAAAGTATGAGATATTTGACACCCTTCCACACCATCTGAGAGGGTGTAATGTAGCCAATCTAATTTATAAATGCGTATATCTTGGGCATAAAAAGTCAGCACGTAAAGCGGCAGAAGTTTTGACAAATAATACAGTCAACCCATGGGTTATTCTAGATAAATCGTAAATGCTAACAAGCACAACCACACGGAATAATTTCCGCTGCGCTTCAAATTATCCCGTGTTGCGGGCGTTATAGACTACTGGAAGCTTTGTTAAACGAATGGAAATTAAAAGTATTACTTGGGAGCAAACAATTCCTCTTCGCCATAAAGTTTTATGGCCAAATAAATCACCTGAATTTTGTAAGGTTGAGGGTGACGAGGATGGTGTTCATTTTGGTGCATTCATAAACAATGAGCTTATTTGTGTAGCCTCTGTTTATATAAAGCGAGGAAAAGCTCGCTTGAGAAAGTTTGCCACAGATGATTACTTTCAAAAACAAGGTATAGGCTCTAAGATATTGGAGTTTATTATTAACTATTTAAAAGGCACTGAGGTGAAAGTGTTCTGGTGTGATGCAAGAGAATCTGCTTTAGGGTTTTATGAGCGTTTTGGCATGCGTCCATATAGTGAACGCTTTTATAAAGAAGATGAGCCATATTTTAAAATGAAAGTAGCTCTTTAGTATCCTAAACGGTATATAACAAGACATTTAAAACAGAACTAAAATAGTTGGTTAGGCTCCGATTTACTCCACATTATAACTAACTATTTTAGCCCAGTTAATGCGGCGTTCACTACCTAAAGAGAATTATGCCTGTAGATATTAATGGACAAAAGGTTAGGGTCGGGGCAATGGTTAAGGTGCTTTATATTGATCCAAAAATTACCGAACACCTTCCAGATGAGGAGGTCCGCGATATTAATTCTATGTTAAATCAAGTTTTGAAAGTCTATAAAATAGATGAGTATGATTGTGCGTGGGTTGAAAAGTGGTGGCAGCGTGGAGAGGGCCAAACAGAAAGTCATAGCCTGTCTCTCTCGTCAAATGAAATGGAGCTGTTAACAAATATCAGCAATTAGCAAGGTAAAGCAAAAAGAACGCGGAAAAATACCACTCCTCATTTACCATGGGCTTTGGTTGGTGCAATTATATTTGCTGCTTTATCACACAAATACTATAGGTTTTTATCTGTTCTTATATGTTTTATACCCGGTTGCGATATTTAAAGATATTTGCAATTAGGTAGGCGAAATACAATATAAAGATGATTTTCAATACCAGAAAATAGACCATGTTGGCTCTTACGTGGATGGTGAGGTGCCAGAGGCTTTCGAGTTTTTCGGTCTTGCTGTTTTATATCAGTTATCATGATCTGCAAGTAATTTTTGAAGAGGGCTATAACGTTAATTAAAGCATCTTTGAGCTTATTATTGTAAATGCTCAACATATCCACTTACGGCGCTTGTTTTAGTGCTTGAAATTACACGGCTAAGTTGCGAAACTCCACACTCTTCTTGATGTTACACAGGGATTTACTATGCGGTTACGTACAAGCTGTGAACTGAACTTTGTTATAGATTTTCCGACTCCCTTTGTTTTTATGTTGAGGCCACGTAGTAGTGCTTTTCAGTGGCTGGCAAAAGAGGAATATTCGATCAAACCCGATATCCAAGTTGAAGAATACAACGATATTTATGGCAACTTGTGTCAGCGCCTACTGGCGCCTCCGGGCCATCTGGCTGTCAGGACCAGTGCAGAAGTTATGACCTCCGAGAAGTTTGATGTAGGCTTTGGTAGTCCTTTTACACAGGTGCAACACTTACCTCAGGAGGCGCTCGTTTATCTATTGCCTAGCCGTTATTGTGAGTCAGAGAGCTTTCATGAAATGACCATGGGGCTAGTGGCCAGTCAATTGCCAGGCTATGACCAAGTAGCGGCTATCAACCGTTGGGTGCATAACAATATCTCTTTTTGTCCTGGTTCAAGTATTGTACCTATCTCTGCAACTCAAGCAAATATTAAGTCTCAAGGGGTGTGCCGTGACTTAACCCATATTGCTATTGCAATGTGTCGGAGTATTAGTATTCCTGCGCGCATGGTTGTCGGCTACCTTCATGGTTTAAATCCAATGGATTTACACGCTTGGTTTGAAGCATACGTTGGTGGTCGTTGGTATGGTTTTGATCCAACACAATCCGAGGCGACGGGTGGTTATGTAACGGTAGCCTGTGGCCGTGATGCAGCAGATGTGGCAATTTACAATCAGTTTGGCCCCTCCGTCTTTCCTTATTCTCAGCATGTGGAAGTTGAGCAACTTACTTCTAAAGTATAAATTCAGTGGCGTTGAGTGCGAAAACAAAAGGCGACGTATCTATTTAGTGGGTAAGCCGTTGGTGCATTTTTTGGTAAATAAATGCGGCTCTTTACTCCTCTTTATAGAGATCAGAAAGTTTGTTGAGCAAGAAGAATATCTTATAGAAAATAGTGCCTAGTGAATTAAGATGATGGGCAAGAAAAGCTTGCTACCAGCGTTATGTGTATTAAGGCAATGGTTTGGCGATTAAAGAAATTATTACCGTTGGAAAAATACAATGAATATACATAACGAAGTTCGAAAGCATCTCATTAATTTTTTAAAGAAAGTGCTGGATCAAACTTACACAAGAAATGAGTGGGAGAACTACTCTTATAGCACCTATCAAAATGCTGAATTAGAATATATTAGAAGAGAAGTTATTGAGACAATATCTAAAAACTTGGAACCTAATGGCTTTAAAATGAAAACAATCAGCAAAGAAAATAGAGACTCAATTCAAACAATAATAAACAAGCTTGAAAGAATGAGTATTTAACAGATATCTAAAATGCGCTGCCTTTACGCTTGATATGTATATGCATTGTCTAATAGGGTGTTAGATGGGGAATCAACCCATTTTTTAGCGTTACAATTACCCGAGTTATAAAAAATCACTGACTTCTTTGGATGAATACTAGCGTGAACGATAAAATCAATTACAAAGCTAATCCACTACACGGCCTCAGTTTAGAAAACTTATTAATTGAATTAGAGGGTCACTACGGCTTTAGTATTCTTTTTGCCTATTTGAACATCAATTGTTTTAAAACCAATCCGAGTATCCAATCCAGCGTGAAGTTTCTCAAGAAAACAGATTGGGCACGTGAAAAGGTTGAGGCTTTTTATTTATATGAATTTAAAAGTTTACCTAAGGCCTCTGACGAACAATTTCAATTACCGCCTAGAGATCGTATTGTTCCAGAAGATCAAACCCCAGGTGAGCCTAAGGAGCTAAGCCTAGAGGATGCCGAAGTCTTGCGTGAAAAACGCGCTAAGAAAGCGGCTGCATATAGTTCTGGCTCTAGGTCGGGTAAAAATTATGGCGCTCAGCGAAACGGCCAATAAAATAACAATGTGATAAAAACAGATAAAGGCTTTTTAAAGTTCGGTAGTTTTATCCTAACTCGTGATCATCAAACACCGGGTTGGGTGACTCTTCCCCTGTTGCTTGAAATGCCTCAACGGTTTCTGCAGCTTGTCTGTTGTCTTTAAAACGTGCGATATGAAAGAGAGCATCTCCCTCATTAACTAAGGGTATATTACTTTTACCAATAATTAAGCCATTGTAGTCAGAGCGAATTTCATATTCTATTTGGTCAAATAAATTAGACGGATCCGAGATAACGCCGAGTAACTCACCTTTTTTAACGCGTGAACCTAGGCCTGCAATAGAGCGTAAAATGCCGCTTTCTGGTGCACGAGCCCAACTGCTTTCATCGGCAACAAATAAGTTTTTGTTGCTATTTACTTTGCTTTTACTCGAACTTTGACGAAGCATTTTTAATTTTCGCATGACCGATAAAATACCACGAACTCCCGCACGAATAGATAACTCATCAAAACGTAGGGCTTCTCCTGCTTCATAGAGTAATACTTTTACACCGTACTCATCGGCTATTTGCCGAAGAGAACCATCGCGTAAATTAGCGTTAAGTAATACAGGCACACGGAAAGATTCGGCAAGCTCTAATGTTTCAGCATCGTCTAAGTTGGCACGAATTTGAGGTAAGTTGGAGCGATGAATGGCACCGGTGTGTAAGTCGATGCCATAGTCTGATTTACTGACAATTTCTGTAACAACAATGTGAGCTAATCGGGCTGCGAGTGAGCCACGTTTTGAGCCTGGAAAACAACGATTAAGGTCACGTCTGTCGGGTAAATAACGTGAATGTTGAATAATGCCAAAAATATTTACAACAGGAATAACAATAAGTGTACCGTGTAAGCGATCGAGTGCACGCGTTTTTATAAAGCGTCGTACAATCTCCACACCATTGAGTTCATCACCATGTACGGCAGAGCTAATAAACAATGTCGGCCCTGCGAGCTTGCCACAAAGGATATGTACAGGAATACTCTGATCACTATGGGTATAAAGCTTAGCAACGGGCAAGCCAATCACTTTTTTCTCACCAGGGTTGACGGTGATGTTATTAATAGTAAATGGCTGGTTTTTTGCCGTACTCATTTTTGTGCTTTTAGTGTTGCCTTCAGCTTTATTTGAGATGCTCTCAGTATCGGCCATGGATGCTTAATTCCGTATTGTTTCTATTATTAAGTATGTTAGCCTTTGCCACGTGTTTTCGTTTTATTAGGCTTGGCATTCTTTTCAATAAATTCAATAATCATCCCCGCAACATCTTTACCGGTGGCCTCTTCGATACCACGTAGGCCGGGTGATGAGTTGACTTCCATAACCAATGGGCCTCGCTCCGATCGAAGTAGATCAACACCGCAAATATTTAAGCCCATCACCTTAGCCGCTTTAATCGCACAGGCGCGTTCAGCAGGGGAGAGCTTAACTAGTTTTGCAGAGCCACCTCTATGGAGGTTGGATCTAAATTCACCAGCAGGAGCAGTACGTTGCATAGCGGCAATGACTTTGCCCCCGACAACAAAACAGCGTATATCACTACCACCGGCTTCTTTAATAAATTCTTGAATCAAAATATTACTGCCAACACCCATAAACGCTTGTATCACACTCTCGGCTGCTTTTTTGGTTTCGGCCAATACAACGCCAATACCCTGAGTGCCTTCGAGTAGTTTTATCACTAGTGGGGCACCACCAACCTCGCGAATTAATCCGTTAACATCATCGGGCGAGTGTGCAAATGCAGTCACAGGAATACCGACACCCTTGCGAGACAACAATTGTGTTGAGCGTAACTTGTCACGAGAACGGGTAATAGCAACGGATTCATTAACGCAATAAGTACCCATGACCTCAAATTGGCGCACAACCGCTGTACCATAAAAGGTAACAGAGGCGCCGATGCGTGGAATAGCGGCATCAAAGTGCCCGGGTTGAAATTCTTCATCTTTGTAGTGCATCGATGGATTATCTGTACCAATATCCATAAAGCAGCGCAAATGATCAACAACGCGTGGTTCATGGCCGCGCTCGGTAGCGGCCTCTATTAAGCGGCGAGTGGAGTAAAGTTTTTGGTTGCGTGACAGTATGGCTATTTTCATAATCGAATCTCGTTATTGTTATTTTTTAGATATTAAATACTTTTAGATAAATCATAACCTGCTTTAGCGGCTTGTTCTAAAATAGAATCGCGTGTTGCTCCCACCTTTAACTCACTGAGTGCCCAAAGAATGCTACACCGTGTACCCGAGCGGCAATAGGCATGTATAGGTGTGGGAGTATTGTTGATGATTTCAGAAAAGTTATCGCCATCCTGTGGCGTCATTTTGCCCGAGATAACCGGCATAAAATGGAATTCCATACCGCTATTTATCGCTTGCTCGCGAATTTTATCATGCTCTAATTGGCCAGGGTCTTCGCCATCGGGCCGATTACAAATAATTGTTTTAATACCCTCGTTTTTTAAAAAAGCGACATCCTCTAAACTGATTTGGCTAGATACCGATAAAGTATCACTGATTTGTTTACGTTCCATAATAAGCCTCTATATTTTTCATCGGGTAGAAGGGTGTATTTATCGAGCGATTTTCTCATTGATGTTGTTATCTGTTGGCCGCCCCATTAAATAAGATTTACCAGGGGCCACATTAAAATGCTTTGCTAGTGCAGTTCTTCCAAGTAGCATTTTAAATTTCATAGTTGAGCGATTGGTTAATGTTAACTCAATGTCTTTGGTGATTCCGCCTAGTGCTATCTGAGTATTGATAACATATCGCGTTTCTTTTTCTCCACTAGAGCTTGTGATTTCACGCTGGCCTAAGGTGGGAGCTTCGCAAATTATTTGCTGCTTGTTGTCATTGTCGTCAATACTATCAAGATCATCGCTGGAAAAATAATCGCTAAGCCCAAATTTTACATAGGGCGTACCGTCTTTTTCAAAGGGCTCTATAAAGTCTGAATGTAGCGCTGAGGTTCTAGCGCCAGTATCTACTTTGACTTTGATATTACTTATACCGAGATCAGGTAATGCCAACCATTCTCTCCAGCCTATTGTAACGGCTATATTATTATTGTTTTTCTTCATCCATAGGACCTAAATCTATTAACTCCTTATATATTACGTGCAGTAATAGGTGTAGGGCAATCACGATTTTTAACAATTCGTAGGAATATGTCTAAATACAAATAATTAGCAGGTGATATCTTGTCGAAACCTGTTCTATAATGCAAAAACACTTGTTTGTAACAAGCAAAATTCTTTAAGCAGGTGGCTGTTTTATTACTGCCTACAAATAGGGGCTAAATGATGAGTTTTTTTAAGATCTCGGGTCGTACGTTTAAATGGCTTATGGCGCTTTGGCCACCATTTTGGTTTACCGGCATTCGCTATGAGTATGTCAGTGATGATTTTCGTAAAATTCGAGTAGGCATGGCTTTACGCTTTTACAATAAAAATATTCATGGCTTACAGTATGGCGGTAACCTCTTTAGCATGACTGATGCTTGTCATGGCATCATGCTTTTTCGCAATCTAGGGTCTGATTACAATGTACTCGATAAATCAGCTGAAATAGAGTTTGTGCGACCAGGTAGAGGAAAGGTTGTTTTAGAATGTATAGTGACAGACGAAGATATAGAAGAGATAAAACAGAAGACGGCAAATGGCGATAAGTATTTCAAGGAATTTACGGTCCATGTTAAAGACCTTGAGGGCGAAATCATAGCAGCGGTCACTAAAACGGTCTATGTCCGTAAAAAACGTCAAAAGTAGCTGTTTTATTCACTAAAAGTCGCTTTTTTGTTGTTTTTAAGTGTAGATTACTTCTTTTATATCTATTTATTTCTAAGCTTATTGCTTTATCTGCCGATACCTTTAACAAGGTAAGGTAGATAATTTATGCTTAAGATTCCTTCAACGCGATTCTTATTTTCAATCACGATAGTCTTTGTTTTTGTCGGCGTGTGGGCTTTATACGGCCTATATGCGTCGCCTGTGCATCATCAAATTAATAATGAATCCAGTGCTGCCCATAACAAACAAAGCCTCGAGAACCATACACTTGCATTAAAAGTAACCTTGTCACAGCAGTTAATGTTGAATGAGCTCCAATTTAAATTTGATGAAATTCACAAATTATATATTGTTGCCGTAAATACCATTGACTCAAGCTATTTGCAGCAGGCTAATAATCAAGGCAAAGATTTAGTCATTGAGTTTGAGCAAGCCAATATTGATAGTGACTCTCTCAAACGTTATCTAAAGGCTAGCCACATTGTAGTGGGGCGTTTAATCGACGGAACTGTTGATGTCTCAAAGCTCAATAAGCAAGCAAAGGAAAGGAATAGCCTTTTTGAACAGGTGCAAGCTAGTTTGATGAAGGAAAAGAATACAGTAGAGCAGGTCACCCTTGATGCTCTAAGTGGATTAGATAATCTAGATTTAGCCGTTACTGCTAAACCTATTCAAAATTATAGATGGTTTTTACTGCTGGTACTCATCTTTGCCGCAATACTGTTTGTAGCTATTTTGGGTATTGTGATACAAAAAAAAGTAAGTAATAAGTTACTGAAATTTATTGAACAATGCTCGACAACAGTTGATAACAATGCAGGCTTGAGCGAGTCAATGTTTTCTGGGTTATCAAAACCCATTAAAAAAGCATTAATTGAACTCTCCGAAAGCGTTAATAAAAATAAAAAATACAAAGAACAATTAGAAGACATTAGCAATGAGTTAGAGTGCGCGTTAAATAAATTTTCGAAACATAATGATGCCTATGAAGATGATGGTTTATCTGCGCCTAAAAATAGTGAATTGCTTTTAATCGATATTAAAAATAAGTGGTCAAAAGAAGTAGTTCATCTAAGAGAAAAAATGGATGAGAATTTGTTCCGTTTAGAAAGCGATTTAAGTAGAGGCAGTAACAAAGATATCGATAAAGGCTTTGAAAAAGAATGTAAAAGAGAAGCAACAGCTAAGAGTGCTCAGGAAAGTGATACTTCCGAATTAATGAATAAGCTTGCCAATAATACCGATTTAATTAAGGGCGTTGTTAATGTTATCAAATCTGTCGCTGAGCAGACTAATCTATTGGCGCTCAATGCGGCGATAGAGGCTGCACGTGCGGGTGACCAAGGCAGAGGGTTTGCTGTGGTTGCCGATGAAGTCCGCGCTTTGGCACAAAAAACTCAGGTTTCTACAATTGATATAGAAAATATAGTGGGCGAACTTCAGAATGTATCCAACGATATTAGCTCAGTGTTAGGTGAAGTAGGGCAAGAGCCTGACGAAAACTTGGTAGAAGAAATTAAAAATTTAGAAGAGCTTTTACGCATTGATAAAAAAGAGAGGAAAGAGTTAATTCAGTGCTTAGTGAATTATTTTGATGATGTGGAGTCTGATGTTATATCTGTATTTGATACAGTTAAGCAGGAACATTTTTTTGACGTCAAAAAACAGACGGAAAAAAATCAAAAGGTAATTGATTTTATTGATGAAATTAAAAAAATGTCCAAGTAAAAGCCAAAAATGCTATTGGCTAATCCTATTTTTACGGGTATTATTCGCATAAAAAAATAAGGCACTAAATGATCTATCTTAATACTCCCTACACACAAGTTCATTCGCAAAAATTAAAAAAGTATTTATCCAGCGAGGAAGTTAACACCGGTTCAGAGGTTGTCTCTGAAGGTGAGTTTATTGAAGCAGCTTGGTGGAAGGAAAAGCGTAATAGGCGAGACCGTCGCCAACGTTCGATTAAGCCATTGCTTGATTTACGTGTTACTCGAGATAGAAGAGTAGATCCAGATCGGCCTCCAATCAGTATTAAAGTGTAAGTGTTTTGCTTGTATCTCGCCTTTTGCTACGTCCATGATGCTATAAAAAACTAACCCTCTCTATATTTACCTGTCTATAATAGCCGTCTTTATTGGTTTCTCACTAAAAGGTGGATGATGATTTTTGGAAAGTTAATTGGTGGCGCTATTGGTTTTTACTCTGGCGGGTTTTTTGCTTGTCTATTTGGTGTTTTTATTGGGCATTTATTTGATAGCTCACTTAAACGCTTTATGCAGAGTGACTCTCCAGAAGCGCTTGCTATTATTCAACAAAATTTCTTTGAGACCACCTTTACTCTGATCGGTTATTTGGCTAAATCCGATGGCCGCGTAACGACCGAGGAGATCAAACAAACAGAAGCTTTGATGGCGCAAATGGGCTTAACCGCTGATCATAAGCGAGAAGCCATTAAGCTTTTTAAACTCGGTTCAGCAGCTGACTTTGATCCAACCGAGACACTTACCCGTTTTCGTGAGCGCTGTGGCACTCGTCCACGCCTAGTGCAAATGTTAATGATGTACCTTGTCAATACCGCTTTGGCAGATGGTAAATTTGATGATGGTGAAGAGGCTGCCCTAAAAGCTGTCGCTGAGGGCCTAAATTACTCCGAGTTTGCCTTTGCACAACTATTGCGAATGATCAAAGCCCAGGGCACGTTCTCTAGTAGCGGGTCGTATTATTCATCGGGTGCTGGTGGGGCTCCGCGTTCTTCTGCTGATGAACTAAATACTGCCTACGATGCGTTAGGCGTTTCATCCTCTGCTAGCGATTCCGAAATTAAAAAAGCCTACCGTAAACTTATGAGTGAGTACCACCCGGATAAACTCATGGGACAAGGGGTGCCTGATGATATGTTAAAAGCTGCTACTGAGCGCTCTCAAGAAGTGCAGGCTGCCTATGATGTCATCAAAAAAGCGCGAAAATAACCAATATTACTGCCGATAGGGTGATCCTCTAAAAAGAGATATGTGGCTGTTTTTTGTATATGACAATATGGTACATTGCACACCATTAATAGGCTTGGTGCCTAAAAGTAATAAATATAACAAATAACGACAAATAGAGGTTTGTGTGCAAAGTATTATAGTTGCTGGTGGTTGGTTAATGCTGCCGCTAATTCTGTGTTCTATAGCAATGATTGCGATAACAGTAGAGCGTTTTTGGACGCTAAACCCCAAAAAAGTTGCCCCCAAACATCAGCTTGCCCAAGTGTGGTCATGGATAAAGAATAACGAAGTGAATGCTGAGCGCCTGCGTGCGTTAAAACAATCCTCGGAGTTAGGTGTTATTTTAGCCGCGGGTCTTAGTAACTCGCGCAATGGCCGTGAGACAATGAAAGACAGTATTCAAGAGGCGGCTAATCAAGTCATACACTCAATGGAGCGCTATATCGGAGCATTAGGGACCATTGCTGCAGTTGCCCCCTTGTTGGGTTTATTAGGTACAGTATTGGGTATGATTAAAGTCTTTGTTGCCATTGAATTACAGGGTACGGGTAATGCAGGTGCTTTAGCCGGTGGTATTTCTGAGGCACTTATTACTACAGCAGCTGGGCTTTTAGTGGCGATTCCTGCGATGATTGCCCACCGTTTTTATATTCGCCGTATAGATTCTCTGGCAGTGACTATGGAGCAAGAAGCGGTTAAATTAGTAGACGCTTTACATAGTGATCGACGCGTGGATGTGAAGTCTTAAGGTTATGGAATTTCGTCGCCAAGTTAGAGAAGAAGAGAGTATCAATTTAACACCATTGATCGATGTGGTGTTTCTACTGCTTATCTTTTTTATGGTATCTACAACCTTTACTAAAGAAACACACTTGGCAGTCGATTTGCCAGAGGCCTCTGCTGAGGCTTCAACGGTGACTAAGCAAAGTATTGATATTGTAGTGCGCCAAAATGGTGATTATGCGATCAATGGTAAAAATGTTATTAATCAACAGGCAGATACACTGCATCGTGCGCTTGCAAAAATAGCAAACGGAGATAATAAACAGCCATTGGTTATTACCGCAGATGCAAAAGCACCGCATCAGGCGGTTGTTCGTGCTATGGATGTAGCCGGTAAACTCGGTTTTGAGCAGTTGCGTATTACCACTCAGGAACCTGTTATAAACCCCTAAACAACCCCTTAAATAATATGGGGCGGGCTAGCTCTAACTCTTATTTTCTAACTTTTTATCCACATTAAGGCTATACCTTGAGCAAATCGAAGCAATCTCTACTGCATCAGTTTTTTCTCAATCTTTGGTATGAACCAAGTCTAAAAAACCGCCTTCTCAGCTACTGCTTCTCACCTCTCTCTTTGCTGTTTAAATCACTGGCGAGTATCAAGCGATCACAGGATACGCAGGCGGCTAAAAAGCTACCCGTACCTGTCGTGGTCATCGGTAATATAACGGTAGGTGGTACGGGTAAAACTCCGGTTGTGATTGCATTGGCAACGGCATTACAAGCGCAGGGTAAAAGTGTAGGGATTATTAGCCGTGGCTATGGTGGCACACACAGCAAGAGTGAGCCCGCAAGCCCGCTTTTAGTGGACTCCCAAACCTCTGTCTTAGTGAGTGGTGATGAATCATTACTTATTGCCCAAGAGACACAGTGCCCCGTAGTTATTGATCGTGATCGTAGCCGTGCAGCGGAGTATTTATTAAAGCAGTTCCCTAATACCGATATTATTATCAGCGATGATGGTTTACAGCACTATAAGCTTTATCGTAGCCTAGAGATCGTCGTGATCGATAACAAGCGTGGTTTGGGTAATCAGTTTTGCTTGCCTGCAGGGCCTTTGAGAGAGCCAGTATCACGACTGGAAAGCGTTGATTGGATATTGTTGAATACTCAAGAGTTGAATAGCCAAGAGGCTGATAACTGCGAGCCTTTAAAAGAGACAGTTAGCCAAGCTTTCCCTAATGGCCAGTTTCAGCTAGCATCGGTGAGCTTACAGCCCACTCAGTGGCTAAATATAGGTCTACAACAGCATTATGAGTTGCAAGAGCCGAGTTGGTATCAAGCGCATATTGATACGGGACAACCAAAGGTCATTGCAATAGCGGCTATTGGTAACCCGCAACGCTTTTTTGATACGCTCAATACTTTGGCAATAAACCCACAGAAAGTGGCTTTTGATGACCACCATTCGTTTTCTTCCGATGATTTTTCAGCAAATGCTAGAGACATTGTTGTGATGACATCAAAAGATGCGGTTAAATGTTCAGGCTTTGCCAACGAGTATTGTTGGGCGTTAAAAGTATCTTTACAATTACCACAGCCGCTTATTAGCGATGTGTTGGATTTAATCGACAAGCCAGCCAACAAAACTTAAGCGACACTTATTTACTATAAAAACAATATTATGTTTACAGTTATTATTCCCTCCAGATTCAGTTCATCAAGATTACCCGGTAAGCCTTTGGCAATGATCGCAGGTAAGACGATGATTCAGCGTGTCTATGAGCAAGCGAGTCAATCGAGTGCCTCACGAGTGATTGTTGCGACAGATGATATGCGTATCGTTGATACCGTAAGTAGTTTTGGCGGAGAGGTTTGTATGACTGCGAGCGATCATGTCTCGGGAACAGACCGATTGCAAGAAGTGTGCGGACAATACAATTTACATAAGGACGACATCGTTGTTAACGTACAAGGCGACGAGCCATTAATACCGCCGGCTGTTATTGATCAGGTTGCAGGTAACCTACAACAAAACTCACAAGCTGTGGTTGCTACGTTGAGCGAGCCTATTGCTAGTGTTGATGACTTTAACAACCCTAATATTGTTAAAGTCGTGAGTGATAAAACCCAATACGCACTTTATTTTTCTCGGGCGAGTATTCCCTATTATCGTGAGGGTAAACCATTTGAAGGTATGGCTGCTAATAACGAAGCGCCAATACAGCGCCATATAGGCATTTATGGTTATCGGGTGGCGGCGTTGCAAGAGTTTGTTGCTTGGCCTGTTGGTACACTCGAATCAATAGAAATGTTAGAGCAATTACGCTTTTTAGAGAACGGTAAAAAAATTCACGTAGAACCGTCTTGCGAGGCTGTCCCTGGTGGTATTGACACACCCGAAGATCTAGCTCGCATTAACCAATTATTGACTGGGGCCTAGGCTAAGTACTATGAGCGAGTTAATAGCGTGAAAGTCAGTGTATTATTTGTCTGCCTGGGGAATATTTGCCGATCACCAACGGCCCATGGTTTATTTCAAGCCTATGTCAATGATGCGCAGTTGTCCGATGATATTTTTGTGGATTCGGCAGGTACAGGGGCTTGGCATGTCGGTGAGTCACCTGATAAGCGTGCCCAATCGATAGCATTAAACAAGGGGTATGATATTAGTCACCTGTCAGGTCGTCAGGTTGAGCCCGATGATTTTTTTACGTTTGATTATATTCTTGCAATGGACACCCAAAATTTACATGACCTAACAAGCATTAGGCCAAAACAGAGTAAGAGCCGTTTGGGCTTATTTTTAGAGCTCGCAAATGAGGGTATAGCAGATAAGCAAGTACTGGATAACACGCTGGAGGTGCCAGACCCTTTTTATGGTGATGCTGAGCATTTTGAAAAAGCGATACACTTAATCGAAACCGGTGCCAAAAATTTATTAGAAAGAATTAGAGAAAAATATGACATCTAGTTTTTTACAATATTGCCATAAAAACTATAACTTACAGGCGCTGAATACCTTGGCAGTTCCCTCCATAGCGGAATACTTTGCCGATGTTAATACAGATGCATTGCTATTGGGTGCGTTGCAGTTTTCACAAGAAGCCGATATTCCGTTAACGGTTTTAGGGGGGGGGAGTAATGTATTACTGCCTGAAAAAATCCCAGGTTTAGTTATTAAAATATCCACCACTGGACGAGAGATTTTATCCGAAGACGATAATGCAGCCACTATTCGATTTGCCGCAGGTGAAAACTGGCATGATACTGTTTTATGGTGTGTGAAAAAAAACTTATATGGCATAGAAAATTTAGCATTAATCCCGGGCACTATTGGTGCGGCACCTATTCAAAATATTGGTGCCTATGGCGTTGAGTTGATGAGCTGTTTAGAGCGGGTAGAGGGACTTTATATTTCAAACAATACCCCATTTGTATTGGACAATAGCGATTGTTTATTTGCTTATCGAGATAGTATTTTTAAGCAAAGTATGAGAAATAAAGTCATTATTACTCATGTTACGCTTACCTTGAGTAAGGAGCCAAAACTCCACGTAGAATACCCTGCTTTACTAGAGCAGTTGGATAAAAATAAAGTCGATAAAGGCACATTGTCACCATTCGATATTGCTTCTGCTGTTATCGCTATTCGCCAACATAAACTACCTAACCCTGAACAAATACCCAATGCGGGCAGTTTTTTTAAAAACCCAATTGTTGGTGAGGTTATTTACAGAAAAATTCGCGATGAATATCCAGCAGTTGTTGCATACCCTATGCCGAATAACAAATATAAATTAGCGGCTGGCTGGCTAATTGACCAAGCCGGTTGGCGAGGTAAATTGCTCGATAATATTTGTATGCACCATAATCAGGCATTAGTGCTTACGAATCCTAATCACTGTACCACAAAGCAACTTTTGGGCTTTGTTGATAAAGTTCGAGAATCTATCTTTGACAAATTTCATGTAAATCTTGAAATTGAACCTATTCAACTCTAATCAATTACTATAAAGTGCTTTTAAGCTAATAAAAACAAAGGCCGTAATCCCACATTATTTATAAGTGTTTTAATCAGCATGTAATGATGATTAGTACGAGTATTTATGCAAAGCCAGTCTTCACTATTTGAACTTTCTCATGAATCACTGCCTATAACCGATGGTAAGCTAGATTACTATGCTAATTGGTTAGGAGCAGATGATGCCGATAATTTTTTTGTTGAGCTTAAAAAAACAGTGCAATGGCAGCGCTCTGTATTGAATATGTATGGTCGATCTATTGCTATACCAAGGCTCAATGCATGGTATGGAGATCAAGGTCGAGATTATGGTTATTCTGGTCATCGTTTTAGAGCATTACCTTGGCTTCCCTTATTAAAAAAATTAAAGGGCGAAATCGAAGCTGAAACAGGCTTTACATTTAATAGTGTACTAGTAAATTGCTATAGGGATGGCGACGATAGTGTGGCATGGCATAGTGATGATGAGCCCGAACTCAGAAAAAACCCTGCTATAGCATCACTCAGCCTAGGAGCCGAAAGAGTCTTTCAGTTGCGCCACCGTTATCAAGAGCAGGCAAAAGTCACTAAAATAGCTTTAGCCCATGGGTCTTTGCTGCTTATGTCAGGGCAGCTGCAACATTATTGGCAGCATCAACTGCCTAAGGTTGCCGCAAAAACCGGTGAGAGAATAAATCTCACCTATCGATATATACACGAATAGTAAACAGCGTAGAAATAATTCAATGGTACTTTATAAAGTGTATGAACAATAAAGGCCTGTACGCTGATGCAAAAATAAGGCAATATTTGCCTCATCAATAAAAAGTAGTAGTTATGCAAGTGATTAAAATATTAGTAGTTGATGACCATGATTTAATGCGTACAGGCTTGGTCAGAATTCTCAATGATATTGATGAATTTTCTGTACTGGGCGAAGCCGACAGCGGTGAGCAAGCTATTCGCTTATCGCGTGAGCTAAACCCAGATGTTGTGCTAATGGACGTTAAAATGCCAGGCATTGGGGGTGTTGAATCGACCAAGAGAATTTTGGCCCAAAATGAAAGTATTAAGATTATTGCAGTCACCTCTTGCGAAGACGATATTTATCCAAGCCGCTTACTGCAAGCAGGTGCTTTTGCTTATTTAACGAAGAGAGCTGACCCTGCCGAGGTCATTAAAGCAATTAAAATAGTCGTCTCAGGTAAGCCTTACTTTAGCCAAGAAATAGCACAACAACTCGCACTGAAAAACACTAACCTTGTTAATCAGTTCGACTCGCCTTTTGAGCATTTATCCGAGCGTGAATTGCAGATAGCAATGATGATCGTACGTGGAGAAAAGGCACCTGAAATTGCAGAGAAACTCAATATTAGTGCGAAGACAATTAATAGTTATCGATATAGAATTTTTGAAAAGTTTAATATTACTAACGACGTTGAACTTGTTCATTTTGCCATAAAGCATAAAGCGTTTGATATCGATACACTGGAATAAAACTTTTACCTCATTTTGCTAATGCCTGATCCTTCTTTTGATCATAAACAATTTCTGAGTACGATAAGCACCCGTCCAGGTGTTTATCAAATGTTTGATGCCAGTGAAAAAATCTTATATGTAGGCAAAGCTAAAAACTTAAAAAATAGACTCTCAAGTTACTTTCGAGGTTTGTTATCTGACGAGTCTTCTATTGGTCAAGCTGGATTAAGCGTTAAAACGCAGTCACTCGTTAAAAAGATCGCTGCTATTGAGGTGACGATAACAGAGTCTGAATCGACGGCATTGGTGCTAGAACAGAATTTAATTAAAGCACTCAAGCCACCTTATAATATACTTTTACGTGACGATAAATCTTACCCCTATATTATAATTTCTGATAATGCATACCCTCGCATTGCTTTTCATCGCGGTTCTCGTAAGAAAAAGGGCGACTACTTCGGGCCTTACCCTAATGCAGGTGCTGTTTTTCAAGCGTTAAACTTTTTACAAAAAACATTCCGAGTGCGCCAATGTGAAGATAGCATTTTTAGAAATAGAAGTCGTCCTTGCCTCCAATATCAAATTAACCGATGTACTGCCCCCTGTGTTGATTATATTTCACCAGAGGATTATCAAGCAGATATCGATCATGTGAAAATGTTCTTAAAAGGACAATCGAATAATTTAATGAAGCAGCTTGCCGATAAAATGGAAAGTGCCTCTGAGGGTTTGGAATTTGAAAAAGCGGCTATTCTGCGTGACCAAATAAGTGCCTTGCGTCGAATTCAATCCGATCACGATATGGAGTCGGGCTCTGGTAGTATCGATATTTTTGCGCTTTCAAAGCAGTCAACACAAGTGTGCATTCATGTCATGTTTATCCGTGATGGGCGAATACTGGGAAGTAAAAGCTATTTACAAGAAGACAAGCTAGATGGCTCAGCGCAAGAGTTTTTGTTAGCCTTTATGGCGCAATTTTATTTAGCCAGTGGTGTGCGTGAGGTACCGAATGAAATTATTATTAACCAGCAAATACCCGACGAAGAAAGACAAGTGCTCGCGGATGCACTAAGCGACAAAGTCGAGCGTAAGGTTAAGCTACTGTCTAAGGTTATTTCACAGCGACAAAAATGGCTACAAATATCCATTAGTGCAGCTGAACAAAATTTGCTGCAACATTTAGGCACTAAAGCAAGCTTGTTAAAACGTTTTCAAACCCTGCAAGAGATACTCGGTTTAGATGAAATGCCCGAGCGTTTAGAGTGCTTTGATATCAGTCATAGTAGTGGTGAATTAACCGTTGCCTCCTGTGTCGTCTTTAATCAACAAGGTGCATTAAAGTCAGACTACCGACGCTTTAATATTGAGGGTATAACCGGCGGTGATGATTATGCCGCGATGAATCAGGCGTTAACTCGCCGTTATATTCGTTTGCAAAAGGGCGAAGGTGCCCACCCAGATATACTTATCATTGATGGTGGTAAAGGGCAGCTCAGTACAGCAAAAGCGGTGCTGGATGAATTAGGTGTTCATCAAGTGATGTTATTAGGCATTGCTAAAGGTACAACGCGTAAAGCGGGGTTTGAGACTCTGGTCTTTACTGATGGGCGAGAGCAAACCTTAAATGGCGATTCACCCGCGCTGCACTTATTACAAGAAATACGTGATGAGGCTCACCGGTTTGCCATTACAGGGCATAAGCAACGCCGTGATAAAAAGCGCAAAACATCAAGCCTAGAAGGTATTCCAGGTGTGGGTGCTAAACGCCGAAAGGAGCTATTGAGGCACTTTGGTGGCCTTCGGGTTATCGAGCAGGCAACGGTAGCCGATTTGTTAAAAGTGCCCGGTATTAGTAAAAAAATTGCCGAAGATATTTACAGCGCCTTGCGTAATGAGTAACGTGTATCCCTGTAATCTAAGGTAACTTATTAATGAATCTTGCTAACCAGTTGACTTTCCTACGAATTATCCTTATTCCACTGCTGGTTGTGGTCTTTTACTTGCCCTATGAATGGCGTTTTTTGGCCTGTGGTAGTATTTTTTTGCTAGCGGCCATTACCGATTGGTTAGATGGCTGGGTGGCTCGTAAATACAACCAAAGTACCGCCTTTGGTGCCTTTCTTGACCCTGTTGCAGATAAACTCATGGTGTCGGTTGCCTTGGTACTCCTCGTAGAGGTACACAATACACCGCTGTTTGCTGTGCCTGCGGTTATCATTATAGGACGGGAGATCGTTATTTCTGCTCTGCGTGAATGGATGGCAGAGCTTGGTAAAAGAGCCAGTGTGGCAGTGTCTATGCTGGGTAAAGTAAAAACCACCTTACAAATGACATCAATTGTGGTCTTATTGCTCGATAACCCCGCAGACCCTTCTATTTTACAATCAATAGGTTATGTAGCGCTTTATATAGCCGCGATTCTTACATTGTGGTCGATGATTATTTATTTAAAAGCCGCTTGGCCAGATTTGAAATCAGATATGTAGTTTATCGCTATAGCTTGCTGGTTAACGCTTAAAGAACGTATCGATCAAGCTTGTTATTTGTTCTTCTATGTCATCTTCAAAACTTGTCAACGTTTGTGCGAACAGCGACATATACTGACCGGCCTTTTCGGTATTTAGGCGTTTTTGATTAATCGAATACTCCATCTCAGCGAGTGATTTATCAAATCGAGGGGTAAATTCGTAAGACACGTAGCTATCGTGGTGATTCATAAATTTATCGCAGGCATACTCGCAGAAATCTTTGATGTAATTCATTCCATCGGGGCCTAAGCACCCGGGCTCTACTCGGTAGAGTACCGATAGCTTTTTCTCGTTAGAAATAATAGTAGCGTCCTTCATTTTGATAATTATCTTATAGCCCTCTTTTTAGCCTAGCTATAGTGCGTGAAAATACAAATAAAAACCAAAATATATGCGTAAATTGCCCTTACAGTGTGAGTAACTCGGGCCTGGGTAAAAAAATATGGGGCTATACTGCTTTGTGCCTGTTGTTAAGGGCGACGGCCACGTTTTACCTAAACCCATGGTAGACTCATGCAGAAGCCTTTGGGGTTAGTTAGGGACTCCTTGATTGTCTTGTATACAACAATGAGTGTAGATCTACAGTGATGCCCCAAGGCCGATTAATTAAATCTACCAATTAAGGTATAGCCAATGAAACAACCAGATAGACGCAATTTTATTAAAATGGGTTTGTTGTCTGGTGCGTTAGCGCCTTTATATAGTGGGGCTAATAATACCGAACAAGCAAAAACCCCTGCAGAGACTGCTGGTCCCTTTTATCCGATTACGCCACAAAAAGACAAGGACTTTGATTTAACACATATAGAGGGCAAGACTAGTCCAGCTGCTGGAGAGCTTATATTTATAGAAGGGGTCGTCGTTGATACTGCAGGTACGCCAATTGAAGATGTAACTGTCGAGTTATGGCAGGCCAATGCGGCGGGTCGATATGCTCACCCGCATGACACTAATCCTGCGCCTTTAGATCCCAACTTTCAGGGCTGGGCGATTGCACGTAGCGGTAAGCAAGGTGGCTTCCGTTTTAAAACCATTATGCCGGGTGCTTACCCCGTATCGGGGAGTTGGTCGCGCCCGCCACATATTCACTACAAAATCTCTAAGCGTGGCTATATTGAGCTGACTACCCAGATGTATTTTCAGGGGCATCCTCTTAATCAAAAGGACCGGCTGATTAATCGCAAAACAGAAAATGAGCAAAAATTGATGGAAGCTAAAAAAGTATCAAAGGCGAGGGCTATGGATACCTATCAATATCAGATAGTATTAGAGAAGGCTTAGGCAATCTATAATAGCGCCTATAACAGTACTTAGCTTATTGATATAAGAAAATCTCTAATTTGAGACTGAGTGAATCATTGTTGACGTGCGTAGCTTGTTCTCAGTTTATACTCATTTTCTCAGTGATTATGTGTTACTAAAAATATTTAAGTACAAGCACCTAAATAATAAAAAGACGGATTATTTATGGGAACAATAATACGCCTATTTATATATGCCATAAAAAATGCCCGGCTTTTATGGGTTTAACGACAGTGTGAAAAATCGCCACGAATTATTAGAGGCTTAATGTTACTGTGTAAAAGGGCAGGGCAATATCGGTATTGTAGTATGGTATACATCGCTGATTGTTAAATAACCTATTTTTATAGATCATATTTGTTGTAAGGTTTATATGGAATTTATCTGGATTTTTTTTGCATTTTTATGTGGTCTAGGCGTTAAGGCTTTTAACTTGCCTCCCTTGGTAGGTTATCTAATCGCGGGCTTTTTGCTCAATGGATTTGGCGTAGAGCCAAGTGCTAACCTAGATACCTTAGCCGATATTGGCATTACCTTAATGCTTTTTACTATTGGCTTAAAACTCAATGTTGGCTCATTGATAAAGCCCGAAGTATACGTCACTACGTTTTCTGTTACTGCTATTTGGATAGTCAGTATTACCGCGTTATTGTTTTTGCTAAAGATAATTGCGCTCCCATTTTTTGTCGAGCTATCGACAAGCGGTATGTTGCTACTGGCTTTTGGTTTAAGTTTTAGTAGTACTGTTTGTGTTGTTAAAGTATTAGAAGAAAATGGAGAAATACGCACACGCCATGGAAAAATTGCGCTTGCGGTACTCGTTTTACAAGATATCTTTGCCGTGATCTTCCTAGTGGCTACCAGTGGAAAAATCCCATCGGTTTTTGCTTTGGGGCTATTTGCATTGATATTAATTAGGCCTTTACTCAATAAATTACTTGAGCAGTCAGGCCACGCCGAGCTACTCCCTTTAACGGGTTTCTTTTTGGCATTTGGTGCTTACGAGCTATTTGAATATGTCGGTGTCAAAGGGGATTTAGGCGCACTTGTTATCGGTATGATGTTAAGTGCGCACACTAAATCTATAGAGCTTGCAAAAGCCTTGCTAAGCTTTAAAGATCTATTCCTTATTGGTTTCTTTTTATCCATTGGTTTTACTAAATTGCCAAACATGGATATATTGCTGGCTGGTGGTATTCTCTGTGTCTTTTTAATTCTTAAAATCACATTATTCTTTTCGATATTCACTCGCCTTAAGCTACGAGCGCGCACAGCGTTTTTATCTGGCATGGTACTTAACAACTACAGTGAATTTGGCTTAATTGTTGTCGCTGTTTGTGTTAACGCAGGTTGGTTACAAAATGACTGGCTAGTGATTATTGCTGTCGCTGCGGCTTTTTCCTTTATTTTTACCAGCAGTGTTTATCGCCATTCTCACAATCAATATGCCAACAATGGATATAAATTAAGATACTTTGAACACCCTAAACGCTTAAAAGAAGATGTCTATCTCATGCCTAGCAACGCTAAAATTATTGTCCTTGGTATGGGGCGTGTAGGTACAGGGGCTTATCTAGCGCTAAGCCAACAACTAAAAGAGCAGGTGTGGGGAATGGATGCTGACCCTCAACGTATTATCAAACTACAGGATAAAGGCATGCAGGTCATGCTGGGTGATGGTGAAGATTCTGATTTATGGGAAAATCTCGATTTATCCTGTGTGGAGTTAATTTTAATTGCCTTGCCGTCTATGGAGGATGTACTAGAAATACACGACCAACTAGACCGCGTTGGTTTTGGTGGCCAATTGGCAGCCATTGCCCGTTACGAAGATGATAGGCAGCGCTTATTAGAGGCGGGTGTTGATAAGGTCTTTAATTTTTACACCGAGGTCGGTGTTGGTTTTGCCGAAGAAAGCTTACAGCTGATTAGTGACAATCATAAAAAAACCTCTATGGCACATTAGCTCTGGCTAAACGGCAAGTATAAAAAGAATAAGTAAAAATCTTAGGGAAAATTATTAAAAATGTCTCGCCTCATCTCTGCTCTAATTATTATTGTTGGTTATTCTTTTTTAATTTATGAAATATGGTCCATTTGGCACGAGCCTGCGTTAGTAAGCCACAGCGTTATTCTTAGTATTGCAGTATTAATGGCCTTTGAGTTCATACTGGTTCATTCTGGTGTGTTTATGTCTTTTTTTACAGAGAGAAAAGCTTGGCTATTTTTTGCTGTATTTTATGGTTTATTTGCTTTCGCATTCAATGCAGCGATGCCCAATAATATTCTCTTATATGTTTATGCGATGGTTGTTTTCACTCGCATGAGTGTCTTGCTATTTGACCCTAGCGAAGAGCAGGTATGGCAAGCCAGAAAATCATCAATGGTCGCCGTGGTGCTCTATATGCTTTCTATAATGGCTGTGGTTATCGATGATAACCTTATCCCCGATTTTGGGCTAACTCAGAGGTATTTAGCCGAGTCGGGGTATCTAGCTTCTCTTAATGTCAAAGGTATATTTCCTGAAATACCAAAAACTGCCTTTGCAGCCTCTTTGATATATTACTGCGGATTAATTATTTGGGAGCTTTATAGTACTCATCGTTGGTTTAAGAAAAAAGAAGATCCACAACCACCACTACGATTTTATTAGTATAATAGTCAGATAATGTTAATCAAAAATAAGTTGAGTTTAAACGAATGCCAAAAGCCAGTGAAATTAAAAAAAATGCCGCGATTGAGTATAACGGCAATACATATATAGTCAGAGACATCGAGCGTTCAGTGCCTCAAGGTAGAGCAGGTGGCAGCCTTTATCGCATGCGTATGTACGATGTGGTGACTGGCGGTAAAATCGATGAGACATTTAAGGACTCTGATACCCTCAACCTTGCTGACCTTATTCGCCAACCGGTTATGTTCTCGTATATCGACGGAGATGAATACGTGTTTATGAACACGGAAGATTACACACCTTACAATCTCAATAAAGAGACAATCGCCGATGAAATATTATTCATTAATGAAGCCACAGAAGGGGTACAAGTTGTTATCGTAAACGACGTGCCGGTAGCGCTCGATATGCCAACCTCTGTCGAGTTAGAGGTTATGGAAACGGACCCATCTATTAAAGGTGGCTCGGCGACGTCGAGAACAAAGCCAGCGCTATTATCAACAGGTGTCACGGTACAAGTACCTGAACATATCTCTACAGGCGATAAAATTAAAGTTAATATAGAAGAACGTAAATTTATGAACAAAGCATAAACGACTAAAAGAGCTTTATAAATAATGGGCTATCTTTACTTAGGCGTTGCGATAATCGCAGAGGTTATTGCAACAAGTGCCTTAAAATCTTCTGAAGGCTTTACCAAACCACTGGCAAGTATGGTTGTTGTACTGGGTTATGGTGTTGCATTTTATTGCTTGTCGATCGTCTTAAAAACGATTCCGGTAGGTGTTGCCTATGCTATTTGGTCTGGTTTGGGTATTGTACTGATATCGATTGTGGCGTATTTTTTCCATCAACAAAAGCTAGACCTAGCAGCCGTAATTGGTATGAGCTTAATCGTTATAGGCGTTGTCGTTATCAATGTTTTTTCTACATCACTTACACATTAAATTTATATTCTTAGAGTGCTTGTTGCTTTAAATAAAATTTTATAATTTAGGGGTAAATTAATGATAAATTCCGCAGACGAAATAATCCTTCATAATTATCCGCAATCTCCTGTTGCCGAAAAAGCCCGTGTAGCGTTTGGAATAAAAGGAGTCGCTTGGCGGGATGTAGAGATTCCGCGTATTGTACCGAAACCGTTCCTCACTCAGCTTACCGGAGGATATCGCCGCACGCCTGTTGTTCAGATAGGCGCTGATATTTATTGTGATAGCCAATGTATTATTTATGAATTGGAGCGGCGCATTCCATCGCCAACATTTTATCCTAGCAAAGATGCTGGCCTAGCATGGGCATTAAGCCGCTGGACCGACGGCGAATTTTTTAGCCAAGCAGTACAAATTGTTTTGGGGTCTAATATCGAAGAACTACCTGCGGATTTTGCACAAGATCGCGGTAGGCTTTACATGGGGCCTAACTGGGCAGAGGAGTTGAAGCAAGCAAGTGCAAAGTTACCGCATCTTGTTTCGCAAATCAGAACGCCTTTTTATCATTTGAACGAACAACTATCCGACGGGCGCAATTTTTTATTTGGCGATAAGCCAGCTGCGATCGATGCACAAATTTATCATATTGTATGGTTTTTGCGCGGGCGCTGCGCGCAAGGGCCGATATTATTATCGGAGTTTCCGGCGCTTGAGCGCTGGGAAGAAAATGTGCGTCAACTCGGTCACGGAACATCCTCTCCAATGTCCCCGCAAGATGCAATTACACGCGCCAGTGAATGTGAACCAATTGCATTGCCCGTTACAGGTAGTAGCGACGCTCAAGACCCTCAAGGATTAAAGCCATCTATGCAAATTGCCATCGCGCCCGATGTAGATGGAGGCGAGCAACCCGTAAAAGGTACGCTTGTCACTTCCAATCAAAAAACCATTACACTTCACCGACACGATGAAGAGGCCGGTAACCTTCACATACACTTTCCTCGCGCCGGTTATAAAGTGAGTGTGCTTTAATTAAAACTATGGTGGTATGGATAGCTGTAATACATTTAAAAAGCTAGGCTAGAAAATACGGAGTTCTCCAAAAAAGAGATAAATATGAAGAGATGTTTTATTGTAATCGTACTATTTTTGTCTGCCTGCTCTAGTCTAGATATGCAAAAGAAATACCTGTCATTCAAAGGTGGGTACGTCGATGCTTTAGGCTGCGATGAAGTCGTCAGCTCAGATTCAGACACAATAGCTGAATTTGAATGTGACTCAGTGGAAGTTATAGACGAAACAAGGATTATCGATATAGCTGTGGGTACACGATTTGGCGTAGTGTATTCTATTTCGCCAATACCCGGAAAAGAATGTTTCGATATTGCTCAGTATATAACTTATCCAGAAATAGTTTCGCCAAGTGGAAAAACCAGTGATTTTTCTTCTGAATGGTTGGGTTCACGTTGTGTAAGACAGGGAGAGACTTACACCAATACTATGAGCTGGTTTGTTGAAGAAGAGTGGGAAGCTGCCAAGGGCTCTTGGGTATTTGAAATAGAAGTAGACGATAAAATAATATTGCGAGAAACATTTTTGGCTAAGTGATGATTTATTAATAATTCAGGCAGGGTCAATAGTATTTCTCATTGTTTACTCGCTATTATTTTTGCATAGAAGTACTTTGCTAAAATTATTAAAGCTTATCTGGCTGCAATTATTCCGGTTTTATAATCTCACAACTATCTGTTGAGATATGTCCATAAGCTCTCTCCTTGGTTAGATAAACGATGTGCTGAGCGATACAGTATAATATCTAAATCCATTGATAAAGATTGATTGCCAATGTTTATTAAGTCACCTCTGTCAAGCTCACTTTGAATACAGATACGTGGCAACCAAGCAATCCCCATTCCTTGAGCGGCCATCGCTTTAATCGATTCAACGACAGCATTTTCGTAGATACAATTCAGTTCATAGTCGGCACATTCGCTGCTAATGATCTTCCCTGTCATTTTACCCATAAAACAATTGGGCTCGTAGGCAAGGTAGTCGATAGGCTTTTTCTTATTAAGCTTAAAAAGGGGCTTGCCTTTCTTATCGGCCGCACTGACTAATATCAATTGGTCGCTTTTTAATTTGCAGGATAAAAAATCGGAAGGGTCAAGTAATGAAGGGATAGAGGTGCTAGTGTAAGACAGCATAAATTCGCTTCGTCGAGATTGTAGTAATTCGACACAGTCCAAGAGATTATTCGCATCCATGGTTGTATGAATTGGAGAAAAATCACGGTGAATATCGGCCATCCACTCAGCAAAATAATTTATTGCCAAAGTGTGTAGAGCGGTAAATTTAATAAAATCCTCACCTGTGCGCTGAGACTTCCGACATTCATTCAACGTATGTTGCAGCTGTTTGACTATCTCCAATGTTGCTTGGCGGAAATGCTCCCCTTCTTTTGTCAGAATAAAAGGGTGTACTGAGCGGTCAATTAAGGTAGCACCTACCCATTGCTCTAAACCCAAAATGCGTCGGCTAAATGCCGGTTGGCTGCGATTGCGGTTTTTAGCTGCCGTCGTAAAGTTTCTAGTCGATGCGAGCTCAAGAAAATCATACATCCATTCAATGTCCATAGGTATACCTCATTTGTTGATATTTCTCATCGTTTCTACTTCATTACCAGTTATCGTTGTTGTTATGCAAATTTTGCATTGATAAATTAAAAATAGCATTAGTTGCCACAAATTGAAATAGTTAAACTGCCCGCACTAATTGAATAGCGAGGCAAAAGTGTTAGGTATTTTGGGTGGAATGGGGCCATTAGCGACCGTTGATTTTTTGAAAAAGGTGGTAGAGCAAACCAATGGCGAAAATGATCAACGGCATATTCCTACAGTGACATGGTCTGTCCCTCAGATCCCAGATCGCTCTAGACATATTATGTATGGCGCCGAGAGTCCATTGCCTCAATTGAGCCGTGGCATTCTCCAGTTACAGTCAATGGGGGCAAGCATTATTGCTATCCCTTGCAATACTGCGCACTACTGGTATGAACAATTAAGCGATTGTAGCGATATAAAAATATTGCATATTGTAGACGCCGTGCATCAACAGCTACAGAGTTTGCCTATAGCTTCTACTAGCAGAACAGAAAGGGTTGTGGGTCTTTTGGCAACCAGTGGCGCGGTTAAATCGTCTATTTATCAAACACGTTTGAGTACGCAAGGGTGGACAGTAGTCACACCCGATGAGCGAGCTCAAGAGCAAATTATGCAAGGCATTGCTTTTGCCAAAGCAGGGAAAACAGCGACTGCCCGAGCAATTTTTTTGCAAGAGATCGAGAATTTAAAGCTGCGTGGAGTACAAACTGTAATATTGGGATGTACCGAGATCCCCTCTGTACTCGACCCAGATGCTCTGTTTATTGACAGTAATTTAGCCCTCGCAAAGCGATGCGTGCAGTGGTTTAACGCAAGTTATAACGGTGATCTTGTTATCGAAAACACTGCACCACCAAAAACTACGTTATCAAAAACCACATCAGCTACGCCCACAATCACTGCGCCGACAATCGAGTCTTTATGTGTGCCTAGCTTTACTTAAGTTGTGGTGAAAAATATTGATCAAAACAATAATAATTTTTTAAAAAGGTTTATAAAAGGAAAAAACATGTTGTGTGAAAAAGAAATATGTACCGATAAATTTCGTAGAGAAAAAGATTTATTGGGCGAGTTAAATGTACCCAGTGACGTTTACTATGGTATTCAAACTCAAAGAGCCTGTAATAATTTTGATTTGTCTGGTGTTCAAATTAGTCATTTTCCAGAACTAATTCGTGCATTGGGGCTAGTTAAGTTGGCGTGTGCCAAAGCAAATAATGGATTGGGCTTATTAAATGATAGTAAAACACAAACTATTGAAGCGGCAGTCAATAAAATTATTTGCGGCCATCATGATAAGGACTTTGTCGTTGATATGATTCAGGGAGGGGCGGGGACCTCAACCAATATGAATGCAAACGAAGTTATTGCCAATGTAGGTTTAGAGTTAATGGGTGAGAGAAAAGGAAATTACGCCTTGCTCCATCCTAATAACGATATCAACTGTTCTCAATCTACCAATGATGTATATCCCACGGCAGTGCGTTTATCTATTTTGTTACAACACAGTGATTTAGTGTCTAGTCTGTATTCATTGCGAGACACTCTATGCCTCAAGGCGGACGAGTTTAGTGATGTCATCAAAATGGGGCGTACACAATTGCAAGATGCTGTACCCATGACTTTGGGGCAAGAGTTTCAATCTTATGCTTCTACATTGAGTGAAGACATACAGCGTATTGCTGACTTGTCGGAGTTATTAAAAGAAATCAACTTGGGCGGTACTGCTATTGGTACAGGCATTAATACGCACGAAGATTATGCACAGTTAGTTGTAGAGCATTTATCGAGGCTGAGCGATATCAAATTTACTCTAGCAACGGATTTAATTGAAGCCAGTTCAGATATGGGTGCCTTCGTTTTATTTTCTAGCATGCTTAAGCGCTTGGCGATTAAGCTGTCGAAAATATCTAATGATTTACGTTTATTGAGTATGGGGCCACGCTGCGGTTTAGCAGAAATTAACTTGCCTGCTCAGCAGCCAGGTAGCTCTATTATGCCAGGAAAAATTAACCCAGTAATTCCAGAGGCAATGAATCAAGTAGCTTATCAAGTCATAGGTAATGATCTAGCAATCTCTTTTGCCGCAGAGGCAGGGCAGCTACAACTTAATGCAATGGAGCCACTCATTGCCTACAAACTACTGGAGTCTATTCGCCTGCTTACAAAATCAATGAACATGTTAAACACTCGTTGTATTAGCGGTATTACGGCTAACGAGGAACATTGTCGAGACCAAGTAAATAACAGTATTGGGATTATCACGGCGATTTCCCCTTACTTAGGTTATGAAAATGCGACTCGTATAGCAAAAAAAGCACTGGTTACTGGCAGCAGTGTATTAGATCTAGTGCTAGACGAGAATCTAATGGATGAAAAAGAGCTTACCTATTATTTACAACCTAAAAATATGGTACGCCCTAACGCTCGATTAACGCGTTAATAAAAATAATAAAAAAATAGTTATTAGTATCGAACCATCTTTATAAAAAATAATTCCTGTTCAGAAATAACTCTATTCTAATGATAAAAAGAGGTTTAATTATGAGTCAAACATACATCGCAGCCGCAGGTAAAAAAGAAATGCCTCTCTGGCAAAAAATACTAATAGGTATGGTATTGGGAGTCATTGCCGGTGCCATTTTAGGCCCCAATGCTGAGTACATCAAACCGATTGGAACTTTATTTATTAATGCCATTAAAATGTTAATTGTACCTCTGGTATTTTGTTCACTAGTCGTTGGAGTAACTTCTATTCAAGACACGCGCAAGATGGGGCGTATTGGCTTGAAGTCTGTCGTTATTTACTTATTAACGACAGCCGCAGCCATTACTATAGGTTTGTTTCTTGCTACAGTATTTACACCGGGTGCGGGCTTAAATATGAGTGTCGAAGGGGCTGCTGGTTTGGGTAAAGAAGCGCCACCTATAGTACAAACTTTATTAAATATTATTCCTAAAAACCCTATAAACGCGCTTGCGTCTGGCAATATTTTACAGATTATTTTCTTTGCTTTAGGTTTAGGTATTTCTCTGGCTTTGATTGGTGAAAAAGCCAAACCTGCTGTTGCAGTATTTGAAAGCCTTGCAGAGGCCATGTATCAATTAACCGCATTAGTAATGAAGTTTGCTCCCTATGGCGTTTTTGCCCTTATTGCATGGGTTGCAGGTAAATACGGTCTGGATATTTTATTGCCATTACTCACACTAATCATGCTGGTTTATGTGGGCTGTATTCTTCATGTGCTGGTGATTTACTCTGGCATTATTAGCATTGTTGGCCGCCTAAACCCTGTAAATTATTTGCGTGGCCTTGTTAATCCTGCCGCTATTGCTTTTACTACAACAAGTAGCTCGGGCACATTACCTGCAACAATCAAAGCTTCTCGTGAAGAGCTAGGTGTTTCTAAAAGTATTTCGAGTTTTGTTCTGCCATTGGGCGCTACGATTAATATGGATGGAACAGCTCTCTATCAAGGTGTGTGTGCATTATTTGTTGCGCAAGCCTTTGGTATTGACTTAAGCATGTCCGACTACTTATTAATTATTATGACCTCAACTCTTGCCTCCATTGGTACTGCTGGTGTGCCTGGTGCGGGTTTAATTATGCTGTCACTGGTATTAACGACTGTTGGCTTACCGCTGGAAGGTCTGGCCATCGTAGCGGGTATTGACCGTATTCTTGATATGGCGCGTACGAGTGTCAATGTCTGTGGTGACTTAATGGTGTCTGTCATTATTAGTAAAACCGAAGGTGAGCTAGATACCGACGTGTACGCTGGCGATACAAATAAAGAAAGTTACCAATACGAGAGATAACGCGCTAACTATCTACTTTAAAGCTTAGAGACTCATGCACGTTACATATTTATTTATGGGTTTCTAAGCTATTTGTTGACAATTACCCCGCTTACTACAGCGACTTACTCTATAGGGCTTAATCTATTATCGGGTTGTCTGTCGATAATAAGAGAATAATAAATCTATAACTATAAGCGAATAACCCCATGTTTAAATTTCTCTCTATCTTTTACATCCGAAAAAAACAATTTGCCTTAGCTTTTATTGCCTCTCTGGTTTTTACTCTATCTATGCATGCTCAATCTCAAGCTATTCATTTAACCACAGAACATTATCCCCCTTATAATATTGATTTAAGCTTGACTAGCAAAAATAAAGCTAATCAAATAGGGGGTGCCTCTACAGAAATTGTTAAGGAGTTAATGCGCCGTTCTGAGTATTCTTATACGTTAAAACTATTTCCTTGGAAACGAGCTTATCAAGCTGCTCAACAAACAGTGTACACTGGAGTATTCTCAACGACTCGAACTCCTGCTAGGGAAGAACTCTTTAAATGGGTTGGCCCAATAGCCGATAATAACTATGTTTTATTTACCTCTAGTGATCGTGATATTTTAATTTCTCGTATAGCGGATGCAAAAAATTATACGGTTGGAGCATACGGAGGGTCTGTTGCAGTAAGTATTATGGAAGATGCAGGTATTACTACAGAGCTAGTTCCTCGTGATTATTTAAATGTTTTAAAACTAGAGCGCGAGCGTATTGACCTATGGATATCGGGCAGTTTATATGGTCCATATTTGGCTAAACAAAACGGTGTTACCCAATTAAAAGAAGTATTTACCGTTCGTAAAACTCAAATGTATATCGCTTTTAATAAAGAAACGCCAGATAGTATTATTGAAGCCCTAAACACTATTTTGGAATCAATGCGAAAAGAAGGCTTTATGGAAAGAGTGTATAGCCGTTATCGATAGCGACAAAAATAGATAGAGCAGGGCACAGCTTTAGCGCTTATTAGTCATGGACGAGGGTTGTTAATCAAGGTTTAGCTTATGCTGAACCATAGTTCCTATTCTGGTTCCTCTATAAAACACCGCCTAACTTTCTGAAAAACCTAGATCAGCTCTTGTAATACATAGGTTGCAGTGGTTTTTTATTGCGTGTAAATAGAAAGTATTTAAAACGACCATCGTAAAATTCTGTATAAAAAAACAGCTATAATAAAAAGCGTCTAAAATTACAGGCTTAGGTCCCATGAGCAGCATATCCAGCGGGCTTCTTTTCTACAGTAAATAATTTTTTTAAATAAGTGTTATAAGTTGTTGAATTTGATATCATTTAATGGAAATTAATAGCAGAAAACTGACAGAAAAAACTGCTGCATAGTTGGAATTCTGCCTAATATACTGTTCTGGCTTTAAAATAATGAAATTAATTACTATTACTTTAGCTTTAATTTTATCTATAGCTGCAAATGCTTCTCAAGAAGGTGTTCTTCCGTTTTCTGAATTTACTATTAAATCAGGTGGCATAGGCGAATCAGGCCCAGTAGAAATTATTGGCATCAAAAGCAGTGATGGTGTCTTTGTTTCTATTACTGTTAATGCTTTTGGTAAAAATCACCACTTCCCTAAAAGCATACTTAAAGAAATACCAGCTATAAATCAAAATGGTATTCAGTTAACCTATGAAGCAGGTTACAGTTCATTGGGTGGTAAAACCATATATATTCAGTTTCAAAAGGGTTTTACTTCTGGCGTGCAATCTAAGTTTTTGGTTGCGCTAAATGAACAAGGCTCATTCGAGGTGCTTAAATGAGTAAAAGCCATAACAAGGCCATCAAATTCGTTCCAGCCATAAAAAGCATGGCCTCCACCGGACTGCCTACGCGTTGCTTCGGCATCCGTTTATGGCGACGTTATGTATCTTTAGGAAAGAAATGATAACTTGTCATATTAAATATATAGTTGATCCAAACAAGCTTGAAGAGTTTGAAAATTATGCAAAGCTATGGATTCCTTTGGTGAATAAGTTTGGTGGCCAGCATCATGGTTATTTTTTGCCATCAGAAGGGGCAAATAATGTAGCGTTGGCATTATTTACATTTCCTAGTCTCGCTGCTTATGAAATATATCGTAAAGATTCGTTTCAAGACAGGGAGTGTTTGGCAGCATATGAATATGCTAAAAGTACAAAATGTATAGTTAGTATTGAACGTAGCTTCTTCAAGCCAATGTTTAATTAATACATAACAAGTCAAACCAGTTTGCAGCTATCGCTGCCGGACGTTACTAACGTTCGCCGCTTTTTGAGGCGTTATGTTTCTTGAGAGTTTATACTCATGATTATTAGAGAAGCCAAAAAAGAAGACTGGAACGCAATATGGCCTATCTTTAATGAGATAGTTGCTTCCGGTGACACATATGCATATGAAACAGATACAACTAAAGAACAAGCAGAAAAAATTTGGCTAGATGCACCTCATAAAACTTATGTTTTCGAAGAAAATAATGAAATCCTAGGTACGTATTATTTAAAAGCGAATCAAGCTGGGCCAGGAAATCATGTGTGTAATTGTGGTTATATGGTTTCTTCAAATGCCAGAGGTAAAGGGCTGGCAACCACTATGTGCAAGCACTCCCAAGAAGCGGCTGTAGAGCTGGGTTACAAAGCTATGCAATTCAATTTTGTAGCCTCAAGCAACGAAGGTGCTGTTCGCTTATGGGGAAAGCTTGGTTTTGACATAGTAGGTACTTTACCAAAAGCATTTAAACATCCGGTTAAAGGCTACGTAGATGCTCTGGTAATGTTTAAATCGTTGGTAAAAACATAACAAAGCTAGGCAACACCGCCCACGTTGTGGGCTAGACGTCTTTTCCGCGGCTTCGCCGCTACAAATCCGCCGTTGCTAGCGGCGTTAAGTTACATTCCCTGAGATGAGAATAGTAAAGAAATGGTTACCCTTCCTGAAAATCCGTTGATACTGAGGAATCAGACCACTTTTCTAATTCTTCTATGCGATTATTGAGAGCATCGCGAGACATTGAAAGAGCATCCGAACCTGCAACAAGGCGGGCCGGGCGCTGACTAAGACCCGCAACATTAACAATTAGTTGTGCCAATTTATTGGGGTCTCCTGGCTGCATATGGCTATAACTGTCATACTGTGATTTTTGGGTGCTGACAGCATCTGCATAGTCTTGAACTTGAATCTGGCCGTAGCGCACCGATGACGCATCCAGAAAATCAGTGCGAAAAAAACCGGGCTCAACGATGGTGACATCAATTCCAAAGCGAGCAACTTCCATTGAAAGACTTTCTGAAAAACCCTCGACAGCAAACTTGGATGCGCAATATATGGATGCTCCATCAAACCCAATAGAGCCACCAATGGATGAAAGGTTAAGTATATAACCACGTCGTTGCCTACGCATTTCTGGCAATACTGCTCGAGTTACATGCATCAAACCAAAAACGTTGACGGAAAATTGCTGTTCAATGGCCGAAGTCTCAATTGTCTCGAAGTGACCTAGTTGCCCGAAACCAGCATTGTTCACTAGGATATCAATTCCTCCAAATCGCTCAATAGACCTTGCCACTGCTTTTTGTACCGCCGCACTATTTTGGACGTCTAGTTCAATACACTCCAACTGCTCTATGTGCGCATTAAATTGTTCTTGAAGTGTTGTTACATTACGTGCAGTTGCGACTACATTATCTCCTTCCGCAAGGGCTGCCTTTACTATTTCAAGCCCAATACCGCGAGATCCTCCTGTGATAAACCATGTGTTTTTCATACAATTATCTCCTGTATTTCAGTGATGGCCCCTCATAGTTATGGAGTGGCATAAGTGATATTTTGTCAAAAAAACACTTTAATACGATATATTGGTTTTCTCGCATTCTTGTACAATCCTCCACGTCTATGTATTCTCGTCTATCCAGCGAAAATAGCGGTGGGAAGTATTTATATGCGTTCAATTAATGACTTAGCCGATTTGCTGCTGCAGTTTGCACGCAGTGATGGTATTTTTAAGACTCCTATTCCTAGAATGTCTATTCTGCGCTGTTCCGAACCTACAGCACCCGAATTAGTTCTATATGAACCTTCAATATGTGTAGTCGCTCAGGGAGTGAAAGAAGTAAGGCTTGATCATCAGACTTATCGTTATGATTCTGCTCACTACCTGTTGGGCTCTGTGCAGCTCCCAGTTTTTGGAGCCGTCACGAAAGCGACAAAAAAAATCCTTATATTTGCCTTAAACTAGATTTGGAGCCTGAGATCATTATCGAATCGATGACGATATCTGTTGAAGCAAATAATAACAACGCTATCTCTTCGGGGTTAAAACTAGGGCAAATGGATGATCAGTTAATAGATACGGTGGTGAGGCTAGCGGAGACAATGAACGACCGAAAGAGTATTGATGCTTTATCTCCATTGATTGAAAAAGAATTGATTTGGCGACTTCTTCAGAATCCGGAGACTCATTCTGTTCTTACTCAAATGGTTACATCAAGCAGCAGGTTGCGCCATATAAGAAAAGCTATTGAGTGGATCGAAGATCACTTCACTGAACCAATGTCCACTAGAGATCTTGCCGATATCGCATTAATGGGGCAATCTTGTTTTCATAAGCATTTTAAAACAGTTACCGGGACAAGTCCTATGCGTTTTAGAAGTCATTTGCGTTTGATGGCAGCAAGGCGCCTTATGGTTGTGGAGGGTTATGCTGCTGCAGAAGCTGGGTTTGAGGTGGGTTATCGTGAACCTGCACAATTCAGTCGAGAATATTCCAAGCTGTTTGGTTATGCACCAAAACAGGATACTAACCGCCTGAAAAATAGCTTACTGGCGACTATCAATCAGCTATGATGCTGTTTATTTGTGTTAGGGGGAAAGTACAATAATTGTCGATAAGTGATGCCAGAAAACTTAACAAGGCGCTGCTGTCGGACAAGCTTTCCGCTACGTTCCAAACTTGCCGCGGAGCGCGGCGTTATATTTAAAGATATACTTATGAAGAAAAATCTACTCATCGCCGCTGTCGTTATTTTACTTTTGTTAATAGGCGCGTACTTTTATTTTTCGGGTAAAGAGTATTCAGTTCGTTTAACTGAGCTAGAGATACAAACTAAATTAGCTGAAAAATTACCAATTACTAAGACTTACTTCTTTATTTTCCAGTTAACGATAAGCAACCCAAGAGTTCGGTTAGAAAATGGCTCTTCTTCTGTTAACGCGGGTTTAGACGTAGTTTTAAACATAACTGTTGGTGAAAATCTCAAACCCCTTGGAGGGACTGTCGATGTATCTGGTGGAATTAGATATGCTTCAGAAAATGGGGAGTTTTTTCTAACTAACCCTAAAATCGAGAATTTTGAGATACAAGGAATAAACCCAAAATATACAAATAAGGTAAATGCATCAATTACAAAGTTTCTTAACGAGTACTACGAAAAGAACGCAATATACACACTAAATTATTCTGACAGTAAGCAGACAGTAGCTAGAATGATTTTAAAAGATGTCATTGTAGATAATAAGGAATTGGCTATTACTCTTGGAATATAAATTAACACGTCAATCAATTTCGCGTCGGCTCTTGAGGCGTTATGTGGTTGTAGTAGTCAAAACGAAAATTACTTAAGTGGAGAATAATATAATGGCCGGCCTTACTCTGGAAACTGCCAACCAAATCGTATCGGAAGCAAGGAAACACGCTCGATCAATTGATGCCGCGCCAATTTGTATTGCGGTGCTAGATACTAGAGGCGTAGTTATTGCTCTTCAAACAGAGGATGGTAGCGCTCTTCTTCGGCCCGACATTGCTCAGGGGAAAGCTTGGAGTAACCTTGGTATTGGAGCTAGTACCCGCAGTATGCGAAGTGCATTCGAGGGGTTGCCAAACATGAACCCAGCATTTCATTCATTTATGCATCTGGCTGGTGGTCGTCTAGTGCCGTCTCCTGGTGGGGTGTTCATTATGGATGGAGATGAAACCATCGGGGCTATTGGTGTTTCTGGTGATCATCCTGATATCGATGAGGCTTGTGCAATTGCGGGGATCGAGGCAGTGGGACTAACGGCGCGAGTTTAATGATTTTTCCCGTGCATTTTCTCGAAACTAAACCTCCCTCTATAAGGTAGGCACTTACTTAACCAAAGAGGTAGGCGCATTCATTAAAGCGATACACTAGGATATTTTATGAACATTAATTTTACAATGGAGCTCGCGCAATGAGGTTTTCAGTGCGCCAGACAATAAATTACATACTATTATTGCTAACTGTTTTTCTAATGACGAGTTGTTCCGGCAACTCTTTGAGCGAAGTGAGTGTCGAGGCTACGGCGGATTCTAATCGTTCTCTACCAGTGGCCTTGGATTTACTATTTATTAACGACTCAGCACTAATACCAGAATTAACTGCGTTAAGCGGACCCGAGTGGTTTGCTAAAAAACGGCAATTTATGCTGAATTATCAGCAGCAGATTCTCTTAGCTAGCTTGGAAGTAGTGCCGTTGTCAGCAATGCAGGCAGTATCATTGCCCGATGGTTATAAAAATGCGGAAAACGTTCTAATGTTTGTAAATTATCTGGCGGGTGATGGTCAGCACGTTGCGGAATTAAGCAACTATAAGCAGTTGAAAATACGCTTAGAGCGTGAGCGTTATCAATTACTGGAGACGAGCAAGGAGTGATATTTATGACAAACTGGCTACATCAGCATGCACTCCATTGCGTGTCCTACCGCTGTACATAGGCGTTGTGTACTAATATGAGTTTAACAAATAAAAAGATTGATGACTTTTTCAAAAACGAGCGACGTGAAACACTTCAAATTATATTTTTAGTTGTTATTCCTGTTTTGCTTATTTTAATCTGGTTGATCATTGCTCCACAGGGTGAAACAAGTGAGGTAACTGGCACGGTTGTAAGTTTGACTGGTGTTCCAACAGAGGAAGGTGACAGGCTATATATATTGGTTAAATTAGACAATGGAAATAAAAACCCTGTTAGGGTATACATACCAAGAGTTACTTTTTACAAAAAAGGTAAAGCTGTAGTTCTTACTAAAACAAAGTCGCTATTATTTGGTAGGCCTCTATATAAATTTAAAAAATATGTTACTTAAAGTGCATAATAGGCATGCCATGTTAACACACAAATGTACACCTGCTGGAGGGTTTTCGCGCTGCTTCAGCCGCCCTATACACAAACCTAGGCTGCATTAGAATATGCGTAAATCTGATAAGAAGATAGATAATCAGCTTCGGCTAGTTTTAACAGAAGTCTGTGACAAAGCGTTAAAAGATATTGCAGGGTTTCAGTGGTTAACTCATACAGTTAATTACACTAATTTCCCTCAAACTTTAAAAGTTACATGTGTATTTGATACAAATGAAAACCTTAATAGTTATTTGCAGTTGACTTTAAATTATAAATTAGCTGCACATATTCATGCCGAGTTTAAAGGTATAGGTATCGACATTAAAAATATCAAGCATCATGTTTTGTATGATACAGAAGAGAATTGTGATAGGCAGCATAATAGTAACTGGGCTGATAGGCTTTGTTAGGTGCTACCCTAATAAGGGGCTAAGAGGGGAGTTATATGCTCGAACAATTATCTTTTTATCAAGTATCTAGTTGACATTAAATTGTCCGTATATCAGTATGCAAGAATGAATATGAATTTTACGCAACAGACAGCCCGAATTATTATCACTCCATAAAAATGGTGGGATTGTTGATGTGTTACAAATTTATCAAACCCGCCTTAGAGGCGGGTTTTTTGTTTCTGCCTCAGGTTATTAATCCTAGTTGAAGGAGGTAGAATGAAAAAAATAGCGGTTTTCGGTAAGCCCGGCAGTGGAAAATCCACTTTAAGCAAAAAGCTAGCATCAGCAACAGGTATAGAATTGTATGCCTTAGATTCCATTTTATATAAAGAAAATGGAGAAGAGATAAATAGACAGAGCTATGTTGAAGCTCATGAACGTATTCTCTCATCTAAAGCTTGGATCATAGAAGGTTTTGGGCCAATGAATTCATTGGCCTCATTTAATAGGCGTCTAGAAGAAGCTGATACATTGATCTACATAGAGTTACCTTACTCCACTACCTACTGGTTAGTGACAAAGCGATTCTTAAAAGGATTATTTGTAAAGCCTGAGGGGTGGCCCGATGGAAGTTCGATATTAAAAGGAACACTAGAAAGCTATAAGGTGTTGAAATTTTGTCCCAAATTTTGGAATGATAGTTTTTTACAGAGATTGGAAAAACAATCTGTCAATAAATCACTACATGTCGTTCGGTCGGTTTCTGAGCTCAATAGCTTCGTAAAAAAGCATGTTTGATAAATGTATACAACAAAATACCTTTAAAAACCGCATAAAAAAAAGACGTTTTGCTGGACTCGCAAACTCGCCTGTTATGACGGTGTTATATATTGGATAGATATGAAAAACCAGCTGACAAGAGGTGAAAGAAAACGGGTAATGTACGTCGAAAATAAAGACGGATTCATCGATGATTATTCGGCTCATATTGGATGGGTTACTTTTTCCAAATCAGGAAAAACTGTTTACTATAAAGATAAAGTTCTTAATCGACTAAAAGGAGGTGGAATATCTGGAAATCACATGGATGAAGAATCAGGAGAAGAGTATTGGGTTTCAGGTATCAAGAAGCGTGGCTCAAATACACATTGGGCAGAAGCTACAAAAATTAAAATTGATGAAGACGTAAGGGAAGAATATGAAAGTATCATCAATAGTTAAAACATATACTCGGATGTACTAAATCGTGGCCGTGTCGACGACATTATAGGGTGGAGTTATCGTTGTCTAACGAAATGATTCTGGCGCTATTGGGCTGGTAAAATAAAGGCCATCGAAAAATGATGGCCACTTAAGGCTAATTACCCAAAACATTGACTTTGGATTTTTTGGCTGCTGTCTTTGCTAATTTCTTCTCTTTTGCTGTTAAAAGTGGTTGTTTCTTTGTGTTTTTTTTACTGTCTTGTCCTTTACTCATAATTAATTCCTCTTTGGTTAACTTCTTGAAAGTTAGTTTGAACTAACCTGAGTGCTATGACCACGCAGTGAGCTTTATAGCAATGGATAACGATATCAGTATGACCTTCTATAAGGTTAATAGATAGGAATATTTTAAGACAGCTTTGCTGCCCGATCAAAAATTGCTCCTGCATTTTTGAAGTACCCTCCTACGTGCTGCAGGGCAAGGGTGAGCTACAGGGAGGTAGCGAATCAATCGAGACGAACGGTTTTATTCCGACCACAGAATAAAATAAGTCATAAATGCTATGGCTTTGAATAGTTAAAAAGTATAGATGGTGCCCGGAGCCGGAATCGAACCGGCACGACCGTTAAGTCGCAAGATTTTAAGTCTTGTGTGTCTACCAATTCCACCACCCGGGCTAGGGACAGTTTTTTATAGTAGGTATTGGTACCTACTGATCGCTTTTGTAAAGTTTACAATAATCTTTACAAAGTGACATGGAGGCGCGGGTCGGAATCGAACCGGCGTAGACGGATTTGCAATCCGCTGCATGACCACTCTGCCACCGCGCCAAAACAGGGCCGCATTCTAGCCTAACTGTTATTAAATGCCTAGCGCTTTTAAGGGATTAGTCTTAAATAATTCGTCAATATATGGCTCTTGTTAGTATCTGATCAAATATGCATCATTTATTGTTTGTGATTAACTGCAAATGCTTGTTTTTAAAGCAGTTTTTGCCAGTGTTGTCTATTTATGAAATATTCTCAATGATCTTAATGGGTTCTGGGTACATTTCGTCCAATGGTATCGACATGCCATTATCAGTCACAATGCGAACATGTTTTCGGCGTAGCTTTCTGGGGTTAGATACACCACAGGAGTGGGCAATAATACCAACACCATAGTTAATTCCATGGTGGTAATGTGCTATGCGCTCCGCTTTGTTAGCGGGTACTAGGCCATGTTGTAGCTTTTTGTTGTGAGTTGTAATACCTGTAGGGCAGGTATTTTTATTGCACTGTAAAGCCTGTATACAGCCTAAGGCAAACATAAAGCCACGGGCAGAGTTTACAAAGTCTGCCCCCATAGCCAATGCCCATGCAACCGACGAAGGTGTAATCAATTTACCCGATGCAATGACCTTAATATGTTTTTTCAGCCCAGATTTGGTTAGTTGGTCAATTAGCCAAGGTAGGCTTTCTTTTAAAGGCAGCCCTACAAAGTCCATTAATGGCTGTGGCGCAGCGCCTGTACCACCATCGGAGCTGTCGAGTGTAATAAAGTCAGGGTAATAGTCTTGCCCTTTTGTGTGCATAAGGTCTAATAGCTCTTTAAACCAGCCTTGTTCGCCGAGTACAAATTTAAAACCTACGGGTTTGCCAGTCACTTTACGGATACGATTGACCATATCCAGTAAATCTTCTGGCTTTTTAATATCTACATGCCCATTTGGGCTAATCGAAGCATGGCCCTCTTTAATACCGCGAATTGCAGCAATCTCAGAAGAGACCTTATCGGCAGGTAAAATACCGCCTTTGCCAGGTTTAGCCCCTTGGCTAAGCTTGATTTCAAACATTTTGACTTGTTCGTATGAGGCAGCTTTTTTGAGCTTTTCATCAGATAAGTTACCTTCTGAGTCACGTACACCATACTTTGCTGTCCCAATCTGGAAGATAAGGTCGGCACCGCCTTCTAGGTGAAAAGGCGATAAGCCGCCTTCGCCTGTATTCATCCAGCAACCTGCTTTTTTAGCACCGAGAGACAGGGCTTTAATAGCAGGTGCTGAGAGTGCGCCATAACTCATCGCAGATATATTTATAATGGACGAAGTGGAATAGGGGTGTTGGCAGTTGGGGCCTATTGTCACTAACTCAGGTTCCACAGCATCTTCGTCGAGTGTAGGAAAGGCCGAATTTAAAAAGTAAATGCTTCCGCTGGGTGTTAGGTTGCGAGTAGAGCCAAAGGCAATGGTTCGATCAACATTTTTGGCAGCGCGGTATACCCAGCTACGTTCAGCACGGTTAAAGGGTAATTCTTCCCTGTCCATGGCAAAAAAGTACTGGCGGAAAAACTCGCCTAAATGCTCAAAAAAGTAACGAAATCGACCTATAACAGGGTAGTTTCGGCGAATTGTCTGCGAGGTTTGTGTAACATCGATAATATACATCACTATAACGGCCAATATGCCTAGGCCAATAAGTAGCATAAATAGTTGAACCATAACGTTAATGGCAGTGATTGAGATCATGTCGAACATTAAGTGCCTCTTTATAATAGAGCTTGTAAATCGCAGGGGTGTAAAGGATTTTTCTCGTTGTTTTTATTCTTGCTTGCTAAAAATAAATGAGACGTAATGTACACTTAAGCTAACAAGCCTTTCACATCATTATTATAAACCTTGTTTTACGGTTTTATCTTGTGCTCGATGTATTCGATTAGCTGAGGTATTATGACACTATCGAAATATTTTAGTATAACCTACTTGATATTCATAAATGCTCAGTACAAATAATAGTCAGTTTGTTGGGCCTGTTAACAATTTTTTAGTCCGAGGTTAATGATGAAAACATTTTGGTCGGTGCTAGCAAAAGTTTTATTTGTTTTTGTACTCATTCAAGGGTGGTTCCTTTATGATTTTTATCATAAAAACGAAGCACTCGTTGCCGATAATGTAAATCTAGAGCAACAATTATTGGCCGCTAATGAATCTTTGGATGCTGCCAACGAAAAAATAGTTACACTGGAAAAAAATAGTCTCGATAGTGTGCTTAAAGAAACCAACGAAGCTGTTGTACAAGGGTGGGAGACACTACTCGATGCGGTAGAAGGCGAATTAGAAAAGGCCAAAAAATCAATAGGCTCTACTATTGACGATTTACGGCCAGAAGAACCGACCGAAAATGATAGCTTGGATACGCCAGAACCCGAAGAGTCAATAAAAAAGCCATCTAATATCATACCGGGTGAGCGTACCTAAAAAATTTATCAATGTAATTCTAAATAAATACGATAAAAAAGGAATCGATAATGAAAGTAGTAAAAATAATCTTAGGCTTAGTTGCCGTTTTAGTGATAGTCGTTGGTGGGTTTTTGTTTTTTGGCTTAAGTCAAATTAATACGATTGTAAAAGAGGCCATTGAAATTGTAGGTACGGATACGTTAAAAACCTCGGTTAAGGTGAATGCCGTCGATATTGAGTTGTTAGAAGGCAAGGGCAGTTTGAAGGGCTTTTCTATCGCTAATCCAAAAGGCTTTAGTGGCAATAATATTGTCTCGGTTGGTGATATTGGTTTGCAAATAGATATTGAATCTATTCCTAAAGATGTAAAAGTCATAAAAGAAGTGTATATCGATGCGATTGCGCTAAGAGCTGAGCAAAAAAATATTACCGACACCAATATTCAAGCGCTTATTGATAATCTCGAATCTAGCTCTTCCGGTTCTACTGAGTCTAGTTCGAGCTCAAGTTCAGAATCAGCAGACGTACGCCTGATGATAGAAAGCTTTCGTATTGGCGATAGTAGTATTGCGCTGGAGACTGAAAAGTTTGGTGGCCGTACCGTTAAGCTACCGGGGTATACGCAAAAAAATATTGGCGATAAAAAGAACGGGCTAACACCTGAACAAATAAGCCAAACTATTATGGATGGTTTGCTTGCGCGTGCTAAAAAAGCTGTCAAGAGCGAATTAGAGAACTTGCTAAAAGGTGAGCTAGAAGCTAAGGCTAAAGAAAAGCTCGAAGAAGCAAAACAAAAAGCAACAGATAAGCTACAAGAGAAACTAGGCGATAAAATTAAAGCAGGCGATGTTGAAAAATTAAAAGGCCTGTTTAAATAAATTATTATTACACCTAGCTTGTATCGCTTAATAGATGAGAATGAAGACTTTCTGGTTGTCGATAAACAGCCAGAAGTCTCTATTCATGATGAGCACCACGATGATCATTTGGCTGCTGCAAGCACTGCTTCGAAAAAAGGCCTTATTAAGCAACTTAGGATTGATTTTAATAATAAGCAAATAGCGCCTGTACACCGCCTCGACAAACCCACCTCGGGTCTTTTACTGTGCTCCAAAAATCCACACGCTGCTAGTGTGCTTTCTCAAGTGTTTCAACATCGAGATGTCGAAAAATATTATCTTGCTATAAGTATGGATAAACCACTCAAAAAGCAGGGCTTGGTATGTGGCGATATGTTGCGTACTCGTAATGGCAATTGGAAGCTATCTAAAACGACAACTAAGCCTGCGATAACACAATTTTTTAGTTATAGCTTACTGAATATAACGGCGGGTAAAGGTCGTTTATTTATTTTAAAACCACATACCGGTAAGACTCACCAGTTGCGTGTTGTATTAAAAACAATTGCCTCGCCAATTTTGGGCGACACGCGCTACGGAAAAACGATAGGTGAGGCGAGTAGCCAAAACCAAAGGATGCATTTACATGCCTATGTGCTGCGCTTTACCTATAACAATACCCAGTATTCTTATACTGCTTTACCAACGGGCGGTAAGTTTACGCCTGAGTTGACGAGTTATATTAGCGAGACTGTTGGCTCTCCATGGTTGTTAGAGTGGCCAAAATTGCCGAGTAAATTTCTCTAAAAAAGCAAAATACTAAAAAGGGAGGCTCTGATTGATTCTCCTTAAGAACCCTACATTTAATAATTATGAGCACGAACGAGCATTTAAATAATAAACATCAGCAATTAATCGATGCCGTTAGGTGTTTGTTAGAGATCAATAATTATTCACTATCAGAATATCAGCTATTACAATTATTAAAGGAGCAAGGCTGGGAGTTGCCCACTCATGCCAATGACTCCGTTGCTTTATTTACTAGTCATTTTTTATTATTTAATGCGCTTTATCAGTTGCAAGACGAATACTGGGCTCTCAATCAATATTTAGAAGTATCTGCATTAAAAATACAACTACATAGTGCAAGCAATATAAACCATTCAGATAACACTACGATGTCGGCATCTCTTCTCTATAGTAATGACCGGTCATTAAGAGAGTATTATTTAGATCTATCACAATTAGAGTCAGCCACAGAAGAGTCGGTTAATCACTTACTGAACCAATTTTGGGGAAAGTATCTAGCAATGGATGAAAAAGTCGAAGCCTTAGATGTTTTGTCCTTGCCGGTAACTACAAGTTATCAAGAAATTAAAAAAACGTATCGCCGTCTTGCAATGTTGCACCACCCCGATAGAGGCGGTGATGCAGATAAATTTCAAGCCATTAATCGAGCGTTTGGTGTGTTGCAACGTTTATATCAATGATACCGAATATATTTTTAAACGAGTGCTTGCAGAGGGTGAATTACCCAAGGGGTTTCTCGGTGAATAACGGGCAAAATTAAGGTTTGATTTGCGTCAGGGGGCTTTATATTGTGCCAAAGTGGGGGGATGGGGTCGCAAAGATGCCGATTTTAGGCGAGCCTAATAGGCCTAAATACCTAGAGAACCCACTAACTATATCAACGAAGTATCGTTTTATTACATCTATATCAAAATATTTCGATATAGATGCTTGTTTTCGCTGAATACCATAACACTTTGATGTAGAATGCACCGATTTTAGAGAATCGGAGTTTCCGTTTTATGGCAAATACAGTTGCAGATACATTAAAGGCTATTTTAGCCGAGCGCATCATGATACTCGATGGCGCGATGGGGACGATGATTCAGCGGCATACGCTAGAGGAAGAAGACTTCCGTGGTGATGTGTTTAAAGATCACCCAAGCCCATTAAAAGGCGATAACGATCTACTCTCTATTACTCGCCCAGATATTATCGAAGACATTCACAGTGCTTACTTTGCAGTGGGTGCCGATTTCGCAACCTCTAACTCCTTTAATGGAACAACAATCGCACAAGCAGATTACAGTTTAGAGGCCGCTGTTTACGATATTAACTACCATGCGGCGCAGTGTGCCCGTAAGGCAGCGGACAAGTGGAGTGCTAAAACACCCGAGCAGCCTCGCTTTGTTATTGGGGCACTTGGGCCAACCAATCGTACTTGTTCGCTATCTCCTGATGTAAACGACCCAGGCATGCGCCTAGTGACTTTCGATGAATTGCGCATAGCCTATAAAGATGCCGCTAATGCTTTGTTAGATGGCGGTGCCGATATCTTGATGATAGAGACTGTATTTGACACGTTAAATGCCAAGGCAGCATTATTTGCCGTAGACGAAGTGCGTGAAGAGCGTGGTGATATGCCCGTTATGGTCTCTGGTACTATTACCGATGCCAGTGGCCGTACCTTATCGGGCCAAACCCCTGAGGCCTTTTGGGTATCTATGGCCCATGGCGATTTATTAAGTATTGGTCTTAATTGTGCTCTTGGTGCCGATGATTTACTCCCATATATTAAACGCATCGATGCGAAGGCTAATGTCTTTGTCTCAGCACACCCCAATGCCGGTCTACCCAACGAGTTTGGTGAGTATGATCAGACGCCAGAGTCCATGGTTGAGCAGTTAGAGCCATTTGTTGAAGGTAAGCACCTTAATATACTCGGCGGTTGTTGTGGTACAACGCCAGAGCATATTGAGGCGATTAAAGCCTTAGCAGACAAACATCAACCACGAGTGGCGTAAATTGTTTTTGATGTTTTGTAAAAATTACCGATAAACAACACGTAAGAATAATTAGTAGTAAAAACTATGACAAAAAATATTCCAGATATGGTGCTAAGTGGTTTAGAGCCTTTAGTTGTTAACGATGTTACTGGTTTTGTAAATGTTGGTGAACGTGCAAATGTTACCGGTTCACGAAAGTTTGCGCGGCTCATACAAGAAGAAAACTACGACGAAGCCGTTGAGATTGCCCGTGTACAAGTAGAAGACGGTGCGCAAATTATCGACGTTAATATGGACGATGCCATGCTCGATGGTGTTGCTGCTATGCGTCGTTATTTAAATTTATTAGCGGCAGAGCCAGACATTGCTCGCGTCCCTTTTATGATCGATTCTTCAAAGTTTGAAATCATAGAGGCGGGTTTGCAGTGCGTTCAAGGTAAAGCCATTGTTAATTCTATTTCGCTCAAAGAGGGCGAGGAAGAATTTATACGCTATGCAAAAATTGTTAAACGATACGGTGCTGCTGTTGTAGTGATGGCCTTTGATACCGAAGGCCAAGCAGATACTTACGAGCGCCGTATAGAGATTTGTAAACGCTCTTACGACATACTTGTTGATAAAGTAGGCTTTCCTGCCGAAGATATTGTTTTTGACCCCAATATTTTCCCAATTGCTACGGGTATTTCAGATCACGATAACTACGCTGTTGATTTTTTTGCAGCAACTAAATGGATAAAAGAAAACTTACCCGGTGCAAAAATTTCGGGTGGTTTGTCGAATGTCTCGTTTTCGTTTCGTGGTAACGACTTTGTGCGTGAGGCAATGCACTCGGTATTTTTATACCACGCGATTAAAGCGGGTATGGATATGGCTATTGTTAATGCCGGTATGCTCACTATTTATGACGACATCGATAAAGATTTACTAGAGCACGTCGAGGACGTTGTGCTAAATCGTCGCGAAGATGCCGGTGAGCGTTTGGTAGATTTTGCCGAGCAAGTGCGTGGCCAGTCGAACGAAGTTAAAGAGAGCGATAAATTAAAGTGGCGTGAGAATGAATTACAAGAGCGTATTACCCATTCGCTAGTGAAAGGTATCGCCGAATTTATTGAGTTAGACGTAGAAGAAGCTCGCCTTCTTGCCGATAAACCGATTCAAGTTATCGAAGGCCCGCTGATGGTGGGTATGAATGTCGTCGGTGATTTGTTTGGTGCAGGTAAAATGTTTTTACCGCAAGTGGTTAAAAGTGCGCGCGTTATGAAAAAAGCCGTTGCACATCTACTGCCTTATATTGAAGAAGAAAAACGCCTAAGTGGCAATACCAGCCAAAATAATGGTGTCATTATAATGGCAACGGTAAAAGGTGACGTGCACGATATCGGTAAAAATATTGTTGGCGTTGTACTATCTTGTAATAACTACGAAGTTATTGATCTTGGTGTGATGGTGCCGCCCGAGAAAATTTTAGCTGCTGCTAAAGAACACAATGCCGATATTATTGGCCTCTCGGGTTTGATTACCCCTTCGCTCGACGAAATGGTGACTGTGGCTAAAATGATGGAAGCCGAGGGTATGAATTTACCTTTACTTATTGGTGGTGCTACAACCTCCAAGGTACATACGGCAGTAAAAATTGAACCAGAATACTCGGGTGTAACGGTGCATGTTCTCGATGCGTCTAAATCTGTTCCTGTTGCATCAGGCTTATTAAGCGACGCTAAAGAGAGTGTCATTGCAAAAATAAAAGCCGACAATGAGGTCGTGCGTGAACAAAATGCCAAGCGTCGGGCTAAAAAAACCTTTGCCAGTTTGGAAAAATCACGAGCAACGCCAAGCCCAATTGACTGGGATGCCTACACACCAACTAAGCCGCAATTTATTGGTAATAAAGTCTTAAAAGATTACCCGTTAGCCGATATAGCCGAGCGATTTGATTGGGAACCTTTTTTTAAAACCTGGGAGTTACATGGTAAATTCCCTGCGATACTTAGCGATGAGGTTGTTGGTGTTGAAGCCACAAAATTATTTGACGATGCGAAACAAAAACTACAGGAAATTATCGATAATAATTTGCTAACGTGCCATGGTGTTTTAGGTTTATATCCTGCCAATGGCATAGATAACGATAATACAGAAATCTATGCCACCGACGATCGCGATACCGTTAAGGCAAGGCTTCATCATCTACGCCAACAGGTAGATCGTCCAGCAGGGCGGCCTTACCGTTCTTTAGCCGATTTTGTAGCGCCTAAAGAGACTAACAAACAAGACTACATGGGTGCTTTTGCTGTCTCTTGTTTTGGTGCAGAAGAATTGGCTAAAAAATACGAAGAAGATCACGACGACTATAATTCGATTATGGTCAAAGCCATTGCCGACCGTTTTGCCGAAGCCTTTGCCGAATTACTCCATGAGCGAGTGCGCAAAGAATTTTGGGCTTACGCGAGCGATGAGAAGCTTTCGAATTCTGAGCTAATTAGAGAGTCTTATCAAGGTATACGACCAGCCCCTGGCTATCCCGCCTGCCCAGAGCACAGTGAAAAAACGACGCTATGGCAATTGCTGGATGTTGATAATTCCATTGGCTCTATTTTAACCGATAGTTATGCGATGTACCCTGCATCTTCTGTGAGCGGTTGGTATTTTGCGCACCCCGATGCACGTTATTTTGCTTTGGGTCAAATCGCTAAAGACCAAGTAGAGAATTATGCCGAACGTAAAGAATGGGATATGGATAAAACAGAGCGTTGGTTACGGCCTGCCTTGGGTTATTAATAGATGGGTTATTAATAAACTATTTATTAATATTTGTAGCATTAATATTTTACTGCTGTATTTTTTAAAAAATACAGCAAGGTAAATGGGCTTAGAATGAAAACACTATTACAAAAAATTTTCTCACCACTGCTTTCAAAATTTGATTCAGGAGAGGGTGAGTATAGCTATGAGCGCTCGCATCGATTAATTCTCGTTGTGGTAGGTAGCTTATTTTCTTTTTTAACGGCGGGTATTTTAGCGGTAGGTATTCATTCAGAAGGTTGGGGCTTTTTGTTTCCGGCAATTATTTTTGGTGGAGTAGGCTCAACCGCTATTATCATTGGTTGCTTTGGCTCCGATCGTGCAGTTGCTAGAATTTGGTCGTCTAAAAAATAAGCCTAGCATTTATTAAGGAGCCTTAGGTCTTTTCAGTGGCTCCTTGTTATTTAACGGCTTTCTAAAAAGTCGCTCCATTTAAACTCCAGTCGTATTCATATTTTATTTCGCCTTGGTGTTCTTTTAAATCTTCTTTTAACTCATCGGGCGCGTATTCGCTTAACTTAGCGAGTGTTGTTGCTAAATTATCACCAAAGTCGCTCGCGTACCATTCAAATAAGCTAGATAGCACCAGTGTATCTTCTTCAAAGCGTAATGCTCTTGGGTGAGCTAAATACTCTTCGGCGCCTATATCGAGCAAAGTATTTAAATTCTCGGAAGTGAACACCTCGGCTTGTAGATTAGGGCAGCCAATACTCGCGCAGTTAACCGCAAAGTGAATACGATCATCTTGCCAAATGGGCCGTAAAATACGGTGTTCGATATCATTTAGCGATAGGTCTTGGCCAGCAATGGTAATGGCAAAATCATCCCATGGGCCAAAGGCAATAGTGGTTTCACCCAGTTTAGTAATCGATTGGGTTGGGTATTCATTAACAATCAATAATACAGTCAAGGCGTTGTATAGGTTTATCCAGTAGGCCATTTGCTCATCTTGGCTGTATTCTCTTGGGTCAATTTTGCCCAATATATCAATATATTCTTCAAGCAGTGCTTTATCATCAATGAGTGCTTCGTAATCGACTCGATTAACGCCCGATTCGTGATCTGCGATTAGGTAGTCATCAAGTACCAGTTGCCATTTACTGTGGTCAATGGTCTGTGTATTTTGTGCGGAATGGGTATCCCAAAATTGAGTAACACCTTGGTTACTTTTTTGCTTAACTGCATAGTAAATACCCGCTGCAACTAATAAACAGGTGAGTAATAGGGTGCTTATTTTAATGACTGTTTTGTTCATAGGATAAAATACGTAATTAGAGGGGTAGAGTTAAGGTGTTTCTATAGAATAGAGCTTGGCTGTGTTTTCTTTTAGCCATAATTTAAAAATAGTGCCAAAAATGTCATAGGCTGCTAAAACAGTCCCTTTAAAGGTGCCGCTGATTTTTGATGTGCCAATACGTTTATTTGTCGTTACTTCTTGCTCAGAGGTAATCAAACCTTGCTGAATAGCTTTAATTTGCATTTCGGTTGTCCAGCCATAGCGCGTATCTGCCATGTTCAACTGCTTTAGTGCGTTGTAAGTAATTGCGCGAAACGGACCTAGATCTGTTACTGGCGTTGACCATAGCCACGATATTAGGCCAGTGGCCAATATATTACCTAGCTTTTGTTGTGGCAATAATGACCCGCTTTCTTGCTTTGCTTGAACTCTCGTACCAATGACTAAGTCCGAGGCAGCTTTGGTGGAATATTTGCTCGGAATTAGCTGGTTTAATAGCTTGAAAATATCTGGTGCATTAACCGATGCGTCGCCATCAACAAATACAACAATATCGCATTGCTTTATTGATTGTAGTGCCCGTAGGCAGGCGCTGCCATAACCCAGTTGTGGCTCTTTAACAACGGTGGCACCCGTGGCTTTGGCAATTTGATAGGTGTTGTCGGTTGAGGCGTTATCAGCAACAATGATTTCATCAATAAGTGGATAGCCATTAATCTGTTGCAATGCAAATAGATCAAAAATCACTTTCTGAATCGATTGCTCTTCATTATAAGCGGGTATGATGACGTTTATGCGCTTCGACTTATACATATTGTTATTGACCCAGTCCTTTAGAGTAAGTTCGATATGTTTTATATAAGTATATAAATTATAAGGTATTAGGTACAAATATACTTTGATCGTGGCATGAGTAAATGCGTATTATACTCAGGCAACTCTGGCTAATTTTACATAGAGAGATAACTCATTGGCTACCACTACTATGCAATCGAGAGTGTCGAACAATAATCGATCACAGTTAATGCTGATTATTTGTGGTTGTTTATCCGTTGTGCTTTATTTGTATTGGCTTAGCCAATCGACTGACTATGCAGAGGCCACTTTATTCGATTTATGGTTTATTGGGTTTGTCGCTGCATTTATTAGTTTTTGCTGTTGGTATTATTTTCACCGAGGCTATAAAAGTACTAGTATCGACCTTTTTACTAAAAAGCATCTGTTCTGTGTGCTTTTCTTTGCATTGCTGTTTCGCTTAATTGGCTTTTTTGTCTTTCCTATTTTAGAAGATGACTTTTATCGCTTTCTTTGGGATGGTCGTTTACTGATAGAAGAGGGTAGCCCCTATGGTATACCTCCCAGTCGTTTTTTTGCAGATGCTACGCTCAGTGATAAATTTAATGACATACTGGGTAATATTAACCACCCCGATGTTTCAACGATTTATGGGCCTATTTTACAATGGTTATTTGCGCTTGCTTATTTGATTGCACCGGGTGAATTGTGGCCGCTAAAAATGATAATGGTTTTGGCTGATATTGGAATTATTGCTGCAATACTCTTTATGCTAAAGCTAAGAAATGCATCCTATTATCACATTATACTTTATGCATGGTCCCCATTGATCATCAAAGAATTTGTAGTGAGTATCCATCCCGATGTCATCAGTGTTTTATTTTTACTGCTTGGTATAATTCTCAGTTATAAAGGCTTAATTTATTGGTCTGCGGTTATTCTAGCGCTAGCGGTATCATCCAAAATATTTGCCTTTATTGCTGTGCCTTTATTATTGGGCTTTGCGGTTAAGCGGTGGCTCGTCTTTATAGCCGTATGTGTGGTGGTATCTATCCCTCTAGGTTTAAAAGCAGCATGGATACCCGACGGTCTTGTTGCTATGGCAACCCATTGGTTTTTTAATGCACCGCTCTATAGCTTATTGACCCTTGATATATTCTCGTCACTTTTATCATTTAATGCCATTAAGATTTTGTTGCTATCTATTTTTTCGTGTATTTGGTTTTACTTCTTTTTTTTGAAAAGCTTAAATGAAAATCCATTAACTATTCGTGGCGACTATTTATTTTTATTTTTCTTCTTATGCTTGCCTGCATTAAATGCTTGGTATTTAGTCTGGCTTTTACCCTTTGCGGTTATATGGCCTACACGCTGGGCTTGGGTTGCATCTTTTAGTATTTTGCTAAGTTATGGGAGTGGCATTAATTTGGCGAGTACCGACGTTGACTTATATGAGCAGCTACCGTTATTTTTTGTTATACAGTATTTACTGATACTACTTGCGATGGGGCTAGATATAGTTGAGGCTAAAAAAAAGCTTCTTTAAATATATAATTTAAAGAAGCTTAAAGGGGTTGGGGGGTTGTGCTTTAAAAGGTTGTGTATTGATCTGAGTGGCTAGCCGTTATTTAAGCGTAGGCGAAAGCGCTTGTTTAGATAATAAACGACATAAGATAAGTCTTTAGAGTTTATCGTCTCGCTGACTTTTTGGCTGGTATCGCAGTTATACAGGCTAGAGGTTAAGTTCCGCACACTACCTCTTTTAAATGGCCGCAAGGTGCTGGCTTTTAAGGGCTCTACTGCTTCGCCATTATTAACGCAAAAATTAACTTTACCCACGTTTTTAGCTCTACCTTGGTAAATAGTCTTACCATACTCATATCGAGTATCTACGGGCTTTGGCTTAGGGGCATCATAGCCGTAGTTGTAGGTTCCACCAGATGCGAATGCACCGCTTGATAATAAGGCGGCCAGTGCAAGGGATAAAATACTAATGCGCTTCATAAAATCTTCCTAAAAAAATGGTTAAGCTTGAGAACATGGATTTACGACAAGCTATATTAAGGCTAGTTCCTTTATTTAATGATATAAAATATATCAAATAAATATCGAATAAATACTGATATTAACGTGTTTAGATGTAGAGAGTGAGGATGAACCAGCGCAAATAATATGTGCTAATCTATATATATGCATAGTATGGGTAAGCCATACATGCCTAGTCACTAACAATTTTAATTAATAATATGAGCCTTTACTATGAAGATGATTAAATACCCCCTTATCCTGTTGATGAGCTTATTACTATCTAGCCATTTAGCCTTTGCTGCTGACGATGAGCCCGAGCCCGAGCCTACTCAAAACACAAAGGTTTGCAAAAAAGGTAAAGTATGGGATGAAGATAAGAGAAAATGTATTAAAATCAAAAATAGTCAATTTACTGACGATCAAATTTTTCAGACTGCACGTGAACTTGCCTATGCAGATCGCTTCGAAGATGCTATTACCTTATTAAATATGGCTGCTAATGCAGATGACCCAAGAATTTTGAATTATCTAGGGTTCTCAAACCGTAAAGCCGGAAACATTGACCTTGCCATGGAATATTATTCACGCGCGCTAGTACAAGACCCAGATTATGTCTTGGCACGTTCGTATATGGGGCAGGGCTATGTGGCTATGGGTAAAGACGAGCTAGCTCGTGAGCAATTAAACGAAATTGCTATTCGTGATAGTCGATCAAGTTGGGCATATCGCTCTCTTGCAAGTACCTTAAATGCTAGTAGTGCAGCGTACTAATAGTACGATGTAGGCTACGAGTCAGTTTTAAGTGATAGGCATCTTTAGGTGCCTATTTTTTATTAGCCGGTTAAAAGCCATAAAATTCGATAGTGAACTAAAATAATGAGTATGCAAGAAGTCGGTGATAATACTGTATTAACCCCTATTGCTATATTCCCCATTCCTAATTCTGTTTGTTTTCCCGGTACTGTATTTCCCTTACATGTATTTGAGCCACGTTATCGCACCATGATTAAGGATTGCTTGAAATCCGGTCAACTATTGGCGATCGCGCATACGCAAAAAGTACTCAGAGAGAGTAAATCTAGTGGCTCTTTACAAGAGGTACTACAATCCAACCAAACGACTTATAAACCATGCTCAGTATTTTCTGCAGGCCGTTGTGAATTGTTAGATACACTAGATGATGGGCGCATGTATCTGCAGGTCCATCTTGAGTCGCGTTTTATAGCGATGAACGAAATCCAAACGCTACCTTATAATGTCTTTGAATGTAAATTAATAGAGGATAAACCGTTAATAGAGGCAGACAAAGTTGCGCTCTCTTTATTACAGCAAAAAGTATTAAAGCGTCTTTTGGCCATTACCGCAGATTCGACCGAGGTGCAGAGTATCCTTGGCTCTCCAACTTGGACGGGTAAAGATCCGCTTGCATTTAGTTTTGAGATTTTTGGTGTCTTACAGCTTGATGCTGATATTCAGCAAAAGATACTTGAAATGACATCGCCTATAGAGCGACTTGCTTACCTATTGAATTTCTTGAATAAACAGTAGCTCCTCTTCCTTTCTTTAGCATCCCTAGCTTCTCTCTATTTGTTTTCTAATTACCTTTAGCGCCACCTATACGTGAAACGAGTCTTATTGGTTTTCTGTAATCAACAACTCTGCGATTTATAAGGTTATTAAGGTCTTGATGGCTAAATAATCTTATTCACTAATGGATTTTTTGTGATGCTTTTCTATACTCAAAAATAAGCTTATAAAAGTAAACATTGATAGGGATAATAAATCTTATGAAGATTAAGACAAAAATGCTGCTTGGTGGTGGCTGTTTAGCGGCATTGCCTGTACTCATTGGGTGTTTCTTTTTAGGCCAATTGGCGCTAAAAGCAGCAGATGCCTCTTTAGAGGACGATGCCGAGCATGCATTAGTTGCCGTTCGTGATATTACTGCACTAGAAATCACTCATTATATTGAAGGTATCGAAGACCAAGCTATTACGCTTTCAGAGAGCCTAATGACTGTCGAGGCAATGGAGGCATTTTCGGTAGGCTTTGAAAGCCATGGGGCTAACCGCAGCGACAGTGACATTAGTGCACAACGTGCAAGCGTTCTAAAATATTATGATGAGCAATTTAATACACAATTTAAGACACTTAATAGTGGGAAATCGGCACCAACAACCGAATTAATACGTTCTCTAGATAAACAATCGATTGCACTCCAATACGATTTCATTAGTAATAATCCTGATCCATTAGGCAGTAAACATCTACTCGATAAGGCAAAAGGTGCGAGCGCTTATAACGAAGCTCATGAAAAATACCATGGACTTTTCCGCAATTTTATCGAGCGTTTTGGCTATTACGATTTATTTTTAGCCGATCATACAACTGGCGATATTGTCTACTCAGTTTTTAAAGAGCTAGATTATACGACCTCTCTCATTGACGGCCCTTATGCGAAAAGTGGTATTGGGCAGGCTTTTGCACTTGCAGATGCAGCAAAAGATAAAGATTTTACCGGCTTGGTCGATTTTGCGCCTTATTTGCCTTCATATGATGCGGCGGCATCATTTATCGCTAGTCCAATCCACAATGGTCAGGGTGAAAAAATTGGCGTACTAATTTTGCAAATGCCTGTCGATAAAATTAATGCGCTAATGACTCATGACGGTACCTGGAAGGAGTCGGGTTTTGGCGAGTCGGGTGAGACGTATTTGGTGGGCGAAGATTTTACCATGCGCAGTAAGAGCCGTTTCTTGATAGAAGATAAAAAAGCGTATTTGGAGCTAATGAAGGCCATTGATTTGCCAGAGCAAACCATTGTCGATATAGATTCAAAAGACAGCACTATTGGCATACAGCCCGTTAAAACAGAAGCGGCTAAGGCTGCGTTTCGGGGCGAAGTAGGTTTTGGTATTTTTCCAGACTATCGTGGTGTTACTGTATTCTCTGCCTATAAGCCGATAGAAGTTGGTGGCTTGCGTTGGGCTATTGTAAATGAGGTGGATCAAGATGAAGCCTTGCGGCCCGCTGTCGAATTAGCAGAAACCGTAACGGGTTTAACAACTGTCATTATTATTGCGGCACTTATTTTTGGTCCAATTGCGGCATGGTTATTATCGCTGACGATCTTAAGCCCCATCAAAAAAATTATTGAATCCATCAGAGACCTTGCAGAGGGCGAGGGTGATTTAACGCAGCGGATGGATACATCGGGTAATGATGAAATTAGTGAGCTATCAAAAAGCTTAAATATATTTTTAAATGATTTGGATCAAACATTCTCTAACCTCATTAAATCTGCGATGCGCCTAGTCCCTATGTCTGAAGATTTATCAATGGGCAATAGACAAATGGCTTTAGCGGCGAGCGAGCAAAATACACAAATTACAACAGTGAGGGAGCGCCTACAAGATGCTCGCCAATCCACAGATCATGTGCAGGAAGAATCAGATTTAATCTATCAAGAAAGTCACAAAGGTGAAGAGGCCGTTAAAGAAGGCGTACGTGTTTTTGACCTAACCTACAAGCAAATTAACGAATTGGGGAATATTATTGATGATGCCTCTCAATCGATTGATTCGCTCAAGATAGAAAGCGATAATATTGTTAATGTAATCGATGTGATTAATAGTATTGCTGAGCAAACTAATTTATTAGCGTTAAATGCCGCTATTGAGGCTGCGCGTGCGGGCGAGGCCGGAAGAGGCTTTGCCGTAGTTGCTGATGAAGTACGAGCATTAGCATCGCGTACACGGGAGTCTACCTTAGAGGTATCTTCTATGGTGAATGCGATACAGTCACGCACTACTAATGTCGTTAGTACCATGGAGTTAGGTAAATCATCGACAGATGAGTGTAGTACGCAGGTACAAGAGGCCAAAGAAAAGTTAGCGCTTATTAACAGTGCGATGACACACATTAATGAACGCGTGAGTGGTATTTCTTCTTCGGTAAATAATCAAAAAGGAAATTTCAATCAAGTCGCAAACGATTTTGACTCTCTCGACGAGTGTTTTAATAAATCGCAGGCAGCGAGTGACCTTGCCGTACAAATTGGTATTGATATGAGTAAAATGAGTAGCAAATTGCATGGGATGGTCGATCACTTTACCTTAAGTGATGGTGCTTGGAGTTCTGATCCTCGTGAAGAACTAAGGATGGATAAAGAGGCGATTGAAGAGACTAAAAAATCTAATATCAGCGCTAACCATAGCTAATCATTACTCTTAGATAGTAAAACAACTTTAAAACCTTGCTCTTTATGCAAGGTTTTTTTATGGCTGAATAAACCTTCTGCTAAGTGATCAAAGGAGATGAATTCATTAGTGACTAAGAGGGTATGTCCATTTTTTTTGGTTTTTTTAGCGCAGCCACGAATAAATTTTTCGGTCAATGCTTGATTGTGTTGAAAGCCTTGGTGGAAAGGCGGATTGCATAGTACTAAGTCAAAGGCGTTATCTATTGTATCGGCGCAATCGCTAGCAATAACCTCTGTTGCTGTTTTTATGGTTTGTGTATTTTTTTGTGCCGCGATAAGGGCAGCCGCATTATTATCTGTTGCCGTGATTTTTTCAAAGCCATATTTATCGATTTTAAAAAATATCCATCCATACCCGCAACCTAAGTCAAGGACGCTTTTGGGAGTAATTTTTTGGCTACTTATTAAATCTTTGACGCAATTTAACAGTAGCTTTGTTCCCTTATCGACTTTGTTCCATCCAAAAACCCCAGGTTTGCTATAAAACTTATCGTCAATTTTTCTTAAGTTATGATAGCTTTTATCATCTAGCGTTGTTGCTAATGATAAATGTGAATATTCTCCAATATAGCCGCTACCTGTTTTTTTAAGCTTTCCCTGTGCATGGAGTACTTTTTTAATGTTGTCAGAGAAAGACTTAATCCCTTCTTGTTTGTAACCACTAATAATAAATTTTGCGTCTTTTTGTAATGACTTAGCCGATTGATTAATGATGTGATTTACTAATGCTTTTTCTTTTGAAATACGATAAACAATTTTTTCAAAGCTTTGTTGGGGGTAGTCGGAGATATTAAAGTCGCTAAAAATGCTTTGTATATTTTTCTTTTTAGCTTGTTGATAAATATCATAACGATTGGTAACCAAGGTTAAATTTTCGTTCGCCTCGACGTGTGCAATTAATGGCTGCGCGTTTTCATCGGCAAGCCAGAGAGTGGGTGTTTGTATTTGTGTCAAATGAGGTAAGAGAAGTTGCAATGTGCTGTCAATCATTAAAAGAATTCACTTCATGTTGTGTGAGTGGGCGATAGTTTCCTAGCTCAAGGTTTGGGTCGAGCTGAATGCTACCAATAGCATGACGATGAAGAGCGGTGACGTGATTGCCACAGGCGGCGAACATACGCTTAACTTGGTGATATTTACCTTCAGATATAAATAGCTCTGCATGATGAGCATCTATAATAGTTAGTTTGGCTTCTCGTGTTTTTTTTGTCTCGCCATTGAGCAACAGGCCGCTTTTGAATTGTTGGATTAGGCTATCGTCGAGCGGTTTATCTACGGTTACTTTGTAGTGTTTGAGCGAATGATGATTAGGCGATGTAACGCAATGATTCCATTGTCCATCATCAGTGATAAGTACTAGCCCAGTCGTATCTTTATCTAATCTGCCAGCTATCTGTAATTTTGATTTTTTGGGCTCATTGAGTAGGTCGATGACTGTTTTATGATGCCCATCATTTGTTGCACTGATGATTCCCTGTGGTTTATTAAGCATAAAAAAGCGTGGCTTAATGCTACCTATAGGATTATCAAATAAATAAATAGGGCTTGCACTGGGGTCAATTTTAGTCGACGTATCATTAACAATATGCTCCCCAATACGTATAGCCCCCTCTTTGGCTAGACGTTTAATATCCGAGCGTGAGTAGTCAGTCATGGCGCAAATAAATTTATCTATGCGCACATTAGGGCCTTTAAGTGGGTTAATAAGCTATACATAGCCCATTTTAACGATTAACGTTGATGGCGGCTAATCTTTTAACAAATAAGGGCTATGGATAAGTCATCATGTTGTGGCACATGCATCAATGGAAGGTAATCGTGTTGTTAGCATGGGGATATGAGCAGAGTACGCCGCCATTCACTAAAAAGGACAAAGTATGCAATTAGTAGGAGTAATTTTAAGAAGATATAAAATTATTATTGACTGCTTAAAACTCCGTGGTATGATGCGCACCTCCTGAAACAAGGGCTGTAATTATATTGATTACAGGGTTAAGCATCGGAGTATAGCGCAGCCTGGTAGCGCATCTGGTTTGGGACCAGAGGGTCGGGGGTTCGAATCCCTCTACTCCGACCAACTTAACACCTTTTAAGCCTGCGTAGATTTATTCAGATGCGCCCGTAGCTCAGCTGGATAGAGCAACGGCCTTCTAAGCCGTGGGTCAGAGGTTCGAATCCTCTCGGGCGCGCCATTGCTTATAAACACTTTTTATTTCTAGTATATGAAATAGAGCAAGCTTGGCTACGTTGTCCACGAGAGTTAAATTCAGGATCCCAACAATGGTGACTGTAGCTCAGCTGGTAGAGCCCCGGATTGTGATTCCGGTGGTCGCGGGTTCGAACCCCGTCAGTCACCCCATTATATCTCTTCTTGTTAATTAATCTCTTTTCCCCTTTATTGCGAATAAGTGTGTCTGTCGCATAATTCTTTATGTGCGATAATGGTGTGAGAATAAAAATAGTATAAAAGGTTTTTTTATGGAGCTAGCAGAAAGTTTGCGTTTGGGGATGCGTCGTTTAGCATCGGGTGTGTGTGTTGTCACTTGTAAGGCGCAAGGGCAGCGGTATGCTATGACGGCTTCCTCTGTAACTTCACTATCGGATTCTCCAGCATCATTATTAGTTTGTATCAATGCTACCGCAGCTATTCAACGCTTTCTTGTTAAAGGCCAATCATTTGCGGTTAATATACTCGGTGATGATCAAATAGATATCTCTAATAACTGTGCCGGAGAAAGTAGCGGCGAAGAGCGGTTTAGTATTGGTTGTTGGAGTCAATCGCCTCAATCAAGTGCTCCATTTTTAGAAAAATCCCAGGCAATATTTTTTTGTGACGTTGATAACGATAATTATCAGTATGGTACGCACCATATTATTATTGGGCGATTAACCCATGTTATTGTCCCCGAGGTAGAATCTTCTCCATTAATTTACGCAAATGGTGGGTATCAGAGTATTCGTTAATTGCCCGATTATGGCTGAAGAGGTCTACTTTTAAGCAAGCTGTATGCTATTCAAATCTCCTTTTTGGTTAAAATTTATTTATTCAGATTAAAAAAACAGCATCAATAATTTATATTAATTTTCTTTAATAAATAGTGTTGACAAGGTGCAATTATCCAGTAGAATGCGCACCTCTTCTGTTGGGTGGTTAGCTCAGTTGGTAGAGCGGCGCCCTTACAAGGCGTAGGTCACAGGTTCGACCCCTGTACCACCCACCAATAAAAAAGATTATTCGGACCGGTAGTTCAGCTGGTTAGAATGCCGGCCTGTCACGCCGGAGGTCGCGGGTTCGAGTCCCGTCCGGTCCGCCATTAATCTTTATTGCCCCTCTCTTTAGTTTTACAGATACAACCTTTTATAAAATTCGATTATCTCATCACACTATTATTTCTATTTACGCATTTATTCGATGCTATTATGATTCGCTAGGTCATATAGCTTTTTGTTATGTTTAAATCAAAAGCTAGATCAAAACCTACTGACCTAAGAAAGATGCGAAATAATATTATTGTTGAACCCACAACCATATTTTATGACTAACGGACTAATTCGCATTTATTAGCCCCACAAAAAAGAGTAAAGAGAATCTTATGAAATTAAAATCATTTATCCTTACGATGAATACGCTTTTATTAACAGGTGTTGTTATTGCCAAAGAACCTCAGGCAGGCTCACATGCGGCAGTTAGCGACGATATTATAGCTAAGCAGCGTCAAGCGCTTGCGACTAATACCAAAGGTAAAGGTTTTGGCCCTCAGTCGCCAAGAGATATTGATAGTGTGATAGGTGCTAATACACGTGCTTTTAGCGCAGCCCCTGCTTATACCGAGATGAATCTCTGTAATATTCATTTTCATAACAATGCCGAGCACAAGGGTAAAAACTTTGCTCAGTATGCGGGTAATGGTGATGGTCACGGATACCAAACTGGCTATCGTTATTCGGGTAAATTAAGTGTTAGTGAGCTAGAGCCTACTGCTGCTAAAGTTTGCCCAAGTAAGCATGGCCATCTGTTATCGGGTGATACTATTGAGGTGCATTATGTGCATTCAAGTGCGCAAGTTAGCCCCGGGCCTACATTGGGTGCGTGCTTAAGTGATTCTATTAAAAACCCTCAATTGCGTGTAGAGACGCAAGTCTATGTACTTGTAAATGATAAAAAAGCACTAGATTTTGGTAAGCTCACCGAGCATGGCCAAAAAGATGGTTTTTATCAGGCATTCAATATCCCTAGCAACACGGGTGCTCCTATTCAGTATAATGGCTCGACAACAGGCCCTAGCTATAACGAGAAAGGTTCTCCCTTTCAGGTATCATGGAGTGTTCGACCTAAAGTCGCAAAGGTTGATATCAATAGTGTTGCCCAATGGTGTGAGGCTAATACCTTTGATGAGGATCACGCTCATGGTGTTAGAAACCTAGTCACAAACCCTGATTTACTGTCAGAAATTAAATAATTACCTAGTTTGATAGTAGTTTTGTATAATTAACAAAAATAACGTAAACACAAGGATGTGTTATGAGATAATCTCTTATTAACATTTCTCGAATTAAGCTGATAACTACCTTTCGGGTATTAATAGTTATTCAGCACGTATTATTATCTTAGATTAATAGCACGCACTTATATTAAGAGGCATTTATGGCTTATAAACGAATGGTAATGGAAGTCGGTATGGGAGTTGATCTCCAGGGGGCCGATTACACAAAAGCAGCGGTAAGAGCGGTAATGGATGCACTTAGGCATAATTCGCTCACTGTTGCACCAGCATTTGGAGTTGCTAAGGAAGATATGAAAATAGAGGTTTCTATTGGTGTCGCTAAACCAGAAGCCGTCGATAAAGAGGCCGTAAAAGCGGTATTCCCTTATGGTAAAGCGAGTGTCGAGGTTGTTGAAGGTGGTCTAGATATAGTTGCCGACTGCGGTACCAAAGTGACCGTTGTTGCTAATGCAGCAGCAGTTGTTTATCTCGATTTGATTGATACGCAAGCAGGCGATCAAGGAAAAGGGGCGTAATACTATGGCTATTCAGCGTATTATTTTAGAAATGGGTACGGGCAATGACCTTTATGGTGAAGATTACACAAAAGCGGCTGTGCGTGCGGTACAAGACGCCCTACATCATAGCTCTATTACTTTATTTCGTTCTATGGGCATAGACAGAGAGTCGATGATGGTTGAAGTCACCATTGGTGTGCAATACCCAGATAAAGTCGACAAAGACGAAGTGGCAAAGCAAATTCCCTTTGGTAGCGTTAAGGTTAATTCTGTAAAAGGCGGGCTTAATATTACCCATGAGCCAGAGGTTGTGAGTGTTATTGCAACTGCTGCCGTTGCCGCTAGATTAGATATACCCGAAGGACGCTATATACAAGGTTAGGCCTTGCCAACTCTTGTTATGTAAATGTTATGCAAAAAGTTTATACCGATCAAACACTGCTAGCGGTCACCAATGTGCAAAATTTATTGGCGGCCTCACATATAAGCGCGAAGATTCGTAATCAATTTGCGGCCGGTGGTGTGGGCGAGATTGCATCAATCGACGCATGGCCTGAGTTATGGGTAGATTACCCCGATGTAGTGCTAGCAAAAAAAATTATCAGTGACTATCAATCCCCTAATAGGGGGGCTGATTGGCTATGTAATTGTGGCGAGAAAAACGGTATTGCATTTGCTAGTTGTTGGGCTTGTCAGCGAGATAACCCTGCACTTAAAGCAACCATGGCGGATTCTTGATCGGCTATGGAATCCATTAATACCGCAGTGTCGTATTCTCCTATACCTTATCCCTGGCAGCAGCCTCTCTGGCAGAGCTTTACAGCGCAATTTGAGCAAGAGCGTCTGCCGCATGCACTCTTATTAGCTGGCCAAAAAGGTATTGGTAAATGGCACTATGCCAATGTTATTGCGGATTTTTTACTGTGCTCCTCGCCAAAATCTGGTCTTGCCTGTGGTCAGTGCAAAAGTTGCCAGCTTATTCAGGCAGAGACTCATCCAGACAAAATGCTGATCATCCCAGAAGAGACAGGTAAGCTGATTAAAGTTGACCAAATTCGTCAGCTAGCAACTCGAATATCAAATACAGCGCAGCAAGGCGGCCGTAAAATTGTTATTTTAGGACCCGTTGAGCAGCTTAATATCAATGCGGCTAATGCTTTGTTAAAAAACTTAGAAGAGCCATCGGACGATACTTTTTTTATACTCTATTCACATGTTATGAGTGGGGTGATTGCAACCATTAGGAGCCGCTGCCAGCTATTATCGTTACCTACTCCTAACCGTGACTTAGTTGTTCAATGGTTAAATGATTTGGGTTTTGGGAGCGATAAAAAGGGTGGGGCAGCACACGATAAAGAGCAAAGTAATGAGCTGTATGAGGTGCTGAATTTAGCAGGGCATGCACCACTTGTTGCAAAATCTTTATTGGATAATAATGATACAACAGAGCGCTTACAAAGCTTTTACGATGGGCTTTTGTCTTTGCAACAAACCCAGCAAGCTGGCCACCAATATGTCGATATAGATGTTGCGAAGGTTTGGCTTGATATAGAGCTTAGCGATACTATCGAATGGTGGATTCAATTGCTGCAAAAACTTCTAACAGAGCCCTATAAGAATTCGACCCACGAAGTGGCTTCTTCTTATGGTTTTATCGATAGTATTATTCAACTGCAAAGAGGCTGTGATAAGCTCAATAAGCAGTGGTTGTTTAAATTTATGGATAAGTTATTAATATTAAAAAAACAATTACTCCAAGGTGCCAACCCCAATAAACAACTGCTACTAGAAGAGTTGCTAATGGATTGGTGCGCTATAATAAAAACTCAAAATACCGGAGCAGAGAGTTAAATGGCCAATTTTTCAGCTGGTGGTGCAGGTATATTATCGTTAACGATTAAAGATAAAGCAGTTCTTTATGCTGCATATATGCCTTATGTAACTAATGGGGGTTTATTTATACCTACTAATAAAAGCTATAGCGTGGGCGATGAAGTTTTTGTTTTATTAAACTTAATGGACGAGCCAGAGAAAATCCCTGTTGCTGGTAAAGTTGTTTGGATAACGCCTAAAGGTGCTCAGGGTAATCGCTCTGCTGGTATTGGTATTCAATTTACCGAAGAAGGCTCTGTTGCTGTCAATAAAATAGAAACTTACCTTGCAGGCATGGTTGAATCTGAGCGGCCAACTCATACGATGTAGCTGTTTCGCCTATTAATATTAAATTTTTCTCTAAAACCTGATACTAAATATTATGCTAGTTGATTCTCATTGCCACCTCGATAGATTAAAGCTCGATAAATACGAAAATGGCTTAGAAGGAGCGATAGAAGCCGCTCTATCGCGTGATATTCAGCAACTATTATGTGTAGGTATCAGTATTAATAATCGTAAAGATGTTGTTGGTATTGCCGAAAAATTCGACCCTGTTGTATGCTCTGTAGGTGTACATCCCTGCGATGTAAAAGAGGGCGTAGCCTCTGAGGATGACCTTGTGGAGTGGTCGAGCCACCCCAAAGTTGTGGCGCTCGGTGAGACAGGCCTAGATTACTACTACACCGAGGACGATAAAGCCCTGCAGCACGAGAGCTTTTCTATCCATTTACGTGCTGCTGCGCGTGCCAAATTACCTGTTATTGTACATACACGTGATGCTCGGGCAGATACTATTAGCTTAATTAAAGAGCATGGTAGCCAAGAGCACGCAGGCGTTTTACATTGCTTTACCGAAAATTGGGAGATGGCAAAACAAGCCATCGATATGAACTACATGATCTCACTCTCGGGGATTGTGACCTTTAAAAATGCCTTAGAATTAAAAGACGTTGCTAAACAAATCCCACTAGATCGCTTGCTCGTCGAGACAGACTCCCCATACCTTGCGCCAGTACCTTTTAGGGGTAAACCTAATGAGCCTCAATACGTACGCGAAGTGGCCGAATATGTTGCCGAGTTAAAAGGCATTAGCTTTGAAGAGCTAGCACGTATTACTACTGAGAATTTTTATCGCCTATTCCCCAAAGCCGATAATTTCAACATCAAAAAACAAGCCTCTTAATAAGGCGCTTTTATGAGTATCTCTGTTGTTCTTGGATTATTATTTGCCTTATTTGGTGCATCATTATTTAGAAGCGCACTTAAAAACTATAAAAAGGCACAAAAAAGTACCGAGTGGGTGCAAGCTACAGGTAAGGTGAAAAAAGTAGTACTAATTGGTAAGCGTTTAGTCGACGGTAAAATGCAAGACGCTGACAGATTACAAATGGATTACCTATATAGCGTAGAGGGCAAAGAATACACCGGCCATCAAATTGCTTTTTATACATTAAGTTACCCAGCAAGCTACGAATTTGCACAAAGCCATTCCGTAGATAGCGAAATAACTATTTATCACAACCCTACAAAGCCTAACGAATCTGTACTAATTACTGGCCTACATAAAGACAAACCATATAGTGAACTCGTAATGGCTGCCCTTGCTCTCTTATGTGGTTTTATTGTGATGGTTGCAGGCCTATTAGGATTAATTGGGTAAATTTGTAATACACATTTCTTTGACTAAATCGCTCTGCTTTAGCAAATTATAAAACTTGATCTCGCTCATTTTACTGCCTTTGTCTTCTCCTTTTTTATACGAATACATAGCATACATAACGATCTATTAAAAAAAAATAGACTTTGAATTGGTCGTTATAATTGTTAGTATCATACGAAGGGAATTTTATTTGCCCACGCTCTTAGTTGAGATAACTCTAGAGTAATGATGTATGAACAGACATACGGATATTTTTAACTCTACAAAAATAGATACAAGGGCTCGTTTACGCTTGCTCTATGGTAATGCTATTGGTGGTTTATTCGTTACCTTGTTATGTATGTCGGTCCTTTGCTTTGCCTTCGATACTCCAGAGCAGCAACGCTCAAAAACGATTATTTTTTTCGTGTTTCTTACGGTTCATAGTCTCAGATTAATTGACAATATTTGGACACTACGACAATCCCAAAAAACAAATTTTAATTTAACGACAGCAGTTTGGCGTTTTAGTATCGGCGTTGTTCTAAACAGTAGTATTTGGGCTTCTTATAGTGTGCTCTTTGTCCCTACAATGCAAAATATAGAGATTACCGTTACTGCTGTCATTATGTCTGCATTAGCGGGTGGTGCTATTACAGTTTTAGCGGCGTCAACACGGCTCTCGCTTGTTTATATGTCGAGTTTAATCTTACCTTTTTCTATTATGGGGTTTTACAGTGAGTTTGAATATTTTCACTATATTTCATTTCTTGGTATCAGTTTTTGGTTTGTTATGTTGGTCTCAGCGGGACAGGCAGGTAAATTTATATCGGAGACGCTCTCACTAAAAAATCAAAATGCCTCATTGCTTGATCTAATGAATATAGAGAAACAAGAAGTAGAGCGTATTAATAATCAACTTATAACGGTTAATGAACAGCTTGATAGATATAACCACACACTTGAGTCAGAAGTCGAAAAACGCACAGAAGAAATCTATCGGCTATCTAATATAGATTCGCTGACGAGTCTTGCTAATCGTAGCGCTTTTTTAAAAAGCCTCAAAAAAATACTGCAACAATCAATCAATAGCGGACTCAATAAGCACTATGCATTGCTGTTTATTGACCTGGATGGTTTCAAAGATGTAAACGATGGTTTTGGACACAAAATAGGTGATGCGGTACTTAGTGAAATTGCCTATCGGCTTAAACAGTATGAAGTAGTTATCGATATAGATGACAGGAAAGACATTATGTTGTGCCGTTGGGGAGGCGATGAGTTTTTATTGCTGAGATTATTTGAAGACGACACTACCCTCGATACACTTATAGAGAATATTCAACAAAGCGTGCTAGAGCCAATCGGCGTCGCTTCTAATAATATAACTCTTGGCGCTAGTATTGGTATTGCAAAATTCCCACTGGATAGTGTTGATGCCCATGAGCTGATTCAATATGCAGATATTTCTATGTACCACCATAAAAAACATGGTGAAGGCCAAGCGACGTATTTTTCACCGAGCTTGTTCATAGAGTTCCAGCACGACCAAGTTATTCGAGATGGCCTCAAATACGCACTTGCTAAAAATGAACTCTCGTTATTTTATCAACCGATTATCGATATCGAAACGAATAAGCCTTGGGCAATAGAAGCGCTAGCAAGATGGTGGCACAACGATCAATCGGTGTCGGCTTGCGAGTTTATCCCGATGGCCGAAAAATCTGGTCGTATTGTCGAGATTGGTGCCTGGGTACTTCATCAAGCTTGCCAAGATGCCGTGCAATGGCCATGCGAACTTGCTCCTGCGGTATCGGTTAACGTGTCGTCATTGCAGCTGCTGGATGCAGATTTTATTGCAGTGATTAATCGAGCATTATCTGATAGTGGGTTGGCACCTAATAGGCTGCATCTGGAAATCACCGAAAGCGTCATGCTAGAAAATGGTGAGCTAGCCAGCTCGCAACTTAAAGCAATCACCGATAAGGGGATACATATCTCTATCGATGATTTTGGCACGGGTTTTTCGTCGCTTAATCAATTGCAAACAATGTCGTTTGATATCATTAAAATTGACCGGAGTTTTTTACAAGGCCTAAGTCAAAAAGACCTCACAATTATAGCTGCCACCAAATTAATAGCCGATGAATTTGATGCCAAAACAGTGGCCGAAGGTATTGAGACTGAATCGGAGCTAATGAGCCTAAAAGCGCTTGGTATCCGATATATTCAGGGCTACTTGCTGGCTAAGCCTATGGCGAATGAGATGCTTCACGATTGGGTTAAGCGTTTTTCTGATGGTAAGTAGCAGTAGGTTTAACTCTTGATAATTCAACTTGTCCCCAAAGCTCGTCTGCTAATTCTTTATTACTAATCCACTCATCATCTTCGATGCCATTAACAATCCAGTTTGCAATTGCAGCAGGGACGTCGGGGTAGCTTATACGCTTGGCTTCAAAATTAGTTAGCCAATGTTTAAGTGCAGCGAAATCGAGCGTTTCCATGATTGTACCTAGACCTAATTTTTCTAGCGCAACAGCATTAGAGAGTTGCTCCATTTGGCCTTTAAGAGGTTTTACAAGCAACTTTTTGCCAAGGTGAATCGCCTCGCTACCTAACTCAAACCCTGCGTTGCTAATAACGCCATTACAACTTGCTAAGTCTGCTTTAAAACCTTCACGACTAAGAGGGCATAAGATGATATGCGTTAAATGGCTCGATTTAGCGACAAGCTCTTGCGAAAAATTACCATAGACATGAAATTGGTAATCGTTAAAAGGCTCAATAAAGCAAATAACCTCTTCGGGGCTTTCAAAGCCTAAGTAAACCACAATTTTATTGTTAATAATGTTGGCAGGCTCCGGGTGTGTCTCTGCAATAGGCGGCAGTATGGGCTGATCAAAATGATGCCAGTGCAGTCCAAGTTTTATAGTAGCGGGAGCAAAGTGCTGCATAAAGAAGCGAGTCATAAAATTATCGCCTGCTTTAGGTATATCGTGCTCAAAGGCATATTGATGGCCTAAGGCTATGGATTTCTTATACTGTTTTTTTGCAGCCCATGCACTGATTGGTTCAAAGTCTGTCAGTATAAGGTCATATGCATCAAGATCGAGTGATTGAATGTCCTTGTACAACTGTATTAGGCTATTTTGTATAATCGTCTTAACTATTTGGACGGACCCTGCTTGGGTGACAAATGTTAAGCCTCGACAACAGCGAAAATTGCCAAATTCTTCCATATCAAATAATAGCTCTTGTTGACGTCCACTAAATAAGTAATCAACGTCAATGCCTTTTTGTTTTAAGGCTTTGTTCATTGCTCGGGCACGCGTGATGTGTCCATTCCCTGTTGCTTGTACACCGTATAGTATTTTCACTCAGTATTTTCCCAATTAATATATGGTAAGTTTCGTTAGGCTAGTATGTAGAGGCTATATTGGCTAATACTAAAACCCAATAAAGCACCAGCGAGAGTATCTGTCGGGAAGTGCACACCGAGCATCACTCGAGATATCGCTACGTTAATGGCCCAAATTAATAAAGGTATTAGCAGAAGAGGGTAGGCAAAGCTAATAAGCCCTGTTGCCAAAAAAGCAGCGGAGGTATGCCCAGATGGAAAGCTAAACTGATCCGAGGGTTGTATAACACTGCTAAATCCAGGTATTGCTTGTTGTGGGCGATTGCGCTTTAACCTATTTTTTAAAATAAAATAAAGGGAGCGCTCTATAATCAGGCCCAGTGCAAAGGCCTTTAGTAATAGCCATTGCCCCAAAACAACAAAAATAGAGTTAGCCAGTAGGTATAGGTGGCCATCGGCACTGCCAGAGACCCAACGATAAATACTAAGAATAGGCTTTTTATATTTTCCTAGGCAGCAATACCGACACCAGTGAAAGGTCTGTAGGTCGACTCCATGAATGATTTGCAAAATTCTCATCGCATTCACTCCTGCTTTGTTTGTTGTTTATCACAGTACTGTGTATTTATGTCACCTTTGTGACACTAGCAAAGAGAGAATAAATTTATTGTCTTTGCCTTTAGAGCTAGTGTTTGGATGCTAATGAGATGATATGATCGCGAAATAAAAATACTGACGATAAAGGGGATAAGTTAGGTGCAAAACCAATTAAAAGTAATGCTTGAGCTTCAAGATGCTATGAACACGCGTGTACATAGCGAGTGGCGTGATCAAGGGTTTGAATGGTATCGAGCGATATGGATTGAATCTGCTGAATTAATGGATCACTACGGCTGGAAATGGTGGAAGCATCAAAAGCCCGATGTCGAACAAGTAAAGCTTGAGCTTATTGATATTTGGCATTTTGGCTTAAGTATTTTGTTGATCAATAAGGCTTCTATCGAGTCGATAGCAGAGAAGGTAACTACCGCGCAACAAACCCCTAAAACCGACGACTTTAAAGTGAGCCTTGAGGCTTTCACTGCATATACCCTAGTGGAAAAAGACTTCTCCGTTAGCCTGTTTGTAGCGCTTCTTAAGGGTATGGATATGAGTTTTGATGACCTTTATTCGGGTTATGTGGGCAAAAATGTACTCAACTTCTTTAGGCAAGATCACGGCTATAAAGAGGGTACTTACCAAAAATTGTGGGACGGTCGTGAAGACAACGAACACTTGGTTGAAGTAGTCGCCGAGCTTGATGTGAGTGATGCGCAATTTAGCGCTAAGCTGTATCAATCCCTTAAAACACGCTATGAGGCATGCTTATCTTAAGCAAATATACTTAAAGGGATGAAATTATTGAAAAAAACTCTATAATGCGCACCTTTATAATTTTTAGCATAACCATTGCTAGTCTTATCTAGGTCTCTACTTTCTATATACGTATTATTAAGTAGGCCTTTTTTACACATCAACCGGAGAGACAATGTGAAAGCACCTGTACGAGTTGCCATAACTGGCGCCGCTGGCCAAATTAGTTATTCTTTATTGTTCCGCATAGCTGCGGGCCAAATGTTAGGCGAAGATCAGCCCGTTATTCTTCAATTGCTAGAAATTACCCCTGCGCTAAATGCACTTAAGGGTGTAGCAATGGAATTAGACGATTGTGCATTTCCATTATTGGCCGGTATTGTACAAACCGACGATGCAAATGTTGCTTTTAAAGATGCAGATTACGCATTACTTGTTGGTGCTCGTCCTCGTGGACCAGGCATGGAGCGTAAAGATCTATTAGAAGCTAATGCTGCGATCTTCTCTGTTCAAGGTAAGGCAATTAATGCTGTCGCTTCGCGCGATATTAAAGTATTAGTTGTGGGCAACCCAGCAAATACTAATGCGGTTATTACTCAGCGTAATGCGCCAGACATCGACCCACGTAACTTTACTGCGATGACTCGCCTAGACCACAACCGTGCATTAACGCAGTTGGGTCAAAAAACCGATACTAGCATTAACGATATTTCTAAAGTATTGATCTGGGGTAACCATTCAGCAACTCAGTACCCAGATATTCACCATGCATCGGTTGCGGGTAAGCCTGCAATGGACCTTATTGATCAAGCATGGTACGAAGAAGACTTTATCCCAACGGTACAAAAACGTGGTGCAGCTATTATTGATGCGCGTGGTGCATCTTCTGCGGCATCTGCGGCAAATGCCGCAATCGACCATGTTCGTACTTGGGTTATGGGCACCGAAGAGGGTGATTGGACAAGCATGGGTGTTTATAGCGACGGTAGCTATGGCATTCAAGAAGGCTTAATCTACTCATTCCCATGTGTTTGTAAAAATGGCGATTGGGAAATCGTTCAAGGCGTCGAGATCAATGATTTCTCTCGCCAAAAAATGTCAGAGACAGAACAAGAATTAGCCGAAGAGCGTGATGCAGTTGCTCACCTTCTTCCTTAAGGCTAGTTTATTAAACTGTATTAATACTCATTGAGGTATTAGTCGTATAAAACGCGAGCATTGCTCGCGTTTTTTGTATCTGCTCCATTATCAATTATTGCTCCAGCAAATAAAATTTAACAAGGTATGTAATTTATGGCTCCGTCTACTAACCATCCAAAAATTGGCAATAAAGCTCCTGCATTTACACTTAAAAACCAGCGAGGAGAAAAAGTTAGCCTCAAAGATTATGCCGGTGAAAAGAATGTGGTTATTTACTTTTACCCGAAAGCAATGACGCCGGGTTGTACTACGCAGGCCTGTGGTATTCGTGATACACAAAAAGAATTGGCAGAGCGCGATACCGTGGTTTTTGGAATTAGCCCAGACCCCGTTGAACGCCTACAAAAATTTATTGATAAACAAGACTTAAACTTTGATTTACTCTCCGATGAAGACCATGCACTCGCCGATAAATACGGTGTTTGGGCCTTAAAAAAGTTTATGGGCAAGGAGTTTATGGGGATTGTGCGTACAACATTTATTATTAATAAAGAGTCCCGCCTAGTTGGCGTTATGGATAAATTTAAAACTAAGACACACCACGATGACCTGTTGGCCTTTTTAGATGAGCACCTATAAGGCTTTTAGTTAATTAGTCTATAATATTTTAAATAATTATATTAAAAATTTTCTTTAAAAACAGTACCTAATAACACATAGTTAAAGTGAAATATCGAGCAATTTGGCAAGTGTTTGTTTATTAATGGTTTGTGGCTGATAAATAAGCTTAAATAAGGAGCTATTTACAGTGCTAGATATAGCTTAAATGATTGATCGGTGCCGCTAAAAACGTTAGAGTGGCGCCTCTTTATCGAATTATTTATTCAACATTTATTTCTACAAAAGAGGTTCTATGTCTTTCTTTATACCCAATGCACATGCGCAAGTAGGAGCACCTGCTGGAGACGGCTTAACAAGCTTATTGCTAATCGGCGGTATGTTCGTTTTGATGTACTTTATGATCATACGCCCACAGCGCAAACGCCAAAAAGAGCACCAAGCACTTATCCAAAATGTTGGCAAAGGCGACGAAGTCGTCACTAATGGTGGTGTCCTTGGTAAGGTTGTTAAAGTTGATGAAAACTACATGGTGATAGAAGTTGCCAATAATGTAGAGCTAAAACTGCAAAAAATTGCACTACATGCCGTACTGCCAAAAGGGACTATCAAAGCTATCTAATACACGTATTAGAATTGATGCCCACCGGAAAAGCCATGATGATATATTCACCATGGCTTTTTTGTTATTTAATAACCCGATTGATGACTAAATCGTTACTATATGTATGTATTTTATAATTCCCTGAGTTTATCTAAAAGAGTATTTGCATGACTATAAAGACAGACTTAATTGATTGGCCTGCAAAATTAGATTTAGCATTATTGCCAACGCCACTCCAAAGACTCGATCGACTCTCCGCAAAGCTGGGTGGGCCAACGATTTGGATAAAACGAGACGACCTGAGTGGTAGCTTATTGAGTGGTAATAAAGTGCGTAAGCTAGAATTTACTGTCGCTCATGCAAAGGCTGAGGGCAGCGAGGTATTAATTACTTGCGGTGGCTTACAGTCTAACCATTGTCGCGCGACAGCCGTTGTTGGTGCACAGTTAGGTATGCCGGTTCATTTAGTCTTGAGGGGCACATTAGACGAGGCTAACAATGCCGAGCTAGATGGTAATTTACTGTTGGATCATCTGGCGGGTGCTAAGGTCGACTATTACGCACGCGAAGATTACCAAAAAAACCTTAAAAACATACTAGATAGAGTTAAAGAAGACTATCGCCTCAATGTGCAAAAGGCGCATATTATTCCAACGGGTGCCAGTGACGGTATTGGTCTGTGGGGTTATGTGGCAGCTTGCAAAGAATTGGCTGAGAATTTTCGATCAAATCAATTATCACCCGACCTTATTGTTACGGCAACAGGCTCTGGCGGCACGCAGGCGGGGCTCACACTAGGTGCTAAGCTCTATGATTTTGGCTGCGAGGTACTTGGGTTTGCAGTCTGTGATGATAATGCTTATTTCAAGCGTAAGGTAACAGCAGACATTACCGAATTTAAAGTCCGTTATAGCCATCGCTTTAATGACGCTCTTGCAAGTACAGACCAAGATGTTTTCGCTGAGGCGCTAATGGCCATACATACCAATGACCACTATATTGGTGATGGTTATGCCATTGCCTCCGATGACGTGCTAGAGAGTATTATTATGCTTTCTCGTCTTGAGGGGATAGTACTGGACCCAGTCTATACAGGTAAGGCGTTTCATGGCTTAATACAAGAGATTCAACAAGGGCGCTTCGACCACCTCAAGAATATTGTTTTTGTACATACCGGTGGTGGTTTTGGTTTGTTTCCCTATAAAGACCGCTTGCAAAAATTGATGACTTAAAATATTTTTTATTTATAAAACAAAGAACTATAGATCAATTTTAAAAATGCAATTAACAGTTGCGACAGCTATCCTAATAATTACTGATAAACACTATGCCTATAAATCACGACAGAAAACTCGTTATTGCTATCTCATCTAGAGCTTTGTTCGATTTAACCGATAGCCATAAAGTGTATATGGAAAGCGGCCTTGCAGCTTATTCAAAGTACCAAATTGAGCGAGAAAGCGAGCAGCTAAAGCCAGGCGATGCGTTTACATTGGTTAAAAAGCTACTTAACCTCAATGAGCGTTTAGGAGAAGATCGCGTCGAGATTGTTTTAATGTCGCGCAATAGCGCCGATACAGGCCTGCGTATATTTAACTCTATTCAAGAATATGGGCTAGACATTACCCGAGCAGCCTTTAGCAGTGGTGTAAGCCCTTATCGCTATATTGAGGCATTTGACTGCGATTTATTTTTGTCACTCGACGCAGAAGATGTACAAGGTGCCTTAGCACAGGGTATTGCCGCGGCTACACTATTACCCTCGCGTAATGGTAACGAGCAAGAACAACTGCGGTTTGCCTTTGATGGTGATGCTGTTCTGTTCTCCGATGAGTCTGAGCGTATTTATAAAGAAAAAGGCTTAGGGGCATTCACCGAAAACGAGAAGGCTGCTGCCAAAAAACCCCTATCAGGTGGCCCCTTTAAGGCGTTCTTATCGGCCTTGCATAGCTTACAGGCACAGTTTGATGGTGATGAATGCCCGATACGAACCGCATTGGTAACCGCCCGGTCAGCACCTGCACATGAGCGTGTGATTCGCACTCTAAGGGCGTGGAATGTAAGAATAGATGAGTCACTATTTTTGGGCGGTTTGCCTAAGGGTAAGTTTCTTAAAGCGTATGGTGCCGATGTTTTCTTTGATGATCAGCCATTGCATTGCGAGTCTGCCAAAGATCATGTTGCAACGGGTCATGTTCCTCATGGTGTTGCTAACGAGTAAACAATAATTTAGCTAATGGCATGAGTAGGCCCTTTGTCGACTCAGTGGTTTTATTTAGTCGTCCATATACTAAGTCATTAAACGTTTAGATACTCTGTTTTCTATACCCAAACTATCTATTGATAAACTTCATTCCCGTAAAAACCCTGCTATTCTCAATATAGAACGCTCGATTTAAGAGTTTATTTAACACCTAGGGTGTAAGAAAATGCACCAGTATTCAGGGTTATTTTTGTGATTAAAACTATATTGCTAGCGATAGATCTTACTGTATTTACCTCCTGTTTATTACAACACGGCGCAGAGCTTGCCAAAAAACATGATGCAAAACTGGTGGTCGTGCATGCAGTTGAGCCCCTAGGTGTGCTGGGGCATGCACTGATTAATGCTTATGTTGATCCAGATGCCAGCCGCGAAATCACGACAAAAGGTTTAGATTCAATGGTGCGAGAGGTTAAAGCTCAGGTAGTCGATGCGTTGACCGATGAGTTTGTAGAGGGAGGGGTAGACCTCCTTAAGCTAGGTGAGGTTATCGTTAAATCTGGTGTTCCTGAGGATGTTATTCTAGAGTCAGCTGCCGATATAAAAGCAGACTTAGTGATGTTGGGTAGCAACTCTCCCGATACCGAGGTGCCAGTTAGCTTGGGACGCGTTTCTCAAAAAGTGTTGAGCCGCTCTAAAGTGCCTGTTTATATTATTCCCAACCTGCCTATGTCATGGCATCAAAGCGAAAGCCAAAACCAGCTCGGGCTTTGGTAATCGCTCTCTTTAGTCATCTTTTTAACCGATGGCTATATAAACCTTCCAAGTCCCTAGCTAATCTATGGGAATATAGTTTAAAGTTATAAATAATATGATCTATCATACGATTTATAACAAAAACATTGGCAAAAAGTCTCGAGTCGAACTATTCTTTAAAAGAATATTTATTCGTATTTTTATAACTTGCATTTGATTATTGTATTGTAACCATCGACTTCGGAGGGAAGTATGAAGCTTCAGCAATTGCGTTATATATGGGAAGTTGCGCACCATGACTTAAATGTGTCTGCAACTGCGCAGAGCCTGTATACGTCGCAACCTGGCATTAGTAAGCAAATTCGGTTGCTAGAAGATGAACTCGGCGTAGAAATTTTTTCTCGTAGTGGTAAGCATTTAACACGTATTACCCCTGCAGGTGAGGCGATATTGCAGACAACTGGCGAGATATTACGCAAAGTCGAGAGTATTAAGCAGGTTGCTCAGGAGTTTAGTAACGATAAAAAAGGAAGCTTATCGCTGGCGACGACACATACTCAGGCTCGCTACCTACTACCCAAGGTTATTGCTAACTTTATCGAAGGCTATCCAGAAGTAGCATTGCATATGCACCAAGGCACACCAATGCAGATTTCTGAGATGGCAGCCGATGGCACCGTTGATTTTGCTATCGCAACCGAGGCGATGGAATTATTTAGTGACCTTATTATGATGCCTTGTTACGAGTGGAATAGGGCAATTGTCGTACCTAAAGACCATCCTCTATGCCAGCTTTCGGAGCTAACCCTTGAGGAAGTTGCTAAGCATCCCATTGTTACCTATGTATTTGGTTTTACTGGGCGCTCTAAGCTCGACGAAGCCTTTATGGTTCGTGGCCTTGTGCCTCGCATTGTGTTTACCGCAGCAGATGCTGATGTGATTAAAACTTATGTGAGATTAGGTTTGGGTGTGGGCATTATTGCAAAAATGGCCTATGACGAAGAGTTAGATAAAGACCTTGTTGCACTTGATGCGAGTAAATTATTCCAACCAAGTATTACTAAGATCGGCTTTAGGCGTGGCACCTTTATACGTGGCTTTATGTATGAGTTTATAGAGAGTTTTGCGCCACATCTTAGCCGTCATATGGTAGAAGAGGCTTACAGTTGTACCTCAAAGCTTGAACTTGATGAACTCTTTGAAAATATTACCTTACCTGTTTATTAATCGCCTGTAGGCTTATTGACAATGAGTGAATAAGCCTTAGCTTGGGTATTAGTTTATGCCTACCAAAAAATTCTTATTAGTTGCCATTTGCGCACTTATTGCCATTAATGTGTCCATTTTTGGCACACTCTATATTGTTGATTTGATGGCTGCCCCAACGGCGGACGAACTCGCTGAGCTTAAAAAAGCAGAGCAGCTAGCCGCCAAGCAACGCATTTACGACCAATTACCTCCCATCGAAGAATTCAAGTCAAAGGCGAACTATATACGCTCTATTGGCGAAGCTGCATCGTTATGCGATGAGAGGCTGCAACAAGCCGTTACAGTTCCTTTTAGCTCCGAAGTTAATATGATCGAGAGTCGTTATCTCGAAAAGTCCGAACTCTATAAAATTTATATCTACTATGAGACTGTCGCGCTTCCTAACAAACCCAGTGAGGCCTTCAAGGCTAATTGCGTTGTTTCAGGTGAAAAGCGAGTCGTCGAGGTCTGGAGTATAGCGCCGAAATAAATTTGTTTGCGGGCGTTACTGTTTTGGTCAGGTAACTAAGCACCTTACTTTTCGTGAAACATTTTTGTGTGGGCAAAGCATTTTGATCACTTTTAATACTACATGTGGTGTTGGATGTTCATTGAAGGCACAACTTGTAGATTTTAAATCCTTTTTTATCAATAGCTTATAGAGGTTTTTTAAATAACTTAATAGGTTGATATAATATCTTTTAATTTCAATTTCTTATATGTTTCACGTGAAATTCTATTTTTTATGTATGTGTACACTGATTGGTAAGGAGTATTTGATCAAATGAAGAAGCTTAAAAATGAAAAAGAGCTCGTTAAAAAAGCCATTGCAGAAGGCGTTAAATACGGAGAGAAAAGGGGGGTTGTTGAATTTGAGGACACAGATTCTGCAGCTGAAAAAATAGAATACATTTACCGTTTGTTAGTTCATGATAAGGTTATTCAGCCCATACCAGAAGATCAAATATCACAATTGACAATGAAGCATAAGCTGGCGATTTGGGCATCTAAGATAAAATAACAACTGCCTAGTACTTATTCTTAGTGTGGAGATAGAATATTCAGTATGCGATTAATTTTATCTAGGCTCTCTTGATACTCATCATCGGCGTTAGAGTCGGCAACAATACCTCCACCTCCCCAACAAGTGAGTTGTTCGCCATCGCAACTGACAGTGCGGATAGCAATATTAGAGTCCATATCCCCATTATTGTTGATATAGCCAATACTGCCGCAGTAAACACCACGTGGTCCACTCTCTAGCTCTTCGATGATCTCCATGGCGCGCTTTTTGGGTGCTCCTGTAATTGAGCCTCCCGGAAAGCAATCTCTAAATAGATCGAGGCTACTTGATTGCTCATTTAAGGTACCAACAATATCGCTTACTAGGTGATGAACGTTGGGGAAGCTCTGTAGCCCAAATAATGCCTTAACACTAATGCTACCCGGTATGCAGTGCTGGCCGATGTCATTGCGTAGTAGATCAACGATCATCAAATTCTCTGCCCGGTTCTTTTCATCGTTTTGTAGAGTATTGGCGCGTTGCTTATCAATCACTGGGTCTTTGTCTCGTCTCAAGGTACCTTTAATGGGTTGCGTTAATACGTGATTGTTTTCTACCTTTAAAAACCGCTCGGGCGAAAGCGACATAATCGCCTGCTTATCCAATTGTAAATATGCCGAGAAAGGTGATGCCATTGCCTCACGGAGCTGTTGGTAGGCCATGTATGGATCACCCTGGTACTTACCTTGAAAGCGTTGTGCAAAGTTGACTTGGTAAGTATCACCGGCCAGTATGTATTCATTGATCGTTGCCAAGCTGTCCGTGTATTCTTGCTTTGATATTGTAGGCTTTAAGGGTTCAACTTGTATCAAAGAGGGTTCGGGTTGAGTAATTGCTTGGTTAGCAAAACTGTTAAGTTTGGCCGTAATAATTTGTAGAGTAAGCGGGTTACACTCCGGTAGGCTCGCAATATAGGCTTTTTGCTCTAAGTGGTCCTGAATAATGGCCCAGTGATAAATACCTACCTGCATACCATCAAAATTACTGCTTGGTCTCTCATCGGTTTTGTATTGGCTTGCAATATTTTGTTTGGCTTTAAACGATTTATGCAGGTCGTAGGCAAAATAACCAATAGCACCTCCGACAAAGGGTATGTCAGTATCTGTATTGTTGGTGTCTTGCGTTTTACTAAGCTTACTTAATTCGCTTTGCAAAAGCGTAAGCGGGTCCTCGTCGGAGCGAGCGCGTTTACAGTAAGTGTAGTCGGCACCTTCGCAATCATAGATGGTTGTTTGATGATTATTAGTGACAAGGCGGGACGCAGGTAAGGCACTGATGATATCGTAACGACCATATTCAGATCGTGGCTTACCACTATCTAACCAACAGGCAAAAGGCAGGTCTCGGACTAAATTGAATAAGCCTTCGCAATTAGTTTGGTAGGGAATGGCAGTTACTTTTATCATGATATTATGCAGTACTAGTTATGCTGTAATAGGAGCTACTTTTGGCATTTTATGCACTTGAGCGTTTGATGAATTTGTACGATGGCTATTGTCGCAGCTTTAGCGTTGCAGGACAGTCTTTATTATTAATTCAAGACAACGGCCAACGTTACTTATTGTTGAATCAATGCCCACATCAACAAATGCCCCTCGCCCAAGGCACTATTAGCAATGGTCTTATTCAATGTCCTACCCATGGTATGCGCTTTAGCTTACTTACCGGAGAAACAAAGGATGGATGCTCAGAGCGCTTGCGATTTTTGACGCCTTCCTACGAAGGCGCGACTATTGGTGTTGTTATTTAGGCTTTTCAGGGCCTTATATTGACTTATCAATTATATTTTTTAATATAATTGTATTTGATTTTTATGCAATTGTATTAGCTTGTGCAATGGCATTGCCAATATAATTACTGGGTGTCATCGCTCTAATGCTCTCTTTTGCAGATTCTGGGATGTCGAGTGTTTCTACAAAGTTACTGAGTATCTCAGGTGTAATAGTTTGTCCGCGAGTGAGTGCTTTTAATTTTTCGTAAGGCTTATCGACACCATATCGACGCATAATAGTTTGAATTGGCTCTGCTAATACTTCCCAACTTGCATTCAAATCTGCGGCGAGTTTCTCTTCGTTAATCTCAAGCTTACTCATGCCTTTAATAACAGACGAATAAGCAATTGCGCAGTAACCAAACCCAACGCCCATATTTCGTAGTACGGTTGAGTCAGTTAAATCACGTTGCCAGCGAGAGATGGGCAGCTTACTTGCCAAATGTTGAAATATAGCATTGGCTAAACCGAGATTACCTTCGGAGTTTTCAAAATCGATAGGGTTAACTTTGTGTGGCATAGTCGATGAGCCAACTTCACCAGCGATGGTTTTTTGCTTAAAGTAACCCACGGAGATATAACCCCAAATATCACGATTAAAATCAATCATGATGGTATTAAAGCGAGCAATGGCATCAAACAGTTCTGCGATATAATCATGTGGCTCGATTTGAGTGGTATAAGGGTTCCAGGTAAGTCCTAAACTCTCTACAAAAGTTTGTGCGTTTGCTTGCCAATCGATATCAGGGTAAGCCGATAAATGTGCATTATAGTTACCCACAGCACCATTGATTTTCCCAAGTACCTCTACTGCGTTGATGGTTTTTAGCTGGCGGCGTAGTCGTGCAACAACGTTGGCAATCTCTTTACCTACGGTGGTCGGTGAGGCTGTTTGTCCATGTGTGCGTGATAACATAGGAATGGCGGCATAATCTTTGGCAAGCGCCGTCATGATAGAAATGGTTTCTTCTAATTGTGCCGTTAATACACTACGGCCAGCTTTTAACATCAGTGCATGAGAGAGGTTATTGATATCTTCGCTGGTGCAAGCAAAATGAACAAACTCTTTGATTGCATTGAGCTCGGTATTGGCCTCAAATTGCTCTTTAAGGAAATACTCAACCGCTTTTACATCATGATTTGTGGTAGCTTCTGTCGTTTTTACTTGTTGAGCATGGCTTTCATCAAAATTATCGAGTATTGTTTGTAACTGTTGATTTGCCTCAATGCTTAAAGCGGGTACTTCTTCTATTTGTGGGTGATTAGCTAAGCATTGCAACCAACGAATCTCTACCTCGACACGATAACGGATGAGGCCGTACTCACTAAAAATTGAGCGATAACTTGACGTTTTACTGCCATAACGTCCATCAATGGGGGAAACCGCGTTCAAAGAAGATAGCTCGCTCATAATGTTGTGTGCCCTAAAGTCTAAATAATTAAATAAAGGGCGGCATCATACCGGAAATGACCGATTCTTGCGAAGATAATGCAGCAAAATTGCCGACTTGCCGAGACTAGACTATGCTCTAAATAACAAAAATCCAATATATGGAGATAAACCCAGACATGAGCCTAATAACAACAACACCTTCGTCAGCGTTTACTAAACAATTACAGCGACTTATCAGTGCTAAAGCAACGAGCTCCCTTGCGAACTCTGTGCAGTTATTTGCGAATGAATTCTTTGATCAGTACCCACTATCTGATCTTGAAAATAGAACCGAAGACGATGTCTTTGGCATGCTTAATGAAGCTTATACCTTTATAAAAGAATTTAAACAAAAGCACTCCATTAAGGTATTTAATCCTGAGCCTAAAATGGACCATTGGCAATGCTCCCGCTCGATTATTATGGTGCATTGTAAAAATACGCCATTCTTAATGGATTCGATACGTATGGCATTAACCAATCACGGATTGGATGTGCGGGCTATTAAGAGTACGCCTTTTGCGGCCATTCGTGATAAATCTGGTTTATTAACTGATATTCAGCCATCTAGGGAGGCAAGTGCTGCAGATATCAACGAAGCGTTTTTGTATTTTGAAATAAATAGGCAATCTCAAGACAAAGAGTTAAAAGCCATTGTCAGTATTATTCGAGGCATACTCAGCGACATTCAACTAGTCACCAGCGGCTATTCAAAAGTATTGGCAGCAGTAGAAAAGGTTAAAACCTCGATAGCGAATGTTAGCCATGTTCATTCAAAAAGCGAAATCCAAGAGGCCGATCAGTTTTTGTCGTGGTTAACAACCAACAATTTTGCCTTTTTAGGTTATGCCTATACACCTTTGAGCAAAAATGCAGCTAATGATTACGTTGCCTCCGTTGATAAGAAAAGCGTTTGTGGGATTCTAAAAAAGAAAGAATTGATCGAAAACGTCCAAAATCGACAAGACTTTACTAAGCGTAGCCAAAAGAAGTTAATGGCGTTTAGCAACTTACCTGTTCGCTCAACAGTGCATCGTCAAGCTTACCCAGACCAAATCAAAGTAAAAGATTACGATGAAAAAGGTAACTTGGTAGGTAAGCACCATTTTGTGGGCCTTTATACCTCGACTGCCTATCGAGCCAGTGTTTTTGATATCCCCGTTGTGCGTGCAAAAATAGCGCGTCTCTATAAAAGTATTAATACCGAGTTAACAAGCTATAACGGTCGTGTTATTCGGCAAGTATTAGAAACCTACCCAAGAAACGAGTTATTCCAAAGCGATGTTAAAAGCTTAACTGAATCTATTTTGCGTATTTCACAAATTAACGAGCGTAGTAAAGTGCGCCTATTTATGCGTGCAGATACCACCAATACCTTTGTCACCGCAGTACTTTATATTCCCCGTGATGTATTTTCGACGCGCCTTCGTAAGAAGATACTGAGTATGCTATCGGATGCTGTTGCAGCAGACTCCCACGAATTTAACATGCATTTCTCTGAATCTTTGTTGTGTCGGCTTTATGCAACTTTCCGTATCAGTGATGACAATACACCCAAATGGAATGCCGAGCAGTTAGAGTTAGATATTAAGCAATTGGCGCATACTTGGGAGTCTTCTTTAGAAGAGACTTTACAGTTACATATGGGGGAAGAAAAAGGTACCCAATATGCGAGACGTTTTGCATCTAGTTTCCCTGCGTCGTATCAAGATAGTTTTGATGCCAAGCAAGCACTGCAAGATCTCCAAATTATTGAACAATTAGACGACCAAAATTCCCTCGCATTAAATTTGTGCCCAGCAAGCGATGCAGCGAGTCACCGTATCCATTTTAAAATGGTAAATTTAGGCTCACCATTAGTCTTGTCCGATGTGATTCCTGTGCTTGAAAAAATGAATGTCAAAGTGATGGGCGAGCACCCATATAAACTATGCGTTGATGGGCAACAAATTTGGCTGCACGACTTTGAGTTAGACAGCCAATTATTTGCTTGTGCTAATTTTGCGGTATTAAAAGAGCGTTTCGAAACAGCCTTTAAACATATATGGGCAAACGATGCCGACAACGATGGGTTTAACGGTTTAGTATTATCAGCCAATATTGATTGGCGAGAGGTTATTGTTTTACGTGCTTACGCCTCGTATATGAAGCAAACCTTATTTCCTTTTAGCCAAGATGCAATCACCAATACATTGCTGGCATATCCAAGCATTACGCAGCAGCTTGTTGCATTGTTCCATACACATTTTGACCCTGAGCACAAAGGATCTCGAAATACGCATAAATTAACGAGCGATATTATTGCTTGCCTTGATGGAGTGAGTAACCTCAATGACGATAGAATACTACGTCGCTTTTTAGATTTTATTAATGGCACCTTACGGACCAATTTTTATCAGCGCATTGATGGTGTGCCAAAGGCTTATGTCAGCTTTAAATTTAACCCACGTGAAATCGCTGGTATCCCCGAGCCTCGACCTCAGTATGAAATATTTGTTTATTCGCCTCGCGTAGAGGGTGTCCATTTGCGTGGCGGTAAAGTGGCTCGCGGTGGCTTGCGTTGGTCTGATCGCAATGAAGATTTCCGTACAGAAGTACTAGGTTTAGTTAAGGCCCAACAGGTTAAAAATGCTGTTATTGTACCCAATGGTGCAAAGGGTGGATTTATTGCAAAACAAGCCAGCATGCAAGATGGACGTGATGCCTTTATTAAAGAAGGTATCGCCAGTTACCAAACCTTCATTCGTGGCCTGCTTGATATCACTGATAACTTTATTAAAGGTAAAGTTATCCCACCAGTTAATGTCGTGCGCGGCGATGGGGATGATCCTTACCTTGTTGTTGCTGCCGATAAAGGCACTGCGACCTTCTCTGATATTGCTAACGAGATTTCTTTTGAATACGGACACTGGCTAGGTGATGCTTTTGCATCAGGCGGTAGCCAAGGCTACGATCACAAAGGTATGGGGATTACCGCACGTGGTGCTTGGGTTTCGGTGCAGCGACACTTTAAAGAGCAGGGTGTTAACGTACAAGAAGAAGACTTCAGTGTCATTGGTATTGGTGACATGGCCGGTGACGTGTTTGGTAATGGTATGTTGATGTCTAAACATATTTGCTTAACGGCAGCCTTTAACCACTTACATATTTTTATTGACCCAACGCCAAACTCTGCCAAAAGCTTTGTTGAGCGTGAGCGCCTATTTAATACCCCTGGTGCTACATGGGAAGACTACAACGCAAAATTAATTTCAAAGGGTGGTGGTATCTTTTCTCGCAACGCTAAATCTATTTCAATTAGCGCAGAGATGAAAAAATGCTTTGCCATTAGCGAGGACAAACTCACACCCGTCGATTTGATACATGCCTTATTAAAAGCACCTGCTGATCTTATTTGGAATGGTGGTATTGGTACTTATGTTAAAGCAGGTACCGAAACCCATGCCGATGTAGGTGACAAAGCGAATGATGGCCTGCGTGTTAATGGTAGCGATCTTCGCTGTAAAGTATTTGGTGAAGGCGGCAACCTTGGTTTGAGCCAATTGGGTCGAATCGAATTTGCACTTAATGGTGGCTTCTGTAATACCGACTTTATTGATAATGCCGCAGGTGTCGATTGCTCTGACCACGAAGTAAACATCAAAATTCTTCTCAATGATATTGTGACTAAAGGTGGCTTAACCGAGAAGCAACGTAATCGTATATTAGTCTCGATGACCGACACTGTTGCGGAGATGGTGTTAACCAATAATTACTATCAAACTCAATCAATTAGCTTGGCCGAAAAAGAAGGTCTAGCTCGTAATAATGAATACCGACGCTTAATTAATTCACTGGAAGACAGTGGCCGACTTAATAGAGAGTTGGAGTTTATTCCAAGTGATGAGGAATTAGTGGAGCGTGCAGCTGCTGGCCAGTCATTAACGCGGCCCGAACTTGCGGTACTTAATTGTTATGTTAAAAGTCAGTTAAAAGAAGAACTTGCCGTTGATGAAATTGCCGATAACCCTTATTTGTCCTCTTGGGTTGAAAAGGCATTTCCAAAGCAGTTGCTGAAAAAATATAAAGCAAAAATTCATACACATATTTTGCGTAAAGAAATTATTGCCACCCAGTTAGCTAACGACATGGTTGATAACATGGGTATTACTTTCTTCCAACGCTTAATGGAGGCAACAGGCGAAACAGCGGCCAATATTGCTATTGCTTATGTTGCTGCACGTGATGTTTTTCGGTTTGATGAATTTCAAGCTTCTGTCGAAGCACTCGACTACAAAGTGCCGGCAGAGGACCAACTATTATTATTAATTAATATGATGCGTCGTGTTCGACGTGGCACGCGTTGGTTCTTGCGCAATCGCAGAGGGCGCCTAGACCTAAGCAAAGACGTTGCTTCGTTTACATCCCATGTGACCAGTGTTGTTAAAGAAACACCAAAGGTCTTAAGTGCTAAAGAGAAGCAAGTATGGGACGATAAGTGCGAGCATTTTGAAAAGCTAGGCCTAAAAAATGACTGGGCGAATGTTATGGCAATGCCGGGTTATCTGTTCTCGGGTCTTGGTATAGCCGAAGCCGCGACGGACACAAAAGCCAATATTGCCAGTGCCGTTGAAATGCAACATTTATTAGGTGACAAGCTAGGGCTATATTGGTTTGCAATTGCTGTGACAAACGTCAAAGTGGATAACCATTGGCAAGCTAAAGCACGCGAATCATTTATTGATGATATTGATAGAGCACTTCGTGTAATGGGTACTAGTTTATTGCGCCTTGCAGGTAAAGAATATCAACTAGAAGAAGCCTTACAGCTATGGATGCAGGAGTACTCATCTGTGGTATCGCGCTGGCGCACAATAGCGACAGAGTTGGAGTGCAACGTAGAAAATGACTTTGCTATCTTCTCTGTTGCTATGGGTGAATTAATGGACTTAATGAACTCCTGTCAAAATTGCAAAAAGCTAAGCTGGGGTTAATTTTTTAGGCTAAACACTAAATAGCGCTATCCTTAAAAAGGTAGCGCTATTTGCTTTCCTATTTATTGATATGGCAGAGATAATAGTCACATTAAATATTTCGGCAGACGAATACCTTAAATTGTATCAAGGTGCTGCCCAATCTGTATTTACTCGTACGCAAAGCGGACAAAGTATTCGGTTTCCTGCCAATATATTACAACCCTTTGTAAGCCACGGTGGTGTAAAAGGCTCTTTTAAAATAGAGTTTGATGAGAATAATCGGTTTAAAAAAATTAGCCAATTACATTAATAATTATTAGTTCCCAATAATTATAAGAAAGCTGGAAAAGTAAAAATATATAATACTGATACACCGAGTTTTAAGTTAAAATATCAAGGAATAAATTTGAAACACAATAAACCTATCAAATATGTAGCCTTAATCCTCTCATTATTCTGCTCGTGTATATATGCGCAAGATCTCACTCGAAGTGACACAAAGGCCATTGCTGAACAATGCAAGCTTGATTCAAATGCAGATTGTTATTCTCTTTGTTGGAAAATTTCTTATTTTAGAGGTTTTAGTAATGAAGCTGCGAAAAAATGTGTTGCGCTATCAAAAGATAAGGCGGGCATTATAGACAATATAAATGAGTATGTTCCTATGGTTGTTGCCACGGTGGTCAGTGTCCGAGGACGGCAACAAGCTTCATTTACTTCGCAACATGCTAATTTTAACAAGGCTTGCGGTAGCCCATTGCTAAACAGAGTTGAAGGCAGTAAAGAGAATTTACACCTTTTGCGACGAGGCGTTAAGGTAAAATTAAGCGGTCTTCGTATGAGTACAGTTTTTCATAAAGGTAGAATATCATATTCCTGTACTGTCGAAAAATTTAAAGTTATAGATTGATAGTTTTATGAATATCAGTCGGAATACATAGAAAGAGAGGGGTGTCAGAGGCGGCTAGAATTCAGAGGCAATACTTAATCCTACAGTATGCAAGCGCGTGTATAGAAAATAATTACAAAAGGGCAGGATAGGCAAAAAAGTTAAAATGAATAATATTTAGTAACAAATGAGCAAAAATAGCAGCCTCAATACGACCAGTCTTTAAATAAGCATAACCGTACATAAAACCAGCAGACGATGCCAGTAGCGCATATTGCCATCCTCCAGCCATGTGGGCAAAACCAAATAACAAGGCTGTAATAACAACACTGCTAAGCCCAGATAAATAATTATTTAGCTGGCGTTGAATCAGCCCTCGAAAAAGTGCCTCTTCGGCAATAACGGTAAAGAATAGATTTTTTAATACCCAAGGCCAAAATAAAAGACTGATGTTTAATTGCGGTTGTAGTACGTCGAGTAAGAGGGCGCCGCTAAAGGTAATGAACAATCCAATTGTTAGCGTAGGCATCATTACACTAAACATACGGCGCCAATCGTATAAAGAGCGATTAAGGTGCGATCGTAATAGAACAGTAAATACTAAAATGCCGAATAGGGCTTTATCGAAACTAAACCAAATATCAAAATTTCTAGAGTTGGAATGTAATTGAACATTTTCAAGATACAATAGATTATTGAATCCAGGCAGTATATGTAGGCCCAGCGCAAATCCAAGTAAAACGCACAAGCCCCACCAAAACCAAGAGAGCCTATCCTTCAATTGAGAGTAGTGTTGATAACAATAAAGCGACACAGCTAATAAAATCAGCCAAACTAAGCCAATACCTGTTAAATGCCCATCAGCAAATGCTATCGCCAAACTTAATGCTAAAGTGGAGAGAAAATAGAGCTTGTTTTTTAAAAAGAGTAGGCAGCTAGTTATTGTTAGTAAATAAATGCTTATTGGAATATCAAAAAAGCTGAGCATAGAAATCAGAGAGTTAGTAATGAATTTAGGTCAATCTAGTTTGAGCTGTATTTTACGAGAGTTTAACAAAAAGGTGGGAGCCTACAAAGTCAAAGAAATTTTATTAGGACAGAAGTTAATTGTTGATGCTAAGGTGGTAATATGAGCTATTTGCAAATAATGTGCGAAAGAGCACCGTCCTTTTGTTTGAGATACTAAGCCTTAGCTATGATGATAAATTATAACCCTGAAGGTAAGTGGTCAGTAGAATCGGTACAAGCAAAATACTGGGAATTGTGTTTATCATTGGGTGGGGTTTCAGGTTTTGAACCACAGCCTCGAAAACACACTAATCACAACGGGACCACTTGGATATACAACGTCATGGATTCAGTAGTTGATGGTGTACAGTTGGGTGACAAAGCTTGTGTCCAAATTTCAATCGAATACATACAAGACAATGATATGCGTTCCACAACTGGCTATATTAGAGAGCGTATGGCAAGGGCACTTCGAAACTGTGAGCTTTCAAACAAGCAAAAATCCCAGCTGGCTGATACCTTTATAAAACAACTAGAAAGTAAAAGAATATATAAAGAATTTAGGGAATACTGCCGGTTGTTTAAAAAAATCGGAGTGGAGCCTTACAAAAAAGAAATTGAAAAGTATACGAATTCTAACAAACAGTATATTAAGCGAGCGGCTCTTAGATTGTTAGCTTAAAAAGAAAAAAGGGTCTGAGAATGCAACGAAGCTTCAGGTTCAACACAAGCGTAGTCTACACATTGATAATTGGAGCAGCATGCCTATTATAGAATACGTAAAATTTAATACGATACGCCCCGAGGTTTTTTTACCTTTATTGAATAAATTAAAAGTCAGGGAGCACTTAATCGAACATGAATTATTTACTATAGAGACCGCAGCTGCATGGATTGAATCAAAGCTAGAAGTTGATGCAAACCATGGGTGTAAGGTGCGTGCTATTAATGTAGATAATCAATTTGTTGGATGGTGTGGTATCCAGCTCGAAGATGGTAAATACGAGCTTGCAATAGTTATAGATGATACTTCGTGGGGGCTTGGTGTTAAAATATTCTATGAACTAATGAACTGGGCAAAAGCTATAGGACATAAAGAAGTTTATATACATTTTCTTCATACTCGCCCAAAGTATAAATTTTTAGAGAGGCTATCTAAAAGAGTCTACGAAAGTGAACTTTTTGGTAGTAAATTCAATACTTATCAATTAGCAGTAATTTAGTTTTTCACGGTTGATTGTACCCTGCAATCCCTTCGTAGGCCGAACTTGCTAGTCACCCCTTAGCAAGGCATTATATATCGACGTTAGACATATAAATGGAAAGTGTTGATGCTCTTTGGCAATAAATTCAAAAAAACACAAATAAAAATAAATAATATAGCTATTAACCTTGTACATGGTGGTGAAGGCTATCCATTGCTTTTATTGCATGGTTATCCCCAGACCCATGTTATTTGGCATGAAGTTGCACAGCACTTAGCTAAGGGTTTTCACGTTATTTGTCCAGATTTACGAGGTTATGGCGATAGTTCAAAACCACCTAGTGCTACAGATCACTATCCATACTCTAAACGTGCGATGGCTCAAGATATGGACGAAGTTATGGAGGCCCTTGGGTATAAACAATATTACGTGGCCGGCCATGATCGAGGGGCTAGGGTTGTTCATCGAATGGCCCGTGACTACCCAGACAAAGTAAAAAAAGCCTGTGTTATGGATATTGCGCCGACATACCATATGTTTACTACCACGGATAAAAATTTTGCTACAGGTTATTACCATTGGTTTTTTCTGATACAGCCCGATCGTTTGCCTGAACATATGATCGGCCTTGACCCTGAATACTATTTAAAAGAAAAACTAAAACGATGGAGTGCTCCCAATGCTGTTTTCTCTGAAGAAGCTGTCGCTGAATATGTAAGGTGTTTTAGTCAACCTGAAGCAATACACTCATCCTGCGAAGATTATCGCGCCGCCGCAAGTATTGATTTAAAACACGATGAAGAGGATGCGCATATTCAAGTTGAGTGTCCGTTGTTAGTTTTGTGGGGTAAAAAAGGATTTGTGAACAAAACCTATGATGTGTTAAATGTTTGGCGGGAATATGCCAAGCAAGTAATGGGTAAAAGCTTAGATTGTGGTCATTTTTTGCCAGAAGAACTTCCCGGCGAAGTTGTTAGTGAGCTACAAGATTTTTTTAGTGAAAACGAGAACCTTAAGCAATGAATCGAGCATGCAAAATAGGCCCTTAATAGTTAGCTACTTCGCTTCGCTTTTTTATTTTTTCTTTCTTTAGCCATATCGATAAGTCGTTGTTTACGAGCAGCGTCTTCTGGTGTTGCTTCCTCTGGGCTATAGTCACTAGAGTAGAGTGTGTCATCACCCGACTGCATCATTAACGATAAATTAATACGTGAGTCAGCAACTCTGAGTGCTTCTTCTCGACTGATAGTTTTTTTACTTACAAGCTCACATAGTACTTTATCAAAGGTTTGACTCTCGTTATCCATCTCACCCATAACGGCTTTTATTTTTTCTGTTTCACCTTTTGCAATAAGCGTTGAAACAAAGTGATTGTTGAGCATTATCTCTGAAACTAAAACACGGCTACCTGATTCCGAAAAGGCAAACCGCTGTGCAATAATTGCTACAAGGTACTGGGAGAGGTCGTGTTTGATTCTATGGTGTTCGTTTAAAGGAAATAAATTTAAAAAGCGATCAATAGCTTGTGCCGAATTATTCGCGTGTAGGGTAGAGAGGCATAAATGCCCCGTCTCCGCAAAACGTAATGCATATTTGGCGGTCTCGGTATCTCTGATTTCGCCAATCATAATCGTATCGGGTTTTTCTCTTAGCGCATATTTTAGTGCGTCTTCGTAACTCTTGGTATCAATGCCAATTTCACGTTGGCTAATTAAACACATTTTATGGTTGTGTGTGTATTCGATAGGGTCTTCGACGGTCAAAATATGACCCTCGCAGTTGCGGTTTCTATAGTCGAGCATACTTGCCATAGTCGTTGATTTGCCGGAACCTGCTGCACCTACAATTAAAATTAAGCCATGTTTTTCTGTAGCCATTTCTTTAACGGCACTAGGTATGCCAAGGTCATTCAGGTCTGGAATACTATTGCCAATAAATCGGGCAACAATAGCGGGCTGGCCTTTTTGAAAATAAAAATTCAAGCGAACTCGGCCTATATCCGGAAACTCGACACCAAAATCGAGTGATAAGGCATTGTTAAAGGCATCTTGTTGTTGCTCGGATAAAATAGATGCAACGATAACGTGTATACGCTCTGGGGTAATTAATTCGTCAGATGCTCGGTAATAGTTACCGTCGACAATAACAGTTGGCTCAACACCAACGGTCACAAACAAGTCGGTAGCATTCTTTAAATACATTAAAGAAAGTAATTCAGATAATTCGCCAAGCTCTATAGGATTGTCCATAAGTCACCATAATAAAATCGATCTACAGGCTTTTAGCTCTTTAGGCCAATAATAGACATTGCTTTGTAATGAATATAAGTATGGATTGAGCGTCCCCTCGAATGTTATTAGTTTTCTGGGGTTTTAATTCTTATAATTGGGTGTAATTTATACAAATTGTGTATCTTTATACTATAGAAAAAGGCGTAACCGTACAAGCGTCACAGAGTGAGTGTGAGGTAAGTCGCATTTTTGTGGTTTGTTGAGTAACCGGAGTGTAGGTCGCCCTATCAATACAAGAGCAACGATATAAGGTGACATTATTAGTGCCAATATTGCTGGCACTAATAATTACAGAGATGTCAGCTGAATATTAACTTGATGGTAATTGTTTAACACGATTATAAAACGATGCTAAATACATCAACAAAAACATGGCCAGCATACATTCTTTAGTTTCACCGGCACTTATATCCAGTATATAAGGCACAGTGGTATCGAACAATTTATAGGCCTTCTCATGTAGGCTTACCCCAAGGGCTGCGACACAAGTGGGGATATTGACATAACTCGGCAACCACCAATAAGGAAATGCACTGGTATCGGAGAACTTACCAGTCTTGCGGACATATATAGGGACAATAATAGCCGTTAATGCCGCTAAGCTTAAAACCGTTCGTGGTAATTGATCAAATAGCCCAGAGGTATTGTGTAAATTGGTTTCGCCTTGGTTATTAAGCCCTTGCCAAAGCTCTGGTGTTGCCCAGCCAATCCAGTGTTGTCCCCAGCTAATTTCCTCGCCCATATAATAAATACAACCCAACAATAGTAAGCTGATCCAAGTTTTAAAGATTGGAAATTCCAACTTGCCCAAGTGTTTATAGATTTTGATGGCGACAATGATCGCGCAGAGTAAAATGAGCACGGTAATATTTTCTGTCACGCCCATTTCACCGCTCATAATAGATTGGGCTTCAGGGTTAATAATACGTACTACGTAGGGCAGCAATGTAAGGGCAATAGGTATCCATAACCACAGCCATTTGGGTAAATCTTGAGGTCGATTCATAAGTATTCTTTGTTTGAGTCGTGAGTTAAAAAGCTAGGCTTCTAATCCTCGAGGGTAAACGCGCTGATTTTTGCTAATTACAATCAATACGTATCAAGAGATTAGTGGCTGCATAATTATGGCCTTTCCAAACCTATAGTGTAGAAGGCCACCGTCTTAAGCAGTGTAGGGTTGCGATTATATTAAAACTTACCAATATTGGAACTATTATTTTTTAATATTCGCGGGCTGATAAACATTAATCTTACTATTGCTGGGTGAAGCGTAAGTTGCGATAAAAAGAAACTGCGCTTGCGCCCGTATTATCGGCATCGGTCATGACGGCAATACCTGTAATATTGTCGATATCTTCGCCAAAGTAGCGTGCTAAGTCTTTTTTAAGGTTTCTTTTCTCCGATAGCCACTGCTGGCTATTAGCCTCTCCATTTTGTAGCGATAACATCACAACAGCATTAGTGTAAGGGTTTTTCCAGCTACTTAGTGGCACGGAGTTGCTTGACCATACATAGGTAAGTGCTCGCGGGAAAATACTCCCACTTTTACTGGCAATAGCAATATAAACACGGGCAGGGAAGTCATCTCCTTTACGGTCACGTTCATTGCTGTGTTTGTAGGTGTTAGTTATTTTCCAATCCCATTGAATAAATGGCGTTTGAGTTAGGTCTATATCGGCAACTTTATAGAGCATAGAGGCGCTGGCATCCGCACTCGCTTTTAAGACCTCCCCACTTCCAGTATCACTATTATCAAGAATTTGGTAGTGAGTTGAGCCTGCAAATATACGCTCTTGCCAATCACCATCACTGAATAAAATAGACGTTTCCGTCTGAGTGCTTATTGTAGTTGTTTGATCTTGAGGGCTACTATCACTGTTGTTGCGTTCTATCGTACTGCAAGCACTAACAAGCAGTAGTAACGAAAAGCCTATTACTCTAGCCCACATAGTATGGGGTGTACTTGTTTGCGCAGGTACTAATGTATCCAAGTTTTGCATAGTTATATCGTTCTTTGGTTTCTTATATTGTCGACAATATATACTAATGTCGACTATTTTATTGCTTATAAGTCATTAAAATTGCTTTCATTGTAAACATTGTCAACAATTTGTGTTTTAATAGCTTATAGCTTGTGAGTCATTCTTTATTGTAGAAAGTTCCTCGCTCAAGAGTGCTAAGCCTACTATAACGAATGATCAAGCCAGTACAAAGTACGGCGAGTGGAGCCAATTAACAATAAATCAATTAAATAAAGTACCACTAATAAGGTACAACAAATAATAGGTGGGTTATGTCAGGTAATTATAATAAATCATACGCGAAATCTATCTCCGACCCCGAGGCTTTTTGGGGTGATGCTGCCAAACAGGTTCAATGGGTCAAGCCTTGCGACAAAGTCCTCGATGACTCTAGGCCTCCTTTTTATCGGTGGTTTCGAGGTGGTGAACTTAATACCTGTTATAACGCAGTCGACTATCACTGCGAAACCGGTAGAGGTGACCAATTAGCCATTATCTACGACAGCCCTGTTACCAATACTAAAAAAACCTTTACCTATAATGAGTTAAAAGATGTTGTTGCGCGCCTAGCTGGTGTGCTTAAAGCGCAAGGCGTTGAGAAGGGCGACCGCGTTATTATTTATATGCCAATGGTGGCTGAATCTGTCATTGGTATGTTGGCCTGCGCACGTATTGGTGCTGTACATTCTGTCGTATTTGGTGGCTTTGCGGCGAAAGAGCTTGCAAGCCGTATCGATGATGCTGCTCCCAAAGTGATTTTGTCGGCATCTTGTGGCATTGAGCCCGGTAAAACCATCGCCTACAAACCATTACTCGATGAAGCCATAGAGATTGCTACAGAAAAACCACAAAAAACACTGATATTGCAGCGTGAACAATTACCCGCCGACATGATTGAAGGTAGAGATATCGACTGGCTAGAGGCTATTAGTAATGCAGAGCTTGCCGATTGCGTTACCGTTGCTGCAACTGACCCCCTTTATATTTTATATACCTCAGGTACTACAGGGCAGCCAAAAGGTATTGTTCGCGATAATGGCGGCCATGCGGTTGCCATGAAATGGACCATGAAAAATATCTACAACATCGAGCCGGGCAAAGTGTATTGGGCAGCATCCGATGTCGGTTGGGTAGTAGGCCATAGTTATATCTGTTATGGGCCATTACTTAATGGTAATACAACGGTTATCTATGAAGGTAAACCAGTAGGAACCCCAGACCCAGGTAGCTTTTGGCGTGTCATCGAAGAATATAATGTCGAAATCCTATTTACAGCCCCCACGGCTTTTAGGGCGATTCGTAAAGAAGACCCTAATGGCGAATATATCAAAAAACATAATCTTTCCTCGCTTAAATCCCTCTTCTTTGCTGGCGAGCGCTGCGACTCAAACACACTCGATTGGGCGGGCGAGCAGCTAGGAGTGCCGGTTATTGATCATTGGTGGCAAACCGAAACAGGCTGGGCGATTGCCTCTAATTGCTTAGGGATAGAGAGCTTCCCTATCAAACCTGGTTCGCCAACAAAAGCAGCCCCTGGCTACGATGTGCAGGTGCTCGACGAAGACGGCGAGCAAGTTACGAATGGCGATATTGGTGCTATTGCAATCAAGTTGCCATTACCGCCAAGCTCATTGGCAACGCTTTGGAATGCCGAGGACCGATATAAAAGTGCCTATCTTGATCGCTACCCAGGCTATTACCTAACGGGTGATGCGGGTATGAAAGACGAGGATGACTATCTTTGGATCATGAGTCGTATCGACGATGTTATTAATATTGCAGGCCATCGTTTTTCGACAGGGGCTATTGAAGAAGTGTTATCGGCGCATCATTCCGTTGCCGAATGCGCAGTCTTTGGTGTTGCCGATAGTTTCAAAGGCGAGTTGCCAATGGGTCTTGTAGTGCTTAAGGCCAACGAAACCATTAGCGTAGAAGACTTGCAATCTGAACTTATTGCCATGGTACGTGAGCGTATTGGTGCAGTCGCTGCATTTAAATTGGTGACGCAAGTAAAGCGCTTACCTAAAACGCGCTCGGGCAAAATCTTGCGCAATACCATGCGCCAAATAGCCGATGGCAAAGAATGGAGCATGCCCGCAACCATCGACGACCCAACGATTTTAGATGAGATAAGCGAGGCATTGCAAAGCCTCGGTTATGCTCAAGCCAAGTAGAGCGAGTGAATAAGATGGAATCACCTAGTGCTTTTTCCAGCGGTGTTCGACGAAGTCATCAGCCAGATACCGAAGGTGCCATAACTATTGCCGAGAGCGTTTTCAGGCAAATTCGCCAAGCTATTGTCGAGGGCTCTATTCCTACGGGGAGCAAAATTAGCGAACCCGAGCTTGCCAAAACCTATGGTGTGAGCCGTGGGCCATTGCGTGAGGCAATAGGGCGTTTAGAGGCTTGTAGTTTAGTAGTGCGTAAACCCAACGTGGGCGCGCGGGTTATGACTATGAGTAATGAGCAATTACTTGATATCTACTATGTTCGTGAAGCCTTAGAAGGCATGGCTGCACGTTTAGCGGCAACACAAATGAGCGATACAGAGATCGACAAGCTACGTGAGTTGCTGAGTATGCATGGTAGCGAGATAGAGCAAGAACATGGGCAGGCGTATTTTCAAAAAGAAGGTGATCTTGATTTTCATTACAGAATCATCAAAGGCAGCAAGAACGAACGCCTCATTAATTTGTTATGCAATGACCTCTACTACCAAATGCGTCTTTATCGCTATCAATTTGGAATGCGTAGCCGCCGTGTGCCTAGAGCATACAACGAGCATGAATATATCGTCGATGCGATTGCTAATCGCGATGGCGAGATGGCCGAGTTACTTATGCGTTCGCATATTCGCTCGTCGCGCAAAAATATTGAGCAAATGCTAAAAGAAAAAGCGCTCGCCACAGGCAGCAATGCCAGTTAACCCTATTAATGAAAACGACATGAGCTGTAGCAGAGAATGACTATGAAATCACAATCCCCCGGACAACGCTTTAGACAAGCGATTGAAGACGAACATCCACTACAGGTGGTCGGTGCTGTTAATGCATATTCTGCAAAACTCGCAGAAGCCTCTGGTTATAAAGCACTTTATATATCCGGTGGAGGCGTAGCAGCTTCTTCCTGTGGTATTCCAGACCTCGGTATTACCTCCCTTGAAGATGTACTTATCGATCTTCGACGTATTACCGATGTAACAGAGTTGCCGGTACTTGTTGATATCGATACAGGCTGGGGCGGCGCTTTTAATATTGCGCGTACGGTTAAATCGATGATCAAAGGTGGCGCCGCGGCAATACATATTGAAGACCAAGTCGCGCAAAAGCGCTGTGGACATCGCCCTAACAAAAGTATTGTTTCACAAGCTGAGATGGTCGATCGCATCAAGGCCGCAGTCGATGCAAAAACAGACGCTGATTTTGTCGTGATGGCACGTACCGATGCGCTCGCGGTAGAGGGCATGCAATCTGCTATTGATCGAGCCTGTGCTTGTGTCGAGGCAGGGGCCGATATGATCTTTCCAGAGGCAATGACAGAGCTTAGCCAATACCGGGAGTTTGTTGAGGCGGTTAAGGTCCCTGTACTGGCCAATATCACTGAGTTTGGTTCTACTCCTTTATTCACAACGCAAGAGCTGGCGAGTGCAGGTGTGAGCATGGCGCTTTACCCACTCTCGGCCTTTCGTGCCCAAAGCCGTGCCGCGTTAAATGTTTATCAGTCATTGCGCGAAAAGGGTACCCAGCAGGAGGTTGTTGAGATTATGCAGCCACGTATGGAGCTATACGATTATTTAGGCTATCACGAGTATGAACAAAAGCTCGATAACCTATTTGAGCAAGGCACCAAGCCTTAAAGTATTAATACCCAATTTATTATCAATATTATCTTTTATTTATGAAAAAGGAGCACACCGTGACCGATTCTGCCCCCGTTGATTTGTCGAAAAAACCAAAAAAATCTGTAGCGCTTTCTGGCACCGTTGCAGGTAATACTGCAATTTGTACAGTAGGTCGTACGGGTAATGACCTTAGCTACCGTGGCTACGATATTCTTGATCTTGCGAAAGACTGTGAGTTTGAAGAAATTGCTTATTTATTGGTACATGAAAAGCTACCAAATGCTTCAGAATTAAGAGCTTACAAGCAAAAGTTAAAGTCAATGCGAGGCTTACCTGCTGCAGTTAAGCAAGCACTAGAGGCCATTCCATCATCGGCACATCCAATGGATGTGATGCGTAGTGGTGTTTCTATACTAGGTACTTGCCTACCAGAGAAAGAAGAGCACCCCATCAACGAAGCACGAGATATAGCAGACCGCTTAATGGCAAGCCTTGGTTCTATGCTGCTTTATTGGTATCACTTTGCCGTTAATGGCAAGCGTATCGACGTCGAGACCGACGATGACTCCATCGGTGGACATTTTTTACATTTATTACACGGCCAAACACCTCAAGAATCTTGGGTAAAAGCCATGCATACCTCGCTCGTGCTTTATGCCGAGCACGAATTTAATGCCTCTACCTTTACCTCTCGTGTTATTGCGGGCACCAACAGCGACATTTACTCAGCCATTACCGGTGCTATTGGGGCATTACGTGGCTCTAAACATGGTGGTGCTAATGAAGTGGCCTTTGATATTCAAAGCCGCTACAACAATGCCGATGAAGCCGAAGCAGATATCCGCGCGCGCGTTGCCAATAAAGAAATTGTGATTGGCTTTGGTCACCCCGTGTATACCATCTCTGACCCTCGTAATAAGGTGATTAAGAAAATTGCCGAGGATTTATCGGCAGAGGAAGGCAATATGCGCCTGTACTCCGTTGCTGAGCGTTTAGAGAGCGTGATGTGGGATGCGAAGAAAATGTTCCCTAATCTCGATTGGTTTAGTGCGGTCAGCTATAACATGATGGGTGTACCAACAGCGATGTTTACGCCGTTATTTGTTATTTCGCGGGTATCGGGTTGGGCATCGCATATTATCGAGCAGCGTATAGATGGCAAGATTATTCGACCTAGCGCCAATTACACAGGTCCCGAAGATCAATCCTACGTACCGCTCGCTGCAAGAGAGTAAATAATCACACAGCTAAGGATGGCTTGCCCATTGCTCAAGGAGGTAAGGCGAGCGTCAAGTATGTTTGGGTGACTGTGAGAGAAGTAATCAAGGGAAAATAAGTCAGGAAGACGTTTTCAACGCAACTAAAAGAAAAGAGATGTTATGAATAGCCAATATCGTAAGCCACTTGCCAATACCGAGCTTGATTACTTTGATACGCGCGCCGCGATAGAGGATATAGAACCGGGCAGCTATGCGAGCCTGCCTTATACCTCCCGTGTACTTGCCGAGCAATTAGTACGTCGTTGCAACCCAGCTATATTAACGGATTGCCTCAAACAACTTATTGAGCGCAAGCAAGACTTGGACTTCCCTTGGTACCCTGCAAGAGTGGTATGCCACGATATTTTAGGCCAAACGGCGTTGGTTGATCTCGCAGGCCTGCGCGATGCCATTGCCGACCAAGGCGGCGACCCTGCTAAGGTAAACCCGGTTGTACCCACACAGTTAATTGTTGATCACTCCCTTGCTGTTGAATACGGCGGCTTTGATCCCGATGCATTTGAAAAGAATAGAGCCATCGAAGACCGTCGCAACGATGACCGTTTTCACTTTATCGAATGGACCAAAACCGCCTTTGAGAACGTCGATGTCATACCCGCGGGTAACGGCATCATGCACCAGATTAACCTCGAGAAAATGTCGCCAGTTATACAGGCGCGTGATGGTGTTGCCTTTCCAGATACTTGCGTAGGAACCGATAGCCATACACCGCATATTGATTGTTTGGGAGTGATTGCTATTGGCGTAGGCGGGCTAGAGGCCGAGAGTGTGATGCTTGGTCGTGCCTCGATGATGCGCCTACCCGATATTATTGGTGTAAAGCTTACGGGTAAGCGCCAGCCTGGTATTACAGCGACGGATATTGTTTTAGCGATTACAGAGTTTTTACGCAATGAGCGTGTAGTCTCCTCTTACCTTGAGTTTTTTGGAGAGGGTGCAAAGGCACTGACCATTGGTGATCGTGCAACCATCTCGAATATGACACCAGAATTTGGTGCGACTGCGGCTATGTTTTATATCGATGAACAAACCATCGATTACTTAAAGCTTACGGGTCGCGAACCAGAGCAGGTTGCTTTAGTAGAACAATACGCGAAAGAGACCGGCCTATGGGCAGATACCTTAATGGATGTGCACTATGAGCGCGTACTTGAATTCGACTTATCCCGTGTTGGTCGCAATATGGCCGGCCCCTCAAACCCCCATAGGCGTTTGGCCACTAGCGATTTACATGTGCGTGGTATTGCCAAGCCTTGGGAGCAAAAAGAGGGTGAGCTACCCGATGGTGCAGTGATTATTGCAGCTATTACCAGTTGTACTAATACCTCTAACCCGCGTAACGTGGTTGCCGCAGGGCTTATTGCTCGCAAAGCCAACGAACTAGGTCTAGTACGCAAGCCTTGGGTTAAATCATCTTTTGCGCCGGGGTCTAAAGTGGCCAAGCTTTACCTCGAAGACGCAGGCCTACTGAGCGAGATGGAAAAACTCGGCTTTGGTATTGTGGCCTATGCCTGTACTACCTGTAATGGTATGAGCGGTGCGCTAGATCCTAAAATTCAAAAAGAAGTTGTCGACCGTGACCTTTATACAACAGCAGTACTATCGGGTAACCGTAATTTTGATGGGCGTATCCACCCCTATGCCAAGCAAGCCTTTTTGGCATCGCCTCCATTAGTGGTTGCCTATGCCATTGCAGGTACCGTGCGCTTTGATATCGAGAAGGATGCTTTAGGTACAGATACCGAAGGTAAGCCCATCACTCTTAAAGATATCTGGCCGAGCGATGAAGAGATCGATGCTATTGTCGCTGCTAGTGTAAAGCCTGAGCAATTTAAACAGATTTACATCCCTATGTTTGATCTTGATGCTGGCGAAAAAGCAGAAAGCCCGCTCTATGATTGGCGAGCGCAGAGCACCTATATACGTAGGCCGCCTTATTGGGAGGGCGCATTAGCGGGTACGCGTGCTTTAAGTGGTATGCGGCCACTGGCAGTACTGGGCGATAACATCACAACGGACCATTTGTCACCGTCGAATGCGATTATGCTTGATAGTGCGGCGGGTGAGTATCTCGACAAGATGGGTGTACCCGAAGAAGACTTTAACTCCTACGCAACACATCGTGGTGATCACTTAACAGCACAACGAGCCACCTTTGCTAATCCTAAATTACTGAACGAAATGGTAAGAGAAGAGGGAGGAGAGATTAAACAAGGCTCCCTCGCACGCATAGAACCCGAAGGCAAAGTCACGCGCATGTGGGAAGCGATTGAGACCTATATGGAGCGTAAGCAACCCCTAATTATTGTTGCCGGTGCCGATTACGGGCAAGGCTCCTCGCGAGACTGGGCAGCCAAAGGTGTACGCCTTGCAGGGGTAGAGGTCATTGTTGCCGAAGGCTTTGAGCGTATTCATCGCACCAACCTGATTGGTATGGGGGTGTTGCCTGTTGAGTTTATGGCAGGCACTACACGGACTACGCTGGGGCTTGATGGTACAGAGAGTTACGATGTTATCGGTGAGCGCAAACCTCGTGCGAGCCTCACATTAGTTATCACTAGAGAAAGTGGCGAAAAACTCGAAGTACCCGTTACCTGTAGACTCGATACGGCAGAGGAAGTCTCTATTTATGAGGCGGGTGGGGTGTTGCAGCGCTTTGCACAGGATTTTTTAGAGAATAAGATATGATCTTTACCTTGATACATGTTCACCCCTCAAGGGGGTACTGAGGCAAAGTGTACTCGCTCGATTATTTGCAATTGCAAACTCACTCGCTCCGTGCACTTTCGCCTTGTCTCAGGGAAAACCTCATACCTTCTTAGCTTTTATCTTTTAGGCTTATTTACCATTTGATCAGTAGTATTAGGAATTAGTATGACTCATGCACCACAGATAAAAATACCTGCAACCTATATGCGTGGTGGCACCAGTAAGGGCACTTTTTTTAGACTGCAAGATTTACCAGCGTTTGCACAAACCCCCGGTGAGGCCCGAGATAATTTATTGATGCGTGTTGTGGGCAGCCCAGACCCTTACGGTAAACATACCGATGGTATGGGTGGGGCGACATCGAGTACCAGTAAAGTGGTGATTGTCTCTAAAAGCGACAAAGCCGATCACGATGTAGATTATTTATTTGGACAAGTCGCCATCGATAAAGCCTTTGTCGATTGGAGCGGTAACTGCGGTAACCTCTCATCGGCCGTTGGCTCCTTTGCGGTAGAAAGTGGTTTGGTCGATAAACAACGCGTCCCTGCAAACGGCATGTGTGAAGTGCGTATTTGGCAGGCCAATATCAGTAAAACGATTATTGCCCATGTACCTATTAGCGAAGGTGTCGTACAAGAGACTGGGGATTTTGAATTAGACGGTGTGACCTTCCCGGCAGCCGAGGTAAAGCTCGACTTTATGGACCCAGCGGCCGAAGTTTTTCCAACGGGCAATACTACCGACGAGCTTGTATTACCTAATGATGAATGCTTAGGCAGGCTAGCCGGCGTGACACTCACAACCACCATGATTAATGCCGGCATACCGACAATTTTTGTGAACGCCGCAGATATCGGCTATATAGGCAATGAGCTACAAGACGACATTAATAACGACGAACAAGCACTTGCTATGTTTGAGCGCATGCGTGCCTATGGTGCTGTGCAAATGGGTTTGATAAAACACATCGACGAGGCAGCAAGCCGCCAACATACCCCCAAAATTGCCTTTGTTTCGCCACCCAAAAAATACATCGCCTCAAGCGGTAAAGTAATAAGCGAGGCCGATACACAACTACTCGTCCGCGCTTTATCCATGGGCAAACTACACCACGCCATGATGGGCACCGCAGCCGTTGCCATCGGCGTTGCTGCCGCTATCCCCGGCACACTCGTCAACCTCGCCGCCGGTGGGGGTGAGTGCGAAAAAGCCACCTTTGGGCATCCCTCGGGCACACTGACCGTTGGTGCAAGTGTGCTAAAAGAAAACGACCAATGGAAAGTGACCAAAGCAAGCATGAGCCGCAGCGCAAGAATACTGATGGAAGGGTGGGTGAGAGTGCCTGTGTAAAGCTCACTCATATGATAATTATTTAGGGAAGCTACAGATGTGTATCTCGTCTTAAAATATATCGACGGTGTATTAAAAATCAGCTATGAGGCATGGTTGGTTTTTTATGCGCGAGTTTTAACGTTCTACTAGCTAAAATAATCAAAAATATAATGCGAGTAAAGTCCTAGATATACGGCCAAATACATAAGTTTATGAAAGATAAGGTTTTTTAATTTTAGCGCAACCCGAAATATACGGCCTATAGCCGCATATTAATTGAATAAAATAAAGCAAGTCTTGTTAAGTTCTTGAAGTTACAGTAAATTCTAAGGATAACTGCCGTAATTAATAAAAATATGCGGTCAATGGGATATGCGGCCTTAGGCCGTAGATTAAGCTGTTATGTGTGTGAGTTAAGCAAATGAATCCAATCCTTTTTCTCGTGCTATTAACTTTAGGGGCTATCGGTTCGATTGCATATCCCATAGTTGTAGCTACAAAAGGATATGGATTTCAAAAGCAAATAAAACAAATAGGCGCATTTATTCTAATCACGGCACTCATCGTTGGAACAGTAACAGGGTCATTTTATTCTCATGGATTTAATATCCCTTGGTGGGGATTCAGCATAATTTATGCGGCAGCCTGTTTCGCAATGTACAGTTTGGGGAAATTTGTTGTTTGGGCTCATTGCAAACTGCAAAACACATAACAAGGGCATGCAGTCGGATCAAAATGCCCGCTGCGCGCTCATTTTGACCGCTGATGCCAAGCGTTAACTGTCTAAGGTAGCTATGCAAAGTAATGTAACTCAGTTTTGTAATGCTCTAGATAATTTAGACCCAGAAGAGTCTGATGGGTTAATTGCAGACCTTTATGACTTGGTGGATTTATTAGAGAATGAAAATGAAATAAGCCTTATTTATGAATCCGTTTTTCGGTTTATTGAAAAGTATCCAGATGCAGATATTGGCAATCCAGGACCATTAGTACATTTCTTAGAGGCTCACTATCCTGACTACGTTCCAACGCTAGTTGCATCGGTAGAACAAAAGCCAACATATAATTCTGTTGTTATGTTACATCGAATAATGAATTCCAAATTATCAAAAGAAGATTATTTAAGGTACTTAGCTCTTCTTAAGGCTGCGGCTGATAGCAACACCGCAGATGAAATAACTAAAGACAATGCACAAGAACTTTATGAGTTCCAAATTGAAAAAAACAGTTAACTTCGCTCCTATCGTCGCTGGACAGCCTACGCGTTGCTTCGTCTGCCCACAGCTGTGTAAATAAGGAACACTGGTGAAATCGAAGATAGTTAATTAAAGGTTCTCATTAACCATTCTTTGACATTGGAGGCGTCAATCTTTTGTTGAAAGTTGAATGTTGACGTCTGTTCCCAAGCAACACCATTTGGCCTTGCAAAAGCGAGTCTATACCTCGCAGCTACGTTATTTTCATCTTGCTCTATTGCCATCTCTAAATTCTTTACACTCAGCAGCTCTCTTTCGAAAGGAGTTCCTACAACACTTTCTGTTATGTTGGCTAGCTCTTCATAAGAGAGAGTGTCGCCTGCAACGAAAACTATCTCATTTTTTATTTTGGGTGTAAAAAACACAATGTCAGCGGTTAATCGACCAATGTCTTCTGGTGTTGTAACTGTAATTTTATAATTCCAGTTGCCCAGTGCATGAACTTTCTTTTTCTCAAGGTCGACGATTCCAAAATTAGATGAAAATAAGTAACTGGTAAATATTCCCGTGGATACTATTATCCAATTGGTTACGTCTTGAGAACGCAATAATTGCCGAACATCATATTGTTCATCCCATACAGGCTGACCACTTCCTTTTCCAATAGCATCATAGTCAACACCAAACTGCCAAGGTACATAAAGATGAATTTTAGCGGCCAGCACAGCCTTACTAATTTTAATCTGCGTACCTTCACCACCCACGAAACCACTACAATTAATAATAGTTTGAAAGTTTGAAAAAATTTTACTGAGTTTCTCTATAGAGTCTTTTTTTAAATCACCAGTCACAACACCTATGTTATTAATTTTGAATTCTCTAAGGCGCTGAGTTTTTTCCTTATCCAATGTTTGTACAGATTTTTCTCGAAGTAAAACATTGAGAGAGCCTTGATTTTTTTTTAATTTCGCAATAAATGCGTTTATCATTGCCATCCCAAGCTCACCTGCACCTATTATAAGAATACTACCTCTGTTTGAAATATTCATTTAATTGTCCTGTCTAAAATTTTGGGTGAATGATAATATTCCTGTCGCCATCAGCTTTCAATTAGGCACAAAAGTGATACTGGTCAACTACTATGAAAAATGAAGACATACTTAAGCAATCGGATGTTATCTGTAAAGCTTTGAGTAGTGATGAAGATAATCTAAAACGAGACATACTGAGCCATACGGGAAATCGATGGGCGATGTCGGCACTTCATGTTTTGGCTGTAAATGGGGTGTTAAGACATGCAGAGCTTGCTAGATTGCTTGCTGGAGTTACACAACGCATGCTGACTCGTACGTTAAGACAGCTTGAGCGTGATGGTTTAGTGGGTCGATTTGACTATCAAGAAAAATCGCCAAGAGTTGAGTATGCAATAACTTCCTTGGGAACCGAGTTTTTGATTGAAACATTTCCTCTATGGAATTGGGTAATCAATAACTCTGATGCATTTAGAATCGCAAGAGAACGTTACGACAATAGATAAGTCACGACTCAGCGATTTCAATTAGAAAATTCACATTTTGGCACCAATATGTTTTTCAGGAAGAATAAAGCAGCTAACAATTTGCTCCAGAGGAAAAGTTACTGTTCACGAATTTTGCAAAAATGCGCAAAGTTTGCGCCCAACAATTTTCCGTTGAGCAGTGCGCTATACTTTTAAGGTGAAAATATTATACCGCGATTTAAGATGAAGAAGGCAGTCCTGCTACTTCCAATAGTTATTCTATGAGGGGGTCTTCTCACTTTGTATTTTTATTGTTCTTTTTTTATTATTTGGTGGTGATATTTATTGGTTGACCTGGGTAAATACTTTTGTCTTTTGTATCTGAGGTGGTTTTGGATGCGTTGTTTACATAGTAATCCTTAAAATTTAGTCATAAACATGGACAAATTTAGTTCTTCACTATCACCTAACCAATAGGCGTAATCAGTGTGATCTTTGAGATTGTTATCGGTGAGTCCGTGAATAAATATGGTCAGTCCATCGCGGTGTAGATCGAGCCAAGGAATAAATTCAGAAAAATGTTCTTTTGCAAAGCTAATCTGACAACTCCATTTTGGGTGAGGGCCAACAGGTCGCTGAATGATTGCACCAACGTGTAACCCAAACTTTTTTCCAATCGTTTGACTCAGTTGAATAGCAAAGTCTAAGGTTTCTTTTTCAAAATAAAGATGTGCGTGATAAAAGTCATGGATATTTTTGGGTCTGGATATACTTTTCATTTATTAATTTCGTATTTATCTCAATTGGTAGTGACAAGTGCTTTACTTAGAGAGAACACATGTCACTACTAATTGCTATTAGAATAATGTCATTTAGATGATACTTTTTACTACACCGCCGTCGGCTCTTAGTGCGGCGCCTGTGGTGGCAGATGCCAGAGGGCTGGCAATATAAGCCACCATAGATGCAACTTCGCTAGGCTCAGCAAAACGTTTTATTAGTGAGCTAGGGCGCATGTCCCTGATAAATCCTTTTTCGACGTCTTCCACGCTGATGCCTTGTTCCTTTGCTATACCCTCCACAAGATCCACCACGCCGCGCGATCGAGTGGGGCCGGGCAAGACACTGTTTACTGTGATGCCTGTTCCAGCCACTGATTCGGCAAGCCCTCTGGAGACAGCTAATTGTGCTGTTTTAGTCATGCCGTAGTGAATCATTTCGGTGGGTATATGTACGGCACTTTCACTTGAGATAAAGATGATTCGGCCCCAATCTTGTACTTTCATGTTCGGTAAATATAAACGGCTCAATCGTACTGCACCTAATACGTTGACTTCAAAAAAGTGCCGCCAATCATCGTCAGTGATATTTTCGAACTCAACCATTTCAAATATTCCCAAGTTGTTGATAAGAATTTCTACATTGGGATACTGTCGAGCTAACGCATCAGCCGCCTCGGCGGTACTTAAGTCGCCAGCAAAACCTACAATCTCGCCTGCAACCTTTGGCTGAAGTTTTGCGATAGCCTGGTCAACGGCTTCTTGAGTACGACCATTAATAATGACTTTAGCGCCCTCAGCCCCAAGTGCCTCGGCAATAGCATAACCAATACCAGCAGTACTGCCAGTGACAAGTGACAACTTGTTCTCTAATTGTAAATTCATTTTCATTCTCTTTATTTAATTACGTTTGTTATTTGATTCGTGGGCACTAAGCAATGAGACAGGCTTTAGTAATATCCATTATTTGACTGACTCAAAACTTCAATAAAAAATGTATAGCCAACAGCAGCCCCCAAGCAGATTAATAGGATTAATTGTCCCCAACGCTCTTGGTTTAAACTTAGATGATGTTTAAGACTGAGATAGCTCGATAAGCCAATACTAATCAGTAGAAGTAGGGCATTAATAAAGTCTACTTCCACATAAATTCTCGACAGTAGGAGAACAAGTAAGATTAGCCCGTATGACATAGGCAAGCCGTTAGTCGCTATTTGTGCTTTCACACTGCCTAAAAATTTAGCGTATAAAACAACTGCCAGATAAGTAGACGACAAGGCAATTGACAATGTGCCTATCAATAAACTGCCTGTCATAATGACAATCAACCCTAGGGCGCCAGTCACTACCCATAAGTAAATATTTTCGAGCATTCCTGCTCCTGCTCGTTGATTTTTACTTACTTTCTCGTTGGCCAATTTACCAATGCCATAGGCTCCAATTAAGCCAAAGAATAGGTTTTCTAGCCAAATAAACCAATGGCTTGAAAGCGAAGCGCTGTAACTGATTGCAGGCCAGACGATGACTAGACAAGCAATCAAAAAAATAGTGATTTGATACGCCGCCAAAATATTAAGCTTACTGAACAGGGGTATTCTTATCGCGCTTAAGACAGTCCTTAAGATAGCGCTTAGACTTGCGAAAAAAACATATATCCACAGCCAATCTAAGGCCTGCTTTGGGGGGAAGCTCGGTAACTGAGTAATCCACACATAAAGAGGTAACCACGCGATAATAGCAATCAAGCTCAGTGAGACTGGTTGATTGAACGAGCGCTGTAAAATGTATGACAATCCTGCCGCGACAAACATAGGAATAATGAGTGTGGTGAACAAAAGTGACAATATCATAGTGGCTACCTCCGCTTGCTGGGCTTACTGCTTAACCGCTTCCACGTTGATAGTGACTTGAATATCATCACCTAGGCCGCCTTGCATAAAATTCATGCCATAGTCACTGCGTTTAATGGCAGCTGTGGCGCTATATCCTGCACGATAGAGACCCCAGGGATCATTGCCTTCCTTGCCTTTTTCGATATTTAGAACAATAGGTTTAGATACACCTAATAATGTTAGATTGCCTTCAATCACCGCCTTCCCACCGACGGTTTTAATGTCGAGTGGGCTGGAAAAGGTGATAGTCGGAAATTGCTTAGCATTAAAGAAATCGGGGCCACGCAGATGGTCATCACGTTTATCGTGATTGGTGTCAATGCTCGCGCTTTGAATAGTGACATTAAGTGAAGAAGGCTTGTCGGTAGCAACAGTAAAGTTACCGTTTATATCGTTGAAACGCCCGACAACTTTAGTGAACCCAAGATGATCTACCTCAAAGGTGACACCGGAGTGAGCTTGATCAATTGCATATTCTCCTGGGCTCGTCAGCTCAGACGATAATGCATTGTGAGAGACACTTGTGGCCAGTGCTCCTGCTGTTAAAAGTATTGATAAAAACTTCATAATATTCTCCTATAGATTCTTTGATTAATGGCAGAGTGAATGACTTTGACTTATTTAATAATCGAAGTAGATTAAGCTTATATAATGTCTATAATTGGAACAATCAATGTATTAAGCAAAATACTGTTACAATATATGAAACAATTAAACTGATATAGAAGAACGAGGCTGAGATAAAGCAGTGGATAAATTGCTCTGCAAACAAATATTCTGTCAGGTCGTCAAAGAAGGAAGCTTTACAGCGGCGGCCAGAAAATTGAATTCCTCTAAAGTGATGGTTAGCCGTGCAGTGTCGCAGCTCGAAGAAGATCTGGCCGTTCGGTTATTATATAGAACAACACGAAAGATGAATCCGACAGAGGAGGGGATGGCTTATTTTGAACGTTGTCAAATACTGTTGGAAGATTTTGAAAACCTAGATACTGCCGTACGAGAAAAACATCAAACAGCTAAGGGGCGGCTTAGGGTGTCTATCCCATCTGACTCATTCTCTATGAACAATTTAGTGTCACCGATTTTCACTTTTATGCATGCTTATCCTGAGGTTGAATTTGATATTCATATGGGAGATCGCTACGTTGACTTAGTAGATGATGGTTTCGATGTCGTGATTCGGATTGGTAATCTTGGGGACTCCAGCCATATCGCGAGAAAACTCGATGACATGTATCTACTCGTTTGCGCTACCCCCGAATATTTGGCTAGCCATACGCCGATAAATGAGCCGAATGATCTTTATCAGCATGAGCTATTGGTTGATACAATCTATCGTTCTGGGCGTGCTTGGAACTTTACTAAAGGCAATGATTCGATATCAGTAAAGACCTATAGCCGCTTTAAAATTAATAGCCCGTCGGTCATTGCTGAAGCGGTGCTTAAAGGCTTAGGGGTTGGTATGTGCCCGTCTTTTGCTGTTCAGGATCAATTAGAAAGGGGGCAGCTCGTTTCTGTTTTACAAGAATGGGAGATGATGAGCGGAGGGATTTATGCCGTCTATTCTCACCGTCGTCATCTATCGGCCAAAGTGAATATATTTGTGGAGTTTCTTATCCAACACTTTAGATCGAAAAGACATTGTTGACAGAAATAATAGGCCGTGCACTATAAAAGAAAACTCCAAAGTCCCTACAGGCCTTTAGTTTTTTTTAAAACGTGAAATTATTAAAATAGCGGTTATCTAGCAAAAAAGATATGGTTTGAGCTCCATGATAAAATATTTAAAATTCTAACGGAAAATGTCATCTTTTTACGCAAAAACTCGTGCTGGAAAAAAGCAGGATTGAGTTGAACCTACACAGTTCAACGAAATAGTCATTACTTTTAAGATTATTACTACTTACTCAAATAGGCCATCGCTTCTTCCATGCCTTTAAGCGACAAGGGGTACATTCTATCGTCGATCAATTTTTTAATAATCTGTGTAGAGTGGGTGTATTGCCAGTGTTGTGGTGGCGTTGGGTTTAGCCATACTGTTTTTTCGTAGGTATCGGTAAAGCGCTTTAGCCAAGTGCTACCTGGCTCGTGGTTGACAAAATCAATGCTGCCGCCAGCGTGTGTGACTTCGTAGGGAGCCATGGCAGCATCGCCAACAAAGATGACTTTATAGTCGCTACCATATTTACGTAGCACATCGAGAGTTGACGTAACTTCGTCGTAGCGTAGTTGGTTATTTTGCCATAGACCATCGTAGATAAAGTTATGAAAGTAATAGTATTCCATATGCTTAAATTCAATTCGCGCAGCGCTAAACAGTTCTTCGCAGGTTTTTACGTAAGGGTCCATCGAGCCGCCAACATCGAACAGTAGTAATACTTTGACTGCGTTATGGCGTTCGGGCACCATTTTAATGTCTAGCAAGCCGGCATTCCGTGCGGTGGACCGAATAGTATCGTCCAAATCAAGCTCTTCTTCTGCTCCACTGCGGGCGAATTTTCTTAATCGGCGCAGCGCCATTTTAATGTTGCGTGTACCGAGCTCAACGCTGTCGTCTAAATCTTTAAATTCACGCCTCTCCCAAACTTTGGCTGCGCTTTTGTGGCGGCTTTCGCCACCAATACGAATACCTTCTGGGTTATAACCGCTGTTACCAAAAGGCGAGGTGCCACCAGTGCCAATCCATTTATTACCACCACGGTGCTCTTCTTTTTGCTCTTCTAAGCGCTTTTTAAAGGTCTCTATTAGTTCTTCCAAACCACCTAGGCTTTCTATTTTGGCCTTTTCTTCGTCGCTTAGTGTTTTTAAAAATTCACTGCGCAGCCAGTCCTCTGGAATGAGGGCATCGATAAAGTCTTCGAGTTTTTCTAGTTCTGAAAAGTGTGTTTTAAAGGCACGATCAAATTTGTCGAAATTTTTCTCGTCTTTAACCATACACGTACGTGCCAAGTAATAAAATTGCTCCATATCGGCAAACACAATATTGTGCTCAAGCGCCTTAATTAAATCCGATAGTTCGGCAATCGTGACGGGCAGTTTTTGTCTGCGTAGGCTGTCAAAAAAATTAAGTAACATAACAGGCTACTATTTACGTGTTTGGCGGCGATGCATAAATGCTAAGCGTTCTAACAGTTGTACGTCCTGTTCATTTTTAAGCAAGGCACCATAGAGTGGGGGAATGGCTTTATGATTATCTTTATTGTGCAGAATATCTTGCGGTATGTCATCGGCCATCAGTAGTTTTAACCAATCGATTAATTCCGAAGTCGATGGTTTTTTCTTTAGCCCTGGAATCGAGCGAACCTCAAAAAAGACATCAAGCGCTTGCTTAACCAAGCTTTTTTTAGCATTGGCGTGGTGCACGCCAACAATTTTTTCCATAGTTTCACGGTCAGGGAAGCTAATAAAATGAAAAAAGCAGCGGCGCAAAAAGGCATCGGGTAATTCTTTTTCGTTATTGCTGGTGATAATAATGATTGGTCGGTGTTTTGCTTTAATAGTTTCGCCAGTTTCATAAACATCGAACTGCATTTTATCTATTTCGATGAGTAAGTCATTGGGGAATTCGATATCTGCTTTATCGATCTCATCAATCAATAACACGACTTGTTCGCCTGCTTCAAAGGCCTCCCACAGTTTGCCTTTATCAATATAGTTTTTGATATCTTTAACGCCAGCATCACCTAATTGAGAGTCACGTAAGCGCGAAACTGCATCATACTCATAGAGACCTTGCTGGGCCTTGGTGGTAGATTTAATATGCCATTGGATAAATCTCTTATTCAAAGAAGCAGCGACTTCTTCGGCCAACATGGTTTTACCTGTGCCTGGTTCGCCTTTAATGAGTAATGGACGTTGCAAAATAATAGAAGAGTTTACTGCTAGACTAAGGTCATCAGTCGATATGTAGCTGTCGCTGCCGTTAAATTTCATTAGTTACCTATATATACATTTTATTTGCGTGTATTTACACGCTTAGAAAGCAGTGGGTAGTATATCAAAGTAGAAGGGAGTAAGTATTTAATTAGAGGCACTTTTAGTAACAAGTGGGTCAGCGATACAATTACAAATTTGTTTATGACTTGCGGGGCTTATAAAATAGCAAACATAAGCCCAAAATACCAAACAAAGCTATAGCTGATAGCTTTGCGTATCCTATTGATTCTTTTTCTGTTAATTCATACCCATCACAAAAACGTCCTTGAAGATGGAAATCTGCAAAGTAGTAATAACAGTCCTCATCTAAATTTCCTGCCCATCCATAAATTAACAGTAGGCATAGAAGGTATACCCCGATTCCAATTCTGTGGTAAATAGTTTTCATAGAAACATAATTACTTGTTAGGCTGCATCTTTTACGGCTGTTGCAACGATTTTTATTTTCCCTCCAAAAGGCAAGGCTGCGGCTTCGTAAATAGTTCTTGCTGGCCTTTTACCTTCGGGAAACAAACGCATATAAATCTCATTAACATTTTTAATTTCAGATAAATCAGCAAAGGCAATGTCTATATACACTATTTCGCTTTTATCAAAGCCCGCTGCTTTAGCGGCAGAAAACACATTCTCGAAAGCTCTCTTTGCCTCCTCTTCAATCGTTCCTGGGACATAATCTCCGGCGACGTTAACCGAGAGTTGACCACTAATAAAGCACATATTGTTAACAACGACAGCATGGCTTATTGGGTTTTCCCATTGTGGCAGGCCTTCACCGTTGGTAATAAATTGTCTATTACTCATTATTTATAAATCTCTTTATTGTGTATAGAAACGTGTAGTGCTTTATTTGGTTTGTAGTAAAACATAAAAATAATAAATCTAAAGCTAGAATAAGGTCGCCAGCGACATACAAAAACTATAGAGGTACCGCATTATTAAAGCTATAAGAGATAACCATAGCGTTTAAATCGTTTACTTTTTTAACACCAATGGTGCTTTTAACAGAGCTAACCAACAAAATCCTAAAAAGATAGGTATGTTTACGAGTAATATATAAGGCTGTTTATAATGGATGCTCGCAATCACAACGGGTATTGTGACAAGTAATGCTATAAGGAAGTATTTAATTTGTGGTGTAAGTGCTTTAAAAAATCGAGCACCACACTCTTTGCATTTTCCAGGTAAAAATCTATCAGCCCAAGCTTTTTGCCAGAGTGTGATAGATTCTTTGTTGCATGATGGGCAGTTAAATCTCATATTTTATATTTTTTTAGTGCTGCTATAGCAGTTTTTGTAGCGGTACTGGGCGAGAAAAGTAATAACCTTGGCCTACATCGCAGCCATTTTCAGATAACCAATCTAATTGTTCTCTTGTTTCTATACCTTCGACAACAACTTCAAGTTGCAATGTATGGGACATTGCAATCACTGCCTTTACAATTTTTTGGTCATCTTCATCGATCGATAAGTTTTTGACAAAGCTTCTATCAATTTTTAAGCAGTTGACAGGGAAGTTTTTTAATTGAGATAGGGATGAATAACCTGTGCCAAAGTCATCAATAGCTATTTTAATCCCTACCTCTCTCAATCGATTCAGTGTGTTAACTGCATTTTCGACATCAACGGTTAGTGAAGACTCTGTAACTTCAATCAATATCCTGTCTGATTCGACGTTTTGATTTTTAAGTATCTCTTTGATATTTTCTACTAAAAATGGATCTAAAAATTGTTTAGATGACAAGTTAACAGAGATAAAGAAATCTTCTTTACCTTCTTGTTGGTATTTTTTAATGGCTTGGCAGGCCTGTTTGAATACCCAGTAGCCAATAGGGATGATCTGGCCTGTATTTTCGGCAACAGAAATAAATCTATCAGGTGGTAATATCCCATTTTCGGGGTGGTTCCAGCGGAGCAGGGCTTCGTACCCAAGGACTTTTCTTTCTTTTAAACACGTTAATGGTTGGTACAGTAAAAATAGCTCATTGCGTTCGGTAATGTGAGTTAATGCTAATTCTGTTTGATGTTTTTCTAGTGCAGCTAATTGTAATTCTTTATCAAAAAATCGATAGTTATTTTTACCTGTATTTTTAGCGTCATACATTGCTATGTCAACATTGCGTAGTAATTCTTCCTCGTTGTCACCATCGTCTGGTATTCGTGCAATGCCTAAGGAAGCAGAAACAATCAAACTGCGATCGCCAAAAACAACGGGCTTTTTAATCTCATTAATAATTCTTTTTGCGATTTGCGTTACACTGTCTGAGGATTTGATATTAAATAATAACAATGCAAATTCATCGCCGCCCAATCTTGCGACAATATCTTTCTTTTTGACAATGCTTTTCAATCGTAAAGAGACTTCTTTTAATAGGTAATCGCCATAGCTGTGGCCGACAGAATCATTAATACGCTTAAAATCATCTAGGTCTAAATAGAGTAGGGCTGCATTTTTTTTATCTTTACTCGTCAATAGCTGGTGTAATTTTTTAGTGAGTAGCCGCCTATTGCCGAGGGAGGTTAAATGGTCATGGAATGCCAAAAACTCTAAGTCTCTAGTCTTTTGAGCAACAATTCGTTTGAGGTATTCCGGTTTTGAAAACAAATAGCCTACGACCACAGCGATGACCAAACCCAAAAAAATACTGATTAGATAATTAGTATACCCTGATGCCTCATAATTAGGTTTGCTAATGGTTAATGTCCAGTCGGCATTTGGCACTCTGACCTTTGTTGATGCTAGTGGCTCACTCATTTCAGCTGAAGAGCTAGAAAAAACCTCTAGTTTTTGAGTGTCGGGATGCATCCGGCTTAGCTGATAGGTGTAACCACGTTCTTTTAGTCCAGAGAGTTTAGTCGCTGAGAGTAACTCATCGATATAAATCATGACAGAGGCAAAGCCCCAGAAGGTTTCCTGGTTATTTTTTGTAAGAAAAACCGGGTTTCTACCAATAACGGCAACACCGCCTTGAATTAATTCAAAAGGCCCTGCTAGAGTTAGTTTTTTTTCTTTCGCGGCGAGCTGGGCTTCTTTCTTTCTTTTGTCATCGACTAAAACATTATGTCCAATGGCCTTTTCGTTACCTTTGAGAGGGTATATTTTTGAAATAATCCCATCAGGAGCCAATTGTAAATTGCTAATGCCGTCGATAGATTTAATTACCTCAGCGGCATAGTGGTCAAAATAAAAAAAATTCCCTTTATTTTGTTTGATCTCAAGCGCCAAAATATTAGTGGCAGATAATGCGTTGTTGAGCCTTCGCTCGATTGCGATAGCTTCAGATTGGGTGAGTTCGCTCAAAAAAGACAGATGCTCTTTCTGCGAGAGGAGGTGATTTTTATATTGCCAATATAGACCAAAGCTGGTTACTAGGAAAAAACATAAGATGCTAATGACTTGTCGCAAAGAGCTCTCCCAACAGAGCATTGAACTAATAATAGTAGTATTGTTATCTACTGTGCTTACCTAGTAAGTATAGTCCTTTATTGTATAAAATGAAGGCCTCTTATAGATTTAAGCTATGAATGCTAATGTATATACATTAGCATTACATTTTAGTCTTGTTTTTGAACTTTGCTAGAGTCTGGGTTATTTGTTTTTAGGAATAGCTTGAGAGTGGTTTGTAGAGCATTGATACTGTTTGTCAAAGCGCTTATTGGCCCAGTGCTTGTAAATCCTATTGGCTATTGGACAAATAATAGGCCATTTCAATATCTTAAACAAAAATCCATAATTTGTATGAGACCAAACTGCAATAGTGGCATCAAGCCCGATTAGCCACTTTCCGCATCTTTTTTGTAAATGTAGTCGTTTTAATAAATTATCTTTTGTTGGTGTCTTGTTATTTGGGTAGTCGATGCTGTGAATATTGGCAAAGTTGACGCTATCCTTAGTGAGTTTTTTGAGTAGCATTATCTCTTTGCTACAAAGAGGGCAGCTTCCATCAAAATAGAGTGTGTCTTTTGCTTCTGTTGCTAGGTTTTGTTGCGTCATCGTTTAAATGTCTAAGCGTATTATTACTTTAGATACGATTAGGTGTCATGAATGGATGATTGTTCCAAAAATGCTGGCTAGTCTGTTTTTTATATCGGTATAGGCAATATTTGCTGACGTCACGTCATCTCGGAGTTTGTGTGAGTAATCTAAGAAGTAGTTTCTTTATGGTGATGGCAATGGCTGCCTTTTCGCTTGAGGATATGTTTATAAAGTCGGCCTCAAGTGCTGTGCCTGTAGGAGAGATATTGATGCTCTTTGGTATTGGCGGGACTCTGGCCTTTACTGTTATGGCATTACGCAGTGGACAGGCTGTGTTTCACTCCCAAATACTCTCTCTCCCTATTTTGCTAAGAGCTGTTTTTGAGGTAATGGGGCGATTATTCTTTACTTTAGCCATTGTGTTTACGCCCCTATCAAGTGCCTCTGCAATTTTGCAGGCAACACCATTAGTTGTCGTTATGGGCGCTGCATTGTTTTTAGGTGAAAAGGTTGGTTGGCGTCGTTGGAGCGCAATTCTTATTGGCTTTAGTGGTGTATTAATCATTATAAGGCCTGGGTTCGAAAGTTTTGAACTGTCATCTTTATTGGCGGTAATAGGCATGCTGGGCTTTGCCGGGAGAGACCTAGCAACACGTGCAGCGCCACCGGTATTGTCTAATTTGCAGTTGGGTATTTATGGCTTTTTTATATTAATACCTACGGGTATATTTATGCTGTATTTCAATATAGGTCCAACAGGCAGTGCTTTTGGTGATCATGACCTTATATGGATAGGCGCAGCATCGGCATTGCAAATTTTGGCTGCAACAGTATTTGGTGTGATGGCTTATTATTGGTTAACGATTGCTATGCGTAATGGCGATGTATCGGTCGTTGCGCCTTTTCGTTACACCCGTATTGTATTTGCGCTTATTTTAGGTGTGATTATTTTTGGTGAGCGGCCCGATCCCTTAACATTGCTGGGAATTATCATTGTTGTCGGCAGTGGAATATATACATTATTGCGTAGTAGGGGTACTGCAAGGGGTAATTCTTAAAAATACGTTGTTATATGTCACAACTATGACGACGATTTACTTTCTCTATAGTATCATGGACGACTAATTATAATTATTCTATTGTTACTGAGAGTCCCCATGAGCCTACGATTTAAATTAAACATGATCCTTCTATTCTTTACGATTATTGGGATAATTATCACCGGGGTTATTTCATATAGCATTCAGGTCAAGCATACTCAGCAAGAGGCCCTAGAGACTGCCGCTGTATTGATGGAAGGCGCATTGGCTGTGCGTAGTTATACGGTTTCTGAGGTGCGCCCACTATTAAATGAGTTGGATACCGATCGTTTTATTTCTCAAACGGTACCGGCTTATTCAGCATCAAAATATATCGAAAAACTGCAAGAAACCTACCCTTACTATAGCTATAAAGAGGCGGTTATTAACCCAACTAATCAAGCAAATAAGGCGGATGATTGGGAGACTGCTATTATTGCGCAGTTTAGAGAGGAGCCCAAAAAAGAATTGTTTGGTATGTATGACACCCCTGCAGGAAAGTCCTTATATTTTAGCCGACCCATTAAAATTACTAACCCCAATTGTTTGGCATGCCACTCTACACCAGAGGCTGCACCACCCAGTATGATTAAACTGTACGGTAAAGAGCATGGTTTTGGGTGGCAGTTAAACGAAATTATTGGTGCCCAGATTGTCTCTGTGCCTTTGTCGTTGACGATTGCTCGCGCAAAAACAGAAATTTTTGTCTTTATGGGAATTGTTGCAGCAACCTATATGGCTATTGGGGTCATTATGAACTTATTACTCAATTTCTTTGTGGTTAAGCCGGTTAAACAAATTTCTGAATACGCAACAGAAATCAGTATGGGATCTCTCGATACACCAGAGCTTACCGTTAAAGGTAAGGACGAAATTAGTTCTTTAACAATGTCGTTTAATAGAATGCAGCGTAGTTTAAAAAGTGCGGTTGCCATTATTTCTGATAAAAACGATAAATAGGTTATTTGCTCATGAGTGAACACCCAAAAGTACTGGGGAAATACCAGATCCAAACCGTATTAGGTAAGGGCAAGATGGGTATTGTTTATCTTGGTCTTGATCCTGATATTGATCGAAAAGTTGCTATCAAAGTGTTGCATCCGCATTTGTGTGAGGGTGAGGCAGGTCAAGATTTTGTACGACGTTTTCGCCGTGAAGCGCAAGCTGCTGCACGTAGCTTTCATACCAATATCGTCACAGTATTTGAGTTAGGTAAGCACGAAGATACAGACTTTATTGTCATGGAATATGTACAAGGTGAAGAGCTACAAGAAGCGCTCGATGGAGGCTATCACTTTAGCGAAGAAGAAGTAGTATTTATCGCTATTTCTATTTTAAAGGCACTAGATACTGCACATGCCAATGGGATCGTGCATCGCGATATTAAGCCTGCTAATATTTTGTTAATGGACGATGGCAACGTAAAAGTTGCTGACTTTGGTGTAGCCAAGCTAGACCGCCTAGATTTGACCATGCAAGGCAATGCCGTTGGCACGCCAAGTTATATGAGCCCTGAGAGTCTTAAGGGCAAGTCAGTAACGCATTTAACTGATATCTATAGCTTGGGTGCGGTTATGCTACAAATGCTGACGGGCAAACGTTTATTGGCAGACCAGCTATACCCGCTAAAGCTCAACGAGTTTATGACCGAGGTGTTAGCGAGCGAGCGAGCAAAACAAGTATCTTCAAAATTGATGTCAGTTGTCGTTAGGGCAATGTCTGAACAGCCCGAATTAAGGCCTCGAACCTCCTGTAGCTTTTATAATGAGCTTGAAAAAATAGCTAAGGCAAATGCAACAGGGCTTGCCTGTGATGATGAAACACAGCAAAAACTCATCAATATCTTAATGGCTTACCTCGGGCCAATTGCACCAGTACTGCTTAAACAAACCTTGTTAAAGGCAAAAACATATGAAGATTTAGCCTTGCGGCTATCACAGGCTGTTGATAATAGTGACGAGCAAGAAGAGATATTGGCTAAAGTACAAAAAGCACTAAAAAGGTTATCGGTGACGAACGATGCCAAATTTACAGGCGACGAACCACTAAGTTGTGATGAGACGACTCAAGAGCGGTTAGTGGCCATCCTAAAACCCTACCTTGGGCCAATTGCGCCACTATTACTTAAACAAGGGCTGGCAAAAGCGAATGACTCCGAATCACTATTATTAGCACTCTCTGCTGGGATAGAAGATGACCAAGAATCGCAGGAGTTTTTAGAAAAAGCCAAGGCTATTTTTGCGTAATATTTATGTAACCTTGCTTATTATTGGGTTAACAGCTTGTTTTGCTAACTTTTTGCTTGTTTTATTGTCTTTGAAAAAGAGTTGTTGTGCTGTAATGGGTGCTTAAAGTATAAGCATCTGGCATTTTTTTGTGTTCGGCATTACTATGCCCATTTTTTTGATCGGAGATAATCTTGATTAAACCTTACGAATTTTGGAGCCCTCGGGTTTTTGAAGCCCCCTTTTATGCGTACTTGGGTGCGCAATGTCTGTTAAATGGCGTTGGTATTAAGGGGCTAGCCAAAGCCAATTATTGTATGGATCACGGTGAAATTGGTATTGGCTCTAAATACGAGAGCCAAATGGCATTTAACCAAGAGTATTTTCTACCGACATCTCTTGTGGAATCGTCGCTAAGTAATGACCAAAAACGTGATTTTATTCTGGCTTTTGTCGAAGAACATGGTTACCCAGTTATTTTGAAGTCTGACGTGGGTTGTGTGGGCAAAGGTATTGTTAAAATTTCATCGCAAGCAGATTTAGACGAAAAAATACCCCTTCTCTTAGGTAATTATATCCTCCAAAAATTTACCCCTTACCCTTATGAGTGTGGTGTTTTTTATATTCGTGAAAAAGGTGTGCCAAAAATTACCGGCATTAATAAAAAACACTTTCCAACAGTCGTTGGAAACGGTACAGATAACCTGCTAACGCTGGCTAAAAACCACGAGCGCTATACGCATCATTGGCATTCTTTTTTGCAGTATATTGATGTTGACCGCGTTCCAGAAAAAGACGAGTCGGTGCGTTTATCGTTTATTGGTTCGCACACCCTTGGCTGTAAATTCACAGACGATATGTATTTATTAACGCCTGAGCTAGAGCAAGCGGTGTTTGATGTATTTGCCGACCAGCCAGGTTTTAACTTTGGCCGTGTCGATGTAAAAGCCGAGAGCGAAGAGGCGCTAAAGCAAGGGAAGTTTGTCGTGATTGAGGTGAATGGTGTGGCATCGCTGCCAACACATATGTTCGACCCTAAATTTAATGTCTTTCAGGCCTATAAGATATTTTTTGAGCATGGCAAATATTTAGCCAAAATTGCCAAAGAGCATAAACAGCAAGCGATGGATTTACTACCTTATAAGCAAATTATGGAGCGTGTGAAGACTAACCAGCAGATGCTAGACAAAGTGCACGATCAGCTAAAAAGTTAAACGTTGGTTTAGTCGTCAAACCTTTATTTTTAAAAGCACCGTTTTTACGGTGCTTTTTTGTTTTGTATTACAGGAGTACTTAAGCGCAAGTAAAAGACTGCTATCTCTGATAGGACCAGTCCATAAGGGCTGGAGGCATATCCACTATTTAATTGGTTCTATTTCAAAGTCAAATATTCAATTACTCTAGCAAGATATCGATAAAAGATTACACAGTTGCTTTGAACAACTATTTTACAACCAAGAATAATGACTGTAGAGGTAGATTATGAGCCGCGAATTAAGCCCTGAAGAAATTTCAGAAGTAATGACAGCTGACCGTACTAATGTTTGGCACCATCTTTCACAACACAAAGGATTAGAAACAAACGATCCACAAGTGATTGTAAGAGGCGAGGGTATGCGCGTTTGGGATGCAAACGGCAAGGAGCATTTAGATGCTGTATCTGGTGCTGTTTGGACGGTAAATGTTGGCTACGGTCGCGAACGTATCGCTAAAGCGGTTTATGACCAGCTAGTTAAAATGAATTACTTTGCTCAAACGGCAGGTAATGTACCTGCGGCAAAATATGCGCAAATGCTAATTGAAAAAATGCCAGGCCTAAGCCGCGTTTATTACTCAAACTCGGGTTCAGAGGCTAACGAAAAAGCGTACAAAATCGTTCGCCAAATATCGCACAACAAGCATGGCGGTAAGAAGCATAAAATCCTTTATCGTGAGCGTGACTACCACGGTACAACGATTACAGCTCTAAGCTCTACCGGCCAGTTTGAGCGTAAAGCGCAATACGGTCCTTTTACCCCCGGTTTTGTTGAAGTGCCTCATTGCTGTGAATACCGTTCACAATTTGGCGATGTTACTGATTATGGTGTGCGTGCGGCTAAAGAAATCGAGCGCGTTATTCTTGAAGAAGGCCCAGATACAGTCGGTGCAATTGTCTTAGAGCCTATTACTGCGGGCGGCGGTGTAATTACACCCCCTGAAGGATATTGGGAAACAGTTCAAGAGATCTGTAAAAAATATGAAATCTTGCTACATATCGACGAAGTAGTGTGTGGTCTAGGCCGTACCGGTAAATGGTTTGGTTATCAGCATTATGGTGTTCAGCCAGATATGGTGACAATGGCAAAAGGTGTGGCATCGGGTTATGCGGCGATTTCTTGTACTGTTACTACAGAAGAAGTCTTTAACGCCTTTAAAGAAGACCCATCGGATCGCATGAGCTACTTCCGTGATATTTCTACCTTTGGTGGTTGTACAGCAGGGCCTGTTGCAGCAATCGAAAACATGAAAATCATCGAAGAAGAAAACCTGCTAGAGAACGTAACCGTTGTTGGCGAGTATTTGCTAGAGCGCTTGAACGGCCTTAAAGATAAGTACGAAATCATTGGCGATGTTCGTGGTAAAGGTTTGTTTGCTGGTTTTGAGATGGTTAAAGACCGTGTCACCAAAGAACCTGTTGATGAAAGTGTTGCTATTGCTATCGCAGGCGATTGTATGAAGCAGGGCGTTATTATTGGTCGTACCAACCGTAGCTTCGAGAAATACAATAATACGATTGCATTGAGTCCAGCATTGATTGCTACCAAAGATGACATTGATCAAATCGTTGACGCAATCGATAGCGCTATGTCACGAGTTATCCAATAACATTTTTCTAAAAGACACTTGCCGATAAGTAGAGCTTAAGTTTTTAAGGCTTAGTTTTACTCATCGGCATTTTTATTTTTATAACTTTATATGTGTAAATTTTTTAAAATAGTTATAAGCTGAGGTGTTTATACTCGACAGAATCATGTAAATTTTGTTACAATTTCACTGTTATAGGCATTTATGAGTCAAAAATTATCATAAATGTTAGATTTTGAAATCATTCGAGTGTGATAACAGATAATAAAACACTAGCTGGGTTCACTGTCTCCATTGAATTTTAAAGGCGTAACAAAGTAACCAAAAGAGTTGCAGTAGATAGACGATAGATTCTGACAGCTTACTTTCTCCAAAGCAGCAGTAATAAAACCAGATAGGTCTCGTTATTAAGAGTAGCCAGTCCAGTCATATTGATTTGGCAGAGCCTTTTACTTTTAGGTGTAAATAAATATGAGTACAGTTAAACAGCAAGCCCCTCTTAACGAAGTCTCTCAAGCCCAAGCGGATATTATCGCAAAGGACTTGCCAGAATTTGAAGAGCACGCAAAGCAAGAGATTAAATATACGACTTGTTATATGTGTGCTTGTCGCTGTGGTATCAAAGTCACAGTAGAAGACAATAAAGTTCGCTTTATTCAAGGTAACCCCAACCACCCAATTAATAAAGGTGTACTCTGTGCCAAAGGTAACTCTGGCATCATGAAGCAATATTCACCTGCTAAATTGAGTGCGCCTCTATTACGTAAACCTGGTACCGAGCGTGGTGCAGGGGAATTTGAAGAGATCTCTTGGGATCGAGCGCTTGATATGCTTGAAAAGCGTCTGCGTCGTATTCGTGAGACAGACCCTAAACAACTGGCTTATTTTACCGGTCGTGACCAAATGCAGGCACTCACGGGTATGTGGGCTAGCCAATTTGGTACTATTAACTGGGCTGCCCATGGTGGTTTCTGTTCGGTTAATATGGCTGCAGGTGGTCTCTATACAATGGGCCATGCCTTTTGGGAATTCGGTGATCCCGATTGGGAAAACACCAAATACTTTATGATGTGGGGCGTTGCCGAAGATCATAGCTCTAACCCAATTAAACTAGGTCTTAAACGCATCAAAGAGCGCGGGGCTAAGTTTGTTTCAATTAACCCTGTGCGTACGGGCTACCAAGCAATTGCTGACGAGTGGGTTGCTATTCGCCCAGGTACTGACGGCATTCTTGCGCTTTCGATGGCACACGTTTTATTGAAGCATCATTTAGTTGATGAAGAATTCTTAATTCGTTACACCAACTCAGCACAATTAGTTGTTATGACGCCAGGCAAAGTAGGCGATGGTCTATTTTATCGTGGTGATAGCGAAGTGCCACAAGTGTGGGATCAAGTAAAAGAAACATTTGTTGATTCTAACTTGCCTGATATTACTCCAGCATTATTTGGTGAGTACACAGCACCCGATGGCACACCATTAAAAACTGCCATGTCGATAATGGTCGAAAAATACATGGATGAGCAGTATTCGCCAGAAGTTGCTGCAAAAGAGTGTGGTGTCCCTGCGGAAGATATCGAGCGCATGGCGCTAGAGATGGCTCATGTTGCCTTTAAAGAAAGCATCACCATCGATGTTGAATGGACAGACTGGGCGGGTCGTAAACAAGATAAATTTATTGGTCGTCCTGTTTCTATGCACGCAATGCGTGGTATCTCAGCGCACTCTAATGGCTTCCAAACGTGCCGTGCTATTCATATGTTGCAAGTACTTTTGGGGACTATTGATTGTCCGGGGGGCCATTTAGCTAAGCCACCATTCCCTAAACATGTGCCGCCAGGTATTAAACCTGCTAAAGAAATGGCACCTATGACGCCACTTAAATCGCCACCATTGGGCTTTCCTACATGCCCAGAAGACTTGGCAATTAATGAAGATGGTAGCCCACGCCGTATCGATAAAGCTTACAGCTGGGATGCACCTATTTCTTGTCATGGCTTAATGCATATGGTGATCAGTAATGCGGTTAAAGGCGACCCATACAAGATCGATACATTAATGCTATTTATGGCAAACATGGCTTGGAATTCGAGTATGAATACCGAGCAAACCATGGAAATGTTGGTCGCTAAAGAGGATGACGGCGAATATAAAATCCCGTTTATCGTCTGCTCTGACGCCTTCAACTCCGAAATGGTGGCTTATTCTGACCTTGTATTACCAGATACAACCTATTTAGAGCGTTTTGATACTATCTCTATGCTTGACCGTCCAATTTCCGAGCCCCATGCGGCCTGTGATTCGGTACGTATCCCGGTAATTAAGCCAGATCGCGATGTGATGTCTTGGCAAGAAGTGATGGTCGAAATGGCCGGTCGCTTAGACTTCCCTGCATTCACCAAAGAAGGCGGTGAGCGTAAATATAAAGACTATAAAGACTTTATTGTTAACTTTGAGAAAGAACCAGGTATTGGTTTCTTAGCAGGTTATCGTGGTAAAGACGGTGAGAAATCGCTACGTGGTGAGCCTAATCCTCGCCAATGGGAAGCCTACGAAGAAAACGAAGGCTTCTTCGAGATGCATTTTGATATGAATCAACGCTATATGCGCCATGCTAACCTCGATTACTTGAAGTTGGCTAAAGAGGCCGCGTGGGTGGGTAATACTAATCAAATCGTTATCGAACTTTACTCGGAAAAACTGCAAACATTCCGCTTAGCAGGTCAGGGCTTATACGATGGCCCTATGCCTACGGAAGAGCACCATAAAGAGCGCCTAGTTAAGTACTTTGATCCGTTACCTATCTACTACATGCCACTAGAAGAGCAGCGTATCGATCGCGATGAATACCCATACCATGCGGTGAATCAGCGCCCAATGTTTATGTACCATAGTTGGGATAGCCAAAATGCGTGGTTGCGTCAGATCATGTCGCAAAACTATTTGTTTATGAACCGTGTTGCTGCAGAGCGCGACGGCATTGAGGATCTTTCTTGGGTTTGGGTTGAGTCTCACAACGGTAAAATCCGTTGCCAAGTTAAGCTTATGGAAGGCACTAACGAACAAACAGTATGGACTTGGAATGCGATTGCTAAGCGTGGCGGTGCATGGGGCTTGGATGATGACGTTAAAGAGAATACAGATAGCTTCTTGATGAACCATTTGATCTCTGAATTATTGCCACAAAAGGGCGATAATATGGATCGCGTCACCAACTCCGATCCTGTTACAGGTCAGGCAGCTTGGTACGATCTGCGCGTTAAAATTACACCAGCAGCCGAGGGTGAAACAGGTAGTTGGCCAACATTTGAAGCACTAAAAGCACAGCCAAATGCTAAAAAATCACCAAAAATGTTGAGTTATAGCAGCCACAAAAACGTTAACCTTTTACGCTCCTTGTCAGATATTCTGACTCGTGGCGATAAATAATGAGTGACCGAAACGGAGAAATATTATGAAACTAGGTCTTGTTATTGATCTGGATACCTGTGTCGGTTGCCATGGTTGTGCGACCGCTTGTAAGCAGTGGAACACATCAGGGACTATTGGTCCTCTAGCCGATAAAGACCCTTACGGTCGTGAGCCTGTGGGTTCTTGGTTAAACCGCATTCGTTCTTACGAAGTAGACGATTCACCTAACAGTAAAACTGTGCATATGCCCATGTCTTGTATGCATTGTGATGACGCAGATTGCGTTACCGTTTGCCCAACAGGTGCATCTTATAAGCGCGAAGAAGACGGTATTGTTTTAGTCGATCAAGATAAATGCATGGGTTGTAATTTATGTTCTTGGGCATGCCCTTATGGTGCCCGTGAGCTTGACCCTGAAGAAGGTACGATGAAGAAATGTACCCTGTGTGTTGATCGTATTTATGACGAAAAACTACCCGAAGCAGAGCGCCAACCAGCCTGTGTTTTAACTTGCCCAACTAGGTCGCGTGTATTTGGCGATTTTGACGATCCAGAATCAGAAGTCAGCAAGTTAGTACGCGAGCGTGCAGGTAAAGCGCTAATGCCTGAGCTTGGCTACAACCCGGTTAATACGTATTTACCACCACGTAACAAGCCGGTACAGGATCAAATTGACACAGCGTCACTTAAAGATACTGTAAAAGGTTGGGTTAATAAAATGATTGCGCGTTAAGAGCGCAATCATTTTGGGGTAAAAATTTACAGGTCTATCTAGGCCAACAAGATAAAAGAGGGCACATAATGCATCCGGCTTTTTCAGTTTTAACATTTACAGTGATGTCAGGGGCAGGCTATGGCTTGGCAGCACTTTTAATTTTAGGTCACCTAAGTGGCATTAATGGGCTACAAGATACTAATGTTTTATTAACATCGGGTATTTTGGCTTTAGCGTTAATTACCTTGGGGCTACTTTGCTCTATGGGTCATTTGGCTAACCCAAAAAATGCATGGCGGGCGTTTAATCGTTTTAAAACCTCTTGGTTATCACGCGAAGGTGTTTTCGCTGTTTTGTTTTATCCATTTTTTCTTATTTACTTGTTAGGCGTTTGGACGCAAGGTGCCGAGATCAATGGGTTTATCAGCATTATAGGCTTATTAGCTGCATTAATTGCAGTTGTGACATTGTTTTGTACGAGTATGATCTATGCCAGTTTAAAAACAATTCGTCAGTGGAATTCATCATTAACACCACTTAACTATATTGTTTTAGGTTTAATGTCTGGCTCTATTGTTCTGGCGGCTATTCAGTCATCATTGACGGGTTCTGCTTCGAGCATTTTATATCAGCTAGCAACGGCGCTACTTATATTAGGTGCTATTGCTAAGGTGATTTACTTATTTTGGATTGGCAAACCCGCTGGTAGTACAATTAATACGGCAACAGGCTTTACTCAAGCCAGTGTTCGTTTGTTGGATCAAGGTCATACCTCCAATGGTTTCTTAAATAACGAATTTGGCTATACTGTAGAGGCCAATAAAATTATTTGCTTACGGGTACTTATGTTAGTTCTCGCTTTTTTGATCCCATTTTTCTTAATATTAAGTGGTTCTTCAACACTGACAATTATTGCAGCATTGTTAACAGTTAGTGGCTTGTTGGTTGAGCGTTGGTTGTTTTTTGCGGAAGCAAGACACGTAGTGCGCTTATTCCATGGTGATCAACGGACATAAGTTTTTCTCCTCAGTTGTCACACATAATGGCGATGAATAGGGATTAACCTTACTCATCGCCATTGCGCGTTTTAATAGTAGTATTTTTCATTACTTGGAAGGTCATGACACCCAGAAAATCTAAATTTAGACAAATCAAAAGTTCTTCGTTTTTACGTTTTTTCCCTTTTTTAATTTGGGCCAGAACCGTCACAGGTGAAAGCCTATATGCGGACCTGCTGGCAGGTTTAACTGGTGCAGTTATTGTTTTACCTCAAGGTATTGCCTATGCACTTATTGCAGGCTTGCCGCCTGAGTATGGCTTATATACAGCCATTATCACCCCGATTGTTGCTGGCCTTTTTGGCTCTTCTATTCATCTTATCTCAGGCCCTACGGCTGCAATATCGATTGTGGTTATGAGTGTGACCAGTGGTATTGCAACACCGGGTAGCCCAGAGTTTATTTCTGCTGCTTTAATTATTACTTTGTTGGCAGGCCTGATTCAGTTTGGTTTTGGTATTGCGCGTTTTGGTTTGCTGGTTAATTTTATTTCACATACCGTTGTTATTGGGTTTACGGCAGGGGCCGCAATTTTAATTGGCACAAGCCAATTAAAATATGTGCTGAGTGTACCGATTGAGCGAGGTAGTTCTTTTGTAAGTACATGGAATCAGTTAATACATCATATTCCCGATACTAATATATTGGCTTTTGCTATTGCCGCGGTAACCATTGTTGCCACTCTTGCGATAAAAAAATACAATAAAAAATTACCCAGTATGCTGTTAGGTATGATTATCGCGAGTGCTTTTTGTTGGTTAATGGATGGCGAAAATCATGGCATTGCATTGGTTGGTGCATTGCAATCAAGTCTGCCCGGGCTATCTGTTCCATCGGTCTCTCACGAAGATCTAAGTGTCATGTTGTCGGGTGCATTTGCGATAGCAGTACTTGGCTTGGTAGAGGCGGTATCTATTGCACGCGCAATTGGTATACGCTCTGGGCAACGCATAGATGGTAATCAAGAATTTATTGGTCAAGGCCTATCGAATGTCGTTGGTAGTTTTTTCTCTTGTTATGCGGGCTCAGGCTCTTTTACTCGTTCAGGTGCTAATTATGATGCGGGTGCACAAACACCGCTGGCAGCTATTTTTGCTGCACTTATTTTGGTAGTGATTCTATTATTAATTCCGCAAGTAACAGCTTACTTGCCATTACCTGCAATGGGTGGCGCTATTTTGTTGATTGCATGGAATTTAATTGATGTGCCACATATTGTACAAATTATTAAAAGTCACAAAGAAGAAGCCGCTGTTCTGTCAGTTACCTTTTTCTCGACACTTTTTATTGAATTAGAGTTTGCGATTTATGTCGGTGTAATTTTATCGCTAACGCTTTACCTGCGACGTACGTCAAAACCAAAAGTCTCAGAGGTTGCTCCAATTCCATTTAATACAGGGACTTATTTACGTAGTGTTGCCTTGTTTGATTTGAAAGAGTGCCCTCAGCTTAAAATTATTCGCATCGATGGCTCAGCTTTTTTTGGTGCCGTGGATTATATTCAAGTGCAAATTCTAAAAATTAGCGCGCGCCACAACAACCCAAAGCATATATTGCTTCATTGTAGTGGTATTAATTTTATTGATATTTCTGGTGCAGAAATGCTGTATCAAGAAGCCTTAAAATTACAAAAGAGGGGTGGCCGTTTAAGTTTTTGTGCAATGAATAATGCCGTAAAAAAAGAACTTGAGCGTATGTACTATTTGGAAAAACTGGGGCCAGAAAATTTTTACCTGACAACCGATGACGCCTTAAAAGAATTAGTGCCGCTACTTAATGAAAAAACCTGTGATGAATGCGATGCGCGTATCTTTCAGCAGTGTCCTGAGCCAAAAAAATTGCAACAAGAAACCCAAGAGCAGCCTTTAGTGTTGCCAGCATAAGACGCTACAAATAAATATTTTAGGAAACAAATATGTCACTTAAACAAATAATAGCCGCAGTAGTCTTTTTAATTATTGCTATCGTTATTAGTCAAGTTGTCCCAACAATCGAAATTGCTTGGGTCAGTGCCATTTTGGTATTAACAATTTATTTATTTGCCTTTGAAATTGTTGATGTTGATGTAGCAGCAATTACTATTATGGTTATATTGGGTTTGACGGCTTTATTCGCGCCTATTATGGGGCTTAAAGATGCTTTAGTACCCAGTACAGCATTATTTAATGGATTTTCGAGTAATGCGGTTGTTTCTATTATTGCAGTCATGATTATTGGTGCCGGTTTAGATAAAACGGGTTTGATGGGTAAGGTTGCTAATTGGATCTTAAAAGTAGGGGGCAAAACCGAAGGCAGGATTATTCCTATTATTTCGAGTACCGTCGCTTTTATTTCCTGCTTTATGCAAAACGTTGGAGCAGCTGCACTATTTTTACCCGTTGTGAGTCGTATCTCTGCACGTACAGGTTTACCGCTTTCTCGTTTATTAATGCCAATGGGTTTTTGCGCCATACTTGGCGGCACTATGACCATGATTGGCTCTAGCCCACTTATTTTGTTAAATGACCTTATTCTGACATCGAATCAAACGCTTCCAGAAGATTTAAAAATGGAGACTTGGTCTTTGTTTTCGGTAACACCAATAGGATTGTTTTTAGTTTTAGCAGGTATAATTTATTTTGTTATTTTAGGTCGATTTGTGCTGCCGACTACCAATAAAACAGACAATGTCGATAGCGCTGTCAGTACTATGGAGTACTTTCAGGAAACCTATGGTCTTGAATATGTCTTGATAGAGGTGCAGGTACCAACGGGTAGCCCGTTAGTAGGAATGACCCTAGAAGAGGCCGAACATCCCAATAGTATCCGTGTGACGGCTGCTCAGTTCCCTAACGGTGTTCGTCGAATTGGTGCCGGTGGACTAGATCGTACTGTTGGTATAGAGGCAAATACCATTCTTGCTGTTATGGGTGCACCCAATGCGCTCACACTGTTTGAAATTAATTACGACTTAGACAAGCGCCCAGATTTAGATACATTCTCCGATAGTTTATCTACTGCAAAAGCAGGTATTGCAGAAGTCGTTATTCCGCCGGGCTCGCAACTTATTGGTAAATCTGCCCAAGATGTACGACTGCGTAATACCTATGGTTTTGCGATGATTGCCCTACATCGTGCTGGTGAGACATCCCGAGAAGGCCAAGGTGTACGCGATATCCCTTATCAGGCAGGGGATACCTTAGTAGGCCATACGAGCTGGGACGCCCTAGAATTATTAGAGCGGGATCGTAACTTTATTGTAATGACAACCGGTTACCCAAAGAGCGAAGAGCTGCGCCAACATAAAGTTGCCTGGGCTTTAGGCTTTTTTGTGGTCGCACTGACTATGGTGCTATTTACCGATATTCGCTTATCAATTGCGCTACTAACCGGTGCGGTTGGTATGGTGTTGTCGGGTGTATTAAGTATCGATGAAGCTTATAGTGCTGTCAGTTGGAAAACGGTCTTTTTGCTCGCGAGTCTTATTCCTCTTGGTATGGCTGTCGAGTCCACGGGTACCGCTGCTTGGATTGCGGATCAAACACTAAGCATATTAGATGGCGTGCCTATTTGGGGCTTACAACTAGCGGTCGCTATATTGGCAACATTTTTTACCCTAGTGATGTCAAATGTTGGTGCAACGGTATTGCTAGTGCCACTTGCCATTAATATTGCGATTGGTGCCGGTGCCGACCCCGCAGTATTTGCACTGATTGTAGCACTGGCTACATCGAACTCCTTTTTAATTCCGACACACCAAGTCAATGCATTAATCATGGGGCCTGCAGGGTACCGTGTAGCCGACTTTATTAAAGCGGGTGGCATTATGACAGTGTTGTTCCTAATAGTATTGATTACAATGATTAATATTATTTTTTAGTGATATTTACACGAGTGATCTTTTGATTTTTTTGGCTTATCGTGGGTTAAAAATCTTATCAATTGATCATTTGTTGTCGATAATTTGCTCTTCTTTACGGTTTTGTCTTGCCTGATAAAATCTATTCTCATTTGACTCTCTCTTTCAGGTTTGCTCTTTTGTTCTTAGCGTAAACTTGGCGCGGATTTTTCTATAAGAAAAGAAGTTAATTGATGTATAGTTAGCTCCCATGTCAATTGATCAATTATTTCACCTAAACCCTAAGAGTGAACTCAGCTTACAAAAGCAGATTCGTGAGCAAGTGGTTAATGCGATTAATCGCAAACAAATCCCTTTGGATCAGCCACTGCCGTCGAGCCGTAACTTGTCTAAGCAGCTTCATGTGGCTCGTAATACCGTTATTCTTGCCTATGACCACCTACTAAACGATGGTTATTTGGTGGCTCGTGAGCGCAGTGGATATTTTGTAAATCCTGATGTGCTTCAAGGCCAAGTGGATGTCAATGCCACATATGGGCCAGAGATTACTGAGGGTCGGCCCGATTGGTCGAAACGCCTCATTAATAAGCCATCAGAGCAAAAAAACATTAATAAGCCATTGGATTGGAAGAAGTATGACTACCCCTTTATTTATGGGCAGTTGGACTCTAACTTATTTCCTATTAATAACTGGCGTGAATGTTGTCGCGATGCCTTTAGTGTAAGCTCGATTAAGGAGTGGACATCGGATCATTTTGATCATGATGACCCAATACTCATCGAGCAAATACACAAACGCCTACTTCCAAGAAGAGGCGTTTGGGTCGACCCAGAGCAAATCCTTATTACCGTTGGCTCACAGCATGCACTCTATATGTTGGCTCGACTACTACTTGGCAATGGTAGTGTGATGGGTTTGGAGGATCCGGGCTATGTTGATGCACGTAATATTGCCACACAAACACCGGCGACGCTAAAGCCACTATCGGTCGATGACGATGGCTTAGAGATTAGCTCCAAGCTTGATGAATGTGATTGCATTTATGTAACGCCAAGCCACCAATCGCCTACAACGGTGACTATGCCACTTGAGCGACGTTACGAGCTATTACAAAAAGCTGTCGATGAAGATATTATCTTAATCGAAGACGACTACGAGAGTGAAATAAACTACGACCACAACCCTTTGCCGGCTCTAAAAAGCCTCGACAAAAACGACCGAGTTATTTATTTAAGTAGCTTGTCTAAAACCCTATCGCCAGGTTTGCGTATGGGCTATATGGTTGGCCCAGTTGGGTTGATCCGTGAGCTTCGTGCCTTAAGGCGCTTGATGCTTAGGCATCCTGCAGCTAATAACCAGCGCTCTGTTGCTTTATTTTTAGCGCGTGGCTACCACGATACCTTGGTGCGCAATTTAGTGCATGTTTATCGTGAGCGATGCCGCTTGGTTAAAGAAGTACTTGATAAATACCTCCCAGACTCTGCGCAACCACCTACCTATGGTGGCTCTTCCTATTGGGTGAAGGGGCCAGAGTACCTAGATGCTCGCTTGCTAAAAGATCTTGCTGCCGATGCTGGCATTTTAATAGAACCGGGTGATATTCACTTTTTGTCGGATAACCCTCCACTTAACTTCTTCCGTTTGGGTTTTTCTGCTATTGCCGACAGTAAGATAGAAGAAGGAATAAGAAAGCTTGCTGATATTATCCACGGTATGGCACCTCAAGAGGGTAGTTAGCATTATTATATGAACACAGTAAGCTACCACCTAAGTAAAGCCCCCGAAGCTCAGACTGACGTTACTCCTTCAAAAGTTATTTGTATTGGTCGTAACTATGTTGAGCATGCCAAAGAGTTAGGTAATGCTATACCTAGTACGCCAATAATTTTTTTAAAACCTAATTCTTCGATTTGCTCACAACTCAAGGCACAGGGTGTTGTTGGTGGTGGCAGCGAAGCTCATCACTACGAGTCGGAGCTTTCTTTTTTAGTTAAACAGCAAAAAATTTATGCTGTTGGCTTTGGTCTCGATCTAACACGTAGGCAAACCCAGCAGCAGCTTAAAGAAAAAGGCCTTCCTTGGGAGCGTGCTAAAGCCTTTGATGGCTCGGCCGTATTTAGCCACTTTGTACCTGTTAGCCCTGAAAATGTTGGCAAGCTATGGCTTAGATTAACGATAAACGATGTTGTTATGCAGCAAGGCGGGGTAGATATGATGTTATTTAAACCCGATACGTTTATTAATGAAGTGGCTGCCTTCTTAACCCTTGAAGACAACGACATCTTAATGAGTGGTACGCCCAAAGGTGTAGGTGCTGTGCAAGTGGGAGACTGTTTTATTGGGGAAGTGTTTTTAGGAGAAGAGCGACTAATTCGGCAGCAATGGCTAGCTGTTTAATACTGTAGTGCCGAGTATACTACTAATACAATAAGGGTTGACTTTGGGTGTACTTAAAATACACTCTGTGTTGACTATCAGTAGATATTAAGTAAACTAGTATTAAATAAATAGGTGTTGAATATGAGTTCACGCAAAGCTACGTTCTACATTGATGAGCAACATCGCTCATTTATTACTGAGTTTCAGGCAAAAAATTCCCTCAAGAGCCCAAGCGAGGCTCTGCGTAAAATCCTCGAATATGCGGAAAAGCGCCCAGTCAACGACGATGCCGAGTTAGACGTGCTATCTAGAATCCTCAAAGAAAATACGGAGCGAGCACGCTATGCCTTGAGCGAGGCTTTTAGCGAAATAGAATCCACCAAACGTTTTTTGAGAGGCCATGATGAGCGTCACTGATTTAATTAGAGATGCAATTAGCCTTACCAACGATGTTGCTCGCCTATCGGGTGAGGTTAAAGAGCTTGCTAAAGAAACAAGGCAAGTTCAAATGCAACAAAACGATAATATTCACGAGTTAGATAAGCGTATTTATAGAATTGAGAATATGCTCGAATTTGCAGAGCGTTTAAAACCTCTCGATAAACCCAAACCTTAGCGTCCCATCTTAAAAACCTTTGTCCATTTTACATTCTTGCCTGTCTTAAAAATGTCATAAACTGTTGATACTCTCTTTTTATACATAGAGAGAGGATCATAATGGAAGACTATATTGAAGAGCTAACCGCAGTAGAAGAATCACTCGCTGAACTATATGAAGATGTCGAAGAATGGGGAGACGATTTTTCAGAGCTGTAAGTGTAAATATTGATCAATAATCTTATTTTATTGACATCTTTTTTAAAGGTAACTTTAATTTATTTTTAATGTTTATGTATGCGATAAAACTATTTGCTAGTGTGTGGTGATTAGTTTTTTTATTTTTTTCCTCTTAAAAAAGGGTGCCCTAAAGGGTCACTTACTCGCAATATTTATACAATTTCGACTTTTCTTTCAAAAAATGCTTAGTTGTTCACAATCTCTTATACATTTATTGTCCATACTGTACGTATGAGTTATAACACTAAGCCCTAGGTTTTGAGCAATTTAGTATGGAACAAGCATTAACGGCTGAAGCAATTCTTTTTTTTGATGATCATAAGATCGTTAAGGAAATGACATATCTAGAGTTTCAGGCCATTTTAGATAGCTATGTGCCGTTACACGATATGGCTAATCGCTCTATGGGTGCGGTTTATGTGCGTATTGATGCTAAATATCATATTACCGGTACGGTTTTCTTTCGTATTAATTTTGACCGCGAAGGCTTTGTCGAAAAGTCGTGGAATGTACCTTTGCAGCAATTGGCCGATAAAGCCGCTAAAGGCCCTAACTTAGGTTCAGGTCCCATTAGTCTCGCTTGTTTTAGTCAGTGTCCTATCGAGTGGCAAAAAAGCAATCTTTGGGATCCAGAGATGCAAGCAGCTAGCAATGACTTTCATGCTATTAAAAAATCGATAAAAAACAATAATTTAGGTCTTGTTTTTGATGTTGATTCTAGGGATGGTGAGCCGCATGAGCAATCGGAATCTATGGATGAAGAGCGTACTCGTACGGCGATGATCATCAAAGAGCAGCGTCTCCGCCAAAAGCTTTTGTCGACGAAAGCAGAGCAAGACATCCGTCAGTTAAATTTAGATCATCAGCAACGCATTTATGAATACCAGCAAAAATTTGATGAACTGACACAAGAGCTTGAAAAAGAAAAACAACAACGTATCGAACTAGAAGAGAAGTCCAAAGGGCAGTCAGACAAGATCGATGGTATGCGTGAGTATTTTGAAGCTAAGCTTGAGAAGTACCAACAAAACGAAGACTCGGTTCAGCCAGAGGCGTTAAAAGAATATTATGACACTGAGCTTGCGGCAGAGTCAGATCGATTAGCCGGCGAGTATCAATCTCAACTGCAGTCGCGTGATGTCGAGCTGCTTTTCCGTCGAGAGCAAGAATCACAATTACAACAAGAGATCATTAAGTTAAAGCAAGAAAAACAAGAGCTAGCCGAAGGCTCGCGTGATATTGTTTTCCATCACCTGAGTGATGCGGGTATTAATTTTGTTATTTACCACCCAGGTGTAGGGCATTTAACAATCGGTGCCGATGAAATTGACAGTTATTTGGCCAATAGTATCGCTTTTGTTGCTGATAAATGTGGTGTAAACGAGCCACTTTACAGGGCATGGTTAGATCATTACTATAGCCCTACGTGCCAAAAACAACTCGATAACGGGCATCTTTGCGATAAACTAGTTGTGCAATTAGAAGAGCCTAGCCAGTTTATAATAGGCGAGAGTGACTGTTGTGCCGAGCACCGTAGCGGTGCCACCAGAGTTGTCCCTATTAAAAGTGCTTCGAGTGCCTCTAGAAAGAAAAACGGACCCACCGAATTAGCCCTGTAATTACCGCCCCTTTACTTGATATAGCTCAGTCTGTGCCATTGCAACGCTTGCATTGGCCAGAGCTAGAGGCGTTATCAATTAATGTGTATTTGCGTCGCGATGATGCTATTTCCCCTTTGTATTCCGGCAATAAATTCTATAAGTTATATTACAATTTTCGTCATGCCACCACACAAGGTGCCGATGCCATTGTTTCTTTCGGTGGTAATTATTCCAATCACCTTTACTCACTTGCCGCAATGGGACAAGAGTTAGGTATTCAAACCATTGGTATTGTTCGTGGTTATGAGTCAGCAAAACTAAGCCCAACCCTAGAAGATGCCAAAAACTTTGGTATGAAATTGTACTTTTTGGGTAAAAAAGCCTATAAATTTAAAGATATTAGCGAACTATTGCCTATACTTAATAAAAAGTATGGTGGTGTATATATTGTGCCAGAAGGTGGCGAGAATCTTGCTGGTGTTAGAGGGTGTATGGCTATGGGAACGGCCATAGACAAACAAATGTTCAACTTATTGGGCGATAGCGCTTATACTTTATGTTGTGCAGTGGGTACGGGCTCTACTTTTGCAGGTTTAATTGCATCTTCGCCACGTGCACAGTGTTTGGGTATTACGGTACTTAAAGGCAAAGATACGATATCGCCAAAAGTCACTCGATGGTTAAGTTTGATTGGTAAAGGGGCACGAAGCAACTGGTCCCTAAACGCTGAATACCACCATGGTGGCTATGCTAAAGTGACACCCCAGTTACTTGAGTTTATGTCTAGTATAGAGTCACTAAATACGATTAAACTAGACCCAGTGTATACTGCTAAACTGCTCTGGGCGATTAAAGAGCTAGCTACTGCTGGATATTGGAATACTAATAATAGAGAAACATCACAATCCACCCATATAGTTGCTGTACATAGTGGTGGTCTACAAGGGCGACGAGGCTTTGATTTAACCTAATATGCTTAACCCAGCAGAGGTTATAGAAGGTCCTGTTCCTGACCTAATGAGATACTTTGATGGATAATACGCATTTAATAAAACAATGTCGAAGCTTAGCTCCATTGGCAACAATGAGAGAAAATCACCTGCTTGCTGCACTAAAAGAGTCAAGTGAAGTGATGGCTTGCAAGGGCGACTTAGTTCTCTGCGGTGAGGATTTTGGAAGCTGCCTTTGTTATTTGCTTTCAGGCGAAATATTACTGACGCGCAAAGATGGCCAACAACGGGTGATAACAGCCGACTTTCACTGGTTGCCTATTGTTCAGTTTCAAGCCGAGGAATTCGAAGCAAAAGCTATTACCGATTGTCAATTAGTGCGTTTTAATAGAGAAAAACTCGATCAGCTATTAACTTGGAGCCAAGTTGCCGATTATTTAGAGATCGATATCTCCTATGAGCGTAGTTATGATGAAGACTCTAACTGGATGACAACGGTTTTAAACTCTAACCTATTTTATAAAATTGCCCCCCTAAATGTACTTTCTATCTTTTCTAAAATTACACCAAGAGAAGTCAAAGCAGGCGATGTTATCGTTAACGAGGGTGACGAAGGCGATTACTGTTATTTTATTAAAGAAGGGCGTGCACAGGTTACTCGCCTCTCAGAAATAGGCGATGCAAGTGTACCTATTGCAGAGGTCAGTATTAGTCGTTGCTTTGGTGAAGATGCGCTAATTGCTAACACGACACGTAATGCAACGGTGACGATGTTAACCGATGGCACATTAATGTGTTTACATAAAAATGACTTTGCTGACTTATTAGTAGAACCTAATGTCTCTCATGTATCTTTTGAGACACTAGAGACAATGAAAGACCAAAACTTTGAATTTTTAGATGTACGTTCACAAGAAGAATTCGACTATAAGCATATAGTTGATGCTGTGCATATTCCGCTTGTTTTACTGCGCCTAAAAATACGCCTGCTCGATGTAAAAAAACATTATTTAATTTATTGTAATACTGGCTCGCGTAGTCGTGCTGCTGCATTTTTGTTGGCGAGCAAAGGCTATCAGGTAAGTTTGTTAGAGGGCGGTCTTACTAATATTAGTCAGGATGATGTCAAGCGTTTATTGGTCAGTGAATTCGATGCTATCCATCGATTAGCGAAAGAGTCTAGCTAATCTTTGCGAATAATAAAAAAGCGACCATGCTCTATACGTAGTGTTTGCGTGCTATTACTTTGTTTATGTAGCATTTGCTTATCAGCTCTTTTTCGATCGATGATAGCCAGGTGCCATTGGCTTTCTTGCCAATCACTTTTTAAAAACTCCACAAGAGAGTCGTGCTCAAATAATTGAAGATGCGCCTCTTCTATATCACTCGCTGTTAATTCGCTCAGCCAATATTGTTTGGGCAATAAGCAGTATTGTATATCGGTTATTTGATATAAATTTTGTACTTTTTTATGCCAATTATTGTGACTGTCATTAGTGGCTACTGTATCGGTGACGTCGGGGTAATATAGCCAAAAATTGGTGCTTGAATGCTGGGCGTAATGAGGGCTATCAATACTTTCAAATAATGGTGAAAAAAAACGGCCAGACATATGTAAGCGGCACTGTATCTCTGCAGGGCTTGTTGCACAAAGCCTTGTAGGTTGTAATAACTGAGTGAGTGACTCTTTGCCAGCGATCGATTGGCCTAACAATAGTTGATGTTCTTGTAGGTGGCGCATTTTAATGGCAAGCGTATCTCTAAAATTAGGCCCAATCCAATTGTGCCAGTTATAAAGCGGTCGGTTTTTCTCGATAGGGTGAATGCCTGATTGATTATAATTATCATGGCCTAAATAAAATTTAACCGCGACTTCAATGTGTTTTATATGACCGCTAATATTGTCTAAAACAATAAAATCGAACTCGCCTATTGTTCGCTTTTTTTCGATAACCTGATAATTTTTTGCCAACAATTCAAATCGCTTTTTGCCATTACTTTCGTAATAACTAAAATAAAAGCTTAACAATTGCTCAAAATAAATGCCTAGTCGCGTTGAGCGTTGTTCTGATAGATGCTCGGCCAATAGTGCTGGCGACTCATCCATTAAGTGTAGCCACTGTAAAAAATGCGCTCCGGCAATATAATCGCGCTCAAACCATTCGCGAGGTAGTGTGGGTATGGGCAAAAAAAGCGACGAGCAGGTAAAAGACCAAGCCAGATCTCTCAATGCGCGGCTTTTAAGGGCAAGAAATTCAAGCGCCAATTTAGGGCTAGGCATAGTGATAAATGGGCTTTATAAGGTGGTGGTGTATTCGATCATGTTATCATACCATCCAATTTTAATTTAGCTGGTAACCTATGAGTAAATCGACGAAACAAGCAAAACCTTCAACGACTAGCACCCATAGTACCCAGTTTACATCGGTTGGTCTTATCGGTCGTATCCACTCAGACCAAACTAAAGCAACAGCTGAGCGGCTGGTAAAATGCCTTGATAAACTAGGCGTTGATGTTGTTTTACTGGATAAACTAGCCGATTTGCTGGGTACACCAGAGGCGTCAAAGGGCAATGAAGACTACATTGGTCAACACTGTGATTTAGCCATAGTTATTGGTGGTGACGGCAGTATGCTAGGTGCAGCAAGAGCGATGGTTGCTCATAATGTACCTGTACTTGGTGTTAACCGTGGCCGCCTAGGGTTTTTGACAGACATTATGCCCAATGAGGTCGAGAAAAAAGTAGTCGAGGTGTTTTCGGGTAACTATATTACCGAATCTCGCTTTTTATTAGATATGGTCATTATTCGCGATGGCAAGCAAATAGCCGTTGGCGATGCGCTTAACGATGTGGTCTTGTATCCAGGCCGACATATTAGAATGATTGAGTTTGAACTCTATATCGATGGCCAGTTTGTCTATAGCCAATCATCAGATGGCATTATTATATCTACGCCAACAGGTTCTACCGCCTATGCCTTAAGTGGTGGCGGCCCACTTATGTACCCTAGTATGGACGCCATTGTTTTGGTACCGCTTAACCCCCATAGTTTGAGCAGTCGTCCTATTGTTGTCAGTGGTGATAGCCAGATAAAACTCTTAATAGGTCAGCGCATGTCAGAGTCTCTCAATGTGACCTGCGATGGTCAAGATTCTGAGTTGATCAGGGCAGGTGATGAAATCCATATCAAGAAAAAGCCCAAATCGCTTAAATTAATCCATCCCTCAGACCATAATTATTATGATACCTGTCGTAAAAAATTAGGGTGGGGACAACATCTTACGGTTGGTAAAAAATAAAATTATAGAGGATGCACGTTCGAGTGAACGCACAACAATTTGAAGGCTATGATTTAATCGGTGATGTTCATGGTTGTGGCGATACCTTAGCCAAGCTATTGGAGGTTATGGGATATAGTAAGAAGTCGGGTATTTATCAACATCCTAAGCGACAAGTGATTTTTGTGGGTGATATTGTCGACCGTGGCCCCCATATCCGCCAGTCGCTGAATATTGTTTACGATATGGTGGTTAATAATCATGCGCAAATGGTCATGGGAAACCATGAATACAATGTGTACTGCTATGCAACACCCGATAAACGCGATAATGGTAATGAGTATCTACGGTCACATTCACAACATCATACGCGCTTTGTTGCCGAGACACTTGAGCAGTTTGCTAATTACCCGCTGGAATTTAAGGAATACCTAGAGTGGTTTAGTACGCTTCCTTTGTATCTTGAGACCGATCAATTTCGGGTTGTTCATGCCTGTTGGGATGATGCTTACGTAAAAGATTATCAAGCTCGTTTTAAGACAAATAGAGTAAGTCCAGAGATTATAGAAGCATCAACAGATCTAGATAGTTTTGAGGGGCGGGTACTTGATCGCTTAATGCGAGGGACTAGCCTTAAACTGCCGGAGAATAAAGCCGTTAAAAGCCGTGATGGTTTTAATAGGCATTTTTTTCGAACTAAATTTTGGGCACTATCGCCTAAAACCTATGGTGATGTGGTGTTTCAACCGGACCCGCTACCAAAGGCATTAAATAATCGCGAGCTAGACGAGCATGAGCTTGCACAATTGCTTTATTACCCTGCTAATGCCAAGCCTGTATTCTTTGGGCATTACTGGTTGCAAGGTAAGCCAATGCCTGTTCGCTCTAATATATGTTGTCTCGACTATAGTGCTGTAAAATATGGCCGCTTAGTCGCCTATCGCTATGATAATGATACTAAACTAGACCCTGATAAATATGTCTGGTTATATGTAGATCCTTTAAGCGATAAAGACTCAGAGAGAGTGTAATTTATTTTATGACGAGTATGTCTTGGTATCCTGTAATTTGCTTTCCGTTGTCGGCAAATTTACAGCCGTTAATTAGCTATTTACAACAAAGTAATATTCATTGCCGCGTTACAGAGGAAGTGATCGAAGGGCGCAATCAGCAACAAATATGGGTTAATACAAAAGACAGGGCTCTAGAGGTTGCTGAAATATGCACACAGTGGAGTACAGGTGAGCTAGAGCAAGAAGTCAGCCAGGCTGAGTCGGCTAATCAAAAGCAGACAACTCAGCCTTATTCGAAAGTGGTGGTTGGGTTTCATTTATTTAAACTATTACCTATTACACTGGCTATGATCTTACTGGGCTTTGCTGGAGCTGCCGCCTTCAAGGCCGACAGTCAAAACTACTCCTTTATAGAGCCATTTTTGTTTTTAGGTATTAGTGGCGATCATCTAATTCCTTTATCCGTTGGGCTCGGGGCAGGTGAATACTGGCGTTTAGTGACCCCAGCGTTTATACATTTTAGTTGGCTACATATTATATTTAATAGTTTGATTATATGGGAAGTAGGGCGTCGTATAGAGATCGCTAAAGGGCCTTTACACTATTTAGGCTTTATTTTGTTGGCGGCTGGTGTCAGTAATTTTAGTCAATATAGTGTGTCAAATAATGTCCTTTTCGGTGGTTTATCGGGTGTAGCCTATGCAGCTATCGGTTATATCGCAATATATCAAGAGCTGGTTAAACACCCCGTGTTGCAATTTCATAAGGGAACGCTTGCTTTTTTTATACTCTGGCTACTATTAGGTGTTTTTGGTGTTATCGACTTATTTATCGACGGCGGTATTGCCAATGCTGTACATGTATCGGGTTTAATTGTTGGTGCTATTTTGGGTGCCTTAGTGGCCATGGTCGATAAAATCTCTAATAAAAGTAACCGCTAGTATGGCTTATTGATGACAAGTAAGAAAAAGAAAGAAATAGGTAAAGAGAAAGATGATTAATAATGTGGCAGATCTGGTCAATAATATTACGCCGGATATTTATAAAAAATTGAAGCGTGCCGTTGAACTTGGTAAGTGGCCAACGGGCGAAAAAATTTCTAAAGAACAACGCGAATTATGTTTACAAGCGGTTATTGGCTACGAACAAATACACATTCCGCCAGAAAGTCGTACAGGCTATATTCCATCTAAAGAACATACGCATTGTGGTAGCCAAAATGGCGAAATCGTAATAGATGATGAAACAATTAACGATGATATACAGCCTTTAAGTTTTAAATAGTACGTTTATTTTATATGAATTTTTATTAACCGGATTTAGTGATAATTATTATGAGAGATGCACAACCTAAAGCAATTCACTTAAAAGATTATATTGTTCCCGATTTTTTGATCGAGAAGACAGATCTTTGCTTTGATTTAAATGAAGACAAAACGACGGTTACTTCTACGTTACACCTCAAAAGAAACATCGATTCAAACTCAACGGGGCCATTAGTGCTTGCAGGGCAAGAGATCGACCTAGTATCGGTTTATATTAATGATGAACTCATTGAAAAGAATAACTACGTTGTTACCGAAGAAAGCTTAACGATTACAGTGCCCGATGATTGTGTGTTGACCTGTGTGACGACGACTAAGCCACAAGATAATACATCGCTTGAGGGGCTTTATAAATCCAGTGGTATGTACTGTACGCAGTGCGAGGCAGAAGGTTTTCGTAAAATCACCTATTACCTTGATCGCCCAGATGTCATGAGTATTTTTACGACAAAAATTATTGCTGATAAACAAAAATATCCAGTATTGCTCTCTAACGGTAATTTAATCGAAAAAGGTGAATTGGAGTCTGTGGATGGTGGCGCAAAACATTGGGTAAAATGGGAAGACCCCTTTAAAAAGCCCGCTTACCTATTTGCCTTGGTTGCAGGTAACTTAGAATTTATCGAAGATGAATTTGTCACCATGTCGGGACGTAAGGTGACTTTACGTATTTTTGTTGAAGAAAAAGATCTAGACAAATGCGACTACGCCATGCAATCGTTAAAAAATGCGATGCGTTGGGACGAGGAAGTCTATGGGCTAGAATATGATTTAGATATATTTATGATCGTTGCCGTTGATGACTTCAATATGGGCGCAATGGAAAATAAAGGCCTCAATGTTTTTAATACCTCTTGTGTGCTTGCTAACCAAAAAACTACAACCGATGCAGCCTTTCAACGTGTTGAAGGTGTTGTTGCTCATGAGTATTTTCACAACTGGTCGGGCAACCGCGTTACTTGCAGAGACTGGTTTCAGTTATCCTTAAAAGAAGGCTTTACGGTTTTTCGTGATCAAAATTTCTCGGCCGATATGGGCTCGCCAACAGTTAAGCGCATAGAAGATGTTAGTTTTTTGCGCACTACGCAGTTTGCAGAGGACGCAGGCCCTATGGCCCATCCAGTGCAACCGCCTTCTTTTATCGAAATTTCGAATTTTTATACACTAACCGTTTATGAAAAAGGTTCTGAAATTGTACGGATGATTCACACCTTACTGGGCGAAGAGTTATTTAGAAAGGGTTCGGATATCTATTTCTCCCGTCACGATGGACAAGCAGTGACTATTAATGAGTTTGTTGATGCTATGGAGAGCGCATCAGGGCGAGATCTCTCGCAATTTAAACTCTGGTATACGCAGGCAGGAACACCTGTGTTGAAGGTCAGCGATAACTATGATGCCGAGAATAACACCTATGAGCTGACTTTTTTGCAAGAGTTACCCGATACACCAGAATCTAAAGGGGTCGATAAAAAAGCTCATGTGATTCCCGTTGCTATGGGCTTAGTCGGTGAGGCAGGTTGTATGGCATTACATCCAGAAGACTATACGTTGACTGAACAGGCAGATAACACGCACTGGGTTATTGAGTTCGATAAACACCAACAAACCTATTTGTTTAAGGATGTCTTTGAAAAGCCGGTACCCTCATTAGTGCGTGGTTTTTCTGCTCCGGTTAAATTAATTGCCGATTATTCGAGAGAAGATTACTTGCGATTGATACGCTCGGACGACGACGGTTTTAATCGTTGGGATGCCACTCAGCAATTAGCTGTTTCGATCATAAAAGAGCTTATTGATGCCTATCAAAATAATAAAAATATTGAACCAGATAACCGACTCTCGCTAGGCCTTAAAGACATTGTTAGCGATAGCAGTTTAGATCAAGGTATGGTTGCATTAATGCTGAACTTACCATCTGAGGCCTATCTTGCAGAAATTGCTGATGTCATTGATGTTGAAGCAATACACGACTCGCGAGAGAAGTTACGCCTCTCTATAGCGCTTGCTCTAAAGGAAGAGCTGTGGAGCTTGTATCAAAACTTGTCAGAAAGTACTGTTTATGTACCATCGGCAGAAGGCATTGCAAGACGCAGTTTAAAAAATACCGCGCTAAGTTATTTAATGATGCTAGACGATAGCGCTATCCATCAAGCATGTATTAATCAATATGATTGTGCGGATAATATGACGGATATGATGGCCGCTATGCGAGCATTAGTACACAGCTCTTTTAATAGCCTCGAAGCTGAAAAAACTAGGGTGCTTGCAGAGTTTTACGAAAGCTGGCAAGACGAAGCACTTGTAGTTAATCAGTGGTTGTCCGTGCAAGCTTCGATTCCACATAAAGATAGTGTTGATACGGTCAAGGCATTAATGGAGCACCCAAGTTTTTCAATCAAAAACCCCAATAAAGTTCGCTCTGTTATTGGTGTGTTTTGTCATAATGCGGTCAGTTTTCATCAATCCTCTGGTGAGGGCTACAAGTTTTTAACAGACCAAATTATTACGCTAAATGCAATGAACCCTCAAATAGCTGCACGCTTGCTTGCCCCATTAACGCGTTGGAAAAAATATGCACCTACGCAACAAAAACTAATGAAGCAAGCTCTTGAGGCTATCTCTTCGGTAGAGAATTTATCTAAGGATGTCTATGAAGTCGTTAGCAAAAGTTTAGTTGAATAACGCTTATGTTTTTTGATGCCTCTCGCAAAAAAAGTGCTGCTATAAAACGTTATTATAATAAGCGTTTTGGCGTGCAGCCTTTAGTTGAGTCTTCAGAAAACATAGAAAAGTGGTTTGACTCAAATTTAGGCCGGCGAATGCTTTTACAGCAGCAACAACAACTCGACAAACTGATGCCAGAGATTTTTGGTTACCATCTAATGCAACTTAGTGTACTAAGAAACATCAGGCTGTCGAGGGAAAGCCCTGTCACGCATCATTTTTCTTTAGATTGTGATCCAGCAAAAATATCTAACAAAGAAAATGATGCGGATAGTAACGAGAATACTGAACTCACCGTTAAGAGTGCCGCTGCAATCAGTGAGTTCGAAAACTTACCTATAGATGAAGAGTCAATCGATGCGGCAATTTTGCATCACGTATTAGATTATTCCATCAATCCACACCAATTATTACGAGAGACTGCTCGGACCATTATTTCTAATGGTTATATAATTGTTATAGGGTTTAATCCTAGCTCTCCTTTAGTACTTAAAAAGCAAATAGGGCGGTATATAAAGCGTAGTGATCATTGGCGCTATCACGATTTGCGCAAAAATAGAATTGTAGACTGGCTACGGGTATTAGGGTTTGAGCCTATGCTGATTGAATATGGTAGTCATGGTTTACCTTTTAATAGGGTGTACAGTAAAACATTAGATAAAGTGTTTAACTACGTATTACCGGCCTCCGGTGCTTTCTATATAATTGTGGCGCGTAAGCATGTAGTGCCCATGACAATTATTCGAAAGCCATGGAAAAAAAGACGTGCCCTACCAGCATGGGTCAAAGGTAAGGCGGCAGAACAAATAAAAACTAACAGAAAAAATACATAAGAGATAATACATTGAAACACGTAGAAATATTTACCGATGGTGCCTGCAAAGGCAACCCTGGCCCTGGAGGCTGGGGAGTTTTATTACGCTTTGGTGAAATAGAGAAGAGTATGTGTGGTGGCGAAAAAGACACCACAAACAATCGTATGGAACTGATGGCAGCTATCGAAGGGCTTGCGGCACTGACGGAGCCTTGTAAGGTTAAGTTAACAACGGATTCGCAATACGTTCGTAAGGGTATTACCGAGTGGATTAGCAATTGGAAAAAAAATAACTGGAAGACTGCGGCTAAAAAACCCGTTAAAAACAGCGACCTTTGGCAACGCTTGGACGAAGAGTCAAAACATCACGATATTACTTGGCTATGGATTAAAGGCCATAGCGGCCATAGAGAAAATGAAATTGCAGATGAGTTAGCAAATAAAGGTATTTCGCAATGAGACAGATTATTCTTGATACAGAAACAACAGGGCTTGAGCCTTCTCAAGGCCATCGTATTATCGAAATTGGCTGTGTTGAAGTTGTTGACAGAAAGTTAACGGGAAATCATTACCACCAATATATTCGACCAGAGCGAGAGATAGACGAACAAGCGATAGAAATTCATGGCATTACTCCAGAGTTTTTAGCGGATAAACCCGTTTTTTCAGATATTGTTGATGAGTTTATGGCATTCGTCGACGGTGGCGAATTAGTAATCCATAACGCGCCTTTTGATGTCGGTTTTATTAACCACGAGCTAAAATTGCATAAGGGTAAATATACAACGCTAAATAATTATTGCTCTGTAGTCGATACATTAGTGATGGCAAGGCAAAAGCATCCAGGGCAAAAAAATAACCTCGATGCACTGTGTAAGCGCTATATGGTTGATAATTCTCAGCGTGATTTACATGGGGCTTTATTGGATGCCGAAATACTAGCCGATGTTTACCTGATGATGACGGGTGGGCAAACAGCATTATCATTGAGCGATAAAGATACTGCGGCAGCCTCGGGTGTCGGCCAAGAAGAAGTTATTCGCCGTTTGACAAAAAAGTTCTCTATACCTGTTATCTGTGCTACTGATGTTGAAGAAGCTGCTCATCAACAAAAGCTAGAAGGCATAGCAAAAGCCAGTGGCAATAATTGTATTTGGCTTTCTGATACTAGCCACTAATTTTAGGGGTTTCTGATTAACCTTGGATAAGCTCTTGGGGTTAATAGAGGCTCTTTAATATAACTCTTTTAACTGACTCTTTGTTTGCTTACGAGTAGGTGGCCGTTGTTTTCTTATGAGGTCAAATAACAACTGCGGGTTATAACTATTATCAATATGTTGACCATAAAGCTTGTTTTCTAATTGTTGTAAGGGGAGTGCAAGCTCTGGGAAATATACAGCTATTTTATTAAGTGAATCTATACCCTCGTCATTAAGCAGTATTTTAATCCAGTCAATAATTTCTCTACGTAGTAGTTGCCAGTTTTGTGCATCAATAGCATTTTTAATTCTGTTTAGATGTATTTTTTCTTGGGATAAAAATATTTCGGCTCGATTGTTCTTTGTTTTTCCTGATGCTGATGTTTGAGTGTTTTTAAATCGATAAAGTTGATAGCATAAAAAACAGGTGATGACTGCAAAAAAAGTACTGATCAGTTGCCATATCAGTAGAGATGCCGAGTTGTCACTAGCAGGGTTTGGCGCTGTAGCAGTATTCAATAAGGTTTGATTATTGATAGTTGATTCAATAGTGCTCTTTGCGACAATAATAGTCTGTTCTGGTAATTGAAAAACCTCTTCTCTGTTGGTCTCGGTGTTCCACCAAGTTAGTGAAACATCAGGCAGTGTAAATTGCCCCGTTTTGCGTGGAATAATAGAGTAATTGATTTTGCGTATGCCGGTTACCCCTTTAGAGTCCTTTATATTATTTGTCTCTGGCTGAGCTTGGTAGATCGTAAAATTCTCTGTTTCATTAAGTTTTAAATCTGGTAGTTGATAGTCAAACAAGCCTTGAGCATTAATCGATATTTGTAGGTTGAGAGGTTCTCCAATACTTGCCTGTAGAGGTGATTGTTTCCATTGTGTGGTCAGGTCAATTTTTTTAGAGGGCAGCCACTCAGTATTTGCGTCTCTATTACTAGGTATAGGCAGTATATCGAAGCTTATCGCTTTGCTTCTTACATATAAGTACGGGTTAGTCGAGTTGCCAAAGCCAAAGCGCCTGCTGGGTTTTTCCAATCTCCAGGTTTGAATGGGTACTGTTATCTTTCCGCTAGATTGTGGGTGAAGTGTATAGAGCTCTTCTAGAACTTTATAACGCTCGCCACGAAAAATGGTTTCGTTATCTGTTTTATGTATTTGTTCGACTCGCGCGTTATCCACCTTAAAATCTTCGTGCTCGTAGTTAGCTAAAGAAATTTTATAGTAAAGCCTCGCTGTTACTAAGATCTGTTCTTGTACATAGGCTTGTTTTTTATCGGCAATAACTTCAAAAAATATATCAGGGCTACTGCTAGAGCTGTTGGATGTGTTGACTTCTTTTGTCACATTAATAGTAATGCTTGAACTAAAGGCGTTTTTATACTTAAAAGAGGGGATGGTTAGCTTGCCAATCTCTTTGGGTGCGAGAGTTACAACCCAAAATGTTTTAGCGACTTTTTTACCATTACTGATAGTGACTCTGCTACTTCTTTGTGTGTTTAAAATATCAAATTGAAAAGACAGCTGACTAAAATCTATATCACTGTTGGCGTTATCATCTGCGGTGATTATAAGGTTAAGTGTTTCGCTGCGAGCAATACTCGTTCGGTCGACCTCTGCTTTTAAGGTCAGCGCATATGTATGACTACTCAATAATAACAAAATAACTGACTGTAATAGTCGCTTAATAAAAATAGATTTAAGATGCTTAGTCATATACCTGTTTATCCGTACTAATTCCTAGTAGCGTTTGTGTGCGTTATTGCTGGGTGGTTTCCATTCTCTTTGCTGGTAGAGTTTTTTCCGTTTTTGAAATTCGTATTCAAATTTCCGCCTTAGTAAGCCGCTTGGGTCGTCGGGGACTTTGCGTAGTAATTGTTCAAGGGCTTGTCTCTCTTCGGGACCTAGTTGCTCAAAATTACTTTTTGCTGTATCAGCAGGTTCTTCTCCAGCCTCTTCTTGTTTGGCAAGCTTGTCTGCTTTATCTTCCTCAGTATTTGTTTCTGAGTTGTTGGCTGTATTTTCATCCTCTTTGTCTTCATCGACTTTTGTTGGGTCGCTATCAGCAGTATCGTTTTGCGAACTGTCGTTGTTCGGCTGACTAGAGTCTGTCGCGTTCTCCTGTGAACTATCGTCTTTTTTGCCTTGTTCGTCGTCTTGCTTTTGCTGGTTATCTTGAGATTGATTATTTTCTTGTTGATTTTTTTGTTCTTGTTGCTGTTGTTCTTGCTTTTCTTGTTCTTTAAGTAGTTTTTCAACAAGTTCTTTATTTGTTCTAGCTTGCGCTAGTGAGGCATCCTTTTTTAGGGCCTCGTCATAGGCTTTTATTGCGTTTTCGAACTGATTAAGTTGTACGAGTGCATTACCCTGATTGTAATGGCCTATTGCACTGTCGTCTTGTTTAAATATTTCTAAGGCGCTGTCGTAATCTCCATCTTTATAATAGGCGCTACCTTGCCACTGGGGGTCATCAAACAATCCACTTGCTGAATTATAATCTTGAGCTTTCCATGCATCTAAACCCAGCTCGTTGTTGTTTTTCCAGATAGATCGATATTCTTCTGCACTCACATTAGGTGCATGAAAAAATAAACCTATGTAAGACATGAAAAATACGCTGAGTAAAACACCTCGGCGAAAAGCGAACAGTACAAAGGGAATCAATAAAAGTATAAGTAATTGGCCGAACTCAAACCATGCGTCACCTTTAATGCTCTCCTTTTGGCTGTCTGTATTAAAACGTTGTTCTAAGTGCCGTGTATAAAAATCAATGTCGCTAGCATCTGCCTGTATCGGTAGGTAATAGCCATTAGTTTGTTTGGCAAGTTTTTGTAGTGTATTGCTACTACGTTTAGAGATAACGTTATTTTGCTGCTCGTCTTTTAAAAACTCACCTCGATAAGGGATTGGTGCTCCTTCGTCAGTGCCAACACCTATAATGGTGAGGTCAGTATTGCTCGATAAACTTTTTTTGATGCGATCAATCGCAGATGAAGCCATATCATCCGTTAGCAATAAGATAGAGGCTTTATTGATTTTTGACGACTTTATAAGCTCCTCAGCAAGCTCTATTGCCATCTCTGGGTTGCTTCCTGGTAGAGGTAATATACCTGGTTTTAGTGTCGATAATAAATTACTAATGGTTGCAGTATCATCGGTGAAGGGTGTGACAATATGTGCTTCACCAGCGTAGACAATAAGTGCTGTTAAGCCATCTTTGCGCTCTCGGAGTAAGTCTTGTATTTTTAAATGTGTACGTACAATACGCGATGGCTTTATATCTTCTGCGCGCATACTGGGGGATAAGTCGAGCAAAACAACAACGGCTGATTGAGACTCAAAAGTGAGTTGAGGTAATTTTTGCCAAGTTGGCCCAGCGAGGATAATAACGCTGATGAACCAAGCTATACACAAACCGATAAGAGGGTAGCGAGAAACACTGACGGACTCTTTAAACTTTAAATGCTTTAATAATTGTTGATTGATATGGGTTTCTAAGCCTGTATTTTGCAAGCCCTTTTGCCACAATATATAGGCTAACCATGCGAAGGGAATCAGTGCAAAAAACCAAAGAGGCCTTAAAAAATGAAAGTCGCCTAGCCAATCCATTATATATCTACCTGTTTTCTATCAAATGGACGAGCTTTTAATAAGGCAAGTAGTGCCGTTAATAGTAATGCTATTGCGAGCGGCCACATGTATAGGGCACGTGTTGGGCGTAACCACTGTTCCTCTTGTACAATAGGTTCAAGTATATCGAGCTCTTTATAAATGTCTTCGAGTGATTCTGTTTCGCGTGCTCTAAAGTACCTGCCTCCTGTTTCGGTTGCGATATCAACCAGCGATTTTTCATCAAGTTGTATCGATGGGTTGATGCGTCGCTGCCCAAAAAAGCCTTTAATTAATAACTCATCTGCCCCAATACCAATGGTATAAATTTTTACATCGGTTTGTTTGGCAAGCATTGCCGCCTGTAATGGTTCTATTTCTCCCGATGTATTTGCGCCATCGGTCAATAATATGATGACTCGATTTTTTGAAGCTTTTAATGCCTGCAGGCGCTTAATAGATAAACCAATGGCTTCTCCAATAGCGGTTTTTGGTCCTGCAAACCCAAGTTGTGCTTCGGTTAAGAACTGTGCAACAGTTTTTGTATCAAAAGTAAGAGGAGCTTGCAGATAGGCGTTGCTGCCAAATAAGACCAAGCCAATACGGTCTCCTTCGCGACGTTTTATAAAATCCTGTAAAACGTGTTTAACCATTTCTAAGCGCGTTGCAGGCCTATTTTTTATTACCATATCTTGCTGATCCATACTGTCAGAAATGTCGACAGCAATGAGTAAATCTCTGCCGGAGGAGGGGGTAGCGATAGGCTCGCCAGCTAGTTGTGGTTTTGCTAGAGCAGTGAGCAATAATAACCAAATAAGTATGAGTAATAAGCTATTGCTTAAAAAGTGATGAGAGCTTTTAATCCCACCCAGTATTTTTAGAGAGGTAAGTTGTTGATAAAAAGGCACAATAACGGCGTTTTTTTCGCGTGCCATAGGTTTTGCAAATAGATAAACAAATAACGGAAGAGGTAATAATAAAAATATCCAAGGCCATGCAAAATGAAACATTAGGCGACCTCTTTATCAGTATTCATTGAGTTAGGTTGCACTTGTGTTGAGTGCTTTTTAATCCAGCTTTTTACTGCTGTGTATACATATTGTTTATCAATGCTGATTGCTTTTTGATATTGAGATTCACAAATAAAGCGTGCTAACTCATCGGTAAATAAAGGTGTCGGTGTTTGTTGGTTAAGAAAGTCAACCCAGTCTTTACCATATAGAGCGTTGATGTTATGCGCAGGATAAGCACTAATGGCTGTGCGTTTTAGGCACTCAAGGTAGTTGTTAATAGTGGCCTTTTCGTCCAAAGTGTTTTGTGTGTTTTTTAATAAACTGAGTGCCTCTTTTCGGTAACTCCATTTTTTCTTATAGTTTTTGTAGAGAATAAATACACCAATAACTAAGGCAATGATCATAGCTAATAATAACCACCAGCCAAGCGCTAGCGGCCAAATAGAAACAGAATTAGGAGCGATAATGTCTTCGAGAGGAAGTATTTGATTTGCAATATCCGCCGCCATGATCAAGCTCTTTTTTTCTGGATATTGATAAAATTAGATATGGGTAGAGAAATATCAATCATCACTAGCGTGATAGATAAACGCAGGCATAAATCCTCTACCGCTTTTTGTTTGTTGACAAAATGTTGATGCTGTTGTTTTTGAAATTTTTTATCAACAGAGAGTGTATGTTTTTCTAGGCCATCGCTTAGAGTGATGTTTTCTATATAGGGCAGTGTCTTTTCGAGAGGATCAACTAACCAATATAAAACAACAGAGTGAGCGCGTGAAAGTTGGAATAATGCCTTCTCACTCTCGAGATCTATATCATAGCAATCACTGATAATAATACATTCGGTACCGCTATGTGTAATATGTTGTAGCTGCTTTAAGCCTTGAGTGAAACTGGGTTCCTTATGGGAGGAATTTATGTCAATCGCATTATTGCTCTGGGTGAGTAATTGTAACCATTGGTTAACGGCTTTACTTGAGCGCGCTGGACGTGTTTCTAAAATTTGCTTGGAGTTTAAAACGAGTCCACCAACTCTATCACCACGATCAAGGGTTGACCAATTGATGATAGCTGATAAGTAACAGGCATAGACAGATTTAAAGCAATGTAAGCTGCCAAAAAACATTGAACGCCTTTGATCGACAAAGGTAATAACGGGTTTTTCTTTTTCGTCGCGGTAGCATTTTGTATGGGTGGTTTGAGTGCGCGCAGTAACTCGCCAGTCAATATTGCGAACATCGTCACCCACTTGATACAGGCGAACTTCTTCAAATTCCATACCACGGCTAACGGCGCGGCTGCGATGTTGGCCACTAGTGAGTGCATTACTTACTCGGCTAGAAAACCGTAAATAAGGTTTTGCCAGTAAGCGTAGGTTTTGTAGCTCTTTTAAGCTGACAAATGCACCTTCGGGTTGGTAATTGATAGAGCCTGCAACAGTCATATTATGCGATAGATACTTTTTCCAAAATGCGAGAGATAACTTGATCTTTGCTAATGCCTTGCGCCTCGGCTTCAAAGCTCAGCAGTAATCGGTGCCTAAATACATCATAGACAACGGCATGAATGTCATCGGGAGTGACAAAGTCATTGCCTTGCAAAAAGGCATGCGCTTTGGAGCAGCGATCTAAGCTGATGGTTGCCCGTGGGCTAACACCGTATTCTAGCCATTGTGCTAATTCTTTATCGAGGGCTTTTGGTGAACGAGTTGCCATGGTGAGCTGGACAATATAGTTATCTAGGCTCTCTGCTGTATGTACCTGACTAACTGCTTGTCTTGCAATCATTAGGTCTTGTTGGCTAACAACCGGTGGGGCCGAAATACTTTCTTGTGTGTTTTCTGAGCGAATCAATTGCAATATGGCGGCTTCCGATTGTGCATCGGGGTAGTCTACGTTGATGTGCATTAAAAACCGATCAAGCTGCGCCTCGGGTAGGGGGTAAGTACCTTCTTGCTCTAATGGGTTTTGTGTTGCCATGACTAAAAAAAGCTCAGGTAGGGGGTAAGTTTTATTACCCACGCTCACTTGTTGCTCGGCCATCGCTTCAAGTAGAGCTGACTGCACTTTAGCGGGTGCCCGGTTGATTTCGTCTGCCAATACTAGGTTATGGAAAATGGGGCCTGCTTGAAACTCAAAACTGTGGTCTTGAGAACGGTAGATATCGGTGCCAGTTATATCTGTTGGTAGTAAATCGGGAGTAAATTGTATCCGTTGAAAATCGCCTTCGACCCCCGAGGCTAGCATCTTAATGGCCTTTGTTTTAGCAAGGCCTGGTGCGCCTTCAACTAATAAATGCCCGTCGGCCAGTAGCGCAATAAGTAGTTTATCTATCAGTTGGGGCTGACCAATAATTTGTTGTTTCAGCCAAGATCGTAGGGGGGTTAAGAGCATAGTAATAATCGTTTTGTTAGTTAATGGTTAATACTAAAAGGATCAATCTTATATATTGACGCCTTAATTTAATTTCAAGCTTTTTGGCTTTATAGTTAGTGCAATTGTTGCTGTTGTAGTTCCTTTTGTAAGGATTGTGCCATTGCTAAAATAGATGTACGTTGATAAATGGCCTTTAGTCTATTGCCTCCAAACTGCCGCCACAGTACTGCAGAGCGAACACCGGCGAATAATAAGGTCCTGATCTGGTTTGCAATACGTGTTTGCTGCAAAAATTGATACTCGCCCATGACCTGTATGCGAAAACTAAAAGTACTAATTGTATCTGCATATATATCGGCCAGCCCTGCGACGACGTTCTCATGTGTTGGTGTAAAATGGTCGAGCTGTAGGCGGCTTTTGTCGAGCCTATTGGCAATAACTTCCAGCATCGATTGATGTTTTGAGAGCTGCTTTTGTAAATGTAAAATACCCATAACATAGCGGATACAATCGCTGCTGCGTTTTGGGCTCCTACTTAAGTTTGCGATTAAAAAGCTAAGGCCTGTTTCTAGGCTCTCGAGGCCACCATACACGTTTAGAGCATCACTGGGATTTTGATTGAATAAGCTATTGACGGCTACTTCAAACTCCTCAGATTTAACATGCCCAGTTTTTGCTAGTTGTTCAACACCAGCAGCGAACTGAAACATAGCTGCAAGAGCGATGGTTTGCCCATTAAGATCGTTAGCCAAAAAAGTTTCCTCTACATTTATTTTATCGTTATAGCTTGTTTTATAATGTGTTTTAGCGACGATTTTGAATAACTGCTCCACCCAAGCAGTGGTTACCATCATAAAATACAATCGATTGACCTGGTGTAATTGCACGTTGAGGCTCATCAAATACTACTTGTAGGACAGTATTTTGTGGAGCTTGTTGCGTATTTTTATTAGAAATTATACTGACTTTGCAGGCTTGATCAGCCTGCCGGTAGCGTATTTTTGCTTTACAGCGAAAAGGTGCCGTTTGCTCATCAATAGGGTTTGAGGTTATCCAGTGTACCTGATTGGCTTCAAGAGCCCCGTGATAGAGCAGAGCGTGCTCTGAACCCTGAACAATCAATAACTCATTGGTCTCTAAGTTTTTATTGGCAACATACCAAGGCGCGTCGCCCGCATTTTTTACCCCACCAATCCCCAAACCTTGGCGTTGGCCTATGGTGTGGTACATTAAGCCTTGGTGTTGGCCGATAATATCGCCTGCATCGGTGACAATATTGCCCGGTTGTGCCGGGATATAGGTTTGCAAAAAATCCTTAAATCGGCGTTCACCAATAAAACAGATACCTGTACTGTCTTTTTTATTATGGGTGATTAAATCATGTTGCTCGGCTAATGCCCTAGCGGCGGGCTTTTCTAACTCACCAACAGGAAATAGAGTTTTAGCAAACTCCTCGCTACCCACGGCATGTAAAAAATAGCTCTGGTCTTTATTGTTATCTAGCCCTTTCAACAAATAAGTTTTATCGCCTTTATCTTCACGACGTGCATAGTGCCCCGTTGCAATAAGGTCTGCTCCCAAAAGCTGTGCATACTCTAAAAAGACTTTGAATTTAATCTCACGATTACAGAGAATATCAGGGTTGGGTGTTCTGCCAGCCTTATATTCGTCTAAAAAATATTCAAAAACATTATCCCAGTATTCTGCCGCAAAATTAGCCGTATGCAATTTAATCCCTAATTTTTTGCACACTTGTTGCGCATCGGCCAAGTCCGCCTTAGCGGTGCAGTATTCGGTATCGTCGTCTTCATCCCAATTCTTCATAAACAAGCCTTCAACCTCATACCCTTGCTGGATGAGTAAAAGAGCGGCAACTGATGAGTCAACACCACCAGACATGCCGACGATAACCTTTTTGTTTTCAGGAGATATGTTGTGGGAGGAACTCATAATCAACGTAGTACTTATATTGGGTTTTGGACGATGGCTAAAAAGGTGATTATAAGCGAATTAGGGGAGGGTAATTACAAAATTTTATGATAAAAATTGCTGTAATAGGTGTATATCTTAGGTTTTAGCGTAAACGGGCTGCTAATAAGTCTTAAACAAGCAATAAAAATGGACTCAAAGAGATTGAGCCCATTTGAAATACTTCAAAATAAAGGCAAATACTGCTTCATTTATTATAGGAAAGTTTACGATGCTTTAGCTGAGGTAAGCATATGGTTATCAATCCATCCTCTAAATTTGGGGGCATAATGAGTACCGCCACCTGCATGAAACATAAGGAAACCAGCGGCAAGGAAAGCAAATTCACGCTTAAAGCCATTTAGATTGGCAATTAATGATTTATCAAGGTTAATTTTTTGTAGTATAAAAAATAGCATAGCTAACACAACGATAAACCCGACTAGCCGCATTTGTATGCCAAATAAAATAGCGAGACCTAAAAGGCAGGCAACAATTGCAGGTAATTTAAAGGTTTGAATATTATCAAGCCCATGAAAAAAGCCTGCGATCAAAAAGGGAAGTGCCATAGATACTCTTAGTAGCAGGCCCATTTCGTTCCAGTATTTATGGGCGGCATTGGCTCTAATTACTTTTCCTGTTCCAAGCATCTCATCAATACTGTGTCGGCCAGACCCTAAGTTATATAATAAAATGAACAATCCAGATAAGGCAATATCCCTGATCTGAACAAACATGGCAGGGGAGTTATAGGTGTTTTCGGGGCTTATAACTCCAGGTGTGGTCACAACAGGTAGAGAAACAATAAAGCTCCAGAGTAGTAATGCCCAGAAAATTGATAATGGGCGTACAAGAAACCCTGATATCAACATACAGCCACTGATTAGTTCAAAAGCTGACAAAGTGGTTAAAAAAGACCAGGGTGTTAATACAGTACCAAGAAACCCAGAAAATAAATAATCAGTAAAAAATTGATTGATATAACCAGACGAGCCCATGTAGCTGTTTAAAATTGCATCGACTGTATTTGGGTTTAATAATTGATAAAGTTTATTCCAGCCTCCTATAACAAAAACTAAGCCTAAACCAATGCGTAATATCATCGACATGGTTTCGGGCTGCCATTCGTCACGAGTAAAAAAAGATTTCATAAGGTCTCCATAGTGATTAGTAGTAATTAAAGTAAATCGCTTTGTAGACGAGATAAGCCCGATTATTATTTCATTTTATTATCGCTTTTAGATTAAATTTTATGAATTTGAGACGTAGTGCAATCAACTCTTAATGTAGAGCGTCATTATATAAGACGGATATACTTTAACTCACTCATGGAATTAATGAATGCAATCTATCTCGGATGATCAACTTCAGCGAGCTTATCGCTATGCAATGTCGCTGACTAATGATCATGATGTTGCTATGGATATTGTGCACACCGCATATGTCAAAATACTCGGGCGTGGAGCAAGTGGAATTAAAAATGTACAGGGATATTTTTTTCGTTGTATTAGAAATACGTTTATCGATAAAAAACGTTTTGATCATCGATGGCTGATTTCATCCGATGATCCAGAAGATAATGGAATTGATATTAGTACAATAACGTTAGAATCGACAGTTATAAATCAAGACCTATTAAAGCATGTTTGGATAAAATTTAACCCTTTGGAGAGGGAGCTGTTGTATTTATGGGCAATTGAAGAATATACCATTGATGAAATCAGTGACCTTACCGAAACTCCTAGGGGGACACTGCTTTCTAGAATTCACCGTATTCGTAAAAAAGTACTTAATAATAAGACGGTAAAGGAGGGTGCTTATGACAGAGCGAATGAAACCTGCTATTAAAAAAATGTATAGAGATATTAAATTATCTGAAGATGATTTAGACTGTTTTCATAGCATGGCGAAAGAGCATGAGTTTTCAAATAGCTTAAAAAATAAGCTGCGGCGAATTTTATTGTTTCCAGAAAAATTTATTTATGCATCAACTACGGTTGGCATGCTTTTTCTGGTGGGGTTTATATGGTTTATGTCACCTGATGCAACAGTCAATATAGATAGCAAATCAGAAAAAATATTTGAAGATGTTGTCAACAACCACCTTTCAGATATAGCGTTAAAATATACTAGTGCTTCACTAGTCGAGTTGTCTAGTAATTTTTCTTATTTGGGTTTTATGTTGTCAAAGTCACAAGCTATGATGGATGTTGGCGGCGACTTAAAAGGAGCTAGGCCTTGTTTTATTTTGAATATGCCAGCAGTGCAGTTACGTTACCAAGCAGCTGGTCATAAATTATGGAAAACGGTTTATCAGACGCGCTATGAAAAAAGTATCCATGGCTCAATACCTGATTTAGGGAAACATCAAACACCTTTAGTTAAAATAAAAAAAGGAATCCAAGTAATCCTATGGCGAAGAGATGGATTGTTATTTGCAGTAGCAGAATAACGAGTTATCTACTGCAGCATTATTATCCTATTATTCACTTTTAAATTGATTAATAAGCGTATTGAGCTGATGAGTGGCCGAGGAGATATTTTGGCTGTTATTATCTACGGCTTCTGAGCTACTTTGATTTTCTTCAGAAATGCTATTGATCTCATTGATTAAGCTTTTTGCGCTATTACTTGCAGAGTTTTGCACCTGTGCGCTCTCTGAGATTTGTTTGTTGAGGTTGGTAATGTTAAGAATTTCTTCTTTAATGTGTAGTAATGACTCATTCGCTTTTTCAGCTTCTTCTACAGAAACTTCAACGGATTCATTACCTAATTTGATTGCGTTAACGGCAGATTGCGCATTTTTTTGTAAGGTTTGGATAATGCTATTAATTTCGAGTGTTGATTCTTGGGTTCTGCTTGCAAGAGCACGTACTTCATCGGCAACGACTGCAAAACCTCGCCCCTGCTCACCAGCTCGGGCAGCTTCTATTGACGCATTAAGTGCTAATAAGTTTGTTTGCTCTGCTATTGCATTAATAACACCAACTACAGAGCCGATAGTCTTACTGGTGACTTCGAGATCATTAATGGTTTGGCTTGCTTCGTTAACATTTTTAACAACATTTAAAATAGACGATTTCGTTGCCTCCATAACCACAACACCATGAGCAGATGCATTTGCTACATTATCTGCTGTTTTCTCCGCAGTAATGGCAAAGTCTGCTACGTTTTCGGCTAGGTCGCTAATTTCATTCATTGAAATAGTAGCTTTTTTAATCGCTTGTTGTTGTTGTGATGCACCTTGGGTATTTTGTGCAGAAATTGACTTCATCTCTTTCGAGGTGTCTTCTAATTGAATAGCTTCTTGTTTTATGTTGATAATAACTGACTGTACTTTTTGGGTAAAAGTGTTAAACCATTTTGCTAGCTCGCCAATTTCATCACTGCGACCCTCATCAAGTCGTGCGGTTAGGTCACCTTCGCCTTCGGCGATATCTTTTAGTACTTCTACTGTTTTACGTATAGGTGACACAAGGCTGCGTGCAAACAATAGGGTGGCTATTATACTAGCGGCTATAACTAGAGCGGCCGTCACTATGGCACTATAGCTAAGTTTTTTTGATAATGCCGCTGCATCAGCAGTGGCCTCTTTGTAATCGAGTTCGCTGATTATTGCCCATTCATTATTAAATATTTTAATGGGTGAATAGCTGGAAATCACGTTTTTGCCAGTATATTTTGTATAGGTTATCGTGCCCGAATTACCAGCAATTGCTGAATCACTAGCAGCTCCATTAACTTTGTGTAAAAAAATACTGGTGTGATGATTGTTAATTGTCGTTAGTGATTCCTGGTCAATACTTTGTTGTTTTAGCAGTTCTGTATAATCTTTAGCGTTTTCAATTAATACACGGCTATTGCTGCGCATAAAACCATCTTTGCCGACTAAAAATGTTTCTCCGGATTTTCCTAAGCCGCTTTTTTGCCAATTGTTGTTATAGGTAATAATCTTGTTCATTATCGATGAGGATAATTTAAAAATTAAAACACCAGAGATTTTTTTGCCATCATAGATTGGTTTGGATATAAAAAATTCTGGCTCATCAAAGGAGGGCATGTAAAAGCTAAAATCGCTCAGGTAAATAGAGTCGACTTTATCAACACTTATCTTTAATGCTTCTTTATAAGCGCCACCTAAGCCAGTATTTGAAAAATAACCGTCGTTGAGTGATGTGGCATAGTCAATGTTTTTATTAACCGAGTACATGACATAGCCTTTCTTTGCATCAACAATATAGATATCGTCGTACCCGAGTTGGGCTGTATAGTCCTTTAACTTTTGATGTACGTTTTGATGTGCACTTGCATAACTATTGAATTTTCCATCATTGAGGAGTTTACTCTTCTCGTAAAATGAGTATTTGTTTTTAGCGATATATTCATATTGGAGGGCCAAGCTATTAGGCTTTAGCTCATCAACTAGTTTGTTTAACTCAGGTTTTTTGTTAGGATTTAATTTCTGATATTCCTTTAAAAATATATCATTGTAGTAGGTATTGACTGATGTTTTTTGCGACTCAGTATTATCAGTTGATTTATAATTATAAAAAGAAAAGCGTAGTTGTTTTGTCCCTTTGATAATACCTTTGTCGTTGGCGACAGTTTTAATCTCTTGGGCAACCTGCTCAAAGTAGGTTTGTAGCTGGGCGCTTGTGGAGTATTTAATAGCGTTGAGCTTTTCAATATTAGTTGCTTCTAAGGCTAATTTGGACTGTTGGGCACTAATATAGCCCAGTACAACAGATATACAGATTAGTCCGCTAATAATTAAGGTACTTGCGCCTAAGATAAGCTTTGTTTGTATTTTCATATTTTGATCGCTGTTAATGAAATGACTATTTCTTTAACAATAGCTCAGATTACACGATATACAATTGTAAAATAGGTGATTTATGGTTAGTTATCAGTAGTTTAAGTAGCGAGATTAGTAAAAGACTTTGTGAAAAAGGGGAGTATCTCAGTATTTTTATCAAGATGTATTGAGAAGGTTAAAAATTAGAGAGGTTTACTTGAGCGGTTTTTTGTCTCCTATCATGAAAAAAGCCAAGATAATTCAATTATCTTGGCTTTGACGTAGCAATTATAAGGATGGTGTAGTGTAGACGTTAAATTGCGAGATACTCCTCTCGTAATTCATCGTTATTCATAACTTCCTCAGCACTACCATCAAATACGACTTGCCCCATATCTAAAATAACAGCTCGATCTGCTAATTTAAGTGCGGCAATGGCGTTTTGTTCAACGATTATGGTGGTTATACCTAAGTCCCTAATACCCATTAAGATTCGCTCAATTTCTTGAACAATAACAGGGGCGAGACCTTCATAGGGCTCGTCTAAGAGTAATAACCGGCAATCACGAGCAAGTGAACGAGCGACTGCGAGCATTTGCTGCTCACCACCTGAGAGGGTAATCCCCTCCTGTGTACGACGCTCGGCAAGACGAGGAAAATGCTCAAATATTTTTTCTTTACTCCATCCAATAGGTGGGGCAATTTGTGCAAGATCTAATGACTCTTCAACGGTCATGCCAGCGATAATACGTCTGTCCTCTGGTACGAGGCTCACCCCGACTTGCGCGGCTTGGAAAGACTTCATTGTGTGAATGGCTTGTCCACCTAACCAGATTTCCCCGGATTTCATTTGAGGGTCATCGGTACGTGCAATACTACGTAGGGTAGAGGTCTTGCCTGCACCATTACGGCCTAATAGGGCTAGTATTTCGCCCTCCTTAATATCAAAGCTTACACCCTGAACAATATAACTTTCACCATAGTAAGAATGAATATCCTTAACTGAGAAAAAAGGTTGGTTATCACTCATACTTCTGCACTCCCTAGATATGCCTCTCTCACTTTAGGATGGCCTTTAATTTCATCTGGATGACCCTCAGCAATAATCGCACCCTGTGCAAGTACACTGATTTTATCGGCCAAACTAAAAACAACGTGCATATCGTGCTCGATAATTACTTTTGTCATTCCTCGCGCTTTAATCTTCATTAATAGCTCAATGGTTTGGTTGGTATCGTGTCGTGCCATACCTGCGGTGGGTTCATCCAATAATAAAAGCTTAGGATGCTGTATTAAGCACATAGCCAATTCTAAGCGGCGTTTATTACCACGGGACAAGCTACCAGCATGATTATGGTGTTGATCGGCCATGCCAAGATCTTCGAGAAAATGCAGTGCTTCTTCTTCGATCGCTTTTTCATCGCGTAAAGCTTTAAAAATATTTAGCTTAAAAGAGCCATCACGCTTTGCAAAAGCTGGAATCATGACATTTTGTAAAATAGATAAGTCAGGAAATATTTGCGGTGTCTGAAACACTCTTGAAATACCCATTTGATTAATGTCATGTGGCATAAACCCTTTGGTTAAATCGTGTCCTTCAAAGTCAATACGACCCGTATCTGCCTGTAATAAGCCAATACATGTGTTGAGTAAGGTTGATTTACCCGCACCATTAGGGCCAATAATTGCGTGTGTTTTACCTTCTTCAATCTGAAGGTTAATGTCACTTAATGCTTGTAAGCCACCAAATGATTTATTCACCCCTGAAATATCAAGGACGATGTTTGATTGTTCTGCACTCATGCTGCACCATCCTTTTCTAGTTGTTCAGATTCTAATTTCTCTGTTGTGTTATTTTTATTAAAGAACTTAGCTTTAATTTTTTGAGCGCCTTCTACCATGCCTCCAGGTAAGAAGATCATAATCATCATAAAAGTTAAACCTAAGGTTAAATGCCAACCACTACCAACAAATGGAGAAACGATAGTTACTAGCAAATCTGTAAGGGCTTGAGGTAAGAAATCGAACCAGGTGCCAAGTAAAGTATCGTTAATGCCTGAGAATATATTTTCCATATATTTGATAGTCGCTGCACCAATGAGAGGGCCAAACATCGTACCTAGGCCGCCCAAAATAGTCATTAATACAACTTCACCTGATGCTGTCCAGACCATGCGTTCTGCACCTGCAGTTGGGTCAACAACTGCTAATAAAGCACCCGCCAAACCTGCATACATGCCAGAGATTACAAAGGCAGCAAGTAGGTAAGGGCGGTGATTAAAGCCGGTGTATTCCATGCGAGTTTGATTAGTTTTAATAGCAACTAGTTTCATGCCAAAGGGAGAGCGGAATATTTTCATGCTTAGCCAAAAACCCAAAATTAAAACAACGGCACAAAAGTAGAAGCCTTCATAGCCATTGAGTGTAATACCAAATAAGCTGGCAAGTGGATTTTCTGCTGAGGCTATACCCAGTGCGCCATCAATGACTCTTGGGTCATCCTTTAGTACAAATAAACCAGTTTCACCATTAGTAATAGGTGTCAATACTGAATAGGCTAGTTTGTATGACATTTGTGCAAAGGCGAGGGTCAGTATAGAAAAATAGATTCCCGTACGTCTTAGGCATAAAAAGCCAATAGCTAAGGCAAATATTCCTGAAAAGACAATGGAGAAAGCGATTGCAGGTAGTGCATTCATAGTGAACAGTTTGAATGACCAAACTGCTACATAAGACCCAACACCTAAAAATGCAGCATGCCCAAAGGATAGATACCCCGTTAAACCAAACAAGATATTGTAGCCCACTGCAAATAAACCAAAGATGGCAAATTTTTGCAGAAGATCGGGGTAGCCCGCACCAATTAATGATCCCCAAAGCGGAGCAATCAATACGATGACAGAAAAGACGACCAATATAAGTAGGTCACGTTTTGATGTTGATAATTCAATAATTTTCATAATTTACTCACCCTAGTCCTTTCCGAACAGACCACGAGGCCTAAATAATAAAATCGCAACGGCAACAAGATAAATAATGACTTGGTCTATACCAGGTATTACCTCTTTGACTGCTGTCATAGAAGAGAAGGATTGGAGAATACCTAATAAGAAACCTGCTGCAACGGCACCACCGAGTGAACCCATACCACCAACGACTACTACGAGAAACGATAGCACTAGAAAGTCCATACCCATATTGTAATCAGGGGGCAGGATAGGTGTGTACATAACACCTGCGAGACCGGCAACAACTGCTGCTAAGCCAAATACGATGGTAAAGCGCTTTTCAATGTTGATACCTAATAAGCCAACTGTTTCTCTGTCATGCATGCCTGCGCGTACAACCATGCCGAATGTGGTCATATGTAAAAAGGCAAAGACGCCACCAATAATGGAGAGAGAGAATGCTAAGTAGATCATTCGCCACCATGGATAGACGACACCATCTAGACCTATAGCTGCGCCAATATCTACACTACCTGCAACAATTTCTGGCGCAGCTTGAGGAATGGCATTTGCGCCAAAATTTGCTTTGATTATTTCGCCAATCACAATGGCTAGACCAAAAGTTACTAGGATCTGATCAGCGTGCTCGCGTTTGTAAAAATATTTAATAAGCCCACGTTCCATTGCAATACCGACGGCAAGCATAATGGGGATAGCAATAATAATGGATATAGGAACTGACCAATCGATAATGGCTGAGCCCGTGTCGCCCCACCAAATCTCAAGATATGGTGTTTCTTTATAGGCTTCAAAGAAAGTAATACTTTCGTCACGAACCTTACTGGAAATTGTTAACACTTTTTCGACACTAACCGCAACAAATGCACCGAGCATAAATAGTGCTCCATGCGCAAAGTTGACGACTCCTAATGTGCCAAATACCAAGGTTAGCCCAAGCGCAATGAGTGCGTAGGCTCCGCCTTTATCCAGTCCGTTAAGAACCTGGAGCAGTAATGCTTCCATAACTACCTCTTATTCTTTTTTATTTGTGACAAAGTCATAACGACCAATATAATTGAGTTATGTAAATGTCGGTTTAATTTTATTTATTAGCTATGTATGTAATCAAGAATGTAAATCTGATAGAGATACTCCTACATAGTAGGAGTATCAATCGGTTAGAGCACTATGCTTTATTATTACAGCTACCTAATTCACCACCTAGATGAGTGGTGCTGTATTCAACTTGGCTTCTTGGTACTTCTTGAACAACATTAAGCAAATCGAACTGAGATGAAGGGTTATCGTTACCTTGTACAACAAGAACATCTTTAAAGCACTGATGGTCTTCTGCACGGTATTCGGTAGGACCGTTACCCATACCATCGAACTTAAAGCCTTCTAATGCAGCAATGACTGCACATGGATCAAAGGTTCCTGCTAATTCACAAGCATTGGCGTAAAGAAGAGTTTGTACATAACAGGTGTGTGCAGCCTGCGAAGGTGGGAACCCATACTCTGCACCAAAGGATTTAACAAAGGCTTGAGAACCCGCATCTTTCAGTGACCAGTTCCAGTTTGTTGTACCGTAAATACCCTTGATGTTTTCACCAGCACCCTGCGCCATTAGGCGAGAGAATAGCGGAACAACGATTTGGAAGTCTTTACCATTAACATTTTTATCACGTAGACCAAACTGAACAGCCTGGGTTAATGAGTTCACCATATCTTTACCATAGTGGTTAAGAACCAATACATCGGCACCTGAGTTAAGTACAGGTGTAATATATTGAGAGAAGTCACCAGCACCTAATGGTGTGCGTACAGCTTTAGCTGTCTGCCAACCAATACCTTCTGTAGTATTTTTAATTGATCCTTCTTGTGACCAGCCCCATGTGTAATCAGCTGTTAAGTGATAAGCGGTACGCTCTTTACCAAATTCGCTTTCAAGTACTGGTCCTAGAGCAGAGCCAGACATATCTGTATTAAAGAAGTGACGGAAGCCATGCTTACGCTTATCTTTACCGGTTGTATCATTTGAGTGGGTTAGGCCTGCCATGAAAATAACACCCGCTTCTTGACAAAGCGACTGAACAGCAATGGCAACACCTGATGAAGAACCACCAGAAATCATAACCGCATTATCTTTTTCAATCATACGTTTTGCAGAAGCACGCGCAGCATCAGATTTAGTTTGAGTATCACCCGTTGCGAACTCAACTTTTTTGCCCAATATGCCGTTACCTTTTAGGCTCATTGGCTTCATGGTGTTCATTAAACCACCATCGCCTTCACCGTTTAGGTGTTTTACGGCTAGTTTGTATGCACGTAACTCATCAGCACCCTCATCAGCATAGGCGCCTGATTGTGGTACGTTAAAACCTAAAGTAACTGACTTACCTTTTGGAGCATTAACGTAAGCATTGGCATTACTGACAAACATTGCTGGAGCAGCAGCAACGGATGCAGCAGCAGCAGTTGATTTTAAAAAGCCTCGGCGTGAGAGCTCGGTAAGTTTTTTACTATCATTAGACATTCAGATATCTCCTACTTGTTATAATTTTAGAAATAAGATGTAAATTAAAGACAGATTTTGGCGAATAAATATTACTGCTAAACCACCATATCACTTCTCTAAGGTAAGTAATATTTCACAAGAATAAGTGAACAAAAATTCACCAAAATATTCTCAAAATGCTGTCAACAGCCAGTATTGCTTTTTCTGGCTTACAAAACAACCTTAGATCCATTATACAACTTCAAAGGACAACAGCTGAAATGTCCCAATCTTTTGTAGGGTTAGATAGTGCAAGTTATCATAAATATTGTACATACGACTTTGTATGTAGCTTTAAATGCTTATTTTCAAGTCAATAAATCTATTGGTAAATACATAGTTAACAGCGACTTAAGCAGGTGCTACGTTAGTCTAATAAAAAATTAAAAATTGGATGTTATTAAAAACTTAAGTCTCAAATTTTGAATTAATTGATGTTTTTATTCTGTATTATTTTTTATGGCATCTGTGATGGGTTTTAGTCATGTGAATCGTAAAACCGGTTAAGGCATATAAACTCTCGACTAAAGTTTAATTGGCTATTGTTATTATAATCTATCGCAACATCACCGGATACAAATTGATCAAAGAGGTGGTTTGATATACGACTCCATTCCTCGGTTGTTTGCTGCCAGTTTGTATGTAGGCCCACTCGATTTTTTTCAATGGATGTTATTGCTACTATATTACAATTTTCAGGCTGTAGGCCAATTAAGCTTTGATTTTTTATATTGATCTGGGCAAATGCAATGGCATTGAGTTCGCCTAAAGAATCATTGCTGTTATTCACTGTGAGATAAAACGGCAGTTGTGGATCATTGGGTCTTTCGCTTTTCCAATCATTGGGAGAGCACTGTCCTTTTTTATAATCAATAATTAAGCGTTGAGATTTACCTGTGGCAGTATTTATTTCATCAACGCGATCAAGGCGTAGTTGTAAAATATAACCATTAATTTTAACTTTATGACTTTCTTCGATAGATACGACGGAAAACGGCTGCCTAGCTTTTTCGTATACTAACCATTTAAGAATTAAGTCTGTTTGTCGCTGTACTTCTAGTTGGAATAATTCTTTACCAAAATGGTAGCGCTTATGTTTTATGACTGTATTCATTTGTACATTAATAATATTCGTAAGAAGTCTCTTTAATTCATCATTGCTAATTGATAACAATGCTTCTTGTGTCTTTAATTGCTCCCATAAAGAGGCTAGCGACAAGTGTAAAATATTCCCTGTATCAATGGCAGAAAACCCGATAGTTGCCTGTGGTATTGTTCTTATCTTTAAGCGGTGTTTTGCAAATGCATCGAATGGATTGATGGATTGCGACTTGATGATACTTGAGCCTCCAGTAAGGATGCCTTCTGAGTTTATGTCAAAGATATTTACGGCAGGCGCATGCTGACAAGAGATACGCTCATTAGTTTTTGTTTGATGTTGTTTATTAAGGTAATAGCTAAAGCCTTTTATTATATTGTTAGATGTCTCGCTATTTTTTTCTGAACAGATATTTCGAGCAGGGATGTCTTGTATCAGTTGGCTAGGGCTTAATTCAATTTCATTTTCAGTATCATAGTTAGCTGAGCTAAAAATAATTTCTGTAGCGCAGTGCTTATAATTTTGGGTTAACGATTGCGCAAACTGTAATTCTCTCAAGCTACTTGCATGAGGCATATTGTATTTGCGTTGTAGGCTAATAGGTAAAGTGGGGTTTGGTGCAGGAGCGGGAGGCCATGCTTGCTGATGTAAGCCCAGCACCCAGCAATGCGTAAAATGTAAGCCGGAACCCTCGAGTATACCGAGTACCTGAATAGGCGAGTCGGGTACTTTAGCTTGAAAAGGTTGGTGGTTAGCCATACTTTGTAATTGAGAAATAGCATCACCAACCATAATGCTTCCTAGTGTACTATCTAGGTTTGCAAAAGACTCTAGCAGTTGATGCCATAGTTGAGTTTGCTGATACTCTGTACTATCGGGTTGTCTTTCACCGGGCCAATTGACATCCTCCAATTGTTTTAAAAAAGTATCAACCCATTGCGAAGGTAACTGCCTGCTTTGATGATACCTTTCTTTATTGCTAATACTTTCTAGATACTTAAACGCTTGCGGATCGTCAGTGTCGGTAGATATGAAATCACTAGACTTATTCTTCGGTGACTGAATCTTATGTTTGATTTTCCAGCACAACTCCTGTGTTTTAATGCTGAGTAGGCCTAAATTTTGTAAATCGCTCACTATGAGTGATCGTACCTCTAACTCAGCAGAATAAGCTCCCCAAAAGGGCGAGAATAGCAGCTGATATATATTTTCTATGTCCCAAGAGGGTTGATTTAATTTTAGTAACAAAAAGGTATCAACGAAGAGAGGTGTTTTGCCCAGTGGTACCCCGGCAGAAATATTGAAAGGAAGTGTATACCGAGGTGTTTTAGCGAGAAGGCTGTGACCCTCGAAGGTATTAATTAAAGCGCGCTCTATTTGCGAGCGACACTGCCCTAAATTAGGTACGATAATCCCAATACGAGGTGAGGTTTTCTCGCTATTGTTCGATAGTATATTTTTAGCCCATTCAGTGGCGGCTTTTATTTCAGATTCAATATCGCTACATTCGACTCTAGATAAATCTCTAGGCGTAAAGTCATTAGCTTTGGTGTTTTTAATATTCTCTGAAATAGCATTAAGCTGTGTTTGAACAAGTGGTGGAATATCATCAAAGCCGATTAATGATATCTCGGGTTCTTGTTCTAATATATTATCTTTATGCGCTTGCCCAATAATCTTTAAGCTTTCTTCTTGAGTGATCAGCTGAGCTGACTTTAATTTTTTTTCGAAAGCGGAAAACCAATTTTGTAGTAAGCCGATGCTGACATCGCTTTCGTACTGATTAAGCTCATCTATTGTTAATTCCCATTTTTGTAACGCTTTATAAGCGCTAGCAGCTTGTTGAGCTAATACTTCTGTTTGCATTAATGTATGTTTTGAGGTGATGTCCTCCCAAAAAATACGCTCTTGCTCAGCAGAGAGAATTTTACAAAGGCTATCTGTATAACCGAGTGCTTGTAGTTTTTTCCAGCATTCTTTAAACCATTCATCGATAGAATAAATTCTGGGCGAGTGCCATGATTTTTTATTTTCTCTCTGCTGATAATGTCCCCATGATTGTATGGCTTTACTACTGAGACGTTGGTTGGCGGTTAAAATAAGTAAATCTTTTTGACAGGCATCAAAAATACTATCAAGTCTAAATAAAGGCGGTAAGGCGTTGGCTGTCATTGTCAATTAACTCACCTCCGTATAATGAACGAGGCCTAAATTTAATTGGTTTAATGTAGGTTTTATTAATTCGGTCTCTGCTGTTTGTTTGGTAAAAATGCTTACCCCATTTGCTGAGCTTGATGCTGTAGCCAAAGTGTTTTCCGTGACTAAATTCAGCTTATTAACCCAAAATTGAACGCGGCGCGCAATGGCTTCGCCAGAATCTACCCAATAGGTAATGTTGGGCAATACAAGCTGTAACTCTTCTTTGAGTAAGGGGAAGTGTGTACAGGCGAGTACAATAGTATCGGGACGATTTTGGGTGTCACGAAAAGGTGCTGTTATAGAGGTGAGTACTGCTAGTGATACAGGTTTATTTTGTAGCTTTTGCTCAGCTAATAATACCAACTCACTAGAGCCTACGGATATTACATCGCACTCATGGGCAAAATCCTTTATTAACTCTTTAGTGTATTGACGCTCAACAGTGCCTGGAGTGGCTAATAGACCTATGGTTTTATTCTTGCTCATTTCTGCGGCAGGCTTAATCGCGGGTACAACGCCAATGATTGGTTGCGTAAAGTGTGATCTGATTTTAGGTAATACCAGTGTGCTTGCCGTATTGCAGGCAACAAGAATAATATCAGCAGCAATCTCTTCTTGTAATGTGCTCAATACGCGTTCTACTCGCTCAATCAATACGGATTCTGATTTAGTCCCATAGGGGAATTGCGCATTATCCGAGGCATAGGTCAGCCTGTAGCTAGGGTGTGCCTTTTTAACGGCCTCGACAATACTAAGCCCGCCAACACCGGAATCAAAAACTAAAATATGGGGTGGCTTACTTGAAATCACTTTTTCCGTTATCACTATCGTTCTAAAGCTCTTTATATGACTAGGTTTGGATATATCTGCTATTTACTGGGATTGATGGAATGCTTATCTTACTTATTTAGGCTGCCTGAGTATAATTGCAGAAACCTCAGAAGTACGGTTAATACTCATATATTAAGAACCTTCAGAATGAGTCGTGAATAATTTTTCATGGGTTAAAATAGTCGGGTTTGTCATTGGGCCTGTCAATCCCCACGATTATCTTTAATCTTTGGCCTAAAAGAGCTTTCTGTTTGCGAAAAATCGCACTTGAGCCTTGCTAAAGGTAGCTTAAATAAACGCCTCGATACTCTTGAGATAAATGCTTTTTTCGTCTTTAAATAGAGCCTTACCGCCTAATCGGTAGGCTTTTTGCAAATAGGTTTTAGACTGTATGTCTTGTTGGGTATCGAATAGAGCCTGCCCAAGGCGAAGCAATACCTGTGGATGTCTATATGTTTCTTTGCATGCGAGAGCAGAGCGCAGAGCCTCGATAGCAGGCGTATATTTTTTTAATCGATAATAAGTATCGCCAATATAAGATAGTATGATCTCTGAATCCTCTTGCTCCATCTGAGGTTTGGCCAGCTTTAACCAAGCTTCGTAAAAAAGCCTAAGTGAGGCATCATAATCCCCTTCATTATATAAGGCTTCTCCCTCGCTACATATGCCCCCTATTATGGGGTTGTTAAAGGTGTTGCTAAGGCTAGTTGGAGAATGGTTGGTAATATTAGAGTTCATTTTTTCTGTTATATCGTTAATAATTACTTTTTTGTTCATTTACTTGAAGAGTTTGCGTAAGCATGGTGCCACTGACTGATTTTATTGTAACTAATACTGTGCCTCTTTTGTTATTTTTTTTAGGGCTCGCAATAGGTGGGGTAGTTACCACTATTGCACTAAATAATCGCTTTAGCAAAAAGTCTAATCGGCTACTTCTCAAGCAATCTGAACTAGAGGCTATTAATCATCATACACGAGAAGAGCTGGCCACGACTGTGGGGCAGTGCAAATTTTTAGAAGCCCAATTAAAAAATCAATCTCGGCTTTTATCGGATACGCGTTCACAAATGACTCAAGAATTCGAAAACTTAGCGAATAGAATTTTTGATACTAAGCAAGAGCAGTTTGATAGCCAAAATCAAAAAACACTCAATTACTCGCTTAATCCATTACGCCTACAGATAGATGATTTTAAAAAGCAAGTCGCAGATGTTTATCAAAAAGAGAGTGCAGAGCGCAACCAACTCATGGGTAAAGTAGGGGAGTTGCAGGCACAAACACTGGATATAGGTCGGGAAGCCGTTAATCTTGCTAATGCATTGAAAGGTGATAATAAAGCTCAGGGTAACTGGGGCGAAATGATACTCGAACGTATTTTGGAGGAGTCGGGTTTACGTAAAGGGATCGAATATGATTCACAGGTATCTTTACAGGAACAAAGTACTGACTCCGATAATGAAAAGAAAACACGGCGTAAAATACCCGACGTTATTATTAATTTACCCGGTGATCGCCACTTAATTATCGATGCTAAAGTATCTTTGGTGCATTATGAGAAGTATAATACGGCAGAAGATCATGAACTTAGGTCTTTGGCGTTAAAGTCCCATGTCCAATCGGTTCGCTCTCATATTAAAAACTTAAGCGATAAAAACTATGAAGCCTTGCTCGGGATTAATAGTTTTGATTTGATATTTATTTTTATGCCAATAGAGGCATCTTTTATGTTGGCATTACAAGCCGACCCTCAATTATTCCAAGAAGCCTATGAGCAAAAAATAGTATTAGTCAGCCCGACAACATTGATGACAAGCTTACAAATAGTCTCACAGTTATGGCTATATCAGAAGCAGCATCAAAATGCAGAAAAAATTGCAGCACAAGCAGGTGGCTTATACGATCAGTTTGTATTGTTTTTAGAGTCTATTACCGATATAGGTAATCAGTTAGATAAAACTAGCCAAGCCTATGAGCTAGCTAAAAATCGCTTATACGAAGGCAAGGGCAACCTCTTTAAGCGCGCTGAAAAGCTGCAGGCTCTGGGTGCAAAAACGAAACGTAATTTGAGTGAAAAATAAAATGTTAACAATGATTTTTCATTGCTTTAGGAGAAGTAAATGTTTATAGGCCTTATTATTGTAGGTGCTATTTTAATAGCGGCTCTAGGTGGTGTTGCTATCTATTATTTGTTGCAAGTAAAAAAAATGGAAGCGGTCAAAGAAAAGCAAAACCAAGAGCTGATAGACTTTAAAAATAGTCATAATAATTACCTCAATAACAGCGTACAGGTATTAGCTCAAGGTATGATTGACGAACAGCTTAGTTTAACCGAAGGGTCTATTCGTATTAGCGTATTACTTGATAATTTAAAAATAAGCGACGATGATCGCAACCAATATAGTGCAGTATTTCAGTTGGCCGAGGCTACGGCGCATATCCCGATTCTCGATGCGTGGAAACAACTTTCAAAAAATGAAAAGAAAAGATTTGAAAAAGAGCGTGCAAATATTGAAACAACGTACAAAGAATTTGTTATCAATGTCGCACAGCAATTAAAAGGAAAAACCTTTTAAAGCGTAGGCTTATGAGTATTTGACGGGTTGTTTCGAACAAGTCTTTTTAATATATTAAGGCTAATTTTAAATGCACTTTTGTTCTAGGGCGCTTGTTTATATTCCCCTACTGTTTTTTCGGCGATTAACTGTTTAGATCTTCCAATTCCTCCTATTATTGACTAGAATGCTCACTTATTGCTCTCGGGGTGCTTAGTGCTGAGATAAATAAGACGACTATAAGCAGTCTTATTAAACCCGTGAACCTGATCCAGTTAGTATTGGCGTAGGAATGAGCAGGGGTGACTTTCTTTCATCCTACTCTCTTAAGAGAACTCTCTTTTCTTGCCTAAATTAGCATTCTAGTTAGCCATTTACTTGGCTGATTATTTTAGAATTAATGATAGTAAATAATACTTGATGACCCCGAGAGGACTTTTGATGAATAGTAAACTGCCTGATCCTACTTCTATCCTTACCCGTGAGCCGCTACCTGCCAGCGAAAAAGTTTACGTATCTTCTGACAGTATGCCTGATGTCAAAGTGCCAATGCGTAAAATCAACCTAACAGATGGTACCCACGTTACTGTTTATGATACCTCTGGCGCCTATACTGACCCGAATATCGACATTAACGTACATGAAGGTTTAGCAGATGTTCGTTCTAAATGGATTGAAGATCGTGGTGATACCGAGGTCTACGAAGGCCGTGAAATCAAGCCGATGGATAACGGCCACGATGATTCTGAAAAAGCCTTTCAGTTTTATAACGAAGAACTACAGCGTACACCACGCCGCGCTAAAGAGGGTATGAATGTCTCGCAGATGCACTATGCGCGTAAAGGTATTATTACTCCTGAGATGGAATATATTGCTATTCGCGAAAACCAAGCACGCGAAGCATTAAGCAATGAGTTTACAACCGATGATCGCAACGAGCGCTTAAAAGGTAATTCCTGGGGTGCTAACCTTCAGCCAATTACGGCAGAGTTTGTCCGTGAAGAGGTTGCTAAAGGTCGTGCGATTATCCCGGCAAATATCAATCACATCGAACTCGAGCCAATGATTATTGGCCGTAATTTTCTCGTTAAAATCAACGCCAATATTGGTAACTCAGCATTATCTTCAGGTATTGAAGAAGAAATTGAAAAACTTGTTTGGTCTACCCGTTGGGGTGGCGATACAGTGATGGATTTATCAACGGGTAAAAATATTCACTCAACTCGTGATTACATCGTACGTAATTCCCCCGTTCCTATTGGTACGGTACCCATTTATCAAGCGCTTGAAAAAGTTAACGGTGTTGCCGAAGATCTAACCTGGGAAGTGTTTCGTGACACGCTTATCGAGCAGGCAGAGCAGGGTGTGGATTACTTTACTATTCATGCTGGCGTATTACTGCGTTACGTACCGCTAACCGCTGAGCGTGTTACAGGTATTGTTTCTCGCGGTGGTTCTATCATGGCTAAATGGTGTATTGCCCACCATAAAGAAAACTTTTTATACACGCATTTTGAAGATATTTGTCATATCATGAAAGCTTATGATGTGAGCTTCTCGCTAGGTGATGGCCTACGTCCTGGCTCCTTAGCTGATGCTAACGATGCTGCACAATTTGGCGAGCTAGAGACATTAGGTGAGTTAACCAAAATTGCTTGGAAGCACGATGTTCAAACAATGATCGAAGGCCCAGGTCACGTACCTATGCATATGATCAAAGAGAACATGACCAAGCAGTTAGATCATTGTGATGAAGCGCCGTTTTATACACTTGGACCACTAACCACAGATATCGCACCAGGTTACGATCACTTTACCAGTGGTATTGGTGCGGCGATGATTGGTTGGTTTGGTTGCGCAATGCTTTGTTATGTTACCCCTAAAGAGCATTTGGGCCTACCTAATAGAGATGATGTTAAAGAAGGCATCATTACCTATAAAATAGCTGCGCATGCGGCAGATATCGCTAAAGGGCATCCAGGTGCACGTTATCGTGATGATATGCTTTCAAAGGCGCGTTTTGAATTCCGTTGGGAAGACCAATTTAACCTAGGACTAGATCCAGATCGTGCACGTTCATTCCACGATGAGACATTACCTAAGGACTCTGCCAAAGTGGCGCATTTTTGTTCAATGTGTGGGCCTAAGTTCTGCTCGATGAAAATTTCTCAAGAAGTTCGTGATTATGCTGCTGTTAAAGAAATTGAAGAAGGCATGAAGCAGAAGTCAGCTGAGTTTAAAAACTTGGGTAGTGAAATTTATATCGAACAAATTGATTAGCCGATAGCTAACTCAACTAACTCGATAGGGGTAAAGTAAATAGTTATGTCGATTGCATCTATGAATATTGGTATTGCGGGTGCTGGAGTAATGGGGCGCGTACTTGCGTGGCAACTCCAGTGTGCAGGCTGTACCGTGAGTATTTTTGATAAGGACGACATTGACTATGGTGACGCAGCGGCTTATACCGCTGCTGGTATGCTTACTCCTTATTGTGAGGTGGAGTCAGCTGAGCTTATGGTATACGACTTAGGCAAACGCTCTCTTGGCCTTTGGGATAAGTTAGCCTCCGAGCTCAATGGTGATTTAGGCTACTTTAAGCAAGGTAGCCTAGTTGTAGCGCATGGTGCTGATCAAGCTGATTACGATCAATTTAATCAGCAGGTTTTACATAAGTTAACGCCGGGGCCTGATCAGTACCAGCCTCTTAATCAGCAACAACTACACACTATTGAGCCTGAGTTATCGGATCAATTCTCTAATGCTATTTATCTGCCAGAAGAAGCGTGGTTATCGCCTAAAAAAACCTTAAAATTATTAGCCGACCGCTTAATTGAAGGGGGAGCAACGTGGTACCCAAACCGTGTTATTCATTCCGTTAAGTCACGTGCTATCACCACTAACGAAGGTGAGCACAACTTTGATTGTGTGATCGATTGCAGAGGTTTGGGCGCTAAACCACAATGGCCAGAGATACGCGGTGTTAGGGGCGAGCTAGTTTGGCTAAGAGCACCGGAGGTTAACATTAAGCGTTTAGTGCGTTTAATGCATCCGCGCTACCGTTTGTATTTAGTGCCTAGAGGCCATGACGATTTATACATAGTGGGTGCTACTCAAATTGAAAGCAGTGATATGGGCCCAATGACTGTGCGCTCAAGTTTAGAGTTGCTGTCTGCTGCCTATAGCTTGCATTCAGGTTTTGCAGAAGCACGTATTGTCGATATGCGAACAAATTGTCGTCCTGCCTTAAATGATAACTTACCAAAAATTGAATGCAGTGATGGCTTATTGCGAGTTAATGGCCTCTACCGACATGGTTTTTTATTGTCTCCTGCGCTTGCTGAAGAGGCCATAAATTGTCTTGGCAATTCTAATTATGAATCACCTTTTTCTTCATTAATAAAACAAGTCGCTTAGGTTTTTATGATTACGCTTCAACTAAACGGTGAAAATAAAACATTGCATGTAGGCAGCTCAATTGTTGATGCTATTAACGATTGGCAATTAGGCGAGCAAAGTTTTGCTATTGCTCTCAACGAAGAATTTATACCTAAATCTTCCTATAGTACAACATCATTACAAGACGGCGATAGAATTGAAGTTTTGATTCCAATGCAGGGCGGTTAATTTTCTTTTCTTATTTATTTTTTAGTGCGTATTAATTCTTATGTGGCAATTAGCAAATAAACAACTTTCCAGTCGCCTATTAATAGGCTCAGCACTTTATCCATCTCCCGATATTATGCAAAAAGCAATTACTGCCTCGGGCTCGGAGGTTGTGACTGTATCACTAAGACGACAAAATGTAGGTTCAGCCAATGGTGCTGCCAACGAAGGCGGGCATGATTTTTGGCAGTTACTGCAACAATTAAATCTTAATATTTTACCCAATACTGCGGGCTGCCACTCGGTGAAAGAAGCGATTACCACCGCACAAATGGCGCGAGAAGTATTTGGCACGAACTGGATTAAATTAGAAGTTATTGGTGATGAGTATAATCTACAGCCGGACCCTTTTGCCTTGCTTGAAGCAACAAAAGAATTAGTTTCTCAAGGCTTTGAAGTATTCCCTTATTGCACCGATGATCTTGTTCTTTGCCAAAAACTGGTAGAGGCAGGTTGTAAAATTTTAATGCCTTGGGGCTCTCCTATTGGTACTGGTAAAGGTTTACTTAACCCCTATGCACTTAAAAATATTCGTGAGCGCCTTCCTGATATTACACTCATTGTTGATGCCGGGATTGGTCTTCCATCGCATGCTACACAAGCATTAGAGATGGGGTACGATGGTGTGTTATTAAATACCGCTGTCGCACAGGCTGCAGATCCTATTAAAATGGCCGAGGCATTTAAGCATGCATTGCTTGCTGGCCGCGAAGGTTTTGAGGCAGGTGCGATCAAAGAGCGGAATCTTGCAAAACCCAGCACGCCAACAATTGGTACGCCTTTCTGGCACCAATCTTAGTTTTAGTTTATTAAAACTCTGTCGTCATTTACCTTTTTATCGTAAGCAAACTTAATAAGTGAAACGCTCATGTCAACACGCCCAACTGTTTTAAATTTCTCTGGTAACGATACAGCTGGTCTGGCGGGTGTTGCAGTCGATATAAAAGTACAACATGCATTTGATGTCCATAGTGCTTCTATTATTACTGCCAATACGGCGCAAAATAATAAAGAAGTCATTTCAATTAATGCGGTTTCTGAATCTGTTTTTACTGATCAACTATCTGCTATTGCTTCGATGCCAATTAAAGTGATTAAGGTTGGCTTAATAGGCACTGTTGAGCAGTCTGAAAAAATAGCCAGCTTTGCCAAAGAGAAACAATTACCACTGGTGTTGGATCCGGTGATAGCAAGCAGTAGTGGTACTGTTTTTTTAGATGACACCTTTTTATCTTGCCTAAAGCAAAAGCTTTTACCGAATACGTTATTGTTAACACCTAATACGATTGAGGCTGAGTTATTAGCCGGTATAAAAATAACCACAGAAGGCGATATAGTAAAAGCGGCTGAGATATTATTGTCGATGGGTACTAAAGCGGTACTAATAAAAGGTGGGCACTTTAGCGTTGATAAAGCCAGTGACCAAGAGGCCATTGTTCAAGATTATTTCAGTGACGGGGAAATGTCCTTTTGGTTAAGTAATAAAAAAATCAACACGAGCCATTCTCGTGGTACGGGTTGTGCGCTGTCATCTTCTATTGCAGCAAGCCTTGCTTTGGGCTACTCACTTTATGATGCCGTTGTTATTGCAAAAATGGCAATTTCACAAGGCCTGCGCCAATCCTATTCTGCGATAAATACAAAGGATACCGATAAAAGTTTTGGCCCGGTTAATATTACGAATTTCCCTTGTGAGCAGATTGATTTACCCGTATTGACCCATAAGCCTTATGGCCATTTGTCGAGCACCTTATTAGATGGTGCTTTCCCTGCGTGCAATAAACCTCTGCTTGGTTTGTACCCTGTGGTAGAGCGCGCGGATTGGATAGAGAAGCTCGTGCCAGTTGGCGTTACCACAATGCAGTTGCGTGTTAAAGATTTATCGGGTGATGCGCTTGAAAACGAAATTGCAAAAGCTATTGCACTTGGTGCAAAACACAATTGTCGCCTATTTATTAATGATTATTGGCGACTGGCTATTAAGCACAATGCTTATGGTGTGCACCTTGGCCAAGAAGATTTACACGATGCCAACCTAGACGAAATTAAAAAAGCGGGTTTACGCTTAGGTTTGAGTACCCATTGTCACTACGAGGTTGCTCGTGCCCACGCTTATAAACCTTCTTACATTGCTTGCGGGCCAGTGTTTCATACTACAACAAAAGATATGCCTTGGGTGCCCCATGGCTTAGCAGGCTTAAGCTATTGGCGTGATGTTTTATCGTATCCTTTGGTTGCTATCGGGGGTATTAACACGGAGCGTTTTGGGCCTATTGCTGCAACCGGTGTTGATAGTGTTGCTATGATTACGGCCATTACATTGGCCGATAACCCCTGTGACGTGGCAGCTAATTTTGTTCAACAATTTAATGATGCTCAACATTAATGAGGCGCGATTTTTTAATAAGCCTAGAAACATTCAATCAACAAATCAAAAATAGTATGTGCTTATGACAACAGACAATATTGATCCAGCTAATGAGACTGAGGGTGAATTTTCGTCGAAAGAATGGTTGCGCTATACGCGGCATTTACAGCTGCCACAAATTGGTGTTAGTGGACAGAAAAAATTAAAGTCGGCAAAAGTCTTGATCGTTGGAGCAGGGGGCTTAGGGTCTCCTGTTGCGTTGTATCTCGCTGCTGCAGGTGTTGGACAATTGACGATCATTGATGGCGATCATGTTGATGTGACTAATTTGCAGCGTCAAATTATTTTCACTACAGACCAAGTAGGCAAGTCAAAAGCATTGTGTGCGCAGGAGCGCTTATTAGCACTGAACCCTTCAATCAAGGTAACAGCCATCGCTGAACACCTATCAATTAATAATGTTGAGAAACTCATTAAAGATACTGACCTTGTTTTGGACTGTACGGATAATTTTGCAACGCGCTATTTAATCAATGATCACTGCGTTAAGCTTAAAAAGCCGTGGCTGTTTGCGAGTATTTATCAATTTTCTGGACAGTGTGCACTGTTTAGTGAGAGTTCTGCCTGTTTTAGGTGCTTATTTCCCGATCCACCGACCGATGTAGCAGATTGTAATAGCGCTGGTGTATTGGGCGTGTTGCCAGGCTTGCTGGGAACATTGCAGGCAAACGAAGCGATTAAGTTTTTAACCGATTTGCCATGCCCGCTAGAAAACAATTTATTGATGGTTGAGGCGAGCGACCTAACATTTAGAAAAATCAAATTAAATAAAAGCGCTCATTGCCCATTGTGCGGCGATAATCACGCTGGCGCGGCAATTGATAGAGCGCAATATGATATGAGTTGTGAGGTTGACCTTGGCGCTAATGACGAATTAACGCCTTCGGAGTTTATTCAGTTGCGACAAAAAGAAAGTACTCTGGTATTAGATGTTAGAGGGGTCGAAGAGCGCGAGGCGTTTAATATTGGCGGAAGGCATATACCACTCAATACATTATTAGATAATTTGTCAGCTTTAAATAAAGAGCAGAAGATTCTCTGTTATTGCCAAACAGGAATAAGAAGCAAAAAAGCAGCGACATTATTGAACAATAATGGTTTTGATGCGAAAGGTTTACAAGGCGGTTTGGCTACATTTTTAAAGGATAAAATATAGCCAAGCGGTTAAATATATTCACTAAAGCGCTTTGTGAGCAAGAACGCTATGGATAACCCGATCGTATTCAAAATACACTGTAAAGCCGTTATAACGCCAGCTTGAGATAGGTGGTTCCCCAACTGCCTCTTTCCAATCCGAAGGCTCTCCAAAACGCGCCTGCACTTGCTCTTTTGTCATGCCAGAGCTTGGTAGTACGACAGGGTTCTCTTTGTCCCCTTGTTGCCCAAGCGGCACCTGTATTTCTTCTGCGCTGGCGGCGTTTGCAATAACTAACAATGTGCTTATTGATGCTATTGCAAAAATACGTATTGTTAATGATTTTAAAGTAGTCATGGTGGTACCCGAGAGATTTATTTCGGCCTATATTATGGGAATTATCGCGATAAATCTATTCTTGAGTTCTCAAAATAGCCTGTCCTTGAGTATTTAGTGATGTACTTTGCTTTTTAGATCTTGGGATTGTTGTTTTTGTATAATTTGCGTATCGATAACCTGTTTAGCAATGACACGTTGTTCCTCATCATTGAGTTGGTGAAAACGTGCACCAATCAAATAATCGCCATTATCAAGTTTTTGATTTCGGGTGATTTGGGCATAGGTTAATATAGCGCTATAGGCAGGTATAAAGACTAATTTTATAGCGATCCAGCTCTCTATACCTAGCGGCTCATTATTGACAAAAGCGATACCTCCTTGGCTTAGGTCAATCTTACCATTATCACGGTCGTTGACCGAGACCGCTTCCTTTGAGAGCATCTGCTGGGATAACAAGTTAATTTTTTTATTCAACACCTCTAAGTATTGGGCAATAGCTGAATTGTCTTGACGGATACCTTGCAAGAGCGCATTTGAGTCGTTATCCAGTTGTTGGAATTGTGAAAATAAGCCATAGGTGGTTGAGTGATCAAAATGTTGCTCGGCACTAACTTGATGAACACAGTCAGTGCTTACCGCTTTAAAGTTGAAAATTACATCCTGCTGTATCCTAAAGTATTGTCTTTTCTCAGCCATTATTAACCCTGTATTTCTACGCAAAATAAGTCTTTTAAGTGTAGCAGTAAATGGATAATTGTCAGGCAGCGCTGGATATAAAATAATCGGTTTTATCTATTTCTTACGCTTTTGGGTAGAAAGCCTCATTGTTTATATTATTCGCTTCTAGAATCGCTATAATGCGACCATGATTGCTAATACTCCCATCTTTATTGGTTTGCGCTACACGCGTTCAAAGCGCAGACATCGTTTCATTTCTTTTGTTAGTGGCTTTTCACTGATTGGTATGGCATTAGGTACCTTGGCATTAATTGTTGTCTTATCAGTAATGAATGGGTTTGATCGTGAAATAAAAGAGAGAATCCTACGCGTTGTGCCACATGCTTACTTAAACCAGCTACCTCTTATGCAAGAGTGGCAGTCGGTGCAGTCACAAATAAAAGATACGAATGAGCTAAAAGCAAGCGCACCTTATATTCAAGATTTTGTTATGTTATCGAGCGATTTCAATGTACAAGGTGTCGAGCTCCAAGGTGTCTTGCCACAAGAAGAGGTCAAGGTTTCAAGTATCAATGAGTATATGCGCGCGGGTTCACTGTTTGAGCTTAAGCCAAAAGAGTTTTCTATTATTTTGGGTAGTTTGGTTGCTAGGCGATTAAATGTACGCGTTGGTGACTCTATTATTATGACTTTACCTAAAGTCTCGATAACACCTGCAGGGTTATTTCCACGCTCAAAGCGCTTTACTGTTTCTGGTGTTTTTGAAATAGGCGCACAGCTTGATCAGTCTTTAGCATTGGTTCATTTAAACGATGCTCAGCGCTTATTTCGTTATGGTAGTGCAGTACAAGGTCTGCGAGTAAAGGTCGAAGATATTTATCAAGCAAACCAAATCATTCGTTCATTAAGCGAGCAATTAGGCAGCGGCTTTAGTACAAAGGATTGGAGTCAAACTCAGGGTGGCTTATTTCAGGCGATCCAACTAGAAAAACGCATGGTGATGTTACTGTTAATGATCATTATTGCTGTAGCTGCATTAAATATTATTACGAGCCTCGTGCTGATGGTGTCAGATAAACGCAGTGACATTGCTGTTTTACGAACACTTGGTATGACAACTCGCCAAATTATGGCTGTCTTTGTCATTCAAGGTAGTACTATCGGTTTTGTCGGCATTATTATTGGTAGCATTGTCGGCTGTTTATTAGCAGTCAATATCAGTACGTTAATTGCTTGGGTGCAAGCAGTAGCTGGTCTCTATTTGTTCGACCCGGACATTTATTTTATTAGTCAAATCCCCTCACAACTTGAGGTAACAGACGTTGCGGTCGTTTGTGGTGTTGGTTTTGTGCTCAGTATTCTAGCGACATTGTATCCTGCCTTTAGAGCATCACAAGTAGAGCCTGCTGAGGTGCTGCGTTATGAGTGATCTATTTGAAATCAATACTATTGAGATTCAAAAATCTCAAAATACTTACAATAGGCTCAAAGCTTAAAAGAGAATTATAGTGAATAAAGATATTGTTATTAGCTGTCATGAGCTTAGTAAAAGCTACGAAGAAGGCCCCAGCCCAGTACAAGTGCTCCACAATGTGTCTATGAGTGTTGCCAAAGGTGAGCGGGTGTCAATTATTGGTAGCTCCGGGTCGGGTAAAAGTACGCTACTGAATTTATTGGGTGGGCTTGATACGCCCAGCGCAGGTACTGTCACCATTGCCAATCAAGGGCTTGCTGAATTAAATGAAAATAAAAGGGGATTGCTACGTAACCGTCACTTAGGGTTTGTCTATCAATTTCATCATTTATTGGGAGAGTTTACCGCCCTAGAAAATGTAGCGATGCCGTTGCTGATTGGTAAATGTTCTGTCACTGAGGCTAGTCAACGTGCAACTGAAATACTCGTTAGAGTAGGTTTGGGCGAGCGTTTGCGCCATAAACCATCGGAGTTATCCGGTGGTGAGCGCCAGCGAGTGGCTATTGCTCGTGCTATTGTCACAAAACCTGCCTGTGTACTGATGGATGAGCCAACAGGAAACCTTGATCAAGAGACAGCACTGTCTATTCAAAATTTAATGTGGGAGCTCAATCAAGAATATAGTTTGAGTTTTGTTATTGTGACTCATGATCAAAAATTAGCACACACTATGGATAGAGTCTTAGAATTAACTAAAGGAAAGCTACAGGAAATCACCATTAATAACTCTCCAAAAACTGACAAACAATGATACAACCTACGAGTCTTTTTATTGGTTTGCGTTATACTCTAGCGAAAAGGCGCAGTCGCTCTGTGTCTTTTATTTCGGCTATTGCAATGCTTGGAATTATTTTAGGCGTTGCATTGTTAATTACTGTTTTATCGGTGATGAATGGCTTTGATAAAGAATTAAGAGAAAGGATTTTGGCTATTATGCCTCAGGTTAGTGTGTATTATCCTGCGAATAATAATGAGTGGCCAAACATACGAGAGCATATCGTCAGTCAAGAAGGGGTCGGTGGCGCCACCCCTTTTGTAGAATTACAAGGAATGTTGCACGAAAGTGGTGCAACGCAGCCAAGTATTATTTATGGTATTGATCAAAAGTATAATAATAGTGTCTCTAAAATTACTAACTATCTAGACAAAAATACATTAACACTTTTGGCCGATAGCAATAGCACAATAGCATTAGGTGTTGGTCTCGCTGAAAAACTAAACATTAAAAGTGGCGATAAAGTCACGCTTATTATTCCTCAATTAAATAAACAAAATTCACGTCGTACCCCCGCTGTTAAACGGCTTAATGTTATTGATGTTTTTACTACAGGGACGGAGCTTGATCACTCTTTGGCATTAATGGGTATTAATGGTGCAGCTCAGTTGAGTACAAGCCCGCAAGGTATTACAGGCTTACATATAAGAGTGAATAATTTATTTGAGTCAAATCGTATCGCTAATCAACTGCAATCTAGCTTACGGCAAGACTTGTTCATTAATGCGTATACAAGTGATTGGACGCGTACTCACGGTAATATTTATTCGGCTATTAAAACGTCAAAAAGTCTCGTTAGCCTACTGTTATTTTTGATTATTGCTATCGCTGCTTTTAATGTTGTCTCGACACTTATGATGGTTGTGGTTGATAAGCAAAGTGATATCGCTATTTTGAGAACGCTTGGGATTTCTGATCGACAGATAATTACTATTTTTGTCATTCAAGGTACAATAATTGGTATTGTCGGTACAATTATTGGAGTAGCTTTAGGCGTTTTATTTGCTTTGTCAGTAGAAGGTTTTGTAGCGGCTTTAGAGAGCCTGCTGGGCTTTAGTTTTTTGCAATCGACGATTTACCCTGTTAGTTTTTTGCCCTCATCACTACAGCTGAATGATATCCTATTGATAGCATTTGCTTCATTAATTATGAGTTTTATAGCGACTATTTACCCTGCTATTAAGGCATCTCAAATAAGACCAGCAGAGGCACTGAGATTTGAGGAGTAGGGTTTTAGGGATAGAGCTTAGCTAAATACTTTTATTCTTTCGTCTACGCCATTGGCGAACAACGGCTAAACGCCATAATAACCGTGTTAGTAAGTAGGCAGTAACTGAAAAAAAGACGGCGGCGATAAACGAACCAATAAAAAGTGGCTTCCAAATCTTAGCAATTTCTTCTTGTAGTAGTGCAAATGTGATTTCATGGGATTCTATATCCATACCGGGTATATCCAACACCCATAGGCCAAGTTGATAGGTCGTAAAAAATATAGGCGCTATAGTCAAAGGGTTAGTTATCCACACTAAGCCCACGCTTAAAGGTAGATTGCATCGAATCCAAAGGGCGAGGCTTGCGGCAAAAAACATTTGGAAAGGAATAGGGAGAAGAGCAAAAAATACGCCGACGAGCATAGCAAGGGATATCGAGTGGCGATTGAAATGAAACAGATTAGGATCTTCTAATAGTGGCCTCAAAAACTTCAGTGCAGGCTGCCGTTTGACACGATCTACATCGGGAGTGAATTTTCTAAAGAGTCTTTTCGGCATATACTCACAGTTTAGTGGGCGATGAGACATAAATCGGCGGCATTATGCCTACAATTACTTCATATTACTATTGTAGATTAGATTTAGTCTTTATATGAGCAAATCTGTTAGCAAAGAGCCATTATCACGAATAACAGCAATAGATTATTTCTAGTTTGGAATCATTGGTTTAATTTATGGTCTATATGCACAGGGTAAATAAAGCTTTGGCTGTTAGTGTCGCTTTCATATGTAAAAACTATAACAAAATAAGCTGCAATAGTTTTTATGGTGCTATTCAGTCGCTTATTGTTATGTATTCTTCTTCTTTCTACAGTAACAGTTTAGGTGGAGCCCATTTTATAAAAACGTAGTTATATCTAATGTTTTCTAAAATTGCTTAAAATTTAGTGTTTTAGAGAGCGATTAACTATACCCGATAGTCAGAAAATAAAGTATATTGTCATAAAAATTAAATCAAAGGTCCAACAGCCTATATACAGACCCCTGTGTATGAAGTAATTGTTTAAAGGTTAAACGTATGAGTTCTATTGAGTCTGTTGATGCAATTGAAGGGTTCTCTTTCCTAGAAGACTTGATTGTTGCACCAGCAACCAATGCAGGTCGCTATCAAGTTCGATTTGCTGAAAATGAAGAAGAAGTCAAGGCTGCCCAAGCTCTACGCTTTCGTGTTTTTTATGATGAAAAGGAAGGTAATCCAAGCGAGGAGATGATCAGGGAAAAACGCGATCTTGACCAATGGGACGACGCTGGTTTTCATATTATTGTTATTGATACAAGGGCTGAGGAGCAACCCGCGATTGTTGGTACCCTGCGTTTATTTTTCAATGAATGTTTAAAGCCTGGCCAGAATTTTTATACAGAAGAAACCTTTAATCTCAGTAAGTTACACAACTTTTATGGCAAATCACTTGAACTTAGTCGTTTTTGCGTAGATCCTAATGGTCGTGGTGGTGTTATCTTAATGCTTATCTGGAAGTATGCGATGAGTTTTCTGCAAGATAACAGCATAGATGTTATGTTTGGTTGTGCGAGCTTTACGGGCTCAGATATTGAACAACATTTACCGATACTAAACTATCTCTATGAGCATCATCTCGCGCCAGAGTTCTTAAGACCAGAGCCTAAAGTAGAGGATTATGTTGATTTAAATGCCCTTTATCAAGCCAGCGCTAAATGGGAAGATGCCCAGAAATCTGTGCCTACGCTATTACGTGGGTATCTGAAACTAGGTGCGAAAATCAGTGATGCCGCTATTATTGATCCAATATTCAATACAGTGTACGTTGCTATTTATGTCGAGACCAAAAACATGTTGCAGCAAAACCCGAATTTGGTGATGCATGTCTAACGACAATATAGCGGTTGATACGGCAACCGTTAACTCTTCAAACTCTAAGCAAGCTGAATCTCCCCCAGATCAGATAAGCCGGCCTAGAGCCAGTATTCCAGAACCTTGTCAACCCCAACCAACTTCGGCTATTCATAAAGCTCGTGTTATATGTAAGGTTATTCTTTTAGTTCTTTGGATAGTTGTGATGCTATTCGTTTATGGCGCTTATAAATTATTAGCGCCTAAACGAATGGATAGATTTTACAATATATTTCATGCTGTAGTCAGCCGCGCCATTTTTTCTATGAGAGTGAACGTTGAAGGCGAAATGTCACAGCAAAAGCCCACTCTATATCTTTCTAATCATATTTCTTATCTCGATATTTTTGTATTAGGTGCAAAATTACCCGCTTATTTTATTGCGAAGTCAGAAGTTGCTAATTGGCCAATCTTAGGGACATTGGCAAAGATGCAAAACACATTATTTTTTGAGCGTAGAGGCAACAAAATACGGTCGCAACTGGGCATTATGAGCAACCACTTTAATGAAGGGAAAAACCTAACGTTATTCCCCGAGGGAACGAGTACAGAAGGCGAGCATGTTGAGCCTTTTAAATCGAGCCTTTTACAGTCAATTGAGCAAGCGGATGAGAGCGTAACTATTCAGCCCGTGACAGTTGCTTATACACACTACAATAATCAAGTGATGGACAAAGCTATAAGAGATCAATATGCATGGTATGCCACTATGCCTTTTGGTTCGCATTTTTTTAATGCGCTTGGTCTAAAAAAATCACAGGTGAAAGTCATATTTCACCCCGCTGTTAAATTATCTGATTTTGAAACACGAAAAGAATGCGCGCTTCATTGTTGGCAACAAGTGTCTAGTGGCCTAGAAGCTGCACTTAATTAACTTGATAGGCTAATCATCACACGACCATATTTAACTATGGAGCCTCTGAGTGAAATTTTCGTGAGGAACAACCTTATTTGGGGTGAAGGTTGAAGGTAATAGTAGATTGTTGTCAAAATTTTCAATGGCTTCTGCTTAAGCTAATTATCTACGCTCATGCAGTGAGTAAAAAAGCAGGTTATTTTAGCAAGCGAAAAATCATTCACGATTTATTCATCAACTCCTTGTATACTACTGCGAGAGAGTTGTGCTTTAATCGCCTAAATTATTACAAATAATAATTTCGAAAATGGATTCGTTGTATGAGCATCAATTGGAAAGAATATCAAGCTAATTTTTTTTATGATGAGTTAATTAACGAAAATGGTAATCCAAGATTACCTGCTAAACGTTTAGCAGGCTATTTGCAATCCCTCAATCAGAATGAATTACAGCGACGGCAACAATTAGCTGATACAGCGATTCAAGATATGGGTATTACTTTTACTGTCTACACAGAAGAAGGTAATATCGACCGATCTTGGCCCTTTGACATAATTCCTCGTCCTATTTCTGCCAAGCAATGGGCTGTTACTGCCGATGGTTTAAAACAGCGCTTAAAAGCACTTAACTTATTTATTGATGACTTATACCATGATCAGAAAATAATAAAAGATGGTATTGTTCCCAGAGAGATTATTGAAAACTCGGCTAACTTTCGTAAAGAGTGTATAGGTATATCACCGCCTCATAATGTGTGGGCTCATATCTGTGGAACAGATTTGGTGCGAGACGGTGATGGCGAGTTTTATGTTTTAGAGGATAATCTCCGTGTGCCCTCAGGCGTCTCTTATATGCTTGAGAACCGCTCTATTACTAAGCGTGTACTTCCAGAGTTGTTTGAGCAAGGCAATATATTGCCAGTCTCAGACTACACTAATCAGCTATTTAATACATTGAGTGACCTTGCTCCGCATACCGACAAACCAGAAATAGTCATATTAACCCCTGGTATTTATAACTCCGCTTATTTTGAACATGCGTTTTTAGCACAACAAATGGGTGTGGAATTAGTTGAAGGTAGTGACCTAAGTGTTGGTAAAAATGGCTATGTCTATATGAAAACTATTAGCGGGTTTGAAAAAGTTGATGTGATTTACAGGCGCATTGACGATCTGTTTTTAGACCCTAAAGTTTTTAATAAAGACTCTGTACTTGGCGTGCCAGGTTTAATGAAAGCATGGCAAAGTGGTAAGGTGGCAATGGCTAATGCACCAGGAGCTGGTGTTGCCGATGATAAAGTTGTATATGCCTATGTTCCTCAAATTATAAAATATTATTTAGGTGAAGACCCAATAATATCTAATGTTGAAACTTTTCTTTGTAGCGACAAAAAACAACGAGAATATGTTATTAAAAATATCGCTAAGCTAGTGATTAAACCTGCCAATGAGTCGGGCGGGTACGGCATGTTAGTAGGTCCACATTCTACAAAAAAAGAACAGAGCGAATTTATTGAGTTAATTAAGAAAAATCCGCGTAATTATGTTGGGCAGCCAACATTATCACTTTCAACCGCACCTACTTTGGTGGGAGCGGATAAACTTGAGCCGCGACATTTGGATTTACGTCCCTTTGTTCTCCAAGGTGCAAACAGTTATGTGACAACGGGTGGTCTTACACGTGTCGCGATGAAAAAGGGTTCTTTAGTGGTTAACTCTTCTCAAGGTGGCGGCAGTAAAGATACCTGGATTGTTGATGCGGAGGCTAAATAATGTTGTCACGTGTAGCAGAAAGAATATATTGGACATCGCGTTACCTTCAGCGAGTGGAGAGTTCTGCGCGTTTAGTGAATGTTTATACCAATTTGCTAATGGATTTACCAAAAGATATTAATATTTCTTGGTTTAATTTGGTTACGCTAAATAATGCTGAGGATGAATATGAAACGCGCTATAAAATAAAAGATGAGCGCAATGTGGTTAAGTTTATATTAGCAGATGATACCAATCCAAGTTCTTTGCTTGTGTCCTTATCGATGGTGCGTGAAAATTTACGAACAACTCGCGATGTAATGCCCGAGAATGCCTGGGAGTTAATTAATGAACTAACTGCCTTTGCCAATCAATCGATTAAAGATGGTGGTTTAAATCGTGGTAAGCGCCATGAGTTTTTAACCCAAGTTATTAATCAATGTCAATTAATGCAGGGGTATATCGCGAGTACTTTATCTCACGATGAAGTATGGGATATGTGGTGTATCGGCCGCCATTTAGAATGTGCCGATATGACAACCCGTATTCTTGATGCAGGTGCAAATTTATTGCTCGCCCAAGACTATAAAGAAAAATCTCATGTGCCGCTGGTAGTTTGGGGTAATGTATTGCGTAGCTCTGGTGCTGATCACGCTTATAGGCGTAATGTGGCAGCAAGTGTAAAGGGCACAAAAGTTGCCAATTTTTTGATTGCGGATCCACATTTTCCACGCTCAGTACACTACTGTATTAATTCTATGGAAGATGCAGTTAAGAGATTGCCCAAAGGCCGTAAAATAATGAGCCTTATTCAGTCTTTAGGGATAACCAAGGAATCACCAGAGATTATTAATGAGTTAGATTACCAATTGAGTAACTACTGTAATGATCTGCAGCTAAAATTAGATCAACTCCACAATATATTTACACTTAATTGGTTTTCAGTTAAATAAACTGCCATTTAAAAAATTATATTCTTAAGAGGGAAGGGATGGCTCTCTTCTTATATTTATTGTTTAGGATTCTAAAGATATCATGACAATTCGAGTTGCTGTTCATCATAATACGTATTACAAATTTGATCGTAGAGTTAACCTTTCTCCTCATGTTGTGAGACTCAGGCCAGCGCCTCATACTCGCACGCCACTTCATGGATATACTTTAAAGGTTTTGCCCGAAAACCATTTTATTAATTGGCAACAAGACCCCTTTGGAAATTATCAAGCACGCTTAGTGTTTCCAGAAAAAACCGATCACTTCAGCGTTGAGGTTGAAGTATTAGCTGATATGACAGTCATTAACCCCTTTGACTTTTTTGTAGAGGAAGAGGCGCAAGAGTTTCCCTTTGAGTACGAAGAAGATTTAAAGCAAGAATTGCTGCCTTACCTAGAGATAAAAGAAAAAGGTGAGCAACTAGTAAAGTGGTTAGAAAAATTCAAAGATAAAAAAGATGTGCCAATCAATGATTTTTTGGTCGAGATTAATCAGGCCCTAGAAAAACAAATTAACTATACCATTCGTATGGAACCAGGCATTCAAGATTGTGAAACCACCTTAGAAAAAGAGCTAGGTTCCTGTCGTGATTCGGCGTGGCTATTAGTACAAATATTTAGACACTTAGGTTTAGCAGCGCGTTTTACTTCAGGTTATTTAGTTCAGCTGACCTCTGATGTTAAATCCCTCGATGGTCCCTCTGGCCCGGAAGCTGATTTTACAGACTTACATGCATGGTGTGAGGTGTATTTACCCGGTGCAGGCTGGGTGGGCCTTGATCCGACCTCTGGCCTATTTGCCAGTGAAGGGCATATCCCTCTCGCTTGTACCCCTAACCCAAGTTCTGCGGCACCGATTACGGGTTTTACCGATGAATGCGAAGTAGAATTTGAATTCTCCAATGAAGTTGTTCGTATTTTGGAGGATCCTCGTGTCACCAAACCCTACACTGATTACCAATGGGCACAAATCAATAAGCTGGGAGAAGCTGTCGATAAAGAACTACTGAAGGAAGATGTACGCTTAACGATGGGCGGTGAACCAACCTTTGTCTCTGTTGACGATATGGAATCAGATCAATGGAATACCGCTGCCTTAGGGGATGATAAATTACGTTTGTCAAAGGAGCTATTATTCAAGCTACGCGATAGTTTTTCAAAAGGTGGCTTGCTGCACTATGGCCAAGGTAAATGGTATCCGGGTGAAGAAATCCCTCGTTGGGCCCTAGGTTGTTTTTGGCGTGAAGACGATAAGCCTCTGTGGAAAAATAATAAATTGATAGGGCATATCGATACGGATTATGGCTTTACGCGAAAAGAGGCACGAAAGTTTTTGCAAAGTTTGTGTCAGTCGTTACTTGTGCCCATGAACTATATTATTTCTACCTTTGAAGATGCATCCTATTATTTATTGAAAGAACAAGAACTACCAGAAAATATTGATTTATATGATGAAGATTTAACATTAGACCTTGAGAGAAAGCGATTAGCAAAACTATTAAAAGATGGCTTAAATCATCCCTCAGGTTTTGTATTGCCCCTAGAGTGGAATGGGTCAGGTAAGCACTGGAGTAGTTGCCACTGGCCCGTAAGGCGAGGGCGGTTAATTGCCATACCGGGTGATTCGCCTATGGGCTTACGCCTTCCGTTAGAAAGCTTGCCTCATGCAACAGAGCAAGAGTTGTACCGACCAGCGGCAGACCCTTTTGAAGAAGATAAAGAGCCGCCAAAAGTTAACAAAGCGCCTAAGGTGATGACGCAATTAATTAGAACGGCGTTAACTATAGAGCCACGTAACGGTTGTTTATTTATCTTTTTGCCGCCACTTCAATCTTTTAATGATTACTGTAATTTAATTGAAGCAATAGAGGCAACCGCTGAAAAACTCAATATGCCTGTTATTCTCGAAGGCTATGAGCCGCCGAGTCACTCATCTCTAAAAAGTTTTAAGATCACACCTGACCCCGGAGTCATCGAAGTTAATATTCATCCCAGCAGCTCTTGGGGTGAATTAGTTGAAAAAACTCACATACTGTACGAACAAGCAAGGCTTTGTCGCCTAGGCACTGAAAAGTTTATGGTTGATGGGCGCCACACCGGCACAGGTGGTGGTAACCATGTAACCATTGGTGGCGCAAAATCGGCAGATAGCCCATTGCTGAGGCGACCTGAATTACTACAAAGTTTAATTACTTTTTGGCAACATCACCCAAGTTTATCGTATTTATTCTCGGGTATGTTTATTGGGCCAACGAGTCAGGCCCCAAGAGTCGACGAAGGACGTGATGAGGTGCTCTACGAATTGGAGGTGGCCTTTCAACAAGTGCCAAAAGGTGAGACTAACGAGCCTTGGTTAGTTGATCGGATTTTTAGAAACCTATTAGTCGATATCACCGGGAATACACATCGTGCCGAGTTTTGTATTGATAAACTGTATGCACCGGGCTCTGCCACTGGGCGATTAGGCTTATTGGAATTTCGTGGTTTTGAAATGCCTCCGCATGCACGCATGTCACTGGTGCAAATGCTGTTGCTACGCTGTTTGGTCGCAAGGTTTTGGAGTCAACCCTATAAACATAAATTAGTCCGTTGGGGTACACGCCTACACGATCAATTTTTATTGCCACATTATATTTGGTCTGATATTAAAGAGGTGATTGCCGACTTGCAGGGACATGGTTTCGATTTTAAACTCGAATGGCTGCTTCCCTTTGAAGAGTTTCGCTTTCCCCATTATGGCCGCGTTCAAATTGAGGACATTGAGATTGAATTACGTTGGGGTATAGAGCCTTGGCATGTTCTAGGTGAGGAAGTCGGTCAGCAAGGTACAACACGCTACGTTGATTCGTCGGTAGAGCGGCTGCAAGTTAGAGTCACTGGCATTAATAGTGAGCGTTATATTTTGACCTGTAACGACAGGCGAGTGCCATTACGTGCGACAGGTAAGCAGGGTGAGTTTATTGCTGGTGTGCGCTACCGAGCGTGGGCGCCTCCTTCGGCACTACATCCTACTATTGATGTACACGCACCCTTAGTCTTTGATTTAGTTGATACTTGGAATGGCATAGCAATTGGTGGTTGTACATACCATGTGAACCATCCAGGAGGCAGAAGTTATGATACTTTTCCTGTTAATGCCTTTGAGGCAGAGTCTCGCCGTGTTAATCGCTTTTGGGATTATAACCACAGTCCTGGAACAATTAAGGGTGAAAGAGCAGACATAATAAAAACACAGAACAGATTTACAGAGCAAGGCGGAAAATTACAGGAGGAGCCTAACAAAGAGGGGACTCGCGAGGAAAATTACCGAGTCTTTTTCGTCCACAGTACTGAACCACGTCCAATGGAGCCACCAAAAGAAGAGGTTTCAGAAGATTACCCATACACATTGGATTTAAGAAAAGGGCCCGAATTCTAGTCGCTGAATGTGCAGCGATTAGGCGGTGACCTCTTGCATAAACTCAATAAATTTTTCTATATTAATGTGGAAGTCATTAAAAGCGACTCGTCCGTTTGGGTCGATGACAACAACCCATGGAGTACCTCCTGTCCTGTAGGCCGCCATAGTTTTTGGAACGCGCCCTATATCATTGTGGGGTAAGTCACTATTGCCTGCATCATGCCCAAAAGGTAAGTCTAATTCGTATCGCAGTTGATTTTTACGTAAAGCGTCTGCTGTATTTGTCGAAAAACCTTCAAAGGTTGTTTGAATAACGGCACTAACAACTTTGCTATCGTCTGGGAATGCGGCCCTTAATTTTTGCAGGTTAGGAAAACCTATAGAGTGGCATGCAGGGCACCAATCTTGGAAGCACTTCAAGTATACCCACTTACCTTTTTGTACCAACACAGAAAATGGCTGTTGCTCTTTGCCGTTAGCATCTATCCAATAGGGTACAGAGAGTTCTGGTGCAGGTACGCCTTTAATACCTCTTGTATTTTGTGCTTTGAGTAAAGGAGCGATAGTTCCAGAAGCTATTGCAGCACCGCCTATTAATCCGGATTTAATCAGTGAGCGTCTGGAGAAGTTAGTTTGAATAGTATTGTGAGCCATGCGCATTAACCTTTAGGGTTAGATTAAAGGTTATAGGCTAAAGTAAGGCTGATAAGTTCCCTTTTTAGGTATAAATAGCCAAATAAAATCGCGTTGTACTGTACTACGACGGAATAGTTACTAATGAGGCAGTTTATAATGGGAGATTAAATCGATAACTCACCAGAGTGACTACTGCTATTTTCATTTTCATAAAAATCAACACGGTTACGACCATTCTCTTTTGCGTGATAGAGCGCTTTATCGGCCTCTTGTTTTAATTGATGCGTGCTTACACCGGGTCGTAAATGCGTGCCACCAATACTTACCGTTATTTTTATGGGTAGCCCTTTATTATCAACTAACGCCAAGTTTTCAATATTCTCGCGTATGCGTTCAGAAATAATAGTCGAGCCAAGAGGAGTTGTTTTATTTAACAATACGAGAAATTCTTCTCCGCCGTAGCGAAAGGCCATATCTGTTTGTCGTGTTGTTGAATTAATGCTTTCGGCAACATGCTTAATGACATAGTCACCAATATCATGCCCATAAGTATCGTTTACCTTTTTAAAGAAGTCGATATCTATCATTAGCACGCCAAGGTCTTGCTCGTATCTTTGTGCCATTTGCCACTGATACTCTAAGGAGTGTTCCAATGCCCCACGATTACCTAAGCCAGTTAGCGGGTCGCTAAGGGCTTGATTAAGTGCATCTCGATAATTCAGTGCATTACGTAATGGGTATACAAGTGTGCTTAATAGGTTTTCCAGTTGAGCTAACTCGGCTTCTGAAAAGCGTTGCTTGCGAGAAAAGCTAATATTGCCTAGATATTGTTGTTGAATATTTAAGGAGTAATCACAATTGTGCGAATTCGTTGTCCCCAATTTTATTTCAATATTCTTAATTTGGTTGATAAACTGGCAACTGCCTAGTTTTAGCAAGTGTTGAATTTGACCAAAAAATAATTCAAATAAGGGCTCTATTTCAATCGTAGTCTGTAATAAAGACGTTAATTTGTATTGCGCATTTGCCCCTAATTCTTGCTGGACAGCTTGAGCAATAGAGTAGTCTGCAGCTTGATATTCCTGCTGAGGAGAACTTGATCGTGAACTGACGATTGAGGCCATACTTTTCTACCTTTAAATTAATCTCTCGTTACTAAAACTATTAATAGTGCCTTCCATCTATTTTGAGGTTTTGTTTTATCACTATTAATGACACTGTTTCCTTGACATAAATTTACCACTCGAAACTATTAATGCTAAACTTGTGCCAACTTTATTTACTTGTAAAAATTATTATAAATCAATCACTTAAAAATAATTTAAATTTAAGTGTTAACTTTAGTCAGTATTTTGACTGCTTATTTTCTCCTCTTACCATGAAAAAGCGGTAAATTACTGCCGATCTGTAAAATAAGGGCATTTTTTATATTAAAAGTATAAATGTTGTGCTTTTATGTCAAATTTTTAGTAAATTACTACTAATTGTAGTGTTTTATGTTAATTGCTGTGCGGCAAGCGTCAAGCTATCGACTTTTTGACTCGCTTGATAGACATCAATTGCTTCATGGTAAAACTATTGACTAGTTGAGATGTTGGATGAAAATTGGGTTATTTTTTGGCAGTGATGAAGGTAATACAGAATCAGTTGCCTATCGAATTGAATCTCAATTTGAGGAATCAATGGTAGATGTGCATGATATCGCTGATGTTACACAATTAGACTTTGCTAATTATCAATTAATGATATTAGGCATCCCAACATGGGATTTTGGTCAGATACAATCAGATTGGGAGGAGTTTTGGGATGATCTCGAAGAAATAGACTTCTCTGGAAAAACAGTTGCGTTATTTGGGCTTGGGGATCAGTTTGGCTATGGCGATTATTTTTTAGATGCCATGGGCATGTTACACGATGTACTGGTGAATAATGGCGCAAAAATAATTGGCTTTTGGCCAACAGAGGGCTATGAATTTGAAGCCTCTAAAGCGTTTGATGAAACAACTAAGCAGTTTGTTGGGCTCGCTCTGGATGAAGACCAACAAGAAGATCTTACTGATAGCCGAATTCAGCAGTGGTGTGAGAAGCTTAAACAGTCGCTTAATAGTGAATAAATTTTTTATAGGTCGGCAATAAAGGTAGCGCGTAGTGGTGCAGGGTGGCCTTCTACTGTTTTTGTGTGATCTTTGGGGTCTAAAAAATCCTGTAAGGACTGAAAGCGCATCCACTGGGTACTGCGCTGTTCTTCGATAGTTGTTTTGCTGATATCTATTACAGAGGCGTTAGCGAAACCTACCTTGCTTAGCCAACTCAATAATGTGGGTGCAGAGGGCAAAAACCAGACATTTCTCATCATCGCATAGCGGTCCTCAGGGACTAAGCATTCGCCCAATTTTCCATCAATAATCAGTGTTTCTAATACCAACTGCCCACCAGGTTTGAGTGTCGCTTTTAACTCTCGTAGATGATCCATAGGAGAGCGACGGTGGTAAAGTACACCCATCGAAAACGTCGTATCAAAAAACTGTAAATTTTCGGGTAAGGCCTCAATACCAATAGGCAATACATCGACAGGTATTTGACCCAAAAAGTGTTTGAGCATGAGAAACTGGACCACAAATCGCGGCGATGGGTCTATTCCGATAACTTGTTGGGCTGATTCACCTAACATTCGTAAGCAATGGTAACCATTACCACAACCCACATCTAAAACACGTCTATTGGCTAAGGGGTTAATATGCTTGGTCACTCGATCCCATTTCCAGTCTGAGCGCCACTCGGTGTCAATATCAATACCAAATAAGGAATAGGGGCCTTTGCGCCAAGGGATCAATTGTTCAAACAAACCTTGAATATGTTGTTGTTGAGAACTGCTGATTTCTGAGGATATACCTATACTGACACCATGCTTTAGCTCAACTTCTTTAGCACGTAGTTCGGGTAATTGTTTGAGTGCATCGACCCACTGGTGCAAATCTCCAAAACGTTGAAAGCTTAAGCCTTGGTCAATTTGAGGGCGTAGTTGCTGTGCCCAGTCAGAGCGTTGCTCATGCTCTAAAAAACGCAGTAGAGATGCATAGTAGTTAATCATTGATGAATATTTCACTAAAAAAGGTGGAGTTTAAGATTTAATAGCAATCAGTGAGGCAAATGTCATGCATTGAAACCACGTGTCGGCGCTATTAAAACCGACGGCTTTTAACCTCTCTTTATGGTATTCGAGGGTCTCTGGCTTTAGTACTTCTTCAAGTGCTGTTCTTTTTTGCGCGATTTCAAGATCGCTGTAGCCATTGGCTCGTTTGAAATTATGATAAAGATCCGTCATTAATTGCTGATGAGGCTTATCATCGAAAACGACTTTTTCAGATAAAAGTAACACGCCATTGGGTAGTAAGCCGTCATAAATTTTTTGTAAAAGTGCTAAACGTTTCTCTAGGGGGATAAACTGCAAGGTGAAGTTTAATACCACCATTGATGAATTTTCGATGGAAACGTCTTCGATATCACTACAATATAAAGTAATGGGGGTTAGTGGTGATTCATTTTCCTTAACTGCGTTATTTGTCGAGGCGCTCACGACCTTTTCGCAGCGTGCGATCATTGCTTTTGAATTATCGACACTGATGATCTGGCAATTATCGGCTTCTATGCCGCCACGCATTGCCAGACTTGCCGCCCCAAGAGAGGATCCCAAGTCATAACAGGTGCTGTTTGCCTGTACATAACGCCCTGCTAAATCACTAATCATTCCCAATATAGTGTTATATCCAGGAACAGATCGCGTAATCATGTCAGGAAAGACATTAACGACCTCGTCATTAAAGCTAAAATGACTGATATCAGTAAGTTTGTTGGAATATAGCGTATCAAGAGCTGATTTGTCGGACATAAAGATTAAGCTTTTTAAAGAGATTAATTATAACGGTGGATAAAGCGGGGCACAATAAATCTCTTGAACTCAGCGCATTAGTCAATATTGGTCTATTCTTAGAATTACCGATAAAGTTACTAGTTGTGATCTTCATTTATGTCTACTGCAGCCTATAGCCAATTACATGTTCTCATTGTTGATGATTTCAACAGTTTTAGGCAAACCCTCAATAAAATCATGCGTGAACTAGGTTTTAAGTATGTCGATAGTGCAAAATCTGGAGATGAGGTACTTAAGGCCTGTAAAAAAAACCATTATGATTTAATACTCTGTGACTATAATTTAGGTAAGGGGAAAAATGGCCAACAGGTCTTAGAAGAGCTCCGCAAGGCCAAGCGTATAAGAGCCCAAGATATATTTATTCTACTGTCTGCTGAGACGAGCCGTAATGTTGTGATGTCGGCTTACGATTGTGAGCCCGATGCCTACCTAACCAAACCGATATCGACAAAAACAATAGAACAACGCCTAAAAAGGTTGCTAAATAAGCGTAAAGAATTGCTAGATATTTATACAACCTTAAATAAAGCCGATAAAAACACAGCCATTACACAATTAGAAAAAAAAGTAGCTGATAAATCGCGCTACAGTATGGATTGTCAAAAACTATTAACAGATCTCTACATAGAAACTCAACAATTTGAAAAAGCAGAGATGATATGCCGCACTACATTAGAGGTAAGGGCGCTTGAGTGGGCACAAGTTGGACTTGCCCGAATACAGTTAGCCCAAGGTAATGCTGAAAAGGCCATCGAATGGTTAAAAGATATTATTAAAGCAAGGCCTGCTTGTATGAAAGCTTATGATATTTTGGCCCAAGCATATCAAGCGATTAATAATAATGAACAACTACAAAACATATTTGAGCAAGCTGTTGAGGTCTCTCCAATGTCACTTAATAGGCAATTGTCATTGGCTGAGGTAGCGATGGGGAATGGTGATGCAGAAATAGCAGCACATGCATATCGTAAAACATTACGGTATGGCGCCAATACGGCGCATTTTAATACTCGAAATCAAATGAATTTTGCAAAATCAGCTATCCGGTTTTTTGAACAAGATCCAGATAAGGCCAATGACATTGCGCAAGAGGCTATGAAGACTTTATCAATGATTGATGATAAAGACGAGGTGAACCCAGAAACTAAAATGCTCGCTAAAATTTATTCAAGCCAAATATTAGGTTTACAGAAATTAAATAAAAAATCTAAAGAGATTATTCAGCCTATTTTGGATTCTTTAAAAAAGCAAGAGAATGTATCCTCTGATATTGAAGTAGAGGTTGTTAATAGTCACATCTGTAATCAGCAATTTGATATCGCTGTACTTAAGTCCAAAGAATTACTTAAAAAATATAGCGATAACCAATCTGTGTTAGAAAAAATAGATTACTTAATGTCTGAGCCTGTCAGTGAAAAGGGAAAAGCTATGTTGCAAGAAGAGAATAAAAAGGGAATAGGCTTATATAAAGCAAAAAATAATCGTGCTGCGATTGCATGTTTTGGCCGCTTAGAAAAAAAGTACCCGCGTTTTACCGCTGTAAAATTGAACCTTGTGCAAGCAATGATAGGGCATATGAAAGATGTTGGTAAAGATCCTGCCAGCATTGCTCGGTGTACAGAAATACTTGCATTCCTTAAAAAGCATATAAAAGGTGACGATATCCATTTTCATCGTTGTCAACAACTGCAAAGTATGTTGAGTGCCATGCTTATCAGTAAAGGAGTTAAATAATGTCCGATATGTATGATATGGATGAATTCATGAAAGAAGCACTACCTTCTAGTAGTAGCCAATCGAGTGACGACCAATTAGACTTTTCATTTGTTTTAGCATCTAGTGTCCATGATATGAAAAATTCATTGTCCATGCTGTTGGGGTCGTTAGAAGAAATGATACAGGAGTCATCGCCGCAGAATGATGATCAAAAAAATCATATCTCTATATTGCAATACGAAGCGTCGCGCATTAATTCGGAGTTGATACAGTTGTTAAATATTTATCGACTACAGAATAAAAGCTTGCCTTTTAGTATCGATGAGAACTATGTTGTTGAGACATTTGAAGATCAAGTTGCTAGAAATGATGTATTGTTTAAAACGAAAAATATCGAAGTTATTATAGATTGTGATGATGATCTTGTGTGGTTTTATGATAATGAACTACTGGGAAACGTTATTCATAATATCCTCATTAATTCCTCTCGCTATGCGAAATCTAAAATAAAATTATCGGCAAAGTGTAAGGGCGATCGCTTATCGATAAATATTGAGGATGATGGCTTTGGCTTTCCTGATTTTATGCTGCAAGCAGCATTGCCTGAAAATAATAAAAACAGTAGTGCAGATAGCACTCGATTAGGACTATTTTTTGCGGCAAAAATTGCCAGCTTTCATAAGCAAGGTGACAATAGAGGTGAGATAGAGTTATCCAATGGAGGTAGTTTAAATGGAGGCGTTTTCACTATTATTTTACCTTAGCTAAAATCGCTCACTCGAGCTTATCAACAATAATGTTTTGCGCAGCAAAATTTGTAGGGACTAGTATTGTGTCTCGAGCAATGCGCCCCAAATTAGGATAATCTAGAGAGTAGTGTAGACCTCTGCTTTCTTTTCGCTCCATTGCCGAACGTATAATTAATTGGGCAACCGTTGTTAAGTTGCGCAATTCGATCAAATCATTTCCTACTTTATAGTTGCTATAATAATCGGCTATTTCTCTTTGCAGTAGTTTAATTCTGTGTTGGGCGCGTTCAAGCCTTTTTTGTGTGCGAACAATACCGACATAATCCCACATGAATCGTCGTAACTCATCCCAATTATGTGCGATAACAACGTCTTCATCGGAATCTTTAACTCTTGATTCATCCCACTCTTTGGGTGTGTCGGTTTCATCAATTAGCGCAATGTTTTGTTGAATATGTTCGGCCGCAGAGCGGGCATAAACAATACACTCAAGCAGTGAATTGCTCGCCATACGATTAGCACCGTGCAGGCCAGTAAAGGATGTCTCACCAATAGCGTATAAATTGAGTAGGTCAGTTTGCCCATTTTTATCAACCATAATGCCACCACAGGTATAATGGGCCGCAGGTACAACGGGTATGGGGTCTTTAGTAATATCAATACCGTAAGTTAGGCAACTTTCTTTAACATTTGGAAAGTGAGTATCAATAAACTCCTTTGGTTTATGGCTGATATCGAGATACAAATGGTCACAGCCTAGACGCTTAATTTCGTGGTCAATTGCCCGGGCTACTATATCTCTAGGCGCAAGTTCTTTTTGCGAGTCAAAGCGATGCATAAATCGCTCACCATTGGGAAGCGTTAAGTAAGCGCCTTCACCCCTAAGAGCCTCGGTTAATAAAACAGTCTTTGCTTTAGGGTGATATAAACAAGTTGGGTGAAATTGATTAAATTCCATATTCGCAATACGGCACCCAGAGCGCCAAGCCATCGCAATGCCATCACCGCTAGCACCATCTGGATTACTGGTGTAAAGGTAGGCTTTACTGGCACCTCCTGTGGCTAAAATCACAATCTTTGCTTGAAATGTAGAAACTCTATCTTGTTCACGACTATATACATAGGCACCACTACAGCGAAGCCTTTTACTCGATGCATCTGCCTGCTGGATGAGGTCAACTGCAATGTGTTGCTCAAATAAATCAATATTATCAGAGCTCTTAATTCGCTCTATTAAAGTGCTATGAACTTCCTTGCCTGTCGCATCAGTACTATGGATGATCCTTCTGTGGCTATGTCCGCCTTCTTTAGTGAGGTGGAAGTCATCATTGTTTTCATTTCGGGTAAAATTAACCCCCTGCTCAATTAGCCATGCAATAGCATCGGCACTGTTTTCAACGGTAAATTTCACGGCATCTGGATGACATAAGCCACCACCAGCTTTAATGGTGTCCTTTACATGGTCATCGATAGAGTCTTTATTGTCGAGCACAGCGGCAATACCACCTTGTGCATACCAGGTGGAGCCGTCCTGTAGTCTATTTTTGCTCAAAACAGCAATTTTTGCGTGTTTAGAGAGGTTAAGAGCTAATGCAAGACCAGCAGCTCCGCTACCAATGATAAGAATGTCGTGACGAAAATAGTGATTCATTGTTAAACTACTAGGTTATATTTGGGCAATACGAAAAACGCAGTATAGCACTTTGGAACTTATGGGGATAAAGTGCGTCAGAGCTTCGGAATAAAAACCATTATTATTCGTATCAATGTATTACCGAATTGTGTATTGGTCATTAAGAATAAAAACTTGGTCACCTACTTTTATAAAAGAGATAGTTAGGGAGTGCATATGGCCGCGCAGAAAGCGCCGGATACTGATCAACAATTGGTTAAACGGGTTCAACAGGGGGATAAGCGAGCATTTGATTTGCTCGTGTTAAAGTACCAGCATAAGATAATTTCTGTTGTACATCGCTATGTGCGCGATTCAGCAGATGTTCACGATGTTGTTCAAGAGGCTTTTATTAAAGCTTATAGGGCGCTTGCCAATTTTCGTGGTGATAGCGCTTTTTATACTTGGATGTATCGTATTGCCATTAACACGGCTAAAAATCATTTAATATCTCGTGGCCGTAGGCCACCTGCAACAGATGTAGATGTTGAAGATGCTGAGCATTTTGTAGGTAATGATAACCTCAAAGACTTTAACACCCCTGAAAGTAGTTTGTTTTGTGATCAATTGCAGGCAGCGGTAGAAAATGCTATTACTAACCTTCCAGAAGATTTACGCACAGCGGTTACGTTGAGAGAAATGGAAGGCCTTAGCTACGAAGAGATCGCTGAGATCATGAAGTGCCCCGTTGGCACCGTAAGGTCTAGAATCTTCAGGGCTCGTGAGGCAATAGATAAAATTGTCAAACCTCTAATGTCCTAAGGTTAGGTTATTCTAGCTTATAAAGAGTAGGTATATAGTTCAGTACTATTGAATATATTAAAAATACATATGTTTTTTTGATCTTTCTGTGAACTTTGTCGTATGTACCTAGTCATAAACATGAAATCACTATATAAATAATTTTTTGGTATCTATTTATGTCATCAACTGATCAAACTGCCGAGCAAAAAATAAACGAATCTTTATCTGCAATGCTAGATGGAGAAGCTTCTGATATGGAAGTTAGACGTATCCTCAAATCTGAAGATGCTGAGTTAGCGAAGCGATGGCAGCGATACCAGCTTGCTAGTGCTGCTATTCGCAAAGAAGCGGATTCAGGCTTTGGGTCTATTGACCTATCTGCCGCTATCTCAGAGGCCATTGATAATGAGCCTGAATTGTCTGCAAATACAGTCGATGCTGATGTAGATACTGTCAAGAGTAAAGGTAAAATTGTGAACCTTTGGTCCAATATTGGGCGATTTGCAGTAGCGGCCTCTGTCGCAGGTGCCGTTGTTGTTGGTGTGCAGTTTAGCCCAAATGATACAGCAACGAATATTGCTACTGCACCAGAAACACCTGTTGCTCCTGTATCATCTGGACAGCCTGACTTAGGTGTTGATACAACTGTACGAGTTGTTGGGCAAGAGTCAAAGCCAGCACAAATAATTTTGAACGAAGAAACAAAAAAGCGAGTACAAGAGGGCTTAGAGCAAGAAGCGCAGCGTTTAATACGTGAGCATGCTGAAAATGCCGCTCAAAATACTCAAAATGGCGTTACACCATTTGTGAGAGTTCCGGATGGTGAATAATACTTACAATTGCACTGTGTAGGAATTACACCGTAGTGATTAAACGTATTAAGTAGTACTATAAGCTCATACTTTATCTTTGGGCTGATTAATGCCAAAACATTTATTACTGACTCTAATTTTGCTCTTCATAGCTGTTAATAGTTATGGGGAGCAAACTGCATTAGTTGAAAAAAAGCACTTAAGTAATGACAGTGCTCGCCCGCTTATCAAGCCAGTTAACGAATCTACGTTAACGACCCAGTCAAAATTAAATTCATCAATACCCGTCGCTATTGACTCTTTAGCAAGCCTATTTAAAGTAATGGCAGAGGCCAACCGATCTATCGATTTTCATAGTCTGATGACCTATGAGGCCAACGGCTTTATTACAACATATAGGCTGGCTCATAACATTAAAGATAATGTAGTCGAAGAGCAGCTAATATTTATGGATGGGCCACGCCGCCAAGTGGTTAGGCGACAAAAATTAAATGCTTGTCTAAATGGCGAGACGCGCTGGGGGCTTTGGCCCACCAATCCGTCAGATAATACCTTGACCGCTTATACGCTAAAATCGAGCAAATCCGAGCGAATTGCTGATCGTGAGGCGATAGTATTTGAAATCTTACCTAAAGATAATCTAAGGTATGCTTATCAATACAGTATTGATAAGGAGACAGGCCTTCTATTACGTGCAGTTACTTATCATGATTCGGTGATTATTGAGCGATTACAAACAGTTGCTATCGATCTTTTGTATGCGGACACGGCATTAGATATTACTGATGAGCCGGACTATCTCTGGCGTGTTCCAGAGGCCGAACCTTGCCACACACAGCAGTTTGAGCCTGCATGGAAAGTATCATGGTTGCCGGAGGGCTTTGTTTCTGGAGGTAACCGCATTACTACTCAGGGTGAGCAAGTATTAATGTTTACTGATGGCTTAGTCTCTATATCAGTATTTATTATTGGTCGTAGTAATAATAAATTAAAAAAAGCAACCGCACAGCATGGGGCCACGGTAGTTGTTATTAGTTCTGAGCCGTCATCTGATAAAAGCATCGCTATTGTAGGAGAGGTTCCTATAGAAACCGCACGTCGAATTGCCGTTTCAGTTAAACCTATTTGATTTGTTCGGTGTATAAACCTTTAGATAAAATATTTTCAAACTAATTTTTTATTGGTGGGTCTACTAATTATGTTAAAAGAGCAAGCAAGAGTGGTAGCAGTAGAGAATAATGCTATATGGGTAGAAACTATACAGTTATCTACCTGTGGTTCTTGTGTTGCCAAAAAAGGCTGTGGCCAAGCATTGCTTGCAGGTTTAGGCGCAAAGCCTAATTATTTGCGTGTTTTACTCGATAATAATCACCCATCATCGCGCTACCGGTTAAATCAATTGATAACTATCGGTTTGCCTGAGAGTATTGTTGTTAAGGCATCTCTATTTTTATATTTGTTACCGTTGATTTTATTAATGTTGTTTGGAGCCATTACACAATATTATTATAACAATGAATTATTAATTATTTTCATGGCAAGCTTAGGCCTATTTTTTGGTGGATTACTAATCAGGTTTTTTTCAGACAAATATAAAGATGATCAGCGTTTCCAACCCAAAGTAGTTGAAGAAGAGCCGCTCACTATTGTAAATAACAGTGATCTGACTTATGAGTCAACACGATAAACTAAATTCTTATTCATTGATTAATGAGCCGGTAATATTAACGAGGAAGTATATATGCAATTAAAATCATGGTTCTTGAAGTGCAGCATTCTATTAACGATTTTTTGTTGGGCAGTAACATCAAATGCGCGTTCATTGCCGGAATTTACTGATTTAATTGAATCAAAATCCCCTGCTGTTGTAAAAATCACAGCAGAATCAAAGAGAAAAGCTAGCTCTCGTTCAGAAAATCAATTGCCTGATAATGTGCCTGATATATTCAAGCATTTTTTAGATCCTAGGCGTGCCCCAGAGCGTAATGCAAGTGCATCAGGGTCTGGGTTTTTAATCTCAAAAGATGGCTATGTCATTACTAATAATCATGTCGTCGAGGGGGCAACAAGCGTTGTCGTAAGGCTTATTGATCGACGTGAATACGATGCCGACATTATTGGCACTGACCCTCAGTCCGATTTAGCTTTGTTAAAAATTAAAGAAAAGAATTTGCCTTTTGTTAAATTTGCCGATTCAGATAAAGCAAAAGTAGGAGAGTGGGTGTTAGCCATTGGTTCACCATTTGGTTTAGATTTTTCTGCTAGCCAAGGTATTATCAGTGCGATAGGTCGAAGTATTCCTTCTGACGGTAATCAAAACTATGTGCCATTCATACAAACTGATGTTTCTATTAATCCAGGTAATTCTGGTGGTCCGCTATTTAATTTAGATGGTGATGTTGTTGGTATTAATTCACAAATCTATACACGCTCAGGTGGTTCAATTGGACTTTCTTTTGCAATACCCTCTAATCTTGCAAAAGATGTCGTTGCTCAATTAAAAGACAATGGCAGAGTTGATCGCGGTTGGCTGGGTGTTGTTATTCAAGATGTTGATAAAGATCTCGCTTTGTCGTTTGGTTTAGATAAGCCTCAAGGTGCCCTTATTGCTCAAATGGAACCTAATGGTCCAGCTGAAAAAAGCGGGCTAAAAGTCGGTGATATTATTTTAGAGTTCAATGGGCGTAAAATGGCAACATCCTCTGATCTTCCCCATGCGGTTGGTCCTACTCGTGCTGGTTCTACTGTCTCGGCTGTTATTATGCGTAAGGGTAAACAGGTTAATATTGACGTTACCGTTGGTACTCGTGGTGCAAGCGACGCCGAACCACTTGCCTCGGCAGAAAGAGCAATCGAGAGCAGGTTAGGTTTACAAGTAGAAGAAATCCCTGATGATGTAAAAGAAGCAAATAATGTTGAAGGTGTACTTATTAACAACGTTGTAAAAGATAGCCCAGCTGATAAAGCGGGGCTTCAAGCAGGTGATGTTTTAGTTCAGTTGGGTTTTGACGAGGTAGTCTCTGTTAAAAATTTCCAGAAAATAGAAAAATCTTTACCAGCTAATAAGCCTTTACCAATAAGAGTAGTGCGACGAGGCTCTCCTCTCTTTAGAAGTGTCATTATTAATAAATAAACTACATACAATAATTAAGGGGCTTAATAGCTCCTTAATTATTTATACCACGCGCTAAGTATGAATAAAATCATAATCAGGTATCACGAAACACCTTGTGGGACGATAGTGCTTGGTTCAATTGATGGTAAGTTATGTTTATGTGATTGGTTAGACCGAAAATCACGAAAAACTATCGATATGAGGCTAAAACAGTACTTTAATGCTGAGATTATTAATGGAGATTGCACATTGATTTCAAAGGCTTTAATACAAATTAATGAGTATTTTGCAAAGAATCGTCGAGACTTTGATCTTCCTCTTGCTCTTGCAGGTACCCGTTTTCAGCAGCATGTTTGGCAGCAGCTACAGTTAATCCCCTTTGGCGAGACAGTAAGTTATATGCAGCTTGCGCAACGTGTTGGCAACACGAAGGCTGTTCGTGCTGTTGCTAATGCTAATGGCGCTAATGCCTTGTCTATTATTATTCCTTGCCATCGAGTGGTTGGCAGTAATGGTCAGTTAACAGGTTATGCGGGTGGCCTTGATGCAAAGCAAAGCTTACTCACGCTAGAGCGGCTAGAGTGATTTACACTGTTTTCCTCATCCATGACGTACTGCATTGGAACAGGAGTGTTACTCTTAAGGAGATATTATTATGTCCTGTGCATAAGGGCCTATCCAATTAACCTTCTTCTCCAAGTATATAGGTAAAGAGAAGCAATATAAGCTCAGGCTTTACCTATTGAGCGGCTGCCGCAGTCTTGTTATCAAGAACTTAGTTCTAGATGATGCTAAAACCTCCAGTTTTTAGAGTACTCTTTGTAATTGGAGCGGTATTTTATTGATATAGGCCTTCTTTTCTATTCTTTTTTGTGAATATTAAGTCATTCATAGAACATAACAAGCTTATGGGGTAAAATCCTGCACCTCGTTTTTTATCCTCAGTTGACGGTGTTTACCCCATAGTGACAGATTTAAGCCATATTCGTAATTTCTCTATTATTGCCCATATTGACCATGGTAAATCGACCCTAGCGGATCGATTTATTCAGGATTGTGGTGGTTTATCTGCACGTGAAATGGAGGCGCAAGTTCTCGACTCAATGGATATTGAGCGTGAGCGTGGTATTACCATTAAAGCGCAAAGTGTTACTTTAGACTATACCGCCCGTGATGGAAAAATCTATCAGCTAAACTTTATTGATACGCCTGGGCATGTCGACTTCAGTTACGAGGTTTCACGCTCGCTTGCTGCTTGTGAGGGTGCATTATTGGTTGTCGATGCTGCTCAAGGTGTCGAGGCACAGTCGGTTGCTAATTGTTATACCGCCATTGAACAGGGCTTAGAAGTTATTCCTATTTTGAATAAAATGGATTTGCCGCAAGCTGATCCTGAGCGTGTTGCTCAAGAGATCGAAGAAATAATCGGCATAGAAGCGATAGATGCCGTTCGCTGTAGCGCTAAGTCAGGCTTAGGTGTTCAAGAGGTTTTAGAAGAATTAGTGAATAATGTCCCTGCACCAGTTGGGAATGTCGATGCCCCTTTGCAGGCGCTTATTATCGACTCTTGGTTTGATAATTATTTAGGCGTGGTTTCTCTTGTGAGAGTTAAGCAAGGAATATTAAAAGTACGTGAAAAAATTGTCACTAAATCTATTGGTAAATCTCATGTTGTCGATAGTGTCGGCGTGTTTACTCCCAAACGCTTGCCCCTTAAAGAATTAAAAGCAGGAGAGGTTGGCTTTGTTGTTGCGGGTATTAAGGATATACATGGTGCTCCTGTAGGGGATACTCTAACACACGCTAACCTGTACGAAGAAGTGGATGCCTTGCCTGGTTTTAAAAAAGTAAAACCACAGGTTTACGCTGGCCTATTCCCTGTTAGTTCCGACGATTATGAATCGTTTCGAGAGGCCTTAGCAAAATTAACATTAAATGACGCTTCATTATTTTATGAGCCAGAAAGTTCAGACGCGCTTGGCTTTGGTTTCCGTTGTGGTTTTTTAGGTATGCTGCATATGGAGATTATTCAAGAGCGTTTGGAGCGTGAATATAATCTCGATTTAATTACAACAGCACCCACCGTTGTTTTTCAAGTAGAAAAGAATGACGGGACAATAATATCTGTTGATAACCCTTCTAAACTACCCGATGCAAGCTATGTCAATGAAATGCGGGAGCCTATAGTTGAAGCTAACATTTTAGTACCACAAGCTCATCTGGGGGCTGTTATTACATTGTGTATCGAAAAGCGAGGTGTGCAAAAAGATATGCAATATGTAGGCTCGCAAGTATCACTACGCTATGAGTTACCAATGAATGAAGTCGTTATGGATTTCTTTGATCGCCTTAAGTCTGTTAGTCGAGGCTTTGCCTCGCTTGATTATAGTTTTGTACGTTTTCAAAAAGCACCACTTACACGTTTGGATGTATTGATTAACGGCGATAAAGTAGACGCACTAGCATTAATTATTCATAAGGATAATGCGCAGGGGCGTGGTCGTGCACTCACTGAAAAGATGAAAGAATTGATCCCTCGTCAAATGTTTGATGTTGCCATTCAGGCAGCATTGGGTGGGCAAGTTGTGGCGCGAACAACAGTTAAAGCACTGCGGAAAAATGTGACTGCAAAATGCTATGGTGGTGATATTAGTCGTAAGAAAAAACTCTTAGAAAAACAAAAAGCGGGAAAAAAGCGTATGAAGCAAGTAGGTAATGTTGAAATACCCCAAGAAGCATTTTTAGCCGTTTTAAAAGTTGATAAATAATAACATCTCCGGATAAATAATTTATGGATATTAATTTTCCTTTAATCTTAGTCATTGTCGTTTTTTTATCGGGCTTGGTTATTCTTCTGGATAAGCTAGTGCTTTCTAAAAGGCGTGAAGAATCCGCTGCGGAGCCTGCAGTTGTTGAGTATTCAAAATCTTTTTTCCCTGTTCTTTTTATTGTATTAGTATTGCGCTCATTTATTGCAGAGCCTTTTCAAATACCGTCGGGATCAATGATTCCCACTCTTGAGATAGGGGATTTTATTTTAGTCAATAAATTTACCTATGGTATAAGATTGCCTGTTATAAGAACCAAAGTTGTTGAGCTTAATAAGCCTAAACGTGGTGATGTTATGGTGTTTTTTCCACCGCATAGGAAACAGTATTTTATTAAGCGTGTTATTGGGCTTCCAGGCGATGAAATTAATTATATTAATAATGAGTTATTCGTTAATGGCAAAAAGATACCTGAAACGCTGCAAGCAAGATTACCTTCTGCACGACCGAATTTTGAAATTCTGGACGAGCAGTTAGGAGAGGTAAAGCACAAGATAAGGAAAGATATTGTATACTCCGAGTTTCACTACACCCCGCGCTATATCCGTAATTATACGGTTCCGGCAGGCCATTACTTTATGATGGGCGATAACAGAAACCAAAGTTCCGATAGCCGTGTGTGGGGTCCAGTGCCAGAGAAAAACATTGTTGGTAAAGCGTTTGCTATATGGATGCATTGGGAGGGCTTGACTAGCCTGCCAAGTTTTTCGCGCGCGGGCTCTATTGAGTAAATGCTTTAAAATTATAGTTACCCATAAATAAACTAATTAAAAGAGGGGAATATGATGGTTACTTTAAAACGGCAGCAAGGGCTATCGTCTATCGGTTGGCTATTTGTTATTGCAGTCTTTGGAGTTGTTTTTACAATAGCGGCGAAGTTAACTCCCTTTTACTTGGATAACCGATTTGTTGTCTCAACACTTAAAGGGCTTGCTGAAGATAGTGCTTTTCCTACAATGACACCTAATCAGGTACGCTCTAAACTTAATAAAACATTTACTATAAATTCTGTCCGAGGAAAACCTACGGATGCACTAAAAGTAACTAAGAAGAAGAATGTCATCTTGGTTACAGTTAACTATGAAGAGCGTGTGGATATTTTGTTTAATGTCGATGTAGTATTAACATTTACTAATGTGCTAGATAGCACACGCCCAGAAGAATGCTGTAGTCCAGCTGCGGAATAAATGTGTGAATAACATCGCCATTAATTATCAACGTTTACAACAAAAGTTGGCGTATCAATTTACAGATGAATCTCTATTGGTTTTAGCGCTAACACATAGAAGCTATAGTAAATTAAATAACGAGCGCCTTGAATTTTTGGGTGATTCTGTATTGAGTACAACGATTGCAGAATATATCTTTAATCATTATCCAGAAGAAAATGAAGGCATTTTGTCTCGCCTGCGGGCAAGCTTAGTTAAAGGCGAGACGCTTGCTGATATAGCCCGAGAATATTCTTTGAGCGACTATCTGATTATGGGTGAGGGCGAGCTAAAAAGTGGTGGTTTTCGTCGCGACTCAATTTTGGCTGATGTCGTTGAAGCGATTATTGGTGCAATATTTGTTGATTCTGGAATGCAGGAAAGCCAGCTATTTATTTTACGTCTATTTAAGTCTCGTCTTGATAACCTTTCAATTGATAAACATTTAAAAGATCCTAAAACACGCCTGCAAGAAATTTTACAATCGAAGCGACTGCCTTTGCCGCAATATATTGTTGTTGATATTGAGGGAGAGTCCCACGATCAAAAATTCACTGTATCCTGTAAAACCCAATTATATCCGGATAAAGTAGTAGCCACTGCCTCAACGCGTAGGCAAGCAGAAAAAATGGCAGCCACTAAAATATTAGAATTCGTTGAGAAAGAAAATGCCTGTTGATAATCAAGTAGAACGCTGTGGTTACATTGCTATCGTCGGTAGACCTAATGTGGGTAAATCGACGCTCCTTAATCATATTTTGGGACAGAAATTGAGCATTACATCCCGAAAGCCGCAAACGACACGGCATAATTTATTGGGAATTAAAAATTATAATGCCTCACAATTTTTATTTGTAGATACTCCAGGGTTACATAATAATCAAAAAAAGGCGCTTAACCGTTATATGAATCATGCCGTAACTACTGCAATCAAAGATGTTGATGCGATAGTCTTTGTGATTGAAAAACTACAGTGGTTGCCAGAGGATGAGTTAGTTGCAAAACGGCTTTCTGGTAGTAATATCCCTGTGATATTAGCTATTAATAAAGTCGATCAAATCGATAATAAAGAGTTGCTATTGCCGCATCTACAAAAGCTAAGTAATACTCTTAATGTCAATGATGTGGTGCCAATCTCAGCGTTACAAAATCAGAACTTGGACCGTTTGTTAGATGTTCTTCAAACGTACCTTCCTGAAAATGGGCACTTTTATCCGGAAGATCAGCTAACAGATAAAAGTTCTCGTTTTTTAGCTGCTGAAATAATTCGTGAAAAAATAACGCGGCAACTGGGCGATGAATTGCCTTACCAGATGACGGTTGAAATCGAGAATTTTAAAGAGACAGAAAAAGTGATTCATATCGATGCTCTTATTCTTGTGGAAAGGGAAGGACAAAAGCGTATTTTAATTGGCGATAAAGGAGCACGAATTAAACAGATAGGCCAGCAATCTCGAGAGGATATGGAAGAGCTATTTGACTTTAAAGTTATGTTGAAAACTTGGGTTAAGGTTAAGTCCGGTTGGTCTGATGATGAGCGTGCGCTAAGAAGCTTGGGTTATCATGATACAAATAAATGATAGCAGTAACATTTAAATACTCTTCCAAAATACGTTATGATAATTGAATTAGAGAACGCATATGTTCTGCATTCAAGGCCATTTAAAGATACTAGCTTGCTGGTGGATTTTTTTACTGAAAATTTCGGTCGTCTGACCTTAATAGCAAAAGGTGCACGCCAACAAAAAAAGAAAAATAACTTTCTATTACAACCTTTTATTAAAATAAAAATATCTTGGCAAGGAAAGAGTCAGCTAAAAACGCTAACGTCAACCGAAATTACTAATATTGCCATAACTCCTGAAAGCCATTGCGAAAAAGAGAAGGGTAGAACAGAAGAACTTACTAGTAAGTATTTGTATAGTGCATTTTATGCCAATGAACTGTTAACTTACCTGTTGCCTTTAGATGAGCCCAATGCGGATATTTTTTCTCTGTATGATGGGCTATTAAGCGCGTTGAAGTGCCAGTTCGATTTAGAAGGAAGCCTGCGTTTTTTTGAGTTTTCACTCTTGTCCGAGCTGGGTTATGGTATAGATTTTAATAGCTCTGCATCACAAGCTAAAATTGAGGTAGATAAAAAGTATTATTACTTGCCGAATGAAGGGTTTATAGATAAAAATAGAGATAATGAGGAGTTGGCTGCTTCTTATAACTCCTTCGCAGGTTCTGCTATATTAGCAATTGCAAATAATGCTTATGAGCAAGCGGAGGTTCGTCAGGTGGCCAAAACTATTGCAAGAACAGCCATTAACCACTTAACTTCGGGAAAGAAAATTAAAAGCCGGGAGCTCTTCATATAATATTATGCAGCCGCTTTATTCGAGATTAAAGATCACATCAAGATCATAGGCTTCATTCCATTGAATGAGTTCATCCATTGCTCTAATTAGTTGAGGGAAAACGGTTTCTATTTCACTATAATTTTTAGTGTTAACAGCTTTTTCCATCGCTTTTGTTTTTTCTTGCAAAGCGGGTACGCCACAGTAGCAGCTCCCTCCGTTTAATTTGTGTGCTAACTCACCTAAAGCTTCCCACTCATTATTTCTATATAGGTTGATCGCTTTATTTTTTTCTGACTTAATAGATTTAATTAAAAGCAACAATAAGTCTCTGGCTAATTCATTATTCTGATGGCTGTATTTTAGAGATTCTTCTATGTCAACAGTCTTTTTAATAGTATCAGGTGTTGCACGTTTCTCAATATTGGCTGCAATATTTTTATCTGCCTCCAAGCTTATATCACTTGCTTTGAGAGAAATATCTCCCAGCCATCGAGTTAATATATTCTCTATATCTGTCTTTTTAACTGGCTTTACCAAAAAGTCATCAAAACCATTCGATAAGGAAGTAATTAGCTGCTTACGGTCTTTGGGTGGCTCGATGGCAATGACAGGTATTCGGCGAGCAGTATTTTCTGATTGGCGGATTAAGTTGAGTATTTCTATTGCATTATCTTCTATACCCACAAGAATTAAGTGATATTCTTTTTTCTTGAGCAATAAATCCAGATCTTTAATCACTTTACTTCGATCAAGCACGAGGTTTTTGGCATTCATATATATGGAGCTTAAATAATCATCAATTGTCGTGTCACCGATAATCAAAACTCGGGCTAATTGGTCAGCTGCCCTATTGCGAGGCGAAGAGTGCCTATCTTTACGCTTTTCTTTAAAATTGAGTAAACGACTAAACATAGTATTTGGAAGCCTTTGCCATTAGATCAGGGGAGAGCTGTATGTTGGAACCCTGTGAGATTTTTTACCACTGATATATCAATGAGCTAATCATCCTCGCTTATGTGGGTTACAAAATTGCTTAAATATGACAATAGATAGTCAGCCGACAGAATGATTGAGTGTATAATAGATACTTTATTGTCTCAATATAAGTAGTTATATTCCGCTACCAGCAAGTTTATGGCTAGTGCTGTAAAATTGAATGACATACCCATTTTTAAAGCATTTGAAGCTAAGGTTTACCCATATGATAACTTTCCCCACTATAGAATCGTGCATAGGTAATACACCACTGGTTAGATTGCAAAGATTACCTGGTGATACCTCTAATACTATTCTTGCTAAGCTAGAGGGCAATAATCCAGCGGGTTCGGTAAAAGATAGGCCGGCAATCTCTATGGTCAAACGCGCAGAACAAAAAGGCAATATTAAACCTGGCGATACCCTAATAGAAGCCACTAGTGGGAACACTGGCATTGCACTTGCCATGGCCGCGGCCATAATGGGGTACCCCATTATTCTAATAATGCCAGACAATGCCACTAATGAAAGAAAACAAGCAATGACTGCCTATGGGGCAGAGCTGATTTTGGTGAGTAAAGAAGAGGGGATGGAAGGCGCACGTGACCTTGCTCTTAGTATGCAAGAGCAGGGTAAAGGTATAGTTTTAGATCAATTTGCCAATGCCGATAACCCATTAGCGCATTACGAAACAACAGGTCCAGAGATTTGGCAACAAACAGGCGGAACAATTACCCATTTTGTGAGCTCCATGGGTACAACTGGTACAATCACCGGTACATCGAGGTTTCTCAAGGAGAAAAATCCAGATATACAAATTGTTGGTCTACAGCCCTCTGACGGAGCAAGTATCCCTGGAATACGGCGTTGGCCAAAAGAATATATTCCCTCTATTTATGATGATTCCTACGTTGATCAAGTTGTTGATATGGGTCAACAACAGGCGGAAGATACTATGAGAGCATTGGCAAAGGAAGAGGGCATCTTTTCTGGCGTATCGTCAGGTGGTTCTATAGCAGCAGCGCTAGATTTAAGTAAAAGCTTAAGCAATGCAGTTATTGTAGCTATTGTTTGCGATCGAGGGGATCGCTACCTCTCTTCTGGTGTATTTGAGTAATGATAAGCTTTTAATGAATTATATAAATAGTGTGTAATGACTGATGGCAAAATTCTTCGAGGTCAAAAACTCTAAGCGCAATAGCTATCGCTCTAATAAAAGTGCAGTTCAAAGGCTGGAAGGAAATAGCCAAAGAGTAGAGGCGCTGTCGATTACTCGACTCAGTGATGATGGACGAGGGATTGGCTCTTACAAAGGTAAGACTGTCTTTATTGGAAATGCTCTACCGGGGGAAAATGTCGACGCTGATATTACCTTTGATAAGAGTAATTATGGCGAAGGACTGGCAACAATTATTCATCAAGCGTCCATGTCTCGTCGCCTACCACAATGTGAATATTTTAATCAATGTGGCGGTTGTCATTTACAACATCTAGATGCCCGCGAACAACAAACTCTTAAATTAAACAATGTTTTAAATAAGCTAAAACATGTCTCACACATCACTCCCGAAAAAATACTGCCAATGCTTTCTGGTGATGCCTTTTACTATAGGCAAAGAGCCCGTTTGAGTGTTGTTTATGAGAAAAAAGAGGTGCTATTCGGGTTTAGAAAAAAAAATAGTAAAGAAATTATTAATATTAAAGAATGTCATGTAATACTCGCCGAATTTAATCAATTGATAGAACCATTACGTGACTGGCTAACTAAGCATAAGCCTTCGGTGACGCATATTGAGTTTACTGGTAAGGGAGAGTCTGTAGGAATAGTTATCAGGCATACAAAACATATTGACGTACCTATTAGGAAAAGATTAAACGAAAAATTGACAAAATATGGGGTTGCTTGTTGGTTTCAAGAACAAAAAGCAGGAGTCTTAACCGATGCAAATAGTTTTTTAGTGGACCCTGAACAAAGCTATAGCTTACAGGTGAAGCTAGAAACTGAGACAAAGGAGGTATCCTTTTTATACCATCCACAGGATTTTATTCAAACAAATGCACTTGTTAATAATAAAATGGTTAATCGAGCCATAGATTTTTTGCGGCCTGAAAAAAACCACGCACTATTAGATTTGTTTTGTGGGTCGGGTAATTTTTCAATTCCTCTATCACTACTTTGCGAGAGCATCATTGGTATAGAAGGGTCCGATAAAATGGTTGCTAAGGCCATTAAAAATGCAAAAATTAATGATTGTGATAATGTCTCTTTTAGTGCATCTGACCTATTTGATGAAGCTATAGTTACTCGATTGTTTGACAATATGAGTAGTAAAAAAATAGACGCAATAGTCCTTGACCCTCCACGTGCTGGGGCAAAAACAATTTGTCAAAATATTAAAAGAATACAGCCTCATAAAATATTATATATATCTTGCGAGCCTAATACCTTGGCGAGGGATGCTAAATTATTGGCAGACAATGGCTATATGCTCAAAAAAATGAGTACTATGGACATGTTTCCTCAAACGTACCATAACGAAGTTATCAGTTTGTTTGTTTTGAATAAAAAATATGCAGCGGCTTTAACTAAAAAGGAATTTAACTAGATGGTTCAAGTTAGGCAATATTACTCTGGAGACTTATCTTCCGATATTGACATTGGGGAGTGGGCAGCGAGAGTGGCTGAACAAGCAAATTTATCAGAGCCATCCCAAGAAATATTAATAGATGCTGCAGAGAAAGTTCGAATTGCGGAAAACAAAGCAATAGAGAGTGATAAGATTTGGTCGTCTCACGCAAATAGTTTTATCTCTGGTTTAGAGATGGCTGATATCTTATCGGATTTACAATTAGATCAAGATGCCATTGTCGCCGCTATTGTCTATCGGAGTGTACGCGAAAATAAACTTTCTCTTAATGAGGTGACGAGTAGTTTTGGTGAAACAGTCACCACGCTTGTCAATGGTGTGTTGCGAATGGCCGCTATACGTTCATTGCGTAATGATACCAATACCGATGTTTTTGGAAAAGAAGCAGATGAGCAACTTGAAAATGTTCGTAAAATGCTGATATCTATGGTCGATGATGTTCGTATCGCTCTTATTAAACTGGCTGAAAGAACCTGTGCTATTCGGGCCGTAAAGAATGCAGATGAACAATCTAGACGAAAAGTCGCTAAAGAAGTCTCTGATATTTATGCACCTCTGGCACACCGTTTAGGTATTGGCCATATTAAATGGGAATTAGAAGATCTAGCTTTTAGGTACTTAAAACCCGATGACTATAAAAGAATTGCTCAATTGCTCGATGAAAAACGCCTATCCCGACAGGACTATATCGATAAAATTGTTGATGGTCTTAATACACAAGTTAAAAAAAATGGCTTAACAGCTGAGATACATGGGCGGGCAAAACATATTTATAGTATCTGGCGTAAGATGCAGAGAAAAAATATTAATTTTTCAGAGGTCTATGATATTCGTGCAGTAAGAATTATGGTGGAAAACACCCATGATTGTTACGAACTTTTAGGTATCGTTCATACGATGTGGAGAAATATTCCTCATGAGTTTGATGACTATATCGCAGCGCCTAAAAAAAATGGCTATCGTTCTTTGCATACCGCTGTTGTTGGGCCTGAAAACAAAGTGATCGAAGTTCAGATACGCTCTAAAGCTATGCACGAAGAAGCAGAGTACGGTGTCTGTTCACACTGGCGATATAAAGGAACAGATTCGGGTTCTACTAATAATGATAGTTACGAACAAAAAATAGAATGGTTACGTCAAGTATTGGACTGGCATGAAGAGTTAGGTATTAGCCCTTTATCTGAGGAAGTTTCCGACTGGGTCGAGCAGGATCGCATTTATGTTTTTACCCCCGAGGGCCATATTATTGATCTTCCTAAGAATTCGACACCTCTTGATTTTGCTTACCGTGTTCATACATCAATAGGTCACCGTTGTCGCGGCGCTAAAGTGAATGGCCGTATTGTCCAACTTAATTATACGCTTAAGACATCGGACCAAGTAGAAATTCTTACGGGCAAAAATGAAGAGCCTAGCCGAAACTGGTTAATTGAAAGCTTGGGGTATTTAAATTCATCTAGAGCGCGTGCAAAGGTACGAAATTGGTTTGGCGCTCGGGCACGTGAGCAAAATATTATTGATGGGCGCTCTGTTTTTGAGAAGGAATTAAAACGCCTAGGACTTGATGCAATAGAATTTTCAAAGCTTGTTAATATGCTTAAGCAAAAAAGCTTAACCGAGCTCTATGCCAGTATTGGCTCGGGTATTATTAGCGTCACTCAAGTCGTTAATGCGGCACAAAAATTAATTGCCCCAATTAAAAAGCCACAGCTCCATCTAACAACAAGTAAAGCTAACAATAAAGGCGCTGATATTTATATCGAAGGTGTTGGCAACCTAATGACAACGATTGCTAGTTGTTGCGATCCAGTTCCGGGTGATGATATTAGCGGTTATATTACCCAGGGCAGAGGGGTTTCTATTCATAGAATGGATTGCAGAAATTTTTTACAGTTACAAATAGATGAGCCTGAACGTATTTTGAAAGTGAGTTGGGGACAGGCTCCTCAAGATAAGTACTCTGTCGATATAATTGTCGAAGCTTATGACCGTACAGGTCTCTTACGTGATATCACAACTCTATTGGATAGTGCTCATATTAATGTAACCGCAATGCAAACTTTATCAAATGGAAGGTCTAACACCGTTGATATGATGTTGGGCATTGAAATTAAAGATTTTACACAGCTAAGCCGAATTCTCGCAAAAATAAATCAATTACCAAATATAGTCTCTGCAGAAAGAAAGCATTCATGATAGAAGATAGCCAACATTACACAATTGATGATCTGCAATACCTAATGCAACGCCTACGTGACAAAGAGTATGGTTGCCCTTGGGATCTTGCGCAGAGTTATAAAACTATCGCCCCTTCTACTATTGAAGAAATGTATGAAGTTATCGATGCAATCGAGCAAAATGATTTGCATCAACTTAAGGACGAGCTTGGCGATTTACTCTTCCAGATAATTTTTTATGCACAACTGGGCACAGAGGATAATACCTTCGATTTTACTGATATAACGCATGCAATTACCTCAAAATTATTGAGGCGTCACCCTCATGTGTTCCCTGATGGCACATTACAAAGTAAGCGCCCAAGTTCAGTTAATGTCACACAAGAGAGCATTAAAGAGTCTTGGAATAACATAAAGCAAAAAGAGAGAAGGATAAAAGGGCAGGGCTCTCTTATGGCAGATATACCCAAAGCCTTACCTGCAACAATGCGTGCGATAAAACTACAAAAGCGAGCAGCATCGATAGGCTTTGATTGGCCGGACACAAAAGGTGTTTATGCAAAAATCAGTGAAGAGATCACTGAGGTAAAGGAGGCCGTTGGCAAGAAAGAGGCACTTGCAGAATGCTCACAAATAGATGCTAAAGCGATGTCACTTGCGACAGATGCCGTCTCAGAAGAAATCGGCGACTTATTATTTAGTGTGATTAATCTAGCTAGGCACCTAAAGGTAGAGCCTGAAACAGCACTTAGGCAAGCAGGCAATAAGTTTGAGAACCGTTTTTTAAAAATGGAAAAGATAGCTAAAGAGCAGCAAACGACCATTCGGGATCAAGATTTAACAAAACTTGAGCAGTGGTGGCAAAATACCAAAGAAGAGTAAGCTAATGTCTAAGGTCTCTGGCTTGAGATTTTACTGATTGCCATGTTATCTTACCTCGGTTCTTAGTATAATAAGTTATCGTTTGTTATCCGATTAAGTCAATTGAATGTTATAAACCGTTAGGAGTTAATGAGTGCGAATTATTTTATTAGGTGCACCTGGAGCAGGAAAAGGCACACAGGCCAAGTACATTATGGAAAAGTTTGGTATCCCTCAAATATCTACGGGTGACATGTTGCGGGCAGCTGTCAAGGCGGGTACAGAACTTGGCTTAAAAGCCAAAGACATTATGGCATCGGGTGGTTTAGTCTCTGATGACCTGATTATTGCACTGGTAAAAGAACGTATTGGTGAGGATGACTGTAAAAATGGTTTCTTATTTGATGGGTTCCCAAGAACAATACCTCAAGCAGAGTCACTAGTAGATGCAGGTGTTATTATCGATAATGTCATTGAAATTCATGTTGACGATGAGGTTATTGTTAATCGCTTAGGCGGCCGTCGTGTTCACTGCGGTTCAGGGCGCATTTATCACGTTACTTTCAACCCTCCCAAACAAGAAGGTTTAGATGACGAAACAGGCGAAGAACTCATACAGCGTGACGATGACCAAGAAGAAACGATTCGTAAACGCCTTGAAATTTATCATGAGCAAACCGAACCCTTAGTTGAATTTTATAAGACATTGGCGTCACAAAATGGCAAACCTGCCCCTAAATTTACTAAGATAAATGGTGTTGGTGAAGTAGAAGAGATCCAAAAGCAACTCTTCTCATCCTTTGAGTAAGTTATATCGAGAGTGCCGATACTGTTAAATTGGCACCTAATCCAAAGCCTCTGCTTTAACTCGCAGGGGCTTTTTGTATTATATATACATCATTAATAACACTAGTATAAACCATCCTATGCCAACTATTCTTGCTATAGACACTTCGACAGACGCTTGTTCAGTAGCATTAATGAGCGATAAACAAACAATTATAGAATCAAGCGTTATTGCAGCGAGGGAACATACTCAACGCATACTGCCTATGGTTGCTAGCTTGTTGAATGATCAGGGTATAGCACTTAAAAATGTCGATGCTATCGCTTTTGGCTGTGGCCCGGGTTCTTTTACCGGTTTGCGTATTTGTATCAGCATTGCTCAAGGGCTTGCCTACGGTGCTGATATTCCTTTAATCCCAGTTTCTAATTTACAGACTATGGCTCAGGCAGCCATACGTCTACATAGTGCTGATCAGTTGAGTAATAATGAAATAGATGCCAATGCCTGTATTATCCCTGTATTTGATGCCCGTATGGGAGAGGTCTACTGTGCAGCGTATCAGGTGATCAAAAAGCCTAATCATATTTTTTTGAACCCCATTATAAACGAGATGGTGTGTTCGCCAGAGGATTGCCAGCAGGCCATTAGTCGCTTGAATTCGTCTAAAATTTATCCCGCGGGCTCTGGTTGGCAATATGATTTACTCAATAAAATTGAGCTGGGCCAAGAGGTAATAACGCAGCTAAATAAACCTGTTTATTCCAACGCTGTAGATATTGCTGTGCTTGCCTGGCAGGATTATCAGCTGGGAAAAACCATTAAGCCGATAGATGCAGAACCAACCTATTTGCGTAACGAAGTCTCCTGGAAAAAACGGGCGCGTATCCGTAAAAAAACTTGATTGCAAACCGATTAAACAACAATAATTTTGCCAAGACTTAATTCACTATTTATGAGCCACTATTGAATGGATATTATTCACATAATCACCTTAGCATTAATTCAAGGTCTTACTGAATTTTTACCCATATCTAGTTCTGGGCACCTCTTACTACCTTCTGGAATTTTGGGGTGGCCTGATCAGGGTTTGGCATTTGATATCGCTGTTCATATGGGAACACTGCTCGCAGTTATTTTTTATTTCCGACAAGATATTTTTAGTATTAGCCGTGCGTGGTTAACTAGCTTATATAAGCGTGAGCAAACGACTAATAGCCAGCTCGGTTGGTATATTATTTTAGCAGCCATTCCTGCAGGAATTATGGGTTTGTTATTTAATGAGTTAATAGAAACTCATCTGCGCACAACAATTGTCATCGCGTTGACAACGATATTTTTTGGCCTATTACTGGGTTGGGCTGACCATTTTTCTCAATCCTCTGCTAAATATGAGATATCTCAACTGACGATTAAAATTGTACTTATCATCGGTTGTGCACAGATGCTTGCGCTAGTTCCAGGTACCTCTCGTTCCGGGATAACAATTACAGCGGCTTTATTTTGTGGTCTGAACCGTGAAAGTGCTGCGCGCTTTTCATTTTTAATAGCAATTCCTATTATTCTTTTAAGCGGCTGCTATAAAGCAATGGAGTTAATGGCGAGTTCATTCGTTAATTGGGGCGATCTGTTTATTGGCTTTGTTATTTCTGCTGTTAGTGCCTTTATCTGTATCATGTACTTTATGAAATTTATTAATCGTATTGGTATGATGCCGTTTGTTATTTATCGCCTAATTTTAGGTGTTGGGTTACTTATATGGTGCTTTTTCTAAGTGATAAGTTATTATGTGGTAGCAAAAATTATGCGTAAAAATCAGGTAAAAAATGAATACAAATAACAATACTCAATTAAACGATGGCTTACTTAAATTCTTAAATAACTCGCCTACACCATTTCACGCCGTTGTATCTATGGTTAATGAGTTGAAAAGCAATGGCTTTGAAGCACTCAACGAAAAAGATAAATGGGACTTAGAGGCCGGGCAGGGCTATTACCTTACTCGTAATGACTCCTCTATTATTGCGTTTCGTTATTTCCCTGAAAAAATGGAACAACAGGGATTATCTATGCTAGGTGCGCATACCGATAGCCCGTGTTTAAAAGTAAAACCCAATCCAGAAATCAATAAAAAGGGCTACTTTCAGCTAGGTGTCGAAACCTATGGTGGAGTATTGTTGGGTCCTTGGTTTGATCGAGACTTATCGATTGCCGGCCGTATTATCTACCAAGATACTAGCAGTCAAATAAAATCGAGCCTACTCGATTTTAAAAAAGCAGTGGCTATTATCCCAAGCCTTGCGATTCATTTAAATAGAGATGCAAATACAGCAAATTATATTAATAAACAAACGCATTTACCGCCTATTTTAATGCAAGCCGATTCGGATAAAAAAGTTGATTTTCGAGATATTTTGCGAGAGAAGCTAGAGGATAATGGCATTCAAGATTGCCAAAAAATATTGGATTATGAACTCAGTTTTTATGGGGTTGAACCCGCAACTATTATAGGCCTCAACGATGAGTTTATTGCATCGGCAAGACTGGATAATCTATTGAGCTGTTATCTTGGTATGCGTGCAATTATTGAATCAGAGAATACTCCCGCTTTACTAGTGTGTAACGATCATGAAGAAGTGGGTAGTGCCTCTGCTTGTGGCGCCCAAGGGCCAATGCTTGAGCAATGCTTGCAGCGTATTATTCCTGACAACGAGCAGCGTATTCGTATCGTTAATCGCTCTATGATGATCTCGATTGACAATGCACACGGTATACACCCCAACTATAGTGAGTTGCATGATAGCAATCATGGCCCGATTCTTAATCGAGGACCGGTGATAAAAATCAATTCGAATCAACGCTATGCCACTAACAGTGAAACAAGCAGCTTATTTAAGCACGTCTGCAATTTAGCAGATACACCAGTGCAGGAGTTTGTAACACGCAGTGACCTTGGCTGTGGTAGTACGATAGGGCCAATAACAGCAACAGAGATCGGTGTGAAAACCATTGATATTGGTCTACCTACATTTGCTATGCATTCTATACGCGAATTAGCGGGCACAAAAGATACACACTATCTATTAAAAGCACTAACACTATTCCTAACAGAAGATATACAAACGATCAGTTAGGTATTGTTTATTTAGAGGCTATTTGGCTGGACAGAGCCTCTTTAAGATAATAGCTGTTAATGCAAGGTCTTAGAATAAGACTCTGACATATACTGCAATATATTCATCCAGTGTTTTGGTTCATGCAAGGTTGAAAAAGCCACGTTATTAAGTGGCTGTAAAATCAATTTGCATTCAGCAGGGTATAAATGTTCTGTTAATGTGTCGGTAACAAAGGCAACTAGTGTCGAGACATCAGCAGTATAGGAACATTGTCTTAGTACGTACGCAAATTCAATCGATGTTCTTAAGTAGCGTTTTATCGCGTGATTATTATAGGTTTCTTTCAATAAGATATCGCTTATTTCAAAAGCGTTGCCATAGATGATAAGTGCCTTCTTCCATTGATACTGGCAAACCTGTGCTTGAGCCTCACTCATTAATCGCACCCAAACAGACTCGGCATATTCTGGTTTATTGATAAACGCCTGCCTGTGTTTAGGGCATAAAAAAGGGCTCATTGTCTTTTCGTGTGCTTGTTTATTCATGTAAAGCCTCATAATGACTGTTTCTTTTGCAAATAATAATCATTATCATTTAAAAAGTAAACAGTAATTTCTAAAAATAGATGTAGAGTCCTTGAATGGGGTGATGTTACAGGCAAGCAAAATCGCCTATATTTGAGAAGTTGACGTTAATACAGGCGCACTTTGCTTGTAAGACTGCCTGTAGGAATAGTACAGAAGAGGAGGTTTTACCTAAGCCTGTAGCTTATAAAGCCTAGAATATTTTAGAAGGCTAGCAAGAAGGTCGATCCAAAGGCTATATATACGAACCAATCTTTCTCACAAGCCACTTTAAAGAAAGGCAATAATTTCAGGGTAGAGGATATGACGCTTGCTAGTTGACTAAGGGCTACTTTTTAGGAAAGCGCTTAATTGGTTGCCAGTTTTCAATGGGCTTAGTCCAAAAATAACCTTGGCCTTCATTACAATTCAAGCTTTTAAGGTATAAACGCTGGGATTCGGTTTCTATACATTCAGCGACAACAGTAAGCTCTAATGCTTGCCCTAAAGCGACAATAGCTTTTAACACTATTTTATCGCTATGGTTACTATTGGCATCACAGATAAAACTACCGTCTATTTTTAGTGTATCAATGGGCAGTTTGCTAAGGTAGCCAAGGGACGAGAAACCCGAACCAAAATCATCGATCGCGATAGTGATGCCTAGGTTTTTTAATTTAATTAATTGTTTGTGAACGTTCTCTAAATCTTCTAATAATATACTCTCGGTGATTTCTATCTCTAGTAGTTCGCCAGTAATATTATAGCTGTTTAATAATGGCTCAATAACACTACAGACAAAGTCTTTGTTGTTAAAGGATTGGCCTGAAATATTAATGCCAACTCTAATTTTCTTTTTAAGGGCTTTCCAGTCGACAATTTTTTTACAGGCCTGTTCTATAACCCACTGATCTATTTTATGAATGATATTCAGGTTTTCGGCAAGTGGAATAAATTGGTCTGGCCTAATAAAACCAGAGTCTTTATTTCGCCAACGGATGAGAGCTTCAACGGAGTATATAGTTTCGTCTTCTAGGGCAACGCGAGGTTGATAAAAAAGCGTAAAGTGTTGATCTGGCTGTTCTAATGCAGAGAGCAGCTTAGCTTGTAAGCTTAAGTTTTTATCCTTCTCTTTTAATAAATTAATGGTAAAAATATGAGATTGATTTTTACCATTGTGCTTAGCATAGTACATCGCTAAATCAGCATATTTTAATAAGCATTCGGCGTTATCTGCATGATTTGGGTAGCTTGCAACCCCGATGCTTGCCCCCACATTACAAACTTTTCCGTCATATTCGATGGCTTTATTAATGGATTGAATGATCTTTTGTGTAACGGTGTTTAAATCATTTTGGTTATTTATATCATGTAATATCAGGACAAATTCATCACCACCAATTCGGGCAACAAAATCACTTTCTCTTAGTAGAGATTTCATTCGCTTACCGACACAGCGCAGCACTTCATCCCCCGCATCATGACCCAGTGTATCGTTGATCAGTTTAAAACCATCAAGATCAATAAAGCATAACGATACTTTCTTACCTGCACGAGAGGCGTATGCCGTTGCATAGTTTAATTTTTCTAAAAAAAGCACACGATTGGGTAATTTAGTTGTTTGGTCATAATGTGCCAAAAAGTAGGCTTGATCGCGTGTTTTTTCAAGACCAAGACGCAATTGATTACGTTCGATTGCGTGGGCAACAGAGCGTACAATTAAGCCGGTATCGTCGACATATCGTTTAGGGATAAAGTCCTGTGCGCCCACATGGACAGATTCTGCTGCGAGTGCTTTGTCTTCGTTTCCTGATAAAACGATAATAGGGGTTTGCCCCACCATTTTAATCAGTGCACGCACGGTATCTAAGCCGCTTGAGTCAGGTAGATCCATATCACTAATAATAATATCGAAATTATTTTGCTCAAGCATACCGGGTATATCAGCAAGAACTTGCGCATGCTGACAAATAAAGTGGGTATCTTTATATTCTTCTAAGGCTCTAGAAATTATTGTGTGGTCTACCACATCATCTTCTATCAGCAATACATGACGAGACGAAGATATTTGATTCATATTAATCTACTACTCGATTCAAATTATATTCATTATTATTAAAGCTTAGTTGTTTTTTCAAAAATGACACATTAATTATCAAATTAAAAGACAAAACAGAGCGTTAAAATATTTAGAAGGTAGTAAGCGTATTTATTTTAGGAAAAGCAAAAATAAGAGTAGAAGCGGGGGGGTATTTGTATATAATTTAAACTCACAGTAGGAGTAAACTCGATGATTAACTCCAAAAGCCATAAGATGGCCTGATAAATGATTAGACAGCCAGATTATTAATAAAAGACGATAAATAAGTGAATACAGCCACACAAGCGACCACTATAAATCATACATTGGAGCAGCAGCTGCAAACACTCCAAATAGAATTCAAGCAGCTCCAGCGATCCTATAGAGATGCTAGCTACCCAAGCTTAGAGGCGAGGTTGTCAAGTCTAGATCGCCTTAAAAAGTCTATTATTCAAAATGAGCATGCTATTTATGATGCACTTATCCAAGACTATGGCTATCGAAGTGAGTTCGACACATTAATTGGCGAACTTATGCCAAGTGTGATGAATATCAAATACACGCAAAAGAAACTTAAGCGCTGGATGAAGCCCTCTAAGCGCCATACAGGTTTATTCCTATATCCTTCCAGCGTGCGTGTGCATTATCAGCCATTAGGTGTTGTCGGTATTATTGTGCCGTGGAATTACCCCGTTTACCTAGCATTAGGGCCTATCACTACGGCAATCGCTGCGGGTAATAAGGTCATGATAAAAATGAGTGAATTTACACCGGCGACAAATAAAGCGGTTAAAAAAATACTCGAATGCATTAGCGATGAGGTGACCTTGGTTGAAGGCGAAAGTGAGGTGAGCGCTGCTTTTTCGGCACTTCCCTTCGATCACCTGTTGTTTACAGGCTCTACCGAGGTAGGTAAGCATGTTGCGCGTGCCGCGGCGAATAATTTGACTCCTATAACATTAGAGCTGGGTGGTAAGTCGCCCCTAATTATTGACGAGAGCGCCAATTTAAAAACAAGTATCGATGCGATTATATTAGGCAAGGTAATGAATGCGGGGCAAATTTGTATTGCGCCTGACTATGTTTTGCTCCCTCCCAATCTCCAGCAGGAATTTATAGATACCTTTAAAGAAAGGTTCTTAGAATATTATAAAACGCCAACAGATGGAGATAAGCAAGAGAATACACTCACTCAGATTATTGATGATAAGCATCATGAGCGGTTATCAAGTTATATTGATGATGCGATTGAAAAGGGCGCAAGTGTTCATAGCATTCAAGAAAACAGCGCTAATGCGCCAACTAAACTTATGCAGCCACTACTTTTTACGGATGTCAGCGATGATATGGACATCATGCAACATGAGATATTTGGACCGTTGTTACCCATAGTGCCTTATAGTAGCCTCGAAGAAGCCATTGCCTTTATCAATGACAGGCCACGCCCTTTAGCGCTGTATATGATGTCTAGCAATGGCGAGAACACTCACCAAGTGCTCTATCAAACACATAGTGGTGGTGTATGTGTTAACGATACATTGATGCATATTCTCGCAGAGGACGCTCCCTTTGGCGGTGTTGGGCAATCGGGCATGGGGCATTATCACGGTGAAGAAGGTTTTAGAACATTCTCTAAAGCTAAAACTGTTGTCGATTCTCATGCATTTATTCCAAGAAACAAACTCGTCCTTAAGTATCGAGATAAAATTGCACCTCTATTAAAGTATCTTTTTTTTAAATAAAAACAATGGCTTATATAGCCATATTAAAGTTAATTGTATATTTTCTTGGCTTATCCACGGGTTTGATCGAAGTAATTAACGACTGAGTTTAGCGAGTGTTAGTTCTGCAGCTTCAAGCGCGCCTTCTATGTATCCACCATAGTGTGGAGCGGCTTCTGTGGAGCTAAGGATAATAGTGTCACTCCAGATATTAGTTAATGCTTTAGATAAACCATAAGCCGGGTGGTGGCCAAGTGGCGCATGATCAAGCGCTGTTGCTGTTTCGCGCTCAAAGGCCCAATCTTTGATAACAATATCAAGAGGTGTGCTTGCTTGCTCTCCAAATAAGCGCACCAACTGTGCGATCGTTGCATGGGTTAACTCTGGCAACCGATCTGCACGTGCACGAGCGGGTACACCCATAAAACCGAATAGCGCGTAAGGGCCTTGGTGCCTAGGCGATGCATCGTGGATTTCGACCAAAGGTCCGCAACGGCTCATGGCATCTCCAGATAATCCGGCTTCTCGCCAAAATGGGTGTTCATAAACAGCCACTACTTTGGCATGTCCTGCCATCCAGGTAGGAATGCTGTTCATTGCAGAAATAATCTCTTTATTTAAATTAGGTGTGTAATTAATGGTGTCTGCCGCGATACGTGGTGGTAATGCTAGTACCAGTTTTTTACACTCAATAAATTCTTCATAGCCAGTGCTGTCGGTATCAGTTGTATCGCTGTTTAATTTTGTTCGAACCTTTATTGATTGCTTTAGCTGCTCAATACTAATTGCCTGGCAATTCAGCCTATAGCGTTCAGTGGGTATACGGGTTTGAAGGGCGGCAATTAATTTTTTTAAGCTGCCTACTAATCGGTAAGACCCCTGCATTGATGCATAACCATGACCTCGCTGTACTTTTCCTGCTTCGTCTTCAAACAGTAAATCTCCTTCGGCATACTGCTCAAAAAATGCTAGGTCGAGTTGTTTTATTAATTGTGCAATGCGTGGTTGTCCTGGCCAAAACCAGGAAGGGCCAATATCAAACTCTGTCTTGACTCCATCTAGGCGAGTGGAATGGGCTGCTATGCGGCCACCAAACCGGCCTCGGGATTCTATTAAATGATAATCAAGACCTTTTTGTTGTAGTTGCCAAGCTAAGGAGAGGCCGGCTAAACCACCGCCGATAATTAACGTGTCTGTTTGCATTAAAAGTTTTCACTTTGTGGGCGTAAATCTAATTCATGGGTCCATGTTGATTGTGGTTGATGGCTAAGGTCCCAATATATATCCGCTATATCGCTAGGGTTCATCATCTGATCAGGAGATATACTATGTAAGTTACGGCTATTTTCTGTATCAATAATTCCGTCAAGTATGGTATGAACAACATGAATGTTAGAGGCTTGGTATTCACGCGCTAAAGATTGGGTTAAACCCCTTAATGCAAACTTTGCCGATGCAAAAGCCGAAAAGTTTGCGCCACCGCGTAAACTTGCTGTTGCACCAGAGACAATAAATGCGCCACCACCATTGTTTGCCATTGGTTGCATAACAGATTTTGCCAGTATAAAAGCAGATAGCACCATCGAGTTCCAGCAGGCTTCAAAATCAGTTAGCGTTGTTTTTTCTAAAGGATTGATTACCAACTGTGCGGTATTGTGTATGACAATTTTTGGGGCACCATGCTCGTTAATTATGTCTTGCAATAATGCCTGTGTGAGTTCTGGCTGAGTTAAATCAATGGTCTTAATATCGAGATTTGCCGGTGTATTAACGGAGGTTGATCGATTTAACCCTACAACTTTATAGCCACCTAATTGAAAGCGTTTAATTAGAGAATGACCCAAGCCGGCTCCAGCGCCGGAAATAATAGCAAGGGGGGAAGACTGACTCATAAAAACCTCACGTTTAGCAATGGTTGTATCTATCTATAGGTAGTTTACCTGAGCTATTTAACAAATAATATAATAATATCAAAGACGGACATCTTCTACTTAATTCTAATTCTAATTAATCGTTATTAAATAGAAGCTTAGATAGATATATTAATCCATTTTCTATATTTTTTGTGCATCAACGTTTTAAGTATTAGCTTAAGTAACTCCTGTCGAAAATGTGTAGCTATTCATTTTTCACAGCTTTTTGTTGACATACTGAGCGCTCTTTATGTATATTATCTACCGATAGGTAGTTATTGTTTAACAAGTTGATACTAAAACTGTTTTTAAGAATATAGAATCAACAATACGATGGTGTTTTCGCTATCGTTATCTTTAGGAGTCAGCATGAAAATTAACGCAGATTTTGACAAACGAGTTGTGGTTCATTCAGAGCAAATGGAATGGTTAGATTCGCCCATGCCAGGTGTATCTAGGCGCCCACTCGATCGTGTAGGTGGCGAAGTTGCAAGAGCAACAAGCATTGTTCGCTATGCACCTAACAGTCAGTTCTCCCCTCATGTGCATACCGGTGGAGAAGAGTTTATTGTACTCGAGGGTGTATTCCAAGATGAGCACGGTGACTTTCCAGTGGGCTCTTATATTCGTAACCCACCACAATCAAGACACCAACCGGGTTCTGATGAAGGTTGCGTTATTTTTGTTAAGTTATGGCAATTTGAGCCAGAAGATCGTATTCATATACGCCTTAACACACGTTTTATGCAGGCAATTCCGCATAGAGAACTTTCAGGAATAGCCGTGACACCACTGTATCACGACGAGATTGAAGAAGTCGCTAATCTTGATTTTGATGCTAATGCGAATATTCAGATGACAATGGGTGGTGGTGCTGAGGTATTTGTTCTTGAAGGAGAGCTAACAGAAGGAGCCGATAAATTAGTAAAACATAGCTGGTTAAGAGTTCCCATTGGTGGCAGCCTTAATATAAAAGCGGGCTCTGAGGGAGCAAAAGTTTGGATTAAGCAGGGGCATTTACAGCGAGTCAATGACGAAATTATACGAGTTCAGAATGCTTAAGCCCCGTTGTTAATTTCACTTGGCCTTTATTTTCACGAATTTCTAATCGCTTTTAAGGGCCAATTTTAGTATTAAAAACCAAGTCACGACCACTATGTTTTGGTTTTGTTTCAAAATTAAAAATATATAATTGTTATATTAGTTTAATGTTCTTATGTGAACTATTCCTACCGAGCATTGCCAAATCGACATGTTTTATATGAGGTTGCCTTTATTTTTATTATGAGGCTAGCTCGATTTTTATTGATATGTGAATTTGTTGTAATGATGCTTAACTTACCCACACCTATAAGGTCTATTCTTTTTTTCCTATTGTTGCTATTGGTTATTACCGGCTTAATAGGTGTATCAGTGAGCCTACTGCTAGGTCTTGTATTCTCATTATTAATTGGTAATCCATTTGGCAGAGATGCCTTGAGAATTTCTGCTATAACGTTAAGTGCAAGCATTGTTGTTTTAGGTTTAACGTTAAATATTAAAGAGGTCGTCAGTACAGCACAAAGTAGTTTTTTTATTACCATAACGACTATTATTTTTGCTCTGAGTTGTGGTTTATTACTTGGACGAATATTTAAACTAGAGAAAAAATTAGCGCTTTTAATTGCAGGAGGTACAGCTATTTGTGGGGGTAGTGCAATTGCTGCTTTAGTACCATCTATTCAGGCGAAATCATCGGATATTTTGGTGGCAGTGACTGTGGTTTTTTTGCTTAACGCATTGGGCTTAATCATTTACCCAGAGTTAGGAGTGTATTTTGGGTTAAATCAACAGGACTTTGGTTTATGGGCTGCGTTAGGAATACACGATACAAGTTCCGTTATTGGTGCAGCGAGCCAATATGGCGATGAGTCTTTAAAAGTTGCCACTACAACCAAATTAGCTAGAGCATTATGGATTATTCCTCTTGTATTTGTTGCGGCTTTTACGTTCAAGGGCAATAATAAGGCGGCTAAGTTTCCCAAATTTATTATATATTTTATCATCGCTAGTCTTGCCGCTAGTTTTATTCCATCTCTAGAGCCAGTTATGCCATGGGCTTTAGCTATTTCAAAAACAGGCATGGCCGTTAGCTTGTTTTTAATTGGTAGTTCTTTCACAAGAGAAAAACTTAAAGAAGTAAAACCCGGCGCTTTATGGCAGGGCCTTACTTTGTGGATTTTAGTTTCATTCTTTTCTTTTTGGATGATTAAACTACTGTAAAAAATATCTAACTGATACGGCATTTGTCGTGATATTTTTATTAAGATAAAACGCCATTTGACGATAGGTAATAAGTGACTTATTACCTATCGTAGTTACTAATGGTTATTAAAATTTATTAGTGCTCATTTAACATTCTATAATAGTTACGATGCTACTTTTATATTACTTTTTTGATGTTGTTTTTGGCGTAATATTTTAGCTGCACTTACCATATTTTTTAAAGCAGTACTCACCTCACTCCACTGTCGTGTCTTTAATCCACAATCGGGGTTAACCCACAGCCGTTCAACAGGGATCTTCTCGCTGGCCCTTTCTATAAGTTCAATCATAGCGCTTTGATCGGGAATATTGGGCGAATGAATATCATAAACGCCGGGACCAATCTCATTGGGATAGTTAATATCTTCAAAGACATCGAGTAATTTACTATCGGAGCGAGATGTTTCTATTGTAATGACATCCGCATCCATATTAATAATGGCTTTTATAATATCGTTGAATTTGGAATAACACATATGTGTATGAATTTGTGTCTCGTCTTTTACTCCGTTAGCGCAAATTTTAAATGATTCAACAGCCCAATTTAAATACTCTTGCCATTGTGACCGTCGCAGTGGTAGGCCTTCGCGTAGGGCAGCTTCGTCAATTTGTATAATCTCTATACCTGCCTGCTCTAGGTCTAACACTTCTTTACGAATAGCGAGAGCGAGTTGTAGGCAGGTTTCCTTTAATGGTTGGTCATCTCTTACAAAGGACCAATTAAGTAAAGTCACAGGCCCTGTTAGCATACCTTTAACGGGTTTTTCTGTTAATGATTGTGCATACAACAACCAATACACTGTCATAGCCTTGGATCGATCTATATCGCCAAAGAGAATAGGTGGTTTAACACAGCGAGAACCATAGGACTGTACCCATCCATATTTGCTAAAAATATATCCTTCTAATTGCTCTCCAAAATATTCGACCATGTCGTTACGTTCGGCTTCTCCATGAACTAATACATCTATGCCGATTTCTTCCTGCTCGCGAATGGCATATTCTATTTCTTTTTTAATAGCAGACGTGTAGTGATTTAAATCCACTGTATTATTTTTAAAGTCTGAACGAATTTTTCGTATCGCTTTTGTTTGAGGGAAAGAACCAATCGTCGTTGTTGGAAAGAGCGGCAGACTACTTTGTTGGTGCTGCTTAAGTGCACGGGCTTCGTAGCTACTTATACGTATGCCCAATTCCGGTGTTATATTTTTAATGTCGTTCTTAATACTAGGCTTATGAACACGTGTTGACTGTTTGCGGCTATTTATTGCCTCTAAATTGACTATAAGGGCTTCTTTTACAACACCTCTTCCTTCATTAAGTGCCGTCGCTATGATGTCTAATTCTTCTATTTTTTGAACGGCAAAGGCGAGCCAGTTTTTAATATCGGTATCAAGAGTAGCCTCTAATGATAAATCGACGGGCACATGTAATAGAGAGCAAGAGGGTGCCAACCACAATCTATGGCTTAATTTTTTAGCGATGGGTTCTAACCAGTCTATACATTGGTTGAGGTCGGTTTTCCAAATATTTCTCCCATCTATAATACCCAGTGATAGCACTTTGTGAGAAGGTAGCCAGTCGATAATTTTATTGACTTCTTCTTTGGCATTAATTGCATCTATGTGTATTCCTGCGACGGGTAAATTACAAGCAAGCTGTAGATTTTCTTGTAACTGGCCAAAATACGTCGTTAACAATAATTTAATATTTCTTGTTTGTAATCGATAATAAGCTTTCTCAAAGGCTTGTCGCCATTGGGGAGATAGCTCAGTGACTAGAATTGGCTCGTCTATTTGTAGCCATTCAATATTCATAATAGATAATTGATCAAGTAGCTCAGCATAAACCGATAAAAGGGCTTCTAAAAAGTCTAATTTGTCGGCGCTATCGTTTACTTTAGCTAAATATAAGTACGTCAGTGGTCCAATAATAACGGGTTTAGGGTTAATACCTTGAGCTTTGGATTCTTCTATGTGTGCAAACAGGCGCTGAGTGTTCAATGTAAATACGGTGTCTGCGGTGAGCTCTGGGACAATATAGTGGTAATTTGTATCAAACCATTTTGTCATCTCGCCTGCATGTATACAGTGACAGTCGTCATTACTAGCGCGCCCACGTGCTAGGCGAAAATAGTTATCTAGCTCACTACCGTTTAAATCTTTGGTTCGTGAGGGTAAATTTCCCAATAAAAAACTTGTATCAAGCACGTGATCATAAAAGGAAAAATCCCCAACCGAGGCGTAATCTAATTTAGCTTGATATTGCCAATTTTCTTGTCTAATTTGTCGTCCTTGCTCTTCTAATCTCTCCGTAGTAATTGCTTTGTTCCAATAGGACTCTGTGGCAAATTTTAGCTCTCGGTGTTTACCGATACGTGAAAACCCTAAGTTGTGTGTTGTGATCATTGGACTACCTCTGTCGTTTAATCGCTGTATTAAAGAATGCGGGTAGTCTAGTTATTATTAATCATGAAAAATAATGGTATTATTTAATGAATTTATTAATTTTGTTCATGGGTTGGGGTAGATGATCGAACGTATTCACTTAGAGATAATTAAACAGGTTCAAGAAAAGGGGTCTTTAACTGCCGCAGCTGAATCACTATGCCTGACTCAATCGGCTCTGAGTCATACGATTAAAAAATTAGAGGGTAAGCTTGGGGCTAAGGTTTGGGAAAAAGAAGGGAGGAATTTACGATTTACCCAAATTGGTGATTTTATTTTAAAGGAGGCTTCTCGCTTACTACCACAATTAGAGCGGGCTGAAGAAGTTATTGATCAATTTGTAGCTGGTGGCAAGGGTAGTTTATCCATCGGTATGGAATGTTACCCCTGTTATAAATGGCTATTACGGGTTGTAGAGCCTTACTTGAGCGAGTGGCCAAATATAGATGTCGATGTTAAACAGCGATTTCAGTTTGGTGGCATGTCGGCCTTATTAAATCACGAGATTGATATCCTTATTACCCCCGATCCAATGGAGAGAGAAGACGTATTGTTTACGCCAGTATTTGATTACGAGCAGGTGCTGATTGTGACGAGCGGGCACAAATTAATTAATAAAGCATTTGTAGAGCCAGCAGATATTAGTAACGAAACTCTCTATACCTACCCAGTCGACCCAGAGCGATTAGACATTTACACCGATTTTCTTATTCCGGCACATTGCACGCCTCAGACTCATAAAACAATTGAAGCAACAGAAATCATGTTGCAATTAGTGGCTGCGGGTAGGGGGGTATCAACATTGCCGAAGTGGTTAGTGAATGAATATATGGATTCACTAACCATCAAGCCGATAAAGCTGGGTAAACAAGGTATACATAAGAGTATTTACTTTGGTATACGTCAATCAGATATTGGAAATGCCTATATAAAAGGCTTTTTGGAGCTAGCTAAATCCATTTAATGTAAGTTTGTTTTAAAGGGGTCTTAGCGTTACACCAAAAATAGACATAAAAAACTTTATTTATGCTTTTTTTGCTATATGATCGCAAAACTTTTTACGAGGAGTCGTTATGGCAGGGACAAAAACTAACCCTTGGGCACCCTTTAAATCTAAGGATTTTACGGTTCTCTGGCTTGCAAGTCTGTTGTCAACAACGGGCTCTAGGATGCATGAGGTTGGTGCTGGTTGGCTAATGACTTCTCTATCTACCGACCCATTTACAGTTGCTTTAGTGCAAACGGTTACAGCACTCCCTATCTTTTTATTTGCACTGACAGCAGGCGCTGTAGCGGATGTTGTTAGCCGACGAAAATTACTGATTTTTGTCGAATCAACCATGGCAATCATTGCTATTTTATTTGCTGTGTTAATTTTTTTGGATATGATGACACCGGTATTGCTGCTTATCTTTGTCTTTATATTGGGTATTGGTGCTGCATTTGCTGCACCTGCAAAACAAGCAACAGTCCCTCAGTTAATACCAAAGTCAGATCTCCAATCAGCCATTGCTTTAAATAGCGTTGGCTTTAATCTAAGTAGAGCCATTGGCCCAGCTGTAGCAGGTGTATTGATACTCACCGTTGGTATCGTCGTACCGTTTATATTTAATGCTATAAGCTTTGCTATTATTGCAGCCGCTTATTTTTGGTGGTGCCCGGGCAGAGTTACTAACCCATTACCCAAAGAGAAAATCCCCGGTGCAGTTAAAGCTGGCCTGCGTTACGTCCGTTATAGTGAGTCACTGAGAGCGACACTCGGACGATCCTTTGCATTTTGTATATCTGCCAGTGCTTTTTGGGCATTATTACCACTCATAGTAAAAGTTGAGCTAGGTGGCGATGCGAGTTTATTTGGCCTACTAATTGGTGCGATTGGTAGTGGTGCCGTACTTGGTGTGTTTTTACTGCCAAAACTTAAACAAAAATTTACACCACCTAAAATTATCGCATTAGCCTCAATACTTGTCTCTGTAGTGCTAATGACATCGGGGATATTTACTAGTCAACCATTAGCTATAGTCACGGCTGTTTTGTTTGGTAGTTGCTGGATTTGGATCCTATCCACATTAAATGTCTCAGCTCAGCTAGCGCTACCTGATTGGGTGCGTGCGCGAGGGTTAGCAATTTATCTAATGGTGTTTTTCGGTTCAATGAGCCTAGGCAGTATGATCTGGGGGAGTTTAGCCAGCTATATTGGTATTAGCCCTACATTGTTGGTAGCCGCCGGTACCTTACTTTTAGGTACTTATCTCAGTCGACAATTACCGCTCAATCAAGGAAAAGCGGCCGATCTTGCACCTTCTATGCACTGGGCCGACCCTACAGTGGTTGTTGATTCTGAAGAAGAAAAGGACTTTGTTAACGAACGCTCACCCGTGATGGTAACTATCGAATATATTGTTGATAAAAAAAATGAAGAGAAATTTTTATATTTGATGTGTTATTTAGGGAAAGTGCGTAAGCAATATGGAGCCTATAACTGGGATATTTTAGAAGAAGCGGACCGACCCGGAACATTTATTGAGTATTTTCATGATGTATCGTGGCTAGATCACCTGAGGCATCGTCAGCGTGTTACGGGTAAAGATCGGGAGTTGCAAGAACAAATTAATGCCTTGCATACGGGTAGTGAACCACCTAAAACACGCCACTTTTTTGGCTCGTTAATCTATCGATGTAATTAATGGCTAATGAGTTTACTTGCATCGCTCTAAAGTAGTTAGGGCTCTTTGAGTATATGAATAATCGGCCATATAAATATAGACTTTAGTCTATATTTATATGGCCGATTTGCTTATTCTTTTCTTTTAGCCAATTTGAATTAACGGCATCTAAATTTTTTATCGTTTAATTAAGAATCATGCCTTAATTTATTTTTCGACATCATTATATCTACGCTACAGCTATAAATTCTAAAAAATAATATCATCGATAGAGTTTATCAGTTAAAAAATACAAAACTAATCCATGCATAATTAATAGACTAAGCAGTTTTAAAATGTTGCTTATTGAGTACTTTTATTTTTATCAGTTTCTCGGTAACACTATAAATATAGCTATATTTATAAAAAACGTGTCTGATAAATATGAGATTAAGAAATAATAGTGAACTGTTTCGCTAAATTTAATGACTAAAGCCTAATGAATTACAAATATTAGTAGTCGATATTTTTATGAGTTGTTGAATACATCATCGAAGGTACGTATAAAATAGAAGGTCATAAATCCATCGACGGTTAGTAGTGCTTATAATAGAGTTTAAGTGGTTCTTAAAATGAGTCTAGAGTACTCATTATCTCTCTAGCAAAAGTGCATTGTAAAATACATAGAGTAAGTAACACTAATGTCTTGGTCACTATTAGTTGAGCCTTTTGAGTGTGTGGGGTAGTATTATTATGTTGTTAGTAATCTAAAAACGAATAACAAGTATCAAATAAAGAACTAACAGAATAATAACGAAGTGAGTCACTGTTAGATGATATAGTGATTCAATAATAGTTGATCAATCACTCGAAAATAATGAAGCGATAGCCTAGACACCGCTAAAAATGTGAAGGTCAGCCAATATAGAGTTAAGTTTTACAGCTCAATACACAGATAACAGCCGCAAAATCAGACCTTACTTGCTAAAGCAGATTATCGGGGTAGGTTACTCAGTCAGATGATTGGGACGAGTATTCGATAAATAGATCGTTACGTTTTTATTGGTGGAGATAGAATGAGTAAAAAACCAGTAGTGCTCGTTACAAGGCAGCTCCCGAAGGCTGTTGAGCAGCGCTTGTCCCAAGATTACGATGCGCGCCTTAATGCCACTGATAAAATTTACACAACCGATGAACTTATTACTCTTGCCGAAGGCGCAGATGCAATTATCCCTTGTCACACCGAAGACTTAAGAGGCGATGTCATTACGCGGCTGCCTGCGAGTGTTCGCGCCATTTGTTGCTTCTCTGTAGGTTATGACCACGTCAATCTCGATGCCGCTAAAGCTCGGCAAATAACCGTTACCAATACCCCCGAAGTATTAAGTGAAGCAACCGCTGAAATTGCCATGTTACTTATGCTAGGTGCAGCCCGACGTGGTTTTGAGGCACAGCAACAGATTCGTACCAATACCTGGGCCGATTGGACTGCAGCACATGATTTGGGTCTTCAAGTTTCTAATAAGCGATTGGGTATTTTAGGCATGGGGCGAGTAGGGCAGTTTATGGCGCAGTTTGCTCGCGGGTTTGGCATGCAAATTCATTATCACAGTCGTAACCAACTTGACTCCGCCATAGAACAAGGTGCTATTTACCATGAGAGTGCTGAGGCCTTATTTTCTCATTCTGATATTTTATCAATCCACTGTCCTGCAAACGCCGAAACTCATCACTTACTTAATGCCGAGCGTATTCAACTGCTACCAGACAACGCAATAGTTGTTAATACCTCGCGCGGAGCTGTGGTTGATGATGATGCATTAATAGAAGCTTTACAGTCAGGGAAGTTGTTTGCTGCGGGGCTCGATGTCTTTAATAATGAACCCAATATAGACCCGCGTTACAAAACGCTCATCAATACATTTTTATTACCGCATGTTGGCAGTGCCACCATCGAGACACGCGACGCAATGGGGTTTAGGGCCTTAGATAACCTCGATGCCATTATTGCAAACCAAAAACCAAAAGATTTATTGGTATAGCACTAAATATCATGAGTAATCAGTCTATATGACGATTTATGTTTTTAAGTTAAAGAGTTTAGGTTACACAATTTAAGTCACACAATAAAAAGCAAAAAAGAGGTTCCAACACCATAATAATTACCATTAAACAGAGAGGAAATATAATGTCAGATGACAATAAAACTGAAAAATCAATCTCGAGCCGACGAAAGTTTCTTAAAGGTGGTGCATTTGCCGCTGTAGGAGCATCCGCAGTCGGTTTTCCAATGGTGTCAACAGCAGCTGCTCCGGTTGTGCTCAAATTACAAGGCGCATGGGGAGGCGGTATTTTTAAAGAATACGCTGTTGATTATGTCAAACGTGTTAACGAAATGTCTGGTGGGTCGCTTAAAATCGATTATCTAGATGTTGGTGCCGTTGTAAAAACATCTGAGATGCAAACCGCTGTACACAAAGGTGTTATTGACGGTGCGCATATGGTGACAGCGTATTGGTACAGTAAAAATGCCGCTGCATCATTGTTTGGTACAGGCCCTTGTTGGGGTTGGTCGGCTAACCAAATGTTAGGTTGGATTCATCATGGTGGCGGTAAAGAGTTATATGAAGAGTTGATGAATGATGTGCTTAAGTTAGACATTGTTGGCTTTTTCTCAGGCCCAATGCCTGCGCAACCATTTGGTTGGTTCCGTAAAGAGGTAAACTCAGTCGCCGATATTAAAGGCCTGAAATACCGAACCGTTGGTCTTGCAGCAAATGTTATGCAAGAAATGGGAATGTCAGTAGTACAGCTTCCTGGTGGTGAAATTCAGCCAGCGATGGAGCGTGGTTTAATTGATGCTGCTGAATTTAATAATCCAACATCGGATAAAGATTTTGGCATGCAAGATGTGGCCAAAAATTATTACTTGGCAAGTTTCCATCAATCGCAAGAATGTTTTGAAATTATTTTCAATAAAGATAGTTTCAATGCACTCTCGGCTGAGCATAAATCAATTCTAAAATATGCCGCCGAAGCTGCATCTGCAGATATGTCGTGGAAAGCACAAGACCGTTACTCAAGTGATCTTGAGAGCTTAAAGAAAGAGCATGGTGTGACAGTCCGTCGTACGTCTGATGCAATTATGGCTGCACAGCTTGAAGCGTGGGATAAAGTATTACCACGATTCATGAAGGACCCTTACTTTGCTAAAGTTGTTGCCTCACAAAAAGCGTGGATGAAACGTGTAGGCGCATTTGATCTTACCAATGCACCTGATTACAAAGGTGCTTACCAGCATTATTTTGGTTAGATTTACATTGATGTAAAAAGAGGCGGCAGAGTTTGCCGTCTCTTTACTTTGTTGTAATAAGTGATTAGCTTATTAAATTTTTTATCTTCTTGAAGTAAAAATTATGAATCCTTTTCTTTATTTTGTTGATAGTTTAAGTGCATGGATGGGCAAAATGTTTGCTTGGTGCATTATGCTATTAACATTTGCGACTTGTTATGAAGTGTTTATGCGCTATGCCCTAAATTCTCCTACGGCTTGGGCATTTGATATGGCTGTACAAATGTACGGATCATTATTTATGATGGCTGGTGCTTACACCTTATCGCGCGACGGTCATGTTCGTGGTGATGTTATCCATCGTTTATTGCCGATCAAATACCGCGCAGGTATCGACCTAACACTCTATATTATTTTTCTTATGCCAGGTGCTGTAGCACTTGTTTGGTATGGCTATGAATTTGCTTCAGACTCATGGCGTTATAAAGAAGTGAGTTGGAGTAGCCCAGCTCGTGTACAAATTTATTTCTTTAAAACAATTATTCCTATTGCTGGTTTTCTCGTATTACTGCAAGGTATTGCAGAGGCTTATCGATGCATTATTTGTATCCGCACTGGCGCATGGCCCCCACGGTTGGCAGATGTTGAAGAAACAGAAACGCTAACTATGAATGCCACGAATGAAGAGAACGGGGAGCTAGCTAAATGACCGATCCACAAATTGCTATTATGATGTTGGTGCTGTTTATCGGCATCGTTTTACTGGGTTTTCCAATCGCTTTTACACTTATTGCGATGGGACTTGGCTTTGGCTATTACGCTTATGCAAAAGCCGATTGGTTATCTAACATTTTTGATAATCGAATTTTTGATTTATTCGTACAAAATACGTTTTCGGTTATGTCCAACGATGTGTTGGTCGCAATCCCACTGTTTCTATTTATGGGGTATATTGTCGAGCGCGCGAATATTATCGATAGACTATTTTTAAGTATTCAAATGGCGACTCGTCATGTGCCTGGTTCAATGGCTATTGCTGCATTAGCGACTTGTGCTTTATTTGCAACGGCAACTGGTATTGTTGGCGCGGTAGTTACGTTGATGGGTTTATTAGCTTTACCGGCAATGCTTAATGCAGGTTATGACAAAAAACTAGCGACTGGTGTTATTTGCGCCGGTGGCACCTTGGGGATCTTAATACCCCCAAGTATTATGCTAATTGTCTATGCGGCCATTGCGCAAGTATCGCCCGTGCGTTTATATGCAGCGGCGCTGTTTCCTGGGATTATGCTAGCCAGTATGTATATGATCTACGTGATTATTCGGGCGGTAATTAACCCCAGTTTAGCGCCAAAACCTAAAAAAGAAGATGTCCCACCACTGGGTAAGATTGTGTTTCAGTTAGTCACGTCTTTTGTGCCTCTTTTTGTACTTATTATGGGTGTACTGGGTTCTATTCTTGCGGGTATTGCAACGCCTGCTGAAGCAGCCGGTGTTGGTTCTTTTGGCGGTCTTTTATTAGCCGCAATTTATCGCTCGCTAAGCTGGGCGCGCCTTAAAGAAGCCGTTTATTTAACTGCACGTACATCTGCGATGGTGTGCTGGTTGTTTGTCGGTTCTTGGACATTTGCCTCTGTGTTTTCTTATTTAGGTGGGCACAGTTTAATCGAGACATGGATTCTTGGTTTAGGTGTAGGGGCTGTTGGCTTCCTAATTATTGCCCAGCTGATTATATTTTTCTTGGGTTGGCCGTTAGAGTGGAGTGAAATTATTATTATTTTTGTTCCTATTTTCTTACCACTTTTAAGTGTTTTTGGTATTGATCCTTTATTTTTTGGTGTGTTGGTGGCGCTAAATTTACAAACCTCCTTCTTAACCCCGCCAATGGCGATGTCCGCCTATTATTTAAAAGGGGTCGCCAAGGGTAGGGTGGAGTTGATGGAAATATTTACAGGGATCATGCCATATCTTGCGATTGTTCTTTTTGCAATGTTGTTGTTGTACTCGTTCCCGGGTATTGCGCTATGGCTACCGGTCGCTTTATTTGGCTAGACTTATGAACACCATCATTTATTGAAAAAAGTGATGGTGTTTAATACAGAAACATACGTAGAAAAATTTATGACATTGTTAGAACTTAGTGTAAGTGAGGCGGTTGCCGCTATTGATGCCGGCCAAATCACATCAGAAGAATTAGTTAAGGCTTATATTAAACAAATTAATACATACGAAGAATCTGTGGGGGCATGGCAGCACTTTGATGAAGAACAAGCATTAGCCCAAGCTAGAGAGGCAGATCTGTTAAGAAAATCTGGCGCGCAAACAGGGCCATTACAAGGTATTCCTATTGGTATTAAAGATATCTTTGATACCAAAGACTATCCAACCGAAGATGGTACGGTTATTCATAAAGGGCGTACCCCAGCTTACGATGCTGGTGCGGTTGAATTTTTGCGTAAGGCCGGTGCAATCGTGATGGGTAAAACCGTTACAACTGAATACGCGTATTTTTCTCCAGGTAAAACTAAGAACCCACTAGATCCTACACGTACACCTGGTGGTTCTTCTAGTGGTTCAGCAGCGGCTGTTGCAGCAAATATGGTGCCGTTGGCCTTGGGTACACAAACTAACGGTTCGGTTATTCGGCCAGCTTCTTTTTGTGGTGTTGTCGGTTATAAACCCACAACAGGTTTAATTTCTAGGCATCGCTCATTGTTGCAATCATTACATTTGGACCATGTTGGTATATTTGCTCGCAATGTCGGTGATGCCGCGTTGATGGCAGAGTCGCTGATGCAATACGACCCGCGTGATCCAGCCATGAAAACGCGAATGGCACCTAATATTTTAAAATTAATAAAAGAGGGCCCACTAGTGCCCCCACGCTTAGCGTTTGTTAAGACACCAGCGTGGGATCAAGCCGATGGCGATGTACACGATGGATTTACAGAGCTAGTAAATTTTTTAGGTGATGCCGTTGAAGAAATAGACTTAACGCATTTACTTGAGGATGTTTATCAGTGGCATAAAATTATTATGGAGGCTGATATTGCTAAAAACTTTAAAGCGGATTATGTTCGCTCTAAAGAGGCAATGAGCCCAGTGTTGTGTGAGTTAATTGAACGTGGCAATAGCTATTTGGCAGTAGATTACAACGAAGCTGTTGAGCATATTAAGGCGCTTAATGATGCAATGGATGAAATAATGTCGGAGTACGATGCGATATTAACTCCCGCCACTACAGGTGAGGCTCCGGTTGGTCTTGAGGCAACAGGCAGCCCAATATTCTGCACGCCTTGGACATTTTGTGGCATGCCATCTATTACCTTACCGTTATTACAAGGCTCAAATAGTATGCCGATAGGCGTACAACTGGTGTCAGAAAAGGGAGATGATGCTAGGCTATTAAGAACAGCAGATTGGCTAAATAAATTAGTTATTAGCCAATAACAACCCTTGTATGAGTAAACAACTATATAAGAAAGAGAGATCAATAATATGATTAATAAAATATGTGGCGCTATCGCTATTACCGCTATTTCGCTTTTTTTAATAGGGTTGGCACATTCTATTTGGGTTAATACAGAGTCTGTCGCTTATCCTATTTTGTCGGCTATTGTTTTATTACTTGCCTATAAAAGCGCATACGATGAATTTTTTAGCGGCCCTAACAATATTTAATCGCATTAAAAAATGCGACAAATGCCGCAACCATAATGAACGAGCTTTAAAAAGGTGTAACTCAATTTAAGATGTGATTGTATACCCTTAATATCTATTTAAAATCCTGCTGCTTGTGTGTGGCTGGGTTTTAGTCTTTTCTATAACTAATTCCGCATATAGTGCCTGTCCAGCCTTTTTAAGCTAAAAATACTACTAAATTAGTAAGGAGAGGGTTATTTAGCGTATTTATGAATCTTATTGACAGATTTGATGTCCTAAAACTAAGTTTATCTATCATACTTAGCTGCAAATACTATTCAGGAAGCTACAAAATGAAACTAATAAGTGTAACGTTTTTTCTATATATATTACTTGGCTTTTCGAGTAATGTTCACGCAATAGACCCGGTCTACACCCCATTTTTATCTGATAAGGCTATCCGTGGTTACGATACCGTTGCATATTTTACAAAAGGAAAGGCAGTTAAAGGGAATAAAAGTTTTGCGACTGAGTATAAAGGCGCAACTTGGCTATTTGAGTCACAATCCCATCTAGACTTGTTTGTTGCAGAGCCCGAAAAATATGCACCACAGTATGGTGGTTATTGTGCATATGCGGTTGCACAAAATACAACAGCATCAATTAAGCCAGAGCTTTTTACTATTCATGAAGACAAGCTCTACTTAAATTTTAATAAGAGTATTAATGACGAATGGACTAACAATAAAGAAAGCTTTATTGAACAAGCCGACAAAAACTGGCCGAAAATACTTAATAAATAGGTAGAGCTGATGACTTACTGACACTATAATTTTGTCTGGCAATAAGAAAGCTGTAACAGAAAAAGCGAATAGTCTTTATAAGCTATTCGCTTTTTTATTATTTGTAATAATATAAATGAAAGTTATTAAAGATATGAACGCCCAAATTGCAGCCGCTGCGGAACAACAAAATGCAGTAGCTGTAGATATGACGAATAATGTTAACACTATTGATAGTGGTGCAAATGAAGTTTCTAATGCATCTAAAGAGAGTATGCAGTCTATCCGTGATATTACCATGCTAATGGCCGAGCTTAAAAAAAATGTGGCTCAATTTAAAGTATGGCAAAGATATAAAAAATATATGAGGACCTAAAAAAGCGAATAGCTTAATGCTATTCGCTTTTTTAGGTCTGAGAATCAGTTTAATCTCTTTTTAAAACAACTCTGTAGCGTGCTTTGCCTTCTCGAACTCTCTCAAGTGCCTCATTTATCTTATCAAAGCTAAAGTATTCCGTTACTGGCTCAATATTGTGTTGTGCGGCAAAATCTAGCATTTTTTTGATTGTGCCAGGGCTGCCAACAGGCGAGCCAGAAATAGAGCGCTGCCCACCAATTAAGGGAAATACTGCAACATCTAATGGCTCCAGTGTTGCTCCTACAAAATGTAAGCGGCCTTTAGGCGCAAGTGTTGCAACGTAGGCATTCCAATCAAGTTTTACATTTACCGTTGAAATAATAAAATCAAATTGGCCTGCAGCAGCTTCTAACTCGCTAGCATTACTGCTATCAAGTACCTTATGTGCACCCATTTCAAGGGCTTCTACTTTTTTGTGCTCGCTTGAGGTAAATGCAGTCACTTCACAGCCCCATGCATTTAAAAATTGCAGCGCAATATGGCCAAGCCCACCAATACCAATAACGCCTACTTTATCAGTCGCTTTAACATCAAATTGCACCAGTGGATTAAATACAGTAATACCACCGCAAAACAAAGGGCCAGCAGAGTCTGCATTGACGCCATTGGGTAGGACAACAACAGCACTTGCTTGCGCTCGTACTTTCTCAGCAAAGCCACCATGGTGCGCTGCAATAGTCGGTTGTGCATTAGCACATAAATTATGATCGCCAGATTGGCAGGTGTTACAGCTATTACAATACCCCGAGTGCCAGCCAAGGCCCACACGTTGACCAACCTTAACAGTACTTACATCGTCGCCAATTGCCGTAATAGTCCCTACAACTTCGTGACCACCAACAAATGGGTACTGCGTAAAGCCCCAGTCGTTATCCAGCATACTAAGGTCACTGTGGCAAATACCACAGGACTCTACATCTAGTTCTACTTCACCTCTATCCAACTCTCCAGGATCGTATTCAAAGGGTTCTAGGGTTGCGCCTGGGCTCATTGCTGCATAAGCTTTTATCATTTTGTTCTCCAAAACAAGGGGTAATTTGGTACGCTAAAGTTATAGTTAACTAGGTTGTGTCTACTTGAATTTATCAACCGCTAAGTGCAAGGAATAAATTCTCGCACTTGTGACACCAATTTAATCAACTTTTCTCCCTACACTAGGCTCCGCGCGCTTTTAATTTTCACTTTGTACATAGACTGTCTGGCATGGGTTAAATCTTTTGATAAATTCTTTACGACACGGGCACGTTCAATCTAATACTGGCACCGAATGAGGTAAGCACTGAATTGATGCTTGCTGTCATTCTCGTGCAGAGTCTTTACCTTGTTTGGGCTTTATTGATTCATAAACCCTATCAAAAATCTCTTGCACGAAAGGCGCATTATACCACTTTGTCTACGCGCTTTTTCGATAGTAGCAGCTATATCTGAAGAAGAGGGGAGTACAGTGCTCTATAGCACTAATATATTAGATGACTGAGGTGTAGAGACGAGATATGTAAAAATAGTGTTTTTAGTGTGTAGTGAGTTCATAGGTGAGTGACGACAAAACAAGCTTACATTAAAAGGTACGCCCATGTGGCTGTTCACCGGCCAAAACTATCGATGTTAAGCAGTCATTCCTTTTACTAACTCTGTTTCAACTTCGCAATGTTTGGCTGCCGCTTGTTCGGTTACAAGCTTCAACATTGTTGCCGCAGCTAATTGTCCGATTTTTAGTCTTGGCACTTTTGTTGTTGTTAGTGGTGTGGTTAATACTGATGAGACGCTTAGGCCACCAAAGCCGGCTATAGCAATATCTCCGGGTATTTTAATGCCCTTACTTTTACAATAAAACATACCTCCAACAGCCATATTGTCATCAAGATAGTAAATGACACGCGTGTCAGGGTGTTTTGAGAGTATTTGCTCTGTGCCATAGAACCCAGCATAAAAAGAAGGTCTATCGTTTAGATAATAAGTAACTAGTGGTTTGACTTCTGTTGATTTGGTATCAAGCAAGGCCTGTTCATAACCACGGAGTCTATTTTTCCCTAAAAAATGGCCCTCGGTACGAGACCCAACATAAGCAAATTGTCCGTTATAACGATTGCTTAGGTATGAGCCCATTTCATAGCCTATTTTATAATGGTCAAACCCGACAGAATAAGAATCATCATCAATGTCATGGGTATCCCATACTTTGACAACAGAAACGTTAGACCTTTGTAACATCTGCCATGTTTCTGGAGATGAATCATTCCCTAGCAGCATGACACCGCATGGTTTCCAGGATAAGACAGTTCTTATCCAGTCATTTTCAGAGCCAGGGGAATAGTTTGTTGTGCCGATTAAAGGCTGGTAACCCACTGATTGCAGCCTTCTCTCGATACCTTCTAGTATTTGGGAAAAAAGATCGCGACTCAGAGTGGGTACTGCAATTCCGACAAGTGTTGATGTGTTGCCAGTACCAAATGCAGCAGCTAGACGGTTAGGGACATAATTAATTTCTTCAACTGCTTTTAAGACTTTTTTGCGTGTTTTTTCGCTGACTCCTGTTTTGTTGCGCAACACGCGAGACGCGGTCATTTTTGAGACGCCAGCTTTTTTAGCAACTTCTTCTAATGAAGTGGATGGATTATCTTTTTTTATGTCATGCAGCATGGGGGCTAGTCTACAATATATTTAGGGGTTTTATAAGGATTTTGGAAAAATAGTTGGCTGCCTTGCTCTTGGTTGTATATTTTCCACTTAATAATAGTTATCGGTAACTTTTATTAGTATAATTGCTTGACTAGTTTACTTTAGCCACTATAATCCAAACCAAGAATAGTTATCGGTAACTATTTCTAGCTTAAGTGCGCCTTTGTTTAACGTAAAATACTATAATAATTTGATTTTTTTGCTCCATACAACATACTTTTTCCTTAATAATAGTTATCGGTAACTTTTTTTAATACAAGTATAATTCTACTGAAGGTGGGTTAACAAAATACCTTTAAATTTTAAATTTGGCAGGATTTATTTTGATTGAACAAATAAAAAAACATAATAAAAGCTCAAACGGAATCTTCTTTGATGATATTCATAAAAGTTTTGGCGGTACTTATGCTCTAAGAGGCGTGAGTATGAATGTCGAGAGAGGCGAAATCGTTGCCTTGCTCGGAGAAAATGGTGCAGGTAAGTCAACTCTCATTAAGGTTCTTGGTGGTATTCATGCGGTGAGTAAAGGCCGTGTCTTGATTGATGGTGTTGAATATGTGCATAAACCCGGAGCTATCAATACCGCGCAAAAAATTGCCTTTATTCACCAAGACTTAGGCTTAATCGAATGGATGACGATTGCCGAAAATATTGCTTTAGCAACAGGGTATCCGCGCAAGTTGGGGAAAATTGACTGGCAGTCTTGTGAAGAGCTAACAAGAAAAGCACTAAAAAAAGTCGATTGTGATTTTGACCCTTCAACAAGAGTAAGTTCGCTGACTCGAGCAGAGAAATCTCTGGTAGCTATCGCGCGTGCCTTAGTGGTTAGCTGTGATTTTTTAGTACTTGATGAGCCAACAGCAAGTTTGCCTGCGGGTGATGTTGAAAAACTATTCGCTGTGCTGAAGCAGTTGCGTGAAGAAGGTGTTGGGATGATTTACGTATCCCATCGATTGGACGAAATCTTTGAGGTGGCTAATCGTGTTGTTGTATTGAGAGACGGTGGCATGGTTGGTGTTAGAGATATTGTTCATACCGATCCAGAAGAACTCGTTGGGCTGATTGTTGGCCACAAGCCTAAATCGCATTTGAAGCAAGCTTTAAAAGCCGAAAAAGAAGTTCTCTCTGTTTCTGATCTTAGAGTTAATAATGTTGGCCCTATTGATTTTAAAGCCTGTTCAGGTGAAATAATTGGGCTTGTTGGTTTGCGTGGAGCGGGCCAGGAAGATGTCGGACGTTGTATTTTTGGCGACCAGCAATACGACGGAACGATTAAGCTCAATGATGAAGTTTTGTCGGTTGCATCACCTAAGCAAGCAATAGAAAAAGGTATTGGTTTAATTGCGCGTGACAGAGTGGTTGAGTCTCTCGGTAGTTTCTTATCGATTCAGGAAAATTTTTTCTTAAACCCCAATCTTCTAGGTAAAAAGTGGTTTGACCTGATTAAACCTAAGCAAGAATTGAAAGAAGCTGAAGAAATTGGAAATCTCGTTGGCCTAAGTCCCAATAATCCTAAATTACCAATCGAAGCATTATCAGGAGGGAATCAACAAAAAGTCATTGTCGGGCGTTGGATACATGCAGATAACAAAGTGTTAATTGCAGAAGACCCAACGGCTGGTGTAGATGTTGGCGCAAAGGCTGAAATTTACGACTTGCTGAACACTGTACTTGAAAAAGGTGCGGCTATTATCGTTATATCAACAGATTTTGAGGAGGTTGCTGAAATATGTCAGCGAGCCATTGTATTTAGTGATGGTCAAATCAAAACTGAGCTAACTGGAATCAATTTAACCACTGAAGCTTTAATTCAAGCGGCTTCAGTCAATGAGAATTTATAGAGGTATTTATGCAGTCCATTAAATCTGACGCACTTGAACCAACTAAGCCCGAACTTGTTGGACTTTCTTTACCACAAAAATTATTACGTTTCTTACCTGTATATGGCTTAGTGATACTTACTTTTTCACTCATTTTTTTATTCTCAATATTGCTGCCAGATACATTTCCTACCTTATTAAATGTCAGAGCCATTATCTCTGATAAAGCAATCATCGCCTTGCTATCGCTGAGCGCAATGATTCCAATGGTTGCGGGCCGAATTGATTTAACCGTTGGCTACGGCATCGTGCTTTGGCACGTTTTAGCGATTAGCTTGCAAACCGTGTTAGGTCTTCCTTGGATCGCTTCTGTATTTATCGTGATTTCCTTAGGAGTTTTTGTCGGCTTTCTCAATGGCTTATTAGTTGAAGTGGCCAAAATCGATAGCTTTATTGCGACACTTGGAACGGGCACAGTTTTGTATGCATTGGCTTTGTGGCATACAGGGGGGCGCCAAGTAGTAGGGGTACTGCCACAAGGATTTTATGACTTGAGCGGTACTTTCTTTTTAGGCTTACCAATAACAGGGTTTTATGTATTAGCTATTACATTGATGCTCTGGCTGATTTTGGATTACTTGCCAACGGGAAGATATTTATATGCTATTGGCGCGAATCCTCGCTCTGCACAATTAAATGGCATACCCACACGAAAATATATTATTGGTGCATTTATTAGCTCTGGAGCGCTAACGGCTATTGCAGGTGTATTGCTCGCATCAAAATTAAGAATTGGTCAAGCATCGGTTGGATTGGAATATTTGCTGCCAGCGTTAGTTGGGGCATTTTTAGGCTCCACAACAATCAAGCCGGGTCGAGTCAATGTATGGGGAACGATTATTGGTGTAACTATCCTGGCGGTTGGTATTTCGGGAATTCAACAGTTTGGTGGATCCTTCTGGGTTGAGCCAATGTTTAATGGGGTAACGTTGCTAGTTGCCATCGGTATTGCTGGTTATGCACAGCGCCGTAAAAAGTAACAGAAATCAATTTAATAATAATTAATAATCCTTAGGAGGATAATATGAAATTTTTAAAAGCGAGCAAGAGGATACTGTTGTCAGCTATCTTGTCATCCGCTGTAGTTGTTGCTAGCCCTTTTGTAACTGCAAGCTCTGTTGAGGAGGCAAGAGCAGCAGTGCAAAAGCATGCAGGTAAAAAAACTCAGTGGGATGGCCCAACCAGCGGTCCTAAAGCAGTAGCGTCTAAAACAATCGTAGTGGTTGCGGCAGACATGAAAAATGGCGGTGTGCTAGGTGTCTCCAACGGTGTCGTAGAAGCTGCTAAGTCAATTGGCTGGGAAGTTCGTGTATTGGATGGTGCGGGATCTATCTCGGGTAGAACTGCTGCTTTTGGTCAGGCATTGGCTCTTCAACCTGATGGTATAGTTATTAATGGTTTTGATGCTGTTGAACAACAAACAGGCCTGAACTCTGCTTCTAAAGCGGGCATTCCTTTAGTGTCTTGGCATGCTTCATCAGTGATTGGTCCCGATACAAAGAATGGCATATTTGCAAATATATCAACTGATCCAATCGAGGTATCAAAGTCTGCTGCTCAATGGAGTTTTGCTGATGCCGGCGGCAAGCCAGGCGTTGTTATTTTTACTGATTCAACCTATCAAATTGCCATTGATAAGGCAGATAGCATGAAGCAGGAGATCGAAGCGCTAGGAGGTACTGTGTTGGAATATGTTGATACGCCGATTGCCGATACTTCATCGCGTATGGGGCCGTTGACAACATCTTTACTGCAGAAGTATGGAAAAAAATGGACACATTCATTGGCCATTAATGACATATATTTTGATTTTATGGCTCCAGCTTTGGCAGCGGCAGGTATTAAAGGGACTGGTTCTCCAAAAGCGGTTGCAGCAGGTGATGGCTCACGTAGTGCCTATCAAAGAATTCGTTCTTCGCAATACCAAGCGATTACGGTTTCAGAGCCACTTAATCTTCAGGGTTGGCAGCTAGTTGATGAGTTGAATAGAGCATTTAATGGTGTTGAATGGTCTGGCTATAAGTCTCCTTTACACGTTGTTACCAAAGATAATATTGATTTTGATGGTGGTTCTAATGATTTGTTTGATCCTGAGAACGGCTATAGAAAAATGTATCAGTCTATATGGAAATAAAGAAGTAAGTGCCTATGGTTAGGCAAATAATTAGTTAGTGTTTCTGTTTTAGGCCGCTACTTATTAGTGTTTAAGTAGCGGCTTTTTTTGTTTTATAAAATCCGCTTTTGGTACCCAGTAACGTTGGCGCTCCTGCACCTTAATTTCTGACGATTGTTTATCTCTACAGTATATCTTTTCGATATGCGTATCTGCCCAGTCTGCAAACACAAAGCCATTTATTCTCACTAAATTTTAATCTTCTCGTCTCCAATATTTTCTGCTGCTAGGTTGCTTAGTTTTTCAGGGTTTTTCAATGTGTATTAACATAAATATTTTACAAAAGTGGTTGGTATAGACTACCAATTTAATTTCAACTGGTATAGTATGTGTACCAGTTGAATGAAGGCAGTTTTTGAAAGATAACATTAAAGGATTAGCTAGCAGAAAAAACAGTTAATGTTATGGATGCAGCGTAATACTCGATAAATAACGATCAAATATTGAGCGATGCGGGCTCAAAGCATTTAATATGAGTTGTAAAAGGGTAGAGAGCTGGTGGCGAAAGCTTTATTAAGTGGTGGGTGTTTTCGCGGATTGAGCTTAATCTGGTATAGTATGTCTACCAGTTAAGAATTGAGAGTATGACAGATGGCTTTATCAGCAAGTAGTGAATTATTTAAACGCGACAACGGTTTTCGAAAGATAACCTTAAAAGATCAGTTGGCAGAAAAATTGGCAAATATGATTACTGCCGGACTCATAGCCGAGAATGAAAAGTTACCCTCGGAGCGCGCTTTGGCTGAAACATTTAATGTGAGCCGCGAAACCGTAAGGGAAGCATTGCAAGTTTTACATGATCATAAGTATGTTGAGATTTCTCATGGCTCTAGAACAAGGGCGCTTAAAGTTGATCATTTGACTAATACAGTATCCGACGCGCTACAGATAGACACTTACGATGCAGCGACTGTTGCAGAAACACGAGATGTTATCGAAGTTGCCATTCTTCGCTCCGCGGCTATTAATATTTCAGACAAGGATTTGCAGCGTTTAGAAAAATTGATCGCTGCCCAAGAAAAAATGTTGAATGACGCGGTTGCCTTCCATATCTCCGATAGGGAATTTCATGGCGTTATTTATAAGGCGGGTGGAAACCCTTTATTAGAAAAAATGGCAGGTGATGTTTATTCCTACGCGCTTGAATCACGTCACACCGCCATGCAAGAAGAAAATGCAATTCAACGGAGTGTTAACGAGCACAAATCTATTTATAGAGCCTTGGCTTCCCATGATGCAGATCTTGCTGAACAAGCAGTAAAAGGACATTTAGACAGCATTCAAAAATCAACACTTCGAGCACTTGAGAGAAACGCTAAGTTATAGGATTATCCATGGATAAAATTGAACTATTTGATGACCGACTAAAACCTGTTGTTGAAAAGGCCGAGCTGCAAAAACTGTGTAGTGGTGCGCAGTGGAGCGAAGGGCCATTGTGGATAGCAGAGCAAGATACTGTGATTTGGAGCGATATACCGAATAACCGTATCTTATCTTGGTCAGCAGATACGGGTTTATCTGTTTGGAAAGAAAACGCTAACTTTACTAATGGTCGTTACCGTCATCCAAATGGATCAATTATTCATTGCTCTCATGGCGGTCGCTCGATTGAAACCTCAGATATTCATGGCGGTACATTTTCTACCTTAATCGATAATTATCAAGGACGCCGCTTAAATTCTCCAAACGATGTCGTTGTAAAATCAGATGGAACCATCTGGTTTACTGATCCACCCTATGGGATTTTATCGGATAAAGAAGGGTACAAAGCGGACTCAGAGCTTAAAGATAATTACGTTTTTAGATTTGATCCAAAAACTAAAGCGCTTGATATTGTGTCGGACTTTGTTGAAGAGCCCAATGGTTTGGCGTTTTCTCCAGACGAAAAATTATTGTATGTGTCGGATACCTCAGCAGCATTAACGACCGATGGTTCAGGTAATCACCACATTGTTGCTTTTGATGTGATTGACGACAGAACACTCTCTAACCCAAAAATTTTCGCCGAAGTATCTCCTGGTTTATCCGATGGTTTTCGCTTAGATAAGCAAGGGTGGATATATACGTCCTCCGAAGACAGCATTCAAGTCTTTCATACCGACGGTACATTGCTAGGGAAAATCCATGTTCCCGAGATGATCGCAAATTGTACTTTTGGTGGAGCTAACCGTGATGTTCTTTATATTGTGGCATCAAGCTCTCTTTATCAAATCAAATTGAATACTCAAGGTATTCAAAAACCTTAACCTATTGAAGATATAGATATGAGCCAAGAAATTTTATTTTTAGTCGAAAAGTGTAGCCATTGTGTCAGTTATTACGATGCTAATTCAGGTAAAAAACTGCATACCATCGAACTACCTGAATACCCGCATGAAGTTGCTTTTGATTCAGAAAACAAGTTTGCATATCTGGGGCACTACGGGGTTGAAACATCGGGTCATATTGGTGATGGCGGCCATACGATAATGGTGATTGATATTGCTAAAAAAGAACATGTTCGAACCATCGATGTGCATCCTTATAACCGCCTTCATGGTATGAATATGGATAAGCACGATCGTTTATATGCCTTATCAGAAGATAAAGCGACACTACTCACATTTGATGAGCCTCGCACTGCTACAGCACCTGATTATGCCGTGCCCACGGGTGGTATTAAAGCGCATTTGTTTGCGCTGTCTCAAGATGGTGAGTATGCCTATGCGATGAACTTGTTGTCGCACACGGTAACAAAAATTAAACCAAGAGATTCTTTGTTTACACCTGTTGCCATCTCGCCAGGGAAAAAACCCGAGGGATATTGCCTAATTAATGATGACTCTCAACTAGCGGTCACTAACCGATTGTCAAACACCATTTCATTAATAGATACCTCAACGATGAAAGTTGTTAAAGAGGCGGCCACGAGAAATGATGCGACGCGTATCTATCTATCCCGAGACAATAAATTGGTGGTGACTAATTACGGTAATAATAATGTTTCAATTTTTGATCCAACCAATTTGGAAGAGCTCGCTTGTATAGAAATGGGAGCACGTCCTATTGCCTTGTCATTTCATCCAGTTAAAAACTGGGCTTATATCTCTCAAGATGACGATCAAATGGCTATTGTAGATTTAGACAGCAATGCAGTGATCAGTCGCTTTTCCACGGGTAGTGAGCCTGATGTGTCGCGTGTATTTATTGCGTAACCTTAATCGTTGTAAAAAATAAATGAGAAAAAATATGTCGTTAAATAGTGATAGTCCTCAGGCAGTTGTTGCGCTTACCCTCGGTGATGCAGGTGGTATTGGTTCGGAATTAATTGCCAAACTACTTGATAAAGCCGATGTAAGAGAGAGTGCCCGGATTGTATTAGTCGGTGATCGCTGGCAGTGGGAGCAAGGCCAAAGTATTGCCGGAGTGTCAGTTGAAACAATAGACATTAAAGGTTTTTCCGAGGCGCGGACATTTGAAAACGCCGGGAAACCAATGTTTATTGAAGTTAATACACTGGATAAAAGTCTGGCAAAATTTTCAGATGCCAATCAATACTGTGGCCGTTCGGTGCTAGAGATTTTAAATTTGTGTATGGATGCCTGTGTTGCTAAGCAAGCCGATGCGATTTGTTTTGGCCCGCTAAATAAAGAAGCGATGAAAGTGGGTGGTTTAAAACATGAGGATGAATTACATCACTTTGCAGAATACTTAGGTGTGGATCCTGACAAAAATTATTTTTGTGAATTCAATACATTGGGTACCCTATGGACTTCTCGAATTAGTTCACACGTACCCTTAAAAGATGTTACGCAGTTTCTAGACCGCGATCGCATTAAAGATGCAGGAAAACTTATTTATCAATCATTGCTGACCAATGGTATCCAGAGTCCTAAAGTAGCCGTCGCTGCCTTGAATCCTCACGGTGGTGATGGGGGAACCTGTGGTCGAGAAGAAATCGATATTATTATTCCTGCAGTGAAAGAATTAAATGACGAAGGCTTTCCTATAGATGGACCATTTCCAGCGGATACCATTTTCTTAAAAGCGCGTGACGGTGAATACGATGCCGTCGTTACGATGTATCACGATCAAGGTCAAATTGCGATTAAATTACTAGGTTTTGAGCGAGGTGTGACTGTTCAAGGTGGCCTACCGGTACCGATTACGACACCAGCACATGGTACTGCTTATGATATTGCAGGAACAAATCAAGCCAATGTTGAGGCGACCTATCAGGCTTTCAACATTGCTGTCCGAATGGGTAAAGGTTACCAACAGCAATAACCTTTATTTTCACACTCATGATTATATTTAGGAATTAACATGAAAATTACGAATGTAAGAGCTAGAACTTTTGAATGGAAGGGTAAGACCGTTCCTCCAACGCCACACTTTTGCTCTAACGCAATGGACGAGCTTTATGACAAAGGCGATTCAATGGGGTCTTTCCGTTTCCATGGTTGGACGATAGTAGAAATTGAAACCGACGACGGCATTGTTGGATTGGGTAATGTTGCCTTGGCTCCGAGAATTGCGAAGCAAATTATCGATCTATATCTTGCTCCATTGATTATTGGTCAAGACCCATTTGATTATGAGTACTTATGGCAACGCATGTATAGAAATACCCATGCATGGGGTCGCAAAGGTATTGGCATGGCCGCGATCTCGGCTATTGATATCGCTATTTGGGACATCATGGGTAAAGCGGTTAATAAACCCGTTTTTAAATTATTAGGTGGGCGCACTAAAGAAAAAATTCCGGTTTATGCCTCTAAGCTTTACAAAACAGACCTAGATGAAATGCAACGTGAGGCGCAGTCCTACCTTGACCAAGGTTTTACTATGTTCAAAATGCGTTTTGGTTATGGACCCAAAGATGGTGTAAAAGGCGTCCAAGAAAATCTAAAATCTGTTGAGGCTGTTCGAGAAGTTGTTGGTTATGAAAACGACCTCATGCTTGAGTGCTACATGGGCTGGAATTTGGAATATGCAAAACGCATGTTACCAAAATTAGAAAAATTTGAACCTCGCTGGTTAGAAGAGCCTGTTTTAGCCGATGATATTGATGGTTATGCTGAATTAAATCAACTCACTTCAATTCCAATCTCTGGTGGTGAGCACGAATTTACTAGCTATGGCTTTAAACATCTATTAGATAAAAAAGCGGTATCAGTGATCCAGTACGATACTAATCGTGTTGGCGGTATTACGGCTGCGCGAAAAGTTAATGCACTCGCAGAAGCTTACAGTGTTCCTGTTATTCCTCACGCGGGACAAATGCATAACTATCATTTGACCATGTCAACGCTAGCGTCTCCTATTGCCGAATATTTCCCGGTTCATGATGTTGAAATTGGTAACGAACTTTTTTATTACATCTTTAAAGGTGATCCAGAACCACAAAATGGCTTTATCGATTTAGATGACAATCTTCCTGGCTTAGGTTTGGAATTGAGTGACGAATATCTAGATGACTTTAATATTATTGAATAGATAAAAGTAGATAAAGATAAGAAATAGGGTGATATATGAGAACTATACAATATACAAAAGGCGGTAAATTAATTGCCGCCAAGGTCATCGACAATGACACCGTCCAGCCGATTAACGTTGAAGGCGGTATTATAGCTGCCGCTCAAAATGCCATTGATGAAAATGTAAGTTTGGCTGATTGGATCGATAGTCACCTTGAGCAAAGGACTGAGTCTTATCAACTGATTGTGGATGAAGAGAGATTACTGCCGCCAATGACTCATTCTCAACCTGCACAGTGCCTTGTTTCGGGTACCGGTTTGACTCACCTTGGCAGTGCTGATACACGATCAAATATGCATGCTCAAATGTCAGGCTCTGCTGAATCTCAATTAACCGATAGCATGAAAATATTCAAGCTAGGTGTTGAGGGCGGTAAACCAGAACAAGGAAAAGTTGGCGCGTTACCTGAGTGGTTTTATAAAGGCGATGGGCACACAATTGTTGCCCCCGGCTCTAGTATTCCTGCCCACGGTTTTTCATTAGATGCAGGTGAAGAACCTGAGTTAGTTGGTTTATATATTATAGGCAATGACAAAAAACCTTATCGGGTTGGTTTTGCCATAGGAAATGAGTTTTCAGATCACGTGACTGAAAAGGGAAACTACTTATGGTTGGCTCATTCAAAACTTCAATATAGTAGTTTTGGACCAGAGCTCTTGATTGGCGATTTACCAGAAAATTTAACGGGCCAGAGTTTAATTCACCGTGGTGACAAAACTGCTTGGAACAAGGAGTTTTTAACTGGCGAAGCTAACATGTCGCATACTATTTCAAACTTAGAGCATCATCATTTTAAATATGAGCAGTTCTGCCAACCAGGGCATATGCATGTCCATTATTTTGGTACATCTACACTGAGTTTTGCCGACGAATTCACGACACAAGCAGGTGATATTTTTGAAATATCAATTCCTGAATTTGGTCGCTCTTTGTGCAACCGTATTTCGAAAAATGTTGATGCTGGTTTGATATCTGTCAACGTACTTTAATTTAACAGGAATTACTCAGTATTTATTGATACCGGTCTAAGGCAAAAAAAAATCAATTCAATATTTTTATTTGTCGCAGCTTGCATATATCTTTAGTCAAAAATTATTTGTAAGTGTAACAAAGCGCTAGTGATAAACCTTTAAAGGTACAGATAAGTTTACATATTATTGCTAAGAAAAGATGTGGAATTCAATTAGTTCTGAATGTATTTAACGAAAACAACATAGTGAAAAATGATATGACTACATTTACAAATATTAGTTACATAGCAACTAAAGCGGTTGCCACCGATACTGGTTTTCATGGCATAGAAGCCGCTTCGGGTAATGCTTTAGAAGGAACCTTTGCAAACAATACTATTGAAGATGTCGATCTTGCCGTTAAAGCAGCAAAAGAGGCATTTGCAACCTATAGCAACACGTCAGCAAAAGAGCGCGCCAATTTTCTCAACACGATTGCAACTGAAATTGAAGCACGTCGTGATGCCATTGTTGCACGAGCTATGCTCGAAACAGGCTTGCCAGAAGCACGCTTGATTGGTGAAACAGGGCGCACAACAGGGCAGATTCGTATGTTTGCCAATATGTTGGAAGAGGGTAGTTGGGTTCGCGCAGTAATAGACACTGCCGATCCTCAGAGACAACCGTTGCCTAAACCTGATATTCGTTTAACGACCGTTCCTACAGGGCCAGTAGCCGTTTTTGGAGCATCTAATTTCCCATTAGCCTTTTCAACTGCGGGTGGCGATACTGCCTCTGCATTGGCAGCAGGTTGTCCGGTTATTGTGAAAGGCCATGGATCGCACCCGGGTACAGCAATTTTAGTCGCTGAGGCAATTAATGCCGCTATCAAGATTTGCGCAATGCCTTTAGGGACTTTTTCTATTATCTCTAGCAGTATCTCTCACATCGGTGCCGACTTAGTAAAGCATCCATTAATCAAAGCCGTCGGTTTTACCGGTTCAGTTGGTGGTGGTCGCGCATTATTTGATTTGTGTAAAGCGCGCCTAGAACCTATCCCTTTTTATGGTGAACTGGGTTCGACTAATCCTGTTTTCTTATTGCCTGATGCATTGAATAATCGGCTCGATTCGATTGCCAGTGGATTTGTTGGCTCCTTGAATATGGGTTGCGGTCAATTTTGTACTAACCCAGGTTTATTGGTTGCTCTCAAAGGGGCCGATTTAGATTCTTTGCTAGCTAAAGTCACGCAACAACTTAGCACTGTTGATCCGCAAACAATGTTGTCGCCTTCAATTGCAAATGCATACAGAGCTAATGCTGAGAGCCGCACATCTATTGATGGTGTCGATGTTATTGCTCGAGGTGCTGCAGCAAGTGATTTACAGGCTGAGTCAATGATTGCAAAAGTATCGGCGCAAGCATGGTTGCAACATAACGAATTAGAGCATGAAGTTTTTGGGCCATTTAGTTTAGTGATTGAGTGTGATGATTTTTCGCAGATGCAGGCAGTTATTGAGCGTATGCATGGCCATCTAACAGCGACCATTCATGCCGAAAGCAGTGATGATGAAAGTACAGCGACTTTATTATCGATGCTGCGAGATAAAGTCGGACGAATTCTAATGAATAGTTGGCCGACGGGTGTTGAAGTATGTCAAGCCATGCAGCATGGCGGCCCTTATCCTGCTGCCACTTTTTCACCGACTTCTGTCGGAGGAAGAGCGATAGATCGATGGGTAAGACCTGTTGCCTATCAAGATGTTGCGGATAACTTACTTCCAGATGAGCTCAAAAAAGACAACCCATTAAGAATTTTAAGATTAATCGATGGTAAATATGTGCGTTAAGTTCTCCACGTAAATATATAAGAAAATAAATAATTTCTCAGGCTGATTATAGATGCTCATAATCCGTTGGCTGGGCTTATGCATTGGCGTAATAATGATCGCCAATGTATAGATAATTTTTGCTCTAACTTATTGAAATAAAAGTATTATTTTCCGAAAAACAGTTTGACATTATTTATAGTTATCGATAACATTAAGTTGTAATTTTAGGCCGCATACTATTGTATTAGCGGCCTAAAATTACACCAAAATAGTTATCGGTAACATTGAATATATTCAAAAAATAATAATTAAATTCCCTTAAATGGCGAAAAATGAAGTTTTAAAAACAAGGGCGAAACATCACTAGCGGTACTTCTCGTATTTACGCCCTTAAATTTGTTATCGATAGTTTTAAAAATATCAAAAAATAATAATTACATAACTATAAAATGGTGGAAAAATGAAATTTTCAAAATATAAAGCAAAGCTTTCACTAGCCGTATTCCTATCGGTGTGTTCGGTGAATACCGTACTCGCTGAAGACGCAGATCCGGCCAATAGTAAAGGTATCTTCGAAAGAAGTAATTTGTTAGGAGACCCATTCAAAATACGTAGCAATTTAAAAAAACGCGGGGTAGATCTTACCGCTTTCTATGTTAACCAAGCCGCCACGAATCTTGATGGGGGAGAGTCAACAGAAACTGTCTATTCAGATATGCTCTTCCTAGGAGCAGATTTCGATCTTGAAAAATCATATCTAAACCTTAAAGGTGGCTCATTTCATGTCACTTTTACAAACAGAAATGGTGAAAACCTAGTAGCAGAAGCTGAGTTAGGGACTAACTTACTGGTTAATGAGGTGTTTGGGCAAGGTAGTGTTACACGTCTTAACCACTTCTTTTATGAACAAGATTTATTCAATGATGCTTTAACGCTAAAAATTGGACGAGTGAATGGTTCATTCGATTTCTTCCCTTTTAGCTGTAACTTCCAAAACCTTACCTTTTGTTCAGCTATCCCATCGTATATTACGCCTAACTATACGCCGTTTCCTGGTCATACCTGGGGCGCGATTGCTACTATAAAGCCGACTAAAAACTTCTATGTTAAAACAGGTATTTTTGATATTAATCAGGAATTTGACGACCCAGATAACGGCTTAAGGTTTGGCGGAGTAGGCCAAGGTGAGGGTAGTCGCTGGCAAATTGAATCTGGATATACACTAAATAGTGGTGGCTTGACGGGTACATACCGAATTGGTTTTTTTACCGATGATGTTGGAGCAGCTAATGTTGTAACGGGTGAAGATGAATCAAACTTATCTGGCTACTATATTTTAGCCGAGCAAGAAATTTGGAAAGCCGATAATAATCGAGGGATAACTCTCTTCGCCAGCTATACTCAAGGTGATGAAGACGTTGCAACGCTAGAGCGAGTTGCGGAAATTGGTGCTTTTATTAAAGGTCCTTTCGCAGCACGCCCTCAAGATGAGATCGGTATAGCATTTGGTCGCATCGATGCTAATGATGATTTGGATGGGCTCGGTGCAGAATACCCCTCTGAAATCTATTACGCATGGAAAGCAACGCCAGCAATCACATTGCAGCCTAACCTTCAATACATAAGAGACCCAGGCGGTAATAGCGATAATGATGATGTTGTTGTATTAGGTTTGAAAACGGTACTTGTTTTTTAATACCGATTAATAAGATTTGTTTGCCCCCCAAGAGGGCAGGGTTTGAATTATTAAAGCCCTGTTCTCTTCTTTACTACGATTTTTTATTACAGTGAAGAGTATTTGAGATGATATTTGTCATGACTTTACATTAACAAGCTATACTAAGTTATTGATATATAAATAAAAAATATTTTAATCAACTAACCTATCTTTACCCGATGCGGCTCGTTTTTTATTCTCGCTTTGTACATAAATAGTATCAGTCGTTGCCATACTGGCATGGCCTAAATCTTCGGATAAATCTTTTAAGGCGCGACCGCGCTCAATCTCCATGCTGGCACCTGTATGGCGCAGCCAATGTGTTGATGCTTCTTGCAGCTTTCGCGCAGCATCTTCGCCTTCTTTAGCTTTCATTAATTCGTAAGCCTTATCAAAAACCTCTTGTACTAAGCGTGTTAAATGTCGGGCAGTCATGCCGCCTTGCCCACGAATCTTCTCGACAATGGGTGACATATCAGAAGAAGAGGGGAGTGATGGTAGTGCCCTATAAGCGCGGTAACGTTTTAGGTAACTGAGGTATTGTGTAGGAACACTCACATCACGTAATTTTCGCCCTTTTCCGTAAATTTTTAGCCACCAGTTCTTGTCTTCATCTTGCCAAAAATGCCGCATTTCGGGTGACCAGTCTCTACGGTCGGATAATTCAGAAATACGTAAAAATAAGGTTTTAAGGCTAGCAATCACAAATAAACTGCGCTCGTAGGTATGGTCTTGCTTTGTTAGTGACTCTGCTATGTCTAATACGTATTGCCATTGGTCTTCGCTAAGCCTGCGAATCTCTTTAACTTGAGCGTCTGCTATAAAGTATCGGCAATCAGTCTTGGCGACCTGGGCTGGATTGCCATAACAAATCTCTTCATTCATTAAATACTTATAAAAAGCGATAATGGCGGTAAATAAGGATTTAAGCGTCTCTTGTGAGGGTTTGTACTTTTTCTTGTCTGGATTCTCTGAGACTTGGTTTTTAGGTAACTTAAGGCGAAATGGCAGCCATTTCTCGTTAACCTGAAATACACCGTTTTGATAGATAAAGCGATCATAGGATGCTAAACCAATCCAGCTAACCGGTGGTTTCCAACAAAAATCGACATACTCGAGAATATCGCTTTTGCGTAAGTCATCCATAGGCTGTTGCTTAACCACAAACAACCACGTTAAAAAGCGCTCGGTTTCGTTACGAAAGCGACTATAAGTATGCTCAGACTTATTGCGGCCCATATACTTAAGAAAATCCACAGCCCATTGCCAGTGTTGTAATCGCCAGCTAGGTGCATCGGGCTCAGTCAGAAACGCCTGCACAGATGGATAATCTGATAAACGGATATGCTTTAATTCGTTATGCGTTGGAAATAATGGTAAAGGCTTGTCTAGCTTCATATATAGGGTAATTACCTGCAAACTGCAAAAAACGCTTATAGCAAATGATAATTAATTCTATTTACAGAATGGATAGCTTTCGCAAATTGTGATGGGGTCATGATTATCAATACTACATTTAAGAATATAGTGGGTATATAAGATAAAACTATTGATTTTATACTATCTTGCGGGTGACCAGATCATAGAGTAATGCTATTGAAGACAGCCTTTTGATCGGCTGTCAAAATTATTAGCATTAAAAGGGAATTATCAATCTAATTGAGGTTGCCCGTAGGGCATTGCTTGGATTATTTGGATCTTAAGATTTTGTGTGTAAACTACAATATCGTGTTTGAGTGGGAGCATAGCAAGTAAGCTTTATATGTTGTATGCCAGTAATAGCTAGGCTCTTAGTCGATTTGTTTTTTATTTGAAGTGATTATGATATCCGTCTTGGTAATTAGTGACAAATTATGCGTAAAAGAATTGGTGAAGTGGCTACAGTACTCAATGTATCAGTTGATACCTTACGTTACTATGAGAAAATTGGTTTGTTAGGGGAGGTAACACGTAGTACAAATGGCATACGTTATTACAATAACGAGTTAATTGCGCGTATTCGGTTTATCCGACATGCACAACGAATGGGGTTTAGTCTTGACTCTATTAGACAACTATTAGACTTTCGTAACCAACCTGCTAATGTTAAGCCGCAAATACGCAAGATGATGAAACAGAAACTGAACGAATTAGAACAAAAAATATACGACCTATCCCAACTACATGACGAACTTCAGAGCTTGCTAACTGCCTGTGAACTTAGCCTAGAGCCTGATTGCCCAATTTTAAAAGAATTTGAAAAATAATATCTTTTCTATTGACCCTAGAGCTAACTCTAGGTGTTTAATGTGACTACACATTAAATGAAAAAGACGCTAAAGCTATACTAACTTCATGAAAAAGCGACAGTTCACAACGATATTGTTAATTTGGTTTCTTAGCCAGCAACTTTTTGTGGCTGCATCGGCAATGCATCATACCAAGCTGGACTGTACCGGGCATAACCAAACAGATTGTATAACTCAGCTTATAGAGCCTGAAGGACCTATTGCCATGCACACAATGGATACTAGTTCTACTGCTAGCGCTCATGATATGTCATCAATGAATTGCGATGCTTGCAGTATAGTTTGCCAACCATCATTAATTTTGAGTAATTTGTTGCCTATCATAAAGCCAGTTCATTTATCGTTTCAAATTTACTCAACCTCTCTCTCTATCGATATATTATCTAGTTCACTCTACCGTCCACCTATTCTCGCTTAACACAGGGCAAGTCCGTCTCCTGCCTTAGTCTATAGGCTAAATAAGGTCGGCTTTTCTGCTCATAAATTTTATTCTTTTGCAATCTTCGAAAAATCTCATTGGTAGGTTTTTAGGAGTCAACATGTGTACAAACACGAACCTTAACGTTATGGAATAGGGCACTGAATTATGGACGTGTCACTAAAAAAATAATGTATTTGGAGAAAAATAATGAAGACAAATTATCCATCGGCGATTCTGACGCCACCTCATCTTTCACGACGCCGTTTTGTGACAGGTATGGCTGCTGGCAGTGCTGCTCTAGGGCTTGGCTTGAGTTCAAGTCTATCGTTAGGAGCAACTACTAAACGATCATCACCACAAACATTGCGGGGCAATAAATTCAATTTAGATATTGGTTATCAAGCTGTCAACTTAACGGGTAGAGATAAAATAGCAACCACTGTGAATGGCTCATTACCTGCACCTATTTTACGCTGGAAAGAAGGCGAGCGAGTAAAATTGAATGTCAAAAATAACCTATCTCATGATAGCTCCATCCATTGGCATGGCATGATTTTACCCTCAAAAATGGATGGTGTACCGGGTCTGAGTTTTGCGGGTATTAAGCCTGGCGATACTTTTGAGTATGAATTTGATGTCAATCAAAGTGGTACATATTGGTATCACAGTCATTCTGGTTTTCAGGAACAAACAGGGGTGTATGGCGCTATTGTGATTGATCCAAAAGAGCCAGACCCTGTTGCTTATGATCGTGATCATGTTGTGGTTTTATCGGACTGGTCAGATCAAAGACCTGAAAGAGTATATGCTCGCCTAAAAAAGGTGAGCCATTATTATAACCGCCGAGAACGAACAGCAGGTGATTTGTGGAAAGATATTAAAAGTAAAGGTGTTAATGCGACGCTACGTGATCGTGCTATGTGGAATCAAATGCGTATGAGCGACACGGATCTTGCTGATGTTAATGGACATACTTATACATTTTTAATGAATGGCATGACGCCAGATGACGGTTGGCAGGCTCTGTTTAGTAAAGGAGAAAAAGTTCGTCTGCGTTTTATTAATGCCGCTGCCATGACTATTTTTGATGTGCGTATCCCTGGTTTAAAAATGACTGTGGTTGCATCCGACGGACAAAATATTGAACCTGTAACTATCGATGAATTTCGAATAGGCGTTGCAGAAACTTACGATGTTATTGTTGAGCCAAGCAGCGATAGTGCCTACACCATTTTTGCACAAACTATTGATCGAACGGGTTTTACACGAGGTGTATTAACGCCAAATGTTAACTGGCAAGCAGAAATTCCATCAATGGATTATGCACCCGTGTTGGGTCATGGTGATATGGGAATGGCTGGAGGAAGCCATAGTCAACATGGCCAACAGAAAAAACAAATAGACCATAGTGCACATACTAGCTCTGTAGTAAAGGCATCTAACAACGGATCTAAAATGGACCATAGTAAAATGGATCACAGTAAAAGAGGGCATGGTTCAGCACCAATGGATCATAGCAAAATGACTCACGCATCAGGCTCAATGAGCCATGGGCAACATGGGATGGTGACGAAGTCAGTATCTACTTCTATGTTGGGTATGGCTGGGTATGGTACAAATAAGACAAACCTTGTTCATGCTAAAAGTGAATTTGGTCCACATATGGATATGCGCGCAGAAAGTTTTCAAAATGGCTTGAGCGATCCAGGTGTTGGTTTGCGTGATCACTTGCAACTTTATAACCGCAAAGTTTTGACCTACGCAGACATTCGTAATTTAACACCAACAATTGATACTCGAGAACCTACACGGGAAATCGAGTTGCATCTTACCGGCAATATGACGCGTTATATGTGGTCTATAAACGGCATTAAATTTACCGACGCTGACCCTATAAAACTCAAATATGGTGAGCGTGTTCGCATTGTTTTAGTCAATGATACGATGATGACTCATCCTATGCATCTACACGGTGTTTGGAGCGAACTCGAAACCGGCGAGCCCAATTATATTCCACGTAAACACACTATTCTTGTTCATCCAGGTTCTAGCATCAGTTACTTAGTTACAGCAGATGCTATGGGCCGATGGGCGTATCACTGTCATCTTATTTACCATATGCCAGGCATGATGCGTGAGGTCCAAATCAGTTAAAACTGGCCACCTAATTAGTGAATGTGGACACAATATTAATAGAGAAAATTAAATGAGTATAACAATGAAAATTAAATTGAAAAGAAGATGCCTGTTGTTGCTTTTGCAAGCCTCAATTTTAGCATTCAGCGTATCTGTATTTGCCGGTGGCAAAGACGATCCATTGCTTTATAAGGTTAACATTGATCAATTTGAGCAGCGCAACGGTGATGAAGATCCCTTTGTTTTTGAAGGGCAGGCTTGGGTTGGTTACGACTTGAATAAATTTTGGATTAAGGCAGATGCTGAGCGAGTTGATGGAGAAAATGAAGAAATAGAATTGCAACTGCTTTATAGCAAAGCAATTTCTTCTTTTTGGGATTTTCAAGTAGGGCTCCGAAGAGATTTTGAACCTACGCCAGAGCGTAATTGGGCTGTTGCTAGTTTTCAAGGATTAGCGCCTTATTATATTGATATCGAAGCTGCTTTATTTATTGGAGAATCAGGACGTACAGCCTTTCGTTTCGAAGCTGAATATGAGCTGCCAATCACACAGCGCCTTGTATTGATACCTGAATTTGAGATTAATATATTTGGTGAAAATGACGAGGAGACAGGAACCGGCTCCGGTGTATCTGATACAGAAGTTGGATTACGTTTAGCCTATGCAATTATCCCTGAGTTTTCACCTTATATCGGTGTTAATTGGGAAAGAAGCTATGGGGTAACCGCCGATTTTGCAAGAGATGAAGGTGAACCCACTAGCGATGTGCAATTTGTTGTTGGTTTTAGCGCTTGGTTTTAATGTAACAATTTTACCTTACTTATAATTATGATTTTTAAAGGAAAAACCCATGTTAAATAAATTATTGATAACTTTTATCAGCATAACTTTCATATTGATTACAATGAGTGTCAATGCACATGACCCTGCATTGCATAAAAAAAATAATGCAGAAAAACCTAATTGCCAAACAGTAGATCACTCAACAATGGATATAAATGACCCAATAGTACAAGCGATAATGAAGCGATGTATGGACGAAGATAGTCATGATGGGAAGCATCAAAAAGAAGAGGGTAGGACTAAAAAAGAAAATGAACATAAAACAGATGAACATAAATATGATCATCATGGGTAAATAAAAACCTTGCTATAAAATTAGATGTGGAGTGAGTGTTTCTCGCTCCATTGCATGCATTGAAGATACACGATAAAAAGTAAAGAGAAAATAATGAAAACTACAATTAAATACTCATTCGTCATATTGTTGATAGTAATATTATCTACCTTGGGCTTTATTTATTCAGGCTTTTACCCAATTGGAGCAGATAATAAACATAATGCTTTAACGTTTTTTTTATTAGACACTCTACGTAAAAAATCCATTGCCAGAGCATCAAAAGATATTAAAGTTCCTCCACTAGATGATCCTCAGCTTTTGCTCAGTGGAGGCGCAGATTATAATGATATGTGTTCAGGCTGCCATTTACAGCCAGGACAAAAAGAAAGTGATTTAAGCCTTGGCCTATATCCCAAACCACCTAACTTAACAGTAAGTGCCGAGGAGCATGGGCACACACATGAAGATGGTGGACATAATGCTCTAAATACTATCGAGCAACAACAATTTTGGGTGATTAAGCATGGCATTATGGCATCAGGCATGGCGGCTTTTGGAGCAACTCATAGTGATGAGAGAATTTGGGCTATGGTCGCATTTTTAAAAAAATTACCTGAATTAACACCGGATCAATATCAGATTATTACCGCTAGAAAATAAACTATGCAGGATTTTTTACCATGAAAATAAAATCATTTATTATTGTGTTGCTACCGTTGATTATTCTAGGTTGCGATAACAGTTTGGAATCAAATAGCCAGTCTTCAAAAAACAATTTAGTGTTGAGCCAGATAACATTGTCTCCTAAAGAAGATACTGACCGCTGGTATTTTACTGAACAGTCTGAACGGGGAAGAACTATTTTCGCTAATAATTGTGCGGTATGTCATGGCAATAAGGCTGAGGCAACGCCTAATTGGAAAACTCGTACAGCGAGCGGCCATTATCCGCCACCGCCATTAAATGGAACAGCTCATGCGTGGCATCATCCACTCCGCATTTTAAGTCATACTATTCGCAATGGTGGCGCTACGGTAGGTGGGCAAATGCCACCATTTAAAAATAAGTTAAATCCAACGGATATTGTCGACGTGATTGCTTATTTCCAATCTTATTGGACGAATGATGTTTACGAGTCTTGGTTGTCAATTGAAAAATCATCACGCGAGTAGTCCTTAGTATTAATGCTATGACAGCAAAGGATTTAGTTATGAAAACACGATAATAGAGTCAGAGCCACGATGCTCTTAGCGTAATTACTCAACAGAAATCCGGACTATTAAACATGTATTATTGTGCCTGGTATACCAGCTTTGGGGACTACTTATAATAAAATCGATAATAACCAATCAATGCACAAAGTATTGTAGAAAATTCATATTTATTTCGGCTAAAAGCTTACTGTAATAAGTTGGCTTTTCAGGAAATTGGTCAGACAAATTAACAGCCTCATTAGCTATTTAATAGCTTAGAGTATTCGCAAGCTTTTTTACTATACTAGTTATTATAAATAAAGAAAGCTATGGACAAAAAAACTATACCTAGAAAAATAGATAGTAATGAAAGAGCAGCAACAAATTCAGATCTTTTCTTGTTAATATCGTGCTCTTTACTTGCTTCATAGCTTGTAAATTTAACTGTGCCTCCGTCTGTGGTGTTTTCGAACTCATATCTCTTTAAGTCATCAATAATGTTTAACGATTTTCGTATTTTAATGAACCCGATAAAAAGAAAAAATGTACCTAATAGGGTAAGTGCTAGCGTAACTGTCCTCAGTTATTGATATAAATTATTTTTTATTAACAGGCTTCGTTAAAAGCGTGCTGTAGTAAAATTAATTCTTCAGAAAATTGACCAGATAAACTAATACCTTTACCAATCATAGCGGCCTCAGGAGCGCTTTCATCGACTAGCGATGTGCCATCAACATTAATATCTTGAATAACTCCTAAAGAAATATCCCCTTTGTTTGGTGAAGCATTGCTTTCTTCCTCTGAATTATCTTGGGAGTGATTTTCTATAACAGATGCTGTGTCCATTTGTTGCATTTCAACAATCGCCAGATCACTGGGCAGGTCTTTCCCTATACGGTTTGCATAACCGAGTAACGTTTCTTCTGCCAGTACATATAAATATGCGAATGGATAGCTTTCTTTTCGCGTACGTACGATACGCCCAAGTACTTGACGAAAATAGAGCTCCGTTTTAACCCTGCTTAGATAACAACACACTTGTAACCTGGGGATATTAGTCCCTTCACTTACCATACCAATGGCAATAATCCATTTAGCATCACCTTCTTCAAAATTTTCAATAATGCGTTGTGACTCTGGCTCTTCATAACTCACAATAATCGCTGGTTCGTTTAATTGAATTGCCAGTATGTCCTGCAGCCAATAAGCATGATCTACCGATGACGCGACGATTAGGCCTGCTGCTCTGGGGTTATGTTGGCGGATACCGTTCAATCGATTAATGGATTGCTGGATGATAAAAGTAACAATAGGCGCATTATGTAAAAGGTCGGAATAATTGATCTCCGTATGGCATAACAAGTCGCGGATGCTCTTATAACTCGTTATCTCGCCACCTGACTGGGTATAACCGATATGGTCATTATCAATAGCCACAACTTTAGGTGTACGGCAAACCCCGTCAGCGATAGCCCGTGATAGTGGATAAATATAATCACACTGAAGCTCACTAGGATTGCCACTGTATTGCGCTAAGGCAATGGGGAGTTTATCTGAGCGCCAGGGGGTGCCAGACAGTGCAAGTGTATAGCTTGCTCTTGAACGAATATGGCGTAGGATTGCTTCACCCCACATATTCGCTAACGCTATATCCTGCCCACTACAATGATGAATCTCATCAAAAATCACAAAGACACGATGATTGTTGAATATCTCCCAAAATGAAGTCGATATAAAACTGAGGTGGTGATACGTGAACACTTGTCCGGCTGAACCTAGCTGGCCAGCCATTGATTTATTGGTCACAAACTCCAGTGTTTCCTGAAAACTGTTCGTTACAGTAACAGAAGGGGTGAAGCACAGTACTAAATCAATTTTACCGAGTTCAAACAAACGTTTGGCTAAATGTGCTGCCATATAGGTTTTTCCTGCGCCGGGTGTTGCCATTGCAAGAAAATTGGTTAGGTCGCACTGATACTTGCGTAAAGCGGTCGTGATGCATTCGTCTTGCCACGTTCTTAGCATAGCTGGCCCTCAGTGGTTTGTGTTGCCATAAGTTTTTCAATCGCCCGTATACGGCCCAGCATACGGTAATTGTCATCAACCACTAATTTAAATTGTTGAGCGGCAGCATCACCTAATTCAGGGTGCTCCTCTCGAATACGTTTGTATTCCTCAATTTCACCTAACTGGCTCAGCATGGTTTGCCGGTAGGACTCAAGTTCACTCTGCAGTGCTTGGCTCTTAGTATGCTTATCTGCTTGTATGTTTGGTGCAGATTGGTACTGCATGGGCGTTGACGATGTCTTGTCACTGAAGTATTGATCAAAGGAAGAGGATTTCTCGAAGCAGTATCGTTTACTGCCAGGTAGCTTTTTCCGAATCAGTACTCCCTTATTGACCATCGTCATACACTTGCCATTCACCCATCGACGCATAGCCGCCGGATCAAATGCTTCCCCAGCATAATGCGCTGCAAATTTATCCCTAATATCTGTCACTCGAATTTCTGTGGATTGGTCCTGATCCAATATAGCCAAAAGGATTCGATCTTTATCTTTCATAAGGATACACCGCCTACAAAATGAGGATTATAGTCCGTGGCCTTTAAATCCTCAATACCGACAATGGGCCTATTGCTCAAATGTTGGTTAAAGTGATGGATAGCCTTGAGGCCTGTTTTGGTGAAAATGTTCGAAAAGCTCGGAAGAAACAGCGTATTTCTCAAGAGAAGCTGGCATTAATGGCCGGCATAGATCGCAGCTATATGAGCAGGGTAGAGCGGGGTATTGTCAGTATTACGCTACAAAAAGCGTATGTGATTGCTGATGCGCTTGAGTGTGATGTAAGAGACTTATTACCCACCGTAGCCCAAATAGCAGCACACTCCTAAATTACGGATTATCGACCAATTCATTCATTTTATTGAGTAATGCCACTGCACTATTGTCAGTAAACTGCTGGCCTTCCTCAATATACTCCCAAACTGTCGAATCACTTTTCCATCCGCCTTGTTTCTTAATCAGTCCGAAGTCAATCTTTTCCCTCGCGGCAGAAGTCGATACGCCTCGTCGAAAACTATGGCTGCTCAGCGATGCAACAAAGTCAAATCCGCTATCGGCGCCTAAGGATTTCAGGATATAGTTGATCGAAGCGGGGTTTAATGGCTTGCTGTGTATATGATCCCAACGATTAATGGCCCTAAAAATAGTACCGGACGTAATGGATGCTCTTTCAAGCCACTGCTTTAAGGCCGTAACCGCACAAACATGACCATGACCGTAAGGAATTGAGCGGGTCATCCCTTGGGCTTCTTGGTCAGTTTTTGATTGTGGTAATGTGATGGTGATTCCATCCTCTGTCCACTCAATTTCCTCACACGCAATAGCGGCAAGCTCACTGCGTCTAAATCCACCGAAAAAGCCAATCAATATCATCGCCTTATCACGGATCACCTTGTTCGATAACGGCTTTTGCTCCAAGGTATTGAGTAGGGTAGCAATGTGCTCAAGGCGCAGCGCTTTTGCCTTTTGCTTTGGTTTGCCATGGGTGCGGGTAATCCCTTGTAGCGTTTTCTTTACTTCGAGACTCTGGGTCGGGTCGTCAAATCGCTGTGTGAGATGCCATTGTCGGATAGCAGACAGATGCAGTGATAAACTCCTTGGGTTTAATGATGGTGCATTGTCGACAAGGTAGTTGATCAGTGCATGCGCATCACAGGGGAGTTTCAGCCCCCATTTTTGTACGCGTCGTATTGCTGATCGGTATGTTTTCCGAGTATTGTCCGCCGTCGCGGCAGCAATATACTGTCGGTGGCCGTGGATTTGTATTGCCTGCGTATCAATAGTCGCGAGATCGGATTTTTTCATAGCCATTGAGGAACATATCGTGTTGTTGGGTGGGGTCGAGAGTATCTGCAACGTCACTTGCCCACGTCAGCCACTGTTTTAGCCGTGTATCGTGTGATGCTTGATGTGTCAGAGAGTCAACAAGCGCTCGTATATTTGTTGCCATAGCGCCGTTATTGGCCAAGGTGAAAAGCTGTTGTTGGCATTCACGCTCGATGGCTGCCTGCTGTTGCCGTCTTCTTTGTCGCGCTTCCTCTTCTTCGCGTTTCCTTCTCTCATTTTCGCGTTCGATTCTCATCAACCGTGAATGCTCAAACGTGCGACTTAACGACTGCATGATCTCTGTGATGTGGCTTTCAAGGGGCATTGTCGGTGTCTCTTTCCATCGCGTTTTAAATCCCCTCGCATGTTTGCTAATGGAAAGCTCCAGGATCCCGGTTGGCTGATAGTCGTAAACGGGCTCGAAGGAGAATAACCGGTCGGCTTTAGCTGGATCTTTATCACGTTTAACTTGCGTCACTAACTCTTTGATTTCGACGGCGACAGATTCGTTATTGTTAGTGAATGCGTAAGTGGCCGGCTTGTATTGGTTGTACTCATGTTGTTTCTTCGTAAATCCCCAATCGATCTCTCGACAGAGTGTAATCATCCCATGCAGCAACCGACAGGCTCGATCGAGGGTCTTCGGTGTGATTTTGAGACCAATATTGTCGCCAGTAGTGATACGCCCATAGCGGTCGATGCCTGATGAGTATCTGTGTATTTTTCTACCTGTAAATGCCTTTTTATAAGCCGCAATCGCTGGATGAAACCTCTTCACCTCTTTGGGGAAACCAAATGCCATCACTACTGCTAGCTGCTTGTCGTCTAAATAAGACGTTTGATTGGCGGGGGTGGGGCTTGCCACTACGTCCTGTAACTTTGGGAAAAATGTCACGGTGTCCAGGATGCGATCACTATTCAAAGGCAGCGGTGTTTTGTCAGGTTGATGACCATGTTGGACTTTGGCCCAGTAACCGACTTTAGGGCAGGGGATCCGGTGTTTTGCGCACTTTTTCGATAGTCCTTGATCACTTAAATCGAATCGTTTAGCGAGTGTTGAGATAGGCTCAGACCATACGAGCTGATAAAGCGCTTCTCGTGACATCGTGATTGGCTTGTCCATCAGACCTCCTGTTACTCGGATAGGCGGATTTTCCTTGGCAGTACGTTACAAAAATAGAGAAGAGTCAGTATAACATACGATAATATTGATTATAGTATGTTACATAGGCTAATTAATAAACAAATAAATATTGACAATATTATGTAATATTACATAATATGTATTACATTATGAAATATAATGAGCAAAAATTATGGCCAGAGCAGGAGTTACTTATATCCAAGTCGCAAAAGCGGCAGAAATGCTTAAACAGCAAGCTCTGGAGCCCACTGTCGATCGTGTTCGTGAACAGTTAGGGACGGGGAGTAAAAGCACCATCGGGCCTTATTTGAAAAAATGGAAGAGTGGAAACCTTGATAAGGATTCAATTTCAGGCTTGCCGGATGAACTGTTAAAGACAGTAAAGTCTTTGCATGAAAGGCTTCAAGGGGAGGCAACGTTAAAAGTTGAGGAGGTAACGACAAACCTCAACCAGAGCATCTCGAAACTTAGAGAAGAACTTGTGAGCGCGCGGAGCGATATAAAAGAACTTACAAGTCAAAATGAGCAACTGACTAGCCAAAATCAATCATTATCCAAACAACTGGAAACGACAAATATTGATAACGTCGCCTTCGAGCTGAAGCAACAACAATTAGAGCAGGAAACGACTCGATTAACTGCATTGCTATCCGAAGAGAAGGGAGAGGCCAAGCAAGTGAGAGCTCAATATGAGTATTTTCAGGAAAAATCTGCCGTGGATCGACAAGAGCAAAGAAATCAACATCAGTTAGCCTTACAGCAGTCACAAAACCATATTGATCAACTAAACAATCAATTAAAAGAATTAAATACTGATATTTCAGCATTGAAAACACAGCAAAAAGAAAGCAGTGCTGCTTTAAGCATGGTAGAAAAAGAAAATTTAACGTTAAAGCAGCAGCTGAGTGAAAAAAATCACAAAGTGGATGAATTAGGTGACAAATTAACAGAAAAAAACTTAGAAATTGAAAAACTGATAGAAACAAAACAAAAAATACAGGATGATTATAGCGCAACATTAAAAAAGCAACTAACCGCTGAGAAAGATGTTGAATATCTATCAGATACTCTTAAAAAAACTGAATCTGACCTGAGTGATGCAAGAAACAAACTATCACGACTTAATAATGAGAATAAGCTTATCATACAAGAAAAAGCAATTATTCAAGGTCAATTTACACAGTTACAAAATTCGTTGTAGCGATTTACAGAGGGTAATGATATGGCAACTAATAGTAAGATTGAGTGGACGGAGCAGACATGGAACCCTGTAACCGGTTGCACTAAAGTGTCGCCAGGGTGTAAGTATTGCTATGCTGAGGTAATGGCAAAACGGTTACAGGCAATGGGGGCAGCTGGATACGAAAATGGTTTTACTCAAATAAGTCTTATGTACGATCGTTTAGATCAGCCTCAACGACGAAAAAAGCCGACAGTATATTTTGTGAACTCCATGAGCGATTTATTCCACGAAGATGTACCAGATGATTTTATTGATTTAGTCTTTGATACAATTTGGCAAACGCCGCAACACTCGTATCAAATACTAACTAAACGTTCAAAGCGTATGCGCGACTATTTCAAACAACGTGTCGTGCCTGATAATGCCTGGTTAGGTGTTTCTGTAGAGGATAAAAAATATGGCATACCTAGAATCACAGACCTGCAAAAAATTAATGCTAAAACGCGCTTCTTGTCAGCAGAGCCACTATTAGAAAAATTAGGCCGAATTCCACTTAAAGATATTCATTGGGTCATTGTTGGAGGAGAGTCTGGCGTGAAAGCACGCCCAATGCAAGAAGAGTGGGCGCTCTCTTTAAGAGATCAATGTCGGAAGTACGGGGTTGACTTTTTTTTCAAGCAGTGGGGCAGTTGGGGGCAAGATGGAATTAAAAGGAAAAAATCAGCAAATGGCCGAGAATTAGCCGGGCAGACTTGGGATATGATACCAGCGATTGCCGTTTAAAAATAACGAGAGGGATTATCATTGGCAATTCCAGAGCATTATATTGGTAGAGAGCAAGCACTTGTAAAGCATACAATATTAAAAGATTACATATTACGCTTATTTATGATTATTGGACAATCAGGTGAAGCCACAGTCAATTTTGTTGATTGCTTTGCTGGCCCATGGTGCGAAGGTGATGCCGATCTAAAAGATACCTCTATCGGTATTTCTATCAACGAAATTAATAAGGCTATTAATACTCTTAAAAAGAATAATAAAAGTATTAAGTTTAGGGCACTTTATATAGAAAAAGATGAGGAAGCCTTCAAAAAACTGAATGCGTTTATTTCTAAATCATCACATCTGCAACTTGATGCTTCTTGCATACAAGGTGATTACACTCAAAAAATAGATGAAATTGTTAGCTGGGCCGGAGATTATTTTACATTTTTCTTTATTGATCCCAAGGGGTGGAAAGATGTTGTGAGCCCTGATGTTTTACGTCCACTATTGCAAATCAAAAAATCTGAATTTTTAATCAATCTTATGTATGACTTCGCCAATCGAGCTGCCAGTATGAGTAAGCACGCAGAGGATATAGAATCTCTAGTTGGTGAGAAAATTCATTTAACAGGTGAAGAAACATCGGATATTCGTCAAGATATTTTTCTTAGTGCCTATTGTAAAAATATTAAATCAATCTATCAAACGGATAAGGCCAACAAAGTTCGTTCATCTTATTTACCAATATATAGACCTGGAAGTCAAAAAGTCCTTTATTTTTTAGTGTATTTTACTCCTCACCCTACAGGGATTAAAACGTTCAAAGAAACATCTGAAAAAATGCTCTATGTTCAGCGAGTAACACAGCAAGAAGTGAGACTAAAGAAGCAAGAAGAACAAAGAGGAACTGGAGACTTGTTTGGTTGTGATGAATCACTAGAATTAACATCTGAAAAAAATAATAAGTACCAAGCTAAAAATTATTTAGAAGATAAGCTTTCAGACGCCGAAGATATACTCATAGATATTGACTGCTGGGCAGACTTTTTAGAGGAAAGTGGCCTATACCCAACTGATTTTCAACTTGCAATAAAAGAGTTATATCAGCAGGGCAGTGTTGTTAATATAGACTCTGATGTTAGCAGACGCAGAACACAGTTTATTCAACCCAAATGGAAAAGCAAAAGTGAGCGTTGGAAAAAAATAAAATAGCTTTTCCAAAGACAATGTCGTATCACCAGAAACACCTATTTTACGCAAATATCTTCCCGGCGTTCCTTCAGTGCTTGGCGTACTATTTGAATAGCGGATGATATAAATAATCCCGACATAATAGCTGCAACAATGAGGTCAGGCCACCGACTTGCCGTACTCCAAACACTCAATGCGGCAATCATAACAGCAACATTACCTATCGCATCATTACGCGAACAAAGCCAAACGGAACGGACATTCGCATCTCCATCTTTGTAGCGTACAAGAATCAACACGCTGGCGAGATTGGTCATAAGGGCTAAAAAACCAATGGCTCCCATGATCTCTGCTTCCGGTATATCGGCATAGAAAACACGGTAAAGAGTGGAGCCCAATACCCAGAACCCCATCAAGAAAAGACTAGCGCCTTTAAAAAGAGCCGCATTCGTGCGCACCTGGATCGACGCCCCGATCACTGCAAGTGAGATACCGTAAGTCAATGCATCCCCCAGAAAATCAAGCGCATCCGCTTGGAGCGCTTGTGATTTTGCCAGCTGTCCCGCTGTTATCTCAACGATAAACATGATTGCATTCAATGCGATAACAAACCACAAACGCCGCTTGTAATCCTCTGAAATGCCATCAAACTTTGTATTATTTTCGCAACATTTAGCCATCGAAAGCTCCATCAAGTTGTAATCAATTTGATGGCAGTATAATATCTCTAGCGACTAGAGGTTCAAGGTATTTTTTTATGTTTTCTATTGGAGAGCTTGCAAAACAAACCAAGGTTAAGATTCCTACGATTCGTTATTATGAGAGTATTGGCTTATTAAAGCCTGCTGAACGTACAGAAGGAAATCAACGCCGTTACACCGCAGAAGGCCTAGAGCGCTTAGGCTTTATTAAGCACGCAAGAGAGCTCGGTTTCTCAGTTGAGTCAATCTCATCGTTGATTGAGTTGCAAGAACATCCTGATCGATCTTGTTATGCCGCTACGGCACTCGCTGAAACACAACTTCGTACTGTTCGATCAAAGATTAAACAATTGCGTTCATTGGAACAGGAGTTAGCACGTATATCGACAGGGTGTAGTGGCGATGGTGTCTCTGAGAATTGTTATGTTTTATCTTCTCTGGCTAATCATGATTTATGCAATAAAGACCATTAACCAAGTAGGTGGCACATAACTAGTGCGATTGTTTCGGAGTTTCGGTAAATGAGTTTGCTATAAATTTTAAAGGGTTAGCTATACTATACGAAAAAATGTGGTATTCTAAAGAAACTAGATCGTTTGAACTTAACAAAAACAAAAAAACCTATTAGATTATAATGATTCGACATTATTTGATAAGCCTGTTAGCTATACTGGTTGTTTTACAGTCGGCAATTGCCGTGGCTGATCTCCATAGTGTCGATCAATTTGGGGCAGGCAGCTCTATATCTGACCATTTACATCAGCCTGTTGATGCCCAAAACGATCATCAATCTGCGACGAATAACTCTGAAAAACCTAGTGAATCTCTATTTGATTGTCAGCACTCTTGCCACAGTCATAGTTCAGCGGTGCTTACCCAAGCGATTTCCTCTTTTGTTGTTTTGCCTTTGGTAAACAAACAAACTGACTATCGAGTCAAACTTATTTCTGGTATCCCACCCTCACTGTTTCGCCCTCCGATCGCCTGATCGTACTTCCAAAATACTTCATATGCTCTGTAACCATGTGTTACAGCAGTTAAATCGTATTTATTTTTTAGGGTGAAATATCATGAAACCGATTGCTATTGGGCTCACATTGGGCCTTGTATTTATTCATTCTGTTCAGGCCGGAAACCTGTTTTCCAATGTTGAACTTATCAACACCGAAAACCAACGTTGGCAGTTCCGTCGAGTGACTGTGAACCACACCGATACGGAAGTGACTGTATCCGGGAGGATGAATGCTCACTCGCGTCATGGACTTCGTCGGGGGCATGTGGATATCGCCGCTTGGTCTGCCGATAATAAGCAATTAATCGCGGAAACAACAACTGCTTACTCTCCGCGCCTTCTCACTAAGCGCGCATCACGCAAAGGTGGCGTGCGCTTTTCCGCGAAGCTTCCCGCTTTACCTGTAGACGCTCGGATAAAAGTCGCCTTTCATCCGAATAAACCCCAACCACGTCAAAAACCTGTGCACGACCAAACCGTCGCACGCTGAATGTAAGGATTATTATTATGAGACGACTTAACTGGCCCAGTAGCGCCTTGGCTCTGTTCGCCACCTGCTTGCTTGTTGTGCCATTGTTTGGACACGCTGAATCCTCCAACTGGAACGCTTGGCTAGCAACCCAAATAGAACAGCACCCCGATATTGTTGCTGCTCGTGAGCAATGGCTAGGTGCCAACGCCAACGCTGATGCGGCTGAACAACCAATCTACAACCCTGAGCTATCAACTGAATTAGAGCGAGATGGTGATGAGAATAACTTTTTAGTAGGAGTTCAACAAACCATCGATTGGTGGGATAAACGAGGCGCTAAACGACAGCAAGCAAAATTCTTGAGAAGCGCAGCTGAAGCGCAGTATCGAAAACAAGTGTTGAACAAAACTGCAGATGCGTTAGATGCTCTGGTTGAATGGCATTTCGCCAATCGTGCCGCCATGATTGCTCAGACACAACAACAGCAATTTAACACCTTGCTCGAACTGGTAGAAAAACGTAAACAGGCCGGTGACCTCGGTAGCATCGATGCTGAATTGACCTTTCTGTCCCTTTCACAACAGCTACTTCAGGTCGCAGAGGTAGAGGTCGCTCTGCAAAGGGCTCAAACCCAAGTACGCGAACTATTACCTGAATGGTCACCAGAGCGAGGCGGTATTCCCAATGAATTTTGGCCGCCTCAACTTGATTCAGTTACGGATAAAGAACTGCTTAAACATCCCACTGTGGTCAGCGCCTACGACCGCTGGCAATCCTTTAAAGAAGAAGCCAAGGTGATAAAGCGTGCCACCAAGGCAGAGCCCACTGTTGGCGTTAATGCGGGTCGTGATGATGGAGAAAACGTAGTGGGCTTAACGTTTTCTATCCCACTGACTGTACGAAACAATTTCAATGCTGAAATCCGCGCTGCTGAGAGTAAGACACTGGAGGCGGAAGCTCGCTTCCAAGCCCTTTTGCGTAAACAGCGTTTTGACTGGCAAGCTGCGCACAGTACTTGGCAGCGTTATGCACAACAATACCGTCGTTGGCAAACTGTGGCCCAGGATCGGGTAGAGAACAGTGCACAATTGTTAGAGCGTCAATGGCGTAGTGGTGATTTATCCACCTCCAATTACCTGCTTGCATTGAACCAACGTGCTGAAAGCCTTTTGGCAGGCATTCAATTAGAGAAACAGACACAGCGGGCTCTCACCGAAGTATTACAGCAATCGGGTCGCCTGAACACCGGGACAATACCCGCAATTTCGCCCACAAATTAATAACAGGATCATAAAGATGAACAAAATACTAATCGCTATGCTCATTGCTGGCCTAACAACTACCTCCATAGCTTACGCTCAAGAACCTAGCGCTAAACACGACCATGATAATCATAAATCCGACTCTGAACATAGGCACGATGATCATAAGTCAGAAGGTAAGCACGACCACGATGAGCATGAGTCAGATGAGAAACACGACCATGATAATCACAAATCCGGTTCTGAACATGGGCACGATGACCATAAATCTGATACAGAACACGGCCATGATGACCATAAGTCAGAAGAGAAGCACGACCACGATGAACATGAGTCAGATGAAAAACACGACCATGATAATCACAAATCTGGCTCTGAACATGGGCACGATGACCATAAATCTGATGCTAAACACGGGCATGATGAGCATAAGCCAGAAGAGAAACACGAACACGGTGCTCATAAATCGCTTACGAAAGGTAGCCATGATGACCACGGGTCTAGTGACGAACATGGGCATGATGGTCACGAAGAAGCAGCATCCGCATCGCTCAATGCTGAGCAGTTAACGCTGGCGGGTATCCAAGTCGAAGCGTTGAATGCAAACCCCGTCGATTATCAACTCTATGCGCCAGGAGAAATTCTCTCCAACGGCTACACCAGTTATCGGGTATCCCCTCGTGTAGCATCCGTTGTGTTAAAGCGTCATGTCGCGTTAGGTGATCATGTTAAACAAGATCAACCCCTCGTCACACTGTTTAGTGAAAATGTGGCACAGGCGCAAGCGATCTACCGTACGGCTTGGCCTGAGTGGAATCGAGTACGACAGCTTGGGCGTAAAACGGTCGGTGATAAACGCTATATCAACGCCAAAACGGATTTTGAAGCAGCACAAGCAACACTTCAGGCTTATGGTCTAAGTTCATCGGATCTTCGATTACTGACGTCGCAGAAAACCTTGTCGCTGGGGGAATATACATTACGTGCCGAAATCGATGGCGCGGTACTGGCCGACGATTTTGAGCAAGGCCAGCGTATCGAGGCAGGTGCGCCTCTGATTGTATTAGCCGACGAAAAACAACTCTGGGTAGAAGCCCACTTATCCTCTAATGTCTCGCTGACACTGGGGGCAGGTACGCTAGCCGAAGTGGTAGCGGGTGATGTGCGTGTGAAAGCGACTGTGACTCAAGAAGCACACACCATTGACCCTGTCACCCGTACTCGTACTGTGCGTTTGTTAGTGGATAACCTCGAACACCGACTGCACCCTGGCCAATTTGCTGAGGTATTTTTTCGCTTTCGCACGGAGAAGCCAGTATTGGCTGTACCCGAAACAGCATTAATGCGCAGTGCGGACGGCGACTGGACGGTATTCGTCGAAGATCATCCAGGAGAATTCCAGCCAGTAGAAGTGGAGCTCAATCGCTCGCTTGGCCAGCTGCGTGAAATCAGTGGTATTGCGCCTAATACTCGTATCGTCACCAAAGGGGCCTTCTTTGTGGCTTCGCAAATAGCCAAGGGCGGTTTTGACCCGCATAACCATTAAGTCGTAGGAGACCCCATGTTTAACCGAATGATTGATTGGGCGGTCACCAACCGATTGCTGGTAGTGATAGCGCTTATCACGCTAACGGTCAGTGCCGTTTTTATTATTCCCAAATTGAATCTGGATGCGTTTCCAGATGTCACCAATGTACAGGTATCCGTTAATACCGAAGCCCCAGGCTTAGCGGCCGAAGAAGTGGAACAGCTAATCACTTTCCCCATTGAAGCCGTCATGTATGCGTTGCCCGATGTAGAGGAAGTACGCTCTATCTCTAAGACGGGCTTATCCGGTGTTACCGTTGTATTCAAAGAAGGCACAGATATCTACTTTGCTCGACAACTGGTATTTGAACGACTTCAAGGGGCTAAAGAGCTCATTCCCGAAGGCGTTGGCACACCAGCAATAGGGCCAAATACCTCCGGGTTGGGTCAAGTCTATCAATACCTGCTAGTTGCCGAACCCGGGGCCGGGTTTGATGCTATGGCTCTACGCAGTCTTAACGACTGGGTTGTTAAATTATTACTGATCCCTGCGGAGGGTGTGACCGATGTACTCTCCTTTGGCGGTGACGTTCGCCAATATCAGGTCAACCTAAATCCGTCCCGGCTCATAGCTTATGGGCTGTCTCAAGACGATGTAATAGCGGCTCTTGAGGGCAACAACACCAATGTAGGTGGTTGGTATATGGATCGAGGACAAGAGCAACTTGTGATTCGGGGTACTGGCTGGTTGGATCATGGCAAAAAGGGGTTGGAAGAAATTGGTCAGGTTCCTCTAAAAACCATTGATGGAACAACTGTCACCGTGTCTGACGTAGCGGAGGTGGCATTAGGGAGCGAAATTCGTCAAGGTGCAGTGACCATGACACGCAAAACCAGTGACGGTACAGCAGAAAACCTCGGCGAAGTTGTTTCCGGCATTGTGCTCAAGCGTATGGGCGCTAACACCAAAGCCACCATTGATGCCGTAGACAGCCGCGTTGAACGTATCAATCAGGCCTTACCTGAAGGTGTTCGCTTTGAGGCTTTTTACAATCAAGCAGACCTGATTACGCAAGCGGTACAAACCGTCGTTAATGCCTTGCTGCTTGCGTTTGTGTTTATTGTGGTAATTCTTGCTTTATTTTTGATGAACCTGCGCGCCACGTTTCTGGTATTGATCTCGATTCCGATTTCGATTGGTATTGCTTTAATGGTGATGTCGTGGTTTGGTTTATCAGCCAATCTAATGTCTCTAGGCGGAATCGCCGTCGCTATTGGGATGCTAGTGGATGGCTCTGTTGTGATGGTAGAGAACATGTTTAAACACCTGACTCACCCAGATGCTGAACATGATGCACAGCGAGCAGCACGTGTTGGCAGTGATGATAAAGATCCTGTGGACGCGGCACATGATAACCACGGTATTGCTTTGCGCTTGCAAGAAGCGGGCAAGGAAGTCGCACGCCCCATCTTTTTCGCAACCGCGATTATTCTGGTGGTATTTATGCCGCTATTTAGTTTTGAAGGTGTCGAAGCCAAGCTATTTCAGCCCATGGCTGTCAGTATTATGCTCGCCATGCTTTCGGCAGTGTTTGTGGCCTTGATCATTGTGCCTGCCTTAGCGACGTATCTTTTTCGAAGAGGCATCCGTCAACGCGAAAGTTTTGTATTAAAGCCTCTCGATCTGCTCTATCGCAAGGGTTTATCCTGGGCAATGGGTCATAGCATAGTGGTGGTCGGTATTGCTGCACTGATGGTGGTCTCTGCTGCACTGGTTTTACCACGTTTAGGCACTGAGTTCGTACCGGAATTGGAAGAAGGTACCATCAACTTGAGAGTAACGCTGGCACCGTCTTCTAGCTTAAACACTGCATTGGACGTTGCGCCTAAACTGGAAGCCATGCTGATGGAATTCCCTGAGGTGACCTACGCGCTGTCGCGTATTGGTCGAGCTGAAATTGGTGGTGACCCTGAACCGGTCAATAATATTGAGATTTATATCGGTCTTAAACCGGTGCCAGAATGGACCAGCGCCAGTAATCGCTATGAACTGCAATCACTAATGGAGCTAAAGCTGGAGCAGTATCCAGGCTTGCTATTCAATTTCTCACAACCTATTGCAACTCGAGTAGACGAATTGTTATCGGGTGTTAAAGCGCAGCTTGCCATTAAGTTGTTTGGTCCTGATTTAGCGGTACTGGCCGAAAGAGGGCAGGCCATTGAAGCGGTGGTTAAGGAGATTGAAGGAGCGCGTGATGTGGCGATGGAGCAAATTGTGGGTGAGTCACAATTAGTGGTGAAGCCAAATCGTCGTATTTTGTCTCGATACGGTCTCGCCGTAAGCGATGTGATGGAGTTAGTCAGCGAAGGGCTCGGTGGTGTCAGTGCAGGCCAAGTCATTAATGGTAATGAGCGTTACGATATTTATGTGCGGTTCGCTGAACGCTTTCGCCAAGACCGCGCTAGTATTGCCGACTTACGATTACAGGCTCCGTCAGGTGCTTGGGTACGCCTGGGTGATGTCGCTGAAGTGACTATTGAATCAGGCCCACCTCAGGTTCGTCGTGATGATGTGCAGCGTCGAGTGGTCATACAGGCCAATGTTCAAGGGCGCGACATGGGAAGTGTGGTAGTAGATATCCGCCAAGCGATTGCTGATAAAGTTGACCTGCCGACGGGCTACTCCGTTGATATTGGAGGGCAATTCGAAAACCAACAGCGAGCACAAAAGCGTTTGTCATTGGTCGTTCCGGTGTCGCTGGGATTAATTGCTTTGCTGCTTTACTTTGCTTTTGGCTCAGTCGGTCAAGCGATGCTGATCTTGGTCAATGTGCCATTGGCGGTTATTGGCGGTGTCTTTTCTCTGTGGATTTCCGGGCAGTATCTATCAGTACCAAGCTCGGTCGGTTTTATCACTCTATTTGGAGTAGCCGTTCTGAATGGCGTTGTGATGGTGGAGAGTATTAATCAACGGATTACGGATGGATTAGCAGTGGCAGATGCTGTATTTGATGGCGCTACTTCCAGACTAAGACCCGTATTGATGACAGCCATCACATCAGCTCTGGGGCTGATTCCCATGCTACTTTCACAAGGCGTTGGCGCAGAAATACAAAAGCCATTGGCCAGTGTGATCGTGGGTGGATTAATCACGGCCACATTTTTAACGCTGTTTGTATTACCGGTTTTATTTGCCTGGTTCTCAAAAGGGAAGTTAGAGGACATCACATAAATTCTTGCCTGCGACTGTTATGATAGACAGTCTCAGGCTTTTTTAAAGAGCGCTATTGTTGGGTAAGACCTTTATTGAATTATTAAAAGTGACTTACCTCTTATAGCGACTGATAATTTTTTTGTATGGAGTCGTTATGAACACACTAAAAATTTTAGGTTTATGCTTGGTTTGGCTTTTTATGAGTTCAAGCACCTATGGCGACGGCAGAAATAGCAGTTTAGAGTCTTTAAGACCCATCACGGTCTATAAAAGCCCAACGTGCGGCTGCTGTGAAGCGTGGGTTAACCACCTAAAATCCGCCGATTTTTCTGTCAGGATCAAACATCCAGAAAATTTAGACAACCTTAAAAAGACCTTGGGTATCTCACCTCCTCATCAAGCTTGCCATACTGGGGTAAAAAGTGGCTATTATTTTGAAGGTCATATTCCAGCAGATGTCATTCGACACTTCTTGGAAGAAAGCCCTGACGATGTGGCTGGATTAGCTGTTCCAGGAATGCCAATGGGTAGCCCTGGAATGGATGTTTCTGGTCGCTATCAGCCTTATGAAGTACTCAAGATTAATAAAGATGGTCGCAGCACGCCTTATGCACTCGTCTCGGCGGATGGAATTGTGTATCTGTAGTAATTGCTCATTCAATCTTTTGTCTTCACTGGAAAAATTAACTAAATATCAGAAGAGTAGGGATGATATTTCACTTTTACTTCCCAAATTGGTAAGGTTTGCGAACTCTTCGGATGTTACAAAGAATAAAGCATCAGCAGCTGCCCGTATCGAATAGAACTTCTTTTTATATCTAGGGGAATACCGTAGATGAATTCAATAAATGATGTAATTGTAGATTTAGCTGACAACACACCTCGTCCAGGGCGGCTTTGTCCTTTACTCAAACAAGACAATAACACTCTACATGTCGGTATTAGTGCTGGTATGGGAAATTTCGAACTGACTCCTATAGAAGATTGTAAACCACTCGTAGCTGATGCCATAAAGCAGCTATACGAAACGGAAAACCTTGTCCCAAGCGGAAAGGCTCGTAGCATTTATCCTGGAGATGATTTATTTATACGCTTAGTCTACAAGGAATAGGTACCTGAGATGAGAAGCTGGTATATGAAGCCTTATTATGTCTAATACCGTCACGTAGTAGACTATAAGTAATATTCTAGATATAATCGGGAATAATTACCAATAATAAGAAAAACGCTATGAAGCTGCCTAAACCCATACCATTATATCCAACCTATGATGAACTCAAAGGCATCAATCTCGCGGATTATCCCGAGCTAGATGCCTTTCTACATGAAAACCCTGAGCAAACATGGCGCCTCGATCATTGGAATTGGGGATTGGAATTTCTTCAATATGTAGGACGCAATAAATCTGAGCACACATTCACGCGCTTTAGGAATGAAACCGAACGCTTTCTTACATGGATATTTTTAGTTAAACAGCAACCTATGGACGGCTTACGCAAGCAAGGGATTCTTGAGTATGCGGACTTTTGTTGGAAACCACCGGTAGCTTGGATTGGGCTCGCAGCTTATGATCGTTTTTTACCCAATGATAATCAATACAGCGTGAATCCTAAGTGGCAACCATTCCGCTTAAAATTACCTAAAAGCCAGATTCAATCCGACCAAAAACCTGATAAAAAGAAATACCGACCGTCACAAGAAACGCTTAAGTCCATGTTTACGGGGATTATTGCTTTTTATAAGTACCTAATGAACGAAGAAATTTGTTATGGCAATCCCGCCCAAATCGCTAAAACAGACTGCCGGTATTTTATTAACGATGCCCAAGTCAAAGAGATACGACGGCTGACCGAAGACCAATGGCAGTACGTATTAGACATAGCGTTAGGGTTGACCGACAAAGATCATACCTATGAACGGACATTATTTGTTATTGCAACCCTTAAAACACTATTCTTACGTATTTCAGAGCTGTCTGAACGTAGAGATTGGTCACCTGAAATGCGGCATTTCTGGCAGGATGACGATAAAAACTGGTGGCTAAAAATATACGGAAAGGGGCGTAAACTACGCGATGTGAGTGTACCCACGCAATATCTTAATTATTTAAAGCGTTATCGACGCTACAGGACACTACCTGATCTACCCTCTTCTTATGAAAATATCCCTTTAGTAGAGAAAATCAGAGGTCAAGGCGGCATGACGACACGCCATTTAACACGCCTTGTTCAAGAGGTTTTTGATAAAGCCCATGAAAAAATGGTGGGCGAGAAAGGTGAAGAAGCTGCTCGTAAATTACTTGAGGCTTCAACACATTGGTTACGGCATACCGGGGCAAGTATGGAGATTGAACGAGGCCGTGCCTTAAAAGACTTATCTGAAGATCTTGGCCATGCCAGTATGGCAACAACCGATACGGTGTATGTACAGAGCGAAAACAAAAAGAGAGCGGCTTCGGGTAAGAGCCGAAAGGTTGAATAATGACTAGGGCGGACTCTTTTCCAATTCGTGATGAGAGTTTCCTATATTACTCAATGGGTTTTACCGTTTCTTACTATAGTTATAGCCCGAAATATTCTCCAAATAGACCATCCCTGCTTGGATAGAATCAATGCTAAAGCTTAATATCTGTCCATAATCATTATCCGTTAATAAAGATTCACCAAACTCAAGATGTAGGTCACTTAGAATACGCACGTTCATGATATTATCGGTTCTGATAACAGCTATTGACTGGTATCAGTAGCTAAATACTGATGGCAAGCATCCACAATAGTGAGATGCTTATCGCTGATCATCTTATCAATAATACGCATAAAGTGGTCGGGTGACAGCCCTATTTGCTTCAGCACTTGTTCTGCATCGGCGATAAGAATTGTACCTCCCGTGACTCGTCTGTATTTCGCACACATAAACCGTAAAAAATCAGTATCCATATCTGGTAGATTATATTGTTGGGTGGAATGATAGAGCGGTGATTTTATATCGTGAAAAAGCTGAGCTAGATTCGTATGTGATGCACTGGCGTAGATAGCACATAGCATATTTGCATGTTGATCCAGTGCTGTGCGAAGAGTCGCTGTTAGACTAGATTCAAAATGATTCGATAAGTAAGTGATTTCATCAAAGAGAAATAGCGTTCTACGCTTGCGCATCGATAGTTTATGCAGCTGATTAGACAGTTTATCAATGGCATCTCCAGCAGCACTAGAAGCAGAGAGATCTGCTTTTCTCATAATAAGGAAAGCCGATAGTTTGCCAAGTAACGATTGTCGTGTAATTGCTTCTTCTATAATTGTGACCAGTGCTTTTGCAGGGTTGCTACTGTCTTCCTCTATTTGGCAATAGATAATATCGTATCCTTTTTTTCTGGCTAATGGTGCTATATCGTTGCACAAAAAGGCTGTTTTACCATACCTATGCTTAGCAAAAAAAGAAATTGAATTTGTGATGCCAATATCAAAAAGATGGAGGTAGTATTCTGCCTCTCTTTCACGAGAGTAATGCCAATTTATTGTTTTCATACTTGCGCAGATTACTTGATTCTACATATTTTTCTATACTTAACTAAGCGTTATTATCTATAAAAAGCTTACCTTGTAGTTTACGTATGGTTTGACAAATAATAGATAATTACTTGAAAAATCCAAGTTATCGATAGAAGCGTACTAAACTGCGATTTATTATCGCTGAAAAAATCGCAAAATATGCTATCAATGATTACGATTCATCGATTGACGTATTTTCAGCCTATGATGGCCAAGAAGCGTTGGATTTTCTTAATTCACAGGAAGCATCGATTGACTTAATATTCCTTGATATTAATATGCCTGGCCTCAATGGTTATGAGTTTTTAGAAGAGTACGCAAAAGGTAATAAGCCAACATCAATTGTCGTTATGCTTACCTCCTCTGATCAAACTAAGGATAAAGAAAAATGCCAGACATACGATTTTGTTAAAGAGTACTTATGTAAGCCGCTTGAGCCAGAAATGATTGGTGAAATAGCAAGCTTATTGTAGCACTGTGTTTAATGAGCACTGGAGAGACTTTTTGAAACCGCTCTACACTGCTCTATCTGTCTATTTATTGCAGATACAGATACACTATCTAGGCTATTTAATAAAAGGAGAATTTATATGGCTGGGAAATTTGAATTATATAAAGATAATGGTGGACAATTTCGCTTTCGGTTAAAAGCTGCCAATGGACAAATTATTTTAGTCAGTGAAGCTTATGTGCAAAAATCAAGTGCAGAAAATGGGATTGCCTCTGTTAGAGTCAATGCGCCATTAGATGAACGATACGAACGCAAAGAAGCAAGTAATGGTAAATCAATGTTTAATTTAAGAGCTGCCAATAATCAGGTGATTGGTACATCTGAGCAATATGAATCGATATCAGCTCGAGAAAATGGAATAGAAAGCGTCAAGAAAAATGCACCTGATGCCCCTGTCTATGAGTAACCGGTCATCTGCATAAGCCAAATATTATTAACCACCTCAAAAGCCAGATTTAAATAATCTGGCTTTTTTGTATATTGGGGTGATTCTTTATAATTATAAACTATACCCGGCACTGCCCTCTTCCCTGCTTACTTTCAAACTCCCTATTAAAGGATGTTGCCTTTCCTCTCTCCATTATTGGTATAACCATAAAGCAAGTCAGTAACTTTACCGACTTGTAGATCAACCCATTTTCTATCTTTAAATGAGTCGTTATAGAGAGTAGAATTGAAAAGCTAAAAGTTATTGGATTTTGTATTGACAGAAATTGGGAAGTTATTCACAGCTTATTAATATTAAGCCTTTCATATAAATCTATAAATTACTTTAAAATAGATTTGCAGGCTATTGATTTTAAAGGATAAGCAATGCTTTTAAAAAGAAGGAAGGAATGATCTGATTAAATTTCAATCAAAATTGGATCGTACGATCCAATTTTTAAGATCTCTAGTACTGAGTAGCGCTAATGAAACACAATATAAGTATACAGGAAATGGATGAACCGACGCGACAAATTTATGATGTTCTGATTTATGCCTTTAATTTTTTTAATAAGAAGCTGTTTGCTGATAGCTTACCCAAATGCATTATTACCTTCCATCGACAACGAAAAGTGATGGGCTATGCAGCCTTTGACCGGTGGACAGACAAGTCAGGTGACAAAGTCAATGAGATCGCCGTTAATCCCGAATACTTCATGCACTACCCACTCATAGAGATCTTTCAGACCATTTGTCATGAGATGGTCCATATCTGGCAGATTTGTTATGGCACCCCTAGCCGAAGAGGCTACCACAATAAGGAATGGGCGAAAAAAATGCGCTCCATTGGCCTAATTCCCTCCTCTACTGGGCAGCCTGGTGGCGCAGAAACAGGAGAATATATGATGGACTATATTCTACTCGAAGGGGAATTTCATGAAGCTTGCCAAGAACTGGCGGGTACAGGCTTTGATTTTCCATGGGTAGATGCATTCCCTATGTTTAGGCTTGAGAGACCCATCTTAGCTTATACGAGTAATGAAGAATCTGTCGAACTACAACGTAATTTTTATCCTAAAGCCTACAAACATGAACGGACTCTACCTATTACAGCGGACGATAATACCCTAGAAGGGTTTATCGATGAGACTCAGGCTACTGTAGGCAATGCCGCTGAGCATTTAGACGCGCTCTATGGCGAACTACCAGAGTATCAGTCGACGAAGCCCCCTCTCCGTTCAGGCAAAACAAAATATACCTGTCGTGGTTGTGGTATCAACGCTTGGGGCAAACCCAATCTCAAACTGGCTTGCTTAGAGTGTAATCTTGAACTAATAAATATCGATTAAATCACAGCTACATTTTTGCTCTTATGTACACTCAAGGTCCCTAAAACTAACAAGTTAACAGGAGCAACCATGACAAGAGCATTTAGGATTCTCGATGATGATGAACAGCTAAAGCATGACAACCCACCTACCTTTAACGCCATTGATCGCAAAAGAGCCTTTTATATACCTAAAAACTTTGAGAGGACTTTAAACGCTATTCGCGGCAGTGCGAACAAAGTCTATCTTTTAGTTAATTTTGCGTATTTTAAAGAAACGGCACAGTTTTACCCTGAATTTAATCCACGTGATATTAGGTACGCTTGTAAGCTCCTTAATATTGAGAATAAGTATTCAGCGATCAGTAAAGCAAGCTATACGTCTCGTGTTCAGCATGAGAAAAAGATTATTGAATATTTTGGAATGCAAAAATTCAATAATGACATAAAGGTACAGGTAAGAAATTATTTACAGATCAAGTTACGAGAAAATAGAAGCCCCCGTGATATTTTTTTTGACATTATCGACTTCCTGAAAGATATTAAATGCCAGATACCTAAATACTCTATACTCGCAACCTTAATCAGTAAAGCATATAACGAAGAACGTCAGCAGCACCTATCTATCATTGAAACATTGAGTAGTGAAGCAAAGCGAAAACTAGAGACACTCGTAGAGCGGAATGATACGTATAGCGGAAATATTAAGTATCAACTGACTCATTCAAGCAGGTTTTCTCATTCTACAAAGCCTAAAAAAGTTAGAGAAAATATAAGGAGAAATAGTGACTTACAAGATATTTATAATTCAGTAAGTGGTGTATTTGAAAAATTAAACCTTACAACGGAACAAATACGTAGTTTTTCTACATCAGCAGAATTACAAGATGTCATTCAGTTAAAGAGAAAAAGTGAGTCTCTGCGCAATCTTTATTTAACGGTTTACACAGCAAATCAATACTATCGATTACAAGACATTCTGATTAAAAGCTTACTCAATATTATAAAAACTGCATTTTCTGCTGCGGAAAAGCAAGCTAAAGATGCGTATTATAAAAATCAGAAAGCTAGAGAAGAAAGTATCGATGGGCTAGCAGAAAATGCAGATTCACTGATTAACCAAGTCAAAAGAATGGAAAGTATTATTAGAGATGCCTCACTTGATGCAGAAGCTAAAATAGCGAAGCTTTCAAAGTATATTGATAAACAGAAAAAATCTACAGAAGACAGGAAAAAAGACATTGATAACATCAATATAGACTTGATTAAAACATCAGCAAGAACACTATTCTTTAAGTTTCTTGAAGAAAAAGCAACAAGCCTTAAACTCACTTGCAAACCTATCATTCTTTCTCTGGAATTTGACTATTCATGCTCAAACAGTCACTTGGCTAAGGCGATACAGTACTATCGTCTCAATGCTGGCTCTATCAAAAACGATGCCCCTATTAGTTTTTTGCCTAAACAGGATAAACACTGGATAGTGGGAGATGATTATTTTAATAGCGATTTGTATACCATGTATTTATTTAGAGAAGTGTGTAAGGCGCTAATTGCTGGGGATTTAGCTCTCATGCATTCTCATAAATACTTAGGCCTTGAGCGTTCACTTATATCGAAAGAGACATTTAAGCGAAACCGAAAAAAAATCTTAGCCGATACGAATATGACTCAATATGGTGACGTTGAAAAGCTCTTAAATAAACTCGCAATTGATTTAGATGAAACATACACATCAGTTAATAGCAATATACTGAATGGAAAAAATACCTATATAGGTGGTAATGTTAAGGAAGGCTTAACCGTCCACTCAGAGAGGAATACACAGCTGTCACCGGAAGAAATACAACTAAACAACACAACGGAGCTCTACCCGGCAGAGAATTCAATCAGCTTAGTGGAAGCATTAAATACGGTAAATAACGCTTGCGGGTTTTTACGAGAATTTGGTCACAGAGAGCATAAATATATTAAGAAAAGACCTAATAATACAACGTTTTTTGCTGTCATTATGTCGTTAGCTCACCACTTTAAATCCTCTACTTTCTCAAAACTGGCTGATGCGGTTAATAAAAATAGTGTCGAGTCTGCGATGAAAGCCTATGCGACTAAAGAAAATTTCAAACGAGCCAATGACTTAATTATCAATTTTGTAGATAAATTACCACTAGCAGACTTATTTGATGAAGAAATTAGTTCATCTGATGGACAAAAGTATATTGCTCTCAAAGAGTCACTTAATTCTAATTATTCGTTTAAATATGGTGGTAAAGATCGTGTTTTGGTTGAATATAAGTCTTCAGAGGCAAGGCATCTTAGCTTTTCTCCGTATTTGATCAATGGAGCAGAACTTGAAGCGCATTATTTATTCGATGCATTATTCAACTCAGGCGCAATACGTGTTCATAGTCATAGTACTGACTCGCATGGAGCCACGTTGGCAAATTTTGCACTGGCCTCTTTAACAGATATTGAATTTTCGCCGAGAATTAAAAACTTTCAGAAATGTGAGCTATATTCACTAACGAGTATTTCTAAATATAATAAGTCTAAGTTCCCTATTTCTCCAACCAGAAAAATTAAAGTAGATCTAATCAAAGAGCACTATGAAAACATTTTACGTATTGTGGCTTCTCTAAAATTAGGGGTAACAACATCGAATCAGTTATTTAGACGCTTAAATTCATATTCAAAAAACAACTCTCTTTACGAAGCTATTGTTGAATTCGGACGAATTCATAGAACGTTGCATATTTTAAAATATATGGACGACAAAGCATACCGAAGTAAAATACAAACCCAGCTTAATAAAGGTGAACATCTTAATAATTTGGATAAGGTGTTAGCAATCGGTGCACCTGGCTATAACGTTGCCAATAAAGAGGATCAAGAATTGATAGTGTCGGCAAAAGCCTTACTTAAAAACGTTATGATATGCTGGAATTATATGCACTTATCGCAAAAAATCATTAATGCAAAAAACCCTATTGAAAAGCTGCAGATCCTCCATCAAATAAAGAATAGCTGGCCAGCGGTTTGGAAGCACTTTTTAATCTGGGGAAAATTCGATTTGTCGGCAGAGAATGCCCAAGATTCTCAAAACTTTCAAGTTGAAAAAATGATCGATCCTAACCTGTTGAAATTCTAAGCACCCTACTCTCACACAAACAAGGACGTTGACTTTAGTTAATTTCTATTGATATTAATCCTCCAAAACACGTCTTAAATGTTTAGTCATATGCATACCTTAATAGCACTATTAGACTATTAAATATACATTTTCCAAAAAATAGTAGTTTCAGTGGCCTTATTTCAGGAAATTTAAATTACCCTATCTAACTGATTTTCATGGTAAATTTAGATTTTAGAAGAGTTAAAAATGCAGTTTGCAGGTAATTACCCTATATAAGATTTTATTAGATTAAGGCAGAGATATGCCTAGTATAGATAGGATTATACCTATAGTCTACTACTTAACAGTATTAGACATAATAAAGATTTGCATCTATCCACTAATACCAATCCTCTCAGAGTCGTTCTATTCTCGAATATTTATTTGACCAAGAAATAACTTTAGCAATTCATCATGTTAAAGTGAGTGCTAATAAGAAAGAGCGTAATATACCTTTTCTGTTATCGATTGCAGTAGTAGTTGTAGGTATATGGTTCTTAATAAACAACACATAACAAATCAGTTAACTTCGCTCCTATCGTTGCTGGACAGCCTATGCGTTGCTCCAAGATGTGAGCACGTACCTTAGGCAGTTAATTAGCAATGAAAACTAATGAACGAAAACTGGCAATAAAAAATTTACTTAGCTTATCGGATGGCCGACAGCTTTGTTATGCAGAATATGGTGATCCGGATGGCAAGCCAATCTTTTTATTTCATGGAAATCCCGGATCAAGATTATCTTGGGGCTTGTATCCAGGCTCCCCTTTTTTACAAAAAGTTCATCTTATAGCACCTGACAGGCCTGGCTATGGACTAACTGATTTTCACAAAAATGCTTTGACGTCCTGGCCTAGTGATATGCTTGAACTCGCCGAACATCTTGGTATCGACAAGTTCGCTGTTTTTGGTCCTTCAGGTGGCGGGCCTTTTGCACTGGCTTGCGCCTGGAAAATACCTGAGCGAATAAACGCAATCGGCCTTTTTGGCAGTGTTGGTCCTAATGTACCTGAAGCAACGGATGGTGCGATAAAATCCTTGCGCCTACTTTGGAAAATAGCCAATCCTTTATTTTGGTTAGTAAAACTACAGATGAAGGCTATTGCATGGGTGGCAAAAAAAGAGCCAGAAAAGATTGCATTGAAAATGCGAGATCTGGAGTTGTCGGAATCGGATAAGTTGATCTTTGATCGCCCCGAGATTAGAAACGTGTTTAAAATAACATTTCCCGAAGCATATCGACAAAATGGAATCGGTTCTGCTTATGACTCCACTATCCCGGCAAAATGGCCTATTCCACTTACCGAAATCAAAACCAGGGTCTACGTGTGGCATGCAGAAGACGATTTACTGGTTGGTAATATGGCGAAGTATATTGCAAATAAATTACCCAACTCTCACTTGACATGCTTACCTGATACTGGGCATCTGTGGATACTAGATCATTTTAAAGAAGTTCTTGAGCCGTTGATTGCTGAAGACGAAGAGCAGTATAAAAATAATTAGTTATCTCAATAGAGATAGATTCGGTTTGTTGTTCTTCATTAATGGATAGGAGTAGTAATAGTTTCACTGTGTGCAAAAAAGATTCTTGGGCGACTATTTTGTTAAAAATGACATTGCCTAACAAGTGCTTTTTGCTTTCCGCTTCATATGTATTAAACGATGTTTAAATTAATAAAGGATATTTAGTAAAGAATCTGCATGGTATGAGCCTGAGGACCCTACTCCCAGAGAATTCTGTCCGTGCTGTGATTATGTCACTTTGCCTGAGAGAGGAAATTATCCAATATGTTTTTGAGAAACGGCATCTCCTCTTCTCATTACAAGCCCCGTATTCCTAAAAATTAATGGAAAGTACGTTACGAAATCAGACCTATCTACTCTTAACTTCAATCAAAGTCTCTAACAGTAATGCTTGTATTATTTTCTTATGAATAAATAGAAAATAATACAATCTCGCCCTAATGGTGAAAAAATCGAGGCAACTCACGTTCTCTTTAATGTTCGCTCCTCATTCGGCAAAGTGCTATTCCAATATCCTCTAAATACTCAGTGATAAGAGTTCACGACACATATTGATATAAATCAATATGTGTCGTTGGCCGCACTTATACAATTGGGCTGTACCTTAATTTATAAGTAATATTATACGCCTCAGATTTCTTTTCAAAACGAGTTCGATCTGATCGACAGGAGTATTTTGATGTTCACTTACTTACCACGTTCATTTTTTATTGCATTTTGTATCACCGCACTAACTGGATGCGCTACCACAGCTCTTGCTCCGCAGTCCGGCTTCCTTGGCAACTATATATATTTCGCAACCGACCCAAATGATAAAAGCCTTATGTGGTGGGAACAAAAGGGTTTTGATTGGCGGCAATACGACAAGATCATGATCGACCCCGTAGTTATCTATTTTCACGACGACGCGCAAGGCAAAGGTATCCACCCAGACTCGCTCAGTAAACTGACTAGTCAGTGTCGACAGGAAGCGATTAAGCAACTATCTAATGACTTCGAGGTCGTCGAAGCGCCTGGCGCTGGTGTCTTACGAGTACGTGCTGCCTTAACTAATGTTATACCCGCCAATGCTAAATTGAATGTCGCCAGTACGCTTCTAGCATTTGTTCCACTTGATATGGGTGGTGCATCAATGGAAGTTGAGTTCATCGACGCGCAGTCTCAAGTCCGTCAGGCCGCAGGCATGGACACCAAGCTCGGTATTCCCACACAAGTTCGAGCGGGCTTCACGTCACTGGGGCATGCGCGTCAAGCATGCAAAGAGTGGTCTAAAGAACTAGTCACAGCCTTGAAAACAAACCCGTAAATAGCGATGAATTTAAAACGAAAATGAATATTGATTACCAGCGTAGGAGATTCCTTATTCAAACTGCAACCGCAGCAGCAGCGCTACAACTCGGCGGTTGTGGCAGAGGAGATGCACGATACCAAGACATCAATATTCAATCGCGACAACCGCTTGCCCCCAACGCAAGCGCATTGGAGCTGATTCGCTACGCCACCTTGTCAGCGAACGGGCACAACACACAACCGTGGTTCTTCGACGTGCTTGATAACGACATCCGTATATTACCCGATATATCGCGCCGCACGCCTGTGGTTGACCCCGATGACCATCACTTATATGCCAGCCTCGGCTGCGCGGCAGAAAATTTATCTATCGCAGCAAAAGCTTGGGGGATATCAGGCGAAGTGGCAATTAAGACCGGGGAACAAACCAATGTGATTATCGATACTACAGCCGATACGACAGCGTCTGGCCGTTCGGCCCCTCCTCTGTTCAATGCAATCACCCAGCGTCAAGTTACCCGCGCGCAGTACGAGGGAAAGCCTGCTCCTGTAGACGTTCTTGAGCGACTCAATAAGGCTGCAAACAGCTATGGTGTCGATGCGTATATGGTGACTGATAATAATCAGAAGGAGCAGATACTAGAGCTGGTAGTTGATGGCAACTCGCAGCAGATGGACAACCCCGCATTCGTACAGGAATTAAAAGATTGGGTTCGCTTTAACGCGAGCTCGGCGGCGGAGACTAGAGATGGTCTCTATGCTGCCTGTTCTGGCAACCCAGAATCACCAACGTTAATAGGCTCCACCCTGTTCAACTTATTTTTCACGAAAGATGCAGAAAATGATAAGTACCGCGATCATATTCGCAGTTCTTCAGGCTTGATGGTCTTTGTTGCAAATCAGGACGATCCTGAAGGATGGATCAATGCCGGCCGTGCATACGAACGGTTCGCACTACAAGCAACATTGGATGGATTAAAAAATGCATTCGTAAACCAGGCGGTAGAGGAACTTGATATGCGAATCAGGCTGCAATCACTTTTTAATCTTGGAGACCGACGGCCAAATTTCGTGGTTCGATTCGGTTATGGCGATGCACTGCCAATGTCACTCAGGCGTGCGGTGGCCGACGTAGTGATCTGAGCTTTGTTTGGCTTTTGGCATTATTCGTAACAGGGTCACACCATTGGATAATAGTTACGTTATTGGGTAATTGAGCTATGCCGTTAATCAGCACTACTTCAGAGCACTCGCAGCAACGAGATCGGCAATCTTCAACGCCAATCGGCAAGCATAGCGGCGCGCTTCACGTATTATTTTATCTTGGTCTTGCACTGCTGACTTGCCATGAGCTTGATGCAGTTGCGCGGCATGAGTGGCGATTACTACCCGGCTTAAACGGGCTAGACGATGAATTAGTAGTAACTGCCTTCGTCTTGCTGCATATACCCATATTCGTTGCCTTGTTTTGGCTGTCCGGCCACAGATCCGATACGGTACGCCTACGAAGTCAGCTGGCAATCGATGCATTTCTCCTCATCCATGCGTTGATGCATTTCGCCATGGCCGATCATGCGCTCTACGAATTCTCACCACCCGTTGAAACAATAACTATTTATGGCGGTGCCCTAGTTGGATTGACGCATGCGATTCTGGTCTTTTGGGCTATGAAAGCGGAATGAGATCATTGAAAATCCAAGCATATCACCCCTTTCGATCCCCTGAGGCGAAACAAGAGTATCTGCACTTCTATGACTATCTGGCCGAGCAGTGGCCAACCCCATCCGAAACACGGCTCGTAAGCACGACATTTGGCCAAACCTTGATCCGTATCCAGGGGCCAGCCGACGCCGCGCCTTTGGTGCTCTTGCCCGGCGATACGGAGACTTCGCTGTCGTGGCTGCCGGTGATCGAGGCGTTTTCGCAGAGCTACAGAACTTATGCGATTGACCACGTCTACGACAATGGGCGGAGTATCTACACCAAAGAGATGTCACGCCCTTCGGATTTGGTTGATTGGCTTGACGAAGTTTTTGATGAACTGAGGTTGGGCCGACTGAATTTGGCCGGATATTCATATGGTGCTTGGCAGACCGCCCTTTATTCGCTGGCCAACCCTAGTCGGGTCGAGAAGCTGGTCTTGCTGGCTCCATCGGCCACGATACTTTTTCCAGGCCCGGTGATACTAATGAGGGCCGTCCTATACCACTTTTTGCCCTATCGGTTCGTCGCCAGAAACTATTTCCATTGGTACGGGCCCGATGCCGTGAATGACGATCGAACCCGGGCGCGGGTTGACGAGATGGTCGAAGAGGATTTGCTGGCACGGCGCTGCTTTAAGAAAAGAAAATTCGTGCCCCCGACGCGACTGAGTGACGCGAATTGGAGAGAGCTGCGCGTGCCGACGCTTTTTCTGGTCGGAGAAAACGATAGGACATACTCTGCGCAACGTGCGATTCGTCGTTTGCGTCGGGTCGCGCCCGAGGTCGAAACAATGATCGCCCCGAATACCGACCATTACATCTTGTTGACGAACCCAGATTGGGTCATTCGGAATACGCTTAGTTTTCTCCAAAAATCTGGGAAATAGTTGCAGGACGCACTCCGAGGTGTGGGCACCCAGTACCTAAGCGTTATCGCTGTGGGAATCTGCTGATAAATATCCTCTCTTAGCCACATTTGTGCTAGTTCTTTTTCTACTTGATGGTAAAAAGTCATCAACATCAATCTACTGATGCATTAATTGTTAGCGTTACTTATAAAGCCAAAACCACCACACAATAAATGTAATCAGCAATAAACCCGCTATATTGATCATCACCATTTAACATTCCCCTAATTTAAATCAAGCCCATACGGCTTGTTGCAAGTAATCACTGAAATTACTATTCTTTCGTCTTAAAAAATCGCAATCGATTAGCATTGGTTACTACCGTTAAAGACGAAAAAGCCATTGCCGCACCAGCTATGACAGGGCTTAGCAATAAACCAAAAAATGGATACAAAACACCTGCCGCAACAGGGATTCCTGCAACGTTATAAATAAAAGCGCCGAATAAATTCTGTTTAATATTCCTCAAAGTTGCCTTGCTAACAGCAATCGCATCGGCTAATCCATGGAGTGAACCCCGCATTAAGGTAATATCTGCACTTTCTATGGCAATGTCAGTGCCGGTCCCTATCGCAAAGCCAACATTAGCCATAGCCAATGCTGGGGCATCATTAATACCATCCCCTGTCATACCAACAAGCTCGCCTTCTATTTGTAATGCTTGTACCTTTTTGGATTTTTCTTCTGGCAAGACTTCGGCAAAAAATTCTTTAATCCCTACTTTGTTGGCCACTGCTTTTGCAGTATCGCGATTATCGCCGGTCAGCATCACTATACGAATTCCCATATTTTGTAAGCGTTTAATCGCCGTAATTGAATCGCTTTTGATCGGGTCGGCTACGGCGATAAGGGCCGCAAATTGATTATCAACCGCGAAATACATCGGCGTTTTGGCATCACTCGCCAGTTGCTGTGCTTTGCCAACGTAATCGTCGAGACTAATGCCGTGCTCGTGCATTAATTTTTCGTTACCAAAGAGTAATTGTTTACCATTGACTGTGGCTTCAACACCCTGCCCAGCAATTGCAGTAAATTGATTCACTTTAGACAACGCAATTCCTCGCTCTTGTGCAGATTCAACAATAGCCAAGGCTAATGGATGTTCCGAGCCGGATTCCAAACTCGCAGCGAGTTGAATAACATCTTGTTCACTAAAATTATTGGCAAGTACAACATCAGTTACTTTGGGCGCGCCTAAAGTAATAGTGCCGGTTTTATCCAAAATCATGGCAGTAATTTTTGACGCAGTTTGTAGTGCTTCTCCATTGCGAATTAACACACCGGCTTCAGCTGCCTTGCCAACCCCAACCATTACTGACATAGGTGTAGCTAAACCTAAAGCACATGGACAGGCAATAATCAGTACCGTTGTAGCCGATACAATTGCGAAAGCGATAGCAGGTTCGGGACCAAAATTGAGCCAAGCCAACGCGCTAGTCACCGCTATAATCATTACCGCTGGGACAAAATAAGCGGCAATAACATCAGCTAAACGACCGATAGAGGGTTTGGAGTTTTGTGCCTGTTTTACCATACCAATAATCTGCGCTAAGGCAGTGTCTTTGCCCACTCTGGTCACTTTAAATAAAATCGAGCCAGTTTTATTAATAGTGCCGGCTACAATACTGTCGCCCTTGCTTTTTTCTACAGGCATCGGTTCTCCCGTCAGCATGGATTCATCTATCGCCGTACGGCCTTCTGTTACTTCCCCATCAACAGAGACTTTTTCGCCGGGCCGTACACGCACAATGTCATTGAGTAGTACTTGCTCAATAGCGATATCTAGTTCTTGATTATCGCGAATTACTCGCGCGGTTTTGGGCTGTAAACCTATCAGGCGTTTAATGGCTTCAGAGGTGCGGCCACGCGCTTTTAGCTCTAGAGCTAGACCCAAATTAATCAGTCCAATAATCATCGCCGTAGCTTCAAAATACACATGACGTGCCATTTCAGGTACAGCCTCTGGAATAAAAACGACCATCATGGAATAGAACCAAGCTGTACCAGTACCCAAGGCAATTAAGGTATCCATATTGGCGGAGTGATTTTTAAAGGACTTCCAAGCGGCCACATAAAAATGCTTGCCTGAAAAAAACATAACCACGAGTGTTAATAGGCCCACTACCAGCCAAACGAGTTGTTCATTCGTTGTTGATACCGTCATGGCACCGCCGAAAAGACCGTAGATCATTAAAGGAATACCCAGTGCCAAAGCAATTGCCATTTCCCTTATTAATTTTTTATAGTAGGCAAAATCAGCTTTTTCTTTTTCATCAAGCGCTTTCCCATCGCTCTCTGCCCCAGTAGATTTAGCGTTATAACCCGCCTGCTCTATAGCTTTAATGAGCTCATCGGAAATGACATTACCGCTGACACTCACTGTACGTTGAGCAAAATTCATTTCCGCACGAGTAACACCAGATACTTTATTCAGTGCCCCTTCAATTTTATTGACACAACTGGCACAGCCTGCTCCCTCGATTATTAACTCTTGTTGAATATTTGGAGCTTCCTGCTTATGTTGAAGTGTTGATTCTTTCATAGTCAATACTCTCTATGTATCTTGGCACTCATACTTAATGTTTACATTACTCGCGTGATGATTTTTCAATTGTTAACCACGCCTCATAAACATCATTCGTCCAATAGGATTGGAAATAAGCAATCACGTCGACAATATCCGTTGGATTTAACTTATGTTTAAATGGTGGCATTTGCCCACCTACCGTTGCGCCACCATTGCGAATAGTATGACTTAGAATGCGGAGTGGATGATGCCACGCATGAGCTGTTCCATTTAATGGCGGTGGCGGATAATGACCACTCGCTGTACGAGTTTTCCAATTAGGCGTTGCCTCAGCCTTATTGCCATGGCATACCGCACAATTATTAGAAAAAACAGTTCTTCCTCGTTCAGACTGTTCAGAAAAATACCAACGATTAGTATCTTCTTTAGGAGACAATGTTATCTGACCCAACACTAAATTGTTTTTCGAAGACTGGCTATTCGATTCCAAGCTGTTATCGCAACCTAGAATAATCAACGGTAGCAACACAATAATGAATGATTTTATTTTCATGGTAAAAAATCCTGCATGGTTTATTTTCTAGCGGTAATAATTTGATATTGATCCGGTGTTAATTCAGGTAATTTTTTTAAAAATGCAACCATAGCCCAAATTCTCTCATCACTATGAGTTGTTCCAAAAGCCGCCATGCCTGATGCCATAATGCCATGCTTAATCACCCAAAATTGTTGTTGTTCGATAGTATTTAGAGCATTATGTCCACCCTCTTCATGTGTGTGTCCATGCTCCTCGGCACTTACTGTTAAGTTAGGTGGTTTGGGATATAGGCCAAGGCTTAAATCACTTTCTTTTTGTCCTGGCTGTAAATGGCAGCCTGAACACATGTCATTATAATCTGCGCCTCCACTGAGCAAAAGCTGAGGGTCATCTAGCGGAGGAACTTTAATATCTTTTGATGCTCTGGCAATGGATTTTTTACGTAGAGTGTCTAATAAAAAAAACGTTAAAGCATTATGTTTATTATCTGCTCCAATTGGGTAAAAGCCTGAATAAACAAAGCTCAGGGCAGATAGTATTCCTATCGACGATATGATAAGTACGTATTTAATTGTAGTTTTCATTATATTCTCTTTACTTCTTTTATTTTCAATGTATGCAGTGGAGCGAGAAACATTCACTCCACATCTAACGTTATAGTAAGGTTTTTTGTTTATCCATGATGATCATATTTATGTTCATCTATTTTATGTTTATTTTCTTTCTTAGTGTCACCATGATTTTCCTTTCGATGTTTTTCGCCATGGCTATCTTCGCCCGTGCATTGCTTCATTATTGCCTGCATTATTGGGTCATTCTTATCCATTTTAGAATGATCTATTGCTTGGCAGTTAGGTTTTTCTGCATTGCTTTTTTTATGTAATGCAGGGTCATGTGCATTGACACTCGTTGTAATTAAAATAAAAGTTGTGCTGATAAAAATTATCAATAATTTATTTAACATGGATTTTTCCTTTAAAAATCATAATTATAAGTAAGATAAAATTGTTACATTAAAACCAAGCGCTAAAACCAACAACAAATTGCACATCGCTAGTGGATTCACCTTCATCTCTTGCAAAATCGGCGGTTACCCCATAACTCCTTTCCCAATTAACACCGATATAGGGTGAAAACTCAGGGATAATTGCATAGGCTAAACGTAATCCAACTTCTGTATCAGATATACCGGAGCCGGTTCCTGTCTCCTCGTCATTCTCACCAAAGATATTAATCTCAAATTCAGGTATCAATACAAGGCGCTGTGTGATTGGCAGCTCATATTCAGCTTCGAAACGAAAGCCTGTACGCCCTGATTCTCCAATAAATAAAGCAGCTTCGATATCAATAAAATAGGGAGCTAACCCCTGAAAACCAACAACAGCCCAATTGCGCTCTGGCTTAGGTTCAAAATCTCTTCGGAGCCCTACTTGAAAATCCCAGAAAGAAGAAATTGCTTTGCTATAAAGCAGTTGCAGTTCTATTTCTTCATTTTCTCCATCAACTCGCTCAGCATCTGCCTTAATCCAAATTTTATTCAAGTCGTAACCAAACCAAGCTTGCCCTTCAAAAACAAAGGGATCTTCATCACCGTTACGTTGTTCAAATTGGTCAATGTTAACCTTATAAAGCAAAGGATCGTCTTTGCCACCGGCAAATACAGATACGCTGAATGCTAAAATTGAGGCTTGCAAAACCAACAACAGGCATCTTCTTTTCAATTTTATTTTCATTGTTATACTCATTTAATTTTCTCTATTAATATTGTGTCCACATTCACTAATTAGGTGGCCAGTTTTAACTGATTTGGACTTCACGCATCATGCCTGGCATATGGTAAATAAGATGACAGTGATACGCCCATCGGCCCATCGCATCTGCTGTAACTAAGTAACTGATACTAGAACCTGGATGAACAAGAATAGTGTGTTTACGTGGGATATAATTGGGCTCGCCGGTTTCGAGTTCGCTCCAAACACCGTGTAAATGCATAGGATGAGTCATCATCGTATCGTTGACTAAAACAATGCGAACACGCTCACCATATTTGAGTTTTATAGGGTCAGCGTCGGTAAATTTAATGCCGTTTATAGACCACATATAACGCGTCATATTGCCAGTAAGATGCAACTCGATTTCCCGTGTAGGTTCTCGAGTATCAATCGTTGGTGTTAAATTACGAATGTCTGCATAGGTCAAAACTTTGCGGTTATAAAGTTGCAAGTGATCACGTAAACCGACACCTGGATCGCTCAAACCATTTTGAAAACTTTCTGCGCGCATATCCATATGTGGACCAAATTCACTTTTAGCATGAACAAGGTTAGTCTTATTGGTACCGTACCCAGCCATACCCAACATAGAAGTAGATACTGATTTAGCCACCATCCCATGTTGGCTGTGGTCCATTGAGTCTGAAGCCTGACTCTTTTTACTATGATCCATTGGCGCTGAACCATGACCCATTTTACTATGATCCATTGGGGCTGAGCCGTGCCCCATTTTGCTATGGTCCATTGGGGCTGAGCCGTGCCCCATTTTGCTACGGTCCATTGGCGCTGAACTCTGCCCCACTTTACTGTGATCCATTGGGGCTGAACCGTGCCCCATTTTACTGTGATCCATTGGCGCTGAGCCATGACCCATTTTTCTATGATCTATTTTAGATGAGCCAGAAGATGCCTTTATAACAGTAGGACTAGTGTGTGCACTGTGATCCATTTGTTTTGTCTGTTGACCATGTTGACTATGGCTTCCTCCAGCCATTCCCATGTCGCCGTGACCCAATACAGGCGCATAATCCATTGGTGGAATTTCTGCTTGCCAGTTAACATTTGGCGTTAATACACCTCGTGTAAAACCAGTTCGATCAATAGTTTGTGCAAAAATGGTGTAGGCACTATCGCTGCTTGGCTCAACAATAACATCGTAAGTTTCTGCAACGCCTATTCGAAATTCATCGATAGTTACAGGTTCAATATTTTGCCCATCGGATGCAACCACAGTCATTTTTAAACCGGGGATACGCACATCAAAAATGGTCATGGCAGCGGCATTAATAAAACGTAGACGAACTTTCTCTCCTTTACTAAACAGAGCCTGCCAACCGTCATCTGGCGTCATGCCATTCATTAAAAAGGTATAAGTATGGCCATTAACATCAGCAAGATCCGTGTCGCTCATACGCATTTGATTCCACATAGCACGATCACGTAGCGTCGCATTAACACCTTTACTTTTAATATCTTTCCACAAATCACCTGATGTTCGTTCTCGGCGGTTATAATAATGGCTCACCTTTTTTAGGCGGGCGTATACCCTTTCAGGTCTTTGATCTGACCAGTCCGATAAAACCACAACATGATCGCGATCATAAGCAACAGGGTCTGGCTCTTTTGGATCAATCACAATAGCGCCATACACCCCTGTTTGCTCCTGAAAACCAGAGTGACTGTGGTACCAATAGGTACCGCTTTGATTTACATCAAATTCATACTCAAAAGTATCTCCAGGCTTAATGCCTGCAAAGCTAAGCCCCGGCACACCATCCATTCTTGAGGGTAAAATCATGCCATGCCAATGGATAGAGCTATCATGAGACAGGTTATTTTTGACATTCAATTTTACTCGCTCGCCTTCTTTCCAGCGTAAAATAGGTGCAGGCAATGAGCCATTCACAGTGGTTGCTATTTTATCTCTACCCGTTAAGTTGACAGCTTGATAACCAATATCTAAATTGAATTTATTGCCCCGCAATGTTTGTGGTGATGATCGTTTAGTAGTTGCTCCTAACGATAGACTTGAACCCAAGCCAAGCCCTAGAGCAGCACTACCAGCAGCCATACCTGTTACAAAACGGCGTCGTGAAAGATGAGGTGGCGTCAAAATCGCCGGTGGATAATTTGTCTTCATTATTTTTCTCCAAATACATTATTTTGTTAGTGACACGTCCATAATTCAGTGCTCTATCTCATAACGTTAAGGTTCATGTTCGTACTTGCATATTGACTTCTAAAACCTACCAATGAGATTTTTCGAAGATTGCAAAAAATGAAATTTATGAGCAGAAAGCCGGCTTTATTTAGCCTATAGGCTAAACAGGAGACGGACTTGCCCTGTGTTAAACGAGAATAGGTGGACGGTAGAGTGAACTAGATAATATATCGATAGAGAGAGAGGTTGAGTAAATTTGAAACGATAAATGAACTGGCTTTATGATAGGCAACAAATTACTCAAAATTAATGAAGGTTGGCAAACTATACTGCAAGCATCGCAATTCATTGATGACATATCATGAACACTAGCAACAGCACTAGTATCCATTGTGTGCATTGCGATAGGTCCTTTAGTCTCTATAAGTTGAGTGACACAATCTGTTTGATTATGCCCGATACAGTCCAGCTTTGTATGATGCATTGCCGATGCAGCCACAAAAAGTTGCTGACTAAGAAACCAAATTAACAATATTGTGGTGAACTGTCGCTTTTTCATGAAGTTAGTATAGCTTTAGCGTCTTTTTCATTTAATGTGTAGTCACATTAAACACCTAGAGTTAACTCTAGGGTCAATAGAAAAGATATTATTTTTCAAATTCTTTTAAAATTGGGCAATCAGGCTCTAGGCTAAGTTCACAGGTAGTTAGCAAGGTCTGAAGCTCGTCATGTAGTTGGGATAGGGCGTATATTTTTTGTTCTAATTCGTTCAGTTTCTGTTTCATCACCTTGCGTATTTGCGGTTTAACATTAGCAGGTTGGTTACGAAAGTCTAATAGTTGTCTAATTGAGTCAAGACTAAACCCCATCCGTTGTGCATGTCGGATAAACCGAATACGCGCAATCAACTCGTTATTATAATAACGTATGCCATTTGTACTACGCGTTACCTCCCCTAACAAACCAATTTTCTCATAGTAACGTAAGGTATCAACTGATACATTGAGTAGCGTAGCCACCTCTCCAATTCTTTTATGCATAATTTTTCACTAATTAACCAAGACGATCATAATCACTTCAAATAGAAAAACAAATTGACTAAGAGCCTAGCTATTACTGACATACAACATATAAAAGCTTACTTGCTATGCTCCCACTCAAACACGACATTACACTTTACACACAAAATTTTAAGATCCAATTTACCATAAATTTTACTTTGTCTATGGATACATATAAGGATACCTGATGGGATTTTAGGAGTTCTTTGGTAAACAAAATCTTCTAGCATTAACTGACTAAATTTCTGTTCAATCTACTTTTGAGCCAAGGTGTTAATTTACCTGCAAGCTCTTCAAAAACGTAAGATCCAAATAATTCAAGCAGTGCCCTACGAATAACCTCAATCAAACTTATAATTCCCTTTTAACGGTAATAATTTTGACGTCGATCAAAAGGCTGTCTTCAATAGCATTACCCTGTGATCGCCTCACCAGTACGATAGTATAAAATCAATAGTTTCTATTTTATATACCCACTTTTATTCTCAGATGTAATATTGATAATCATGATCCCATCACAATTTGCGAAGGCCAGCCATCCTACAAATAAAATTGATTGTCATTTGCTATAAGCGTTTTTTGCAGTTTGCAGGTAATTACCCTATATCTCTTGATCCCCTTTGTGGAGGCTCAAGGAAATTACCTAACAAATGCCAACTAAAGTACTTAAGTAGACGTCCAGTAGATAATCAACACATTGTTTCACAATGATAGATTGTAAAAGTTTGCTCGCAGAAATAGACTTAAGTCGTGAGTTGGTGGTTAGGTTATCTTATCAAAGGTCTCAGATAAACTCTGGTTATCGAGAGAAAGGCGATACTATAACATTAGAATATTCTAAATATAGATGATTTGAGTCTAAAAGCTGTTCTTAGGTTGATTGGAAAACCGCTAACGATCCTACTTTACCCCCTACTCTTATTACCCTAAATTTTATCCGTCTATACTCAAATTCATCTTTTATTAAAAATAGTAAGGCTACTTATACTTTAGAACATTTACAGTCGATAAAAACCCCCGTGTATCAAAATACACTAGGGGTAATTAACGAAATGTAAACTTAAAAATGTCTTACTGCTTCCAGCTTTTTAATAATTCAGAATAAGCAATGGTTTTACCTTGAGGTTTCTCATTAGCTAACTTAGCTTTAGGTGAACCTGGTTGACTGAGCCAATATTGTGGATCTTTTTCTGGATTCAGCTTTGGACCATTTTCGCCTTGAACTTTAGAGCGTTCTATACGAGCTAAAACTTTGTCTTGCGCCTTAGCTAGCCCATCAAGTGCTTCTTGTGGCGTTGATTGACCACTCGCAGCTTCAGCAATATACTTCCACCAAAGTTGAGCAAGTTTTGGATAGTCAGGTACATTAGTTCCTGTTGGTGACCACTGCAAACGCGCTGGGCTGCGGTAAAATTCAACTAAACCACCAAGTCTAGGTGCTGCAGCTGTCATTTGCGGAGAGTTGATATCAGACTCACGAATAGGTGTTAAACCTACTAAAGTCTTTTTCAATGACACTGTTTTAGCAACTGTAAATTGAGCATATAACCATGCAGCTTTACGGCGTTTCTCAGGTGTAGACGATAAGAAAGTCCAAGACCCCGCATCTTGATAACCCAACTTCATGCCCTCTTCCCAATATGGGCCTTTAGGTGATGGAGCCATACGCCATTTAGGGGTGCCGTCTTCATTAACAACCGGTAGGCTAGGTTCTGTTAACGCAGCTGTAAATGCCGTATACCAAAATATTTGCTGTGCGATATTACCTTGGCCAGGAACAGGGCCTGCTTCACCAAAAGTCATACCTTGAGCTTCTGGTGGTGCATAAGCACGTAACCAATCGACATATTTAGTAGTTGCGTAAACAGCAGCTGGGCCATTGGTAGCACCGCCACGAGATACACTTGAACCTACTGGACGATTACCATCTACACGAATACCCCACTCGTCAACAGGAAGACCATTAGGAATACCTTTATCACCAGCACCCGCCATAGAGAACCATGCATCCGTAAAGCGCCATCCTAACGAAGGATCTTTTTTACCGTAATCCATATGTCCATAAACGCGCTCCCCGTCAATATTTTTTACATCATTGGAGAAGAAAGCCGCTATATCTTCGTAAGCAGACCAGTTAACAGGAACACCTAAGTCATAACCGTATTTAGCTTTAAATTGTGCTTTTAAATCAGCACGCTCAAACCAATCGGCGCGAAACCAATAAAGATTAGCGAATTGCTGGTCAGGTAATTGATAGATAACACCATCAGGCCCTGTAGTAAAACTAAGACCAATAAAATCTTCTAAGTCTAGAGTAGGTAATGTAGTTTTAGTATCTTTCATCAGGTCCGAAATAGGCACCACTTTGCCGTATCGGAAATGTGTACCAATAAGATCAGAGTCATTGATCCAACCATCATAGATGTTACGACCTGATTGCATTTGGGTCTGAAGTTTCTCAACAACATCACCTTCACCAATCAAATCGTGAGTCACATTAATACCTGTAATTTCTGCGAATGCTTTTGCTAAGGTTTTAGATTCATATTCGTGAGTAGTAATAGTTTCAGATACAACGTTAATATCCATACCACGGAATTCTTTAGCGGCCTCTCTAAACCATTCTAATTCCTTTTCTTGTTGGGATCGGCTGAGAGTCGAATCTGTAAATTCGGTATCTAGCCATTTTTTAGCTGCATCAGAATATTGATCTGCCATAGCGTTTACACTTAGACCAATAGCAGAAGCTGCTGTGATCACTGCAAACAAATGAGAATATTTCCTTTTATATTTTTTGTTCATATCAACCTCTGTTCATTATTTAAGTTTAAAAATCGATATCTAAATCCACACTATCATGTCAGTAGATATTTATCGAACCCATAGATCACAGGTTATAAAAATCTATAAGCATCAATTCGTGTTAAACCGGTACGACTTACCCCCACCTAATAACCGAGACAAACCAAACTATCGATATACCAAAAGCAATCCATACCGATTGTTCACTAACCGCTAAAAAAGCAAGATGAATATAGGCACTTCCTAATAAGCCTATAAAAACTCTGTCACCTCGAGTGGTTGCGATAATAGGTAAAAACCCTTTCCGCTCGACAGTGGGTGATTTAATTTCCCAAATAGTCATACAGATTAAGATCGCTGCTATACCGAGAAAAAATATTGCAGTCACTGAAGACCAAGCCATCCATCCCATTGAATACCTCACTTAATTTTAATTAATACTAAACTCGCCCTAAAGCAAAGCCCTTAGCAATATGATCGCGTACGAACCAAACAACTAGGCACCCAGGAATAATAGTCAGCACCCCTGCCGCTGCGAGCAAGCCCCAATCAACACCTTCACCACCAATTGTACGCGTCATAATTGCTCCAATAGGTTTAGCCTCGACAGAGGTTAATGTTCTCGCCATAAGTAGCTCTACCCACGAGAACATGAAAGAGAAAAATGCTGTAACACCAATAGCTGGGCGAATCATCGGTATAAATATTTTGATGAAAAATCGCGGGAAACTATAGCCATCAATATACGCTGTCTCATCAATCTCAGTAGGAACCCCAGACATAAATCCCTCTAGAATCCAAACGGCCAGTGGAACACTAAATAAACAGTGGGCTAAGGCCACAGCAATATGTGTATCAAATAAACCCACAGAAGAATAAAGCTGAAAAAATGGCAATAAAAAAACTGCTGGCGGAGCCATTTTGTTCGTTAGTAACCAGAAAAACAAAGGCTTATCGCCTAAAAATCGGTATCGACTAAACGCGTAAGCGGCAGGTAATGCGGTTGCTAACGTGATGACAACATTCATAAGCACATAGATCATGGAATTGACATAACCCATATACCAACTGGGGTCTGAAAAAATACTTATGTAATTCTCAAACGAAAAATGTTGGGGCCAATAGGTTAATGAACCCAGTATTTCTTCATTACTTTTAAAAGACATCATAACTAACCAATAAATTGGCAGCATAAGAAAAAGGATATAGAGACTAATACCAAAAATTTTACGTTTATTCATTTTTATATCTCTACCTCTTATTATCTAAATGAGTAATGGTGGTAAAGAATAGCCATGACACTAATAATACAATGAGAAAATAGATCAGTGAAAATGCTGCTGCTGGGCCTAGATCAAATTGGCCGATTGCCATTTTAGTTAATGTCTGGCTCAAAAAGGTGGTCGAATTACCAGGGCCACCCCCCGTCAATACAAATGGTTCTGCATAAATCATAAAGCTATCCATAAATCGTAATAAGACAGCAATCACTAATACACTCTGTAATTTAGGTAACTGAATATAACGGAAGACAGACCATGCAGATGCTCGATCAATTTTTGCGGCTTGATAGTAAGCGTCTGGAATAGACCTAAGGCCTGAGTAACAAAGTAAAGCAACTAATGAGGTCCAATGCCAAACATCCATAAGTAACACAGTAAACCAAGCATCAACTGGGTTGGCTGCATAGTTATAGTCAATACCGATACCGTTTAAAAATGCACCCATAAGCCCAATGTCTGCCCGCCCAAATATTTGCCAAATAGTGCCTACAACATTCCAAGGAATCAGAAGAGGCATCGCTAAAACAACTAGGCAAAGGGAGGCCATTTTGCCTTTAGTCGGCATCATCAATGCGACTAAAATACCCAATGGAATCTCTATTAGTAGCACAGCAGAAGAAAAGGTAAACTGCCGGACTAAAGAATCTTGCAGGCGAGGATCATTAAGTAATTCTCGATACCATTCTGTGCCAACAAAAACGGCGCTATTTTGATCAAATATATCTTGAACTGAATAATTGACCACTGTCATTAATGGCACAACCGCAGAGAAGGCAACGATTAGCAATACAGGAAGCACTAAAAACCAAGCTTTATTATTCTTTACTTTTAGGTTCATACTGCTCCCTCATTGATTAAATATTCGTCGACATACACCTTTAGCCATTCTTTAGGGAAGCTGATATTGGCTTTGTTAACAGGAGCTGCTTGATCTTCTTCAATGCGTACCTTTATTTTTTGTAGGCCTAACTGGAGCGTAAGAATTTTATACGTACCAAGGTTTTCTACATCCAGCACGTCGCATGTCAATGAGTTTGCGGTGGGCTCTTCTAAAACATCAATAAACTCAGGGCGAATGCCTATTTTAATATTATTGGAGTTTTTGTTTTCTATTTCTTTAATCAAGGCATCACTTAAGGGAACTTCGATATCGTCAAAAACAGCCTTTGAATCACCTACAGAAACCTCAATAATATTCATACCTGGGCTGCCAATAAAATAGCCTACAAATGTATGTAATGGGTTTTCAAATAATTCTTGTGGCTCACCAAACTGAACGATTTGCCCTTCGTACATCAGCGCAATCTTGTCAGCAAATGTCGAGGCTTCAAGCTGATCATGAGTGACATAGACCATAGTAATATTAAATTTTTCATGAATTTGCTTGAGTTTTCGACGTAACCTCCACTTTAAATGAGGGTCAATGACTGTTAGTGGCTCATCAAATAAAATCGCCGAAACATCATCTCGAACTAAGCCACGGCCCATGGATACTTTTTGTTTTTCATCGGCGGTTAAATGGTTAGCGCGTCGATGTAATAAATCACCTAATTCAAGGACATCGGCAATCTCGTTAACTTTTTTATTAATACGGTCTTTTGAGTATTTTAAATTCCTTAATGGGAATGCTAAGTTATCAAATACAGTCATCGAGTCATATACCACAGGGAATTGAAAAACCTGTGCGATATTGCGCTGATTCGGTTCTAAATCATTGACCTCTTTTCCATCAAATTTTATTTTCCCTTCCGAAGGTTTGAGTAAACCAGAAATAATATTCAATAGTGTGCTTTTACCACAACCAGAAGGCCCGAGTAATGCATATGCGCCACCTTGATGCCAAACATGATTCATCTGCCGAATAGCATAATCTTCGGCGTTTTTGGGTATCTCAAGATAGCTATGCGCTAGCCCTTCTAAATGTATCTCAGCCATTCCTACTCTCTTTGTTGATTCTTTGTGTCTCGCGTGCGGTAATGTATTGAGGCGTTTGAATCAGCTGCCCTGCACTATTAAAAACGTACAATTTATTGATGGGTAAATAAACGCGCACAGGCGCATCAGGATGAAAAGCATGTACACCAGATAATTGCGCTACTAGAGTGATGTCATTTGTCGCCATATGTAGAAAAGTTTCTGAACCGCTTATCTCTGCAACATCAACCTTTAGGTCAATACCAATGTCGTCCTCATTTTTTGCAGACATAGTAATATGATGCGGACGAATACCAAATTTATAATCACCAGAGTTAATTTCAGAAAAATTTTCATTCAACGTAAAATTAATATCATTGAATATTGTCGCTGTTGTATCAGAAACCTTTGCTTCAATAATATTAATGGGTGGTTCACTAAACAGCTCCGCCGATTCAATACTATTGGGTAGGCTATAAACATCATTAACAGGCCCAGTCTGAATGATTTTGCCTTCATGCATTAATGTAGTGACACCACCTAAAGCTAACGCTTCATTTGGTTCAGTGCTGGCATAAATAGCAATCGTGTTTTGGGCTTTGAATAATTCTCGTAATTCAAAACGTAGCTCTTCACGTAGTTTATAATCTAGGTTCACCAAGGGCTCATCAAATAAAATTAAACTGCCCTCTTTAACTAAGGCTCGTGCCATTGCAGTTCTTTGTTGTTGACCACCTGACAACTCTAGAGGTAGTCGTTTTAGAAATTGTGAGATATGCAGCATATCTGCAACTTGATTAACGCGCTTGTTAATCATCGAATCATTAATGCCGGCAATTCTTAAAGGTGACGCGATGTTTTCAAAGACAGTGAGATTGGGGTAATTAATAAACTGTTGGTATACCATGGATATATTGCGCTTTTGTACGGGCATACCAGTAACATCGACACCATCCATTATAATTTGACCTGTATCAGGCTTGTCTAAACCTGCGATTAATCGCATCAGAGAGGTCTTTCCCGCCAATGTCCTACCTAAGAGCACATTAAACGAACCTGGTGCAAAGGTTATATTTGCGTTATCAATATAACGTTCGCCATTCACGGTCCGTGAAATGTTTTTTAGCGTTAGTGACATAAAATTTAATTACCTTTTCCACTTTACTCGTTACTGCTGGCGTTTTGCTAAACACCATGCAGATTATTTAATACCAGTATCTTACAAAATCAATTCAATTCACTTCTTACACGTTTCACTGACTCCATCCAGCCGGCATAAAATATATCACGCTCCGATTTAGGCATAGTAGGGTCATAACTCGCGTCTAATTGCCATATAGCCTCTACATGCTCCAGTGATGAAAAAACTCCCGCACGTAACCCTGCTAAAAAGGCAACACCCTGTGCCGTTGTCTCTATTACCGTTGGCACATCTATTCTGGCCCCTAAAATATTCGACAAAAACTGTAAAAACCAAGCATTTACAGCCATACCACCATCTACTCTCAGCGAAATAGGCCTGACACCATCGACCTCCATCGATTTTTGCAAATCTTTAGTTTGGTAACAGACTGATTGCAATCCAGCAGTTACTATTTCCTTGATTCCTGTATTACGAGTTAGGCCAAAAATAGCACCTCGCGAATCAGGATCCCAATAAGGTGCCCCCAAGCCAGTAAAAGCCGGTACCATATAAACACCATGGGAGAGAGGAGTATCACGCGCGAGCAATTCTGCTTCGTCTGCTTGGCCGATCAACTTCAGGCCATCTCGTAACCATTGTATTGCTGCACCTGCAACGAAAATACTGCCCTCTAGCGCATAGGTTGTTTTGCCATCTAAACGATAGGCAACGGTAGTTAACAGCTGGTGTTTAGAGGTCAACGCCTTATCACCCGTGTTTAACATCAGAAAACACCCAGTACCATAAGTACTCTTCGCCATGCCAGACTCAAAGCAAGCTTGGCCAAATAGAGCGGCTTGCTGGTCCCCTGCCATTGCTAAAATGGGAATTTCAGAACCTAAAATACCGGCATCTATAACGCCAAAATCATCTGACGAGTCCATGACTTCAGGCAGCATTGAGACAGGAATATTGAACAACGATAATAGCTCTTCATCCCAAGATTGAGTGTGGATATTGAATAGAAGTGTTCGCGATGCATTACTGGCGTCGGTCTTATGTGATTTAGTGCCACTTAGATGCCATAACAAAAAAGTATCAATCGTACCAAAGAGCAAATCTCCCTTCTCTGCTCTTGCTCTTGTACCTTCTACATTGTCGAGAATCCATTTGATTTTAGTCGCCGAGAAATAAGGATCCGCTAGCAAGCCTGTTTTCTCCTGCAACATAGGCTCTATTCCATCATCTTTAAGTTGCTGGCAATACTTGCTTGCCCTTCTGTCTTGCCAAACAATTGCATTGTAAACAGACTTTCCAGTATGCCTATCCCATATAACGGTAGTTTCACGTTGATTGGCAATACCGACGGCCACAATGTCAGATGCGTTGATATTTTGTTGCTTTATGACTTGCCGACAGCAATCGATCACAGTGGTAAGAATGTCATCTGGATTGTGTTCTACCCAACCGTCATTGGGATAGTATTGAGGGAATTCACATTGTGCTTTCTCAGCTATAACACCCTCACCTGTAAATAAAACAGCGCGGGTGCTTGTTGTCCCTTGATCTATAGATAAGAGGTAACGGCTCATCTGCGATGGGTCCTTCTGTCATTATTATTATACAATGTCACATATTGTTCGTTTATGTTCATATTGAATCACACAATCTATTATTATTCTAGTAAAACTGATATTTAAAAGATAATTAGCCCCGAATAACTTTGCTGAATCCTTTCCAAAACAAAACATATAGTAATACTAAAGAAAGTCGGTAAAATTACGTCAATAAATTTAATAATTAATCGAGATTTTGCATACAAATGAACCAAACTTATAGGCACAGCCAGATACTCGCATTGATAAAAGAGCGAGATTTCGTCTCTATAGACGAGCTGGTTGATCACTTTAAAGTAACGCCACAAACTATCCGTCGCGACTTGAATGCTCTAGCAAAAATTAATGCGGTTGCTCGACATCATGGTGGTGCCCGCCTTGTTTCAAGCACTAAGAATATGGAATACCAAGAGCGCAAGCAAATCAATTTGCAAGCTAAAAATAATATCGCACAAAAGCTGGTCAAGATAATTCCAGATGGATCTTCTCTCTTTATAAATATCGGAACAACTACCGAGGCAGTCGCCGAAGCACTACAGTATCATAAAGATCTCAAGGTAGTTACTAACAATATACATGTCGCTGCTATCATGAGTAAAAATGAATCCTGCTCTGTCATTGTTGCCGGTGGAGAGGTCAGAAACAATGATGGAGGCATCATCGGCGAGTCGACAATCGAATTTATAGATCAATTTCAAATGGACTTTGGTGTTATAGGTATCAGTGGCATAGATGAAGACGGCTCACTACTCGATTATGACTATAGAGAAGTCAGGGTATCGCAAAGTATCATCCGCAATTCAAGGCAGATACTACTTGCCGTGGATCAGAGTAAATTTGGCAGAAACGCTATCGTTAGACTTGGCAGTATAAATGAAGCCCATCATTTATTTACTGACTTTGACCCATCAGACAACATTAAAATGCTATTAGATAGCAATAACGTACAACTTCATATTACTTAATAAGCCCCCCCTCAGTAGATCAGCTGTTTCATTCTTACGCAACTCTATCGAGCCACTCAAGAATGTTCCTTTTTGTTCTTTTATGTTGATTTTTAGTTGAAATGAATATACATTTACCGACAACGTACACTTTAAAACATACCAGATAGCAAAAATTATGCATGATTTAATTGTAATCGGTGGTGGCATCAATGGCTGCGGTATCGCAAATGACGCCGCAGGACGTGGTTTAAAAGTATTGCTCTGTGAAAAAAATGATTTGGCCTCTAGCACTTCATCCAATAGCACCAAACTCATTCATGGCGGCCTACGATATTTAGAACATTATAAGTTTAAATTTGTTAAAGAAGCGTTGGCAGAACGGGAAGTTTTACTTCGAAATGCCCCTCATATTATTTGGCCATTGCGATTTATTCTTCCTCATAAACCTCATCTTAGACCTCGCTGGATGATACTCGCCGGATTATTCCTCTACGATCATTTGACTAAGCGAACGACTTTGCAAAAATCCTGCGGTGTTACATTCAATGCCAATAGCCCTCTAGTTAATGACATGACAAAGGGCTTTGAATATTCCGATGGCTGGGTAGATGATGCGCGCTTGGTTGTTTTAAATGCTATGTCTGCAGAAAAAAATGGAGCAACTATCCTCACCCATAGTGACTGTATCAAGGCTATTCGAAAAAAAGACTACTGGGAAGTCCACTTAAAAAATAGCGCCACAAAAGAAGTGACGATAGAAACATCTAAAATGCTAGTTAATGCCGCTGGTCCATGGGTAGGTGATTTATTTAAAACTGTTATTGACGTTAAAGCCCCTCAAAATGTTCGTTTAGTAAAAGGGAGTCATATCGTCGTACCTAAAATATACGATCACGAGAAAGCATATATTCTGCAAAATGAGGACAATAGAATTGTATTTATTATCCCCTACGAAGGTGAGTTTTCATTAATCGGAACAACCGATGTTGAGGTCAAGCAAGACCCCTCTACAGTTCATATTTCCGACGAAGAAATCGATTATTTAATTGAGATAACCAATAAGAATTTTAAACAGAAGATCGCTCGCAGCGATATAGTACACGTCTACTCCGGTGTTAGACCTCTTCTAGACGATGAATCATCTTCTGCACAAACGATTACGCGTGACTATACATTAGAGATTGATAAAGCAAATAATGGAGCCCCATTGCTTTCTGTTTTCGGCGGAAAAATCACCACTTATCGTAAGCTAGCAGAAGCTGCAACAAATAAGATTAGTGAGTTTTTCCCTAATACTGGTCCTAGCTGGACAAAAAATATCGCCTTACCTGGCGGAGATTTTGAGAATAAAGAAACATTAAGAGAACAGCTATATTCACGATATGACTGGCTCGAACAACATACTTTAGATCGCTATATTCGCAGCTACGGCACATTAACTCACAAAGTACTACTGGGTTGCTGTTCAAAAAGTGATATGGGGCAACATCTAGGTGCTGACCTTTATCAGTGTGAAGTAGATTACTTGATCGATAATGAATGGGCTACTTGTGTTGATGATATTTTATGGCGTCGCTCTAAACTCGGTTTAAAAATGACACCATCAGAACAACATTGTCTTTCAAAAGCCATTAAAAACTCGACCGATATTAACTCAGCTTATCTACAACAAGAACATATTTTATAGTTCAGCATTATATTATTGTCTGTCTAATACAAGCAAAAGGAAAATATTATGGTTATTAACGTTGCAATTAACGGCTATGGTCGAATTGGTAGGAATATACTCAAAGCACTTTACGAATCAGATAAAAAAAAACAAATTAAAGTTGTTGCTATTAATGATCTAGGCGATGGAGACCTCAATGCACATCTAACAAAATACGATACAGTTCATGGACGATTTAATGGTGAAGTCAGCTTTAGCGACGGTATTATGAATGTCAATGGCGACCCTATTCGTATGTTTTCTGAAAAAAATCCAGAAGATCTTCCATGGGAGAAACTGGGGGTCGATGTAGTACATGAATGCACAGGTATATTTGCAGACAAAGAAAAAGCTTTAGCGCATATAAGAGCAGGTGCTAAAAAAGTCATTATTTCTGCACCAGCGAATGGTGTTGATGCTACTGTTGTTTACGGTGTGAATCATGACGTGTTAACTGCCAGTGATACCGTTATTTCTAATGCATCTTGTACTACTAACTGTCTAGCGCCTCTTGCCAAAGCGTTAAATGATTCCGTTGGCATAGAACAAGGATCAATGACCACTATTCATGCTTATACGAATGACCAAAACCTGAGTGATGTTTACCATGAAGATAAATACCGGGCACGCTCAGCAACCATGTCTATGATTCCGACGCAAACAGGAGCGGCTAAAGCTGTCGGCTTAGTTTTACCCGAATTAGTTGGCAAGTTAGATGGCATGGCAGTGAGAGTACCTCTCATTAATGTGTCTTTGGTTGACTTTAATTTTCTCGCTTCGCGTGACACATCGAATGAAGAAATTAATAACATTATTAAAGATGCAAGTAACGATAAAATGAAATCTATTTTATCCTATAACGAAGAACCTTTAGTTTCTATTGATTTTAATCACAATGCTTACTCCAGTAATTTTGATGCTACTCAAACTAAAGTGAGCGGCCGCTGGGTTAAAGTGATGTCTTGGTATGACAATGAATGGGGGTTTTCAAATCGTATGTTAGACAGCACCATTGCTCTACTCAAATCTTAAGCTAAGCTCGCTCATATAATTAATACATTCTTTATTGCTGTTGATTTTGGCAATAAATTGGCTTCACCAGTGTTAAGACCGATTTATCGTTAAATAAGGTATTTAATGCAATATCTTAAATTATTTACTGACGGCATCTGCTAGTAATTGATTCAGTTTTTTAGCGACGTCTTGATTATTTAAAATATCTACATGCCCTTCATCATAACCAATAACTTTGGTCGCTTCTTCTTGTGCTCTAGAGTACAGTTGGCTTCGTAGCGTGACTGTTCCGTCAGAGTTAGCCCCACCAAAAAAGCCTTCGTTACCTTTATGGCTAAACAAAAGATGGTATTCGGTTTTTTTATCTAAGGGTTGCTTATGAAGCGAATCAAGATAAGGACTGCCTGGCACCAGATCAAACCAAGAAGGTACGGCTACAGGCGCATATTTGGCCCCTTGGCTAGCCGCATTATGCCCAAGCCAAGGCGTAGAGATTGTTATAAAACTGATAATGTCCGTTGTTGTATGGCTAACGGTCCGATAATTAACAAAGCCACGAGAAACAAGGCCACCCATACTATGGGCCACTACCGCAATGCTTTCAAAATTATACTTAGCTTTAAGCTCATCGACCGATTGAGCAAAAGATTTGCTGAGTAAATCGAGCCTAATACCAGACGGGTACTGCACAACCCATGGCTGAAATTTTTCACGATCTAATTGACTCAATTGATACAACCAATCATGGCCTGAACCACTAATACCATGAACAAACAGTACGGGAATTTTATTGGGGTCGTAATCTTCTAAAAAATAAATACCGCTATAGCCCTGCTGATGAAACTTAACGGGGTTCCACATGCCAAGAGAGCCAATTTCGGGCTTGAAATGAGAAATATCAACCACCTTACCTAAGTTAGAATCTTCTAACTCAATTTTTTTATGTGGCTTATTGGTAGCGAATAACTCAGGAAGATCTTTTTTGACTTGCTCAGAGCTTTTAAGCGTAATGGTTATATCAGAATACTCTTGCCCTGCTTTTGTCGATAATAACGTGGGCGAGCCAAACCAACCTACTCTCTCCCCCTCTTGTAATATAAAGTCTCGGTTATTATCTTCAAAGGCTAGTAAATAATAATTACCCTTAGGTACTGTTAATAAAAAATCGTTTTCGCCATAAACAACCGTATAGCTTTGTAGCTTGTACTCTTTGTTTTCTGGTCGGCTTAAGGTAACAATAATAGGGACATTACTATTATTAACCGACGCCACTTGCCCACTGATGGTTACTACTGCATTGAGCTGATTAACGTCTTCATTCAAACCAATAAACATACAGCCACTAAGGCTAAAACATAATAAAAGTGATAAGGTAAATGTTTTCATTGCTTGTCCGTATAAATAAAGTGGGGTTAGTAGATTGAATACTTTCGTTACTATGTATCAATGTTTTAGCTAAGCCAGTTAAGGAATGTCTGAATAACAATGGCATTGGCAATATCAATAAAGAACGCGCCAATCAGCGGAATAATAATAAATGCCTGTGGTGAAGCGCCGTATTTTCCAGTGACTGCTGTCATATTAGCAATAGCGGTAGGTGTTGCTCCTAACGCTAGCCCAGCGTATCCGGCAGACATAACAGCCGCATCATAACTTTTGCCTAATACACGAAACACAACAAATACCGTAAACACGATAACCACCACAACTTGCGCTGCTAGCAGAAAAAGAATGGGTATCGCCAAATCAATTAATGTCCACAATTGCAAGCTCATAAGCGACATCGATAAAAACAAGCCCAAACTAAAGTCCGACAATAAAGCGAGCGTGGGCGTGCCCGTGGGCCATTTTATGTTTTTCCACAAATACGGTACGGTATTCGTCAGGAGGATACCACCAAAAAGGCAAGGCACAAATACCGGTAATTTAAACCCTAAATACTCCGAAAGCTCGTGTAAGTACAAGCCAATACCAATTGCGATACAAAGCACTAATAAAACAGAATAAGCTGAGCTTACGGTTATTTTTTCGTCTTTATCTTGGGCAAACCCTATTGATACTTGCTCCTTACTGTTTGGCGTTAAGTTATGGCGTTTGATCAAATAATTAGCCAGTGGCCCACCGGCAATACCGCCAAGCACCAAACCAAAAGTCGCGCAGGCTATACCAATCTCTATTGCGTTAGTGATACCAAAGTTTTCACTAAAGGTAGGAGCCCACGCGATAGCAGTACCATGCCCCCCGCTTAAAGAGACAGACCCACCAAGCACGCCTGTTTGAATATCAAGCCCAGTCGCAAGAGCACTGCCTATACCTGTTAAATTCTGAATACATAAATAGACAATGGCAACGATCAATAATATAAAAAGAGCTTTACCACCTTGTAACAAAGTAGCAAAACGTGCCGACAAACCTACACAGGTAAAAAATACAACGAGTAATGCATCGCGTTGACCTAAAGAGAAATCAACCTTCAGATCAAAAATAAGAAAAATACCGCTAAATACAATAGAGGCTAAAACCCCACCAGTAACGGATTCAGGAATACTGTAGTGGCGAAAGAAAGCTATTTTTTGATTGAGGTATCGACCTAAAAATAATACCAATATGGCAATAATGACTGTTTCTCGTGCGTTTAAATCCAATTTTTAGGTCCTATGGGTATATAAGTATTGTTTTTTATTGTTAGCTTTACTGGTCATATTTAGTTTGAGTTATAACCAAACTCTTTGCTACGAAGCACTTCTTTCCAGAAGGTTTCTCTACTGCGAATTTGGTCATCTGTGCTATGGGTATCAGCGATTTCCAAAATTGAATATTGGAAGTGATTCTTATGATCAACCCCCTTCTCTTTAAGTACCGCTTTTAACTCCTTATTACCACCATGACCATCGTTAGCATAATCAGACCATCGTTGCCAAATACCAGAGCTACCGACAGCACTACCGACATATTGCTTGCCGCATGAATTATCGGTAATTAGATAAACACCCTTAACACTGGATAAGGCGCCATGCCAAGTTTGGACACCCTGCTCAATAATAGACTGTAGCCGTGTATTACTGATGCAAACACTGTTGTAGCCGGGAAAATTTTCAATCGTTAAACGCGTCGGTAAAATCTCAGCGACCTCGAACTCACCACCATCTTGTTTTCCTATTAGGTATGAAGCGCGACCAATTCGATTATGGTGAACGACAATTCGACCAATTAAGTCATCCTGCCCAGCTAATAACGCTGTAGAATAATCAATGTGCTTATCTGATACCTTTTTATGCCCCAGTATTTTATAAACTCCGGCAAATAACCATTTATCTCGCCTGAGTTCGATTAAGGAAATTACCATTTTGCACTGAAAATTTCTTTGGGTTTGATACTCCTGCCACTTTTTAAAAGTATTACTAAAAAATGCCTCAAGTGGATCACCTGTAGCTAAGTGAACTTTGTAGTTACCCATATCAACATCGATTTTCGATGCTTTTAAAAAATCTGTAAGTTTAATCACTCAATTATTCCTTTAAACATAATACCTCAATAATCTTTGATGTGCCCGCGCCAAAGATGTGATGATTGACTGATTAATAGCTTTTAAGCATACGGGCCAAGTCTAATGAGATGACCCTAGAATTCCTGGCGCTACTGCAGGAACAAGAAGGATCAAACTTAAGGATATGACATGCTTTTTCATGAGAATAATTATACACAAGTAATTACAAATCACTGGCACTGTTGAATGTAGCGTATTAGGATACGTATTCTAACTCTGACATGTACCATAAAATGATAAATCACCACGCTCAAAACCTTAAACGCCTTTATCGTTTTGCAACCTTGATAACCCTTGGGTTATTGATTGTGACTTGTACACATACCCCCCAAGTCAGCGAAGATAAACCACCGTTTATCAACGAACTCATTATCACCAATAAAACAGATGGTGCACTAAAAGAGGTCAGATTAAACGTATTGGATACGAAACGGTTTATTGCTTGCAGTATCATATTACCCAAGACAGCCTGCTCTCTTGGTTTTAAAAAAACCAGTTTAGAAGAGCACCCAACGACTCTAACGTGGAGTCAAAATTCGAACGTGTATACACGTCGGGTTAAGGCACTTAATGCACAGCCAGAGAGAGAAGTATCAACGGTCCATGTTGATATACATGATGACGGTAAGCTATCTACTTACTTTAAATAGATTCTTAATGATATGCTCTTGCTAAAGTTTTTTACGATATATTTTTATTTGCTTAAGTATCTCTGCATCCCCTTCTGACTTTTCATCTATGCCATTAAATATTAAATAAGCTTTTTCGCAATGTTTTTTAGCTTTAGATCGATCAAAAGTGGGCTGGTTATCGTCTGCATAGGCATGGCAAAGATGATATTCTGATTCATATTGACCTAGTAAAATAGCTTTATTCCAAAATTCAATTGCTTGATTTTTATCTTCTTTAATACCGTAACCAAAGAATTTTAAATATCCCAAATTATTTAATACATCGATTTGAAGGTGTTTGTATTCGAGGTTCACCTCTTTTATCGCAGCTAACTCTTCCCAAGCCTTCGCAGACTTATCGTAGTCTTTATTTCGATAATGGCATGTTCCAGTATAAAAAAGTTGTTGTGCTATATCATCCTCTTTAGAAAGGCCATTTGCTTCAAAAGAGCAATCCTCTTTAGCAAACACGGATACGGATAAACTTGCTAGAAGAACAAATATAAATACTTTATACATAACTATCCCAAAAATAACGCACGCCTAAGCGAAGTAGCTTTGCAGCACCCGGCGACCAAAGGAAGCGTACTTTAACCGCTTGATGTATTGTTTAAATATCAGAGTTTCTGGCTCGATAGCCGGTTCAAATATAAATACTTCATTGTTCTTACACTTGATTTCTAATACTGTTTTTTTAGGTAAATTATAAAATAACTTCTCTTTTATCTGATCGTTAACTTTTGCCTCAGTAGAGCCTTCTTTTGGGTCCAAGTAAGTAACGTCATTACTTACTTTAATTATTGTACACGGTAAATTTATTGTAACTATATCAGCAATTATTGCTAGATTTTTTGTTTTTCCGGTTATCGTATTATCTGGTCTATCTTTAATTGAGCACGATTGACTACTTACGATGATCAAAAATAAAATAAGTGTTTTACCCATACATTTGCAAGTATTCAAAACTCTCACCATCAAATACTTGAGGAATTAATGAATGGCCTCCAAACATGTTGTTCTCGCTGTAGAAAAAATCTACGCTATCTGTAGATAAAAAATTTATGCCATCTAGTCGGAGATTTTTATCAAACTCCTCTGCTGAGAGTAGTGGCTCATCATCTTCACGCCAATCTTCGTTGTAGGAATCCAAGCTATTTTCAACAACGTATTTTCTGGCTTTTTTGTCGTAATTCTCCAAGAAAGAAAGAAATTTTCTGGCTAGAGCCATAGTGATTTCTGGATCTTCACCATCTGGATCGAGGTGAATACAGACTTCATGCCCTTTAAAAATAAAGCGGCTTTTAAAGGAGCCTTCAATTCTTTCGTCTGCTTTCAACTCTTCTAGAACTTTTTCGTACATAGCTTTCTCTGACGTCTAACGCCACGGTAAACAGCACAGCAACGTGAAGTGCGGCGACCGATAGGGAGTGAATTTAATGTTTTTGTTATGTTTTCTATTACCTAGTTTAATTAATATTTACTCATTAACGATAGTTAGCTCTTTACCACGTTTAATTAATGGTTCTAATGTGCGGTCTTTCATTGTATTAACCCAAGAGCCTGTGCACCATTTTTCACTCCGATTTAACCATGTAATTGCACATCGAACCTGTTCAATATTTGCATTTTCAGCGTTTGCTATAACGTCTTTAATTTTATGTTTTCGATATTCGCTATAGATCCATTTTGATCTTGCAATATAGCTCATTAAATCATGCAAAGACTGAGGGTAATCAGGGTGATGCTTTTCCCAAACTATATTTAAACACTCACCTTGGGTCTTATTTAATAATTTCTCGATTTCTATAATTTGCTTATATAACTCATTCATAAAGAAAAGCATAACAGTATGGTTAGGCATAACTCCGACCATATGGCAGTTTTTCTGCCATTGGCTACATTAAATCATATCAAATTCAAAGACTTATAACACTTATTTAAAAAATTCTTTAATATATAAGAGAAGCCTTTTTAAATGCGTTGTTAACGAAGATATAATTTGTTATTTATCAATAGCTTAAGAGTTAAATCTAATGTGATTTGTCGATTGATTCCTTAGATCAAGTGGCAATCGAATTGTAATCGACGACGGGCTGCTAGAAGATATCTTAATTCTACCTCGTGGCTCGTCATCTAACGAATGAGTTCGGTAAGTATTTTTCTCCAATGAATTAAGGGAAATATATGCGCCGTATTTTTTAAAACCCGTAGCCTGCTATTAGGTAATATAGAGTGCTGATACTCACCTTGTACTAACGGGACGTTTTCATCTATTTCACCTTGCCATATGTCTATTCTTGCACTTATATCCTGCAGCTTGAACCCCCACTGATTATTAATAATGATATCGTCTTCAGTCGGGCCTTGTGGCCCTTGACGATAACCTTCTTTGATATTTGTGCCCATCAAGCACTGGAGGGCTGGGCTTTTTGCAACAGCTAAGTTATCTTCAGATTCACCATGGGCTAACATTGCGCCAACTTCTTCGGGTGATTTGCTATCGAGTAATTCTTTCATAGAACGTCGAAATGGGTATATGCGCTCAGGGTTTTCTCTCGAATCAGCCATCCATGATTTAATGTGCTCGTTTAATCCCTTATAAGGCTCTGGCCTATCCGCTGGCGCAATACCACTTAAAATTGCGCCAGCGATAACTCTCTTTGGTAACATGCAAGCACATGCTAGAGCATAGGCTCCACCTGCAGACCAGCCTTCGACGTAGAATTTATCTAGACTCAAGTGATCTGCTAACAATGCAACATCTTTTGGCCAGTCAATTAACGTTCTGTGTTTTTTAAAATCAGACATCCCATGACCAGGCCTATCTATTGCAATAAACTTTACACCAATTTCCTCCAACATTAATTGGTCGCCTGGCCATTCTAACCTTGATCCTCCTGATCCATTGAAATGAAAAACAGGAGCACCATCTGTAAGACCATACTCTGCATAAGCCAGAACCCGCCCATCAGGTAATTTGATAGTTTTAAGATTGAGGTCGTTAGTCTTCATAGTCATAAGACTCTGATAATATCGAGGAAAGCCCCCCCCTAATCACTATTCAAGAGGGCCCTGCTTATATGGTAGAACTAGTTGAAGAATCTACCATAAGTCAATGAATTCATTAAATAAAATATAATCCAGCTTGTTTTCATCAATAAACTATTACAGGGTTCTGAGGCTAAGAAAACATTATTTTATTTATAGTTATTATGGCCGTATTCACACTATCATCGACCTATAATAGTTATACAGTTAGATGCTAATCCAATTAATCTGATAGTAAAATTTATCAGTTTATTGAGCTATTAAATAAGTGCAATAATCTTAGTGCCATATTACAAATAGATAAATGAAACTAACCCAATACTGATAAATGCTATCGTTAAAAGAAAGATAATCATACCAATTTTTGAGTGCATAGGTGGGCCTTATTAATTATAAACTGAAAAATTTTCATAACGAATATTGAAAAAAGGGATACCTTTAATATTCTCTAATGATTTAACGGTATCTTTTACGAAATCTGTAGTGCCACATGAAAAATAAAGGTATTCATTAAAATGAGGAAAATTAATAGCTGAGTTAAGATAACTTGAATCTAAACGCCCTACTTCACCGGGCCAAATATTATTTGGTTGCGACAATAGTATGTGCACTTCTAAATTTAATTCAGACTTTAAATCTTCTAACTCTTCTTTATAAAGTAAATCTTCTTCATAGCGACATCCATAAAATAGCTTAACTGGATCTTGATCTCTATTAGATTTCATTTCTCTTAGCATACTTATCATAGGGGTGATGCCAATACCTCCGGCCAATAATACTAGACCTTTGCCACGATTCTCTGGGCCTCGATGAAGGTCTCTAGTCATATATCCATAAGGGCCATCTAGATATACCTTAGCCCCAAGCTTAATATCACCAACTGTATGGGTAAAGTCACCCACTTCTTTGATAGTAAAAGCGATTTTAGGGCGGGCTGATGGCGCTGACGAAAAAGAAAACGGATGAAACTGTGGTTTTTTTTGTTCATTAAATGCAACAAAGGCAAACTGTCCGGGAAGAAAATCTATAGCCTCACCGCTCTCAGGCTCTATTTCAATTGTCCATTGTTGATCAGCGCTATGTGTTATTTGAGTAATAATGTAAGGGTTTTTTCTGGCTTTAATAGATTTGTAGACATGTACATAGGGTAGAGAGAAAATGGCTAGTAAAGTAAAGATGCCTAAATATATAGCAACAATTGGATGGCTGCTATACCCTCCTTCACTCAGTGCATGAAAACCGATTAGCCCTAGAATAACGACAGCAAAAAAACCATGGCTTAATCTCCATATTTCGTACTTTAATTTAATCTTTGATCGAATCTTTGCCATTACAATCATGGCTACTATTAAGAAAAAAGCCAGCATTACCGGCCATATTAGATTGGGCATAGAGAGAGGCGCAATTAACGCTATATGTGCTATCACTAAAACTAGCGCAAAAAAAACAATACGCCGATGAAATTTAAGCATAAGGTCCATGCCTCGCTTTCCGTTTAGCCACTCAAAGCGCCCAGAAAAGAAAAACACGGTAATGAAAATCATATAAGCAACTAAACCAGTAGCGACTGCAAAGTCAAATTGTCCTTCTCTATGCTCAATATTTAACACACGCACTAGAAATAACGGCGACAAAACAATTAATCCATAGCCAAGAATAAATCGCCCTGGTCCCATCATTAAAGTTTTTGTAATATCCCATGTGCTAGAGTTTGTGTTCATTGCTGATGCCCCTTTTTCTCATGGTTATGATTAATTTATTTAATTGCTTGAAGTGTTTTTGTCTTTTCAACAATATAATTTAATCCAGCACGTACAGATGTTTCATCGAGGCCCTTCTCTTTTTTCATTGAAATGTGATTCTCTGAACCATTTAAAACGTCGTCAATGGCTTGTTCAAATCCTTTAGTCATACGGCCTTTCCATGCTTTATCGCTACCAATTTTTGGGGCTCCTGAGATAAATCCGCGAATTCCACCGTTATGACACGCACTACATGCGCTCTTAAATGCTTTTTGCTCTTCTACATCAGCTAATACTCTATTACTATAAATAGAACTCACTATTAATAGTGGAATAATGCCCAATTTAATAGCCTTAGAAATTGATTTTTTAATATTCATAAGTTTTTCCTCTACAGTATATTTGTGTGAATTAATTATTTTTAATTTATATTATTTATTCATATTGTTTGTTATTTAAGAGCTTACTCAGTTCATTATTGATAGAAGCCTCTGTCCATTGGCCCTCCTTCTGTAAGCACTCTGGGAATAACATCAATTCATCGTTGCTAGCAATTTCTTTGAGCTCGGCTTTTAGTAAGCGGCTAATTAGAGCTGTATGCTCAGATGGTCCGTCGGTTAGTATCGCAATATTTTCGGCTTGTACTGAGACTGTAAAATTTGCACCTGCCACTATTACTAGGTGAGCAAAAAATAGCCAAATGATCGATTTGTTTTCTCGGTGAGACATCATTTAATTCTCATAAAAAATATTGAATGCGAGAAGTATATATAGATAATGCTGCATATGCTACAGTTGCAATAGCAGTTAATATATTTTACGTACTGGTGTGAGAACGATGCAGCAATCAATTTATAGCTATAGAAATATAATAGGGTTTATCGAGGACTTGTGTTACTGGATGCAAACGGAGTTAGGCGAAGCCTTAGCAACACTCGATATTGATATACAACGTGCAAGAATATTACTAGCGTTATCGGATAATAAACGGTTACGGCAAGTGGAATTGGGGCAAATAGCTTATGTGCCACAATACACGACAAGCCGTATTGTAGATTCTTTAGAACAACGTGACTTAGTCTGTCGAATGAAAGATCCAGAAAGCCGCCGAGCACACCTTATTGGGCTAACTAATCGAGGAGAAGTAATGGCTAAAAAGATTGTTGGAATCAAAGATGCCTTTGACCAACAGCAATTGGTTATGCTCTCATCCCAAGAGCAAGATCAATTAGGAAGGTTAATATATAAGGTATTACAAGAAAGGAATTAATTATAAAGCAAAAACTTACTATGATATTAAATTGAGTGAGCACCAACAATTTTATTTAAAGAAGACGCCAATGCGTCTTCCTCTTCCTTTGACAATACTCCCATTACCTTAAGGTTTACTGACTTAACAACACGGAACAATTCTGGGCCTAAGCGCTTGCCCCTTGGTGTCAATTTGATACTAAAACTGCGTCTAGACTGTTTATCAGGCTTCCTAACAATGATCTCCATTTTTTCTAGCGTATCTAAATTTCGTGTAACTGCATAGCTCGGTAACATTACGCGCTTGCCAATCTTACTTTGGGATATGCCTTCAAATTCAAGTAATGTCATAACAATTTTAAACTGATCAATTGTAATGCCTAGCTGTGCCAGTTCAACATTCATGGAATCATCCATAATTTGGCCAACACGCTTTATGAGCCATCCAACGCTCGTTGTACGAACTTTATTAACGGACTCCTCTTGGTCATTTTCAGTATTTTTCATAACTTTAATATTCTTATCGGCTGTCAGCTTGATGCAACTATTGCGTTTGCATCTATTGTATCCGCATTAAGCTATAAGGCAAAGTAAATAAGTCATTGGGGAATTTAAAGAATAATATTCAGTATATGCTCAAAATGTGATCAGAAGCCATTGCTATAGTTGCAAATGCAGCAAATGTATATAAAATATTGGCGGCTAATGTTTAATACGACTATTTAACATTTATGAATAAACGCTGTAATTGAAATAACTTATTTTGGAAAAACATGAAACTTGAAAAGCTAATAAATTTTATTCAAGAAATAGGTACGATAATGTACGTAGGTGGGATCCTTTCTCACATTGTTATTGGAGCTAACCTTGGGCACCCTGATGCTATTACGGCTTATCACGTTGGCATTTATAAAGAAATTAGCGCTTATATTTTGATCCTCCCAGGTTTGGGGATTAAAATTATTGCAGACTTAATCACATGGAAGCTTTCACCTGTAACACCTAATTGGCTTAAGCTTAAGTTACTTATGATGGCTTTTTTGAGTATTAATGCCTTTGTCTTTTTAGTACCAATGGCGCCTCAACTCGTTGAGCTTGCTAGGCTATCACTTCCTGCAGGTCAAGTTAGTCCGGCTTATCTCGATCTTGCAAATAAAGAAGCTCTTATTGGCATGTCCAATGTCATTCCCCTTTTGCTAGAGATATTACTTGGCTCCTTTAAACCTAAATTGTTTGGAGAGAGAAGAAACGCATAATTTTTTGGGCTACCCGGTTTTCTATATAGGCATCGATTAATTTTAAGGAATATTGCTCATTAAGCTTATTTATAAAAATATTTATACTTCTATTTTAACTTTTTTAAAACTCTTATCATTTTTTAACATCGCCTATTAACTATGTACTTACAGAGCGAGAATTGAAAAATTTTACTGTAGAACGTTCACTTTCTATTGTCCAACACGCTTTTGATGGCATGTTGGTAATAGATTCAGATAAACGTATTATATTAATGAATAAAGCCGGCATGAGAATGTTCGGATTGCATCAGTGTGACATGAATGGACTGTATTTGAATGCACTTATCCCTGTTAGATATCACGTTCAGCATGATATTAAAGTGAAAGCCTTTAGTGAATCTGATGAAATATCTCGTAATATGCAACAGAAAAAATCCATCGCTGCATATGGTGTTCGAAAAAATGGGGATGAGTTTCCGCTGGAAGTCTCTATATCACAGCTTTCGATTGATGGAAAAATTGAAATGCTGGCTATAATACGCGATGTCTCTGTGCGTACACAGGAAATGGAAAAACTATTAGAGGCTGCCACACAAGATGAATTAACGGGGTTACCTAATAAACGTAAATTTAATGAAGAGTTGTCTAAAGCAATAATTCGAGCTAATCGCTACAATCAACCTATGTCTATGATACTGACAGACTTGGATAATTTTAAACGTATTAATGATAAAAATGGACATAACGAAGGCGATATAGTGTTAATGCGTATTGCCAAATTATTACAGGAAAACGTACGGAAGTCTGATTTTTTGTGTCGTTGGGGAGGAGAAGAGTTCATCATATTATTACCCAATACTAACTTGGATAGCGCTTTATTATTGGCAGAAAAGTTACGCTTGGCTATTTCATCAAGAATATTTTTTTGCGATGAAAATAATTATACGATTACTGCTAGTTTTGGCGTTACTCAGTTAGATAACTCTAAAGAAGATAGCTCAAGTTTCTTTAAACGTGTCGACTCTAAATTATATGAAGCTAAGGATGCGGGCCGCAATTGTATTAAATTTTAATAAGTTAAGTACTTTAGTAAGCACCCAGTAAATATACAATTTATTGTTAACCATCAAGTATTAAAATTAGTCTTTTGATACTTAATCAGATATTACTGAAATTTAAATAACGCTAGAGTTTTACTAGTAATATTGGTTAGAAATACAGATCAAGGTATCCACTTCGCTTTCAAAAAAGGTCTTGTGATTTTACTTCTTGCCAACCCGTTATAAAAAGTTTGCAGGTGCGTTTAAATTTTTCAAAATCAGTTGTTTTTTGAATATAAGTACTACAACCTAATTTAACACAGTCATGATAGTCCTTTAATGAAGAGGATCCTGAAGATATAATAACGGGTATATATTGGGTTGCTTCGTTTGCTCTTAATGCGCGTAATATTTCTTTACCATCGACCCATGGCAAACCGATATCAAGAATAAGTAAATCGGGCAGTTTATCTTCTGTAGTATTGTGGGTATCACTGAGAAGATTATCCAAAAGCTCTTGCCCTGACTTGAAGTTTTTATAATCCCCATCAAAGTCTATATCTGCTAGGACTTGCTTCATAATCCTAATATCAATGTCATCATCTTCACCGTGAAAAACCAAGAAACTATCATTCATTGATATTATATCCTTCAAGTGCATTATTTGTTACGATTGTATTTAAGCGATAAAAAATAGAATTAAAAGACGGCCCATTACTCTTATAATATTGCCGAAAACAAATAAACGTCATTATTTCTTTTATTCTTGCGCTTATTTAAGTCTAATATGCTTTATATAAATACTATAAAAATACCAATAAAACCACTAATATACGTGAAATTTCTAGGAAATAACCTATTCTTAGTAAATAACTTAAGGATATAGGATATATCTTGTGTTAAATGATGGAACCAATAAGCAAAGCTATCGGGCGTTACTCATCGAGGATGATGAAATTGACCGCCGTGCTATTATTCGCGCGTTAAAACGTAATGTCATCCTCATCGAATATGATTCTGCCTGTAAATTTGCTGATATAGACAGCCTTCTTAAAAAAAATAAATACGATATTATCCTAACGGATATGAACCTACCCGATTCAACTGGGTTGGACACTATAACATCCCTATTAAAGCTTACCGGCGATACTCCGATTGTTATATTATCTGGCAACGATGATGAAAGTATCGCTTTAGAGGCTGTTCATGTTGGCGCACAAGACTATATTCCTAAACAATACATTGGCGACATAGATTTAATTACACGCACCCTACGCCATGCTATAGAGCGTCATCAACTCAAAATGGGCTTAGAAGCCACAAGGGATCGCGAACGCTTTCTTGCGCATTATGATCTCTGTACCTCGCTACCCAATCGGCTACTGTTTCTCGATCGCATTCATCAGGCGGTAAGTCAGGGGCAACGTAATAACGATGAATTTTTTGTATTTTTTGTCGATCTAGATCGCTTTAAACACATTAATGACAGCATCAGCCACAGTGCTGGCGATGAAGTATTACGATGTGTTGGCGAACGCATGAAAGCGCTCGTGCGTGACAGCGACACAGTCGCCCGCTTTGGTGGAGATGAATTTATATTGCTATTACAAAGTAGTGGTGATGAGAAAGCCATGGCAAATCTTGCCAAACGATTAATTGACGACATTAGTAAGCCAATCCCTTTTGGTCATCACCTGTGTTTAGTGACAGCCAGTATTGGTATTGCATCTTATCCGCAGCAAGGGCATACACCAGAAACATTAATCAATAATGCTGACACCGCGATGTATGAGGCCAAACGCAATGGTTGCAATCAAGTACAATTTTTTACGCAAGAGTTATGCGATAAAAAACTTCATTTTACAAACTTAGAAAAAGCTCTACGAGAAGCATTAAAAAGCCCTAGTACCCACTTTGCACTACATTATCAACCTAGAGTTGAGTTAACGACTAATAATATCTATTCTGTTGAAGCGCTGATCCGATGGACGCATAAAGATCTAGGCAATATTCCACCTGCCCAGTTTATACCGTTGGCCGAAGATTTAGGACTAATAGAACAAATTGACGAATGGGTTTTAAAAACTGCTTGTCAACGAGTTGCTCAATGGCAAGTTGAGAGTAAAGAGAACACGCGTATTAGTATAAACATTGCCAATCGCTCTTTTAATAGTCCAAATTTTGTTAATGGTGTCATTATACCTTTACTCGAAAAATACAATATCGATGGAAAACACCTTGAAATTGAGATTACAGAAAGCACATTATTAAGCAATACAGAGCAGGTTACTCAACGCTTATACGAATTAAAAGAACTGGGCATTGGTTTAGTCATTGATGATTTTGGCACAGGTTTTTCGTCACTGAATTATCTCAAGAATTCTCCAGTTGACACACTAAAGATCGACGGTAGTTTTATTTGTGATTGTAATGGCAGTAAAAGTGATCAGGAATTACTAAACGCCATTGTGGTATTAGGTGAAGCATTAAATATGAAAGTCGTCGCAGAGTGCATAGAGACAATTGCGCAGCGTGATTATTTAATCAGCTTAGGCTGTAATGAGGGTCAAGGATACTATTGGAATAAACCAGCGCTGGATTGGGCTCCACAAACTAGCAAGATACAATTGGCTACTTTAAGTAGGTAGTAACACGACGCGCCAATAGCGATCTAACATTTCAATCAGTTTGGTAAAACTATCTCTAACATTCGATTTAACGATATACCCTGCTACATGCTCTCGATAAGCAGCAACACGATCTTCATCAGCTTCTGAGGTGGTGAGCACAAAAACAATCGAGTCTTGCAAGTTAATATCTTCTCGGATGGTTTGTAAAAACTCCAAACCACCCATCACCGGCATATTTAAATCCAGTAAAATAATATAAGGCCGTGTTAGCTGGTGCTGTTGATCATTACCGCGTAATAATGCTAGTGCCTCTACGCCATTTGTAGCACGATATATAGGGTTTGCTAAACTTAACTTACTAAATCCTCTCTCAACGGCTTTTGCATCAACATCGTCATCTTCAACCAACAGAATCCTAACTTCTTTATCGTTTTGGTTCATGAATCTTCCTTTTCTTGTAGGAATCACTATTTTATAGTGTGGCAGTTACGCTGTTAAAGCAAGCTCGTTATCGCTTAAAGCGTATTATTAATAATTTATATTTCAAGCAATAGTATTATTTTTAAGTACTTTGGGCCAGCTAAAATAAAAGGTTGTTCCCTGCCCTATCGTTGATTCTAAATATACCTTACCACCATAATATTCGACAATTTTTTTAATCATCGATAAACCCATACCACTGCCTTCTATTTCATCACGGGGTTTAAGTGTTTTAAACATCTTAAAAATATTTTCATGCTGTTTTGCATCGATCCCAATACCATCATCACTAACAGCAAATGTATAAAAATCCTCTTCCTCGGTACAGCTAACATGAATCGACCCATTGTCTCGGTCATGATGCTTAACCGCATTACTCAATAAATTACGCAACACTTGCTCAAAGGGTGCAACAGCGGTAGAAAAAACAGGTAAATCATCTTCAATAGTCAATGTAAATGTCGATGGTGAGGCATTCAATATAAACAGTTCCTCCACTAATGCGGCACAATCTGCAGTGCTTATTTTCTCTTCGTCTCGACCAATACGGGAGTAAGCTAACAAATCATTGAGTAATGCTTCTAAGCGTTGAACACGCTGGCGCATCAATGTTAAATTCTCGGGTATTTCTGCCATTTTTCCCATTTCAAGATCTTCTATCACCCAGCTGGCTAGCTGGTCAATCCCGCGTAATGGCGATTTTAAATCGTGGGAGGCCACGTAGGCAAAATCTCTCAAATCCCGATTAGAACGCTCAAGCTCCCTTGTTTGTTGCTCTGCAAATTGTTTAGCGGCTTCTGCTTCTTCCATCATGCTAACGAGTTTCTGGCGCTTACTGGTCAATTCTTCTACATGCTCTTCGAGTTGTTGATTTTTATAAAATAAATCTTTGGTACGCTCTGTGACAGTCGCTTCTAATTGGATATTATCCTGTTGAATTTGTTGATTTAATCGATAAATGCGACGCCCACTGATCCTACTTTGTATTAGTTCATAAATACATATACCCAATAAAACGCTCAACAATACCCCGCCAGCCATTATCCAAATAGCTGATAGTGGGCTTTCAGTGCGCTCGCGCAAGCTATCAGTCATACTTAAATGAAGCCGCCAGTCTCTTTGTGGGAGATTTAAGCTAAAAGAAAAATCGGCATTAGTATTAGTATCGCCATACAATAAATCATCCTTCCCAGAAGTATGATCAGTTAGTGTCAGTAATAGGTTTTCTTGTATGGCGAGTTGCTGCGCGCTATCAATTAAATTATTGATCCGAAAAACGCCCGATATAAACCCCTTTAAGGCGTTTTTGCGCGCGCTAGCATTATTAGAAGAATAAACGGGAAGTAGCATTAAAAAGCCAAATGAATCGCCTACCTCTTGTACAAGGCGAATTTTTGCAGTCGCTGTTATTTCACCACTGTCGCGAGCAAAGTCTAAGGATACGCGGCGTATCAAATTACTGTTGATATCAAAGCCAAGAGCCTTACGGTTGCTTTCAATGGGTTCTATATAAGTAACGGGATAATAGTAATCTGATTGCGTACGGGTAATTATTTCCCCTTGGCTATTACGTTCGATAACACGAAAGTCAGGGTGATACTTTTGCATAGTGGCTACAAAGTCACTGCGCTGATCGTGCTTAACAATGGGGACCCAGCTTAAAGCTTGAATATATTCATGTCTATTATCGAACAATGTTGTTGCATAGACAGTAAATTCCTCTCGCGTTACTAGATCACTCGAGCGATAAAAAGCCTCTAAAGCACGTATATCATTTATCGCTAATTCAATTGACTCGTGTAACCGGGTTTGAATTTGTTCTGCAATAGCCTGTAATTTAGCCTGTGATTCTTGGCGTAATTGGTGTTTTATGGTTAATGACAAATAACTCGTACAAAGAATACCCGTAGCGATAACAATAATGGTTAAGAGCCACTTTTTGGAGTGTATTAGGTAGGCACTCATAGAATATCCCTAATATTATCAAGGTAGTAAAACAATTTAGGATATAACATTATCGTTAAATTTTCTGTTTGTTGATTAAATTTGGCCACATCTAACCCCCACCTATCGGTTTACCTACTTGAGCACACTAACTCTTGCTCACAGTCGAAATATTATTGTTAAGTTTAGCATGTGGTTTGTAGTGTATTAGCAATAAGTCACTATTTGTTAATAAGGCCATTCATTTGTTATACCTCTTTTAGCGCTAAAGCAGGTATAATGCGCATTAATTTTATGTTGAGAGATTTAAGTATGCCATCAATTCCCGTAGAGATATTAATGGTAGAAGATAATCCTGGCGATATAGAGCTCACCAAAGAAGCTTTATCGGCAGGAAAGCTACGAAACCATCTACATATTACTGAAGATGGAGAGCAAGCTCTGGATTTTCTTTTTAAGCGTAATGGCTATGAAGATGTTCCTCGGCCTGATTTAATTTTACTTGACCTTAATTTACCAAAACTGAATGGCCGCGAAGTTTTAGAAGAAATTAATAAAGATAAGTCGCTCGCTTGCATTCCCGTCATTGTGTTATCTAGCTCTGAAGATAATAAAGACATACAAGAGATGTATGCCTTAAATGCTAATAGCTTTGTGACTAAGCCCGTAAAAATCTCAGACTTTTTGAGTGTTGTTCAAGCCATAGAGCACTTTTGGATAGAAATCGTCAAATTACCTAGTGGCAAAAATTAATAATAAACGAATAGTGTTTATTGCAGTATCTGCTGTAACGCTGGTGGATACTTAGCTTTTAACTTTAACCATGTTTTTTTCTGCTTGGCGTAGCCAACCTCTCTGGTTAACAGCTTCCATTTTGTTGCTGTTATGTCTAGCGCTTGTTTAGCCGTTAATGAGCCCTTATAAGCCAAATAAATATTCTCTTGTAAGGATGCAAGGTATGCTCCTTGGTTATGAAGGTAAAAATCAGGGATGCTTTCCTTCATACTCGTTTTATGTGCCTCTAAAAACTCTTTTGTATATGCCTTTTGAATTGCCGCATTTGCATAATGCTCCTCTCGAAATGGGTCGAAAAAGCCATCTTTCTCTAAGGCCAGCGAAGACATAACAGGGCTACACGCAAATAGTGTAAATAAATAAGCAACTTCGGGGTGCGGACATTGTGCCGAGACGACGTAGTTCCAACCCCAGTTAAAAATAGGACAACTAATCTCTGAACCTGCAACAGTACCGCCAGGCGTAGGCCCAAATAATAACTGGCCCTTAACAAGTGATTCGCTGCTATTTAGGTGTTTTTGAGTCCCGCCCCAACCGATATTACAAAAGGTCTGGCCTTTACTAAAGGTTTCCCAGTTATCAAATAAACCATCAGAACCTACTTTAGGATGAAGATGTTTAGAGACATTCAGCATCTCTTGTAGAGCAGCTATCCCCGCTTTATTATTAATTTGTGGGGTTAATTTATCATCTAAAGGGAAGTAACCTTTTGCATGAAAGCGTGACCACCATTCCCATGCTCCATAACCCGGAACACGAAACAAACACCCGCCGTACTGCTGTTTATTGGGTGCATGAAAAAAGCAAATCATATCATCGAGTTGCTCCCATGTAGTGGGTATGGCTAAAGCATAGCCATATTCTTTTATAAAGGCTTTTTGGTTGTTTTTATCTTCGATGAAATTTTTATTATAAAACATCAAATAAGTGTCACCATCTGTTTGGTAACCATAAAAATTATTATCTACATAATCGCCGTCATCATACAGCTGGTATCTCTTATAATCTGTTGGTTCGTACTTTTTAGCATAGTTATTTAAGTTTTTAAGCACACCTGCATCAACTAAATCAGGCAAGCCAAAAGTGGCAGGCAGGGCTATATCGAAGTAAGAGTCATCTAATGCTGTTTTAAATAAAATATTTGAATTTATATCGTTAACGCCTACCTCTTTAAGCTTGATATCAACGGTGGTTTCCTTAACAAAACGCGCTACTACAGGCTCTATATTGGCTAATGAGCCTTGAGGGTAAAGCAATGTTAACTTGATTTTTTTGCCACTTAAAAGGCGATTAACATGTTGTATAATGTCTTTATCTAAAGAGGTTAATCTAGTCGTAGTCGTTTGTGCATCGCTGGCAAGTAGTTGGGTTGATGGTAGTAAATGACTACTTGCTAATAAAGAACTAATTAGCAATTCTCGGCGTGTTGGCATAATAAGGATCGCTTTTTTATTAGATTATTTTTAGTCTGTGCGGCTTAAGGCATTAAATGCTATGCTTTTGTCCAAAAAGTATAGCAAACAAAGGCATTATGTAAAATGAGTTTCCCCCAACCCTCGATTCAAACCAGTTTGTTACTAACATTAATTTTATTGTCGAGTTTGGCTATAGCATCTTCTCTTATCTCTCTGGGCGCCTTTAACCGCATAGCTATTGACCAAAACAAACTTATGTCGCAATCGTTACCTGCAATGCGGACTGCAAACCAACTTACAAATGCTGGCTTAGACTTATTAGATATAGGAAACTCACTTAATAGAACAATAACAACGCTGGAATTAAAAAATATCAAAAGGGATGCAGAACTACTTTTTGACGACGTTGAAACCCATGCAAAGCTTTTAAAAAACAATAATACGGAACCTTTATCGGCTATTGAGCCTTTAGAAGACAGAATACAAAAGCTCATATCTAACATACAAGATCAAATATTACTGCAAGATGAGATAATTCGCGTCGAGAGTAAATTGATCAGTGAGCGAGATTTATTAACGAGTATCTTAGATGAATCTGATATTGCTATTAAACTATTAGAATCAGAAATATCTCTCAATATTATTGAAGATAATCCTACTCAAGAAATTTCCCCAGCTAGCTTATCACCACTAATAGAGTTTCGTTTTATTATTCAAAACATGAATAGAATCGTTAATCATTCACGGCTAGCGGCATCATTACTCGAAATAGAAGAAGAAAAGAACTTATATCGCCTAGAAGTTAAAAAAATGATTTCTATTTTTTTAAAAATAAGTAAAGACAATAGAGCAACTTTGGTAGAGAGTGCCAATTTAATCAATGATAGCTTTATTAAAGACGACAATTTATTTGCAGTTTGGTCACTTAAATCAAAAAAAACATTACAGTTAAATAATATTCAAATCAATAATATTGATTTGAATCAAAGGCTGAGTGATTTTTATACAAACATCTCTAAAAAATCAAATACTGAAATAGACAATAAAGCAAGTCAGATATTAGCGTCGCTTGATGCATCAAAACTCGTATTAATTATTGTCGCTACATTAGCTTTTTTTAGTAGTATTTTGTTTTATCTCTTTTTTATTCGCCCTAAAATATCTAATCGGCTATTAAAGCTATCAAAGGCTACTCAGTTAATCGCTAATGACCAATACGACACACAGATAGATACTGTAGGTACCGACGAAATATCTATTATGGCTCGATCGCTTGACTATTTTCGTAACCAATTAATAGAAAAGAATATTGCAGAGCTAGAGCGTGAAAAATTAATAGAAAAGCTATCGCATTCTAATACAGATTTAGAGCGATTTGCCTACAGCTGCTCCCACGATTTACAAGAACCTATTCGTATGATTTTGAGTTTTTCTGAGTTATTACAGAAAAAGTCTTTAGATAAATTAGATCCAAAATCTTTAGAGTATTTAGGTTATATCAATCAAGGGGCTGAAAACGCAAGAGCTTTAGTTCAAGACATGTTGGATTATAGTCGGCTTGACCAAACATCGGTTGAAAAACAATGGGTATCTATTGATGCAATTTGCAAGCAAGCAAATCTCATTACAGTCGTGATTCAGCAAGAAAAAAAGGGGAAATTTACTTGGGAAAACGGAGAAAAGGAAATATATGGTATCACCCCACAATTAGTGCAATTAATAACTAATTTGGTCTCTAATGGGTTAAAATATAATAATAATGACACGCCGCAAGTTAAACTAACCGCCTCAGAGACAGAAACCGATTATATTTTATGCGTAGCAGATAACGGCATTGGCATTGATAGCCGTTATCATAATAAAATATTTGATATATTTAAACGATTAGTCAACAGAAGAGAATACTCCGGATCTGGCATTGGCTTGTCCATTTGTAAAAAAATTACAGAGAATCATGGCGGTAAAATTTGGGTTGAATCTACTATTGATACGGGTAGTAAATTTTATTTTAGTTTACCTAAACAATAAATTATTATACACATACAAGGCAATGAGTTATGCCAGTAGATGAAGAATACTTACAAAATGTAATGCGTGCTATATCTCATGATATGGGGGGAGCTTTACGTGTTGCTGTTGGCTTTTCGACCTTGCTATTAGAAAAAAATGCCGAGACTTTAGACGAAAAAGCCATCGAATGGTTAAGCCTCATCAAAAACGATGGAAAAAAATCCCAAGATAAATTGATAGCGCTATCTCGTTACGCAAGATTATATAACATGGAGCTGGATGAACAAAAAGAATGCGATATAAGCACAATATGTAAAGATGTAGTAGATGCCCTCGGTATAGAGAAAAATTATCCTGAATTCTCCGTAAATATCGCCCCGAAACTACCGAATATTATGGGGCATAAAACACTCTGGTCCGAATTATTATCTGAAATCATTACTAATAGTGCTATACACTCAACAAACTCCTCCCCTGTCACCTGTCGCATTTACTCTATTGTGACAACAGATCAAATATCTATAATCATAGAAGATAATGGTATTGGCCTTACGCCTAAACAAATAAAATTAGCTTTTTCACCCTTTCGCAGTATGGATGGGGATGGTGTGGGAATGGGGCTATCTATTAGCAAGCGTATTGCTGAAATTGAAGGTGGTCAATTGCAAGTGGAACAAGGTGAGAACGAAGCAGGCCTAAAGGTGCTAATTAATTTACCTATATCCCTATTAATTTGCTGACACCCATTTATACGTAAACCAAGCCGAAATTCTTAGCTATAGCACTATGACTTTATTAAGGCATTGATACTTGAGTAATAGTTTTACCCTTAGTACAGGAGATGAAAAGATTACTCTAGCCCAAAAACATGACCTTAGCTGCAATAATCAATTAATACACATTTTTAAACTCATAGGTCTTTCTCAGCTTCGCTGATTCGCTCTTGTCGGTCTTGCTCTTCTTGCATCACCGCTTTGATTTCTTCTAGCACGGCATCTACATCTGCGCTGTTGCTGTCATCTTCAAACTTGCCGGTAAGGGTTGAGTTAGGCGTTAAGTTGCCCTCTTCGAACAGCGCCCACATTTCTTTAGCGTATTGGGTGTCTAATAAGGCAGGTGCAAATTCGCTATAATATAGACGTATTTTATTGACATCACGGGCAAACATTTCTTGTGCGTTGTTATTCGCAGCAGCATTAACCGCTTGTGGTAAATCGATAATTACTGGGCCAAACTCATCAACCAGTACGTTAAACTCTGATAGATCACCGTGTACAATGCCTGCGCAAAGCATGAGCATAATGTAGTGCATCATGAGGGTGTGGTCTTCAATTGCTTGCTCTTGTGACATTTCGACATCACCGAGCCGTGGGGCAACGTCACCCGCTGCATCGGTTACTAATTCCATCAATAATACGCCATCAACGCACCCAAAAGTTTCGGGTACGCGCACCCCTGCACTAGCTAGGCGGGATAAAGCATCAACCTCGGCATTTTGCCAAATTTCTTCTTGTTGTTGGCGGCCATAGTTCGAGCGCTTACCTATGGCTCGTGCTTGACGACCACTGCGAACTTTTCGTCCTTCTTGGTATTGTGCGGCTTTTTTAAAGCTGCGTTTAATCGCATCTTTATAAACTTTTGCACAGCGAATATTGTCACCACAGCGGACAATAAAAATATCGGCTTCTTTGCCGCTCATTAGTCGGTTGATAACCTCATCGATTAGGCCATCATCAACGAGTGGCTGTAGGCGTTTGGGTATTTTCATGGAGTATTTAATCTGCTATTAATCATGGTTGTATCGGGTAGGCTTTGTATGCGTTGTATATCTCGATCAGACAAAATGTCACCATTAACGTTAAAGGTGTTTATAGGCGAATGGCGATCTATTAATCAACTATTAATACTTTTAGGTGTTGATCTTATCAGAGTTTTGCAGAGTTTATATATCGACTAATCTTATTTAACGCTGAGAATTACTCTAGCTTTGCTTTAAAAATTATCAATTAAGAAAGTGTGTATATAACAGGCAATAGGAACGACAAGCTCAACCAGACAATAAGCGTTAATGGAACGCCAACGCGCACAAAATCCATAAAGGTATATCCGCCTGCATTCATCACTAGTAAATTAGTTTTATATGCCATCGGTGTGGCATAGCTCATATTGGCGCCAAACAGTACCGCAATAACAAAAGGTTCCGGATTTAGCTGGAGTTGCTGAGCAATGCTAATAGCAATGGGTGTACCGATAACAGCCGCCGCATTGTTAGAAACAATGTTAGTCAAAATAGCCATTAATAACATAAGCCCCGAGAGAATAATTGCCGGCGAAGCACCCGTGGTTATAATAACGAATACCTGTGCGAGATACTCGGCACCGCCAGTTTTTAGCAGCGCTGAGCCTAGGGCCAAACTCGCCACTACAATTAAAATAACCTGAGTACTTAGCGCCATAGAAGCATGGCGCCATGTCAAACAACCGGTTATTAACATTAGTAGCACGCCACACACGGCACTAATAGCAATAGGTGCAAGACCAAAGGCTGCAACAACGACGATACCAGCCATAATCAATAACGCGGTTAACGACTTGTCGGTGTGAGGTAAATCAGTGGTTGCATCCAGTACCAGTAATTCACCGGCACGTTTGGTTTCTGCTATTTCTTTATCGCGCCCTTGTACCAACAAAATATCACCCGTACGTAGGCGAACGTGCTCTATTTTTTTGCGCAGAGTTTCGAGTGTGCTACCTTTGCGTGATATCGCCAATACGAGTAATTGATAACGATCGGCAAAATTTATCTGCCTCAGTGTAGTATCTTGCAAGGGAGAGCCTTCCACCACAATAATTTCAGCGATTTGCTGGTCTTCACCCGACAAGGGGTGCTCTTCATCAAGCTTAGTATCGCCCACATATAATGTGGCTCCAAGCACGCTCTCAAATTCCTTAAGATTATCCGGCGTATCTTTTACCAATAATTTATCACCGGCTTTGATGAGAGCATCGGGTAGCGGCATGATGAAAGTGCCATTGTCACGCATTATCCGTGACACTTCCATCACGCCACCAGTTGCTGAGATAAGTTCGGCGAGTGTTTTATCACTACCCTCTTCTAAAATAGCCAGTTGTGCAGAGAATATTCTGGGAGAAGTATCGGTAAGCACGGGTTGCCTTGTGGGTAGGAGCAGTGGTGCTATTAGCCATAAATACATGATAGCGATACTGGCAACGATGGCAGCGGGGATAAAAAAGTCAAACATCTGTATTTTTTGCATCCCCATATCTGACGCAACAGACACCACCAATAAGTTAGTGGAAGTACCAATGCTGGTACTCATACCACCGACTAGCGTCGCAAAACCCATAGGCATTAACATGCCCGTAGACGATGTACCATTGCGCAACGACACACTAATAAGGATTGGCAAGAGTAATATAACAATGGGAACATTGTTAACAAAGGCACTGAGAAAAGCACCGACAACAAGAGTAAGTAACATACTAAGCGCTGGGCTCAGCTTCCACAAATTCGCAAGGTTTCGACCCAGTGGCTCGAGTGCACCGGTACGTACAAGTCCATTACCCGCTATCATTAGCGCGCATACAGCCACCAATGCCTCGTGACCAAAACCACTAAAAAAATCTACTGCTTCAAGATGCTCGCCCTGAGCCGTAGTGTAAGGAAAAACAGTAAAACCAGTAATGAGTAATACCAGCACAAACAAGCTTGAGGTTTCGATGGCAATTTTTTCACGACTAAAGAGAATAAGCGCCACTACAACCAGCGCGAGCATGGCCAAGGTATGAGGTTCTGGCATAGGTGGGAAATTCATTATTATTGTCACCTGTAATTTGATCAGTTAAATAACCGACTTATTGATTGATAGAGATAAATCCATAAACTCTTTGAGATCAGGAATCCTAGAGCTGAAATGACTCACCTTTTTAGCCTATTTAATTTAGAAACAATGCCTATTCACTATTAATTATACCGTACAAATAACACTAAAAATCGACTCTGAGACTATTGCTTTTACTATACTTGCCCCGCGACAAACTATTCAAAATAGTACAAATCAACCCGAGCCCTACAGCTATATTATCGATAGCCGACCCATAAAATTTAATGGTAGCGATAGTTATATTTCTACAGATGGGCTTAGCCTTGCCGTCAATTCTGCAATTATTTTACAGCGCCCTTTACTGATTAAAGGCGAACCAGGCACAGGTAAAACAATGTTAGCCGAAGAAGTCGCGGCTTCTTTAGATAAGCGACTTATCCATCGGCTACTTTAGAATACGCCCGCCTTCTGCTTACAGAGCTATTTATACAATAATACGGTGCCTGTTCGTGGTAATAAGCCATCTGTAATGCATCAAGCAAGCTCCACAATATATCGAGTTTTAATTGCAGTATCGAGAGTGCCTTTTCTTGCTGTTCGCGTGTTATAAAATGATCTAGCGTTATAGTTAAACCGTGCTCCACATCGCGTCTAGCTTCGCCTAGCCGTGTACGAAAATATTGATAGCCTGTTTGCTCAATCCAGGGGTAATGTGTCGGCCATGTGTCTAGGCGCTTTTGGTGTATGGTGGGCGCAAACATTTCTGTTAGCGATGAACAAGCAGCCTCTTGCCACGTTACTTGGCGGGCAAAATTTACATAGGCGTCAACGGCAAAACGAACACCGGGCAAAACGTGTTGCTGAGATATAATTTCTTCTCGGCTTAAACCGCAGGCCTCACCTAAGCGTAGCCATGCTTCGATTCCACCTTCAACGTATTCTCCGCTCTCATTGACATAGCCATCGTGATCCAAAATACGTTGGACCCATTCACGACGCACCTGTTGATTACTGCAATTGGCCATTACCGCTGCATCTTTAATAGGAATATTGATTTGATAGTAGTAGCGATTAGCGACCCACCCTTGTATTTGCTGACGAGTCGATTGACCAGTATTCATAGCAATATGGTAAGGATGATGAATATGATAATAATCACCGAGAGCGCGTAATTGCTGCTCAAATTCTTCTCGAGTCCACGGAGATAACATTATTGACCCTCTGCTTGGTTTTGCGGAATATTAGATAACTAGCTGTGCTAATGATCAACACACATCAACTCTATTACGACTTTAGTTGCTTTGCATTTTTAGGATTGCGAAACAATAATGGTTGTTCTTTATTTTTGTTATTAATTATCTGGCTATTAGCTATGTCGCCATTACCTATTTGGGCACGCTCAATTGCCTCAAGAACACGATGGTGATGTGGTGACAAATCACAAACTGGGTCGGCGTTTGCGGCATCGCCCGTTAACATCATCGCTTGGCAACGACAGCCGCCTAAGTCTTTTTCTTTTTCTGGGCAACTACGACAAGGCTCCTTCATCCACGCATTACCGCGAAAGCGATTAAATAAAGGCGAATCTTGCCATATCCATTGAAGACTATGTTCGCGCACAGAGGGAAAATCGACATCGGGAATCACCCTAGCACCTTGGCAAGGTAGCGCTAAACCATCGGGCGTTATCGTCAAAAAGGTGGTTCCCCAGCCATTACAACAAGCCTTAGGACGGGATTCGTAGTAGTCTGGCACAATAAAGTAAAGCTCCATGTTACCTGCCTGCTCTTTACGAAATCGCTTAACAATAGACTCCGCTCGGCATAATTGTGCTCGGCTTGGCAGTAAATGATCACGGTTTTTTAAGGCCCAGCCATAGTATTGGCAATTCGCTAGCTCCACATAATCTGCGCCGAGCGTAAGGCTTAATTCCAGTATGTCTTCGATTTGATCGATGTTGTGGCGATGCAATACAAAGTTAAGCACCATTGGAAATCCAAGGCGTTTTATCTCTTTTGCCATTGCTACTTTATGGTCAAAACTTTTATTCGCCGCGTAATAATCGTTGAGTTCTCTATCTGCGCCTTGAAAGCTTACTTGAATATGGTCAAGGCCTGCTTCTTTTAAACGCGCTATGCGTTTGTTATCCATGCCCACAGCCGAAGTAATTAGGTTGCTGTAATAACCTAAGCGTTTAGCCTCGCTAACCAGTATTTCTAAATCTTGGCGTACCAGTGGCTCGCCACCAGAGAAGCCTATTTGCACCGCACCCTGTTCTCGCGCCTGAGTCATAACCCGTATCCATTCTTCGGTGCTTAATTCATGCTGGCGGCTAGTAGAATAATCGATAGGGTTTGAACAATAGGCGCATTGTAATGGGCAGGCGTAGGTGAGCTCGGCCAGTAGCCATAGGGGTAAATTGGGTGATGCCTCAGTCACACTCAACCCAGCCTTTACCCTGTGCGATAGTAATAAACTCACAGACATCATTTGCCAAGGCAGGCACATCGGGGAAGCGTGCGCTTAAATCTGTAATGATGTCCTGTATCGGGCGCGATGGTTCATCAACGACTGGGCAAAGCTTAAGGATTTCGGCTGCCGGGCCATTGAGCTTCACCATACCCTCAGGGAATAATAATACATAGGATTGCTGTGCTTCTTCCCACTGCAAACGAAAATTTTTGTTAAGGCTAATATGTTGTTGCTTATCTATCATAAAACGGCTGCTTTTTTACTGGCTTGTTTATTGGTAAAGATTTGAGCTTACTTATTGCGCTATTTATCGGAGACAAATGATTCACAGGCTCTTTATGCTTTATTACAAGGTAATATCCATACCATCAAAGGCAATCTCGACACCAGCGCACTCAACCTCTGTGCATTCGTCACTGTCTTCGTCCAAAATGGGGTTAGTATTATTAATATGAATAAGAATTTGTCGTTGTTTTTTGGGTAAACTCGCAAGCACAGCGAGCATGCCTTCGGGGCCAGATTGCGGTAAATGCCCCATTGCTGCCGCTGTTTTAGCACCTACTCCTGACCATGCCATTTCGTCCTCTCGCCAAAAGGTACCATCGACGAGCAAGCAGTCGGATTTCTGCATAACCTCCAATATATGTGGTTCTATTTGGCCTAAACCCGGTGCGTAAAATAAGGTTTTACCCGTGCGCGTATCTTCCACTTGAATGCCAATATTGTCGCCAGGGTGTGGGTTATGACGATGTGGGCTATATGGTGGGGCTTTGCTTAACAGGGGGTAAGCTGTAAATTTAAGGGTGGGTACCTGCTCTATAGTAAAACTGCCATTACTGTCTTTATGTGGGGCAAGCTCTTCAACAACAGGAATAGCATGCCGCTGAACCCCACCGTTCCAGTGAGTTAACATAGTAAATACCGGAAAACCCGTAGTCAGGTCCTCATAGACCATATCAGTGCAGTAGACTTGATGAGGGCAACCTTCGCGCAGCATCAATAAACCTGCCGTGTGGTCAATTTGGCTATCCATAAAGACAATAGCGCTGATGCCTGTGTCACGTAGCTGGCGACTAGGTTGCAGAGGCTCAAACGCCGCTAACTGAGTTAGAATATCGGGCGAAGTATTGAATAAAACCCAATTCTCGCCGTCGGGGCTGATACATATAGAGGATTGCGTACGCGCCTTAGCGTTTATGCTACCGTTGCGTAGCCCTTTACAGTTATGGCAATGGCAATTCCATTGAGGAAAGCCACCACCCGCTGCCGACCCAAGGACATGGATATGCATACAAGCCTCATAGCGTGAGAAAAAGGTAAATAGTAACGATATAACAGGCTTAAATAATTAAGCCATTAATAAACTTAACGGTGTGTTACATACATAGTGATCTCAAAACCTAGACGGATCTCTTTGAATGCAGGTTTAGCCCAAGATGTGGTTAACATATATACATACCCTTGTGTGGTCATTTAAGTTGTGGTCATTTAAGTGCAAATTGTTACACATAAAAACCAGTAAATACTATTACAGCTCCAGCCAATATAACAGTATTTAATAGCTATACGTTAAATGAGACTAATAAATATTAATAAAGGTTCATTTAAATAAAGGCAAACTACTATCGCTATTTAATCCTAAACCTAAGAGTAATCGATTACATCAGCTATTTATTTAGTGTTCGCTATAAGCTGTGTCGACATATTGCGCTTAAAGACTCTTTGTGGGTTTTTATTGAAATAGCTTCAGCTACTCGAGATGGCATGAGCCTAAAGAATAGTCACGTCTGATGTATGGCTGCATATCATCTCAGCGACATTATAATTATTACTAAGAATAAGTAACTCAGCTTCATATTATTCCTTATTGTTCATTACGACTTCAATCATAATATCTTATTAAAAAACGTTACAAAATTTTTTACGATCATTCTTCACTGTATTAGTTAAGGTGTTAACTTTACTTATCAAATCACCCATATCAGTAGTCGCTACAAATAATTTATAGATCATACTAATTGGGTAATACCCAAAGAAGATTTTTCGCAAAAAATAAAAAAATTATAAGCTTAAAAAAACTAGCTAGTATTCAATTAACATTCATTATTTAATAAATAATTAAAAGGCGGCATTCAAAAAATTTACTGTGACAACAAGCCACCAAAAACAAGTGATAATTTATGACAAGCAAGGAAAACTAGATATTGATTTTACCTATGTCAAGATAAAAGCAATTCCACATATTAGCAATGCTGTTGTAGTTATTGAATATATATCCAATAGCTTAAGGTTCTCTTAAGTTTAGTTGATTACTATAGATATTAATTAGCTAACCTTGAGGCAAACAATGCTTACAATTGACTATCAGCAAGACGGTTTAAATATGGGTCAGCTATCGCTTAAGCCTTCAGTGTTTTTACTGCGGTTAAAGGCTACTCCATCCACTGTTACCATAACCTCAAATGATATAAATATCGCTAATCCAGTTTCTAGTTATATCAGTCATACTTACCGGGAGATTTATGGTGCCGAGATAGATGTTCGCTATCCCTACTTATTAAGCTTAAAAGATATTGATGGTAATTTTCTAGCTGCAGTTGGTATCCGCCCTGCCTCAAATCAAGCATTATTTCTTGAACAGTATTTAGAGAAAAATATTGAAGAGCATCTGAATACAGAACGAAAGCATATTGTAGAAATAGGTAATTTAGCTTCCATGAAAGGAGGTACATCAACTTACTTATTTGCTGCTCTATCTGCTTACTTACATTACCAAGGCTATAGTAAAGCAGTCGTTACCTGTACAGGATTTTTAGAAAAACGCCTTGCTGCAATGGGATTAAAACCACAACGTCTAGCAGCGGCAAACCCATCGCTCTTGTTACATGAAGGAGAAAACTGGGGCAGCTACTACAAAACAGAACCCCATGTCCTCGCAGGCTCCGTTGATAAAGGTTATGAATGCTTACAACGCTTTTTAGATGCTGACTTTATTGGCTTACCGTCAATGACCTTGCTGGAGAAATAGCTGTGGAAGAACCCAACCTTATACAAATATTAAACGATAACCCACAACCGTCAAATAAAATTGCACTGCAAGACAATGAACAGGTTATTTACTACGGGCAACTCTTTAACGAAATAAATAAACGGGCTAAAAAATTAACTAACGTCACTGTTTTAGGCATAGCCATGAATAATAGTGTCGAATGGGTGCTGTGGGACCTTGCTGCGCTAGCATCAAATATTATTTGTGTTCCTCTACCTCCTTTTTTTACAAAGGCTCAAATTCAACATAGTATAAATTCTGCTGGCATTACACATATTATCTCAGCTAAAGGGCTAGAGGCGAGTTTAGTTACGGAAAATAAAAATATACCACCAACGACTGCGAAAATCACTTATACATCGGGAACAACCAACGAGCCTAAAGGTGTTTGTCTATCGCAATCTTCTATGGTGCGAGTTTCTGTAAGTATTGTTGAGCTACTCGGCAATGATTTTGTTGGTAATCACATGTGTGTATTGCCTTTAGCCGTTCTCCTAGAAAACGTTGCTGGTATTTATGCAGGTTTAATCGCAGGTTGTCATATCTATTTGAAGGCAATGGAACAATTTGGTAAAAACTATTGTGATTTACATGAGCAATTGCTGTTACAAAAAACCAGTTCTATTATTTTAGTGCCCGAAATATTACGCCAGTTAATGATGCAGGTTCAGCATAAAGGCCCTCTGCCTGACTTAAGGTTCGTTGCTATAGGGGGCGCTAAAATAAACCCTCAAGTAATAAAGCAAGCGAGGCTATTAGGCTTGCCTGTATACGAAGGTTATGGTTTATCTGAGTGCGGCTCTGTTGTGAGTTTGAATTCACCACTGACACAACGTTTAGGCAGTGTTGGCAAATTACTAGCGCATGTTAAGGCGAGCATAAGCGATGGTGAAGTCATTATCACTAACCCAGGGTTTTTGGGTTACTTAGGTGAACACTCCCCTAAAGTTTTTGCGACAGGTGATATCGGCGAATTTGACGAGGATGGTTATCTAAGTATTACAGGGCGTAAAAAAAACATTCTAATCACTGCCTATGGTCGTAACATCTCACCCGAGTGGATAGAGTCATTACTATTATCCTCTGCTGATATTGCACAAGCCGTAGTTATTGGTGATAGCGAAGTGTATTTAAGTGCTCTTATTGTTTCTGTCGAGAGCAGTCGATCTGCATCGATTAAATCTACTATTGCTGATATCAATCAACAATTACCCGTATACGCTCAGATTAAAAACATTCATTTTGTTGAGCCTTTTTCCCTCGATAACCAACAGTTAACGGGTACAGGTCGACCTCGTCGCAATGTGATTATCAATCACTACAAACACCTTGCAAACTCTTATTGTTAATTTTAAATAGGTATAAGTATGAACTTTTACGAACAACTCATTAAAGAAACTGAAACTTCCCGAAAAAAATTAGCTGCTGTACCACAGTTAATTGACGGACTAAGTGGCGCGATTAGTCGTGAAACCTATATAGCCTACCTCACGCAAGCGTATCATCATGTAAGCCATACTGTGCGTTTTTTAATGTCTATGGGGGCTCGCCTACCCGCTGAACATCAATCACTACAAAAAGTGATCAGCGAATACATTGATGAAGAAGTGGGACACGAAGAGTGGATATTAAATGATATAGCAGCAGCCGGCGGCGATAAAGAGACAGCACGTACATCGACACCCTCTTTAGAGACACAAGTGCTCATCGCTTATAATTATGACTATATTTTACGCAAAAACCCTATTGGTTTTTTTGGCATGGTCTTCATGTTAGAGAGCACCTCGGTTCAACTAGCCAGTAAAGGAGCCAAAGCATTACAACAAAACTTAAGTTTACCCAATAATGCATTTTCTTACCTTTATTCCCATGGCGAACTAGACATTAGCCATATGCAATTTTTTGAAAACGTCATCAATAAGATTACGGCAGATGAAGATCAGGCAGCAATTATCGAAGTTGCACAAAATACTTTTTGCCTTTTTGCTAATTTGCTTAGGGCTATCCCTCATACGCCTCAGGTGAGTCATCATGCAGCTTAATAAGAAAACTATTGTTGTTACCGGTGCACAAGGTGGCATTGGGCGTTGCCTTATCAATTTACTTAAAGATCAACAAGCTAATATTATTGCGGTGGGTCGTAAATCCGAGGACGGAGTTACTCAAGCAGACCTCTCAAATAACAACAGTGTCGATCTCTTGTGCAAGGATCTCAGGAAAAAAGATGTTGATATTCTTATTAACTTAGCCGGTCTGATGTACTTTGGTGAGTTAAAGCAACAACCTTTGGTTGATCTTGAAAAAATGGTTGCCGTAAATTTAACGGCACCCATTAAACTTACTCAGGCTGTATTGCCAGCAATGGAGCAAAAATGCCAAGGTAATATAGTCAATATAGGCTCTATTTTTGGCTCACTACCCTTCCCTTATTTTTCTGCCTATTCATCAACAAAAGCTGGCTTAAAAGGCTTTTCCGATAGCCTTCGGCGTGAATATAAAAATAGAGGCATTAATGTAACCCATGTATCTCCTCGTGCTGTCGACACGCCATTTAACACCGGCGAGATTGACCTTTTTAATAAACGTACAAATGCCAGTATTGATTCACCTGAAAAGGTAGCACGTATTATTATCAAGGCTATTGTTAGCGAAAAGAGAAGTATCAATATAGGCTTTGCAGAGAATTTCTTTGTCAATATTAATCACTTACTACCCTCTTTAGTCGACAAAGCACTCATCGAAAAAAGAGACATCGCTAAAAAAATATTTTAGGAGAATAAAATGAAATTAAAAAATAGCTTATTAGCAATGCTTATAATTTTACTTGGCATAAACTCATTTACCCATGCCGACTCTAGCATCAATGAAGCCGTTGCCCAACTACAACACGAATGGGCTAAAATAAAATACCAAGTCTTTGATAAAAAAGAGCAGATAAAACGATTTCGCTTATTAGAAGAAAAAGGAGAACAGTATTTAATAGAGCACCCCGATGCAGCTGAATTAAAAATATGGCAAGCCATTATTTTATCGACAGATGCAGGGGTTACCAATAACCTATCTTCTCTGGGGATGTTAAAAAAAGCAAAATCCTTATTAACAGAATCTATAGAACTAGACCCTAAGGCTCTATCGGGTTCGGCTTATACATCATTGGCATCGCTATATTATCAAGCTCCAAATTGGCCTATCTCGTTTGGTAGCCACAAAAAAGCAAGAGAGCATTTTAAGCAAGCATTAGCAATAAATCCAAGTGGTATCGACTCTAATTATTTTTATGGCGACTTTTTGATACAACAAAAAGACTACAGCAAAGCCAAAGAGTATTTAACGAAAGCATTATCTGCAAAGCCAAGAGCAGGAAGAAAACTAGCCGATGAAGGACGACGCCAAGAAATACAAGCGGCCCTTGCCACTATTGCTAATAAATAAGCCATTCAATAAAATAACTGGGCTATAATTTACCCAACTCATATTACGGTTAAAGGTGATATTAATATGCGGATTCTTTTGGTAGAAGACGATGAACAATTAGGGCGCGCTACCCAGCAAGGCCTAAAAATCAGCTTTGCTGTTGATTGGGTTAAATCCGCTGAAATGGCAGAAAGCGCACTATCGACGGTTGCTTATGAGCTACTAATCTTAGATATTAACTTACCTGGCAAGTCAGGCTTGAGTTTATTGCGTGAGTTACGCAAAAAGAAAGTATTAACCCCGATATTACTGCTAACGGCACGCAATGCCATAGAACATCGTGTTGAAGGCTTAAATGCAGGTGCCGATGATTACCTAATAAAGCCCTTTGACCTCGACGAATTAATCGCTCGCTGCGGGGCTTTATTAAGGCGAGGAGAAGTATCCGAGCCTGCCATTGTACACGGTGATTTATACTACGAGCCAGCAACGGCTTATGCTTCTATTTCAGGTGCTAAAGTGAAGCTTTCAGCCAAAGAAAACGCAATACTCAGTTGCTTAGTACGCAATTTAGGGCGTCCCGTTAGTAAAAAGAAAATAGAGCAAAGCATCTATGATTGGTCTTCTGAGCTTGTAGAGAGTAATACTATTGAAGTGCATATTGCAGCACTACGACGCAAGCTGGGTAAAAATTTGATCACAACATCGCGTGGTATAGGGTATTCTATCCAGTAATGTCTAATTATTATTCGCTTCGTAAAAAACTATTACTCTATATTAGCTTGCCATTGCTATTAGCAAGCATAATTACCCTATCGATCGCTTTTAAGTCTGCATGGAATGAAATAGAAGAAGTATATGATGCCCAGTTGGTTAATTATGCCAAAGTAATATCACAACTACTGGAACACGAATTAATAGAAGAGGAATCGAATGACGCTTTTACTATACTAGGTGGAGCATCAAGTTTGCAGCATCAGTATGAAAAAAATCTTGCACTGCGGGTTTGGCATAATAATAAATTGATTACACAGACAGTAAGCGCTAAAGAATTTAAAGGTTTTCAAGCGCCCCCTGGGTTTTCTGATCAATATATCAGCGATGAAAAGTGGCGATTTTTTGTTTTTTTGGAAACAAAAAATAATATCAAAGTCGAAACCTCAGAGCGTTATTCTATTCGCTATGAACTTATAGCTGCCATTACCGCCGCATTAATCATCCCGTTGATAATTCTTATCCCTCTTGCATTATTTATTGTCTGGAAGGCGATTAATACTAACTTTAAGCCCATTGTCTCTATATCGTCTCGTATGGACAAACGTAGTAGCAACGATTTAAGCCCAATTTCTTACAGCCGCTTACCTTCAGAAATATCACCGCTCATAGAGGCCATTAACCGTCTTCTTGAACGTATATCGTGTACTTTAAAACGTGAAAAAGAATTTACAGACCACGCTGCACATCAATTACTCACGCCTCTCGCTGCAATGAAAACACAAGCCCAAGTTATGCAAAAACGTGTGGAGAGCCTTGAGCACAAAAAACCTGAAAACAGTGAGGACCTCAATTATTTACTCCAATCAATTGATCGTTCGGCCCATATGGTTGAACAATTACTGTCTTTATCTCGCTTACAAAATAATAAGTTTCCCTTTGCTTTATTTAATCTCTCAGATTGCCTAACTGAGGTAATTGGCGGTTCAAGCAAAGTATTAGAAAAGAAAAACATTAAACTTAGCATTAACATTGAAGAGAATGTAGAAGTCCTTGGCGATAGCCCCTCTATATCGATAATGATCACAAACCTGTTAGAAAACGCACTTAAATATACACCAATCAATGGCTTTATTAGCATTAATTTATCCACTAATGGCATATTAAGCATACAGGATAGCGGCCCAGGTATTGCTGAAGAGAACCACAAAAAAGTATTTGAGCGCTTCTTTAGAGAAAAAGGCGTCAGTGAAAATGGTAGCGGCTTAGGCTTATCAATTGTAAAGTGGATCGCCGATGCACACCAACTTAGGCTCTCATTGAAAAACAATGACAGTACAGCAGGCTTATCGGTGAGTATTTTTTTTAAAACCACTGAACGCTAAATAATTGTCTAGCGCTAATAATTATTATTCAAGAAAATTTTATTAGCCTATCAAAAATACTAATAAAATAAACAAGCACCACAGACACAAAGTTTTATCAATTATAAATAAACTACGTTTAATATCATTGTTTTCTGGAAGTTTTCCGCATCCAAAGGTCGGTTTCTTTTTTAACTTGCCATGATAATAAGCATCACCACCCAATAATAGTTTTAATGCTCCTGCACCTGAGGCCATTACTGGGCCTGCATTGGGGCTGTCGAGTAAGTGTGCCTGTTGCCGCCAACACAACAATGCTGATTTACAATGGCCTAGCAAGAGGTAACTAGCCGCAACTAGGCGACTAGGAATATAGTTAAGCACATCGTCTATACGCGCAGCAAAGCGACCAAAATATAAAAAACGTGTGTTTTTATAGCCCCACATGGCATCCAGCGTATTGGCTAGGCGATAAAGTATTACCCAATAAGCGCCACCAACGATATACCAAAATATCGGCGCAAAGATCGCATCGCTACCGTTCTCTAACACCGACTCAATAGTTGCTTGACGTATAGCCGTAGGTTCAAGAGTGTCGGTGTTTCGGCTGACAATCATGGCAATCTTCTCTCTCGCCTCGGGTATTTTATTATCACTTAGGCATTCAAAAACAGCCAAGCCGTGCTGGCGTAAGCTTTTGTAGCCAATAGCAAGGTAGAGGACAATAATATCGAGTAAAAATAATTGATCAGTCCAGAGCGAAAATATTGCGTACAAGCCCATAAAAAAAACGACTGGTATCGAGACAACAATCAACCAGACTAGCATTCCATTTAAGAATTGTATCCACTTACTTTTATTGGGTTGATTAAAACGCTTCTCTATCAGTGATGCTAAATAACCAAAACCCACCAGCGGATGGAAGCGTTTAGGTTCACCTAAAAGGCAATCTAGTAATATGGCAGCGATGACAGTAACAGCAATAATCATGGTTGTAGTTAATTCTTGATTGGGTTAATCATCTGTATCGTTCTGCCCTTTACCACTGTGCCATGTGTTTTCAAACAGCATGTCTTCTAAGGGTTTTTCCGTTGTCCAGTTTTCCAAAAGCAACATGGGTTTTTCATAGAATTCATCGACATGACCTATACATAAAATAGCGATAGGCCAACTACCTTTAGGCATATTGAGAATTTCCATGAGTTTTTTAGGGTCAAATAAAGAGACCCAACCCATACCTATACCCTCTGCCCTTGCTGCTAGCCACATATTTTGAATAGCGCAGGATAAAGACGCTAAATCCATCTCTGGTAATGTTCTGCGACCAAACACATGTTGCTCTCGCCCCTCGGGCAGTGCAGCAATGACGAGTTCGCCACACTGTAAGATACCTTCTACTTTTAATTTTAAAAACTCTCCTTTTCGCTCATCTAATGCATCGGCGGTTAGTTTTCTCTCTTCGCTAACGGCTCCAAAAATATCTTCTCTGATATTTTGATGGGTAATTCGAACAAAGCGCCAAGGTTGCATAAGGCCAACACTCGGTGCCATGTGTGCTGCCGAAAGTATGCTTTTGAATATTTTCTCGTCTAGAGGTTTGTTATTAAAGTGACGCATATCTCTACGCTCAGCCATTACTTTATAAATGGCTGACTTTTCTTCTGCCGTATAGCTAAAATCTGTTGTGGGGTCCTCTATAATTGACTGCTGCGTTTCTTCTGCCGCTATATTTTCTGTTGTTTCTTGTGCCAACTTTGCTTGCAATATTTTTTCGGCCTCATCGATTTTACCGGAAAAAACAGCCTCGGCGACTGAGCCTTTTGCAATACTTTCTAAAAAAGAGACTCTCTTTCTTGTATTGGGAATCAGCTTTTTTATTTTCGCTCTGCATTTACCCATAAAAACCGCTAAATCACCGTAATTATCGGGGATTAATCGCTCTATTTTTTCTTTTAATACACGCGTTAATACTGGCGATAAGCCGTTGTTAGAAATAGCAATCGTTGTAGCACCACGATCGACGATAGCGGGAAACACCACATCGCAAAGAGATTGATCACTGGCCACATTGACCAATATATTATTTTTTTTCGCACAGTGATAAACATGACGATTAACAGCAGTGTCGTCGGTCGCAGCCATCATCATAAAGTAGTTTTGATTAGCTAATATTTTGTTCTCTATTTTTTTATTCAATGAGATTTCATCAAAATATGACTCATCAATATTGCCACCACTCTCTTTTACCACATCCACCAATTGCTCCCTAACAACGGGAGATACAACATCGATACAAACACCCGCTTTAAGTAATGCCTGTGCTCTTCGTAAAGCCACTTGACCACCACCTACGATTAAGCAATGTTTGTTATTCAACTGATGAAATAAAGGAAAAGAGTTCATGATGTATTAAACAGTGCTCGTTTTATTATGATTAAAGTCGCTAACAAATGAATCTATCCCCTCAGCCACACGGCTAAGTGCGGTTTTATTATGCTGATCAATTAAACCAATACGCAATAGCGCTTGCGCATTTTTCGGGCTGTTAGCACTATTCTCATCAATAGCGATAACTCGTAGCAATATGCCTAGTTTTGCAAAGTATTCACAAATCAATAGCGCATCATCCATTGATAATTGGTAACTTACAAACAAAGAAGAGGGATATTTTTTGACAGCGTTAATATTCTTTTTGTGACTGGTATATTTCTCAAATAACGGCTCCCAGAGTGTTTGCATCAATTGATTATTAGAGCAAATATCACCTAGCGCCTGCCCCTGCCACTTATTGTCGCTCAAGGCTTTAATAGCGAGAGACTGTGCCGGGCCATTAACTTGCCATAAACCGAGTTTTTTTTGTAGCTGTTTAAGTATTGTTTTGTTGGAAAAACAATAACCCAGGCGAACACCGGCTAAGCCAAAGAATTTACCAAAGGAGCGTAAAACAATGATATTCTCGGGCAAGTTTTCATCGAGTACACTTTGCTCCTTGTGCGTATCGATAAAGGCCTCATCAATAATTAGATAGGCTTGTTTTGCCAATTGCTTGGCCCAATTCAATAGCTGTTCTTTGCTAAGTAACACAGCTGTTGGATTGTTTGGGTTAATAATCACTAAATGCTGTCGAGGATTAGCCGCAAGCGCTTTGTTAATTTGACTAACCATTGTGTCTTTTTTGTCGGAGCTATAATAAGTAATAGTAGCCGCTTTTTCTTGCCAGTACTTAACATGCTCTTGATAGCCTAATTTTGGAATCAATACCGGGAAATCTGCTAATAATGTGGGCAATTGTTGTATGGCTGCCTGAGTGCCGCTTACAGGAATAAATTGGGAAGACCGATAATAATGCGTTGATGCCTCTATAAATTCTGGGCGAATATAGGGGAGTTGTTGAAAACTATTTGCCTCGAGTTCGACAGGATAAGCAATAGGGTTAATGCCCGTAGAAAGGTCAATCCATTGGTTGATATCAATATTATATTGTTGACTTGCGCTTACAAGGTCACCACCGTGGGCAGGTATCTGTTGGCTCATTTTATACGCCACCCTTTATATCTATATTCAATAAGTTAAGAATTAACTCCAGTGGCATAGCAGCCTCTACGGCATCTGCTAGCCGGTCGATCTCGGTATTTTTATATTCTTGATAATTAAAGTTTTTTATTTTTTCTGAGTCGTTATTTTCGGGCAAACCCCAATTCAAACAATACTCCAACATACTCGCTTCATCAAATAATCCATGTACATAACTACCCATGACTGTGCCACTATCATTGATTGCGCCATCGCTCGTGAATTCGGCCTTGCTATCATCTCTTTCACAATCATTGTCACTGTATGCTAATTGCAATAATGGGCTTTGTAAGGCTGGGCCATGGCTAATACCTGCATGTATTTCATAACCTTTAATCAATATTTTATGACTATTATTTTCGTCGCTATTTTTACTCTTAATGGCCGATATATAACCCGAAACATTGCGTAGTATTTTTTTCGCCGTAAGGCTTGTCTCCATATCGAGCAAGCCTAAACCTATTGTCGAGCCAGCATCGGACTCTATCGCATCGGGGTCATGTACCCAATGGCCCAACATTTGATAGCCGCCGCAAATACCTATCACTTTACCGCCAAGACGCAGGTGGCGTTTAATCACTGCCTCCCAGCCGCTCTCTTTTAGCCATTGAAGATCACCGCGTACATGTTTACTGCCAGGTAAAATGATAATGTCAGCACCACTAAATTCACCTGACTCTTTCTGAAATTGGCAATCAATTTGTGGGTGTATTCTTAATACATCAAAATCCGTATGGTTGCTTGCTCTTGGGTACATTGGCACCACAATTTTACATCGCTGATAGGCTGCTTTTTCGTCTACGTAGAGTTCATTGTTTTGATTTTTATCTAAATTTTTTGTTGCAAGACTGTCTTCGGCTTCTATATGCAAGTTTGCAATGTAGGGAATAACCGCCAAGGTGGGCACCCCGGTTTTATCCTCTAGCCATTTTAAGCCAGGCTCCAATAGGCTTACGTCTCCACGAAAGCGGTTAATGACAAAACCTTGCACACGCTTTTGCTCAGACTCGCTTAATAATTCGTAAGTACCGTAAAGGTGGGCAAATACGCCACCACGGTCAATATCTGCAACAATAATAACGGGGCAATCGATGGCCTCGGCAAAGCCCATATTAGCAATATCGTGTTCGCGCAAATTAATTTCGGCGGGACTACCTGCACCTTCAACAATAATGACTCGATATTCACCTTGTAATTTTTTATGTGCGTTCACCACTGTATTAAGTAGTTGAGGTTTGTAGTGATGGTATGCTTGAGCTTGCATGTTGCCAATGGCTTTACCATTAACAATAACCTGCGCACCTAAGTCACTATTGGGTTTTAATAATACCGGGTTCATAGTGACCGATGGCTCTAAATAGCAAGCCTCAGCCTGCACAGCTTGCGCTCGGCCAATTTCTCCACCCTCTTTTGTTACCGCACTATTGAGTGCCATATTTTGTGATTTAAAGGGCGCTACACTAATATTGTTACGGGCTAAAATACGACAAAGCGCGGTGGCTAATATACTTTTACCCGCATCGGATGTCGTCCCTTGCACCATTAATGTAGCCGGTGCTGCAAATTTTTTATTGTCAGTTTTTAGAGTGCTTAAACTCATACACTGCCCTCTTGGCTAGCGTCTATTTCTAGCAATAAATTTTGTAATTGCTCGGCATACTCGTTGTCATCCCACATTCCTCGCTGTGTCGCCTCGAGTAATCTCTCTGCCATTTCTTCTAATGCATTAGGGTTGTTTTTTTCTAAAAACTGTTTATTTTTTTTATCAAAAATTAATGCATCGGCGACTTGCTGGTATTGGTAATCATCAATTAAATTTGTTGTGGCGTCATAAGCAAATAAATAATCAATACTCGCTGCCATCTCAAAGGCACCTTTATAGCCATGCTCTTGCATAGCATTAATCCATTTTGGGTTGAGAACACGCGAGCGAATAACACGGTTTAATTCTTCTTTTAAAGTGCGAATAACAGGCTGGCTAGGATTAGAGTGATCATTGTGGTAAATGACAGGCTCTTGGCCAGAAAATTCTGTGATGGCATTGACCATCCCGCCTTGAAATTGATAATAGTCATCGGAATCTAATAAGTCATGCTCACGATTATCTTGGTTTTGTACAACAACCTCTAATTGACTTAATTGATGTTGAAATGATTTTTTGGCCTCTACACCTTCTTGGTAGCCCTGTTTATTATTGATAGTGGTATCGGCGACTTGCTTACCATAGGCATACCCCCCCCAGTTTAAATAGGCCTCAGCTAAATCACCGCGTACCTCCCAACAACGCTCGTCAATTAAACCTTGTAAGCCAGCACCGTAGGCACCGGGTTTGCTACCAAATACTCGGTAGCTTGCCTCGCGCTCGGCTGTATTTTTATCTAAGCCTTCGGCGATTAAGGTTTTTGTACGCGCACGAATATTTTTTTGAATCCTATTATCAGCACCAGGCTCATCGAATTCTACTAAGGCTAATACCGCTGCATCGTATAGTTTCATCACATTAGGAAATGCATCTCGAAAAAAACCCGACACACGTAAAGTCACATCAATACGTGGGCGGCCTAGTAACATGCAAGGTATTATTTCAAAATCAATCACACGCTGGGAGCTTGCCGCTCGTATTGGTTTTATACCCATTAGGGTAAAAGCCTGAGCAATATCGTCGCCACCTGTGCGCATTGTCGCTGTACCCCACACCGATAATCCTAACTGTTTAGGATACTCGCCGTGCTCTTGTAAGTGGCGCTCAATCAATTTATTCGCAGATGCCTCACCAATAGCACAGGCAGCAGGCGTTGGAATAGAGCGACTATCAACGGAGAAAAAATTACGCCCCGTTGGCAGAGTATCTAAGCGCCCTCTTGTCGGCGCGCCACTGGGTCCAGGCTCAATAAAACCACCGGCCAGGCCTTTTATTAACGATGCTATCTCTTGCTTTGCACTCACTTTTAGCGCAACAGCAAGCGTATTTTTAATATAGGCTAATTGCTGATAAGTATTAGGTAGCTGTTGTTCTGTGGAGAACTCATCTTTGTCTGATTGCTTAGCCAAGCTACTATCAGAACCAGTGCCAAAACAAGCAGCAACGACCTGCGCAACTAGACTCTTAGCCAATAACTCTAGGCGCTCACGAGTATCGGCACTTGTTCGCCACGGGCTTGTTGATAACGCTTTTAGTACTTCAGGCTTGTTTCCATTCCATACCTCTATATCTATTTGTAATGGATCAAAAAGCGTATTTTCTTCTGCATTGTCAGAGGTATTTTTTAGATTTAAGTCCTGCACTAAATTATGCAAAATACCTTGCTCGCTCGCAGCATTACCACGAGGTAGTCGTAGTAATGCGATAAGTGTATCGGTTAACTTTTCAGGCTCAGGTAATTCGCCTAATATATGTAAGCCGTGGCGAATTTGTGCTTCTTTTATATCGCAAAGGTAGGCATCTAAATCATTTAATATGTCATTGTTAGTTTTATTATTGTTTGGCAGTTCACTCAATAGATTAGTTTTTTCTGCAAGACTTACTATTTTTTCTTTTAGCCACTGCTCACGACGTACATCCAAGCCCATTGCTTGATAGTATTCATCGACTAAGGCTTCTAGCTCGGCGAGCTCGCCATAGGTCTCTGCCCGTGTCATTGGCGGCATTAAGTGGTCAATAATTACCGCGTGTGAGCGACGTTTTGCCTGTGCGCCCTCGCCTGGGTCATTAACAATAAAAGGGTAAAAATTCGGTAGTGGCCCTAGGGCTATATCAGGCCAACATTTATTTGATAAGGCCGTCCCTTTACCCGGCAACCATTCTAAGTTGCCGTGCTTGCCGACATGAATGCAAGCATCTACTTTATATTCAAAGCGCAACCAAAAATAAAAAGCTAAGTAGCTATGGGGTGGCACTAAATCTGGGTCGTGATAGTTGGCCACTAGATCAATATTAAATCCACGAGCGGGCTGAATACCTACAAAAATATCACCTAATCGTATCCCCGATATCATCAAGCGATTATTTCTACATTTAGGGTCGGCCTCTGGCTCTCCCCATTGTGTAGTTATCGCCTGTTGATTGTTCGGTGGTAGCTCGGCAAAATATTTTTTGTAGCTGCTAAGTGAGATACTTTGCCAACAAGGTAATTGATCCAGCGTATTGGGATTATTGGTCACAGCACCTAATAACTCTCCAAGTAGTGCATTACCATTACTTGGAATATTATCTATGGAATAGCCATTTTTTTCGAGTGCTTGTAAAATATTAATGGTTGATGCTGGTGTATCTAAACCAACCCCATTACCTATACGGCCATCCTTTGTTGGGTAATTGGCCAATACAACAGCAATACGCTTTTCGGCATTATTTTTTATCGCCAATTTACAATAATTATTGGCAAGCTTGGCAATAAAACTCGCTCGCTCTTGGTGTAGTGCATAACGCACTACCGAAACCTCACAGCGGCTAGAAAACCATTCCTCAGCTTTAAAGCTAATTGCCCGAGTAATGATACGTCCGTCCATTTCAGGCAATACAATTTGCATCGCAATATCACGGCTGCGCAGACCTTGGCTATAATTATTCCAATCGCTCTGCGTAGAGCTCGACAATATTAATTGCAGTACAGGTACATCAATAGCAAAAGGGGGCTTAAATTGTGTGGGTTCAGAAGAAAGATCTGGGCTGTTAACTGTATTGCTGGTAAAGCCTGTGGTGTTAACAATAAGTGCTGTTTGGTTTTCTTTTTTTAACTCTAATAAAAGTGCATTGACTAAGCTCAACGACTCTTTATCTTTTAGGGATGCAATGGCAATAGGCAACACATTTAAGTTTTGCTCTTCGAGTTGTATTATTAACTCATCAAACATTGCCGTATTGGCTGATTGCAAATGACTCTTATAAAATAATAAGACACAAACCGCCGCCCCAGGATTATTGTTTTTCCAGTGCTTTTTATAATCTTTAAAACTTGCTTGCTGTCTTGTACTTTTAATTTTTTTAGTGCTTTTTGTACGCTCTATTACAGGCTTATTACTTAGGTTTTGTATACTTGCCGATAAATATAATAAACAACGCGGTAATACTTGAGGCTCTTGCCAAACGTATTTTTGGTCCAGAAATTGTGAGGCTAAAAAATAATACAGCTGTTGATGATTAGAGGTGCCCCCTTCTCTTAAAAAACGCCACACTTTAATTGCCGAATGGGCATCGACGCTCGATGCAGCAAATAAACTGTCGTCGGGCGTATCGTCGCCGGGCACAATAATAAGCTGGCGGTTTTTATCGGCTTGTGCCCAGTGCTGCAATTGCTCAAAGCCATAGGGCCAATAGTTTTCGCCACCCAATAAAGAGAGCACAATCACCTGTGCATGCTCGATTGTTTGATTGCAATATAAATCCAATGCAGCCGGTTTTAGCAAGTGCATCCAATTAGCTAAGCGCACAGTAGGAAAGTCACTGGGTAGTGATTCGGCAGTATCTGCTAAAGCGGCTAATAGGCTATCAGCCGCAGATAATATAATAATATTGGCAGGGGTTTGCGCTAGATCAATAATGCCTTCATCGTCAGAAAAACCACCAGGTTGAGATGCCAATAAATGCATAATCGTCTATTTAGCATTCCGCAGTTTTTAGTGCTTGCGTGAGTATTGCCTCATCGAGGTGTTTGCCAATGACCACTAATTGCGTTTGACGTTGCTCACCCTCTGTCCATAAACGGTCAAAATGAGCATCCAAACGTTTACCAACGGCTTGTAGTACTTGTCGCATAGGTTTACCCGTAACCGCAGCAAAACCTTTTGCGCGATAGATAGTATGCTTTTCGATTAAGTCTTTTATGACTGCCTGAATTTTTTCGCCATCAACCTCTCCCACACTGATCACATAGGAGTCAAAGTGGTCGTGTGCATGCTCGTGATGCTCGCCATGTTCGTGGTGGTGATCGTGATGCGTATGCACATGATTAATGCGCTCCTCTGCTGCAGACTCTAGCCCCATCACTACATTAAGTGGTGCTTGGCCGTGGCTTATGTGTGTTGTTTTAACCGAACTAGGAATTTTTTTGTCAATGACCGCTTTTACATAATCGCGGTTTTCGTCGCTTAATAAGTCATTTTTACTCACAACAACAAGGTCTGCGGCACTGAGCTGGTCGTCGAGAAGCTCTTGTAAACTTGGATCATGGTCAAGGCTATCATCGGCGAGACGTTGTCGTTGTACTTTTTCTTCGTCATCGGCAAAGCGGCCTGCCGCAACGGCGGGACCATCAACGACGGTGACGACGGAATCAACCGTGCAATACTGTTTGATCTCTGGCCAATTAAACGCCTGCACAAGAGGCTTGGGCAAAGCGAGGCCCGATGTTTCTATCAAAATGTGATCAATATCGTCGCGCCGCTCAACTAGCTGTTTCATTACTGGTAAAAATTCTTCTTCGACTGTGCAGCAAATACAGCCATTGGCTAACTCGTAAATACCCTTTTCGCCTTGTGCTATTGTGGCACTTTCTTCTTCGCAATCGAGGGGGCAGCTACGCAACAATTCGGCATCGATATCTAGCTCGCCAAATTCATTAACGATAACAGCAATACGCTTACCGGCTGCTTGTTTTAATATATTTGATAACAAAGTCGTTTTACCGCTACCTAAAAAGCCGGTAACAATAGTGGCAGGTATTTTATTTAATAACATGGTTGTTTCTCAGACAATATTGAGCGAAAAAGGCACAAAAAAGCACCGATGGGCTGCGCAGAATTATACATGACTTTGTTGTTTTATTGATGCTTAATATTGCTTTAAATTGATCGACAAATAGGTGTATTTATTAGTACTTTCGCGTAGTATGCTGCGCGTATTAAATACCTTACTTGGGGATTATTCAGTTTGCTTACAGCGTTGATAATAACCCGTTGGCAAACACAGTAGGAGATAAACGTGGAGCTCGCATGTCTTGACTTAGAAGGTGTGTTAATTCCTGAAATATGGGTCGAGTTTGCCAAAAAAACAGGCTTAAAAGAGCTTGAGCAAACAACACGAGACTGCTCAAATTATGAATCGCTGATGCAAAAGCGCTTACAGATACTCGATAAATACAAATTCAAGTTACAAGACATTCAAGCAGTTGTAGCAGGCTTAGAGCCATTACCGGGCGCTGATGAATTTGTACGTTGGCTACAAATACGGTTTCAGGTCGTTATATTGTCCGATACCTTTTATGAACTGTGCCAACCACTAATGCAGCAATTGGGGTTTCCGACCCTGCTATGTCATCATCTCAATACCGATAGCACAGGCAGGATCACCGACATTGCCCTACGCCAAAGTGATGCCAAAAGGCAATCGGTTTTAGCATTACAGGGGCTTAATTATCGAGTGATTGCTGCGGGCGACTCCTATAACGATATTACGATGCTGCATCAGGCCAATACGGGTATTTTATTTAATGCACCCGACTATATCGCCAGTGAGTACCCTTCATTGCCTAGGGCATCGAGCTATACAGAGCTAAAAGAGGCATTTATTAAAGCAAGCCAACGCAACTTGCTACCCTAAAGCTCTTATAGCATCACTCATTACTATAAGAGTTCTTAGGTCTTGAATTAACCATTTAATCAATAATGGAAACAGAATTGAAAAAACAATTTATATCAATAAGTTATAGGCATTTATTAATCTTAATTATAGGTTTAAGTCTAGCTGCTTGCGGCGACCAAAACCAACACAAGGGGCACAACAATAACGCCACCGCGACCAGTAAAGATAGTAGCGCTCACGATCACTCCAAGCACGACCACGGTATGTTAGATATAGCGACACTCGGCGAAAACATTATTGCACCCAGCATTAAGGCGACAATTACCGAGGACAGTGTCTCTGGTTGGAACTTGCATTTAGAGCTTACAGACTTTAGCTTTACACCAGAAAAGGTCGGGCTAACAGCAGACGCCAATGCCGCCAACGAAGGACATGCCCACTTGTATATTGACGGCTTTAAATTTAGCCGTATCTATAGCAATTGGTATCATGTAAAAAAATTAACGCCTGGGTATCACAAATTAGAAATAACATTAAACGCCAATGATCATTCACCACTGGGTTACAAGGGCGAAGCGATTTCGGCAACATTAGAGTTACACCAAAAACAGTAATAGATGCGAGCTAACTATTATGAGTATGAATATTAAGCAATTAAATAAAGACGCCGGCATTTTAATTTGTGGCCACGGTAGCCGCGCTAAAATAGCCGAAGAAGAATTTAGTTTACTGGCAAAAGGCTTAAGAGAGCGCTTTCCTGACCTCAATGTGGAATACGGTTTTTTAGAATATTCCGCACCTAATATTCATATGGCGCTCGATAAACTCATAGCCTCCGGCGTAAAAAAAATATACGCGGTACCCGGCATGCTGTTTGCTGCGACTCACGCAAAAAATGATATCCCCTCTGTGCTTACAACCTACAAAGAGAAATACCCTGATATAGAAATAGAATACGGCAAAGAATTAGGTTTACACAGCGAGATGATTAAAGCATTTCAGGCGCGCATATTACACGCAGCATTAGGCAGTAGCGACATCCCAAAAAACGGCGAGCTATATGACACTATGCTAGTAACCGTTGGCCGAGGCACCTCGGTAACCGAAGCCAACGCCGAGGCTGCTAAATTAACCCGTATTGTGTGCGAAAACCTGGGCTTTGGATGGGCAGAGACGGTTTATTCTGGGGTAACTTATCCATCGGTTGGCCGCGGTTTAGAAATGGCCGTTAAGCTAGGGTTTAAAAAAATTGTGGTTGCACCCTACTTTTTATTTGGTGGCCGCCTAATTGATCGTATTTATGGTTATATTGATAAAGTCGCTAGCGAGAACCCCGACATTACCTTTTTGAAAGCAGATTACCTACGCGACCAAGCTCATGTTATTAATACTTTTATCGAGCGAATTAACGAGACTATTAGCGGTAATGTTAGTGGAAATAACAATAAATCACTGATGGAAGATTTTAAAGAAAGGCTAGCCCGCGGTGAAGTCGATATACATCACCACCATGCAGAATTTCAACCAGAAGTAACTGATCCACTGGATGATGAAGCCAATACTCATACACACAGCCACTCACATAAACATTCCCACGACCACTCTCATGATGCACATGATCACAAAGATAATCATGAGCATAAACATAGCCATGGTCATTCACATGCGCCCTATAAGCATATCGCTCACCCGCATGGGCCACGGACAATGATTAACGAAAATATCTGCTGTTGCTTTATGGGGCAATTTCCTCAGCATATTATTGATGAAGAAAAAGCCATTAAAAAAGAATTGCCCGGCACACCGAGTTGTAAACGTTCGTGACTATAAATCCTAGCTGTCACGCCTACTCTGTATTCACAGTATCTAGAGAACAGGCAGTACAGTTATAAATTCATTATTAACTTTCTTTAAATAGAAGGAAGACGCTATTAATCTATCTTTAGAAGAATGGTAGTGATAAAAATATAAGGTTACAGAAGGTTTTTGTGTGATTGTTTTAAAGAGCCTATTTAAATGACGTTCAGCGATAGGTTCACTTGTTACAAAATATTTAAACCCTTTATTGCCATATAATAAGCTACCATCGTTAATTTTATCGATAGATCTATCAAATATCTCTTTTGATTTTTCTACACTTTCTGGATCAATAGAATTTTTGAATAAAGCTGTATCACGCGTCTCTCTCGCTTTGATTATTCTATTGGCAAAGGCTATTAAATCTTGACTAGCTAAATCACCCCTGACCCTATCTTTATATAACTCAAGTTTTTCTTCGGGGGTACCGATAAACTTGAGTGCACTTACAACATCATCGCTCTCTTGATAGAGTAGATTTGCATATGGAGATGAAAATGCCATTTGAGAAATAATTAAAACGACTAAAAATAATACTTTATTCATAGAAATCCCTCTATATTTTTGTAGAAATAGTATTACGCTATAGCAATAACTTAATAAACCTAGTTCAAAGTTCAGTTCTCGCGACGATTAAAAGTAGCATATTCGAAATTTTAAAAGTATCTCACTCTTTTTTTAAGGCAGGATGCGCCTGACTACTTTCAACGCTGCGTAATTTTTTGGGTTTTACTTTTGGCCGATACACATGGGCTTTATCTTCATCGTAAAGATAGGAATCTCTAAAGTCCTCTGTACCTAATACTGGACCCACTAAAATTAATGAGGTACGAGTAAATTTTTTCGCCCGAACCTTTTCGACAATATCACTTAGCACACCGGTCACTTTATCTTGATCTGGCCACCCAGTGCGATAACACACGGCTATTGGGCAGCTTTCTCCATAAAAAGGAATTAATTCTTCGACAATTTTGTGTATACGTGTAATGCCTAAATGAATCGCCAAAGTTGCCCCGGATGCAGCCAGTGCTGGTAGTCGCTCGCGCTCTGGAAATGGCGTTTTTCCCTCGTAGCGCGTCATAATAATAGTTTGAGAAACACCCGATAGTGTTAGCTCCTTGCCAAGCCATGCAGCCGATGCAGAGGTTGCGGTAACACCGGGGATAATTTGGTAGTCAATATCTAGTGCTTCAAGCCTACGTATTTGCTCACCGATTGCGCCATAAAGCGAAGGGTCACCTGAGTGCACTCGGGCTACATCTTTACCGGCTTTATTTGCCTCACTAATGTGCTCAATAATTTCGTCTAAATGAATAGAGGCCGTATCAATAATTTTTTCTGCAGAGGTTTCTACATCGGCAAAAATTTCGCGTGGCACTAATGAACCCGCATATAAAATAACGGGGCAAGTGTTAATAAGCCTTTGTGCTTTAACTGTAATTAATTCTGGGTCGCCAGGCCCTGCACCAATAAAGTAAACCGTCATAATTTTTTACTGTAACCTCTCGGCGTGTATACCCATTGTTGATCACCATTAATAATATGGCGAGACTCACTATTACCTACCGAGACCAGTGTAAACATATCAACATTGTCAGAATGTAAGTTTTCTAGCGTTGTAATAGTAATACTTTCGTCATCGCGAGTTAATTGCCGCCCCAACAAAACCGGTGTTGATGCTGGGCGATACTGCAATAAAATATCTCGCGCTGTATTAATTTGCCAATCGCGTTTATTTGAGCGCGGGTTATAAAAAGACACGACAAAGTCTCCCTCCCCACAGGCATGTAAACGTTTTTCGATGGTTTGCCAAGGCGTTAATAAATCCGACAGGGAAATAGTACAAAAATCGTGACCAAGCATTGCACCAATACGACTAGAGCCTGCTTGCATTGCTGATATACCGGGTACAACTTCGATATCTACCCCTAACCACTCTGGGTGATTATTTTGCTCCTCATTAAGTTGCTTATCGAGCAATTCAAACACCAATGTCGCCATCGCATAAATACCAATATCGCCACTCGATATCAATGCCGTTGTTTTACCCGAGGCCGCTAAATCTAAAGCGAGACGTGCACGCTCAATCTCTTGCCCCAATGGTGAATCGTGATGAATTTTGCCCTTACAGATATCGCCCAGCAATGTTAAGTAAAGCCCATAGGCAACTAAATCACTGCTATTGTTAACAGCCTTTATTGCCATAGGTGTTATCAGATTTTTGTCACCGGGACCGGCACTGACTAAATAGAGTTTTTTCATAGAGTTGGTTTTAATATTCTTTAACTATCTATTGATAGTAGTGGTTTATTAATAATAAGACCGTGCAATAGCACAGGTTGCTTTTTTTGTTTTTACTTTGTTTAGCACAAGCTCAGCGGGGTTACCCGTTAATTGTGTAGCTGCTACAAGTGCTGCAGATTCTGCAACACCATAAACACCGACGGTGTTATAAACATAATCGGATTTTACACTCAACAGGTGCTCAACCTCTGCCAAGACAGTTTTATCAAACACCCGAAAGGGTTTGCCGAGTGTTGTGGCGCACTCCATTAACCCTACTTCATCTGCTTTAATATCAATACTATTAATATTGCTTATATTCTCAAGTGTTAAACTGCATTCGTGCATGCATTGCATAAGCAAATTTTTAAGCTCCGAGCTAGGGCAGCCCCGCTCGCACCCCATGCCTATAGTATAAACCGGTTGAGTATACGGTTTTGCTGTTGTAATCACTAACTGGGCATTGAGGTTTTGAGCAATTTCATCAGCCCATTGATTAGCACCACCTTCGTGACCCGATAATAAGGGGATAACGAATTGACCTAACTCATCCATAACAATCACTGGTGGGTCATCGTGTTTACTATCAATGACAGGTGCTAGTGTTCTTACGACAATCCCTGTGGCGCAAATAAACAATAATTGATCACCCTCTTTAAAAGCCTGTTGTATGCTTTCGCTAAAGGGCTGTGGCTTATGCCAAAGCTCACAGATGTTAGGCTGACCTTTTTGCTGATAAAAGCCCTGAATTCTTTGGGCTAATTGTTGCCCCTGCTGCGTAAGAGAAATAATTTTAATCATTATGCCCCTTACTCATTTACGTATCGATTTTTAGTGATAACAAACAATGAAAAATAAGGGCCTTCGCCCTTGAGTTGAGCCACATCAAGCTCAATTTTTTCACTATCACGACCAATATATTCAAGATATTTTGCGTCGCTTAATCGCTCGGTTTCTTTTAATGCCCTTATTATTTTTTGTCGAGAGCGGCCAGCTTTCATAATAACAATGCTGTCGTGGGATCGTAGCGTTGCCGTCAGCTCATCAAGGCTATGGCGGCCGCTCATCACAGCAAAAGATTCTTTTAGCATAGTTAATGGCAACTGTAATCTCGATGCCGCCGCATGCACCGAGGAAATACCGGGGACGACTTCACAAACAACATTAACTTTTTGCAGGCGCTCTAACAAATAAGCAAAGGATCCAAAAAACAGAGGATCGCCTTCGCAAATAAAGACAACGGTTTTTTTATGAGCAATAGCATCTTGTATTTTTTCAGCGGCGGCATTGTATATTTTGTTAGCAATGCTACGATCTTCAGACATTGGCATTAACACAGGGATCTCGTTCTGTTGTTTACCGCTCTCTATTGCCTCACTTGCTGCCTCTGCCAAAACAATAGACGCGATATTTTTTGCCTGAGACTCGCCCTGCGAGTTAGCAATATAGCTAATTACATCGGCTTGCTTAATTAAACGCACCGCTTTTAAAGTCATTAGCTCTGGGTCGCCGGGGCCCACGCCCACGCCTATAAATTTTGCTGACATTAAATAACTACTCTCAATAATATTTTCATATCTATTATTAGCTAAGCCTATTCACTCTAACTATTAATACTAGCTGGTCAATTTTGTGATTTTAAAGATTTCAACGGGCAAACGCTTTTCGTAAACCAACTTACTCTTTATACCCCCGTTTATTTTTATGTCACCGCGCTTAATGCTGACTTCAATGCTCTCAACGCTTGTACCTCTGGTGTTTTCTGCAAACTGAGTGAGTATTTCTTTTGTAGGCTCTATCACAGCACTGGCTATTAATACGCCACCTGCTGGCAGTATATCCCAAGCAGTTTTAAGCAGTGCCTTCAACTCACCGTCACTACCACCAATAAATATTTTAGTAGGTCGTGGTAAGTTTTTTAATGCCTCGGGCGCTCGCCCTTCGATAATATTGACATTATGCGTCACACCAAAACGCTGACAATTTTGTAATAAATAATTTAAGCGCTCTTGATGGTGCTCTATAGCATAGACAGTAGCAGACTCGTTCCAGTAGGCTAATTCAACACTTACACCACCACAACCAGCGCCTATATCCCAAATAATATCTCTAGCACATGCTTGCAATAAGGACAAAATAACTAAACGCACTTCACGCTTACTAATCATGCCCTTGCCCGCTGCTTTTCCTGTTATAAATTGTGTATCAGGAATACCAGGAAACTCAGGTAACAGGCCACCATTACCGATAACAGTAATTACCGTCACATGTAACGGGTCAAATATAATGTCAGACTTATCGTCCAATTCGCTCGCTAAAAACGAACGAACACTTTGCTGCTTATAACCTAAATTTTCGCATACCGTTAATGTCGATTGCACAAAGCCAGCGGCAATACATTCCCTTGCTAATATTTGCGGTTGGCTGTATTTGTCAGTCAATACCACTAATTTTTTATTGCGGTGTAGTTTTGTACGTATTTTTTCGAGGGGTCTACCATGCAAGCTAATCACATCGACATCTTGTAATGCCAACCCCAGTTCGTGGCAGGCTGCTTGAATACTTGAAATAGCCGGATAAAACTTTAGGCGCGCAAGCGCGAAGTGCTTAACAAACCAACGACCAATACCAAAATATAAAGGGTCGCCAGAGGCTAACACAACAATTAGCTTGCCTTCATTCACGCTAATAAGCGACGTTAACTCTGACAGCGATGGCAGCAATACCGCTTTCGCTTTAATATCTTCGTCGCTCAAGACCTTATTAATGGTTAGCAATTGTCTTTCGGATCCAACAATAATATCGGCATGCTTTAATACTGCTTGCGCACTTGCTGATAGCATAGCTGTTTCTGCAACACCTAAACCGACGATATGAATGCTTTCTTTGTCTTCTATACTCATCAATAATATTCGTCACGGTTACATCGCAGTAATGCATTACAGCTAGCCGCAGAAACCGCACTACCACCCTCGCGACCTAAGAGAGTAATACATTCTATACCGAGTGATTGATGGCAATCCCATAGTGCTTGCTTAGATTCTGCCGCGCCGACAAAACCTACGGGCATACCTATCACTAAGGCAGGCAGTAGTTCGGGCTCGTTATTAAGCTCTTTGAGGTTTTCTAATAGTCGAAATAACGCGGTTGGTGCATTACCTATAATCACAATGCTACCGGCTAGGTGCTGGTTCCATTGTGCAACTGCAGCCATAGAGCGTGTCTCACCACTTTCTTTTGCACGCTCTATCGCGCGTGGATCATTTAAAAAGCATAGCGGTTCTTCAGTAATCATGCGTTTAGTAATGCCCTGTTTTACCATTTCGACATCACATAATATTGTGCACTCTTGTGCCAAAGCCTCCATACCACTGATACAAGCATTTTTACTAAAGCGCACTTGGCTCGCCAGATGAGGTAAACCCAAGCTATGAATAATGCGCATTACCACCTGCTGTTGTTCTTTATCAAAATGCGATAAGTCGCTAAGCTCTCTTATCTCTGCAAAGCTTTTTTGTTCGATAATTTTTGGGTTTTTTTCGTAAATAAAAGTCATCTTAGTCACTATCAATTACTAGGCCACATTAAAGAGGCTCTCGTAATAAAATCTATACATTCATCGCGCGTAAAAAATAATTGATCGGCACTGGGTAGTGCTGGCCTTTTTAATAGCAACACAGGTATTTCTAGTTCTCGCGCTGCATGCAACTTTGCTACAGTAGAATCACCACCACTGTTTTTACTAAGAAGCACATCAATATGATTATTACGCATCAAACTGAGCTCATCTTGATAAGAAAACGGGCCAATAGCTTTTATCCATGTTATGGATTCCGGCAGATCAAATTTTGGAGCGACGGCTGTACGTAAAAATTGCCGCTGTTGTTTGTTTTTGGCTAATCCCGTTAAAAAATCTTGCTCTAGTTGGCCAGCGGTTAGCAACACTGACTTTTTAGTTGATAGCAATGCCAACACCTCTTGCCAATTATCAACAAACTGCCAACAATCGCCTTCTTGCTGTTGCCATTCTCTACGATGAAAACGCCAGTAAGGTATATTGAAAAGTTTACTCGTACTGGCAGCTTTTGTACTCATCGTTTGAGCATAAGGGTGTGTAACATCGACAATTGCCGTGATGCTCTCGGTGCGTATAAAATTATCCAAACCACCAAACTGGGTAAAGCCACCACTAATAATCTTACAGGGTAATTTTGGTACTCTGACCAAACCCGCAATACTGTAGATAATATCTATATTTTTTTGATATAAAGCATCTGCGAGAAAACGGCCATCGGCTGTACCACCTAGTATGAGTAATTTCATTGTCTATTTATTTATCGCCTTCTCGTTACCACTTTTAATTAGCATTAGCTAATGGGCCTTGGCAACAAAGTTACCCTGCCGATCAATGGCTATAACTTCTACAACAATAGTACTTGGAATAATACCTTTTGCGACCTTTAATGCTTGCTCGCACAAATTATGCGCCAAATCGATATTGTTTTTTTGGCAGTGCTGTAGTGCCTCGATACTTGTATTTGAATGTGTAATTTTTTCACATAGAGCATCCGTAGCACCTAAATTTTTAGCCGTAAATCTTAGGTGCTCGAAGTCAATTGACGATGCACGACTGTTCAAATCCATATGACCTTGAGCGAGTTTGCTTATTTTGCCAAAGCCTCCACAAATAGATAATTTTTTTATCGGCATTAGACGACTATTATCTTTACATAGCATTTTTAAGTGCTTTAGCACTGCTCCTGCAAAATCACCCATTTCGATTAATGCCATATTATCTAACTGATAATGCTGTTTAATGGCCGCCTCGCTAGTATTACCTGTAGTCGCCGCGATATGACTACAATTATTGGCCGCTGCCACATCAATACCTTGATAAATAGAGGCAATCCACGCTGCACAGGAAAAAGGTCTGACAATGCCCGTTGTGCCTAATATAGATAAACCACCAATAATGCCTAGCCGTGGGTTCATCGTTTTTTGAGCAATGGCTTCTCCATTTTCTATACCAATTGCTACAATAAATCCGCCTTGGTAGTTGTATTTTTCTGCAAGGTCTCTCAAATGTTCGACGATCATTTTGCGCGGTATAGGGTTAATTGCAGGTTCTCCAACGCTTAACAATAAACCCTCTTTAGTGACAGTACCTACACCTTTTGCCGCTTTAAACTCAATCTCTGATCCAACACTTAGTGCCAGCTCAACAAAGACCGTAGCACCATGAGTAACATCGGGGTCGTCTCCTGCATCCTTTGTGGTACTAACGCAAACGCCCTTGTCAGTTTTTTTGTAATTATCGATTGAAAGCTCAACGATTTTATTTTGCCGAGTGCTCGATTTACTGTTAGGTAAAGTAATGCTAACAATAATAGGCGACTCTTGTTTTAATAAATATATAGCAGCTGCAACAGAACACGCTGTAGCACAGGAACCCGTAGTTAGTCCCGTTTTTAGAGCAGGCGGTTTTTTGCCTTTTTTTGGCTCTCGGCTTTCATTCCACATTATTATTTCATATCGTTAAGCTTAGATTGTTTTAGCAATTAAAAAGGCACCAACAATAATCGCTGTTAGGGCAATAATATGACGACATAGGGTAAAAATGCGTTGGTAGTATTTATTAAGGTACTGCTGTATCCAGGAAAAACCTAAACCAAATGCCAACATTGATAGGATCACTCCTAAGGAGAACACCATTAGATAAGTGATTGCCACGCTTAATTGCCCTGATGTTACAGCAGGAATTAATGCGAGAGCGGGTGCACTACCTGCCAAACCATGTAATACACCAATCATTATCGGTTGATGCACTTTTATAATCTCTTCACTTTTATTATCTGTAGAATGTTCATTATTATTTGCTGTGTGAGTATGAGACTCGTCAACCAAATGAGTATGCACAATATCATCGTGTTTATGCGTCACAAGGTTAATCTTAAGCTTTCGAAAGCGCCAAAAAAAACTGACACCTAAGACAATTAACAAAGCACCTACCATAATCTCTGCCCAATACTGGAGATTATCTGGAATAGCTAAACCTAAGCCAAACAGTAAAAAGCCCGAGGCAAGTAAAATACCACCATGCCCCAACGCCCAATGTAGGCTAAAGAATAAGGTTTTCTTTATACTTGGGCTTTGATTAGCCAATGCTGATATAGCCATTACATGATCGGCATCTAAAGCATGTAATAAACCTAAGCCAAAACCCAATATTATTAGAGGAAGCCATTCAATTAACATAATTTTTCTCTGTATATTTATCTTTTTGAAGATCCACTTTTTTATTTAGGGAGCTTCTGAATAAGTTGATGATTGCCTCTGGATTTGAAGGAAAAAACAAATGCAGATAAGTTGCCGTTAAATTTTTCTCGCGATAAATAGGCTCCCCTGGTGCTGGGTGGCGCTGTCTGATACCCGAGGCAATTGGAGCTATAGCGAGCGAACTACGGGAGCGGTGGTGAGCATGACCGCGAATCTCGCCCTCTGGCAAAGGTGCTGTTTGCATACCCTGACAACCGCGCTTACCCCGCATGGCGCCCTCACCTTTTAATAAGCCTGCCATTATATAAGTGTTATCGTCTAAATCGGTCAAGCTATCAAGTGTGTAAAGAAAGCCGCCACACTCAGCTAAGATCACTACTTCTTGTTCAAAAAAATCTCTGATCGAGCTTAACATTGATGTATTTTCTGATAATGCTTTTGCATGCAGCTCGGGATAGCCACCGGGTAACCAAATGACATCGGCGTTTGGTACGACGGCGTCTTTAATCGGTGAAAAGAAAATAAGTGTTGCACCTAAGCTTTCTAAAAAACGGGTATTGGCATCATAAATAAAACTAAAAGCCTCATCACGAGCAATAGCGACGGTTATATTAACCAGTGGTTTATTGTCTATGCCGGCTTGTTTGGGCGACATGTTCTCTTCAGCTGGTAAAAATTCGACAGGTTTGATGTTTTCAATAAATGCCAAAGCACCGGTTTGCTCTAATAGATCGGCGCCTTTCTCAAAACGCTCTTCTAGCTCTTCTTTGACTTCGTTTGCCTGTACAAGTCCTAAATGCCTCTCGGGTAGCGCTATTGCTTCAGAGCGTGATACTGAAAATAAAAAAGATAAATCATTGGGCAGTGCTTGTTCGATGAGTTCTCGATGTCTAATAGAGCCGCAGTTGTTAGCAATTAAACCCGCAAATTCAATATCGTCCCTAAAATTTGCTAAGCCAGCAACCACCGCAGCCGCTGTCTGTGCCATACCTTTTACATCCATAACAAGCGCAATAGGAATAGAAAAACGAGCGGCTAAATCTGCACTAGAAGGTTCACCATCAAATAAACCCATAGCCCCTTCAATTAAAATTAAGTCGGCAGTTTGTGCGGCCTTATAGAGCTGGTTTTGGCACCATTGCTCACCGGCCATCCACATATCTAGGGGAACGACGTCTTGCCCAGAGGCTTGTGCTAAAATTTGCGGGTCTAGATAATCGGGGCCTGTTTTAAAAATGCGTACGGTTTTACCTTGCCGACTTAGCAGGCGTGCCAAGGCTGCTGTCACCGTCGTTTTCCCCTGGCCCGACGCTGGAGCCGATAAAAACAATGCGGGACAAGCTACACTTTTTTTCGTGTAAAATTTGGCGTTAGCATCGGTGTGTGCATTCATTAATACTCGATCCCCTTTTGTGCCTTAACACCCAAACGAAAGGCATGACGCTCATCTTGTACAACCGATATAGTGTCGGCAATATCTTGTAAGGGTACGCTCATTGTGCGGCCTGTGATGATGACATTTTGGAATTTAGGCCGAGATTTTAGTGCTGCCACAACGGGTTCGACATCAAGGTAGCCATATTTAAACATATAGCTCATTTCATCAAAAACCAGCATGTCGTAGCTATCGTCTTGTAGCAGTTGTTGCGCAACACTCCAAGCCTTTTGAGCAGCCTCAATATCCTGTTGTTTATCCTGAGTCTCCCAAGTAAAACCGTGGCCCATAACGTGCCAATCAATCATGGGGTGGTCTTTAAAAAATTTATACTCGCCGGTTTCGCTGCGACCTTTAATAAATTGGATAACAGCGCATTTTTTACCATGTCCTACAGAGCGGGCCATCGTGCCAAAGGCAGAACTACTTTTGCCCTTGCCATTTCCTTTTAACAAAATTAATACACCACGTTCTTCGTTTGCATCGGCAATTTTCTTATCCATTACGGCTTTTTTAGCGAGCATACGGCTTTTGTATTTATCGGTTTCTGTCATTTTTAATACACTTTATTTAGTTTTTTAAGCTGTCGATTTTGTGAGCGTTTAATGCTTACTCTATAAATAGAGGGATGTAGTCGGCGTGCAAAGTGTTTGCAATTGACTGCCCCCTACCTCGCTTAACAGGCGCTTTTTCGGTGTCAATTACGATCACCTCGCCCAGTAATTTTTTATGCTCAAATTTTTGTGTTGTTCTACCATCGGTAATTAGATAAGTTTTAATCATTAATTCGGGCGACTGTCGATAATGTTTTTGCTGCAATTCTAATGCACTATCAAGCACATCGCATAATGGTGTACCACCACTGGCAGTAATAGTATCTAACCAAGCGCGTAATTGTTTAGGTGATTTTGTTTGAGGTAATAATGTTTTTACCTGTTGGTTACCAAAACCTAAAACTGTTAGCTGTTCACGCTTCAGGTACGCTGTTTTTGCAATGGATATTACCGATGCTTTTGCATCTGCGAGTAATTTATTTTGTAAAGTAGAGGCTGATGTATCTAATAATATTAGATGCAAAACAGGCTGCCCTACTTTTGCACGACGATAGCGCAGCTCCCTCAGTGGCCATTGTCCTATATTTGCAACAAAACTATTAAACCAATCTATTGAACGACTATTAGTACTACCAAGCCTTCCTTTACTAGCGTGTATTTTTGTTGACGGGGATTTTTTTAATCCCGCTTTCGCTATATTTTGATATGAACTCACTTGTGCACTTTTATCAGCAAGGTAGCGTGTAGTTTTATGAGTAGGCACTTTTTTTAAGCGCTCTTCTAATAACCGTGAGCACATATCTGAGCTTAACTGCTGTTGGCCTTGCATTTGCCCCCAGTCACCCTGTGCGCTTTTTTTTTGCGCTGTCGTGTCTAGATTGCTGTTTTCGCCCACGCTAGGGCTTGAATGCGAGTTTGCTGGACGTGTAAAAGGGCTTTGCCGGTCTTCCTTTTTACTTTCTGGATCTTTTGATGTGTTATTGGGTGGAGACTGTCTACGGTGAGCGAGTACTAAATCTTCGACGGCATCAATGTCCTTCAATGTTACCATTGGCCTATTTTCTAGCTCTTGGTCTATGCCATTTATTTGCCAAGCGGCATGGGCAAGTGCAGCGCGATACCATACGATATCAGCACGTAAACCCTCCACATTAGCTTGTTGGCAACGCTCAGCAATGACCCTTCTTAATTCATCGCTAAAGCTAACAGATGGCAATGTATTTTTAGCACTTATAATTCTGGCTTTTAAAGTCTCTTGCTCGGTTTTATAGTGATCAATAAACCCTTGCCGATTTGTGTCAAATGCTTCTCGGCGTTTAACAATGGCAACACGTTCATCAAGGCTATACTCGTTACTCAAATGTACCGAAAAACCAAATCGATCATGCAGCTGCGGTCTTAGCTCCCCCTCATCTGGGTTCATGCTACCTAACAGTAAAAATTGTGCTGGATGGCTATGGCTAATGCCATCGCGCTCGACAACATTAGTGCCACTGACCGAAACATCCAATAATAAATCGACTAGGTTATCGGGCAATAAATTAACTTCATCAACATACAATACGCCACTATTTGCCTTTGCCAGCAAACCTTCTTGAAAACTTACTTGCTGCTTTTTTAAGACATCTTGTAGATTAAGTGTACCGACTAACATCTCCTCAGTAGCACCTAAAGGGAGTGTGATAAAAGGTGTTGCCCTGCTGTCATGAGTAAGAGGGGTGATATCTGCTAAGCTACGAGCTAATGTCGATTTTGCCGAGCCTCTAGGGCCGCTCACTAACACACCGCCAACGGCTGGGTTGATCGTTGACAAAATAAGAGCTAGCTTAAATAAAGGTTGCCCTACAATAGCCGTAAAAGGAAAGTTAAGCTCTGGCATCATTGTGATTAACCACGATTCCTTTAAACACCCATCGATTTAAAACCCATGCAGCTACCAAGCCCAGAGCAAGCCAAAACAACAAATTACTAAGGGCACTATTAACAATAAATTGTGAGTGCAAACTGGTAAGGGCCTCTACAGCACTTGGATCGGGGTGTGCAAATGCAGGCCCCTCATGATGTGGGATATTAACGATATAAGGAATGATCAACGCAACCAAACCAAGCGCTTTATATTTAATTGGAGCAAAACTAATAATTAACAGGCCAATGGCAACACCTACTACGGCCAGCACCCACCACAGTTGGCGCTTTTCCAGTGCCGCGGCTTCGATACCCGGTATCTCAGGCGGCAACCCAATAGCAGGGGCAACAAATACTGCAACAAAACCTGCGCCACCCCAAAGAATCCCCTTGGGTAAAGACAATGTCGTGATACCACTGAGTTGCAAATGGCTCATTAACGCTAATAAAATTGCGGCAAAACCAATGCCTGCCGATACATTGGCAAAAACCGTATAGAGAGTTCTCTCAAAGCCGTCTTCGGGTGCCCAAGCTTCAGCACTGTGATCATGGCTGCCGTGGTCATGCCCTGCAACTTCATAGGTTTCTGCCGCAAAGATAATTGGGTTAACAGTGGTAATTTGCGCCACACTTAGGACTAAGCCTGCAAGCAAACCGACCAATAGGGCACTGTAAATAATTCGTCGAAATATCATAATATTCTCGATTTTATACAACTTTAAAGCTAATTGCTGGTTTTATAGGAGTAGTAAAGCCCACAATTAAAGGGAGCTCTAGCGCCAAACCCAATACAATATTTTAAAGAATCGCTCTGTTAAGGTTATTTAAATTAAAAAATAAACATTAAAAGAGAATTAATGGCAGGGAAAGGCAAGTGCATGGCGCGAGTCATGGGCTGCATTGTGAGCTGCCTCTACTGGCATAAAGCCCACTGCGAATATAATGACTAGCCCAAAAGCTAAGGCACCTACTGTCTGCATTGGCGAGGCGACAACGGCTTTAGCTTGAGACTCGGCTGGTAAACCTGAGCTTGATGAATTTGATAACATATACATATCCTTTTATGCACCCACCGTACATATTTGATTGATGAAATGGACCCAGGCCGGTCTTCGGGCTAAAAGGGGAAGTGGCTACACTTCTGACTTGTACCATTTGGTGATATCCAATATAGATATATTAGATACTACAAGCTTACTCTTTAATACCGATGCGGGGGCAGCGATGGAATTTAACACCATACTTCCCGATTATTCCTCGCCAGCAATAAGTACAAAAAATGCACCAAATAAAGCTAGGTACTGGACACCTAAGAACGGACGCTAGCTTAACAGTAATTGGGCTTAGAGAAAACAAATCTATCCCGACAAACCTCCATTTATACCGTTAGATAGAGAAACCTTATTAACCACTAGCCTTTAAGAGTAGTTAATATAAGCCTTAGAATATAATTAGTAATAGGCACATTGGCTTTTTATAAATGGATGGCTCCCTTAACTATAAATGACTAAGTCTCCAGCGGCACCAATTCATACCAATTTGTATCTACCTTAGCTCTAGTGTTTGGCCCCCTAGCATTTGAAACTTTAGTATTTTGCGAGCAAACCTTTATGATATAGCCTTGCTTTGCTAACTGGGTATTTAAATCGGACTCATAAAGCGCTTTACGAAAGTCTTGATAACTGACTGACAATTCAGGCGTAACATTAGGGTTATTATTAATCAATCTTTGGTATAAACCATCGAGGTTAAATCCTAGACACCCTTCTTTGTAAACTAAACCAGAGAGTGTTTTATCGACCTCGGTCGAGCTTGTAAGCAATTTGATGAGTTCTGTGTCTTTATTGGTTATTTTCACAAAAAAACTTAAGATGATTTTATATAAAATACTGTATTCCATAATTTTATTACACTCGCAATACCATCTAATTATTTTGCTTAGGTGAGTAAATAGAGTAAGCCGTAATTTGCCCCGCAACAATAGCCGAAAATATAAATAGCGCCGAGAGGCCAACACTTGGAATTTGCATCAGCGTCTCATCAAATAGTGATTGTGTCGCACCCATTAGCACCCTACTCCCTGGCACCAATATAATAATACCGTGAACAATATATATCGCACCAGTCAGCTTCAAAATATTACCTAGCCATGTACCGTAAAGCGTAATACAGATAGTTGTTATCCATGTACCTACAATCCAACCAGCACCAAAATCTAATAAGATAGGACCCCACATACCCAACATAACAACCGGAAAAGCATAAATAATATCAATAAAGCGGGCATTTAAAATAAAACCTAAAGAAAAAGACAATAAAGGTAATGCAACAAATGAAAACCATATAGGTATTTCGTTAGCATTAACTATCGAACCTGCATGCCCCCATATTGCTTGACCAACTTCAAGGCCAATCATAATACCGATAAAGAGTTTGATAAAAGTAAAGAGCGATGAGACAAATAAACTAGTTCCTGATACAAGATCATTAAAAGCTAAACACTCCAAGGAATTAGCAATAGACAAACCCGGTACGAATAAAATAATCGCAGCAATACAAACACCCCATATAGGTAGATCTACACCTATACTTACAATAAACGATACCGTTAAAGCAACGACAAAAGCACTTAAAAACTCAACGATAATAATACGCTCTTTTTGGCATAATAATTGGCAACACCATACCAAAAATCCTAAAAAGCAAGAGGCTATAACTGCACTAATAGTGCTACCAATCAAAATTAAAAACGAAGGTGGAATTAATATATTGGCCAACATAATTAGCCATGGTGAATAATGTGAAACTCCATTTGCTATTTTATTACTGCGGTTATTAATTCGATTAATAGTATTAGCAAGCAGACCTAAATTAATCGACGTAGGTTTTACTCGCTTAATAAAAATAGAGTCATTATCATCGAGGAATTGATAGTTGATAGATGTTGGCGTCGCCTGAACAACGACACTCAAGCCTCTCTGCTTAGCATACTGTTCAACATACTTTTCCAGTTTATAAGGCGCACAGCCACTTTGATGTAATGCCCCACCAATATTAATTGCATCTTGAATTTCAGCACAAGCCACCTAGATATTCCTTGGCAAATGAAATACGTGAAGTTTATTGCCATCTAAGTCACGAACATAAGCACCATAGTAATGGTCTGCGTAATCTCGCAGCCCCGGAGCGCCTTCATCTTGCCCACCTAGTTTAAGCGCTGCAGTATAGAAGTTATTAACAACTTCTGGAGATAACGCACGCAACATCACTTGGGAGCCATTACCAGAGCTTGCGGGTTTTTTATTATAGGGAAGTAACACCCAAAAAGTCGGGTCCTGATTTAAAATACCATAACCAATTTCAATATCATTCTCTATTAATCGTGCCATGCCCAGCGTAGCTAGAACACAATCATAAAACACTCCAGCTTTTATAAGACTATTTGTTCCTAAACATATTGCTGCCAGCATGAATCATCTCTTCTTTATATTAAATGTGTTGAAAATTATTATTGATGCAACGATCTTATTGTTAAAGTATAAAACCATTTATTGGCTTATCACTTGAACCTACTTATACGCCAATCGATAGCAGATAATAATGGCCAGGAAGATTTATCACAATCGCAGTATAACGCTATATATTAATAGTTCGCCTTATTCCTTTATAGCTTAAACGACTAAATACAAAGCATACATGGTTATTTACTAGGCTATCGTAATAACAACAGCGACTTGATAAGCATGACAAGAGCTGATGTCCTAACTTGGAGATGCACTCCACAAATAATATATTTAACGAATGGCACTTGAAATATCATCGGACTCTATGTAAAGATTTAGGCGCATAAACAATAATAAATATAAGGTCTGTTATGTCTCTACCCGATAAGATGAATGCTGTTTTATTAACCGGCTATGGTGATTCTGAAAAGCTCGAATATACTAGTGAAGCGCCTCTTCCTATACCTTCTTCCGACGAAGTACTCATTAAAGTATTGGCCGCTGGCATGAATACTATCGATATTAATATACGTACAGGCTTACATGCTAAAAAAGTGGAAGCAGATACCAGTGGCAATGGTTTTGAAAATATTGCCGAAGATGATGGGCAATTGCTGAGTACAGCAATTTCATTCCCTCGTATTCAAGGTTCCGATTGCTGTGGCCTCATTGTTAGCGTAGGTGAAAACATCGATAAAGCTAGGATTGGCGAACGTGTACTTGTACGCAGCATGCTGCCTAATTCCACCAATTGCGAACCATACCAATGCACAACCCTTGGCTTGAAGCGCGATGGTGCCTTTGCCCAATACACCACAGTACCAGCAAAAGACACATACGCCGTTAATTGCGATTGGGGCAATGCGGAATTAGCTTCCACACCCTGCTCTTACTCCAGTGCAGAGAGCATGCTACACCGAGCATCTGTAGGGGACGAAACCGTACTTATTAACGGTGCAGCTAGGGGTGTTGGCTGTGCGACTATTCAATTATGCAAACGCCGCGGGGCATATGTTATTGCTATTGCCAACAAAAATAAACTTTCCAGTGTGGCTGGAATTGGCGCGGACCAAGTCATTGAGCATCAGGCAGACCTCATATCGATGCTAGGAGAAAACTCTGTCGATGTCGTTATAGATGTATCTCCAGATGATCAATTTTCAAGCCTACTCACTGTATTAAAGCATGGTGGTCGCTATGTCAGCACAAGCACTGTTACTAGCTCAGCCGATGAAATTGGTGTACCCACCTTGCATTTGAAAGACTTAAGGTTTTTTGGTGGTACGAATCAAGAAGCCATTGCTTTTGAAAACCTCATCTCCTATATAGAGGCAGACGAAATTAAGCCTTTGGTTGCTAAAACTTACGCTCTACGCGATATTGGTGCTGCCCAGCAGGACTTTATCGATAAAAAGTATGTGGGTAAATTAGTACTTGTCCCCTCTCACGATTAAAGTGATAAAACGAACTACGCCTCAATGATTGATATAAAAGCCATAAAAAAGGGCCTTAGCGCTCTTAGTAAAGTCGATGAGGATATCGCTAAAGCCTATAAGAATATTGGCCCACCAGAGCCTCGTATCCGCGAGAATAACTTTGCAAGCTTTCTGTCCATTATTATTGGCCAGCAAATCTCAACCAAAGCAGCGGCGGCGATTATGTCTCGCGTAGTAAGTACACTCCCCTCCCTGACAGCCTCTAGCATACTCGATACCGATGGGCAGTTATTGAGGGATGCCGGCTTATCTTGGCGAAAAATTGAGTATGCAAAGGGTTTGGCTCTCGCCGTCACGACTGGTGAGCTGGCTATTGATGAGCTTGATGCCATGAGTGATCAAGAGGTTATTGACAGTATTACACGCTTGCGTGGTTTTGGCCCTTGGAGTGCCGAAATTTATTTAATGTTCTCGCTACACCGCCCAGATATATTCCCAGCCGATGATTTAGCCCTACTTAGTGCATTAGCACATTTAAAAAGCTTAAAAGAGCGACCCACACCTAAAGAAGCACGTACATTAATCGAACACTGGTCACCCAATAAAAGCGTAGGCGCTCTTTTTTTATGGCATTATTACCACCAGCTATAAAGCCAATCCATTATAAAATCAAAAAGTAACCTAGTTTTAACCTTGCTTATCGTATAAAAAACACTCTGCGCATCAAATTTGCGAGCTCCGTGCCTCCTAGATATATATTTTTATTAAAAATAATAATTTATTGTAACCAGGCTTCTATCTCCGACATCCAATAAGCAACAACATTAACGTTGCTATTTTTTAATAAACTGTTTTGGAGTTCTTATGAATAAAAAATTTTTAACCAGTCTTCTTATTGCTTTACCACTACTTGCCTTCTCTTTATTTGGACACGCAGGTTCTGTAAAAACAGGTGAATTTACTGGAGCAAGCGATCATATTACAACGGGTAAAGTCAGTGTTGTTAAAACTCCTGAAGGATATGCAGTTGTATTGGGTGCTGATTTTTCCTTAGACGGCGCACCAGACCCTAAAGTTGGTTTTGGTAAAGATGGCAAATATGCGACCGAAGCTCAACTTGGTCATCTAATCTCTAAGAATGGCGAACAAGCATATATTGTTCCTGCATCAGTTAATGTTAAAGATTTTAACGAAGTTTATATTTGGTGTGAAAAGTTTAGCGTACCTTTAGGTGTTGCTACTATTAAGTAAGTCGATAGTCCCCTCTGAGGGTAGATCCTAAAAACATCTACCCTCTTTTTTATTGGCTATTACCTTTGTTATTGCCCTATTCATTTCAGGTTTTTCTGGTACTGTGAAACTTATTAGCTAGTGATCAAATTAGTGTAGTAGCGATTGTTTTAGCAAGTAATAAAGCATCATTATTGTAGAACTAAATGTAATGAATATAACCTTAGAGTAAGATTTCAATGGTAAGTGTTATAGTATATTATGCAGTCAAAATACACATTAACATTAAAGGGGATTTCTAATTTCTAGAGATGCTCTAAAACTAGCTTTATACTAAAGAATGGACTTATCAAGAAAAATTGACATTATCGACTTACCAGAAGATCAACTAATAGAGAAGCTCAAAAATGGCGACCCAGCCAGCTTTGAACATATCGTTAGAAAATATGGTAGTTATATACTCACTATTACTAAGCGTTACTTAGGTAGTGAGGCAGATGCTCACGATGCTGTACAAGATACCTATATACAGGCCTTTCGAGCGATTAATAACTTTGAAGGGCGCTCTAGCTTAAAAAGCTGGCTACATAGAATAGCTGTTAATGCATCTTTAATGAAATTGCGCACGCATAAGCGCCGCCCTATTGATTTAATCGATGACACTCCCTCGCTATTTGATAGCAACGGTAAACGAATAGAAACGGATGCTGAGATTACATTATCAATAGAAGAACTTGCAATTGATAACAGCCAGCGAGAATTAGTTAAACAGAAAATTAACACTTTGCCAGAGACCGCTAAAAATCTCTTACTTTTACGTGATATCGAAGGTTATAGCACGGCAGAAGTCTCCGAGCTCTTAGATATTTCAATTTCGTCCGTAAAAACAGGTTTACACCGTGCAAGACAAGCACTAAAGAAAAAACTCGAAACCCAACAATGTTAATTAATTATGAATATAGATGACTCTAAAAATATTATGAATGATGATTCAATACCTTCGATTAATTGCAAAAGCTTCGATGCTTTTATCGTAGATTATATTGATGATAATTTAACAGATGAAGAGAGAATGGTTTTTATTCGACACTTGACTGAATGTGCTCCGTGCAAAAAATATTTAGACGACTACCAAAATAGTATTGCATTAAGTCAAATGGCGCTCTCTGACGATGAAGAGAAAGCTCAAAAAGAAATACCAGAGCAATTGGTCAATGCCATTTTAGCCGCAAGAAAAAGTGTTACATAATACTGTTATAAAAAACAACCGTAATAATTAATGGACAAATAAAGCGCACATAAAATGGCCATATCAGCCAAAAAATACTCGTCTCAGCATGGTTAAAACCTTGCTTGAGCTCTTTAAGCAATAGATCCCTTCGCCATACCCAACCGACAAACACACACAATAATAAACCAATCAGCGGCTCACTATATTTTGTTGTTATCGTAATAATCAGCCCAAAAAGCGCGCCAAAATTATAAATTATACAAATACTTACTATAAATATGATTAATCCAATAATCCATGTTGCTTTTTTTCTAGCTGTATTATGCCGCTCGACTGCAAGAGCAACAGGCACCTCCAACATAGAGATACTCGACGTTAAAGCGGCAATTGTCATTAACATGAAAAAAATAATAGCAACAAAATAGCCAATCAAATCCATACTCGAAAACAATGCAGGCAATACAGAAAACAACAACGTATCTTCGCTCAATAGCTGCCCTGTTTTAGTGTAAATCTCTACCCCATTATGTTCGGCAACAAACATTGCAGGTATAATCAATAAGCCAGCCAGTATTGCTATGCCTATATCAACAAAGGTAACCGCCACGCCTAAAACTGGTAGGTTTTCCTTCTTGCTAATGTACGAGCCGTAGATCAGCATAGTACCAACACCCAACGAGAGTGAGAAAAAAGCTTGTCCCATAGCACTAATAAGTAGCTCCGGGGCAAATACACGCGAAAAGTCTGGTTTTAGGTAAAGTGACCACCCTGCCATAGCGCCTTCGAGTGTTGCAACATAGGCGATAAGCACAATAATCATAAGTAATAAAATTGGCATTAAACGCCGAGACCATCGCTCAATACCTGCTCGCACCCCCTTTTGTACAATGCTTATCGTTAGTAAGTAAAATAAAATACAAAAGAGTAAATTACGAGAGACACTAAAAGATGTTAGCCAGTCGGCTAAGTATGGCATGTTGAGCAAATTTGCGATGGGAGCAAGTGCAAAAGCAATCATCCAGCCGGCAACAATCGCATAAAAACTAAGAATTAAGCTCGCAGTCAACACTCCCCAAAAACCAACACCTCTACTTATTTTTTTTGTAAACGTAGGGTAAAAACTAGTTTGACTATCAGAAATTTTTTCTAGGGCAGTAACAATATTGGATTGTGCCGAGCGGCCGATAATTAACTCTGCCATCAGTACAGGATATGCTAATAAAAAAGTTAAAAAGATATAGACTAAAACAAAAGCACCGCCGCCATTACTTGCGACCTGTGTTGGGAATCCCCAAATATTGCCAAGACCAACCGCAGAACCCGCAGCCGCAAGGATAAAACCTAAACGAGATGAAAACCCTCCACGTGTATCCATAATAGTACTAGACCTTTAGGTTGTTCTTTAACGAGGTTCACAAATGGTATTTCTGGCTATCGTCAGGCGCTTGTTCACGCTCATTCAAAGTGTAATCTCTATCAACACTAGCAACACGCAAACGATAATAATCGAAGATGGATTCACGCCCTTTTGTTTGCATTGCTCTATGCGCTTCTAAGTTACGCCATTGTTTAACAGCGTCTTCATCTCTCCAAAAAGAAAGAGACAGTAATTTATCCTTATCAGACAAACTAGAAAAGCGCTCTATAGAGATAAAACCATCGATAGTTTCTAAATATTGTTTGAGTTCTGAAGCAAGGACCAGATATTCATCCATTTTATTATTTTTAGGTTTAACTTCAAAGATGACAGCAATCACAAATTATCTCCGCTCTACCCTCAAACTTACCTTTCAACTCTATGACTTAAAAAGATTATGAAAAACTTGATTGGAGGTTTCTTAGTATTATCAGCTTACATCATTTTAACAGTATAGACATGGTATTGTTTAAGTTGGTATGCAATAGTTGTAGTGTCGCGGTCGTTGCCTTGGACTCATCGACAGAGTTCGCATTTAATAGATGCTGATAGACAATACCATTAATAATACAATTGTATTGTGCTGCTAGAGTCGATGCGTTGATATGATGCTCACTTAAGCTAGCATCGTTAACGATCCAGCTAACCACACTGTCGTGACGCTGCTTATTAATATGCGTAACAATTTTTTTAAGGTCTGCATCATCACCTAACGCTTCAAACCATAAAATATAAAATGCTTTCACATTGTCGTAATTTTTATCTAATACTTTAAAGTGTATATCTGTACAAGAGTGGATAGCCTGAAGGCCTTTTTTACCTTCGGTTGCTTCCTTTAAATAATACAACCAATAGTGGTGCAGCTTGTTAAGAACAAACGCAAACAAACTCGATTTAGAGCCAAAGCGATAACCTGCTAAGCCACGACTATAACCCGCTTTTTCGCCCACTTCTTTAAGCGTTGTTTTTTCTGTGCCTTTGGTAAGAATTAACTCAACTGCTGCGGCAAGCATCAGCTTATCCGACTGGTCAATACGTTCTTGATTCGATAACTTTTTTTCTTTAAGCATATTTATAATACTAATATTTAATTCACCTACGGGCTGTCAATGTTTATAACAACCCGTAGTGAAGCACTCTCTTTATTTACAACTGATCTACAGGAATACTCATGACACAATCGCCTGTAGTCTCGATAGTTTGCTGATAAGCGGCTGCGCGTGGCATCACATGTTTCATATAAAAACGTGCTGTCGCTAGCTTATTATCGCAAAACTCCTTCGATAATTCAGCATCATCCTGTACAACAAGTGCCGCACGAGCCATTTGCCAACCACCGCATACGGTACCGGCAAGCATCAGCAAGTTAACAGAAACCGAGCCTGCAAAGTCATAATTACTTTTTATGTTAGCAAAAATAGAGCTAACAGCCGACTCTAGGCACATAATACCCTGCTGTAAATCAGTGCCAATATCCGCTAGTCCCGATTGAGATAGCTCCTCGACAACGGCTTTCATATCGCTAATCAGTGAGCTCATTCCCTCACCTTTATCACGTAATAGTTTACGGCCAATAAGGTCATTCGACTGAATACCTGTTGTACCTTCATAAATAGTAGTAATACGCGCATCGCGGTAATGTTGAGCCATACCTGTTTCTTCAATAAAGCCCATACCACCAATCACTTGTATACCTAGGCTTGTAACTTCTTGTGCTATCTCGGTTGACCAACCTTTTAATATAGGAATCAATAAATCCATACGTGTTTGATGCGCAGCTTTAAGCTCATCGTTTGTATTCTTTTTACTGTGATCGTAGCTTTCACTGCCTACATAACAAACAGCACGAGATGCCTCAGTTAGACTACGCATTAACATGAGCATACGGCGTACATCGGCATGTTCTGCTATACATACTTTACCATCATGCCCTGGCTTTTCACCCTGAATGCGCTCACGTGCATATTCAACTGCGCCTTGATAAGAGCGCTCAGACAGACTCACACCCTCTAGCCCTACTTCTAAGCGCGCATGGATCATCATGGTAAACATACAGGCAAGGCCGTTATGTTTTTCGCCGACTAGGTAGCCTATCGCGCCTTCTTTTTCGCCTAAATTCATCACACAGGTTGGACTCGCATGAATACCCATTTTGTGCTCGACTGAACTTGCCTTAGAGTCATTTAGCTCGCCTAGGCTGCCATCATCATTAACAAGGTATTTCGGTACTAGGAACAAGGAGATCCCCTTAACACCTTCCGGTGCATCGGGAAGTCGTGCAAGCACAAACTGAATAACATTTTCAGTCATGTCATGGTCGCCCCAGGTAATAAATATTTTATTACCACTCACAAGATAGTGATCACCATTAGGCTCTGCTTTTGCGCGTAAGGCTGCAAGATCAGAGCCTGCATGCGGCTCAGTTAATAGCATAGTGCCGGACCACTGGCCCGAAATCATTTTTTCTAGGTACTTTTCTTTAAGCTCATCACTGCCATGTGCCAATAAGGCATCGATGCCACCCGCCGATAACATTGGGCATAGCGCAAAGGACATATTAGAGCTATTCCAAAACTCACTCGTGGCCATATGTAATGTGAAAGGTAGACCTTGACCGCCATAGTCTTGAGGCTGAGCAAGACTTATCCAACCACTTTCTACAAATTTATCGTAAGCCTCTTTAAAACCAGGCGCTGCCTTAACACCAGTTTCGTCGATCGTTACACCATTTTGATCACCACTCCAATTTAGCTCGGCCAGCTCTTCCTGTGAGAATTTACCGGCCTCCTCCAAAATAGCATTAACAATATCTGGTGTGGCATCTTCAAAACCAGGTAATTTTGCTATCTCGTCCATTTGACACAGATGCTTTAAAACAAAATTTACTTCTTCAACTGGGGCAATATATTTAGTCATTTTTTTGTCCTACATTCTTTTAACGTTTAATCTTTTAACTTAGAGCGCCTCTCTTAGCAGGCCTCACTATTACTCTTATTTTTTGCATTTATGGGAGTTTTATCTATACCAACTCAATCGCAATAGCCGTGCCCTCACCACCACCAATACAAAGGCTAGCGACACCTTTTGTTTTACCAATACGCTTAAGCGCATAAAGCAATGTCACTATTAATCGTGCACCCGATGCACCAATTGGATGGCCTAACGCAGTAGCACCACCATTAATATTCACTTTTTCGTGAGGGAGGTTAAGCTCATTGATAGCAGCCATTGCTACCATGGCAAAAGCCTCATTTACTTCAAATAAATCTACCTCATCAACACTCCAGTTAACCTTTTGTAGGAGCTTTTTAATGGCATCTATGGGTGCATGGGTAAATCGCTCTGGCTCGTGAGAGTGAGTTGTATGTGCTTTGATGACCGCTAGTGGTGTTAAATTAAGCGATTGCGCTTTTTCGGCACTCATAACTAATAGAGCTGCCGCACCATCGGAAATAGAACTAGCATTAGCTGCTGTTACTAAACCATCTTTACCAAAAGCCGGGCGTAGTGTCGGAATTTTTTCTGGTTTTGCTTTTGTCGGGGATTCATCAATATCAACGGTTATGTCGCCTTTACGGTTTTTAACAGTAACAGGGCTTATTTCATCGGAGAAATAACCATTGTTTTGTGCATGTTGAGCACGCCTAAGGGATTCAATAGCAAAGTTGTCCATATCTTCGCGTGTCATACCATCGGCCTTTGAGTTAGTGTCAGCAAAACAACCCATCAACTGACCATCATAGGCATTTTGTAAGCCATCATAAAACATATGATCAACGATCTCGCCATGGCCTAGCCGTTGGCCATTACGCGCTTTGGGCAAAAAATACGGCGCTAACGACATATTTTCCATACCGCCGGCTATAGCCGTATCAATACTACCCGCTTTTATCTGATCAAAAGCTAACATGACACTTTTCATACCAGAGCCACAAACTTTACTAATGGTAGTAGCCGATGTGCTTTGGAGTAGCCCTGCTCTTAGTGCTGCTTGTCTTGCAGGCGCTTGGCCCACTCCAGCACTGAGCACATTACCCATTAGCACCTCATCAATTTCATCCTTTTGTATACCAGCACGCTCAACAACAGCCTTAATTGCTGTTGCCCCTAAATCTGGCGCCGCTGTTGTACTTAATTCTCCTCGAAAGGCGCCCATTGGTGTTCTTGCTGCGCTTACAATAACAATATCTGGAGTCATAGATTACCTACTAAATTTATAGAGTATATGCTTAGCATATACCAACTTGCTTACAACAAGCAAGTTGGTATTTTATTGGTTTTTGCGAGCGTGAGTAATAATTAGATGCCTTTCAATAAACCTGAGTAGAACCTTACGTGAGAGAACATACTTTAGACGAAATTGAGATAGTACTGGGGCTTGCTCAATCTTCAGGGGCTTCCGCTCCTGCTCACGCCATATACCTACATCCATTCCAGTATGGCTTCCGCTCCTGCTCACGCCATATACCTA
>CANLBN010000003.1 GCA_947488935.1 uncultured Pseudomonadales bacterium
GTGACCTTGGGTCAAAAGGATGCCGTCACGGGTGAGATTACCCACGGTAATACGGGCTATACCATTGGCTACAATGCCTTGGGTCAACGCGTGAGTGCGACGAGCGAGTTACTCAACAGCAGTGGCCAAGCCGATTACAATCACGAGGTGTATGCCTTTGATGCTAACGGTGCCTTAGTTAACTTTTACCTCGATACCAGTAAAGACAACAGCACGGGGCTTAGCTTACGAGCACATCGGGGTAACGATGCCATTGGCCAGCAGATTAATTACTTTGAGTACAATGCGGGTGGTGGTGTGACCTCGCATACTCAAAATACCTACGATGCTGATAGTCTCAAGCTACGCGATCAAGACCTTACCGATGCTAATACGCGAGAAACGACGGATTACAGCTACTTTGCCGATGGTACCTTGCGTCAAACCCACACGCGTACCCTTGATGAATATAACCGATTCGATAATGACTTTGCCAACTTTACCTCCACCTATACCTACGAGTTATGGGATAGCTATAAACAAAGTAGCCAAACCAACGAGGGTGATGCCAAAGGGGTGAGGCGTTGGTTGCCGGGTGTCACTACCTTTGCTTACAACAGCAATGGGCATATCCAGTCGGCTTATGATCATATTGGCAATCGTACAACAAGTTATGTGAATAACCACAATGGCCAGACCTTAAAACGTTATCAGGTGGATGGTCAGAATGTCAGCGATCGTGGTGTTGATCAGTTTGGTGAGATAGAAGGCACCACTATCCGTCGCTTCTATTACCTCAATGGGGTGGGTATTGGTGATGTAGGCACCGACGAGATCGATTCGCGGGTGGATTACGCGCAAATACTGGCAGACCAGCGCCAGACCGATAGCAAAGGCCGCGATCGCGGCCCGACCCACGGTGATATCCGCGAGCGTGTCTCGGCGGTTACCTCGGCGGACTTTGATCAAAACTTCCAACCCATTGGGCCCAATTACCCAGATCAAGCAGCCGGGTCTTATACCGTTGCCAGTGGCGATACCTTACAAACCGTTGCTCAGCGCGTATGGGGTGATGCGGCTTTGTGGTATCTCATTGCCGATGCCAATGGTTTAACCGGTGACAGTACACTTAAAGAGGGTACACGTTTAACGCTGCCGAATACCGTCACTAACGTGCACAACAACAGTGATACGTTTAGACCCTATGACGCCAGTATTACTCTAGGGGATACCTCGCCGACGCTGCCTGAACCTATCTTTAAAAAGCAGAAGTGCGCGAAGTTTATCCAGATACTCATTGTAATTGTGGTGGTGATTGTATCGATTTATACGGCGGGGGCGATATCAGCCGGTTCAACAGGACTTAATGCCGCTTTCTCGGCAGCTGCAAATGGTTCCGTTGGATTTAGTGCAGCAGCCGCAGGTGCTGCTGCTGGTAGCGTTGCTGGTCAAGTGGTGGGGATAGCCGCAGGTGTACAGGATGGCTTTGATTTTAAGGCGGTAGCGGTCGCTGCTTTAACGGGGGCTTTAACAGCAGGCCTTGGTATTGATAAATTTACGGACGGCTTAAGTGGCTTCAAGTTCGTTGATGGTGCCATTAAAGGTATAGCCAATAATACGATTGGTCAGCAGGTTAACCGCTTGGTGGGTGAGCAGGGTAGCTTTGATTGGAAAGGCCTTGCCGCTGCCGGTATTGCGGGCGGCATTAATTCCAGTATTGATAATAATAACTTTGACCCTGCTAAGAAAAACTTCGGTACCGGTTTTGCGGCAGGGTTACGCCGTGGTTTAGTGAGTAATGCGGTTGAATATGCTGTGCGCGGTCAAGATGACTATAAGGCGCGGGGTGGTTTTGATGGCGCGAGTTTAATTGGTAATGCAATTGCTAGTGGGATCCAGTCGGAGATAGTGGGGCGTACTGAGAAGGCTAAGGCAGATGCTAAATCGTCAGGATCAATAGCAGTGGCATTTCCAGCTAAAGAACCTCTAGTGCCAGTTACTGTTGATGGAGGAACCCGTTTAGTACCTAGAAATAGAGCAGAAGATACCTTAAGAGATTCTGTTTCTGGTAGGGCATCAAGTATCAAGGAGCAGCTTGGCAATAATGACTTGGTAGTGAATACTGATGGCTTAAGTGGATTGGCTTTGCGATTAGGAGAAACGAATAATAATTTAGTTGATCATACATCTGCTCTGGCCGACGCAGCACTTACAGTACTTGATGCAGATACTAATGCCTTGATACAGGCAATCTCGGATCCTAATAACCCTATTCGTGCAGGGTCAAGGTTAAATAGCGGGGAAGTAGAAAGATTGCTGATAGGAGGTGATAATATTAGAAGCGGAATTGCGGATGCATTGCTATCAACTTCTGAATTTCTGGCGAGGGATATATTGCCACAGACAAGTTTCTTTGCCCGTAATCTCACACGTGATAATGCAGCTTTATTAAGTACTGATGTCGAGAATATACTACGTTTCAAGTCTGTTGATGTAGGTACTATCGTTGCCTCCAAAGCAGGTGTGGCTACTGCCATTCCTGCCATTGGTCTTATTTTAGGTGGTCTAGATGTAGCCGGTATTCAAGAGCGTTCTAATCGTTTAGGTAGTTTGCAAAACGTCGGTTTACTATCTGACGTGCAAGTGTCGCAAGGCATTGAGCTTGCTCGTGAAAACCAAGCTAGTATTGCTGCTGAAACTGTAATAGGCGCATTGCTAGGGCCTGCTTTCAAAACTACAAAAAGTGCTGCTGTGACTATTGGTGGAGGTACTGGCCTATTCGTTTCCGATGCAGAAGCTGGTAAGCTTAATATTACTGGGAAATTAGCATTTAAGTCTGCGGGCGGTAAGGTTAATGCGTTTGATGGTATTGGCCAGAATTTGCGTTCGGCGGCTCAAGTTTTACTAAACCAGAGAGCAGGTAATCTTTTTGAAGGAAAAGCCCAGTCTTTTGCTTTAAATGACTTAGGTGAAAATGTTATTCAGTCGCAATTTAAGCAAGGCGCGGCTAATCGAGGGTTTGATTTCCTATCATTTACGGGCAAAGGGAGTAACGCTCAGCTCTTCATTAATGAAGTTAAGAATGAGGCTGGTCGAGTTGGGTCTCGCAGGTTTACCACTTTTGGGTTAGGGAAAAGTGGAATTAGAACCTTTGATACAGCAGTAGGAGCAGCAGAGCTTGGTATCAAAAATGCTGGTTTAGATCGTGCAACTCAGCGTACTCTTCTTAATCAGTTGCTATCTCGTAAGGCCACTATCAGGTTAATTGGTAATGAGTCTAAAGCCACTCGTTTTGATCCGAACATAAAGCTTAATATTCAACAGACAACAGGTTTTAACGTTGGTAAGGACATATTCATAAAATGATGAGTTATAAATCGGATTGGTATTCGGCGATTACTAATGAAAAAGAAGAATTTTTGGAATTGCTTGAAATGGACCCCTTTGAATATTGGGAAGAAAACAGGAATCCAGAAACTATTGTAGAGCAAGAGCTCTACGATGGCTTGTCAGTATTATATTCTGGTCTTTACCCCTCCTTAGGTAAGAAGTTTATCGAGAGGTCAATATCTGTTGCTGAAAGAGCTTTAGGTGAAAAAAAACTCGAAAATGAGGTGTGTAAGCAGTTTCTCCCAAAAAACCATGCAAGATTATTGAGAGCTTATGTATATGCAAAATTTTTTGGAGGAGAAGACTTAGACTGTTCGTTGTTAATGGATGCTTCTAAGGGCTTTTATCAGTGGGCTTCAGAAGGTTTTTTAGATGAATGGGATGACCACAGTGAATGGGCATTGTTGAGTTCTATAAGGTTATCGTTGTTGTGTGACTCGCGTAGCAAAGCAAAAGATATGTTATTGAGTTCTCCTAATTTTAAATTTAATGGCTTAGAAAAGAACGTTCTTCAACGATTAATTGAAGGTGATTTTTCTTCTGCATCTTTAGCTTTATATACGGAGTTCTACGATGAGATTCGGCAACCTAGCTCTAGTGTTGAATATTTTAGAGATCCAGATATGCACCGGATAGAACTTGGATTACTTAAAGTGAAGTTTTTTACCAAAGGAAGTGAAAGTCTCTCTGGGAAAGCTGTAATTAGTTCAATATCAAAAGAATAATTGGGAAATAATTGGGGTCAGATAAGCATTAATTTTTGAATGTTCTTCTAAAAATTGTTAGATTTATATTTCCATCATCAGCTACAAAGAAAGAACGATGGCACGACTTCTTCGCCTGTGTCCAGCAGGTACTCGATATAATTCAATAAGATAAATCTTATCTACCGCTAGTTTATTTTTCATAAAGTGATGGGTGCTGCGAGAAGATAAGAGTTTTCTGCATTAATGCGTCCTGTTATAGGTGCAAATCCATCTGTTGGCTCTAAGCTGATTAAAATGACTGGCATCAAAGTAGAATTAAATGTCCTTTCTTTTGAATAAAGAACACCAAACTCCCATGCAAACCTCTTTATCGGTGCAAACCTCATGAGCTATATAGTCCCCTTGATCATTATCCGTATAAAGTCTGGGAGAATGGAACCACCTAGGTTTGTTTTTTTGTCGTTTTACAGCTTTATTGAGGTCTGGCATGGGCAAGATCGTTTCTGTTAATGTGGATAGCTTGAAAAGCGGCAACCTTCCATTCAATTGTTTTCTGTTTGTAGTTGCAAAGGAAAATAAAGAGCCTGGGTCATTTGGGTCGTAGCGAAAAGTGGTGACAACGGAGATTAAACCGTGTGGCTTAAGATGATTTTCAATGCAATTCAGAATGAGATCTTGTTCTTGTGGTGGGATCAAAATGTTTTCCTGTTTAGTGGAAAGTCGTACCCCACCAAGTATGCTACTAAATACGAGTACATCTGCTTTTTGATCGGCCTCAGTCGTTTGATGAGCCCATTGCAAAATATTAGATACTTCAAATTGTGAGTTGTTGTTAGACCACGGTTTTGATTTTGCGCTTGCTATTGCTAAGGGGTTATGGTCAAAGCCATGGTATAAAAACTCACTATCAACATATTTAGCTAAAGCCCCATTGCCGCATCCTATATCGAAGAGGCGTATTGGTTTTACAGGTGAGAATTGACGAATTTGATCCAATAGTAGCTGGTAGCGCGAGGCGTTTTCTGGCTCGCAGAGATAGTTAAAGTAATCATTTTGGTACTTTTCTTCTTGGTTCATAAAAGTCGCCTTATCAAATAAAATGTTGTCCAAACTCAAGCTAGTTATTATACCTTTGACATTAAAGCAATTGAAGAAAATTGGGGTCAGATAAGCATTTAATTTTTGAAGGTTTTGATAAAAGCGGTTAGATTTAATGTTTTGTATCAATTACAAGGAGCGAACGATGGCTTGACTTCCCTGATTTTTTCCGAAAGGTATTCCTCAACATCTTATTCGATGTGGTAATAATCGTCAGCTTTGTTTTACAGGTGACGATGATATGGCTGTGTATGGTGAATCATGATTGCAAATGAGATAAAATATTATCTATCACTACGTACTAATCACCTATTTAAAATAAACTATATATTCAAGAGGCTTTTTGTGAGAAAAATTGCTTTAGTTAGCCATGAAAACCTATTAGACTTAAGTAAGAATGATCAGATTCTACAGAGGTGTTTTCAAGATAGAAAAATTAAAACTGAAATACTAGCGTGGAATGATATGTTGGTAAATTGGGAACAGTTTGACAGTGTAGTCATCCGTTCTACTTGGGACTACTATTTGAATATTAATGAATATAAAAAGTGGTTAAGTCAGTTTAAAAAAATGTCTTGCCAGTTGGTTAACTCTCCTAGCCTTGTGCTTGCTAATCTCCATAAAAATTACCTTGTTGATTTAAAACGTTGTGGTATGAGTGTAGTACCAAGTTATTTGATTAATGATAATAATATGAATGACATAGGGCTCGTACTAGATGCAATTGATAAAGACAAGGTTGTGATTAAGCCAGTGATGGGTGCAAGTGCTTATCAGGTCAATGTTTTGAATAAAAATTCATTGTTGAGTAATAAAAACGTTAGAGAAAATATTGTAAGTCATGGAGACGTAATTGTTCAGCCATTTCTAAAAGAAATTAATACCTTGGGCGAGTGGTCCTTTGTATTTTTTTCTGGCGAATATAGTCATGCTGTTATAAAGAAGCCGTCGAGTGATGATTTTCGTGTTCAGGGGCGATTTGGCGGCCGTTATGAGTTTATTGCCCCATCTGATGACTTTATAAAACAGGCAAAAGTGTTTGTTGATATACTAGAGATTGTTCCATCATATGCCCGTGTAGATATGATAGAGGTCGAAGGCCAGCTTTGGTTGATGGAAATGGAGCTAAATGAGCCTTGTCTTTTTTTTAATGAAGATAAACTTGATGCAGCGTATCGGTTTGTGGATGTGATTTTACAAGGTCAGAAAAATAATAATGCTGCCATCATATAAAAAAGATATAAATTATATAAAAGATTTTATTTCTGACAACTCTTTTAGTTTAAGTAAGGCTGTTGAATTATCAAATTTCATTAGTCTACTCAGAAAATATGCAGATAATACTGATTTCGTTGAGGCATTGTTTTTAGATGGTGCTTTTTCTCAATCCTATTTTAAAGACTTTTGTTTATTTGCAGAGTCATCACTCGAAAAGACAATGGCTCATGATGTTCTTTTGGGGCATCAAGAGGACCTAAGTTTTCGTATAGAAAAAGCTTGGAAAGCACATGCAGCAGAGGCAGCAATATTCAAAGAAATTTGTACTGATGTTGTTGTGCTTGGTTCTGGAGCAATTCCTTTAACAGCGATGATTTATTATGAAAGTTGTAATCTAGTTGTGCACTGTATCGACTATGATGCTGAGGCATTGGCTTTATCTAAAGCTATAGTTACCAAGCGATATGGCGATAATGTTGTTAGTCAATACTTTAAATTTATAGAGGGAGATGCGGCTGCTATTAATTTGCAGAGCGAAAAACCATCCGGTGTGTTGCTGGCTAGCCATTGTGAGAAAAAAGAATTAATTCTTAACAATTTGCAGGCACAGTTAAATGCAGGCAGTCGAGTTATATGTCGTTTTCCTAAATTATTGTATCAAAAAATATATAGCGGTGTAGACATTATAAAATTGACAGGGTATCGCTTAATAGATAATCCAGATTGGCAATTAAGCGAATCTGCAGTTTTGCTCACATCGAGAGTGCTTGAAAGGTATTAATTATGCTTTCATGCAAGGTTATTTTATGTTGACGGAAATATTGTATAAAAATCATCTAGATTTAGATAAGTTAGCGGTATTTGATTTGTGTTCTCTGGTTAATCAATATCGCTCTAGATCAATTGAGTATAGTGGTTTTGAGTTGAGTAATGCAGAAGAAGTGATTGCTAAAAAAAATTTACTGCATGTCGAAGAGTTGTTGGAAAGAAAGATTTCTACTGCTTATTTGGCTGGTGATGACGAATGCCTTAAGTGTTATATGGATATTACTAGTCGCTCTTATTATGAAGCTGAAGCTAATTATTTGTCACGCTATGGTGATAAGGTGTGTTTTATTGGGTCTGGGGCGGTTCCTCATTCTGCGATGGTGTATTATCAAAAGGAAAAGTTAAAGTCCATTTTTGTTGAAAGGAATAGTGAGGCGATAGTATTAGCTGAAAATTTATTAAAAAAGTACTATGGGAAAACTATAGTAGATAATTATTTTAGTTTTAATGCATGTAGCGGCGAAAATTTTAACCAGATAGATGCTGATTGCCGGTTATGTGTAATTGCAGGCCATTGCTCGAATAAGCAAGCTATCTTGGATCACTTACATAGTGTTCTCCCTAAAAATTCGTATATTTTGCTGCGTGTACCGAGAGGTCTCTACCGATACATATATGAAGACATAATAAGGGATTCTAAGCAATACAAAGTAGTTAATGATTTTTTTGCTAATAGTACAATATTAGATTGCCCTATAATCTATAAAGTATAGATTTTTGTATGTTGTTTATGTGAACTTTCCTTGGGTGTTGGAGATTTTATCATATCTGTAAAATAGAGGGTTTCTTATAAGTGATAATTATATAAATAACACTTCCTCTAGAAATAGAATTTACTTCAGTTATTGGTAGAGGGTATTATGGTCTTTGTGATGTTAGCTATCATAGGGCCATATAAGTATGGATGTATATGAGGGTTGGTGTTTAATTCTAGTATCCATAGTTGCCTGTCCTTGTCCATCATTGCATCGATAGCATAAACGAAATTGTTTTGTATTTCTTTTGGTGATTCCTTTTTTACCATATCGCCTATTTTTTTTAGTTCATTATTAAATTTTAATCGTGGGTTTTCTGATATTTTAATATCTTTGGTTTGATGAGATGTTTGTAGTATTGATTTGTAGCGATAGTCAATAGAGCATTTTTTGTTTTTTGCTAATACAGATGTTAATGATAAGTCCTGGTACAATAAAAATTCTTCAAAATAGCTTGTGTTGATTTTTCTGTTTTTTGCTGTGGCGTGAGCGGTTATTAATTCATCTATTGTAGAATGACCATCGCCATTAACGCTCAAGTGGGGTAGGGTCTCCGCAGCTTCTGGTTTATTATTTAAGAACCATATTTTAAAAATTTCTCCATCGATGTACTGCTCAAAAAACTCTCCGTTTCGCTTATTTAGGTCGTGCTGTAAAGAAGATTTTATAGGGCCTTTCATACCTTCTCCAAAGGAGGAAACACTTCTTTTTATAATAACGTCTGTGATGCTTTTTTCTGATTTTATATAAAAATCAGGAGTTTTAATGTCGTTTTTTTTAAGTAATTTCTTGAAGGTCAATTTGTTTGTTGCTGCTTCCCACGCTCTCGATGTATATGGGCGCCAGCCCATAAATGTCACCGCTTGCTCTGAGAGTTCTTGGCTATATAAGCCATCTTTGTTTTGAAATGTTGGAAAGAAAGTGAATTCGGTTTTATCGTTTGTAATCGTTAATGTGCATTCTTCAAAATCTACTCTCGCTTGTAGGTCATGTTTTGTAATGGCTTCTTTTATATAGCGAAAATGATTTATCATGTTAAATGATATTGCGGGCATAACGGGTTTTTCTCTTTTAGAGTGATCAGTGAAATTTATTGTGCAGAGGTTATTTTGGTGATAGAGCTTTTACGGCGTCAATGATTTTTTGTTTTTTTCTGTCTAAGCCAAACTCTATTTCTGTGTTGAATATATTATTTATAATCTCTTGGGTTTTTTGCTGTTGACCTTTGTTAGCAGCCAATAAGCTTTCTGCAAAGTTTGCAGAAAAAGAATTTTTATCGAGTCTTTTAGCTGTAATTATATGTTTTTTGGCTTTTATTGTATCTTGTTTTAACGCAGAAACTACAGCAAGACTTCCATGAGTTTCTCCGAAATTGTGGTCTATAGTATTCGCGCGTGTAAGTGTTAGCTCTGCAGCATCTAAATCACTATTGGCAATATAAGCCCATGCTAGGGCATTGTATCCACCAATAAATTTAGGCATCAATTCAATGCTTTTTTCCATTTGTGTAATAGCGGTTGGTAGATCGTTCTTGAGCATGTTTATTAAGCCGAGTCCATTCCAGGCGCGGCCATTCTCTGGATAGTGTTGTGTCGTTTGGGCGTAATACTTCTCAGCAGTTTCTAAGTCTTCTTCTTCCATCGCCGTGGTGGCGAGTACAGTCATGGCCGCATTATTGTTGTCATCTAAGGTGAGTGCTTGTTCAGCATAATTTTTTGCTTCAATATAGTTTTCTGTGTCGGCATATAAAAGAGCTAGTGTGCTAAAGGCTTCGCTGTTTTGAGGTTCTGCTTCAATTGCTTTAAGTGCATGGGCTATACCTGCCTGAATATTGCCTTTGTGGTGGTATGCTCTGGCAAATAATCTGTCAATTTGAGGAATTTCTGCCCCTTGTTTTACTAGGTCGTTAAGGCTGTCGAGCGCATTATCGTGCTCTCCTGTCTCTACTAGACAATATGCCATATTGTAAGCGATAGCAGGTGCTTGATGTCCTGCGGATAAAAGCTGCGTTAAGCCCTTTTTGGCATCTTCATAATTGCCTGTGCTAATGTCCAAAGTGGCCAAATTAAACAAGGTATTAGGGTCGTTTGAATTTTCTTTGAGTAGCTGATTTAATAGTTTTCTAGCTTCTTCTTTTTCACCGCATTGCATTTGCAGTGAAGCTAGTTTGCTTGTTATATGAGGATTGTTAGGGTCCGAGAGGTAAAATTGTAAATACCGGTTTCGCTCCTCTAAAATATTTGCCTTAGTGGCGGATGTGTCTGTAGGCATAATTAGTGTTCGGTCTGGTAGATGTCAGGAGAGGGTAATGATTGCGTGTCGAGTGATTGATTCTCTATCTGAATAATTAAATCTTTGGATTTGTTGTAATACAGGTTGTCTAGTGGTGTCGAATTGATGATTTGTTTTAATTGACTTACTGCTTTATCAGTATTGCCTTGCTGAAGTAGAACGATCGACGAATAAAATAACGCTGGCGGATGGTTAGGCTGTTGTTCAAGGATCTCTGTCCATGTGCTGAGTGCTATATCTATTTCATTGTTGTCAAAAAAACACATGCCCAATTGAAATTTGGCCGCTAAATCGTTGTTGTTGGTCGATAAATACTGAGTGAAAAAGTCTTCTGCATATTCAAACAACCCTAGTTGGGCATAAAGCCTAGCGGCTATTAAAGATAGCTCAGGTGATGTTTTTCCTTGCTCTAAAAGTGGTTTAACTTGTAGTAATGCTTTGTCGAGTCGTTTTTCTTGGATATACCATTTTGTTAAAGCAAGGCTTTCTTTTTGGTCAAGTATCGTGTCCATAAGTTACTGATTCTCTTTGATTATTTAGTGGTTATTGTCTAGCTCGTCTTCATCCTGTGAGCCGTATGCGGACAATGAAATGACTTTTTTATGTTCTTCTGTCTCAGCTATTGTTTCTGGTTTGTTGCTGAGAGGTGCACTCCTGTCTAAAGCGGCTTTAGATTGGGTTATTACTTTAAGCATGTCATTATTGAGAGGCTCGTTTTCTGTGTTAAGGCTGATACCTTGCTCTAGCTTAGTTATACAGTCTTCGAATTGATCGTTGGTAAAATCTAGCATGCCATTTTTAAATAAGTAAAGTGGATGATCTAAGCCGAGGTCAACTAGGTCGTGCCAAGTCTCCGCGCTTTTCTCTATATTACCTGAAGTGATGTAAAGCAATCCTAGCTGAAATCGAGCGGTTGGCATGTTGGGGTCAATCTTCAATGCAAGCTCCATCTCTTGTGTTGCTCGTTCATACATACCAAGTTCAGCATGTAGTGCACCTAAAAGATATTGCGCCTGTGCATTATCGGCATTTTGGTTGAGGCAATCTTTGAGGTAAGTTATTGCTTTTTCTGTCGAGCCGCCTTGCATTTCTTGGACGGCTAGATGAAATAATTCGTCTGCATCTAGCATATTTGATCTCTTTAATAAACTCATTTTTGTAGTGATTGAGTGCGTGCAAACTTTATCATTATTTATAAGTAGCGTCACTCGCCTTTGCTTATTTCATATAAGTGTCATGTAGTTCTTTTAGCATGTGCCTGATGTTTTTTTGGGATTCCTTGTCGCTGATAATACTATCTACTATTTTTTGAGTGCTTTTCTTTAGTAGGGGGTCGCTTAATACTTGGCTACCCAGCTCATTTTCTAATATTGAACTCACCAGTATTTCGATTGCCATTGGGCCTGTTCTGTCTTTGTTGGGTAACTCGTTAATGCGCAAAGCAATTTCTTTTTGCAGGCTTCCAGCTTTATTTTCTGATTTGCTCGTTTTATTTGTGGGGCTTGAGGTTTTAAGTGGGCGCTGCTCCTTATTTCTTTTAAGGTTGGTTCGAATTATTTGGCTTATTTGCGATATAGGGTCCATGTTAGTGTGCCATGTTGTATTTATTTTAAATAAATTAAAGTCAATTTTTTCTTTTAATATCAAGGTGATGGCATATTTGATGCCTTTTTGACCATTATTAAGTTGTTGCAAATTATTAATGCACTTATTATATTATCCGCAAAAATGAATAAAAGTTTAGTTTTTAAACCAAAAGGTTATATATGACGCCTGAATTTGCTATCGAACTGTCTAGTGATCTGTTGTGGACAGCTATACTGTTAGCCGCTCCGGTACTTGGTTTAAGTATGTTGGTTGGTTTAATTGTAAGTATGTTTCAGGTAGTGACACAAATTCAAGAGATGTCATTGACCTTTATTCCAAAATTATTAACTGCTGCACTAGCATTAATTGCTTTTGGGGCATGGATGTTAGATCTACTTATTACCTATGCACGTGAGTTGATTCTCAATATACCGTCTTATTTTTAATAAGTTTAAGAAGTTGCAAATCGGAAGTAGGGAATGAGAAATTATAAAATGGGCTTTGTCTTTGAATGGATGCGATTCTTAATATATCGTTTATTGTAACTGCGTTTTTAGTCTTTGTTAGGTTAAGTGCAGTTTTACTACTCTCGCCTTTATTTTCTATTCTCAAGCTACCCATACATTTTCGTGTTTTTTTAATGCTCTTTTTGTCGATGATAATGGTCTCGTCTTTGAACCTGGTGTTGCCTGTCAAGACTATTAGTGTTGCGACCCTTATTTATTATAGCCTGTTAGAGTTGATGGCCGGTGCAGCTCTAGCCTTTGGGGTTTTTTGTGCGTTTGCGGCTTTTAGCTTTGGTGGGAGAATTCTGGATTTTCAGATGGGCTTTGGTGTGGCGAGCTTGATTGACCCTGGAACGAATACACAAGCTCCACTGATTGGTACTTTTTTAAGTATGCTTGCCGTAATGGTGTTTTTCTTAGTGGATGGTCATCACATGTTGATACGTGGTTTCGCCTATAGCCTACAACAAGTACCGCCAGGGCATATGCTAGCGCTGGATATGAATTTACTAGTGAAGCAGTTTGGTTTGATGTTTGTTTTTGGCCTTATGTCTGTTGCTCCAGCTGTTTTTGTAATTTTGTTAATTGATGTAGTGGTTGGTGTGGCAGCACGAACAATGCCGCAAGTGAATATGTTTATAGTGATGTTGCCGCTTAAGATATTCGTAGGTTTATTTGTATTAATGTTGTCGCTGGAGTTTATTTTGCCATTGATGAAAAATGTTTTCTTCTCCCTATTTGATTATTGGGACGAGTTATATTCTGTTACTTGAGTGAGATTATTTGCTTATGTCCGATTCTGGTGGACAAGAAAAGACTGAGAAGCCCACGCCCTTTAAGTTGAAAGAGGCAAAAAATAAAGGGCAAGTTTCAAAGAGTACAGAAATTAACTCGTTGTTGTTTTTGGCGGCAATGCTGTTTTTGTCTTACGTGGTGTCTGAGAGCTTGATGAGTAATTATATCCAGTTTAGTAAGACATTACTGGAATATGACCCTGTATCTTTATCTAGGCCTGAGGGCTTGGTCGTCTTATTTGAGAGTATAGTTTATTCGTTGTTAGATATTTTTTGGCCAATTATTGGAGTTATCATTTTAATTGCGGTAGTAGGTAATTTGATTCAGACAGGCCCTGTTTTTTCGTTTTTTCCATTAAAGCCAGATGCTCAACGTTTGAACCCTGTTAAAGGATTCAAGAAGATTTTTTCAAAGCGGATGATTTATGAGTCAGTAAAGACGTTTATTAAAATCGGTCTGTTTGCCGCTATTGGCTATATTTGCATATTGGAATTTTTACCCTCTTTATTTGCATATATGGATATTCCTCCAGATGCCTATGGAGTGAAAGTATTAGGTTCAAGTCGAGAGCTGGTTGCAAAATTATTGCTGGCGGTCTTATTAGTTGCTTTGATTGATATGATGTACTCGCGCTGGGATTTTATGAATCAAATGAAGATGAGTCATAAAGACCTTAAAGATGAGACCAAGCGCAGAGAGGGCGATCCGCTTATTAGAGCAAAGCGAAAGGAGTTGCAGCGAGAGGCTCTTGAGCGAAGTAAGTCGCTGGCTAATGTGCCTGATGCAGATGTACTCATTACAAACCCTACGCATATATCTATTGCGTTAAAGTTTGATCAAAGCACTATGATGGCTCCGGAGATGATAGCAAAAGGTTCTGGCGAGGGTGCGCTAAAGATGAAAGAGATTGCGCGTAAGCATAATGTTCCTATCGTCGAAAATAAGCCTTTGGCTAGGTTAATTTTTAAAGAGATTGGTTTGAATAGACCCATTAGCGAGAATATGTTTCCTATGGTTGCCAAGATATATGCTTGGCTTGCAGCAAATAAATAGAGACCGCTTTACTGGACGTTGTAGTAATAATAAAAATAGAATGGTATGTTTTTGAATTTTTATGTTTAAGAAATTAAGTGAACAATCAGATCTTATTCTTGTGCTTGGAGTTGTTGGCATACTCTGTGTTTTGTTTATGCCTATTCCAGCAGGGCTATTGGATTTTTTGCTAATTACTAATATTAGTATTGCCTTACTTATTTTGTTGATTACTTTTTATGTCGACAAACCCTTACAGTTTTCGACATTTCCTTCTTTGCTGCTGATTGCAACTCTATTTAGGCTCTCGCTAAATATTGCTTCTACACGATTGATTCTTGCCGAAGCTGATGCTGGTGCCGTTATTTCGACAATTGGCTCTCATGTAGTTGGCGGTAACTATGTTATTGGCCTGATTGTTTTTATTGTTTTAATTATTGTGCAGTATGTCGTTGTGACTAATGGAGCACAACGAGTAGCCGAAGTAGCCGCACGTTTTACTTTGGATGCAATGCCAGGTAAGCAAATGAGCATCGATGCTGATTTGAATATGGGGCTGATTGCAGAGAAGGATGCGCAAGAGCGACGTCAAGAAGTTGAAAAGGAAGCCAGTTTTTATGGTGCGATGGATGGTGCTAGTAAATTTGTAAAAGGAGATGCAATAGCCGGTATTTTAATTGTTTTAATTAATATTATCGGTGGGCTTACTATTGGTATCGCTCAGTTGGGTATGAGCTGGGGTGATGCTATGCAGCAGTACACTTTGCTGACAGTGGGTGATGGTATTGTTACGCAGATACCGGCTTTAGTTATTTCAACGGCTACGGGTATTATTGTTACGCGGGCCTCGTCTGATGCATTTTTAAGTAAAGAGATTTCAAAACAAATTACAGCATATCCCAATATTCTTATTATTTTGCTAGTGGGATTGGCTGTATCATTATTTTTGCCTGGCATTCCTGCTTTTCCCATCATTTTATTAATGATTATTTTTGGTTTAATGTTATTTGCTGCTTTAAAAGCAAAGTCGGCATATGCTCTTGATAATAATGTTGATGATGCTCAAGAGGATCAATCTGAAAACGATAGTGATATCTATAATCAGCTTTCCATCGATTCTCTTGTGTTGAAAATTGGTCAAAATTTAATACCGTTTTTCAGCAAAGATGATAGTGTTGTAATGGATAAGGTTGCCAGCTTTCGTAAGCAATACGCATTGGATGTTGGTTTTGTTATGCCAAAACTACGCGTTAATGACGATAAAAAAATGCCTCCGAATGCTTATGAGGTTTGGGTTTATGGCGTGAAGGTCGGCGGTAGCGAGTTGTTTTCTGATCGCTTGTTGGCTATTAACTCTGGTTCGGCAAAGGCTGTTCCCATCGATGGTGTAGAGACCAAAGATCCTACTTATGGCTTGCCTTCGTTATGGATTGTTAAAGATGTGGCAGCAGAGGCTAAAGAGGCAGGTTATACCGTTGTTAATCCTATTAATGTATTGATTACACATTTGTCAGAAATAGTTAAACAGCAATCATCTAATTTACTAAGCCGTACAGAAACTGAACGTTTAGTAGAATCTTTGAGAAAAGAGCACAATAGCCTCGTAGAGGAGATTATTCCAAATCAATTTAGTTTGGGCGATATACAAAAAGTATTGCAGGTTTTGTTGGAGGAGAAAGTTTCTATTAGAAACTTGCAGACTATTTTAGAAGTATTAGCCGATGAGGGTAAGAAGAGTAAAGATATTGAACACTTGACTCGTAGTGTTAGAGAAAAAATGGGTGGAGTTATTTGTCAGTCACTATTGAATGTAGACGGTGCTTTGCGTGTTTTGGTATTGGACCCCAGTATAGAACAGACCTTAGCTGCAGGCTTGCGGCGTGATGGAGATAAAGTGAGTTTGGCCGTTGACCCAGCAATAACTGAACAAATTATTACCAAAACTGCAGGTTATGTAGAGGAGATGTCGGGTGCTAATTATAAGCCGGTGCTTCTGTGTGCGCCTGAGTTAAGACAGCATTTGAGGCGATTTACATCTAGGTTGTTACCTAGCTTAGCTATATTGTCGATGAATGAAGTGCCAAATGGTATTGATGTAAAATCTTATGCAATGGTGCAGTTATGAATGTTGATAATATTCCATCTGCTCTACAAAGTGGCTCGAAAATAGGTAATGGTTTATTTTTTCCTGGCGGAGATGACTTTGCATCTAAGCTCACTATAGGGCAGGTTATTAAAGCCAAAATATTGAGACACCATGAGGGAAGTCGATATGTGGCCGACTTTAATGGCCAGCAAAAAATTATTGATAGCGCTAATCCGTTGCAGCCTGGAGAGCTAATTGAAGCAAGAGTTAGATCTCTAGGAAAGCAAGTTGAAATACAGCGCATTAATGTAGTTGTTGGCGAAGCAAATTCTAGCCTCAATGACATTGGTAACCTTAAAGATATAGGTTCTTCTTTATTTGCGGGCCAAGAAAAAGTATTGCAGTCGATTAGAGGTTTTTTTGCAGAAAGGCAGTCTTCGGTAACTTTAAAAGAGATTCAAATAATACGGGAGTTTTTGGCTCGAGGTATATCTCTTAATACTATATTGCTTTCTGCTTTATCATTAAAAAAGGCAAATATAGAACTTAATAAAGTGACGCTTGATTCTGTTATAAGTGCGTTGAACAAAGGTGCATCAAAGCCCTATTTTTCTGAAGTTCCTGCACTTGCATCATTGGGTGTTGATTTTTCATCGGAACAAAGTATTCAATCATATGCGTTGGCAACCAAGTCCTTGGCTGAGAGTGTCAATTTATATGCTCATTCAGTTGTAGATGCCCAAACCCCTTTGTTTGGTAAGTTATCTGATGGTTCTCTTGATTCAGATAGAGAAAGACTGCCGTACAGGATTTTAAATACGCAGGATGACAGCTCGGTAAACCATCGTTTGATTGCTTTTCCTATTTGGTTAGATGGTAAGTTGGTTGAAGTTAATATGGCTTTATTTGATCAATATCAATCTGATCGTAATAAAGAAGATATAAGCTCTTCCTATAAGCGCTTTGTTTTTACTTTAGCGCTGGATAACTTAGGTGAGGTTGTTGCTACTGCAACAGTATATGGAAAACATATTCATTTAATACTTACAACAGAATCTACAGGCTCAACGGATTTTTTAGCTCGACATATGGCGAGCTTAATTAACAACGTTGAAGAAATGGGTTGGATATTTGATAAAGTAGAATATGCAACAGCAGATAAAAATGAATTTGAGCCAAGTGTTGCTGCCGTTGTTGAGCATTATGTGGCAAAAGATAGTGTCAGTAGAGTTTTTTAATTTTATGTCAGTAGGTGATACCGCAGAAAATAGAATTAAAAAAGTTGTCGGTGTTAAATACGATAGTGATCATGGGTTGCCACAGGTTACTGTAAAAGGTACTGGTCGATTGGCAGAAGAAATTATTGAAAAAAGAAAAAAAATTAAAGGTGATTCTTCTATTTTAAAGAACGTTGATTTGGTGGATAGTTTATATAAATTGCCTCTAGAGTCAGACATTCAACCCGAATTATTTGAATTGGTCGCAGCAGTATTAGTACATGTTTATTCTGTAGAAGCAAAAAAGGGGAATGCATAAATGGATCCGATAGAAATTAGCGCTATTTCGATGAAAAATGATTTAGCTAAGCTTAATAATATTAGTGATAATGTAGCTAATTTGACAACTCCGGGGTATAAAAAATCAATTGCACTTACCGAGAGTTTTTCTGAGCAGGTTGGACAGATTCAGGGCCAGTTTTCGGGTTTGAATACTATTGGTAACTCTGCTGAATTGCCTACCGTTAGAATGGTTTCAGACCAATCTGCTGCGGCAATGAAAGAGACCGATAATCCATTAGATATTTCACTTGAGGAATCTAATGTTTATTTTGAATTACAAAATTCTACAGGCTCTATTTACAGTCGACGTGGAAATTTTAGTGTAGATAGTGATGGGCGTATGTATCTCTCTGGAACAGATGCTTATTTGAATGGCTTGGGTGGAGATATAAGGATTGGTTCAAACCCTGATATAGATTCTCTTGGGCGTGTTTTTGAAAATGGTGACCAGATTGCACAGCTAAAATTAGTACGCTTCTCAGAAAACCAAAATTTAACATCGATCGGTAATGGCTTGTTCTCTGCGAATGGCTTGTCGAGCGAAAATGTTGTTGACAAACCTATTGTTCGCCAAGGTTTTTTAGAAGGGTCGAATACGGAGCCAGCAGTAGAAATGCTTGAAATGGTTTCTCTTGTTCGGCATATGGAAGCGACACAGCAAGTGATTCGTGGGTATGATGGTATGTTGGAAACAGCATTAGACGAACTCGGTAATTTTTAAAGGAGGCTTTACATGTTAGATGCTTTTAGTATCTCATCGACAGGGTTGCAGGCACAGCAAACACATGTTGAAACAATTGCGAATAATTTGGCCAATGTAAATACAGATGGCTATAAAAAATCCAAAGTTAATTTTCAAAACCTAGTCTCTAGTCAATTAGGGTCGACCTCGCTTGGTTTGATTAATAATTTAGAGCAATCTACCGGTATAGGTACGACAGCAGGTATTGTTGATCAAGTATTTACGCTAGGTGATCCAAAGCCTACAGAAAGAGAATTAGATATTTTTATACAGGGCAATGGCTTTCTGGAAGTGACTACCCCTGATGGAGAATACGCTTATACGCGTATTGGTAGTTTATCTCTAGATAATAATGGTGTGTTAACGAGCGTGGGCGGTTTTGCTTTGAGTTCGTCAATACAAATTCCTCCAGATGCTCAGCAAGTTCTTATTAATTCTGATGGCGTTGTTTCTATTTCTTTAAATGGAGAGAACGAGGCAATTGAAATTGGTCAAGTTGAGTTAGCTAATTTTATTAACCCGGCCGGATTATCACCACTCGGCTCTGGTTTGTATCTTCCGTCAGAGGCTTCTGGAGATGTTTCCTATGGTCGACCTGGGGAGTTGGGCTTTGGTGAGTTAAGGCAGGGCTTTTTAGAGAGTTCAAATGTAAATTTAGTTGAAGAGTTAACTTCCTTAACTATTGCTCAACGTGGCTATCAAATGAATGCTAGGGTGGTCCAAGCTGCCGATGAAATGTTATCAATCATTAATACATTAAGGCGTTAAGGGATCGTTTTGTGAAAAAATCCGTCGCCTTTTTCTTGTTGATATTTTCTTCTTTTGCTTTTGCAGGTGTTACTGTCAAGATGCATAAAGAAGTTTCTGTCGATAATGAAATATACACTTTATCTGATTTGGCGATAGTGTCGGGTAGTGGAGCAGCATTGATTGGGCGTATAAAGATTGGTGTTAGCCCCCGTCCAGGTTTGAGTGTTAATTTAACTGCTGAAAAAGTAAAGGCGAAGCTTTATCGTTCTAGCCCGGATCTTATCGTCCCAATAGCATGGACAGGCAGTCGAGTAGTTAAGGTTAGAGCAGCAGGAAAAGAGCTTTCAACAAATAAAGTAATAACGACGGCAAGTAAGGCTCTAGAGAGTTGGTTAGTAGAAAAAGAATATATTGACTTCAGTTATGAAATAGCAAAAAAGCCAGACTCTATTTTGATTCCCAAAAATGGAGACATTGAAATTTTTGCCTCAAAGCCAAGTATGTCATTGAAAGCATCTAAGCGTATGAGTATTTGGGTCGATGTGCTGGTAGATAATGAGCAATACCATAGCTACCAAATTTGGTATCGCATAAAAGCGATGCAAAACGTTTATATTGCTGCAAAAAAAATACCTCAAAACAGCCATTTAGAATATGCAATGTTTACAGAAGAAGTTATAGATGTGGCACGTTTGAATGGTATGCCAGCAGATAGTCAGTACATTGTTGATAATCGAAAAATTTTAAGAGAGATGTCTGCGGGGGATGTTTTGCTGGTTAAAACATTAGGTGTTATTCCTTTGATCTCAAGGGGAGATCTTGTCGATGTTTATCTAGGTCTTAATGGTGTTGATATTAAAACAAAAGCAGTTGCTTTAAAGGACGGTAACCTTAAAGAAAAAATTAAAGTACTGAATCCTTCAACAAAAAATAGTTATATGGCAATGATTGTCGGAGAACAAACAGTAAGGGTGGAATAAATAATGTTTATAGTGCGTATGTTTTTTATCTGTATGATTTCTTTAAGTGTGTCAGCACAGAGTCTTTATAGTGATCGTTCCTATAGTCCATTGCATTCAGATCAGCGCAATTTACAGAAAGGAAGTATTGTAACAGTCTTGATTTATGAACAAGCATCAGCATCGACTAGTGCGGGTAGTGAAACAGAAAGAGATACTGGTCTATCTGCTTCTATACGAGGAACAGACCCACTAAGTACTGAAAGCGGTAGTATTGACCTAAGTTCAACCTTTGAAGGTAATGGCAGCACTAGCCGGCAAGGTCGACTTATTGCGAGTGTGTCGGTTTCTGTTCAAGAAATTTATGATAATGGTGAAATTCTTATTAAGGGCAAGCAGTTAATAGAATTTAATGAAGAAAAACAACATATCGAATTGCAAGGCCGTATTAGGGCAGATGATGTGAGTGCAGAAAACACTATATTATCAACACGTATCGCAGATGCTCATATTGTTTACGTTGGTGATGGTTTGCTAGGTAGACAGCAAAAGCCAGGGATTCTATCGCGTGTTTTAGGGTGGGTTTTTTAAAATGAAAAGACTAAAGAAAAATATAATATTTTTAATTCTAATGGTTTCTTGTCCACTGGTTTATGGTTCATCAACTGTAAAGGTAAAGGATTTAACACGCCTTCAGGGCGTTCAAGATAATGCTTTGGTCGGTTATGGGATTGTGACTGGATTAGCTGGTACTGGTGATTCCATCCGTAGCCGCTCTACATTTCAGTCGATTAAAAATATCCTATTGCGATTTGGTGTCAATGTCCCCGTTGAAGACGTGAGTAGCCGTAACGCAGCAGCAGTGATGGTGACGTCTATGTTAGAGCCATTCGCAGAGGCTGGTGATAGAGTTGATATTAATATCACATCAATTGGTGACTCCCGAAGCTTGGTAGGTGGAACATTGCTGATGACTCACTTGATAGGTGCAGATCAACAATCATATGCATTAGCTCAAGGACCAATATCCGTTGGTGGTTTTAGTTATGATTTTAATGGCAATTTGGTACAGAAAAATCATCCGACCGCAGGAATGGTTCCTGGGGGCGCTATTATTGAAAAGCCTATAGCGACAAGATTAGTTAATGACGATGGTTCAATAGGACTAAAGCTACATGATCCTAGTTTTGCGACAGCGTTTCGAATTTCTCAAGCGATTGATCAACGATTTGGTTTGAATATTGCTCAAGCACAAAGTCCGGGTAGGATTCTCATTAAATTGCCAGAAGATCAAAAAGGTAATGTAGTTGGGTTTATTAGTTCGATTCAAGAGATAGGCGTTTTACCTGATACGCCCTCTAGAATTGTTGTGAATGAGAGAACGGGAACAGTTGTCTCCGGTGGCGAAGTGCAGATATCACCTATCACCATTACTCATGGTGATTTAAATGTAAATATTAAAACCGAATTTTCAGCATCACAACCATTTTTGGTGAGAAATACAGGGCCTGGCGTTAGAACAGAAGTTATTGCGCAATCCGAAATAGAGGTTACCGAAGAGGCTCCATTTAATATCTCCCTTCCCGATAACATTAGTGTGTCTGAATTGGTTTCTGCTTTAAATAAAGTGAAAGCAAGTAGTAGAGATATTATTGTTATTTTACAAAGTATTAAGCGTGCTGGTGCTTTACATGCGGAGCTTGTGATTCAATAAAATGAAAATAGCTAATGATGGTATAACGATATGATAGAAGATCTTGGTGGTGTTACCCCGAAACTGGTTGTTTCTTCTCTTAATGCTCTTTTACTAAGGCATGAAGTAATTGCTCAGAATATTGCAAATGTGAGTACAGAAAACTATACCGCTCAGAGAGTCAGCTTTGATGAATACGTTGCTAATTTTTCTTTGGCAGCTGACTCACCTAGTTCTCAAAAAATATTAGCTCAAGAGATTGAGTCTATTAATGCTCTAGTAGCCGATAAGAATGCATTGATTCAATCTACAGGTGAAGAAGTTGAGATAGATAAAGAAGTCATTGAGTTGACAGAAACAGTACTAAAGTATCGTGCTTTGTTAGAAGCTAATTCAAAGCGAGGCGAAATAATGGGCATGGCTGTTCGCGGTCGAGGAGGTCGGTAATGAGTTATTTTTCAGTATTTGATATTGGTGAGGCGGGGATGTCGGTACAAAAGGCCCGTGTTGATGTGGTTGCTTTAAATTTGGCGAATAGTGAGACAACAAGAACAGCAGCAGGGGGACCTTATCAGCCACTGCAGGTGATTATCAGTGAGGCAGTTGGCGCTAATCGATTTTCTGGATTGGTTTCCAGTTTTCAAGAAAACGCATTTGGAGGAAGCCTTGTAACTGATATTCAGCCTATTCAAAATCCAACAAAGCTTGTGCATAAACCTGGGCATCCAGATGCGAATTCAGATGGCATGGTCGAGTTCCCCAATATTGATCCGGTATCAGAAATGGTGACATTACTGGAAGCTACTCGTGCTTATGAGGCAAATGTTAAAGTGGTTAACGCGGGTAGTGTTATTGCCCAAGCTGCTTTAGATATCTAGGGAGATTATGATGATAGAGTCAATTGCTGCATTGAGCAGTTTAAATTCAAGTACTGATATTCAAGCATTGTCAACGCAACCTTACCAACAGGCTAATGGGGCTAGTTTTAGCGATCTTGTTGCGAGTGAGGTATCTGTTATTAACGACCAAATAAATTCAGCGGAGCTTGGCTTAAGAGAGTTTGCCGCTGGCAAGACAGATAATTTGCATCAGGTGATGTTGGGTTTAAATAAAGCGCGCTTATCGTTTGAGCTGATGGTAGAGGTTCGTAATAAAACCTTAGAGGGATATCAACAAATTATGCGAATGCAAATTTAATTATTAGAAAGGAATAACTTGATGTTAAGTAGTATTAAAGATAGTGCAAGGATCCCTTTCATTATAGGTGTAGCTTGTATTTTATTGGTTGCAGGTTTTTCTGCATATTGGTTATTAATCAGAGCTGATTATAAACCGCTATTCCCTGAGTTGCAGATAGAGGATGCGGCAGAAATAGCGAGTCAGTTGGATAAAATTGAAAGTAGCTATCGTATTAATGGAAGCAGTGGTGCACTAGAAGTTCCTGCAAAAGATGTACATAGTACGCGCTTAAAGCTAATGAGTTCTAATACTGCATTAAAGAGTGGTATTGGCTATGAGGTGTTCGATAATTCTGATTTTGGTATGACTGAGTTTGCTCAAAAAATTAATTATCAGCGTGCACTAGAGGGTGAGCTACAGCGCACAATTTCGTCACTAGACCATATAAAAAATGCACGTGTGCATTTGGTTATGCCAGATAAAAAACTATTTCGTGATAATAAACAAGAGCCAACGGCCTCGGTTACTCTTTTGTTGCAAAATGGAGCCTACCTAGATAGAGGGCAGATTGTGGGTATGCAGAGGCTGGTATCGGCTGCAGTTCCAAGGCTAAAGGAATCAATGGTTACTATAAGCGATCACAAAGGTAAAACATTATCTCAACCAGTACCGGAAGATCAGTACGTGCAAATGGTTCCTTGGCAGTTACAGCAAAAAATGAATATGGAGAATTACTTAGCCAATAAAATCACAAAAGTACTGGCTAAGGGTTTTGATGTAGAAAAGCTAGGAATTAGTGTCGACATTGCTATGGATTTTAGCCAGGTAAAAACAATGGAAGAGCAGATGATTCCTGCTGAAAATGGCCTGGCTATCTCTAAAGAGAAAGAATCTAGAATTGGAGTGAGTGGCCAAAAAAACAAAAAAAGTGGGCAGAATGTCACGAGAGAAGTTGAATATAAATTGGGGAAGTCTATTGCTGAAACAATAGAGGCTCCGGGGCGAATTACGAAGGTAAATATTGGTGTGATGTTGCCCAGTGTATTATCGGAAAATAAAAAAGAAGAAATACAACGGCTAATTGAAGTTGCTGCTGGAGTAGATAGTAATAGAGGAGATTCTATAGCGATCTACTCTTATGACCTTCCTGATGAGCCGGTAATCGCTGTAATATCAAACGAAATGGATCACTTTCCAGTCTTAGAGAATGCCTTAGATTCATCTATGCCTAATGTTGATTTGTTACAGGTTAAAGTTGCTGAGGATAGCCTGGGAATACCATTTTTAGAGAGAGTGAAAGAGCATCAGATTTTTATTATTGCTCTTTGTGCTTTTTCTTTCTTATTTTTTATTGGTTATATCTTTTTACGCAGAACTGCTGATAAGAAAAGAAAAAAATTAGATGCATTTGAGAGAGAAAAAGTGTTGATGCAGCTTCAGCATTGGTTGAGTGAAACGCCACAGAGCTGAGTGTTTTTCGGCAAGATAAGGTGAGTTAAGTGCTGTTTTTAATAAAATTAATTTGGATAGGCAATGAAAGATATTACGTTCAAAGTTGAAGATATAGACATATATAAAAAATCAGCTTTAGCCTTATATAACCTTGATGAAAATGATCAAAGCTGGATTTTAGATAATCTATCTGAATCTCAGTCAAAAAAATTAAAGCTGCTGATGAATGAGCTATCAGAAATAGGTATAGAAAAGAATGACAGTGTTATCTCAGATATCCTTAAAGATAATAGCTCGCTAACTTCTGATGATGAGGCGCCGTCAGAATATATAGAGATCACCAAAAAGCTCGATGAACTTACACCGACAGAGATTTTTAGCATATTGTCAGATGAGCCTCCTGCAATGGTGGCTATGGTCTTGTCAGTTAAAAATTGGCCTTGGTCTACGAAGTATATATCTATGTTGCCGATAAATATTAGCAGTGATATCAGAGAGCATATGAAAATGTATGTTAGCACTCTCTCGTCCCCTATTAAGCGGGCGATAGTGAGCTACCTAGAACAAAGCGCGTTCGGTAAAATAGATGAGGTGATAAGTTGAAAGTTGTTATACGTTCACCCGAAATGAGTGATTCAAAAAAAATACTTGAATATGGTGATGCTGTTGAGTCTCTAGTAAGTGATCACGCAATACTTCATAAAGAGTTTGTATCGAATGCGTGTAAGACAGATACGACTGAGCAGGGACAGTTAGCTCAGCGAAAATCACAGGCCTTAATAGAGGAATTGCATAAAGAAAATGCATCTTTAAAAGAGGATATTGAGACTCTACAAACCCAATATGATGAATTAAAACAATTGGCCGAAGATCAGCAAGAAAGTATTAAGCAAACGGCTTATGAAGAAGGCATGGCTCAAGCGGATAAGGAAATACAATTGCTTGTAGACAAGAGATTGAACGCAGGTGAGGGAATACTTAATGAAATCAAGGAGCGGGTAGTCTCGGATATATATCAAAAAGAAAGCATGTGCTTAGAAATTGTGTATGCGGCAATCTGTCGCCTTGTCGGCGACTCTGCGGGCTCTAAACAACAAGTTAAAGAAATTTTAAGGTTAACGATAGAAAAAATTTCTGATCCGAAAAATATCGATATCTATGTCTCGGAACATGATTATGAGTCTCTGTTAAATGACGAATTCATTGAGGGAAATATTATTAAATCTGATGATATTAGCCATGGAGGTTGCATTATCAAAACTGGACGCGGAAGCGTTGAGGCCAAATTAGAGAAGCAATTGCTTGAATTGAAAGCACTATTGTTGAATGTTCACAAGACTCAACAAGGTTAATTAATTTTATGCAAGCCTATCTTGATGCCATTAATAATAGTGTTTTTACCCGCAGTGTGGGCAAAGTATGCGATTGCATCGGTTTGACGGTTCGCGCCGAAGGGCTAGATGCATTTGTTGGAGAGCACTGTGAGATTTACTCTGGTACTCAAACTCAGGCAATCTCTGCTGAGGTAATAGGGATAAAAGATGGCCGTATTTTGTTGATGCCATATGGGCATATCTCTGGAATTAGTGTTGGTAGTGAAGTTGTTGCCACCGGTCGCCGTGTTGAAATGCCCGTTGGTGATAGCTTATTGGGTAGAGTGCTTGATGCTTTTGGACAGCCATTGGATGGAAAGCCTGCGCCCTTAGTTAAACAGCATTACTCATTGTATGGGCAACCTCAAAACCCTTTAGAGCGCCCATTGATAAAAGATGTAATACATACTGGTGTAAAGGTTATAGATGGCCTATTAACAGTCGGCAAAGGGCAGCGGATGGGGCTTTTTGCTGGTAGTGGGGTAGGTAAAAGTACACTGCTGGGTATGATTGCTAAAGACATTGAGGCAGATGTTAATGTCATTGCATTAGTAGGTGAGCGCGGTAGAGAAGTTTCCCATTTTGTTCAAGATATTTTAGGTGAAGAAGGACTTAAGAAGTCCGTTGTTATTGCAGCAACCTCCGATGAAAATGCACTGGTTCGTGCGCATGCAGCGTGGGGAGCAACAACAATAGCAGAGTATTTTCGAGACCAAGGTAAGCATGTAGTGTTGACGATGGATTCAGTCACACGTTTTGCAATGGCTCAGCGCGAAATAGGGCTATCGATTGGCGAGCCTCCAACTGCTAGAGGTTATACGCCATCGGTATTTGCTATGTTACCAAGGCTTTTGGAAAGAGGCGGCACTCATCCAAGCGGAGGCTCTATAACAGCTTTTTATACAGTGTTAGTGGATGGTGATGATAATAATGAACCTATTGCAGACCAGGTGCGCTCTATATTAGATGGTGGTATATATCTTTCACGCAAACTAGCTAATAAAAGGCATTTTCCATCTATTGATGTTCTGCAAAGTAGTAGTCGATTGATTGATGAGCTTATTTCTGCTGCTGAGTATGAGCTCGTGCGAAAATTTGTGGGAATGCTGGAGTTATATGAACGTTATCAGGAGATGATCGATGTCGGTGTTTATAAATCGGGAGCTAATCCAAAGCTAGATGACGTTATTTCAAGGCTGGATAGTATCAATAGTTTTTTGACACAGAAGTCACAAGACTCTGTCGATAGGTCAACAACTATAAAGCTGCTTCGCAAGGTATGTGCTTAGATTCTAATGGAAATATATCGTTCTAAAAAAAAATTATATGGCTTTATAGAAAGAAATAAATCCATGGAATTAGAGGGCCTGCAAAGAGTTGCTTTATCCATTAATAGAGAGCTTGAAGCGAGTCAAAATAAAATCGATGAGAAGAAAAAGAACATTACTGCCGTTTTGAATAAGCTCGATAATGTAAGAGAAGGAGAGTTTTTTAATATTCAATTGTTTGGCCAATATTATGAATATTTAACTCTCTTGCAGGATGAGCTTGTTCGAGACGAAATTTTGTCGCGATCTCTATCTAAGCGTTATACAAGGCAGCTCGAAAAAGTAAAAGAAAAATATCAAGAAGCTAAATTATATAAAAATATAATAGAAAAAAATAATATAGAAATGGATCAGATCGAGGTCAAAAAGCAGGAAAAAGAATTGGAAGATGTAAATAATAAATCAATAGTGGATAACTTTCTTTATGAATAAGGTTGATGCTAGTCTTGCTGGTTTGTCATATGCCAAAAAAACACCGGTTGCTACGAGTGATTTTCATGAGAATCAGTCCTCGTGGAGAAAAGAGCTCGAAAAGCAAATGTATAGTGAACTGCCAAAGTCGAATGCGGAAAAAAATAATTTGCCTGAGCAAAAGAATAATACCGCTTTGCTAGATGAATTCGCAAATACGAAAAAAGAGCTTGAGACAAAAAGTGCTGTTAATAATGTAGCGGACAGTAAAGCAAGGTTGGATCATCGAGATGTAGGTGCTTCTCATTATAAGGAACCTATTACTAAAGAAATAAAAGTGTCTTCTCTTTTGCCACAGTATAAGGCATTGGCGACCATTTTGAATGCTACTAATGATATTAAGCAGCCTTTAATTGGCAGTAAATCAGCCAGCGAAAGTGGTTTGATTAGGGAACAGAGACCTTTTCAACCATTAAATGAAGTGCAAAAATTTAATGTGAAACTTTTGGCAGATGGTGAGCTAGTTGTTCGAGATGTTGTCACTGGTAATTTAAACAAGAAGCAAATAGATAGCCTTGTGAATGAATTGAAAAGAGTGTTTGAAAAAGATATCCATAAGTTGAAACTTAATGGGGATGTTGTTTGGGAAGCTAAAGTGGCCGATAAAGCCGATGAAAGATATATTATTGATATGGTTTATTAGGAGGGGTTATGGAAATTGAAAGTATTGCAAATGCTCAAGATACCAGTATTTCACAGCGGGCAGGTATAGGCGAAGATGATTTTTTAGAAGTGTTATTAGCACAGTTGAATTTTCAAGATCCGTTAGAGCCTGTTGACAACAGTGAATTTATTGCTCAATTTGCTCAGTTGACAAATTTGACTCAAACGCAATCGTTAAACGATAAAATTGATTCTCTACTATCAATACAATCGATCGATCAAGCGGTAGACCTTATAGGGAAAACAGTTGAAGTAACAACGGCTGCAACAAATGAAGTCGGTGAAGTGACAACGGTGACTTTCAACAATGGATCTCCGCAACTGGTTGTTCAGGTTGATGGCGGTGACCCCATTGTAGGTGTAGGTTTAAGTCAAATACGTATTGTTAGACAGCCATAATCAGGGAGATTGCTATGACGTTAGGTACTATTTACACCGCTGCTACAGGAACACTGACTTTTTCTAAAGGGTTGGATGCCATCAGTAATAATGTTGCAAATTTGAATACCCCGGGATTTAAACGTAGCGATTTATTATTCAGGGATTTATTTTATCAATATAACCGCTCTGCGGAAGGTAGTAATCAGCCTTCCAGTCAGCAAACGGGCGCTGGTGTCACCGATGCTGGAACGATATTTAGTTTTGAGCAAGGAGATATACAGCAGACTGGAAATGATACGGATGTTGCCATTAATGGTAATGGTTTTTTTATTCTTCGTGATGATGACCGTAATTTATACACTCGGTCTGGGCAATTTGAATTTGATGACGACGGTTTTTTAGTGAATTCGTCACTGGGTTTACGTGTTGCAGGTCTAGATGCAAATGATAAGTTGACTGAAATAAATATCAACAACTTTCGCACTAGTCAGCCACAGCCGACAACTGAAGTCACCTTTAGCGGAAATTTATCTGCAGGTGCTACAGAGCACGAAATAGATAATATAGAAGTGATTGATAACCTAGGTGAAGCCCAATCATTTAGGGCTGTCTTTGAGAATAATAACGCAGCAACACCAAGAAGTTGGCTAATTGATATATTTGATGAAAATGATACTGAAATAGCTTCTGATCTAGAGGTGCGTTTTCAGGCTGATGGGTCGCCAGAGACTGACTTTAATCAGTTTTCGTTTTCTTATACACCACCAGGAGGCAGCGTAAATACTGTTGCGTTTGATTTTGGTGAGCCAGGTTCATTTGGTCAAACAACGGGCTTTTCAACTGGAACAACGTCTAGTTTAGCCGTGGATTCGCAAGATGGTATTGCGGTTGGGTCTTTGTTGAGGACGGAAATCGGTGCAAATGGGGTGATCGAGGCAATTTACTCCAATAATGAAAGAGCTAACGTAGGAAAGTTAGGCTTAGCTTGGTTTACTGAATTACAAACTTTGCGACAGATAGGTAATAGTATATTTTTAGTAACTGGACAGCAGCAACCCATTATAGGAGGTGCTTCTGAGGGTGTTATGGGTGATATTGTTGGTGGTTCTGTTGAAATATCTAACGTTGAATTGACTCAAGAGTTTACGGATTTGATTATTATTCAACGTGGGTTTCAGGCTTCTTCACAAATAATGTCGACAGCAAATGAAATGATCGAGCAACTTATAAATATTGGTCGAGGGCAATGAGCGATACAATAAGGTTCCTGTTGTTAAGTGATGCCATTGAGCAACAAATAAAAATGCATACAAGTAAGGTTGCCAATAATTGGTCTTCTCAATGGCACTTACTTTACGATGATGTATGGGAAGTGGACGTTGCTTCTTTAAAGGATAGTGAATGTTCCAATACCATAGAGTTAGATCTTTGCATTGCTCACCAAGATAAATTTTTTCTAGGTATGTCTTACAAAGAATGTAAGCAGTCTGTAGCAAGTATGATTGTTCATAATAGCGATTCTAGTTTACAGAGTAAATTGTTGGACTTTTTGTTTCAAAAATGTATATCTAGCTTTTTATCGGATTATGCATTTGACAAGTTCTATCCAAATGATATGCATGAAAAACTTCATATTATGAACCCTCAAGCAACGCAAGGCGTGAGTAGTGAATTAGTCGAGGTTCGACTAAGAAATAATGATTTTAATTTATCGTTATATTTGTCAATGGCATTCATAGATGAGCTCGTAGTGGAGGAAGAGCTAGAGAGATCACCAGAAGGTTCTTTTGCTGATCGTATTGTTTCTGTCCATCATGAAATGGCCGAAGTAAATGTTAACTATGGTGATGTTGATATTAGTATTTCAGAGCTTTCTACTATTAGTGTCGGTGATGTTATTTGTTTAGAGAAAAAAATTGATTCTCCTATGTCAGTGCATGACCACAAGGGGAATCTACTTTTTAATGGATATCTAGGCGCAAGAGATGGCCAGTTGGCCTTAAAAGTTTCAGGAAAATAAGTAATTTATAAGTAGGTGTGTTCCATGTCAGTGAGTGAGTTAGAGTTAAAAGAAATAGCAGAGGGTTTACTCTCAGGCGAAAGTATCTTATCCAGCAATGTTGATGTTATTAAAGACCTAAAGGTTAAAATGAATGTTGTTTTGGGTAGTTCTTCAATTAATGTAGAAGAGCTAATGTCATTAAAAGAAGGGTCTGTCGTCAAAGTAGATAGAAAGGTAAATACGGCACTTGATATTTATATAAAAGATAAGCTAGTCGCTAAAGGGATTATGGTTGTTGTCGATGACCAGTTTGGTATAAAAATAACAGAGCTTGGCTCATGATTTCTCGAACTTTATTGTTCGTTACATTATTGTTTTTCATGGGTTTTAATCTTTCTGTCTCAGCTCAAGAGAATGAGGCCGCTCCAAACAACGAGTCACTGCCTTTTGAAATGAAGCAAGAAAGTGCAGATAAGCCCGATTTAAAGAAGATTATATTAATACTTTTCTTTATGGTGGTTTTGATTCTCGCTGTTGTCTTTTTTTTGAAAAAAATAGTCTATAGCAGTCAAAAAAAACTACCAAATTCATCACTGATTGGATTGTTGTCTTCAAAGAAGGTGTCCATGAAGCTGACAGTGCATTTAATTGAAATTGAAAACATCAAGTATATTATTGCTGAGAAAGATAACGCTATATCAGTTTTGCCGCATACTACCAATCAATCTCATGAGTTATTATGAAATTTTTCTCTCTATTTCTATTATTCCTTTTTTCAAGTTTTTCTATGGCGGCTGATTTTTCAGCTCCAGGTTTATCTATTGATTTTCCAGATGAAAATAATGTTGAAATCGCCAATGCTATAAAAGTGCTATTTGGCCTGACGGCTTTAAGTCTCGCTCCCGCATTATTGATTATCATGACATCATTTACTCGCATTATTGTTGTGTTGTCGATGCTGCGTATTGCTTTGGGAATGCAACAGACTCCTCCCAATACCGTATTGATTAGCTTGGCTTTATTTTTAACCATATTTAATATGATGCCAGTTTTTGAAAGGATAGATGCTAGTGCGATTCAACCTTATATTGAAGAGCAAATATCTGTTCAACAAGCAATTGATTTGGGCAAGGTTCCTCTGAGAACATTCATGTTAGATCAGACGAGAGAAGAAGATTTAATGCTAATGATTGACCTAGCTAAAGTAGAAATTCCAGATTCTGTGGAAGATGTTAGCTTTGTTCAACTTATTCCTGCATTTATGTTGAGTGAACTTAAAACTGCTTTCCAAATCGGGTTTGTTATATTCTTGCCCTTTCTTTTAATTGATATAGTGACAGCAAGTATCCTGATGTCGATGGGTATGATGATGGTTCCTCCAATGCTGATTTCTTTGCCAATTAAGGTGCTTATGTTTATTTTAATCGACGGATGGTTAATCGTTGTGAAATCATTGATGGAAAGTTTTTCATGACGTTAGTTCGCTATTGTTAAATGAATCGTTTGTTAGATAATGAGTTAGAGGAGCTGGATTTCGTCAATCGAATTGCTGCAGCTCTCTATATTCGTAGATATGATGACTCGGTAGATTTTGAAGATTACAAACATTTTGGTGTTATAGGTCTTCTTGAGGCTAAGAAAAGTTATGATTCAGAAAAAGGCGCATCATTTAGAACATTTGCTTCCTTTAGGATTAAAGGGGCAATATTAAATGGCATTTATAGTTATTCAGAAAAATTAAGTGTCAGTTTATATAAAAGAAAATCTAAGAATAAGGTTCTAAATTTTAGTAAAAATTCTGACTTAAATGAAAAATTCAATAGCGTTTCATCCTTTATTATTGATGCTTTTATGGATTCAGCATTAGATGAGCTCTTTGATAATATTTTTTTAGATGAAGTGTCATTGGAGCAGAATGTTAATCAATCTAATGTTTCAAAAATCCTTATGTCTTGTTTGGACGAATTAAACAAGAAGCAAAAAGATGTTATTTACTATCACTATTTCTACGAATTTTCTTTTCAGGCAATATCTGAGATTTTAGGTTTGTCAAAAGGAAGGGTTTCTCAGGTTCACTCTTTAGCAATTAAAACGTTATTTCAATCTTTATCCTCTGTGGATGAAGACTTTTTAGTCTATGTATGATGATGCCTCTATCCGCCCCATGGAATTTCAGATTAAAACAAGTTGTTATAACGGTATGTTAAGTAGTTTCTAGTAGGTGATGATTTTTATCAATGGCTTTGTCGAAAAATCGGTATCGACTTTTTTGCGATTAAGCTGAATGAGTGTTTAAAGAGATAATAATATGACAACAAAAGAAGATATTCAAAAAAAGATCATTTTTTTAATTGTGCTCGACCTCCCGGCTTCCATTATGATTGGTTTGGGGTTGTATGGTAAGTTTGCCGCTAATGGTGATGCTTTTCACCCTTTGTTAAATGATGCGAGTGTAGTTAATGCTCTTCTAACTGTTGGTGTTGTGCTTATGGGGTTTTGCGCATACAAGGTGCTCTCTTTAATAAAGCAAAGAAATCAATTGGAATGATTAATAGGCTATAAGCATAGTTAGATACTCCAGTTGGTTTAGTGTGTGATTTTTAGTGCCCCTTGTTGTAGGTGTTGATGATGGACAATGAAATTATTTTTTCTATGCCAGCCTGGGCGCGATATTTTTTGATAACAGTCGTCTCTGCTATGGCGTTAGGTTTTTTGTTGTTGGCAGTTACTTATTCTTCTTGGGCCGGAGATTCCTCTTTATGGCTTAAATACTTCTTTTATACGATTTCTTTTTTTGCATTGGTGAGTGCGTACCGTTTAACTTCATGGAAGCAGATGGTCTATTTTAAGACCAGTAACCAAGGTGTGTTTGTTCCCTGTCCTAAACTACAAAAGTACGATTCTGACTATTTTTTTATTTCATGGAATGATATTAAAAATATACGGTTAAAGAAGTTTGTCGGGAGTTCTGGCGTTGTAAATGGTGTGTCTGTTGATGTGAGAGTCGCTCTAAAAGATAAAAGCCAATTTTTCCCTGAGTTAATGTTGGCTGAACATACTGAGTGGGTCTCTATTGGTTTTACTGATGCGTTTCTTAAAAAGAAAAAAGCGATAGCGGAGCTAAATAGGCTAAAGTCTCAAGCTGTATGACCTATTTTTAGGTGGGGTTGTGTTTTCCCCAATATATTTTTTTGCAAACCATGCCGCATAACTTATGCGTGTTGCTTCAACGAAAGAAGAAGAGCTTTCTTATAAGGTAACGATATAAATTAACGCGTATTAAAAAATTGAAATGAGTTTTTTATAAGATATGCATCAATATATCGTTGGAGCACTTTATGGTGGGCTATCTAGATGGGGTATTTGCTAATCATTCCGATTTAAAGTCTATTATCCTTTTTTTTCATTTGTCCGGTTTGGCATTAGGTGTTGGTGGCGCTTGGTTTTTGGATATCCTGCTTATTAAATTTAGCAAAGGCCTTATTACAAAAGGTAAGGTAGGTTTAATACATTTTATCTCTCACTTTGTTTTTATCGGTCTTACGTTATTGTGGGTGACTGGCTTATTATTTATTGCCTATTATTATCTTTATACGCCTGATCTTATGTATAACCCTAAAGTATGGGCGAAAGTCGTTGTCGTATGTGTGTTATCGGTCAATGGATATTTTATACACTCTTATGTGCTGAATAAAATTGAAGGAGGCATTGGAAAGTCATTCTTTGATATTTTTAACCAGAGTGATATAAAGCGACTCGTATTTATTACTGTTATTTCTTTTGTCTCTTGGCTTTTTCCTATAGTGCTTGGTGTGAGTAAAACGCTAAACTTTGATGTGCCTGCGCTCACTATCCTTAGCTACTACGCTGGCACCTTATTTATAGGTCTTCTTGTGGCTAATGCGATCGTATTTATTGCGATGCTAACGTTAAAGTGGAATGGGTCTATCAATGCATTAAAAGCAAAAAAGACAAGAGCTTCAAGCGAAAAACGTAAACTAATGGCGGTTGGCTAGCGCTCTTAATTGAATGTTGGTTGAATCGGTAGAGCGATACTTAACGACGCTATGTTTATCCTCGTCCTACGAAAGGCATTTGGTTTGCCATAATCGTCATCGATAAAATATTAGTGCTTAGCGGTAGCTGGGCCATATGCAATACGGCATTGGCAGCGTCGCTAACGTTCATTGTTGGCATTTCTCCGCCGTGTTGTATTAGGTTTTCTATCAGCTCGGTTCTTGCGTTTCCGATATCAAGTTGACCGCAACATATGTTTAAGTCGCGGCCATCTAGTGCAATACTTTTAGTTAGACCGGTAATGGCGTGTTTGGTCGAGGAGTAAGCGGCAGAGTGCGGCCTTGGTGTACTTGCCGAAATAGAGCCGTTATTAATAATACGCCCGCCATTGCTAAGCATATGGCGAAACGCTTCGCGAGCACAGATAAACATGCCGGTTAAGTTAATATCAACTGATGACTGCCATGCCTCAAGTGATATTTGATCAAAGCGCGAGCCTACGGGAAAAATACCAGCGTTATTAAATAATACATCTATACCACCAAAGTGCTTAGCCGCTTGCGCAAAGCTTTTTGCAACCAAGTTCTCGTCGGTAACGTCACAGGCTATGCTTAGCGCATTATTGTAATTGGCGCTTATTTCTTCGAGTTTGTCTAAACGCCGCGCTAATAACACAACGTTCCAGCCAGCTTCTAAAAATACACCCGCGGTAGCAGCGCCAATACCGCTGCTGGCACCTGTGATCACGATCGTTTTTGCTGTCGTTGGCAAGTTGGCCTCCATGTTTGAATATCGTTCTTATTGAGATTCTTTTGCTAAAAATTCTTGATCAATATCGGGCAGTGGTTCGTGATGTATAGCCGCCTCGAAAGATGTGAGACGTTTGTAAACAGAAAGCAGCTCGACGATTGTGGTCCACGAGTTAACCAAGTATTGAAACGAGTTACTGACCTGATTAAAAGCGGTAAGTATCTGTTGAAGTATACCAAAGGTAATTGCACCTGCTGCAATGGTTGGGATAAGTATGATATACACAAAAATATTATCGGCTTGTAAATAGAGGCTGCGTGCCACATTAAAGTACATATAGTGAAAATAAAGCCTAAAATAATTTCTGCGAACATTTAAAAATAGTTCTTGCAGTGTTGGTGGTTGTGCGCGTTCATGGTTGTCTTCTCCGTAAACTAATTCTTTACGATACGCTGCCTCAACACGTTGGTTTTTGAATTCTAGTCCAGGCAGCTTTATGCCTACTAGTGCAAGGAGCCCTGTGCCAAATATCGACCAGATAATTGCGGCGGTAAATAATGGATAGGGAATAACTCCAACGACGGGTAACTCGCTGACATATTGTGATAGTGACCAAAGTACGGGTAAGAAGGCAAAAAGTGTCATTACAGCATCAATCAGTGCAACGCCTAAGTTTTCCATAATGGTCGCAAAACGCATGGTATCTTCCTGTACACGCTGTGACGCGCCTTCTATGTGGCGAACATTTTCCCATTGACCAGTATAATAATCGTTCATTGCTGTGCGCCAACGAAATATATAGTGGCTAACCAAAAAGCGTGTAACAACAAATACAAAGATTGCGAGAAAGGCGATCTCGGCAAAAATAATAATCAAATCATAGAGGCGCTCTGCGGTAACATCAGAGTCTTTTGAGAGTGCATTTTGAACGTCATCAAAAAATGGTCTGCGCCAGTTATTAATAGCTACAGAGACCTGCACCGAAAAATACGTCGAAAATAAGATAAGTGCCGAGCCCAGTATGGACCAAATTTGCCACTTATGAGGAGCAACTTTGAACCAAAATCCCGCAAATAAGCCGATGGCGACAATATAGTAGCCATAAAATAAGATAAAGGAATCGGTGACAAAATGACCGAGGCCAATCACGGGTTTTGAATCATCGACTACCAAGCCAAAGAGGTTGCCTATAGAGTCATTAAAGTTGTACCAAATAATACTGGTGATAGCGGCCCATAAAACTACGGAGATAAAAAACCATTTGGGGTTTGGAAAAAAGGATTTAAACATAGGTCAATTCTTTTTGTATTGTTGTTATTTCTTGTTAAAAATTGTTATATAAATATATGTGGTTAGATCAGACACATAAATAACATATAAATTCAGCGCCGGTAATTATATAGGATTAAGGGCTGTTTTATTGGGCGATTCACATTTTGAGAGCTATTTGGCTGGAAAAAGACTGTATGGCTTATTATAGGATCTAACACCGGTATAAAGTCGTAGGAAACTGTTATGTTATTATAGCTTTAGTTGCGTATCTCCCTTGAAAATGTATTTGTTGGCCTCATTTACCAAGGTGTTAAGTTTTTAATCTATGCTGATGTAACATCTAGTGTGTTACGTGGGTTAGCAAGCACTCGCTAACACAGACGAATTTACATAATTACTACTATCATAAATAGGATAAAACTCATGTCATTCGAATTACCTGCTCTACCTTACGAAAAAAATGCCCTTGAGCCGCATATCTCATCTGAAACTCTCGATTTTCATTATGGTAAACATCATCAAACTTATGTAACTAAGTTGAATGGTTTGGTTCCAGGTACCGAGTTTGAAGGCAAAAGCCTTGAAGATATTATTACTTCATCTTCTGGTGGTGTATTTAATAATGCTGCACAAATCTGGAATCACACATTTTACTGGAATTGCCTAAGCCCTAACGGTGGTGGCGCAGCCAGCGGTGCGCTGGGTGATGCAATTACAGCAAAATGGGGTAGTTATGAGAAGTTTGTTGAAGACTTTTCAGATAAAGCGGTTAATAACTTTGGCTCTAGTTGGACTTGGTTAGTTAAAAATGCGGCTGGTGAACTAGAGATCGTTAACACCAGTAATGCGGGTTGCCCATTAACCGATGGTGTAACACCGTTATTAACGTGTGATCTTTGGGAACACGCCTACTACATCGATTACCGTAACGCTCGCCCTAAGTACTTAGAGGCGTTCTGGAATTTAGTTAACTGGGATTTTGCCGGTAGCAATTTTTCTTAAGACTAGTTTTATAAGAGTTAAATAAAAAGCCCGCATATGCGGGCTTTTTTGTACCTCGAAGACTACTGTTATATACCGTTAGCCCATTATCCGTCTTCGTTAATTTCTTTAATGAGTTCGCCTAATATTGTCTCTGCATGGCTATGGCCTACTTGGCAGGTGCCTGCGGCCTGATGACCACCCCCACCATATTTAAGCATTAGCTCACCAACGTTGGTTTTAGAGCTGCGATCAAAGATAGATTTTCCTGTGGCAAATACCGTATTTTGCTTTTGAAAGCCCCACATAACATGTATAGAGATATTGCACTGTGGGAATAATGCATAGATAACAAAGCGATTACCCGCATGGATGACCTCTTGGTCGCGCAAATCCAGTACAACCAAGTTATCGTGTACTGTAGTGCATTCTTTTAGCTGTTTTTGGAAAAGTGCATTTTGCTCGTTATATAAGTCAATACGTTCAACAACGTCGGGTAATTTCATGATGTTATCTATCGTATTGTTTCGACAATAGTCGATAAGGTCCATCATCAGGTTATAGTTGGAGATTCTAAATTCCCTAAAGCGCCCAAGGCCTGTGCGAGCATCCATCAAAAAATTGAGCAAATCCCAGCCTTCGGGGTTGAGTACTTGCTCTTTATTAAATTGTGCTGAATCACCTCTATCGCAGGCATCCATCATCTCTTGCCATGTGTCAGGAAATACGTCCAGACCACCATAGTGCTTCCAGACAACGCGTGCCGCCGATGGTGCATCCGGGTCAATAATATGATTGTCGTGTTTTTTGTTGCGCAAGGTCTCTGAAAGGTGATGATCAAATGCCAAATGAATGCCATTTACATAGGGTAGATTGGTCGATATATCATTATCGCTAACGGTGATTTTGCCGTCTTGCATGTCTTTGGGGTGTACGAAGGTAATATCGTCTATTAGCTCTAAATGTTTTAACAATACGGCACAAACTAGGCCATCGAAATCACTGCGAGTAATGAGTCTAAATTTTTTATCAGTTTTGTTGAGTGCTGCACTATTTGTCATAATCGCTCTACCATGGTGTGAGGGTTCTTTTATCTAATAAAAAGTATAGACGAGCTTGAGATGGGTGTTATATCGAATTATTCTTTTGATGGGGTAGAACAAAACTTTTTATAAGGCATGGATAAAAAGCTTTAAAATACAATAGCTTATAGCTGAATATTCGTTGTCAATATTTATGCGGCACTTACTAGTGTGTGGTTGCGGGAATCATGTCCGTATTCGCCATTGATACCTTTGATTTACCGATATTGACTAAGGCAATACAAAAGGTGTTCTTTTTTTATTCTTCTTTCTGTAGAGTTAACTATTTAGCCTTCTAATAATACGGCGTAGAGTGGCGATGGAGGTAGGCACTTTTGGCAGTTTGTAAATACTTAGTGATTTTACTGTTTGCCGCTTTATTGGTGTCGTGTAATGGGCCTAAAAGTGCAGAGGATATCTTCGATAATTATATCTATCGCCTATCGAATGTTTTGGGTGTTGAGAGAGACGAGATTACACAGAAGTCTCTCAAGCAATTGGCACCACTAAAACGCTATCCGGTACGCCGTGAACTAACCCACGATATAGCGCCAGTAAAGATAAATTTACTCGACTTCCTAAAGTTATCTACCTGTAATTTACAGCGGCACGTAGGCCAGCGTAATAGCAGTTTAGGCCGCGTGTTACAGCCTTCGCAGCGTATGCTCTATGAGTATAAATTTATTCATTTAGGTAAAGAGTGCTTACAGCAGTTAGATAAGTCGTCTGAGCTATTTCGTGTGCTTGAGATATCTGTGGATAGTAAGCGTGAACAACTACCCATTATTCGCTGGAATGCAACATTTGCAAGCAAGGAGTTTTCGACACTGTTTTCGTTGAGTGTCAACCCTTTAGATGTTGAAAATGTCGCTATAATGCCCACACAATTGTATGGCGCGCTAGATACTATTAAGCACTATACGCAAACCGATTTGCTCCTTGCCTCCGATGAGGAAAAACTAGAGCAAGCATTTAGTGTAATTGCATCTTCTAGGCGGCTGGGTGAAATCAGAGACTCTATGAGGCTCGTGCAGCATTTTCTGGCACAAGCTGATGCTATTTTAGGCGCAAGGCTATCGAGTAGGCCATTGTGCTTGCAACAAAAACCGAATAAAAAATTTGATGTTCTCCAAGTTGTGTTTACAAAATTTTATATTGGCGAGATACAGCCCTATATAAGCAAATTACATCAGCAGGCAGAGGCTTTGTTGACACGTATTGATCGTTTGTCTACAGGCCATGCAAACTCATCTATAGTATTCACAGAATTTTGGGAAGCTGCTTTTTTGTCGGATGAGAGCGAGTGGAATTTATTTAACCAATCAATTAAGCAGCATACTCATAGCTGGCAGCGGCTGCTGGATCAATGTGGACGCCTACCCGGTGGCTCTTAAGCCCTAATAATATTCAGTACTGTGAGCATATGACAAGCGATAACAATAAAAGTGATTTTATGTCGAAGTGCTTGATACCACAAAGGGTACAGAGTATTAATTGTTTTCTTTTCCCACAGTAAAAGTAACAAAAACCCCACTAACATTAGCCCTGTCGCATATAGAGGTGCTAGAAAATAGCAGACCACAGGCCATAGAGAAAAGATAATAGCGCTATGAATATAACGTGAGTTACGCTCCTTACTAGGGTTGCCTTGCGATGGCTGGTCATCGGCTGTGGTATTTTGTGATACAACAAATAAAGCAATTGCCCAAAGGGCACCGGCTAAAAAAGAAAAGATGATCGATGAATATAATAAAAAAGCCTTGATAAAAAGCGGTTCGTAATCGATCAATACCCAAGGGCCAAATGCACCCATAAAAAAAGGCAGCAAGCCTAAATACATATAATTGGTGATGGTACTTTGGTGATTATCCAAAAGCGGTTTGTTTACAATGGTTGAATGGGTTGGTTTGATCATCAAGGACTCTCGTTGTTCGCTAGACTTGGATTATACCTCTATGCGAACTTATACGGTGTGTTCGTTGGGTAAGTAGGCCGATCATTATTGTGAGCTACTGTGACCTATAAGCCGAGTATGTGCATATAATACCCGACGGGGTGCTTTATACTGGCAATATTTTAATTTATACGGCCGGTTCCCCATAATCAGCTTGTATACGGTTAATAGAGATAAAAAATGGTGCCATTCGTCTATAACTGAGATTTTATGGCTCAATATATGTATATAATATGTACGGTGTTTCTGCTTTAAAGTATAAGGAAATCTAAGGTTGATTTCATTTAAATGAATGACTCCCTATTTGTGTAAGTTATCGTTTACACATAAAGCGACTATAAAATAATAAGTGCTATATTAATCAATAGCATCATTAGATGCGTCATTAAATCTACCGCGAGATCGGTATGATTTTAATCGTTTTAATCGATAGTTTTCGTGGATAACCTAATAAAATGGCTGTTTATAAAAAAGGTCGGGATGTACAAATGAATGCGACCTTCTTAAATTTCGCGTTAATAAGCTGCCTTATTCTGCTAAATACCTACTCAATCAAGGTCTATGCTGCATTTGATGTGGTTAAAAGCCATGCAATTGCTATTCATGGCGAGCCTAAATACCCTGTTGATTTTACCCACTTTGACTATACATCGTTGGAGGCTAAAAAAGGCGGCACCTTACGTTTAGCGGGTAAGGGTACCTTCGATAGCTTAAATGAATATATTGCCAAGGGCAGTCCTGCCGATAATCTTGCACTTGTGTACGATACCTTAATGGTGACCTCTGCAGATGAGCCCTTTACTCAATATGGCCTAATTGCACATAAGGTTGAGTATCCTGAGGATAGGAGTTGGGTGATTTTTCACTTACGCCCAGAAGCTTATTTTCGCGACGGACATCCTATCGACGCCGATGATGTTGTCTTTAGCTACAACCTCTTGCTCGAAAAGGGCAGCCCTATTTATAAGTTTTACTACCAAGACGTTATTGCTGTAGAGGCCTTAGATGCCTTTAAAGTTAAGTTTACTTTTGAGCACACCAATACTCGAGAGTTACCTTTAATTTTAGGTGAGTTACCAGTTTTCCCTAAACATTTTTGGGAGGGGAAAGAGTTTGACAAGAGCAGTTTAGAGCCGCCATTGGGCAGTGGTCCCTACCGTATTAAATCTGTTGATGCGGGTAGAAATATCACATTTGAAAGGAATTATAATTATTGGGGGCAAGAGCTTGCGGTTAACCAGGGGCTTTATAATTTCGATATCATTAGTGTCGACTACTACCGTGATAATAATGTGGCTATCGAGGCTATTAAGGCCAATGAATATGATTTGCGTTGGGAAAATAGCTCAAAATTTTGGGCAACGGCATATGATGTTTCTGCAATAGATAATAAGCATCTTATTAAGAAGAGTATCAAGCATAAGGCTAACAAAGGCATGCAAGCTTTTGTTTATAACTTGCGTAAACCTATTTTTAAAGATCTAGCGTTACGCAAGGCGATTAGCTTTGCCTTTGATTTTGAATGGTCAAATGAAATGCTATTTTATAATGTGTATAACCGTGCTTATAGCTTTTATTCAAATAGTGAGCTTGCATCCACTGGTCTACCCAGCAATGATGAATTGGCGCTTTTAAGTCCATATAAAGACTCGATTCCCGATTCTGTTTTTAAAGAGGCATATTCGCTACCTACAACTGATGGCTCTGGGCATAACCGGCCTAATTTACGTAACGCAAAAGCTATTCTCGATGATGCTGGATATAAGGTTAAAAAGAATCAGCTTTATAGCCCTAGCGGGCAAAAAGTAAATTTTGAAATATTATTGGTTTCTCCAGGCTTTGAAAGAATAGTCAATCCGTTTATTCGTAGCCTTAAAAAACTGGGTATTTATGTCAATGTACGCCTAGTTGATCGCTCTCAATATATTAATCGTAAACGCAGTTTTGATTTTGATATGATCGTACACTCTTTTGTCCAGAGTGAATCCCCAGGGGCAGAGCAACATAATTTTTGGGGGTCTGAGTCGGCCACCATGCATGGTAGTGGTAATTTAGTGGGTGTTGCACATCCGGTTGTCGATGAGCTTGTCGAATATGTTGCTAACGCAGGTTCTCGCGAAGAATTAGTAACGGCAACTCGTGCACTTGATAGAGTGTTACTACATAATTATTACGCTATTCCTCAATGGTATACTTCTTCATCGCGTATTGTGTATTGGGATAAATTTAATTTTCCTGAGGTTGCCCCAGTCTATGATCAATATTATAGAAAGGCCATTTATAGTTGGTGGTATAACCCCGAAAAAGCCGCTAAACTCGAAAACCCCCAATAACACTATTAAAACTTAGCGCTGAGTAAGGCATTACTCAGAGACTCCATAAATGTTATAAAACAAAAAAGAAATAATGCGATAATTCTATGGGCTCTTATATTTTAAGGCGTTTAATGCTGATCATACCTACCTTGCTAGGTATATTGGTGATTAATTTTTGCATTGTTCAAGCCGCTCCAGGTGGCCCTGTCGAGCAACTAATCGCATCTATTCAAGGTGACGATGCTGGCGATACTGATCGTACGGGTGGTAGTGGCTCTTTTGAGTCATCAAATACTGGCAATTCAACTTACCGTGGCGCTCAAGGCTTGCCGCCAGAAATTATTGAAGAAATAAAAAAGCTCTACGGTTTTGATAAGCCCGCGCACGTTCGCTTTTTTGATATGCTAACTAGCTATATTCGATTAGATTTTGGCGATAGCTTTTTTCGTAACGAGTCCGTGACCAATCTCATTTTAGAAAAAATGCCAGTAACGATATCCTTGGGGCTGTGGAGCACGTTACTGATTTATCTTGTTTCTATTCCTTTGGGTATTTATAAAGCGGTTTCCCATGGTAGTCGTTTTGATGTTTATACAAGCTTCTTTGTAGTCATCGGTAATGCGATACCGAGTTTCTTGCTGGGTATATTTTTAATTGTTGTCTTTGCTGGAGGCAGTTTTTTAGATTGGTTTCCTTTGCGAGGCTTAACATCCCCTAACTTTGATGAGCTTTCTTTTTTTGGTAAAATTAAAGACTATTTTTGGCATTTAACACTACCATTGTTGGCCTATACATTAGGCGGCTTTGCAACATTGACGATGCTGACCAAGAACTCATTTTTGGATGAAATTAATAAGCAATATGTGACAACCGCTAGAGCAAAAGGATTGAGCGAAAATAAGGTGTTGTATATGCATGTATTTCGCAATGCGATGCTTATTGTTGTGTCGAGCTTCCCCGCTGCTTTTTTGAGTATCTTTATTACAGGTTCTCTATTGATCGAAGTGATATTTTCACTGGATGGTATTGGCTTGTTGGGTTTTGAGTCGGTTTTAAATAGGGACTACCCTGTAATTTTTGGAACACTGTTTATTTTTACTTTATTTGGTTTGATTGTAAAACTGATCTCTGATCTCGTCTATGTGTGGATAGATCCGCGCATAGACTTCGAACGCCAGCAGGGTTAGCGAGACGTATGTTGTTTTCTATCAAATTGTCACCCCTTAATCAGCGCCGTAAAGACGTTTTCTTTAGTAATAAGCGAGCTGCATGGAGCTTTCGCCTATTTATATTTTTATTTTTTATCAGTTTGTTTGCAGAGTTTTTTGCAAATGATGAACCCTTGCTTGTCTCTTATAAAAATAATTTTTACTTTCCCATTATTGTCTCTTATCCAGAGACAACTTTTGGAGGGGATTTTGATACCGATGCCGATTACAGTGACCCCTATGTCATTGATCTGATCAATGCTAATGGTTGGATGGTTAAGCCAATTGTTCCCTTTAGTTATGATACGCACATCTCAGATTTGAGTGAGCCGGCACCTTCTCCCCCTACTTGGAAAAATTGGTTAGGGACCGATGATCAAGCTCGCGATGTCTTTGCGCGTGCGCTTTATGGTTTTCGAATATCTATGCTGTTCGCATTGATACTGACATTAGGCAGTACAGTTATTGGTGTCACTGTGGGTGCAATTCAAGGTTATTATGGTGGCAAGATTGATTTGTATGGCCAACGCTTTTTAGAGATTTGGGATGGTTTGCCACGATTATTTGTATTAATTATTCTTGCGAGTATTATCCAGCCAGATTTTTGGTGGTTACTAGGTGTGCTCTTGCTGTTTAGTTGGACGAGCCTTGTCGATGTGGTGCGTGCAGAATTTTTGCGTGGTCGTAATTTAGACTATGTGCGTGCAGCACGCGCAATGGGGGTGAGTGATGCAAAAATTATGTCTAGGCATATTTTGCCTAATGCCATGGTTGCGACTATGACAATGTTGCCTTTTATTATGACGGGTGCTGTTGTTACGTTAACCTCGCTAGACTTTTTAGGTTTTGGGCTCCCCGTGGGCTCCGCTTCTCTTGGTGAATTAATGTCACAAGGAAAAGGCAATTTACATGCCCCTTGGCTTGCCATTACGGCTTTTTTAGTTATTTCTACGACGCTTACGCTACTGGTATTTATTGGTGAGGGTGTTAGAGATGCATTTGACCCGCGTTTAATCACTCAATAGATATACACTTAGATAAACAAGCAGTTAATATTATGAGCTTAGAAAAAACGACCTTAAGTGTTAACGATCTTTCTATCTCCTTCCAGCAAGGAGATAAACAAGTCCATATTGTTAAAAATATCAGTTTTGATGTTGAGCACAATAAAACCGTCGCACTTGTTGGTGAGTCTGGCTCGGGTAAATCTTTAACTGCGCATTCTATTATGCGATTACTACCTTATCCTTTAGCGTTTCATCCAAGTGGTGATATTTGGTTCTCCAGTGATTGGGATATTTGCGCGCGTGGTGCCGCCACTGATTTTGTGCAAAAAAAACATGAAGAGTGTGATAAGTGCATAGAGCTATTGTCTCACCCACTTGAAGCAATGATGGCGATTCGTGGGCACGACATCGGTATGATATTTCAAGAGCCAATGAGCGCACTTAACCCTTTACATACAGTCGAGCAGCAAATTGGCGAAGCCGTTAATTTGGGGTATTTTGGCACAGAAAAAGGCCTACCGAAGCGAGCGATACGCCAGCGGGTTTTATCCTTACTCGATCAAGTACATATTGTTGACCCCGAATCAAAGCTCGGTGCCTATCCGCATCAATTATCTGGTGGTCAGCGCCAGCGCGTAATGATAGCCATGGCTTTAGCTAATAGACCAAAATTACTGATTGCCGATGAGCCAACAACAGCCTTAGATGTGACAGTGCAAAAGGAAATTCTCGATCTTTTAAAAGAATTACAGCAAAAATATAAAATGAGCATATTGCTTATTACGCACGACCTCGGTGTGGTTAAGTATTTGGCGGATCACGTCTTTGTTATGCAGCAAGGCGAAATTGTCGAACAAGGTGATACTCATAGTGTGTTGAATCATCCGCAAAATGATTACACAAAACTATTAATGAATAGTTGGCCAAAGGGAGAGCCTGTTGAGTTAAAAGCGAATGATTGCCCTGTTGTTGTCGAAACAAAACATCTAAACGTTATTTATAATAAAAACAAACCTCTATTTGGTAAGTGCAAAGATTTTTTTCTGGCCCTAGAAAATGTCAACTTTAAGCTACAGGAGGGAAGGACGCTTGGAGTGCTTGGGGAAAGTGGTTCGGGCAAGTCGACACTTGCACTTGCGATACTCAAGTTGATTGATTCTAATGGTACCATAGAGCTTGAAGGACGAGATATCTCTAAGCTTAACGATAAGCAAGTGAGGCCGTTGCGCTCACGTATGCAAGTTGTTTTTCAAGACCCTTTTTCAAGCCTTAGCCCAAGAATGAGCGCCAAGCAAATTATCAGTGAAGGTCTTCACCTACAAAACTTAGCAACAAAAAACGACGCTTCAAAAAATAAACTCTCTGAGGCTGATATCGATAAAATGGTTGACGATATTATGCATGAAGTTGGCCTTAACCCCGATACAAAACATCGCTACCCACACGAGTTTTCTGGTGGGCAGCGACAGCGTATTGCTATTGCCCGTGCATTTATTTTAAATCCGAACCTTGTCTTTTTAGATGAACCGACCTCTGCGCTGGATCGTGCTGTACAAATGCAAGTGATTAATCTTTTGCGTAAACTGCAAGCCCAGCGTAAATTAAGCTATATTTTTATCAGTCATGATATTCATGTTATAAAAGCGATGAGCCATGAAATTATGGTCATAAAAAATGGGGAGGTTGTTGAGTATGGTGATGCGAAAAGCGTGTTAGAAAACCCAGAGCACCCCTATACTCAGAAACTGTTAAAGGCAACATTGGATTAATTTGAGGAAATTTCTGAGTAAATTATCAATAATTTTCGTAGGTTTTTTATTGCCTATAATAGGAGCAGGTAATAATTTTTAAATTCGGTCGATCATGATCTTACTAAAACAAGCTCAATACTTTATGCTCACTGTTAGCAAGCTTAAAGTATCGTTTGCCTCCTTATGCTTCTGCACTATTTTATAACTCATATTTTACAGGAGCTTGTTTTCTATCTTTTGTTACTATCAGGCACTTATATTGGTTTGATTAATGAGGTCTATTCTTGATCGCATTTCACGAACAAAGTACTCAACAACGAGATCAGAGACATGCTCGCCATGTCTATCAAGTGTCTTAGTCCCTGGTCCATCATTGACCTCAATAACAAATGCATTGTCATCGTTGCTATCGGGGTAGGTCATAATATCTACTCCCGCGACAGTTAAGTTGGTCGCGCGCGTTGCTTTTAATGCTAGCTCTTTGATGTTGGCGCCAATTTCTATAAATTCTGCATTGCCACCTAATGCGCTATTAGAAGGGCAGAGCAATGTTTGTGCTGTGAGTTTAATCGCGGTTGGTACTACATAATCACCAATCACAAAAACCCGATAATGGAAAATAGGTAGCTCAGATTTACCAATAAACTTTTGTACTAAAAAAGCTTGATGATCTGTTTTATCACCCTGTAATTCTTTGGCAAATTTATGGATATCGTCTATGGAAGAGGCAAACCGAATACCTGACCCTTGTGTGCTGTAATCTGATTTAAATACATAGGGCGGCGGCGCGAGTTTTTCAGAAATATTATGTATATCTTTTAGCGATTCAGTTGTTTCAAAAAGTAGAGTTTCTGGTGTTGGTATGTTGCACTCTTCAAGCTGTTTACTCGAATGTATTTTGCTATCAGTAATCTCTGTTGCGTAGCTTGAATTCAAAACCGGTACGCCGTTATCTTCAAAAATACGTAAGTATTTTCGACCTAAATCTGCCGTTCCCCAGCTCCATAGCAAGGCCGCATCATAGGTGCTAGGCACATACGCTTTTTCGTTGTATAACAGAGCTGGTTGGCCATTTTTTTGGCCGATGGTGCACTGGTCTTTTTTATCGCTAAAATACGAAATGACGTCAATACAGCTTGTCTCTGTACTCTTTTCGAATGCATTAATTAAATTGCTAGCAGTTTCATTTTGTTTGTCTTCTACTAAAAATAGTATCTTCATGGCTTAATCTTCAATAATCGTATTGGCTATGGTTAAAGCGAATCTGTAGTTCATGAGAATATCGATCCTACCAGTATACTTTAGTTCATTTATTTACTCGAATAAGTAGCGTTTTTAGACGAGTTTCAACAAAATGGAATAGTTTGATTTTTTACTGCTCTATTTGTAATTTCCATATAACTAATTGGAATTAATCTATCACCATGTATGGATGAAAAGCGCTCTAGTTTCGTGCTATGCCCCATTAGTTAAAAGGTGTTCTTGCAAGTACCCATATCGTCACTTGGCTTGCTCCTGCTTTTTTTAAAGCAAGCGATACAGCATTGGCCGTTGCTCCTGTTGTCATAACATCATCAACGATTGCTATAGATTGCCCTGTTAAATCACCGTTTACGACAAAGCTGTCACGTAAGCTTTTAATACGCTGTTTTCGGGTGAGTTCTTTTTGTGGTTTGCCTCTTTTGGTTCGCGTTATCCGATCAAAGTGCTCGAGGCCTAAATATTTACTTAGTAAGCGGCTAAAAAACTCTGATTGGTTAAAGCTGCGCCGCCATTGATCTTGCCAGTGTAGCGGTACGGGTGTGACGAGTGTGGGTAAGCTTAAGTGTTGCTGTTGATAGTATAGAGAGACTGCTTGGCAAAATAAATCCCCAAGGGCTTTGCCAGCATATTCATGCCCTTTTTGCTTATAGTCGTAAAGTAATTGCTTGAGGGGCGTTTGGTACAGGTAAGGTGAAAAAACCGTATCGTAAATAGGGGGTTGTTTGAGGCACTGTCCGCAAAATAGTGCAAAGTGCCTTAATGGTAGTGCGCACCGTTGGCAGCTATAGTGTGGTTTTATTAAAAAGCCTTGGCAGTGAATACATATGCGATATTTATTAGCTTCATCGCATAATAAGCAATGATGCTTGGGTATTAAATAGTTTCCGAGGAGCGCGAGTAGCTTCTTTGAGTGGTGTTGGTATTGCTTGTTTAAAAAGTGGCGGCTAATAAGCAACCGGGAATCGTGGTTTTGTTCAGATGATTTATACATGGAGTCCTCCTTGACTGGCATCTGCAGTTAACCTTTAGAGTGTTTTTAGGTTGACAGCTGCAATTGACTTGTTAGTATTGTCCTCATTCCGTGAGGGGTGATTAGCATAGTAACGAGAATCACCTTTATTGCAAGTACTTAGCTTTCTTGTCATACCTAGAGTTTAAGTATCCTTCTTTTGTCCATAAAACTCACAGCCATTGAATCGGTTGTGTATAAGGCCTTTTTATGAGTAATGTGCATGCAACACCCTCAATGGCTGTACTTCGTCACGATTGGAGTCGAGTCGAAGTAGCTGCCCTGTTTGACTTACCCTTTAACGATTTGCTCTTTCAGGCGCAAAGTGTGCACCGCGAGCACTTTAACCCTAATCATGTGCAAGTCAGTACGCTTTGCTCGATTAAAACCGGTGCTTGCCCAGAGGATTGTAAATACTGCCCACAAAGTGCGCATTACGACACGGGTCTTGAGCGTGAAAAGTTAATGCAGGTAGAAAAAGTTATCGAAGAGGCCAAGGCAGCCAAGGCCAGTGGTGCGACCCGTTTTTGTATGGGTGCTGCTTGGCGCTCACCCAACCATAAAAATATGCCCTATGTTGTAGAGATGGTAAAAGGCGTTAAATCCTTAGGTTTAGAGACGTGTATGACATTGGGTATGCTTGATGAGCAGCAATCCGAGACATTGGCTGATGCTGGCCTTGATTACTATAATCATAATTTAGATACCTCACCTGAGTACTACGGCGAGATTATCACTACTCGCACTTACCAAGATCGCCTCGATACTCTCGGTAATGTGCGCAATGCAGGTATGAAAGTGTGCTCTGGTGGTATTGTCGGTATGGGCGAGGGCGAGACTGATCGTGCAGGTTTGTTAATACAGCTTGCCAATATGCCCGTGCACCCTGAATCGGTGCCTATTAATATGCTCGTTAAAGTCGAGGGTACACCCTTTGAAGCGCTCGATGACCTTGATCCTTTCGATTTTATTCGCACTATTGCCATTGCACGTATCATGATGCCCAAATCCCATGTGCGTTTGTCCGCTGGGCGCGAAGATATGAATGAGCAAATGCAGGCCATGGCATTTTTTGCCGGTGCCAATTCTATTTTCTATGGTGAGAAACTACTGACAACTCCGAACCCCGAAGCCAATAAAGATATGCAGCTCTTTAAGCGTTTGGGCATAGAGCCTGAGCCTTATGACGACGTTGAGTCTCGTCGTAATGCGAGCGCCGATGGCTCGGGTGTTCAGTACATTGAACCTAACTCTGCCGCGCAGCAAAATAATTCACAATTTTATAATGCGGCAAGCTAGCTCTTCTCGTGTTAGATGATGAATTACAAGCCGCTTTAGAACAGCGCAAGCAAGCGCATCGCTATCGTGAGCGACTAACGAGGCAGCCCTATGATAGTGAGTCTTGCTCGTCTCATCAGGGTGCGGCACTACATGCTCAAATAGTGCTCGATGGCGACCAATACCTTGGTTTTTGCAGCAACGACTACTTGGGTTTAGCGGGGCACTCCGATGTGGTCGCCTCGTTACAGGATTGTTCCGCTGTTATGGGCGTAGGTAGCACGGCATCGCACTTGGTGTGTGGTCATAGTGAGTATCATCATAAGCTCGAGCGCGAAATAGCCGAGTTTACGGGACGCGAACGTGCCTTATTGTTCTCGACCTGTTATATGGCAAACCTCGGCGTCGTCTCTGCCTTAACGGGTAGAGGCGATACAATATTTGAAGATCGCCTTAACCATGCATCGCTCATTGATGCGGGTTTGTTGAGCCGGGCCCAACTTAAGCGTTTTCGTCATAACGACTACCACCATCTTGCACAGCTATTACCTAGCGCTTCAGGTCGTAAATTGGTGGTAGTTGATGGTGTATTTAGCATGGATGGTGATATTGCACCGTTACCTGAGTTTGTAGAGTTATGTACCCAGCACGATGCGGCACTCATGGTTGATGATGCACACGGCTTTGGCGTCTTGGGTCAACAAGGCGGCGGTAGTGCCGAGTATTTTGGATTAAGCCAAAGCCAATTGCCTATTTTGGTGGGTGCATTAGGTAAAGCATTTGGTACTTTTGGGGCCTTTGTTGCGGGCTCTAATGCGCTTATTGAAACACTCATACAATTCGCTAGGCCTTATATTTATACCACAGCTATGCCTCCAGCCTTGGCCGCTGCTACTTCGACGAGTTTAGCCCTTTTAAAAGAAGAATCGTGGCGTAGAGATAACCTTAAGCAGCGTATAGAGCAATTTAGAGCGGGTGCGCAGCGCCTAGGTTTATCCTTGCTTAATTCTAATACGCCTATTCAACCCGTATTATTGGGTGATGATGCTCGAGTTTTAGAGGTGGCAGGCAAATTAAAAGAGCGCCGTATTTTAGTGGGTGCTATTCGGCCACCGACGGTTCCTGAGGGTACTGCGCGCTTACGTATTACTTTATCTGCTGTGCATACCCAAAAAAATATTGAGCAATTGCTACAAGCTTTGGATGAAGTTGTTCCTGCATCATCTCGAATCGCGCCGGCGGCCCTTCGATAAATTTATGATTAAATCGACTTTTATTCCCTTCGCATCGCGCCCTGGCCAATCTAATAGTGTGCAGCAAGGTTCTGATAACCCTGTACTTGATTGCCCAATCGTCTTATTACATGGCTGGGGGTGTGATAGTCGTATTTGGGAATCCTTGATTCCATTTTTAAATGCCTATGCAGATCTCATTCTTGTCGATATCGAATACGCGGATAAAAATAGTGATGAGTGTTGCAAAGAGATAGAAAAAGTTTTGCCAGATAGCAGTGTGCTACTAGGCTGGTCTCTTGGTGGGATGTTAGCGACTCGTTTAGCGGCTATGTATCCAACAAAAGTGAATGCTTTAATTAGCTTGGCCAGCAATGCTAGCTTTGTTGCCAATGATGGTTGGGCTAATGCAATGCTACCCGAGACCTTTATGGTTTTTTTTGGTTTGTTTGTGTCTAATTCACAAAAAGCATTAACACGGTTCTCTCTTTTACAGGTAAAAGGCGATAGCGATTCGAGCCAGCAGCTAAGTTATTTAAAGAAGTGTCTGGTCAATAATGCAAGTCTAAAAACAGGTTTGGATTATTTGCGAGAGATGAATAATCGAGATATTTTATTACATGAAATTATTTGCCCAAGCTTATATGTATTTGGCGAAAGCGACACCTTAGTGCCAGTGTCAGCAGCTTATGAACTACAAAAATTAATCCATCAGCCATCAAAAGCTCATCAAAATGTAGCTGTAATTAGAGGCAAAGGGCATGTACTACCTTGCGCGAATGATGATGGTGAGTTGTTGGTTGTTTTTAATGATTTTTTTAAAAAGCTAAAAAGAAGTCGCTAGATGAACCGTTATGGATAAAATAAAAATAGCTCATTCTTTTAGTCGTGCTGCCGCGAGCTATGATTCTGCTGCTTATTTTCAGAGAGATATAGGCTTGCAGTTGTTGTCGATGCTTTCTAAGTATTCAGCTGAACAGAATGCTAGTAATTGTCTGGATCTTGGTTGTGGTACGGGTTTTTTTAGGCAACGTTTAATGTCTTTGTATTCAAATGCTGACTATATAGGTATTGATATCGCAGAGGGTATGCTGAGCTTTTTGAAAAAAACTTCTGAAGCCGACGCTCATAATAATGTTTTAATTTGCTCCGATGCAGAGAGCTTACCTATAAAACAACAGTCAATTGATGTTGCTTTTTCAAATATGGCTTTGCAATGGTGTGAAAATTTACCGCAGCTCTTCTCTGAGTTTAATCGTATTCTTAAGCCGGGAGGTATTGTCGGCTTAACAACCCTCGGGCCTAGCACCCTAATAGAGTTAAAAAAATCATGGAGTGTTGTTGATGACCGCGTTCATGTTAATCAGTTTTTAGCGCTGGAGTCTTGGTGTGATGCAGCTAACTCGAATGGTTTGGTAGTGGAGAAAAAGTGTGTTGATTTCCCCGTCTTGCAGTTTGACTCAGTGAGGCAGTTGTTAAAAGAGTTAAAGTTAATTGGTGCGCATAATGTTAATAAAGGGCGGCCACAAGGTTTGCACAGTAAAGCTTATATCAATGCATTGTATAAAGCGTATGAGTCGTTCAAGGAGGGAGGGCTGTTTCCTGCTACTTATGAGGTTTATTTTTTAATTCTCAGAAAAACTAACTAATATGAAAAAATTTTTTGTTGCCGGTACAGATACAGACGTGGGTAAAACTTTAGTTAGCTCTGCACTGTTATATACATTTCATGAAAAAGGCTTGTCTACAGCAGCAATAAAGCCTATCGCTGCTGGCTGTGAAAAAACGCATCAAGGTTTGCGCAATGACGATGCACTAACGTTGCAGTCAGCTATGTCGGCAGAGCTTTGCTACGACGAAGTAAACCCCGTTGCACTTAAGCCTGCTATAGCTCCTCACATTGCCGCCGATAAAGTCGGAGCGAAAGCAACGGTAGAGAGCCTGGCGAAAAGTTGTGAGCATGTTTTTCAAAAAAATTATGATATAAGCTTGGTCGAAGGCGCTGGTGGGTGGCGAGTTCCACTCAATTATGATGAAACGTTAGCGGACTTAGTTAAAGCTTTAAATATCCCGGTTGTATTGGTTGTTGGTTTGAAACTTGGTTGTATTAATCATTCTTTATTGACTTTTGATGCCATAAAAAATGACGGTTTGCTTGTAAGTGGTTGGGTGGCCAATCGAATCGACAAAGATATGGCGGTTGTTGATGAAAATATCGAGACATTAAAAAAACGCTTGGCTTGTCCATTTTTAGGGTATATACCTTTCTTGAATAATCCTAGCGCTATTAATGCCTCTAAGTTTTTAGATATAGATAAATTGTTACTTTAATGTTTTTTTTGTAAAAAAACAGTCTTAAAGTTTATGGTTTTGCCGCAGCTATTTTTTTTTGAATGACGTATTATTATATTGTGGAGCTTATCTTTGTTAATTGTATTTTTTAATGATGGGTAAGCAGCACGAAAAGTTAAGGATGAAAACGAATAGGGAGCCTTCCAGCTAACAGCGAAGAGGTTGATAAGTCTAAATTTTGATGTATCTCATTTGTTATCAAAACTAGGCGTCAATAAATAATGATTAATATAAACCCCAACACCAATACAGGTAGTGCGTTACAACAAGGTCTTAATGGCTTGCAAAATAGTTCGCGTGCAACTATCGAGGCCGCCAATGAACTCGTGGCGGCGGGGACCGTGCAACGTACTGTGAGTATCGCTACGGATATTGTCGAGCCCATTGTTGAAATTAACCGTCAGCAACAATTGTTTGATGCCTCTGCAAAGGTCGTTCAATCAGCAGATGAGAGTTTAGGTACGCTGGTTGATATACGAGCGTGACGTAGGTCTCTGCGATGAATATTTCATCTGCCTCTCAAATTGCATCTCTCGGTGCTACTAGCACAAGTAACGTTAACTCTTCTGCCATATTGCGCCTTGGTCAAGCACAAATTGAAAACCGTGGCTCTGTTATTCAACCAGTCGACGAGCCGACAGAAGTTAATAAATCCCTTAATACGTCAATTAATAACGAACGCACTCACATCAGTGTTGCTGAGAATAATTCAAGTCCATCAAATAATCTCCCTAATAATAGCCCTCTCGATAGCGATGATGAGCAAGAGCCAGTGCAAAATCAAGACCGGCAAGGTGGGCGACAAGAGGCTCAGCAAGAAAGTATTGAGCGACAGCGAGTCCAGGAGCTAGTAGCAAGGGATAGAGAGGTGCGCAATCATGAGCGCGCTCATTCAGCAGTCGGTGGTCAATATGCTGGTGCGCCACGATATACTTTTGAGCGTGGCCCCGATGGTATTAACTATGCAGTAGGCGGTGAAGTTGCGATTAGTACCGGCCCGGTTTCGGGAGACCCAGAAGCGACTATTCAAAAAGCGCAAATTATTAGACGAGCGGCACTAGCGCCTACAGAGCCGTCTATGCAAGACCGAAGTGTGGCTGCACAGGCTGTCCAGCTTGAAGCCCAGGCCAAGGTTGAATTGCAAAACTTACAGGCGCAAGAGCGAATAGAAGCCAAAGAGGTGGCAGAGGCTAGAATACAGCAGCGTGAAGATAATGTGTCATTGCCCGCTGATAGGCCTATCGCAAGTATTAACGATGCTGATATTGCTCAATCGGATGCTAGTCAAAATAACCTAAAAGAAACTTTCGCCGCTGATATTGAAGGTAATGTTCGGCGTCTATCCGATGCGCTGAATTCACGTATTAGCCAAACCGACCCGTTTGGTGTGCCTGAGCCGGGACAGATTTTTAATCAGTTTATTTAATTTGTAGATACTTTTATTCTTTCTGTACACTGTTTTTACTCATTACTCCATTTCTCTACCTTTAGTCTCTCCATTTTTAAGCGGTGGCTAGCTACGGAAAAAGGTGCAAGTTTCTCGGATTTTTATTACACTTGCGCGCTTTAGATAAAAAGAGTTAGTCATGGATATCCCCGCTATTAAGGCCCTTTTGGTCGATAACTTTCCTAATGCACACATCGAAGCTGAATCTGAGGGTAGTCATCTCAGTGTTTTGATTGTCAGTGATGTATTTGCTGGGTTATCTCCCGTTAAAAAACAACAAAAAGTATTAGCTGTGCTTAATGAGAAAATTGCCAGTGGCGAAGTGCATGCGGTTCATATGAAAACCTTAACACCTGACCAATGGCAGGCTAAATAGTGACTCAATACAACACTCGGGATATAAAGCTTAATGGATAAATTAATCATAAGCGGTGGCGGCCCAATTAGTGGTGAGATCCGTATTTCTGGCTCAAAAAATTCAGCGCTGCCTATTTTGGCCTCGACCTTATTGACCAAAACACCCATGTGTATTGGTAATCTTCCGCATTTAAATGATGTAACAACGATGTTGGCCCTACTTAGAAGCATGGGCTTGTCGGTAACATTAAATGAAAAAATGCGTGTCGAAGTTGATGCCAATACCATTAAAGAATATACCGCCCCGTACGATTTGGTAAAAACCATGAGGGCGTCTATTTTGGTACTAGGTCCAATGCTTGCGCGCTTTGGCGAGGCTAATGTTTCTTTCCCTGGCGGTTGTGCGATAGGTAGTCGCCCCGTTGATATCCACCTCCGTGGTTTAGAGGCGATGGGAGCGATTATTGACGTCGACGAAGGTTATATTCGTGCTAAATGTGACGGCAAGCTTAAAGGTGCTCACTTTTTTATGGATATCGTTACCGTTGGTGGTACCGAAAACTTACTTATGGCTGCTGTTTTGGCTGAAGGTAAAACAGTGCTTGAAAACGCAGCGCGCGAGCCAGAAATTGTCGACCTTGCTAATTGCTTGTGTGCAATGGGGGCAAAAATTGAAGGCATAGGCACCGACACTTTAGTTATTGAAGGCGTAGATGAATTAACAGGCTGCCAATACGATGTTATGCCCGACCGAATCGAAACAGGGACTTACTTGGTTGCAGCAGCAGCAACACGTGGTCAAATCAAGCTAAAAGACACACGCGCTGATATTTTAGAATCGGTTTTATTAAAGCTTGAAGCAGCTGGTGCGCATATTACCTCAGGTGAAGATTGGGTTGCGCTTGATATGAAAGGCAAGCGTCCAAAAGCCGTGAGTTTAAAGACAGCGCCGTATCCTGCCTTTCCGACAGACATGCAAGCGCAATTTACTGCAATGAATGCAGTCGCTGAAGGCGTAGGTACAGTTATTGAGACAATTTTTGAAAACCGTCTGATTCAGATACATGAGCTTAATCGTATGGGCGCGGATATTAAATTAGAGGGCAATACTGCGATTATTACCGGCGTGGATCGCTTAAAGGCAGCACCCGTTATGGCGACGGACTTACGTGCATCTGCAAGCCTTGTGATTGCTGCTTTAGTTGCCGATGGCGATACTATTGTTGACCGCATCTATCATATTGACCGTGGTTATGAATGCATAGAAGAAAAAATGCAGCAACTCGGTGCTAATATTAAGCGAGTGCCATCCTAAAGTGCACTTGATGGCTTTAATCATTGATATGCCAGCAAAATAAATACCCTACAGAGAAAGTAATAAACAATGTCACAACTAACGATTGCGCTAACCAAAGGGCGCATTTTGCAAGAAACCTTACCGCTCTTAGAGGCTGCTGGTATCAAGCCATTAGAAGATATTAGTAAAAGTCGTAAACTAGCCTTTGATACGAGTATTGATAATGTACGTTTGTTAATCCTCAGAGGTAGTGATGTGCCAACATATGTACAATTTGGTGCTGCGGACTTAGGTGTGTCGGGAAAAGATACATTAATGGAGCACGGTGGCGATGGTCTTTATTCTTTGGTTGATCTTGGTATCGCGCGTTGTAAGTTAATGACTGCCGCCATAAAAGGTATGCCTGTTAAGCAAGGGCGTATAAAAGTTGCCACTAAGTATGTGAATGTTGCTCGTCGTTTTTATGCAGAGAAGGGTCGCCAAGCAGACTTTATAAAACTCTACGGCGCTATGGAGCTTGCTCCCATTGTTGGTCTTGCCGATGAAATCGTTGATATTGTTGATACGGGTAACACGCTAAAAGCGAATGGCCTCGAAGCAAGAACAGAAATTGCCTCTATTAGCTCTTGCTTGATTGCCAATAAAGCCTCAATGAAAATGAAGCACGCACTTATGCAGCCGCTTGTAGATGTTATTGCAGAGCATGTTAAGGCCGATACTCAAGGCTAGAGTCGTCCTAATCATGTAATAGTTTACGTTTAAGGCATTAATCCCTTAGCTTAATGCGAGGCTATTTCTCCATTAGTTTTATTCAATCAGCTATTACTTGAAATATTATTTTTTCACGTCATTATTACTCTCTATGCCTCTTGTTGGGTACCTTATTTTTTAGTGAAGTTGTTATCTTATGTCTATACGTCGCCTTAATTCAGTTTCTGAAAATTTTAATACGCAGATAAATGATTTGTTAGCGTGGGAGTCGGTGTCTGATCCTCATGTGGCGCAAACGGTTGCCGATATTATTGCGAGTGTGCGCTCAAAGGGCGATGCAGCTGTTATCGAATACACCAACAAATTTGATCGACGGACGCTTAATAATATTGATGAGCTAAAAATCTCTTCCGAGGATTTATCGCGTGCATTGGGGGCTATCCCCAGTGATCAACGTGAGGCATTAGAGGTTGCTGCACAGCGTGTAAAAGATTATCACGAGCACCAGCGTCAAGACTCTTGGCAATTTAGTGAGCAAGATGGCACAGTGCTTGGCCAAAAAATTACGCCTATGGATCGTGTTGGCTTATATGTCCCGGGTGGTAAGGCCTCTTATCCTTCCTCTGTTTTAATGAATGCGATACCTGCAAAAGTTGCTGGTGTTGGCCATGTTGTGATGGTGGTTCCTGCACCGGATAACGAGCTAAGCGATATGGTATTGGCTGCTGCTGCTATTGCTGGCGTTGACGAGATTTATACAATAGGTGGTGCGCAAGCAGTTGCAGCACTTGCCTACGGTACAGAAACAATCGCTAAGGTTGATAAAATTGTAGGGCCCGGCAATATTTATGTTGCCACCGCAAAGCGCGCAGTTTTTGGCCAAGTTGCCATCGATATGATTGCAGGCCCTTCAGAAATTTTAGTGGTGAGCGATGGACAAACAAATCCAGACTGGATTGCAATGGACTTATTTTCGCAAGCCGAGCATGATGAGCAAGCGCAAGCAATTTTAATCAGTACCGATAGTGAATTTTTAGATGCTGTTAATGCAAGTATTGAAAAACTACTACCTAGTATGTCTCGCTCTGAGATCATTACGCAATCATTAACGGATCGTGGAGCATTGATTCAGGCAAAGGATAAGCAAGATGTGATTAACTTAGTTAACCGCATTGCCCCAGAACATTTAGAACTTTCTGTCGCCGACCCCGAAACTTATGTTGATGATATTCGCCATGCAGGAGCTATTTTTATGGGGCGTTATACCTCAGAAGCCTTGGGTGACTATTGCGCAGGGCCAAACCATGTGCTGCCTACCTCGGGTACCGCACGTTTTTCATCGCCTTTAGGCGTTTATGATTTTCAAAAGCGTAGTTCGATTATTCATTGCTCGCCCGAAGGTGCAGATAAACTTGGAAAGGTAGCATCAGTGTTGGCGCGAGGCGAATCGTTAGAAGCGCATGCACGTTCTGCCGAATTTAGAATTAAAGGGTAGAGTTAAACGTTAATCTAATCCTTGATCTAGGAATAAAGACTTCTGTTCTTTGGTGTGAGTTATATTTCGCGGGGTCTTTTGGCCGCAATAGCCGAGAGTTGTAGTTTTTTGTCTTTACGAATAGCTGTTAGCTGCACTTTATCGTTTGGGCGCACCTGTGCAATTAAATTCATGGCTTCTCTACCGTTGCCAACAGGTTTATCGTTGATGTGAGTGAGTATGTCGCCGGGTTTAATTCCTGCCACATCAGCGGGCCCGTTAGGATATGCAATAGTAATTAACACACCATTAATTGTGCCAGCACTATAGCTGTTAATAATGCTCTGGCTCAAAGGTTGTGCCTCTATGCCTAGCCACCCCCGGATAGCCTCTCCCGAGGTAATGATGTCATTCATAACATTAACGGCAATATCGGCGGGTATCGCAAAGCCAATCCCAACAATTGAGCCGCCTTCTTTGCTATTTCGTCGCTCAAGTATCGCGGTATTTATACCGAGTAGCCGGCCGTTAATATCGATAAGTGCTCCACCAGAGTTACCTGGGTTAATGGCTGCATCGGTTTGAATAAAGTTTTCGTAGACATTTAAGCCAAGACCGTGACGACCCGTCGCGGAGATAATGCCCTGTGTAACGGTTTGCCCAACATTAACAGGGTTGCCAATAGCCAGCACAATATCCCCAATAAATGCAGTATTTGGGTCTCCTAAGATGATGGTGTCTATATTTTCTGCTTCAATTTTAAGGACGGCTAAATCGGTGGCTTCATCGGTACCGATAAGTTTTGCTTTTATTAATCGACCATCACGCAGTGTGACAAAAATATCTTCGGCGTCGTCTATAACGTGGTGGTTAGTCAGTAGATAACCTTCTTTATTGATGATTACACCAGAGCCTAGTGCCGCTGACATACGTTGTTGTTTAGGCACGTCGGCACTATTAAAAAAGCGTCGAAACCATGGGTCATCAAATAAGGGGTTGCGACGTGCACCAACGCTTTTTTGTGTTGATATATTGACAACAGCAGGCGCGGCACGCTTTACGGCATTGGCGTAAGATAGGTTCTGTGAAGTGCCTAACCTAAAAAAGTGAGACACTTGTTTACCAAAAGAATAGCGTAAATCTGGTATGGCTATAATAGCTATAACACCAACTAATAAGCCAAATAGAATGGGTTGTATAATATACCGATTGATGGCATTCATAGAGTTAACAGCTAGGATACTTTTATTGTATCAGGCTCTTGTTCATCGCCTTCTTTTAGCCCAAAGCTCTCGCTCAATGTGCCTTCTGAACCTGGCGTTTTGGGAGCCCAATCTTTGGGGGGCTCAAACTCGCTTTCATCAATTTTGGGTTCGGTGGGCAGGCCGTTAGCTTCTGAGCTATTGAGTAGTTGCCGGCTAATATCAACATTGGCAAGCTTAAGGGCATCACTCACGAGGTGTTCGTGAACATCTTTATAGCTTTGTGTCAGAGAATTAACAAGGTTGGCTGTTTGCGCGAAATGTTGAGTCACCTCTTGTTGGTATTGCGATAGCTGCTTTTCGCTATCTTGTAGTTTTGACTCTAGGTCGCGGGCTTTTTGCTCCTGTGGCGATAGCGTGCGAGTGAGCACGGCACCAATAATACAACCAAGTATAAGAGCTGCCACGGACGCGCCGATTAAAGTAATGAGTGAAAACACAGGTGGTCTCCTAGTGTAAAAACAGTTGATAAAAAAATATTATACCGGTAGTCATTGACTTAGTCCTAGATAATAGACAGATATTAACGGATTTTGTTTTTTTATTGTGACACTTTGTCACTATCGGTGAGGTTTATTACAAGGATCATGGGATAATTGTGCAAAGAAGCGATAAAATACCCTCTAAATCTCAAATAGGCACTCAATCTACAATGAATCAGTCACCATCAGTCAATCTCAACCCATTAGATGCTGAGATTCTTACGCTTACGCCAAAGCAGCGTTACCAGCAAGATTTGACGCAGTCAGGCTTTACTAAAGATGCCGCTCAACAACTGGCTGTCGATAAATTAGACGATTTATACCACCGTTTGATTGCAGCGCATCAGCGTGAGCGGGGCATATTTACCAAATTATCGAGCCTTTTGAGCTTTTCGTCGGATAAAACCCCCGAATTGGGCTTGTATTTTTGGGGTGGTGTTGGTCGGGGCAAAACCTATTTGATGGATATCTTTTACGAAAGTTTGCCCTTCGAACAAAAGATGCGGGTGCATTTTCACCGTTTTATGCGCAGAGTACATCGAGAGCTAAGAACACTCGACCACCAAAAAAACCCACTCGATATTGTGGCTAAGCGGCTTGCCGATGAGACGCGTATTATTTGTTTTGATGAGTTTTTTGTCTCGGATATCACCGATGCTATGATTTTAGCTACATTGTTGGAAGGGCTGTTTAAGAATGGTGTTTCGTTGGTGGCAACGTCTAATATTGTTCCCGATGGTTTGTATAAAGATGGCTTACAGCGAGCGCGTTTTTTACCTGCGATAGCGCTACTCAATAAGCATACAGAGATAGTCAATGTCGATGGTGGTACCGATTATCGCCTGCGTTTATTAGAGCAAGCCGAGCTTTATCACTGGCCTTTAGATGCCGAGGCAGATGCGAGCTTATTAAAAAGTTTTGAAAGCCTTGTGCCAGATATTCATGAAGCAGTTGAAGAGACTTCAATCAATATCGAAGGCCGCGCTATTAAAGCCCGCTTTGCCTGCGAAGATGTTATTTGGTTTGATTTTTTAGCGCTTTGCGACGGTCCGCGCTCACAAAACGACTATATTGAAATAGCGATGGAATACCACGAGGTATTAATTTCAGATATTCCGGAGTTAACCGAAAAACGAGAAGATCAAGCGCGACGATTTATTAATTTAGTCGACGAGTTTTACGATCGCAGTGTTAAAGTCATTATTACTGCCGAAAAACCTATTCATGAGTTATATAGTGGTCATCGTTTGCAGTTTGAATTTGAGCGTACCCAAAGCCGCCTATTAGAAATGCAAAGCCACGAATACTTATCTCGTCCGCACAAACCTTAACCATCATGTGTTTTCAATGAATATTATGGTATGCAAGCTATAATGACTACTCGCGTTAATGAGCAAAGCCTCTTTTCCTTGCCTTGTCATTTTGCGATAGCGGTGCCTATCTGTGAGGTCGATTACGAGAGTACATATTTTTTATTATCCGATGATGAAAAAAAACGTGTAGATAGTTTTAAATCAAAAACAGATAGCGCTTGTTATAACGTGGCTCACTCGCTTAAACGATATTGCTTGTCGGGGCTACTGAATATAGAGCCGCAACTTTTGGTGTTTTCCTCTGGCGACAAGGGCAAGCCTTTTTGTGAACAGGCACAGGGGATCGATTTTAATCTCTCTCATAGTGCAGGTTGGGTTTTGTTGGGTGTGTCTTCATTAGCAACTATTGGCGTCGATATAGAAAAGGCGGACAGGAAAATCAGTAAAAAAGTCATCGATTATGCATTAACGCATGAGCAAATATTATCTATTAGTGAGGCAGGTTGCGAGGCAAGTAGTCGAGATAAAAAAGCAATAACCTATTGGACTCAAAAAGAAGCCATTAGTAAGTCAGTGGGCGGAGGAATTTCTGTTGGCTTTAAAAATATTAAATGCTCGGGCAGCGTGGGTGCCAGTAAAGCCTATTGCCGCGAACAGGAATTTTTAGTGCAAAGCCATTATTTTAAAGATGTGGTTTTTTCAGTTGCTAATTCATTAAATACCGCTGTCGATATTTATTGCTTGTCGCAATGGGGTGATCAAAGTAAAGAGAGTTTGTCCTTAGAAAAATTATTTTAAGAGAGAGCTTGTTGTTGATTTAATATTTTGTTCCGCGTAAATAATTAATTAACTGAATCGTTGAATCGTCCCAATTTTTATCAATATCGCCTGTATTAATAGCATGCAAAATATCTTCGTTTAATTGCTTGCCAAGCTCCACGCCCCATTGATCAAAGGCATTAATATTTAAAAGTACGCTAGTGGTATAGACTTTGTGCTCATAAAAGGCGAGTAATTCACCAAGGTTAAAAGGTGTTAGCTCGTCCATAATAATAATATTATTGGGCCTGTTACCTGGGATGACTTTATGGGGCGCTAGCCTATCAATCTCTGTCTGAGCTAACCCTTGGGTAGCGAGTTCGTCTTTTGCCTGAGTTAATGTTTTACCTTGTAAGAGCGCCTGCGATTGACTTAAGCAACAAGATAGCAAATACCAATGTTGTGCATCGTATTCGCTCATGGTTTTTTTGACTGCGATAAAATCGCAGGGGATTAAATGCGTGCCTTGGTGCAATAATTGGTGAAAGCTGTGTTGCCCATTGGAGCCTTCGGTTCCCCAAAGAATCGACCCTGTTGGCGTTGTGATAGCTTCGCCCGTATGGGTAACCCCCTTGCCTAGGCTCTCCATATCGAGCTGTTGTAAATAGGCAGGTAAGGCCTTCATGCGTTGTGCATAGGGGAGTATTGCATGAGAGCTAGCTCCCCAATACACACTGTACCAATGGCTAATAAGTGCGGCGATAACGGGCATATTCTTTTCAAGGGGCGCATGTTTAAAATGCATGTCCATACCGTGAGCGCCGGCGAGTAATTGCCTAAAGCCTTCCATGCCGATTTCGAGCGCGATAGGCAAACCAATGGCCGACCATAACGAGTAGCGTCCACCCACCCAGTCCCACATAGGAAATATATTTTCTTTATCAATGCCAAATTCGCTAGCGATTTTTATGTTCGAGCTAATGGCGACAAAATGTTGTTTGAGTAACCCGTGCGTGCAGCCTGCATCGAGCATCCACTGTCGTGCATTGCGTGCATTACTTAATGTCTCTGCTGTAGTGAATGATTTTGAGGCAACAATAAATAAGGTGGTTTCAGGATCTAAGTGTAATAGGCGGTCGGCGAGGTCGGCACCATCAATATTGGCAATAAATTGTAAGGTGATATTCTCTTTACGAAAAGCAAAGAGGGCTTGTGTAACAACACGTGGCCCAAGGTCTGAGCCACCAATACCAATATTAACGATAGTGGTAATGGGCTTGCCACTAAATCCCAGCCATTGTTGCTGATGAATTCGCTCAACAAATTTATCCATTTTATTAAGCGTGGCTTGGACCAATAAGCTTTGCTCCGAGTTACTAGCGGGCTCTCGTAAAGCGGTATGCAATGCTGCGCGCCTTTCGGTTGTGTTAACTGGCTCGCCAGAAAACAAGCCGTTAATAGCACTGCTAATACCCTTCTCGCGGGCTGTGTTACAAAGCGCTGTAATTATTGCGGGTGTGATATGGTTTTTAGAAAAATCAAAATGAACACCACCAACATTAATAGTAAACTCCTGCGCACGATCAGGCTGCTGTTCAAATAGCCTCAGTAGCGTATTTGATTGCATGGTCTTCGCAAAGTTTTCTAGTGTTTTATCCATACAGTGGTATCTAGTGCTCAATGAATAGGTCTATTTTAAAAGCTTTAGGAGCCTCAAGCTTATTCAGAGGCTCCTTTATATTAATGGTCGCGACCGAGTGAAAACTCAGCGAGTTTTTCTAATTCGGTTTTATAGCGAGAGTCCTTTAAGAGTGAGAGCGATGCCTTTGCTTTACTTACGTGATCTTCTGCTTTTTTATGGGTGTAATCAATCGCGCCAGTTCTTTGTATGATAGCAATAATCTCTTTTAATGTGTCTGGGTCAACAGGTGCATTGCGATCATCGGTAGATGTTGCCCTTATGGTATCGGCAATTAATTTGCTCTCTTGTTCTGTGCCATTTTTCATAGCATAAATAAGCGGCAGAGTAGGTTTGCCTTCGGCAAGGTCGTCGCCTACATTTTTGCCTAGCGCTTCGCTGCTACCGGTATAGTCAAGGGCGTCATCAACTAGCTGAAAGGCTATCCCTAAGTGATAGCCGTAAGCTTTTAAATCGGCTTGTAAATTAACATCGCCCTCGCTAATAACCGATGCCGTCTCGCAAGCCGCTTCAAATAAGACCGCAGTTTTTTTATGAATAACGTCAAAGTAGTTTGCTTCGCTCAGTTTTGGGTCGCCAGCATTAATGAGTTGCTGAACCTCGCCCTCGGCAATCGTGTTGGTTGTATTGGACAAAATATCCATAATTGGCATGCTACCAATAGCTACCATCATCTGAAAAGCACGAGAATATAAAAAATCTCCCACTAACACGCTGGGTGCATTGCCCCATTTTGCATTCGCTGTGGCACGGCCACGGCGCATATCTGAGGTGTCAACGACATCGTCGTGTAGTAGGGTTGCCGAGTGAATAAATTCGATAATAGCCGCGAGTGTATGTTGCTCACTGCCCTTATAGTCCAAAGCCTTGGCAACTAATAGTACCAACAAAGGCCGTAGCCTTTTGCCCCCAGCATTGATTAAGTAGTTACCAATATTTTCGACGAGATCGACGTCAGAGTGGACTTGACCCAAGATGAGTTGATTGACGGCTTCAAAATCCTCTGTAACCGCTTGATGAAAAGATAGCATAGGGATAATTTCTTTATTAAGTTTATTCTTTACCGATAGAATAACAAAAGTACTGCTACTTATGGGTAAATAGCTGTTATTTAGTACCTAATTTATAGGTATAGCGGTAATGTTGAGTGCGGATGCTAGGGAGACAAGTGCTGGCTGTCAAGGCCACAGTTTTAGCCAAAATTATAAGCGAAGAAGAAGTGCCTAAATAAGGCGATATAGGTGTTGTGTTGGTGTGTTTAGTATCATATAATTCGCGGCCTTAATTTTTTGGTCACAATTTATTTAAACGGCTCGAGTCCAAAATGTTTGTACCAACGTAAGCTGGTGTAAACTACTTAGCGCCGTCCATACCGTTATGGAGCATAATGTCTATGTACGCAGTAATAAAAACAGGCGGAAAACAGCACCGCGTTGTTGAGGGTGAAACCCTTAAAGTAGAAAAGATCGAAGTTGCAACAGGTGAAACTGTTCAATTTGATGACGTATTATTAGTATCGAATGGTGATAATGTCGCTATTGGTACCCCTATTGTGGCAGGTGCTGCGGTTAAAGCAGAAGTCGTTGCCCACGGTCGTGGAGAGAAAGTGCGCATTATTAAGTTTCGTAGACGTAAGCATTCTATGAAGCGTCAAGGTCATCGTCAGTGGTTTACCGAAATTAAAATCACTGAGATAGTAGCCGAAGGCGCTAAAGCAGCTCCTAAAAAGGCAGCAGCAAGCAAACCTAAAGCAGCGCCGAAAAAGGCAGAGTCAGCAGCAGCTGGTGATGATCTTTCTAAGCTTGCAGGTGTTGGCCCAGTTATGGTTAAAAAACTTAACGAAAACGGCATTGCAACATTTGCTGAAATCGCAGCGTGGAGCCCAGAGCAGGCAGCTGAGATTGACGAAAAGTTAGGTTTAAAAGGTCGTGTTGAGCGTGATGACTGGATCGCTCAAGCTAAAGAATTAATGAAAGGGGAGTAATGACTAATGGCTCATAAAAAAGCTGGTGGTAGTACTAATAACGGTCGCGATTCCGTAAGTAAACGCTTAGGCGTTAAACGTTTTGGCGGCCAAGCAGTAATTGCGGGTAACATTCTTATCCGTCAGCGTGGTACTAAAGTACACGCAGGTGATAATGTTGGTATTGGTAAAGATCATACATTGTTTGCAAAAGCAGACGGCGTGGTTAAATTTGAAGTAAAAGGTCCTAAAAATCGTCAGTTTGTTAACGTGGTTTCTGCTTAGTTAACAAATAAACATTAAGATCTTTTATTAAAAGCCTCGTCCTAGACGGGGCTTTTTTATTGGTGGTTAATTTTTTAATGACACCAGCGAATGCTAGGTTAATATTGATAAATTATTTATCATGACTGGCATAATTATCTTTTTTATTATTAGCGCATAGCGCCGAGTTAGTAACATGAAATTTGTAGATGAAGCAAAGATATCCGTCTTCGCCGGCAATGGTGGCAATGGTTGTTTGAGCTTCCGTCGAGAAAAGTATATTGCCCAAGGCGGTCCAGACGGTGGCGACGGTGGCGACGGTGGTAGTGTTTATTTGGAAGGGGATAACGACCTCAATACACTGATCGACTTTCGTTATCAGCCAAAATATCGTGCCAAAACAGGCCAGACGGGTAGTGGTAAATGCTGTACAGGCGCCAAAGGTGATGATCTCACATTAAAAGTCCCCGTAGGTACATCTGTACACGATATCGAGACCGGCGAGCTCTTAGGTGATATTACTACCCATGGCCACCTACTATTGGTTGCCCAAGGTGGCTTTCATGGCCTTGGTAATACCCGCTATAAATCCAGTGTTAATCGCGCGCCTCGTCAAACATCACCTGGCTCCGAGGGTGAGCATCGAGAGCTTAAATTAGAGCTAAAAGTGCTTGCCGACATCGGTTTGCTAGGCTTACCCAATGCCGGTAAATCAACATTTATACGCTCGGTTTCTTCGGCTAAACCCAAAGTGGCCGACTACCCATTTACCACACTTGTACCAAATTTAGGGGTGGTAAAAGTACAGGAACATCGTAGTTTTGTTATTGCCGATATCCCTGGGCTTATCGGTGGAGCATCCGAGGGGGCCGGCCTTGGTATTCGCTTCTTAAAGCATTTAACGCGCTGCCGTATATTGCTGCACTTAGTCGATATGGCACCGGTAGATGGCACAGACCCTGTCGAGAATATGCGTAGCATTACCGAAGAGCTAGAAAAATTTAGCCCAACATTAGCAGGGCGAGAAATTTGGCTGGTGATGAATAAAATCGACATGCTTAATGATGAGGCAAAAGCACGTTGCGATGAATTTTTAGAGCAATCTGGCTGGCAAGGGCGCTCCTTTAACATTGCAGCTATTGCCAATAAGGGTACTAGCATCCTCTGCCAAAATATCATGGAACGCTTGGAAGAGATCCAGCAAGATGAGAAAGATGATCCAGAACTTGCTGAGAAAGAAGTAGCAGAGCAACACCAAATGCAGCAAGAAGCACGTGCACGTATTGAAGAGCTTCGTGATAGATATAAAGCAGGGCGCTTAGCGGCTAAAAGCAAAGACACTGACGACGACTTTGATGACGACGATGACGATGTAGAAGTTGTATACGCCGAATAAGTAACTCGTACAAATGAGTTAAATGTTAAATAAAAGAATGAGCTAAAAGCAGAAATGCAGCGAGTACAAATACAACAAGCGAAGCGCTGGGTTATTAAAATAGGTAGCTCTTTGCTAACAGATAATGGCCGTGGTTTAGATATTGCCGCTATTGGTGCATGGGCGCAGCAAATTGCGGCCTTACGTGCACGTAATATCGAGGTTGTATTAGTCTCCTCGGGCTCCATTGCCGAGGGGATGACGCGCCTAGGCTGGGATACACGACCATCATCGGTACATGAGTTACAAGCGGCCGCAGCGATAGGGCAGATGGGCTTAGTGCAAGCTTACGAGCAAGCCTTTGGCAGCTTTGATTTACATGCAGCACAAATACTCGTTGATCACGATGACCTCTCTAATAGAGAGCGCTACCTTAATGCGCGCGCCACCTTAAAAACATTGTTATCCCTCGGTGTGATCCCTGTTGTTAACGAGAACGACACCGTAGTCACCGATGAAATTCGCTTTGGCGATAACGACACGCTAGCCGCACTTGTAGCTAATTTAGTCGAAGCCGATGTACTAGTGCTGCTAACCGACCAAGAAGGTTTATTTACCGCCGACCCACGCCACAATAGTGATGCGGTGCTTATCGATAACGTCGCAGCAGAAGAATCAAGCCTAGATGCTATGGTCAGCGGAGCAGGCAGCTTAGGCCGTGGTGGTATGGTCACTAAACTACGCGCGGCACGCCTAGCGGCACGCTCGGGTACACAAACAGTTATTGCCGGTGGTGTTAACGAAAATATTATTGGCCGGCTCGCCAGTGGCGAGGTTATTGGCAGCCTATTACTGGCCGATCAACAACCTCAAGCGGCGCGTAAGCGTTGGCTTGCAGGGCAACTGCAATGCCGTGGCGAACTCACCTTAGACGACGGTGCAGTAAAAGTTTTAAAGCAATCGGGCCGTAGCTTATTACCTGTGGGTATTCAGTCGATTAGCGGTAATTTTACCCGTGGTGATCTCGTCAGTTGTAAAGATGCAAACGGTAAAGAAATTGCCCGTGGCCTTGCTAACTATAACCACCAAGAAGCGCAAAAAATTCTGCGTCAACCAAGCGCCCAAATTGAGAGATTGCTGGGCTATAAAAACGAAGACGAAATGATTCATCGTGATAATTTGGTACTTGTTCGTTAATCTCGTCTTTCTAATGACTACTTTATATGGCAGTAACACCCTATGAGTATTATTAAACCTCACATTTTAGCAATGTCTGCTTATAAGCCACCTCTAGAGGGGCGCAACCCAAAGGACTTTACGCTACTGGATTTTAACGAGCGTACCGTGCCTGTGAGCCAGCCAATTGTTGATGCACTACAGCACTTTATTAGCGACGGCCGTTTGCAGCAATACCCAAGCTACGGCAATATCGTTGAGCGCTTGGCGCAATATACAGGTGTTGATGCCACCCAAGTGATGATCACCAACGGCTCGGATCAAGGTATTGACCTGATCTTTAGAGCGCTCTCTAGGCCAAGTAATGAAAAGGACGCCGAGGCGATAATCCCAGGCCCTAGCTTTGCCATGTACAACCAGTGCGCAAAGGTTGAGGCAATGCAAATTATCGAGCCACAATACAGTAAAGAGGCCGGCTACCCCTTAGCTGAGGTATTAGCGGCAATCACACCCAATACCGCGATTATTGTCGTCTCAAACCCCAACAACCCCTGCGGTACGTTAGTGGGTAACGATGTAATAGAGCAGCTCGCCAAAGCCGCGCCCCACGCAGCAATATTGGTCGACGAATGCTATTACGAATACAGCCAACAAAGCTCGGCGAGCTTACTGGCGAGCCACACTAATATATTTATAACCCGCACATTCTCTAAAACATGGGGCATTCCATCCCTTCGCTTTGGTTACTTACTAGCGAGCAGCACCCATATCGATGCGCTCACCAACGTGCGCGGCCCCTACGACATCAACCAACTGGCCATCGTTGCCGCCAATGCCGCACTCGACAACCCCGAGTACACCGAACAATACGTAAATGAGGTAATGAACACAGCCAAACCACAATTTGAGGCATGGCTAGACCAAAACAACATCGACTACTGGGTGAGTAAGGCCAATTACATATGGGCATTCTTTGACAACGCCGATGCCGTTAACGAAGCGCTAAAGCAACAAAACATACTCGTACGCCCAAAAGCCCTCAACGGCAAAACTGGCCTACGCATAACCATAGGTACAGTCGAGCAAACAACAAACTTAATTGCCGTATGCGAGCAATGCCTAAAAGCGCAAAAATAAAGACTACAGGACACTAAACTGAGTTAGAATAGAGGTGAAGCAGAAAAAGCCTCGAAGTAGGGTAAAGAAAGAAGAAAGTTTTCAAAGTAGAATTGTTTCAGGCGAGGCGTGCGAGACGAAAGACGCGGAGTGAACAGCAGGTGATTGCTCCATGCATAATCTCACTTCCGCCGGTCGCTATCGGCATCCATGCCTTTCGCGACACTTGTGCTCCTGCACATCGTCCATGGTGGTCGTATGTGAATATTTTTAAGGTATAACTACCACGAAGTAGAAGTAGATTAGAGAAGAAAAAGTTTCGAAGTAGAATAGCTTTAGGTGAGGCGTGCGAGACGAAAGGCGCGGAGTGAACATACAGTTCATGAGCATTCTTGAGACTGAAGTGCAACGCAGCATAAGGTAATTATACAAAGAAAAGTGTTCGAAATAGAATGTTGTTAATCGCGGCGCGTAAGCCGAAAGGCGCGGAGTGAACATGTAGTTCATGAGCACCTTGAGGCGAGCAGCAACAAAGAGTAACGGCATTCTATGAAGAAAGGGGGCGATTTGGATTCGACGCCGGTGACAAAACCCAAGGTGCATGTCGTGATGGTAGCCAATCACGTAAATCAAAAGCTGCAAACTTATAGTTGCAAATGATGACAACTACGGTGCTCAACTAGCTGCGTAAGCAGTGAAAAAGTACCATCTAGTGACTTCGGTCCTAGCGGTCTTTAGCAAGGTGCCTGTATCGCGCTACTGACTGTCATATAGAACAGGATCGCTGCAATGTATGCTTAGGGCATTGTTGCTAAATAATACTAAGTTCGCCAATTACGTCCTGCCCGTTGGGCTGTATGCGGTTAAATCAATTAACGGAAACTAAACATGTAGAGCCGAGGGCAGAGTGCTGACGGACGGGGGTTCAACTCCCCCCGCCTCCACCATATAAGGGTTTCAAAAGAATCCAGAAAAACTAAAAAAGCCTGTATTTCTAACGATTTACGGGTTTTTTTGTACCTTGAAGTGACTAATAATTACAGTGGTTAAAGTACTTTGAATCTACTGGGTATGGGTATACTTGTATATTTATATCAGTTAAATTGTCAGCAATTAAAATTACCACAAAGTGAGTCAAAATTGGAAAGTCTGGAAAGCCTAAAAAAACAAATGGAATCACTGATAAGCGCAGATGCGTTAGATAATGATCTATTGTTGTCTGTTGCTCACAAAATAGCAGATTTAGAGCAAGGTAAAGTACGTTTTTCTGTTGACGCAGGAGTAATTGATCGTTTAGGCCAGGAGCTTGTTGCTAGACAAGAAACGGCTGTTTCGGAGCTTGTTAAAAATGCATACGATGCGGATGCAACTGAAGTAACTTTAACATTTATAAATACAGATAATACTGGTGGTATCTTAATTATTGAAGATAATGGTGACGGAATGACAAGAGAAGAGCTTGTCAAAGGGTTTATGACAATATCTTCAACAAGTAAAATTCACGAGCCTATTTCACGAATATTCAAAAGAAAAAAAGCAGGCCAAAAGGGAATTGGTCGCTTTGCTGTTCAACGCTTAGGAAAAAGATTAATCATCACTACACAGGTTAATAGTAGTGATACAGCTCTAAAATTAGATATCAATTGGGATGACTACCAAAACGATACTAATCTAATTTCTATTTCCAACCAATTAGCAGAACAAGAAAAGGAAAGAGAGCGCGGTACTACATTGATTATTTCCGACTTAAGAGATAAGTGGTCTACAGCGTCAATTAAAAGAGTGTATAGGTACATACTTAGCTTAATTCAGCCAGAAGCAATAGGTGATTTTAAGGCCTTTGAGGATGCGGAGAACGAAACACTACCTGAAATTGAAAATGAGAACTTAGTTGCTGTTGATCCTGGGTTTACACCTGTTTTTCTAAAAAATATTGATGGTAAAAGTACTATAGTCGCCGATAATTCAAGCATGATTTTTGATCATGCCGCTGCCATTATTGAGGGTTATATTGATGAGGATGGTCAAGGTATTTATTCAATTAAAAGTGATATTTTTTCCATCGATGAGATAGGTGAGATAGGGAACGATCCTGATGATAAAGCGGTACCATTTTCACTTTTAAAAGATGTAAAGTTTAGAGCCTATTATTTTTTATACACACCGGCAGGTATAATTCCAAAATCACAAGAGGGTAGTATAAAAAAACTCGCTAGAAAAGAAGGAGGTATCAGACTGTATAGAAATGGCTTTAGAGTTTTGCCATATGCGGAGCCAGGTGATGATTGGTTGAAGCTTGATAGTTCAGTTGGTGCGCGATCAATTTTACCTCCTCATGGTAATAATAATTTTTTTGGTTTTGTTGAGTTAAAAGATCTTGATAATTCATACAACGAAACTTCAAGCAGGGAGGGGCTTATTGAAAATGAAGCCTTAATCCAGTTGAAAAATTTCGTCTATCGAACATTGGTTACAGGTGTAATAAAGGTTGCAACCGTCAGGAAGTCAAAAATAATTACGAGCCAAGTTAAAGATGAAAGTGGGGAGTGGGAAGGGCTTCTTGAAGTGAGAATAAAAAATATAGCACTAACATTAGAGGAACTTGATCAAGAGCTTGATGATCAAGATACAAGTGTTGAAACAAAGCGAAAACGTAGAAAGAAGGTTAAAAAAGTACGGGAGGAAATTGAAGAAGTCAAAGAAATACAGTCAAAATTATTAAAGGAACGTTCTATGCTCAGAGTCTTGAGTAGTGTTGGACTTACTATTGCGCAGTTTATTCATGAGATTAAATACTACATGGATAATATTCAGAGTGATATTCGCTTCGTTTCGAAAGCAGTCGAAAATGATGAAGAATCTTCTAAAAGGATGAAGATATTAGGAAATAACTTTGCCATATTTCAAACCTACACCTCCTATTTTAATGATGTGGTCTCTCAGAATGTTGTTAGAGAACTCAAGCCCATTAATCTTAAACATATGGTTAATGGGTTTATTGATTCAATGGAAAGCGATGCAAATAGAGCTGGAATTGAATTTGAACCCCCGAAATATAATAAATTAATACTGATTACCAAACCGATGCACCCTTCAGAATGGTCATCAATACTTTTTAATCTGTATACAAATTCAAGAAAAGCTATTAAAAGAGAAAATGTAAAGGGGAAAATATTGATTGAATGTGGTGAAAGTGAAAAAGGAGTCTATTTAGAATTTTCAGATAATGGTGATGGTATTGAGAAAGAGAGAGAGGAGCTAATATTCGATGAATTCTTTACTACCACCTCACCAGAAAATTTCGATGATTTAGGCCATAATAAAAAAATACTCGGGACTGGGTTGGGTTTGAAAATAGTAAAAGATATAGTTAAAAACTATCGAGGTGATATCGAGGTTGTATCACCAAAAAATGATTATTCAACCTGTATAAGAGTTGATGTCCAAAAAGCATCTGAAAAGGACTTTGAAAATTATGAAATTTAAAATTTTATACGTTGAAGATAATAATCCAGAGACAATTAAACAAGAGTTAAGTTATGTGTTTGACGTCACATCTTATGATCCTACTACTTTTGAGCATGTAATAGCGCATATTAGAAATCATGATATCGATTTATTGCTTCTTGATTTTAGATTGACAAGCAAGGAAGCAATCTATGATGCCCCAACACTTGCCCAAACTATTCGAACACAGCATGAAACTCTTAATCATAAAGATTTACCCATAGTGTTAATATCTACAGAGGAAAATATTAGTGGTTACTATAGTGACTATACAAGTCAAGATTTGTTTGATTTCGCTATAACAAAAAAAGAACTTCTCGAGAATGTAGAAAAATATTCGACCAGATTTCGTGAGCTAATAAGGGCGTACTCTAAGATTTCAGTAGTAAATGCTAATCCAAATTTAAACTTGCTCGAACTTTTAAATGTTCCAGAACTTCTAAGAGCTGGTTTTAATAAGCGAATACTAGAATTATTAGCTTCAGATAAAAATTCATCAGATGTATATATGGCCAGTGATTTTATTTTGAATCATATTGTCATACCGTCGGGTGTTCTAATCAGTGAGCATATTTTGTTGGCTCGATTAGGTGTGTCTGATAAGTCGGAAGGTTGGAGTAAGCTAAAAAGTAAATTTGAGCAGTACAAATACACAGGGGTTTTTTCTGAATCGTATGATAGATGGTGGTTTCAAGGAGTTGAACAGTGGTGGTTGGAAATCTCACCGGATGCACCGTATCTCAAATCTTTAAAGGCTAGTGAGAAAAAGTTTATTTTAGAAAGTGAGCTGGGAGAAAATAATTTAAAAGTAGCTGAAAAAAGCGAACACTCAAGTAGTGACTATTTTTGGACTATTTGTTCAGAAAATAAAACGCCTTTAGATCCTATAGATGGTTTTGAAGTGAATAAAATAATAGAGCCGTGGGAAGATAAGGAGTATTTTTCAATAGCAGCAGCAACTGAATTAGATCCGCAAGAATTCCTGAAAAAAGTCACGGCCTTAGCGGGAAAAAGATTTATCGAAATGATTAAAGATAATTGATATGGATATTTGGAGTGGGAAAAATTTTAGTCAAGACTTGTCTGATTATATATCAATAATAGAAAAGCATTATGTAGGGAGTTTATTTGATGTACGCAAATTATATGAATATGTTGATAAAATTCCTTTTGAAGATTACTGCTTAATGGATGAGATTGAACTGGAGTTTGTTAATTATAAACCTATTTCTCAAACAAACCCTAAGATTACGCATTTTAGAGTTAATTTGCTTAATACGCTTGCCTCAAAACCCAATATTGACCCACGATTTATTGACCCTATAGATAAGTGTTCATTCGAGATAATTGTTACTGGGTTCTGTGATGCTGTGGATGGTGCTGAATATAAAATGGCTTGGCACTTAGATAAGGATGAAGGCGAGGGGTGTGGTCCTCATAAATATACTCATCCTTTGTATCATTTTCAATATGGAGGAAAAAGAGTATATGGATTGCCAACGGGAGGGATGATGTTAATGGGCGCTCCACGATTGCCGCATCCTCCAATGGATATTTTTCTTTCAATTCATTTTGTTTTGAATAATTTTTTCAATAAAGAAGAAGAAGACTTTAGTTGCCTTAAAGATCTCTTTTCAGACTTTGATTATCTAAATATTTTAGAGAAGGCAAAAAAAAGAATGTGGTATCCATATTTTAAAGGATTGAATGATCAGGAAATGTCTCATCCGAATTTGAATCTAGCAAGTCTATTCCCTTTGGCTGTTTAAGTAAAAATGAAAAAAAATATCTTTAAATTCCTAAAGGAATATACAACTGATGTTCTTGAAGTTGATAAATTAATCGTTTCTTCTTTTTTGTTGTGCAATGGGTATGAGAAAATAAATAATAATCTCATTCGTTCTTTAGTAATTAAAAAGACAGATTTTAATTATACGATGCTTCAGCTATTCAATTCTAAGTTTAAGATAGATACTCTAGAGAAGGTCATAGAGGCATTTGAATACGTTATTTCACCGGAAGATAAGGTTGTTTCAGGGGCTGTTTATACTCCTGAAAATATTAGACGGTTTATAGTTAGCGACATATTCTCTAAGTATGATGATATCGGAGGCAGAACTATTTGTGATCCTGCTTGCGGCTGTTCAGGGTTTTTATATACGGCCATACAGGAAATAAATAAAATAACAGGGAAGTCATATGTCGAAATCATCCAGGAAAATATTTATGGTCAAGATGTAAAGGCTTATGCTGTGAAGCGCTCAAAGATACTGCTTACACTGTTGTCGATAATTAACGGGGAAGATAGTAAAAAAATAAAATTCAACTTTTTTGTCGGAAATGCGCTAAAAAATGACTGGAAGGTTAAGGTTAAAGGTTTTGAAGGGTTTGATATTGTAGTAGGTAATCCGCCTTACGTTTGTTCAAGAAATATAGATGAAGAGTCTAAAAGCTTTTTAAAGCAATGGGAGGTTTCTTCAACAGGGCATCCTGATTTGTATATACCATTCTTTGAGTTAGGGATGACGATTTTAAAAGATGATGGGAACTTAGGGTTCATAACTATGAATTCATTTTTTAAAAGTCTCAATGGTAGGGCGCTCAGGCGTTATTTTGGAGAAAAGAATTACGTTTTTAGTATTATAGATTTTGGTGGGGAGCAGATATTTTTAGCAAATAGAACATATACTTGTATTTGCTTTTTGACAAAGAAAAGGGATTCTGTGATCAAGTATGCCCATTCAAAGTCTCTTGGTCTGGATAATTTGAAATTTTTAAATGTTAATTATAATTTGTTGGAGTATAAGAGTGGTTGGAGTTTTAAGGAAAGAGATTTAGTTTCTAAGATCGAAGCTACAGGAAATCCCTTGTCAGAAGTCTTTAAAACCAGTAGTGGTGTAGCAACGTTAAAAAATGATGTGTATATTTTTGATGTTGATTTTGAGGATGATAATTTTTATTATATGAAGTGCGGTCTTCCAGTTGAAAAAGGTGTTTGTAGAGAAATAATTAATACCAATAAATTAACCAAAGTGAAAAGGATTGGAGCGCTTAAAAGGAAAATAATTTTCCCTTATTTTCATGATGATAGTGAAAGCGCAGTGATCATTCCTGAGAAAAAATTAAAAAAAATTTATCCCAAGGCCTATGCATATTTGTTGACAAAGAAAGATGTTCTTGCAGCTCGTGATAAAGGAATGGGTCAGTATGCGGAATGGTTTGCTTATGGAAGGAATCAATCCTTGGAGAGGTATAAGTATAAGTTGTTTTTCCCTCATATTGCGCCTGAAACCCCGCATTTTATTATAAATAAAGATCGTGATCTTCTTTTTCATAATGGACTTAGTTTGTTAGGTGATGACCTTAATAAGTTAAAGATAGCCCAAAAAATTATGGGGTCTAGACTTTTTTGGTTTTATATAAAAAATACTAGTAAGCCATATGGTGCAGGTTATATGTCTTTAAGTAAAAATTATATAAAGTCATTTGGCATCTATGATTTCTCCATTAAAGATCAAAAATGGCTGTTCTCTCAAAAAGATCAATCGAAAATAGATGGTTTTATTGAATCAAAATATGGCTTATCCTTGGGCTAAATAATTGGGGTCAGCAACTGTTTTTAGAAAAATAAATTTCCTCGCTATTTTTCGACACAAGGTGACCGATATTAGAATAATTAGGGTCAGATAAGCATTTCAAGGAAATCATGAAGTCTATCAAAACTGCTTTAAAACACCCTTATCATAATCATCTAAATTTAAATCCATATTAAACTTCTCAGCTAACCTCTCAAGCTCTGTTTGCTGAGTCGCCAGTTCATCCACTATAAGAGTGTTGTTATCTAACTCCGATAATAAACTTGACCCAAATAGCCGTAGTGTGTTGTAGCTGCTTTTATAGATATCATCAAATATTATATACAAGGGATTAATGTGTATAGTTTTTTTGATAATCTATACATTTAATCTTGATTGTGTATAGTAATCGATTAAATTTATAGATAAAAGTAATGTCAATATAAATACAGCAAGAGCGACAATCTATCTTGTTGAAGATATTAAAAAATTAGTGCAAGAGTATACGCAATTTTACGATAAAAGCATGCGAGTTAATGATAGCCCTCCAATACCAATATTTATACAGCTTTAAATGTACTCTTTCTCAGGCAGCTAGCTTTGCACACCCCACAAAAACATTGACGATTGCTTTTTTATAATCTCTGCTTTGAATGTTTTGTCGCTGGGCTTTGTGGCCATGCCGTAACATACATGCAAAGGGATTAAATGCTCTTCTCTCGGATGACAATACCTCGCGCCTGGCGCGGATGTCCAATGCGTAAGTCGTTGCTCTCTTGCATTTTCTTGTAGCGCATCACCGCTCATTGTTTCTTCTAGCCAGTCATCAAAAGCGATATTATTTGCGTGGGCTTCCTGTGAACCCGGAGTAAAGAATGCGCGCAAATTGTGGAATGAAGATCCGGATCCAATGACTAGTAGATTATCCCAATTGAGTGATTGCAAAGCCTTGCCTATTTGAATGTGCAGGTCTGGATTAAGACCGTGCACCAATGACAACTGCACACAGGGAATGTCAGCATCGGGATACATGATTTTAAGTGGCACAAATAAGCCATGATCAAAACCCCGTTGCTCGTCTTGCAGCGCATCGATGCCGTTTTCTTTAAGTGCGTTCACGACACTATTTGCCAATGCAGGCTCACCAGATGCTGGATATTGAATCTCATAAGCTTCTTTTGGAAACCCGCCGTAGTCGTAGATGATTCCGGGGTTTTTCCCTGAAGTCACCGTCGGTAAACGCGCCTCCCAATGTGCGCTGATCACCAATATCGCGCTGGGTTTATCCACTTCTACAGCGATTTGTTTCAGTGTCTTAACCATTTCATCATGATTTGTGTCGCCTATTAAAGGCATAGGCCCACCACCATGAGAGATGTAGACAATGTTTCGTTTCAATTTCATGCTAACTCCAGCAACGTTTAAAGCTCAGGGCCGACGGGAACAATCCCAGTTGGGTTAAGCGCTTTTACCGAGTAGTAACCTGCTTTTATGTGCTCAATATTAACAGTACTTTCAATACCTTCCATCGCCAAAATGCGATGCATGTAATCATTGAGTTTTGGCATATCTTTAATCATGTTTCGATTACATTTAAATAGCCCATGGTAAGCCGCATCGAATCGGATCAAGGTCACAAACACACGAATATCTGACTCGGTAAATTCACCGCCAAACAAAAATTTACGTCCATCTGCTAGCCTTTCTTCTAGTGAGTCGAGCGCAGTAAATACTTTTTCAAAAGCCTCCTCGTAAGCTTCTTGTGAAGACGCAAAACCGGCCTGATACACACCATTATTGAAGTCAGAATAAATATATTCATTTAGCGCATCAATCTGTCCAGCTAACTCCTCGGGAATCATATTTAAACCTTCGCCAACAAGGTCGACAAAGGCCGTATTAAACATGCGAACAATATCCGCTGACTCATTGTTAACAATGGCCTGTGTTTTTTTATCCCATAAAACCGGAACTGTCGCTCGGCCCGTAAATTCTGGTGCTACTTTCGTGTACAGCTCATGCACATAGGTCGCCCCATTTAGATCATCGCTGTCACTGCCGTTGAAGCCACCAAACCGCCATCCTTGATCCGTCAACCTAGGGTTGACCACGGAAACAGAAATAATATCTTCTAGGCCTTTTAACGCCCTCGCCATTAAAGTTCGGCTTGCCCAAGGGCAAATATAAGCAACGTACAAGTGATATCGATCTACTTCCGCTTTAAAACCACCTTCACCAGTGATACCGGGAGAACCGTCTGGTGTAATCCAATTTCGAAAGGACGATGTTTGTCGTATAAAGCGACCTTTTTCGTCTTTGTTTTGAACCGGTTGCCAATTTTCTTGCCAGACACCATTAACTAACATGGGTAAATACCTCTAAACCGCCTTCCTGCCGTACAGGAAGGCATTGCTGATTGAAAAATTAAGCCACTTGTTTTTGATGCGATGGCTCATCGCCTTAATTAGAGTGAGATCTATACTACTAACAACATAATGATGGATAAATAGTGGTTTTATGGAATAATTATCCACATATTATTTGCAATATGGGCTTTATCAATGGATCGATTAGATACAATGAAAGCGTTTGTCACCGTGGCAGAGCTAGGCAGTTTTACAAAAGCAGCTGAGAAACTAGAGACATCGAATCAACTAGTGAGCAAATATGTATCTCAGCTAGAAGAGCAACTGGGTGTAAGGCTGTTTAACCGAACAACTCGGCGCGTTCACTTGACCCAAGAAGGTGAACAGTGTTTGCAGCATGCCATGCATATTCTAGAGAGTGTGCATGATATGGAAAGCCACTTTGGTGAGTTGCAAAATACTGCAAAAGGACTCCTACAGATAAGTGCGCCAGTGTCCTTTTCAATATTACACCTTGCGCCACTTATCCGGGATTTTAAAAAACAGTATCCGGAAGTCGGTGTTAACTTAGAGTTGAGTGATCGTAAGGTGGATGCCGTCGAAGAAGGATTTGATGTGGCTCTTAGAATTGGGCGCTTGAAAAATTCATCGCTGATTGCAAAAAAAATAGCGCCAGTAAGACTAGCTCTTTGCGCAGCTCCTTCATACATTGAAAAATACGGCAATCCCACCCACCCAGCTGAACTGAACAGTTCGCATTTTTTACGCTACAGCTACATGGATTACTCGGCATCCGAGCATCCATTAATGAAAGTATTGCGCGCTAATTCTCAGAATAATCAAACGGGGTTAGTTGCAAACAATGGTGAGATTTTAGTGGCAGCAGCAATTGCGGGTGAAGGTTATATATTGCAACCAACATTTATAGTAGGAGAAGCACTGAAACAAGGCAAGCTCAAAACCATACTCAATGACTTTGAACTTGAAACTATGGGGCTATACGCAGTCTATCCTCATCGAAAACTTCTTGCACCAAAGCTTCGTGCCTTCATCGATTTTATTAGCGCTTATTTTGGAGACCCACCCTATTGGGATCATTACTGATTCACCCTCTCTGAGCCGACAGCTTCTTAAGCTGTTATCTGCTCAAACTCCTATCACTAAAGATTTAAATATCGAAGGCAAACTGCGGTTGCAGTGGTTCTGTTTTCTACGCCTAGCTTTCTAAAAATTGGCTCAAGGTGTTTGTTTGCTGTACGTGGGCTCATCGAGAGAATTAAACCAATCTCTCTGTTTGTTTTTCCGCGAACTAACCAAAATAAAACCTCCGACTCGCGCTCTGTTAATGAAAATTTTTTACATAAGCTTTCTCGAATACTTTTTTCATTGTCATTAGTCAATCTGAGTAAATACTCTCCCGGCGAAGGCCTGCCTAAAAAACAGATTTGTAATGGGTTATCAAACCCTTTTAGCCAGTAATTACTGTGCTTTTCTGGATCCGATGATAGCCAATGACGAATTTGTTCAGACATTAGTTCTGTCTTCTCTTTGCTATTTATTCCAGCAGCTTCTAATAAGTCATTTGTGCTGTTGGTAGACCAAATAATTTTAGCATTAGAGTCACAGGTAAAAACTAACTGGCCAATATTATTAAGCGTGTTGTGTGCACTTCTTGCAGATTTGGAGTTTCTTAAATGTACTTTAATTCTTGCCAATAATTCATCAAATTGAATGGGTTTGTTGATAAAGTCGACCCCGCCAGCATCTAAGCTATGAAACAAGTGCTCTTTTTCACTGAGGCCCGTCATAAAAATGACCGGAACATCTGCAAGCTCACTATTTTTTTTGAGTTCTTTACATGCCTGAACACCGTCCATATTCGGCATGATAATATCCATCAAAATAACGTCGGGCACCATACGATTAGCTATTGCAAGTGCTTGTTCCCCATCCATTGCAACAAATACGGTATAACCTTCATTAGTGAGTGTTTCGTTGAGCATGCCAAGAGCTTCAACGGAGTCTTCGACAATTAATACGATTCCTTTAGTAGTTGTCATTTCAATACCTTTTTACTTATAGAAATGATCTCAGAAAATTGGTAACGCTTAATAAGGGGACGGATTTTTTCGATGAACCCTTTATTTATATTTTTATTTTCCATTCGTGTCAGTATTTTTTCTATGGCATCAGCGTAGCCTAATTCGGCCATTGAAATAAGTTCGCGGCAGTCGCTTTGGCCGATGCCCTCAAATATTCGATCGTACAAACCCCATGAATCATTATCTTCTTGTTCGATAGTGGGCGGTTTATCTGTTGATTTATAAATCCATTGTATATTCAAAGAATTTTCAATTTTTTCAAGTAATAAATGTTCACTTATTGGTTTGTTTAAGTAGTCATCATGCAGTCTATTTTTGTTCTCATAAGCGCTGATTTGATTGTTGTTCTGGCTGTTGTCATTGTTATGATTTTCTGGGTTTTCGAAAGCATCTGCAGAAACCATCATTATTGGTGATGTTATTCCTTGTTTGCGTAGTAGTTTGGCGAGTTCCCATCCGTTAATTCCGGGCATTGAAATATCAAGTAAGAACATATCAATGTGTGTTTTTTTACTGTTTTCTAAACAGTCATAAGCATCTGTTGCTTCCAGTATTAAAAAATTAAGAGGGGAGAGTAGTTCTCTAATAAGCCCACGATGAGAGGCGTCATCGTCGACTACCATGATAGTTTTTTGTTGCCCTTCGTATGATTGTATTTGCTTTATATTATTAGCTTTAACGAGAGGGGTAGTTATACTGGGTAGCATTAAGGATAATTTAAAGTTACTGCCTTTATTCAGTTGGCTTTGTAGCGTGATTTCGCCTCCCATGATTTCTACGAAAAATTTGGTAATTGTTAAGCCAAGCCCTGTGCCGGGCATTTGCGGTGAGCCAGGGTTTCGTATTCTTTCGAAGGGTTGAAAAATGAGATCGACATTTTCTGCTTCAATACCAATGCCTGTATCTGTGATGTTAAATTCAGCGACTTGATTTTTATAGGAAAACGATAAAGACACTCTTCCATCTTCAGTGTATTTAACAGCGTTCGATAGTAAATTAATGAGTATTTGCCTTAATCGTTTTTCATCTCCAAAGATAGCATCAGGCACATGCGTTATAGCTTTATACTCAAAACTGAGACCTTTATTTTCAGCTTGCATTCGAAACATTTCAACGAGATCTTCGACTAGTATTTTTAAAGGGACTTGGTCTCTGCGTAATTCTATTCGGCCTGCCTCTATACGAGATATATCAAGAATTCCCTCAATTAAATCGGCAAGATGATCACTACTGCGGTGTATTAAATTGAGCTTGGTCTGATTTTCAGGAGCTAAGTTTTGATCCTTTTCTAGTAGTTGTGTATAGCCAAGGATGGTATTTAAGGGGCTTCTTAGTTCATGGCTCATACCTATTAGGTAACGGCTTTTAGCGCGGTTAGCCGAATCGGCTGATTTTTTAGCTTGTTGTAATGCCATATCGGTTTTTTTATGTGCATTAATTTCTTTGCTGAGTTTTTCGGTGTGTCGCTGTGATTCTTCAAGTGCAAATTGTCGGCTTTCAGTGGCGAGTACAAATAACCATACTAATACCCCGACTATAATTAATAAGAGTAAAAATACCTCTTTAAGTAATGATTCAACGAGTAGGTTTACATCGTTATTTTCTGCGGGTATCTGCTGGTAAACAAGCCAAAAGACAGCGGCTATCAGTGAAGCAATTAGCCCTAATAAAAATAAGAATTGCAACAGCCTGTGATTTAAATTTGAGGCTATTTTATTAGGAAAAATGTTATAAATAAGATTGGTGAACTGATCATTAAGTCTGGCTTCCGTTTTACATTGATCTTGACACCGGCTGTCTAGGGAGCAACATAAAGAACAAATTGTACCTCCATAGGCAGGGCACGAGGCCATATCTTCTATTTCAAGGTCATTTTGGCAAACGGTGCAATTTAAAACCTCTGTCGTTGTAATGTGTAAATTTGATTCTCGGGCTATGTAGTACTTACCCTTAGTTGTAATCGCGATTAGAGGAGAGACGATAAATGCAGTGGCTAAACAAATATAAGGTGACAAAGCTTGAGCCAGCTCACCAAAGAAACCAATATAAGAAAAAATGCCTGCAGCGCTAGCCACGACCATTGCGCCAACACCGACAGGGTTAATATCGTAAAGGTGTGCGCGTTTAAATTCGATATGCTTAGGGCTAAAACCCAAAGGCTTATTGATGACCAAGTCTGCGACTAGTGCACCTACCCATGCAACGGCTACATTGGCATAAATGCCTAGAATACGCTCTAACGCTTCATAAATGCCTAATTCCATAAGCAGCAAAGCGATGCCTACGTTAAATACTAACCAGATGACACGACCAGGATGGCTGTGGGTTAGGCGCGAAAAAAAATTTGACCACGCGATAGAGCCTGCATAGGCATTGGTTACGTTAATTTTGAGCTGGCTAATAATCACAAAAATACCCGCCAGAGCAAGCGCTACATTAGGTGACTCAGTGATAAAGCCGAATGCAACTAAATACATATGGGTTGGATCACTGGCTAACTTTTCTGATACGCCATGATTAATAGCGAGCACGGCAAGGAATGAGCCAGCAAGAATCTTTAATGCGCCAACAATTATCCACCCTGGTCCTGCAGAAACTAAAGCAAACCACCAACGACGATTATTTTTATTATTCTTTTCAGGTAAAAACCGCAGAAAGTCTACTTGCTCACCTATTTGTGCGATGAGAGAAAATAGTATCCCTGATGCTGCACCAAAAAAGATCACGTTAAACCCATTTTGGCTCGTTTTGTTATTGAGAGAGCCTTCGTAATTTAACCAATTATCAACGGCAGACCACTCTTGATAGAGAATAAATACAAAGGGGGTGAGTTGTAAAATTAGCCAAAATGGTTGGCTCCAGAGTTGAAAGCGACTAATAAAAGTAATGCCGTGAGTTGCCAATGGGATGACTATCAAAGAGCTTACTAAGTATCCAATGCTCAAGGGCAAGTCAAATAGCATTTCTAGCGCTAGCGACATGATGGCTGCTTCTAATGCGAAGAAAATAAAAGTGAACGACGCATAAATTAAAGAGGTGATTGTCGAGCCTATATACCCAAAACTTGCCCCTCTGCTAAGTAGGTCAATGTCAACGCCATAGCGAGCTGCGTAGTAGCTAATAGGTAAACTTGTCAGAAAAATAACGAGTGAGACAACCATAACGGCGATCACCGCATTATTAAACCCGTAGAGCAAAGTGATAGCTCCACCAATCGCTTCAAGCGCTAAGAAAGAGATTGCCCCTAAGGCTGTATTGGAGACGTGTGCTGCCGACCATTTGCGCGCTTTTTTGGCAGTAAAGCGCAAGGCGTAGTCTTCTAATGTCTCGTTGGCCACCCAGCGATTATATTTTCGCCGAGCTTTAAAGACCTGCTGCTCACTCATTTAAAATAACCCCAGGTTATATAATTTGCTTGAGCTCCCTCTCTATTAATACCTAAGCCTTCAGACCTAATTAAGTATCTCCCAGCTTTACCATAACAAGTTCTATGCCAGTGGCTATGTGTCGAATGACGTAGATCAAATGGTGCGATCGACGAATTCACTTTATTGCCCCAGAGGTTAATACTTCTTAGCGACAACAAATTTCTTGCAACGTCAATTTTATTAAAGAGGTTAACTCATGAAGTATTCTCGATATCGAACAGGGCCGAATAGTTTGCGCCGATTTTTTGTAAAAGGATTAATGGCATTACCTGCCACCATTTTTTTATCTGCATCTTGTTTTGCTGCAAGCCCATCTACAGCAGAAATAAATACAACAGGGTTAGCTATTACAGACGATACCGTCACTGTCGGAATTTTACATTCTCTTACGGGAACGATGGCAATCAGTGAGACTGGTGCCCAAGAAGCAGAAAAGCTCGCCATTAAACAAATTAATGATATGGGTGGAATTCTAGGTAGAAAAATAGAAATCATTCAAGAAGATGGTGCGAGTGATTGGCCGACCTTTGCTGAAAAAAGTCGTAAGTTATTAGTAAAAGATAAAGTCGCGGCAGTTTTTGGCGCATGGACATCGGCTTCGCGAAAAGCGGTATTGCCTGTCTTTGAAAAAGAAAATGGCTTGCTTTATTACCCAACTTTTTATGAGGGTTTAGAACAATCAAAAAATGTTATATACACAGGTCAAGAAGCCACTCAGCAAATTTTGGATGGTCTTAATTGGGTCGCCAAAGAGAAAAAGGCTAAGACATTTTATTTAATAGGCTCTGATTATATTTGGCCAAGAACGTCAATGAAAATTGCCCGCAAACACATCGAAAACGTATTGGGCGGCAGGGTTGTTGGTGAAGAATACAAGCCCTTAGGAAATACTCAGTTCGGTTCGGTAATCAATAAAATTCGCTTGAAAAAACCCGATGTTATTTATGCTGCTGTAGTAGGTGGTAGTAACGTTGCTTGGTTTAAGCAATTAAAAGCAGCCGGTATTACCTCAAAGAAACAAACGCTATTAACTATCTCAGTGACAGAAGATGAGGTATTGGGTATAGGTGGTGAAAACTTAGAAGGTTTTTACTCAATCATGAAGTATTTTCAAAGCTTAGAGAATGAAAACAATAAAGCTTTCGTCGCCGCATTTAAAGAAATGTGGGGTAAGGATAGTGTCATCGGTGATGTTACTCAAGCAGCATACCTAGGTCCATGGTTATGGAAGGCAGCAGTAGAAAAAGCGGGTTCATTTGATGTCGATAAAATTGTGGCGGCATCTGAAGCTGGCGATATCGAACTTAAAACAGCACCTGAAGGTTATGTGAAGCTGCATAAAAACCATCATTTATGGAGTGTTGCACGAGTTGGTAAATGGAATAAAGACGGCCAAGCAACGGTAGTTTATGAATCTAAATTATTAGAGCCAGATCCATTCCCAGCGGGTTACCAATAAGCTTAATTCAAACTGAGTAATGTGAGCTAGCTGCTCACATTACTGTTTTATAAAAATTGATAAGCCAATTTTAGACATACATTAAAAGTTCTATTTAATACAGAGATTATCAAATGGACGAATACACATCTAGTGAGCTGGTTTCAATCTTTGCAATGCAAGGCTTTGCGGGTATTAGTTTATTCAGCGTACTTTTATTAATGGCTCTTGGTCTTGCGATTATATTTGGTCAAATGGGCGTGATTAATATGGCTCATGGAGAGTTTATGGCTGTAGGCGCATATACGACTTATTTTATTTCATTTTTCGCCGAAACTTATCTGCCTAGCTTTATACCGTATTATTTTATTTTTGCCATTGTAATGGCTTTTTTTGTCGCAGCCATTTTGGGTTATATGGCTGAATTTGCGTTAATAAGGCATCTCTATAAAAGACCTCTAGATACTCTTCTTGCTACATGGGGCTTAAGCTTAATTATGCAGCAGTCTTTCCGTACCTTATTTGGTGCGAGAGAAGTGAGCCCTGCTTTACCAGAGTGGTTACTTGGTTCTTATCAACCAACAGACACGATAGATATTCCATTAAATGGCATGTTCGTCCTTGCTCTAACTGCAATAGTGACTCTTGGTGTTTTCTATCTATTGTACAAATCTAGCTGGGGCTTGCGTGTAAGAGCGACGACTCAAAACAGAGTAATGAGTGGAGCTGTAGGCATTAATACGAAAAAAGTGGATCGCTATACCTTTGCTTTAGGTTGTGGCATTGCCGGTATTGCAGGAGCCGCATTCACAACTATTGCATCCACAGGTCCTACCACGGGTACTTTATATATTGTAGATACCTTCATGGTTGTCGTTTTTGGTGGTGCCGCGAGTTTGCTTGGCACCATTGTTTCAGCCTTTAGCATTGCTCAAGCGCAATCAATATTGGAATTCTTTATCAGCGGATCGATGGCGAAAGTCTATACCTTATGCGCACTTGTCCTAATTCTTATGTTTAAGCCCGAAGGCTTATTTGCAAGCAAAGTTCGTCGTTAATTTACATAGCGACAACTTCTAATTTTTTGGAGACAGTATGAACTTTGTATATGAAAAATTAATGGGTGGGAAGCAAGGCTTCTTTGGATTCATTATATTAGCAACGTTGATAATAGTTATCTTGCCATTATTTCTAGACATCTTTCGTCTTAATTTAGTGGGTAAATATCTTACTTATGCATTTGCCGCAGTTAGTCTTGTGTTGTTGTGGGGTTATGGTGGGATTTTAAGTTTAGGTCAAGGCGTATTTTTTGGCCTAGGTGGCTATGGCATGGCAATGTTTCTAAAGCTAGAGGCATCTTCACCAGAAAATACACAAATTCAATCTACGCCAGGCATTCCAGATTTTATGGATTGGAATCAAATAATCTCGTTACCTTGGTTTTGGGAGCCATTCAACAGCCTTCCTTTAACGATAGCCGCAATACTTATATTACCTGCTTTATTTGCATTCATTATTGGAACGGCGATGTTTAAACGTCGTGTTGGTGGTGTTTATTTTGCGATTATTACCCAAGTTATTGCTGTGATATTGACGATCCTTATTGTGGGGCAGCAGGGGTTTACTGGTGGTATTAATGGCATTACCGATTTGCGGACGTTAAATGGGTGGGATATTACCTCGGACAATGCGAAGTATATATTTTATTTCTTAAATGCTTTTTTACTATTAACTGTAATAGTGATTTCACGGTTTATTTTAACCAGTAAGTTTGGCAGTTTATTGCTCGCTATTCGCGACAAGGAGGATCGCGTTCGTTTTTCTGGTTACGACGTCTCTAACTTCAAAATATTTATATTTAGTTTTTCAGCCATGGTTTCTGCGATTGGTGGCGCCATGTTCACGCTGCAAGTGGGCTTTATGTCTCCCTCTTTTGTCGGCATCGTCCCCTCGATAGAAATGGTAATTTTTGCCGCGGTTGGTGGACGGATGTCATTAATTGGCGTGGTATATGGAACCTTGCTTATTAATTTTGGAAAGACCACTTTCTCAGAATCTTTCCCTGAGTTATGGCTGTTTTTAATGGGTGGTTTATTTATTTCTGTCGTGATGTTTTTCCCTAATGGTTTGGCAGGGCTGTGGAATGATTATGGTCACCACATAACAAACAAAATCCCTTTTTGGAAAAAACTTAAAAAGACTGAGGTCTCTCAGGCTGTTGTAGAAAAAACAGATGAGGCAACAGTTTGAATACCATGCTGATCGTCTTTCTTAAATCTATTTTTATACGTTAATTTCTGGAGTTATGCATGGATTCTAATACGAGTTTTACTCTGGCAATAGAAGATTTAACAGTTTCTTTTGATGGCTTTAAAGCTGTTGATAGCTTGAATTTCTATCTAGATGAAAATGAACTACATGTAGTCATTGGGCCAAACGGTGCAGGTAAAACGACAGTGCTTGATTTGATATGCGGTAAAACGAAATCGACATCTGGCAGTATCAAGTTCCTCAATAAGGAACTGACTAATATGTCGGAACATGCAATTGTTAATGAAGGTGTAGGGCGTAAATTTCAAACGCCGTCAATTTATGAAAATTTAAGCGTTTTAGAAAATTTAGAGATTTCGTACCCCCATGGCCGCGGCGTTTATGGCTCTTTGATGTTTAAACGCTCAGACAAGGTGCTAGCAAAGATTAAAGAAACTGCAAAAGAAATTATGTTGCTAGATGACTTAGATACAGAGGCAGGTTTACTGAGTCACGGACAAAAGCAGTGGTTAGAAATTGGCATGCTGCTGATTCAAGACCCTCAATTGTTAATGTTAGATGAGCCTGTCGCAGGTATGAGTGTAAAGGAAAGAGAGCAAACAGCGGATCTGTTAAAAAAAATATGTAAAGGTCGGTCTGTATTAGTGATTGAGCACGATATGGAATTTGTTGAGCGTATTGCTCATAAAGTGACTGTGCTACACCAAGGTAAAATTTTGGCAACAGGCAATATGGATGAGGTTCAAAAAGATCCAAAAGTCATTGAGGTTTACCTTGGTCATTAATGTCAGCTTTAAATTACAAACCAATATATAAATCAACACAGCAGGTATTTAAATGCTAAATGTTTCTAGCTTAAAAGTTTGTTACGGCCAAAGTGAAGTCATACACGGATTAGATTTTACCGTACCCAAGAATGAAACCTTGGCAATCATGGGGCGCAATGGCATGGGTAAAACAACACTCTTTAAATCCCTTATAGGCATACTCGATTCTACCGATGGAAAAATCAGTGTCGATGGCGTAGATGTTACCAATACCGACAGCTATGAAAGAGTCGAAAATGGCATTGCTTATGTCCCACAGGGCAGGATGATTTTTCCGTCGTTGACTGTTCAAGAAAATATAGAAACAGGTATGGAAGTTTCTAAACTAAAAAAAATACCCGATGATATTTATGCTCTATTTCCTGTTTTACACGATATGCGAAAACGAAAAGGTGGCAATCTCTCAGGTGGTCAGCAACAACAACTAGCGATTGCGAGGGCACTGGTTACTAATCCAAAAGTTTTACTACTTGATGAGCCAACCGAAGGTATTCAGCCTTCAATTATCAAAGATATTGCTAATGTTTTGAATGAAATAAAAAAAATGCGCGACATTACAATTATCGTTTCAGAGCAAGTTCTTAGTTTTACGATGGCAATTGCGGATCGCATTATTGTTATCGATAAAGGTAATTTTATTCACGAAGACCTTAGAGAAGACGTTGATACAGAACAAATTAAAAAATACTTATCTGTATAACTTTTAAGAGGCGGGTCCCATTTTTCAATCACTATAATAACGCTAGGAGTTTATTATGACCGAGACAATTATTAAGGTAAATCTAGGTGAGTCACCCTATGAAAATGACAAAATTCATAATCGTTGGCATCCTGATATTCCCATGGTTGAAACTGTAAAGCCGGGCGATGACTTTATTATCGAGTGTGTCGATTGGACCGGCGGACAAATTGCCAACAACGATGACGCGTCAGATGTTCGAGATGTTGATTTAAGTCAGGTGCATTTTTTATCGGGGCCGGTAGGTGTTGAAGGCGCCGAGCCAGGTGATTTGCTGGTAGTTGATATTCTGGATATAGGTACATTTGAGGATAGTCAGTGGGGTTTTAATGGTTTCTTTTCAAAACAAAATGGTGGTGGCTTTTTAACTGAGCACTTTCCAGAGGCACAAAAATCAATCTGGGATTTTAAGGGAATGTTTACCAGCTCTCGTCATATTCCCGGTGTTGAATTTGCAGGCCTTATTCACCCTGGTCTAATTGGTTGTTTACCATCAAAAGAATTACTTGATGAGTGGAATACACGTGAAGGTGCTCTGGTTGATACTGACCCTGAAAGAGTTCCTCCTCTCGCAACACTTCCTTATGGCGAAACAGCCCATATGGGACGTATGTCAAAAGATGAGGCGAAAGTAGCTGGCGCAGAAGCGGCTAGAACCGTTCCTCCACGAGAGCATGGCGGTAACTGCGATATTAAAGATTTATCGCGCGGTTCCAAAGTGTATTTTCCGGTATATGTAAAAGGTGGTGGTCTATCGGTTGGAGATCTTCATTTCAGTCAAGGTGATGGAGAAATTACTTTTTGTGGCGCAATAGAAATGGCTGGCTGGATTCATATGCGAGTTAACCTGGTCAAAGATGGTATGTCAAAATATGGTATTAAAAATCCAATATTTAAACCAAGCCCTATTGCACCAAAATATGATGATTATTTAATATTTGAAGGCATCTCTGTCGATGAAAAAGGCGAACAACATTACCTTGATGTGCAAGTTGCTTACAGACAGGCTTGTCTAAACGCTATCGAATACATGAAAAAATTCGGATACTCTGGTGCACAAGCGTACTCTCTTTTAGGTACCGCGCCAGTACAAGGGCACATCAGTGGCGTCGTCGATGTACCTAATGCATGTGCAACCCTCTGGCTACCCACTGATATTTTTGAATTCGATATCAACCCAAATGCAGATGGCCCCACAAAATATCTCGATGGCAGTGTTGAAATGCCTTTGGCACCGGATAAAGACTAATAAAAAAGGAGAATAACGATGCCAGTCTATGATTATAAATGTTCTGAACACGGTATTTTTTATGAGCTTGCTAGTATAGACAACCATGCAAACCCTGCGTGTTGTCCTGAATGCCAAACACTATCACCACGAGTGATTATAATGTCTCCGGCATTGTTTGATATGCCCAAAGAGAAAAAAGAAGCGATTGAAAAAAACGAGAAGGCGCGCCACGAACCTGAGTACTCAACGATTGATTCTCGCGCTGAGAATGCTGAAAAGCTAAAAAGAGGGTGTGGTTGTGAACACAAAAAACGTCCGTCCAAGCTTATGTATCTAGCGAATGGCGATAAAATGTTTCCTTCAATGCGGCCATGGATGATTAGTCATTAGCTTAAGTGGTATCAAATGTGAATGTGTCTTCCAACGCTTTTCTTGGTAGTCGCCGTCGTTATTCAAAAAGCCTCATTTAAAGATGAGGCTTTTTGATAGTAAAGAAAAATACTCAGCGAGGCTTGGTGTATAAAGTTACAACTCTTGCAACACCCTTCTCTTAATAAAACTACTATACCTTTCTGTGAATCTTTCAGTCAGTAAACCTTTTTCAGCAGGATTAACTCAGCTAGGCCACGATATACTTGTGATTGATAGGCAGTCGGGTAATAGTTTTGGTAGCTCAGATAACAAAACACCAGCACAGGTAATATCATTATTTAAGCGACTAACAAGACTCTATGCCTGCGTGTCCCGTATGTATCTATAAAGTACTGCTATACTTAATTAAAATTTGCGCTCTAACTAGCGCCTAAGTTAGAGCTGAGGGCCTATTGAATTCAAAGGACATATTAGTGGTGTCGCTACCTAACATGCGGGCCTCAAGCCAGATAATCTTGCTACTTTCGCTTATTTTAGTGGGCATACTTGGTGGAGCCTATGTAAACATTGATAAGCTGAATGCTTTAGAGCACGATGCTAATGCGATTAATAAGCTTGGTGTTATTCGTGGTTCAATACAGCTAATTACAAAGCATGAGCTTAATGGGCAGGAGTCTCAAGAAGATATACAAAATGTTGATAACATTTTAGAAGAGATTAAAGAGGGTTATTTCAAACAAGAGGCCCAGCATCCTTATTTTACAAAATATTCTATATCTGAGGTAGCTTTATCTCTCGAGGCTAAGTGGCAGGCTTTAAAGCTAGCCTACGAAGAGCATCGGCAAGATAACAAGGCAGTACCCAGGGTGATAGAGTTGAGTGATCAATGTTGGGATCTGGCTTATGATTTAGTCTTTCAAGTGCAAAAATTTAGTGAAGGGAAACTGGATAGTTATCGCAATATCATTGTTCTTAGTTCTCTAATTATTTGCCTTTTTATGTGTTTGGTTATCGCCATTGTTTATCGCATTGTTCACAACGTTCTTGAACGCGATGTCATTACTGACCCGTTAACAGGCCTATATAACCGAAGTCACTTTAATAAAGTTCTCGCCGAACAGCTAGCATTGTTTAATCGATATCAAACGACTTTTACTCTCACTCTTATTGATATTGATCACTTCAAAAAAATTAATGATGAATTTGGCCACCCTGAAGGAGATAGAGTGCTGTGTGATGTAGCCAACCTTTTAACTAAAAATACTCGTGATGCAGATTTTTTATTTCGCTTAGGTGGTGAAGAGTTTGCCATTATTTCTCCTCATGCCAGCTCCCAGCAAACATTTCATCAAGCAGAGAAATATCGTCACTTGATTGAGTCCTTTGATTTAAAATTAAAGACTAGTTTGACCATTAGTGTAGGTATTGCGCAGTCTTTTAAAGGTTGCACAGTAGAGGAAATATATAAAAATACTGATATTGCGCTTTATCGCGCTAAGTCTTTAGGCAGAAATACTACTATTGATTTCGATACGTATATCTAATAATTAAGGCCAGATAAGCCTTTTAAATGCTCGCTGTAACAGTTGGTTTTTTTATTTTCCCTATTCGATAGTTGTAATCACATAACTATTAATTAATCACAATTCTCAGTCGTTTTATCAAGTGCAGGCTTGTGAGCAACAGGCGGAGTTTTTGCTCCATAGAGTTTTCCTTTAGCAAATAAACGGCATTCACTGGGGCGCATTGAATATCACACTCCATTTTTGTCTTTCTTTTGTGGTGTGTTACATCTTTTTTGCCTTTCTTTTCTGGTATGTTCTATCTTTAATATATTTTTAGGAGCCCCAGTATGCGTATGATGAAACGATTGCTTTTGCTAACTTTTATTGTGTCTTTGATGGCATGCAACACTTTTGAAGGCATTGGAAAAGATATTCGCGCAGTGGGAGGCACAATTGAAAAAACGGCCAGTAAAAATAAAAAGTAGTCTGTATCCCCGACTGTTTAATAGCTGGAGTCAAATAAGCATTTTAATCAATCACAACCATTAGCCTATTTATCAACTACAGGCTTGTGGGCAACCGGCGAGGTTTTTGCAGGCTATAGGGTTTCCCCTTGGCAAATAAACGGCACTCACTTTGCTTTATGGCACTCCACATCACGTTGATTCTCGTCATCTGTTAATGGGGTAGTGCCATTTTGACATGGCCGAGTTATTCCCATAGTATTCGCCCACTTTTAAATCATTTCGTTGCTTTTATCCATGTTCGATTTCCTAGCAAGTATATTGTTACTTATTACCGATTTGTTTGTACAAAACCCTCTCGGGCAGGGGGTTGGCCTATTCGCTATGTTGGTGGGTGTTACGGCCTTTAGCCAAAAAGATGATAAAAGGCTACGTCAATTGCTAACTGTGTTTACGCTGCTGATCGCGTGTCATTTTGCGCTGATGGGTTGGTGGGCTGCTGCACTGAGTGCTCTCATAGGTACTGCGCGGAATTATGCGTCGATTCACGTGCGTAATACAAAGGTAATGTTATTTTTTATGGCGTTGCTCTTATTGATAGCGGCGCCTAGAGTTGAGCATTGGACCGGTATATTGGCACTGATGGGTGCGGCGTGGGCTACATGGGGTGTATTTAAAGAGTCAGGGGTTCGCCTGCGGGTATTTATGTTGTTGGGTACGATTAGTTGGCTTAGCCACAATATTTTGGTTGGCTCGATAGGCGGCAGCATAATAGAGACGATATTTTTATTGGTGAATGGCCTCACTATTTGGCGATTAATACAAGACAGACAAAATGAGGAAGATAAAGCGAGCGTTTAGCGCTTTATTTATCAGCTATTCCCGCTTGCTTTATCATTCACAGGCTTATGAATAACAGCCGGAGTTTTTGTGCTCCATAGGGTTTTGCCCTCGGCAAATAAACGGCACTCACCTTGCCCCATGGCACACCAAATTTCGTTATTCGTTAAAGGTTGAGTGGCAATAACGGTGACGACATCTAGCTCACCAGTTAGGGTAGAAAAATCCACTGTAATGTCATCGTCTTCTAGCTGTGCCACGCCAAAAGGAGCTTTGCGGGTAAGCCAAAACAGCTTGGTCGAGCAAAAGGTAAATAAGGTATTGCCATTGGTGAGCAGTATATTGGATATGCCGCGCTGGTTAATGGTCTCGCAGCAATGGCTGAGGTGCTCGGCCCATTCGCTGTCATTTGCGGGGTGTTCGCTAAAGTGCTTGGCTAGTTCGCCAAGCATCCAGCAAAAGATAAATTCGCTATCGGTATCGCCCACGGGTGTAAATTGAGACAGGGTAATACCCTCTAGGTTGGGTACTTGGCCATTGTGAGCAAATGTCCAAGTTTCGCCCCATAGTTCACGCTGAAAGGGGTGTGTGTTTTTGAGATCGACGCCGCCAATGTTTGCCTGCCGGATATGGGCAATCACCGTATTGCCTTTGATCGATGACTGGCTTAAACACTGCGCGGTTTCTGAGGCGGCACTGGGTGAAGACTCTTTAAACTCCTGTATACCCTCTGGCCCATAGATTACTAAGCCCCAGCCATCGGCATGTGGGCCTGTCTCTCCACCTCTGCGCAGCAATCCGGCAAAGCTAAAACAAATATCTGTGGGCACATTGGCGCTCATACCTAATAATTCGCACATAATTTAGCCTGCTATATTACTCCCTATACGATTTACGTTTTCCACTCGGTCAATTGTACGCAAGGGCCAGAGAATCTTGTATTTTGTTGGTTAGGTAGCTGCTTGTCAGAGGTCATTAATAAACGACTACTATTCGCAATGGCTAACCAGCTGGGTTTTGTTAAGTCCCACGCTTGCTCAGGTGATGGTTGCAAACCTATATACGTGAGCTCCCCTGAGTCTTTATCTTCAGCCCAGAGATGCAATGGGGTTTTATCAGATTGAGGGTGACGTTGCGACCACTGCACATGTAACCGTGATGGGTTATTAGGCTGCTTTTTATACGCACTGATCACAAATTGAATGTCTGTTGTACTTTGATTGTGTGCCGACATAGCGGCAATATAATTAGCGCCTGCTATCGTTGGTTGCACAGCGTTCTCGGTAGGAAAAAACAATGCAAGTGCTAGCGCTAAAGAGGTGACCATGCCAGCCATACTTGCGGTCTTCCACACCCATAAATCTTGCCACCAGCCATTAGCATCGGTTTTTTGTTCAGTGGTTTGAGATGATGATTCTGTCGATGTGATTTTACTGTCGATTTTTTGCCAAATATCAGTAGAGGGAGCCACTGCTGGCGGCAGTTGCTCGTGCACAACAGACAACTCATCGGCCCAAAATGCAACGGCGCGATCAAGCTCGGGTGTAGATACTAGCAGCGACTCCATTCTTGAGCGTACTCGTGGCGTCATAGTGCCTGCTACATATTGGCCAGCCAAATGTTCACAAATAATAGTGTTGCGATATCTTAAGCAGCGAGACATAGTTTTAACTCCTGCAACCCACGACGAATCCACGCTTTTACTGTACCCAATGGGACCGATAATTCATTGGCTAGTTCAGCGTGGCTATAACCATGAACAAAAGACATAAGAACACTTTGGCGGGTTTGCACTTTAAGTCGCCCAAGGCAGCGATTGATAGAATGGGAGTCTGATGTACTATCTGTTGTAAATAAGCGTTCTAGGTATTGTTCATCGTCGTTACTAGTAGAGATATGCGGGTGCGCACTTAAACTGCGTAGGCGGTCAAGTGCGGCGTGGCGCGTTAGCACACATAGCCAACCCCAGGCGCTGCCAGTGCCACTGTATTTGTTCGATTGCTCCCACACTTTGATAAACACCTCTTGTAGAGTATCCTCGGCTTCGGCGCGGTCTTTCACAATGCGTAAAATAATTGATAACAAACGGCCGCTAGCAATATCGTAGAGCGTATTCAGTGCGAGTTTATCTTTACGCTGAATACGGTATATAAGCGGGTTGATCTGATTTAACCAATCGGCATCTGCCACAAAAAATCCCAAGCGTGTTTATGAGCGAATGTAAAAGTATCAATCCTATCATAACGTGTTTGATTATTTTATTTAACCTGCTATTGATTTAATCAGATGTTTGTTGAGTTAAAGCGCGTAAAAAATAAGCCAATAGAAGGAATAAAAAGTAGAGAGCATAGTGATTACTCTATTTTCTATTCCTTGATCATCAGCAAAATAGTTAAGCAAAACATTGCTTAACAACGGCTCTTTATTTAATAAGTATAAGACGAAGAGCTTGATGAATCTTCATAACTACTAGACTTAGCTTTGGATTTTTTAGCAGTATGCCAAACGCCACCTACACCATCTCCTGTTGTATCGCCTACGTTAGTATCGCCAATCCAGGTGTAAAGAGGTTGGTCATTAAATGTCCATTGCTTTGATCCATCTTTACGGTATGCCATTCCCCAACCCTTTTTAGCTTTAGCGTCTGAGCTTACAATAAAAGGTGGCCATTTTTCTGCACAAGCGTCATAACATACCGATTCGTTGTGACTGTCTTTATCAAAGGTGTATAAAGTCATGCCTGCTTTATTGGTTAATATTTTATCGCCACCTGCATGTACGCCAGCAGATATAGAGATAAGAGTAGCAGCCACTAGAGTTAGTTTTGTAGAAAGTTTCATTGTATTCTCCTAAAGAAATAGTCTAAATAAATTATAAGTAGTTATAAGGCCTGTTGGCTTATATTATTAAAGACGAGACGAAAGGGCCGTTTGGATGCAAATAATTGAAAATAATTTTTTTAAGTAGATTTAGAGGCAATTATCTCTAGATAATACGCTGTATTTTGATCCAAGTATTAACTTGGGTTAGGGTGAGAATGGATAAGAGCAGGTGTGGCGGAATCAATAGGATTAAAGTTTTGATCATTGGCAATTTATCACTACAGATACAAAATAAGGGCAGGTAATCGAATGTGGTTGAATGATACGCAAGTGACTGATTTTGCGATAGATAACTATCGAGAATCTTTATTAAACACTTGCCCTAACTATATTGTGATAGATAACTTATTTAATGCGACTAAGCTCGACGGGGTAGTAAGCGTTTTACAGCAATCCCATAACTGGCAAGCTCAAAAGCATACCTATGCTGCCTTATATGTCGATAACGCTACATGGCAAAATACGAGTAGCGATGAGCGCTTTGTACAACGTGATGTGTGGCAGCGTGATTTGGCGGGCACTAGTATTGTAAGTGCTTGTGCTGCGCAGGAATTTTTATCATTTTTACGTGGGGCTAAGTTTATGGCTTTGTTGTCGCGTATTTTTAATGTGCCATTAACCGATATAAATGTCTCCGACCCTAATATTAATACCAATTACTTTCGCCTAGCGACGACGGATTTTGTCGAGCAACATGCCGATGACTCGCCAGGAAGAGAGGTGTGTATGTTGCTGTATTTGAATAAAGGGTGGGGCAGTAATGCCGGTGGTGAGCTTAGCTTTGTGGGGCGAGAGGGTAGTAAGCCCATTACTATTGCCCCCTTATACAACCGCTGTGTTTTGTTTGACCCTCACTCAAAAGGCTCCGAGCACTGGGTAGAAAAACTAGGTGCCGAACAGGCTAATCGATACCGCTATAATGTGACCAGCTGGTATTGGAGGCAATAGCCGCGATGCTATTTATAATATAAGTCGGGTTAATGCCTGATTAACTGTTACGGTTATAGAGATTGTGCTTTTAGTGCTAGTATTCGTTTTTCTCTTCATGTGGCTAGGTATTGCGCCTTTTATTTTATGCTCTCTATTTTAAAAGCTATTAAAAACCGACTTTTAGGCTTGTTTATCTCCAAGCCTGCGGAGAGTACATTCTCTTGGAAGGCAGAGTGGACAAGTTTTTTGTTGGAGCATGTTACTTTTTATCGAGTGCTTTCAGCTAAGGATAAAAAGCTCTTTGAGCGGCGTTGCTTATTGTTTATTAATACCACCCGCATTGAGGCGGGTGCTTTTGATGTAAGCGATGCCGATCGTTTATTGGTCGCTGCCAGTGCGATTATTCCCGTGTGGGGTTTTGTTAATTGGCATTATTTTAATTTGTCAGCGGTGTTTTTATTGCCCGGGCTTTTTAATAATGATTTTGAGTGCGGTATGCCCGACTCGCGTATTGCGGGTATGGTTGGCACTGGCCCTATGGCGGGTAAAATGGCATTGAGTCGCCCACATTTACACTATGGTTTCGAAAATGGCCGTGATAAGTCTAATGTGGGCATTCATGAATTTGTGCATATGATCGATATGGCCGATGGCCGCTGCGATGGATTACCTGAGCGTTTGCATCAGTTTGAATGCACGGCAACATGGTTTGATTTTATCGAGCATAAGATTAGCCAAATTGATGAAGGTAAAAGCAATATTAATGATTATGGTGCGACTAACCGGCAGGAGTTTTTTGCGGTTGCATCGGAATATTTTTTTGAGCGACCTGCTATGTTAAAAAGGAAGCACCCAAAATTATTTGAATCGCTCACCACGTTCTACCAACAAAATGTATTAGAAATAGAAAAAGACGTAAAAGTAAAAGGCAAAGACCCTTGCCCCTGCGGTAGTGGTAGGCGCTATAAACGCTGTTGCTTGCCTTCTAAATAGGCAGTGGTATGCAAGGTAAATAGCGCGCAATCAATGGCACACACAAAAGTGCATCAAAACTGCTTTAAAATACGTTCGTCGTAGTCGTCTACATTTAGGTTAATGTTAAATTCTTTGGCTAAACTTGCAAGCTCGTCTTGCTGAACCGCCAATTCATCCATCGTCAGTGTATTGTCATCTAACTCCCATAATAAACGCGAGCCTGCATAGCTGTAATGTATGGCAAGTAAGGCATCGGCGTTACCTGCTTTGCTGGCTATTTTGAGCTTGGGCATTTTTCGGGTAATTTTATTAAGGGCTTGTTTTAACTCCCAAACGTAGACTACTTCTATCATAAAATCATGCCTACGATATTTATTGAGCAAATAAGCAACAGCGATGCCCGTAATCACAACGCCTAATAAATTCCAATGAAAATGGCTGCCGCTTTCGTCGGGAAACAAGGCAATAAGTATTTGTGATATAGCCAAGCTGCCAATGGTTAAGCTAGCGATACATGCAATGATGACAATTTTAATATGGCGGCGGTAGCGCGCTTTGTTGACTGGGATAAGTTTCATAGATGGTTGAGCGCTTAGGTTGAGTAATAAGGACTATAACAAAGTATGGCAGGGGCACCAAATAATATGGGCGCCTATGCTTTTGCGATTTGTATTTGTAGGAATATAATAAGACGGCGATATTATGTTAAAAATATCACAGTTTTAAATAGCCAATGTATTATTCTGGTAAATATAAAAAATAATGAGTGGTTTTTTGCAAGTTTGATAGTCTCTCTATAGGTTAATTTTTATTTATTAGGAGTGTATTAATTATGCGTTTACTATTTTTGTTATTGCCTATTTTATTGTTACCTACCGCGGTGCTAGCAGAAAAAGAGCTGATGTTTCCCTCGGAGGATGGAGTGGTAATCGTGGCCGATTTTTACGCATCTAAGAAGCCCGCTACCGAAAAAACACTGATTATTTTGTTTCACCAAGCCGGTAGCTCTCGTGGCGAGTACAGAAAGATTGCCCCACGATTAGCACAGCTAGGTTACGATGCGCTCGCGATTGATCAGCGCTCGGGCAAAATCTTTGATGGGGTAGAGAATAAAACCGCGATTCAGGTTAACGTAGGCTATAACCACATTAAGGCATTACCTGATATGCGCGCCGCAATTAACTATGGGCGCAAGGTGCTTGGCGCAGAGCGTATTATTCTTTGGGGTTCTTCTTATTCTGCGTCTTTATCTTTGGTGTTAGCGGGGCAACAATCGATCGATGTCGATGGTGTGTTGTCGTTCTCGCCTGGCGAATATTTTAGAGGTAAGCTTTTTGTCAAAAAAGCAGCGCCAAACATCTCGGTACCTGTATTTATCACCTCGGCGCGAAGCGAGCAAAAACAATGGCAGACAATATTTAATAATATCTCTGCCGCTAAAACAGGCTTTGTGCCCAAGGGCGCAGGTAAGCATGGCTCGTCGGCTTTGTTGTCTCAAGATAGTGGCGAATACTGGCAGGCAGTGTTACTGTTTATGAATAAGCATTTTTCAATCGATTGATTTCATGCAAGCCTAGCTCGATGCAGAGTCCTTTGCGTTATCAATGTTTTATAAAGGCGTTATATCATTAAAGTGAATGTCATACTTTGCGAGTAATTGCTTGATACGGTGTGAGTCGTTGGTCGATTTTTTTAGATCCCTGCTAACTTGAAAAAGCTTTCGACTTGCCTCGGCCATCGATGCCGACTCTTGGCAAATATTAATAATGCCAGCCAGTTTTATTTGGTCGTAAAGGTCAATTTTTTCACAGCTATTCTCACCCAATACACGCTCTATTGTATTTTTTATTGAGCCTGTTGTACTTAAATTATTGTTCCATTTTTTATTGAGGCGTAGTATCTCTTCGTCAACGACTTTTGTGGTGATCCTGCCGCCTTCGGCGAGTGTGCCCATGCGTGTAATGCTGGCATTTAAGTCTCTAAAGTTGGCAGACCAAAGTGCCTTAGGTGATTGGCCAAAGGCCAAATACTTTTCCTTTGCAGCTTTGTTAAATCGAATGAGGTGCCCGGCCTTTTTCGAAAACTTGTCAATTTCATAGCTAATATTGGGCTCTAAGTCTTCTATGCGTTCTTTAAGCGAGGGCAGTTGGTAGGTCCATAAATCGATTCGTGCGAGTAGGTCCTCTCTAAATTTGCCCGCTTGGGTTTGTTGTATTAAATCTTTGTTTGTTCCTGCAATTAATTGAAAGTTGCTGCTTACCTCTTTATCGGAGCCAAAGGGCATAAAGTGTTTGGTCTCTATTGCTCGCAATAACATGGCTTGTTCATCTAGGCCAAGCTCACCAATCTCATCCAAAAACAGTAAGCCGTTATTTGCCTCCATTAATAGGCCTGCTCTGTCGGATGTGGCGCCGGTAAAGGCGCCTTTTTTATGGCCAAACAAAGTCGACATGGTATTTTCGCCGTGTAAGGTTGCACAGTTTACAGCAACAAATTTACCGCTAAGTTTCTCTTGTTGTTTCCTGAGTTTATACAGGTTGTGGGCAAGTTGAGATTTTCCTGCACCCGTTGGGCCAGTAATTAAAATAGGCTCCTTAGATCGAATAGAAACCTGTTCAAGTTGCTCGATCATTTTATTAAATTGAGCGTTGCGAGTTGCTATGCCGCTTTTTAAATAGCTGGTCGCTTCTTTGTGCTCTGTTTGAAAGCGTGAAGCAATCTGGTCGTATTTAGAGAGGTCTAAATCGATGGTTTGGTATTCGCTAGTTGCGTATTGGTCTGTTCGATTTTTGTTGGGTTTGGCCGGAGAGGTCTGTATTAATTTAGCGGGAATATAGTGGGCCTCTGTTAATAGGTACCAGCATATTTGCGCAACGTGTGTGCCTGTTGTGATATGGACTAAATACTCTTCTTGCTCGGCATCGAAATCGTATCCACGAGAAAAATCTAATAACTCGCTATACACACTCTCGAAATCCCAAGGCGAATGAAAATTAACGATGTGATGAACAACCTCGGTTTCGGGCGAGATTAGTCGAATATCTTCGGTGACTTGTTTGGCAAGGCCGCGAGAGTGATTATCAAATATAAGCTCAAGGCGGTCGATAACAAGGTCGTCATGTTGGCATAGGGATATAGTTGGTCGCCATCGCTCCCATCGATTATTGCCCTTGCCACGGCGATCTAGAGTGGTGCCTAAAATGCTAAATGCGATAGTTTTCATGTATCTAATATAATATTTAACTATCTAGAAAGATAGTTTATTGTCATTTTATTTTGGCTGGTTTTGCTACTCTGATTTTTGATATAAAAATTAAATTCAATAAAAACAACAGTTTAAATTTATTTTTAGGGTCTTTTCAAAAGTTGGCACTCTCTTCGCTATATACAACTTACTAATCAACAAAATGATTTTTATTGGGCACGCTAGTGCGAAGGGAGTGCTACCACCTAAAACGATTATGTAAAGGTGGCCGAGTAAGATCGGTGGCAGTCTAAGTGAATCGGCACGTATGGTTGAGGATGCAGGCTCGATGCTCTATGGCGGGTGTCAGCTGGTGCGCCTAGTCTAATTATGGGAAGCCAAGTGTCGATAAAGCCGTTGGTAATGCTCCGGTTACTGCTATTCGCGGGTTCGAGTCCCGTCGTGTCCACCAATAGATACATTAAGGTAAATAGCAATGAAGAGTGGTAAGCAAAGACGATTAGAAATTAAGGCGCGCCGTAGGCAGCGAGCGATGTCTTCTACAAAGGGGAATACATTTTCACGCTTGGGAAATGTGCGCCCCGCTGGTGTTGTGGCAGCAGATCACTTGCAGCTTTCCCATGTGGATACTTATGGGTTTCTACCCGCTTTTTATGTTGATCTCCCTTTTACTTGTCGTATTTGTGGAGTAAATGAAATTTGGACAGCCGCACGGCAAAAGTGGTGGTATGAGATGGCTAAAGGGCATATAGATTCAACTGCGGCTCACTGTAGGCAATGCCGGCGAGATATAAGAGCTGAAAAGCAACTCCAAAAAGAGCATATGAAAGAGATGGCCCAAAAGAAGCCTCATCCGAATGAGGCATTTTTTAAAAACATATAGCAACACAAGTAAGTTCTAACCCTGCATTTTTGTTGTAGATGATATGAACGATTAAGTATGAGGCTCAATAAGATTGCAGGTGCAAAGTTGGCTGCCATGATCGGCGATCACGGAGTGATTTTTTACAGGGATGTAAACAACAGTCCCGTCGTGTCCACCAAATATTATGAGGAAGTAAAAATGACAAAAGTTAATTATGAAGTAATGCAAGAGGGTGGTGTGCCGATTAAATCGTGGACGCGTGGTGTGCCGTTTGAAGAGGAGGCGAGATCGCAGCTTAAAAATATAGCCAAGCTCCCTTTTATACATAAATGGGTGGCAGCGATGCCCGATGTGCATTTGGGTAAAGGGGCGACTATCGGCTCAGTAGTGCCAACGCTGGGTGCGGTGATTCCTGCTGCGGTTGGTGTGGATATAGGTTGCGGAATGATGGCGGTAAAAACCAGTATAAAGGCTTCGGATTTACCCGATAACTTAGCGGGCGTGAGGTCGGCCATTGAGGCTGCTGTACCACACGGGCGCTCTAACCGAGCAAGAGGAGGCCGAGATAAGGGTGCCTGGTCGAATGCCCCCGACGATGTGCTTAAGGCATGGTTACCGCTGGTTGATCAATTCGAACGCTTGGTAGATAAGCATCCGGTACTTAAAAATACCAATAACATGAACCATCTAGGTACCTTGGGTACAGGTAATCATTTTATCGAGGTTTGCTTGGATGAGCATAACGCGGTGTGGTTTATGTTGCATAGTGGGTCACGTGGTGTGGGTAACCGAATAGGTACACACTTTATTGAAAAGGCCAAAAAAGATATGGAGCGTTGGCATATTCAATTACCGGATTCTGACTTGGCGTATTTGCCCGAAGGGTCCGACCATTTTGACCAGTATGTAGAGGCGGTTGAATGGGCGCAAAATTTTGCACGTGTTAATAGAGAGGTAATGATGTGTCGGGTGATTGCAGCGGTAAGAAAAGTATTAGGTATTAACTTTGAGGCCAGAAAGGAAGCGGTCAATTGCCATCATAACTATGTGTCTAGAGAACATCACTATGGCAAGAATGTATTGGTGACAAGAAAAGGTGCCGTAAGAGCGCGCGAGGACGAGATGGGTATTATACCTGGCAGCATGGGCGCAAAATCTTTTATTGTGCGTGGTTTAGGTAACGAAGAAAGTTTTTGTAGCTGCAGCCATGGCGCCGGCCGCGTGATGTCGCGTACTAAGGCTAAAAAATTAGTGTCGCTCGAAGAGCACCGCTTAGCGACAGCCGATGTTGAATGCCGTAAAGACGAAGGCGTGATTGATGAAACGCCTAAGGCCTATAAGCCAATCGAAAAAGTGATGGAAGCGCAAAAAGATTTAGTTGAGGTGGTATATACCTTAAAGCAAGTGGTTTGTGTAAAAGGCTAGGTCTACATTTTTTGGTGGGCAATTGGCATGGATGCCAAGTTGCACCATTTCAATAAAACAGGAATTGTCAGTGTATGAAGCAAAAAAATATTCATGAAGAGCGAATTAAGGCGTACAAAAAATGGCGGAAAAAGTGGCCAAAAATAGAACTGGCCGATATCACTAAAGTAACGCCTTCAATAAAGCTGTTGTTAGATTACATTGAAGAGAATTACGCGGTTCCTGCTATTTATAAGCAGTACAAGATAGGCAAAAAAGATTGGGTCGATCCGGATAATATCAAAATAGAAAAATTTCATCTTTATTTACATTGCTACGATTTATTAATGCATAAAGATATAGCGGATGGTGAATTGAAGCCAGATCTATTAAATGTAGTCGGGCTTGATGATCCTTGGGGTATTGCTAAATTGATGGGTTTAGAAAATCTAAATCATTTTCAATTTGTTGCTGAGTTAGCCTCTGCTATACATAGCGGTGGAGCTTATGACGGGTCGATATGCGACGCGAAAGGTGAAAAAGCATTGGAGCTTGCATTGGCGTGTTATAAAGAATGGGCAGTCAATCATGAGTTTAATACTTGGGAGCTTTCGTTTAATCGCTTAGGTAATGAGTGGAGTTCATGGTTTTGCAATGTCGCATGGGATAACGCATGGGTATCATATGACTATAAAGCAGGTGTGTTTACGCTTTTCGCCATAACCGATACCGATTGATAAATTATAATTATGAAGAAGCCGTTAAAGTGAAAAAAGAAAAAATAATAATGATCGATGGCTCCCAAGGTGAGGGTGGTGGTCAAATATTTAGAACATCGTTAACGCTAGCGATGTGTTTGGGTCAGGCTGTTTGTATCGAAAATATTCGTGCAGGCAGAGCTAAGCCTGGCTTGTTGCGACAGCATTTGGCCTGCCTAAAAGCAGCTAAAGAAATTTGTGGTGCCAGTGTCGAGGGGGAGGAGTTAGGTTCAAAAAAAGTGACCTTTATCCCGGGAGAAATTAAAGCGGGTAGTTATTGTTTCTCGGTCGGTACCGCGGGCAGTAGTACATTAATATTTCAAACGATACTGATGCCATTGCTTTTTGCAAAAGATAAAAGTGAGATAACACTACAAGGTGGCACGCATAACGCAATGGCACCCAGCTTTGATTTTATTGAAAAGAGCTTTTTGCCACTGCTAAAAATAATGGGCGCTGATGTTGATGCCGCACTAGAAAGCTACGGGTTTTATCCAATAGGTGGCGGTAAGTGGTCTGCGACAATTTATCCACTGGAAAAAATGCACTCATTAGAGCTTGTTGAGTGTAATGGTATTACTGAGCAAGGTGCGGAGGCTGTCTCTTGCAAAGTTCCGCACCATGTAACGGCGCGCGAGTTAAACCAAATAAAGAAGCGCTGTTGTTTTAGCGCTGAGAATTTGCAGCAGCGTTTTGTTGAATCTGTAGGGCCGGGCAATGTTGTGTCTATTTATGCAGCTATCTATGCGCCAGTGAAAACTCACAGTGCTGTTTTTGTAGCCTTTGGCGAAAGAAACGTCAGTGCTGAAAGAGTCGCTAACAAAGCGATTGACTTATTCGAAAAATTTCACAAAGCAGAGGTTCCTGTTTGCGAGTATCTGGCAGATCAGCTTTTACTGCCTATGGCGCTAGGTAGCGGTGGAGTGTATCGAACAACCGAGCCTTCGCAGCATTTGCTGAGTAATATTGATGTCATTCAACGCATCGCAAATATTGATATTGATCTTAGGCAAGTTAATGATTTGTCTTGGGAGGTTCGTGTTAATCAGAGGCTCTTTAAATAGAACAATAGAAAAAATAACGTGATGAATGTGTTAACACGTTTTATTAAATGCTTATCGCGAGTGTAGAGGTAAGTAACATATTTGGAGTGCTGATTAAAATCAGTATTCCATACCGATGTTTATTATATATTAGCGAAACAGCGGTTCTGGTTCTAACTGCCAGACTGGCGCAATCATGTTTCATGTTTTGTGTACCGATTCACTAATAGTGTAAGCAGCATGCTTTAGGGCATTAGTTTTTGTAGCTCATACGGGTAGAGCAGTCGAGAGCATCGACGGGTAGCAGGTTCGAGTCCTGCCTAAAACTCCATGGAAAACCGAAAGGTCGAGGTTCGAATCCTCATTGGTCTATTAAACCAACTATAAAACAAGAGGCTCATAGTAACTCGATACTGTTATAGGTTGAGTTGCGCGACGCCAATGCCGTTAATAATGGGTTAATGTATTGCGTAGTTAATACATGTTTATAGAGTTATAAATCACTAAAGATAATGCCTCATAGCTGGGGCGAAAGGGTGATTGAAATAGCTTTAGAGCCGCTGTATTTATCTATCCATTGTATTCAAATTATTTACCTATATGGATGTAGGATATGCTGGTTTCTGCGTGCCTTTGGGGTATGCAGGAGCAAAAGCCAGTACACCGCATTGGTAGCAGGTGAGCCTCGCCATTATATTAATTGTAAGAAATAAAAAAGGAAATAATAATGATTTTTTGGAAAACAATCGATGTTGCAGATCATGAGCGTGTATTGCTATATGTTCGTGATCAATTTAAAAGAGTACTAGGCCCTGGGCGACATTATGTGTCCACTTTAGAGGGAAAAGTACGTCAAGAAACCTACGATATAACAGCAGTTGTGTTTACACATGCTAAAGAAAGGTTTCTATTGTCGCATTATCAAGAGGAGCTTGAGCCTTATCTTGAGCAATTTAGTTTAAAAGATACCGAGGTAGGTTTACTCTACCGAGATAACCGTTTAGTTGATGTGCTAGCACCGGGTAGCGTGTTTACCGCTTGGAAAGGTGTCGAAGATATTCGTGTTGATATTATTGATATCGATAGTCAATATCAGCTTGATAGCACACTCGTTGGTCTTTTGGGTCGAGGTGTTAAAATTGGCCAAAGCCGAGAAATTGTTAACGCTATAGTCTATGCCGAAATTGCTGATGAGCATGTAGGTTTATTGCTAGTTAATGGCAAGTTGGAAAAAATATTGCCATCGGGTGCTTACGGTTTTTGGAAATATAACCGCTCTATTATGGTTAAAACTATTGATTTACGTTTGCAGGCACTTGAGGTGAGCGGCCAAGAAATATTAACCAAAGATCGAGTAAGCTTACGTATTAATTTAACGGCGAGTTATACTATTAAAGATCCTAAAACTGTGTTTTCTAAAGTTAATGATTACGCCGGGTTTGTCTATCGCGAGTTACAGCTAAGCTTACGTGAGGCGGTGGGTGCACAATCATTGGATGCTTTGTTAGAGGATAAAGATTCTTTAAATACGGCTATCACTCATTGCACGAGAGAGAAGCTCGCCGAATACGGTATTCGATTAATGGGTGTGGGCGTTAAAGATATCATCTTGCCGGGCGATATGAAGCAGATTCTTAATCGAGTGGTAGAGGCGCAAAAAGAGGCGGAGGCTAACTTGATTAAACGCCGCGAAGAAACTCAAGCTATGCGCTCCTTACACAATACCGCTAAAATGATGGAGAATAACTCCGTGCTATTGCGCTTAAAAGAGTTGGAGGCATTAGAGAGAGTCACTGGGCAAATTGGTAATATTTCTGTTTATGGTGGCCTTGATGGTGTTTTAAATGATTTAGTAAAATTGGCACCTAACAAATTGTAATAAATTAGCTACTACGAGTGTGGTGGCTAATTTATTTTTAGTAAAACATTTAACGGATTGACATAATGATTATAGATTGGTAAATTGCAAGCACATATCAGACAGCCGGTATAGACCGGTCTCTTCGTGAAAGAAAATTTAAAAGTAATATCTCTAGATTCAAAAATTACTCAAACAGATAACTCGGCTGATAGTAACCTAGATGTATCTTGTTGTAGTGCGCCAGATACTATTTATGATTACTTGCTTGTTTTACTCAATGATTTAGAGGGTGTATTGCAATCTGCAAAATATCATCCAGAAAAAGACACGCTATATCATTCGTTGCAGGTGTTTCAATGTGCTCTTGCTGAAACGAATGATCCAGAACTATTAGCTGCCGCATTATTTCATGATGTTGGTAAAGCAATTGATTATCCAAATCATGCAAAGGTTGGTGCAGACATTTTATCTGGCATACTCAGTGACCGAGTTTGTTGGCTCATTGAACATCATTTAGATTTACTGGTATCTCCTAAATCTTGCCGACGCAAATATACCAATACGATTAAATTGACAGATCTAGAAAAGCTGCGTCGTTGGGATCTTGCCGGGCGCCAAGTAGATGTCAGTGTGATGAGTGTGTGCGATTCGCTCGATATACTTAAGCCTTATTTTATCGAGATTACCTCGTCTAATATTTTATCTCGTTAAAATAGTCGCGTTTTTATTTGTTAAAAATTTTTAATCAATGGGGCGCTAGCCCCCTATTCATATGAAAAAAATCAAAGGATTTAAAGGTGATGTAAAAACTCGTCAACTCATTACTCGCGAGGCTGCACGTTTAATGTATCAAGACAGTGTGTCTCAATACCACACGGCAAAGTATATGGCGGCGCGTAAAATACTTTCTGGGGGTGGGAAAAATATCCGTGTCAAAAACCCTTCTCACCTCCCTTCTAATGGTGAGATAAGTGAAGCAGTAGACGCATTGGCACAACTGCATGAAGGCGACTTCAGGTATGCGCAATTATTCTCTATGAGAGTTGTTGCCCTTGAGTATATGCAACAATTAGAGGCGTTTTCTCCTAGGCTAATTGGCTCGGTTAGCACAGGGAGGATTAAAAAAACCAGTGACATTGATATCCATATATTTACAGATTCGATGGAAGAATTACGGCTCCGAATGGATACATTGGGCTGGCAATATGAAATAGCCGATATAACTGTTTCGCAAAATGGTATTCTTAAGGTTTATAGTCATGTTTATATTAATTGCGAATACCCTATTGAGCTATCAGTGTACCCAAGGTACGACATCCGTGTCAGAACTCGAAGTAGTACAGACGGTAAACCTATTATTAGAATGACGGCGAATAAACTATTAGAATTAATCTTTAATGAACACGAAGAGCAATGGAGTCACCATATTGAATTGGGGCTGGAGTAATAATAATGCAATCGGATGATATACAGGTTTATTTGGTTGGTGGCGCTGTCCGCGACGAACTATTAAATCGCCCGGTTTCGGATCGAGATTGGGTGGTGATTGGTGCAACGCCTGCGCAATTGCTAGAGCAGGGTTATCAGCAGATTGGTAATGACTTTCCTTGTTTTTTACACCCAACAACCAAGGATGAATATGCGCTAGCTCGTACCGAAAAAAAGTCTGGCAGTGGCTACACAGGTTTTGTTTGTGACTTTAGCCCGGATGTAACGCTCGAAGAAGATTTGTCTCGACGCGACCTTACTATTAACGCGATCGCTAAAGCGCCCAATGGCGAATACATTGACCCTTATCAAGGACGAGAGGACTTAAGCAATCGAGTTTTACGGCATGTGTCCGATGCCTTCGCCGAAGATCCATTACGTGTGCTACGCGTTGCTCGCTTTGCTGCCCGCTATGCGGAGCTAGGTTTTACTGTGCACCCCAGTACATTAGCATTGATGAAGCAGTTGGTGGATTCAGGCGAGTTATCTGCACTAACGCCCGAGCGCGTTTGGAAGGAGATGTCTCGTGCACTAACCGAGCCTCGCCCTAGTGAGTTTTTTTGTGTGCTACGCGCCTGCGGAGCCTTAGCCGTTTTACTGCCCGAGGTGGATTGTCTATTTGGTGTTCCTCAGCCACCCGAGCATCATCCCGAAATTGATACGGGTGATCATGTGATGATGGTTGTGGATGCTGCCCGCGAGCAGTTCGATACCCTTATTGTTACCTGGGCGGCGTTAATGCACGATTTGGGCAAAGGTGTCACACCAAAAGAGGAGTGGCCCAAGCATATCTGTCACGAAATTAAAGGCGTGCCATTGGTCGAGGCTGTTTGCGAGCGCTACAAAGTCCCCAAAGATTTTCGCACCTTAGCCATGTTAGTATCAGAGCACCATCTGCGTTGCCATAAATTATTGGAGATGAAGGCTAAGTCGATCCTGCGTTTGCTGGAGGTGCTAGATGCCTTTAGGCGGCCAGAGAGGGTCGAGCATTTTGCACAAGCCTGCGAAGCCGATGCCAGAGGACGATTAGGCCTAGAGAATAGAGATTATCCTCAATCAGTACTATTGGTTAAATGTAGCGAGATAGGAAAAAATATTAATATTAAGCCTTTGCTCGATAAGGGTTATCAAGGCTTGAAGCTGGCAGAGCAAATTCGTCGTGAGCGCCTAAGTGCGATTAGCGGTTTTATGGCCAATTACCGCAAAGAAGCCCTAGAGAAATAATAAAATGAGCAGTAAAACTCAGCACTTAATTAAGCAAGGTTTACTTAAGTCACCCCCTAAATTTTTAGAAACTGGTGTGCAATACGAAGTGATAATGGGGTCTATTGCCTATGGTGTTGCTGAAGATCATTCCGATATGGATATTTATGGTTTTGCAATACCTCCTCGTGATTGGGTGTTTCCTCATTTAAGAGGTGATATTCCGGGTTTTGATGAGGCTGGTGTGCAATTTGAACAAATCCAGCAACACCATATGTTGGATAAGTCTGCGCAGGGCGGTAAAGGCCGTGAGTACGATTTAGTGGTCTATTCGATTATTAAGTACTTTCGTCTACTGATGGATAATAATCCAAATATAATTGACTCCTTATTTGTGCCGCGAAACTGTGTGCTCTATAGCACAGCCGTTGGTGAAATGGTTCGTGAACGCCGACATATCTTTTTACACAAAGGTTGTTGGGCAAAGTTTAAAGGCTATGCGTATTCGCAAGTTCATAAAATGCGTACAAAGGTACCAGAAGGTGGCCGAAAAGCGATAATTGATAAGTTTGGGTATGATGTAAAATTTGCCTACCACGTTGTTCGCCTGCTAAACGAAGTAGAGCAAATTCTTATCGAGAAAGATCTTGATCTAGCGCGTAACAAAGAGCAGCTAAAAGCGATACGCCGTGGCGAATGGTGTCAGCAAAAGGTTGAAGATTATTTTGCTGACAAAGAAAAACAGCTTGAAAAAATTTACCTAGAAAGTGATTTGCCTGCTTTACCCGATAAAGTAGCGATTAAAAAATTACTGCTAGAGTGCCTTGAACATCACTACGGCTCGTTGTCTGAATGCATTATTCAAGAAGATGAGGCGTTGGCAGCTCTTCGGAAAATAGAAGCGATAGTGCAAGACATTAAAAAATAGGACATATCATTGTCTATGGATAAAAAAACAGAAATAAAACAGTTTCTAAAGGATATTGAACAAAAATATAGTATCCATATTATCTTAGCCATTGAGAGTGGTAGCCGTGCATGGGGATTCCCGTCTCAAGATAGTGATTTTGATATCAGGCTTATTTACCATCATCCTGAAAACTGGTATTTGAGTGCATTTAAAAAGCGTAATGTCATTGAAAATATCTTTGACGGTGATCTCGATGCAGCAGGGTGGGATATCACTAAGTGTTTACAATTGCTTTACAAAAGCAATGCGCCTTTGTACGAATGGTTACATTCTCCAATTGTTTATCAGCAAGATGAGGAAAAATTAAAACCATTAAAAGAGTTAGCGTTTAAAGCGTTTAATCCTAAATTGGCTTTTTATCACTATATCTCTTTGGCAAAAAAGAAACTGCCCGATGAAAAAACTCAGTACAATTCGAAATCCTTTCTATATGCATTGCGGGCATTACTTTGTGCGCGCTGGATCGAAGATAAAAAGTCTATACCACCCGTTAAGTTTTCTATTTTAGTCGATACATATATTCTTGATAACACTATAAAAATTCAGCTGTCAGAGTTGTTGGCCAATAAGTTATTGCTATCCGAAAGCGATGGTGGCCAATTAAGTAATGAATTGTTTAGCTATGCCAACGATTTATATTTAGAATTAGAAAAATCAGACGTTATAGCGAATAATTTTAAAACAATTACTGAATACGACAAAGTTCTTTTAAATATTATTAAAAAGAACACATAAAAATATTGATTAATTACTTTAATACAATTATAGTGCGCACAGTTTTTACATGTCACCCTTTATCAAAATTTTACAGGAGGCTCCAATATGTTGTATTTAAATAAGCAAATCGCATTGTCGGGTTTGTCTGTATATTTCTTTTATAGCTAACATATTTTTTAGCGCTATATCTATCTTTCAGGCAATCCCTATTAAGCACGCGCTCTAGTTTTGCGTTGCAAAGACTCTGCGTAATTTTTTTGGCTAATCTCTTATTTGTCACGTGTTTGCGTGAATATAATTTGTGTTTTTGGCTATCACTTTGTGTCGCCTTTTATTTTAACTCGAAGAAAACTCGAGGAGGCGGTGTTGTGCCTAAAAAAAGAGTAAGTAGAAATTTATATGGACACTCATATTAAAAAAATTAAAACACTGGCAGGTCGAGAGGTAAGGATAATTATCTTCGATGATAATTGGCTTGAAGATGCTGCTGTCGAACAATTAAAAAAGACAATGGAGCTAGACGGTATGTTGCAAGGCATTGGTATGCCTGACCTTCATCCAGGTAAAGGGCAGCCTATCGGTGCGGCATTCGTAACGCGTAATTCTGTTTATCCTCACCTCGTCGGTAGTGATATTGGTTGTGGTATGGGGTTGTGGGATTTGGATATTCCAGTTAGAAAAATTAAATTGGACAAGTGGGATAAGCAATTAGTCGGCCTTGACGAATTGTGGGATGGATGCCCAGAAGAGCGACTACATCAAAAAGGTGTTAGTGCCAGTAGTACTTTTGGATGGTCCGAAAACGCTAAATTAGGAACGATTGGGGGTGGTAACCACTTTGCAGAATTGCAAAAAGTTGACAGTATTTTTGATCCTGTTGCCTTTAAGCAATCGGGCCTCAGTCACCAGTCTGTTAAATTATTGGTGCATAGTGGTTCGAGAGGTTTAGGGCAAAAAATTCTCAGAGAGTATGTTGATGATTTTGGTTCAAAAGCCATTTCGATGAATGATCAGCCCGAATTAGGTAGCCATTATATACAGCAGCATAACTATGCCATTAGGTGGGCTGAAGTGAATCGTGATGTGATTGCAGAGCGGTTTTGTAAGCAGCTTAAAGCACAGCGACGACCAGTGTTAGATGTCGCCCACAATAGGGTTGACCCACTGCCTGAGCAATATGCTAAAGCAATGGGGCTGCTGGCTACAAAGGGGTTGTCAACAAAAGAGTCATCAGTGGACAGCAACAAAAAATACTGGATACACCGTAAAGGTGCTAGCCCAACAGATCAAGGCCTAGTGATGATACCAGGGTCTCGTGGCAGTTTGAGTTACCTTGTTAAACCCTGTGTGTCGAACATAAATAACCTTGCTCAAGGTGGTTTTTCACTAGCGCACGGTGCAGGGCGTAAATGGAAGCGAGCTGATGCGCGAGGGCGACTAGAAAATCACTACAAGGTAAAAGATTTGGAAAAAACAGCTATGGGTAGCCGAGTTATTTGCAAACAGCGTGACTTATTGTACGAGGAGGCGCCACAAGCTTACAAAAATATCAGTCATGTGATAAGCGATTTAGTCAGTGCGGGTCTTGTCGATATTGTTGCGACATTTAAACCGCTGCTCACATACAAAACACGGAGGGTGTAAAAGTGAAAGTGGCGAATGAAAAAAATATTGCATGGTTGCAAGTGACGGCCGGCCAAGGGCCAAAAGAGTGCGCTTGGGTAGTCGCACAATTAGAGCGAGTTATTTTGCATGCAGCTGAAAAGGTAGGGTTTTTTGCGCAGCGCGTTGAAGCCTTGGCATTCGACAAATTACTGCGTAAGCAAAGTGTTATTGAGACTGATGCATATTTGTCCTTGTTAATTCGTTTAGAGGGTAATGATGTGTATCAGTTTTCTCAAGAGTGGATAGGGACTATTAAGTGGCAGGGAGAAAGCCCTTATCGCCCTAAACATAAACGGCTGAACTGGTTTGTAGGTATTGCATCGGTTGTGATGACTGAATCCCAAAAAACTGAATTAGGCTGTTTGTCTACGGAGGTTGATTTTGAATCAATGCGAGCCAAAGGCCCAGGTGGCCAGCATGTTAATAAAACTAATAGTGCAGTGCGTGCTACGCATCGGCCAACAGGGTTGCAGGTGCGGGTTGAATCGGATCGCTCTCAACACAGAAATAAACAAATAGCATTAGAGCGTTTGCAATTACTATTGTTGCAAAAAAGTAGTGACGATAAAAAATCAAAAGAGCATGCGCGTTGGTTGCAGCATTATGATGTAAACAGAGGTAATCCAATACGCACTTTTTACGGGAAAAAATTTGTCGAGAATTATTAATATTAAAAACAACTGGAGTTATTCAATGAATAATCAGCAAACCCCATTGGGGATCTATCTAACTAAAATATGTGTTTTTATGCCCTTTGCATGGTGGGCTATTTTAATTGACCGAAGAGAATATGGTGATGAGACAGAAAGAGCTAGACGAGGTGTTAGACTGCTTTGAAAATGAGCGAACACTTTTTTACTATTTTAAGGGCCGTTATTGTTTGAGTTTGCTTGATTGGTATATGACTAAAATAAAAAAGCAGTCATTATCTATTGGCCAGTTGAATAAAGGCGACTTAAAAAGTTTTATTTGTAAACCGGTAATTAAAGATATTATTAAAAATTGTGGCGATGGATTTTTAACAAAAGAGAGAATGCAAGCTTTTTGGCCCAGTGACTTTCTAACGTTTACTTTAACCTTAGATCGATGGGGAGAAGGTGATAGAGGGTATGATCAAACCTCGAGAAATCAACAAAACTTGGTTCTACAAGTAAATTTTAATAATAAGCACACCACTGAATACCAACGTTTATTAAAGCCAGATGATCACTATGGCCCTTTTGAATACTGGTGTCATCCGGTTAGGCAGGATGCTAAAAAAACGATGTCGTGGATACGAATAGACTTTGATTTTTCAACAAATGAGGCGCTGATTGAAGAGATCCAAAGTGACTGGATAAAGCAAGCAAGTGGTGGTTTAGTTCGCGTTAAAAAGAGATTGTCACAACAAAAGGCGCTTAAGCCTGGCGATATTGTTTATGGTATTCATTGTGAATACAAAGACTTTGAATACTATGTGGATAAAGTATTAAAGCCGTATCAAAAACTATGGGCAGAGGCATCTATGCTGGCGGCCATACAGTTTATACGCGATGAGTTAGGTATTAGTACCATTTATTATCATAGCTTTAGTACGGGCCATAAATTGAAAAAAGTCTATGGCTTGCCGCCTAAGTCGATGTATAAGCAGCTACCTAAACAGTTTGGTTTTAAGCTAACCAAAGAGGCTCCTGAGTTTTTGGCAAGAGATAAACAGGCTAAGCGTTACCTCAAGGCGATTAAGCATCCCCAATGGTATCGTATGGCTTTATAAGCTTACTACTTAGGGGAAATGACTGTCACGGCTATCTCTTTGTCGTGTTTAAACAGAGGTTAATAACAAGGTGAATAAATAAGGAGAAATACTATGAATACTTACTATGACAATCCAGAGAGCTTTCGAAGTTACGAGTAAACGGCGTAAAGGTTACCCATCAGAAACTCAGGTCATGAAGGGAGATCGAGTCGTTCATGAAGACAAAGAGCTTATCGAAAAGCTTGGCAGGAATGATCTTTGCCCTTGTGGATCTAGGAGGTTGTTTTAAAAAATGCTGCCTTAAATCGGGTTGCTTTTGATGGGGCTAATCGTGATCATTATTACCGTTAGTGTATACTCTGTCCCCGCCAAGGTGAGGGGCAGAGTTCTACTGTTTTTTTATCATTATTTATCTTTTAAGGGGTTTACGGAATATGCGCTTACTATCTTTTTTGTCGGTCATTTTATTATTACCCACCGTAGTATTAGCAGAGCAAACATTAACGTTTCCTTCGGAAGATGGGGTGGTGATTACAGCAGACCTCTATCGGTCGGAAAAACCCGTTACAGAAAGTACACTCATTATTTTGTTTCATCAGGCCGGTAGTTCTCGTGGTGAATACAAGACAATCGCTCCACGATTAACGCAGTTGGGGTTCGATGCACTCGCAATTGATCAGCGTTCGGGCAATAGTTTTAATGGGGTAAGTAATCAAACTGCATTACAGGTAAATGTCGGTCGAAATTTTATTAAGGCTTTACCCGATATGCGTGCAGCGATCAGCTATGGATATGAAGAACTTAAAGCTAAGAGGGTTATTATTTGGGGCTCTTCCTATTCTGCATCGTTGTCGTTAGTCCTAGCCGGGAGACAAGCGCCAAAAGTCGATGGCGTTTTGTCGTTTTCTCCAGGGGAGTATTTCAACGGTGAACTCTCTATTAAAAACGAAGCCGAAAAAATCTCTGTGCCTGTGTTTATCACGGCAGCACGCAATGAAAAAAGACAATGGAAGCCAATATTTAGTGGTATCTCTGCTACTAAAACGGGCTTTGTGCCAGAGGGAGTTGGTAAGCATGGCTCGTCTGCTTTGTTATCTCAAGACAGTGAGGAATACTGGCAGGCAGTATTAACGTTTCTGAATAAGCATTTTCCCATTAACTGATCAACGATGTGCAGGCTTAGTAAGGGGTTTTGACAAGCCTGCTTGATTAGAGATAATTGTTTTTCACGTAATGTCTGAATTATTAGCTATGACTTTAGTATTTGTATACGGAACGCTTAAGCGGAACTTCCCTAATTTCCATATCAATACAGGTACTCGTATTGACGGGATTTTTTGTACAAAAAATCACTACCCCTTTTATTTGGTCGGTGGGCGTTATATCCCATGGTTGGTTCTCGATGAGGGTAAAGGCCATCAAGTTAAAGGAGAATTGTATAAAGTGGATCAGAACACGATGGATAATATGGATATTCTTGAAGCTATAGGGGAGCCCGATGGTTATCAAAAGGTACAGCTGCCTATTGCTTCTATTAATGATATTACCGTTGGGTCTGAGCAAGAAGTTTTAGCTACCGTATACATGAAGATGCCATCGCAGCTGCAATCTGCCGATATTAGATTGGGTCCACTTAAAGAATACACAGCAGAACATGCATCGCTCTATCGGCCTCGCCATTTATAATAACGCTATCTTTCCAAAAAATACGTGTTTGTAAAAGATAAATCGAGGCTGATATCCACGTTTAAAATTATATAAATAATTAATGTTTATCGCATGTTAGAATAGACCTTGCGTTAAACTGGTTTTCCATTAAAAGTTATTCAATAGATCTTTCAACTTCGTACAAGGCTAAATCAATCCCATGTTCCCTTTTTTACGTTTAATCACCGCGATGGCCATTGCAAGCCGCAAAGAAAAAGTTACTCCCACCGATGTGATCGAAAACTCGTTTATTTGTAGGCCTTGGGACATGGATTTGTTTATGGAAATGAATAACGGCAGAGTATTAACCTTGTATGATATTGGCCGTTTTGTACTGGCGGTACGTACTGGTCTTAACAAGGTGTTACTCGATAATAAATGGGGTTTAGTTGTTGCTGGTAGTACGGTGCGCTACCGTAAGCGGGTAAGAATGTTTGATAAAGTGACCATGTGCACACAAATAGCTGCCTATGACGAACGCTGGATTTATATCACTCAGTCAATGTGGGTGGGTGGCGAGCCAACATCATCGGTATTATTGCGCACCGGTGTAAGTTCAAAAGGTAAGGTAATTGCAGTGGAGCAAGTACTCGAATCGCTTGGCCTAACAGATTGGCAGCCAACTCCTTCGCCCTGGGTTGCCGCATGGATAGAGAGTGAGTCTCTGAGGCCTTGGCCACCAAGTGCATAATGCGGCTATAAAATATATAAGAGCCTCGAGCAATCATTCACGACGTATATAGAGTGTCCATAAAAGTACTATCGGCAAGTCATCACCATATCTGGCTCGGCTTGGTCAACTAGTAATACTTGATAGGCAAATAATTTCTCTGCTATTTTTTGATCGCTCGGAGAGTAATTAGTAAAGGCAATACGGCTTAGTTTAGCGTTATTGTAATCCTCTTTTATGCGTTTTAGATAACGCAGGCATTCATTAATTGTCATCTTGGGCTTTTCTTTTTTAATAAACGTACTGAGTTCCAATTTATTGTCGGTATAAATAAATTTAAGCTGTGTTTTATTGCTAGCTAGCTGTTTATTTTCTTGGATCGAAAATAAATCTAGCCGTATAAGAGCAGTATCGATGCCGTTAACCTGTGTTGTCTTTAGCATTTTTATAAAGTCTTCGGTGTTGTCTGCATAGGCCAATGGGAGCAGGTGGCTTGTGGCAAGGAGTAATAGCACAATAAGGGTTTTCATGATGTTTCCGGTTGATTTGTTTTGTAAATGACAATGCCTTATTTTAGGTATAGCTAAAAATAGCGCTAATTCAATGAAAATTAGCCTATTTTTAAGTCTTATTTCAGCCTTTGTTGCATACTATAGTTAACGCTTAAGGGGTAACGTTGATTCGTCTCGAATAACATAGCGGTTCCTTAATATATTCATACTAGTTATTAAAGGTAAGTAACGGTGAAAGATTTAGAGCGAATAATTGCCCCAGTAAAAAAAGGGGCGGCAGGTAGCCAACCACCCGTTGACCAGTGGGTAGCCAAAGGCGGTCAAGCCAATATAGGGGAGATTGATATTCATATCGATGCCCAAGGTGTTTGGTACCACGAGGGTGGTGTGATTGAGCGTCAATCCTTGGTTAATTTATTTTCGAGTATTTTGTGGTTCGAAAATGGTGAGCACTTTTTGGTAACACCTGTCGAAAAGTTAAAAATCACCGTTGACGATGTGCCTTTTATAGTCGTGCTGAGCGCAAAAAAATCATCGCAGTGGGGGGCAGTACTTAATACCAGTAATGAGTTGGTCATTGGTGAGTCGCATCCAGTCACCTTGCGAGAATATCAAGGCCAATGGATACCCTATATCAATGTACGCTACGATTTGTGGGCAAGAGTTAATCGTGTGGTCTATGAGCAATGGATGAATGCTGCATTAGATTCACAGGCCATCAATGACAGCGGCGATGGTATGGTATTAACTTTGAACAGTGGTGATTATATTTTTGAAGTTGCTAAATAAGCCTACCGAGTACTGTGCGACATAATGCGTTGTTTTTGTCGGTTCCAGTCTCGGTCTTTTTCTGTATCACGTTTATCGTGTTGCTTTTTGCCTGAGGCAATAGCAATGGAGCACTTGACCAAGTGTCGCTTCCAAAATAAGGCGAGCGCTACAATGGTTTTACCCTTTTGTTCTGTTGCCATCACTAACTTACTTAACTCTTTACGGTTTAATAAGAGTTTACGCGAACGGTTAGGTTCTATCACGTAATGGGTCGATACAGTATTAAGGGGCTGTATTTGTGCGCCTACTAAATACGCCTCGCCATTTTGTATAATGACATAGGTCTCGGTAATTTGCCCCTTACCCATGCGCAAGCTTTTTACTTCCCACCCGAGCAGAGAGATACCCGCTTCAAATTTGTCTTCTATATGATAATCAAAGCGTGCACGTTTATTTTGTGCAATGGTGTTGTCGAGTATTTTAGGTTTTTTTGCCATGGGGCGGATTATAAAGACAATATTACGTAAAGACTATCGATTCTGATGTCGTTTGCGCGCCGCGGCCTAATGCTGGTATATAATGCGACATTATTTTAAGCAAACAACTATAAGTTTGTTCTTTGTTTGGCCAATTGGAGAATTTTTAATGGCAACGGTTGCACGTTCAGCAATTGTGGCTTACTCGTCACAACAGATGTTTGATCTTATTAACGATATTGAATCATACCCTCTTTTTTTGGCAGGCTGCATAGCCTCGGAGGTACTATCAAAGAGTGATGATTTTGTAGAGGCACGCCTAACATTGGGTAAAAGTGGTATTCAGCAAAGTTTTGTTACGCGCAATGAATTATTGCCACCAGCGAAAATGATTATGCGCCTACAAGATGGCCCTTTTAAATCCTTTGAAGGGGTATGGCAATTTCAGGCTCTGGAGGATAATGCTTGTAAGGTGAGCCTTGATCTTGAGTTTTCTTTTAAAAACCCTATTTTAGCGATGACCGCAGGCAAGTTTCTTGAAGATATTGCCAATAAGCAGGTTGACTCTTTATGTCGTCGTGCCGATGAAGTTTATTCTCAATAATGTTGGAATACACTTAATTTTTAGTAGGGGTTGCTGAATATCTGCCTAGATTCTTCAGCGATTTCCTTGATATGTAACACACTTTTTAAATGCTAGGGCAACAACCATGGCGAATGATACAGAAATGATCGAAGTTGAAGTGGCTTATGCGCTTCCTAATAAGCAAAAAATTTATGCACTAATGGTTGAGCTGGGTACAACAGCGCTAGAGGCAGCTAAACGCTCTAATGTGCTCGATGACTTTGACGATGTAGATTTAGAGGCATCAAAGATGGGTATTTTTGGGCAAACGATCAAAGCCCCCGCAAAGCATGAGCTACAAAATGGAGATCGAGTTGAAATTTATCGCCCTTTAATTGCTGATCCAAAAGAGGTCAGGCGCAGACGCGCTGCAAAAGCCGCAGGAAAGTTAGAAGATTGAAGGTGGTAATCAACTATTAGAGAGGCCTGCTCTTTAACCCTAGCGCTTGGCATTGCTTAGGGGTTTAGTTGATCTTTTATTGCAGAGACACGGCCATTTTCAAAAAATACAGTAATGTGGTGGTGAACTTCGGTTACCTTGCCCTGACGCAAACTATAATAATAGTCCCAACGATTTCTGGTAAAAGTATCGGTTAATAAAGGCGTGCCTAATAAGCGGCGTACTTGGCGAGGCTCCATACCGATTTCGACTTCGGCGAGCTTTTCTTGGTCTATCAAATTGCCTTGATCAAGGTCTGGACGAAAAACAGCAGGAAAACAGGCAGATAGTGTTACCACGATAATAGCTAAACCAAACAATCTAAAAATAGGCTGAAATAAAGGGCGAGTCATACAGGTACCGTCAAATCTTAAAAATATATCTTAGTTTATTAGTAATATGGATAAACTATTAAAAATCGAATCGAGATCATACCGGCCTTAGCGGGACATGAGAAGCTAAATAGCGGTTTTATACCCTAAATAGTGAGTTATTGGGTGCTATAGATATTATTAATGGTAGCTTGAACGTTGTTAAATAATAACTATTAAAAAATTGTTATCATAGCGATAGTTGTATCTCTGCTCATACCGGGTCACACTAGTACCTATATATTACTAATTTAAAAGTCACTATAAATTAATGCTATTGCTATTAACATAAGGCTTTTGTAAAAATACATTACATTACCAAGCATGAATAGCGATTACTGGAGAGCTCTCAATGCCCATTGATAATAACGAATTACGTAAAGTTGGCCTTAAAGTCACGCTGCCACGGATTAAGATCCTAGAAATTCTAGAATCATCAAAACAGCGCCATTTAAGTGCAGAAGATGTCTACAAAATGTTACTCGAAGCAGGTGAAGATGTCGGTTTGGCAACAGTCTATCGAGTTCTCACCCAGTTTGAATCTGCAGGCCTTGTCGAGCGACATAACTTTGATAGTGGACATTCCGTGTTTGAGTTGGATCGCGGTGAGCACCACGACCACATGGTATGTGTCTCGACCGGTAAGGTTATTGAGTTTCATAATGAGCAAATCGAGCAATTGCAGCGCGATATAGCCGATGAACACGGCTTTGAATTAAGCGACCATAGCCTTGTTTTATATGTCAAGCCCAAGAAGTAATTCACTCTAGCTTTAAGTCTCGTTTTACGATTGCCCCATCATCAATTTTGCGTGGGCAATCGACTCTTCCGATAGTGTATTACCGCTAATCATGCGGGCAATTTCTTCTATTTTATCTTTGTTTTCTAAGGCAGTAATATGTGTAGCGGCACTATTGCTATGTGTGTCCTTACTAACTTGCCAGTGGTTGTGAGCTTTACTGGCAACCTGTGCTAAATGGGTAATGCAAAGTACTTGGCTTTTATTGCCTAGCTGGTTTAGCAACTCACCTACAACATTGGCTGTGTCCCCGCCAATGCCGACATCCACTTCATCAAAAACAAGTGTGGCGACCTGCGATGTTTGTGCTGTTGCTACCTGTATAGCCAAGCTTATACGAGAAAGCTCGCCGCCCGATACAACTTTGCTCAGTGGCTTATGAGGTTGGCCTGGGTTAGTGCTAATCAAAAATTCAATATCATCAACGCCATTGCTGTTGGGTTTTTCGAGTTGTTGAGATACAGCAGCGATAAAATTAGCGCCGCCCATCGCTAGCGCCTCTAGCTGTTTATTAATGATGCTGGTTAGTTTTTTGGCGGCAATTTGACGTTTTTGTGATAAGCCGGTTGCTGATTGTATAAATTGCTCGTATGCCTGTTCCATTTCTTCTTTGCGTTGGATTAGCGCATCGTCACCACCGGATAATTGATTGAGTTCGTGGCTTAGCTCGGTGTATTTGTTGGCAATCTCGTTGGGAGCAATATTATGTTTGCGTGATATGTCGTAAATAGTACTGAGCCTTTCCTCGACAAATTGCAGCCGCTCAGGGTTGATCTCTATGTTTTGCATTTCGTGCTGTAGGCTACTGTGAGCTTCATCGACATTAATTAGTGCATTATTGAGCAGCTCGTTAATGTTATTAAAAGCCTTTGTTTGTGGGCTAATACTTTGCAGTATATTCATTGCATGGCTAAGTGACTCGCGAATACTTTGGCCGCCATTTATATCATTACTGTCGCCGTCACCATCGCAGAGAGCATTAATTTGCTGGCTTTTATGGGTAATCGACTCTGCATTTGCCAGAGTTTGTTGCTCTTGTTCTAGTTTGTCTAGCTCATCTTCGCTTAAATCGAGTTTGTCTAGTTCATCGACTTGATAGTGCAGTAATTGAAAGCGTGCGTTCATTTCATCTGCATTATCGCGCAGTTCAATATACTCGCTTTTAAGCTTTTGCCACTGCTTGTAAGCTGCCGATACCTCTTGTGCCAAAGCTTGTTGTTGGGAGTATTCGTCGAGTAATTTTTGATGGTTATTTTTAGACAGCAGTGATTGATGCGCATGCTGGCTATGAATATCAATCAACAATTCACTTAATGCGCGTACCTGTTGCAAGGGCACAGGTTGAGAGTTAATAAATGCACGTGAGCGGCCTTCTTTGGTAATAACGCGCCTTAGTAGGCACTCATCGGCATGGGATAGGTCGTGTTCTATTAACCACTGGCGGGCCTCGGGTAGGTCATCCATTAAAAAAGTGGCAGTAATATCGGCTTTATCGCAATGTAGCCTTACTTTATCACCATCTGCTTTTTCACCAAGAGTTAGACCTAGTGCGCCTAATAATACTGACTTTCCCGTACCAGTCTCACCAGTAATGGCTGTCATACCTTTTTGTAACTGAAGGTCGAGATGTTCGATCAGCATGTAATTGTTAATGGTGAGATGAGTCAGCATGGTGCGCCTCTCTAAATAAGCTTATTGACATGTGTTTTTATACAGTATTTTTTTTGGCTTGCCAAGCATTTCGGCTAATTACTGTTTTATGCTTGAAACCCTGTGAATTGACCTTATATAGAGGCCAAACGATATTTACTAATAGCTGTTAAATAGGAGCCTAATTGTGTCCAACGAACCAAAGGACTCGCCAACTAGCGAAGAAGCTGAAAATAATCCTGCAGAGCAAGTACAAGAGACAGTCACTGAAGAGATAAATAGTGACGTCGAGGCTGACAATGTTGCAGATTTTGATGCCGCCAAAGAGCAGGCAGATGAGCAAATTGCAGCGCTCAAAGAGGATGTCTTGCGTGCGCATGCCGAGGCCCAAAATGCTCGCCGTCGTTCAGAGCAAGATATCGAAAAGGCGCGTAAATTTGCGCTTGAAAAATTCGTCAATGACTTACTGCCCGTTGCCGATAACCTTGAGCGTGCCATTGCGGCTGGTGATAGCGAAGACGATGCACAAAAAGCGGTATTAGAGGGCGTGGTACTCACCCACAAATCACTACTTGATACCCTTAAAAAATACAAAGTAGAAGCGGTCGATCCCGATGGAGAGCCTTTTGATCCTCAGTTTCATCAGGCGATGTCGATGGTACCTAACCCCGATGTTGAGCCAAATACCGTGCTCACTGTTTTTCAAAAGGGTTACACTCTCAACGGTCGTTTAGTGCGTCCAGCAATGGTTGTGGTGTCGAGTGCTGCTCCTAGTGAATGAGGCTTTTTAAAAAAAGCATAAAAAATTTAAGGATATTGTTTGTACAGGGTTGAAACTAAGCCTTTTAGACCAATATCTAGTGGTAATGAAAATGTTTATGGTGGTAAGTGCGCCATAAAATGAAAAAGATAACTTTTATCTTGAATAAAACAGAAAGTGCATCGTTCTTGAGTTTTGAAAGAAGAATGCGCGTTCAAGGTAAGTTTCTATAAATAGCAGCGCCTTTGTAGGCGCGATTGAATAAGCAAACTGGAGAACCCCAATGGGTAAAATTATTGGCATAGATTTGGGTACAACCAACTCTTGTGTAGCAGTATTAGAGGGCGATAAGCCAAAAGTTATCGAAAATGCAGAGGGTGATCGTACCACCCCGTCGATTGTTGCTTTTACCGATGACAACGAGATTTTAGTGGGCCAAAGCGCTAAGCGTCAGTCGGTGACTAACCCTAACAATACATTAAACGCGATTAAGCGTTTAATCGGTCGTAAATTTAAAGATGATGTCGTGCAAAAAGATATCTCTATGGTGCCTTATAAAATTATCGCAGCCGATAACGGCGATGCTTGGGTTGAAGTAAAGGGCGACAAAAAAGCACCGCCACAAATCTCAGCAGAAATTTTAAAGAAAATGAAAAAAACCGCCGAAGATTATCTTGGCGAGGCAGTAACCGAAGCAGTTATTACTGTACCTGCTTACTTTAATGACTCTCAGCGTCAAGCCACTAAAGATGCCGGTAAAATTGCAGGCTTAGATGTTAAACGTATTATTAACGAGCCAACTGCCGCAGCACTTGCTTACGGTATGGACAAAGCCAAAGGCGACCATACGATTGCGGTTTATGATTTAGGTGGTGGTACATTCGATATCTCTATTATTGAAATTGCAGACGTTGATGGCGAGCATCAATTTGAAGTGTTAGCCACCAATGGCGATACCTTCTTAGGTGGTGAAGATTTCGATATGCGTTTGATCGAATACTTAGCGGCCGAGTTTAAAAAAGACAGTGGCATCGATCTTCATAACGATCCACTTGCTCTACAGCGTTTAAAAGAAGCGGCTGAGAAAGCAAAAATTGAATTGTCTTCAAGTACGCAAACAGAAGTTAACCTTCCGTATATTACCGCTGATGCAACCGGTCCTAAGCATTTGGTTGTTAAAATGACGCGTGCAAAATTAGAGTCTTTAGTAGAAGAGTTAGTAACGCGCTCACTAGAGCCATTAAAAACTGCGCTTAAAGATGCCGACCTTTCTGTTAGCGAAATTGACGATGTTATTTTGGTGGGTGGTCAAACACGTATGCCAATGGTTCAGGCTAAAGTTGCTGAATTCTTTGGTAAAGAGCCACGTAAAGACGTTAACCCAGATGAAGCAGTTGCTATGGGCGCGGCTATTCAAGGTGCGGTACTTTCGGGCGATGTAAAAGATGTTCTATTGTTAGATGTATCTCCTCTATCATTAGGTATCGAGACAATGGGTGGTGTTGCAACGCCATTGATCGAGAAAAACACAACAATCCCGACTAAAAAATCACAAGTGTTCTCGACCGCAGAAGATAATCAATCTGCCGTTACAATTCATGTGGTTCAAGGTGAGCGTAAGCAAGCATCGGGCAACAAATCATTAGGTCGTTTCGATTTGGCCGATATTCCACCAGCGCCACGTGGTGTGCCACAGGTTGAAGTGACTTTTGATATTGATGCTAACGGTATTTTAAATGTTAGCGCCAAAGACAAAGGTACGGGTAAAGAGCAGTCTATTGTTATTAAAGCATCTTCTGGTCTAAGTGATGACGAGATCGAAGCAATGGTTGCCGACGCCGAAGCAAACGCCGAAGCTGATAAGCAATTTGAAGAGATAGCTGCTGCGCGTAACACGCTCGATGGCTTAATTGGTGCAACCAAGAAAACCTTAGAAGAAGCCGGTGACAAAGCCACTGACGAAGAGCGTAGTGCTATCGAAGCGGCTATCTCCGAAGGCGAAGAAGCAGTTAAAGGCGAAGACAAAGCAGCGATGGAAGCGGCAACGACTAAGTTGACTGAGGCCTCAAGCTCGCTTGCACAAAAACTGTATGCTGAGCAAACAGCTGATGCGGGCGCTGCAGGAGCAGATGCTGCTGGCGGTCAGCAAGAAGCGCCAGCGGATGACGGTGTTGTTGAAGCTGAGTTTGAAGAAGTAAAAGACGACAACAAGTAAACAGTGGTTCAATAAAAAAGCGAGTTAATACTCGCTTTTTTATCAATATTTGTAATGTTTTTACAAATATTTCGCTGTAAAAAATAGTTAAAAAATAACGCGGGTTTATAGCCCGCGTTTGTTGTATGTGATGAAGAGTAATTTTTAATGGCAAAGCGCGACTACTACGAAATACTGGGTGTTGATAAAAATATTTCTGAAAAGGATTTAAAGAAAGCTTATCGACGTGTGGCGATGAAGTTTCATCCCGACAGAAACCCCGATGACAAAGAAGCAGAAGAAAAATTTAAAGAGGCGAGCGAAGCCTACGAAATTTTATCGGATTCGCAAAAGCGTGCTGCTTATGATCAATATGGTCACGATGGCGTTAATCCGCAAATGGGCGGCGGCGCTGGTGGTTTTGGCAACTTTAGTGATATTTTTGGCGATGTCTTTGGTGATATTTTTGGTGGTGCCGGCGGCGGTGGCAGCCGTCAGCAACGTGGCTCGGATTTACAATACACTTTGCAAGTCACGCTTGAGCAAGCCGTAAAAGGCACGACTGCAAAAATTAAAGTGCCAACACTCGTTGGTTGTAAAACCTGTAGTGGTAGTGGTGCTAAGTCAGGCTCTAAGCCTGTTGCTTGTACAACCTGTGGCGGTGTTGGTCAGGTGCGTATGCAGCAAGGGTTTTTCTCTGTGCAGCAAACTTGCCCCTCCTGCCGTGGTCAGGGTACAACGATTAAAGATCCTTGTGGTACTTGCCGTGGCCAAGGCCGCGTTGAAGAAACGAAAACTCTCTCGGTTAAAGTACCTGCGGGTGTTGATAGCGGCGACCGTATTCGCTTAAGTGGCGAGGGTGAGGCCGCACCACAAGGTGGTGTCACTGGTGATCTTTATGTACAAATTGCTGTTAAAGAACACGATATTTTTGAGCGCGACGGTGCTAACCTTTACTGCGAAGTGCCTATTAACTTTGCCGATGCAGTACTCGGTGGCGAGATAGAAGTACCAACACTTGATGGTCGCGTTAAGTTAAAAGTCCCTGCCGAGACGCAAACGGGCAAAATGTTCCGCCTGCGTGGTAAAGGCGTTACTCCGGTGCGCGGTAATGCTAAAGGTGACTTGATGTGTAAAATCGTCATTGAGACACCGGTTAATTTATCGGGTAAGCAAAAAGATATTTTGCGTGACTTTCAAACCTCGCTCGAAGGTAAAAAGCACTCGCCAAGGCAGAACACTTGGTTTGAGGGCATGAAAGACTTTTTTAGCTAACTCGTTTACGAGTAAAGCGGTTAACAACTGAAAGAGTGATTAATAATACAAGCAGGCATGAACCTATTATGACAACCAAAATAGCAATCACTGGTGCAGCCGGTCGAATGGGCCGTATGTTGATCGAAGCCGTTGCTGCATCTGATGATGCAGAATTAACTGCGGCCATCGAGAGACCGGAGTCATCATTAATTGGTGCCGATGCTGGCGAGTTAGCAGGCCTTGGTAAAAATGGTATTACAATTGTTGGTGATATTTCGGAAGTAAGCGATCACTTTGATACTCTAATTGATTTTACCGCACCGAGTGCCACCCTCGATAATGCCTATTTTTGTGCTGACCATGGCAAAGGTATCGTGATTGGCACAACGGGTTTTAACCCCGAGCAATTAACAGAGCTAGAATCATTACAAGCAAAATTACCAATGATTAAAGCGGCTAACTACAGTACAGGGGTTAATTTGTCCCTTAAATTGTTAGAGTTGGCAGCCAGTGTTATGGGTAGCGACTCTGATATTGAGATTGTAGAGGCGCACCACAAGCATAAGGTTGATGCGCCATCGGGCACTGCCCTTGTCATGGGTGAGGCAATTGCCGATACACTTGGCCGTGATTTATCAAAAGTTGCGGTTTATGGGCGCGAGGGTCAAACCGGTGCGCGCGATAGCGAGACCATTGGTTTTGCAACGGTGCGTGGGGGTGATGTTGTGGGCGACCATACCGTTATGTTTATGGCCGAGGGTGAGCGCTTAGAGATTACACACAAAGCCTCAAGCCGTATGTCCTTTGCACGAGGGGCTGTACGCGCAGCAGCATGGCTAATGGGTAAAAATAACGGCCTATACACTATGAGAGAAGTGCTGGGTTTATAGCTTGTTAATGGTATTTGCCTTATAGGTGAGGGCTTTAACTCTTAATCAATAGTGTGATTTAGCCCCAAATGTTAGTGATTATTTTATGGATATCCCTCAACACTTTATAGACAAGTTATGCTCTTTTAACGTAAAATGCCCCTCCAGCCAGAGAGGGTTCTTATTGTAGATTCTACTTATAGGAAACGCCCTCCAAAAGCGAGGTGAGTAGGGTAGTTTTTACCTGTATTCATCTCGTTTTTTTATAACTGCTATTTACAACATCATTTTATTATCAGGTCGGTTATTGTTAGCGCCTTAAGACAAGTTTAAGTGCGCAATCAAGTAATCTCGGCCGCTTGCAGCCAGAATAAGGCTGCATTTGTTAGCCACAACTACATGAATCAAAGAGGCCAAACCCATTGACTTCAGAAAAACAAAGCGTCTTGTTGAAAGGAAATAACAGGAAACCCGCACTACTAGTTTTGGCAGATGGTAGTGTTTTTAGGGGTACAGCCATTGGTGCAGACGGTATTACCGTTGGCGAAGTCGTTTTTAATACGGCAATGACAGGCTATCAAGAGATCCTTACCGATCCTTCCTATGCTAAACAAATCGTTACACTCACTTACCCACATATTGGTAATACCGGTGTAAATACCGAAGACGAAGAGTGCTCGACAATTTGGTCTGCGGGCCTAGTTATACGTGACTTACCACTGTTAGCCAGTAACTTTCGTAGCGAAAAATCATTAGATGAGTACCTAAAAGAGCGCAATATATTGGGTATTGCTGATATAGACACCCGTAGGCTTACACGTATACTGCGCGAAAAAGGTGCGCAAAATGGCTGTATTATGGCCGGTGATACGATCAGTGAGGACGAAGCGCTAACGGCTGCTCAACATTTTGCGGGTCTTAAAGGGCTGGATTTGGCGAAAGAAGTCACTGTAGATGAGCCCTATACATGGCAAGAAGGTAGCTGGTCGCTAGGTGCAGGTTTCAAAAAACCTGAGTCTAAAAAATTCAAAGTTGTTGCTTACGATTATGGCGTTAAACGCAATATTTTACGTATGCTTGCAGACCGTGGTTGTGACTTAACCGTCGTGCCTGCACAAACACCCGTCGAAGACGTACTAGCAATGTCACCCGATGGTGTATTTCTTTCTAATGGTCCGGGTGACCCAGAGCCTTGTGATTACGCAATTGCTGCAATTCAAGCCCTACTAAAAACCGATATTCCTGTCTTTGGTATTTGCCTTGGTCATCAGTTATTAGCATTGGCCGTAGGTGCAAGCACGGTAAAAATGAAGTTTGGTCACCACGGTGGTAACCACCCGGTACAAAACTTGAAAGGCGGCCAAGTGCTTATTACCAGTCAAAACCACGGTTTTGCTGTTGATGAAGCCAGTTTGCCTGACAATGTTGAAGTCACTCATAAATCATTATTTGATGGCTCGCTACAGGGTATTGAACTTAAAGATAAGCCAGCGTTTAGCTTTCAAGGCCACCCAGAGGCAAGCCCTGGGCCGCATGATGCAGCGCCATTGTTTGACCATTTTATTGAATTAATGGAACGTGCTTAACCCTTAGTAAAGAAAAGATACACAGCGGCTTTGTAGCCCATGTTTATAGATATTAAATCACACAGACACATTTATTTAGACTCGACCTTATGCCTAAAAGAACAGATTTAAACAGTATTTTGATTCTCGGTGCTGGCCCTATTGTTATTGGCCAAGCTTGTGAGTTTGATTATTCCGGTGCGCAAGCGTGTAAAGCGCTTCGCGAAGAAGGCTACCGCGTTATTTTGGTTAACTCAAACCCAGCAACGATTATGACCGATCCGGCAATGGCCGATGCCACGTACATCGAGCCTATTCATTGGGAGACAGTGGCTAAAATTGTCGAGCAAGAGCGCCCCGATGCAATCTTACCTACGATGGGTGGCCAAACAGCGCTTAACTGTGCCCTTGATTTGCATGATAACGGTATTTTAGAAAAATATAATGTCGAGCTTATCGGGGCAAATCGAGACGCTATTCATATGGCGGAAGATCGTAACTTGTTCGACCAGGCCATGAAGCGCATTGGCCTTGAGTGCGCGCGCGCAGAAATCGTGCATACAATGGAAGAGGCCGCCGAGGTCCCTAAACAATTTGGCTTTCCTGTGATTATTCGCCCCTCGTTTACTATGGGTGGCTCCGGTGGTGGTATTGCCTACAATTGGGAAGAGTTTGAAGAGATTTGTCTGCGTGGTTTTGATTTATCACCAACCAATGAGTTGTTGATAGACGAGTCGCTACTGGGTTGGAAAGAATACGAGATGGAAGTTGTTCGCGATAAAAACGACAACTGTATTATTGTGTGTTCTATCGAAAACTTTGACCCAATGGGTGTTCACACTGGCGACTCGATTACAGTCGCTCCTGCGCAAACCCTTACCGATAAAGAACTGCAAATTATGCGTAATGCATCCCTTGCAGTGCTGCGCGAGATTGGCGTTGAGACTGGTGGCTCTAATGTTCAGTTTTCAATGAACCCTAAAGATGGCCGTCTTGTGGTTATCGAAATGAATCCACGTGTGTCTCGCTCCTCGGCACTGGCCTCTAAGGCAACGGGCTTTCCTATTGCTAAAGTCGCGGCAAAATTAGCTGTTGGCTACACGCTCGATGAATTGCAAAACGATATTACCGGCGGTGCTACGCCTGTGTCCTTCGAGCCAAGCATCGACTACGTTGTGACCAAGATCCCGCGTTTTACCTTCGAGAAATTTGGCGATGCCGATGCGCGCCTAACTACGCAAATGAAATCTGTGGGCGAGGTCATGGCCATTGGTCGTACCTTCCAAGAATCCTTACAGAAAGCACTTCGTGGCTTAGAGGTTGGCTCTTCTGGTTTCGAATCGATTGTCGATTTTGAATCCGATGATGCCTCAAGCAAAATTCGCCGTGAGTTATCAACACCAGGTGCTGAGCGTATTTGGTATGTGGGTGATGCCTTTCGATCAGGGCTGTCTGTCGATCAAGTATTCGAACTCTCTGCCATTGATCCATGGTTTTTGGTACAAATTAAAGAAATCATCGATCTCGAAAAAGAGTTGGGTGAGTACAAGCTTGCAGATCTCGATGCAGAAAACTTATTGCTACTGAAACGCAAAGGATTTTCCGATAAGCGTTTGGCCGTCTTATTAAGCGAGAGCGAAAAAGCCATTCGCGACCATCGCCATGACTATAATATACGCCCTGTTTATAAGCGTGTTGATACCTGTGGTGGTGAGTTTGCCACACCTACAGCCTATATGTATTCCACTTACGAAGAAGAATGCGAAGCCAAGCCGACCGACAACAATAAAATTATGGTACTCGGTGGCGGGCCTAACCGTATTGGTCAAGGCATTGAGTTTGATTACTGCTGCGTACATGCAGCCCTTGCGATGCGTGAAGACGGTTACGAGACTATTATGGTTAACTGTAATCCAGAGACAGTTTCGACAGACTATGACACCTCAGACCGCTTGTTCTTTGAGCCGGTAACCCTTGAGGATGTACTAGAGATTGTCCATAAAGAAAAGCCAAAAGGCGTGATTGTTCAGTTTGGTGGGCAAACCCCGCTTAAGTTGGCGCAAGCACTTGAGAGCGAAGGTGTGCCTATTATTGGTACAAGCCCCGACGCTATTGACCGTGCGGAAGATCGTGAACGCTTTCAGCAAATGATCCAAAACCTTGGTTTAAAGCAGCCGTCTAACGCCATTGTGCGCTCGACAGAAGAGGCAATTAATGTTGCCGAGCAAGTAGGTTACCCATTAGTTGTTCGCCCTTCTTATGTGTTGGGTGGACGTGCGATGGAGATTGTCTACAACCTCAAAGAGCTTAAGTCCTATATGACAGAGGCAGTACAAGCCTCGGATGACTCACCAGTATTATTGGATCATTTCTTAAATGCTGCTGTCGAAGTCGATATCGATGCTGTTAGTGACGGTAAGCAAGTAGTTATTGGCGCGATTATGCAGCATATTGAACAATGCGGTGTACACTCTGGTGACTCGGCTTGTTCACTACCGCCATACTCATTGCCAGAGTCTGTGCAAAATGAAATGCGCGAACAAGTTAAACAAATGGCGCTAGAGCTTGGTGTTATTGGCTTAATGAACGTGCAGCTTGCCTATCAAGGCGAAGAGATTTATGTGATTGAGGTTAACCCACGTGCCTCGCGTACCGTACCGTTTGTGTCCAAATGTATTGGTGCATCACTCGCTAAAGTGGCGGCACGTTGCCAAGCGGGCCAAAGTTTGCAAGAGCAAGGTTTTACGAGCGAGATAGTACCCGACTACTTTAGTGTTAAAGAGGCAGTATTCCCCTTTAATAAATTCCCAGCGGTTGACCCGATTCTTGGACCAGAGATGAAATCAACTGGTGAGGTAATGGGTGTTGGTGACAGCTTTGGTGAGGCTTACGATAAGGCACAGCTAGGTGCAAAATCCGCTATTCCAAGTTCTGGCCGTGTATTTATTAGCTTGCGCGATTTCGATAAAAAAGATTGTGTGGCCGTTGCCAAAAGTTTTGATGCACTGGGTTTTGAGCTAGTAGCAACACGTGGTACAGCAGAAGTTATTACTAACGCAGGCTTAAAAGTCGAGGTCGTTAATAAAGTCGCCGAAGGTCGCCCGCATATTGTTGACATGATCAAAAACGATGAAATAACATTGGTATTAAATACCACCGAAGGCAAGCAAGCGATTAAAGATTCTGCCAGCATTCGTCGTAGCGCAGAGAACCACTCAGTTTACTATACAACAACACTGAGTGGTGGCGAGGCAATTTGCCTAGCACTTGAAGCGCGCAAGCAACAAGGCCAACAGGTCAGACGTCTACAAGATTTACACAAGCGTGTGCAATCTTAAAATTCAGTTTTAAACGCTTTGAAAAGAGCAAGAGAAGACAATGAATAAAGTCCCAATGACAAAAGCCGGCGCAGAAGCATTAGAAGCCGAGCTAGAAAATTTAAAAAAAGTACAGCGGCCTGCCATCGTAGAGGCTATCGCTACCGCGCGTGAGCATGGCGACTTAAAAGAAAACGCCGAGTACCATGCAGCACGCGAGCAACAAAGTTTTTGCGAAGGTCGTCTTCAAGAAATCGAAGGTAAACTATCGTTTGCGCAAGTTATCGACATCACAACCATCCCGGTAACGGGTAAAGTGATCTTTGGCGTTACCGTTACTATTCTCAATATCGATACCGACGAAGAAGTCACCTATAAAATAGTAGGTGATGACGAAGCTAGTGTTAAAGAAGGCAAAATATCCTACAGCTCCCCCATTGCCCGTGGCCTAATAGGCAAAGAAGAAGGCGACGAAGTCACCATCAAAACCCCCGCCGGCGAAGTCACCTACGAAATCGATACCGTTAAACACATCTAACTCCCTTTATTTTTTATTTCCTTTCATTATAAAAACCGAAAAATAATAAATTATTTTTCGGTTTTTTGACATGCGTCACAGAAAAGAGTAATATTTTTAAAAAGCGAAGGAAGTGCTGATTATTTTTCAGCAATGTTTTAATAAAAAATAATTACAAAAATATGGATGTTACCTATTTATCCCTCCATGTTTTAAATCGATCTTTCTTGTTTTTCTTCGTGATTTTTTATATTTCATCAGTGCGTAAAAATATGCTTTTTGAAAGTGGGGATTAATTGGTCTACTGGAATAAAGACAGGCTTTTCTGAGTTACGTAAAACCCATTCTGATTAGTAGAAAAATATCAATTGTATATGCGAGTCGTATATATATTCAGTTATTTGTATCTTGAGAGTGACAAATGTTGCATAACTTAGTGTGAGATTTTAAAAGATATCTATTTTAACGTACTACTTTTAATAAAAATTATAGTATCGGCTTTAAATAAGAAGATGAGGGCTCGATTCTTCCTACTCTCCTCTACCGTTTTATTTTGTAAAGGAAGAATACAAGACCCAGAACCTTTAGTGTAACTTCAACTTCCGTTGAATGTTTTTTAGTGTGAATGGAGATGTGTAAATGAAATATTTTTTATGTGTAGTATTATTTTCACTGATGGGATGTGTCGGAAAGGTTATTCCTAACTTTTATGAAGCTGACCCAATATTTATTGAACAATCAGATTTGCTGAAACCTGGTGTTGATGGTGTTGATCTCGGCAAGCTTAAAAATAGAATTGATTCTGTTAATAGTATCGATACTCGAAATACACTTGTTTTAGATTTGCTAACAATTTCAGAACGTGTATGCTCTCGTCATCAAGCGTCGATAATGGCTAACTCTAATACATGGAATGTAGTAACTGGTAGCTTAACCAACCTGTTTTCTGCGGTTGGTACAGTCGCAGGGGGAGAGGCTGCTAAATCTGGGCTTGCAGCCGCTGCTGCTTTTAGTGGTTCTTCTCGGTCCCTTGTCAATGAAGAAATATTTCAGCAGCAATTAGCTGTCACGATAGTTAGGGCCATTAATATTGCACGTGATAAGTATTCTTCAAATATAGAAAATGGCATGCTAAAACCGCTAAAAGAGTATTCAATTAAAGAAGGGTTGAGGGATATTCAAGAGTATCACCGCAGATGTTCATTTTATTATGGAGTTTTAGAAGTTACCAAATCTCTTGATGAACGATTAATGAGTAAATCAGAAATAGATGCAGAAATGTCACAACTAAGAGCTAATATTTCTGCTTCAAAAGGCAAAGGTATTGATGTTTCAGAGGCAGAAAAAAAATTAGCTAGTCTTATGGTTCAAAGGGTATCGGCACCTTATTAATTCAAAAAATGTAAGCTATGTTATTTTTTAATAATACTGAAATTGCTAGTGTTTCTTGACTGTTTGAAAAATTATTAGTAAGGCTTTTTAACGATGTAAAAATATAATTTACTTGTGAGCCTATTATTGCTAAGAGGGTTATTTTTATACATGGGCGGGGGCCAAAAGCCTAGCAAAGAAAACCTACAAAAACTATGGTGCGAAGCAGTATAGTTTGGCTTGAAGCGAAGTTTTATAGGTACTACTGAAACTGCTTTCAAATCAGCAAAGAAAGGTTTTATCTATTTTGATGATTTATCGAATAAGCTATTAAGCAATAGGGATCAGGGTTGTTTGTTTATTTTATATTCCGATGTTAACCTACATTTTGTACATTGCTAATGCTATATATAGATATCTAACAATGAAAAGAGGTATTTTGAAATGGCTACAGAAGGGTATATACGTTATCGGGCAGATTATAAATATCAGTTGGCGAGCGATTACAAAATTAATATTTTAATTATTCCATGTTCTAATATAAAAACTGATTATATAAGTTTGGATATAAGCGGGAATTTGTTAGTTAAAAAAGGGTATGCATGGGATGGGCCCTCTGGCCCAGTAATTGATACGGAAGAAAATATGCGAGCATCGCTTATTCATGATGCACTTTACCAATTAATGAGAAACAAGCACCTTAGCTCTAGAATCCACCGCAAAGCAGCAGACCAGTTGTTTAGAGATGTTTGTAAAGAAGATGGCGTTTCTTCTTTTAAGGCAGGTGTCTACTATAAAGCATTACGTAAGTTTGGTAAGCCTGCCGCAAGCCCACAAAATAAGAGAAAAATACATCGTGCGCCCAACGAGTAGGGTTAGGCATTAATGTTTTTAACTATTCTCCATCCTTTTAAGTTTGAATGTTTGCAATAAGCCAAAAGTTCCTACCATTATGGAAACGAGCAATGTGGTAGCAATACCTTTAGGTGTCGTAATCCACAACCCTGCTAGTAGTAAGTAAAAGCTACCAATCACCCATAAGTAATCACCAACACAAAAGTAGATAACTAAGAGCTTAGAGGGCTTTTCTTGAAGTGATGCCCAAATCAAATGTAAGCCGTTAACCAATAAGGCGATCCCAAGGGCTGTAAAGACTAGTGTAGGGGCTGGTTTATTTTCGCTTAAAAAGTGTTGGGTCTGCTCTGGTAGCAAGAAAAACACAATTCCAAATCCAATACAGCTAATAGCATTTGCTCTCATAATATTGCTTAACGTGATCATGTTTCTAGCCTCATGTATACTTAGTTGACATAACTATAATCAGAGGTTTCTCTTATGTCAACTAGGTTGACAAAAAATGGAATTCCAATGGTGGAGAGCCATTCTTTGCCATTAGTGCTAGCCGCAGCTCAAGTACATGAAAAAATAACCTTATATCTTTCAGAATCTTTAAAAAAGAAAGGCTATAAATTTATATCGCCTTCAATGTTGAATTTTCTCAGCACGCTGGAGTGTGGAATAAACTATGGCTCTGAGATAGCTCGAACCCTTGGTGTCTCTAGACAAATGGTTGCGAAGACGGTCAAAGAATTATGTAAGGCAAATTATTTGGAGCAGAGAGAAGGGCTTGGCAGGCAAAAGGAGATTGTTTTTACAGAGGTAGGAGAGCTTTTAATGTCTGATGCTAGGCAATTACTGTCGGGTGTTGATAAAGTATTAGATAAAGAAATGGGTGAAAATAAACTAAAAGCACTGACTACTGATTTAGAAAGCCTGCAAAAATTAATAACCAAATTAAATAACAATACAGCAATAGAAAAGGGATGATCTCGCTCTAGGCTATGTTTCCAAACAAGAAAGAATCATTAATACTAACGTTGTCTTTACTCTTCGCTTGGCAAACGCCAGAGGTTAAGTCGTGAATCTCATAGATAAATTTTCACTACAAAAGCATGAGGGTGAATATGAAGATTGGCCGCTAAAGTCTTCGCTGTACTATTGTGGTAAAGAGCTTGGAGTAAAAGTTTCAGGTTATGTTATTGAGAGGCAGTTTGAACTCAACGATTATTTTCTTTTATTGCTAAACTGGGATTGCCCATTTGAAGAAGGGTGTGAAATAGTCGTTATAAATAAAGACCTCAACGTCGTTGGTAGTCACAGTATTACACCCTTCTATAATAGCTATAATTTGCATGACATAACGGAGTTATCAAAAGACCGCTATCGCTTAACCTTTAATGAGTCGGAGTGTTTTGAGTTAATGGTTTATTACCCAAAGAAGCATTTTTTTAGTAAGGTTGTTAAGGTGACTAGGGCAATAAAAAGCATTCGCCAATAATCTTTATGAGGATATAACATGTCAGATATAGTTACATTGGAGTGTTCATGCGGCTCTGTCAAAGGCAAGCTTAATGTGACTCCCAGTTCTTTTCTTCATGTGTGTTGCCTTTGTTGCGACTGCCAAGGGTTTATTGCTCATTTAGATAAAAAGGAAAATGTATTGGATGAGCATGGAGGTACTGAGCTTGTTCAAACATATCCCGCTTTAGTAGAGATAACGGCGGGTTTGGATAACATTCGCTGTGTGCAATTAAAAAAGAAAGGTTTATACCGGTGGCATACCACGTGCTGCAATATGCCGGTGGCGAATACGATGGGTTCGTCGATCATTCCATTTGTTGGTATATTCGTGAAGTTTATGCAATTTCCCAACGAGCAAAAGAAGATAGAGGTGCTAGGGCCTGTAACACTAAAAGCTTTTGGTAAGTACTCAGTGGGCGAAATGCCAAAAGACGCGCATATTACATTCCCTATTTCATATGTATTTCAAATCTTCAGTTTTATGCTAAAAGGGATGTTAGGGAAAAAGCATAAGCCATCTCCCTTTTTCAATGGGAAAATGCCAGCGACGAAAGCTAAGGTTTTATCGTAGTAAACAATAGCCTTAAGTGTGGAGCCTTTTATCGGCTACTTACTGAGTAGATAAACCAGTATCTTTCATATTTGGCCTCTCATTAATAAGTAGTTCAATCTACAGGGGCCTTGTAATATATCATGATTGAGTCATATAATGACCAGAGTTATCTATTTAATATTCTCCCGATAGCCGTAAGATCTGCTCCATACCAGAACTGTTAGCACTGATTCACAATAATAAGCTGTGCTAGAGGTCATGTTCTATGCTCTATTTTTTAATAAAAATCAAAACGTTAGTTAGTATTTTTAAAAGGAGAGGCAAATGAATATAAAAAGCAAACTGGCCCTCGTTGGGCTTATTAGTATCGGTGTCATTGGCGGGGCTGCCAATCAAGCTATTAGTTCTGGGCTTGATACTTGGAAATCCGGCAAAAATAATAATCGTATTATTGAAGTTCAAAATAAGGGCGGTACACAGGCCGATACAGGAAAGGTCGGTATCGACTTTTTTAGCAACTCTTCATTTCGTATTACTTCACCTCGGGGTATTAGTATTATTATCGATCCTTGGCGTAATGATCCCTCGGGTGCTTGGGGTTTGTGGTATCGCATGGATTTTCCAAAAATAGATGTCGATATAGGCATGTCTTCCCATGCGCATTTTGACCACGATGCTATCGACAAAGTAGATGCCAATATGCTGCTTGACCGTATAGCAGGCTCATTTAGTTTAGGGGATGTAAAAATTACAGGGATCGCTGACAAGCATCAATGTGTTGCTCCCGGTGACGTTGCATGGACAGATGCCGTTAAACAATTCGAAGGGCGAGAAAATGTGTGTCCACCAACAAATGCCCGTCATTTTGATAATACGATATTTGTTATCGAAACAGGTGGCCTTAAGCTACTAATGTGGGGTGATAATCGTCCTAATCCACCGAAAGAAGTGTGGGATAAAATTGGCAAGGTCGATATTGTTTTTGTACCCGTCGATGGATCAAAACATATTCTTGACTATCAACAAGCGGACGACGTCTTTAAAAAGTCTGGTGCACGAGTTGCGATTCCTCATCACTATTTAGTGCCAGAAACAACGTTTTATACGTCGACCTTAAAGCCAGCAATTGAGTGGGTTAAAACCCATAAGCATACATTGCTCGATTCAGCATCGATCGAAGTATCTGCGGCCGATATTAAGTCAAAAAAGAATCATGTCATGTACTTTGGCTCTAACAATATGGTGACTAACAAGTAGGCCTTGTCTTTGTATAGATAGGAAGTAGGCTCCATATGTTCAATAGTATAAAAACAAGGTGGTGTAACCACTACGCCACTCTTGTTTGTTGTTTGCTAATCACCACATTGTTTATTACGAGTATTGTCCTAGCGCCAACAGCTCGTGCCCATTTTAATCTCAATGTTAACCTCCGCGTTATTCATGCGAGCCACGAAGACAATGGCCTGAGAGTCTTTATTCGTTTGCCTATGGCATACCTCGTTGCCGATAAACTAGGCCTCGAACAAGCCGATGGAAGCCGCGAGGCCGCCCCTTTTACCACGAATGCTATCGAGAATGAGCAGCTCGTACACTACCTCGATCCAACAGCATTACGCTTGGACCCTGAGGGCCTAGGCAAGATAATTGTCGATGGCCACGAGATTAGTGTAAATGGTCAAATGTTTATTGGCAGCCTTGTAAAATTACGTGCTTACCCTGCCTTGCAGCAAGTGCCCTTTGCTACCTTAAAAGAGGCCGAGCTCGCGTTAAAAGGGGAGGTCTATCAAGAGGGTTTTGAAGCCACCTATGTAGGTGATACCATCGTCGATGCAGAGATTTTTTATGCCTCGCCAACAAATAATAAAGTCAGCAACTATACGCTGCGCAGTACCCTTAATCCCGGCTTACCCCTCCAGGACGAGACCGCTAATTTGGTTTTAGATTACTTAGGGAGTGATACCCTAACATTTAGGCTTCGCGGTTTACTGGATACCCCTGTAGAAATTTCTCGATCCTCTTTACAAGCCTTTGCCACGTTTGTTGTTGAGGGTGCGCGACACATTTTAATAGGGATAGATCACGTTTTATTTGTCTTTTGCCTTGTACTCAGTGCCGTCACTCTACGAGGGTTATTATGGCGGATTACAGGTTTCACTATAGGTCATAGTATTACCTTATCGGCAGGCTTTTTTGGATACACCTTGAGTGGCGCTTGGTTTGTGCCTTTTGTTGAAACTGCCATTGCTATATCAATAATTTATGCAGCAGTTATCGCGCTTTCAAAAGAAAGGCGAGAGGGCGGCGTTTGGGTAACGACATTAATAGGCCTTTTACATGGCCTTGGGTTTTCCTTTGTCTTGTCAGAGATTTTAAAAATCGATGCCCCGAATATTTGGCAAAGCTTACTGGCCTTTAATGTAGGCGTTGAGCTTGGGCAAGTGGCTATTATTTTAGTGAGTTGGCTACTTTTATTATTTTTGTCAAAACGGTTCCCTGCTCGAATTAGCGCTATCCGTTGGACTATGGCAATTGTTTGTATTGCTGTTGCCAGCATATGGACGGGTGAGCGTACACTACAGTTAGTTTCTACGCTTATTAGTTAGATCAGCTCAAAAACCTCTTTGGGCCGATCTACATTATATTGCCAGTATGTGCTACTGGTGTCTGGTTTATCCCGTTGTTGAGTTCTCTAATATTTTCTGCAAGCTCCGATTAGTCGACTACACTTGTAGTAAGTAGCAAACCATTAATGGCATCTCGCCGATATTTATATAGATTCGATATGAGCGCAAAGAGCGAAAAAGCTAATTACTCCCAAGGAGTATTAGTTTTTAAAATTACTGATAAACAACAATTTGCCTTGGGTACTCTCAAAATAAGAGAGATTGTGCCCTATAAACCTATGTCTACTTTACCTAACTCACATACTGCAGTGAGAGGGGTAATGGAGATGCGTGGGCAAACACTGTCGGTACTCGATTTGGCGGCTGCGGTTGGCTATGCCCCATTAACTGACGAAGAGATAAAAAGTAGTGTAGTGATCGTGACTGACTGCCAACGCAAGACAATTGGTTTTTTGGTGAGGTCGATTGAACGTATTATGGAGTTTAATTGGCGTGAAATTACTAGCCCACCTAAGTCCGTGGGTAGTAATTCGTTTATCACTGGTGTTTGCCGTATTGATGATGATTTAATACAAATGATAGATTTGGAATATGTCATGTCTAATGTCTTCCCAGAAGACAGCAACGAGCAATATGCCGTGCTGACCGATGTGCAGCGCGAACAGCTCAAACCACTGAATATTCTACTGGTCGATGACTCTATGGTTGCACGCAAGCAGCTAACTGATGCTCTGAGTCATATGAATGTGCCATTTCAGGTGACAGAAAACGGGCACGATGCACTCTCAATAATGAAGGAAAATGCTGCAAAGGGCGCCCCTATTGATTTACTCGTAAGCGATATTGAAATGCCAGGTCTAGATGGCTATGAGCTGGCATTTGAGGTGCGCGACAACCCGGATTTAGCAGCTGTTTATATTGTGCTTCACTCATCCTTATCTAGTGATATTAGCGTTAGCCAAGCCACGCAAGTGGGTGCCAACGAAGCGCTGACCAAATTTAATGTACAAGAGCTTATTGCCTCGATGTTGCGCGGGGCAGAATATAAAGTATCACTAGAAAAATAACAGCAATACGCACCTTGTTAAAGTGTTTTAGGGTCAATCTGTCAAAAATAAAAACCACGCCAGACGCATTGTTATCTTTATGAATAGCTTTTATTATCTTGCCCTATTCGTTAGCAGAAAATTGCCCAACAGCAACGTTAAGGATTTGATAAGGTGAGTGCTATGGATTCTTCAGTGATTAACTTTCAAGATCTCAGTAAACCTGAAAAGGCGATATTAATTCAAAAGTTTTACGATATTGTTCGTAGTATTCCTACAGGCAAAGTAGCCACCTACGGACAAATTGCAAACAAAGCAGGTCGGCCCAAAGATGCTCGCGAGGTAGGTAATGCGCTGAGCGGTTTGGTTAAAACCGATGTGCCTTGGCACAGAGTTGTATTAGCATCGGGGAAAATCGCCATGCCAACCCGCCCAGATTTACAAAAGCGTCAGAGGGAGTTGTTACTTGAAGAAGGTGTAGAGTTTAGCGGTGACTACCAAGTATATATGGAGCGTTATGATTGGCAGAGAGACAGTCAACAAGGAGCCGGTGAGCAAACGGATTTGTTTGGATAAATACAAAGATAATTTCGCCTATTACTTTCTTTGAGCAAAGAAAGCATCAAAGAAAATAACCACATCCTATATTTAAGCGCTACGGATTTTCTCGCTTACGCTAAAAATAATCGGTTGGCTTCAATAAATAGGCATATAAGCGTTGATGTTGTATTACTAACCAAAGTAACTAATCATCACGCCTGCCGCAACAGCCGAGCCAATTACACCAGCAACGTTTGGCCCCATGGCATGCATTAATAAAAAGTTTTGGCTGTTGGCTTCAAGCCCTACTTTGTTAGATACACGGGCAGCCATGGGTACGGCTGACACGCCAGCCGAGCCAATGAGTGGATTTATTTTTACGGTCAAGAATAGGTTCATGATTTTTGCCATGATCACACCAGTTGCGGTACCAATACAAAAAGCCACAAGGCCTAATAATAAAATACCAATGGTTTCTAAATTTAAGAAGCTATCGGCACTCATTTTTGCGCCAACGCCTAAGCCTAAAAATATGGTAACGGTATTGATCAATGCATTTTGCGCGGTGTCACTTAGGCGCTCTACTACACCGCATTCTTTCATTAAATTACCAAAACAAAACATACCTAAAAGTGGCGCAGCACTCGGTAAAAATAAGGCAACGGCAATTAATACGGTTAATGGAAAGCAAATCTTTTCTGCGCGCGATACAGGGCGCAATTGCTTCATAACTATTTTGCGCTCGTCAACACTGGTGAGTGCCTTCATAATTGGTGGTTGAATAATAGGGACAAGCGCCATATAGGAATAGGCGGCAACGGCAATAGCGCCTAATAATTCGGGTGCGAGCTTGGTGGCGACAAAGATAGATGTCGGCCCGTCGGCACCACCAATAATACCAATGGCGGCTGCTTGCATGAGTGAAAAGTCAACAATGCCCGATGAGCTAAGTGCAACAGCACCCAGTACCGTGGCAAAAATACCAAACTGTGCCGCAGCACCTAAAAATAACATTTTAGGGTTGGCGAGTAATGGGCCAAAATCTGTCATGGCTCCCACGCCCATAAAAATAAGTAGAGGGAATACGCCGCTTTCTATACCGATATGGAAAATATAATAAAGTAATCCACCGGCTGATTCTAAATGGCCACTAGCATCATAAATGGGTTCGGCATACATCCCGGCGCCAGGGATATTAACGAGTAGTGTCCCCATGCCGATAGGTACTAATAACAGAGGCTCAAATTTTCGAGCGATAGCAAGATAGAGTAATCCTAGCCCAACAAGCATCATGATTGCCTGACCTGCCGTTAAATTGGCGAGACCGGAATCCATTAATAGTGCGGTGAGTTTTTCCATAAAAGCCCTAAAAGTTCTCTACTGTTATTCAGTGAATGACGATTAATTATTTATCGAACTTATAATGTTAATAAGGTATCGCCAACGGATACCGCATCGCCGGCATTAACGTTAATTGCGCTAATCACACCCGCTTGTGATGCTTTTATTTCGGTTTCCATTTTCATGGCTTCTAAAATAATTAAAATATCGCCGGGGTTTACTTGTTGGCCAATGCTTACATTTATTTTAAAAATATTACCGGCAAGAGGTGCTGTTATTGTCTCACCAGAAGATGGCACGTTTTCGGTGGCGGTAATTTGGTTCGTACCTTCTGCCACTTTTGTCGTGTAGCTTGTACCATTAATACTAACTTTTACAGTTCCATCTCCGCTAACTTCAGCTGCGTAGTTTTTCCCGTTAAGGCTAACGGTATAACTTTGTTCGCTTGTACTACTTTTAGTGTTGGATCCGCTACTAGCTTCCTCTATTTGAGGTACTGCTTCAAAGGCATCGGGGTTATTTCTATTTTCGAAAAATTTCAGGCCTATTTGTGGAAATAACGCATAGGTAAGTACATCATCTATGTTGTTATCAGCGAGTGTAAAACCTTTTTCACTCGCTAGTGATGTTAGTTCTGTTGTTAAGATATCAATTTCGGGTGTTAATAAATCAGCAGGTCGACAAGTAATGGGGTCGCCACCATCTAATACGCGCTCTTGTAACTCGCTATTAAATTCGGCAGGTGCTTTACCATACTCACCTTTTAAAATAGCTTGGGTTTCCTTAGAGATACTTTTGTATCGCTCGCCAGTCAATACGTTTAATACCGCCTGTGTGCCGACTATTTGCGAGGTGGGTGTTACTAATGGAATAAAGCCTAAGTCTTCGCGTACGCGTGGTATTTCTTTTAATACCTCATCAAATTTATCGCCAGCCCCTTGTTCTTTGAGTTGGCCTTCCATGTTGGTCAGCATGCCGCCTGGGACTTGAGCAATTAATATGCGTGAATCAACGCCGCGTAAAGCGCCTTCGAATTTTGCATATTTTTTGCGTACAGCACGAAAGTAAGTGGCAATCTCTTCCAGCAAAACAAGGTCAAGTTTAGGGTCGCGTTCGGTGCCTGCTAGCGCAGCAACGATGGATTCGGTGGGTGAGTGGCCGTAAGTCATCGACATAGATGAAATGGCTGTATCAACGTGGTCAATACCCGCTTCGATCGCTTTTAAAATCGTCATAGACGATAAGCCTGCTGTTGCATGTGCATGCAGAGCAATGGGAATAGAGAGCGATTTTTTTAATTCGCTAACCAGTTCGTAGGCATCGTAGGGGGTTAAAATACCGGCCATATCTTTAATGGCTAAGGAGTCTGCGCCCATGTCTTCTATTTCACGAGCAAGGTCAAGCCAGCCTTGTTTGTTGTGCGCAGGGCTTGTTGTATAAGAGAGTGTACCTTGAGCATGCCCGCCTTGCTTTTTAACGGCAGCCATTGTTGTCTTAAAGTTACGTGGGTCGTTCATCGCATCAAAAATACGGAATACATCGACGCCATTGGTGACTGCGCGCTCGACAAATTTTTCAACGACATCATCGGCATAGTGTCGGTAGCCCAATAAATTTTGCCCGCGTATTAGCATTTGTTGACGGGTATTAGGCATGGCTTTTTTCAGCTCTCGAATACGCTCCCAAGGGTCTTCACCTAAAAAACGTATACAGGAGTCAAAGGTCGCTCCCCCCCAAGATTCTAGTGACCAATAACCAACTTGATCTAACTTTGCAGCGATCGGTAACATATCATCTATGCGCAAACGTGTTGCAAATAGTGACTGGTGTGCGTCTCGGAGTACAACATCAGTAATTAAAACAGGCTTAGTGGTGCTACTCATAAATAAACTCTCGTTTAAAATCCGTTAATTAAGATATCTTTGAGGGGTGTGTCGAATGATGTGAAGAGGCCCAAGCAGCGGCTGCAACAGCGGCTACTTCTGATTCGGTATGAGTCATTTGCGAGGGCTTATTTTTAATCGACCCCACAGCTTGCGGACTAAAGCGGTTGATTAGAGCAGACATAATCGTTACGCCTATTACTAACAGTGCTAAAAAGGTAAAAACAGAACCCATACCTAAAAGCATTAACTCAATACTATCGGACCAAAGTGCACTCATGCTGGAGTCTCATTTACTGAATGTTTTCGATTTTTTTACGACAGGGGATTGTAAATCAGAGACTTTGATATGTCTCTGATTTATTATGAAAAAATAACGTTTTTTTTCAATTGAAGGCTGTTTTAGCTAAAACCTAAGTATTCCGGGAATACTACAAGCAATGTCACTAAGAACAATTGAATACAAATAAACGGAATAACCCCTTTATAGATAGTGGTTGTTTTAACCTCTGGGGGTGCAACGCCTTTTAAGTAAAACAAACTAAAACCAAAGGGTGGCGTCATAAATGAGGACTGCAGGTTCATTGCAATCAGTATGGCAAACCAAACCATATTTAAACCGAGTAGTTCAGCGATAGGGGCCAAGATAGGCACAACAATAAAGGCAATTTCTACAAAGTCGATAAAGAAGCCTAAGATAAAAATGGCGATCATAGATAGTGCAATGAATGTCCATTTTTCACCGGGTAGGTTGCCCATAAATTCTTCAACAATGCCGTCACCGCCAGAGTAGGTGAATACCATTGAGAATGCAGTCGCACCAATTAATACGGCAAACACCATCGAGGTCACTTTAACGGTTTCTTTGCCGCTATCGCCGATCATTTTGAAGCCTAATTGACCGTAAAATTTAGCCAGAATAAGCGCACCAATAGCGCCAAGGGCGGATGATTCAGTTGGTGTTGCAATCCCTGTTAATATGGAGCCAAGTACCACAACAATTAATAATAAAGGTGGGATAATATTGAGTAAGGCGTCGCGAATTAGCTCGTAAGTATTAGCACTGTCAGAGGGAATCGGGGGCGCTCTTTCTGGATTTTTTTGGGTGATAAAAATGACATAGGCTAAATACATACCCACTAGTGCAAGGCCTGGGATAACCGCAGCCTTAAATAAGTCTCCCACGGGAACACCCATCACATCGCCAAGAATAATCAAGATAATTGATGGCGGGATAATCTGCCCGAGTGTACCAGCGGCACATATGGTGCCCGTTGCTAAGCGCTGATCATAGCCATACTTAAGCATGACGGGTAATGAGATAACGCCCATAGCGACAACGCTTGCACCAACCACACCGGTAGACGCAGCCAAAAAAGCGCCTACGATAATGGTTGATATAGCGACCCCACCGGGGTGGCCACCAAATAAGCGGCCCATAGACTCTAGAAGTCGCTCAGCTAAACCTGATTTTTGCAGTACGATCCCCATAAAGATAAACATAGGAATTGCCATTAAAATCGTATTCTCCATAATCGAATAGAGACGATAAGGCATAAAGGCAAATAAACTAGCGCCTTCAATCCAAAAGCCAACCAGTAGCGACAGGCCTGCAAATGTTAATGCAACAGGGTAGCCAATAAAGAGGGCAACCAGCGCAAATAAAAATAAATAAATGCCTATCATTTGGCTGCTCCTTCAGTATTGCTATCTAAGTCATCGTGTTGGCCTGTTAGAGTTAGGTATTCTTTAATCATTACTGCAATAGCACTGAGTATTAAGAATGCAAAGGAAACGGGAATAATTAATTTGACAGGCCAAAGGCGAGGTAGGCTGCCTGGGTCACCTTTGTTTTCTTGGTTGTTAAAGGATTCGAGAAAGAAGTCCCAGCCGTAGTAAACAACAAGTAGGCAAAAGGGGATAGCAAAAATGACGGCGCCAATGAGGTTGATCCATGACTTTTTTCGTTCAGCAAAGGTGTCATATACGACATCGACTCTGACATGCCCGTTTTCTCGTAGGGTATAGCCTAAGCCCATTAAAAACATGATCGAAAACCAGTGCCACTCTAGCTCTTGCATACCAATGCCACCGAGCCAGCTAAAATGTTTGTCGTACCAAAGGTAAATATCAAAATATTTCACCACGTCAATAACAACGTAACGGACAAACACGTCAATAAATACGTTAACAATCATTAATAATAAGGCGATCACACAGATCCAGCCAACAGCATCAATGATTTTGTTTAAAAAGCGCAGGGTTGATTTCATTTTTTTCTAATCCTGTGGGGCACCCGGAGGCATCACTCTGTTACATTTATAAGTGTGTAAATGGAAGATGTATGCTTATCAAATATTATTATTTTTAGAGATGATTTCAGCCTTAATTGAGGTTTGTTTAAGGCTGAAATCATTATGGTGCTAGGAAGTATTCCTGGCAATCATTTCTAGTTGTTAAGGTAAGCTTTATCAGAGATGTCAGTCCAGCCACGTGATTTCGCTAAATATTCACGTTGTGATTTAATGATCTCTGCAGTTAAGCCGCCTTTCGCTTCAAACTCTTTTAGTAAAGAATCATTGGCTTTACGCAGTTCAGCCATAACTTCTGGCGGGAAGGTTTTAACTTTTACGTTAGGGAAGTCTTTCTGAATAGAAGCCCAGTTTTCACCACTTTCGTGATAAGACTGAGAGGTCATTTGGAAAGAGGCTTCTTGAATGGCAACTTCTACAATAGCTTGTAAGTCAGCTGGTAATTTATCGAAGGCTTTTTGGTTAACCATAAACTGTAACTCTGTACCAGGCTCATGCCAGCCAGTGTAATAATATGGCGCGACTTTGTGAAAGCCCATACGTAAGTCAAGTGATGGTCCAACCCACTCAAGCGCATCAATTGTATTGCGCTCAAGAGCCGTATAAAGCTCACCGGCTGGAATATTGGTTGGTTTTGCACCTAATTTAGAGAGTACATCGCCAGCAAAGCCAGGAATACGCATTTTTAGACCTTGTAGGTCTTTAACGCTGTTGATTTCTTTTTTAAACCAGCCGCCCATTTGGTTACCTGTGTTACCGCCTGGGTATTGGCGAACACCATATTTGCTATAGACTTTTTCAGCCAATTCTTGACCACCACCATAGTAGTACCAAGCGTATTGCTCCGCGGCAATCATGCCAAATGGCATAGTGGTAAAGAATAAGGTGTTAATATCCTTACCTTTCCAGTAATAAGAAGCAGAGTGCCCCATTTGGTACTGACCTGATTTAACAAAATCGAAGATACCAAAGGCAGATTTATGCTTGTTTTTTGAATCGATAGTAATCAACAGACGGCCATTCGACATCTTGTTAACGTTTTCGGCCATTCTTTTAGAGACATCGCCAAAAATGGGGAAGTTAGTTGGCCAAGTTTCTGCTAGGCGCCACTTAATGGGCTTATCCGCAGCAAGACTGCCTATAGAGGCCGTAGACGCTGCAATTGCTAGGGATAAAAGCGTGAGTGTTTTTTTCATAAATGTTTAACCTTATTGTTATTAAAAGTTATTATTAACCACCATAATCAGATCCGAGTGTTAAACACCCTTGTAAGGAGCCTGACTGTTTTATTTAGAAAGAAACTGTTTTGCTAGTTCTAAACAGATTTATCATACTAAAGAATGCTACTAGTTTGAAATCCGTATGACCCCCTAGGAGTATATAAGTGTTTTTACGTAGTTTTTAAATGGCTTTGAAGCGGTTTTGGGGTGTTGAGCAGAGTCTCTTGATATTGACAGCTCGACATCTACGTCAGAGTGTAACAAGCTTCGAATTAAATCAAGCTGTTTTGCCTCACCAAAATCATTGTTCAGGCTTGCTTAGACGTTTTATGTTTTAGTGGTACATAATGAAAATAATAACCAAATTTATACAGCTGTTAGAGCGTATTCATACAGAGTCGTTTACGCGTCAGAGTAGGCACAATATAAACCACTGGGATAAAACGCCAGCTATCACATTGCTGGTTGCCGCTTTTTGCTTGTTATTGCTACATTACCTCAAGTTTTATAGTACTTTTTATGCAAGTTTAGAGTTGTGGTTTTCTGTCGCTGACCACTCTGTATCAGAGAGTCTTAGGGGGCTAAAAAAGTCGGTTTATTTTCCGTTAATGCCCGAGGCTTGGTGGTTTTTTTGGCATTTGATAGCATTTTTTGTTATTCCTCTATTAACGATTAAATATATTTTAAAAGACTCTCTTAAACGCTATGGCTTAGGTATTGGTCGACTCAATCAGCACAAGCGGTGGTATATTTTTTTAGTTGCTCCAATACTGGTCTTTGTCGTTATCGTTAGTTTTCGTGAGGATTTTGTAAACCATTACCCATTTTATAAATTTGCGCATAGAAGTTGGCTCGACTTTTTTGCGTGGGAGATGTTTTACCTATCGCAATTTTTCTTTGTCGAGTTTTTCTTTCGGGGGTTTATTCTGCAAGCATGTCGGCCAGTATTTGGTGTTAATGCAATCTTTATTATGATTGTCCCTTATATGATGATCCATTTATCGAAGCCTTGGCTTGAAGCGACAGGTGCTATCTTTTTTGGTTTGTTTTTAGGTGTGTTAGCCTTGCATACTCGTTCTATCTGGGGTGGTGTATTAGTACATGTATCGATTGCTCTCAGCATGGATGTGGCTGCATTATTGCAAACTAAAGGTTTGCCCCAGCAATGGCTGCCGTAAATATTGGGGCTCTTTAAAATTTTTTTAAAAGTCTTTTTAAAGGATCAATAACGGTTATTTATAGCGAGTTGTTACTCATTAATTGATGTTGGTGTTGTTATGAATCTATCACAAAAAATTCAGCTGCTCTCTATATTGCCGCTAATGCTGGCTATGCTCGTTGTTGCCTTAGTCACAGAAAATCAGTTTGAAAAATTATCGACGCAAACCGCCAATAGTTTTCGCGAAAGTGTGACTAATAGCCGCAAGCAAGAGTTAAAAAATTATATTTCACTCGCGCTTTCATCAATTGATCATATTTACGAAAATAATAATCAAGATAACGATGCTGCAAAGGAACTTGTTATCGATATTTTGACGGGTTTGGAGTATGGTGAAGACGGCTATTTTTTTGTGTATAACGATAATGGTGATAGTGTTGCACATCCGAGGCAGGCATATCGTATAGGCGAAAACTGGTGGGATTTACAAGGCCCTAATGGTCAATTTATTATTAGAGACCTTATTAATAGTGCCAAAGATAAAACAGGCTTCGTTGAATATGTTTGGGAAAAACCTTCAAAGCAGGAGTTTACTAAAAAATTAGCCTACTCAGTGATGCTTGAGCGTTGGCAGTGGATGATAGGTACAGGTATTTATATCGACGATATCGACCTTGATGTGAGTGCGATGCAGGCAGAGGTTGATAAAAAAATTCAGAGCTCGTCCTACGTTATTTTGTTTATTGCTCTAGCGGCGTCTGTTGTTGTGTTTTTCTGCGGTATCTTTTTACAGTTTAGCGAACGAAAATTGGCAGATAGTAAGTTACAAGAGCTCACAAAACGCATTTTAAATACGCAAGACGAGGAGCGCCGTCGTGTTTCTCGTGAATTGCACGATGGCATTAGCCAACTTATTGCTAGCGCTAAGTTCTCGCTCGAAACAGCAGAGATAAAGATAAAGAATAATAAGAACCCCGATAATGATATTGCTGTTGCCCAAAAGCGTATAGGGCAAACACTACAGGATTTACGACGTATTTCTAGAGATTTGCATCCAGCAGTGCTGGATGACCACGGTTTAGCCACAGGTGTGCAAGCATTGGCAAAAAGCTTTTCTGAGCGAACAGGTATTAAGGTAGTATTTAACGATATCTTGGTCAGAAATTTATTGCCGTTAGATGCCAAGACATCACTTTATCGTGTTGCTCAAGAATGCTTAACCAATATTGAGCGCCACTCCGATGCGACATGCGTTGAAATTTCTTTGAGTGTCGATTCTTTGTGGATTGTGTTATCTATCCAAGATAACGGTAAAGGCTTTAATGTCGAGTCATTCGAGCGAAGCCGTTCATCAGAGGGCATCGGTTTGCGTAATATGCATGAGCGAATAGCCTATCATAAAGGCGTGCTCGATATTGTGTCGAATAAAAAAGGCACATTGCTAATTGCGAAAATACCCAAAACAATATTACGCTATGCTGCAAATACGACAGAAGGCTAATAACTATAAGATGACAGTCCGTTTGGTTATTAGTAAACAAAAAATATAACAATAAAAATAGAGAGTATTTATGATTCGGGTCATGTTGGTAGATGATCATCCACTTTTTCGTGAAGGTGTTAGTGCACGGCTAAGTATGAGTGAAGATATTATACTGGTCGGCGAGGCTGAAAACGGCCGTCAATTGCTAGAGCGATTAGATGAGCTAAAGCCCGATGTCGTATTGATGGACATCAATATGCCTGAGATGAACGGTATGGATGTACTTGAGGTGGTTGCTGAGCAAAATATCGATACAAAATTCATTATTTTAAGCATGCATGATGATAAAGAATATATTATTCCTGTGATACGCCTAGGTGCCTACGGGTATATGTTAAAAGATGTTTCTGGCGATGAAATGATAAAGGCTATTAATGTTGTATATAAAGGAGAAAAACATTTTAGCCAAGACGTAGCGACCATATTGGCGCAGCAAGATGCCGATGATAATGAGACTAAGCTAACCAATCGGGAGCAATTGATTTTGCGCTTGATCTCCTTAGGTTATGGTAATAAAAAGATTGCGCAAGAGTTGAATAACAGTGTGCGCACTGTCGAGACCCATAAGCGCAATATCACTAAAAAGCTTAATATTAATACGACATCGGGTCTCGTGCGTTATGCCATTAAGCACGGTATTGATAAATAAGATAGGTCTCAGGCTTGCTTAGAGGCCTCTTAAATAAAGGAGGCCGCTAGCGTAAAAGGTTCGACAGTTTTTTGTTTGGCCGTTTTGCTGGGCGTAACAGTAGCACAACCTTGCCGATTTCTTGTATGACCGTTGCGTTCATTTTTTGGCTAATCTTTGTAATGGCTTCTTTTCGAGATTCTTTATCTTCAAGTACTAATTTTATTTTAATTAATTCATGATCATTGAGAGCCCGGTCAATTTCCGCAATCACATTATCACTAATACCATTGCCAGCGATAGTTACAATAGGGTTTAAGCTGTGGCCAATGGATCGATAGCGCTTTTTTTGTTCGTTACTGAGTGACATAATGTGTGTGTATACCTAGGTAATAATTATATAAAGGGTCAGCTCCCAATTATAACGACTATTTGTGTTGTTCGTTTCCCTTTTTATAGGTTAATCAGATAAATAAACAACTCGCATTAAGTGTATTGGCTTAACAAATAACCTAAAGCTATAGATTTGTAGGTGTCAATAGTCATATGCTGGCATGACTTTACATAACACTTTAGCCCTCAATCATCATACTAAGCGCAGCTACGCTTCCCAAAAAAGAGACTCATGGCACGATCAAAAACAAGTAAAAACTGGCTTAAAGAGCATTTTAATGACCCTTACGTTAAGCAATCTCAAGAGGATGGTTATCGCTCAAGAGCAAGTTATAAGCTGCTTGAATTGCAAAAGAAAGACAGCTTATTTAAACCCGGTATGACCATTGTCGATCTTGGTGCAGCGCCAGGAGGGTGGTGTCAGGTTGCAGCCGAGCTAGTCGGTGAAAGTGGTCTAGTCATAGCCTCTGATATATTACCTATGGACTTTTTACCCGATGTTGAATTTGTGCAGGGCGATTTTACTGATGATGCGGTTTTCGAGCAGATACTATCGGTATTGGATAATCGCCCTGTAGACCTTGTGATTTCAGATATGGCCCCCAACATGAGTGGTATGGCCGATATAGATCAACCTCGGGCTATGGCCTTGGTCGAGCTTGCTTTTGACCTAGCGCACCAAGTCTTACGACCGGGTGGTGCTTTTGTGGCTAAGGTTTTTCAGGGTGAAGGCTCTGATACGTTAATGCGTGATATGCGTAAATACTATGGCCGCTTTGTATCGCGTAAGCCCGACGCTTCGCGTGCGAGATCCCGTGAGGTTTATTGGGTTGGTACGGGTTTTAAAGGTATTTGAGGCCGATTTAGCGGCCAGTTATCAGCGAATTGGCACAATGTGATGAAACTATCTTTCTGATAGTTTGACCAAGGGCTATACTCAAAGATAAGGTATAGTTAAATTTATCGAATAGTATGAGTGATGTGGGTGTTAAATCACTAGATTGACTTGAAAAAGGGTTCATACAGCAGGTGAACTGCTTACTACACATAATGAGGGTATTCATTTGAACGACATGGCAAAAAATCTGATTCTGTGGGTGGTAATTGCCGCTATCATATTGACGGTTGTGCAAGGCTTTGACAAACCAGAAGAAGATACTTCCCTAGATTATTCGCAATTTGTATCTGAGGTACAGGCAGGTCGCGTTAAGGAAGTCTCTATTAGTGGGCAGATTATTACGGGTAAATATCAGGATCAAACTGTTTTCACAACAGTTCGTCCAGAAGTGCTCGACATGAAGTTAATGGATGACCTACTTGCTAATAACGTTGAAGTAAAAGCACCTAAGCCCGAAGAAGCCAGCCTTTGGAAGCAATTGCTCGTTGCTAGCTTCCCTATATTAATCATTATTGCTGTCTTCTTATTCTTTATGCGCCAGATGCAAGGCGGTGGCGGTGGCCGTGGCAACCCAATGAGCTTTGGTAAAAGTAAGGCTAAGTTGCTAGGTGAAGACCAAATCAGCGTAACATTTGCTGATGTGGCCGGTGTTGATGAAGCCAAAGAAGAAGTGCAAGAATTAGTAGAGTTTTTACGTGACCCAAGCAAGTTCCAACGTTTAGGTGGACGTATCCCACGTGGTGTGATGATGGCAGGTCAGCCTGGTACGGGTAAAACATTGCTAGCTAAAGCGATTGCTGGTGAGGCAAAAGTGCCTTTCTTCTCTATCTCTGGTTCTGATTTTGTTGAAATGTTCGTGGGTGTGGGTGCATCGCGTGTACGTGACATGTTCGAGCAGGCTAAAAAGAATGCGCCTTGTATTATCTTTATCGATGAGATCGATGCCGTAGGTCGTAGCCGTGGCGGTGGTCATGGTGGTGGTCATGATGAGCGTGAGCAAACGCTTAACCAACTATTAGTAGAGATGGACGGTTTTGAAGGCAATGACGGTGTTATTGTAATTGCTGCGACTAACCGCCCCGACGTGCTGGATAAAGCCTTAATGCGTCCAGGTCGTTTTGACCGCCAAGTCAATGTAGGCTTGCCCGATGTACGTGGCCGTGAGCAAATTCTTAAAGTGCATATGCGTAAAGTGCCGCTATCTGATGAGATTGATCCAAGCATTATCGCGCGTGGTACGCCAGGGTTTTCTGGTGCTGATCTTGCCAACTTGGTTAATGAGGCTGCATTATTTGCCGCACGAGGTAACCGCCGTATCGTAACCCCAGAGGAGTTTGAAAAAGCTCGCGATAAAATTATGATGGGTGCCGAACGTAAAACCATGGTAATGACTGAGAAAGAAAAAATTGCTACGGCTTATCATGAATCAGGCCATGCGATTGTAGGCTTTTTGAGTGAAGAGCATGATCCTGTTCATAAAGTGACAATCCTACCTCGTGGTCGCGCTTTAGGTGTAACGCACTTCTTGCCTGAAGGTGATGCAATTAGTACCAGCCGCCGTAAAATGATTGGTGATATTGCAACCGCTTACGGTGGTCGTATCGCAGAAGAGATGATCTATGGTGTTGATGGCGTGAGTACTGGTGCATCGCAAGATATTAAAATGGCGACGCATTTTGCACGCAGTATGGTAGTTAACTTCGGTTTCTCCGATAAATTAGGTCCGTTGGATTTTGAAGCGCAAAGCAACGATGCAATGGGTAGCCGTCAAGTATCGGATCAGACAGCTAAATTGATCGACGAAGAAGTTAAAGTCATTATTGATGTATGCTACAAAAAAGCTTATGACCTACTCGAAGAAAATAGAGATATTCTTGAATCGATGAAAGATGCTCTTGTTGAGTACGAAACCATTGATTCAGAACAAGTTGATGACCTCATGGCTCGCCGTAAAGTAAGGCCACCTAAAGACTGGCATAATCCAGATAAGGATTCGTCGGGTGGTACTTCTGCTGAATCTTCGGCTAAACCCAAAGATGCTAGCGACCCAATTGGTGGTCCTGCAAGCGAGCATTGATAATTTAGTCTTTATACATTATCTTCTCAAAAGGCGTACTCTAGCGAGTGCGCCTTTTTTTATGGCTCATTCGTTTTTTAAATTCTACACACTTAGTTTTTGGTTAATATGATAAAGACTCATCGCTTTCTAGATCTCTCTCGGCCTCGTCTTATGGCCATTGTCAATACAACGCCAGACTCATTTTCCGATGGGGGTGAGCTTTTTATTAATAATCAGTTGAATGCCGATCTTGTAGGTAAGCGTATAGAGCAGCTAGTGGCAGACGGTGCTGAAATCATTGATATTGGTGGTGAGTCAACACGCCCAGGTGCACAGATGGTTACCGAACAACAAGAGCTAGATCGAGTTATTCCCATTGTAGATTGGGTTGCGCAGAATTGTGATGTGGCGATATCCGTTGATACAAGCTCGCCAATTGTTATGCGAGAAGCGGCATCAAAAGGTGCACATCTAATCAACGATGTGAGAGCCTTAACAAGAGAGGGAGCCTTAACTACGGCTGCTCAAACTGGTTTGCTGGTTTGCCTTATGCATATGCAAGGCATGCCCTCCACTATGCAGGCAAGCCCTGAGTACCAAAATGTAGTCACGGAAGTAAATGACTTTTTACAACAACGCGTTGTTGCATGCCTAGAAGCAGGTATTGCTCCCTCTAAAATTTGGTTGGACCCTGGTTTTGGGTTTGGCAAAACTCTTGATCACAATATTACGTTGGTAAAGCAGTTGCCCGAATTAGTGAGCTTGGGTTTCTCGGTGTTGGTTGGCTTCTCGCGTAAATCAATGATTGGTCAAATACTTGGGCATCCGGTTGAGGAGCGATTAATTGGAAGTTTGGCTTTAGGCTTAATGGCGCTTGAGCGCGGCGCAAAAATATTGCGTGTGCATGATGTGCGTGCAACACGCGATATAATTGATACCTACATCGCAATTAATTCTTAAAGCCGAACTTTTAAAGATTTTTTAAAATGGTTGGATGATTAGTTTGTTATAATCTCTCGATTAGGGTTCATTAGTCAGTAAGGTTGTTCATGTCGAGAAAATATTTTGGTACCGATGGTATTCGCGGCAAGGTTGGTGAATACCCAATAACGCCAGATTTTGTATTGCGTTTGGGCTGGGCCGTCGGCCGTGTCTTTTCTCGCCGAGGGGATGGTCAAAACTTAATTCTCATTGGTAAAGATACGCGTATATCTGGGTATATGTTTGAATCTGCGCTAGAGGCGGGCCTTATCAATGCCGGTGTTGATGTTGGCCTGTTAGGGCCAATGCCTACTCCTGCGATTGCTTATTTGTCTCAGGCGTTTCGGGTGCAAGCGGGTATTGTGATTAGTGCATCACATAACCCCTATTGCGACAACGGTATTAAGTTGTTTACGGGTAAGGGCGAAAAACTCCCCGATGATATAGAGCTAGAAATAGAAGCCGAACTTGATAAAGAAATGGTGAGTGCTGAAAGCTTAGGTAAGGCGCGCCGAATTAACGATGCTCAGGGTCGCTATATCGAGTACTGTAAAAGTACTCTACCTCGAGGCCTTAAACTTAACGATTACCATATTGTGCTCGATTGTTCCCACGGAGCAACTTACCAAGTAGCACCTAATGTGTTTCAAGAGCTAGGGGCTAAGGTTGATGTTATCCATGCTGCACCTGATGGGCTCAATATTAACGAAAATTGTGGCTCGACACACCCCGAAGCCCTTCGAGAAAAAGTTCTCGAAGTCGGTGCTGACTTAGGAATTGCTTTTGATGGCGACGGTGATCGTGTGCTCTTTGTCGATAGCAATGGTGAGTTGGTTGATGGTGACGAGTTGCTGTTTTTGATTGCCGCCGCTAGGCACCAGTTGCGTGGTTGTACAGGTGCTGTTGGTACATTGATGTCTAATTACGGTTTGGAGATCGCCTTTAAGCAATTGGGTATTCCCTTCGAGCGTGCAGGCGTAGGTGATCGCTATGTGCTTGAATTGATGCGCAACAAAGGCTGGATGCTAGGTGGTGAATCCTCTGGCCATATTATATGTGGTGATGTGGCGACCACAGGTGATGGTGTTGTTTCTGCGTTGCAAGTGGTAAATGCTCTACATATATTGGCAGAACCCTTAGCTATTGCTAAAAAAGGCATGGCTAAATTACCACAAAAAATGATTAACGTACGTCTAGCTAAAAAAGTCGCCATTGGCGATAACGACATAATCAATAAGGCAGTAGCGCAAGCGGAAGAAGAGTTGGCTGATAAAGGGCGAGTTTTGTTACGCCCTTCGGGTACAGAGCCTCTTATTCGGGTGATGGTTGAAGGTGAAGATATTGACCAGGTCAACAGTTTGGCTAAACGTTTGGCCGATGTTGTTAGTTCAGAGGTGGGTGTCTAGGGCGATTTTTAAAACGGAGGTTAATATTGCGGCCTGGGTGTATTTTTACGAGATGGTAATGCCATAATTCTTGTAAGTTATAGTCATCTCCGTTACTATTGCGCCGCTCAAAATTAACCGCTGTATTGACCTATAATAGCGATGGAAAACTATCTATGCGCCGTACACTAGTTATTGGTAACTGGAAGATGAATGGCTCTAAAGAGGCTAATGCCAATTTAGTGAGCGCTATTGTTGCAGAGGCTGGTAGTGTCACTGATACAGACATGGCACTATGCCCCTCTTTTGTTTATTTGAGTGATATTGCTAAAGCCGTTGAAGGCACAAATGTCAGCGTTGGCTCTCAAGATGTCAGTGTTCACCTTGAAGGTGCTTATACGGGTGAGGTGTCTGCCTCTATGCTACTCGATTGCTCTTGCAAATATGCTATTGTGGGGCACTCGGAACGCCGCCAATATCATGGTGAGAGTAATTTACTCGTTGCACAGAAAGCACTAACTGCATATAAAAGTGGTTTAACCGCTGTTATCTGTCTAGGTGAGACTTTGAGTGAGCGCGAGAGCGGGCAAGTGGAAGCTATTATTGGCGAGCAATTGCAGGCTGTACAGTCTGTAATGGGTGCTGATGCTATTGCTAAAAGTGTTATTGCTTATGAGCCGGTTTGGGCTATAGGTACAGGATTAACGGCAACGCCTGAGCAAGCGCAAGAAGTGCATCAGTTTATACGTAGCCGTTTAAGCGTTAATGCAGAAAAAGTGAGCATTTTGTACGGTGGTAGTGTCAAAAGTGCCAATGCGGCAGAATTGTTCGCACAAAAAGATATAGACGGTGCATTGGTCGGTGGTGCATCACTAAATGCAAAAGAATTTATAGGTATAGCGGCTGCAGGCTAATCGGAGCCTAAGTTGAGCTAAGCTATACTGAACAAAAGTTTATAGTGGGTGAAATGATGGAAAATATTGTAATTGTTGTTCATTTATTGGTTGCCTTGGCAATTATTGGCCTTATTTTGTTACAGCGAGGTAAAGGCGCGGAAGCAGGAGCATCATTTGGTGGTGGTGCATCTCAAACTGTTTTTGGTAGTCAGGGTGGCGGTGACTTCTTTTCTAAGTTAACGGCAGTGTTAGCTGTTGTGTTTTTTGTCACTAGTTTTACCCTAGCAATTATTGCCAAAAATCAATCTGTCATTGGTTCAGAGGTTGATATAGGTATTCCTGTTATTGAAGAAGTGCAGGAATCAGAAGTCCCAGTACTTGAATCCCAATCCTCAGATGTAGAAAGCGATTTGCCAACGGTAGCGCCAAGCGCCGATGATGCACAAGGCGACGTCCCGACAATTAATTAAGATTACAAACCTTATAACCTCCATGCACTTTTAGGCTTAGGTTAAAAAGTGCATGCTCTATAAGTGCGAAGCACTGACAGAAAGTAAAAAAGAACACAAAGCTTAATTAATAATTGAGTTCAAACAGATATGCCCAAGTGGTGGAATTGGTAGACACGCTATCTTGAGGGGGTAGTGGCGAAAGCCGTGCCGGTTCAAGTCCGGCCTTGGGCACCACCTTATTATTTCTTATTTTTGAATTTTTCATAAGCCTTGAGCGCGCTATGCGTTGGTGGCTAGGTATTTTGCTGTCCGCAAGTTGTTATTGGTTTTTGTGCAAAAGTAGTCGTTAGTTACTACTTAGTATGCTGCTTGGTAATTTATTGAAAATTAATGGAAAAAAACAGTATATTCGGTTGACCTGTACCCAAGCACTCCCTATAATCTCGCTCCTCAGTTAGACAGGTGTCTCTGAGTACTGGTGCGGGGTGGAGCAGCCTGGTAGCTCGTCGGGCTCATAACCCGAAGGTCGTTGGTTCAAATCCAGCCCCCGCTACCAATTTAAATAAGTGTGAGTTTTGTTAGCATTTATTTATTACATATATATGCATGATAGATGCATATAATAAGAGGCCCCTATTTGGGGTTTTTTTGTACCTGCGATTTCTATCTTTGAGATCATTGTCAGTATGTAAAATCGCATATTATGGTATTATTTTTTTAGGTGGGCTTATGGCCCATTTTTAGTTTTTATTAACAGGGTTTGTCAGTGGCTTTATCAAGTAGGCAGCAACTTATTAGCGAATTAGCATCGCCTATTGTCGAAGCATTAGGTTGTGAGCTTTGGGGTGTAGAGTGTTTGTCGCAAGGACGTTTTACCTTGGTGAGACTCTATATCGATAAAGAAGATGGTGTTGGCCTTGAGGACTGTGAAAAGGTCAGTCGTCAGGTGAGTAGCTTGATGGACGTTGAAGATCCTATTACAGGGCAGTATACCTTAGAGGTGTCATCACCAGGTATGGAGAGACCTTTGTACTCACTGGCGCACTTTGAGCGCTATATCGGTGAGAAAGTGCAGGTTAAATTAACTCGCAAGTTTGAAGATCGTAAAAAAATGACGGGTCAGCTTGTAGGTGTTGAAGGTGATGAAATTATTGTTCAGGTTGATGATGAACAGTTTGTATTGCCAATAGAGTGGATTGATAAGGCAAATATCGTCCCTGTTTTTTAAGAAAAGCATACAGTTAAACCGGTGTGTTTGACGCAGTGTAAAAAATTTATAAACTATTTAGAGATCTCTTTGTATAGAGGCAACATTTATGAGTAAAGAAATATTATTAGTCGCTGAGGCCGTTTCGAATGAGAAAGGCGTCGATCCAGAAGTAATTTTTGAAGCGCTTGAGCTTGCGCTCGCAACAGCAACCAAAAAACGCTACGACGAAGACTCTGAAATACAAGTCACTATTGATCGTAAAACAGGTTCTTACGAAACCGTTCGTAGTTGGGAAGTTGTTGCCGATGATGTGTTAGCTCTGCTTGGTACACAGCTGACAACAGAAGAAGCGATAGAAAAAGATGTCAACTTAAAGCCAGGTGACATCCATTCCGAATCGGTAGAAAATGTTGACTTTGGCCGCATTGCTGCACAAATTGCTAAGCAAGTTATTGTGCAAAAAGTACGTGAGGCTGAACGTGAGCAGGTTGTTGAAGAATACCGTGGTCGGGTTAAGGATTTAGTGAGTGGCTCGGTTAAAAAAGTAACGCGAGACAATATTATTGTTGATCTTGGTAATAATGCCGAGGGCTTACTACCACGTGAAGAGTTAGTGGGGCGTGAGATTTTCCGAATCGGTGATCGTATTCGCGCTATTTTGATGGATATACGCACAGAAGTTCGTGGTCCACAGCTATTTTTAAGCCGCGCTTGCTCTGAAATGCTTGTCGAGTTATTTCGTATCGAAGTACCTGAAATTGCGGAAGATATTATCGAGCTAAAAGGCGCTGCACGTGATCCTGGCTCTCGCGCTAAAATTGCAGTAAAAACTAATGATGGTCGCATCGACCCAGTAGGTGCCTGCGTCGGTATGCGTGGAGCACGCGTACAGGCAGTCTCTAATGAGCTAGGTAATGAGCGTATTGATATTATTCTATGGGATGATAATCCAGCGCAGTTCGTTATTAATGCGATGGCGCCTGCCGAGATCGAGTCAATTGTAGTTGATGAAGAAACGGGCTCTATGGATGTGGCTGTTGCGGAAGATAACCTTGCAATGGCAATTGGTCGTGGTGGTCAAAATGTACGCTTGGCGGCTGAGCTTTCCCAGTGGGAAGTGAACGTTATGAACAACGAGCAATGGGCAGAGAAACAACAAGAAGAAGCAGGTGATCAGGTCGAGCTCTTTATGTCGGCGCTAGATGTTGATGAAGATACAGCGGTTGTTCTTGTTGAAGAAGGCTTTACCAGTCTCGAAGAAGTGGCTTATGTGCCACTGGAAGAAATGTTAGATATCGAAGGTTTTGACGAAGATATTGCTAACGAACTGCGTTCACGTGCTAAAGATGCCCTTCTTACTAAGGCGCTTGCCTCTGAGGAAGAGTTAGAAGGCGCAGAGCCTGAGGAAGATTTGTTGACGATGGAAGGTATGGATAAGGATTTGGCTAACACTCTTGCCAAACGTAGTATCGTCAGCATGGAAGACTTGGCAGAACAGTCAGTCGATGAGTTGTTGGATATCGAAGGTATGACAGAAGAGCGCGCTGCGGCGTTGATTATGAAAGCCCGTGAACCTTGGTTCGCTGAAACAGGAGCTGGTGAATAACACATCGGGGATAAACATGGCGGATGTAACAGTTAACGATCTCGCTTCATTAGTGGGAACATCAGTAGACAGACTATTGAGTCAAATAAAAGATGCAGGGCTATCTCATAGCTCAGCAGATGACTTGGTATCTGACTCTGAAAAGAAAATATTACTAGCGTCGCTTAAAGCAAGTCATGGTGAGGATGATTCCGCACCCAAAAAGATTACTTTAAAGCGAAAAACGACAAGTACATTAAAAGTAGGCAGTGGCTCAGGTCGAAAAACTGTTAACGTAGAAGTACGAAAAAAGCGTACCTATGTTAAACGGGATGAAGCGGCCGAATCTGAAGTTGTTGAATCTGAACTCGAAGAAGTGCCAGTAGCACCCGTCGATGAAGTCGCAGCAGTAGAGCCCGAGCCAGTTGCTGAAACACTTGAAGAGCCGGTTGTTGAAGAGGCGAATGTTGAGTCAGAAACAGAATCGCTACAGGCAGACAAAAGTGAGCCTGAAGCCGAGCCGACTGCTGAAACGGTTGCACCAGTAAAAAGTGTATTGGTCGATGATGTTGAGCAAAAACGACAAAATGCGATTGCAGCAAGACGTGCTGCAGAAAAAGAGCAAAAAGAAAAGAATGCGCGCCTATTAGCCGAACGTGCAGCCAAGAAAGCTGAATCAGATAAAAAAGTACAAAAACCGCTTGATCCTAAACAGAAAAAAGCTGAGATAGAAGCGCAAGCACAGAAAGCACAGCAAGAAGAAGAGCGCGGTAAACACGGCAAGAAAAAAGCATCGCATGCCGATGCAGGCTCCGAACAAGATACGCGTAAGAAAACGATTCGTCGTGGTATTGGCCCCAAGAAAAGTAGCCATAAAGTGGCGATTACTCGCCTTAATGATGATTACGAAGAAGATGTGGTCATGCGTCCCCGATCTGCCCGTGGTGGGCGTTCTAATAAGCATGGCTTTAAAAAGCCAACGGAGAGAGTTGTTATTAACGTTGAAATTACTGAAGGCATTACAGTGAGCGAACTGGCCAGTAAGATGAATGTTAAGTCTAACGTTCTCGTTAAAGAGCTAATGAAATTAGGGGTGATGGCGACTATCAACCAGCCGCTTGATCAAGAAACTGCTCAACTTATTGTTGAAGAGCTTGATCATAACCCTGTTATGGTAAGCAGTAACGCCGTAGAAGAAAAGTTAACAGAAGACTTAACAACTACCGGTGAAATGATCTCAAGAGCACCCGTTGTTACAGTTATGGGTCACGTTGACCATGGTAAGACGTCACTACTTGATTATATTCGTAATGCGAAAGTTGCCTCTGGTGAAGCCGGTGGTATCACTCAGCACATTGGTGCATATCGAGTTAAAACCGAGCAGGGCGAAATTACCTTTTTAGATACCCCAGGACATGCTGCCTTTACGGCAATGCGTGCGCGTGGTGCACAATGTACTGATGTGATTATTCTCGTAGTCGCAGCAGACGATGGCGTTATGCCGCAAACCGAAGAGGCCGTGCAACATGCTCGCGCAGCGGGTGTGCCAATGGTTATCGCAGTTAATAAGTGTGATAAAGAAAACGCAGATCCCGATCGTGTTAAAAACGAATTGGCTGCCAAAGATGTTATTCCAGAAGATTGGGGTGGTGACGTGCAGTTTATTAATGTCTCTGCGCACACAGGCGAAGGTGTTGATGAATTACTCGAAGCGATCTCTCTTCAGGCCGAATTACAAGAATTAACAGCAGTCATCGATGCAGCAGCTAAGGGTGTTGTGGTTGAGTCACGTGTTGATAAAGGTCGCGGTGTTGTTGCCACTATTTTAGTGCAAGCAGGTACCTTAAAGTACGGCGATATTTTATTAGCAGGCCAAAGCTATGGTCGTGTACGCGCCATGACTAACGAACTAGGCCAGCAAGTTAAAGAGGCTAGTCCTTCTACACCTATAGAGATTTTAGGCTTAGATAGCCCACCTAATGCGGGTGATGAATTTGTTGTTGTGCCCGATGAGCGTCGCGCACGTGATGTTGCGGAATACCGCGGTGAGCGTGAGCGTCAAGAACGTCTCAAGCGTCAGCAAGCGGCTAACCTCGAAAATATGTTTGCCGGTATGACCGAGGGCGAGAAGAAAATCCTCCCCGTTGTGGTTAAAACCGATGTGCGTGGTTCACTAGAGGCTATTCTTGCCGCACTTGGCGAGATTGGTAACGATGAAGTACAGATTAATGTAGTGTCTTCAGGCGTTGGTGGTATCACCGGTAATGATACTAACCTTGCAATGACATCAGGTGCCATTGTTATTGGTTTTAACGTTCGTGCTGATGGTACCGCGCGTAAAATTGCAGAGTCTGAATCCGTCGAAATTCGCTACTACAGCGTTATTTATCAACTACTTGATGATGTGAAGAGTGCGCTAGAGGGTATGTTAGATCCTGAGCGTGTCGAGACAATTGTCGGTATTGCCGAAGTGCGCGATGTATTCCGTTCGCCTAAGTTTGGTCAGGTAGCGGGTTGTATGGTAGTTGAAGGTACCGTTTATCGTAGCAAGCCTATTCGTGTATTACGTGATAATGTGGTTATTTTTGAAGGTGAGCTAGAGTCGCTACGCCGTTTTAAAGATGATGTTAACGACGTGCGTAACGGTACCGAGTGTGGTATCGGCGTGAAAGATTACGATGTTAAAGTAGGTGACCAAATCGAAGTCTTTGAAGTCACCGAAGTTAAACGAGAACTATAGCTCTTGTTATACAGCGTTTTAGGTATGCATTTGTATTCGTCTCTTTTGGTGGTGCACGCAATTAACGAAGAAGTAGTGGAGGTACGAGATAATGGCTAGAGAATTTACTCGTGCAGACCGAGTCGCGGATGCGGTTAAACGTATTTTAGCGACACTTATCCAGCAAGAAATTGGCGATCCACGCGTTGGTATGGTAAATGTGAACGATGTCGTCGTTTCCCGTGATCTTGCCATTGCTAAGGCCTATATTACTTTTATTGGTCGTGATGACGATGAAAAATGTGCCGAAGGCACCGTCGCGCTCAATAAGGCCGCAGGTTATTTGCGTAGCTTATTAGCGAAGCGGTTGGATCTACGTACCACACCAAAATTGCAATTCTTTTATGATAAAACCCCTATCCGTGGACAGGCATTATCAAGTTTGATTGATAAGGCTTTATCAGAAGACCAGTCGAGACACCCTGAGCAATCTACCGACGGTAGCGACGATACAGCGTTGCCCAATAAAGATTGAGTCCGAGAGTAAGCAAAGAGAATTAATATGGGGCGTCGACCAAAATGGGGCAGGGCCATTAATGGTGTTTTACTATTAAATAAAGACACCGGTATGACCTCGAACACCGCTTTGCAGCAAGCAAAGCGCTTGTTTTTTGCTAAAAGAGCAGGACATACGGGTAGTTTAGACCCGTTAGCAACCGGCGTATTGCCCATTTGCTTTGGTGAGGCAACTAAGTTTTCTCAGCATTTATTAGATGCCGATAAACGTTATTTAAGTACCTTTCGCTTAGGTGTTAAAACAGATACGAGTGATTGTGATGGCGAAATTATCGAGTGCCGTCCCTCAGCGCATATTACTCAAGCAATGATCGAAGCAATATTGCCCGAATTTAGAGGGCCAATATCACAAGTGCCTTCGATTTATTCGGCGCTCAAGTATCAAGGTAAACCCCTATATAAATGGGCGCGAGAAGGGCTTGAGATACCTGACGAGGCAAGAAAGTCTCGCGATATTACTATTTACACATATGATATCGTTGCATTTCGTCCAGCAACTGCCATAAAGGGTGAAGAGGATACTTATCCAGAGCTCGATGTCTTAGTCCATTGTTCCAAAGGTACGTACATTCGTACCTTGGCCGATGATCTAGGGGAGCGCTTGGGCTGTGGTGCTCATGTCATTAAACTACATCGTCAAAGTGCTGGTCCATTTAGCGATGATAATGCTATTAGTCTAGCAGCGTTGTCTGAGGCACGAGGGGAGGCGGATCCCGAGTTGCTCGATCATTATTTGCAGCCAATGGATGCGACAATACAGGATATCCCTCAAGTCGAAATTACTGAGGATATGGGCGCTTATTTTAGCCAAGGCCAGCCGGTAATGAGCGTTGAAGCCTATCGTTCGGCTAAAGAAGGTGGTATGGTGCGCGTCTGTCTCGAAGGTGGCCAGTTTTTAGGCATTGGAGAGCTAAATGATGGCAATATTGCCCCCAAAAGAATTGTTAATTATTGAGCTTGAAAAAGCACGTTAAAGCACAATAATTATAAAGAATATATTCAAAGCTCAAGCTATGGATATACGTATTACTGGTGAGTAATCACCGGTTATTGACTTGCCTATAAATATGCATGGGCAGGCCATTCTTAACGAGAAGTAGCATTATTATTGGCTACTTCTGCATATTACAAAGAGGATAGTAACATGGCATTAAGTGTCGAAGAAAAAGCAGCAATTGTTAAAGATAACCAGCAAGGTGACAACGATACAGGTTCTCCTGAAGTTCAAGTTGCGTTATTGACAGCAAACATCAATAAGTTACAAGGTCATTTTGCTGACCACAAACAAGATCACCATTCACGTCGTGGTCTTATTCGTATGGTTAATCAGCGTCGTAAGTTGCTAGATTATCTAAAGCGAAAAGATTTAGCACGTTACGCAGCCTTAATTAAAAAGCTCGGTCTACGTCGTTAATCTTCATAAAAATTGCCCGCAATTGCGGGCAATTTTTATTTTAGATTTCTAATTTATTTGGTCTTTTGTACCTCATTACCCTTCAATGGTTAACGAGTGATTAAGACCAAATAAACATAAATTGTGGCGCCTAAATCGCCAATTAACTAGTAAAGAATTAAAAGTAAATAGAACCCAAAGAGAAGGATAAAAGCGTGAATCCGATTATTAAAGAATTCAAATTTGGTGACGATACCGTCACTCTAGAAACTGGGCGTATCGCCCGACAAGCCTCTGGTGCCGTAATGGTCACTATTGGTAAAACACAAGTATTAACGACAGTAGTTGGTGCGAAGTCTGCTAAAGCAGGTCAAGACTTCTTCCCATTATCTGTACATTATGTCGAAAAAGCGTATGCAGCAGGTAAAATCCCTGGTGGCTTTTTTAAACGTGAAGGTCGTCCAAACGAGAAAGAAACATTAACCTCGCGTCTTATTGATCGCCCTATCCGTCCATTGTTTCCTAAGGGTTACATGAACGAAGTACAAGTCGTTTGTACCGTAATGTCTGCAGAGAAAAATGTCGATCCTGATATTGCAGCATTAATTGGTACCTCAGCAGCATTAGCTATATCAGGTATTCCATTTTCAGGTCCTGTAGGTGCTGCGCGTGTTGGTTATACCCAAGAGACTGGCTATATCTTAAACCCAAGCTATTCGGCACTTGTTGAATCAGAGCTTGATATGGTTGTTGCCGGTACACAAGACGCAGTATTAATGGTTGAATCAGAAGCGAACGAATTACCAGAAGATATTATGTTGGGTGGCGTTTTATACGCACACCAAGAAATGCAAGCCGTTGTACAAGCCGTTGCAGAGCTTGCGAAAGATTGTGCTAAACCAATGTGGGAATGGGCAGCAGAGCCTGAAAACGAAGCATTAACAGCAGCAGTGACCGAGCAATACGGCGCAGCGATTGGTGAGGCTTATCAAATCACTGATAAAATGGAACGTTATACTAAACTAGGTGAATTACGCGATGCTGCGGTTGAAGCTTTAGTTAACGAAGAAATTGATGCAGATGCCGTTAAATCGACCATTGCAAAAATCGAAAAGAAAACTGTACGTAGCAATGTTGTTGCGGGCAAGCCACGTATTGATGGCCGTGATAACAGTACTGTTCGCTCAATTGATGTTGAAGTGGGCGTATTAGAAAAATCACACGGTTCTGCTTTGTTTACACGTGGTGAAACCCAAGCAATTGTTGTTGCCACATTGGGTAATGCACGCGATGCACAATTAATTGATGCACTAGAAGGTGAGCGTAAAGATAACTTTATGCTGCACTATAACTTCCCTCCTTACTCAGTTGGTGAGTGTGGTCGCATGGGTGGTACTGGTCGTCGTGAAATCGGTCATGGTCGTCTTGCTCGCCGTGGTATTGCAGCGGTTTTACCAAAAGAAGAAGACTTTCCGTATACCATTCGCCTAGTGAGCGAAATCACAGAATCTAATGGCTCTAGTTCAATGGCTTCTGTCTGTGGTTCAAGTTTGGCAATGATGGATGCGGGTGTTCCTCTTAAAGCGCCTGTTGCTGGTATTGCTATGGGTCTTGTTAAAGAAGACGAAGGCTTTGCAGTATTAACCGATATTTTAGGTGATGAAGATCACCTAGGTGATATGGACTTTAAAGTAGCGGGTACCGCAAACGGTATTAATGCACTGCAAATGGACATTAAAATCCAAGGCATTACCGAAGAAATCATGGAAATCGCACTTGCACAAGCTCTACAAGCGCGTCTACATATTCTAGCGGAAATGAACAAAGTTATTGCCCAGTCTCGCACAGAAGTTTCTAACAACGCACCGCGTTTTGAAACCATCAAAGTTGATCCTGATAAAATCCGTGACATCATTGGTAAAGGCGGCGCAACTATCCGCTCTATTACCGAAGAGACTGGTGCATCGGTTGATATCGACGACAACGGTGTTGTTAAAGTTTATGCAGCCGATGGCGAAGCACTACAAGCCGCTTTAGATAAAATTGGTGAGATCACAGCAGAAGCTGAGATCGGTGCAATTTATGAAGGTAAAGTTGTTCGTATCGTTGACTTTGGTGCCTTTGTTAACTTCTTACCGGGTAAAGACGGTCTTGTGCATATATCACAAATTGCAGAAGAGCGTGTTAACGCTGTGAGTGATTATTTGGAAGAAGGTCAAATGGTTAAGGTAAAATGCTTAGACGTTGATCAACGTGGTCGGATTAAGCTTTCTATTAAAGAAGCGAATCCAAAGCCAGCTGAAGAAGCGCCAGCGGCAGAAGAAGCTAAAACAGAAGATTAAGTTTTAGTCTTTATAGTATTAAAAAAGCCGAGCAATGCTCGGCTTTTTTGTGTCATAAATAAACAGAAATATTTAATTTTGCATTGGCGTGTTTTTTACAGGCTACACTAAATTATTCATTAGTATTTCACAGTTTTAAAGCTGAGTTCTACTCGGTTTTTTAACGTATTAATACGCGAATATTTTGCGTAATAAAATCGTCGAAAACTCTTCGCTAATAAAGGGTATATGAATATTTTCGACATACATCGCGGGTATTATTTTAATATCTTTTTGGCTCACCCAAAAGCTGCTGTCTGCCAGTAAAACACTAATATCAACGCTTTCAGCTTCGCTAATATTGCGAACGGTTGATAACCATTCCTTTGTGTTAAGAGCATTGTGTTCTTGATACCAGCTGCGTAGTGCATTAATAGCAACAGTTTGCCCTTCGCTTTGGTTGCTGACAAAAGCTGTAATATGCTCGGCAATTAGGCGGTCTATTATCGCTTCTTTCGAATCGCCTTCACCGACGATAAGTCGTATGCGGCATTCAATTGAGTAACGCTGGGTTTGTGCAAATTGGTAGACTTCTTCTAGTAGGCTACCGCAATGCTCACAACTCGGTGATAAACCCAATACGATACGCAATGTTTGTGAATGATCATCTTGTGCGTCAGATCGTAAAATAATATCGCCTTCTAAATCTTCGTCGTCATCGAAGCAGAAGCTATCTCCCGAGCCTAGGCGCTGTTGCTGACTGGCTAGTATTTTTTCGATGGTAGCATCATTGCTAATAATACTTTCAAACTGGTGTTGTTGCTCTTTTTGAATCGTTTTTGTGATGAGCTGCGCGCGTAAAAAATACCAAATAATACCGGGAGCAATCAGCAGAGATATTGTCAGTATAAAAGAGAAATGTTCGTAACTTGTATGATGAGAAAAACCTAAAAATAATACAATTAACAAGGCCTGTGTTACTACCATTGCCTGTGTATACAGACATAAACGACACCATTGTTTGATGATCTTTTTCTGGCAATAAATAGAGTAGAGGCTGTAAGCGATCGCTAAAAAACTTAAGTTAACAAGTGTTGAGTTTATTGCATGGATATAAGGGTGAGCATCGGCAGTAAGTAGGCTTGTAATAAATAGCAGCAAAGAGCCGGAAAAATAAGCAACGCCAATGTCTGCATGGCTAATACCTAAAAATTTAGCGCGTGGGTTATCGAGTACCTTTTGGCAACTATTTTGAGCAGTGGTTGAGCAATAGCGGGCAAGTACACTATTGATATTGCCCATACTATGTTGCGCGAGTAGTACCGATAAGCCAAGCCCTGCCAGTAAAGTGGCAGTTATGCCTAGATAGACAACAAGTGCAATACCCGAATGATGAGAAAACTGAAATTGTATTAACGCAAATAGTGTTAGAGCACAAAATAAAATACTGCCAGAGCGGCACCAGTTTTGCCATTTTTCACTGATCAGTTTTTGTTTAAATTGTGGCTCCTTTAAAGCTTGCGAGGAGTTTATATCAAATAGAGTCCCTGCCCAGATGTTAGCTAACCCATTAAATGAAATAAGTTGTACGCCACCTTGGCTGTCGTAAATCATCACTGATTTTTTGTCTTGTGCCATACCTTCAGCGATATTCAGTATCGCTGCCACGTTACCATTTTTTAGCCTAATTAGTGTAGGTGTAGTGATATCATACAAATCATCAGGCGATAATATGGTTTCGCTAGTTTCTTCTGGCTGAGTAAAATCGATAGCTTCATTATTTGCTATTAACTCTTTAACACTAACATGAATATCCCATGCCTTGAGAGTCTCGGGAATCCGTTCCTTTGCATCGATACTGATATGGTTGGGTAGTAAATCATATAAGCGTTGTAGGCGTTGATCAGTGATGTGAACGCCTTTCATACGTAAAATATGAGCAACTATCTTTGCTTGTTTATGATCAGTGCTTTCTGAATCGGTATTTAGAACCTTTGCCCAGTAGTGCTCAATAAATTCGCGGAGGAATAGAGGGAAATATTTAATGAGTGCAAAAAGAAATGTGATCGGATAAATATTCATAGAGCAAAAATATATTTCTTTTGTTATTGGTTGGTTCTATAAAATAGCGACATCATAAAATGTAGCAGCAAAATACTAAGCGCTTAAGAGAAGCAAGCGCTTGAATGAAGCTAAACGCTTGACAGAAGCTAGGCGCTTTCAGCCCATAGATCATGTTCGTCTGCGTGAGTAATTTTAACTAAGATAACATCGCCGACTTGGTGATGCGTTTCGTCGTTTAAATACACCATGCCATCAATTTCGGGTGCGTCTGCTTGGCTTCTGCCTATGGCACCTTCTTCGTCAATTTCATCGATAATAACGGCGAGTGTTTTGCCAATTTTTAGTTGCAGTCTTGCAGCGCTTATCTTGGCTTGTTTTTCCATGAAGCGCTGTAGGCGTTCTTCTTTGATGTCTTCAGGCACATGCTCGGCCAAATCATTTGCTGTTGCGCCTTCAACGGCTGAGTAAGTAAATGCACCGACGCGATCAAGCTGTGCCTCTTCAATAAAGTCGAGTAACAGTTGAAAGTCTTCTTCTGTCTCGCCAGGAAAGCCCACAATAAATGTGCTGCGTATCGTTAGCTCTGGGCATATCTCTCGCCATTTTTTAATGCGCGACAGTGTATTGTCAATGGCGCCGGGGCGTTTCATTGCTTTGAGTATTTTTGGGCTACCGTGCTGAAAGGGAATGTCTAAATAGGGTAATATTTTACCCTCAGCCATTAACGGGATAATATCGTCAACGTGGGGGTAGGGATACACATAATGCAAGCGTACCCACACACCCAAATCACCTAAGGCTTTACACAGGTCGAGCATTTTAGTACGGATGGGTTGGCCATCGTGAAACTCTAATTTGTACTTGGTATCAACGCCGTAGGCACTGGTATCTTGTGAAATAACCAGTAATTCTTTTACGCCAGATTTAACCAAGCCTTTGGCTTCTGCAAATACATCGTTTGCAGGGCGGCTAACGAGATCGCCACGCATTGAAGGGATAATGCAAAAGGTACAGCGATGGTTACAGCCCTCGGATATTTTTAAATAGGCGTAGTGTCTGGGTGTTAGTTTAATCCCTTGAGCTGGAATTAAATCAATAAATGGGTCGTGTTCTTTACTCGGCGGAAAATGCTCGTGTACAGCACCGACAACCTGCTCGTAGGCATGAGGTCCAGAAACGGCCAATACATTAGGGTGAACATTAGTAATGTCCTCAGCATTGGCGCCCATACAACCCGTTACAATGACCTTTCCATTCTCATTTAATGCTTCACCAATGGTATCTAGAGATTCTTTTTTGGCAGAATCGATAAAACCGCAAGTATTCACCACAACCACATCAGCATCTTGATAGGTGGGTACGACTTCGTAGCCATCTTTGCGTAATTCGGTCAAAATCCTCTCTGAGTCGACGAGTGCCTTAGGGCAGCCAAGGCTAATAAAGCCAACCTTTGACGGTGTGTTTTGTGCGTTGTTAGCTTGGTCTTGAGGCGTATCTGAAGGCATGATGGGATCGCAGGATATGTATGTTGCGTGATTATACCTGTAAGCCGTGCCAACGAGAATAGCCATTAGTTGCTGCCTAGGGGCTAGTGACGGTTATTTTGTTATATGCTAAGGCTACAGTGGTTTAATGAAACATTCATAAAACCTTCATGGTCCTGACCTATAAGCTTTTTATTCTTGAAAAGGTAATCAATAACGGTAAGTGTTTATTTTTTTAGGGGACTTAATTATGCAAAAAGAACGGAGTAAGTTTTCACTAGCCTGTGCATTGTTTGCTGGTGTCATCTCGTCGAGCTCTGCCAGTAATAGTGACTGGTTTTCACAAAACTATAAAGCCTACTCATTGTATCAACCGCTATATAACGGTGTGCCCTGGCGGCACGGGTATCCCCAACAGCTTCGTCAATTAAAGCGCCAGGTAGGGCGATTGCAATATACAAACTATCACTTACAGGATCGTCTATACCAAGTAAAAGAGGCCAATCGGCAATTGAGAATGGAGCTGGCGAATACAAAAATACAGCCTATACAGTTAGGCCCACGCCCTTTATTTTTGGTAGATGATATGGATGCCGGCCCACTAAAAACACAATTGCAACAATGTGCCAGTGGCCCCTTTCTAAAAACAGATTTTTCTATTGGCCATCGTGGTGCCCCTTTACAGTTTCCGGAGCATACAAAAGAATCCTACGAAGCGGCAGCAAAAATGGGGGCGGGTATTGTTGAGTGTGATGTGACGTTTACTAGCGATCGAGAATTAGTTTGTCGCCACTCTCAGTCAGATTTACATACAACGACGAATATTTTAGAGACACCACTGGCGGAGAAGTGCTCGATACCTTTTACTCCCTACGATAGTGCAACAGATACTCCCGCTACCGCTCAATGCCTTACTAGCGATATTACTTTAGCTGAGTTTAAAACACTGCAAGGTAAGATGGATGCTTTTAATCCCAAAGCGACAACCGTTGCTCAATATTTAGATGGTACCTCTAATTACCGTACAGATTTATATTCAACACGTGGCACGTTAATGACTCACAAGGAAAGTATTGAGTTATTTAAAAAGCTGGGCGTTAAATTTACACCAGAGTTAAAGGCCCCAAGTGTCGAGATGCCTTATGAAGGAGAATACACACAGGAAGATTACGCACAAGCGATGATTAACGACTACCTTGAGGCCGGCGTAGACCCTAAAGATGTTTGGCCCCAGTCATTTAATCTCGATGATGTTAGATATTGGATAGCGAATGAGCCAGCCTTTGCCAAGCAGGCTGTTTATCTTGATAGTCGTGTTTATGCTGATCCTAGCTTTGAGGCAAGTCTTGTGGATTTTGAGCAATTAAAAAGTTCAGGCGTTAATATTATTGCTCCGCCAATATTTGCATTGCTAACGACCGATACGCAAAATTCCATTGTACCTTCTGAGTATGCAAATCTCGCAAAACAAGCAGAACTCGATATTATCGCATGGACGCTAGAGCGCTCTGGTCCATTAACAGATATTGCTAATAATCCGTTTTACTATTCGTCGATATTAGATGCGGTAAACAATGATGGTGATATCTTTAGTGTCATTGATGTACTTGCTCAAGATGTAGGCGTCATAGGTATATTTTCCGATTGGCCTGCAACAACAACTTATTATGCAAATTGTATGAATCTATAATAGTGTGTTTGTGGATTGTATTTATTTAGGGCAACAAAAAAGCATGAGCTGTAAGGCTCATGCTTTTTTAATTGGCGTAGATGTATTTTAGGCTTTAAAGAAGCTTACATCGTCTCTTAATTTGGTTGCTAGCTGGCTGAGAGCGTCTGTTGCTGAACTATTATTTTGGATTGACTCGATAGAGGTGCCCGACATCTCTGCAATTTGATCCATTGCCTTTGATATTTCACCAATGGAAGAGACTTGCGTGGATGCTGCTTTAACGACCTTTTGTACTTGGCTCAGTGAGTCCAGTGCCTGTTGCTCGATATTTTGTAGCAACTCGGTGGCTTTGAGAGTTTGCTCGCGTCCATTCTCTACTTGAGGTTGTGTCATCTCCATAGCAGCAACGGATGCCTCTGTTTGTGCTTGTACTTCTCCAATCATACTTTCGATTTGTCCAGTGGCTTCGCCTGTTCGTTGGGCAAGTTGCCGGACTTCGTCGGCCACAACCGCGAAGCCTCGTCCAGATTCCCCCGCTCTGGCTGCCTCGATCGCGGCATTAAGTGCCAGTAGATTTGTTTGTTCCGATATACCGCTAATAACATTAGCAATACCACCGATTTTTTCTGTGTGCTCGGCAAGTAGGCGGATTTGATCAACGGTAGAATTGACCGTTGTTGAAATAAGCTCCATTTCTCTGGCGCTAGAGTTAATAACTTCACGGCCTTCTTTAGCATATTTGACAGTCATGCCCGAGTTTTCTTCGGTTTGTGCAGCGATTTGTGATACCTGATTACTGCTAGTGCGAATATTGTCGAGTTGAGACGCAGTGTCTTGCGTAAGGGCTGCCTGTGTTTTTGCTGCATTCAGGACTTGCTTTGAGCTTTCTGATACTGTCGTTAATTCGCTGGAAAGCTCACGCGATGCCTCAATAATGTTAGCGACGGTATTTCTTATTTGTTCGCGCATAAGGCACAGATAAGAAACCATACTATTGGAGTAAGACGTCTCTATTGGTGTAGACAAATCACCGTTTGAGAGAGTAACAATAGAAGCCTTGGCTTGGCATGGCTCGCTTCCGAGAGATCGCAATATACTACGTTCAATGGTTATACCAATAAGTGTGCTAATAACAATTGCGATGGCGCTGAGCAATAACATGAGTGCTTGGAAATTCTCAGCCACTTCACGTGCCTTGGGTGTTGCAATTTGATTGGCCTGTTCCTGATAATCAATAAACTCGTTAATGGTATTAAGCCAAGCGGTAAATGCAGGTCTTGCTTTCATTAATACCTGATCCTCAACATTTTTCCCTTCTCTTTTGTTTTGAATAATCGATTGTATAAGGGGTAGGGTTTGTTGCTTTATTGTTTCAATCTTATTGAGTATATCGCGCTCTTTATCGTTAAAGTGAGCGTCTGAATTGATCATTTTGTTCATATTCACTTCAGAGCTATCATAAAAGCGTTCTAGTTCGATGATTTCCTGTTCAAAGGTAGATATTTGCTTATCATTCATAGCAAGGGCAACATCGCGTATTGCAATAGCTCTGTCGTGTACGCTTCCCCGATAATTAATGGCATAACGCTGTTTGACCGAATTTACGTCTGTGATCACGGAAAGTGTTTCGTTAATGAAGTTAACTTTTTGTATGCCTAGTACGGTCAATATAACGATTAGAGTTAGGATAAAACCAAAGCCCAACGTTAACCTTAACCTTATCGTCATATTCGATAGATAATTCATTGACACTTTACCTCTACATTGTATTTGGCTATTGCATTTATTAAATCTATTTATTTTAGTGTAGACAATAATGTCTATTGTGCACATTTCGATAAGAGAATTTTGGGCAAAAGAGCGGATGGATGTAGAGGTGAAGGACTAAATAAGGGGAAAGATTAGCGCGGTCCTACCCGTTATTTGAAAAACTGATAGCAATGGGCATAGTGTCTGTCTATCTCAAAAGTATTGTGCTTTTACTATGGGTTTACTCTCTTACTAAGCGAAATCCAATAATAATATGTTTGATGTTATTGGGGCGGGAGTGCCTTGCTGCTGCACGACAAACACCACAACCTTTATCATCCCAAGAGCCACCTTTAACAATATGCCTGCCTTTGCTCGCTTGAGTACTTGTCCATTCAAAGACTTGGCCTGCGCCATCGAGTAGGCCATAGGGGCTTTTGCCATTGGCGAAGCTGCCTACAGGTAATGTTGCAAACGGCCCTCGATCATGGCTGTTTAACTTGCCGGGGTTAAAGTCATTACCCCAAGGAAAATAGCGCCCATCGGTACCACGTACGGCTTTTTCCCATTGATACTCCGTGGGGAGCTGCCATTTTTGGCCTGTTTTTTTAGAAAGCCATTGTGCATACGCTTTTGCATCTGCATGGCTCACCATAACAATAGGGTGTTGTTCACGGCCTTTTGGTGGCTTATTTGAGTGCCAGATATAGGGCTCAGTGCCAGAGAAATGATGGTTCAGCCCGTAGCTTTGCCACTCTTTTTGGCTCACCGTAGGAGGTGGGTGGCCTGTACTATTAATAAACTCAGCGTATTGAGCGTTAGTAATTAAGTGCTTAGTGATCGAAAATGTATCAAGGTGTATTGTTTGGCGCTTTGCTTCAACGTCGTACCAGCCTCGCTCTCTGGTGATCGAGTGGCCATAGGCCGCCTCATCGAGAGAGTAGCCATACTCGCGCTCCTTTTTATCAGAGCCAATAATCGCCTCTCCAGCAGGAATTTTTATTGTCTCAATTGGAGATAAAGGTACCTCTACATCAACATCGGCGTTTATCGCAGAAGATAGTAACCATAGAGCAATAACTATCGAGCTAAGAGCCGTATTGCTATAGTTGTGTGCTTTGTTGAGAAAGAATTTCATGATGTAAATAGCCAGTTATCGTCGAATATTTTATCTATGACAAAAGATGCACAGTAAAAATTCAGTGATATAAACATTATCACCTATTAATCTAAGTGATAATGTTTACTAAAGGGCACATCAATTAACGAGTTAAGTAATGCTATCGAGTATTGTTTTGTGTTGCTCAGGCTTTAAACGTGGACCAAATTGGCTAACAACCGTAGAGGAGGCGAGGCTTGCAAGATTGCCGGCCTGTTCATGGGAGTGCCCTTGAGTTAGCGCATATAAAAATGCGCCAGCAAACATATCACCCGCACCGTTTGTATCAATGGCTTTGGTTTCGCAAGGGTCGATATTAATTGAGTTGCTGCCGTCATAAACTAAAGCCCCTTTGCTGCCTAAGGTAATGACAAATTCACTGGCAATAGCTTTTAGTGCATCGACTGCTTCATCGAGGCTATCGGTTCTGGTGTAAGCTAGAGCTTCATCTAGATTACAAAAGAGTAAATCGACTTTATCTCCGATCATCTCGGTTAAGCCATCGTGAAAAAACTGCACCATTGCTGGGTCAGATAAACTTAAAGACGTCTTTACATTATTGGCCTCGGCAACTTTTCGGCATTCAATAGCTGCGGCTCGGCCTGTCTCGGAGGAGACAAGATAGCCTTCTATATAGACATAGGCAGAGTTTTTAATCGCGTCATGGTCGAGTTCTTCACTCGATACCGTCTCACTAATACCTAAAAAGGTATTCATCGTACGCTCTGCATCGGGTGTAATCATCACCAAGCACTTGCCGGTAATACCCGCTTTAGCAGGCCCTGTTGGTATAGCGACGCTCGCAGCTTGCATATCATTAATATAAAACTTGCCATTGTCATCATCGGCCACTTTGCAAGAGTAAAAGGTATTCGCCCCAAAATAGCTGGCTGCAATAATGGTGTTGGCGCCAGAGCCACCGCTGGCAAGTTTTGAGGCGATAAGGTGGTCCGATAGCTTATCCATAAGCTCGTGTTGCCTATTTTCATCAACTAGGGTCATCACGCCCTTGTCTATACCAAAGGATTGTAGTTCTGCATCAGTTACTGATATTTCGGTATCGACGAGTGCGGCACCAATGCCGTAGATATGGTATTGATTCATTATTTTATTGGCTCTCTATTTATTGGTATGAAGATATTACTTATTCAATGTCACACTTTAGCGAAGCTTCCAATAAAAAGTAAGTGTTTACGGTTATAATGCTCAACTTATTATCTCTTCGCATACAGGTGATTGAGTTATTTTTTCACTGTGTATTTTAAATAAGGCTTAACTGGTTAGTTATACCGCTCTATGGCTAAAAAAACACGTCGCAGCAAAACTCCCCGCAGCACTCGAAGTCATGCGAAAAAATCTCCCTCTGTAATACGCTACCTATTTTGGCGAGTTATATTATTTAGCTTGGTCGCTGTAGGCTTATGGGTTGTTTATCTTGATTTTACCGTCCGTGGAAAATTTGATGGCAAAAAGTGGGCTATCCCTGCTCGTGTTTATGCACAGCCTATGGAGTTATACCAAGGGTTATCGCTTAATGCTGCGGCGTTTGAGAGAGAGTTACGTGCCCTGGGCTATGACTTTGTCGGTGAAATAAATGCACCAGGCCAAGTTGTTAAAAGAGGCTCCCAATACGACTTTTATTCCAAAGGGTTTGTTTTTTGGGATCAGACAGAGTCAGCTGCGCGCTATCGTATAGCGTTCGATGATAACAAGGTAGCTAGCTTGCAGGGTGCAGATGACCTTATTTTACGGCTTGAACCACAGGAAATAGGCAGTATCTATCCAAGTCATGGCGAAGATAGGGTGTTAGTCTCGCTTGAAGATGTTCCGCCACTATTAGGTGAGGCTTTAATAGCCGTGGAGGATAAAAACTTTGCTCACCATTTTGGGGTCTCTGCCAAAGGAATTACTCGTGCAATGCTGGCCAATGTAAAAGCGGGTGGGTTTGTGCAAGGTGGTAGTACGTTAACGCAGCAGCTGGTTAAAAATTTTTATTTAACGCAACAGCGTAGTTTGTGGCGAAAAGTGCAAGAAGCCGTTATGTCTGTCTTACTAGAAGTACACTATACAAAGGCAGATATTCTAGAGGCTTACATCAACGAGGTTTATTTAGGGCAAAGTGGCCCGCGTTCCATTAATGGTTTTGGCTTGGGCGCTAGGCATTATTTTAATCAGCCGCTGACTAATTTAAAGCCCCACCAAATTGCTCTGCTTGTTGGTATTGTTAAAGGGGCTTCCTATTACAACCCTTGGCGTTCGGTTAAGCGTGCAACTACCCGGCGCAATCTTGTACTGCGTGTAATGCATGAGAGCGGCTTGATGACTAAGGCCGAGTTACAAGCATCATTAAAAAAACCATTAGATGTTGTTTCTTCATCTAATAAGCAGATAGGCGAATACCCTGCATTTTTAGATATTGTGAAAAGGCAATTGCAGCAAGATTATCGGCCTGAGGATTTACAAAGCGAAGGGCTGCGTATATTTACAACTTTATCGCCCATCGTACAGCGCGAGACGGAGCAATCCATTGTGCGACAAATGCGCGGTCTTAATCAGCAATCGAAAAATACAAAATTACAGGCAGCGGCTATTATTACCGCCGTAGGTAGCGGTGAGGTTCTTGCCGCAGTGGGTGATGCTAACCCACGCTTTAGTGGTTTTAATCGTGTACTCGATGCTGAACGTCAGATAGGATCTTTGGTTAAGCCTTTTGTTTTTTTGAGCGCATTGCAACAACCACAAAAATACCAACTGACTAGCATGTTGGAAGATGCTCCTTTAAGTGTGGAATTATCCGATGGCACTTTATGGCAGCCACAAAATTACTCAAAAGAATCCTACGGTTTTTTACCGTTGTATCAAGCATTAGCCTATTCATACAATCAGGCAACAGCTCGTTTAGGCTTAGACGTCGGTGTCGAAAGTGTTATCCGCACACTTAAATTGGCCGGTTTACAAAAAGATATAAAACCGTTCCCGTCTATATTACTAGGTGCGATCACCTTAACCCCTTTTGAGGTTAGTCATTTATACCATACCTTAGCCGCCGATGGTGTCTATACGCCGTTGCGTGCTATTCGCTCGGTAATGGACGCAACGAATGAGCCATTAAAACGTTATGGCTTATCGAGTGAACCGCGCTTTAGTGCAGAGCACAGCCACTTAATGCATTACGGTTTGCAGGCGGTTATGCGAATTGGCACGGGTCGTAGTGTTTATCAAATCTTGCCAACTGAGCTTGCGCTTGCAGGCAAAACAGGGACAACCAATGATCAACGCGATAGTTGGTTTGCAGGTTATAGTGGTGATCACTTAGGGGTTGTTTGGGTAGGAAACGACGACAACAAGCCAACGATACTAACAGGCAGTAGCGGCGCGTTAAAAATATGGAGCGACATTTTTAAACGCGTCGAGACACAAAGCATTTCTCAAACAGCTCCCGAAAGCATAGAGTACTATTGGATAGATCAAAAAAATAGTTTGCGTAGTGCAGAGGGTTGTAGTCACGCGCAGCTTGTCCCTTTTGTTATAGGCTCTGAGCCTATACAAAAAACAGATTGTGATTTAGCCGGTGGTTCTGTGTCTCGTTGGTTTAAAAAGTTATTCAGATAGCATAGTATGGATTGTAATCATTAGAGATTTCTCAATTTATCATAGTGTTAAAATTTATGAAAAAAGCAAACAATCTATATGCTCGGGCACATTTAATAATCACCTTAGTCTCGTTACTTCTTGCGTCCTGTGTATCGACAACGGGCCCTGTTACTATTCGGGATTCTTCAGGAGAGCCTACGTATAGAGAAAGCCAAAGGAATGAGAATGGCCGAGGAGGGCAGGCCGATATCGCTGTACTGTCTCCAGTAAGGCCAGATGCTAAAAAAACAGTAGTCCCCATTATTGATAAATTAGTAAGCCAAGCAGATCGGCAAGTAGTAGCGGCAGACTATAAAAAAGCCATTAATACAGCCGAGCGGGGTTTGCGAATCAATCGAAAAGAGCCGCGTTTATATCTGGCACTCGCCAAAGCTTATAGAGGTTTGCAAAACCCACGACAATCTAGCTATTTTGCAAAGCAAGGACTGCGCTATGCAAAAAAAGGTGATAATGTTTTTAGGCAACTAAAAAGCATGTCTAATTAGATATTCTTGTCGCCCAATTGATAATTTGGCATCAAAAAATTAAGAGCACTGGTGCTACCATTTTATTTCATATCTATTAATATAAAATGCCCTGCCGTTTTCTAGATCGATTGTAAGGAGCTGTATGATGAGCATTACTATCTTTTGCATTGTCATTTTTGCAGCTCTATTACATGCGGTTTGGAACTCAATTGTTAAAGGTGGTAAAGATAAAGGTCTAAATATGACGGGAGTTGTATTAGGCCATGTGCCAATAGCTCTATTGTCTCTTCTCTTTGTTCCTGCCCCCGCACCTGAAAGTTGGCCCTATATTGTTTTGAGTTTGTTTTTTCATGCAGGCTATCAATTGTTTTTATTGCAATCTTATCGTGTCGGCGATTTAACGCAGGTGTACCCTATTGCTCGTGGCACAGCACCTTTATTGGTGGCAATAGTGTCGATCTTATTTTTAGGTGTTGTTTTAAGGCCGATAGATCAGCTTGCCATATTGGTCATTGCTGTTGGTATTTTAAGTTTAAGTATCGTGCGCCAGCAAGATGGTCTGCGTAATGTTAATGCTGCATGGCTTGCTTTTTTTACGGGCTGTTTTATCGCTGCATATTCACTAAACGATGGTATAGGCGCCAGACTAGCAGGTACCGCTATTGGTTTTTATGCTTGGCTCGGGATAGCTAATGCAATAGTGTGGGTTATTATTATGAGCTTTATTAACCCGAATGTTTTAAAAATATTACCTCGTCAAGGCAAGCGCGTATTTTTTATAGGCGGGAGTGCCTCCTTTATTGCTTATACATTAGTGGTCTGGGCATTTACACAAGCCCCTATTGCATTAGTGACGGCACTTCGTGAGACAAGTATTATCTTCGCCTTATTAATTGGTACGTTTTTTTTGCGTGAAAAACTGAATTTGGCAAAAGTGTTTTCTACGATGGTGACTCTATTAGGTGCTATTTTGATGCGTTTTTCAAAGTAGTGGTTGTGGTTTATTTATTTCAATAGTGGTGATATGAAAATTTTAGCCTTCAGTGATATTCATCAAAATAAACAGGTAGCGAAGCTAATCGTGGAGTCGAGTATTCAAGCCGATGTTATTATTGGTGCAGGGGATTTTGCCACTTGTGGCCAAGGTGCATCGGATACGATTGATATATTAAAGGAGGCTTCTGTCCCCGTAATTATCGTAGCAGGTAATCACGACAGCATCGTTGAATTAAAATCGTTGTGTGAAAATTGGCCATTAGGCTATTTTTTGCATGGTGATACCGTTGAGATAGATAATATTGTATTTTTAGGATTGGGAGGCGAAATACCAGCGCGTAATGGTGCGCACTGGAATGAAGCCCTCAGCGAAGACAATGCGAAGACAATTTTATCAAGTAGCCAGAAATATGATGTGTTAGTAACTCATACGCCTCCCTTTGGCCATGTTGATGTTGAAGAAAATGGTATTCATGATGGCAGTGAAGCGATACTCAACGCTCTAGAAGATCGGCAGCCTAGGTTAAATTTGTGTGGTCATATGCATTTTTCGTGGGGGCAATCGAGCCAAGTAGGTAAGACGAGAGTCTATAATCTTGGCCCTAGATTAAATTGGTTTGAAGTCTAGCTTGGGCAAATAACACTAACTGGTTTTTTGGTATGAGTCCCTTTGCGTTGTTTAGGTAATGTATAAATAATTCTTTTTGTTACGTATGAGCCATTTTTCTATAACTATTGTAATAGGGGTTTATACAAATTTTATCGATTAATTCAATTCTGTGTTATCAAGTTCTCAGAAATTATAATTTTAATGTAATATCATCCTTTGCTAGTTGCACCTTCTTTTTATCTGTTTACTCCCCATTAGTTTTTTGGTTTGTACATATGGTCTGTGCAAAAGGTGTATTTGTTGCGGGAGCAGTATAAGTGGTTAGATATATGAATGATGTTAGACACTATCTTTTAGCTGTTTTCTTAGTTACTTTTTTGAGTTCTTGTGGAACGAACCTTAAAAAATCGAATGAGAAAGCGGATGATATAGCCGAAACCAGCCCTAGCGAGAGCGAGCTTTATCTAGTTGAAGAACTTAATAAATTAGACAAGCGTTTGAGTCAGCGGCTAGATGATTTAGAAGTATTGATTAAAAGCAATCGTAGTTCTGTCAAAAAGAGGCCGGTCAAAAAGCCTGCAAAATCTGCATCAAATAGAGCAACAGCGAGTAAGTCTAAAAGCCTAAAATCTAGTCAGAATAATAAAGTTATTATAGGGGAGGTCGAATGGGTTTACTTACACACATTGAACCAGTCGCTTAAATCTCGGGTCGATTCTGGTGCTACGACATCCTCTATTACTGCTAGCAATATCCAACCTTTCGAGCGTGATGGAAAAAACTGGGTAAAGTTTGATGTTATGCATCGCGCTACGGATACAAAAGCGACGATAGAGACACCAGTAGTACGCATTGCGCGTATTAGACAGGCATCGTCGGATAGTTATGAACGCCGCTTTATTGTCTCACTAGATATTAGCTTAGGTGATAGTTTAAAGCAGAAAGCTGAATTTAGTTTAGCCAATAGAAGCGAAATGAAATTTCCAATTCTACTAGGTAGAGAGTTCTTGCAAGACATTACATTAATCGATGTTGGCAAAAAGTTTTTGCACCCTAAATTCAAACCAGAGGATAAATAGTTATGTCAAATAGCCGTTGGCCTTTTTATTCTTTGATTGCTGTTCTTTTCTTTGGTGGTATTTTTTTGAGCGTTTATCGGCATATAGAATATCAAGTGCCATGGATGCCTGGTGAAAGGCTGATTACTTGGAGTGTTGAGGCGCGTATTGAGCTGCAAGCAGATAATGAAGCAACAACGGTAAGGCTATTGAGGCCCTTAAATCAAAACAACTATTCTTTGCTCGATGAGTCTACAGCCTCGCCGGGATTCGGCGTGGCCTATTTGGATGAGAAAAATATTATTGAATGGACCAAAAGGGAGGCTAGTGGCCCTCAAAGTCTTTTTTATCGAGCTACTTTTTTGGTTAATAATGAACAAGAGAGTGATCAAAGTAAGGCGCCTGATGTTTTGTCAGTTGTTTGGTCAGAGCCGTATCAGACCGCTGCCAATCAGGTTGTCGACCAAGTTAATCAAAGGTCAGCGGGTTCGGTTAGCTTTGCCCAGCAACTTTTTTTAGCGCTAAAAGAAAATGACGAAAATATTTCCCTGTTGAAAAAAGACGTGCCTGATGAAGCTGAGCTTGCAGTTAAATTATTAAATCAAAATAACATTTCGGCTAGCTTAATTTATGCATTAAAACTAGAGGATGGTAGGCGTCGTCAATCATTAACGACATTGGTTAAGGTCTGGTTTGATGAGGCAGGTACAGATAATAAGCAATCAATTATTTTTGATCCTATAACAGGGCAGCGTAACATTCCCGAAAACCATTTGCTTTGGTCACAAGCCTCTAAGCCAATACTTGAAGTCGTTGGTGGTTTTGATTCAATTGTGACCTTTTCTATTATTCGACAGCGAGAATCTATTGGTGCTGCTATAAAAGCGCAGCAAAATTTAGAGCAAAACCTGATTAATTTTTCTATCCATACCTTGCCGCTAGAAGAGCAGGCGCTGTTCAAAACAATCTTGTTATTACCTGTTGGTGCACTTGTCGTTTGTTTGTTGAGGATTCTTGTTGGCTTGAGAACCTCAGGTACGTTTATGCCGGTATTAATTGCCTTAGCTTTTATCCAAACATCGTTGATGACAGGTCTTGTGGGCTTTTTATTAATTGTATTTTTTGGGCTGTTATTACGCAGTTATCTTTCTCGGCTTAATTTGTTACTGGTTGCAAGAATCTCGGCAGTGATTATTACGGTTATTGCTATTATTGCTATTTTTAGTGTGATGAGTTTTAAAATCGGTCTTGTAGAAGGTTTAAAAATCACCTTCTTCCCTATGATTATTTTGGCCTGGACAATCGAGCGTATGTCAATTCTGTGGGAGGAAGAGGGCCCCAAAGAAGTGTTTGTGCAAGGTGGTGGTAGTTTGTTGACGGCGCTACTGGCTTATTTGGCAATGACTAACGATTGGGTCAGGCACTTAACCTTTAACTTTTTAGGGATACAGCTGATTTTATTGGCATTCATTTTGGCCTTAGGTAATTACACTGGGTATCGTTTGTTCGAACTTATTCGCTTTAAAAGTATGGTGGAGAAGTAAATGTTCGCTAACCCATTTAGTTTGCATAAGTTGGGTATTTTAGGCATGAACGAAAGAAACAGTCGTTATGTTTCTCGCTATAATCCTCGACACTTGTACCCCCTTGTTGACGACAAACTACAAACTAAGCAATTGTTAGAAAGCTCTGGTATTAATGTGCCAGAGCTTATTTCAACGATTAAAGAACAGTCTACGATTCAAAAGCTGATTGATTTTTTGCCCGCATCTTCTGGTTTTGTTATCAAGCCTGCGAAAGGCAGCGGCGGTAAAGGCATTTTAGTTATTCAGCAGGTCGAAGCTAACGGTCGGGATTTTAATTATATAAAGGCGAACGGCGCGGTTGTTGATATAGAATACTTAAAACGCCACTGTTCTAATATTTTAGCGGGTCTTTACAGTTTAGGAGGCAAGTCTGATATCGCAATCGTTGAACGCATTATTGAATTTGACGATGCCTTTAGCGATTTTAGTTATGAAGGTGTGCCAGACATACGAGTAATTGTTTTTAAAGGTTATCCTATTATGGCGATGATGCGTCTATCGACACAAGCATCCGATGGTAAAGCCAATTTACACCAAGGTGCCGTTGGTGTGGGTATTGATATCGTATCAGGTAAAGCGCTGCATGCGGTTCAATTTGGTAAGCCGGTAAAAGAACATCCCGATACACATCGTTTGCTCGAAGAGTTACAAGTGCCCGATTGGAATAATTTGTTATTGCTTGCAGCGCAATGCTACGACGAAACACAATTGGGGTTTTTGGGTGCAGATATTGTGCTTGATGTTCAGCACGGGCCGTTGGTATTAGAACTCAATGCACGCCCAGGTTTAGCTATACAAATTGCTAATGGCTGTGGCTTAAAGCCACGGCTTAGGCTGATCGAAAATAAAGTGAATACCTTTAGGCATAAAAGCCTTAGTGCCGAGCAACGAGTTGAGTTTTGTTTGAATGAATTCGACTAGCTGGGCAAGCTAAAATGGGGGGCTGCTTATAAATTAGGAAAAGTCGTAAATAAGGATAACTTTCTGATGTTGAGACTCATAAAAATATAATATCTCACCACCAGAGTTAAGATATGTATTGCTTTCAATTAAACCCAAATAAAAGTACGGAAATTTTGTTTCTTTATCGGTAAAAACAAGATTTTTCTGAATTGCAGGATCGTGCCAGTATTGATCTGGCTCTTCATCGCTTAGTTTGCGCTTCTCTTCTTCTAAAAATTTACTTAGGTTTCATTTTATATTCAGTCTCTTATCTTTTTTCCTCTTATTCAATTTTTGAGTAATAATGATAGAGGGCAGGTGTAGAGCTTATTTAACATCCATGATCATATTTTATGTGTTGATGGGTGTTCACTTTGGAAAATATAGATGATGGGTGTTTGTTATCTGCTAAGTACAGGAGGTTTATTCAATGCATATTTTAAATGGTGACAGTGCGGCTGGTTGTTTTAGGCAAGCGTTTCATCCGCCGCAAGAGGAATTGCTCGTATTTAGAGATGTGCTTTCTTGCGGAAGACTCAAGGCTTATGTTGATATCAAGCAGTGGGCTAAATACCGTAGGGATTATTGGGCAGCAATGTATGTCAAGCAGGGGTTTGATGGGATTGATGATATTGCAACAGCCCCTAATGACTTTTATAACGACTTTGATCAACTTAAATGCGCAGATAAAATAAACTTATGGGTAGGTTGCGCACTGAGTGACCACCTATTGTTGGTTTTTCTAGTTAAGTTATTTGATGTTCATGGCCTAGATTTTAGCAAGTTGGCAATCTATCAATACACTCATGCGGATAATAATCTGACTGTTATAGGCTTGGGTATACTAAGTCCAGAACAGATAGAAGCCTTAAAACCTGAGTCATTGAGACTTAATGATGCACAAATTGCCTTTTGTTTAGAGGTGTGGGAGATAGTGACAGCTGGCAACCCAGAAGATTTGATGCGGATACTTAAATTAAAACAAGCAAGCCTACCTTTGCTCCATAGCTCTCTAAAGAGTTTATTTTATCGCTTTCCAAAACTATCAAATGGTTTAAGCCACTTTGATGAGCTTATTCTCAATGCCGCCAAAGATCATGCGCCCAATACTCTACGTATTATCGCTGAGGCGATGACACAGGATATGTATCCAGATAAATACCCCCATATATTTGATGTTGTTGGAGATACTTATTTATTTGATCGGCTAAAAAATATGGCGCAAGCAAGCCTTAAAAAACCATTACTTTCATTAAATGCAATGGACGAATCTCTGCGAGAAACCACAACAAAAATCACAGAATTTGGCTTGGAGGTATTAAAGGGCAAGCAGAATGTTGTAGATGTTAATGGAATAGACGATTGGGTTGGCGGCATTCATTTAACGATCCGTTCAGGTAGTGCTTGGTTTAGAGATGGGGATAAACTGATACTACAAGCGTGTCATTCGAATACTTAATAGCGATGCTGAGATAGCTGGCTATCTGTACCTTTAGAGCAGGCTTTTTTATATTTGGTACAGTGGCCGGACTGACTCACACACCCTGTGCTCGGGCTATCGCCCACCTATCTTATAAGAAAGGCGTCCAAAATTGTTCCTGACAATTTTGTCGAACCGACTGTGCCGATTCTCGTCTGAGCATCTATTATGATACGAGGTATCTGAGGTTTACTAGATAAAATAATACTAAATGGTACCAGTGGCCGGATTGACTCGCACATCCTGTGCTTGGGCTATCGCCCGCCTATCTTATAAGAAAGGCGTCCAAAATTGTTCCTGACAATTTTGTCGAACCGTCTGTGCCGGTTCTCGTCTGAGCATCTATTATGATACGAGGTATCTGAGGTTTTCTAGAAAAGATAATACTAATAATGGTACCAGTGGCCGGACTCGAACCGGCACTCCCGAAGAAACGGCATTTTGAATGCCGCGTGTCTACCAATTCCACCACACTGGCAAAGAGAGGCTGTTAACCCATCAATGTAGCCCAACCTTGGGCAATCTCACGTACCTCTTGTACATGGGCCGAGGATTATAACAGTGGCTTTGGCCTCGTCAACTGTTCTTATTCTTATCGGGCTCTTTTATGCTGCAATCGTGGTGTTTTGCCGAGAATTCGGCTAACCTTGCCGCTTTTCTATAAAGCACCTTTACTGCCTCATATATTACTATGCACCGCCAAGATTTTAGTTACAGTTTACCCGATGAGCTGATTGCTCGCTTTCCCACACCCGAACGAACCGGTAGCCGCTTGCTGTGTTTAGATGGCGCTACGGGTGATTATCAACACCGGAACTTTATCGACCTGTTAGCACAATTGCAGGCGGGTGATGTTATGGTTTTTAACAATACTAAGGTGATTCCTGCGCGTTTATTTGGGCGTAAAGAGAGTGGCGGTCGTATTGAGATTTTGGTCGAGCGTGTATTAGATCAACACCGTTTTTTAGCCCATGTACGCGCGAGTAAGTCGCCTAAAGCTGGCGCTAAATTACTCGTTGATGACTTTTCCATAATGGTTAATGGGCGAGAGGGTGAGCTATTCGAGTTAGATTGTGGTGAGCACTTGCTAATCCCCATGTTGGAGTCAATAGGGCATATGCCATTGCCACCTTATATTGACCGTGAAGATACTCTGGACGATAAGTCACGCTACCAAACGGTTTACGGTGAGCACGCAGGTGCTGTTGCTGCTCCTACCGCTGGCCTGCATTTTGACGAGCCATTAATGCAGGCAATAAAAGAAAAAGGTGTTGAAGTGGCATATGTGACTTTGCATGTGGGAGCGGGGACTTTTCAGCCAGTGCGTGTTGATAATATTAAAGAGCATCATATGCATTCTGAGTGGATGACTATTGATCAGCCTACTTGCGATGTGGTTAATACCGCAAAAAGTCAGGGTCGCAGAGTTGTTGCCGTGGGTACGACAAGTGTTCGCTGTCTAGAGAGTGCTGCACAAAAATCCGAGCAAACAGAACTCGTACCCTACGAAGGGGATACGGATATTTTTATTTACCCTGGCTTTCAATTCAAACAGGTGGATGCCTTAATCACTAATTTCCACTTGTCAGAGTCAACCTTACTCATGTTGGTATCTGCTTTTGCAGGGTATCAGCACATTATGGCGGCTTATCAAGAGGCGGTAGAGCAGAGATATCGCTTTTTTAGCTATGGCGATGCTATGTGGATGACACGTAACCCCAGTGCGCATACTGAAACCATCTCTAAATAATTGAACAATATGAAATAACGGTGAGGCCACAATGACAACAGATAATTGTTTTATGCAATTTGAGCTAGACAATACCGATGGCAAGGCGCGCCGTGGTCGACTACGTTTTCCTCGAGGTGTAGTAGAGACGCCAGCCTTTATGCCCGTGGGAACCTACGGTACGGTAAAGAGTATGACCCCCAAGGATATTAAAGCGATAGGCGCGCATATTATCCTAGGTAATACCTTTCATTTGATGCTGCGACCAGGTACAGAGGTCATTGAGGCTCATGGTGATTTACATGATTTTATGCAGTGGGATGGCCCAATTCTCACGGACTCGGGTGGTTTTCAAGTATTTAGTTTAGGTAAGTTACGCAAAATCACCGAAAAGGGGGTGACTTTTCAGTCCCCTATCGATGGCAGTAAGGTCTTTGTTGGCCCAGAAGAGTCTATCGATGTGCAACGTAAGCTTGGCTCCGATATCGTGATGATTTTTGATGAGTGTACACCCTATCCCGCAACTGAAGTTGAAGCGAAAGCATCAATGGAGTTGTCGCTACGCTGGGCAAAGCGAAGTTTAGATGCTCATGGCGATAGCCCTTCTGCTTTGTTCGGCATCATACAAGGTGGTATGTACGAATCACTTAGAGATGAATCCTTAGCGGGTCTGAGAGAGATGAATTTTGATGGCTATGCTATAGGTGGCTTGTCGGTTGGTGAGCCCAAAGAGGATATGATTCGTGTACTGAATCACACTGCCCATAAAATGCCAGCCGATAAACCGCGTTATTTAATGGGGGTGGGTAAACCTGCTGATATCGTTGAGGCGGTTCGTCGTGGTATCGATATGTTCGACTGCGTTATGCCAACCCGCAATGCACGTAATGGGCATTTATTTGTTAGCGAAGGTGTCATCAAAATACGTAACGCAAAACATCGCCATGATACCTCGCCGCTAGATGCTAATTGCGCTTGCTATACCTGCAAAAACTTTACGCGTAGTTATCTGCATCATTTAGACAAATGTGGCGAGATGCTAGGTGCTCAGCTTAATACGATACATAACTTATACCACTACCAACAATTGATGTCAGGTTTACGCGACGCGATTGGGGATGGTCGATTGACTAGCTTTGTCGCTGAATTTTATCAGCGTCAAGGGCTGGAAGTGCCACCACTTTAAGTTTGTGAGCCTAAAATGCCACAATAAATTGAAAGTGGCGGATAATAGCCCCATATAGGCTAAGACCTAAATAGAATAAATGGGTATAATTCGCGATTAGCTGTATTCTTTATTACTTGAGGAATGTGGTTTAATGAAAAGATGGTTAGGCTTAAAAGATAGATAGCAGGTTAATTAACTACACTTTTACTCCAGCCACATTTACTGACATTTAAGAAATAATTTACTCTATGTTAAATCGTTATCCTCTTTGGAAAAATCTACTGATCCTTTGTGTGGTTATATCGGGTCTCCTATACTCTGCTGCAAATTTATACTCTCCCGATCCAGCAGTTCAAATATCAGGTGTTTCTAGCGCGCTTGAAATCAACTCTTCTACGCTTAAAAGAGCCACCTCTGCCTTAAAGAAGGAGAATATTGAATTCTTTGGTGACATTGCCACGGGCACTAGAGGGCTAATTCGCCTTAAAGATCAAGGTGATCAATTACGCGCGAAAGAGTTAATTAAAGATGTATTGGGCGATGATTATATTGTTGCGTTGAACCTTGCTCCAACGACACCCGATTGGTTGGATGGCCTAGGTGCCAGCCCAATGAAACTAGGGTTGGACTTGTCCGGTGGTGTGCACTTTTTAATGGAGGTTGATACTGGCTCCGTCATTACCGCTCGTATAGAAAGCATCGCGGATATTGCTAAAAGTGAGCTACGAAGGGCGCGTATCCGGTATAAATCCGTTGTGGCAACCCAAGATAATCGTATTGTTGCGCGTTTCACTGCTGAGGATGCACGCAACAGTGCAGCAGCTATTTTACGCCGACAAAATCCACAATTTATCTTTACTACCGATAAAGAGAACGATCAGTTTATTATTGAAGGTGAAATGCTTGAGCAAGAAGTCGCTTTACTGGAGCGATATGCTGTTGATCAAAATTTAACAACCTTGCGTAACCGTGTTAATGAATTAGGTGTATCTGAACCTATTGTTCAGCGCCAAGGTAGCAACCGCATTGTTGTCGAGCTTCCGGGAGTACAAGATACGGCAGAGGCAAAGCGTATTATTGGTAAAACAGCCAACTTGGAGTTTCGCTTAGAAGCTGAGCCAAGCGCACTTTCCTCGAGTAAAGAAGAGTTTGAGTTTCGTGATAGTGAGGGTGGTTTCGCGCGTACTGCATTTTTGGAGAGAACGCCAATCATTACCGGTGATAGTGTGACAGGTGCGCAGGCCAGTTTTGACTCCCAAACTAGTTTGCCTCAGGTAAATATCGATCTGAGCAGTGAAGGCGGTAACAAAATGTTCCGCTCAACGGTAAAAAATGTTGGGCGTAACTTGGGTGTATTATTTATTGAGTACAAGACCCAGACTCGAGACGCTCAGGGCAATAAGCTTGAAAAGCCAGTACAGATTATCGAGAAAAAAATCATTAGTTTGGCGACTATTCAAAGTGCGTTAAATGCACAGTTTAGAACAACTGGCTTGGGGAGCTCGGCAGAGGCCTCAGAGCTTGCCTTATTGCTTCGCTCAGGTGCGTTGGCAGCGCCTATGCAATTTGTACAAGAGAGTACAATTGGGCCATCGCTCGGTGCTGAAAATATTGCGCTAGGTGTTAAATCGGTGCAAATTGGTTTGTTCTTAGTGCTTGTCTTTATGTTAGTTTTTTATAAGGCTTTTGGTGTTGCTGCAAATATCGCTTTGGCTGTTAATCTAGTATTGCTTGTCGCTATTATGTCGCTGTTTGGTGCCACGTTAACATTGCCTGGAATTGCTGGTATTGTGCTTACGGTGGGTATGGCCGTTGATGCCAATGTGTTGATCTTCTCGCGTGTTAAAGAAGAACTTGCCAATGGTTTGTCGCCTCAACAAGCGATTAACTCCGGTTTTGATCGTGCATTTACCACAATTCTTGATGCGAATATTACTACCTTAATTGTTGCCATTATTTTATATGGCGTGGGTACCGGCTCAGTGAAGGGCTTTGCTGTGACACTAGCTATTGGTATTTTGACATCAATGTTTACCGCAATTGTGGGTACTCGTTCTATTATTAATTTGATCTACGGTGGTCGTGCCGTGAAAAAACTTTGGATATAGGGGTCGACCATGAGTGAATCAAAAAATAAACATCCGTATGGCTTAAAAAGCCCTATGATTAATTTTATGAAGCAACGCTTTGTAGCGGTTGCTTTTTCTCTACTTCTTTTGTTGGGCTCGTTAGCCTCTCTTGCTATTAATGGCCTACAATTTGGTTTAGATTTTACGGGTGGCTTACAGGTTGAAGCGCAGTTTGATGAGCCGGCTAACTTGGCTAAAGTTCGAGAAACTCTCGAAGCAAATGGCTTTAAAAATGTCGTTGCTGTCAATTTTGGCTCAGATAAAGACGTCAAGATTACCACTCAGCAAGATAGAGCCGAATTAATAACTGCACAGCTCTCTATACTCGTCGATAGCCTTTCTGCTGAAAATATTTTGGTTAAGCAAGTGGATAATCGCACTGACGAGCGCCTGCCTAATGGCGGCTTGATTATTGATATTGTGAGTAATTCACAAGAGGTGCTCACAAATATTGATACCGCTTTGTCTAGCTTAGGTTTAGCAGGTTATTCATTAACAGATATAGAAGATGACAAGTTCTCGGTCTTAAGTGCCGATGGTGTTCAGGTAGTTGCCGAGAAGCTCACAAAAAGAACGCTAGAGTCTTCGACAGACAGTGGCGTAATTATCAAGCGTACAGAGTTTGTTGGCCCTCAGGTTGGTGATGAGCTCCGTGATCAAGGTGGGCTTGGTTTATTATTCGCCCTCGCTGTTGTGATGGTTTATGTGGCTTTACGTTTCCAAATTAAGTTTTCTGTGGGTGCTGTTGCCGCTCTCGCACATGATGTCATTATCGTAGTCGGCTTTTTCTCTCTATTTAAATTGGATTTTGATTTAACAGTATTGGCTGCTGTGCTGGCGGTTATTGGTTATTCTTTGAATGACACCATTGTTGTTTGCGACCGTATTCGAGAAAATTTTCGTAAGCTGCGTAATGCAGGGCCTATTGATATTATCAATGTATCTCTTACCCAAACACTAGGGCGTACCTTAGTTACATCGTTAACGACTTTATTAGTTTTACTGGCACTTTTCTTTTTTGGTGGGGAATTAATTCACGCATTTTCCGTTGCGCTGATTATCGGTGTTGTTATTGGTACCTATTCATCAGTTTATGTGGCAGCTAATGTATTGTTATTTATGCATATTACAAAAGAAGATTTGATAACGCCGGAGAAAGAGGGTGCCGAATTAGACGGTATGCCTTAGAGACGTTATTGAGAGGTTATTAGTCAATGACTAAAAGTGGCTATAAATAATATCTAAGCCATCGTATTGTTGATGGATTTTCATCTAATAATTGTGTGTTTATTGCTTGGTGCTAACTAGGCAATAGGCGCCGATAAAAGTAAAAAGAGTTCCTGAATAAGTCTGAGTGGAATTTCTGGCAAGGAAAAATAGCCTAATTTGAGGTAACGCTTCAACGAGTAACAGGTTATTAAAGCCCGCTAGAAATTATCCACGATTTATTCAGAGCCTCTAAATATATTGATCTCTTAGTAGGCTCTTCCTATGTCTCAATGGTTGCCCGATGACGACACTCTATCTAATTTTCCTAATTTATTAAATGAATCGCTTTCTCGTTATCGGCGTCTACTAACAGGTGCAGGTTATGCATTTTGGGAGTGGGACTTAGCAGAAGGCGGTTATCGTGTTGGTGGTGGCTTTTGGCGTAACTTGGGTTATGAGGATGTCACTGGTGAATTGACATCAGCCGACTTTATCCAAGAGTATGTTCATCCCGATGACTTTGGCTTTGTTTATAAAGCGCTCATGGATCAACTGCGTGATGACACGCCTATCGATATTGTTTATCGTATTCGTGCAAAAGATGGTACCTACCGTTGGACTCAAGCCTCAGCAAGTTCTACACGTGACGATGGTGGACGTGTAACTTATATGACAGGCGTTAACTTCGACTTGTCGCATTTAAAAGAAACAGAAAAAGCGCTGCGTTTGTCGGAATCAAGGCATGAGCGTGTGTTGGCTGCTTCAAATGATGGTATTTGGGAGTGGTCTGCGACCGATGCTAACATTAACCCACGTAAAGCCGGGCGTGTAGGCAAGTTGCATACATCTCATAGTTTTTGGGCGCATCTTGGTTATACAGAAGCTGAAGTCGATGCATTACCCGAGAATGAGCGGCTCTCAATTTGGGTTTCACACATCCATCCGCATGACTTACATACCATGCACATCTCAATTAGAAAGCACTTTGCAACACAGCAACCGATCAATATGGAATATCGGATGTTCGGTGAAGAGGGGCAAATGTTTTGGATGAGGACACGTGGTCACGGTATTTTTAATGTTCATGGTCGCCTAATTTTAGCCTCGGGTATTAATATTGATATCACTAAAATTAAAGAGACAGAAGAGCGTGTTAGACGCGCGAAAAATGATGCCGAAAAAGCGAATAAATCGAAGACAAATTTCTTGTCGAGTATGAGTCATGAGTTGCGTACACCTCTGAATTCTATTCTTGGTTTTTCTAGTTTGTTATCTAATGACACTACCTTAAATAATTCGCAACAAGAAAATGCAGACCATATTAATAATGCAGGTAAATATTTACTGCGTTTGATTAACGATGTATTGGATTTGGCTCAAATTGAGGCTGAAAAATTATCATTATCGATGGAGCCGCTACAGCCATCTTCTTCGGTTAAAGAGGTATTCAGTTATTGTAAGGAGAGTGCCAAAACTAACAATATATCACTTGTTTTTGAAGAAAATGGCCTACAGGATATTCATATCAATGTTGATAGAATTCGCCTGCGTCAATGCCTAATTAATCTTGTTAATAATGCCATTAAATACAATGTAGTTAATGGAGAGGTTAGAGTTGGTTTTTTTCTAGAGTCTAATGAGTTTGTTATATCGGTTACTGATACTGGTCCAGGTGTTCCTCTTGAAAAACAATCTTCTCTTTTTGAAATGTTTAATCGCCTAGGTGCTGAAAGATCATCGGTTGAAGGTAGTGGTTTAGGTTTGGTGCTCACAGAGCAGCTGGTGTTGGCGATGAAGGGTAAAATTATTTATGACGACGATGTCGCAGTTGGCGCGTGTTTTAAGTTATATTTTTCTATTTTTGAAAAGTCTTATGTGCATCCAGCGACTATTGCTCGGCAGCGTAGGGTTGAGCCCTCTGCTGTCCAGCTGAGTTTTACGGAGGCAAAAAATATTTTTTATATAGAAGATAATGTTTCTAATATACGCTTACTGGAAGAGTGGCTTAAGCCTTACCCTCAGCTAAACTTATTATCGAAAACTGACCCTCTATTGGGTCTATATGATATTCGATCTTCCGTGCCAGATATCGTTTTGTTGGATATTAATTTACCCGGTATCGGTGGTTACGAAATGTTAGACGTTATTAAAACAGATTCAAAAATTAAGCACTTGCCAGTGATAGCTTTATCGGCAAGTGCGATGACAAATGATATTGAGAATGGATTGAAAATGGGGTTTGATGAATACTTAACCAAACCCTTGGAGATTAATCATTTGCTTGCTGCATTTAATCGATTCCTTGGAAAAGCCGACACAGTGTAAATGAGAGTGGTCGCTTGTTGCATGGGTTGCTATTGTTATACATCTCTTAAGTGTTTTCCAGTAATCGATAGTAGCGATTTAAATACTTTACCCGATGCACAAACGATGTTGCCCGATTTCATCATATCGTTGCCGCCATGAAAGTCGCTGACAAAACCACCGGCTTCTTTTACCAGTAAAATTCCTGCTGCAATATCCCAAGGTTTTAATTTCATTTCCCAAAAGCCGTCGTAGCGTCCTGCTGCGACATAGGCAAGGTCAAGAGATGCTGCACCCATTCTACGTATCCCGGCAGTTTCTTGTCGGAGTACCTCCTCCATATTTTGTAGGTAGGGCGTGATATGCTCCATCGTTTTACCATTAAAGGGAATGCCTGTGGCTATCAGAGCGCCACTCATGCTCTTGCGTTGGGATACCCGGATTCGTCTGTCATTGAGTGCAGCTCCTTTGCCTCGACTTGCTGTAAATTCTTCTCGTTTTAAGGGGTCGAGTATGACGCCGTGTTCTAGCCTACCTTTGTGTGTGCAGGCAATGGAGATAGCAAAGTGTGGGATACCATTGATAAAGTTAGTTGTGCCATCGATAGGGTCGATTATCCATTCGTAATCGGAGTCTTTGCCAGCGGTTTTACCGCTTTCTTCGCCATTAAAATTGTGGTCAGGGTAGGCTCTGCGCAGATGGTAGATTATTTCTTTTTCTACGGCCCTATCAACCTCAGTTACATAGTCATTTTTTGACTTTTCTTCAATTTTAATTACGTCTCGGTGCTGTATTGCTTTTTCAAGGACTTCAGCTCCTTTACGAGCAGCACGTAATGCCATGGTCAACATTGGTTCCATAGGGGGTCTCACCAGTAGAATAAGATAAAAATAGTAACGAACAGAGATGATGCGCGATCATCCTAAATGGCCGCGAATTATAGCGGATAGTTTGTTCGTTTTATAGCAAGCAATTGCCAATATAGTGAAATGGTACTTCTCTTAGCAAATTAACAGATAGCAGCATAGCTTGTTGGGGTTGTCGCTTAATCTAATGTAGAATGCGCGCCTTTACTTAAACGATTATGTCTCTCGGCATCCAATTTATCTATTATGGCTTCAGATCACGCATCCTTAACTGATGAAAGTCAGACTTTACTCGACAATATTCGCATAGTCTTGGTGAATACTTCCCATCCAGGCAATATCGGTGGTGTGGCACGGGCCATGAAAAATATGGGCTTAACGCAGTTATATCTTGTCGAGCCAAAAGATTACCCCTCGGAGCAGGCGCAATGGCGAGCAGCTAATGCTGGTGATGTATTGGCCGGTGCCAAAGTGGTTGCCAGCTTGGACGATGCCATTGCAGATTGCGGGCTAGTTGTAGGTACCAGTGCACGAGAAAGGCGAATTCCTTGGCCATTATTTACACCTCGTGAATGCGGCGAGAGGGCAGTTGTAGAGGCGAGTGAGCACCCAATTGCCATTCTTTTTGGTCGCGAAGACCGTGGCCTCACCAATGAAGAGTTACATAAGTGCCACTATCATGTTCATATTCCAACGAATCCAGATTATAGCTCGCTGAATTTAGCTGCCGCGGTGCAGGTGCTCACTTACGAGTTACGCATGAGTTGCCTTATCAAACAAAATTCAGGTGAGGCACTACATTTTGATGATTGGGATATGCCGCCAGCTAAACTAGATGCGTTAGAGAACTATTATTCACATCTGCAAGATACATTAGAAAAACTGGGCTTTATTCAAACAGATAACCCCCGCCAGACCATGACACGGTTGAGACGGCTCTATAACAGAGTACGTTTAGATGAAATGGAGCTTGCCATTATGCGAGGTATGCTGACCTCTATTCAAAACTATATTTTTCATACGGACAACAAAATTAGGGGCTTAAAAGGTAGGGACGGCGAAGAATTAGATGAGAAGAAATAAACCGCACTAAAACAGTTGGTTTTATACTTGACTGTAATAGTAGGGTATTGCATACTGTTGTTCAATTAAATTACAGCCATTGATGCAGATAGCCTATTTATGCGACTCACTACGAAAGGACGTTATGCCGTCACAGCGATGCTAGATTTATCGATACATGCCTCAGAAGGGCCTGTCAGTCTAGCGGATATATCTAAACGACAGGAAATATCTTTGTCATATTTAGAGCAGCTATTTTCTAAATTGCGCAAGTCTGAATTAGTTGCCAGTGTTCGTGGCCCTGGTGGTGGTTATCAGCTGAGTCGTGCTTTGGATGCTATTTTTATTGCACAAATAGTTGATGCCGTTAATGAGTCTATTGATGTGACTAACTGTAATGGTAAAGGTAATTGCAATAATGGTGAAATTTGCTTAACTCATCACCTTTGGGAGGATCTGAGTGTGCAAATTCATAAATTTTTAAGTGGAATTAGTCTGGCAGATCTCGTTGCGCGTAAAGACGTTCAGCAAGTATCTCTTAGGCAGCAAGAGCAGCAAGAAGAATTTGCTCACATTGGCGATAGAATCAATGTTATCTCTTCTTCTCGTCTGAATTGAATTTTGAAAACAATTAACTGCTGATTTGTGGCAGTTAGATTAACAAGGTATTTACGACTATGTCCTTACAACTCCCCATTTATTTTGATTACTCTGCAACAACACCGGTTGACCCGCGTGTAGCAGAAGCAATGATGAATTGTTTAACAATGGCAGGTAATTTTGGTAACCCCGCTTCGCGTTCTCATGCTTTTGGCTGGAAAGCTGAAGAGGCCGTAGAACAAGCGCGCCAAAATGTAGCGGATTATCTAAATGCTGACGCTCGTGAAATTGTTTGGACGAGCGGTGCGACTGAGTCCGATAACTTAGCTATTAAAGGTTTAGCTCATTTTAATCATAAGCGTGGTAAGCACATTATTACGTCAAAGATCGAGCATAAAGCGGTACTTGATACCTGTCGTCAGTTAGAGCGAGAAGGTTATGAGTTAACCTACCTAGAGCCTGATAATCAAGGTTTAATCGCACCACAGCAAGTAGCAGACGCCATTCGTGAAGACACTACCGTTGTGTCATTGATGCACGTTAATAATGAAATTGGTGTCGTTAATGATATTGCCGCTATTGGTGAAATTTGTCGTGAGCGTAAAGTATTTTTTCATGTAGATGCTGCGCAAAGCCCTGGCAAATTACCCATTGATGTTGAGACAATGAAAATTGATGCAATTTCTCTTTGTGCTCATAAAGCCTATGGCCCCAAAGGTGTTGGAGCGCTTTATGTACGCCGCAAGCCTCGCGTGCGTCTAGAGGCACAGATTCATGGTGGTGGTCATGAGCGCGGTATGCGTTCTGGCACATTGCCAACCCATCAAATTGTTGGTATGGGTGAGGCGTTTCGATTAGCTAAGCTTGAAATAGACCAAGACCGCGAGCATGCGCTTGCTCTGCGCGATCGTTTTTTAGCTGGCGTAAAAGATATGGAAGAAGTGCACATTAATGGTTCTTTCGACCAGCGTGTACCACATAACCTCAATGTCAGTTTTGCCTTTGTTGAAGGTGAATCACTAATAATGTCTCTTAAGGATTTAGCGGTTTCATCGGGGTCTGCTTGTACTTCTGCAAGTTTAGAGCCTTCTTATGTGTTACGTGCTTTAGGTTTAAGTGATGAGCTTGCCCATAGCTCTCTACGCTTTAGTTTTGGCCGTTTCACAACGGCAGAAGAAGTAGATTATGCGGTAGGGCAAGTGCATCTGGCCGTTGAAAAGCTACGTGAGTTATCACCTCTTTGGGATATGCATAAAGATGGCATCGATTTAAATTCGATAGAGTGGGCAGCACATTAAACATAGACTAGTGGCGGCTTTCCGTCGCTTGTAATTATTGATAAAAATTTGAGTGGAGAATTATCATGGCTTACAGTGATAAAGTAATTGATCATTATGAAAACCCTAGAAACGTCGGCAAAATGGATGCGGATTCTGATAATGTTGGTACCGGTATGGTAGGAGCACCTGCCTGTGGCGATGTAATGCGCTTACAAATACAGGTCAGCGACGACGGCATTATTGAAGATGCAAAATTTAAAACCTATGGTTGTGGTTCTGCTATCGCTTCAAGCTCGTTATTGACCGAGTGGGTAAAAGGTAAAACACTTGATGAAGCCGGTGAAATTAAAAATACCCAAATTGCAGAAGAGTTAGCATTACCACCGGTTAAAATTCACTGCTCAGTATTGGCAGAAGACGCGATTAAAGCAGCAATTACTGACCTACGTGAAAAGCGTAGCCAGTAAATAGTAATAAGTCGCAATATTAATACAAAGAGTTTAAGAGAGTCCCGAGCAATGGCTATATTAATGACAGAGCCTGCAAAACAGCATATTGCAAAGCAAATGGAAGGGCGTGGCAAAGGTATGGGTATCCGCGTTGGTGTCAAAACGGCGGGGTGCTCAGGTTTGTCTTATGTATTAGAATTTGTTGATACACCAGCCGCAGAAGATAAAGTGTTTGATCAAGGTGGTTTTAATTTGGTCGTTGATCCAAAGAGTTTTCTTTATCTTGATGGCACAGAGCTTGATTTTGTCAAAGAAGGGTTGAATGAAGGCTTTCAATTTAAGAACCCAAATATGAAAAGTGCTTGTGGTTGTGGTGAAAGTTTTCATGTTTAATGCTTCTCTTTACTAAAGGCTCCTTAAATAAGATGATAGTAATTCCGGTGCCTTGGCACCGGTTTTTGTTTTAGTGACGATAAATTATGGATTTTACGCAAAGTTATTTTGAGTTGTTTGGTGTCGAGGCCAAATTCGCAGTGGATCTTGATGTAGTGTCAAAACGCTATTTAGAATTGCAAAAAGAGTCGCATCCAGACAAGTTTGCAAGTGTAAGTGCAGCTGAGCAACGAATAGCCGTACAGTTTTCTGCTTATATAAATAGCGCACATCAGGCATTAAAATCACCTTTGCTACGTGCTGAGTATTTATTAGAACTGTCCGGAAACCCACTAAATAGCGATAGTATTACTATTAAAGATGGGCAGTTTTTGTTTATGCAAATGGAGTGGCGTGAATCTTTAGCAGATCTGTCCGATGAAATTAATGCGGCCTCGATTGATACAGTCGTTGCAAGCGATAAGCTTGATGAATTCACCGAGACTGCGAATAAACAGCGCGATGCATTACTCGAAACCTTTGAATCAATGTATGCAAATGGACAATTTATAGCGGCGCAGCAATCAGTTGCTAAGTTACATTTTGTTGAAAAAATGTTGATTGAAATAGAGCGCTTGGAAGATAAACTGTTAGATTAATTATGTTGCTAATTATTGCATTACATATAAACCTTCATATGATTTTAGGGTTAAGCTAAAGAAGTTAAGGTATAAATTTTATGGCGTTATTGCAAATCTCAGAACCTGGCCAGTCGCCTGAACCACACGCTGTAAAACGAGCAGTGGGTATTGATCTGGGTACGACAAATTCTCTAGTGGCAACTGTGAAGGACGCTAAGGCAGTCGCCTTGCCAGATATCAATGGAAATACATTACTTCCATCTGTTGTGCATTATACAAGTACTAAAACGGTCGTCGGTCTTGACGCAAAAAATAATGCTGCAAAGGATCCGCTCAATACACTTATTTCTATTAAACGATTAATGGGGCGTGGCAAGCAAGAGCTTGAAGCATCCGAGCAGCAGTTTCCCTATGAATTTGTGGATACAGATTCATCTGTGCCGCATATTAAAACGGCGGCTGGAATTAAAACGCCTATTCAGGTATCGGCAGATATTCTTGTAGAGCTCGCAGCACGCGGTAAAGAAAGTTTAGGTGGCAATTTAGATGGTGTGGTGATAACAGTCCCTGCTTATTTTGATGATGCCCAGCGACAGGCAACAAAGGATGCAGCTAAGCTTGCCGACTTAAATGTTTTGCGCCTACTCAATGAGCCAACGGCTGCCGCTATTGCCTATGGACTTGATAAAGGTGAGAGCGGCCTAATTGCTATTTATGACTTGGGTGGCGGCACTTTTGATATCTCTGTTTTACGCTTAAATAAAGGTGTCTTTGAGGTGTTGGCCACGGGTGGCGACTCGGCACTGGGTGGTGATGACTTCGATTATGCCATTATGCGCTGGATAGTAGAGCAGCTGGGTGATGAGGCTATTTTTCTAGAGAGTTTGACGCCTAATGTGGAGCGTGAATTACTCGATATAGCGTGCGCTTTAAAAGAACAGCTTAGTGATAATGTGATTGCGACTGCCAGTTATAACAATACTGCTCTTAATTTGAGTCGTGATGATTTTAATAAATTAGCAGACCCTTTAATTAATAAAACACTGTTATCTTGTAAGCGTAGTTTGCGAGACGCTGGTGTTGATAAGGCCGACATTGATAATGTTGTTATGGTGGGCGGTTCGACGCGTAGTCTTCGTGTGCGAGAAAAGGTGGCAGAGTTATTTAATTGTGAGCCTTTAGTTGATTTGGATCCCGACCGTGTTGTGGCGATGGGCGCTGCCTTGCAAGCTGACATACTGGCAGGCAATAAATCAGGTAGTGATCTTTTGTTACTTGATGTTGTACCGCTGTCTCTTGGTTTAGAGACAATGGGAGGGCTTGTTGAAAAAGTGATTCACCGCAATACAACGATTCCTGTCGCGCGCGCACAAGAATTTACAACATTCAAAGATGGACAGACAGCAATGGCTATTCATGTCTTGCAAGGTGAGCGTGAGCTAGTTAAAGATTGCCGCTCATTAGCGCGTTTTGAATTGCGCGGCATCCCTCCGATGGTGGCAGGTGCTGCGCATATCCGTGTTACTTTTCAGGTTGATGCCGATGGTTTATTAAGTGTGAGTGCGAGCGAGACATCAACAGGTGTCGCTGCAGAGATTACGGTTAAACCTTCCTATGGATTAAGTGATGAAGAAGTCACAACCATGCTTCAAGATTCCTTTGCTAATGCCGAGGACGATATTGCCGCGCGTGCGTTACGAGAGCAGCAAATAGAAGCTGAGCAATTAATTGAAGCGTTATCTTCTGCGCTATCTATTGATGGCGAGGCTCTGCTCAGTAAGGAAGAATATGATGTCTTGGCGAGAGGAATTGAAGACCTTAAGTATGCGCATAATAATAGTAGTGCCGACACTATCCGTTTAGAAGTGCAGCGTGTTAATAAGCTCTCTGATACTTTTGCTGCTAGACGTATGGATAGCAATATTCATCAAGCCTTATCGGGTCATCATTTGGATGACTTGGAAAGTGCAACTAGCGAAAAATAATAGCATGCGATGGCGCATGCCAACGTGTTGAGGAATGAGTGGCCGTTAAATGATAGACAAGATAGTTAGGCTAGCTCTTTATTAATAAATATTTCATTTAGGACTTTTTAATAGGTTGTAGATATGCCCAAAGTTGTTTTTTTACCCCATGAAGAAATTTGCCCCGAAGGTTTAGCCATTGATGTTGAACCGGGGGAAACTATCTGCAGAGCCGCACTTAAAAATGGCATCGAGATAGAGCATGCTTGTGAAATGAGCTGTGCTTGTACCACGTGTCATGTGATCGTTAGAGAGGGATATGAATCTCTTGAAGAAGCAGACGAGCTGGAAGATGATTTTTTGGATAAGGCCTGGGGCCTAGAGCCTGATTCTCGCTTAAGCTGTCAGGCAGTGGTAGCCGATAAGGATTTAATCGTTGAGATTCCAAAATACACGATCAATATGGTTTCAGAAAATCATTAAAGTCTCTTTCAATATCAGCTTGGTTGTTAAAGTAGCGATATTTAAAGTAACGATGTCTAAAGTAATGTGTTTAAAGTAGCCGTGTTAGGGGGTGTTTTATGTCTTTAAGATGGACAGATGTTCAGGAAATCGCAATTGAACTAGCTGAGAGCCAGCCAGATATTGATCCACTTTCGATCAATTTTGTTGATCTTCGCAATTGGGTGTTAGCGTTGCCGGATTTTGATGATGATCCCGATCGTTGTGGAGAGAAAATCTTAGAAGGTATTCAGGCGGTCTGGATAGAAGAAATTGAATAGCCTTTTAGTGCTTTCTTGATAGCTTAATGTTATTAAGAGCTTTTTGTTTATAGTTTTTCTGTTGGTTGTGCTGAATATTGGCTATTGCTGAAAAACCTATATATCTTTACAATACGCGCGCTCTAAAACGCCTAGCAGAGGCGTTTTATTTTGTTAAATATTCAATAGCTCGCCTTGTTCTCCAGTTGTATTTATGGAAGGAGATACAGGCAACTCTTCATTGCTATTTACTTAATCGTATTATATTCAGGAGAACACTGTCGTGACAGTCGAACGAACCCTTTCAATCATTAAGCCTGACGCCGTTGCAAAAAATGTTATTGGTGAAATTATTGCTCGTTTTGAGCAAGCAGGTTTAAAAATTGCTGCGCTTAAGTTACAGCAATTAACTAAAGAACAGGCAGAAGGTTTTTATGCAGAGCATAAAGAAAGACCTTTCTTTGGTGACTTAGTCGAATTCATGACGTCAGGTCCTGTTGTTGTGCAAGTGCTTGAAGGTGAAGGCGCTATTGCTAAAAACCGTGACCTAATGGGGGCAACTAACCCACAAGAAGCAGAAGCAGGTACTATTCGTGCTGACTTTGCACAATCTATCGATGCTAATGCCGTTCATGGTTCGGATTCTCCTGAGTCAGCAGCACGTGAAATCAGCTATTTTTTTGATGCAGCTGACTTGTGTGCACGCTAACTATCCATCTAGTATAAGTTGATGACAACTGAGTCGGGTTTAATTGCAAGCACCGAAGATAAAGCAAGAGATAAAACTAATCTTTTGGGTTTGTCTCCGGTAGCGCTGATCGATTTTTTTGAATCCATTGGCGAGAAAAAATTTCGCGCGACTCAGCTGCTTAAATGGATACATCAAAATGGCGTTGATAATTTTGATGAAATGTCCAATATCAGTAAACCTCTTCGTGAAAAGCTCAAGCAAGTAGCTGTTATTGAAGCTCCTGCTATCCTTGAGCAATTAGATTCTAAAGACGGTACACGTAAGTTCCTATTCGAAATTGGTGGGCTTGGTTCATTTGCCGCGGGTAATAGTAATGCCGTTGAAACTGTCTTTATTCCCGAGGGAGACAGGGGCACTTTGTGTGTTTCTTCTCAGGTTGGGTGCTCTCTCGATTGTAGCTTTTGTGCCACGGGTAAGCAGGGTTTTAATCGCGACCTTTCAAGTGCTGAAATAATCGGTCAGGTGTGGGCCGCGGCAAAATCATTTGGGCAATTTGAGGCTGGCGCCAATCGCACAGTCACCAATGTGGTGATGATGGGTATGGGTGAGCCTCTCATGAATTTTGACAATGTTGTCTCAGCGATGACATTGATGATGGATGACAATGCCTACGGGCTATCTAAGCGACGAGTCACCCTGAGTACGGCAGGTGTTGTGCCAGCTCTGGATCGGCTAGGCGAGGTGACCGATGTTTCTCTTGCTGTGTCACTGCATGCCCCCAATGACGAACTGCGCAATAAGTTGGTCCCTATTAATAAGAAATACCCACTGGCGATGTTGCTTGCTTCAGCAAAGCGCTATATCGAAGGTGTGCCAGACAATCGCCGTAAAATTACCATCGAATATACACTGATCGATCAAGTTAATGATCGCCCGCATCATGCCCATGAATTAGCGGAGCTATTAAAAGATATACCTGTTAAGATCAATCTGATCCCATTTAACCCATTTGATTTGGTTGATTATAAACGTGTAAGTAATAATGCTTTACGCCGTTTTCAGGATATTTTGATCGCCGCAGGCCATATTGCTACCATTAGAACCACTCGCGGCGATGATATTGATGCTGCCTGTGGGCAATTAGCCGGTGAGGTAAATGATCGTACTCGTCGTAGTGCGCGTTACCGGGAAGCTGGCAAATAATTATTATTTAAATCAATAAGAATAAAAATATAAGATGTCTGTTGGGTTTATAAGGCCTTGAAAGCGGCCTTTGGTGCTGTTTTTTGAGAATAGTGCCACAACTACTATCATTTGTTACTATAATATTTTATTAGTATCGCAACTGACGATAGACTATAAGGACGTAGGCTAGCTAAACACGAAAATGAGGTTATTGTGAGAAGGTATCAGCGCTCTTTTGTTCTATTGATTGTTCTATCTGCACTCTTTATGTCTGGTTGTGTATCAACTACCACAGGCTCTGCACCTCGCACTGTCGATAAAGAAAAATCCTTAAATAGCTACGTTACATTAGGGATGGCTTATCTCCAAAGAGATGACCGTGACTCGTCTCGCCGCAACTTCGAGAAAGCGCTTGAGATAGATAGTACGTCTCACGAGGCGCACAATGGCATGGGCTTGCTCTTCCAATTAACGGGTGAACCTGACTTTGCCGAAAAATCTTTTAAGCGGGCGCTGCGAGCAAAGAGCGACTTTACACAAGCACGCGTTAATTATGGTGTGTTTTTGTATTCTCAAAATCGTTTTAAAGAGGCATTTGAAAAATTTGAAGTAGCCGCTAGAGATTTAAGCTATGACCGTCGTGCATTAGTATTGGCTTATGTTGGTCAATCGGCATTGAAAATAGGCAATGTCCAGCGCGCGAGGTCTGCCTTTGAACACTCCTTAAATGTTGATAATAAACTAGGGCTGCCTATGTTAGAGCTTGCTCTATTGCAGTTCGAAGAGGAAGATTATGAAGCCGCTAAGCAAAATTTAGATCGACACCTTGAATTTGTCAAAGCATCACCAAAGAGCCTTTGGTTAGGTATACGTATAGAGCGTATTTTTGGCAACAAAGATGGGGAGGCAAGTTATGCGCTTGCGTTAAAAAATCTACACCCCTATTCAAAAGAGTATTTAGAGTATAAAAAACTACTCAATAAATAGTTAGGGGTGTTAAACGAATAACTGAGTAGTTTGTTTTATGGTCGTAGGTTTGAGGTGATGAGCAAAAATAATAAAAGTAACAACCAAGAGCATATCGTGGATTCATCGTTGGTGCCCAATGAGTTTCTTGCGAATCAACGTAAGCAAAAAGGAATAGATGAGAGGGATGCTGCAGATGCATTAAAAATATCTGTCACTCGATTGCGCTCGATAGAAGCCGGAGATTATAAAGAGTTCCCCTCGGAAACATACATACGGGGGCATCTGCGCAATTATAGTCGTTTTCTTAAGCTTGACGAAGAGGCCGTTATTTCTGCCTATGATGCCTCTAATCCGCCTTCATTTGACTATATAAACCCCGAGAAAAATATCAAGGGTAGGCAAAAACCCAAGCGCTCTTGGTTGTTTTTATTGGTACTCGCGATCTTGATTACTATTTGGGTGGTTGCGTACAACTTTTTAGGTGAGGTTACATCAAATACTGTAACGCCTGATGGTCAGTCTTTATCCTTAGGTAGTTCAAATTCAGTCAGTCAGTCCACTGAAGATGGTGAAACGAATGAATCCCTTGATATTGCCAGTGATAATACTGCTAGCAATACCAGTGAAGACGAAATAGTTAATGGGCAATCTGTGCAAGAGGGAGAGGTTTCTTCGCAATCCATTGAGACTCTTACCGAACAAGTGCAGGAGTCCGAGGCTAGTCTTAATACTGGGGGTGTTGCAGAGCAACTAATAGATGGGTCTGATGCTATATTAGAGAACAAGCTAGATGGCGCATTATCCGATGAAATTGCAGAGTCTGATACTGCTGTTTTGCCGCTAAATGATATCTCATCGGAGCCCGATATTGTCGTCAGTAGAGTGACTGCTGCGGAGCTTGTTAAATCGGTTAGGGATGCCGAGGAGAGTAAAACTGCTGAAATAGCAGAAGCGCGATCTAGCTCCGAGAATAATGGCTTGTCCTTTAGCTTTGAAAACCCATGTTGGGTTGAGGTAGCAGATGCAAGTGGCGAGGTGTTATTTGCAGGCTTAAAGCCAGCGGGTAGTAATTTGCGTATTACTGGTAATGCGCCGTTTAAAATTGTTTTAGGCAATGTCGATGGCGCCAGCCTCACTTATAATGGAGAAGCTGTAACGCTCGCACCGCAAAGAAATGGCCGTCCATTGCGTTTTGTTGTTGGCGGTTGATGATAAGCTATAGTCAATTAATATTTCTTCAAATACAATTCCATAAATCCTGATCGTGAATCGGGTTTAGTCTATTTTTATTTCAGGTAATCGTTATGCATTTTGAGTCTCCCATTCAGCGTCGCCAAACACGCCAAATTATGGTGGGCGACGTGCCAGTTGGTGGTGACGCACCTATTAGTGTGCAAAGTATGACAAACACTGAAACGACAGATGTGGCTGCAACTGTTGAGCAAATTAGACAAATTCAACAAGCTGGAGCCGATATTGTGCGTGTCTCAGTCCCTACCATGGATGCTGCAGATGCCTTTGGCGAGATCAGAAAACAAGTGGATGTCCCGTTGGTAGCCGATATTCACTTTGATTATCGTATTGCGCTTAAAGTGGCAGATCTCGGTGTTGATTGTCTACGCATTAATCCGGGCAATATTGGTCGTGAAAAGCGTATCCGTGCAGTTATTGATAAGGCCCGGGATTTGAATATCCCTATTCGTATCGGCGTTAACGCGGGCTCCCTTGAGAAGGATTTGCAAAAAAAATACGGCGAGCCAACCCCCGATGCACTAGTGGAGTCTGCGCTGCGGCATGTTGATATTCTCGATCAGCTCGATTTTCAAAATTTTAAAGTGAGCGTGAAAGCCTCAGATGTTTTTATGGCTGTGGCTGCTTATAGAAAGCTTGCTGACCAAATCAACCAGCCTCTTCATTTAGGTATCACTGAGGCAGGTGGTTTTCGTTCTGGAACCGTAAAATCGGCTGTGGGTCTTGGCGCATTATTGATGGATGGCATTGGCGATACGGTTCGTGTCTCGTTAGCGGCAGATCCAGTGCAAGAGGTCAAAGTTGCCTGGGATTTGCTGCGCAGCTTAAAGCTTCGCAGTAAGGGTATTAATTTTATTGCCTGCCCTAGTTGTTCGAGGCAAAACTTTGATGTCATTGCGACAATGAATGCGCTGGAGTCGCGTGTAGAAGATATCGTAGTGCCTATGGATGTTGCGATTATAGGCTGTGTGGTCAATGGTCCAGGTGAGGCAAAAGAAGCTGATCTTGGCTTGGCCGGAGGCACGCCGAATAATCTTGTGTATATCGATGGGCAGCCTGCGACCAAACTTTCTAAAGACGGTTTAGTTGATGAGCTTGAAAGTTTGATTCGCAAAAAAGCGGATGAAAAAGCTAAGGCAATGGAAGATATTATTGCCAAAGCTTAAGCTTTTGGTTGGCTAGCTTAGTAAGTTGACAAGATAGAAGGGGCAAATATATCGTGCTCCTTTATGCTTTTATTGCCCTTTCTTCCCAAAATCTCGCCCATATACGACTTTCATGCATTTTATAGTGTTATTTGTGCCTATAAAGAGTGTATCTGTTTAGTCCCACTTAACTTTGCCCTATAATGCTGGGCTTTTTAAGCAATGTTGTAAATTAGGGTGGTTATACTTGAGTAAGATTCAAGCAATTCGCGGTATGAATGATCTACTGCCAGAGACTTCTCCTGTATGGCAATATGTAGAGTCTACTATTGCGCAATGTGTACAGGCCTACGGTTATCGCGAAATTCGTTTTCCACTGTTAGAGAAAACTGACCTTTTTAAGCGTTCTATCGGTGAGGTGACCGATATTGTCGAAAAAGAAATGTACACCTTCGACGATCGCAATGGAGAGAGTTTAACCCTGCGGCCCGAAGGTACTGCGTCTTGCGTGCGTGCCTGTGAAGAACATGGCCTTTTGTATAATCAGACCCAACGCCTTTGGTATATGGGGCCTATGTTTCGCTACGAGCGTCCTCAAAAAGGGCGTCTTCGCCAGTTCCACCAAATTGGCATAGAGGCCTTTGGCCTGCAAGGCCCTGACATTGATGCAGAGCTCTTACTAATGACTGCGCGTCTATGGAAAATGCTCGGTATTGATGATGCTGTTACTTTAGAGATAAATTCTCTAGGTACAGCTGCTGCACGGGGTGTTTATAAAACCGCCTTAGTTGATTTTTTGAGTGGTATCAAAGATCAGCTAGACGAGGATAGTCAACGCCGTTTGGATACCAACCCGCTGCGCATCCTTGATAGTAAAAACAAAGACACGCAGGCATTGCTCGCCAATGCGCCTCAATTAGATGATTATTTGGACGATGACTCCCGCAATCACTTTGAGTCTTTGAAGCATATCCTTGATGCCGCCAACATAAGTTATCGAGTCAATAATCGCTTGGTGCGTGGCTTAGATTATTATGGCTATACAGTCTTTGAGTGGGTTACTGATAAGCTAGGTGCCCAAGGCACGGTATGTGCTGGTGGTCGCTATAACGGTTTGGTTGAACAGCTTGGTGGTAAGCCTACGGCTGCCGTGGGTTGTGCTATGGGCATAGAACGGTTGATTTTATTGCTACAAACCTTGGCTAAGATTCCTGAATCGCTTGCATCTTTGCCCGATGTCTATATCTTAGCCGTAGGCCAGATGGACGGAAAGGTTGAAGGATATGCGCTTGCGCTTGCTGAGCGCTTACGTGAAAATTTTCCGGCTATTCGCTGTCTAAGCCATTGTGGTGGTGGCAGCTTTAAATCACAAATGAAAAAAGCCGACAAGAGTGGTGCGGCAATTGCCGTTATTATTGGCGAAGACGAAGTAACGTCCCAGTCTATGAGCATCAAGTATTTGCGCGACTCAGGTGATAGTAAAGTAACACAAGTTACCTTGCCGTTAGCTCAGGGTATAGAAAAGCTTGCTGAAATTATTGCGTAGACAAGCAAACATTTAAACGCGTTATCATTATATTGAAAGATTTATAAGTAGGAGTAAAAAGTGGCAGACCATTTATCAGATCAAGAGCAACTACAACTGATTAAAAATTGGTGGACAGAAAATGGCCGCTTTTTAATTATTTGTATTGGTGTCGCTGCGGGTGCTTACTTTGGCTGGAATTGGTGGACAACATCCCAACGCGAGCATGCAGAACAAGCCTCTGCACTTTATAGCGAACTGGTTAGCTCAGTTGAGACCGTAGGAATAGAGCCACTGGGTGATGACGAGCGCACCACGGCAGGCTTTTTGGTTGAGCAGCTTAAAAATAATTACAGTAATACTGTATATGCCGTTAATGCATCACTCATATCTGCTAAATTAGCCGTTGATAAAGGTGACTTGGATAGTGCGGTTAAGGAATTACGCTTTGCTATTGAAAAGGGTAAGGAAGATTTGCAGGCAATCGCTAAGCATCGTCTTGCGCGAGTATATTTAGCTCAGAAAAATTACGATGAAGCACTTACCTTTGCCAGTTACGGTAAAGACGATGCCTTTGCGAGTAAATATGCTGATTTACGGGGTGATATCTATGCTGCAAAGGGTGAGAATTCTTCTGCTATTGCAGCGTATCAGGAAGCCTTAGAAACAATAGCCAATGAGGACAATATTCGACGCAACTTAATTGAAATTAAATTGGCTGACCTGTCAGCGAGCGGAGAATAACCCTGATGTGCACCGATTTTAAAAGTACGGTTAATAAACTTAAATGGGTTAGCTTACTAGTTATTTTATCATTGAGTGTTGGCGCATGTTCTTATTTAGGGCTTGGCAAAAAGAAAGGTGTCAGGCCCAACCCATTAACGCCTCTGACACAGCGTGTAGATATACAAAGCAGATGGAAAGTTAAAGTGGGTTCAGGGCTGAGTAAGCTCTATCGCGTTATTCCTCCAGTTATTGATAACGATACGGTTTATGCCAATGATTACAAAGGTAGAGTATTTGCCTTTGATCGTGAGACAGGTAAGCGAAAATGGCGTTTTAATAGCAAGACTGAAGTCGCTGCGGGCGTCGGTTTGGGTGGAGACTTAGTATTACTGGGCTCTTTAAATGGCGATGTTATTGCCATTGATAAAGATACGGGTAAAGAGCAGTGGCGAACAGATATAAATAGTGAGATTTTGGCAGCGCCACAAAATAATGGTGCTGTCGTTGTTGTACAAACAAACGATGGCAAGCTTGTTGGTATAGATGCTAAGAATGGCGAGACAATCTGGACCTATTCGGCTCAGCTACCTTCATTAACACTGCGCGGTACCGCGGTGCCAACGTTATTGGGGCCAAATGTCATCACTGGTTTTGCCAATGGTAAATTGATCGCACTTTCTGCTGTTGATGGCACGCTTTATTGGGAGCGACGCGTGGCTAGTCCTCAAGGTCGCTCAGATATCGAGAGAGTTGTTGATATCGATGGGTCTCCTGTATTGGCTAATAAAACGATTTATACAACGAGCTACAATGGCACATTAAGTGCGATTAGCCCTCGTGGTGATGTATTGTGGTCCCAAGAGAGTTCGAGTTATAGTGGCCCGCTAGTTATTGGTAATCGTGTTTTTGTCACCAACGAGCAGGGCTTTGTGCGTGCTTATTCTGCAAAAACAGGTACCTTACTTTGGGAAAGCAAAATACTTGAGGGGCGCAAACTAGCCGCACCTCAAAGTCTTGCAGGCTTTGTTGTTACAGCAGATTACAAAGGTTATGTTCATATCTTTGATACAGAAAGCGGTGGTTTACTTGATCGCTTTCGTATAGACAAACGCGGTGTTCGCTCGCCGATGGTATCCGATGGCACTTATCTTTATGTGTTAGGTAATGATGGTGTGCTGGCTTCGGTCGCTGTCTATTTATTTCAAAAACGTTAACAGGCTTTTCCATGCTCCCTGTCATTGCCCTTGTAGGGCGACCCAATGTGGGTAAGTCCACATTATTTAATCGACTAACTCGTACTCGTGATGCGCTCGTTGCCAATTACTCAGGTCTAACACGCGACCGCAAATATGGCGAGGCTGTATTTGACGAGCAACGTATTATTTGTATCGATACGGGAGGGTTAACCGGTGGTGAAGAAGGCATCGATGGCGAAATGGCTGCTCAATCCTTGCTGGCTATCGAAGAGGCTGATTTGGTCTTGTTTTTGGTCGATTGTAAGGCGGGGTTAACCTCCTCAGATGCGCATATCGCAAGGCATCTTCGTACAACAGGTAAACCATTATTATTAGTGGCCAATAAAATAGATGGTCACGACTATGATGTAGTGGCTGCGCCTTTCTACGAGCTAGGCTTTGAGGATATACACCCCATTACAGCGACCCACGGGCGAGGTGTGCGCCAGTTGATGGATGTTGTGCTCAGTATGCTTGCTGAGATTAAAGCCTCTCAAAGCGACGATGAAGAGTTAATAGAGGAACAGCCGGCAGAGGGTGGTATTAAAATTGCTGTTGTTGGTAGACCTAATGTGGGCAAGTCGACGCTAGTTAATCGCATGTTGGGAGAAGAGCGTGTTGTTGTCTATGATATGCCCGGCACCACCAGAGATAGTATTTATATCAATTACGAGCGTCACGATAAGGCTTATACCTTAATTGATACAGCAGGTATTCGCAGGCGCAAAAAAGTCAAAGAAACCGTCGAAAAATTTTCCATTGTTAAAACCTTGCAGGCAATCGACGATGCCAATGTCGTTGTACTGATGATTGATGCTCAAGAGGGCTTGGTTGATCAAGATCTTCACTTAATGGGGCACGTGATTGATGTAGGTCGCGCGTTGGTTGTTGCACTCAATAAATGGGATGGACTTGAGAATGAAGTTAAAGAATTTATTAAAAACGAATTAAAGAGACGCCTACGCTTTGTAGACTTTGCCGATATACACTTTATATCTGCACTGCATGGTACGGGAGTCGGTCATTTGTACGAATCCATAGAGCAGGGCTTTAAATCAGCGACAGATCGATTTTCTAGTAATCATTTAACCAAAGTATTGCAAATGGCCACATCCGAGCACCAGCCGCCATTAGTGCGTGGTCATCGTATTAAACTACGCTTTGCACACCCAGGTGGACATAACCCGCCTATTATTGTGATACATGGCAACCAGACTAAGGAAATTCCTGGCCACTATGTACGCTACCTTGAGAAGACCTTTCGTCGTGCGCTAGATCTACACGGCACACCTGTGAGGCTACAGTTTAAATCCTCCGATAACCCCTATGCGGGAACTAAAGCGCCAAGTACGCGTCAACAAGCACGTCAGCGACGAATTGTAGCTAATGCTCCCAATCGTTCGCCCAACAAAAAAACGCGCCGTTAATTATAGGTTAATCAGAAGTTCCTATAGATTGACGGTTTTACATAACTGCTTGGTCAATCGATTGTAATGCCTGTACTCGTTAAAATTATTACTTCGCCCTATTTGCTATGGTTCCTGCTAGCTATTCCGTCTACGCCTTATTTACTGGATTTTATTTTTGTCGAAGAATACTACAGTGAGATGATGCACCGAACAGGAGTTATTTCCACACAGATATTAGTTTTTACTCTATCTATTAGCCCCATGCTAATTATTTTAAAAAGATTCCCATTCACAAAAATGCTAAGAGGGTGGTTGCTAAAAAGTCGACGCTACTTTGGTGTTGCAAGCTTTGCCTATGCTTTATTGCATTTATTACTCTATATACGAGATGTTTACTATATAGAGTATATATTTGATGAGTTGCTAACGTGGAGGATAGGCTCGGGATGGTTTGCTTTTTTCTTTTTCATTCCATTGGTACTTACGTCCAATAATTTTTCGATGAAAAAGCTCGCAAAAAAATGGAAGCTATTGCAGCGCATTACTTACATTGTTGCTATTGGTACATTTGTGCACTGGTTAACGTTAAATTTATTTTATGATTTAGGCGTGCAGTGGCTTATTATTTTAATTGTTGCAAAGTTAGTACACCTTTATTTGTATTGGAGCTCGCGGCCTGCTGCTAAAAAAGTAGTTGCCTAGCTAGCTCTTATCGCAGTAACTCCTTTGTATAATAACGATTACTTAGAGTCGATTTCGGTGACTCTGCTAGTTATGTTGCCTTTAGATAAGCGGGTTGATACCTCATCGCCAATAGTGACCTCATCTGCACTGCGAACAACACTGCCATTAGCCCCTGTCGTTATACTATAGCCTCTTGCCAATACGGTGAGTGGGTTAACGGCATTCAATACCTGTGCAGATGCAGACAGTGCTTGCTTTTTGGATTGTAATATTTGTAAAAGTGCACGCCGGCTTTGTGCATTTAACTGGTTGAGCTTTTCAGCGAAGATTTGAATTTTTTTGTCGGGGTGTTGCAGTTTTAAGCGCTTTGTGACCGACGCCAAGTCTTTTGTGTGTGATGTAACAATCGCATTCATAGTGTTTAGTAGCGCTTTTTCTATTTTTTCCAGTTGTTGTTTTTGATTGCGAATTTGCTCATTAGGGTGGCGTAGGCGTTTTGTAAGAAAGGCTAACTCTTGCTGTTTTTGTTGGATAACTCGATGTTGATGAGTAATCAGTTGCTCTTGTAAAAAATCAACGGTTTGCAGCCACTCATTTAAGTCTGGGGTGGAAATTTCAGCGCTGACGGAAGGAGTTGGTGCGCGTACATCGGCTACAAAGTCGGTAATTGTAAAATCAATTTCGTGTCCTACCGCACTTACTACAGGAATAGGGCAGGCATAAATGGCTCTGGCAAGGGTTTCGTTATTAAACGCCCATAAATCTTCTATCGAGCCACCACCGCGGCTCAAAATTAGCAGGTCAAAACCTGAAAAATTAATGGCCTTTTTAATGCCTTTAATAATCTCAATAGCTGCGCCTTCTCCCTGTACTGGTACAGGAATAATACTGGTATTAACAATGGGGTAGCGTCTTTGTATAACCGATAAAATATCGCGAACTGCGGCCCCTGTTGGTGATGTAATGATACCGATATGCTTTGGAAACTGGGGTAGTGTCTGCTTGTTAGCTTCGTCGAATAGGCCTTCTTGCTGCAGTTTATACTTTAGGTCTTCGAAGGCTTGTTGTAGTGCACCAGCACCGGCCTGTTCCATATGCTCGACAATTAATTGATAATCGCCACGGCCCTCATACAAACTAACGCGTGCCCTTACTAGTACATGTTCGCCGGAGCTTGGCTGCCAGCGCAGCCGAGAGTTGGCTTGTTTAAACATGGCACAACGTATTTGAGCGCGTTCATCTTTGAGCGAAAAGTACCAGTGTCCAGAGGCCGGTCTTGCAAAATTTGAAATTTCACCCGACACCCAAATTAAGGGTAGGTGAGTTTCCAGTAATTGTTTGGCGCGACGGTTGAGTTGGCTAACCGATAAAATATTTTTTTCTTGAGTGGCAATCATGAAGCAAGTGTAAATTGATTTTCTTTTTATACAAGTACAATGGGTAAATACTCATTATTGAGTATAAGTCCAACTCCTATCTACGATTGCATTTACCCATTTGCTGTAACAGTTTATAATTGGGGGTTTACTCGTATACAGACGCTTAGTCTGATTTTCTGGATAAAACACCTATGTTACGAATTATTGAAGAAGCATTGACCTTTGACGATGTATTGCTAGTACCCGGTTATTCGGAAATAACCGCTAAAGATGTATCGTTATGTACGCAACTAACGCGCAATATTCAATTGAATATTCCATTAGTATCAGCGGCAATGGATACGGTTACTGAATCTGGCTTGGCTATTTCCCTTGCCCAAGAAGGCGGCATTGGTGTTATTCACAAAAGCATGTCTGTTGAAGAGCAAGCGAATCAAGTAAGTGCAGTGAAAAAGTTTGAGGCGGGCGTTGTTAAAGATCCTATTACAATCGAGTCTACAGCGACAATCGAAGAGCTTATATCACTGACCAAGCAAAAAAATATATCGGGTGTGCCAGTACTCGAAAACGGCGATCTCGTAGGTATTGTCACTGGCCGTGACGTGCGTTTTGAAACTAATTTTGACGCGACTGTTGCAAGTATTATGACGGGTAAAGACCAATTGGTCACCGTAAAAGAAGGTGCCGATGCCAAAACAGTACGTGAGCTTTTACATAAACACCGTATTGAAAAAATACTCGTTGTTAATGACAAATTCGATCTTTGCGGTCTGATGACCGTTAAAGATATTAACAAAGCAGAGCGCTACCCTAATGCCTGTAAAGATCCAGAAGGGCGTCTACGTGTTGGTGCATCTGTAGGCACTAGCCCAGATACCGATGACCGTGTCGATGCTCTAGTCGCTGCTGGCGTTGATGTGCTGGTTGTTGATACTGCCCATGGCCATTCTCGCAATGTGATTGAGCGCGTTCGTAAAATCAAAGAAGCCTACCCAGAGATGCAAGTAATTGGTGGCAATATTGCCACGGCTGCTGCCGCTAAAGCCTTAGTAGAGGCGGGTGCAGATGCTGTTAAAGTCGGTATTGGCCCAGGTTCTATTTGTACAACACGTATTGTTAGTGGTGTTGGTGTGCCGCAAATATCTGCGGTTGCAAATGTTGCTGAGGCTTTGGAAGGCACTGGCGTTCCAGTGATCGCCGATGGTGGTATTCGCTTCTCGGGTGATATTGCCAAAGCCGTTGTTGCTGGCGCAAGCGCTATTATGATGGGATCTATGTTTGCTGGTACCGAAGAAGCACCGGGTGAGGTTGAGCTATTTCAAGGGCGTACTTATAAATCCTATCGTGGTATGGGGTCGCTGGGTGCTATGGCTAAAACACAAGGCTCGTCGGACCGATACTTTCAAGAAGGCAGTGCCGTTGAAAAACTCGTGCCAGAGGGTATTGAAGGTCGTGTGCCTTATAAAGGGCCAATCTCCGTGATTGTGCATCAACTTATGGGTGGTTTGCGCTCGGCAATGGGCTACACTGGTTCGCGCTCAATAGATATTATGCGCACAGCACCTGAATTTGTACGAGTGACCTCAGCGGGTATGGGTGAGAGTCATGTGCATGATGTGCAGATTACAAAAGAAGCCCCCAACTACCCAGTTAGGTAATGAAGCTACCTGCGTTGCCAATACGGCGTTGCCAATGATCTTAAAATGCTCACTTATTAATATAAGCTCCGCTTTTGCGATCATCGGCGCCTTGTCTTGACTGCCTCGCCAACGCTTCTGTAAATAAACTATTAATAAAATAGAGTCTTACGGCTCTATTTTAATTTTATAAGTATCCAAAATAGCTTTTAAGAGTATTGATTAATGACTCAAGATATCCATTCAGAACGTATTTTAATTCTCGATTTTGGTTCGCAGTACACACAGCTTATTGCACGTCGTGTGCGTGAGATTGGTGTGTTTTCTGAGATTCGACCATTTGATATCAGTATTGACGACATTCGCGAGTTTAATCCTAAGGGGCTTATTTTATCGGGTGGGCCTGAGTCGGTCACAGGTGATGCATCGCCACGGATCCCGGAGGGCGTGTTCGATTTAGGTATCCCTGTACTCGGTATTTGTTATGGTATGCAGGCTATGGCCGAGCAGTTGGGAGGTAAGGTTGCTACTTCTGCTGTGCATGAATTTGGTTACGCCGAGATAAAGCTAGAGGAGCAGAACCAACTATTAACGGGCCTAAGCGATCGTAAAGAGGGTAGCGATGCATACCTTGATGTATGGATGAGTCATGGCGACAAAGTAGTAGAGATCCCGAGTGGCTTTAGCCTTATTGCTTCGACGGATTCTTGCCCTATTGCGGGTATTGCCTTAGACGAAAAGCATTTTTATGGCATTCAGTTCCATCCAGAAGTGACCCATACACTACAGGGTAAGGCTTTGTATGAGAATTTTGTCCATAAAATTTGTGGTTGTAAGGCGCTATGGACACCAGCCAATATCATCGAGGATATGATCAAGCGTGTACGCGAACAGGTGGGTAGCGATAAAGTACTCTTGGGTCTATCCGGTGGTGTTGACTCTTCGGTAGTTGCTGCTCTATTGCATAAGGCGATTGGTGATCAGCTGACCTGTGTCTTTGTTGATAATGGGCTGTTGCGTAAAAACGAAGGTGATCAGGTAATGGCTATGTTCGCCGAGAATATGGGCATTAAAGTCATTCGCGCTAGTGCAGAAAAGGTTTTTCTCGATAAGCTGAAGGGCGTGAGTGACCCCGAGGCTAAACGTAAAGTCATTGGTAATACCTTTATTGAAATCTTCGATGAAGAGGCCCATAAAATCCAAGATGTAAACTGGCTTGCACAGGGCACTATCTACCCTGATGTTATTGAGTCAGCCGCCTCTAAAACAGGTAAAGCCCATGTTATTAAGTCTCACCACAATGTTGGTGGTCTGCCCGATGATATGAAAATGGAGCTTGTTGAGCCATTACGTGAGCTGTTTAAAGATGAAGTCCGCAAAATAGGCGTAGAGCTAGGTTTAGCCTATGACATGGTTTATCGTCACCCATTCCCAGGCCCAGGCCTCGGCGTGCGTATTTTGGGTGAAGTGAAAAAAGAATATGCAGATTTACTCCGAGAGGCCGATGCTATCTTTATTGAAGAGCTACACAAAGCCGATTGGTACCATAAAACCAGCCAGGCTTTTGTTGTATTTTTACCAGTCAAGTCTGTAGGTGTTGTCGGTGATGGCCGCCGCTACGAATGGGTAGTAAGCCTCCGTGCCGTCGAAACCATTGATTTTATGACCGCTCGATGGGCGCATTTACCCTATGAGTTATTAGAGAAGGTCTCTAACCGTATTATTAATGAGATCTCCGGTATCTCGCGCGTGGCCTACGATGTATCGAGTAAGCCGCCAGCCACTATCGAGTGGGAATAAACCTCCCCCAGTAATTTTTTTGCTTTGACGGGCTAAGCTGTTCTCAGGCTTAGCTCGCTACCTTTCTCTTTGTCTTATTGTTACTCGCGGCATGTTCATCGAGCCGTGAGCCAGAGCTGGCTGATATATTAACAGTGCCAGAAAGCTATATTATGCGAGTTAGTCAAAAGTGCTTTTGTCGTAGCGAGTTACAAGGGCCTTTTGATATACAAGTCGTTGAGGGTAAAGCGGTATCGGTTAAACATGTAAAGTTTGATCAAGTATTCTCTTTGCAATTAGTCGGTGATGAGATACCTACCTTAAACAGTATTTTAGCAAGTATTGAAAGGGCTCGGGTGCAAGGGGCTTATCAAAAAGATATTACATGGCTAAAAAAGCCTTTTGTGCCAAAGCATGTTTATATTGATTTTTATAAACATGTAAAAGATGAGGAAATTGATATCACCATCGAACATTTTGAGTCTTTATAATATTTTTTACTCCCTATTTTGATGACTCAATTCATTAATCCAAAATAATGTTCCACCTGCTACTGCCGTTGGCATGATAAAAATATTAATCACGGGAATAATACTACCGAGTAATATTATTCCGCCAAACCCTGTTGTTGAGTATTTCTTAGATTTTATTTGTTTGCGAAGCTCGCTAAAAGACATTTGGTTATTGTCGGCGGGGTAATCTACGTATTGCAGTGTTAGTACCCATGCTCCCCAAAGTACTGCAAGTATAGGAACTAAAAGATTCAGTAGTGGAATAAACGCTAAAATAAATAATCCAAGGCTGACTAATAAACCTCTCGATATAAAATACCACAGCTTGACCAGCTCTCGCTTGAGCGTGCGTAAGGTAATGCTTGCTATTGACTCGTTGGGGAGTACGTTGCCTGTTAATTTGGTTTCGATTTTTTCTGCGAGCATGCCGTAAAAGGGGGCGGCAATAATATTGGTGATTAAATTAAAGCTATAGCCATAAATTAATAAAATAATAAATGCTGCAAGTCCCGATAAAATAGTTGCAATGATTGCCGCAAAATAAGCAAGCCATGCCCAACCCGAAAAAAAATCGCTAAAATATTGGGTGACTGCACTAAAGTACTGGATTAATAGTGTGGTTAAAAATATAAAAACAATAATATTAGTCAGTAATGGTACTAGTACGAAGCGCTTCATACCTGGTTGAGTCAAAAGCTTAGCACCCTCGACAATATATCTAAAACCATTGCTAAGCGTATTAATTGTTTTAATAAGATTAATTGTTGATAGTTTATTCACGAAAATCCAGATACTTTATGATATAAGCTTTTTATAAAGGCAATTAAACCTCGGCACCATGTTGCTTTAATGCAGCAATATAATCGCTAGCTTGGGCATGGCTCTCAATGGTTTTTAAGAATGTATTACCATCGCCACCTTTTGCATTAATATCATAGCCTGCATCGATAAAAAAAGTTAAGAAGGTTGAAAAATTATCTACCTTCATACCTCTATAGGCCTTCTCTAAAAGGTGGTAGCTAGGGTTGGTATCACCATAGGCTTCATAATCTAAAAATGTTTTGATGCGCTCATCATCAAATACTTCACCTAGTACTTTTTCTTTGTCTTTTTTTAATGCCATGTTGTTAACTCGGTAGTGATTGATTAAATAATGTGTATAGATAATATGTCATTATCCATTTAATTTTTCCTGTAGCAACTGATTGACTAACTGCGGATTAGCTTGTCCCTTAGAGAGCTTCATAATCTGACCCACAAAAAAGCCTAGCATTTTTGGGCGTTTATCGGCGTCTGCATTGCGATAGTTTTCGACTTGCTTTTGATTAGCTGCAATGACTTCGTCGATCATTGTGCCTAATGCACCAGTATCCGAGACTTGCTTTAACCCTTTGGCCTCAATAATGCTGTCGGCGTCCTCACCTTCCTTATTCCAAAGTGCATCAAATACTTGTTTGGCTATTTTGTTTGAAATAGTTTTATCTTTAATACGGGAGATAACGCTGGCTAATTGCCCAGCGCTAACAGGGGAGTTTTGTATGCTTAGTTCGTGCGTATTTAAGCTGGCCGCAAGCTCACCCATCACCCAGTTGGCAGATAGTTTTGCATCACCGCATTGTTCGGTACACGCTTCAAAGTAATTGGCAATGGCGGCATTTTCGGCGAGTTGCTTGGCGTCGTAATCCGATAGGGCATACTGGCTAATAAAACGTGCACAGCGCGCCTCGGGTAATTCCGGTAGGTTATCCTTGATTTGCATAATATAGGCATCATCAAAAATAACAGGTAGCAAATCAGGACAAGGAAAGTAGCGATAGTCGTTTGCATCTTCTTTAGAGCGCATAGAGCGGGCAGTTTTCGTGTCAGCGTCGTAAAGGCGCGTTTGCTGAATAATCTCTCTGCCGTCTTCTATCTCATCTATTTGGCGCTCTACCTCTAGGGCGATAGCTTCTTCCATAAATTTAAAGGAGTTTAGGTTTTTGGTTTCCGTGCGTGTGCCTAGCTCGACTTGGCCTTTGGGGCGTACCGATATGTTCACGTCAAAGCGCATTGAGCCCTGTGACATTTCGCCATCACAAATACCAAGGCTAGTCACAATCGAGTGCAATTTCTTAGCGAATGCCACAGCTTCATCGGAATTTGTCATATCAGGTTCAGAGACTATTTCTATGAGAGGTGTGCCCGCACGGTTCAGGTCGATACCTGACATTCCCTGAAAGTCTTCGTGTAAAGATTTGCCTGCATCTTCTTCAAGGTGGGCGTGATGAATCCGAATGCGTTTAGTACTGCCGTCATCAAGCTCAATATCAATATGGCCAGCACCGACAATAGGTTGGTCGAGCTGAGTGGTTTGATAGCCTTTGGGTAGGTCTGGGTAAAAATAGTTTTTACGCTCAAAGTAAGAGCGCTTGCCGATGTCGGCATCGATCGCTAAGCCAAACATAATGGCATAGCGAAAAGCCTGCTCGTTAGCAACGGGCAGTGTGCCCGGCATGGCAAGGTCGATCGCGCAGGCTTGTGTATTAGGCTCTGCACCAAAAGCAGTGCTCGCACCTGAAAATATTTTGGTTGCGGTGGCGAGTTGTACATGAACCTCAAGGCCAATAACCGTTTCCCATTCCATAATTACGTCTCTTTGTTGATTAACATCAATGCCTTTAAATACCTAGTCAATATTAGGGGCTGTTTGTTGATGAAAATCTGTTGCTTGTTGAAATTTATGCGCACTATTCAGTAGTAGCGCTTCACTAAAGTAGTTACCAATTAACTGTAGGCCAACGGGTTTGTTTTGTTGTGTTAACCCACAAGGTATCGATATTGCGGGTAGGCCTGCCAAGTTCACCGGTAGTGTGTAGATATCTTCCAGGTACATTGATACGGGGTCTTTTGTTTTTTCGCCTAAACCAAAAGCTGGCGTCGGTGCTGTGGGGCTGGCAATAAGGTCAACATCTTTAAAGACGGTATCGAAGTCTTGCTTAATTAAGCGACGTACCTGCTGTGCTTTGCGATAATAGGCATCGTAATAACCTGCTGATAGCGCATAAGCACCCACAAGAATACGGCGCTTAACTTCTTCGCCAAAGCCTTCGGCACGTGAGCGCTTGTAGAGATCTTCGAGATCCGTTGGGTTCTCGCAGCGATAACCATAACGGACGCCATCAAAACGCGATAGGTTGGCCGAGCATTCGGCGGGTGCAATCACATAATAAGCCGGTACTGCCAATTGTGTATGAGGTAGAGATACCTCTTTAATACTAGCGCCGAGAGTCTCGTAAAAGCTGATGGCCTCCTGTGTGAGTTTGGCGACTTCTGGATCTATGCCATCGCTAAAATACTCTTTAGGTATGCCAATGCGCAAACCGTTGAGGGGCTGGTCCAGTGTTGCTGTGTAGTCGGGTTTTGGCTCGTCGATACTGGTTGAGTCTTTTTTATCAAAGCTTGCCAATACATTCAGCATAGTAGCGGCATCTTCAGCGTTCTTTGTAATCGGGCCAGCTTGGTCGAGGCTTGAAGCATAGGCGACCATGCCCCAGCGAGAGACGCGACCATAGGTTGGCTTTAGGCCAGTGACTCCACAAAAGCTCGCCGGTTGGCGAATAGAGCCACCTGTATCACTAGCGGTAGCTGCAGGTACTAACTGTGCTGCAACTGCTGCGGCTGAGCCACCCGATGAGCCACCTGGTACGCAGTTTTCACCCCATGGGTTTACCGATGGCCCATAAAAGCTGTTTTCATTGGATGAGCCCATTGCAAACTCGTCCATGTTGGTTTTACCGAGTACAACGGCGCCAGCATTAGAACAGTTCTCTACGATAGTGGCGTCATAGGGTGGCACAAAGTTATCGAGCATTTTTGACCCGCAGCTTGTGCGAATGCCATTAGTGCAAAATAAATCTTTATGGGCGATGGGTATCCCGCACAGTATGCCTGCATTGCCATTAGCTAATTGTTGGTCAGCATAGTTTGCCGCCGCTAAGGCTTGTTCTGAACAGGTGCTAATAAAGCTATTAAAGCGTGTATCTAGGCGCTCAATACGTTCAATAAAGTGCTGGGTTAATTCAACGCTGGAAAAATCTTTATTGCGAAGGCCTGCGTTGAGCTCAGTAATGCTTAATTGATGAAGGCTGCGCTGTTTTATATTATTTGGTGACATATTTGATGGCATACTGTTAAGAGATAGTTTTATAAATTCATTCGCGTTTGTTGCTTATGAAAAAGTAAGATGCAATGACTAGGCTTTTACCACCTAAAGTTATAGGCCAAGTGCCGGAAGAGGCAGAGGGCGCTAGTCGATAACTTTGGGCACTAAAAATAGACCTTTATCAGTAGCAGGCGCAATAGCTTGTAGTTCATCACGTTGGTTTTTCTCACTGACAACATCTGCGCGTAGCCTTTGAACTGCATCCATAGGGTGAGACATAGGTTCAACACCACGGGTATCTACTGCTTGTAATTGATCAACTAAATTGAGAATGCTGCCTATACTTTCTGCGACTTCATCAACCATGTCCGCTTCGATATTAATACGCGCTAGCTGAGCTAGCTTGGCAATTTCATTGGCTTCCACAGGTCTCTCCAATAGGACTATTTGTAGATGAATTGTTAAGGAGTGCAATTCTAGCGTATTTTTTTGGGTTTCAGTGCTAAAAGAGAGAAAAACACAATAAAAATGCTGTAAAATTCTCATCTTTGATGAATTGCATCTTGCCGAATAAGGATTGCATTGTTAGAGTCTTGCCACTTATTTAGTTAGTTGGCATCGATTGCCTTTGCATTACCCAGTATGGGCCTAAATATGCGATATAAATAAAAGGCAGTGCTCAAAATTTTTTAGTGTGTGGTTCGTTCACGTCAAAAAAATAAAATAAGTACTGACCCAATTAATGACTACAATACGTTTTACTAACACTTACAGAAATATTAATAGGTAACCCCTTCCTATGTTAATTCCCAAACGCCTTCGTGGCATATTTTCTAACGATCTATCAATAGATCTTGGCACTGCTAATACACTTATTTATGTCCGAGAAAAAGGTATTGTTCTTAACGAGCCATCGGTTGTTGCCATTCGCCACCACAACGGTCAAAAACTGGTTGAAGCCGTTGGTGTTGAGGCTAAAAGAATGCTTGGACGTACACCGGGCAATATTACAGCGATTCGACCATTAAAAGATGGTGTAATTGCTGACTTTCAGGTGACTGAAAAAATGCTACAACACTTTATGCGCCAAGTGCATGAGAATAGTTGGTTTCAGCCAAGTCCAAGAGTACTCGTGTGTGTACCCTGCCTATCTACTGAGGTTGAAAAGCGCGCTATTCGTGAATCTGCTATGGGAGCCGGTGCTCGCGAGGTGCGATTAATCGAAGAGCCAAGAGCAGCCGCAATTGGTGCAGGCTTGCGTGTGGCTGAGGCGAGTGGTTCGATGGTTGTTGATATAGGTGGCGGTACCACTGAGATTGCCGTTATTTCTCTGAATGGTGTTGTCTATTCCGATTCGGTACGTATTGGCGGGGACCGCTTTGACGAATCTATTGTTAATTATGTACGCCGTAATTATGGTACTGTTATTGGTGATGCAACGGCTGAGCGCATTAAGCAAGAAATTGGCTGCGCTTATGTAGGTAGCGAAGCGCGCGACATTGATGTGCGTGGCCGTAATTTGGCCGAGGGTGTTCCCCGTAGCTTTACGCTAAGTAGCGGAGAAGTGCTAGAAGCTTTACAAGAGGCTCTTGCAGGCATTGTCCAGTCGGTTAAAAGTGCACTAGAGCAGTCGCCTCCCGAATTGGCATCGGATATTGCCGAAAGCGGTATTGTACTAACGGGTGGTGGTGCTTTACTACGTGATATCGACTTGCTGCTTTCTGAAGAAACAGGTCTACCTGTTATTGTCGCTGATGACCCATTGACCTGTGTTGCTCGTGGTGGCGGTATTGCTATGGGTTGGATGGATAGTAAAACCATGGGCTTTTTAGAAGACTAGATAGCGTCTTTATCCTTGTTTGCGAACAGATAATATAGGGCTTATTATCTGTTTCTAATAACTTCATGCCATCGATTGGGTGTTCCTATTAAACTTTTATTTACAAAAGGCCCTTCCTATTTCTCTCGAGTGGTTCTACTTGTCATTATTACCATCGCTTTATTGGTTGTTGGTCGCTATACCCAGTGGCTAGACCCTGTCCGTAGTAAGCTAGATGTACTAGCGGTTCCTTTCTATTGGGCGAGTGATATTCCAGAGAGAGTCTCGCTATGGCTTGATGACCGATTATTATCTCGCCAAGAGATACAAGCCGAAAATAAGCTGCTGCGTAACCAAATTCGAGTACAAGAGTCGCGCTTGCAGCAAATGGCCTCTCTTGTTGCCGAGAATTTGCGTTTAAGGCAGTTGATGAATTCGTCGGAGATCGTTCAAGATAGAGTACTTGTCGCTGAATTAATCGGTGTTTCTCCTGATCCTTTAGTCCATAAAGTGATTGTTGATAAGGGCAGTAATGACGGTATTTATGTTGGGCAGCCTTTATTAGATGCATTTGGTCTAATGGGACAAGTGGTTTCTGTGACGCCTTATACAGCGCAAGCACTATTAATTACTGATAATTCTCATGCCATTCCTGTGCAGATTACTCGCAATAATGTACGCACAGTTGCTGAGGGGGTCGGTGATCTATATGAGCTACGTCTTCGTTATGTGTCTTCAACAATGGATATTAAAGAAGGTGACATCCTAGTGAGTTCCGGCTTAGGGGGACGTTTTCCTGTCGGTTACCCTGTAGCGCAGATAGAAAAGATTACTTTTGATCCGGGAGAGGCGTTTGCGACGGTTATTGCAAAACCAGCAGCTCGATTGGATCGCAGTCGACATGTGCTATTAGTGTTTAGTGAATAGTGTGTAAAAGGGTTAACTTAACAGTAGGTTCGGGTATTTGAGAGTCCTCATTGCTATTAGTTTTTGTCTTGGTTTCTTGTTGATGGTGATTCCCATTGACTTTGAATGGCGTGGGTTGCGCCCTGAATTTGTTGTGTTGCTTGTTATTTATTGGGCAATGGTAGCACCGCAATATTTTGGTTTGCTATCTGCTTGGCTTGTTGGTCTATTGCATGATTTAATTGAGTTTTCTCCGCTAGGGGTTAATGCAATTGGCATGATGATTGTCGCTTATTTAGCGCATATGTTTTATCCACGTATTCGACACTATGTTTTTTGGCATCAATCGTTGTGGATCTTTACATTTATTACAGTATTTTCTATTTATTCAAATTGGGTTTCAGGTCTGGTTAGCCAGCGAGAGAGTGATTTTTTCTTTCTATTTACAGCGCTTATGAGCGCACTATTATGGCCTGTGCTTGTCTTAATGTTGAAGAGTATTCAGATCCGTTTTAGATTAAGCCAAACGATCCATAATAACTACTAATGTGATTGGGTCATGTAGTGACTACTAGCCGTTCTTAATCCAGTCTTTGCGATTAGACATAGTTATTGTAAGTCGCTAAAAGGCAAGCTAGAAGGAGAGAATGTTTAAGGCTTATCAGAAGTTTCTAAGTATTGATCTTTCTCTATGTCAGCCAACAACAGTAAGTAGCAGAAGTTATTAAAAATGAGCGATCAAAAAAGAAAACCGGTTCGATCCTTGTTTAAATACTGTTGGTATTGTCTGGCCATACTTATCATTTTAGCGGCTATTATTATTCAGACAGCTCGATGGTTATCTCCATCGATTCATCAATTCAAAGACTCTATCGAACGCTTCGCAAGCGAGCAACTCAATTCCAATGTCACCATCGGTCAGATATCGGCTGAATGGGTGGGTCTGACGCCTAAAATAAGTATTCAAGACTTATCGGTTAGACATCATGCCGAGTTTATAGCGAGCCAATCCTCTAATCGTAATAGAAATTTTCTAAATATTAAGTTTGTTAGTTTAGAAGTGGATATTCTAAAAAGTATATTTTATCGAGCTCCGGTATGGAGAAATGTCGAAGCCAATGGGCTTTCGACTCAGTTAGTACAAAATCAACTGGGTGCTTGGTCTTTGGGTGATTTTGCGTCTAAAAATAATACAAAAGTGAGTAATTGGCGTTACCGTAGCCCAAGCTCATTATTTTTAACTGCTCAACATGTCGATCTAAACGATGCAAATCTTACGCTTTTATTTAGTGATAAGCGTGAGCTTACAACGAATGTTCCATCCATTGTTCTTAAAAATAATGGACATTTTCATAGGCTCGAAGCTAGCGCATCTGTGTCTAAAGAGTCATCTTTTCAATTAATTGTAGAAGGTGTGGGTGACCCTTCTATCCCTGAGCAGTTTTTTGCAAAAGCGTATTTGAAGATAGAGGAGTTTGCTGAAGAGACGCTAGTACAAGCATTTAGTCAGTTAACGGGAGTTGATTTAGAGCAAGAATGGATCCAATCGTCGAACGCAGATCTAGAGTTATGGTTTGACTTTGCATCGACGAATAGATTTTTAATGAATGGCCATTTAGCTTTAAAAAATGTCGAGTCCGTTATTGACGAATTAAAGTCTGAGACGGGTAATGAGTGGAGCGCCGATCTTGTTGGCAATTATCGGCCTTCAACTGGCTTTAGTATTGGTGTGCGTAATGCGGTTATTGATGAAGCGTTTAGCGTGCCTCCATTTCTTGTGAACTTAAGTAACAAAAACGAGCTAGATATTGGCATTGAATCAATCGATGTGGGGCTTTTAAATCAATGGGTAGTTGATCGCTTGTTTCGTTTGTCATTCTTTAATACTGATCAATTCCCTCTGGCCAAAATTAAAGAAGTTCTTTCGTCATTAGAGCCTCAAGGTAAGTTTTATGATCTGTCCATCAATATTAATTTACTTGATCTAGAGAATACAAAAATATCTGCCGTTGTCGATCAATTGAGCACTAAGCCATGGAAAAATGTTCCTGCTTTTTCCAGCGTGAGTGGTTATGTAAAAAGTCAGATTAATAATGGTTTTGTTGTTATTGATACAAAGCAGTTCTCTCTTTTTCCAGGTGCTATTTATGATCAGCCAATAGTCGCAAGTACTGCGACAGGTGTTGTTGGTTGGGAAATCGATTATAAGAAAAAGGACGTTGACGTCTTTGGTTATGATTTGTCGTTACAGAATGGTTACGGTGATGCTAAAGGTAATTTTTTATTAAATCTTAATTGGCGCAAGGAGCCGGAGAAAAATAACTTAACTCTACAGTTAGGGTTAAAAAACTCTAAAGCACAGTTTCATCAACAGTTAGTGCCAAGGTCTTTGCCAAAGGATTTATTATCTTGGATGGATAGTGCAATAAAAGCGGGAGACTTAAGTAGCACGGGTGTTTTTTATCATGGTGGCTTTGCTAAAGATTCTAATCGCAGTGTACAAGCTTTTGTTAATGTCGATCAGGGACGGTTAAATTTTGATTCTAATTGGCCTGAGGCGAAGGGCATCAGTACAGATTTATTAATTGATAATACGAGAGTGTTTGCCTTGGTGAACAGTGTGAGTGCTTATAATGATGAAAATTTTAGTGGTGAAATACACTGGAACGCAGCATCTGATAATAAGTTACTTATCGATATTGGGGGTGTCGCTTCAACAGGTTCAGTATTGACCTATGTTAGAAATTCACTGTTGAAAGAGAATTTAGGAGATCTCACCGATCAAGTATCTAGCAGTGATGGTAATGTTGAAGTTGCGACTAAGTTAGATATTTTCTTCGATGACTCTGCTATTAATACAGCGTTGTCAACACAGGCAGTTGATCTACGGTTCATCAATAATACGCTAAGACTCGACGAGCAAAACTTATCATTTAACGCGATAAAAGGCTCTCTAAATTATTCGAGCGAAACAGGCTTTTCCTCAAAGGATTTACAGGCGAATTTTTTAGGGCAACCTACCGCCATAAAGGTATATGAAGATAATCAATTGCCTAATACATTATTAGTTTCTGCTAAAGGCAGAGCCACTGTAGATTCAATTAATCGTTGGTTGGATCAGCCGTTGCTAAATTATTGGCAAGGACGGTTAAGCTACAAGGTGGATGTTCATTTTCCTCTAAATGATAAGGCGAAGACCTTGCCTCTTTTATCGGTTAGTTCTGATTTAGTCGGTGTTAGTAGTGACTTGCCAAAGCCATTTAAAAAGGTAGCCAGTGATAAAATGACACTGGATTTCAAATTCCCCCTTGTTGAAGAGACTCCTGTTTTTGAGCTAACGATGGGTTCTTATTTCACGACTAAGTTTTCTTTTGGAGACAACACTAAAAAAAATCAAAAGCTGGCTGGTTTTTTTGGCTTTAGTGATACGGTTGTCCCTGATAATGTAGAGTTACCTCAGTCGGGTATTAAGTTGCTTGGTGAATTTAAAGCGCTTCAGTTTGATGAGTGGATACCAGTGTTTGAATCATTGTCAAATAGTGATCTCTTTAGCAACTCATCGAGCCAATCAATTTCCGATGCTAGTTTATTTCTATCTGTAGATAATTTGCGACTTGGTGATCAAATATTAGAGAATATTATTTTTTCAGGTGAGAGAGAAAATAATGGATGGCGTGTTATTGCCGACAATACAGATGTGTTAGGTAGTTTAGTTGTTAGTGACGATAGTCAACAACCATTATTAATGGAATTTGATTATTTGAATTGGCCACCCAACTACCGCAAAAACACGACTAAGGTTAGTGTTGACCAAGGAGATAAAAATAGTGACCCCTTGAATGCTTTGGACCCCTCTTCGTTTCCTAAAATGTCTATCAATATTAATCGCTTAAATGTGTTTGGTAACCCCTTAGGGAATTGGTCTTTCGATGTGTTACCCGATGAGAAAGGTGTTGATTTTCGTAATATTTATGCCAGTGTATCTGGTTTTGATTTGAGAGGTATAACTGATACTGATGGTGGTTTTTTACGATGGAATACGCGCTCCAAGCAAGTGCCGCTATCGACTTCAATTTACGGTAGAGTTGTCGGTAAAAACCCTAAAGCATTGTTTGAGCAGTGGGGTTTACCCGTTGTATTGGAGAGCGATAAAACAGAGGTTGATTTTAATTTATCCTGGCCTGGTTCACCATTAGCCGTTGAGCTTGAAAGTTTAAATGGCTCTATGACGCATCACTATGAAGATGGAATATTTAGTCAGGAAAATATTGATGACACCAGTGGCGTATTACGAATTTTTGGCCTGCTTAATTTTGATTCTTGGGCACGCCGTGTACGCTTAGATTTCTCCGATGTGTACAAAAAAGGTATTATCTTCGATAGTCTTGATGGGAAATTGACTTTTGAACGTGGACTAATGACGTTAACTGAGCCATTAACGATGAAGGGCCCTTCTAGCCAAATGACATTATCTGGGGTCGTTGATTACCCCCGACAAACTGTTGATGCAAATCTTGAGGCATCGCTACCCATTGGCGGCAATTTAACATTGATTACTGCGCTGGCGGCAGGCCTTCCTGTGGCTGCAGGTGTTTATATTGTCAGTAAGATATTTAAAAAGCAGCTCAATCGAGTCTCTAGTATTAACTATACTATTTCTGGAGACCTTAATAACCCTGATGTTAATGTTGAGCAAACGAAGACCGAGCAAGAAGTGATTTCAGCACCAAATAATGTTTACGAAAATGATGGTTCATAAGCTCCCTAGATATTATTTTTTAAGCACCGTTTGAATCTCACCAAATAGACGCTGTTGATACTTGTTCGATGTGTTGTTCTGCGTATTTTTTTCTTTTTTTGCACTACGAATTAATTGACCGAGTAATTGCACGTTTGCGTCGGGGTAATCTGTAATAAATTCTGATAATGCCTCTTTGCCATTACCGATAAGCTTGTCTGACCATTGCTGGGTTGAACTAATTGACTGTTGCTGTTTTCTGTCGTCGCGTTGTTTTTCATCGAGCGCTTTACTTATTTCGTCCAAATTTTCTGAACGCAATATTTTTGCAATCCTTTGTATTTGCCGGCGTCTGCTATTACTGGAGGGCAATTTTTTCCCAAGCTCTATTTCTCGAAAAACAATATCGCTTAACGGTAGCTGTGCTATTTTTTTAGGAGGGGTATTTAATAGCCTCTCTGCAATGTCTTGTAATTCAAACATTGCCTTTTTTATCGATGTTTTACTGGGTGCTAAGTCCTCGGGACTTTTGTCGTCACCCGAAGGATGCTTTTCATGGTCTGTCATTTGAAATCCAAGAGTATTTCTATTTTATAGATGATATGTTACTAACGATAGAAAAGTGTAGCTAATCCTAAAAAGGACATAAAGCCGACAACATCCGTCACGGTTGTGAGTGCTACGCCGCCTGCGAGTGCAGGGTCGATACCCATACGCTTTAGTAATGAAGGCAAAAGTGTACCGCCAATGGCTGCAACGAGTAAGTTAATAATAGTGGCAACGGCAATAATAATAGCTATTTTTATATCGTTGAACCACCAAGCGGTTAATAGCGCTAGGGTCAAAGCCCATAAAAGGCCGTTGATTAAGCCAGAGGATATTTCTCTAAGTAGTAGCCAGTTTTTATTTGTTGGGCCTATTTTTCCTAATGCCATACCGCGTACAACCACGGTGAGTGTTTGACTTCCTGCAACGCCTCCCATGCTAGCTACAATGGGCATTAATATCGCAAGTGCGACAACTTTTTCGATAGTCTCTTCAAAAATATTAATAACTGAGGACGCTAAAATCGCTGTCAGTAAATTAATGCCTAGCCAGATAGCGCGCCTAGGTGTTGTTTTAATAACCGGTGCAAAGGTGTCTTCGTCTTCGCCAAGACCGGACATTCCCATTAAAGAGTGCTCGGCATCTTCAATAATGACATCGACGACATCATCAATGGTTATGCGCCCTACAACTTGGTCTTGCTCGTTTATAACAGGTGCTGAGACCCAGTCATTTTGTTCAAATAATTGCGCTACTTTACCGTCATCCATGTCGACGGGGACCGCTTCTACATCAGTGCGCATAATTTCACGAACACTAATATTAGGGTCTGTAGTGAGTAGCTTACTCATCGATAAGGTACCTAAATAAACATTATCGCTATTGACGACAATGAGTTGGTCCGTCGATGGTGGAATTTCTTCATGGCGACGCAGATAGCGCAATACAACGTCTAAGGTAAAGCGTGGGCGGATGGTGATAACATCCGTATCCATGAGGCCACCGGCCGTATCTTCCTCGTAGGAAAGAATAGTTTCCAGTCGCGCCCGGTTTTGAGCGCTCATAGCCGCTAGTGCTTGCTGCATTACTTGATCGGGAAGGTGCTGCAAAATGTCAGCGGCATCATCTACATCAAGCTCTTCTGTTAGTTCGGCAACTTGATGGCTATCCATTCTTTCGACAAATTGTGCAGCGACTTCTTCAGGAAGTTCTTGCAAAATGTCAGCATGGTCTTCTTGTTCAATAAGACTCCAAAGGTAGCGTCTTGTTTTTGGCGGTGAAGAATTGATAAGGTTTGCGATTTCTACAGACGTCAAACCGCTAAGCATACGCTTTGCTATGCGTAACTCGCCGTTACTTTCTTGAATCTCAGATATCTTTGAAAGATTTATCTGTGTTTTATCAAGCTCTTCGTTATTACTTGCTTGCATATAACGCTCTTTTATTCTTCTTCGTCGAAATAATTATTAATTAATACACATATTTTTTCCAGTGCAGAGATCTCGTCTGTGCCTGTGCATTCGATAATTATTTCAGTTCCTTTTGCCGCTGCTAAAAGCATAAGGGCCATCACGCTTTTTCCATCGACGCTTTTATTGTTTGCCTTAACAACTATATTACAATCGTATTCATTAGCGAGTGTAGCTAGCTTAGCCGCAGCTCTGGCATGTAAGCCGAGCTTGTTAATAATAATAAGTTGCTTGCGTATCATTGGGCGAGTTCGCGATGTCGACACTGAACATCGTCCAGCGTTTTACTGAAGTGCGACATCAGTAAGTTACATAAATAAACCGACCGATGTTGGCCTCCTGTGCATCCGATACAAATCGTCATATAGCTTCTATTATTGGCATCATAGGAGGGTAGCCATCGCTCTAAAAACTCTCGAATGTGATTATACATATCGATAACTTCTTGCTCTTTTTCTAAAAACTTAATAACCCCTTCGTCATTGCCTGTTAAGGTTCTAAGGCTGATATCCCAATGTGGGTTGGGTAAACATCTGACATCAAATACCAAATCAGAGTCTCTTGGTAGGCCATATTTAAAGCCAAAAGATTGAAATAAAACGCTGGTTCCTGAGCTGTAAAAGGCAAATATATTTCGTTTAACGAGATCACGTAAATCATGAAAACCCATATCACTGGTATCAATATTAACGTCGGCGATATCTATGATGGGTTTTAATAGTAGTTTTTCTTTATCAATGGCTGCTTGTAAGTTTGTATTTTGATTGCTTAACGGGTGTCGCCTACGTGTTTCGCTAAAGCGCCTTAGTAAAACATTCTCATCGGCATCGAGGAAGATAACGCGGTAATTAAGTGCGGCGACATCGGCATTTTGGATTAGCAGCGGTAGGCTGGCGATATCTTCTTCGGAGTTACGGGCATCAATACTCACCGCATACTGTTTCTCGTCATCTTGGTTAATGCGTTTGACTAAATTTGGGAGGAGGCTTGCAGGTAGATTATCAATACAGATAAAACCCATGTCTTCAAGTACGTGTAGAGCGGTACTTTTTCCTGAGCCGGAACTGCCGCTAATAATAATAAGGCGCATCGTTCTTGTCTCCAGGAGTGTTAGTCACATGTGACTCGATTATAGGTTGTTGGTAAAAAATTATCACTCAAGCATATCAAAGTAGCGGCAAATAGTTTACGTACTTGGCTCTATTGACTTGTGGCAATCTCATAGAGCTCTTGTGTACTTTGCGATGCCCGAATGCGTTTTAGGCATTCTTCACTCGAGAATGTCTCGGCAAGTGCTGCCAGTGTTTTTAAATGATCTTGATGATTGCCCTCGGGTACTACCAAGACAAAAATGATATCAACGGGCTCTTCATCAATCGCATTAAAGTCGATAGGAGTCTCTAGTGTTACCAATACTCCCATAGTTTGGGTGCAATCTTCGATGCGGCAATGGGGAATAGCAATCCCTTTGCCAATCCCTGTCGACCCTAATCGCTCTCTTGCAATTAATGCACTAAACACATTGCTTGGGTCAAGGTTTGTATTGTAATCGCATAAATGTGACGCGATGGTCTCTAGTAGTCTCTTTTTACTGGCACATTGATGTTGAAAAAGTACGCAATCCGGTGATAGCAATGATTTTATATTCATAAAATAGACGGGGTTAGATAGGGAATCAATGAAAACATCTTGTTAGCCAGTAACAAGATAAGTTGTATGTATTTTACTGTATTTACGTGGGCTTAACATCTTTAGTATGGGTAAATTTGTCGAAAGAATACGACTCTTTATAAGTTGCCCACTCTTATATTAGTTTAGACCAGTTGTTTGCGCTCATTAGAGGGAGGGATATGCATTGCCTCTCTATATTTAGCGATTGTTCTACGAGCTACTTGAATACCTTGATCTGCCAGTAGCGCAGTAATCTTACTATCGCTCAATGGTTTTCGTGTGTTTTCAGCGGCAATAAGCTTTTTAATGATAGCTCGAATGGCAGTAGATGAGCATTCCCCGCCGCCATCGGTACTGACATGGCTAGAAAAGAAGTATTTGAGCTCAAATATACCCTGAGGAGTATGCATATATTTATTGGTTGTTACACGAGAGATTGTCGACTCATGCATATCGACGACTTCGGCAATATCATGTAAAACCAGGGGTTTCATTGCTTCTTCACCGAAATCAAGAAAGCCCTGTTGTTTGTCAACGATAGCGCTACCCACTTTTAGTAGTGTCTCGTTGCGACTTTGCAGACTTTTTAAAAACCATCGTGCTTCTTGTAAGTTGTTTTTAAGATAGGTGTTGTCGTTACTCGTATCAGCCCGTTTTACCATGGATGCATAGCCAGAATTGATGCGCAATTTTGGTGCAATATCTGGATTTAGCTCAACGACCCATCTATTTTCGCGTTTACTAACAAAGATATCGGGAACCACGTATTCGGTGGTATCAATGGCGAGGTCGTCCCCAGGACGAGGGTTCATTGTCTGAATAAGTTGTATCGCTTCCCTTAATTCGGCCTCATTAATTTTTAGCTTTCTCATCAAGGTTTTGTAGTCTTTACTACCGAGTAATAATATATGTTCTTTAACGATTACCTTTGCGACCACTAAGTGAGGCGTTTCGAGAGATAGCTGGCTCAACTGGATGTGTAAGCAATCACTAAGGTCCTGGGCCGCAACACCTGGGGGGTCAAATTGTTGTATGCGGTGTAATACAGCCTCGACTTCGTCAAGCTCTATATCATCTATTTGTCGGGCTAAGCCTTCGTAGATTTCTTGGACAGGCGAAGATAACAAGCCGCTTGGTTCAATATCATCAATAATCGTCATTGCGATAACGCGATCTTGATTAGAGAATGGGGTTAAATTTAGCTGCCACAGCAAATGATCTTGTAGGGTTTCTGTACTCCCACGGCGGCTTTCAAAGCTGTTTTCATCATCTTCATTACTAGCAGGGCCTACGGGTGTTGTACTTTGATATACATCATCCCAGCTAGTATCAACGGGCAGGTCTTCGGGGATTTCTTGAGACCACTCCTCTGTGCTTGTTGAGTCGTCAGCGGTGGTGCTTGACTCGCTAGGCTGATCGGCAGTTGTTGTTTGCGAATCACTATTTTGTTTGTCGATCGAGGATGGGGAGTCGTTAGTGGGTGCAGCATCGCTTTGGCTATTTTCAAATACAGCCGTCTCTTCAATGGTATTACCGTCTTTATCGGTATTTTCGTCACCGACCTCAAGCATTGGGTTGGAATCGAGGGCTTCTTGAATTTCGTTCTGTAAGTCGAGTGTTGAGAGTTGCAATAAACGTATTGCTTGTTGCAACTGTGGGGTCATCGTAAGGCTTTGACCCATTCTTAGTTGTAGTGATTGCTTCATTCGGTGCCACTCTACCTAAAAACTTTGAATACTAATTTTAGTCATCAGGGGCTGTTGGTGCAAGACAAATAAAGCAAATTTTATGCCTGAAAAATGTCTATTAGTCTTTGGTTTAATAGAAGGGTAGTATTGGAAGGCTAGTCAGGTAATAACTAGTGGGGCAATTTAGAGTGTAAATTGCTGGCCCAAGTATACATCTCGAACAGCTTGATTGCTTAAAATCTCCTCTGAGTTGCCTTCTGCAATGATATGGCCCTCACTGACTATGTAGGCTACCTCACAAATGGTCAGGGTTTCACGTACATTGTGGTCAGTAATCAATACGCCGATCCCACGGTTTTTTAGGTGTGTAATAATCTGCTTAATATCATTGACTGATATAGGGTCAACACCGGCGAAAGGTTCATCGAGTAGGATAAAAGTAGGTTCTGTCGCAAGGGCTCTGGCAATTTCTACGCGTCGGCGTTCGCCACCGGATAAAGACATTCCCAGGGAGTCTCTAATGTGGGTAATATTAAATTCTCGTAGTAGAGACTCCAGCTTACGGAGACGTTGTTTACGGGATAATTTTTTTCGGGTCTCTAAAATGGCCAAAATATTATTAGATACGGTGAGCTTTCTAAAAACAGAGGCTTCTTGTGGTAGATAGCCGATACCTGCCCGGGCACGCCCATGAATAGGTAGCGAGGTAATATCGCGTTTATCGATGGCAACTTTGCCATTGTCGGCATTCACTAGGCCTGCGATCATATAAAAGCACGTTGTTTTACCTGCACCATTGGGTCCAAGCAGGCCAACAATTTGGCCACTTTTAACAGATATAGAAACATCGATAACAACAGGTCTTTTGTTATAGGTTTTGGCAAGGTGGCTTGCGGTTAATGTCGACATAGTTTATTGATCGTTTTATTTTTTGGTTTTAGCGGGTTGAATAACGACGGTTACACCACCATCAGCTTTGGCTTTAGCGCCATTAATATCGTAATTTATGACTTGCCCTTTGATATTTGAACCGTCTTGATCAAGAGAGGCATTATCAGTTAGCGTGATTTTTTCTTCGACGATAAGGTAATCAATCGTATTTGCTTTGGCGACAATATCTTTTTCTGTAGGCTTAGGTTGCTGTTTAAGGCGGGCAGGTTTGCCTATAGCAACTATTTTGGTTGCCTGTTCATTGACCACAAAAATAGTGACTTTATCGGCCAATATATTTAAGGAGCCCTGAGTAATAGAGACATTGCCACTATAAATAGTCGTGCCTAATTTATCGTCTTTTATAGCAGAGTCTGCGATGATTTGGATAGGTTGGTTGCTATCTTCGGGTAGTGCGAGAGCTATAAAACTATGGAGCGATAATAAGCTGGCCAGTAAAAATGTCGCGATATTTTTGGAATACATTTTCATCGATAAATACTCTTTATACTTTATTGGTGCCATAAAATTAACTGTTAACGTGGAGTATATTGACTATTAACCTTGGACAGCAGTTCAATGCGTTTTTCATTAAAAAAGATTTTCATGCCTGTAGCGCTAGTCGTGCCCTCGGTATCGGTGATAATAACAGGTTTGTCCGTTTGCGCGTACCGACGACTGGGTTCTAGATAAAGTATTGATGTTCTCAGTTGGCTTGGGTCACCGTTTTCGTCAATTTGGGTGACAATAACATTACCCTTTAAAGTGAGCTTATCGTTATTATCAAAACCCTCAGCAATATCGGCGGATACGGTGGATACAACCATGGGTGAGGCAGCATTACTTTTTAATTTTTCTATGACTAAAGGGCCATTCGATTCGGTTTCATCGTCGTAAATTGTTAAAAAAGGCTGGTCGATGATTAGGTTGGGTGTAGTAATGGCGTCAACGTCAAATTGGCGAATAATATCGGCTGTTAAGGTGTAGTCTAATAAACCATATTTGTTAAATTGCTGGGTGCGTGTATTATTTAAATAGCTAGTAGGGACGCTTGCGAGTACAGGCTTCTCACCTAAAATATTACTGAGTTGCTTTTTAAAAAACTCTTTAGAAGAAAGCTGCCACAAGATTATTGCTACAGCTATAAGAAAGAGACAGGCGAAAACGAATTTTTTAGATTTAGTCATTATAAAAATTATAGTGGCTTTGTATTTGTAGCAAACCCTTATAAGTAAGGAGCTATCGATTGATCGAATGTTTCTTGGGCTAACATAATTAGATCGCAGGCTTCTCTTACCGCGCCTTCCCCTCCCTTAAGTTGGCTTACCCAGTGAGCATGTTTTTTGACAAGCCAGTGAGCGTTATTGACGCTTAAGCCAAGCCCTAAAGATCTTATCAATGGTAGGTCAGGGTGGTCATCACCCATATGGGCAATTTCTTCTAATGCAAAATCATGCTTTTGTCTGATTTCTTCTAGTGCTGCAAGTTTATCTTCTCGGCCTTGGATTAAAATGGAAATCCCCAGAGAAGCGGCTCTTGTTTCGACAATATGGCTTGTTCTACCGGTAATAATGGCAACTTGTACCCCACTTTTTTGCAAGGCTTTGATGCCATGGCCATCAAGAGAGTTAAAGGCTTTTATTTCTTCGCCAGCGTTTGTAAAAAAGAGCTGTCCATTACTGAGTACGCCATCGACGTCAAGAATCAGTAATTTAATCTTACGAGCGCGCTCGATAATAGCATTATCTATATCGGTTAATTTCATAGTGTTAGACGACGTGTAGTGATGTATGGGCAATATGTGACATATGACTAAAAGATACCTGCGCGCAGAATATCGTGCATATGGATAACACCGATAGGTTGTTGGTCTTCGTTGGCGACAATCAATGCAGTAATTGATTGCCGCTCCATTAGGCCAACAGCCTCTGCTGCTAACATATTGGCACTAATCGTAGTTGGGTCGGCTGACATAACATCTTTGATTAGGGCGTGGTTAATATCAATGTTTTTGTCAATCGCACGCCGTAAATCACCATCGGTAAATACACCGGTTAATTTTTGCTCGTCATTAATGACTGTGGTAATCCCTAGTCCTTTTTGGGTCATTTCTATTAATGTTTGCGGCAAGGAAGTGCTTTCAGAAACCGTGGGTAAATCTTTATCGCCATGCATAAGGTCACCTACTTTTAATAATAGGCGTCGACCTAGTGCACCACCTGGGTGAGAAAAGGCAAAGTCTTCTGGTGTAAATCCTCGTGCTTCCAGTAAAGCTACTGCTAATGCATCCCCCATTACTAGTGTTACTGTGGTGCTAGAGGTAGGTGCCAAGTCTAAAGGGCAAGCTTCGCTTTTAACGCTAATATCTAAGTTAACATCAGCCTGCTGCGCTAATGGTGAGGTTTGTTCACCTGTCATGCTGATGAGAGGTATACCAAGACGTTTGATCGTCGGTAATAAGGTGAGAACCTCCGCAGAACTACCGGAATTAGAGATGGCGATAATCACGTCATTGGTGGTTATCATACCCAAATCGCCGTGGCTCGCCTCGCCTGGGTGCACAAAAAAAGAGGGGGTGCCTGTACTTGCTAGGGTTGCGGCTATTTTTTTTCCGATGTGACCGGATTTTCCCATTCCAGTGACAATCGTACGTCCTTTACATTCAAACACCAGATGGCAGGCATGGACAAAATCTTGGTTAATTCTATCGTTAAGTGCATTAACAGCGTCGATTTCCAATGCAATAGTGCGCTTACCCACTTGGATAAAAGTATTATCATGGTCTTTAGTCGTCGTGCTTTGTGATGAAGATACTATTTGTGTCATATGAGCTGGTTTGTACTCTAGAACAATAAAACGTAATAAGAAGCATACAATAGTAACAAAGCAATACCTACTAGTCTGCCTAATTGACCATGGCTTTTATTTCTTAAATAGCTAAACAACATAGCGCCACCCAAAAATAAGGTAATAATTGTCATTGCAGTAAAGTCGCGGCTAAATACCTCAGCTTCCATCGCAATAGGTTTGATGATGGGAGCAATGCCCATTACTAATAACAGGTTAAAAATATTTGAGCCAATAACGTTGCCAATAGCAATATCGTGATGACCTTTTAATGCACTCATCACCGAGGCTGCAAGCTCGGGTAAGCTAGTACCCACTGCCACTACAGTTAAGCCAATAATCAGAGGGCTTACACCGAATTGCATGGCGACATCCTTTGCTCCCCATACTAGGGTTTCGGCACTTGTGATAAGTAGTATAAGGCCAATGACAAACCATAAAATACCCATGTTCAATGAGGTGGTTTCTGGAAGTTCTTCCTCTTCTTCTGGGTGTTGTTTTTTAGAATAAGCTATCCAAAATAGTAGCGGTAATAATAGGCTAACAAGAATAAGGCCTTCGATTAAAGATAGCTGGCTATCAAATAGAAAAATACCTGCGAGCCCAAATACCGCTAGCATGATAAGAAATTCTTGCTTAAGAATATGTGCTTTTATAGGAAGCGGTGCGATTAATGCTGTGACACCCAATACGAGCCCGATATTAGCAAGATTGGAACCTATCGCATTACCAATTGCCAAATCCCCAGAGTCTTTGAGTGAAGAACTGATAGATACAACGACCTCGGGAGCAGAGGTGCCAAATGCAACAACGGTTAGTCCGATGATTAACTTGGGTATGCCAAATCGGCTGGCTATTGTTGCGCTTCCCTCGACAAATTTGTCTGCGCTCCAAATAAGGCCCATAAAACCTAATAGTATAGCTAACCAAGGAAGGAGTGTATCGAGCATAGGTTTCAGTCTCTGTTCAGTTTTTTGCGTTTAGGCTATTGGTATAAGTAACGGTTGATATTTACAAGTAATTGGTTTTTTAGTAAATATTAACATGTAAGCGCAGGGGGGCAGATGGTATAGTGTGCAGCCCAAGCTGTCAGTAAAAAATGCTAAGCCGAGGCGAATTTTGGAAATAATTTTTGGTTTAGTGGATATAGTGGTTAGAACGCAGGTGTCGAGTCCACTTGTTTAATGGGGGCTTTTTAACGTTTTTATAAGCGTTGATGACATAAACGTTACTAAATAAAGTGATAGGTAAGGTATATAGAAATGATTCGTAAACAATCAATTGCGTATTTTGTTGCACTATGTTTTTTTTGTATGTCTCCATGGGTGGCAGCAAAAGTAAATGTTGTTGAGGTGACCTTTGATTCCGTTCCGCATAAAATCGTCCAAGATACCACTCAGCGCGTTCTCGAGGCCGTTAATAGCGGTTTAGATCCGGTAAAACAGCCCGAGGTATTTATTAGTGAATTATCTAAAATTTTGGACCCTGTTATCGCTTTTAACTTTATTGCACGTGGGGTAATGGGTAGTTACGCAAAGCAGGCCTCTAAAGAGGAAGTGGCACAGTTTGCAGAGTCATTTAGAGTAGGGCTTGTAAATACTTACGGAAAAGGCATCTCTAACTTTGGTGATTTAGAAATATCCGTGGTATCACCTAAAGAGGCAATTGGTGATAAGCGCCGCACCGTTGTTATTCAAGAGATCCGCGGTGCAAATAGCACGAATCAAATATCTTATTCAATGGCTAAAAACAAAAAGGGCCAATGGAAAATGATTAATGTTGTACTCAATGGCATCAATTTGGGCCAAACATTTCGTGGCCAGTTTTCTGCAGAGGTAAGAAAAAACAAAGGTGATCTCGCTAAAACGATCAAAGAGTGGGGACAGCGCTAGACATTGATTTATTAACACTGGCCAACGCCTGTTTTGGCCAGTGTTTCCTCTCTTACTCCTATCATTAACCTGTTGATTGCCTTTCTCTTAGTTAGTATCAAAATCAAATTACTTATTTATTTAATAAACTATGTATAAATTAGTGTTTTTTGTACCTGAGTCGCACCTTGAGGCCGTTAAAACAGCTGTTTTTCAAGAGGGGGCGGGTCAAATCGGCGATTATGCCGAGTGCTGCTGGCAGACTCTAGGGCAGGGTCAGTTTATGCCTCTGCAGGGGAGTAAGCCTTTTGTAGGGCAGCAAGAGCGTTTAGCCGTGATTGATGAGTATAAAGTAGAAATGGTTTGCTCTGATGAGCGTATAAAAGAGGTAGTCACGGCGCTTAAAGCCGCGCATCCCTTTGAAGAACCTGCTTATGAAGTTTATAAACTCATTGACCTTGCTTAGTTGCAGGTATCGATGGCTCTAATGTTGTCGACCTGAAGCTAAACTGTTGTTTTGCGCTATCTTCTAAGTAGTACTCTAGGGCTTTTTTGATTGCCGGAAAAGCAAGTTCGTCCCAAGGTATATCGTCTTTATCGAATAGGCGAACATCTAGGGACTCGATGCCTGGACTAAAATTCGTGTCAATGAGCTCTGCTCGGTAAAAAAAGTAGACTTGATTGATATGGGGAATATCGAAGATGGCGTACAGCTCCTTAATATCAAGGTTAGCATTTGCTTCTTCAATTGATTCCCTCTGCGCTCCTTGCGCAGTCGTTTCTTGATTTTCTAAAAAGCCAGCAGGTAATGTCCATAGCCCGTATCGAGGCTCAATGGCGCGCCTACATAGTAGTATTTGATCTTGGTAGCTAGGTAGGCATCCAGTAATGATTCGAGGGTTTTGATAGTGGATTTCACCACATGTGTGATCGCTACAAACATAGCGTTTGCGGTTGTCCCCTTCGGGGATTAGCCAGTTGATTGAGCCACCACAGTTACTGCAAAACTTCATATTGTTCTCTAATACATAACACTAATAATAAGACACAATGGAGTATTGTGCCTTTTTGGTTAGTATACGTATAAGATTAAAGCTGAGTCTATAACTAGAGTGTACCTGCAGGAAATTGTAGAACTTTTGCGTTATTTTGACGGCTATGTTCGTATTCGTCTATCTCATGGCGCAATGGGTCATTACTATTGGTGATTTTATTGAGCCAATCGCGTAAATCATCGAATGACTCATGCATCATTTGGCTCATTTTAAGGCAAGCTCCCATCGGGGAATTGCTATGTAGTGTACGTTGAGCATCAATTTGAAACTGAAGACCACGAAGACGCTGCTGATTTTTTGCCGATGCTTGTGAGATGATTAATTCCACTTGTTCTTGGCGAAATTGTTCTAAAGCATTGGGATCTTCTTTTGCTAATGTGAGTAACTCATCAAAAGATGGGTAATTATGATTAGACATTATTTTGCTCCTATCGCTACTTAGCTGTGCTGAGGCCCCCACCTCGAATGCCACAGTTAGTATTGATTAAATGGTAAGTTGAACATTTCTTATACTACAAAAAAAACTTTGCTATGTAGAGAGCCATTTCTAGAATAAATAGTTATTAAAAATGCAGGTGCAAACAGTCAAAGCCAGTTTTTGAGGGAGTATTTTGTCATTTAGTATGTCAAAATCGTCATTACATGAGCATAAACCCTTAAAAACATGTAATTGAGGCTATTTTTCTTATAACCAGTTCATTATTTATTTTGTTTTACTATGACTTTTAATTACAAAATGATTTCCGACGGTTTAGGAGATCCTATCTGTGATATATCTATACAGCCCTCAGGTCGTGCTGCAATATTGGTCCCACTAATTAATCACTGTAATGTTATATCGCTCTTATTGACTCGACGAGCGCTCCATATGACGCATCATAGTGGAGAGGTGGCTTTTCCAGGAGGGATGTGGGAGCAAGGTGATAGGTTCCCCTTGACAACGGCTTTACGCGAAGCACAGGAGGAAGTCTCTTTAGCGCCAGAGCAGGTTGATGTATTGGGTTTGTTGCCAACGGTGTATACCGGCAATAAGACCGCTGTTACACCGGTTGTTGGTGTGATTAATACCGATTCTTTATCTTTGGTATCTAACCCTGCTGAAATTGACAGTATCTTTATTATCCCATTAGCAGAGTTAATGTCTGAGCGTCGTATTAGGACGGATATTTTTACAAAGAGGGGGGAGCATGCTTGGGCACCCGCATATCATTATCGAGGGTATGAGATTTGGGGTATAACGGCGGGTATTATTAAAGAGTTATTGGTACGTTGTTTTGGTTATGACTTCCCTAAGCATCATCATACCCCTAAAAAAATGTGGTGATAAATTACCTAGCTCGCTATAAACCGGCAACAAATAATTGAAGTGTGCACATTTAATGACAGAGAATAAAACCGTAGCGTCTCCATGTATTTCTATTTGCGCATTGGATGAGAGTGATATTTGTACAGGTTGTTATCGTAGTGCTGATGAAATTACTCAGTGGAGTAGTTTGTCTAACGATAAAAAAAGAGAGGTAATTTTAAAAGCCTATCAACGTGAAAAAAAGGTTAACCCTTTTTTAAGTTAATTTTCTTCCTCTTGCTCTCTTTCTGATAAGTATTTTACTTTTGCATGCTCGATCATAGTATTAGATAGCTTCATGGTTTCAATTAAGTAATCCCCGATAAAAAAGCTAACATGACCTCTGGGTATGTTTTCTAGATGCTCCATTATTAAACCATTGAGTGTTTTGGGGCCATCTGTGGGTAGTAACCAGTTAAGGTTGCGATTGATATCGCGTATGGATGCGCTGCCATCTATTAAATACCAGCTATTATCTATGGGGGTGATATCAGGTTCACGAACATTCGCCAGATCTGTGGTGAAATCACCCACTATTTCTTCCAGTAAATCAGCCAGAGTAATTAGGCCTTGGATGTCTCCGTATTCATCAACGACGAGTGCCATACTACGTTTATGATTTTTAAAGCTAATAAGTTGTTTGTTTAAGGATGTGCTCTCAGGGACAAAATAAGGCTCGGTAATATGTTCGCGCAATTTATCGTGATTAAATGGGGTTGACTCATTGAGTAGTCTAGGCGTGATGCGTAGGTGTAATATACCAATGACATTGTTTATATTGCCTTGAAACACGGGTAGACGTGTATATTCTGTTTCTTCCAGCTGTGTAATGATATCTTCGATACTATCTTCTAAGTTGACCCCTTTAACCTCACTGCGTGGAATCATAATGTCTTCTACTGAGGCTTTTTCTAAATCCAAAATATTGAGCAGCATATCTTGGTGGTTGTTGGGGATTAAGCCACCTGCTTCACCAACGATGGTACGTAGTTCATCGGGGTGTAGTTGCTCGTTATTACCCATGTTATTAGTATCAACACCAAATAGTTTGGCAAGCCCATTGGAGATATAATTAACCGCCCAAACCGCCGGGTAGAGTAAAAATAATAGAGGTTTAAGTAATATGCTAAAGGGAAAGGCGACCTTTTCTGGGTAAAGGGCGGCAATAGTTTTGGGGGTGACCTCTGCAAAAATAAGCACGGCTAGCGTTAATAAAACGCTGGCAGTAAAGACAGCATTTTCACCGTAAAGCCTTAAAGCAATGAGTGTGGTTAGAGCAGCTGCAAAATTATTAGCAAGATTATTACCAATAAGAATGACACCAATCAATCGGTCTGGTCTTCTCAGTAATTTGGATGAGCGTTTTGCACCGTGATGCCCCTTTTTTTCAAGGTGGCGCAGTCGGTATTTATTGAGTGCCATCATGGCAGTTTCTGAACTAGAAAAAAAAGCAGAACAAAAAATTAAAAAGCCAAGGATGCCAAATAGGATACTTAATGGGATATCGTTCAAAGAGGGTTAACCTACTTAAGTGTGTGCTGTATCATCAAAACTAAATAATACTATTCTCTTATTATCTATAATATTACTCAATTAGGCAAAGAGAGTTTTAGCTTGATGTGATATTTATTAATGATTGTATACATGCTGAGGCATTTTTTGATTTATCAATAATAGTACAACCAACCCATGTTAATTTATCATCGTTCATTGACGGTTGGCTCCATAAGCAATCTACACCGATCTCAAAGCTTGTTTGCCGGTTAATGCTGTTAGGCAACAATAGTGATAGTTGATACGAGGAATCCATTGTTAGAGGGTTCCCGAGTATCAATATCCCTTCTTGGTGAATATCGACAAGTTTGCCGATAGGCGTCGATGTTAACGTATCAAGAATTGTAATTTCAGCCGATAATTTATGGCGCCTTAGTTGCCGCCTATTGGCTAGAGCTTTAGAGGTGGCCATGTTGTTTATCACTTTTCATTGCTTATTTTTGGGATTTTGACTCTTTATCTAAACGTTGAAAAATCTTCTCTAGCGCACGTTCAAATAATGGTTTGGTACTTCCTGCCACCACTTTAGCATCCTCAGAAATAATCTTCCGTGCAAGCTCTAGACGAGAGATCATAACTACTTTTTGGCTAGTGCTATCAACCAGCATAAACTTCATGAGTTTGGAGCTAAAACCATTGACCTTTAAGCGAATGTTTTTATCAAATTCAAACCAAGTGCCAGCTTCAATAAGTTTTAAATAATCAATAACTTTTTCTTCTTGTTCCGTTGGAATTTCTTCTGCTTGTTTGATTGGTTCAGGTTCTTTAATGGGTAAAGGCTTAACGATATTTGCTTTTTCTGAACTGTTGTCGATTGCCTCTGGCTGTTTATTAGAGACAGTATATTTTTTAACGGTAGCTATTTTTAAAGCGGTTAAATCAACTAATATTTTTTTTGAGCTTGTCTGATCGTACCCCATAGTATTAAAACCAATTTTAATAGCGGTTAAAATACCATTAAAACGTGGTCCTAGTTCTGAGCGATCTGCGGTCTCATCACTAAAATCAAAAAAGTAGACTAGCTCATCGATAACACGCAATGCTTGTTTCCAAAGCGCTTCATTATCACTGTCTCTTAGCTGTAGTAATGTCAGATAAGTAAACCATGGGCGCAACAGTTGAATAACAGCCGATGGCAATTTCACGCCTTTTACACGAGTTTCTAATTCTTGCTTGCCTCTTTTTTTTGCGATGCGCAAACGTTCTTGGCCTTGCACGCGCTCAATATTATTACGCTCTTTGAGTTGATGCTTATGGTGTAATTTATTTTTTAACCGGTTGAACTCAAACAAAATTTCGGCGAAAAGACGTACATCATTTTTGAATTCATCCATAATACGCATGACAACAGATTTAATCTCGTCGTACATATCATAAAGCGCAGAGCCATCATCATTGATCCAGTTTGCTCCTGCTTCGGCAAGGCTGTCGAGTAAAAGTCTTGCTGGATGTTCGGGTTTTTCAAAAAATTGCGTATCAATAAATGCAAGCTTTAAGAAAGGTGTGTGTAAGTGGCTTAATAAGGTTTTGACCGAATCAGGTAAGCTTTCGTCTGTTAAAATGTATTCGAACAAAATGCCGACTAGGTCGATGGTATACATATCTTGTTGGTCTATTTGACCATCGGGCGACTCTTTCGCTAGTTGGGCGGCAACTTGCTTGTTGGTTTCTCGGATGCTTTGGGCATCCACTTTTTGAGCATCTTTAACGAGTACGGTCTTAGATGATTGAATGTTTTCAACGGCATCGATGATTTGTTGATTGACAAATAAAATAGGTGGATGAGAAACCTTATTGCCTGACTTGTTGAATTGCCTAGGTGCTACATCGGAGACAACTGGCGGCTTTCCTGAATACTCATCGACTCCATATTGCCTGGTTTGTTGTAGCAACGAGCGTATAGCGTGAACGAGTTGAACCTGTTCTCCAGCTGTTGTTTCTTGATCTGGTGATGGCGCTTGCCCAACCGTATCACCCCCATCCTCTTGTGCTCCTTCCGCTTGTTCTAGGTAGGGGTTTTCTTCTATATTTTGTTGGGCATCATAAGTGTTCTCGGTCATCCCTTGATCATAACGAAGATTAGGTAAAACGCCTTCGGAAATAAAATATTCGTTAGTTGTAGAATATAATGGTTCAAGATATTTATAGATAAGACTGGCAAATACTTTGTAAGCACTTAGCTTTGAATCCGTATTGATATTGATGAGTGCGAGTGTCGAACGTAGAGCGACACAAAACTGTAGTGGAGAAATAGGGTTGTTGTGTTCATTCACGGCTTCGCCATGATTAATGCTGCCGAAACGTTTCTCTAAATGCCATATTTCATCTTGGTATTCGATATTACTTTCGTGAGCAATTGTTTTAATTGCAATAGTTTCTTCGAGCTCATCATTATCAATAAGCGACCAAATACTCTCTTTTGGATCAGGTTCCCTCAGATAGGTGGCCAGAGACTTCTCTTTAAATGCCGCAAAACCATTAAAAAGTTGCTCGCTAAAATGTTGTTTGAGTCGGTCGGAGTTCACTCGAAACTCGCGTAGGTTATCCATGCCTACAAGATGTTCTTGATTGGTTTTAGATTTATCGATGTTTTCATTAAGCTTGGTATCGAAGGCGAGGGCAAAGTCTTCAAAAAACATGGTCGCCTGATTAACGGCTACATCTTGGCAATGATGGAGCCATGCACTGACTTTATGGTCATGAGATACCGTTTTTTCAGGCGAAATAGAGCGTAAATGCGGGCGAGGTTTTTGGTTTGATCTATCGTTGTCAGACATTTACTGTACCTTGCGTTTTGTCCTGAGTCTCAAATCTGGTGTTTGAGAGGGGTTTACTGGTAAAAATACTGCTAAATTTACGAGTAATTGTGTTTTTGATAACTAGTTAATAAATTATTTTTCTTGTTTGTTATACGCTAACGTAGACATTTAGTTTAAAAACAGCTTGGGTTAAAGCCGTATGCTGGCGTCTGCTATTTATAATAGGCATAAACCAAAATTATTCTCTCTATTAGTGTTTTTGCTAGGTTTGTGGTGGCTACGTTGTCTCTTTTTTACTAAGTATAGATTATTTAAGGATTATTTCCAAAACTAACTTACTACCAAAGTATGCGAGCATAAGCATGCTGAAACCACCAATAACCCACTTTCCTGCTTGATTTCCGCGCCAGCCCAGTTTGTATCGACCCCACAGTACAATAGTAAAGATTAATAATGCAAAGAGGGAGAGCACGGTTTTATGGACAAGTTGCTGTGCAAATATGTTGTCAATAAAGGTGAATCCAACTGCAATGCCTAATGCAAGGGTAATGACTCCTGCTAATACCAATTCGAATATTAAGGCCTCCATAGTTTGGAGGGCAGGTAATATCTTAATGATTCTCCCTAGGTGGTGATTTTTTAACTGATGATTCTGCCAACTCCATAATACAGCTTGAAGGGATGCCATTGTTAATAGGCTATAAGCAACTATTGATAATAATATGTGTGCGCCAATGCCAGCATTGACCGATACGATATGTGGCTCTATTCCTTCTAAGGTAATAGAGAGTAGTAGAAAGACAATGGATAGAGGAAACAGAAATATAAGCAGATTATGTAATGGCTTTTTTAAGCTGCTGATAACAACGATGATGTTGACCGAAAGCAAAATAATAGAAGGCATATTCTGTATACCTAAATTAAGCCCACTGGCCATAATTATTGAGTTATAGAGACCAATGCAGTGCAATAAAATAGCAGATGCCGCTAGGCCGAGTAAATAGTGCGTATTTAGCGGTTTGCTTTGTTTGAGCGACGAAAATAGGTAAATGCTTGAAAAAGCATATAGGCAGAGTGCAAAAATATTAGCGATTAATGACAGCATGTCAAATTCTTCTATTGCTATGAGATAAGCGTTGATAAGAGCTTAGTGTGTCATAGGATGCAAATGATGAGAAGTTACATTTGTTATTTTTAGTCGTATTGCGCCTCGATAGTGGCTGCTAGTCTTATTAAATGGCTCAGCTAACCAAAAACACCCTGACAAAGCAGGGTGTTTTATAGGATTTCTTAGCTTAATATTAATTGCTATATTAAGCCTGTAGAGCGACAGCCTAAAGTGCTTTCACTTGGCTATTTAGTCGGCTTTTATGTCTAGCAGCTTTATTTTTATGAATAATACCTTTGTCCGCCATGCGGTCAATAACCGGTACAGCTGATGTGTATGCCGCATTTGCTAGTTCTTTATCGCCAGCTTCAATAGCAGCAATAACTTTTTTGATCTGGGTGCGTACCATAGAGCGCAAGCTGGCGTTATGCTTGCGCGTTTTTTCGTTTTGAATCGCACGTTTTTTCGCTTGAGGTGAATTTGCCACCGTTCGGCTCCTATAAATGTCAATAAAATTCAGTTGTCCGAGCTTTTGGTGGCGAGTTTTACACGCTAATACCCATCTGGCCCAGATTCAGGGGGCGCAATTATGCCAGTTGTTGGAAGTTTGTCAACCACTTAAATTGAGCTTTTGTATCTGTCTTATTGCATAGGTGCTAAGTAAGATTTAGCCATTACATGCCCTTTTATAGCGAATCCAAAGAACGTGTTATCTCATGGTGTGTCTGGGGTATGGTTTAGGCGGTTCGTTATCCTGTGATCAGCGCTTAAGTTAAAGACGATATCGGCATGGTTGGGGAGTGTCTCTAACATGTTTATTGTTAGGCGTTCATAATGTTGGATAAATCGTTGTAGTTGTAAATGATTCATAATGCCTGATTGATCATCGGGGATTTTTTTATTTGAACCTTGCATTTTGTCTCTTAGCTTATCTTCTTGTTTTTGCCGCCATTGGTAGACACAGTCAAAGCTAGGTGCTTTGAGCATAATAAGTGTGTCGAGCCTTTTAAAGAGAGGTGAGTAGTCTTTACTAATGAGTTGATTGATGTAATTGCGCCAAATACCTTGCTTATCTTCCTGTTGTTCTAATGCATTGATAGGCTTGCTTAATTGTTCTGCTGATTGTGATCTTACGCCTACACACCAACCCTCTAAAATAATGATGTCAACAGGAGCCTGTATCTCATCCCATTCGCTTTCAGGGTGTCTGTCATCGGTACTTTTGTCAAAGCGTGGGATAAAAGCCTTGCCTTCATCGCTCGATAGCTCGCTCAGTGTTGTGTTGAGCAAGTTGATATCGTGAGTGCCAGGTACTCCTCTGGTTTGTAGTAGTGGATGAATATTCGTAGCCATTTGCTGGCGCTCACTTTTTGTTTGATAAAAATCATCGATAGAAAGGTTAGCTACACGTTTATTGAAAATTTTTGTGAGTATAGTGTTGATGAATAGGGCAAGGGTTGATTTCCCGCTACCCTGTGAGCCATTAATACCGATCATAAATGGTTTGTTACTTGTTTGGTTTTTTTCTGACTCGAGTATCTCGTAAGCTAAGGGAATAAAGTATTTCTCGGCAATGAGTTTATAGGTATCGGGTAGTTTTTCTTGGGTGCAAAAATTATTGATGAGTTGCTGGGTTTGTTTCGATATTTGGTCTGAGGCTTTTTTAGAGTCTGTACTCATTGCTTTACCCGCTATAAAGTTGCGTTTTATGGTTTTTTGATCGATTATTGGGGATCCCTACTGTGAATCAATACTAAAATGCGCAGCATTATTACGCAAGAGCACCGCGGTAGTACCTCTTTTTTCTTTTTTATAATAAGATTGTCACTTCTACTGTGTAAATTCGTCTGTATTCTTCCCTTGGTTTCTTTTTGCGAATAGATAATGAGCGTCATTGATAATAAAAAAAATAAAGTAGGCCTTTTGCGATCAGGGGTTATTGTCAGTGCTATGACTTTACTGTCTCGATTCTTGGGATTGGCGCGTGATATTGTCTTTGCCTCTTTTGTTGGGGCCGCAGCCGGTGCCGATGCTTTTTTTGTGGCGTTCAAAATCCCTAATTTTTTGCGTCGATTATTTGCAGAAGGCGCTTTTGCGCAAGCCTTTGTGCCAGTTTTATCTGAGTATAGAGAGAAGGGCACACATGAGGCGGTTAAAAACCTTATTGATCGTGTTTGTGGTTGTCTAGGTGTTACGCTTGCCCTATTAACTGTGTTGGTAGTTTTGGCAGCACCTGCAGTGACTGTTGTATTTGCTCCTGGTTTTTGGGATGACCCTTATAAATTCGATTTAGCACAGCAAATGCTGCGTATTACTTTTCCTTATTTATTGCTTATTTCGCTAACAGGGTTTGCTGGCGCCATTTTAAATAGCTACGATCGTTTTGCTATCCCTGCTTTTACCCCTGTTTTGTTAAATGTTTGCTTGATTAGCTCTGCGGTTTGGGTGAGCCCCTACTTTGATCAGCCAGTCATTGCGCTTGCCTGGGGAGTGCTCATTGCAGGTATGGTGCAATTGGCTTTTCAGATTCCATTTTTATGGAAGCTACGCTTACTACCACAGCCTAAAGTTGATTTTAAAGACGATGGTGTTAAACGTATTTTATTGCTAATGGCACCGGCTATTTTTGGCGTTTCTGTTTCGCAAATAAATTTGTTGCTCGATACTGTATTAGCATCCTTTTTACCAACGGGTAGTATCTCTTGGTTGTATTACTCCGATCGTTTGGTCGAATTACCGCTAGGAACTATTGCTATCGCTATTGGCACTGTTATTTTGCCAAGCTTGTCACGCCAACATGTTAATAAAAATTCAGAGCAATTTAGCGCAACAATGGACTGGGCGCTGCGTTGTATTTTATTAGTTGCTATACCAGCCGCTATTGCTTTGATGATGCTATCGGCTCCGATTTTGAGTACCTTATTTGAGTACGGCAAGACGACAGCTAATGATATTGCAATGTCTTCTTTAAGTTTAAAAGCCTATGCCATTGGTCTATTGGCCTTTATGCTAATCAAAGTATTAGCGCCGGGCTATTTTTCTCGCCAAGATACTAAAACGCCTGTAAAAATTGGCATTATTGCTATGTTTGTTAATATGGTATTAAACTTATTATTGGTTATTCCTTTTCATTTTTATTGGCAAATTGGCCATGTTGGGCTCGCGCTGGCGACATCTCTAGCGGCATTTTTAAATGCAGGATTGTTATATCGTGGCTTGAGAAAAGATAAGCACTATCACCCCAATAAAGGGTGGGGTATTTACATTGCGAGGTTATTTTTTGCCAATGTATTAATGGCTATTCTTCTATTTTTTGCAATCAGCTATATTGATTCTTGGTCAGATTTATCGGCAGTTCAGCGTGTAATAAATATAAGTGTTATTTGTATTTCTGGCTTATCGATTTATGTGTCTGCTTTATTTCTTGTAGGCTTTAGAATCAATCACATTAAAAAAGCATAATTCTCTCTGGCTTTCGATTGCTGGCCTAATAGCAGGTGTTCTATGACAGATGATGCTCCTTCGGTTGATCAATCTCTAGATGGCTCACCATTGGTTGAATCGCAATGTATGTTGCCACCTTCTTTAGTCGAGGCTTTTTGGTTTTGGCTGCGTATTGGTTTTTTATCTTTTGGTGGGCCTGCAGCGCAAATTTCATTAATGCATAGCGAGCTTGTTAAGGATAGAGGCTGGTTGAGTGAACAGCAATATTTACACGCACTTAGCTTTTGTATGTTGCTGCCGGGGCCAGAAGCGATGCAGTTGGCGACCTATGCAGGGTGGCGTTTGCACGGTGTAAAAGGTGGCTTGCTAGCCGGTAGCTTATTTGTGCTACCTGGTTCGTTCATTATCTTATTGCTTGCGGGGTTTTATTCGGCCTTTGGGTCGGTGCCTATTGTAGAGGCTTTTTTTATTGGTATTAAGTCAGCGGTTATTATTATTGTTATACAAGCGCTGTGGCGAATATCTAAAAAAACGTTAGTGCATTTTTATTATTGGCTGATTGCTGGTGCCTCCTTTGTTGGAATATTCTTTTTTGCGATTCCCTTTCCCTACATTGTTGTTAGTGCATTATTATTGGGTTTTGTATTCTTCTCTTCATTGGTGCCTGCCCCTAAAACACAGGATCAATTGGTAAGGCTTAGTAAAGTATCTTTTCGCTTTGCACTTTACTCTACTTTAAAAACAGCTTTAGTTTGGCTGTCTATTTGGTGGTTGCCTTTACTGCTTATTATCTACGCTTACCCTAGCAGTGTGTTTGCAGACATGGGCATCTTTTTTTCTAAGTTGGCTGTGGTGACCTTTGGTGGTGCCTATGCAGTTTTATCTTATATGGCACAGGATGTGGTAGTACAATACGGTTGGTTAAGCGCTCAACAAATGATCGATGGCTTAGGGCTTGCTGAGACAACGCCAGGGCCTTTAATTTTAGTGACCGAATTTGTCGGTTTTTTGGCTGCAAGCCAACATGGGTTTTGGTTTGGCGTATTTGGTGCGTTAATCGCATTGTGGGCTACTTTTGTGCCCTGTTTTTTATGGGTGTTTTTAGGTGCGCCTTATATTGAGTGGTTGGGCGGGCAAGCGCGTATTAAATCTGCATTAAACTGTGTAACGGCAGCTGTGGTTGGCGTTATTTTGAACTTAAGCTTATGGTTTTTTCTGCATGTTTTGTTTGGTGAGGTCACCTTGCAGCAAATAGGTTGGCTAAAAGTTTGGACCCCTGATGTCAGTCAAATCAATTGGCAGGTATTGATTTTGATGTTCTTTGGAGCGTATATCTTATTTATGCGCAAATTGAATATTATTTGGTTGTTGTCGATTGTCTCTTTCCTAGGGTTATTATTGAATTTTTTACCAAGCCTGTAGACTAAAATCAATTGCGATCAAAAATTAACTGGTAGTATAAAATGCTTTTAAATACACAAAATAGTTACGGTATTGTCGCTAAGCTATTGCATTGGTTGGTGGCGATCGTGGTATTTGGGCTTTTTGCGGTGGGTTTTTGGATGGTGGACTTAGGCTACTATGACTATTGGAATAAATTAGCGCCTCACTATCATAAAAGCGTTGGTATATTGTTATTAACGGTTATGGTGTTTCGAGTGACTTGGCGTTATTTTAATGTGAAGCCTGAAGCCCCTGAAGTTTTAACGCTAAAAGAGACTAAGGCCTCCCACTATATGCATATCATTTTATATGTCGCCATTTTTGGTATGTGTATCACTGGTTATTTAATCTCAACCGCAGATGGTCGTGGTATTGATGTATTCAATTGGTTTAGTGTGCCATCGCTAGGCGCTTTTGTTGAGGACCAAGAAGATATTGCGGGTAATATTCATGAGTGGCTGTCCTACGGTTTGATCGGTTTGGCAGTTATTCATTTATTAGCCGCATTAAAACATCATTTTATTAATAGGGACGACGTATTAAAGCGTATGTTGTAAGTGTTGTTTAGTCATTTTACAGTACTGTAGAGCAGTATTTATAAAGATATTTAGAGGAGTATTTATGAAAAAGATCTTATTAGCACTCGCGACAGCGTCGGCTTTAATCACTTTGCCAGTGTCTGCGGCTGACTATGTGCTTGATGACAAAGGGGCCCATGCTTTTATCAATTTCAAAATTAAGCATCTGGGCTACTCGTGGTTAACGGGGCGGTTTAATACCTTTACGGGTACATTTAATTACGATGCTGCAAAAGTGGCTGAGACTAAAATTGTTGTCGATATTGATCCGGCAAGTATCGACTCTAATCATGCAGAGCGCGACAGGCATCTTAAGGGGCCTGAGTTTCTTAATGTACGTAAGTTTGGCAAGGCCAAATTTGTGAGTACTAAAGTGAGCGATAAAGGCAATAATCAACTTGAGGTTGTGGGTGATTTAACCTTATTGGGCGTTACCAAAAGTATCGTGATTAACGCTGAAAAGATTGGCGAAGGTAAGGATCCTTGGGGTGGGTATCGCGCTGGCTTTTCTGGCACCTCACGTATTGGCCTAAAGGAATTTGGTATGGAAGAAAGCCTAGGCCCAGCATCGACGCATGTGGATTTGGAGTTACATATAGAGGGGATTCGACAGTAGTGTAGTTTGCTTGTTAGTAATTACCTTAATTTGGCCTTATTATCTTACTGAGTTATAGGGCCATTCAATTTCAAATCTCCCTATTTAAACGCACAATATCAGTTGTCGTTTCCCTCATAGCCGTTATACTTGCCCATTTTAAGTATTGGCGCGATTGCTGTGAGCTCTAAAGGCGAATTTATCCGTGGTTTATATAATATAAAGCCTATCCATTTTGGTAATGTTGTCACAATGGGATCTTTTGATGGTGTCCATTTGGGGCATCAAGCAATTATTAGTCAATTAAAAGCGCAAGCTCAAGGTTTGAATCTACCTTCTATGGTCATGATATTCGAGCCTCAACCTCATGAGTTTTTTGCAGGTGATAAAGCCCCTGCGCGGCTTATGCGTTTAGGTGAAAAGATCCATGCTCTTTTTGAGCAAGGTGTAGATCGTGTGTTATGCCTGCCTTTTAATCATTCATTGAGTAGTTTGAGCGCAGCCGATTTTATTCAGCAAATATTAATCGATGCTCTAGGCGTGCGTTACCTTGTTGTTGGTGACGATTTTCGTTTTGGTAGCGGGCGCAGCGGTGGTTATAGCGATTTAGTGGCGGCAGGTGAGGAACAAGGTTTTGATGTGACCGACACGCAATCATTTTTGATCGATCAGCAGCGTGTAAGTAGTACGCTTATTCGAGATTTATTACAACAAAATGACTTTGCCCAAGCTGCTCATTTACTGGGTAAACCCTATACGATTAGTGGGCGTGTAGTTAAGGGGCAGCAGTTGGGGCGGCAGTTAGGTGCGCCAACGGCTAATGTACATTTGCATCGATACCGCTCGCCACTTGCCGGTGTGTTTGCAGTGCTTGTCGAGCTGGCCACGGGCGAGGTAGTCCAAGGGGTTGCTAATGTTGGTGTAAGGCCGACACTTGGCGGTGACGCAAAAGCTATTTTAGAAGTGCATCTTTTTGATAGAAATGATGACCTTTACGGGCAAAATATTATCGTCGAATTTAAGCATCAATTACGACAGGAAAAACGCTTTGAAAGCTTAGATGCGCTTAAACGCCAGATACAAGAAGATATTGTAAAAGCGCGGCATTATTTTGCACATTAACACGGTTGAAAGTTAACAGCTTTGAACATGAAAAGACTATTTACCATTTATACTAAGCGCCAATGCTGCAATGCTTGGCTCTAATAATTTTTATTGAATACGATTAGATAACAACATGACTGATTATAAAGCAACTCTGAATTTACCGAATACCTCTTTCCCCATGAAAGCGAACTTGGCTCAGCGTGAGCCACAAATACTAAAAAAATGGCAAACAGAAGATGTGTATCAAATTATTCGAGAGGCTCGAGCTGGACGAGATCAATTTATTTTGCACGATGGCCCTCCCTATGCGAATGGTAATATTCATATTGGTCATGCGGTTAACAAAATATTAAAAGATATTATTGTTAAATCTAAAACTCTCAGTGGTTTTGATGCACCCTATGTCCCGGGTTGGGATTGCCATGGCTTACCCATTGAGCATCAGGTCGAGAAAAAAATCGGTAAGGCAGGCGTTAAAGTTGATGTGAAAACTTTTCGTCAAAAATGTCGCGATTATGCCGCTAAACAGGTCGAAGGGCAAAAGACGGATTTTATCCGTTTAGGTGTACTAGGGCAGTGGGATAAGCCTTATTTGACAATGGATTTTAAAACCGAAGCCGATACCGTGCGTGCTCTCGGAAGCATTGCAGAAAACGGTTATCTAGTGCGGGGTTATAAGCCTGTTTATTGGAGCGTTGTCGGTGGCTCTGCTTTGGCAGAGGCAGAGGTTGAGTATCAAGATAAAACGTCATTTTCTATCGATGTACGCTACCAACTCATCGATGAAAAAGAACTGGCTAATCGTGTTGATGATCTTTCTGGTGAGGGCGATATATCTGTTCTTATTTGGACAACAACACCTTGGACCTTGCCTGCAAGTTCTGCGGTGAGCTTAAATTCCGAGTTTAATTATGTTGTTGTACAAGCAGGCAGCGAGCGTTTAATTATTGCAGAGGATTTAATCGAAGCCGTTATGACTCGTGGTGGCCTCGAAAATTATTCCGTTGTTGGTCATGTTAAAGGTGATGCGTTAGAAGGTTTGTTATTACAGCACCCTTTTTATGAGAGGCAAGTGCCTGTTGTGCTGGGTGATCATGTAACCACCGATGCTGGTACGGGTTGTGTGCATACTGCCCCTGACCATGGCATGGATGACTTTGTTGTCTCGCAAAAATATGGCATAGAGACACTTAACTATGTTCAAGGCGATGGCACCTATCATAATGGTGTTGAGTTCTTTGCTGGTGAGCATGTCTACAAGGTTGATGCAAAAGTTATTGAGCTTTTGAGAGAGCGTAATAAATTATTTTATCAAACAAAATTTGAGCATAGCTTTCCTCATTGCTGGCGCACCAAAACGCCATTAATTTTTCGTGCAACGCCGCAATGGTTTATTACGCTTAATCACAATGATCTACGAGCTAATATTAATTCTGCGATTAACGATGTGCAGTGGATCCCTAATTGGGGACAGGCACGTATCGAAGGTATGATCGAAAATAGCCCTGACTGGTGTGTGTCACGCCAGCGTACTTGGGGTGTTCCAATCACTTTGTTTGTGCATAAAGAGACCCAAGAGCTGCATCCAAACACAGCTGAGCTTGTCGAGAAAGTTGCCCAAAAAATTGAACAAGACGGTATCGATGCGTGGTTTGAACTCACCGCTGAGGAATTGTTGGGGGATGATGCCAATAATTACGAAAAAGTAACGGATACATTAGACGTATGGTTCGACTCGGGTGTTACGCATCACTCGGTTGTTCGTGCACGGGATAATTTACGCTTTCCTGCAGACTTATATCTAGAGGGCTCAGATCAACATCGTGGTTGGTTTCAGTCTTCACTTAAAACATCCATGACAATAAATGGCGTGCCACCTTATAAACAGGTGCTAACTCATGGCTTTACCGTAGACTCCGAAGGTCGCAAGATGTCGAAGTCAATTGGCAATGTGATTCCACCCCAAAAAGTGATGAATGATTTGGGGGCAGATGTATTGCGCCTATGGGTAGCGGCAACTGACTTTAGCGCCGAAATGAGTGTCTCCGATGAGATCTTAAAGCGTACTGCCGATTCTTATCGACGTATTCGTAATACTGCACGTTTCTTTTTGGGTAGTTTAGATGACTTTAATCCAGCGACAGACTGTGTTGATCTCGATGAGATGATAGCGCTTGACCAGTGGGCAGTTAACCGTGCCTCACACTTGCAGCAAGAATTTATAGACGCTTTTGATGCTTATCAATTTCACCTTATTTATCAAAAATTACATAATTTTTGTATTGTTGATATGGGCGGCTTTTACCTTGATATTATTAAAGATCGCTTATATACCTGTAATGCAAACAGTAAGGCTCGGCGCTCGGCACAAACGGCGCTTTATCATATTGCCGAGGCCTTTACGCGTTGGATAACTCCCATATTAAGTTATACCGCCGATGAACTTTGGGATGCTTTACCGGCACTTGCTCATCGAGAGAAAACTGTTTTTGCTGCCAAGTGGTATAAACTACCTAAGACCAGCAAAGTGGGTGCAGGCTTGGATGAGAGCTATTGGGAGTTAATTGCCGATGTTAAAAATGCAGTGAATAAGGCAATTGAGACAAAACGTAACGAGGGTGTTGTGGGTAAAGCTTTATCCGCATCAGTCTCTCTCTATTGTAGTGGCGAGTTGGCGAGCCAGATAAATCGTTTGGGAGACGAGCTTCGCTTTGTGTTAATTACGTCGAGCGCTGCCATTATTGAAGGTGTTGCGCCCGCAAATGCAGTAGACACTGAGATGGATGGGTTGGCAGTATTGATTGAGCCAAGTGCTGCTGAAAAATGCGTGCGTTGTTGGCATCAACGTGCAGATGTTGGCAGTATCGAGGAGCACAAAGAGCTTTGTGGGCGTTGTGTAGAAAATATCGACGGTGATGGCGAGTCAAGGCATTTTGCGTAAATTTACTAGTGATTGAATATATGAATGCAATGAGCTTGCTTAATTTTAAACAGAAAGCTATTTATCTTTTCTTGGCACTTTTTATTTTGGTGGTAGATCAGCTGACAAAGAATTGGGCTGTGTCAAGCCTAGTTTACTCTGAGCCAAGTGGTTTTTTGCCATTCTTTAATTTCACTCTGCTTTATAACTATGGGGCTGCCTTTAGCTTTTTAGATGATGCGGGAGGATGGCAGCGTTGGTTTTTTGGTGTCGTTGCTTTTTTTGTTAGCCTATTATTGCTTGTTTGGATTGTTCGCTTAGAGCGTAATAAAAAAGTAGAGCTTTTTGGTTTGGCTTTTATATTAGGTGGGGCTATTGGCAATCTTTACGATAGAGTGTTGTTGGGTTATGTGGTCGATTTTATCGATTGGTTTTATCCAGCATCGCAATCGTGTTTGCCATTTTTTTATGCGCGGTTAGATTTGCAAACCTGTCATTGGCCTGCATTTAATATTGCTGATGCATCAATATTGCTGGGAGTGACGTTATTACTGTTTGACACGTTTTTTAAAAAAGATGAAAAGCAAGATAGTAAATAAGATAAATCTGAAAGAGATTTTTAAGAGAAAAGATAATGACAGAACTAGTAATTGGTGAGGGTACACAAGTCACTTTGCATTTTTCGCTGACGCTTAAAAATGGCCACGTTGTCGATTCTAATTTCGAACAAGAACCCGCTCAATTTGTCGTGGGTGATGGTAATTTATTAGAGGGTTTCGAAAAAGCCATTATGGGATTGCCCGTTGGTGCTCGTGAGGTTTTTACCATAAGCTCAGAAGATGGTTTTGGCCAAACAAACCCGAATAATGTTCAAACATTCAAGCGCGATCAATTTGATAGTGATCTAGAGCTTGAGGAGGGCTTGATATTATCCTTTGCCGATGCACAAAATGACGAGTTGCCTGGTGTTATCGAAAGTATTGATGACGAAATAGTGACTGTTGATTTCAATCATCCCTTAGCGGGAAAAGAAATAGATTTTGAAGTTGAAATCCTTGCAATTGATCCTTGTGTTAAGCACTAGGGCAAGCTTTTTATAGAGAGTTTGTTGCAGTTTTTATTTTTAATGTTAAAAGTTTTAGTAAAGTAAATAGTTGGGAATATTCATGGGTGCACAAATTAAATTAGCAAATCCGAGAGGCTTTTGTGCCGGTGTTGATCGCGCTATCGATATTGTTAATCGTGCGCTAGATGTATATGGCCCGCCTATCTATGTACGCCATGAGGTCGTTCATAATAAATTTGTTGTTGATAGCCTGCGTGAACGCGGTGCAATTTTTGTGGATGAATTACACGAAGTGCCCGATGATAAGATCGTTATTTTTAGCGCGCACGGTGTTTCTAAGGCCGTTAAAAAGAATGCCAGTGATCGCGAGCTTAAAGTCTTCGATGCCACCTGCCCATTAGTGACAAAAGTTCATCTTGAAGTGACCCGCTATAGCCGTACAGGTACCGAATGCGTACTTATTGGCCACGAAGGGCACCCAGAAGTAGAGGGGACTATGGGGCAGTATAACTCTGATGCTGGCGGTGAAATCTATCTAGTAGAGAATGAGGAAGATGCGGCTAATTTAGATGTAAAAAACCCTAATGAGCTTTTTTATGTGACGCAAACAACATTATCTATGGACGATACTGCTAAGGTCATTGCAGCACTACGCCAAAAATTTCCCAATATTCAAGGCCCCAAAACCGATGATATCTGCTATGCCACACAAAATCGCCAAGATGCTGTTAAGCAGCTGGCTTTGGAGTGCGATTTGGTATTAGTTGTCGGTTCTCCAAATAGCTCAAACTCCAACCGCCTTAGCGAGCTCGCCGAGCGCTGTGGTGCGGAATCCTACCTTGTTGATAATGCCTCACATGTCAAACCCGAATGGCTTGAAGGTAAAAAGGCTATTGGTGTAACAGCCGGTGCATCGGCACCGGAGGTATTGGTAAAAGAGGTTATCGATGCGCTTACGTCTTTTGGCGCAGATACTCCGCAAGAAATGCACGGTGAGCTAGAGAATATCAGCTTTTCACTACCCAAAGAGCTACGCCTGCCATAACTACCTATAGTCGATGGCTTTACTCGCCTATAAAATGTGATTTAATTGTCACAAATTAAACAACCCTGTCTGCTAGTCTCAAAAAACCAACCACTTATCTAGCATGAGTGGTGGTTATTCTTTAGATAGATATACTAATTTCATAGAAAGAGATAATTTACTTATGCATACCCAAAATATACAAAGCCGAAAAGTCAAAAAGACCGCAGGTTTTACGTTAATAGAACTTATAGTCGTAGTGGTGATTATAGGCATTATTTCCGTTGTAGGTATTCCGGGGATGCTTTCATTGCTTGGTAATGTTTCTCAAACTGCGAGTGCAGATAAGCTATTAAACTCATTAGCTTATGCGCGTGGTGAGGCAGTGGCGAGAGTTGAAAATATAGCAGTAACAACGCTGCCAGGTGCCGATATCGGCTGGAATGTATTTATAGATACAGATAATGATTGTGTCCAAGACAATGGTGAGGTAGTACTTAGGGTGGTTGATATTACGGCAGATAGTGTCACTATTGGTACTGGTTGTGTCGGTTTTAACGCTTTAGGTGAGAGAAGTAGTGGCCCAGATACTATTACGATTGACTCTGGTACTGCCACTATTCCTGATACTGTTATAACTATTGCACCATCGGGTACAGCTAGAATTAATTAAGTTTAAATTTGGGCTTTAAATATGTTTGTTAATGATAAAAAGGATTCCATGTCGGCTTCATTTAAAAGACCGAATAGGAGTAGGTTAGAGCAAGGCACTAGTTTAATTGAAGTTATTGTGTCGTTATTGATTCTTGGTGTCGGTTTGCTTGGTGTGTTAAGTCTCCAAGCAAATGGGCTTAATGGTAATCAGCGTGCTAATTTTGTGACTGACGCTCAGATATTGGCTCAAGACATGGCGGATAGAATACTGGCAGCAGCTAATGCTGAAAGAATAGTTGAAGCGAGTAATCCACTTGTTCCAGAATTTGCTGCTAAGTATGTTCGTAATGGCAATTATGCTGGTATCAATGTTCAAAAAGGTGCTGCAGATAATAATACTGTTTGTAACCCCACAGCAACTGCGTGTGACGTTATAGATGCAAAAGAATATAACGAAAATGAATGGCTCAGCTTAATGACGGGCTCTTCTTTACCTCAAGGTCGTGCAATTGTTGCATGGAATGAGCCAATTTATCGGATACAAGTTATGTGGGATCAAGAGCGTGTAGGTGGAGCAGTCGAGTGTACTATCACGAATTGCTTTCAAATGGAGGTCAGAGTTCCTCGTGATTAAGTCTAAAACTTTTAAAACCTTAACAAGGTCAGTTCAGTCTGGTATCGGTTTAATCGAGATTTTGGTCTCGCTATTCATTGGTTTATTTGTTATGGGAGGAGTATTACAGCTTTTCAGTACATCTAGCCAAAATGCGGTTGCTGTTAGTGGTTCTTCCCGGATCCAAGAGAATGTTCGTTTTGCTTTCTCTCGCATTGCAGACGACATCGCACAGTCGGGTAATTTGGGATGCATTAGCTCTTCGGTAGCCGGAGCTGACTATTCTTCTAATATGCCTATTGTATCCCAAGTTGATACGCTTGCGGGTAGTGCATATAGTTTTTTAAGTCCCATACGTGTTGAAGATGCTGATGCAGGCGAGAGTGGTGCTGCTGAAGCGCCTGCAAATGGAAGAGCTCCTGGTACCGATGAATTTAGCATTGGCTATGTTAATAATGCTGTTCGATTGGATGTGATTGATATTGATGCGACTAGCGTTACAGTTGACGATGCAAGCTTAATCACAGCGGGTGATATTGTTGCTGTTAGCAATTGCTTTCAAGGTGCAATTTTTACTGTCTCGGATGTTAGTGGAGACACAGTCTCTCATGCTACCAGTTTTGATAAAAACATATCATCTTTTATACCTAATACACCAACAGCTGCCGTTAATGTTGTATCGCCATATTATTTATATGGGGGTACAACGGGGGCCTATGAATACTCCATTGGTACATCTGCAGCAGCAGCTAGTGCTTGTAGAAGAGGGACGGATTCACAACAGCTTCCCGATTTGGCTCAGGCAAACTGTGCTTTATTTAGGACGGATTCAGTAGGCAGGCAGGAGCTTGTACAGGGTGTTCATGATATTCAGGTTGAATATGGCTGGACAGATAATGATGGTAATTTACTTCTTTCTTCGTCTCCTACGGCTGTACAAGCTCCGCTTATCGACCGAATGAGAGTGACAATGGTGTTTAATTCTATCGACAATGTGAATACGACAGTTAATACCATAGACCAAACTGCCAGTGGTTTACTTTTGAAAACATATTCTCGGACCTTTAACTTATTTAATCGCCTTCAGTAGGATGAATCATTCAAGGTTAAAACTGCCTTAATAGTAGCACAGGAATTAAAGAATGAAATTCAGACAAGTCACTACACTTACATACGCTTTGCAGCGTCAACGAGGTGTTATTTTAATTGTTTCATTAGTCATGCTACTGGCTATGACACTGATTGCTGTAGGCCTGTCTACGGGCTCTGTCTTGCAAGAGCGGCTTGCTAGCAATACAAGGCAATCATCTCTAGCACGTTTAAATGCAGAGTCTGCTTTGCGTGAAGCGGAAGTAAGGTTGGATACACTGTTTAATAATGTGGCCAATGTTGGGCCAGCTATAGCCGCTGAGTTTAATGCATCATCGAGTGATGAATTGCGAGTGGCGATCAATAGAACAGGTTTTGATTTAAATCTCTTACCAGAAATGTTCGATGTAACAGATGCTGACTCTTGGATAGCTACCCCAGAGTTTTCTGGTTTTTCCTTCGTGGCTACTGCAGCAGAAAGAATTTCAACAGAAGGAAGTGTTCAAACACCACCGCGTTATATGATTGAATATATTGGTTTATTGCCTTTAAATCAGCCACCATTGAATATCGATGTCAGTGTGGAAGTTCGCGATGATGTTCCTTTAATACCCCATGCTTTTCGTATTACCGCGATAGGTTATGGTCAAAATGATAGGATATATTCAGTACTACAAAGTGTTTATTCTACTAATAAATAAGTAATTGTAATGCGGCCCATAGCCGAGGTGAATTATGAAAAAGACTTCACGCAGTCTCTTTAAATTAATGTGCGCAACTGTTGTACCCACAGTATTAGTGAGCAGTTTTTACGTAAATGCAGAGCCAGGTATTTTACAAAATGTGCCTTTCTCTGCTGTGTCGACTGATGTTCAAGCGAATGTTTTGTTTATATTAGATGACTCGGGAAGTATGAATTTCGAGATTATTCGTAGAGATGGACAAGACGACGATTATAGAATCGATGTAACCCCAACATTCGATACAGATTTGACGGCTCCACTTAACCCTGGTACTGATGTAAGGGAGCTACTGGGCGCCTGTGTTGGGTTTAATACTATTTACTATGATCCGACAGAAGTTTACGAACCTTGGGCTGGTGTGGATGAAAACGGTGATGACTTCGTCGGTCAGGAAGCAACGACTGCTCGTGTCAATCCTTATTCTGCAAGTGATGCAACTCCAGTCGGTGGTGCGCAAGTACCTATAGATGCTGTTGGGATAGTGAATTTGGTAACTATTTCTGATGGAAACAATAATGCTGGTTATATTCCATGGCAAGATGATGGCGATGGCATTTTTGAAGATGGTGAGTGTGTAACTGATCCAACAGCGGCTAATTTTTCATTTGTAACGGTGGCATCTTTAGCTGATGCTAATGATCCGACTACTCCTGCAGGTACAATCAATACACGACAGAATTTTGCCAACTGGTTTACTTATCACCGTAGCCGTTCCTTCATAGCTAAGAGTGCCCTATTGAGTGTTATTGAGCAAAACAGACAGAGGGTGGGAGTCGTCGGTCTAATTAGTAATGTGGCAGATGGTATACTGATAAGAGATGTCGATAATATTAGGCTCTCAGATGGTTCTGAGGCTGATAATACTAGATTGATGAATGCTATTACTAATAAGGCAGCGTTGATGGACTCTGTAGCGAGTTCTCGATCGGGTGGTGGCACTCCTCTTGCCGCCACGTTGCTTTTAGCGGGCCGGTATTTTAGTGAGACTGTTCCCATTCCAGATGACTTTTTTGATGGTACGGATACTCCTACGCCCTCTTACAACACGGGTACAGATGGAACAATAACGGCTAATAGCCCTATTTTGAGCAATGCAAATGGAGGGACATGCCAAGCTAACTATTCGATTTTATTTACCGATGGTTTTGCCAATGGTAGTGGCGGTGTAACAGTAGATGTCGGCAATGCCGATGGTGATGGTAATACGCCACTTCTTGATGGTGGAAGTTTTGCCGATACCTTTCCAAATACCTTGGCTGATGTAGCGATGTTCTATCTTGAGAATGATATAGCGCCTGGGTTAGTTGATGAGGCTGGCATAAGAGATCAAAGACGGATCGACTCTCGAATTAATCGACAACATATGAGTACCTATACAGTGGGTCTTGGTGTCAATGGTACTCTTGATGCTAATCCTAGCGATGTTGATGCAGCTTTTACTTGGCCAGAGCCACAAGATCTAAACTCTACCTCTATTGATGATTTGCGTCATGCCGCATGGAATGGGCGTGGACGGTTTTTTGCTTCTACAGGCCCCACTTTATCTGATGATATTGAGGGTATTTTTAGTGAAATTGATGAGATTAATTCAACGACAACGGCCGCATCATCGGTGAGCTCTGGTTTTATTCAGCAAGATAGTCTCGTCTTTCAGGCTCAATTTAACCCATCTGACTTTTCGGGTAATGTATTTGCATTTAGTTTTACTCCAGATGGTCTTGTCGATCTTACTACTAATAGTGGTAATGGTATTTTTAATGTTCTAGGTGTGCTTAATAGCCAAGTGCTAAGCGATAACGGCATTGCGGGAACGGTTAATGCCCCAGGTTATACCAGTACTCGTAATATTATTACTAAGCAAATCAATATTACGGATATAGATGCCAACACCAATACTGCAACAACATTGCAGACTGGCTCGGGTATAAGTTTTGCTTTTGATCAACTGTCTTTATCTCAGCAACAAGTATTCACCCAAGAGAGACTGTCATTCGATGGATGGGATGCGACTGATGATACTGATTTTGGTGTGGCTTTAGTTAACTACATTAAAGGTGATAGTACCAATGAGCAAAATAACTCTACCAATAACGCTTTAAATTCAGGCGAAGACGGTGGTGAGAGTGCTTTTAGAAGTCGCTCGAGGCAATATTTAGGAGCAGTGGTTAACTCGTCTCCACAGTTTGTGGGCGTACCTAACGAACTCTACCCTGACCAAATTGAAGGTTCGGGACCGACTGAGCTTTATAGCTCCTTTCAAGCAGCTCAAGCCAATCGTACTCCGATTATCTATGTAGGTGCCAACGACGGTATGCTTCATGCGTTTGACACCAGCGTTAACGCTGCTACTTTAGATGCTGCCGGTAATATCGTGGCTCCACCGACTGTAATTCCGGGTGTGTCAGGCAGAGAAGTTTTTGCCTATATCCCTGCACTTTTGACTAGAGACTTACCTCAAATTGCACAGCCCTCTTTTGTGTTTGATTCATTTGTTGATTCTACGCCTACAATACGAGATGTGTATGTTAATACTGCAGGTACTGATCAATGGCGTACTTATTTGGTTAGCGGTTTACGTAATGGTGGGCGGGGTATATTTGCTTTAGATGTCACTGACCCTGCATCGACCTTTAGTAACTCCTTAGGTGCCAATGCTAGGGCTGATGATGTTGTTAAGTTTGAATACACTCATCCAGACCTTGGATTTACCTATAGCCGTATACAGATTGCCAGGATGAATAACGGTAGTTGGGTAGCTGTTGTGGGTAATGGTTATAACTCCGTAGGTGATGGTAGAGGAAAATTATTTATTATTGATTTGGAAACTGGATTGCCATTAGCTGGCGCCGGACCTACTGGGTCAAATGGTATTTTTGATACTGGCGTGGGTAGTATTATGAATAGCCTGTGCACAGATGCTGGTAGCGACTGTAATGGCTTGTCTGAACCCACAATAGTTGACTTGAACGGTGATTTTATAACGGACCGTATTTATGCAGGTGACTTGCACGGTAATATTTGGGTGTTTAATGTCCAAGACCCTGATCCATCTCAATGGACTATTGCAAGGCTGTTTACCGCAGCACAATCAAACTGTACTGTTGGTACAGGTGAGGATTGCCGTCAGCCCATTACAACTCGACCTGTAGTGAGTTTGCACCCATCAAGAAGGAGTTTGACGACGGAACCTAATGTGTTAGTTTTATTTGGTACAGGCCAATTTATTGCTGAGGGTGATGCCTCTAATGCAGAAGATCAAACTTTTTATGGTGTGTGGGATACTACAGGTACCTCGGGCACGATAAACAATAGCAATTTAACTAAAGCTGATCTTGTAGGTAGAGTATTTGGTGGCACTCTTGATAATATTACCGTGACGGGGCCTGTTGCGGGCTATAATACAGCGGCTAGCCCCTCACCTGCACGTAATTTTGGCTGGTATATTGATTTAGCTGGGGATATTGCACCTGCAGGTCTTCCTGGAGGTTTAATATCAGACCCATTTGATCGTGGCAGAATATCTATTAACCCAATTATTACTGGTTCTGTTGCATTATTTGTGACGACAGTTCCATCGGGTGAAGTAGTTTGCGAGCCTGGTCAAATTCCTGGTTTCCTAACAGCCTTGGATGTCGAATCCGGCTTATCTCCAGGCTTCGATGTGTTTGTTGATGAAAATGGTAACCCTATAGATACATCCACTATCGCATTAAGTAATGGTGCAGTAGGTTTAGATCTTGATACGACAGGTACAGGTAAGCAAACAAGGATTACTAATATTGATGGCTCAATTGACCAAGAGCAGATATCAGACTCACAAGATATCCCAAGTGGTCGTAAGGCATGGTCGATTCTTCGTTAGAGAGAGATAAGTTATGAAATCTATAATTCTTAAAAAGTTTGTTCTGTATATAGCATCGGTGTTTTTAATAAGCTCGTCATTGGTATTAGCCCAGTCTAATGAGGGGGCTATTTCAACCGAGGGCGATTCGGTAGAAGATCTCTCGAAAGTTGTTGATTACATTGATAATAATACTGGAACTTTAATTCTTAATGATTTTATTTATAAAATGAAATTAAATACTAAGGTCTATGATCAACAAAAAAAAGTGACTAATCGATATGCTTTAAGAAGAGGGCAGCGGGTAATAATCGAGGTTAGTAAACAAGGATCAGAGGGCCCTGGGCGTCTTATTGATAGTATTTTTATCCTAGATAAATAAAATATATAATTGAGTGATGTCTATGAGTTTATGTAGAGCAAAAAATGCAGGTTTTAACCTAATTGAACTTATGGTCGTGGTTGCTATTATTGGTATTTTAGCGGCTATTGCCATTCCTTCATATAATGATCATATCCAAAATGGTAAGCGAGCAGAAGGAACGACATTTGCTTTAGATATAGCTTCAAGGCAGGAGCGACATTTTACACAATACAGTCGTTATGCGAACAGCTTTGCAGCTATTGGGGCCCCAGGTACTAATAATAGTTTGGCATTAGCTAATGGTAATATGAGCGAAAACGGTAATTATACTGCAGCCATAGCTACTGATCCTGCCAATGGGAATACGACTTATACTATAAGTGTTGTGCCCATTTTCACAGATGCAGAATGTGGTGTATTAACACTAACAAATACTGGGAGGAGGAACGCTAAAAATGGAGCTGCCTCCTCTGATGTAGTATCAGAATGTTGGCGCTAATTTTTATTGGCATAACATTTTTCGATAGCTTGTTTCTCACTTCCTCGTCGAGGGCGGCCAGACCGATACATAACAATTTGCTTAGCATAGAGTTTCTCGCTCTTTGTTAAACAGTAACTCAGGCGACCATTTTGGTTGCCTGTGGAGCCATCGCTTTTAAAGCGTAGGTAGCGCCTGCTACCAGATGCATTCCATTTAATGCTTTCATCTTTGTCTAGCCCTTTTCGTATCCTTAAAATCTCTTCGTTATCATTTTTAATTTCATCATTATTAGTATCAATAAATATCATCAATGGTTGGTGCCAGTCGTTAATACAGTTAATGTTGTCAGCGGTAGGGCAAAGCAGTGCTTGTGAGTGGTAGTTTACGGCTTGTAGTCGTGTAAATTGTACGAGTGTAAATAGTTCGTTGTAGTTCGCACGGGCTTGTTGTGAGTGATAAGCTGTAGAGATGGCGGGGATCCCTGTTGAGGCAAGTATGCCGCTAATCGATACTGTTACGAGTAGGTTTACAAGTGTAAAACCTAACTGATTTTTTGGTTTTTTTGCAGTTGTTGTTACGCGGTTGAGGTGTGTAAGTTTAGGGGGTGGTTTTTTTACAGGTGCTGAGGTCTTCATAAGCTCCATCCTTGGGCTGGTTTTAGTAATTTTTATAAGCTATTTCCGTTAGCTTTTTCTTTTTGTAGCTCGTGGCTACTTTCGGGAATAGATGTCTTTATTCATCATCAATGCCCAGCTTTTTCATACGGTAGCGTAATGACCTGAAGGTTACGCCTAAAGTTTTAGCGGTAGATGTTCTATTCCAACGCTGTTTCTCAAGATGATTCAGTATAATGTTTTTTTCTATCTTGTCTAGGTAGCTATCTAATGATTCCTCACCGGCATCATATGCTTGTTCATTAGTGCTAGTGTTTTTTTGTGCAATATTAATTGCACTTTGTTCAGCCTGAGCGTTTTTACTTTCTAGAACTGATGTTTGTAAATCATTGTAAGAAGAGTCGCTTAGGTTTTCTGATATATTTCGATTTAATTGCAAATCATCAGTGTGGATAGTGTTATCACTACATAATGCGCTTGCGCGCTCTAATATGTTTTCCAGTTCGCGAACATTGCCTGGAAAGCTATAGCTTTTTAGTGAATTCAGCGCATTTGGAGTTATTTGGCTTCTAGTCTCATTATTTTTATTGGCAATTTTTTCCAGTAAGGTTGTTGTTAGTAGAGGGATATCTGTTTGGCGTTCACGCAATGAAGGCACGTTGATTTCAATCACATTAATACGGTAGTATAAGTCGTTGCGAAAGCGGTTTTCTTTTATCTCGTTAAGTAAGTTTTTGTGTGTTGCGCTTAAAATTCGAACATTAATCGCCATTTCTTTTTGTGAACCCACGGGGCGAATACTTTTCTCTTGAATTGCTCGTAATAGCTTAACTTGCATTTCCATGGGTAAGTCAGCGACTTCGTCTAAAAATAAAGTGCCACCCTCGGCACTTTGAAATAAACCTTGTTTATCTTGATGTGCTCCTGTAAAGCTTCCCTTAGCGTGGCCAAAAAATTCACTCTCCATTAATTCCCGAGGGATCGCTCCACAGTTGACGGCGATAAAGCTATCATTATTACGTAAGCTCGCTTTATGGATGGCTCTTGCGACGAGTTCTTTACCGCTGCCAGATTCGCCATGGATAAATACAGGCGCCTGGGAGCGAGATACCTTCGCAATGTTATCTTTTAGTGCCAGAGCTGAATCAGATTCTCCCACTAAATCACTGATAGAGGATTGCGTTGGAATGTTGTCAGTAACCCTTAATGCATTGTTGATAAGTGAACGTAAGTTTTTTAAATCTACAGGCTTGTTGATAAAGTCAAAGGCACCGTATTTCATCGCTTCGATGGCAATGTCCATGGAGCCATGTGCGGTAATAACAATGACAGGGATAGGTGTGTCGTACTGTTGTATTTGCTTCACAATATCAATGCCGCTGCCATCGGGCAATCGTAAGTCTGTTAAGCATAAGTCATATGTGTTTTGAGTAAGTAGATCTTGTGCATGGCTTATATTTTCTGCACAATTGGTAGTGTAACCCATACGCTCGAAAGTCATTGACAACAAACCTCTTATATCGGGCTCGTCATCTATAATTAAAATATTTTTAAGAGATGTCATTATAAAATTATTCTACGTTTAGGGTGAGCAAGTATTAAACTAAAGACACATTGTTGTTTTTCTGTATCGTAATTATATCGTAAATTGGCTTGATTTGCCTCAGAGAGCTCCTTGCATAAATATAATCCGAGGCCAGAGCCCATAGAGTCTGTTGTATAAAAAGGTTCAAACATTTTATGAACGTCCTCTTTTTTAATGCCCGTACCATTGTCGATAATATCAATGACGGGGCATTGGTCTTTTTTCTGTAGTCTAATCTGCAAGGTTACTTTCTTTTCGCCAGTGCTTCTTTCATTGTAGCGCAGACCATTGTCTACTAAGTTGGTGAGTATTTGATACAAATGATTAGAGTCAACGGTTGTCGTAATACCCTCTTCGTTGCTAATAATGTCAATAATAGCATCGTTATGTTGTTCTAAGTATTCACGCTTAAAATTTTCTGCCCATTGAGATAAATTAATTATTTCGGGTAATGCATTGTTTCTGCGAGAAAAATCTAAAATACTATTAATAATAAAATTAATACGCTGCGAATGGTTATGAATAATTCCCAATAACTTTTGATCGCTCTGTGCAATACTGTCCGATTCGTTTAAGAGCTGGCTTGCATGGCTGATGGCACCTAATGGGTTTCTTATTTCATGGGCAATGCTTGCTGTTAATCGGCCTAATGAGGCCAGCTTGAGTTGCTGAGCCTCTTGTCCTATACGTTGCATATCCTCAATAAAAATCATCATAGAGGGAAAGCGTTCGTCTTCAAGCGGAGCGAAGCTTGCACGAATAGTGTTGTTATTAACGGATTCAAAAACCATTGTCTGGGGAATAATGTCGCTCGTTTGCCAATGGAATAGTTTTTCATAAAGAAAAACGATATCGCCTAAATCTTCAAATTTATTATCTTTAGTGAGTAAAACTGTTGCGGCACGATTAATCAGTTGGATTTTAAGGTCGGTGTCTACGACAATAATACCAGTGCGCATTGTCTCTACAATACGTTGGCTGATCAGCTGTGAGTACTGTGTTTTTTGTTTTTGTCTTTTGACTGTATCTTGACTGACCTTAATCTTATGGGAAAAAGTTCTAACGACGATGGTAATAACGAAGAGAGAAACGCCAGTTAACCCTGCAGTAAAGATAGACTGACTATTTGCATCGCCTTGCTTAAAGCTAATAAACGTCATCAATAGTAGTAATAATGTGCCAAAGGCGGCTAGGCCATAAGCTTGGCCTTTAATAAATGTTGCAGCCATCGCCATAGGTATGAGTAATAAGTAGCTTAAGCCTGCATTGATATTGCCACTTGCATAGATCATCAAAATCAATGCAATAAAGTCACAGATAAGAATGGTTGATAAGTGTATGTTATCGGGTATTGAATCAATACTTCGAATGCGTATTAAAGAGAGCAGGCAGATAGCAATATAAACAATGGAGACATCAGTAAATAGATTCGGTGAGCTTGAGCCAAATACATCTTGAGATATATCCGCGTAATGTATGAGTCCAAGCATAATGCCAAGGCCTAGTCGATATTTTATATAGGTATCAATTAGGCGGAGTGGGTCGTTGTTCGGCGAGTTTAAGAACAGCACTATTGTTTTCTCGTTCAATAATTGTTGGGGGGAACCTTAGAGCAAGTCTGAGGTTCCTCTTTTGAGTTGCATCTATGTAGCTTATATTTTCTAAAATGACATAGCAATTATGTACACAGTAGATATAAGTAAAAGCATAGCTACTTACCAATAGATAACATGGCATATTAAAAATATAAATATGTCAGATATTTTGCTTTCGTTGTTATTATGCTCGACAATACAGCCTTTAAAAATTTGTCGCCACAAAATTAATAGTGAAAACAAGTACGTCAAAGTAGTTAATATATGTCTAAATTAAATATCGTAATGGCTCAAATTAACCCTCTAGTGGGTGATATCGCCGCAAATACACAAAAAGTCATTGATTGTGTAAAAGTTTCTGAACAAACACATCGTGCACAGCTTGTGATATTTCCCGAGTTAACTTTGTGTGGCTACCCGCCCGAAGACTTGTTATTGCGAGAGAGCATGAGCGAGCGCATTAACTTAGCATTTAGGCAGTTAGAGCAAGCTGATTTTACTGCAACAGTTATCATTGGGTATCCCTTGATTGTTGAAAACAAGCGCTACAATATGGCGGGTGTATTACAAGATGGTCATTGGATTGCCGAATACGCCAAACAGGAATTACCCAATTATCAAGTATTTGACGAGAAGCGTTATTTTAGCCCAGGAAGCGAAGCCTGCGTTTTTGATCTATTTGGTATACCTACTGCATTAACTATCTGTGAAGATATTTGGCACAAAGCGCCCATGGCACAAGCGGGTGAGGCAGACGCTCGGTTAATGATTAATATTAATGCTTCCCCTTTTCATCAGCATAAGCTTCAAGAGCGGATCGACCTTTTAGGTGAGCGCTCAACAGAGGGTAATATGCCCATTATTTATGTCAATCAAGTCGGTGGGCAGGATGAGCTTGTATTTGATGGCGGCTCTTTTGTAATGCAAAGTAATGGCGAGTTATGTGTACAAGCCCCATTGTACGAAGAGGGTTTATTTCCCTTTGTGTTGTCGAATGATGATGGTTTCCCGGCTATTACTCCTCAGCCATTGCCGCAAGCCCCCAGTGTTTTAAATGTTGTGTATAGCGCCTTGGTTGTTGGTGTGAGAGATTATGTCCAAAAAAACGGTTTCAAGAAGGCAGTGCTTGGCTTATCAGGAGGTATTGATTCGGCATTAACATTGGCCATTGCGGTTGATGCATTAGGTGCAGATGCCGTCTCGGCGATTATGATGCCTTTCAAATATACCTCAGAGCTGAGCCAAAACGATGCAGCGGATCAGGCCTATAGGCAAGGTGTAGATTACCGAGAGATAAGTATTGAGCCAATGTATAACGCATTTATGGCGGGCCTTGCAGACTCGTTCGAGGGCACGAGCGTCGATTTAACCGAGCAAAATCTACAAGCTCGTTGCCGAGGAGTATTGCTAATGGCACTATCGAATAAGAGCGGTGCTATTGTGTTAACGACGGGTAACAAAAGTGAAATGGCCGTAGGCTATTCAACCTTGTATGGTGATATGGCGGGTGGTTTTGATGTGCTCAAAGATGTGCCTAAAACGATGGTCTTTGAGCTCGCACGTTATCGCAATACACTGTTAAAAGCCGATGGTTCTCTAGATGATGTTATTCCTAGCTCAGTGATCACTCGACCACCTTCTGCGGAGTTAGCACCCGATCAAAAAGATGAGGATAACTTGCCTCCCTACTCAATTTTGGATCAAATTTTGGAGCTTTATATCGCTCAAGATGTCAGTGCAGACGATATTATTGCCGAAGGGTATGATTCTGATATTGTCCATCGAGTCATTCGTTTAGTTGATATCAACGAATACAAGCGCCGCCAAGCTCCCATTGGTGTGAGAATATCTCAGCGCGGTTTTGGTCGAGATCGGCGCTACCCAATTACTAATGCTTGGAAGCCTGGTATTTAGTGAATAGTATTGCCTAAAGCGATAGCTATTTGCTTATGTTGGTATCGAGCAAATAGCCTTGTTCTATGCTATTGAATGACTCTTAGTCGTTAAAAACGGCCGTATTTTTTGCGTGTATCAAAACCTGGTGGTTTACTTGTATCGATTAATCCAAAAGTAGTAAGCCCTAATAGCGATCTGGTGTCTTTAACATAGTAATTATAATTAAAGCTCTCATTATCAGCCAGAGCTGGGTAATCGGGATAGTTGAGCTTTAGTACCTCTAGGCTGCTTTTTTCCAAATCTTGCATATTTAGTGAGTGATAACTTTGTATCATAATCGCCAGTGCATCGGGTACAGAAGGGGTCCCTTGGTAATTTTCTACGACAAAACGGCCACGATTAGCGGCCGATAAAAAGGCTTTACGGCTTAAATAGTAATTGGCAACATTTATCTCACTGCGGGCTAATAAATTGCGCAAAAACTCTAGTCGTTTAATAGCATCGGCGGCATACTCGCTTTTTGGAAAGCGATTTACAAACTCAGAAAAATTAGTAAAAGACGTTCTTGCAGCATTGGTGTCTTTTTTACTAAGGTCTGTGCCAAGCACTGACTGGAACAATGAGCCGGGTTTAGGGTAAACATTTAGCCCTAACATGTAGTAGGCATAATCCACGTCAGGGTGGTTAGGGTGTAGGCGAATAAAGCGTCTGGCAGTGGCGTTTGCTAAGGCATTATCTTTACTTTTGAAATACGCATAGATAAGCGATAGCTGCCCAGGTTGGGCAAATTTACCAAAGGGGTAGTCTGCTTCGAGCCTCTGTAGTGCCTCGATAGCACCTACATACTCAGCACGTTTTAGAGCTCGCTGTGCTGATTCATATAAACGCTGTTCGTCCAGCCCGTCAGTGTTACTCTTTTTATTTGCACAGCTTGCAAGCGCAACAATACTGAGGATAAAAACGCCAAATAAGCAGCGGCGTATCAATACATGCATAACATAAACCCATTAAGTGACTCAACGCGTTATTTAAACATACCAAAGAGTGATGCTAAAGCTCAGATGCGATTTTTGTGTTATTTATTTAAGCTGCGATCCCCCTTGTGTGGTTTTTTACTTCCAAGGTGTATCTAGTTAATAGTAGGGCGCCATTTGTAAGGCTCTACATTTAGAATTTGTGTGTCAATTGAGGATAAAACTCTAATTTTTAGAGTACCCCTAGGGGATATTTGCGTTAAGCTACTTGAATAAATAGTTAAAGATAATCTTTTATGACGAATCAAGATCAAAAAAAATACACTTACCGTGTTGAACCTCATTTTAGTGGGTATCGCCTTGATCAAATTGCTGCCGAGATATTTGATGAGTTCTCCCGTGCCAGATTACAGCAATGGATTAAGTCAGGGCAGTTAATAGTAGATGGTAGTAGCCGTAAACCAAAAGATAAACTAATCGGTGGCGAGACGCTGGAGCTGTCAGTTGTACTGGAGCCAGAGGAGCGTTGGCTTGCCCAAGATATAGCGCTTGATTGTGTTTATAGCGATGAGCATATTATCGTCATTAATAAGCCCGCTGACTTGGTCGTACACCCCGGTGCGGGTGTGCCCGACGGCACTTTATTAAATGCCTTACTATACCATTACCCTGAGCTGGCTAGTCTCCCCAGGGCTGGCATTGTCCATCGGCTAGATAAACAAACCTCCGGTCTAATGGTTGTAGCACGCTCACTACTTGCCCATACATCGCTTGTACAGCAATTGCAAGGCAGAAGCCTTGGCCGCGAATACGAGGCAATTGTTATGGGTGAGTTAACAGGCGGTGGAAGAGTTGATAAACCCATAGGGCGCCACCCCAATAATCGAATTAAAATGGCAGTATTAGAGAAAAATGCGTCTGCCAAAGAAGCGATTACTCACTACAGGTTGTTGAAGCGCTTTCCTCGATATACCCATGTGGCATGCAAATTAGAAACGGGCCGTACTCACCAAATACGTGTTCATATGGCGCATATTAAGCATCCCTTAGTTGGTGATCCAGTTTATTTAGGGCGCCAGCAGTGGCTAGCGGGGACTTCTGCTCGATTAAAAAGTGTATTAGGCAGCTTTTCACGACAAGCGTTGCATGCCAAAAAGCTAACACTAATACACCCTAGTCATCAGCAAGAGCTAAGCTGGGAGACCCCATTGCCAGAGGACATGAAAAACTTATTAAGCGAGCTTGAGTTAGAAAAGCAAAATAACAAAGAGACACATCAGTGAATAACGCTAAAGACTCTAATCAACCCGGTATTGGGCAGAATATCGCTAAAGACTCTAATCAACCCGGTATTGGGCAGAATATCGCTTATCTAGATTGGCCTGCCCCAAAATCCGTCAAGGCGTGCTATACCCTGCGCAGCGGCGGTCATAGTACTGCTCCTTACGCGAGCTTTAATCTTGGTGATCATGTCGATGATGTGCAGGCTAGTGTAAATGCGAACCGACAAAAACTACGGGATGCTATAGGGCAAGAGTCAATTTGTTGGTTACAGCAAATACACGGAACAAAAGTAGTCGATGCAAGTAGCGGTAATGGTGCCCAAGCAGATGCCTGTTACACGCAATCTGCTAATCAGGTATGTAATGTAATGACAGCCGACTGCTTACCTGTCTTCTTTTGTAATACACAAGGCACCCAAGTGGCTGTTGCTCATGCAGGTTGGCGTGGTTTACATGCGGGTATTTTGCAGCAGACACTAAGGCAATTTCAATGCTGCCAAGATTCTCCAAGCTCTAGCAATAGGGTAATGGCCTACCTTGGCCCAGCTATTAGCCAAGCCGCTTTTGAGGTAGGCGATGATGTGCGTGATGCATTTTTATCGCTACCACGAGATCAATTAGATACAGCTAGCCAGCATTTTAAGGTAAAGCAAAAATCTGTTCATGGTAATAAATGGATGGCAGACCTTTACGGTTTGGCAAAAAATATGCTCCAAAATATGGGCGTGGTCGTATATGGTAGCGGTTTTTGCACCTATAGTGAGTCTGAAAAATTCTTTTCTTATCGCCGAGATGGTGTAACGGGGCGTATGGCAAATTTAATTTGGTTAGAAAAAGATTAATAACCCATATATTCTTAAAGTCCTCATAAAAAATATTGAAATCTACATAAGCGACTTCATATTAATACTAGGCTGTTAAATTATGCATACAGCATGATATTTTATGAACCGTTTTATTGAGAACCAACATGCGTATTGAACGTTTAACCAATCAATTACAAACTGCTCTATCGGATGCGCAATCTTTAGCCGTAGGGCGAGATCATACTCGACTAGAGCCGCTACACTTATTATCCTCTATGCTCGACCAGCAAGGTGGCAGTGTACGTCCATTGCTCGCGCAGGCGAGTTTTGATGTGCCTGGGTTGCGCAATGAGCTAGGTAAGCAACTCAATAACCTCCCTAGGCTCGAGCATGCCACGGGCGATATACAGCTTTCTGTCGATATGGGACGTTTGCTTAACCTTGCGGATAAAAAGGCACAAAAAAATGGCGATAAATTTATCTCAAGCGAGAGCGTTTTACTCTCGGCAATGGAAGATAAAGACAGTGTTTTAGGCAAATTATTAAATCAATTTGGTTTGATTAAGAATTTAAAAGCTGCGATCGAATCTGTGCGTGGAGGGGAAACAATCGATGACCCCGATGCAGAGGAAAACCGCCAAGCACTAGAAAAATACACGACAGATTTAACCGCTCAGGCCGAGTCGGGAAAGCTTGATCCTGTTATTGGCCGTGACGATGAAATTCGTCGCGCAATTCAAGTATTACAGCGCAGGACTAAAAATAACCCCGTGTTAATTGGCGAGCCAGGCGTTGGTAAAACAGCCATTATCGAGGGTTTGGCCCAGCGTATTATTAATGGGGAAGTCCCCGAAAGCTTAAAAGGTAAACGCGTTCTCTCCCTTGATTTAGGCGCTTTATTAGCTGGGGCAAAATTTCGTGGTGATTTTGAAGAGCGCTTAAAAGCTGTGCTTAATGAGCTTGCGAAACAAGAAGGCCGCATTATCATCTTTATTGATGAGATCCATATGATGGTTGGAGCAGGTAAAGCCGAAGGCGCTATGGATGCAGGCAATATGTTAAAGCCTGCACTCGCACGTGGTGACCTTCATTGCGTGGGTGCAACGACACTTGATGAGTATCGAAAGTTTATCGAAAAAGATGCCGCACTTGAGCGCCGCTTTCAAAAAATTATCGTCGATGAGCCATCAGAGAGTGACACCATTGCAATTTTGCGTGGTTTAAAAGAGCGCTACGAAGTCCATCATGGTGTAGATATTACTGACTCTGCCATTATTGCGGCGGCAAAATTATCACAACGTTATATCACCGATAGGCAGTTGCCAGATAAAGCCATTGATTTAATTGATGAGGCTGCGAGTCGCATCCGTATGGAGATCGACTCAAAACCCGAGGCAATGGATAAGCTTGAACGCCGTTTGATTCAGTTAAAAATTGAGCGTGAAGCGATGAAAAAAGATGACGATGAAGCGTCGCTAAAACGTTTAGGCGTTATTGATCAAACAATCGCCGATGTCGATGAGCAATATAAAGAGCTAGATGAAGTTTGGCAATCTGAAAAGGCGGCCTTGTCCGGTACTTTGGAGATTAAAAGTAACCTTGAGCAAGCGCGTATCGATATGGAAGCCGCGCGCCGCGTGAATGATCTCGAGCGCATTTCTCAGTTGCAGTATGGTGTTATTCCAGAAATGGAAAAACAGCTTGATATAGCGAGTCAGGCCGAAATGATGGAAATGACGCTGCTGCGTAATAATGTCACTGATGAAGAAATTGCCGAAGTTGTCTCCAAATGGACGGGTATCCCTGTGTCTAAAATGCTCGAAGGAGAGCGTGAAAAATTATTGAAAATGGAAGATGAACTACATAAAAATGTAGTGGGGCAAGCCAGCGCTGTCGATGCGGTTTCTAATGCAATCCGGCGCTCACGGGCAGGCTTATCCGACCCTAGCAGACCAAATGGCTCCTTTTTATTCCTTGGACCAACAGGTGTGGGTAAAACGGAATTATGCAAAACCTTAGCCGAATTTTTGTTTGATAGCCAAGACGCCATGGTACGCTTGGATATGTCAGAATTTATGGAAAAGCATGCCGTTGCTCGGCTTATTGGTGCACCTCCTGGTTATGTCGGTTACGAAGAAGGCGGTTATTTAACAGAGGCTGTTCGCCGTCGCCCTTATTCTTTGTTATTGCTTGACGAAATAGAAAAAGCGCACAGCGACGTATTTAATATTTTATTACAAGTGCTAGAGGATGGGCGCCTAACCGACAGCCAAGGACGCACTGTAGATTTTCGTAATACTGTTATCGTAATGACGTCTAATTTAGGGTCTGATCATATTCAAGAAATGACAATGGAGCAGCAATCGCAAGATGCTATCCGTAATAAAGTATTAGAGGTCGTTGGTAAGCATTTTAGGCCAGAGTTTATTAATCGTATCGACGAGAGCGTTGTTTTTGAACCTTTGTCTAAATCTCAAATTTCGGGCATTGCAAAAATCCAGTTGGCCTCCCTAGCAAAACGCTTAGCAGAGCGAGAATTGATCTTGTCTGTTAGTGATGGTGCAATGGAGAAAATATCCGATGCAGGCTTTGATGTCATTTATGGTGCTCGCCCTTTAAAGAGGGCGATTCAACAAATGTTAGAGAACCCGTTATCGCAAAAAATACTGGCCGGTGAATTTTCATTGGGAGATACAATTCTCGTCGATGTAGATCAACACGGTGATCTACAATTTAGTAAATAATATCTTTACGATAACAATAACCGATTATTCATAATAAAATAATCGGTTATTGTTTTTTTATCTTGCTCTTTGTTTCTTTGTTGTTCTCTCGGCGTATCGATATTATTTGCATAGTTGTTGACGGTAGGGCACGCTTGTGAATATTGCAATATTAACCATTGATGGTTTTAATGAGTTGGATTCTTTCACCACCTTTTTCAGTAGTTGACTAATAAGAAATATTGCAAAAGATAAAGTATCATTAGGAAGTTTTGTCAGTCGTAGATAATTTTGTGTCTTGAATTATAGTTTGCTGCATTGATAATTTTTACCGATACTTTGCCTATAATTAAGCCACAGACCTGCACAGATATGACATTTAAAAAGCCCCATACTATTGTAAGGGGCTTTTGCGTTACACCTTCTAAGTGCTTCTTTATTTAACTGTATGCACTTTTATCAAAAAGTTAACAGTGCTTTCACAGTTTCTGGTAATTCTGATTTAGTGCTAACAATGGCAACCGCACCTTTGTCTTTGGCTACCATTTTTACTAAAAGCCTTTCTGATTTTATTTCTCTCGGAGGTGTTTTTCCTGTCATCTGCTTTTGGCGTAGCCAATGTTGCGCAAGTTTAGCTGAATCCATATTCAATACTTGACTAAGAAAAGCAGTGTATGCAGGGGTGTCACTTGACGGCCCAAAAGGCTTTGCCTTAATACCTCCAGGCCAGTTTGTTTTTTCTTTTAAAAAGAATTGGCGAACCTCAACTTTTACTTGTTCATCTGTATCGCTAGAGTATCCATTGTCGGCGTTAATAATAACAACGTACTCGTTCGAAAAAACACTCGTAGAAAAAGAAAAAATGATCAACAAGGCGACAGTAAATCGTATTTTATAATTAACTATTGATTTCATAAGGACTCCTAAAAGCTGAATGTGCCAGAAACTTGAATGATATCTGCATCAGCGTCGAGCAGAGATGTTGTTAGAGTTGAATCGGTAAAGCCTTCGTCAAACTCTTTCAGTGTATAAGTTAAGCGTAATCGTACATTCTTATTGGGCAGATAATTGACCCCGAATACATTTTCGGTACTTTCTCCCAAAACATCGCCCGCATCTAAAAAATCGTAACGATAAAATAGTGACCATTTGTTACTAGCATGCCATATAGGTTGAATATAGTAAGCCTCTCGATCACCGCCAGAATCTTCATCCGTTGTATAGTACTCAGCTTTCATTTCAAAACTCTGATATCTTAAGCGAAGGTCAATACCAACTAACTCATTATCACTGTCTGTTGATTGTCGATAAGAATCAGAATAATTTAAGCCGATATCCCAATTGCCTGCTGAATTACCAAGTGCCACTCTGCCGCCGACAATTAGCTCATCGTTTGCATCATCTGATCCTGTAGCGTTAGTGGCGTAAGAGGTATAGCTTAAGATATTTTTTCCGGTAAACTTTTTCCCGTGAAATTGAACGCCAGTTGAAAAATTAGGGAACAATGTATTACCACCAAAAGGGCGTAAAAATTGTGGCTGTTCGGGTTCAAGTAGAGTCGCTGGAAAATGTTCGATATTGATGATTCCGTGCGGCGTGATGATACGCCCAGCACGTATGTTTACTTGATCGTTATATGCATAATTAACCCATCCGATAATTAGAGGGTTACGATTATTCGTGTTAAATTGTGGGTCGCGTCTATCACCACTAACAACAAAGGGGTCATCCGATTCTCTCAAGTAACCTGCAGCGACAAAAGCTGTCCATGATTCTGTTAGTTCAGCGCCAAGTAGCAGTTCAAAATTTTGTCGGTTAAAAGAGCCTTCACTATTATCTTCGCCGTCAACATATGTATAGGCCGTATGTAAAAAACCACCTATATCAAGTTTAATTCCATCATAGGCTTGAACAATGGCACGATTCCCTGTTTTTTCGGTGACATCACCCACTGAGTCTTCGAGCTCGTCTATACGTTCAATCAAACTCTCTAATTCTTTTTTTAATGCATCAACTTCTTTGTTAGAATCAGCAAAAAGAGTGCTGCAGAAAAATAATAATAGCGTTGGAATAATTGTCTTAATTTGATGTTTTTTCATATGGTTCTCCTAAAATGGAATCTGTGTTGTATGCTTCTATACCGATCACTTAAAAGTGATATTTTTTGAAGCTGTTGATGTAAATTAAATTATTGAATTTATAGTTTGAATTTTACTAATAAGGATTCAATTTCCTTAGCGTAATCTTCAAGACGGTGTATTTCGTTATTGGCATCTTTTGCCAAAAGTAATTTCTCCTGTTCTCCAGACTTAATAAGTTGCAATTGCTGGCTTAAATTTTTGGTGGATGATTCCTGTTTGCTGATAATTGTTGATACTTCAGATGTCTGTTGATTTATAGCATTGACCGACACAACAATATCGTTAAAACATTCACTGGTACGCTGAGTTGAAACAGTCGTTATATCAGCTTGTGCTTTTCCTTCTTGTATCGAAGAGCTCACATGAGCTGAATTTGTTGTTGCCCCTTCTATCATTTTTTCAATTTCTTTGGCTGATGTGAGTGTCCTACTTGCTAATGTTCGAACTTCATCGGCTACCACTGAAAAACCTCGGCCATATTCACCTGCTCTGGCTGCTTCAATAGCAGCATTCAATGCCAGTAGATTTGTTTGTTCAGTAATGGAATTAATAACGGTAAGAATTGAGGTTATCTGTTTGTTGCTGTCAGCCAAAAGTTCTACATCGGCAGAAACACCGTTGATCGTTTTGTTGAGTTGTTTGACGCTTCTAGAGCTATCTAATACTTGCTCTGCTCCAATATTGGTTTCTTGTATGACTGTTTTTGTTGTCTGCAGTGTTTCTTGTGTGAATTCAGTAATTCTTTGGCTGGATTTTTCCAATTGTACAATTGCATTAAAGGCTGTTGTTACTTGTTGCGTTTCAGCATCAATTTGAACATGCATCCTTTGAGTGGAGTCACTTAAATTGTTGGCAGATGAAGCTAGTTTTTTAAAAGTTTTACTGATGCTCTCCAGTAGGTCATGAAGGTTTTTTTCCATTGTATTGATTGATGTTGCCAAATTTGAAAATTCATCTTTGCCTTTTACTGCTAAAGGCCCTCCTGACAAATCTCCGTTAGCTATTTCATTTGCTTTTTGTGCCAGTTTTTTGACAATGTTAACAAAGTAACTAGATAAAAATAATGCAATAATAATTGATACTGCTGAAGCGATGCCTAGAATGATAAAGCCGTAAATTAATGGTTTGTTACGTATGTTTTTTTCTTCTTCTATTGCAATATTTACAAATGCGTTGAGAGAGTTGTTGTAAATGCTTAATGTTTCTACGTGTTCAGCTAATATGTCATCCAAGAAAAAAGCCGTTTCTATAATCATATCTTCATCGTTCTTATCTATCTCACTAAGTAAGTTTTTATAGTTTTCTTCCATGTCGTTATAGTTTTTAGTAAGTTGAGCTTGAAGTTCACTTTCTATATTCAAAAACCTTGAATACTCAATAACTTGACTCATAAACTTATCGTATTCTTGATGATATACAGGCAGTGTTTCTAGTACTTTAGGTGAGATGTCACCATCCAAAACCATAGTTAATGTAGAGCGCATCCCTTTAACTGCATTACTAAGATAATCAATAGCTTGTCCGTTTTTTGCCGCTTGAGATAGGTTTGTAGAAGCGATTTGCAACTGGCTAATGAAGCCACTGCTCACTACTGTTTGTAACAACAACAGAAATATGCCAATGCTAAATGCAGCAAAAAATTTGGCGCGCAAGCCCATGATGTACCCTCATAACTAAAAGTTTAGTAATTCTTTATCAATGTGGGCATCGAAGTCTGTAGTCCAGAAATCCATATCCGTCAATATTATTTTTCTGAACGTTTCTTCAAATGTATGCCCTTATTACGAAGCCTAGCTTATGAATTATTCTTTGCAAGTTGGTGGAAAAATAATTGCAGTTGGGGCAGTACGTTGATATTTTATAATGGCGGGATGAAGCTTCTTTGGATTAAAACGGATTATTTTTTATTACCATTTTTACATGTAATTGCTTATTCTTTTTTCCTGACTACTCTTTCAGGGTAATTAAATGCAGGCCTAAGTTTAAATTTCTAGACAAAATTAGATTTTATGCTAAAAGGGTAAAAGATTAGTATGAGGCATCATATGTATCATCAGGCTAGGCATTAATAGAGATAACCTGATGAAGCTTTTTTGATGATTCATATTGTTAGGTTAAGTTTATAAGAAGAAAGTGCCAGGTGCCGCTTCGAACCTCAATGCATTGCTTCAGAACTCTTATCACTCATTATTTTCTCTAATTCTATGTATTTATTGCAGATAAAAATAACTGCATAACTAGGAGATGCATGAGTAATTAAACAGTAACAATAAGTATATAAAAGGAATGTATTATTTGTAAGGAAAGTGCTGTTTGATTTGTTGAAATAACTCGGTGGATGACTCGGGATGTTTGATTATGTAATCTTTTACAAAGCCATAGGAGGTCGCTAATTCTCTATCAGACTTATTTTCAGATGAGCTAAACATGACCAGTGTGCACTCGGTTAGCTCGGGTTTGGTATTAAGCAATTCACTAAACCCCTTGAGAAACTCAAAGCCATTCATGATAGGCATATTGATGTCGACAAAGATAAGCGGAGGAGGGTAGCTTGAGGTGCTTGATGTTGCCTCTACATCATTGCATAAAAAGTTTAGCGCCTCTTGCCCATTAGTAGATTCAAAAATAGTTGAAGTAATTTCAGCATCTTTTAAAAAGCGCGATAGGATATAGCGGTCGAATTCAGAGTCATCAATGATAAGAACAGAAGATAAAAGCATAATTTGTATTATATGAGCATGTCTAATGCACAGTATGAGTAACCAAGGTATTAATCCATTATAGTGCTGATATTCGTGTTTTTACAATAATTGCCAATCATAAATACCACTTATTACTGTGACTTGCTTTTCTATACCCACGATACTCACCATAAGCGATATTTTATTGCTTAAAAGCCGTTATAATTTTTTGGGCTAATTCGCGTACTCTAAGGGCTTGCGTACGGCTAGGAGGAAACAGCATGTGTATCTCCTTTGGTGGCGGCGAATAAGGCTCAAGTAACTGTATGAGTGCTCCTGAATTGATATCAGCTTCTACGTCCAAGTGTGATTTGAGTGCAATACCATAACCGGCAAGACACCAGTCATGCACTAAACGGCCATCATTGGCAATCCGGTTGCCAGTAACAGGTATGGGTAGATCCTTATCCTCATCTTGCAGATGCCACACATTATCGAGCTGCCTACCAAAGCGCATAACTAAACAATTATGTTGGGCAAGTTCGCTAGGCTTAAGTGGTTTGCCATGTTGAGCAATATAACTGGGTGATGCACATACAACGCGCTGGCTTGTACCAAGTTTTCTCGCCCGTAATGAGCTGTCAGTTGGGTTGCCAAAACGTATGGCAATATCAATCCCTTCGTCAACGATATTGACATAATTATCGGCTAACAATAACTCGATAGAGACTTTAGGATTGGTTCTTAAAAAGTCATTCACAATAGGCTCTATAATGCCTCGCCCTAAGTCGATTGCTGCGCTAATACGGATAGATCCGGAGAGCGTTTGTGCGCCAAAGCGTACACGGTTATCTAATTCGTCCATCTCTGCGATAACTCGTCTTGCACCTTCTAAAAGAGTACGACCTTCCTCTGTTAAGCTAATGGCACGCGTTGTACGATTAAGTAGAGTAACCTCATAATGGCTCTCGAGTGCTGATAGACGATCGGAGACAGTAGTAGGAGATAAGCTTAACTCACGTGCTGCAGCTGTTAAGCTACCTTTCTCAACAATGTGTAAGAAAAGGCTGAGATGATTAAGATGCATTTATTATCCGGTTTTTCCGTATTATTAATACAGATATTGCCATATTCTCTTTTTTTAGTGAAGAATATATTCTATTAAAACTAACTAAGCGTATATGGAGCTAGTCATGAGTAAATTAACAATTGTTGCAAATATCCATGCTAAGGCAGATAAGATCGACCTAGTAAAAGCAGCGCTTTTAAAACTTATCCCAATTACCTGTAATGAGGCAGGTTGCTTACAATATGATCTTCATCAAGATAACGGAAATCCTGCCCATTTTACTTTTTACGAAAACTGGGAAAGTCGCGAGCTATGGCAAACACATATGAGTGCGCCGCATTTGGCTGCTTACATGGAGGCAACAGAGGGTGCAGTAGAGCTATTTACATTAAACGAAATGACTGTTATTAATTAATACAAAGGCTGATAAATTCACAGCGTTTGAATAATCATCCAATCACATAACAATAGGTAAATAAACATGAAAGCAATCGGATACAAAAAAGCAGGCCCCATCAGTCAAGCAGGCCTACTATTGGAGTGTGAATTAGATATACCCGTATGTGGCCCTAGAGATTTGCTCGTTGAGGTCAAGGGGCTATCGATGAACCCTGTTGATACAAAAGTGCGCACAAGAGCGGGTGGCGATGAGGCAATTAATAATGGCGTTAAGGTACTAGGCTACGATGCAGCAGGTATTGTTAAAGCCGTTGGTAGTGAGGTTAGTCTGTTTAATGTAGGTGATACAGTATTTTATGCCGGAGACGTAACACGCCCAGGTACTAATGCCGAGTTTCATGTAGTCGATGAGCGCATTGTCGGCAAAAAGCCAAACTCCCTTGATTTTGCCGAGAGTGCTAGCTTACCACTTACCTCGATTACCGCATGGGAGATTTTATTTGACTCCTTTGCAATAAAAGAGGGCAGTGGCCGAAATGAAAGTATATTAATTATTGGAGGTGCCGGAGGGGTTGGCTCTATCTTGATCCAATTAGCCAAGCAGCTCACTAACCTTACGATCATTACAACCGCATCTAGACCCGATACGATTGAATGGGTTAAAAAGATGGGAGCAGATCATGTGATTAATCACCGCCGGCCACTCGCCGAGCAAGTGCAGGCACTTGGCTTTACTCCACGGTATGTGGCATCGCTAACGGCTACAGACCAGCATTTTGATAATATTGTCGAGCTTATTAAGCCACGTGGTCATATTGCTTTAATCGATGATCCGCAAGACCTTAATATAAATGCGATTAAACCAAAAGCACTGAGCTTTAGTTGGGAGTTTATGTTTACTCGTTCGATGTTTCACACCGAAGATATGATTAAACAACATGAATTATTAGAGCGTGTATCAGCGCTTGTGGATGAAGGTAAAATTATTTCAACAGCAACCCATAATGCGGGTCAAATAAACGCTGGCATGCTAACCCAACTACACCAATTACAGGAGAGTGGCAGCGTGATAGGCAAAAATGTATTTGAAGGCTTTTAGTTAACTTTAGCTGGTGGGGTTTTCATATAGCGAATAGAAAGAGCTTAAAAAAGCTCAACCTAACAGCTAGTGTATACGAGGGTTAAAATATCATCGAATCTAGCGCTACTTAGGCTTATTTGAAATTGCTTAAAGGTGCTTAAATTATAGCTGGCTGTGGTTATTTAATGATTCCTCCAGCCAGAATAATGTAAAGGCAGCAAGTAGAGTCTTTTAAATTCAAAAAACAACCTTGTATGCTTGCACTCATCATTCGCTAATCAATATGAATACACATAAATCTCAAGTCATTAATACACCACTAGGTGAGCATTAAGTCCAATCGCTGTAAAAAATAAATTAATAGCGTATCTCGTGCTTCTAAGGTGAATTTAATTTCAGTATTGCTTGTCAAAAAACGATAAATGTAAACAAGGTAGCGAGCAAACCACCGGTGGCGGGTTTTGGAATATGATGCTGGTGCAAAAAAGTATGCGCTTACTAATATGTACACTAATAAAGAAAACCAGCATGCCCTATGTGTAGGTTAAAAGATCGTTAACAATGTATTCAGGCATCATAATAATTGCTATCAACTAATTAGTCTGTTTTTAAATGAAGATCTTTGACCTTATCGACAAACTGTATCAAAAAGGCTGTCGTAAGCCCAAAAATTATCAAGCCATTCACGGCAGCTAGGCTAGAGAGTATTCTCCAATTTATATCAAGGGTAATATCCCCGTAGCCTAATGTGGTAAAGGTTACCGTAGCAAAATAAACGGCCTCTTCTAATGTACCGATTGACCCCGTTAATACAAATAACAGTGCCCATGTCCAAATACTGATTGTGATTCCTGCTAATAGCCATAATACGACAGCAATAGTCGCAATAGATGTTTTTATAAACGATGCCGACTGAGATAGCCAGTCCTTGAGGTTGGTGAGTTTGGCAATAGCCATATTAAAAAATACAACCTGAATAATTACCGTTAAGACAATAATCACAGAGCCGATAATTAATTGGTTAAACATCATGGCAATCACTGTTTGTTAAACGCATAATGGCGTAGTATTTGAGCATATAAAATATACTGCTGTAAGCTAATTTATGGCCTATAGAGTATATACTAACAAGCTTATACTGTTTTCTATTTGAATATAATAAAAGGTAGTCCGTTATGCCCATCCTACAGTCCTCTAAATGCCTCGCTGCTTTGTTACTGTCTACCTCGTTAATACTGAGTGCATGTGGCTCTAAAAACGAAGAGATAGCCAAAGAGCCAGTGATTCGCCCCGTTAAATTGCTCACATTAGAGCAAGCGAGTACTAATGGTTCTAACCGATACCCAGCGGTTATTGACGCAGTGCAATCCACTAATTTGACCTTTGAGGTGAGCGGCCTCGTCGAACAAGTATTAGTCAATGAGTCGCAAGATATTAACAAAGGTGACGTGATTGCAACACTAAGGCAACGTGATTTTAAGAACAATCTTGATTCTGCTAAAGCTCAGTTTAAAAATGCTGAAGAAGAATATCAACGAGCGCTGCGTTTATTTAAACAAGATGCTATCGCAAAAAATATATTAGAGCAGAGAGAATCACAACGTGATGTTGCTCAATCGGGTTTAGATACGGCAAAAAAAGCATTAGAAGATACTGTGCTACGCGCGCCCTTTAGTGGCGTTGTCGCAGACGTACCCGTTAAGCAATTACAAACGGTACAGCCAGGTACTACCATTGCATCGCTGATTGACTTGAAAACGCTAGAGGCGGTTATTAATCTACCGGCAAGTATTATTACCAGAGTAGAACAGCGTAAAGATAAAAAAGCCTTTGTGTTTTTAGATGCTGCACCCAATACCTCTATCGAGGCAGAATTTAAAGAGGCATCGCTACTTGCTGACTCGGTCTCGCAAACCTACCGCGTGACCTTTTCGTTCCCGCCACCAAAAGACTTATTAATATTACCGGGTATGAATGCAACCCTAGTCACGGAATATTCTAAAGAAGAAAATAGTATTCAGGTAGCGCTACCATTAGCTGCCATTTTATCGGAAGGCGATGAGCAATTTGTATGGGTTATTGATACACAATCGATGGAGGTCTCTAAAAGAGCGGTTGAATTAGAGCAAGGCATTGGTGATACCTTAGTGGTTAAGAGCGGTTTAAAGCCGGGCGAGACAATCGCTGGTGCTGGTGCTAATTATCTCTCGCCAGGTCAAAAAGTGCGCGCTTGGGAGCAATAAGATAATTAAATCTTTTGACTAATCGTTACAACCGTTATTACTACTAGCCATGTTATGAGTAACCTATGAATATCGCTGAATTTACCATTAAAAATAAAATGCTAAGTATCATTGTCATTTTATTAGCCGTTTTTGGTGGTTGGAATGCCTACCAGACCATGCCGCGCTTCGAAGATCCAGAATTTACAATCCGACAAGCGGTTGTTTTTACACAGTACCCTGGTGCAACGCCTATTCAGGTAGCACAAGAGGTGACATCCCCTCTGGAGCGTGCGATTAAACAAATGCAAGAGGTCGATATAATTACCTCTAAATCGCGTGCTGGTGTGTCAGAAATCACCGTTGAGATTAAGTACGAGTTTTCACCCTCGAAAGCCGACCTCCAATTAATTTGGACCAAGCTACGCAACAAAATAAAAGATGCCGAGGCCTCGTTGCCACCGGGTACAAAAACGCCCATCGTCAATGACGATTTTGGTGATGTTTACGGCCTGTATTATTTTATTACCGGTGATGGTTACACCCCAGCAGAGTTAAAAAGCTATGCAAAATCACTAGAAGACGAAATATTACAAGTCGATGGTGTCGCCAAAGTTGTATTAAGTGGCAGCTTACAAGAAGCTATTTTTGTCGAGATATCGCGCTCCGATGCAGCTAGCTTAGGTGTCTCTATTAATAATGTGTATCAAATGCTAGAGCGACAAAATACACTGGCTGATGCAGGTAATGTTGTGATTGGTGAACAGCGTATTACCATTACCCCATCGGGTGGTATTGATTCGGTGGCAGCTATTCAAAATTTAGTGGTTACCACCAACTCCCAAACGACAAATCAAACAGGCACCAAATTAATCTATTTAAAAGATATTGCCAATGTTTGGCGCGGTTACGAAACCCCGCCGCGCTTAGAGCACCGCTTTAATGGTAAAGAGGCAATCGGTTTGGGTATCGCAGGGCAACTGGGTAGTAACATTGTTGCTATTAGCCAAGAGATCGATAAAAAAATAGTGAGTGCCGAGAGCCTGCGCCCACTAGGTATTGAAGTACACGAATATTATCACCAAGGTAAAATTGTTGACGTAGCCGTAAAAGACTTTGTCGTTAACGTTATTGCAGCGCTTGCCATTGTAATTATCACACTGCTTATTTTTATGGGCTTAAAATCTGCCATTGTGATTGGTGCCATTTTATTACTCACAATTGCTGCAACCTTGGCGACAATGAGTATTGCCGACATCCCCATGCATCGTATCTCTCTAGGGGCACTCATTATTGCACTGGGCATGATGGTAGATAACGCCATTGTAGTGACCGAGGGCATCTTAATTGGTGTACAACAAGGGCGTAAAAAACTCGACATCGCCAAAGAGATTGTGACGCAAACTAAATGGCCATTATTGGGCGGTACACTAGTGGGAATTATTGCCTTTGCACCGATTGGTTTTGCGCCGGGTTCAACCGCAGAATTTACCGGCCATTTATTTTGGGTAATATTAATCTCGCTCCTCTATAGCTGGGTTTTTGCCATTACTCTAACGCCATTATTTTGTTATTGGTTATTTAAAGAAGTGAGTGTGACCAATAACGCGCCAAAAGAAGACGGCGCTTTTTATCGCTATTACAAACAGTGCGTCAGCAAAGCAATCGCTGCACGATGGCTAACCGTCGTTGGTGTTGTCGGTTTATTTGTTGTTGCTGCATGGGGTTTTCAATTTGTTAAGAGCGGGTTTTTCCCGGCCTCTACCACTCCTCAAGTTGTTATCGACTATTGGTTGCCAGAGGGTGGTGATGTAGCAAAAACCAAAAAAGATATTCAGCAGGTAGAAGATTTTGTCGAAGCGCTCGATGGCGTCGAAGATGTACAGGCGAGTATTGGCGGTGGGGGTGTGCGCTTTATGTTGGTGTATTCACCAGAATCTGCCAACGAGTCTTACGCACAGCTATTATTAAAGCTTGATGATTACAAAAAAATAGATAATTTAATTCCGGTTATTCAGGAATATCTCGATAAAAATTATGCAAACGCGCAAGCAAAAGTGTGGCGTTTTCAATTAGGGCCAGGCGGTGGTTCTAAAATAGAGGCGACCTTTAAAGGGCCAGACCCTAAAGTGTTGCGAGAGCTTGCTCGCCAAGCCAAAGAAATTATGGTGGCCGACGGTCGCGCACTTTCAGTTAAAGATGATTGGCGACAACAGGTGAGCGTTATCGAGCCCTTGTATTCAGAAGTCAAAGGGAGTCGTGCGGGCATCTCGCGTGAGGACTTAGCCAATGCATTGCAAACAAATTTTACGGGTAGAACCGTTGGTGTTTATCGAGAGGCCGATGAACTAATCCCCATAATCTCAAGAGCACCAGCTAACGAGCGCGTGGGTATCGATGACATTCGTAATATTCAAATACTGAGTTCATCTACGGGGCAGCTAGTACCTATTCAACAAGTTGTCGATGGTTTTAATACCGTATGGCGCGATGGCCTGCTAAGACGTGAAGACCGCCTCTGGACGATTAAAGCGCAGTCAGATCCATTCCCCGATGAATTGACTGCAACGCTACATGAGCGGATTCGCCCCGCGATAGAAGCCATTAAATTACCCGATGGCTATTCCTTTGAATGGGACGGTGAATACGGTGACTCCAAAGAGTCTCAAGACAATCTAGCCTCGACATTGCCATTAGGTCTATTGGCAATGGTGCTGGTGGTATTTATTTTATTTGGTAAAGTAAAGCAACCGGTTATTATTTGGCTGGTTGTACCGCTATCGATTATCGGTGTGGTTGTTGGTCTTTTGGTGATGGATTTACCGATGGAGTTTATGGCCATATTAGGTGTGCTGTCTTTGTCGGGACTATTGATCAAAAATGCCATTGTATTGGTGGATCAAATCGATTTTGAAATAAGTAACGGTACACCACGTTACAGAGCCGTTATCGATTCAGCGGCTAGCCGTGTAAGGCCCGTAATGATGGGGACATTAACAACGGTATTGGGTGTGCTGCCACTTTACTTAGATGCCTTTTTTCAATCGATGTCGATTGTATTAGTTTTTGGTTTGCTATTTGCCACAGTACTGACATTACTCGTCGTACCTGTGCTCTATAGTATTTTCTTTAATATTAAGATAAGCGAGCAGTAGGAAAACCATATGCCAGCCAATGAGAATTCAATACAGAGTAAAATGTTTTTGCGCGATACCTATTGCGAAAACATGACTAAAACTAAATATAATAAAGCGTTTAAAAAAACAGGCCTTGGTGTTTTTTACGGCCTTGTGTGCACAACATTAATTGCCTGTGGTGCAGCACCCACTAAAAAAACCGAAGCACAAATACAAGCGACGCTCGATGAGCAAACAACCTTTACTGCCGCATCTTGGGCAAGCCGTGCCGATGCCAGCGATATAACAGTGAGTTGGTTATCGACATTTAACGATGCAAAACTAAATAGCCTTGTAAGCGAAGCACAGGCGAATAATCGCAACTTATTAGCCGCCGCAGCTAGCGTAGAAAACGCACAAGCCCTAGCGCGCCAAGCAGGTGCTGCACTTTTGCCAACTGTGGGTCTAGGTGTTGATGCCGATCGATCAGGTAGCCGCAATAGTAATATATCGCCTATTGATGGACGTAGTGTTAATTTGCAAACAAGTTGGGAGATCGATCTTTGGGGGCGTATTCGTAATAACCAGCGCGCAGCCGTTAATAGTGCAAAGGCTGCACAAGCCGATTTTCGATCAGCCCAGCAATCGCTTGCGGCAACAACGGCGCAATCTTACTTTGCATTAATAGAATCAAACCGCCAAATTCAAACAGCAGCAGAGAATGTAAAAATCTTAGAAGAGATTTCTCGCATTGTTAATGTGCAATATAAAAACGGTATTGTCTCTGCACAAGATATAGCACTAACGCGCTCAGATATGGCCAGTGCGCGCGAACAACTCATTAATTTACAGGGCGCGCAACGAAACGCAGCCAGAGCACTAGAGGTTTTACTCGGGCGCTACCCAAGTGCCGAATTAAACGCAGGTTTAGTTTTACCGCCACCGCCAGCAGCGCCACCGGCAGGTATCCCCTCAGAGCTATTAGAGCGCCGCCCAGATTTAGTCGCCGCCGAGCGCCGAGTGGCCGCCGCGTTTAATCAACGAGAGGTTGCGCGTGTTGCACGCCTGCCATCTCTAAGTTTAACGGGTGTTATTGGTGGTTCTTCCACCTCCTTATCCGATGTGCTTAGCCCAGCTAATACCACATGGCGTTTAGGTGCGAGCTTATTAGCATCAGTATTTGATGGCGGCAGCGCTAAAGCACAATTTGACTCTGCAACGGCCAATCAAAAACAAACGCTAGCCGATTACGGGCAATCTGCGCTGACAGCCTTTAACGAAGTTGAGACAGCCCTAGATCAAGGCTCTGTGCTTAAGCAGCGACAAGAGCAACTCGTTATTGTAGAAAGAGAAGCCGCAGAGGCTTATCGTATTGCAACCCTTCGCTACCAAGAAGGAGAGATAAACCTGCTAGATGTATTGAGTATTCAGCAGCGGCTAATTAATGCGCAATCTAATTTAGTGACAGTAAATCGCCTTTTATTGGATCAACGTGTTGGTTTGCACTTGGCTTTGGGTGGTGATTGGTAAGTAAATAATGTACCTAGCTTGAACGAATGGTCTAAATCAGACAAATAGGATGTAGTTTTGTGGACACGGCAGTATACCTTTCTTTTATTATAATCTCTGTGGGCGTCATAGTTAGTCCCGGCCCTAATGTTTTGCTCGTTGTCTCTACGAGCTTAAGCCATGGTAAAAATAAAGGGCTGCAAACCAGCATAGGCGTCATGTTGGCAATGGCGGTACAGTTGGTAGTAGCAGCGACAAGTACAGCATGGTTAATTACGATGCTTAATACAGGTTTTATCTGGATCAAGTGGATGGGAGTTATTTATTTATTATATTTAGGCTTTAGCCAACTACGTTTGGCGTTCTCTGATAATAATAAAATTAAACCACCAACTGCACTAGGCTCATTTAGTCGTGGTTTTTTTGTATCACTGACTAACCCAAAAACCTTATTCTTCTTAGGTGCATTTTTGCCACAGTTTGCTTCATCGCAATACGCCTACTTACCGCAAATTATTTTATTGTCTGTTAGCTTTTGGGTAATCGCACTGTTGACGAATATCTTTTATTCGCTACTTGCTGGAAAAATATCAACACTGTTTCGCTCTAAGAAATTTGTGAAAACTCAAAATTGGTTTAGCGGGTTATTATATATGTGTGCAGGCATTGCCCTCGCGGTAAGTAATCGATCTTGAGAGCTTTTGCTAATATTTGCCTATGCTAATAAAACTATAAAATGGTTTCTGGCCTATTACTAATGATTAAATATCTACTTTGTTTTTTTCTTGTTTTTTGTACACAGTCTTTTGCAGAAATCTACCGCTGGACGGACGACAAGGGGCGTGTTCATTACAGCGATACAAAACCTACCGATAACAACTATCAAACCAAAGAGGTAAAGGGGACTAAAGCCTCTAGACTAAAAGTTGATCTTATATTGCATGGCTTAAGCCTCAATGCCGATATCGAAAATACCATTAAATTATCGGTAGTAAAAATACACGAGGTTTATACCAGTGTACTGGGTCTTAATTTAGGTGAAATCCCTCCTGTTAAAATCCGTTTATTCAACGACAAAGCGCAATTCCAACGCTTTTATTCACAATTTTCGAACGGTACACGCAGCGACCAAATCTCTGGTTTTTATACCAGCCGCACGGGAGAGATTGTTTTATACAAAAACAGAAGCATCGATAGAACCTTGGAGGTAATTACTCACGAAGCGAGCCATTTGCTACTCAGTTATGCCTATAACAATAAAGTGCCCTCATGGCTTAACGAAGGCTTGGCCGAATATTTTGAATTGATTCGCTTGCAAGGGTTATCGGTAGGTGTGCCGCCTAATCAATTTTCCGATCGCAGAATGAAAGCACTGTTAGAGAGAGGCCGCTTATTGCCACTCAATAGTTACTTTAAACGCAATGGTAACGCTTGGTACTTGGCTAACTCGTCCTCTAAAGGTTTATATTATTCACAAGCATGGTCTTTGGTATATTTTTTAATGTCGAGCCAAGAGGGTAAAAATACAATCAAAAAAATGTTTGCCTACCTTAAAGAAAACCCTTGGGATAAAAACATAAATTTTATATTAATGGATTCTTTCTATCCGCGCGGTGTGGAGGGCTTTGAGAAAAAATGGCGCCAATGGATACCGGCTAAACGAGTGGCTAAGAGTTATTAGCGGGAATCTGAGTATTGTTATAGGCTACCCAACGGATACCTTTTTAATACTTTTGGTATAGTTGTTTTAATTAATAAGAATAGCCAAGATAATACCTCAATACTTGATTTCAAATATTTACTCATTCATTAGCTAGCATGGTAGTTATATGACACTCTACGATATCAAACCACGTTTCCAGTCACTCTTGCGCCCATTGGTCAAACAGCTGGCTAGTATAGGCGTCACTGCTAATCAGGTGACTATAGCCGCCGCTCTAGGCTCTATAGCTTTGGGTTTTTTGCTTTTTTATAATATTAATAGCTATCAGCTTTTTTTGTTGTTGCCCTTGTGGATGTTCTTGCGGATGGCACTCAATGCCATTGATGGCATGTTAGCTCGTGAATTTAATCAGCAAAGTCATCTCGGCGCTTATTTAAATGAACTTTGTGATGTCATTGCCGATGCAGCATTATTTATACCCTTTGCACTTGTTGCTCCGTTCTCATCGGCTTTAGTAATACTTGTTATTTTTTTAGCGACTCTCAGTGAGTTTGCCGGTTGTTTGGGATCATCTATAGGTGCGAGCCGCCGCTACGATGGCCCTATGGGGAAAAGTGATCGTGCATTAGTCTTTGGGGCTTTGGGCTTATGGTTGGGAATAAGTGGCGCCTTGCCGGAATGGTTACTATGGCTAATGCCTGTGATGTCAGTATTAATTACTTTAACAATTATTAATCGTGTAAAGCGTGCGTTAATAGAAATAAAATAAATTAGGGAAAAGGATTATGTCTCAATCGACAGTAAGACAAGCAGAAGAAAAGCAGTTTGTAACTCATGATAATGTCGAGATTTTTTACCGCTATTGGCCAGCTGTATCCGAGCAGCCTAAAGGGGCTATCGTCTTATTTCATAGAGGGCATGAACACTCAGGCAGGGTGATGCACCTAGTAGAGGAACTGGCGATGGAAGATTATGCTTGCTTTGCTTGGGACGCTCGTGGCCATGGTTGTTCACCGGGTGAGAGGGGTTTTAGCCCAAGCCTTGGCGATTCTGTACGAGATGTTAATACATTTATTCAACATATCTCATCTGCTTATAATATTGCAGAGCAGGATATAGCGGTTATAGGGCAGAGTGTTGGTGCTGTATTAGTGGCTACCTGGGTGCATGACTATGCACCCAATATTCGCGGGATTGTACTTGCGTCGCCTGCATTTAAAGTCAAACTCTATGTGCCTTTTGCTCGCACGGGGTTACAGCTGATGCAGTCGATAAAAGGTAATTTCTTTGTTAATAGTTACGTCAAAGCAAAATTTCTTACCCACGACCCCGAGCGAATCAAATCCTATGAAACAGACCCACTAATTTCGCGTGCGATTTCTTCTAATATTTTACTCGATCTTTATAAAACCTCGGAGCGTATTGTCGAGGATGCAGCAGCCATTACCTTGCCCACCCAATTATTAATATCGGGGTCAGACTTTGTTGTGCATCATAAGCCTCAACACACTTTTTACGAACGTTTGGGTAGCCCAATAAAAGAGCGGCATATACTCAAAGGTTTTTATCACGATACCTTAGGCGAATTAAATCGATCCGTCGCTGTTGATAAAGCGCGGGATTTTATTACGCGCTTGTTTGCGGAATCTCCCTCTGCCCCTGATTTAACGAACGCAGATAAAACCGGCTTTACCCGTTATGAAGCTGATCAATTAGCGACGCCATTATCGGTTTTTTCTGTTAAGGGTTTGTATTGGGCAATGACGCGCTTAGGCTTAAAAGTAGGTGGTTTAGTTTCAGAGGGGATTAAACTTGGCCATAAAACGGGTTTTGATTCGGGCAGTACGCTTGATTATGTGTATAAAAATACACCCACTGGGCTAACGCCAATAGGCGAGGCAATCGATAAAGCGTATATAAACTCCATTGGCTGGCGCGGTATTCGCCAACGCAAAATAAATATCGAAGAGCTAGTGCAAACAGCATCACAGATGTTAGTCGATCAAGGTAAGCCAGTTAATATTATGGATATTGCTGCAGGTCATGGCCGTTATATTCTTGAGGCTATAGCCAATAACGAGCAACAACCAGATTCTATTTTATTGCGTGACTATAGCGACCTCAATGTTGAGCAAGGCAGTGCATTAATTAAAGAGAAAGGGCTTGAGGATATTGCCAAGTTTATAAAAGCCGATGCCTTCGACCCAGATAGTTTTCTTAATACTGAGCCTCGACCAACGCTGGGTGTGGTATCTGGCTTATATGAATTGTTTCCCGATAATGCGTTAATTAAAAAATCTCTGGCAGGTATGGCCAATGCAATCGAGGCCAATGGTTACCTTATTTACACAGGCCAACCTTGGCACCCACAATTAGAGATGATCGCACGCGCACTAACGAGCCACCGCCAAGGGGAAGCTTGGATTATGCGTCGCCGCACTCAGGCAGAGATGGATCAACTAGTGAAAGAGGCGGGCTTTACAAAAATAGATCAGCGAATCGATGAGTACGGTATATTTACCGTATCGCTAGCAAAAAGCAATGCCGTTTAAAGGTATTTTTACAAATGGCATGTTTATAAATGGAATGTATTAATGATAAATAATCATACTAGGCCTTGGAAGCAGGCGGCGTTATGGCTGTTGTTTTTAGGCCCATTCTTTTTCATTACGTATAATTTTGCCAATGGGTATGCCTCGCAACAAGAGCAAGTAGGGCATATTGTTTTTGCGTGGGAGCAACACATCCCCTTTGTGCCTTGGACGATTGTTCCCTATTGGGTTATCGATATTTTATATGTAGTGTCTTTATTTATTTGTACAACAAAAGCAGAAGTAAATACTCATGGAAAGCGGCTTTTAAGCGCACAAATTATTGCTGTTACTTGTTTTATTTTGTTTCCGTTAGGGTTTAGTTTTACTCGGCCAGAAACCGGCGGCGTTTTTGGTGATTTATTTATATTACTAGCAAGCTTTGACCAACCCTTTAATCAAGCGCCTTCACTGCATATCGCATTACTGGCCATTTTATGGGTTCTCTATATTAAGCATCTGCCCAAGTTACTGCTTTGGCCTTTTCACGCTCTGTGTATTGCTATAGGCGTGTCTGTTTTGACTACTTACCAACATCACTTTATCGATATTCCTACAGGCCTATTGCTAGGGGTGTTTTGTATCTGGTTGTGGCCCGATGATGGTGACTTTATGTTAAAGCCAATAAAACAGGCCTATGCTAAACGTCGCTGGCGCCTTGCGGGTTTTTATTTATTGGGCGCGGCGAGCTTAACCTTATTAGCAGCCCTTATTGGTGGCACTGCGCTATGGTTGCTATGGGTGGCTATAGCATTATTATTGGTTGCCTATATTTATGGGTTTATAGGTAGCAATGGTTTCCAAAAAAATACTAACGGCCATATTAGCCTTGCCAGTAAATGCTTACTGCTCCCTTACCTAATAGGTGCAAAAATTAATGCCTATTTATGGACTGCAAAAATCAACCCTGTTGATGAAATTGCTGATAATATTTGGCTGGGTAGATTCCCGAGTGATAACACCGTTAAAGAATTTAATACGGTTATTGACCTTACGGCAGAGTTTAGTGCACCTGCTCACGATAATAATATTCACTGGCATTCGCTACCGACGCTCGATTTAATAACACCATCGGAGGCAATATTGCAAACAGCGGTAGCTTTAGTTAAGCAATATCAGCCACAGGGGCCAGTATTAATAAACTGCGCATTAGGTTATTCTCGTAGTGCTTTAGTAATTGTCGCTTGGTTACTAATAACTAAGCGCGAGGCTACCATCGAGGCGGCCATTGCCAGAGTCAAATTAAAACGCCCGACCATTGTTTTTAAAGAGAGCGATAAAAAAATACTTAAAAACCTGATTGAGCAACAATAAGGCCACTCAAATGGATGATAATCAACGAGCAAGCATTGCTAGCTGTATAAGCTTATTGGCACAGGCCAATAAATTCCATTATTTATCGATTGGTCTAACCATGAGTGCGAGTATCGTTTTATTGGTCTCAGGTCTATTACCGCAGCTCTCTGCTATTTGGTTTTTTATTCTTATCGTTGTTGTTTTGCTCGGTGTAGGCGAAGTTTATTGCGCTGTTCGCGCAGGTTTTGATCAGCGTTTATTGTCTCTTCTCGTTAAAGAGTATATTGATATTAGCGATGATTTAGCCCAATTAGATAGCGCTTTAATCGGCCTTAAATTGCTCCCGCAAGATAAAAAAGGGCGAGACCTCGCAAAACGTTTATTGGGCTGCCTTAAATTATTTAAAGTACAGCTTGCTCTATGTTATTTACAGTTAGCAGCTATTGTTTTTGCCGCTGCTTTTTCTTTTTTATACCGTTAACAGTTTTATTATTATGATAAATAACATCTCAGTATTTTTAGATATTCCTCAATACTCTTTTTACTTTATGTTGTTTATTCTCAGTTTGCTGGTGGTTGCCACTGCAATTCAAGTGATACTCGGCCTAAAAAAACCAAACCTAGAGTTACGACAAAGAATTACATCCTGGTGGTGGATCATTGGTCTGTTATTTTTGGTGTTTAGTATTGGTACTAATACAGCTATTATCTTTTTTGGTTTTATCAGTTTTTTAGCTTTAAAAGAGTTTTTGTCAATTGTTCATATTCGCCAAAGCGACAGAAGTGCTATTTTCTGGGCTTATCTGGCCATCCCTTTGCAATACTACTGGGTAACTATTGGCTGGTATGGTTTATTTATTATTTTTATACCGGTTTATTTGTTTCTGTTTTTACCACTACGTATGGTGTTAAAAGGTGATACCGATGGCTTTATTAAGTCTGCTGGTATTTTACAATGGGCGGTAATGTTAAATGTATTTGCCATAAGCCACATTGCATTCTTACTCATATTGCCAGAAAAAAATGCCATGGCGGGCAATATCGGCCTAGTGTTATTTTTATTATTTATGACACAATTTAACGACGTTAGTCAGTATGTTTGGGGTAAAACACTCGGTAGGCACAAAATATTACCCAAAGTCAGCCCCAATAAAACATGGGAGGGTTTTATTGGTGGCCTAATAACCATTACCTTAGCGGCTGGTTTTATTGCACCTTACCTTACCCCAATGACGATGCAGCAAGGGTTTGTAGCAGGCTTATTAATAAGCGCTAGTGGTTTTATTGGCGATGTGGTTATTTCTTCTGTTAAGCGCGACCTCCAAATTAAAGATTGCGGAAACTTACTACCCGGGCATGGCGGTATACTCGATCGTATAGACAGTTTAATTTATACATCGCCTTTATTCTTTCATTATATTTACTATCTGTATTACTAATTTATGAACCGTATCATTAAAATATTATTTGTGTTGCTGGTGGTTAGGCCTGTTGTGCTTATTCTTTTAGGACTCAACGTTCAAAATCGAAATAAATTACCACTTAATGGTCCGGCAATTATTGCTGCGAACCACAATAGCCACCTGGATACGATGGTTGTTTTCTCTCTATACCCACTGCTTAAAGTGCATAAATTGCGCCCTGTTGCTGCGGCGGATTATTTTTTATCAAACCCGTTACTTGCTTGGTTTTCTACCAATGTTATTGGCATTATCCCGCTGTCGCGATCGGGCCGTAGGAAGCCGCAGGAACTATTTGCCGAGTGTCACGAGGCTATCGATAACGGTGATATTTTAATTTTATTTCCAGAGGGCACCAGAGGTAAGCCAGAAGAAGGAAGTACATTAAAAAGAGGCATTTTTCACCTCCTTAAAGAAAGGCCAGCTACACCGATTATACCCTTAGTCACTCACGGGCTAGGCCGTGCTTTACCTAAAGGTGAGGCACTACTAGTACCTTTTAATTGCGATATAGTTATAGGTGATACACTCGTCGACGTCGAATCCTCTACAGAGTTATTGGCAGAGCTAACAGATAGCTATGCCAAGCTACTAAACGACTGCCTTACTTATAATACTACCGATGAGATTTGATTTTTAATTCTGGTAAAGGCTAGGCTAAGAGCTATTAGATCTGAATACAATACACCGTGTTATTTATTCTCTCTGCATGTAAGTTCACTTTCGAGTATGCGAATGTAAAAATTGATACGCGGCAAACTATGCTGAACCCAAAAAGAGCCGATATAAACAGTTAAAAAGAAGGCCGAAAACCCATATAAAAATACTTGGCCGGGCAATTCGTAAGTGGCTGCTAATAAAGCCAGTAAACCCGGTAAAATACCTATTTTAGTTAGGCTTCCTGTCATACTACCAAAACGGTGCTGGATCGCAGAGAGTTGCATCTCCATTCTGTCTTTAACAAAGATCAATGCTTTTTCAGAATAACGTTCTAAGCCGATAACAAGGATCGTATCACAATCAGCTGTATAGTTAAGGCCATCAAAAAATATCCTTAAAGGGTTTTGAAAAAAGTCAGCGATATCTGGGTTATCTTTGTATGCCTTCCTCAAAAAAAGAAGTATCGCAGTAAAATACGCCGCCAGTAGCCCGTATTTAGTAAGTTGTTCTACAAGGTTAGAATTTAAGTCAGGCCGGTATAACACAAATATAAGCGAGAGAATGGCCACAACGATAATAACAGGAAAAATAATATAGTATCTAAAGGCTTTTTTGGTTTGTATATTTTCTGTTGCTCTTTTATCGAAAGGGATCGATTCAGCGTATTTGTCTCTTGCTAGGAATAAATCGTAAATAGATTGTATTTCATTTTTTAAGCTTTCTTGATTGTCCATAATTCCACCACCATCCATTTTCTTATTCTAGAAATAGTACACATTATTTAAGTCTATAGAAACAGTGAGTCTCAATACAATCGATATTGAGAGGCAGTTTTCAAAAGTTGTAAAAAGGGGGTTTTGGTCAGAAAAAAGATATGCTAAGGTTTTGCTTAATGATAATAAAAGAAGTGGTAGCTACGGGCGGACTTGAACCGCCGACCCCAGCATTATGAATGCTGTGCTCTAACCAGCTGAGCTACGTAGCCATCTTATGTTATAAGCCAAAAAGAGCCTGCCCATAACTAAGGGCGCGTATTATCGCGGCAGTATGGTGACCTGTCAAGCAGCTGTTATTTATTTTGTTGATCATTTGATAAACGATTTTGTTAGTGGTGTTTTTATTACTTTAGTATTACCTTTAAATAAAGGTGAGTGATATTTGCGATTGGATAGAGGAGCGTCGATCATAATGAAATTTTCAGCGAATTTAGCTTTTTTGTGGTCAGAGTTACCCTTGTCGGAGGCTATCTCAAAGGCAGCTGCCGCAGGGTTTGATGCAGTAGAGTGCCATTGGCCCTATGATCATTGTGACCCCAAACAAATACGCCTTGCCTTGGCCAATGCAGATACAACGCTTTTAGGGATAAATACTCGCCCAGGCGATAGAGAGGCTGGAGAGTTTGGCCTCTCGGCACTTCCTGAGCGTGAAGAAGAAGCGCGTGCAGCTATTGATGAGGCACTAAGTTATGCACGTAATGTAAATGTGCCTAATGTACATGTTATGGCAGGCATTGCAGAGGGCGAGCGTGCGCGCAATGCCTTTATTGCTAATTTAGGCTATGCAGCAGAGCAGGCAGCGATGTCGGGCATTACGATACTGATAGAACCATTGAATTCGATTGATGTTCCGGGTTATTTTTTAAATAGTACCGACCAAGCGATTGCGATTATAGATGAGGTGGGCGCGACTAACCTTAAACTGACGTTTGATTGTTATCACGTGCAACTGATGGAAGGTAATCTGGTTAGGCGTTTAGCCGAATTACAACCCTATATAGGCCATATTCAGTTTGCAGGTGTACCTGCGCGTAACGAGCCGGATGTAAGCGAGGTGGATTATCGTTTTATCTTCTCTGCCCTTAAAGATTTAAATTATGAGCAGCCTATTGGTGCCGAGTACAAGCCTGCAACTACAACCGATGAAGGTTTGGGTTGGATGCAAAAACTGCGTTAATGCAGATTTACTTTTTCTTGATCTCTTTGGGCAAGAGGACTAACTGAGTTTTACTGAGCTTATCGTGTAGGCATTGCTTATTTTTATCGAGTAAGGCACTTAGGCACAATAACCAGCCAATAGGCGATATAAAAAAGCGTATAACACAGTGTGATAATTGGGGTGGCTTGCCATCCAGTGTGGTGATTTGTACACGCCACGCACGCATCCCCGTTGTTTGCCCGCCTTTCATCCAAAAGTAGGCATAAAACCCAACGACGGTTACCAGCCAGCCTATCTGATAAAACAAACCGCTAGGTCTATCGGCTTCCATGCTAAATACTAATTTACCTATGGCAATATAAATAATGCCATAGGTAATACACACGGCGATAATTAACAAATAATCGTACATGACTATCGACAGGCGCCTTAATAGAGAGGGGTATTGAAGCGAATCTTGGTTGGTGGTGGCGTTGGTCATGTATTTATGAAAGTTAGTGTTGGTAAATTAAGGGAGTAGGTATTATTTATTCGGTGGGCAGTATAGCAAAATAATAGAATAAGAGCGTTTTAGCGCTACTGTTATTTTAGGTGGTTAATACTTCTTACATGATTTGCCCGATAGTGCTTAACAATAAATACCCGTATAATTACTGCTCGATATCGACGCTCACTATAAGAAGCCCTTGCTCTTTATCACCTAATAATTATCTCCATTATACTGGATTGATTCATGTTCGAAGTACTGCCCGAGTTAACTGCCGACCCTATCTTGGGTCTTATGACAGATTTTAAAAACGATACAGACCCACGCAAAGTTGATTTAGGGGCTGGTGTTTATAAAAATGAAAACAGCCATACACCTATTATGAATGCCGTTGCCAAGGCGCAAAATATTTGGCTTTCTCGGGAAGACAGCAAAGTCTATTCAGCACCAGCAGGCTCCCCCGGTTTTAATGAGGCAATTATTGAGCTGGCACTTGGCAAGCAACATCCAGCGATTAGCGAGCAGCGGGTGGTTAATGTACAAACGCCGGGAGGCTGTGGTGCACTCAGAGTCGCTGCTAGTATGCTTAAGCGTTGTGGGCAAAATAGCAAAGTGTGGGTATCTACACCTACATGGGCTAACCATATTCCGCTACTGACAAGTGCTGGCTTAGAGTTAGTTGAGTATAGCTATTACAATGGCCAGCAACATATTTTAGATTTTGATGGCATGATGAGTGATCTCGCGCATGTTAATGCAGGGGATATTGTTTTATTGCATGCCTGTTGTCATAACCCGTCGGGTGCTGATTTGAACCCTGAGCAGTGGCGAGCATTGGCCGAGCTATTAAACAACAAAGGCGCTATTCCTTATATCGATATGGCCTATCTTGGTTTGGGTGATGGTATTGACGAAGATGCCTATGGTGTACGCTATCTTGCCGAGCATTGCCCTGAGCTCGTTGTTGCAATGTCGTGCTCGAAAAATTTTGGCTTATACCGCGAGAGAGTCGGTAGTATTATGGTTGTGGCTGCTGATGCAAAGGCTGCCCAAATATGTAAAAGCCAGTTACTTAATGTTGCCCGCGAGATTTATTCTATGCCACCGAGTTATGGTGCAGCATTGGTTGATATTATTTTAAATGATGCAGCGCTTAAGCATAATTGGAATGACGAGTTAATACATATGCGAGAGCGCATTAACTCACTTCGCGCGCAATTTCGTGAGAGCCTAAAACGCTCCGGTGCAGGTGACCGCTTTGATTATATTGTTAACGAAAAAGGGATGTTTTCCTTTTTAGGCTTAACAGCGGAGCAAGTTCAAACACTTAAGCAAGATCACCATATTTACATGGTAGATTCTAGCCGTATTAATATTGCCGGTTTAAGTACAAATAATATGGCCTATACCGTAGAGTCTGTGATGAGCGTTTTATAAACGTGACTAGCGCTAGCTGTTTTATAATAAAAATGACAATACCATTGAGATACTAAGCGAATGTCCGAGACAGTACTAACCCTTGAAAATATCAAAAAGCGCTTTGGTGATACCGATGTGTTAAAAGGCATCAGTTTGTCTGCGGCCAAAGGGGATGTTGTTTCTATTCTTGGAAGCTCAGGCTCGGGTAAAAGCACATTGCTACGTTGTATTAATTTTTTAGAAATGCCCGATGAAGGCACCGTTAGCCTAGAGGGTGAGCAGATTATTTGCGAAGGCAAGGCAACAGAGCACAGCAAACACAATAAACACGCGATTAATAATATGCGGGCTCAGCTGGGGATGGTGTTTCAAGGTTTTAATTTATGGTCCCATATGACTGTACTCGAAAACGTGATGGAAGGGCCGATACACGTTTTAAAAAAATCCAAAGAAGACGTTAAACAGCAAGCACTAGTCTATTTAAATAAAGTCGGTTTAGCGAATAAAGCAGGGCAGTACCCCGCACAGCTTTCTGGTGGTCAAAAACAGCGTGTTGCTATTGCGCGTGCACTGGCAATGGAGCCAAAAGTATTATTATTTGACGAGCCAACCTCAGCACTTGACCCAGAGCTTGTGACTGAAGTGTTGCAAGTCATGCAGTCACTAGCCGCCGAGGGCCGCACTATGTTGGTCGTTACCCACGAAATGCATTTTGCGAGAACCGTGTCTAACCGGGTTATATTTTTACACGATGGTCTCATCGAAGAAGAGGCATCTCCTGATGATTTTTTTGAAAACCCTAAATCTTTGCGTGTTAAAGACTTTATTTCCCATAAAAAATAGTGGGTGTTATTTGAGTAAATTTTAAGTTAAGAGGCGATAAAAATGAAAAAAATAATTTCGGTTTTATGTATATTAAGTGCTTTGTGTTTTAGTGTAAATACGCTGGCTGGCGACAAAATAAAGCTAGGCACAGAAGGTGCCTATGCGCCTTTTAATTCCATCGATGCCAAAGGCAAGCTAGTGGGTTTTGATATCGAAATAGGCGAGGCACTGTGTGCCGCAATGGAGGCCGAGTGTGAATGGGTAACCTCTGATTGGGATGGTATTATTCCTGCATTATTGGCAAAAAAATTCGACGCAATTATTGCCTCTATGTCGATTACCGAAGAGCGTAAGCAAAAAATTGCGTTTACTCAAAAATACTACACAAGCCCGGTAAAATTTGCTCGTATGAAGGGCTCGTCCTTCGAGATAACACCCGATAAATTAAAGGGTAAATATATTGCTGTACAGTCCAGTACAGTGACAGAAAACTTTGTGCGCGCGACTTTTCCTAAAGCAAAAATAAAAGCCTATAAATCACAAGAAGAGGCTAATCTTGATTTTCTTGCTGGGCGTGTCGATGTTATTGCCGCCGACTCCTTTGTACTTTACGACTTTTTAGACTCGAAGCAAGGTAAGCAGGCAGAAGCCGTAGGCCCAGACTTTGATGATGTTAAATATTTGGGCGAGGGCATTGGTATTGGTGTGCGTAAGGGTAATAGCGAGTTGGTGAATAAACTCAATGCAGCCATAAAAAAAATAAGAGAAGACGGCACCTATCAAAAAATTAATAATAAATACTTTAAATTTGATGTGTATGGTTCTTAATGTGAGTAGCGTTACATCTCCCTTAAAAAACGCGAATGATTAACATATTATGTTCGGTTTAGAGGGGTATTCATCAGCTATTTTTACAGGCTTACAACAAACCTTGTTAGTTGGGCTATTGGCAATGCTGTTAGCCTGTACTATTGGGGTATTTGGTGCGCTTGCAAAAACGTCCTCAAATAAATTACTGCGTGTTGTTGCCTCTTTTTATACGGCAACCATTCGCGGCATTCCCGAACTGATACTACTATTGCTCATCTTTTACGGTGTACCTACGCTAGTGCAAGATGTTTTTGCAGGCTTTGATGTAGAGGTCATTATCGACTTAAATCCATTTGTAGCGGGTGTGGTGACACTGGGTTTTATTTATGGAGCGTTCTCGGTTGAGGTGTTTCGAGGTGCCTTTGGCCAAGTGCCTGCGGGCCAAATTGAGGCGGCAAAAGCAATGGGTATGCGACCTTGGGTCGTGTTCTATCGGATATTATTCCCCCAAGCATTGCGTTATTCGATTCCTGGTTTGAGTAATGTATGGATGTTACTTATCAAGGCGACTGCGTTAATTTCTGTTATTCAGTTAGATGAAGTCATGCGTATGACTAAAATCGCCGCTAATGCCACCCAAAAGCCGTTTACTGCCTACCTTTTTGCCGCGCTATTATTTTTAGGTATTACGCTAGTATCGATGATGCTACAAAAGTATTTAGAAAATAAGTACACAAGGGGCTACCGCTAGTGTCGTGGCATGTGATTTGGGATAACGCCGCTTGGCTACTTGAGGGTTTTTGGGTAACTATCCAACTAACTGCTAGTGCTGTCTCTATTGGTTTATTTATTGCGTTAATTCTTTCGTTGCTAACACTCTCGACTCATCGTTTTTATCGCTGGCCTGCCGAGGCCATTACGTTCTTCTTTAGAGGTACTCCTCTACTTGTGCAGTTGTTTTTGGTGTACCACGGTAGTGGCCAGTTTAGACACGAGCTAGACGCCATTGGTTTGTGGTCTTATTTTCGCGAGGCATATTTTTGTGCCGTATTTGTATTAGCGCTTAACACCGCTGCATATTCGTCAGAGATTTTTACAGGGGCTATCCGCTCTGTCGATAAAAACCAAATAGAGGCTGGGCGTGCTGTCGGTATGACAAGCTTTATACTTTACCGGCGCATTATATTGCCGCAGGCGCTACGCATTGCTTGGACGGGCTACAGTAATGAAATTATTTTTATTATGCAGGCGACATCACTCGTAAGCATTATTACGGTGCTCGACTTAACCGGTGTTGCTGGACGTATTATTTCTAAAACCTTTGCAATTTATGAAGTTTATATTGCTATTGCGCTTCTCTATTTGGTCATTACTTATACCATGGTATTTATTTTTAGCCGAATAGAAAAACGCTTAAACAGGCATAAGGCCTAATCTATTTTCACTATTCTTTTATCGTTTATTAACTCTATGTTTAGTACATTACTCCAAGGCTTTTTACTCGGGCTATCACTTATTGTAGCCATAGGTGCACAAAATGCTTTTGTGTTAAAGCAGGGGCTAAAGGGCCAGCATGTATTTTGGGTGTGCTTTATTTGCGCGCTGTCCGATGCACTACTGATTACCTTAGGTATTTTTGCATTGAGTAGTATCGAAAAAATAATACCCCAGTTTGCGGTGCTCGCTCGTTATTTTGGTGCGACCTTTTTGTTTTTTTATGGCCTTAAAAGCTTTTTAAGTGCCTATAAACAACGCAATAGTTTAGAGCCACAGGGGGATAAAATCACAAGCTTAAGCTCCGCCGTATTAATTTGCGTAGCACTCACTTGGTTAAACCCCCACGTGTATTTAGATACAGTGGTGCTATTAGGCTCTATCGCTTTGCAATACGGTGAGCAGGCGTATCTATTTGGTCTTGGTGCTATTTTTGGCTCGTTCTTTTTCTTCTTTAGCCTAGGGTACGGAGCCAGTCTTTTGCGGCCACTATTTGCAAAACCAATCACATGGGTGGTGTTAGAGGTGGTGATAGGCTTAGTGATGTGGTCAATAGCAGTTTCGTTGCTAATGTAGCAACGAGTATTTTTTGAATTGAAGATATCAATACACTATTGCCTCTTTGATCACAAAGGGGCGTGTATACCCACACCTTGACAAAAATCACCCTTAAACGGCACTATTGTATAAAAACGGGAATACTTCCAGCTTTACTGATTTTAGACTTTGTAGCTATTTGGTAATTATTTATACATATCAATAGCTTAGCGTTGAATTGTTGGAAGTTCGAATAAAAATAAGAGGAATCCTCTTAATAATGATATTGAGGAACCTTTCCTCAATATCAGGCTGTTATGCGTAAATAGAATGAGTAGTCGAGACTTCACAATTGATATTGACATTTCATCGGGTTACGAAGAAATTGAAGAGTCTATCTCTTCGTTTCCGGTAAGTGTTGAAATCATAGTTAACAATTCAAGGCAAAAATATATCCACCAAAATAAGGTTTCAACTGTCTCAGGTTTCGCCCTAGATTTAGGTGAAGGTTTTATACAAAGTTATTCTATTGGCAGCCTTCTTTCAGAATCTGAAACTGATAAGCTGTTGACAAAGTTTTCTACCTTTTTTAAAAAAGCCAATATTCCCCATAAAATAATTGAAATTTGGCATGAGGTAGACTTTGATAAAGAGTTAATTAGTTATAATTGGCGACACGCATAACAAAGTTGTCAATCGGACGCCTTTTCCGCTGCTCGTTTTTGTGCTTGAATAGCACAAAACCAATCAACTACAAAGTCGCCGCTTACAACGGCGTTAGGTGGCTAGATATGATTCGACAAGGAACAAAATGTCCGCGCTGTAAAAAGTATTCCGGCATATCGTACTTGAGAAAATGCTTTGCCAAGCCATTTCAAATCTATATTTGTTCAAATTGCGCCTCTGGTCTTGTCCCTAATTGGTTTGCTTTTTCAATAATATTATTTAGTTGTATCATTATATTTTGGATTATGATTGTTTGGTTTCAACTTCCAATTCTTGTAGCATGGTTCATAAGTTCAATCGTTTTATTAGTATTATGGCTTCCATTGCCATTTAAACTACCGACTGTTAGTTAGTATGGATTCGCAACCTAACAAGCAGATTAAAAATCGCCCTGCGGGCTGGGCGTCGCTGAGGCTTTACCGCCTTTTATGTGGGTGTTAGGTGTACTTAGAGAGTGATGTGGTGATTAAAGAGATTGTTAGCGGTGCAATATTGATGTTGGCTTTTGTATTTACTGCTTATTTAAATCCAAGTAACTCTACTGAAAATTTTGTTCTCGGTTCTATACTTTATACATATGCAGCACACTGTGTTTTTGCATTTATTAATAAAAAAACAATATACTGTTATCGTCCTCTAAAAATATTGAGGTATGGGGTGAGCGATAACGAAGATGTGGGGCGAGTGCTTATGTTCATAGGTGGACTTTTTTTTGCTATTACAATTTTAGTAGGTTTTATTAAAGCTGGATAAGTCACCTAACAAAAGTGTTATGTTTGCACGCAAAAAGACGCGTGCTGGGACGTGCTTACGCGTTGCTCCCGCCCCATACACTTGCGTTAGTTGCCAAATAAGAAAATATTATGTATCACGAATTCGGAAACATGAAAGATTGGAAAAGGGTAATTTTCCCCTCAATAGTTCTTTTGGGCTGTTTTAGCGTGCCAATTTCAGCTTTTGTAATGTATGTCGCCATTGAAAAGATGCAATTTGATTATTTTGCTATATCGATATTAATAACTTTCTTCTCATTCTTTTTTCCTGCGATACATATTAGAAATCTTTATAGCTTTCCACCAATAGAGATTGATGAAAATTTCTTGGTCGTTAATCAGCCTTTACAAAATCGAAAAGTATATACTTTAAAAAACATCACTTGGATGCGTAGATTCCTTAAAGCCATTATTATTATGCATAATGGCTTCCCTGCATTAATTAACGTGGGGTCAACTAATAAGCAGGATGCTTCGCGAATAATTGAGCTAGTTAAAGCAGCTAATAAACAGCGTAACTCGTGCGCTGTCGCGCCTCCGCCGGTTCGCTGAGCCTTATATGTATCAGAGATAAATGTTGATGAAATTTCTTCGATGGGAAAAGGGCAGGCAAGAAACAGGCTATGATAAAATGCTGATAGCAACAGCTAAATGGCCAAGGCCTTTTGATATGTATTTACTTAGATTTTTTCCTGGTCATGAAATCCCACTTCATAAAGATGGAGTGAAAGAAGGAGAGCACCATCGAGTTAATTTTATCCTTAAAAACTCTAAAGAAGGTGGGGAATTCATTTGTGAGGACTCTATATATTAATCAAAGTGTATAAAGTATTTTCGCCCCGACAAATCGAGCACCAAGTTACAAAAATAATTGAAGGGAATCGTTATGTATTTAGCTTTGGATGGATTAAAAAAATATAACAAGTTATAGCAAAAGGGACGCGCAAAAGCAGTGAGCCTCTGTACCCCCCCCATAAGTACCCATCAAGCTTAATTTTCGAGAGCGCTGATGGGCTACAAACTTATATAAATGAAGAGTCAGGTAAATACACGTAGCTGTAATTTTAGAGTCATCTTATTAGATCAAGCAAGGTATACTCATAATGAGATGGCTTTGGGTGGCTAAAGCCTTATTGAATGCAATTGATGATGGTATAAAAGCAATTATATGAAAACAGAAAGTTTAATTCTTGTTGTAGAAGACGAATCGACTATTGCTGACAATGTATTAATTTCGCTAAAGTCAGAAGGCTTTAGGTGTAAGCATGTGTCCCTTGCTCAAGATGCTATAGATGTTGTCGAAAGTGATTCTGTGAGCCTTATTGTGTTGGACGTAGGCTTGCCTGATTTTACAGGGTTTGAAGCGTGTAAAAAAATTAGGAAGTTTTCTTCTGTACCTATTATATTCCTTACTGCTCGTGGTGAAGAGATCGACCGAGTTGTTGGTTTAGAAATTGGTGCCGATGATTATATGACTAAGCCTTTTAGCCCGAGAGAATTGGTGGTAAGAGTGAAGCTTAGATTACGAGATGCAGAACAGGTCAAATCAACTGATAAAAGTTTTAGACCCAATGATAAATTTTTGATCGATGAGAATAGAAAAACCATTGCTTTTCAAGGTGTGGCTTTGGAGCTTACTGTATTTGAATTTGGTATTTTAAAAGCCTTAGTGGAGCAGCCAGAGAGAGTATTTTCTAGGGAGCAATTAATTGCTTCAGTGCGAGATATACCCGAAGTAGTTCTAGAGCGAGCAGTTGATAACCATATTAAAACAATTAGGGCTAAACTTAAGGCGGTTGATAGTTCTGATTCACCCATAAAAACCCATAGAGGTTTAGGCTATAGCATCCAGTTATGAAGCTTTATCTTCGTATATTTGTCGCATATTTTTTATTACTAGGATTAGCTGGTTATTATTTGTACGCGCTTTCGGTTAACGAAATCAAGCCTGCTATGAGGCAATCTAGCGAAGAAATATTAGTTGACGTCGCAAATTTGCTCGCGGAAATTGTTGAAGCAGAATTCTCTGCAACAGCCTTTGAGCAGAGCAACTTTGTCAATGAGGTAGATGATTTTCTGAATCGCTCAATGAGTGCGAAAATATTTTCTGTCGATAAATCTAAAAGCAACCTTAGGATTTATATTACCGATAGCAATGGTATCGTGCGTTATCATTCTGGGGCAGAATCATTTTTTAAGGTTGGCGCTGATTATTCCCGATGGAATGATGTTTATCTAACGCTACAAGGTAAGTACGGTGCAAGAAGTACAGAAGATGTGCCCGGAAATGTTTTAACTAGCGTAATGTACGTTGCTGCACCCATCATTAAAAATAATAACATTATTGGTGTGTTGACCGTCGGTAAACCGGGTATTGATATTCAACCCTTTATAGATCGCTCAATAGCTAATCTTAAGCGCCATGGTTTGGTTATCCTTTTTATATCACTTTTCTTGGGTATTGCTCTTTCGTATTGGCTTACACGTTCTATTCGGGGGCTGACTAATTACGCAAAAGCCGTTAGTGAAGGAAAAGATGTGCCTTTACCCAAGGTCTACGATAGTGAATTGAAATTGTTAGGTAATTCAATGGAAGAGATGCGTGTAGAGCTAGAAGGAAAGAACTATGTTGAACAGTATGTGCATAGCTTAACACATGAACTTAAAAGCCCCATTTCGGCTATTAATGGCGCGAGCGAGCTGATTTCTCAGGAGATGGATACTCAAGATTTTGAAAAACTACGGGCTAATATTATTCATGGGGCTTCGCGTCTCAATGATTTTGTTAATCGTTTGCTTGATTTAGTTCGAGTCGAAAAACTCTCTGTTTTGGAGGGTTTAGAACAGATATCGATGAAAGAGATGATTCAGGCTCTGATAGAGGCAAAGCTTCCTCAGTTTGAAAACAAAGACGTTGAGATTGTTTTTAATGCTGATAATACCTCAGTTATGGGGGATAAGTTTTTATTGAGGCAGTGTGTAGATAATCTCTTGCAGAATGCGTTGGACTTTTCATTTAAAGGGGCAGTGGTCGTTGTTGAGTGCACAGAGAGTGACTCTATTATAGAAGTGACGGTATCTGACGAAGGCGAAGGAATACCTGATTATGCCACCGATAGAATACTTGAACGCTTTTATTCACTACCGCGCCCCAATGGTGCCTCTAAAAGCTCTGGTATTGGGCTAAGCTTTGTTAAGCAGGTTGTGCAGCTGCATCATGGCGAGTTATCTGTCTTAAATAAACCATCTAGAGGTGTAATAGCTAAAATTAGCTTGCTTAAATGTATTCCATAATAAATTTTAAACTTCACAAAATCCTCACATTTAAAACAAAATTTCCTCAAAATCACCCATTAATATCTCCTTACTAATAACTCAAAGGGAGAAATACCATGAAGTATTTTCGAAGACTAATTACAGCTTTTATGCTGCTTGCAACTATTCCAGCTATTGCTGATGAATATGAAGTGCTTATTCAGCCAATCATTAAAGATTATCCAAACATACAACTAAATATTAATGTTCGAGATAAAATAACTAAAAAACCTATAGCCAACCTTAAAAAGGATGATCTTCTGATTATGGAAGATTTACTCGCGGTTGAAATTAAGGAGTTTCTAGAGATTAAGCCAAAATCTGGCTCTCACAAGCCCGTTGATATTGTCTTTGTCTTTGACGATACCGGTAGTATGAGCGAAGAAATAGCAGGGCTGATTGAGCGAACTTTAGAGTTTGCCGATATCATTAGTGGTTCTGGCTTTGACTACAAATTAGGGCTTATTTCATATAAAGACTCTATCCATAAGCCCTATAAATCCACTAGAAATGCATCAGAATTTAAATCGTGGGTTTCAAGCTTAAGAGCCAAAGGAGGTGGCGATGAACCAGAAAATGCATTGGACGCTATCTGGAGCGCTTCACAGCAAACGTTTAGAGAAAATGCAGAGAGGATATTCATTTTGATTACAGATGCGACTTTTCACTCAAATAACAGGATTACTGATAAAAACATGAGTGATGTCACAAATGCACTTGAATCAAAAAATATCAGTTTACATGTCGTTGGCCCAAACATTGATGAATATAAACACATGTCTCAAGAGCTTGCAGGGACATTTTATGACAAAGACAGTGGTCAATTTAAAAGAATCATTGATCAAATAGCGGGAGGAAGTGCAAATAACTATATTGTTAAATACCTGACTAATCGCCTCGATTACGACTTTACCTGGAGAGCGGTTGAGGCCAAGATTAAAGCAAACGTTACTGTTAATGGGGTTGGTCAGTATCAAGCACCTAGCTGGGTTTCTGCCTCAAGCCGTCATGAGTCTATGAAAGGTATCGATAGTCAGTATTCTCCTCACAATATTATTGATGGTAATCATTACACTGAATGGGTACCAAACCTTAATGGTAGTTTAATGAACCAATGGGTGAAATTAAATTTTAAAGAAGCAGAGAATGTTAACAAGATTCGCCTAAGCAAATCTTTAGATTACGGTAGTTTGCCAACTAAAGTGGCTGTAACAATTAATAATAAAGGGCGTAGGTATTTTGATATACCTTTGAACTCTAAAAGCGCCATTCTGGAGCTGGATAGAACGACGTCTGTGAACGAGCTCAAAATAGAGATTATTGAATCTGGATCGAGAGTGACGAGTATTGCAGATATAGAATTGCTGAGTGGCCATCCACTGGCACTAATTGAGCCGATTCAGGACTCACACAATATTCGCTTAACTCAAAAACTTGCAAAGGAACTAAACAATAAAGGTGAGAAGCTCTATCATAAAAAGAATTATAAAGAAGCTATATTCAATTACTTACAGGCTGTTAAGAATAACCCGACATATGCACAAGCCTATAGTAACTTAGGGTTGGCTTATCAGCGCGATAATCAATATGCTAAAGCGGTATGGGCAAACAGAAAGGCTATAGCCTTGGCAAAGGGCAAACATCGCTCAACAGTGAGTGCTAGCTCATATTATAACATCGCTAGAATATTTGAAGCGCAAAATAAGTTTGAGCAAGCACTACAAAACTTTCACTGGGCTAAATCATTTAAGCGCCATAGTGCCTATAATTCTGGTATAGCTAGAATGAAGAAAGAGTTGAAGTTAAGATAAGGTATAAGTCCCAAGGTTGACAGAAGCGCGTTACAGCGCTTCTATTGGAATTACAGGTGACTCCATGAAAATAGGTGATATAAAGCCAAGCCACCTATAGGGTATAAGTGGAAGTGTCATAACAGATCTAGTCAGCTGTTGCAGCATGAGTCAAACAAAAGGGCCTCCGATTAACTTGGAGTGATTAAAAATAGTGAAGCGAGAGCGCTTCAATGATTAAGGTTTTATATGTTTATACGGAATATGATTTTCATTGTTGGTAGCCTGCTATTTACTCAACAGGCGGCATCAGGCATTTATCACACGACTAAAAACTTATGTGATGGCTTCCCTCAGGTTAAGGTGGAGACTATAAAAGGAACATGTCTTGGGCTTGTAATACAGGATAAAAATAAAAAACGTTTCAAAAAGCCCAGAAAAATTGTGTCGGTTGATGGTGATGGCACATTCTTAGTCACCGATATGGGCGGTTGGTCAGATAATAAAGGAACGTTATTCTTAATCGCCAAAAGCGGTGGTCAGTATGATATCCAAGTGCTGTTAGAGAAGTTAAACCTGCCTCACGGCTTAGAAAAAGGGCCAAATAATACTTTTCTATTGGGTGAGAAAGACAAAATTGTTGAGTTTGAGCTTAAAGATAACAAAGTCCATAATTTAAATGTTGTTGTTAAAGACCTTCCTGCTTGGGATAAACATCTGCATCCTTTAACGCATTTTATATTGGATTCAGATAATAATCTCATTGTAAATACAGCAGCATCTACTGATCAGTGTTTAGATAGTAAGCTTGATGAGTGTGCGTTTTCAAAAGAAGCTGGGCTTAGGAAATACCACTACAATTCAAAAAGCAAATCTTGGAGTAATAATTTTGAGATTCTTGCCTCTGGGTTAAGAAACTCAATGGCCTTAGCTTTTCATCCATCGGGTACGATTCTTCAAGCAGAAAACAGTATGGACTTTAAAAATGCTGGTGAGCCTTATGAAGAAATCAATGTGATTGAGCCAAAAGGCTTCTATGGGTGGCCATATTGTTATAACAAAAATGCTGTGAACGCTGCATGGATCAATAAGAAAGATGTTTGCTCCTCTTCAGAGCAATACAACGAGCCATATACATTACTACCACCGCATGTAGCTCCACTAGATATGCTTTACTACGACAGTGACCTCATACCAGAGCTAAGCGGGAAGCTCCTAATGAGTTGGCATGGATACAGGATTGTTGGTAATCGAATAGTTGCTTATGATGTTGATCGTTTTGGTAAACCAATATTGCGTGAAACAGCCTACTTTTATAGAGACCCTTATAAGTCTTCAAAATTTACAAAACATCAGTTTAAAGCAGCGGGAGGTACTGGAAAGGTGGCTCAGCATCTTGAAGTAACGACTAAGTGGAACAGTGTAGATGGTGTGAGGCCGGAAGGGGCTCCTGTAGGAATGACTGTAGCAAGTGATGGAAGCATTTGGATTGTTGATGATAAAAATCAATCAGTTCTACGTCTATCTAGAGGGGCGCCCTACAAAGGTGAGCTGGCGGCGCAAGATCAGGAAAATATTGTTCTATCTAATATTGTGCTACCTAATAATGTTCAGAAAATAGTTAGTAAGCATTGCCATGCCTGCCATAGCAAAAGTGATTACCAGAGTTGGTTTGAAAAAGTTGGAGGTCGATATCTTGCCGAACAAAGAATCTTTCATGATAAAGAAAGGCCCATGCCAATTAACTCGACGCTAAATCAAAAAGAAAGGTCTGAATTGCAAGTGTTCTTTGAACAATTGAGAAAGTGATAACCAACCAATGAAAAAGACAATATTACTAGTAGAAGATGAGCGTTCAATTGCTGACGCATTGATTTTCTCTTTAGAGGAAGAGCAATATAAAACAATATGGGTAGAGCTTGGTGAAGATGCTTTAGAGTGTATAAAAAAACGAGACATCGACTTAATACTATTAGATGTTGGACTTCCTGATATCAATGGATTTGAATTGTGCAAAAAGATTAAAGCTGAGGTAGATCTACCTGTCATATTTTTAACCGCAAGAAAGGAAGAGGTCGATAAAATTATTGGGCTAGAAATTGGAGCAGACGACTACGTCACAAAACCTTTTAGCTTAAGAGAGTTAACAAGCCGGATCAAGATTCTTATCAATCGTTACGAGAGAATACACGAATCTGAAAAAAATAATATAACTCCAGTTCGTGAAGGCGGCTGTTTAATAGATAGTAACAAAAAAACCATATCTTATTTTGATAACGAACTTGAACTTACAAGATATGAGTATCTAATACTAAAGATTTTAATAGAAAACGCGAATAGGGTCTATTCTCGGGCAGAATTAATGAATCATGTTTGGGATGAGCCAGATAAAAGTTTTGATAGAGCGGTTGATACACACATAAAGACCATTCGCTCAAAGCTAAAAAAAATAAGGCCCGATGTAAAGCCCATTAAAACTCACCATGGGCTAGGTTATAGTTTTATAGCAAGTGAAATGAAAAAATGACCACATTTACTAAGCTATTGATAGCATATAGTTTGATCGTTTTGGTTGGGATCATTTATTCGGCATCCACTTTTTATCAGAATATCATCCCTTCGGCTAGGCAAGCGAGTGAAGAAGTAATGGTCAATACGGCTAACGTTTTGGCCACTATATTTACATCGCATGTCGATGATAGTGGGAAAAATTCGGATGAAATAAATAATATTATAAGCAATTATAAAAGCAGAGGCGAAGATGCTCCTGATTGGTCTAAGCTTACCACTAAAAATGAACTAAATTTCTATGTAACTGATAGAGACGGTATTGTCATTTCTCACTCAAATAAATCGGGAGAAGTAGGCAAAGACTATTCAAAATGGAATGATGTTAGAAGAACACTTGCCGGAAAATATGGAGCAAGAACAACCAGAGTGAACCCTGAACGAGATGATACCGCCGTAATGTATGTAGCCGCACCTATGTATCTCAATCAAGATATCATTGGCGTTGTCACAGTCATTCAGGGTCATGAAAGTTTAAAGCCGTATATATCCAAGGCTCAAAGAAATGTACTTATTACCTCTAGCATAGTGATTGTTGGTTTGATAGTTTTTGGGTTTATAATAATTACAATTGTCCATTCCTCGGTAAAAAAGATCACAGCATATGTGAACTCTGTTCGAAATGAAGAAAATGTAAGCCCTGTATCCTTTAATGATCCACTTTTTAGTGGGTTAGCGACAGCTATGCACGATTTAAGAAAGGAGCTGGATGGTAAGGCATATGTTGAGAATTATGTTCATACATTGACTCATGAACTTAAAACACCATTGTCAGCAATATCAAGTGCAACTCAGATACTAAAACAAGATATATCGATAGAAAACCGGAATAAATTTCTCGTTAATATTGAATGCGAATCTGAAAGGATGCGTAACCTTGTTGATCGTGTTCTTCTTCTTGCTCAAGTAGAAAATTCATCACTGCAAGAAATGAGCTCGATTAGTATAAATTCATTAATTGAAGTAGAGCTTGAGTCATTTGAGGGGCTGCTTGAGCAATATAATCTTAGATACACTTTTAATGCCTCACAAAGTGCTTGCTATATACATGGAGAAGAGTTTCTATTTAGCCTTGCTATAAGAAATTTGTTAGCAAATGCCATTGAATTTGCTTTTGAAGATAGTGAAATTACAGTCGCTATATCCCGAAGCGAAGCATCCATCTCTATTAGTATAAACAATATTGGACCTAATATTCCCGATTACGCCATGCCTAGACTCTATGAGCGGTTCTTTTCCACACCAAGGGAGAGGACTAAGAGAAAAAGCTCGGGTTTAGGGTTGTGCCTAACAAAAGAAATATGCGAATTGCATGATGCAGATTTAACGATAGAAAATACCAGTGATGGAGTGTTAGCGAGGATAGTGATAGAGAAATAATTGCCCATTAACAACTTAATTGTGTATCAATATATAGGTTAAAGAGATCATGAACACATTAAAAAAACACAATTCTTACATAAAGCACACATACTGATTCACTAAACTGACTCTTAGAATAAACAGATATCTAGGAGTTAAACATGAACAAGTCTTTTGCAATAAAACTGGGGGTAATCTTCTTAATCGGTATTCTACTTAATATCCCGTTAAGTATGATTTCAGATAAGACCTATGAACGGAGTCAATTTAAGCAGGAGGCTTTTAATTCAATTGCTAATAGCTGGACTAAGTCGCAAAAAGTTATTGGCCCGATCATACAAGTGCCTTTTACTGTTCAAACCAAAACCTCTGTCTGGGATAAAAACCTTGAAGCCTATAAAGACTCTACTAAGAAAACTCGACAATCAATTTGGGTTGTCGTTGATGAGCTTGGCATAAATAGCTTCGTCGATAATGATGTTAGATATAAAGGTATCTATGAAGTGCCTGTATACACAACAAAGCTAAGTTATAAAGGCTCTTTGTTTAAAGGGGTTCTCGATAAGATCAACAATCAAGGAGATATTGTTGAGATTCATGCGCCAATACTCTCACTAAGTGTTGGTGATTCAAGAGGCATTAGTAGTATTCCAAAGCTTAGAGTGGGTGATGATGAAAAGCCTTTCGAGCCTGGTAGCTTATTGCCATTCAACTCTAATGGTATCCACGTTAGGTTAAGTAAAGAGCTATTAAATACAGACCTTGATTTCGCTTTCGATATTGAACTCAGAGGGATGGATAAATTAAGTTTTGTTCCTATTTCAAAATATGCCCAGATAGATATGTCCTCTCAGTGGCCTCATCCATCCTTTTTAGGAAACTTTTTACCTGCCGAGCGTTCTATCAGCGACTCGGGGTATAAAGCAAATTGGAAGATAACCTCATTTGCTAGCAATATTGAAGAGAAGGTAAAAAATTGCGCACAGGGTAATTGCACACAACTTATCAATAGTGACTTCGGTGTTAAGCATATCGAGCCGGTTGATGTGTATTTACAGTCTGAGAGGTCAGTGAAATATGGTTTCTTGTTTATCGCGCTTAGCTTTGCCACCTTTTTCCTTTTCGAAGTACTAAAAAAGATGTCAATCCATAGCGTTCAATATACATTGGTAGGTTTTGCTGTAGCTATTTTTTATCTGCTTTTATTGGCGCTATCTGAGCATTTTGCATTTGCAATTGCATATCTATTCGCAACAATTGCTTGTGTTAGCCTTTTGCACTTTTACCTAACATCAATACTAAAAAGCTTTAAGCATGCCGCTTTGTTTAGTTTGGCTTTTTCTGTGTTGTACGGGATTCTTTATTTAATTATTCAATCAGAAGATTTTTCTATGTTAATGGGGAGTATCCTTACATTTATTGCTCTGAGTGTAATGATGATAAGTACAAGAAATATTGATTGGTTTGAGGTGGGTGATCAGTTAGCTCACTTGAAACCAAAGGCAAAACCAAAGAAAGCTGAGCCCATACCCGAAGAAAAGTCAGAGGCGTAACCATGCCTTCACATCGGTACATACTCCTTGAGTATTCATCAATCGCTGTTGCAGGGAAGCTTCAGCCTTTGATGGATATTCTCAGATAAGGTAATTCGCTGTTTGATTGCCAAAAATGTTGAGTTCGTAGTCCTGGCGTATCTGTTCAATGGAAGGGGAGAGTTTTATAATCCATTCTCCATAAAATGCTGTGTGAAATTACAGTTGTAATAGAAATATCTAAAATGACAAGCTGAGGCCCCATGAGCAACATATTTAAGAGGCTTCTTTTTAACAGTAGAAAAATTTAACTGTTTGATTTTAAAGTAAATATTTATATTGCTTGAGTGCATAAAAGACCTGTCTCAGGTCTCGTTATGTAACGTGGCTTCTTTTTTACAATAAAAAGTTACTTAGATAAGTGCTATAAGTATTTGAATTTGATACTATTTAGTGAAAATTAATAGCAGAAAACCGGCAGAAAAAATTGTTTCATAGTCGGAATTCTGCCTAATATACTGTTAAATGTATTTATGTATCTACAATTTAAAATGAAATCGACTATTTTTATATTATTGTTATTTTTTTCTAATGCATCCTTTTCGGAAGGTATAGAAGAGCCATTGTATGGAGTTATCTTTGATTCCGGTTCAATAGGTTTTCACGTATATTCTGAAGGCTGCACAGAAAAAGAGAGCTTTAAACTTGAAACAGCTTTATCTGCCTCAAGCCCGCCTTTAATATATCTAACGTTAAAGAGAGTTAAACCCGATAGCTGTAATGTGTATATTCCGGATGGTAAGGTAATTATATATAAGGAAGCAGAAGTTAGCAGCCTATATGGATTTAAAAATATTATCGTTAAGAATAGATTTAGATTCCACAAATAAGAACATTTAACAAGCGGCTAAAGTACGCTCCCTTTGGTCGCCGGATGCAGCAAAGCTGCACCGCTTAGTCGAGCGTTATACGTAAATATATGACTTCACAATTTATTGAAACATGGAAGAAGAAAAGAAAATTAATGATAATTGTAGTGATGGTTACGCTATTTGTAACAATGCTACCTGTATGGCATATAATCCAAAATTATGAGAGAAGCCTTCTAAGGTATACATTTATTGGTTTAGCAACATTGCCTTTTTTGACTATTACTTTTGTTTCTCGTCACAGGCTAAATCAATACTCAAAATGCCCAAATTGCAATGTTAACCTTTTTGAAATATTGGCTTTCTCTGTCAATAAAAAATTTAAACTAATATACTGCCCTTGTTGTGGTAAAAACGTATAACAAGGTTGTTATGTTAGCCGCAAAAAGCGCGGCTAGGACTGGCATTACGCTGGCGCTTCATGCCAGCCTCATACAACGGCGTTACATGTCAGCCAAGGATATAACTCAGTGCCAGCCTTAGAAGATGGATATGAAATAATTAGTGAGTTTTTATCTCACGATCAGCTTATTTCCATAAGTAGTGAAATCGAATCTGTTGAGCTTCCCGCCAAGGCTAGTGGCATCAGAAATGCTGAGAAAAAGTTTTCCTCTATCCGCGATCTTGCCAACTCAGAGCAACTTAGAACCCAAGCTAGAGAATACCTCTCAGGAGCGGCAAATTTAGTCCGAGCTATTCTGTTCAATAAAACAACAGAAAATAACTGGCTGGTAACATGGCATCAAGACAGAACCATCGCAGTGTCGGACAAGTTTGAGAAGAATCAATGGGGACCTTGGAGTGTTAAAGATGGCATTCATCACGTTCAGCCACCGGTGGATGTCCTGAATAAAATGGTAACTTTTCGCATTCACCTAGATGATACAAGCCAAGAAAATGGGTGCCTAAAGATTCTGCCAAAGAGTCACAAACTAGGCATCCTTGATCATAGTTCAATTCAAGATTATGTACAAAATCACAATCCTGTAATTTGTGAGGCGCCAGCAGGCTCCACTTTAGTTATGCGCCCACACATACTACATTCATCTAGTAAAGCACCTAATCCATCACAGAGGCGGGTTTTACATCTGGAGTATAGTAGTTTTAAATGACCATCTGGTATTGCATGGGCGTAAAGCATGTAACAAAACAAGCAACCGGATGGTTCCACCGCCGGTTCTTTATGAGTATTAATAAATGAAGAAGATCTTTAACCAGAAAGCCTCCTTTTTGATCTCAATTCTTTGTATAGTTTTTGGACTTATCGGTATGGCAATAAACACTTCGATTTTCGCGAAGTTATTTTTATTTGGTATAGCTGTTTTGGTCGCTTTAGTAATATGGAAATTATACTTAATATCTAAAGGTAAAGAGAAATGGGGCGTGTATTAATCTATTCAGATAACTTGAATTCTGCTCAAGCTCATCACTGCATAGCTATTTAATTGTTAGCTATGCCAGTCGAGACAGCGTCTCTTTCTCCTTATCAAATCGAGCCATAAGTCTTTGATCTGTCTCATCCATCGCTTGCCTCAATATCCGGCTCGGCCTCAAACAACTCTAGTGATCGACTGCCGTGATTGTTGGCATAGTGTTCAACAGCGGTGAGCTCATCGAATTTACGTGGCCGCCCGTTTTTTACTAATCATTAAAAAAGCCCTTGAACTTTACACAGTAATAAATTAAAGTATTGTACTGATCGGTACAGAATAATCAAAGTAATAGCTGACACCCTTTAAAGCTTCGATATCTACAGGAGAAAACAATTGAAACCATTTATTATTACTCTTTTTCTGGTATTAGGTAGCATTCTTCCTTTCTCACTTGTATATGCAGAGGAAAAAAAACCAACTTATAGCATACAACAATTAAAACCTGGCATATATAGAACTCAATCCGACTTTCATTTTGGCGTTGTGCTGGAGGGAAAAGACTCATTACTTGTTTTTGACACAATAAACAAAGGATTTTCCACTTGGTTAAAAAAGGAATTAAAAGCCCGCTTCAATAAGCCTGTGAAATACGTTGTATACAGTCATAGTCATGCTGATCACGTAGAGGGTGGGCAGGTATTTGAAAAGGACAATCCCATTTATATATCCCACAGGCGTGCAAAGCAAGTTTTTGAAATTTTGGGGGTAGATACGCGCCTGCCAAATATTACCTTTGATAAAGCTATGCAGGTCGATCTTGATGGGCTAAGTGTTCACTTGCAGTACTGGGGTGCTAATAATGGCTCGGGTTCAATTAGCCTTTATGTTCCACAGAAAAAGTTTTTTTCAGCTGTAGATTGGGTTTTGGCTGATAGAGTTGGCTTTAAAACTATGCGCGGCTATGATTTTAACGGCCTCATTCACTCTCTTAAAGAAATAGACAAGCTGGACTGGGATATGGTTGCACCTGGCCATTCAGGAGTAGGAACAAAAGAAGGCGTTCGGTTATATCGTCGCTATATGGAAACTATCAGAGATAATGTATTGAACGGTTTCAGAGCAAAACAAAGTAAAGCAGAAATTATTGCTACAACCAAAGCAAAACTGGATCAAGAGCCTGCGTTTAGAGAGCGATTAAAAATGTATGATGAATGGGTAGAAGATAATATCCGTGGTGCGTATAACCAACTTGGTAATGTTGAATCCCTTACTCCTTTGGAATAGAAAAGTATAATTATTATAACTAACTGGAAAAATAACCTTCGAGCAATTTAGCTGCTGCACTGCTAGCAAACGCATTGACTAAGTTGCTCGATGTGGTTTCAGAGAGAAGTTTAGGTGATCTATATAAATTAGATTTACCACTACCAGTGACAACATTGAGCTGCACTAATAGTGCCCCACGCTTCTTAATGAACGATAATTACTAATAGAGAAGAGTGAATCATTGCTATCTCTGATGCCTCTTTTTCTACTTCTCTACGGTGTGATAAATATAAAAGCCATCGTGGTTAAAAGTAGAGTTTTGATTTGGCATATAACATTTGAAACGTCTTATATTATTTTACTTTATTGTCTAATAAATATTTAAGCCACTTATATACAGGCAGAGGTTTTGAATAATAGTACCCTTGTGCTTTTCTACAACCAATTTTCAATAAAGTGTCCACATGATTTTGTGTTTCTACGCCTTCTGCTATAACACATAAATCTAGTATCTGTGCGAGCTTTAATATTGCATTAGTTATTTCAAAATCTAGCTTTGAAAAATGTAGATCTTGTATAAAACTACGGTCTAACTTGAGATAATCTGCGGACAGATTTTTTAAAACTGATAGGGATGAGTAGCCTGTACCAAAATCATCGATGGCAATTTTGTAGCCTTGAGTTCTAAGATTTTTAATAGTTTGTACGCATGTCGCAAAATCACGCATCATATCGCGCTCAGTAACTTCTAAAATTAGCTGATGCGGCTGGCACTGTGTCTCATCTAATATCTCTTTAAGTTGGTCGGCCAAATCTGACATATAAAACATACGTGCAGAGAAATTAACAGCAAAAAAGACACCAGTTAAATCAATGCCTTCACGTTGCCATTGGGTTATCAGCATGGCTACTTTTCTAAAAACCCATTTATCTATATCAATAATCAGGTCTGTTTTTTCTGCCACTTCTAGAAAATCAGAAGGTTGTAAAAGCCCAAGCTTAGGATGCTCCCAGCGTACCAAGGCTTCAGCTCCCAATACTTCTCTTGTATGCAAATCTACTTTGGGTTGGAAAAAGACCGCCAGCTCATCATTTTTTATCGCTTGTTGAAGCCCTACATTTGTTTCAATTAAATCAGTCACCTCTAAAGTCATTTTGTCTGCATAAATTCGATACTGATCTCTCCCATTTCGTTTTGCATGGTACATAGCCGTATCTGCATTTCGGATAAGTGTTTCATCGTCTACACCGTGAATTGGGAATTGACATACGCCAATACTAGCGGAAACAAATACATTATTATCATTTATGTAATAAGCCTTACGAAGAGCTTTGTTGATTCGCTCAGAAAGAAGCTCCCCGTCTTCCATACTTTCTATATCATTTACAATAATCATAAACTCATCACCACCCATTCTGGCGACAAAGCCTATATCTGAAACAAGTTCCTCTAGTATCTTTGAAACATTTATCAATAAGTTATCACCAGATTTATGGCCCAATGAATCATTAATCGTCTTAAATTCGTCAAGGTCTAAATAGATAAGTAAAAAAGGAGTGTTTTTTTCATTTGCTTTTACTATGGTTTCATTGAGTTTTTTAGTCGCCTGCAAACGATTAGCTAAACCAGTCAACGGATCGTGATGTGCCAAGAAATCGAAGTTTTTCTTTTCATCATTTAAGGCTATATACGCATCGGATAAACGAAGAGACATTTGGTTAAATGCATTCTCAACATGACTCCATTCATCCTTCCTGCCTAGATCAATCGGCTTGTTTGTGCCATTTGACTCCAGACCTTCAAAGCCTTCTTTGAGGTCATCAAGGGGTTTACGAATATGTCGCTTAACAACTAAACTGATTAATACAAAAGATAATATAAATGCCAGAATGCTGATGAAAATTGCATTAAATCTAGATTCTCTAACTTCTCGTTTAAGCTCTTTCGTCAGCTCTAATGCTTGAGCCTGAACACGAACTTCTGCATTCTCGACCATAACGAGTAGTTCATTTTGAGCATCTACTAGTGCTTTCATCAAAAACCAACGTTGATCCAAGTTGGCACGGATGCGTCTAAGTCCTGCGTTGTATTGTTGAACCGTACGCTGTAATTTCTTTTTTTGCATATTAATTTTCGGAGTATCAATATTGACATTTTCAAGGTGCAAAAGAAAAATATCTAACTCTTTATTAATTTCGATAATAAGAACTTTTTCTGTTTCAGGTGTTATCTGGCTATGAATATTACCAACCATTTTTCCTGTCATTAAGAACGTTTCTCGAAGCATTCCAACTGAATCGGGCTCATTATTATAAGCAAGATAGTTAGCGTCGTTAATGTGTTCTAGCTTCTTTTCGGAGATATATAACTCTAATTCATCCAACTGTACTGCCAGTAAATCATCAATTTTATGGCTTTTTTTAAGGATTCGGTTAAGCGCAAGAGAACTACCTAGAAAACGATGAAAATTTTCAATAAACCTATCCATCTTCTTAGAGAATTCAAGGTTAGTTGAAAGGTCTCGAAGTTTTTGAAGTTGTAGATCTATGTAGAATGCTTCTTCAGACAGAATTGTTTCACTAAACAGGAATGTTTGTTCTAATAATTTTACTCTAGATGTTAACTTAAATACTCGTCGGTTAATATTTGAATTTGCAGTTAGTACGGCGACGTGCTCAGACGCTCGGCTAGTTAACGTTGATTCAATATAATAAAAGGATCTAATTACCATAAAAATAGCCACGCTTACAATTACCAAGAAAAGTAAGTTAGATAATATCAAGCGTTGTATAATGGTAATTTGATTTAATTTCATTTCATTGGCCGTTCCATATATTCAAATAGGCTTCGCGATAGCCATTTTGAGGATCGTAAACACCAAGGCCTTTTTGGCTCATTAATTCTTCTACATTATCAGGAGTAACTAAGTGAACAGGCGCTGAATATCCGCTGGGAGGGCGATTATTAAACGCTCTATTAAATTCATCAATGATTTGCCACCCATGTAAGTAAAGTGGTTCTGGGACGGTTGCTAACTGAAAATTATTTCCAACAATTCGTTTATATGCTGCTGTACTTCCATCGCCAGCTGAAATATTTTGAGGCGTTAATTTTTTTCCTTCAAGTCTAGATTCTAATGATGGTACTGCATAATCAATATAGAGATCATTAATCGCTAAAATATGAGTAATTTGCTCGCCATAAGCATCCCAGAGATAACTGATGGTCTTAGGCATTTGAGCCGCTATTTCATCTAATGGGAGCTGTTTTAATTCTAATACACTACATGTAGCACAGCGCTTGATGGTTTCCACCATCATATTTGCCTTTATAGAAGCAATTTTATAATTGGGGTCATTAAATACTATTGCTTTAACCTTTGCGTTTGAATCAACTATGGCTAATAGCGCTGCAACTTCTGCAACTTCTAACGGGTCTGTTGTTATATTCGTATACAAACCAAGCTCGCTATTGCCACCCGTTAATTCTGCTGCATGCCAACCAATGACGACAATACCTAATTGTTGAGCTGTTTTTAACATACTTTTATGATGTAATGCGTCGATTCCGCCGAGAAGTATCGCGTCAGGCATAAACCCTATTGCCTCTCTTAATGCCGCGCCTTGACGGATCTTTGAGCCTCTCCCATCAATAAACCTTAAGTGCCAGTCTAAATTGGATACTGCTTCAGACATGCCTTTAGCTACACCATAAACGCCACCATTACGGAGGTCCGATGCAATAAAAATGATTTTTTTGCCTTTAATTAGTCGAGGCCCTTCTTTTGGACCATCCCAAGTGCGGTTACTTTCGATTGCCTTTTCTACTCTTTTTTGGGCATACTGAATAAAGCTATCATCGGGAGTGCTAGCTAAAGACAAAGGAGTGAAGGTAAGCAAGAGAGCAGAAATTACATGCCTAAAATATTTTATTATCATCTTTAAATTTAAACTTCATTATAGTTTATACTAGTATAGTCAATATTATGCGACAATCTATTATAGCGGGTAGTTCTAATGAACAGACATATCTATAACTTATCCTGCCTTATTTTTGTCTTTACTTGTGCGATGGCCCCTATTTATGGAGTATCCGCTGAAACGACTCTACACTCTCCTCAGTCGAAATCAGAGCTAGAAAAGTTAAAAAAATTTCAAGAAACAGTTAATGCAGATCCTCAACTGCTTACAGACGTGGTTGTAGAAAAAACTATTCGAATTGCTGTTATTTATCCAAGTACGGATATATCTGATTTTTGGATACGCAATTACACAGCGATGACCGAACGCCTTAAAGCGCTTAAGCTCCCCTTTGAAGTTGATGAGTTCACGTCAAAACAAATAGAGCATTCATTACAAACTCGACATACCCAAACTGTACTTGATGCACAAAAAGCTTACGACTTCGTTATTTTTGGCCCTTCCGAACTTGCCCTTCAAGCGGCTAATATTCAAAAATTAGCGGCATCTAAAAGATTTAAGACGTTTATTTGGGCTTTCCATACGCCTAATCCTACTTGGAAAAATCAACCAGATGCTTGGTTTGACTTTTCAAGCTCTATGGGTGCTGAAGCTTTATGTGATTATGTCGTCAAACGGCTAGGAGAAGATATTAGTTTCGCTGTAAATAGAGGGATACCAGGAATTACAGACACACAACGCTCGCAAGAATTTATTGATTGTGTGGAGGAAAGAGCTGGCTGGTTAACCATGTACGAACACTTTGGCCAATACCAAAAATTAGGAGGGGCTGATGGTGTTAAGCTTTTCCTTAATAATTTCCCTGAAATAAAAATGCTTCACAATGCTAATACAGCAATGACTATGGGCGCACTTGATGCTCTTCGAGAAGCCAATCAATTATCGAAGATATTTGTTACAGGCTGGGGGGGAACAGCGAAAGAGATAGAAAAAATTAAAGCTGGAGAATTAGACGCTACTCCAATGAGAATAAGTGACGATTTAGGGGTGGCTACGGCAGAGGCCATAAAATTTCACATTCAAAAAAGAGAATCAGAGATTCCGCTTTTATACCTAGGCAGGATCATCGTTGTTCATAGTGAAATGAGCCAAACTGAACTAAGTACTTTTACTAAAAAAGCGTTTAGATATTCAGGCATCAAATAATTTCATAGACATAATCGAGGCCTGATAAACGTTTTATATGTTGTGTCATTCAATAAAATTTTTGTTGATGTGGGTTAAGTTTTTTAGGCTAAAGCTAAACTAACACAGTAGCTTATTTTGTGTATTCAATTCCATCAATATAAAACATCTTCTCGCCCTCTGGTGTATTAATGACTATCTCATCATCGATCTCTTTTTTGAGTAGGGCTTGTGCAATAGGTGAGTCGACACTGATTTTGCCTTCCGATACGTTAAACTCATCGGGCCCTACTATTTGATAGCGAATGGTTTTATCATCGTCGTCGACTAAGCTGACCCATGCCCCAAAATAAACGCGACTTTGATCTTTGGGTACGTCACGAACAATGGTGAGTTCATCGAGGCGTTTTGTTAAAAAACGTACGCGGCTGTCTATTTCGCGTAGGCGTTTTTTGCCGTAAATGTAATCACCATTTTCTGAGCGGTCCCCATTTTTGGCGGCTTCGTGTACATCGTTGGTCACTTTTGGCCGCTCTATTTTCCAGAGCTGTTTTAGCTCGGTAGTTAGCGCCTCGGCACCGGCTTCGGTTATATAGGGTGTGCCTTTTTTACGTGGGGGTCGCCAGCGCCCCATTATTGATTTTCTCCCTTTGTTTGATTATTTATCTCTTTATTGTTGATCTTGCTAATAGAGCTGCCATTAACAAAGGGTACGTCTACCGTGGGTGTATCTGTGTGTATATCAAATACCTTGAGGTAAAACGCATACTCTGTATCGATAGCGGTTTGAATATTTTGCGCCTGCCTAAAGCCGTGGCCTTCTTCGGCAAATGTGACGTAGGCAACGGGTATGCCTTGTTCAAAAAGGGAGCTGACCATGGTCTCGGCTTGATTGGGTGGCACGACTTTATCTTCTAAGCCTTGTAAAAATATAACCGGGCAGTTGAGTTGTGTTACAGAGTTTATCGGAGAGCGCTTTTCATAAAGTTCTTTGTCTTCGGGGTAGGGGCCAATGAGTTGGTCAAGATAGCGCGATTCAAATTTATGGGTATCGGTCGCGAGTAAGCTTAAATCACCAATACCGTAGAGGCTAGCGCCGGCTTTAAAGGTATCTTTAAAGGTAAGGCTTGCGAGTACAGAATAACCTCCAGCACTACTGCCACGTACGGCAAGTTGCTCTGTGTTTGCTAAACCTTGCTCGCTAATGAATGCGGCACCTGCACAAATATCATCAACATCGGCAATACCCCATTGGCCTTTTAGGCGATCACGATAATGCCTGCCATAGCCTGTGCTGCCACTGTAGTTAATATCGAATACGGCAAAGCCGCGGTTGGTCCAATACTGTATTTTTAAATTGAGCGCGCTACTCGTTGCCCCTGTTGGCCCACCATGGCACATAACCAATAATGGAGGTTTGGTCTCGCTGCTTGCCTCGTATTGGCTATTTTGTGGCGCATAGTAAAAACCATGTACCTGTTGCGATTGGCTATTACTAAAGTGTTTAGCCATCGGCTTGCTAAGCTCCTCGGTATTTATGGCTAGGTGGCCACTAGTTTTGATGGTGGCTAATTGGTTGTCATGCCATTGCACGATGCTATCTAGCTGGTCGTAGTCGCTTGCAATAAAAATGGCTGTGTCGGTTTCATCATTGGCATGAATAGAGCGGATCGAGCTGTAGGGGAGTTCCAATGCTTTAAAATGGCTGGTTAATAAATCGATAGTGCCTGCATACCAAAGACCATTTTGGGTGTAGCAGCAGAACAAGCTAAAACTATTAAGAAAGCTATAGGTCGACATACCAAAGACCCATTGCGGTGTGGCAAATTCAGCCTCCATGGTGTGCACTTTATTACGTGTTTTAGTGCTGGGGGTGTAGCGCTCTATATTCCACCAGTTACTGCGGTCAGATACAAAAAATAACTCACCACCAGGTGACCATTGCGGCTGAAAGATAGACTCGCCTATGGTGTTTTGTGTCTCTCCATTATTTGTACTTTTACTGAGATTACCACCTGCCACCTTGAGTTGCTTTTGTAATAAGCCAAAGGAGCTAAATTGCGCGATCCAGCACTCGCTGGCGTCCCAAGGCATATTGGGGTGGCTCCAAGTAAGCCAGCTAATATAATCACCATCAGGCGATACTCTTGGGTTCGAGTAAAAGTCGTTACCAAAAATTAATATATTAAAAGCGGTTGTTGATGAGCCATCGAGCTTGAGTGCAACAATGCAGTTTTCGGGTTCTTTTTTGCTTTTTTTATGTATCTCGCACACGCAAATAAGCTGCTGTCGTTGTTCGTCGATACAAAAATCGGCATAACGGTAGTTGCCTTCTGGGCTGAGTACTTCGAGTGCCTCATCTATAGCGTGTGATTGACCAGAGGATGCAATAGCACAGCGATAAATACGCTGGTCGCTATCATTCGTAAAATAAGCATAGCCATTGTGAATCAAATAGCTGCCGCCACCGTATTCATGAATACGGGTACGTACATTGATACTGCTAGGGGTAATAGTGTAAATATCTCCTTGAGCATCTTTGCACATAATGGCAGTACGGCCTTTGTTCTCGGGGCTGGATTCTAGCCAGTAGCAAGCACCATTAACGAGTTTGGGTTCGTTAAGTTGGCTCAAGCCTTGAGTTAGTGCCTCGCTGGTAATCGTTGAGGGCCAGCTTCCATAGGGTAGTACTTGCTTTGTTGTCATAGAGCTTGTTTAATCTTTTTATGTAACTATTAGTTTGTCAATGATATAGGTCGTCCTGACCTATATCATTATCGCTTACAAAATACAGCGAAGATATATGAATCTTCTCGTATTTTGTAAGCTCGTGCTGGCTTTCGCCGCGAGGGCACATCCGTGTGCCTTGGTATTAGCCTAGCAATAATTATTGCTGGGTTCATTGTTATACGTCTAAGTATTTTTAGCGTATGTAAATTTATTTGAATAGCCAAATTATGTCACTTGAATCTTTTATTCAGCAAGCACTAAGTCATCGTTCTATCAAAGGACGCTTACTCGTTGCTTTTAGTGGGGGCCTAGACTCAACAGTGTTATTGCACCTGATAGCGAGAGAGAATCAAGCATTAGCGGCTTCTCATAAAATAGCGGCGCTGCATATTAACCACCAGTTATCCGAATACGCTGAAACTTGGGAGCAACACTGTAAAAAAATCACCGAGGATTTAGATGTTGAGTTTTTTTCCGAGGTGGTCGAGGTGCAAGCAGACGGTAAAGGCGTTGAGGCGGCTGCCAGAGATGCACGCTATCGCGTATTTGAGCAATATGTAAAACAAGACGATGTATTATTAGTTGGGCATCACAGCAACGATCAGGCAGAGACATTTATGTTACGTTTAATGCGTGGCGCAGGTGTGTTGGGCTTGGCGGCTATGAGTGAAGAGCGAGCCCTAAGTGATAAGCCTGACACAGGGACGCTGTGGCGACCATTGCTAGATTTTAGTCGAGAAGATTTGGAGGCTTATGCTAAAGAGCATGATTTATCTTGGGTTGAAGACGACAGCAATACATCGCTCGACTTCGATCGCAATTTTTTACGCCATAAACCCATGCCAGCATTACTTTCTCGGTGGCCCCAAGCACTTAAACAGTTTAGTACGGCAAGCTCGCATCTTAGCGAGGCACAGCATTTATTAAATGATTTAGCCGCTATAGATTTGCAAAATATCGATGAGCACGAAGAGCGCTATGGTTACAGTATTGATTACAAAAAGTGTTCGGCACTGAGTAAACCGCGCATCAAAAATGTACTGCGTTATTGGTGTGAGCAAAAAGGCTTTGCAAAACCTAGCCACGATCAGTTATTACAAATAGATACACAATTTTTTAGTATGAGTGCCCAGCTAAGTTCGGCTCTTGTCTCTTGGGGTAACTGTGAATGCCGGCAATTTAATGGCCGCCTTTATCTTATGCCACCACTAAAACCTTTTACTCCCTCAGCTGATCAGCTATTGTTTACTCAAGAGGGCAGTGCTACACCTGAGGTAAACAGTGCCGATTTGGCTTGTGCGGGTAAGTTATCTATTCGCTCTAATGTCTCTGTAGAGCATTTGTCTATTCGCTGGCGCAAGGGTGGTGAGCGCTGTACGCCAATGAATAGAGCGCATTCGCAAACAGTAAAAAAATTATTGCAAGAGCACCAATTAGAAACCTGGCTACGTGACCGAGTACCGCTTATTTATTACAAAGACGACTTAATTGCAGTGGGTGATTTGTGGGTTTGTAAGCACGAAGAAATAGAGATAAATCCGGGTGCCTTTACTTGGTATTTATTGCCAGCAGATGATGAATAAACACTTAGGTAAGTTCTGATTATCCGAGGTTAACCAGAGCTTTTTTAAATAACTTATTATGGATGGACATTTACGATGACTAAAATATTGGCGTTTTCAGGTAGTGGCCGTAAGCATTCGTTTAATCAGCAACTGGTGACTATTGCAGCCCAAGGCGCGCGTGATGCCGGTGCAGAGGTTACTCTGATTAATTTGGCCGACTACCCCATGCCTATTTTTGATGAAGACCTAGAAGCAAAAGAGGGCATGCCAGAAGGCGCTAAGCGCTTTAAACAGTTATTGATTGAGCACGACGGTTTATTAATTGCCTCGCCTGAATACAATAGTGCTTTCTCGCCGCTGTTAAAAAACGCCATCGATTGGGCGACGCGCCCCTTTGGGCCTGATATTAAATCGCCCCCACCTTTTGCCAATAAGTATGCCTCTATTATGGCAGCCTCACCAGGAGCTTTGGGTGGTATGCGTGGTTTAGTGTTTGTACGTTTATTATTAAGCAACCTAGGTGTTACTGTGTTGCCTGCCCAACAAGCCGTCCCTAATGCTTATCAAGCCTTTAGCGAGGATGGCTCGCTAAAGGATGAAGCACTACAAACTAAAGTGATGGGTTTAGGTAAAGCGTTAGCTCAAGAGTTAATGAAGAAATAATACTGACTTTTATTCAAGGAGCCTATTAACAAGCCCGAGGCTCCTAAAGTAATACCGTTATTGGGTTAGGGATACGCTTATTATCCATGCGTTTTACTTGGCTTCTGCAAGAAAATCCCGTCGCGACTAAGTTGCCGTTATAATTTTTATCGTTAATTACATCCTCCCAAGAGAGCGAGTAAATCTTTTTAGAGGTCTCAAGGTTTGCTTTCTCGTGCCCGTAGGTGCCAGCCATACCGCAGCAGCCTACGTTGATAGTCTCTAATTTATGGCCTAGTTTTTCAAAAATAATTTGCCAATCTTTTATCGCTGGCGCTGCGTTTGTTTTTTCTGTGCAGTGGGCCAATAAATAATAGGTTTTAGCGGATGCATCGAGTGCAGTGGTATTATGTAGTGTTTGCTTTGATAGCCACTCTTGTATCAGCAATACCTCTGGTGTGTTATCGAGTACCTTTGTGTATTCGGCTCGGTAAGCGAGTGTCATCGATGGTTCTATACCTATTAAGGGGATGCCGGTTTTGGCAAGAGTATTCAGTTTGTTAGCAGTCGTTTTTGCGGTATCGGTAAACTCTTTACGAAAGCCATGCACATGTAGTGGCTTGCCGTTGGCCTGAAAAGGTGCAATCCAAGGCGTAAACCCAAGCTTACGAATTAAGTCGATGGTATCGAGCACAAGCTCTGTTTCAAAAAAGCGCGTAAAGGCATCGAGCACAATAATGACCGAGCGTTTTTTATCTTGTTCGTTAAGTGTTTTAAAATAAACGCTCTCGGTAGAATACACATCGCGCTCACGTAGTTCCCGCTCAAAGTTAACGGTCGAGAGCAGGGGGCTATCGCTCATACCTAATGCTTTATCTAGGCAATAATTTAGTCCCATCTTCATTGCAAAGTTATAGGCTCGCGGAAACCTAGACATTAACGGTAGCGTTTTTTCTAAGGATCCAACAAAATAATCTTTTACGGGGCGCAAATAACGGCCGTAATAAAGCTCTAAGAATTTTGATCGAAACTCAGGTACATCGACTTTAATAGGGCAGGAGCCTGTGCAGGACTTGCAGGCGAGGCAAGCCATCATCGATTCGTGCACTTCGTGCGAAAAGTCATACTCGCCGGTTTTTTTGGCAATGGTGTTCTGAATTTTTTTGGGCAAGCTTGTAAGTTGTTGTAAGCGAGTTTGCCCATGAATTTTTTGAGCTTCTACTTTGGTGCTTGTATTGTTCTTATCGAGCTGTCGCAACCACTCACGAATTAATGATGCACGGCCTTTGGGTGTATGGGTGCGCAAACGGGTGCCTTTCCAAGAGGGGCACATGGCATCTTTGGGGTCCCAATTATGGCAAGCACCATTGCCATTACAAAACATACCTTCGCTATAATCTTTCCAGTTATCGCTTGAGATGGTTTTATCGTATTGGCCGCGCGTTTTCATCTCGTCTATTTTAAAGAGAGGGATAGTCTCGTTGGGTGTTGCTATTTTTCCAGGATTTAACTGGTTGTGTGGGTCAAAGGTTTGTTTGATTTTTTGCAATAGCGGGTAAAGGCTACCAAAAAATTTGATCGCATATTCTGAGCGTAACCCTTTGCCGTGCTCGCCCCATAAAAGGCCGCCGTATTTGTGGGTGAGTTCAACCACTTGGTCTGTAATTTGGCGAACGAGTTTTTCGTCACTGCTGTTTTTCATATCGAGTATTGGGCGCACATGTAACACACCTGCATCGACATGGCCAAACATGCCATATTGCAGTTTGTGCGAGTCTAGCAATGCACGAAACTCGACAATAAAGTCAGCGAGGTGCTCAGGCGGTACAGCGGTGTCTTCTACAAAGGCAATGGGCCGTGCCTCGCCATCGGTATTGCCTAATAAGCCAACGGCCTTTTTACGCATGCCCCATATTTTTTGAACATCGTCATTCCAAGCAATGGTATAGGTATGGCTAATAGCATTGCCGGCATCGAGCACCTTGAGCAAAGGCGCCATAGCGGCTTCTAATTCTTCTGTGGTATCGGCGGTATATTCAACAAAGTTAACTCCTTCAACAATTTTTTTGTTATCTGCGTTATCCTCAGGAAAAAACTCTGCAATAGCATCCCAGATGATATCTCCCTTAGCGAGGTTGAGCACGCGTGAATCGATTGTCTCGATAGAGGTTGGGCCTGCGGCCATAATGGTATTGGCGTCTCGCAGTGCGGCGTTAAAATTATCGTAGGATAAATTCACCAGCGCTGTTTTTTTAGGGATGCGCAATAAGTTAAGCTTTGCCTCGCTAATAAAGCCCAGCGTGCCTTCGCTACCGCATAAAATACTGTTTAAGTTAAATTGATCACTCTCATCGCGGATATGGGCAAGGTCATAGCCCGTTAAGCAGCGATTGAGTTTAGGAAAGGTTTGTCTAATTTCTTCTTTATAGTTTGTATCAATATCGTCAACAACTTGATAAATGCGCGCCGCTAACGAGTCGGCCGATTGCTCTTGTTGTAGTGTGCTCTGATTAATCGCTTGAGTATCGATGACACTGCCATCCATCAGTACGGTTTTGAGTGCCAATACATGGTCGCGGGTTTTACCGTAGGAGCAGGAGCCTTGACCCGATGCATCGGTATTGATCATACCGCCAATAGTGGCGCGGTTACTGGTCGATAATTCAGGGGCAAAAAAGTAGCCATGGGGTTTAATGGCAGCATTGAGTTGATCTTTAACGACACCGCATTGTACGCGTGCCCAGCCTTCCTCGGTATTGATCTCTAGGATGTTATTCATGTGCTTGGAGGTATCGACCACAATACCATCACTTAGCGATTGCCCATTCGTGCCTGTACCACCACCGCGAGGGCTAAGGACAATTTTTTGAAATTCATCCTTATGGGTAAGGCTGGTCAAAATAATAAGGTCGTTATTATTTTTAGGGTAGACCACCCCTTGGGGCAGTATTTGATAAATAGAATTATCCGTAGCCAATACCGTACGGTTGGCGTAATCCATGCAAACCTCACCAGAAAAATCACTAGACGTTAATGCACTGGCAAAAGCCATATATAGCGCTTGAGTGGAGGAGGTTTTGTTGATTGGGGGTATCATGATATGTATTCGTAAATTTACTTAAAGCGTATTAATATCGACTTGCTGATCAGTTTTTAGACTACCATAATTTTGATAAAAGTATTGCTTATTCAATACTTTTATCAAAATTTACACTGAGGTTTTAGAAAGATTAACAACTAAAAATAGACAAGTGAATAACCGATGTTACCCACTTGTACAGGTTAGCGGGGTTTATAACGCTGCTAGTGCGTCATCGTAGTTAGGCTCTTGCGCTATCTCGGGAACCAACTCATTATGAGCGACCTTGCCGTCGGTATCTATTACCACAACTGCACGTGCCAATAAGCCCATTAGTGGTCCAGAGGTAAACGTAGTGCCGTAAGCTTGGCCAAAGTCTGGCGAGCGAAAATTTGACGCTGTTGCTACGTTTTCTATGTTTTCGGCACCACAAAAGCGTGCTTGAGCAAAGGGTAAATCCGGTGATACGCATAGCACAACCGTATTATCTAAGGATGCGGCTTTCTCGTTAAATGAGCGTACAGATTGTTGGCAGGTCGGAGTATCGATACTCGGGAAGATATTAAGCACAACACGCTTACCTTTGTAGTCTGCTAGTGATGTCTCGCTTAAATCCTGAGTTACTAAGTTGAAGTCAGGGGCTTGCGAACCAACTGTGGGTAAATCCCCAGAAGTTTCGACGGGTGTACCTCTTAGTGTTACTGTGGCCATTTGAATCTCCTTCTATTTTTTTGATAGCGGTTAATGAGAATATGGAATATAAGAATATCGACGAGAGGGTCAATATAAAAGCAGCAAACTATATAGTATTAAGCCATAAATTGATAATAGGCACTTTTTATACGCCTAAAATGTAATTTGTATGACTTGTATCCCCATTATATAGCCTAAAAAAGCAATATTGGTGGCCTTGGCCAGTTAATGATAAAGTTGAGTGCATAAAAATTATACGTAAGTAAAAATATATATTTAGTTAGGCAACAGCAATATGGCTCCTACGATCGTTTTTCTCGCCGTTTTTCTCTACATTGTGTTTTTATTTGGTCTTGCTCGCTGGGGAGACCGCCAACAATTTTCAGAGCATAGTATTGTCCGCCACCCTGTTGTTTATGCACTGGCTTTGGGGGTGTATTGTACATCCTGGACTTTTTATGGGCTTGTTGGCACCGCATCAGAGCAAGGTTGGAGCTTTTTGCCTATTTTATTAGGTCCTATTTTGTTGTTTACGCTTGGCTACCCTTTGTTAGAGCGCATTCGATATATCACCAAGCAAGAGCATATTCATAGTATCGCCGATTTTATTGCCTCTCGGTACGGCAAGCGCCAAGGTGTTGCAGCTACCGTGAGTTTAGTTGTGTTGTTAGCCATTATTCCCTACATCTCTCTTCAGCTTAAAGCGGTTTCCGATACGTTATTATTGACCATTGGTGGTAATTTTTTGGCGAGTCAGGATATGACTTTTTTAATTGCCATCAGCATGATTATCTTTTCATTACTATTTGGTGCCAAACGCCTTGATATGTCGGGCTATCACTCTGGCCTAATGTCTGCGGTGGCTTTTGAGTCCGTTGTTAAAGTGGTTGTTTTGATCGTTATCGCCCTTTTTGCTATCTCTTGGTTGCCCGATGATACCTTGCAGCCTGCAAACGCTGTATTTAAAACGGATTTTTTTGATGCGAATTACGTGTTTGCTGATAATCCCTCTTGGTTGCGTTTTGCCGTCGAGACGGTATTGGCAATGTGTGCGATTTTTTGCTTGCCGCGAATGTTTCATGTGACCTTTGTCGAGTGTCTTTCTAAAAAGCATTTAAAAAAATCTCGCTGGCTATTTGTGAGCTATCTATTAATCATTAGTGTTTGCGTACTATTAATTGCAAGTGTGGGTAATACCTTATTTTATGGAGAGCTTGCCGTTAATGGCGATAGCTATTTAATCGCTTTGCCGTTAACGAGAGATTTATCGTGGCTTGCATTGCTGGCTTTTTTAGGCGGCTTTTCGGCAGCAACGGCAATGATTATTGTAGCGACTATTACACTTAGCCAGATGTTTAGTAACGATGTAATTTTGCCGCTATTAGTGAGTCGGCGCAATGCAAAAGATCAGCCGAGTGAGTTTTCTCGAAGCCTAATTATTGCAAGGCGTTTAACGGTTTTACTTGTTGTAATGAGTGCCTATCTCTATCAAATTATTTTGGCCGAAAATGTGGCATTAACCAGTATAGGCTTGGTTGCCTTTGCCCTAGTTGTTCAACTCGCGCCAGGTATGTTATTTGGACTTTATTGGCGTAAAGGCAATGCCTATGGATTATACGCAGGCCTGATTGTAGGTATGAGCTTATGGTTTTATACCTTGATGATTCCACTATTGGTCAATACCGGTTTAATTAGCTCTTTTTTAGTTGAAAATGGCTTGTTTGGTTTGACATGGTTAAAGCCAGAGACACTATTTGGTTTAACCTTTAGCGATAGTTTTACACGCAGTGTGTTAATTAGCTTAAGTGCAAACATTATTTTTTATTGTTGGTATTCTATTACGTCGAACGAGAATTTTTCTGATCGTGTGCAAGCCATCGCGTTTACGAGTATGGAAAAAACAAGTTATGAGCCTTACCAATATATTAATTTAGAAGATCTGCATGGCCTATTAAAAGAGTTTTTAGGCGAAAAAATAACAGATGACTTATTTTCAGAATATAACCATGGCTTAAGTGCTAACGATAAAATAAATTTAATTGAGCGGTCGCAAAAAATGCTGGCCGGAATTGTAGGCATTGCTTCATCGCAAACTATGTTAAGCAGTTTGAATAGCGGTCAAAAATTAGCGGTAGAAGATGTTGTTAATTTATTTGGTGAAACCACTAAAGCGCTACGTTTTAATCAAGAGGTTATGTTTGCCTCCTTTGAAAATATATCTTCTGGTATTAGTGTTGTCGATGAAGACTTAAATTTTATTGCGTGGAATCGCCGCTACGAAACCATGTTTGATTACCCGGAGGCTATGCTAAAAGTTGGCTTACATGTCGCCGATATTATGCGTTTTAATGGCGAGAGAGGTTTACTGGGCGATGGTAATGTCGATGACCTTATTCGTAAGCGCTTATCGCTTATGTCGACGGGCAATGCGTATCGTGTAGTGCGTTCCCATAGCGATGAGATGATTATTGAAATCAAAGGGCGTCCATTGCCTAATGGAGGTTATGTCACCACTTATGATGATATTACCGAATTTATTATTGCTCAGCGACAACTGGAAGATGCCAATATTAATCTTGAAAAACGCGTACAAGAGAGAACAGAAAAAATAGAAGAAATAAATCACGATCTTGTGCAAGAGATTGAGCGCAGGGGCCAAGTAGAAAATGAGTTGAGAGAAGCCAAGCGTATTGCCGATGATGCCAATGCCTCTAAGACTAAATTTTTGGCCTTGGCCAGCCACGATATTATGCAGCCACTCAATGCGGCTAACCTTTATGCGAGTGCACTACAAGATGGTAACGAATTTAACCCAAATTTAGTTGGGCAGTTAAAAAGTGCTATTCAAAATACTGAATCTATTATTTCGTCTCTTTTAGAAATTTCACGACTAGAGAGCGCAGTATTAGCCCCTAATTTAGAAACATTTAACCTGCACCATATGTTGTCTAATTTAGTGGGCGAGGCAATGGTGCAGCGCCCCAATGACCTTGAAATACGCTACTGCCAAACCTCGGTAAATGTACACTCTAATAAGCACTACCTCCGGCGAATATTACAAAACTTTATTTCTAATGCCGTTAAATATACACAAACGGGTAAAGTCTTAGTGGGTTGTCGACGTCTGTACGAAGAAGATAAAGAGGGCAAGCAACAGCAGATAGTAGAGGTGTGTGTATTTGATAATGGGGTTGGTATCTCCGAGCAAGAGCGCTCGGCCATTTTTGATGACTTTTATCGCAGCCAGCGCCAACAGCAGCAGGATAATATTCCGGGTATAGGTTTGGGCTTGTCGGTAGTGAAACGCTTTAGCGATTTGCTACAGCATCCTATTCGCTGTCGCTCAACACTGGGTAAGGGCAGCTGCTTTTCGATCAAGGTTCCCGTTGTTAGCTACGACGCCGATAATGTCATTGATATTACTCACCACGTGGCTGCTAAAGGCCTTGTCGATAAACCACAAGATCAGCTCAAAGAGTTAAGAGTTATTTATGTCGATGACGACCCGCAAAACCTATTAGCAACCTCGACACTATTAAAACATTGGCATTGCGATGTGAGTTTGTTTGACCGTGTTGATGAGATTACTAACTATACTCAGACCGCTCCACCGCCCGATGTATTATTAATGGATTATCAATTAGGCAATGTTAAGGCAAACGGTGTGGTGCTCGCCGAGCAACTCATTGCATCTTGGCGACAACGTTTTGGGGATGATGTCTCTGTACCCGTGTGTATTATCTCAGCGGCGACGGATTCTGATTTAACGGATGTGGTGTCTAACTCTGGTTTTGAGCTTTTACGTAAGCCTGTAAAGCCTGCCAAACTACGCGCTCTGCTCTCGCAATACGGACAGCGCAGGCGCTAACTACTGTCTGTATTGAATGCGTTAGATGTGATCTTTATCGATAGCAAGGTGGGACAACATAATCACTGCCTGAGTACGATTACTAACACCCAGCTTACGAAAAATAGCCGTAATATGGGCTTTGATGGTAGCCTCTGTAACACCTAGTTCAAAACCTATTTGTTTATTGAGCCAGCCTTCGCGCAAATAGCAAAGCACGCGATATTGCTGTGGTGTTAGAGTTGCAATTTTAGCTGCTAGGGTTTTTTCTTCTGCTGTAATAGGGGATGCATGGAAAGGGATTTGCGGTGGTAACCAGCGCTCGCCATCGGTCACGGTTTTTATGGCTTCGTATAAAGTGCTTACCGACGATGACTTAGGAATATAGCCACTGGCTCCATGGCCAATAGCACGGTTAATAATAGAGGCATTTTCATTGGCCGAAATAACCGCAATGGGAATTGTCGGAAACTTCTCTCTTACAGTAATAAGGCCGTATAAATCCTGACTCCCTGGCATATTTAAGTCTAGGAGTAATAGGTCGATCTCGGGGTTGTCGACAAGGGCGCTGAGCGTGTTTTCAAGATCTGATGATTCACTAATCGTGCTGTTTTCAAAATTCTGGTTGATAACTTCTAAAAGGGCGTTGCGAAACAGGGGGTGATCATCGGCTATATGAAAGTGATACATTGGTAGGCTCAATCTTATTTTTATCGAATTATCGCAGCATTTTAACATTACTTGCTTTAACAACCAACCATCCATCCACTGAGATAGGTATTGCTCATTTAGTCGGTATAACAATTGCTTATATGAAAGCATCAATGTTTTGGCAGCAAATAATTGACGTACTAAGGGCACCTCTAAAACCTTAGTGAACGCCTGCTACTTATATGTACTACATGCTTAACCGAGTTATATTGTTAATGAAAAAATCGATCAAGTTATTCACCCTGTTAGTTTTTATAGCAATAACCCAAGTGGTGACTGCCGCCGATGTGATCAATGTCCCGTTAAAAAACCGTAGTGCTAGTAGCCTTAAGTCTACCTTATCTGAATTAGTCGGTACCGATGTAAGAATAATAGCCGATGGTAATAACCTGATTTTGTATGGCGAAAAGCCCACCCTGAATCAACTCAAAAAAATCATTAAAACGCTAGATGTCGCGACACCTTCTCTATTGTTATCGATTTATCGCGGGGTAGATCCCAACCTATTAAAAGATAATCGAGGTGTAAAACGCTGGGGAACAACGCGAAATAATAACCGCCTAGAGACAGTTGTGGTAGAAAGCGGGCAACGTTTAGTGATTGCCGAAAAAAAATTACTGGTTGTCCCTATCGAGTCTTTTAGCTCTCGTTTTAATTCGAACTTTAGCTCTGATACTGGAGCGACAACAGGTGCTAACCAAACAGTGCCTGTAGGGGTGGATTTATCGGACCGACAAGGTGATGCTGTTTTTAATCGAAGCGAAATCGTTACGCTAGAAAACAGCCTATTTGTTGAGGCATCGTTACTACCGGGCAAAACATCGAACCAACAAAAAGATACCGTGTATATTCGCTACAGTATCCCTAGCTCATTAGATAACCCTGATAACGGCATTAATGGCCGTATAGGCAGAGGTATAGATGGCAATACTAACAACACACAGGAAGAGAGAGTACTCTCCCTACAAACCCATGTAATGTCACAGCAACGCATTGCTATCGATGAGTGGCTACAGTTATCTGGCAAAAAAGTAACATCCTTTAGGCCTGCATTAAAAGCTAATAAAAAAGTCTACAGTACACAAAAAAGGGCAGGTAACGATGACTCCATATGGATTAAAGTCAGCCGTGAATAAGCTGATGTTTTATCTACTGTAACGTTACTTCCTTATTTAAGGCAGGTGTACCTAAAAAACCAAAGTTTTTTACGCCCGTTAAAAAGACAATAAAATCAACCGCTTACAAAACCTGTAATATTAATGGGTATTTTGCCTAAAAATAAGCTAAGTGCCTGTTGTAACTCTTTTTTTAGCCTTTATACTCTAGTTTACTGCCGCACAGGCAGCTTAGAAAATACCGCAAGGCCTCCGGCTACACAACAATGTGTTTACTGCCGCACAGGCAGCTTAGAAATAACCGTTGCGCTAACCTTGGGGCCGCTTCTCGTTTACTGCCGCACAGGCAGCTTAGAAAAGCAACAACAACATACAACCTATCTTTATTACGTTTACTGCCGCACAGGCAGCTTAGAAATTACCTTGCAGACAAAACCCTCGAGGCGCATAGTTTACTGCCGCACAGGCAGCTTAGAAAGCTTAGAAGAGAGTGGTGGGTGCCGTCCAATCGTTTACTGCCGCACAGGCAGCTTAGAAAAAAACCGCACTGGGTTGGACAGTGTATGGATTGTTTACTGCCGCACAGGCAGCTTAGAAAGTAACAGGTTCGGCAAAAGCGTAGCAGCTTGCGTTTACTGCCGCACAGGCAGCTTAGAAAATCAAGGTTCTTGAAGGTACTGTTTCGGCGCAGTTTACTGCCGCACAGGCAGCTTAGAAATGTAGCGCGCATAACGGCATTCATTCGAGCTAGTTTACTGCCGCACAGGCAGCTTAGAAACCAACCTTAGACCAACATTTAGAGTTATGGGTGTTTACTGCCGCACAGGCAGCTTAGAAATTTTTCTTGAAGTTCTAAGGCGATTTTTACTTGTTTACTGCCGCACAGGCAGCTTAGAAAGATCACATCACGGGCTGCAGGACAGGCGATGCATTCACTGCCGTACAGGCAGCTCGGGAGATAATTCCCTTTGATGGCTGTTATTAAATAGTATTTTCTTCTCTTCGAATATATTGCTTAATATAAAGACGGGAAGCTAGAGCCTATTGATATTATGGCTAATAGCGTTATAGATTATGTGCTCTTTTTAGTCGTAAGATAAGCATCCAATGTGCTTAGCAACCAACTGGCAATAAAGGCTATTTTTGCCGTAAAAATAGTTGGCTCTTGGTAAATTTTTAAAGACTCTCTAACGACTCGCATTATGCTATTAATATCTAATCGTTGCTTACCTTGCTCGATATCATTGGCTATCGCAAACATAAGCTCCCATGTGGCGCTCATAATAATGTAAAAACCAATAGCGGCGGTAATGCTAAAGAGTAAGCCTCTGATATAGTTTTTTAAATAAAATTGCCCGACACCAGGAAAAATTAACCCAGAGAAATAAACGGCCTTCATCGATTGTTTGTTGGTATTGCTTTCCATGTTTTTATTTCTATCGTGTTTTTTATTGTCTTTGACCGGTTAACAGTCATTCGCCAATTATTTATAGGCTCTGGAGTACATCGCCAACGCGTATGGTTTTGCCTAGGCCTTTTTGTACAATGGTATTTTCGCCAAAGGCGGGTGCTTTTTTGTTGTCTGGCATTGAATTTAATGCGGCCAATAAACTAAAGGGTTCTTGTTTTGGATGCCTTGTCGCGGTATCGATATTAATCGTTGGGACAACGCAGCGTTGGCAAGGGTAACAGTACTTTAGTTCGTAATCTTCATTCGATAAGCCCGCTATGTTGTGCTCTTCAAAGGCATTTATTCCGCCTATTACAATATTAGGGCGAAAGTTGTTCATGGGTACGGCATCAAACTCGTGTTCGTTAAGCGACTTGTTTAGTGCATCGAGTGAGGCGTTGTTGCATACTAAAATAGGTGCAGCATCGGAAAACAAGGTATGTGTTGTTGCTCCGAGTTGTTCAGGTTTGCTTTGGGGCCGCTTGTGCCCATTGGCCATACGGACTAGTCTGAGTGTTTTAGGTGCACCAATAGCTTCGGTTATCCATTGGCTTACTTCTTCGCCTTCGTCAATGGCTTTGCATTGATCCTTCCATACTTTCACATCAAGAATAGCTGCACTGTTTTTGGCGTCGCTCGGTGTTAACGGAATCATAAGGTTGGCCATACCTTCCTTAGATAAAACCAAGTGGTCGGCAGTTAACTGAGTATGAATAAGCACCATGCGAGGCAATTGGCGTTGTGTAACAAAACCACCATCGGGTTTTACCACCATCCAATGGCGGTCCCATTTAAATCCTGTCTCTGTGAGTTCAGCGCTATTAACGGCAACACCACGTAATGATTTAACAGGAAATAAAAATAGCTGGCTAATTTTAATGCTCATGGGTGTATCTATATCCTGTTGATTAAAAACTTACTGCTGGCTTTGTTTTTGTTGTTGCTTTTTTTCAAAGGCGGCCATTTGTTCAGGTGTTGCAGCTAGTTGGTATTTTTCTTTCCATTCGCTATAGGGCATGCCATAAATAATCTCGCGCGATGCCTCCATGTCTATTTCTTCTCCGCGGGCTTCTGCCTCGGCTTTATACCATTTGCTTAAGCAGTTACGGCAAAAATCGGCAAGGTTCATGAGGTCAATATTTTGTACGTCTTTATTGTTGTCTAAATGTTTGACAAATTTGCGAAACACAGCAGCTTCGATATCGGTTTTTGTATCTACGTTCATAATCAATATTCCTACTTAAAAACAATTGGTTTTTTATGGCTAAAAATATAAATAATGTTAGCGATAAAATTCATCGAAGGAGATATATTCGATAGTATCGCCGGGTTTGATTGCTTGGCCTATGGGGATAACGCCGAGGCCATCGGCTTGTACCACGGAGGATAATACTCCAGAACTCTGATTGGGAAATAACTCCAGTTCACCATTGTTGAACTTAACACGAATGTATTCTTGGCGTTTGGGGTTTGCTTTGTTACTAAAGTTTACTTTCATCTGCATGGCTTTAGGCTTGTGATTATTTTGCCCTTGTTGTAGCGATAAAAATGGTTTTACAAACAGTAAAAAGGTAACAAATGTCGATACAGGGTTGCCGGGCAGTCCAAAAAATGGCGTATTATCAATTGCGCCAAAGGCTAATGGTTTGCCAGGTTTAAGCGCAATACGCCATACATCGAGTGAGCCAAGTTCTGTCACTGCATTTTTGACATGGTCCTCATCACCAACAGAGACGCCACCCGTTGAGATAATACAATCGGCAGAGGAGGCGGCTTTTTTCAAGCTGGCTTTTGTTGCCGCTAGGGTGTCTTCGACAACGCCTAAATCGAGCACATTAAAATTAAGCTTTTGTAAAAACCCTTTGAGTAAGTAGCGATTAGAATTAAAAATTTTACCCGACGATAATGTATTACCCGGCTCAACAAGCTCGTCTCCCGTCGATAAAATAGCCACGGTTAATGGTTGGTAAACCGAGACCTTAGCAATACCAATAGAGGCGAGTAGGCCGATATCCTGTGGGCGCAATCTATGGCCCTGTTTAAGGATGCAATCTCCGGTTTTTATATCTTGCCCTTGTTTGCGAATATTATTTTGTACGGGAATATTTGCAGGCACAACAACATGATCGCCTTGTACTTCGCATTGCTCTTGCATAACTACTGCGTCGGCATTGGCGGGTATTTCTGCACCGGTAAAAATGCGTGCCGCTGTAGCGTCACTCAGCGCTTGTGGTGCGTGACCGGCCGCAACTGTTTGACTAACGATCATTTTAGTTGGGTTATCGCCCAGTGTGCGGGTATTGATAGCATAGCCATCCATTGCACTATTGTCGGCAGGTGGAACATCGATAGTCGATATTTGATCGCAGGCAAGGGTTAAACCCAGTGCATTGTCGATAGAGACAGTATTGGCAATAGCTTCTCTTTTTTCGCGTATTTTTTTTGCTTGTTCAAGCACCTGATGAAGTGCATCGTTAATGGATAGCATAGGTTGTTCAGTTGCCCTTTGTATTAACAATAATGTGTACTTTAAATAAAACCGCTATAGAGCCGTTGAAAAATCCTTTATAGCTTAACTAGGGGCTCTTTTTTTGATAAGCCGGTTATGATTAAGCTTGGTATTTTTTCTCAAGTAAGCCAACGTAATTACAAGGTTTGTGGGTGTTGTCGAGTTGCTCTTTTAAAATTTTATCCCAACCTGTTTTGCAGGCGTTGTTAGAGCCCGGTAGGCAAAAAATTAAAGTGTAATTCGCAAGCCCGCCTACACAACGCGATTGGATGGTTGAGCTGCCAATCTCGTCGTAGGAGATTTGTCTAAATAGTTCGCCAAAGCCATCAATGGTTTTATCAAATAACGGTGCTACTGCCTCTGGCGTACTGTCACGCCCCGAAAACCCTGTGCCGCCCGTGCAAATAATGACCTGTATATTGGCGTTAGCAACCCATTGGGAGATAGTCGCACGAATTTGATAAATATCATCTTTTACGATAGCTCGCTCGATAACTTTATGATTGGCTGCGATAGCGCTATTGGCGAGTAGGTCACCAGAGGTATCGTTAGCTGCTGTACGGGTATCGGATATGGTTAAAACGGCAATGTTTAGCGGAGTATTTGTCATAGTATTCACTGTGTTTTATGTTTTCGTTACTTATATATTTAAGGCGCTTTAAAAAAGAGTGGTTGGCCACCAATACGGTAGTTAAGAATGATGCGAGACCCTTCGCCTGTGCTAATCCAGTCTCGCCATAGTATAACTTTTTCCTGTACGAGTGCATTTCTTTTTATCAGTAAACTGTAGGTGTTGGGCAGGCGTTTGCTGTCTTCAAAGAGTGAACTCAGGCTTTGTTTATTTTGGAAGGCAATCCATGTTGCACGATCAACAAAGGTGTAAGCCCCTCGCTCTGCGGCAACATTGAGTGTGGCGCCCATGCCGGTGCCTGTTTTTAGGTAATACTGCTTGTTGGGTCTTGCATTAATTGTTTGCCACCAAGCTTTTTCTATTTGGTGTGTACCACTATTATCACCTCGCGATACAAACAAAGCATTGGTACTAATGATTTTTTTTAAGGCATCACTGGGCGTTAGAGCTTCTTTAATATTGGCCGGGTCACTCTTGGGGCCGATAATAATAAAGTCGTTTTGTGTTAAGGCGATGCGTTTATTAATGACACCCTCTTTAATAAGTGCTTCTTCACCTTGTGGGTCGTGGGTAATGGCAACACTCATATCTCCGAGGCTTAAAAGTTTATGTATTTGTCCACTGCCGGCAACAACAGGTTTAATAGTAATATTGTGTGTTTGCTGAAAGGCATTGACTAACTGACGCAATAAGCCAGAGTCTTCGAGTGTGGTTGTGACACCAATAATCAGGGTGTCATTTTTATACTGGCGAGCCTCATCACTATTTTTATCGCTACAGGCAACGAGACCAATACTCATCATCGTAATAAATAATAAGAGTTTTTTAACAGGCGTCATAAAATAATTAATCACAATACTTACTGTAGTGCTAAAAAATGTTGGAATTCGTTGGAGTCAAAAAAATTATTCTTGTCGGTGTGTAATAATACTTTTCCTTGTTCCATCAATAGTATGTCGCTTGCTAGCGCCTTGGCTTGTTTGATGCTATGAGTTGTTAAGATAATCTTGCAAAACTGGCTGAGGTCTTGTACTAGTTGATTCATTTTTTGTGTACGCACAGGGTCGAGGTTCGCTGTGATTTCATCGAGTAATAGTATGTCAGGTTTAAGCGCCCATGCTCGGGCTAATGCAACTAGCTGTTGCTCACCGGTCGATAAGCTTTTAGCGTGGCGATGCTTCAAATAATCGATGTCTGCCCAGGCCAATGCGCTATCAACTATTTTGTCTATAGCACCTTTTCGGTTTTGATGGGGTTTGTAATTTTTTGCATGGCGCAGAGGTAAAGCGATATTCTCGATAACGCTTCTATTTAATAAAACGGCTTTGGCCGGCACCATGGTTAATTCAGGGGGTTGTGGTTGCCTATGCCAATTAATAAGCCCTTGAGTGGGGGTTATAACACCGGCTATTAATTTAAGTAGTAGTGTTTTACCCGAGCCATTGCTCCCCATAATAACGGTGATGCCATTGTCGTTTATCTGTAAGTCAATATTATTGAGGCAGGCTTTAGTGTTGATTGTTAAATCAATACTTTTGATGTTAATGGGTAAAAAATGATTATTGCTCATTATTTTTACCGTATTGACTGGGTAGCGAGAGTAAGAGTTGTTTGTTTATTTTACGCCCATACCAATAGTTACAAGCATGCGCTGAGGTATTGATAAATAATGCGCATAAAATCAATACAAACCCCAGTGCCAGAGCCAGTGCTAAGTTGCCTTGCCTTGTCTCCATGGCAATTGCTGTAGTCATTACGCGTGTGTGGCTTTCTATATTGCCACCTACAATCATCACGGCACCTATCTCGGCAATGGCGCGGCCAAAAGCGGCTAATATTACAGTGATTAAGCTATTGCTGGACTCTTTGATAAGTACCCCAAAGCAATGTTTACGCTTTAAGCCTAGCAATAACATTTGCTCGCCAATGGTTTGCCAATGGCCTGAAAATACCGGTAAGGCGAGTGCAATAATAATGGGGGTAATTAATAGTGTTTGTGCAATGATCATGGCAGTGGGTGTGTAGAGTAAGCCCCAGATGCCCAGTGGCCCATTGTTGGAGAGTATAAGGTAGACAACAAGGCCTACCACAACAGGTGGTAATGCCATCAAAGTATCGATAACTATATGTAAGAGTTTACGGCCACGAAACTGATAAACCGCCATTAATATAGCGATAGGTATACCGATAATAGCGGCAAAGAAAACAGCCGATATACTGACCCGAAAAGATAGCGAGATAATCTCTAACAAGGAGGCATCCGCTTGCGTGATCAGTGTCGTTGCCTGTGAGATTGCGTCCGATAGCGTTGAGCTTGCCATAAATTCAGGAAATACTTAAATGTAATTAATTGATGCTTATCAATTAGTGAAATTTATCGAAATAGTGGGCTGCCATTGTATTCGCCCTATAGAGCGAATCCAATAGGTATTGGATGAAATAAGTGGGTATGGTCGCTAAACTTGGGGCGTTAGCATACGCTGTTTTTGCTCATTAGAAAGCAATGAGAGCAGTGGTTGTAATTGCTCGATCACCTCATCTAGCTCCTGCGCTATCTCGTCTTCTTGGCCATTATTAATATTATCGATGATGGCATCGAGGGATAGGCTGCGTTCTTTCTTAGCCTCGCTATGGTCTTTATAGTATTCATCAGCGCTTAATGCGTACATTTGGCTACTGCCTAAACCATGGGCTTTTTTTAGGGCGCTGTCGGAAATATTGAGTAATACGTCTGGCGTTACTTGATCTGCAGAGGTGAGAGTACAAATACCAACAGAAACCGTCAGTTTTAGTGGCTTACCATTGAGTTTTGCCTTAATAGTCTCGACAGTGCGGCAAATTTTATTGGCCATCTCTAATGTGCTTTGCTGTTGTAGCAAAGGTACTGATATCACAAAGCGTGCAAGCTCGGTGCGAGCAACAGTGTCTTCTTTACGGACATTATTACTAATAACATCGCTAATGCGTTTAATGAGCTTTTCGGTGCTGCTTCTACCTATGGAGATAAACAGCTCTTTATAGCGATCGATCTCAATGGTCATTACGCTCATGTTATAGCGATTACGCGAGGTAAAGGCGATCTCTTTTTCAAGCTGATCACGGAGTCCATCTTGATTTAAGGTGCCTGTTAGGGCGTCTACAGTGACCTTTTTCTCTCTATTCTTATCGTTATGTATTTTTACATAGGATTGAGCAAGTACACGAATATCGGCAACATTGGCAAAGGGTTTGGTTATAAAGTCTGTGGCACCTAGAGAAAGCGCCTTTTCTTTGGCGATATCGGGGTTTTCGGCCCCAGTCATTACCACAACGGGTAGGTTGCGAATGTGTGATTTTTTGTGGGAGCGTATTTGTTTTAATAGCTCAAAGCCATCCATTACGGGCATAACGAGGTCAGTAAAAACGATATCGATAGACTCATCGCCTTCAAGAGTTTCGAGGCCGTCGGCACCATCAACTGCGAGTATTATGTCAAACTCAATACCAAAGAACTTTCTGGCAGTGATACGCACAGTGCTGGAGTCATCGATGACGAGTAATCGGGTCTTGTTATCTTCTGTTGGCATACTTTTATTTTATTCTTTTTTGCTCTATTCCTCTAGATATGACTAAAGGTTACCATAAAGCTAATTTTACCGCTCGTCGGATAGTTGCTCTCTTTAGGTGTTTTGCGGCGATTTTTGTTACGAATATGGGGTTTGCGGTAAAGCAAAGTCTATTGGTTACTAGCGTTTGTCATAGTGTTACATAGAGCACTAAGATCTATGTTATAAATAACTATTAACAAGTCTATATTATTAGTTTTTTTAAATGGTTCTAATGGAATGAGCGTGTGGGCCCTCCCGTTACACTTAGCTCACGATAATCTACCTTATAAAACGCTTAGTACAGTATTTTGACTCGCGGGCGCATTGTTATCGGTTAACATTACTATGGTATGGCTATAGTTCGCTAACCGTTTATAGGGTGTTTTATCAAAGCTGTTATTTTATTCCTTGATGGCGAGTCCCTGTTTGAGTGACTGGCGATATGCCATTGTTGCCGGTATGCAGGCAAACAGCATGGCGATCCCTAGCATTATTAATGAATATTTTCCCGTTGACCAAGTTAAAGGGTTAGTTGTTAAGTTTAATCCGTATAACTCTGAAACTATAGGTTGGCTGGCGAGTATGCCTCCCCAAAATAGACCAATCCCCATAATAATGCCTACAAGCACAAGACCTATAACTTCTAGCTGAATTAAACTAAAAATAAATCGTGCAGGTGCGCCAATAGCACGTAAGACTGCTATCTCTCGATTACGTTGTTTTATTGTGGAGAGCATCATGGTAATGATGCCAAGTAAAGAGGTAACGGCAACTAGCCCGGCAATTAAAGCCAGTATCTTTTCGACGACATCCATCGTTTGCCATAATTCACTAATAACCACGCCCGGTAATATCGCCATCAGCGGCTCTTGTTTGTACTCGTTTATAGCTCTTTGTACACGAAAGGTTGATATTTTACTTTTTAAACCAAGGTAAGCCGCTGTAATATTTTTGGGTGTTAAATCTTTCTTAAGGGCGTCTTCTGCGCTAATAGATAAGCCTTGTATTTGTACGCCATTTGTCCAGCCTACATGTATCGCCTCCATCCCTGCGAGACTTATATGTACGGTTTTATCAACGGGAGTGCCTGTTGCCTCTAGAATGCCAACAACTGTAAAGGGTTTGTCGTCGTGGTGAACAAAACTAACGCTAGCGACACCATGTGATAGAACAATTTTTTGGCCAATATCGTACTGTAGTTTTTTAGCAACATCGGAACCCAAAACTACATCGTAAACACCATTAAATATTTTGCCTTTGCTAAATGTTAAAGGCTGTTTTTGACGATAACGATAATAGGTAAAGTAATCCTCGCTTGTGCCCATTACCCGATAACCCTTATGTGAGTCACCCAAGGAAATAGGGATTGCCCAATCGACTGATTTTTGTTGTGTGATTTTTTGATAGTTCTCCCAGCTAATATTATTAGTGGCATTACCAATGCGAAAAACCGAATAAAGTAATAAATTAATCCTGCCAGATCGAGCGCCTACAATTAAGTCCACGTCAGAGATAGTACTCGCAAAATTTGCTTTAGCTTGTTGGCGTATGTGCTCTACGCTCAACACAATAGCGACGCTCATAGTTATGGAGCATACGGCTAAAAATGCGGTTAGTTTTCGGTTAATAATACTCGCAAGAGCAATTTTAAATAGCATGATGGAATGGCTCTACTTTATTTAACTGTTGCAAGTCAATGGTTTGATCAAAATATTGAGCGAGGCTTTTATCGTGGCTAACAAATAAAATGGTACTGTTATATTCCTTAGTTTGTTGCAATAGTAAACTAATGAACTCGTCCCTTGTTTCACTGTCTAACGCAGATGTTGGTTCGTCGGCAATAATGATTTCTGGCTGATGGAATAGCGCTCGAGCGACAGCAACTCGTTGTTGTTGGCCAACGCTGAGTTGATTGGCTTTTTGCAAAAGTAACGATTTGGGTAAGCTCAGTTGATCGACAAGTAACTCAACGCTTTTTGTTGTATTTTTAGAGGCAGAAAATGCTTGGCTCAATTGAATGTTTTCAAGGACGGATAAATAAGGGATTAAATTAAATTGCTGAAAAATAACGCCCATATGACGCGCGCGAAATTTATCTCTTTGAACTGGCTTTAATTGGTTGATCTCTTTACCTAAAATGTTAACAATACCGTGTTGCGGCTCCAAAATACCTGCTATTATATTAAGTAGAGTCGATTTTCCTGAGCCTGAACGGCCATAAATAAACACACTTTGGCCTGTATCGACTTCCCACTTTTCGATATCGAGTGTAGGGGCTTTAGTTGTCGACCAGCGGAATGCTACATTACTGAGTGATATTGCGTGCTTTATGGACATTTCTTAAGGCTTCGTTTGTGAGTGATATTTAACAAGAGAATAATTGTTATGACCAAATTTTTTTCAATTAAAAGTAACTCTATTGTCGCTTCATTTAATAAATGTTGCACACTTTCTTTGCTGCTACTTGTATTTGGCAGTGCTCATGTCTCAGCAAAAGAATTTAGCACAGTCGAATGGGTAGAGCTTATTCCTAAAGCCGATCTCGATGCTTTACTCAACCCGCCTCAAGTTATTTCAGGGATTGTCGATGGCGCACCTGAGGATGTTCTGGGTGGCTCTTTAGCTGATTCAATTGAACAAGCGATTGGTGAAGCGGTAGCACCCTCTTTAGAAGGGCAAGCATATTACAATGCCTTAGAGTCAACAAATATTAAAGAAGAATACGACAGTAAAAATATTCGTATAGCAGGTTTTGTTGTCCCAGTTGAATATGGCGAAGATCAACGTATTACTGAGTTCTTTTTAGTGCCATATTTTGGTGCGTGTATTCATCTTCCGCCACCACCACCTAATCAAATCATTTATGTAAAATATCCTAAAGGCTTATTGATCGATGCTTTGTATGACCCTTTTTGGGTTGAAGGGCAATTAAATACACAAATTATCGAAAACGATCTAGCAACTTCAGCATATGCTTTGGCTGCCGATGCGATTAAGCCTTATCAGGAATACCAGCAGTAACTTTTAAAGCCTACTCCATCTCTACGCCTGTTTTTGCAGGCGTTGTCAGCACAGACCCCTGTTTGTTTGGCGTTACCCAATTGACCTGAATCTTTTCAAAGCCATTAAAGTGTTTAAAGGCGTTAATAGTGGCTGTGAGAGTATTTTGTATACTTTTATCGCACTGTAATGTGTAACTTACATGAAATCCGCTATGACCATCATCGCTTTCGTCATGATCGTGGTGCTCTTCATGTTCTTCGTGCTTTGCGTGTTCTTCATGTTCTTTGTGCTTCTCGTGCTTTGCGTGTTCCTCATGTTCTTCGTGCTTCTCGTGCTCTTCATGTTCCTCATGTTTTGCGTGTTCAGAGTGGTTTTCGTCATGATGTTCTTCAAAAGGAGACTCAACATTAGCATTTACCTGTTTACAGGCACCTCGATCAAAGGTTATCAAATGTCTGTAGTCGTTTAATGTATTAAGGCTGCTTTCGAGCTGCTTATGTTGTGCTTGTGTTTTTGGTGTGTATTCAAAACCCAATATATTATCTGCGGGTGATTCGAGCTCTAGCAATATTTGGCCATTTTCAAGGGCAACAAATAGCTCTGCCTCTCCATGAACGTGTTTCTCAGCGGCTAGAGAAGCCATGGGTAATATGGCGATGAGGAGAAAAAATCTGTGATTCAACATGATTGCATTCCTTGGTAAGGCTTAAAATGTTATGTTATAACATAATAGTTGGCAGGTTCAAGATGTTAAATTTTAACAAGCTAATTTTTAGTAAAAAGGATTTACAAACGGTAGGTTTGGGCTTTTATGGTAAATCTTGTTAGAGGAAATGACTGTATTTGCGAGGTTTATTGATTAAGTGGCTTACTCACGAGATGAGGATGGACGGCTATCGAGCATAAGGTGGTCTAAGGTGCTTTGAGCTTGCTGAGGTTGAGCTAAATCTTTTACCTCTAGCATCTCACACTCATCATTGATCATTTGCTGAATGTCGACTGGGTAATGCTTACAATCGTCTGGACGATCATGGTAGATGCTACAAGTATATTTTTCTTGCTCGGGTAGCTTCTCTAGCCATGGGCAGCGGCTAATTTGTTCGCCTGTATCCGGATCCATCCAAATTTTTCCATCGCTAACATACTCGTATATATGGGGCCTGAATACTTCCCAAAATTCGATCTCGTCGGCTGTTGCCGATAGACCACCATCACTATAATTTATGCAGCATTTACCGCATTGATTACAGGGTTTCATGGTAACTATTCGAAAATCTTGCCATGGTGCTTTTAATCCGTAATTTGTTATAAGCGTCATAGCATGACAGGTTATAAAAGTATGTGATAGCAGTGGTTTTGGTGCCTGCTGCTGTAGTGCCTATTATTGGAGCCTTTGAATAAGCTGTGAATCATTTCTCCTCATCGAAAACTTTACTCAGGTTTTTCAGGGTTTCCTTACAATAAAAAAGCCGAGCTTTAGGCTCGGCTTTTTTGCATCGATTTAGCAATAGCAGCGATGGACTAGATAGCTTCTATAATTTGCATAACAAGCTTTCCGTCAACTTTAACTGGAGCATCTTCTTTAGCGCCAAGGGTGTATTCAAAAATACCCGTTGATTTACCGCCTGCTTCAGCGTGAAGCATAACCATTAATTTTTCGCCTTTTTTAACTTCTTCGGTCAAAATGCCAGTGACATTTTTATTGACGCCAGCTTTAAGGGGGGCATGAGCCACAACAGGGCCTGGTTTTTTACCGTCTGTGCGGTGAACAACCATCCAGCCATTAACGGCAGAAGTGATTTTTTTGGCAGTTATTGTTCCACCTGATACGTCTTGGTTTTTAGCTTTAACGCTAAGCTTGCTGCTTTTGCCGCTGTCGTCACTACCATAGCTTTGAGCATGAGCTACACCGCCACCAAGAGCGATAGCTAAAATTGCGGAGCTAATAATTGTTTTTATGGTTGAATGTTTCATTGTCTGATTTCCTTTGATTGTTAATCGAATGTATGTTTTGTATTTCAACAGATTGTACGCATAAGTTAATAAATAGACCTATTTAATACTCTATGCTAGCTATACAGAAAATATATCGAATTTTTTGCGAGGTTGATGAAATCCAATCGATAGAGGGCTATTGATTCAAAAATGGCTGTATTGGCTTGCTTGTTGATCAATAATCGTTATAATTTTACCCATTACACAATTATGTGTTCTGCGGTGTGAGGCGTAAACCACACTCCAAGCTGAGGTTTATGGGCTTGATCTAATAAGTTACCGCTTATTACGAACAACCCCTGAACTGCTAACTTACCGGTTAGTTCATGGCCCCTTCCGCAAGTAAATTTTTAGATATTTATGTCTGAAACTTTGCTTTCTCAAATGTTTAAACAAAATAACAACCGATGCATGTGATGTTTAATAGCACATGTTAATTATGCGCGAGTGGATCCTATCTATTTGTCATAATGTGGTTGTACATTAGATTTAACATTTATATTTTAATCATGACAGTGATAGAGGTTATTTAAGTGGAAATGCTCTCAGGTGGAGATATGCTTATTCGCTCCTTGGCAGATGAAGGTGTGGATATAATGTTTGGTTACCCCGGTGGTGCCGCATTACATATTTACGATGCAATTTATAGGCAAGATAAAGTTAAACATATACTAGTTAGGCATGAGCAGGCAGCAACGCATGCAGCTGATGCTTATGCACGTGTTACCGGTAAGGTAGGTACTGTACTGGTCACATCGGGCCCTGGTGCCACTAATGCAATTACAGGTATTGCCACAGCCTTTATGGATTCGATTCCGATGGTTGTTATATCTGGTCAGGTTCCCAGTGACAAAATTGGTCAAGATGCTTTCCAAGAGACTGACATGATTGGTGTGTCGCGTCCTATCGTTAAGCACAGTTTTATGGTGCAAAACCCAGCGGATATCCCCGAAATTGTCAAAAAAGCATACTATATAGCGGCATCTGGTCGTCCAGGTCCTGTGGTTATCGATGTACCCAAAGATTATACCGCCCCTAACGAAACCTATGAGTATAACTACCCAGAATCTGTATCGATGCGTTCTTATAACCCGGTACAAAAAGGGCATAGCGGGCAAATCAAAAAAGCAGTTAATGCAATACTGGCTGCCAAACAGCCGGTTATTTATATCGGTGGGGGTGCTATCCACGGTGATACCCCTGAGCTTGTAACCAAGCTGATTAAAACCTTGGGTTACCCTATTACTAGTACCTTGATGGGCTTAGGTGCTTATCCAAGTACCGATGATCAATTTATTGGTATGTTGGGTATGCATGGTACCTATGAAGCCAATACCGCTATGCATAAAAGCGACTTAATTTTTTGTGTAGGTGCACGTTTTGATGACCGTGTTACCAATGCACTCGATAAATTCTGCCCCAATGCCAAGATTGTTCATATCGATATTGATCCGGCTTCTATCTCTAAAACAATTGCAGCCGATATCCCTATTGTTGGACCAGCGGACTCTGTTTTACAGCAAATGCTACCTTTGATTGAAAAGGGTAAAGATAAAGTAGATCAACCCGCGTTAGAAAGTTGGTGGAAGTCCATTAACGAGTGGCGACAAAAGCATGGGCTTTACACTAAGAACCGTTTCGATGATCAAAGTGAAATGCTCAAGCCCCAAGAAGTGGTGCAAGCGGTTTACAAAGCCACAAAAGGCGAGGCTATTGTCGCGACGGATGTTGGTCAACATCAAATGTTTGCTGCGCAATACTATTTGTTTGATAAGCCACGTAAGTGGGTAACCTCAGGTGGCCTAGGTACGATGGGCTTTGGTATTCCTGCGGCTATGGGCGCCCAAATGGCCTTTATGGATGAGACGGTCGTTTGTATTACTGGCGAAGGTAGTGTGCAAATGTGTATTCAAGAGTTGTCGACGCTCAAGCAATACGGTTTGCCCATCAAAATTATTAATATCAATAACCAAGCTTTGGGTATGGTTAAGCAGTGGCAAGATATGAATTACGATGGTCGCTATTCCGAAATTTTATATGAAGATTCGCTGCCAGACTTTGTCAAGTTAGCCGAGGCCTATGGCCATGTTGGTATGAAGGTGACTAAGCGCGAAGAATTAATGGGTAAGTTAGAAGAATGTTTTGCCATGAAAGATCGTGTTGTCTTTATGGATATTTATGTTGATCCCGATGAACATGTGTACCCTATGCAGATTCCGTTAGAGTCCGTTGGTGATATGCAGTTGAGTAAAACGGAGCGTACAGCATGAATAAGAGAAGACGAATAATTTCAGTATTAATGGAAAACGAGCCTGGTGCATTATCACGCGTTGTTGGTTTGTTTTCTCAGCGTGGCTATAACATTGAGAGTTTAAATGTTGCGCCAACCGAAGATGATTCACTCTCGCGCTTAACGTTAACGAGTGTTGGTGATGACCTTGCTATCGAGCAGATTACCAAAAACTTAAATAAACTCATTGATGTCGTTAAGCTTGTTGATCTTTCAGAAGGCTCCCATATTGAGCGTGAGTTAATGATGATCAAAGTGCGTGCAACGGGCAGTATGCGTGAAGAAGTTAAACGCAGTGTTGATATCTTCCGTGGGCAGATTATCGATGTCACTCAAAGTACCTATACCATTCAACTGTTAGGTAACTCTGAAAAATTAAGTGCTTTTATCGATGCAGTCGGTGAAACTATTGTTTTAGAGGTCGTGCGTACCGGTGTGTCTGGTATTAGTCGCGGTGAAAAAATACTTAAGCTCTAGTATATAAAGCTCTCGAATAAGTCGGGAATGATTTTTTGAGGGCTTTAATCCCCCTTCCTGTTGTTGCCTGCATGGACGTAGGTAATTGGTGTAAGCCATTGAAGATTTAATCAATAGCTTGTTGTTGTCTTTAATCCTTGCCTTAGATTAGGCTGCCGTCCTTATCGAAAGTTTATTCAGAAATTCCTTAGAGCTTTGTTTAAAGAAGGTTATCCTCAATAATAATTATGGGCTAATGAAAAAGTTCGACCCTAAAAATAGACATGTTATGCGACATGTTTTTCTTAAAGATGATCGTTATTTATCCAGGGCATCTGCCAGAAATGTATTTTTTGTTTTATTTCATTCCATTCCATCTCAAAGAAAATGGCCATGCTCTATTGCTCGATTTTATCAGTCAAATCGAACCCATTATTGATTTAAAAGTAACGGATAAGATCAATTACCTTTATTCTTTTAAGGATGCCGATGATGCGGCGAAAGAGAATTGATGCTCGCTTACTAGGAATTGGATAATGAATCCCATAGCGCTTTAATCAATGGGTTTTGTAAGCGTTTTTTTTGTGCGCATAAGCCGACTTCTATGGGTTTTAATGCAGGCTTGTGATCAATCGTTTTTACTTGATTAATGAGTGGGCTGTTGTCTAATACAATTTTAGGGATGACACCAACGCCAAACCCCAAGCTTACCATACTGACAATAGCCTCGTTACCCGATACTTGTGCATAGATATTAGGCTTAATATTTTTTTGCTGAAACCACGTATCTACCCGTTTTCTGATTAACCCTTTTTCAGACAAAATTAATGGAGTGCCCTGCCAATTATTCGTGGGGCTTTTATATTGCGAGCTATTTAAAGGTGCGATCATTACTAATGGTGAAATAGTAATTCGCTTAAAATTGAGTTTGCTGGGTAATTTCTCTGGGCGGGCGCCAATTGCGAGGTCATCGTTATCTTCTAGAATATGATTGATTGCCTCTTCGGAGTCACCGGTGTGCAGCGTCATGCCAATTTTGGGATGTGCCTTTCTAAAATCACTCAAAATAGTATGTAAAAAACTGTAACTTGCAGTGACAGAGCAGTAAATGCTGATCTCTCCTTGTAGCTCCTGAGTTTCTTCCATTAACGATTGTCTAAAGTTCTGCCATAAACTGGTTGATTCACGTGCATATTGTTGGAAAAGAACGCCTTCTTTGGTGAGCTGAACCGAGCGATTATCACGTTCAAATAAGGATGTGTCTAATGTTTCTTCGAGTTGCTGAATTGTTCTCGTTAATGCCGATGGACTGATATGCATTGCCTGACTAGTTCGGCCAAAATGTAGTGTTTCACAAAGGTGTAAAAAGAGTGACAGTGTGCGATTATCCATGGAGCTTCTCGGGTTAATATTGCATATATAGAAATAGTGTTTTGTTAATATATCATTTTACGCAATAGCAGGCATTCCTTATAATCCCGCCACACAAATTTTAAGCGTTTATTATTCTGGCGTTTTGATGTCATTCATCTTGCGCTATCTACAAAAAAGGTGCCCTCATGCAAGTTTATTACGATAAAGATTGTGATCTCTCGATCATCAAAAGTAAAAAAGTCGCTATTATTGGTTATGGTTCTCAAGGCCATGCACATGCGTGTAATTTAAGAGATTCAGGTGTTGATGTCGTTGTTGGTCTGCGTCCAGGTTCGGCCTCTGTTGCTAAAGCAGAAGGGCATGGCCTTAAAGTATCTGACGTACCAGCAGCTGTTGCTTCTGCCGATGTTGTTATGATCTTAACGCCTGATGAGTTTCAAGGGCAGTTATACCGTGAAGTGATCGAGCCAAATATCCAGCAGGGTGCAACGCTTGCTTTTGCTCATGGTTTTTCTATTCACTATAACCAAGTGGTCCCACGTGCAGACCTTAACGTAATTATGATTGCGCCAAAGGCACCTGGTCATACTGTACGCAGTGAATTTGTTAATGGTGGTGGTATTCCAGACTTAATCGCTATTTTCCAGGATGCCTCAGGTTCTGCTAAAGATTTAGCGCTATCTTACGCATCGGGTGTTGGTGGTGGTCGTACCGGTATTATTGAGACAACGTTTAAAGACGAAACCGAGACAGACCTATTTGGTGAGCAAGCAGTTTTATGTGGTGGTTGTGTTGAGCTAGTTAAAGCAGGTTTTGATACATTGGTTGAAGGTGGTTATGCACCAGAGATGGCTTACTTTGAGTGTTTACACGAATTAAAGCTAATCGTTGATTTGATGTACCAAGGCGGTATCGCTGATATGAACTACTCTATCTCTAACAATGCAGAGTACGGTGAGTATGTGACAGGCCCCGAGGTTATTAATGCAGAATCACGTGCTGCGATGAAAAACGCATTAACGCGCATTCAAAATGGTGAGTACGCTAAAATGTTCATCGCAGAAGGTGCAACTAATTACCCATCAATGACGGCGTATCGCCGTAACAACGCTGCTCATGGTATTGAGCAAGTGGGTGAGAAACTACGTGGCATGATGCCTTGGATTACAGCTGAAAAAATTATCGATAAAAGTAAAAACTAGTTAGAGTGATTTCTCCTTGAGGGAATGATCGATATTTTTCTGAGACGCGATACTGAACAAGTATCGCGTTTTTTGTTTCTTGGGTCTATTGCGCGTATTATAGCGATTAAATGTAATTTATTGAGGTGACTATGTCAGGGTCAGGCCATATTAAATCCGTTCCAAAGGACGGCAAGCCTGTTGATGCTAATCAAAAAACATCCGATGATTCAGCCGATAAGCCGTCTGAGCGTTACCTTCCAATTGATGAGCATATAGAGGAGGTGTCGGAGAATGGTGAAAAGGTTCGGCACAAAGGCGTTTATCTGCTCCCGAACCTATTCACTACAGGTGCTCTGTTTAGTGGCTTTTATGCCATTATGAGTAGTATCTCCGGTAATTTTGAGGCGGCGGCTATTGCGGTGTTCGTTTCTCAAATTCTCGATGGCTTAGATGGCCGTGTTGCAAGAATGACCAATACCTCGAGCGAATTTGGTGTGCAATACGATAGCCTTGCCGATATGGTCTCCTTTGGTGTTGCGCCTGCGATTGTTGCGCTCAATTGGGGGTTAGAGCCTCTGGGTAAGTTTGGTTTAGCCGCAGCCTTTGCCTATACGGCATGTGCCGCACTTAGATTAGCGCGTTTTAATACGCAAACGGGTTTTACCGATAATCGCTTTTTTATTGGTTTGGCTAGCCCTGCTGCTGCTGGTGTGGTTGCGAGTATCGTATGGGTATTTCATGATCAGCAGGTCTCAAGTCATTTTGCAGGTATTGTGGCAGTGTTAATGGTGTTCCTTGCTGTGTTGATGGTGTCTAACTTTAAATACAGTAGTTTTAAAGGAATTGATCTAAAAGGCAGGGTACCTTTTGTAAAAATGCTTTTGGTTGTATCCCTGTTTGCGGTGATTGCTATAAATCCACCGGTTATGTTGCTGGTACTAACAGCTGTTTATGCAGCTTCGGGCCCCTTACTGTGGTTATGGCATCTGGCGCGTGAATAATTCAGTCTCATTTTTGACGGCTTTCCCTCCATGGTCTAGGCTAATAATTGGCCTCTTTTTTTAAATTTCTTTTAATTTGAAATAAAGTAAAAAAGTGATTGCGTCTTTGGATGATGGCCGTATAATGCGCGCCTCTTCCAAGGGTGAAGAGTTGATGGAAGCAGTATTTTTGATCAGCTTTTGCTTTGTGTATTGGACGTATACTGAAAGAAGTTAAGCGATTGTAAATAGTTTGAAATAAACTAAAAAATTGATTGCGTATCTTCACTAAGACCGTATAATGCGCGCCTCTCCCAAGGTAAGGGAGTCGGTAGAAAGTCATATTTCGACTGATTGTGTGGTGAGAGG
>CANLBN010000004.1 GCA_947488935.1 uncultured Pseudomonadales bacterium
GCTCCTGCTCACGCCATATACCTACATCCATTCCAGTATGGCTTCCGCTCCTGCTCACGCCATATACCTACATCCATTCCAGTATGGCTTCCGCTCCTGCTCACGCCATATACCTACATCCATGTAGGCAACCTTAACAGTACCTGTTCAGCTTACGTTCAGCAATTAATAGGTATTATTGTTGAGATATCTAAAAATTAACTAATTAACAGTATAATTGTTCTATAAGGTGTACATTTAATCCATCTACACATGAACTAAATAATTTAAGTAATCTCTAACATACACTAGAGAGGAGAATGTTGTGAAAAATCGATCTGTTTTAATTTTAACACTAAGCTCAGCATTATTTTTAGGTGCTTGTGCAACAGGTGGCCTAACTGGCGAGAGCTATAGCCGTGAAGATGCACGCCAAGTACAACAAGTAGAATTCGGCAGCGTATTATCAGCTCGCCCTGTTGTCATTGAAGGCAACAAGGATTCGGCAGTTGGCGCTGTTAGTGGCGGAGTTATTGGTGGCATTGCTGGCAACTCTGTTGGTGATGGGCGTGGCCGCGTATTGGCAACAGCTGTAGGTGCCATAGTTGGTGGCATTGTTGGCCAAAAAGTTGAACAAAATGTAACTCGGAAACAAGGGCAAGAGATCTCTATTCGTATGGAGTCTGGAGAGACAATCTCTGTTGTTCAAGAAGTTAAAGACAATAAGTTTTTTCAACCCGGTGAGCGTGTTCGTCTATTAGAACTCCATGGCGTCACTCGTGTTACTTACTTGTAGTAACCCTTGTAGCCAATTTACTTTTTAAATGTATCTATAAATTGCCTATAGCTACCATGCCTCTGGATAAGGCATAAGTGGTTCTTCACAAACTATTTTGTTGCCTGCATGGACGTAGGCAAACAAAAGCGCAAGCCGCCCACGACTACCTTTAATCTTTCCTCAAATCAAAGTGTTTTTCTTACACCTTATTTCAAAAATGGTAATTTTAAACACCATATAAGATTCGACGGTTTATCACTTTGATATTCGTTCAAACCGATCACCATATTATCGTGCCCCTGCTCGGGTTGTTCGTTATAAGTCTTGAACAACTTATCCCAAATAGATAAGAAAAAACCATAGTTGCTATCTGTCTCTCTATTAATGACAGAGTGGTGAATACGATGCATGTCTGGTGTCACAATGATTGTACGCAGTATTTTATCAAGCCAAGCAGTTAGTCTTAAGTTCGAATGATTAAACATAGCAGAAGCATTGAGTATCACCTCGAATAAAAATACTGCAAAAACACTTGGCCCAAGCACTAAAATAATTAAGCACTTGTAAAACATTGACAAGATAATTTCTAGAGGGTGAAAGCGCGTACCCGTTGTAACATCAATATCGCGATCGGCATGATGAACACGGTGCATCTTCCAAAGCAATGGTATTTTATGAGAGGCAACATGCTGCACATAAATAGCCAGATCAAGTAAAGCAACCGCTAGAATAACCTCTAACCATGTTGGCAAACTCAACCAATTGAATACTCCCCACCCCTGCTCAGCAGCATAAAAAGCAACAGCAACTGCAGACAATTGACCGATTAACCGAACGACAACACTATCAATAAGAATAATGCTTATATTACTAAACCACCGTTTAACGCGGGTCTGTGTTCGCCTCTTCTTAGGGAAAATAGCTTCGAGAGTAGCGCAAACTATAAACACACCCATAAAAACACTTAGGCGTACTAGGTTGTCATTAAAGTCGAGCATTTGTCTTTTCTACCTCTATAGTAGAAGGTTATTTGCAATAACATCAGGGCAGAGCCAATTAAACTCAAATAATAATTTACGTTATATCGTTCAGTAAAACTTGGCTTTTAGTCACTTATAAAAGTTTTCAGCTCTATTCTAAAGGAAGTTTACTGGCTTTCCATTTTGAGATATCGCCACGTAGATGATGTAAATTAGAGTGCTTTTTTTGAGTTAAAAGATCAGCAACCTTACCTACTCTAACGCCACTGTAACAATAAAGGATAACTTTTTTGTCTTTATATTTATCCAGTAATTTAGGGTTATTTAAAATTTTATAATGCGGGATATTAATTGATGATGAAATATGCCCAATACGATGCTCAAGTGGGGTTCTTACATCGATTAATGCGTAGTCTTTTTCAAAACTTTCTTTAGCAAGTAACTCTTGTAAGTCATTTTGGGTAATAGCACCAACAGCTTCGTTAGCTAATAACTTTTCTCGTGTATCTGCCGCTGAAATATTCATCCAGACAAAAGACATAACGATGACTATTACCGATGTAGCCAACATGATTTTCTTATTCATTACTAATCTACTTAATATTGTTGTCATTAAAAATAGCACTCATAACAATATACAATTTAACGTATTAAAATTATATATTCGATATATGTACTATAAATACAGCAAGGTAGGTTGTTAAGTGACTTAATCACATAAAATGACGCAATAGATATTAGTTATGAAACAGCCTCTGTTGCCGCCATATTGTCCTCAACACTATCGGTAACTTTAGCGTGATCCTTTGCAAGTAACATATACACCGAGGGAATAACAAATAAAGTAAAAAGAGTGCCTATGGCCATACCACCAACCAACACTAGGCCAATTGAATTACGTGCCTCTGCGCCCGCACCAGTCACTAATGTGAGCGGAAAGTGCCCCGCCACCGTCGCTACACTCGTCATTAAAATAGGTCGCAAGCGCGTATTTGACGCATCTTTAATGGCATCAAGTTTAGCTAAGCCTTGCTCTTGTAGTTTATTAGCAAACTCAACAATTAAAATGCCATTTTTTGCAATTAAGCCAATGAGTGTCACCAAACCAATTTGCGAGTAAATATTGAGTGTTGTTGTCCAACCATCTGTCCAAAAAGGTGTTGGGCTTGGCATGTCTAAAAAAATAAAAATCATCGCACCAAACATGGCTAATGGAACACAGCCAATAATGATAATAAACGGATCCCTAAAGCTATTGAATTGAGCTGCTAGCACTAAAAATATGAGCAATAAAGCCAAAGAAAAAGCCGGTAAAAATTTGTTACCTTCGAGAATTAACTGGCGCGACTCACCGGTATAATCAACACCGTAATTAGGTGCAATCTTTGCCGCCTCTGCCTGCATATAGTCAAGCACCGTACCCAGTGGCTTAATAGCGACTCCACTTAACTTAACTGCATTTTGCTGTTGAAAACGATTCAGACTACGAGGCACTGTGCTGTATTCAATGCTTGCAACGCTAGATAATTGAATTAACTCATTCCCTGGGCCGGTAATATAAAGGTTTTCAAGCTGCTCGGGATTTAAACGTTCTGTACGCTTAACCTGAGGAATAACTCGATAGCTTCGCCCATCGATATTAAAGCGGTTGACAAAATTACCCCCCAACATAATGCCGACATCTCTACCCACTTGCTCTAAGGTTAAACCAAGGTCAGCAACTTTATCGCGATCAATCACCAACTCTGCCTGTGGCCTATCTATTTTAGTATCAATAAGAGGAGGAAAAGCAAACATACCCGATGCTGCTGCTTTATTTCTCAGCTCTGTTGCAACCCTGAGAATGGCCTCTGGCTCATCTGTTGAGGCGAGAATAAATTCAACGGGAAATTGCCCACCGCCAGGTAGTGCTGCTGGAATAATGGGTAAGATTTTCATTCCAGCTATTTTGTTTAAGCCCTGTTGAGCGAGTGGTCGCAATTCAAAGGCACTACGCTCGCGCTCCTCCCAAGGTTTAAGCACCATGCCAGAAAAGCCAGAACTGGGAAATGTGAGCTGAAAAGTAAAGTCGGTCTCTTCAAAACTCGCAAAAACTTCATTAGCTTGCGCTGCATAAATACTTGCTTGATTAAGCGTAGAATTAGCAGAGCTTTCGACAATACCAAAAATAACACCTTGGTCTTCTTTTGGTGCTAATTCCGATTGGGAAAACATAAAAAGCGGTATAACCAGTAAACTGATAACTATCCATACGATATAAACAGCTGGGCGAACACGTAAGGTGCTGCTCAGTGCTCGATTATAAGATTTTTTTAATCCTTCAAATAAATCACCCGTAACTTTAGCAAACCCTTTTTTATCGTCCCCTTTTTTTAGCACCAGAGACGACATTACCGGTGATAAGGTTAATGCAACAATACTAGAAATCACAACAGCGCCTGCGAGCGTAAAGGCAAATTCTTTAAAGAGCGCGCCAGTTAACCCCCCTTGCAACCCCACCGGTAAGTAAACGGCAACTAATACAGCCGTTGTTGCAATGACAGGCCCCACTAACTCTCGTGCGCCACGCAACGCTGCAGTAACGTTGGATTCGCCTTCGCTAATATGTCGCTGTACGTTTTCGACGATCACAATAGCATCATCAACCACTAAACCTACGGATAAAACAATAGCTAGCAGTGTTAATAAATTTAAGCTAAAGCCAAAGAGTGACATCAAAAATACGCCACCAATCAGTGAAATAGGAATAGCAATAACGGGGACTAGGACACTACGGAGAGACCCTAAAAAAAGATAAATAACAAAAATAACAATTAATAGTGTCTCGGCTAATGTCGAGATCACTTCGTTGATTGAGCTGTCAATATATTTTGTAGCGTCGTAGGCAACAACACCATTTAAGCCTGAGGGTAGACTACTTTGCAAAGCTGCCATCTCTTTGCGCACCCGTTTAATAACTTCTAAAGAATTAGCATTAGGTAGGGGCCATATGCCCATAAACGTTGCTGTATCGCCTGAGTAGCGGACTTCTGAATTATAGGATTCAGAACCCAGCTCAACATCAGCTATATCCTTTAAACGGATAATCGCACCGCCCTCTGAGCGTAAAACCAACTGCTCGAATTCATCGGCTCTATTGAGGTCAGTATTGGCCGATAAATTAATTTCGATTAAAGATCCCTTTGTTGTTCCCAAAGCAGACAGGAAATTATTGGCACTGAGTGCCTGCCTAACTTGTAAAGGAGATACATTATGCGCGGCCATTTTTTCTGGCTTTAACCAAATACGCATGGCAAATCTACGCGCACCTAATACTTCTGCACGCTGAACACCTTCAAGTGCGGAGAGCTTCGGCTGTACAACACGCACTAAAAAATCGGTGATCTGGTTATTATCTAAAATAGTGGAGTTAAAACTTAAATAGGCAGATGCAAATTGGCTATCGGCAGACTCAACATTTAATATGGGTATCTCTGCCTCGGCTGGCAGATCGTTGCGAACTTGATTCACCTTAGTATTAATTTCGGAAAGGGCTTTGATAGGATCATAGTTAAGCTCTAGTCGTGCAGTTACTGTCGATAAACCTAATTGACTAGAGGACTCTACATAATCGATACCTTCGGCAGCACTAATGGCTTGTTCAATAGGCGTCGTTATAAAACCTCTGACCAGCTCTGCACTTGCACCAATATAAGTCGTATTGATGGTAATAACTGCATTATCGCTGCGCGGATACTGCCTAATTGACAGTGAACTAATTGACTGTAAACCTGCAATCACAATAATAAAACTGATCACTAGCGAGAGCACAGGCTTATGAACAAAAATATCGGTAATACTTTTCAATAGTTATTCTCTAAAAATACCCGTTACCAGGTTAGCTTATTAGACTCTGAGGGTTAATCACTCATCGGATACTGAAGGCTCGATACTAAAATCGGGCACAACACTATTATTAATAATCACACTTGCGCCATTATTCAATTTGAATACACCTGTACTTGCTATTACTTCGCCTTTTTTTAATCCCTTTTCGACAACAACAAAATCTCCACGTGACTCACCAAGCTTTACAAACTGCTGTCTGGCAATAAGCTTTTCTGGTTCAATGGGCTTATTCGTTTTTTCATCTAAAGCTGGCTCTATAACAAAGACAGAGTCACCAAAGGTTGCATATTGCACCGCCGTTACAGGAATTAATAATACCGATTCTGTCTTGGGTAAAAGCACATCAATCGTAGCGAACATACCGGGTAATAGCTCTTGCATCGGGTTATCGATAATAGCTTGTAAGCGTACGCTGCGAGTTGCTGTATCTATTTGTGGATCAATGACATTTATTTTACCGATAAATTGTTTTTCAGGAACAGCATCTGACTCTAAACGAACTGCCAAACCGGTAGCCACTTTGGCATTGAATTGTTGAGGCAGTGAAAAATTTACATACATCTTATTAATTGACTGCAATGATACAACAGAGTCACCCGCGTTAATAAATTGCCCCAAATCCACCAAACGAATACCCAGCCGGCCCGAGAATGGCGCACGGATACTCTTTTTTTCGATGGTTGCACGTGTATTATCAACATCGGCAACGGCAGAGTCATAGGTACTTTGCGCATTGTCGAGCTCTGATTTTGACGCCACCTTTTTATTGTAAAGCTCAGCGGTGCGTTCAAGGTTGTTTTTGGCCAGTGCTGCCGCAGATTGGTTCGAACGAAGCAGCGCTTGCTCTTCCGATGTGCCTTGCTGTACTAACAACTCCCCTGCCGTCACCTCACTACCGGCTTTAAATAACACCTTAGAAATGCGACCAGATATATCAGCAGTAATAACAAGCCCTTTCGTTGCCTCTAAAGAGCCAATAGACGATAAGGTTTGTTCCCAAGCGGCCTCTTTTACATCAAAAGAAGTCGTTGTAATAGCCGGGGGGGTAAAGGACTTACCAGAGTTAATTAGAGTAGATATCTGCTCATATTTTACATAGGCAAGAGACCCGATAACAAAGCAAAGACCAACAAAAACCCCAAAAAGTGCTTTTTTCATAGAAATTCTTTATAAAATAAGAAAGAAGTAATAGATAGATTCGGTAATAGGCAGCTAAAGAAAGTGCTGTTTGCTACAAATAACTGCCCTAGATAAAGATAAGGGTAAACTAATTGCTTATTTAACAAGCTAGCAACAGCATTTAGCCGCCATAGATAAGCCAATTATGTTACATAAGATCATTTTCTACGTCTATTAAATAACACTGTATATTTTCTCTATATACGCAAAACCTAAAAGTAACATTTTGCGCCTAAAGATAAACCCTGCAACAGGCTATAACGCACATAGAAAGCCTCTGAATAAGCGGTGAAACTCTTTAGGGGACCTAATAACCTTCTTTTTATCGAAGCTTTGCACAATAGGCGACTATTATCTCCACCCTTTGCCCCAAATCAAGTTGTTTGCTCTCACTGAAATTTCACTCAAATTTATCCAGAGGCTCCATAAGCTAGATTAGTAAGTGCTGTTTTAACACAATCACGCCTGAGATAATCTTTACAACAAGTGAGATTTAATGCAGTCTACACACCGTAAAAGCTGTTATTTATAAGAAAAAGGCAAATTTACCGCTATCGATAGTGCAGTAACTTAATAAATCTAAGAAATGTGAATAAATCGATGTTTTTGGTGTCCGAAGGATATGCCTAAGAATAAAGATCATTAAGTACACTATACTTAAGCTTATAGCTAAGGTCGCTATATTTAAGCATAATTTGTAAACTACAACGTAAAAGCAATAGGTGTTACGAGAATACAAAGACTTAAGAAAGACAACAGATATAGGCCAAGGACAGACTTCGATATGAGTAAAACCACCATTTATGCGATAAAGCAGGAGTATTTCACACTGTGAATTTCATCAAAACCCTTAAAGCACTTCACATTAGTATAGTTTTTCTACTGGTTCTTCTCGGGGCAGCTTTTTCTTACGCTATACAAAAAGACCCGATTGCTATAGAAAAGCCCCATAAGAAAAGCCCAGCCTTAACAAAAGAAATACTAAAGATTCTCGATGAAAAGCACTTTCTGACCCTAAGGCTAAACGACAGTTTGTCATCCAAGCTTCTCGATAATTATATTGAGCGCCTTGACCCAAACAAAGCTTTCTTCTTGAGCTCCGATATCGATGAATTCAACAAATATCGCACACTTCTCGATGACCAACTTAAAAAAGGCGACGACAGTGCAGGCTTTGTTATATATGACCGCTTTAAAAAGCGTATAGAAGACCGCTTACAAAAAGTCATTACCCTACTCCAAAACCCAAAAACCACCTTTGATTTTAGCAAACAAGAGACATTAAACACCGATACAGCTAACAATGATTGGCTGACATCAGAAGACGCTGGAGATAGCTATTGGCGTAAACGTATTAAATCCTTTCTGCTTTCACAAAAGCTCTCTGGAGATTCACTCGAAAAAGCACAGCAACAGTTAGAAAAGCGTTACCTTAATCAATTGTCTCGCGTGCAAAAAAACTCTGATGATGAAATTTATGAAATTTACATTAATTCACTCACTGAGCTTTATGACCCACACACTAATTATTTAGCGCCACGTACGGCCGAAAACTTTAATATCAATTTATCTTTATCACTTGAAGGGATTGGTGCTGTTTTACAAACCGAGGATGAATTTACTAAAGTCGTTCGCGTTGTTACCGGTGGACCTGCCCAAAAACAAGGCGAACTTAAAGCAGCCGATATTATTACAGCTGTTGCCCAAGGTGATGATGGTGAACTCGTCGATGTTATTGGATGGCGCTTAGATGAGGTGGTGCAACTTATTCGCGGCAAGAAAGACAGTATTGTACGACTACAAGTGACGCCTTCTTCTGAGTCTCCTCAGCAGGGAACAAAATATATCCGTATTAAACGTGACAAAGTAAAGCTAGAGGATCAAGCGGCTCAAAAAGCTGTGTTCACTGTCGAAAGCGAAGGCGAATCGTATAAAGTTGGCGTTATTAATATTCCTGCATTTTATATTGATTTTGAAGCTTATAGAAAACGCGACCCCAACTTTAAAAGCACCACTAGAGATGTATTAAAACTTCTTATTGAATTAGAACAAGAAAAGGTTGATGGCGTTGTTATTGATCTACGAAACAATGGTGGTGGTTCACTACAAGAAGCGACGACGTTAACAGATTTATTTATAGATAAAGGCCCTGTTGTACAAATTGGCAGAGGTGATGATAAAAACTCAACCACAGAGTCACGCTTTAATGCGCATTATCGCGGCCCGTTAGTGGTCATGATTAATCGCTTAAGTGCATCAGCATCAGAGATTTTTGCAGGTGCTATACAAGACTATAAACGAGGTCTAATTGTCGGTTCGCAATCCTTTGGTAAAGGCACTGTACAGAGCTTGAACCCGCTTAAAGCTGCCGGCGATTTAAAAATAACAGAGTCAAAATTTTATCGCGTCTCTGGTGATAGCACACAACACCGCGGGGTTATTCCTGACATTAACTTTCCCGAACTACTAGATAGTGAAGCCATTGGCGAAAGTAGCTATGACACTGCCCTTGCCTGGAGTAAAACAAAAGCAGTCCCCTACTCTCAGTATTTACCCATTGAGAACACGGTTTCTGCATTACAATCAAATCATGAAAAACGCATTACAGTAGACCCTGATTTTGTTTATTTAACCGAGCAGAAAAAACTACTCGACACCTATGCCAATAAAAAAATTATCTCTTTAAATGAATCTATTCGCTTGAAAGAGAAAAATGATTTTGAAAAAGCGCTATTGTCCCTTGAAAATAAAAGACGTACTGATAAAAGCCTACCTACATTTGAAACATACGAGGCATTAAACGAAGATAATGAGCGTAAAAATACGCAACGCGCTGCAACGGCTGGCACAACAGTTATCGATACTAATGATGACGCCATGCTTAGAGAAGCCGGCTATATACTCAAAGATTTTTCAGAGTTATTATCCGACAATTCTAAAAAAAATAAAGTAGCGCGAGTAAAACCATAATCATTTAATAAAGCTCTCGCTTATTGGCAATACTCTTATCATTTCATGATTAAGAAGCACTGATAAGTGAGAGCTTTGTAGATTATATCCGCTAATAATACTTAATACCCACCTTCAAATAGATCCTATTCTTATGCTATCTGTTATTTCTTTTAATACTAATAGTATTCGCCAGCGAATACATCAACTCGAAGCACTGATTAACACTTATGATCCCGACTTTATTGGGATACAAGAAACCAAAGTCACCGATGAAGAGTTTCCTGAAGAGCTCATTAATAAACTTGGCTACCAGGTACATTTTCATGGCCAAAAAACCCATTACGGTGTTGCTCTACTCTCAAAACACGAATTTATCAGTGTTGAGAAAGGCTTTCCTCACGATACAGAAGAAACTCAACGACGTCTTATTACTGGTCACTTTGCCTCCCCTTTTGGTGGCGAGATTACCGTTATCAATGGTTATTTTCCTCAGGGTGAGAGTAATGAGCACCCGACAAAATATCCAAATAAAAGAAACTTTTATGCTGATTTGACGCAATCCTTAAAAGACAATTATTCTTCAGATGATCAAGTGATCGTCATGGGAGATATTAATATTTCGCCGGCTGATAATGATATTGGCATCGGTGAAGATAACCGCAAACGTTGGCTTAAAAGCGGTAAATGTAGTTTTTTGCCAGAGGAGCGTGAATGGTTAACAACACTCAAGGGTTGGGGTCTAGAAGATACTTTTCGCAAACATTACCCTGATACAGATGATATATTTAGCTGGTTTGACTACAGAAGTCGTGGCTTTGAAAGAGAACCTAAACGCGGCTTACGCATTGATGTTATTTTAGCAACTAAAACACTATATGATCGTTCAAAAGATGCAGGCATTGATTACGATGTCCGTGGTATGGAAAAACCTTCTGATCATGCTCCTATATGGACACGCTTCGAATAAGCCCTTTTTAGGGCTTTGCAACAGGAAAGAATAGCATTATTAGCATAGGTGGTTATCTGATCAAGAGAATTAAAAACAATAATGAAAACACCTTCATTTATAATAAATAAACAGCTTTACTTTCCTAGTCTATTAATAGATCTCCTCAGTGTATTTTCTTTGGGTCCATTGTTTTATATCACTATCGACTGGGATTTATTGCACTTACTCTATCTTAATTTTTTTGCCCTATTTATCTTTTTTTATGGGGAACATTTATTTTTTTAGTAATGGCATCTATGTCTATTTAACATTCATCCAAAAGATTGACACCAACTCAAAGACAAGAAAAACACATAAGGAGTTGCAGTAATGACTATAAAGCTATCCCCTGACAATATCCGCTCCCATTTTTCTAGTGCCATGTCAGAGATGTACCGATCTGAAGTGCCTCTATATCAAGAGCTTATCACTCTAGTAGAAGAGGTTAATAATGACATATTAGCGGCAAACCCCGAGCTAAAACAGCAATTAGAAAAGACGGGAGAGTTAAATCGACTTAATGTAGAAAGACATGGTGCTATTCGAGTAGGTACGGCCACGGAGCTTAATAATATTCGCCGACTATTTGCAGTAATGGGTATGTACCCTGTTGGCTATTATGACCTTTCTGTCGCTGGCCTACCCGTACATTCCACCGCATTTCGGCCTACAGCTAAGTCTTCACTGAATAAAAACCCTTTCCGCATTTTTACCTCTCTCCTACGCCTAGAATTACTAGAAGACCAAGAACTTGCACAAAAGGCAGAGAGAATACTCAATAGACGCCAGATTATTACAGATAGAGCATTAGCGCTTATCGAAATAGCCGAAGCAAATAATGGCTTATTAGAAACCGAGGCCAATGAGTTTGTTCAAGAAGCGTTAGAAACTTTTCGGTGGCATAGCCAGGCAACGGTAAGTTCAGAGACATATCAAGAGTTATTGCGCGCGCACAGCCTTGTTGCCGATATTGTTAGTTTTCGTGGCCCACATATTAATCACCTAACACCCCGCACATTAGATATAGACCTGGCACAGAAAAAAATGGTCGAGAAAAACATGCCGGCAAAAGCAACTATTGAGGGCCCACCTAAACGCAACTTAGCTATTTTACTTCGCCAGACCGCGTTTAAAGCACTGACAGAAAACATTAGTTTTACCGATGGTATTAACTCAACTCATACCGCCCGCTTTGGTGAAATAGAGCAGCGCGGTAGTGCACTCACCCCAAAAGGCAGAAAACTTTACGATAAGCTCTTGAACGCTGCTATCAATCAAAATGGCAATCAAAGTAGCAAAGAAGGTCCCGAGCAATACTCACAGGCGCTAGAAAAAGCATTTGAGGCTTTCCCCAGTGATTACGCAAGCTTAGCTAAAGAAAACTTAGGTTTTTTTGAATACCATGCCAACAAGCAAGCGAGAAAACCTAAACAAGACGAGAGCATAGAGGCTCTTATCGAAACAGGCGCTTTAATCTGTTCACCACAGACCTATGAAGATTTTTTACCGGTCTCTGCAGCGGGTATATTCCACTCTAACTTAGATAGCAATGCCGGGGCAGATTATACCAATAAAGCCAATCAAAAAAGCTTTGAAGAATCTCTTGGATGCCAAGTTATTAGCGAAATGACACTCTACAAAGAGATAGAAGAGAAAAGCTTACGAGAGGCTCTTTCAATATTAAAAGATTAAGAGCCTTTGGATAAACCCTCAAAGCTCATCGATTTTCAAAAGGCTTTCTTTTAAAAAGAAACTTTGTGCCATATTAAAAACAGAGATAGAAAGCACCCAGCTAATGCCACACTACCTTCTAATGCTTCAACCAATGCAGGCGTTGTAACACCACGGGTATTAAAGCAACAAGCAGTATCCGATAGCAAACCTAGGCACGACTCAAAATACTAAAAAATACAGAAGAATCATTCTAGGATTTTATCTTTTATTAAAAGTAGCCAGTTAACAATACCGGACTACTTTTCGTCTTTTTCAGACAAGTGAATAGCACGGCCTATCCAACGCCGTAAAATTGCAGTAAGTTCATCAATTTGTAACGGAGCATCGATATAATAATCCATCCCAAACTGTAAGCAGCGAGTTTCTTCGCCCTCTTGCTCATGATGGCTTAAGCCAAGCGCGGGTAATATGTAATTCTTAGAGTGGAACGCAACATTTTTAGATTTTGCAGAAGCAATAAACTTTTTCATTTCTTCATCATCTAACTGTACATCAGTAATAAATGCATCGTAAGCTATTTTTTCAAATTGGCTGCTCGCTTCTTCTGGTGTTTTAACAGTTGTTACCAAACAGCCCAATTTTTTAAGCATAACCTCTGCAATTGTTCTATCAATATCCTCGTCTTGCAGCAGCAATATCCTCTTGTTTTTAAGGAAGTTTTCGCTAGCTTCTTCAACATTTTCTTCTAAATCTTTAATCAACAAATGTTTAAGCTTTTTGCGCAAACGATTATGCTCTACAGGTTTGCGAATTAACTCAACATTTGGATTAGTATGAACAATATCTTCAACCTCTGGGAGCTTGCTTTGGTGCTCACTAACACAAATTAATTGACTAACCGGATTATCTAAACACAATGCTGCAATTGATTTTGAAAGTGACAAACTATCTAGACTTTGAATCCTTGTGTAAATAAACACAGCATCTATTGGATGAATACTCGCCTGGGATTGCTTAATTAAATTTATTGCTGATGTTTCATCATGTGCAATCGCTACAATAAAACCCCAGGTCTCCAGCGTATTCTTATACTCATCTTCGATAAGCTTTGGCGGCTGATAAATGAGTATATGCTTACCATTTAACTTAGAGACTTTTTGCGTATTGGTGTTTATTGGCGTTACCATTGGCACCACCACATTAAACCAAAAATTTAAATGCCCGTTGCTCGTATACTCCGCACCAGCTTTACCCTGCATGCGGATAGCCAAGCCATTAGCAATAGCAAGACTCAGCCCTTGGCTCATATCATTTGCATAATGTGGTTTAAATGCATCAAGTAGTTGCTGCTCTATTTCTACACTGCGATGTGGGTGGTCAATAGTAATTACTACTGTCAATACATCTTGCTTGTCATCATCCGTACTGTAGTCTGCATCTAAAACCAAGCAACCTTTATCGGCATAGCCAATAACGCTACTTAGCATATTAATGATGATTTGTTCCAAACGCTGAGCGTCACCTCTTACCCTTAATGGAAACTCAGTACAGTAACGTGAGAAAATTTCAATTTCTTTATTGTAAACTTGATCACTAATCGCCGTAACAGATTTTTCGATGGTCCCTCTAAGGTCAATCACCTGAGCATCAAGTACCACTTCGTTGCGGGAGATATATGAGAACTCCAAGACGTTTTGTAGCATGTGGATTTGCTGTTGGCTTTTTTGTTCTGCCAGTGCCACGAGAACTTCTTCTTGCTCGGGTAATTTAGCCAGCTTGAGTAATTTAAGGCTACCGAGTATTTCTCTAAGAGATGTTTTAAGCTCGTCGGCTAAATTAACAAACAGCGTATCTTTATTCGAAAGCGAGCTTTCTGAAGAGATTTTTTCAGCCTCTAACGCATTTGCTCTTTGAGTCAAATCATAGGTTGCCTGTAACCGTGACCAATAGGCACCACCGATGATTTCACCTTGGCGTCGAAGTAATACAAACAGTAACAACATTATAATACCGTAGATACTTTCTAAAGCATTAAAAGAAATAATGGCAACTATGCTACAGGGAAGTAAGGCTAATGAAACATATAATATATAAAAATTTTTGTATGGCGAGAAAACATGAGAGCAGCTACTAATAAAGGCAATGGTATAAAACCATAGTAATGGCACCTCATTTTTTATACCAATTTTATGGGTAAGAACTGCCAGTATCATTCCCCACCATGCTGCATTAATAATTGTGAGGGATAAGTAAATGTTACGCCATCGGGATGGGCCTTGAGCATAAAGCACATGAAAACGCGCCAAATAATATACCCGAAAAATGCTGATTACAACGATACCTAGAACAAAAATACTCGCAATAATTGGGCTCTCTTTGTAGTACTGCCCTAAAAAGAGTGACAGTACGAGTATGACAATACTCATCCCTAAACCGCGTATAGAATATCGAGCTAACCTATGGTCGGTATCACGCAGAAGATTACGTTGCTTGTGTACTTTTAGCACCGGAGTAAAGAAACTAAATTGCATAGCGACTCTTTTTACTATTTTTGATTATTGTTAATTATTTTAAAGGGTATGCTCTATCTCAAACAATACCTCGAAGATGTTAGAAAGCTCTGATTAAGAAGGTATTATAAACTCAACCAAGACGGTTTTAATAACAAAACCTAACAAACCAACGCCCAATGCAGAAAACAATATAATACTTCCAAAACGCCCTGCCTTTGAGCGCTTTGCTAGATCCCACATAATAAAACACATAAAGAGTATTAAGCCCCCAATACCAATATACAAGGAAAGAGTTTCGAATTGTACAATTGACATAAAAGGCAACCAGAAATTTGCGCTGACAATACCTTTGAAAGCTATCCATAATACTTTATAGAAAATGCGGTATAAAAAGTACTAATAGAGCAAGATATTGGTAAGTATTGGATAAATAATAGAGTTTATCGTTTTTATCAATAATTTTAGGACTAAGGTATAAACTCCCTTAATTATACCGACTTTTTCAAGAAAATAGGTATCTCTTTAAGCAATAAAGCGATATATGGGAATGTTGCTGAGCACTTAATACCTGATTAAGCTCAGCTAGCTAGATACTTGTCAGTGTACCCATATAGCGATTAACCGCATCGCTTATAAAGTCGTTGTCTTTAGGCGGCCTAAGAGTGCTTGAATAAGCATCAATAAGAGCGACATCAATAACCTGGCCATTTACTGCATCCACTAAACTGATATTCATAACTAGTTGAAGAGGCTTTATTTTTATTGGCTTTAAAAAAGAAGAACTCTTCTTCTTTTTACTACTGCTAGCATCTTTGATAGGGTCTTTAGTATTGATAGCTATTGCTTTTGTTTCTGTCTCTGCGACTTTATTCTTCATCTCCATCTTTAGTAATACTATCTTGAATACAAAGTCGTAACGATTAGCAAGTTCATCATTATCATAGACAAGCTCCGCGTGCCTCACATGGTATTTAAAGCTATCCAGAATATGCTTATGCCTAGTTGGGCTACCTGTTATCATCAAGCCTATACTACTCGCAGGTGATATCACGAATTGTCGCTGACGTTTGATAGTAACCTGATTATTTAGCGACGTGATGCTCCCTAATTGCTTTAGGTCTTGCTTACTGATCCCAGTACAGGCACATAGCAAAATAATACTGCTGAATATAATAAGAAGTTTATACATTAGCCTGTCTCGCTGACTTTTGGTTAAATTCACACTATAAAGCTATCGGCGGATTCGCGTAAAAATGAAGTGATAATACAATTTTAGCTAGGGCTATTTTTTACATTAACAATATTAATTAAGTATTTGATTTTATTAATTTTAAACAAGAGGTTATGCACGCTAAAAAGAGGAATGAAACTTATTATTAAAAAGAGTTATATTAAAAAGCTGTTAATTCAAAAAAAATTTATGGATTGACTGGAAATTACTCCAATATACACCATACTATGTAATATAGAGTTTTTATCCTTTTGATTGTGGGTAATAACCTGTTTAGTTAGTCATTAATTCCAATGGTCTTAGCCAAGTGATCCCCCCAGACACTTGGTTTTTTTACACCAACCAAGTGATCCCCCTAGACACTTGGTTTTTTTACGCCTGCATTTCTAGTACTGGTAAAGACAACATAGTAAAACAAGCTGCTAAGGTAATGGCTTAGTAAGCTCATCAGTATGCTTTAGGTGACGCTGTACAGATCGATACCACTGTGGCCCATCAATAATACCTCCTGTATCATCGAGCGACGGATACTCTAAATCATGCTTATCGCAATACTCAGCTAGCATCGGCTGGCACCAGTTAAATAGGCGATGTTTAAAAAGAGCTTTAGGTAGGCAGTCATTGCCGTACAAACCCGCACTGGTACGCTGTCGCTGGGCTTCTGCCATAATGATTGAACAAGCGACCGAGACATTCAATGAGCCCACCATACCCAGCATCGGAATCGTAATATACTCGTCGACACTATCTAAGGCGTACTGGCTTGGGCCGGGCTTTTCCCCTCCCAATAATAATGCAGTTGGCTTTGTGTAATCGATATCACGATAATCCAAAGCGGTGCTCGATAGATGTGCCGCAACAATCTGAAAGCCTTTCTCCTTTAGTGAGCTAATTGGTGTAGCGACCGAGTCATACTCGGCTGTGCTGACCCATTTTTGGCTGCCAAGTGCTGTCCCTCTATAATTTTGGAAGCCTGCTCTAGGTGTAACCACATGAATAGTATCAATACCAACCGCATCACATGTGCGGATAATTGCCGATATATTCCTACCTTTGTGCACCTCATCGGTGATTACCGTTAAGCCCGCTTGTCTATTATTTAGCACTTGCAAGATTTTTGAATAACGTTCTGGTGTCATAAGATTGTCAGTCAATATTTTCCACAGCTTCTGTGGATAAGTCCGTGGATAGCTATTTGAAAATTAGCCTAAGGCCTTAGAAATGGCCACACCCAACGAATTGTACGTTTTTTAACCACATAAAAACTTCTTTAAAATCAATTGGTTACGAATGTCAACGCTCATATTAAAAAAAATGTAACTTTTTAGACTCAAATATTACACTTTGTAACATATGTGCATAACGTTTGTTAGCGGCTCTTAACTTGGCGTCGCCGATTACTTCGTTTTGTCTAAAAAAATACAATACAAAGATTATCTATTTTTAAAGTGAGCTCAAAAAATCAAGTGTTTTTTAATAAATTTACTGAAAAAAACGACTGGTTTGAAATTGCTCAAGAACACGTGAAATTCCTTTTTCGATACCCATTTGTACAGATAAACCTAAGCGCTCTGGCAAACTTTTTTTAGCGCTGTAAGTCACCGAAAAGACATCATAATCCGCAGCTAAACCTGTTATATAATCATCACTCGTGGTCAATTCATCAATCAGCTTATTTTCTTTGGCTTTTGTACCAAACCAAATTTCGCCCGTAGCAACAGCATCAATATCAACAATGGGGCGTTGCTGGTGCACATAATCTTTAAATAACCCATGGGTGAGTTCAAGGTCTTCAACAAACTTCTCCCGGCCTTTTTCCGTGTTTTCACCAAACATGGTTAATGTTCGTTTGTATTCACCTGCTGTTAGCATCTCAAAGTCTATATCGTGCTTTTTAAGCACTTTATGGAAGTTAGGTAATTGCGCCAAAACACCAATTGACCCAATAATGGCAAAGGGAGCAGCACAAATCTTATCGGCAACACAAGCCATCATATAGCCCCCACTAGCCGCTACTTTATCAACACATACCGTGAAAGGAATCTCGCGTTGACGTATTCTATCTAGCTGGCTTGCCGCCAGTCCGTAGCTATGAACCATACCACCGCCGCTTTCTAAGCGGAGTACCACTTCATCTTTAGAGGTTGCGACAAATAAGACTGCACTCACTATCTCTCTTAACTGAGAAACAGCAGAGGCTTTCATATCGCCATCAAAATCGACCAGAAAAATACGCTTAGGCTCTTCGGTCACTTCATCGGATTTAAGTTTTTGCTTATTGGCTTTCTTTTCTCGCTTTTTTTCTTTAGCGAGCGCTTTTTCTTCTTTTTTAATGACATCTTCATCAAACATGGCATGCTTCATTGATTGACTCATTTCGTCAAAGCGATCATTCATCTTTGTTACTTGTATAGCACCTGTAGCCGATGGCTTCTGGCGAGCTCCTGCGCTTACAATAAGCCCAATAACAACACCAATGGCAACAACAAACGTGACTACTTTTAACAAAAATAAACCATACTCGTATATGAATTCCACGAGAACTCCTAAAAAATTAAATAGATGATAGAACTATAAAGAATTTATAGCCGATTTGGATTTTGCAGTATAACAAATATCTCCGAGGTTAACGCCATTGCTCAACAGCATCAATTGCAGGTTGATTAAGCGGTCGCGCAAGTAAGCCCGAGCTACTAACAGAAATTTGATATTGACCACCATCAACCATAGGTAGAAAGGTCGAGTTACCATAACGTGCATCAACAAGAGAGTCATTCTCAGATTGCTTTAGCCAGTGCCAAACATCAATACCTGTAACACTTTCCACCACAGGGTAGACAGTACGTTTTTTTGTCTGTTCATCACTTAATAGCAAGTAACGTCCACTGATTCGATCAAGACGGTAACCTGTTTTAAGGCCTAAGCGTGAAAATACGCCTTTCCACTTGATGATACGGCTATCCAATTGCCACTGGTCTCCATGTAACTCAAAGGTTTCCTGACTACGTCCATTCTCAACGAAGCTCGCAGAAAAATGTTGGTCACCCAAAGAGACAAAGCTGATAGTGGCAATATTTTGCTCAGATTCTAATTGTTTATAACTATAAACGTCGTATGCCATAGACCCAAGGACAAAGACACTAAACAACAACACTATTCCAAAAGTGCCTCTTAACCAGCCTAGAAACCAGCTTTTTTTAAACAGTAATTTGATTACCCATAGGGTTAACAATACGGCTAGGACAATAAATACTGCTGATATAATCAAATAACCCATAAAATATGATCTCGTTTTCCATAAAACCACTCACTAGAGTAGTTATCATGAGTATTATAATCGCACCAAACTAACGCTCTGTTTTAGTAATACCAATAGTCAGTAATAAGTAGTTTATCGTAGTGTCTATTATTATTTTTACTAACTAATAGTACAACCTAAGTGCCATCTACCCAGATCTACCCAAAGCTTATCTAACTAAGAACTACCCAGCCCTAATTTTTACTCAGCCGGTCATTCTTCTCTCTATAGCTGTCGCTATTATTGGCTATAGTTAAAGAATAATACAAATAGTAGCACACACAATAACGATAGTAACATGCCATTAATACTCCAAGCCCTACCTAATACAGCATCTGGATGGCTATATTTTGCAAGGCCCGTTACTACACGGTTAATCATTTTAGTACTCATTAGAACAAAAGACTGGTAAGACAACTGACTAAAATAGCAGACTCTCTCCCAGTTTTTTGGAAATAGCTTTCGATAAAACCAGTCTATATCTAGATTCCTTGAACGCAGTTCAGGTGGATACAGGTTTTTACGATTTAACCACACAAAGGCAAAACCAGAGAAAAATAACAACTGTAACTGTGTTACTACGTGAGTAACATCATAAGGGGAGTAGTCAATAGGATGAGGTAAAATACTGTACAAGATAGACGGAAATACCCCAATCGCAACACAAAAAACGGCCGCAATAGACATTGCAAGCAGCATATTAGTTGGTGCTTCTTTAACACGTAGGTCTGAACTCTTGCCAAAAAAGGCAAAGAAAGGCGCTTTGATACCCGATGCAAGAAACACACCTGCCGCAGCAAATAACAGTAATAGCCAACCAGTGGTATAGCCAGCTTTTAGCATCTCCGACATAATAATTGCTTTACTGACAAAACCTGCAAACAATGGGGTTGAAATAGAGAGAGCACCAACAATAGATAAAATAGCTGTTTTAGGCATAGACCTATAAAGCCCAGCTAAATCTGAGCCATTCACATGACCCACTCGTAATAACACAGCCCCCATTGACATCATTAATAAACTTTTATAAATAACGTGATTAAACGCTGTAGCAACGGCCCCGTTAATTGCCATTTCGGTACCGACACCAATTGCACAAACCATAAAGCCAATTTGACTGATGATGCTATAGGCAAGCACACGTCTTAAATCATTCTCAAGGATTGCAAAAAGTATCGGGAAACAAGCCATAACAAGGCCGATAGTCACTAATAAATCGGTCCCTGCAAAACTACGCGCCAATGCATAAATGGCCACTTTTGTTGTTATTGAAATTAAAAATATAGCTCCAGTTGGCGTTGCCTGTGGGTAGGCATCTGCAATCCAACTATGAAATAGCGGAAAACCACATTTAATGCCATAAGCAAGAAAAATTAGCCATATTGCAACGTCGTAGCCTGTATTAATAGAAAATATATCGGTATTTAAAATTAATGTGGTAATAGCCGCTGTACCCGTTTGATGAGCGACCATCAAAGCGCCTGAAAAAAGTAACACACCCGAAAGTACTTGTATGACTAAATAGCGCATACTGCTACGGTAGCTTGCTTCTGTCCGTCTCGACAGAATCAACATAACTGAAGTTAACGCCAGTAACTCCCAAAAAATAAACAATGTAATCCAGTCGCCAGCAAACACAGCGCCTAATGCACTGCCTACATATAACAAAGAAGCCACTTGTTGTAGACGATCATTGATATGAAAGGCATAAATGCCTGCAATAAATGCCGCCAAATGAAAAAGATAAGCAAATAATAAACTCAGTCCATCGGCTTTTATCAAGGTTAACTCTAAACCCAATAATTGATAAAAGCCAAAACTACCCTGCTGCCATTGCAATAAACTAATAAAGCTAACAACGGGTATGGCAACTGTAATTAGCGATGCGACCTTATCTCTCTTGGCTGGTAAAAAACCAATTAAAATAGCTCCGATCATAAAGAAAACAAGCGGATGAACAGGAGTGCTCAATAATTCACTCATTATCTACCACCCTATTTTTATTTTCAGAGTCATTACTTAGATGATCATCAGTAGAATCAAGTTCGGCATTATCATAGTACTTTTCTTCTCTCATCAATAATTTGCGCAATTGGGCAGAGATTAACACTAAAATCGCGCAAGAAATAAAACCGTAAATAGCATAAAAAGCAGGCAAGCGCTCTACCGAGGTTTCGACATGTCGATGAATAACAAAGTCAATCAAGACTAAAAAGATACAAATCCCGTAAAAAATACGCAATGTCCACTTAACCACCCCTGGGCGATCAAAAAAATACGACTGTTCATCTTTTATATCCATTTATTACTCACCTGTATTACTCGCTGTCTCGATAAAAGATAATAGATGCACAATGGGTTCTATTTGAAAAAATAAAACAAGACAGCCAGTCGCCGTAATAGATATTGCAATTAAACAAGCTGTAGGTGCCTCTTTAATTACTGAATGAGTATTAGCTCCTACAGAGTCAATAGGCGCTTCTTTAAAAAATGCCGTAAAAGGTATTGGCAATAAATACGCTATATTCAGTAACGAACTTATAATTAAAACAATAATTAACCAGTCATACTGGCTATCAATAATACCTTCAATAATCACAAATTTACTCAGTACACCCACTAGCGGCGGTAAGCCAATAATACTAATCGCTGCAATAAAAAAAGCAGCAAAGGTATAAGGCATTTTTCGACCCAAGCCTGCTAGCTCACTCACTAGTGTTTTATGGGATGCAACCATAATTGCACCGGCACAAAAAAACAGTGTGATTTTCCCGAAAGCGTGGGAGACAATATGCAATGCTGCCCCTTCTATTGCACGGGCATTAGCAATTAAGGCAGCTAAAACAATATAAGCCAGTTGTCCTATTGTTGAATACGCAAGACGCGCTTTTAAATTATCTTTTTTTAGTGCTATAAAGGATGATAGTAATATTGTGCCTGCGGCAAAGTACAATAAAATTTCAGCCGCATTGGTTTGCGCAATTAAATCAAAACCAAAAATATAGACAACAATTTTTATAATTAAGAATACGCCTGTTTTAACAACCGCTACAGCGTGTAGTAGCGCACTCACCGGTGTTGGTGCCACCATAGCATTGGGCAACCAACCATGAAACGGCATCAAGGCCGCTTTACCTGTACCAAATACCATTAAACACAACAGTAAAGTAACAAATAGTGGTGAGATGTTAACCTCATTAAAGACGCCACCGGCCACAAAATCGGTGGTGCCTGTTAGCCACCAAGTAACGATGAGCGCTGGCATTAATAGAAAAATAGAACCACCCATTAACACACCGATATAAATACGCCCGGCTCTTTTGGCTTTAGCATGACCTGCGTGAGTGACTAATGGGTATGTTGATAATGTAATCGCCTCATAAGCGACAAACAGTGTCAATAAATTCCCTGAATATGCCGCAGCCATAACACAGGCAATCGCAATCGCAAAGCAGGTATAAAAACGTGTTTGATGAGCCTCATTGTGCCCTCGCATATAACCAATGCTATAAATAGTCGTTACTATCCACAAAAAGCTTGCGAGCAAGCCAAAAATAATACCTATTGGCTCCGCCTTCAAAAATAACGTCAAGCCATTAAAAAAAGTAAATTTCTCACTCTGTAATAGCGCACCTTCCAAAAATTGCTGATACAAGAAAAAATTAAAAGAAAATAAAATACAGGCGGCAACAATGATGGAGGCTTCACGTAAATTTCTGTAACGTTCCCCAAAAAAAACAATAAAGGGAATAGCCAATAAAGGCGGCAAAATAGTGATAATGGGGTCAACTGTAATACTCATAATGGATTACCTACAGGATTATTAAGCCCAGGTAAATTATCCAATAACTGAGTCGCTGAGAATTTTGCCAAATCAACAACAACATCACCATTAATACCAGTATAAACACTAACGATAATTAAAAACCATAATGGTAGCAACATGCTAAACGGTGCTTCTTTAACCTTTGCAACACCCTCAGCTTCGCTATTTTTAAAACAGAAAACTTCGACAATGCGCCCTATATAGATAATAGCCATTAATGAACTCATAAGGATCATAGCGGCAATTAACCACCAACCACTGTCTATAGCCGCACTAATTAAATACCATTTACTGACAAAACCAGCAGTTAAAGGAACACCAATAAGACTTAAGCCTGCAATAATAAATGCCGCGCACGTCCATGGCATGGATTTCATAATACCGCCTAATTGATTAATGTTAGCAGTCCCATAGCGATACAAGATGCAACCAACCGAAATAAATAAAGCCGTTTTAATAAATGCGTGATTAATAATATGAATGATTCCCGCTGTTAGCCCCTGCTCTGTCGCCATACTAATAGCAGCAAAGATATAGCCAATTTGCGCAATACTCGAGTAGGCTAATACCCTACGAATATCCGTTTGAAAAACAGCGACAACCGACATAACAAAAAAACCCACGACTGCCAGTGGTAACAAAATATTGCCCAGCAGTAAATTGCCAAAGCTATAATCTGTACCAAAAACATGATAGAAAAAGCGTAAAAAGATATACAGTGATACCTTAGTGGCTGTGCCCGCTAAAAAAGAGGAAACCGCTGAAGGCGCAAACTGATAAGCATTAGGTAGCCAGGAAAAAACCGGGAACATTGCTGTTTTTATCAAGAGTCCGATAGTAATAAAACTGAACCCTACAATAACGGTTCTTGAGCCATTGACTAGCGGCAAACGCTCTGCGATATCAGACATATTGAGTGTCCCAGTCGCTGCATATAAAAAACCAATACCCAATAAAATAAATGATGCCCCGATACTACCCAATATCAGATATCGAAAGGCCGCAACCAATGCTTGTCGCCGTTCACGCCCTAATGCTATGAGCATGTACATAGAAAGAGAGGATATCTCTAGAAACACAAAGACATTAAATGCATCACCTGTAATTAAAATACCTAATAAACCCGTAAGGCAAAGCAACCAGCCTGCATAAAAAAGATAGTGTCTGGGTTGTGCTATTTCTTTGCGAATAGATTGTTTTGAGTAAACTAATGTAGCCAGACTAATAATAGAAACAACACTGATTAATATGGCATTGATACCATCAATATAATATTCGATCCCAGTTGGAGCCGCCCAGCCACCCAGTTCATAGCGAACAACATTACCATTGATCACATGGCTTAATAGTGACAAAGATAATAAGACAATGACTAAATTGCTTATGAGCGCCACTAACCATGAAGCTTTAGAGCTTCTCAATATGACACAGATCGGTGCTGCCATTAATGGCAGTACAACTAACAAAACAGAGAAATGATTATTAAAAAACATGGATACAGGCATCTATTGTTATTATTATTTTATTTTTTGTCATCGAGTTGGCAAATAAATTGACTATCGATCGCTTGGATATCATCTTCTTCGATTGAGCCATATTTTTCATAGATACGCACAATCAAGGCAAGGCCAAGTGCCATTGTCGCAACACCAACTACAATAGCGGTTAAGATAAGTACGTGAGGTAATGGGTTCGAATAAAGGATTGTCTGCTCCGCGATACCTGATGCAACATTTGCCGCTGACTCATCAATGACTTTAGGTTCTAAAAAAATAGGCGCTGTGCCATTGTCTACTTTGCCAAGGCCCACATAAAAGTAAAAGATACCTGTCTGAAATATACTTAGCCCTATAATTTTTTTAACTAAATTATAGCGTGCTATCATGATGTAAAAACCCGCCATCATAATAACAATTACTGCCCAGTCGTTATAAAATGCTAACCATTCAACCATCGGAATCTAACTCACTTTCGCTTATAGGGTGTGAAATATGACCAACAAAATTACGTTTACTAGAAAAACAATAAAACAAAGAAACCATCACTGCAGCAACAGTAATACCGACACCTAACTCGACAGAAAAAATGCCCCAGTGTTGGCCAGATATAGGGTCGCTAAGTAATACCGAATAATCTAAATAATTACCACCAAGAAATAAACTCACAACCCCAGTGCCTGCATATAATAACAAGCCCAACGACATTAATATGCGTAGAGCATTAGGTGTTAATACGAGTCGAGTTCGTGCCTCACCAAAAATCAAACCATGCAAAATAAAAACTGAGGCAAAAATAACACCCGCTTGAAAGCCGCCTCCGGCTCCAAAATCACCATGAAACTGCACATAGAATGCAAACAATAAGATCATTGGGATCAAGAATTTTGTAATAACTTGAACAACTCTATGGCGCTGTTGTACATTCCTTTTAAGCATGGGCTCTCTCGAATAGTTATCTAGTTATCTTCATTTTGCTGCTTTCGCTGCTGTTTGTCTGTGAGCAGAGGATCTTCTTTTCTCCTACGACGACGTAGGCCTAACAAACTCAAAACACCAATTGCCGCAGTAAAGACAACGGCTGTTTCACCTAGGGTATCGTAGCCTCTATAGCTTGCTAGAACAGAGGTAACTACATTGGGGATATCTATTTCTTTTTGAGATTCGGTTAAATAATGTTGAGCCAATTGGGGATGCGAATTAGCAGGTGAATTTGGATCGCCATAACTAGGCAGGTCGAGCGTGCCATAAATTAAGGCACCGCCGGTCATAACCACAATAATGAGCGCCGCATAATTATTATGTTCTTGTGGTTTTTGTACACGCTTTGTAAAAGATAAGGTGCCCAGTAAAATAATTGTCGATATACCTGCACCCACTGCCGCTTCGGTAAGAGCAACATCAACCGCATCCATAGCAACAAAAACAGTGGCAGACAGTAGGCTATATAAACCCGATAAAATAACTGCCGTTAACAAATCATTTAAAATTATAATGCCAACGGCTACAACAATTAACAATGTTAATAACACCATAACAATAACATGTTCTATTACGATGGCATCAACACTCATGTCGATTTATCCTTATTATCTGCCTCAGCATTAGCAAAGTTACTAATAATCTCAGGTGGGTCCACTGGCATTAAAACAGAGGATAAATCTTTATCCTTATCTTTGTATAAAGCGGTTAACGATTCATCAACAACCGATTTACCATTTTGGCACTGCGGAATAATGTTTGCCATTAGCGCAGCCTTAGCTACAGCATGAGAGGCGGTAGGTGCAGTAAAGAATAAAAACACAATAGTTAAGGCAATCTTAATCGCAGCCATTGGGTTATCAAATACAAAAGCTGCCTGCAAAATCAAACCAATACTAATAAATAATAACCCACCAGTATCTGTAACACTTGCCGCATGCAAACGTGTATAGAAATCGGGCATACGAACAAGGCCAACGGCGCCACCAAAAACAAACAAACAGCCAATAAAAATAAACACACCGCTAATGATATCGATAAGCAACATACTAGAGGTCATCCTCTTGGTAGGCACCCGACCCTAAATCACCATATTCAAAAAACTTAAGTACCGCAATCGTGGCAATATAATTGATGAGAGCATAGAGAAGCGCTATGTCGACGAAGTCTGGCCTGCCGGTTAAAAAACCATAAGCTGCAATTAGAATAACAACTTTTGTACCGGCTGAATTTACCGCCAGTAAACGGTCGTATAATGTCGGCCCGAGTAACGCTCTAATCATAACCAAAATTAAAGAAAGAATAATGACAATAACTAATGCTAAAAACACAACTATTTATCTCCCGAAACAATAGGCCCTAATAGCGTATCGCCAATTTTTGGCTCCAAACGACTTACGCGTTTACCCATAGTGCCCTCTTCCAAGTCAGTCAGTACATCTGCGTGGAGAGCATGAACCAAGACATCACCATTTTTAGCAATGTTAATAGCCACTGTACCTGGTGTTAAGGTTATTGAATTTGCATAAACTACACGGCCAAGCTCGGTTTTCTGATAGGAAGGTATCGCTTTTAAAATAGGTTTGATATCAAGTGTTGGCGAAAAAACGCGTCTAACCACATCAAAGTTAGAGAGCAAAATTTGACCAACTAACCAAATGCAGTACTGTATTACCCCGAAAAAGCGGAAGTAAAGTGGCTGACCTTTATGCATCAAAACATCCATCCTTACAGCTATGTAAAGACTAATCGTTATTGATAAAGCGCCCAGAAATAAGTGCAAAGGGGTAAATATCCCCGAGAGCAATAACCACAAAATAGCGAGAGCGATTATTAAGCGATAGAGTTGCCGCTTTTTTTGCATAATGATTCTTTCTTATTAGTGTGAACTGACTCTAACAAAAATATCAGTCTTTCGTCTAGCTTTAAATTTTCAATATTTGATAATATAATTCTCAAATATCAACAAAATATACACATTTTATATTTAATCGTACCAATAGCGCTTTTGTACCTCTCTGCTCGTATCGATAACTGCCTCAGGGCCGTTAATTGTGAATTTTATCGCCCCATCGATAGCCGTATTATAAGTACTCGCCCCAGCAGCTTGATAATCTCTCACCACATTGACATGAGGGTGTCGATAGGGGTTTTTATACCCCGCTGAAAACACAACATGTTTGGCTTGTACATAATTAACCCAATTGAGATGCGAAGACGTTCTACTACCATGATGAGGGGCAAGTAATAAGCTAACGTCTTTGGGAACCAATCGATGGGAAATCAGTTGTTTTTCGACGCTTGTTTCGATATCGCCGGCTAATAAAATAGAATGGGACTGATAGGTGATGAGCAACACACAGGACAGGTTATTACTTTTAGGCAATACTGCATTTTGCTCTTTATTAACAACTGCATTTGTAGGCCAAACAACTGTAAAACTGACACCATCCCATTGCCATTGCTGCCCAGCCCTACATTGCTTTGCATTGACATGTTCACTATTGCTACTTTCGCCTGCATAGATATTTTTTATATTAAGGGTTTTCAATAGACCATTAACACCGCCAGCATGATCAGTATCGTTATGACTAATCATTAAAATATCGATATTGCTTTTCCGCTTTTGTAATAAATAAGGCGATAAAATATGCTCACCAACATCAAACGAATGGCTATAACGTCTACCCGCATCATAAATAAGTGTATGGTTAGGCGTTTCTAAGACAATAGCCGTCCCCTGCCCTACGTCAAACATAGTCACTTCGAGTGTAGGCAATTCTTTTTGTATAAAAAATTCGGGCAATAAGGACGGTAAAAATAGTGGTAGTACACACACGCAACCTAACCATCGCCCGGGAATCCCTTTAGGTAATAAAAAATACCAAACTCCAACAAGAGCAATGAATAAAGATAATAGAGATTTGTCACCTAAACTTAGAGACCAAAACCTAATGCCGAGTTGCTCTATAGACTCCAATACTATAAAGAGTAATAAAATAGTATTATCGGCGAGTGAAAAAATAACTAATGTTAAAGAACTCGCTATTGGTAGTAGTAACAAACCAATCAATATCAATGGTACTGTGATTAGTGAGACTAAAGGGATTGCTATAAAATTAGCAATAAAACCTAAACCACTAACGCCATTCAATAATAGAAGGCTTGGCAATAATAAACCAATGGATATAGCCCATTGCCCTTTAGAGAACCCCAATAAAAAATGATAACTTTTATTAAACAATATGATTTTTTTTGATTTTTCGTCGCCTCGGTTTTTATAAGATATATAGCCATTAAACACTAAAATTAAAATAGCAACCGCGGCAAAAGACAACCAAAATCCCTGATTATAAATTGCTAAAGGGTCAAGTAATGCCGTTAAAAAAAGTGCTATGCACCACAAAAACCATGGCCTCGACCTGTGATAGAGCAACAAGCCACAATGAAAGGCCCCCAGCATAATTAAAGCGCGCTGTGTTGGCAGACTAAACCCTGCTAACAAGCTATATACCAGTGCGAATAAAATAGAAAACACAGATGGAATATATCGATCAATACCGGGGGTCCTAAAAGCCCTCAAAACACCGGTACATACTATCCATTGAGACAGCCTTTGAAAAAACTTTCCCAGTAAAAAACCTATAGATGCAGCAAGACCAATATGCAACCCCGATATTGCTAACAGATGGACAGTTCCGGTATTTTGTAAAGTATCCCATTGTTTTGTAGTGATGGATTGCTTATCACCAGTCAATAGGCCTTTTAAAATACCTAATGTCATTGAGTGACTAAAGTTTTTATCTAAACAATCATTTAAGCCTGCCCTCAAACAATTAATACTGACAGTTGCCGAAAAAAACCGACGACAATCGTTAGCAATTTTTTTGTTATCCTGGCTATTTTTAATATATCCAGTAGCAGACAGGCCTTGGGCTAGGAGATAAGCCTGATAATCAAAACTAGAGGGATTAACAAAACCTCTTGGGCGTTTTAACTTAACTCTAAATTGCCAATGGTCACCAGTGCGAACTTGAGTTATCGCATTGTTTTTACGTTTTTTATTAAGGTAGTAAGACAAACGTACTGTTTTGTAAGCCCTCGTATTTATTTTTGACAAGCTTTTATCAGCATTTTCTACCTGTAAACCCTTAACTAAAAAGCTAAAACTAATCGAAGATAGCGACCGCTTAACTAAACCATTAACTACTCCCTCGATCACAAAGGTCTTATTATCTAAATCAATTGCCAGTTGTTTATCAAGCAATGACCTCGCTACTAGATAACTATAAGAAAACCCTAATAAGAAGCTAATAGCCAACACTGCCATATAGCGAGAGCATCGATAATATGTAAAAGAGTCCAGATTATCTGCAGCATGGCGCTTATGGGTAAGCAATAAGTAGCTGACTAAGCCAATGACCGTAGAGATAATTAGGTAAAAAATACGAATGTCTGGTAGCTTAGTGAGTAGCGATACGCTAAAGATGCCAATAACGGCGAAGAGAATAGTAATCATTTTTCATCCTTGAAAATTAATCGTTAATTATTTTAGCCTATGTATAGCAACCTCGAATAGTTTCTTGCTTGCCTAAGTGCATTTTAGGCTCACCTGGAAGTCACCGGAGGTTTTTATAATCCTTTAAACAATTATGCGTGAATATAAATTAATAGTAAAATACCTATAAGCCGATCCGCCACTCATAAAATATGGCTCAAATGACCCCTTTTATGGCAACAAACAACGAGACAATGATTATGATTTCTATATCTCCTATTGAAATATTTAGCGATAACTATGTCTGGTTGATAGTACATCAAAATAACACTGCCTGTGTTGTAGACCCCGGTGATGCAGCACCAGTACAGCAGGTATTACAGGCACAGGGGTTAACATTAACAGCTATATTAATTACACATCACCATTGGGACCATACCGGTGGCATTGATGATTTAGTCAAATCCTACCCCGATGTTTGCATTTATGGTCCAAACTCAGAAAAGATCCCCCAAATTACCCATGCACAAAAAAGCAGTGACAATATCGATATATTTGGTGATTCATCGCTGTGCTTAGAGGTTATTGAAGTACCGGGGCATACCTCGGAGCATATTGCTTACTATGGTCATTATCAGACAGACCCAAATAAAGACAGGGAGGCTGTCTTATTTTCTGGAGATACATTATTTGCGGGTGGCTGTGGACGCTTACTTGGCGGGACCGCTGAGCAATTACTCAGTTCATTAAAGACCCTTGCCAAGCTACCCGGTGATACTCGCGTTTATTGTACCCATGAATACACATTGGCTAATTTAGAGTTTGCAGCAACCGTTGAGCCTAATAATACTCACATCACTCAACGAATTGCCGCTGAATCACAAAAGCGCAAAAATGCTAAACCTACGCTACCTAGCTCTCTTGAGCTTGAGCAAAGAACCAATCCTTTTTTGCGCTGTATACAACCCGAGATCAGCCAGAGTATCAATAAACACTGGGGACAATCTTGGCAAGGTGAGCAAGAGTTGTTTACGGCGCTTCGTCGCTGGAAGGATAACTTCTAAGAAAAACACGTAGTTATATTGTCTCAAAAGGCTCTTGTTAAAGCAGACTGAAACAGGTCGAAAAACGAGCAATTTGCACACCGCGGCACTATTCCTTAGAATCGTGGCCTTTATTCTTTTATTTGATCCAAAGCCTTATGCGTTTCATCACTTATTTTGTATCTCGATGCTCTGCCCTCTCTAGATTACACACTTTTTTACTTCATTCCTTCATCATAGTACTAGTCACCTCCTGTGGCTCCGCTACTGTCAAAGATGATAGCCTCGTTAAGGACAAGGATGGCAATGAAGCTACCACAACAGATCTAGACACTGCCTTAAAAGTCCCTAAAGATAAGATAGCGGCTGTAAATCCAGAGAGTCAAAAAAGCTTAGCAATACAGCCAGCAGATGAACCAATAATAGAAGAAGCAAAAGCGCCCGATGATTTATGGCAAGAAATTCGCAGTGGATTTAGCTTTGTAGACCCACTACTGACCGGACAACATGCTAATAAACACTCCCGTAAGACACCTGAGCAGCGAGTAGAACGCTATCGAAAGCGATTACTAGCTTCCTCTTCATTAATCAATAATGTCGCTGAAAATGCTGAGCCTTATTTGTTTTTTGTTGTAGAGGAACTCAAAAAAAGCAATGTGCCTCTAGAAATTGCATTACTCCCTATCGTTGAAAGCCGCTACGACCCCTTTGCCTACTCTCCTGGCCGTGCATCTGGATTATGGCAGTTTATCCCCGCAACAGGCCGCCGCTATGGTTTACATCAAGATTGGTGGCAAGATAAACGACGCGATACTGTTCTTGCAACTCGTGGAGCAATTACGTATTTATCATCACTACACAAACGCTTTAATAACGATTGGCTACTAGCAATGGCTGCATATAATGCAGGCCAAGGTAATGTTGCCAGAGCGATTCGTAAGAATAAAAAAGCCGGCAAACCGACCGATTACTGGTCATTAGATTTACCGAAAGAAACCCAACATTATATTCCTAAATTATTGGCATGGCGTGACATTATCTTGCATGCAGATAAATACAATATCGCTTTAAAGCCTATTGCTAATGAGCCTCACTTTGCTCTCGTTGATATTGGCTCACAAATAGATTTAGCAGAGGTAGCCTCCCTTACTGAGATTGATATAGATACTATTTATAAATTAAATGGCTCCTACAATCGCTGGGCTACCGACCCCAAAGCTCCTCACTTACTAGCGGTACCTGTTGAGAAAGCAGACGCTTTAAAAAGCAAATTATCGGGTATAGCACACGACCAGCGCCTATCTTGGCAACGCTATATCATTAAAAAGAATGATTCTTTAATTAAAATAGGCAAAAAATTTAATACTAGTCCTAAATTAATTGCAGATGTAAATGGTATAAAAAATAATCGCATTCGCGCCGGGAAAGCACTGCTTATCCCATCGGCATCAAAATCCAGCGATTTTTATCGTCTCAGTGCCGATCAACGCCATAATAAACGCCAAAACCGGTCGCCACGCAATAAGACACAAAAGATTGTTCATCGTGTGAGCCACGGAGAAAGCCTTTGGGATATCGCTAGGCGTTACAAAGTGGGGGTTAAAGAGCTAGCCCGTTGGAATAGCATGGCACCGGGGGACGTACTAGCACTTAATAAAAAACTAGTTATTTGGACTAAAAATACACAACAAGCAAAAGCGAATAACGAAAAACGAAAAGTCGTTTATACCGTCCGTAAAGGAGACTCACTCGCCTATATTGCTAGTCGATTCAATGTGAGAGTTAGGGATATTAAAAGCTGGAATAATGATGCAAATAGTAAATACATTCAGCCAGGCCAGTCCCTTAGGTTATTTGTTGATATAACCAATAGGCGCTCTTTTAATTAAAATAATCTTTGACGGTAAATGCATCGGCAAAAATATCGCCAACACCGGCTCCTAGAAAAAAACATTCTCGCTGTGCTTTTTTAACCATCTCAGGATTACCACACACAAAAACCTGCCAACCTTTTAAATTAGTATGTCTTTCTTTGACGAGATTAATTATATCGCCACCATGGCGGCTATTATCAAGAGATATAATATCATTATCAATTATATTATTTAAATCAATCTCTTTATTGCTTGTTTTATCGTCCTCTACAGCATGACGAATAGCCGGTGTAAAATAAATATCCTCTTTCGCTTTTATCAGAGAATTTATTTCTTCAATATAATAAAGGTCTGCTTCTTTTGACCCTGCAATATAAATATAAATGGGAGCTTTATGTTGTTGGTGGATTGCCTCTTGAAGAATACCGTACAAGGGAGCCAAGCCAGTACCTGTACCGACCAATAAAAGCGGCTTGTTTTGTTGATCACTATTATAAAAACAATCACCAAAAGGCTTAGACAATTGTAGGACTTGCCCTGCTTTCACCTCATTGTAAAGCCATTGACTAACCAACCCCTGATCATGCTTTTTAACATGAATCTCTATTACTTTTTCTGACTCGCAACGACTTGCTATTGAATATGACCGTGCTTGAACATCATCAAACCAAATATCAATCACTTGTCCTGGATACCATTTACAGTCGACAATAATTTTTAATACGGCAACTTGCTCATTGACCAAGCGTTTTTCTTTAACCGTAGCAGTTAATTTATCAGTTGCTGTAATAAGGTTAACCGTCATTGGTTTACTGGGTATACAACTACAAGCCAAGAAGAAATGTTGAGTCTTTTGATTATCACTTAACCCTACTTGAGAGCTAATAGGTGGTTGTGCATCGGCTTGCATCATGCAGCTTTGACAAATACCTGACCGACAACTAAATGGTATTTTGAAACCTGCTTTCTCTAAACCTTCTAACAAAGTCTCTGGTTCAACAATCTCAACTTGTTGATCCTGGTAAGTAATTATTGCCACTACACATCCTCTTAATACTACCAAATAGTATTTTCATAATGTTTATTTGAGCTGGAGCCCGTTTATAGAGAGTAGTGTATCGGTTTAGCGAAGGATTGGTAATGGCCATGTATATATCGCAACGATAAATACAATTAATAGGATATGAGCTTGCGAGCGAAGAATGCCGAAAAAGAATATGAGCTTAGTAAGGTTTGCTTATTATCAACGATTAATACATAGGCGTTTAAACAAACGGCTATGTATATTTATTTACAAGGAGGTTTAGTCGTAATTTACAACGACGTTGCAGGGTTTTTGCTCAATGCCTTTAACAGCGAGACCTCTGCATGGGATAAATTACAGCGCTTAGCGATATTTTCGATAGAATCACCCTTGGCTAAATAGAGGCGCGCTTTATCGTAAACAGATTCATTATTATCAACTACTGATTGCTTAGGGGCCTCATTGATTAGTGCTTTTGCAAAAGTCTGTGGCTGATCTACAACGGTATCGATAGAAGGCGAAGGCTTAGGAGTCGTACTCTTTTGTGAGCGTGCTTGTGAGCGCGACAAATTTTGCTTATTGACCTTTTTTTCAAGACTTAACAGCTGTTGGCCTATATTGATAACACTATTATTAGATACTTTTAACTCGTTCTGCATCCTGATTAGTTGCTTTTCGAGTTTGCGTGTTTTTTTAATACTCATTATTAGAGTGCATAATAACAATGCACCAACAATAACTAAGCCTAACATCAATTCACCTTCAAGCTGATTAAAAAATTGCGTTGACTGCGTTAGTACTTGATTCATTGTCATGATATTACCCACTCTAATAACTGATTAAATTACACTTCTTCGAGCTCTGCCCATTCTGTATCAGTTAATAATTTATTTAACTCGATCAAAATAAGTAGCTCATCGTTTTTATGGCAAACGCCCTGAATAAATTTAGCGCTCTCGTCATTACCGACATTAGGAGCAGTCTCTACCTCTGACTGTCGAAGATAGACAACCTCAGCCACGCTATCGACTAAAATGCCAATAACATGTCCTTCGGTCTCAATGATGACAATACGTGTATTGTCTGTCATCTCACCAGACTCTAGGCCAAAGCGGTTACGTGTATCAATAACTGTAACCACATTACCCCGTAAATTAATGATGCCTAGTACATAGTCCGGCGCTCCGGGCACAGGGGCTATTTCAGTGTAGCGCAGCACTTCCTGTACTTGCATTACATTAATACCATAGGTCTCACCAGCTAAACGAAACGTTACCCACTGGAGAACTGGATCATCACTTGTTGTTTTTTGTGCTGCGTTACTCGCCATTTATCCTAACCCTCTACAAATAAAATAATTCACTATTCTCTTAAATATAGTGTATCTCGCGTGTAACGCCAGTTAATCGGCACGATTTTTATCCTGATCTTGCAAAATCTCACCGACTTTAGGTATATCGAGTAAAACACACATATGATCTTTAACCATTCCTGCCATCCAAGGTCTGGAATCACGTTTAGCGCGCCAGCGTATTTCCTCAGGATTAATCGTTATGGGCTGGTTAATATTATCAACGGCAAGGCCCCACTGTAGCCCATTAATTGAAATAACAAATTTATAATTGTGTTCGTCTTTATAGCGCTCGGGCATGATAAATTGCGCAGTATTAACAACCTTTACATTTCCAGTAGGCGTTTTTTGCAAACCCATAAACCATTTCGATTGCCCAAATAATGGCGTTATTTCTTCTTCAATTTCTTGTATTTGCCCGAGTGCAACGAGAGGTACGGCAAGTTGTAGGCCATTGACCTCTACTAAGAGGATATCAAAAGGGTCCTGCGCCCACTCAGGGCGTCCATTTTCGTTCCATTGACTATTTAACGCTTCGCTTAAGAAAGACTGGCTATCAGTTGCCTCGTGACTCTCTACTGCGTTATCTGTTGAAGTCTCTGTTACAGCACTAGGAACAGTATTACTTAGCGGCTGGGTGAGTGCTTCCTCTACGCTCTTTGTCTGAGGCTTTTCCAGCTTGGTTTTGGTATCGACCTTCTCTTGTGTAGATACCTCATGTGCAGATACTTTAGAGCTATCAATATTTGCCGTGTTTAATACCGTCACCTGTTGTAGCATTTTTTCAAGTTTTTTCTTATGCTCGCTATAACTACTCGAATCTATAACAGCTTGCGGCTCACCGGAGTTTTGTTTTTTAATCGAGCTTTGCGGTCTATAATCTGCCTCCGACGTACTATTTACATCTTTACTAGCAGTAGAAGTAGCATTGCTAGGCGTGTTTGCCTGACCAGGACCTGTTTTAGCCCTTTGCTCTACCTTGATAACACTATGGCTCACCAAAATATCAGCATTATGATTATCACGGCTATCTTGTTGGGCTAATTCCTCTGGAGAGGTTTTATCCTCAGATGGATCAACTACCACCTCTTCATCTGTTTTTTCGCTAACCTTGTTCCCATCATTATCAGAGCCACCTAAAAGATCACTAAAATAATCATTGAGCGCTTCATCAACTTGCTGATTCGCCATTAACTTGCCTCCCAGTAGCGAGAAGCTTTACTTTCCGGAGGCTGGAGCCAACTTAATAAACTTTTATAGGCTGCTGTGCCATGGCTATTTTCGGCATATAAGTTAGGTGGAATGCCTTCTTTACTGGCATTGCGTAATTGCGTATCAACGGGAATCTTACCCGGCCATGCATGTTTACCATAGCGGTGTCTTATATCGCTTAGAGACCCAACCGATGCCTGTGTACGGCGATCATACATAGTTGGCACAATGACATATTCCATACTCTTTTTTTGAGAATGCTCTAACATTCTTAGTGTGTGCAACATACGATCCAAGCCTTTCAATGCCAAAAACTCCGTTTGTACAGGAATAACTAATCGATCACAGGCGGCTAAGCCATTGATCAGTAATACGCCCAAGATTGGTGGTGAATCAATAATCACAAGGTCGAAATCATCCTTCAAAGCATTAATCGCCCTCGTGACAACAAGCCCCATACCATCTTTGCCAATCGCTCGTCGCTCAAGTGTTGCAAGCCCGGTTGAGGCGGGCAATAAAACAATGTTTGGATAATTTGTTGGCAGCAACAATTGCGCGACACGATCAATTGTTATGTCATTAGGGTTTTGAAATAGGTTAAACGAGCTATTATTGATAGTGTCAGGATCTTGACCAAAATAACTGGTTAGAGAACCGTGGGGATCTAAATCAATTAATAGTACTCGCTGCCCTTTTTCAGCGGCAATACCGCCTAAAGCAACAGTTGTAGTGGTTTTGCCCACACCACCCTTTTGATTTGATACTGTCCAGACTTGCAAAAGACTTACCCTATTTATCAATGATTAACGTCAACTAACCGACAAAAGTATCGTCAAAAATGACCTTATCGGCCGATTTATTACTACTTCACCATTAACAGCAAATACTATGCCCGTTAGTAAGAGCATTCGAAATTACTGGCACTTTTAAGTCATCTTTATTGACTATTCTGTATTTAACATTCTTTTCAATAAGATTATCGATTAGGGTCACTACTGAATAAGAGGCCACCATTCTCTGTCTCTACAGGTACGATCGTATCGTTAGCCTCAAGAGAGTCATCAGTGCGGCTATCAGAATTCGATGCTTGGCCTTCACCTAATAAAGTGCCTAAGCCTAGACCTGGGTTCTCATTCACTAGGGTATCAATTGCGCCTTCACCACTTTGCTGTGCACCCACACCCTCGGGCTCGATAGCATCTGAACCAATTGCATTGTTAATTGCATCAGCTGTTTTGACTTGTGGTCGATTCGCCTTTTCGCGCGCGATCATTAATACAACTCGGCGATTTTTCTCTCTACCCGCTGCCGTATCGTTCTCAGCAATAGGATGATGTTCACCATAACCAACAGCCGATAACCGCTCAGGTGCAACACCGTTGGCTACCAGAATTTTTAAGATGGCCGCTGCACGAGCACTGGATAGCTCCCAATTACTGGGAAATTGAGCTGAGCTAACCGCTATATTGTCGGTATAACCTTCGACTTGAATAGGGTTATTAAAGGGTTTTAATATATCGGCTATTTCCGATACGACTTTCTCGGCCGAGGCGCTTGTGTTGACGCTGCCTAAAGGGAATAAGATACTATTATTTAATGAGATCTCTAGCCAATATTCATTGCTATTGACTTGTACAATCTCGCTATCAATCAAGTCCGAAAACTCATCATTGAATTGATCAGATAATTGTGGCAAACCTGCCGATTGATTTAAGACACCCTCCCCCCCATCCACCCCTTGTGATGTATCGGTGTTAAGCTCAGCAGCATCAACATTATTTTGCTCAATAACTGATGGTGTATTGGCACGTGCAAGCTCACCAATTTGTATAGGCTTTAAAGAGCGTTTAGGGTCATTAAAAACTTCGCTCATTGCCTCGGAGAGTGTTTTATATTTATTTTCATTAACTTGAGAAATAGAATAAAGCACAACAAAAAAAGCGAATAATAGCGTCACGAAATCAGAGTAAGAAACTAACCAGCGCTCGTGATTGAGGTTTATATCTGTATCAATACGTCGTCGCATAAACTAACCCTAGAGCTATTTTTATAACGATTTTATTATTGGTAATGATCATATTAGAGATAACCACTCAATTTCATTTCGACGGATTTTGGATTTTCTCCTTCAGCAATATAAAGTACACCCTCAATAATTAATTCTTTTAATTGCGATTGTTGATTGACGTACAATATTAATTTATTGGCAATCGGCAATAATAATAAATTAGCAAAGGCAACACCGTATATCGTTGCGACAAAAGCAATAGCAATACCCGAACCCAATTGACTCGGGTCAGCTAAGTTTCTCATCACATAAATTAACCCCATAACTGCACCAATAATACCTATCGTGGGGGCATAGCCGCCCATACCGGCATAAACCCTTGCAGCATTAATATCACGTTGTTCATCAAGTGTAATGTCAGCTTCTAATATACGTCTAATCGATTGTGTATCAGCACCATCAATTAATAAATTCAGTGCTTTTTTAGCAAATAAATTGGATTCTTTTTCTGCTGTTTGCTCAAGTCCTAATAAACCACTACGCCTTGCAATTGCAGCCCATTGAGCTATCTGTTTAATTTGTCCAGAAAAACTAACAGCAGGTGGTTTAAATACCCAGGAAAACAAATGTAATGAACGCTGCAAGGTCATCATCGGTGTTTGCAACAAGGCAGCGCCAATCGTGCCACCAAATACAATAAGGGCTGCGGGAATATTGACCAAAGATTGCAATGCACCACCTTCAAGGAAGTTACCTCCCAGGAGTGCAGCAAATGCGATTATGATCCCAAGTAAACTGAGAATATCCATGGATTAATTATTCGATGATAAGTTATTTAATAAGTGATCTCTTTTAAACATAGCAGCAGTTGCCATTAAATCAATGATTTAGCAACTGTAAGTGTCATTTTTATAGATAAAAAATATAAGAAAATAAATAAGATAGCCAAAAATAAAAAAAGCAGAATCTACAAAAGATTCTGCTTTTAAAAACCATCGATTTTACTAAAAATATTTTAATAAAAAGTAATTATTACACCTTACCTACATAACGTTTAAGCATGCTAGGCACATCTAAAATTAACGCGATAGTGCCATCACCTGTGATCGTTGCACCAGCCATACCTGGCGTACCATTAAGCATTTTACCCAAGGGCTTAATAACTACTTCTTCTTGGCCAATAAGTTGATCAACAACAAAGCCTACTCGCTGTGTGCCCACGGTGACAATAACCACATGACCCGCATCCTCATCGGATTCATTAGCCGGGGTACTATTACTTGTGGTATTACGCACCAACCAGTGTTTTAAATTAAATACAGGTATTGCCCTATCTCGAATATTAATACACTCTTGACCATCAACAACATTTGTCTTGGTTAAATCCATATGGAAAATTTCATTAACACTTACAAGAGGTAATGCAAATGCTTGCTCGCCAAGCATAATCATCAGCGTTGGCATAATGGCTAATGTCAATGGTACTTTAATAGTAATAACAGTACCTTCACCCATTTTAGATTGAATTTCTATCGATCCGTTAAGCTGGGTGATTTTAGTTTTAACAACATCCATGCCTACACCGCGACCAGACACATCGGATATTTCTGTTTTTGTCGAAAAGCCCGGTGCAAAAATCAAGTTGAACGCTTCGGTATCAGACAAACGTTGTGCAGCATCTTCGTCCATTAAACCTTTAGAGACAGCAATGCCACGCAATTTGTCAGCATCCATACCACCACCATCATCGGTAATCGAAAGTAAAATATGATCGCCTTCTTGCTGAGCTGCTAATATAATTCTACCTGTTTTATCCTTACCACTCTCTAGTCGCTTAGCAGGTAACTCAATACCATGATCAACTGAATTTCTAACCAAATGCACCAATGGATCGGCTAATGCTTCAACAAGGTTTTTATCTAAATCAGTATCTTCGCCGACAAGCTCTAAGTTAATGTCTTTTTTCAAATTTCGTGCAAGGTCGCGTACAACTCGAGGGAAACGACCAAAGACTTTCTTAATAGGCTGCATCCGAGTTTTCATAACAGAGGTTTGCAAATCGGCCGTTACAACGTCGAGATTAGAAACCGCTTTATTGAGAGACTCATCTGAAGATTTATCACCAAGGCGTACTAACCTATTACGTACAAGTACTAATTCGCCAACCATATTCATAATATCGTCAAGGCGTTGAGTATCTACACGTACAGTTGTTTCTCCAGTCGGTGCAGCTGACTCACGTCCAGAAGGTTTCGCGGCAGGCTTAGGAGCGGCACTTGGTTTAGCCGCAGGCTTAGCGGCTTCTTTCTTGGCCTCAGGCGCTTTAGGCTCTGGAGGTGTTACAGGTTTTGCCTTAGCGTCAGCCACCTTGGCAGTTGGCCCTTTACCTTGGCCATGTAGTTGGTCAAGTAAATCGTCGAATTCGTCATCGCTAATAACATTGCTATTACCCGTCGCTACCGGTTTTTTCTCTTCTTTCTTTTCACTTACATTAGCCGGCGGTGTTTTGGCCGCATCTGCTTTACTTGAGGATTTTCCTTGACCATGTAATTGGTCGAGGAGTCTCTCAAATTCATCGTCTGTGATTTCTCCATCCGCTTCGGTAAAGGCAGCAACGGCGTCAGCACTACTTGTTGTAGTGGCAGTTGAATCACTTACTGCGTCCACTAAGGTTTCAAATTCACTATCAGTAATTTCGTCACCGGCTTGTGGCGTTGCTTCGTTTTGTTCTTCTTTTGCTGTTGCTACTTCTTCAGCAGGAGCGCTTTCTTCTTCAGCGGTATCAGCGCCAAGATCTTCCCCGGCCACTAAACGGCCAAGGGCTGCAATTAATTCTGGATCAGCATTTTGCGGTGGGTTTTGTTGTTGTACATCAGTAAACTGTTCATTGACTGTGTCTAGTGCTTGCAATACAACATCCATTAATTCTGGTGTTACTGCACGTTGGCCATTACGTAAAATATCAAATAAATTTTCTGTAACATGACAGCACTCAACCATATTATCGAGCTGTAAAAATCCTGCCCCACCTTTAACTGTATGGAAACCGCGGAAAATGGCATTCAATAAATCTTTATCATCAGGACTCTGCTCAAGCTCAACTAACTGCTCAGATAGCTGTTCAAGAATTTCACCTGCTTCAACTAAAAAGTCTTGAAGGATTTCATCATCATCAGAAAAGCTCATTAAATACTCCTAAAAACCTAAACTTGATAGTAAGTCATCAACATCATCTTGATTATTTACTATATCGGTACGCTTTTCAGCGTTGTATTGTGGGCCTTCGCCTTTCGTATCAAGCCCTTTAGTTTCGCCGTCGCTGTCTTTGTTCGTGTATTTATCAACATCAATACCAACAACATCTTCAACTTGTCCAGCTATTCGCATTAATGACACTAAGTTACCTTCAACTTCTGTCACTAAATTAATTACTTTTTTTAGAACCTGTCCAGTTAAATCCTGAAAGCCTTGCTCCAAAATAATATTCTGCATATTTTCATTAAGTTTGTTCGTACCTACATCTAGTGTTTCGAAGTAGATATCAAGTCTTGTGTAGAGTGCTCTAAATTCATCAGGCGTCATTTCGCGGTTACGAAGCCTCAGCCACTCTTGCTTTAGTGAACTCGCTTCTTGCCCAAGCTCACTCGATATAGGTGCACATTCTTCCACCATATCCATTGTTTTATCAGCTGCATTTTTAGTGAGTGTTAATACATACTCTAGCCCATTTGATGCATCATTCAGCTCAGAGTTGTTTTCACCTTCACTTTGATTACTTAATAGTTGCTGATCACCAGGGATATTAAAGTTTTTAATCGATTCGTGTAGCGCGCGTGTTAATTCACCAACGCTCTGAAAAATGGTCTTATCGCGAGTCGCATTAAGATCAACAATCATTTTCGAAGCTTCTTTATAATCATCGCTTTGAAGCTTTTCTAAAAGTAACGAGGCACACTGTCGTAACTCGCCGATTATAAAATCTTCTCTAGGTAACTCTGTTTCGGTAGTCATTTACGAACCTTAAACTTGTAAGAGAATGAAATACTGCTATACGCGCTCAAATATTTTTTCAATTTTTTCTTTGAGAGCAGCGGCTGTAAAAGGCTTCACAACATAACCATTGACACCTGCCTGAGCAGCCTCAACAATTTGGTCGCGCTTAGCCTCAGCTGTTACCATTAAGGTCGGCAACGCAGATAGCTTTTCATCAGCACGCACATGCTTAAGAAGGTCTATGCCGGTCATTCCTGGCATGTTCCAGTCAGTGACTAAAAAATCAAAGTCTCCACTCTTAAGCATAGGTAGTGCTGTTAGCCCATCATCTGCTTCCTGAGTGTTTGTGAAACCTAAATCCCGCAATAAATTTTTAATAATCCGGCGCATCGTTGAAAAGTCGTCAACAATAAGGATCTTCATGTTTTTGTCCAATGTAACCTCCGCACTTCGACTTGTAAGCAGTTCTATCTATTAGTCTAGCTGGTGTTTTTGATGTAGCCAGTTTAAATGTAAAAAAATGGCATTTTGTGTGAAGTATTTAAGGAAATCAGCTATTTAGAGCCAATCTTTTAGGCGAGAACGTAGGCGTAAAGTTGCCTGAGAATGTATTTGACTAACGCGTGACTCACTGACGTTTAAAATTAAACCAATTTCTTTTAAATTAAGCTCTTCTGTATAGTATAGCGAGAGTACCATTTGCTCTTTTTCTGGCAAGCCTCGTATTGCTTCCGCTATTGATAATTTCAGGGATTCTTTATGAGTCTGTACATGCGGTGTGCTAAATACGCTGTTAATATCTCCTAGGTGCGGCTCTTCACCATCGAAACTTTCATCAATGCTAAATAGACGACCACACATCGCATCCTGTGACATAGTGTGATATTCATTGATATCTACATCTAATTCGTTAGCAATCTCCGCGCTAGTTGCGTCACGGCCTTCTCGTAACTCAATATCTGCAATCGCTTGATTAATACGGCGAGAGTTACGGTGAACGGAACGAGGTACCCAGTCACCGCGACGCATCTCGTCAATAATCGCTCCGCGAATACGAATACCCGCATAGGTTTCGAAACTAGCTCCATGAGCTGCATCATATTTTTGTGATGCTTCCAATAAGCCAATCATACCCGCTTGAATTAAGTCATCTATTTGAACACTGGCAGGCATTCTCAACATCATGTGCTGGGCAATGCGCTTTACCAATGGCGCATAGTCTTCGATAGACGAGAATTGAGAACACTGTTTCGTTTGCTCGTACATATTTATGCTATCAGCAACAGACACGGTTACGCACTGACCTGTTGTTGTAATAATCTCTCCACAAAAAATTCCATATGGCCACGAGGAGAAGAAGGGATAGGCCAATCCTGCATTTTATTGGCAATTTGTTTATAGGCAATGGATGCTTTACAACGTGGTGCGTACTCAAGTACCGGTTTTTGTCGCTGTACTGCCTTACGAACATTATCATCTAATGGTATAGCGCCGGCATATTGCATGCTGATATCTAAAAAGCGTTCACACACGCTACGTAATTTGTTGAAAAGTAGCTGCCCCTCTTTTGCCGTTGACACCATATTGGCTATCACTCTTACACGGTGAATATTGTATTCGGTGTTAAGCAATTTTATTAACGCATAAGCATCTGTAATTGATGAAGGCTCATCACAGACAACAACGACAATTTCCTGTGCAGCACAGACAAAGCTTATCACCGAGTCTGAAATGCCCGCGGCAGTGTCAATCATCAAGATATCCATTTGATCACTGAGCTCACTAAAGGCTTGAATCATTGCACCATGTTGATAAGGCGTTAAGGCTGCCATTTGTTGTACACCGGAAGCCGCAGGTACGATACGAATACCACCAGGACCCGTCACAAGGATGTCGCGCAAATCACATTCGCCAGAAAGCACATCGGCAATCGTATTTTTTACACGGATACCTAACAATACATCGATATTAGCCAGCCCAAAATCTGCATCGAGCAAAACAACTCGACGTTGTAATTGGGCAAGGGCAAGGCTTAAATTAATTGAGATATTGCTTTTGCCAACACCCCCCTTACCGCCGGTGACAGCAACCACCTGAATTGGATGACTCATTAGCGCAAGGACTCCTGACTATTTATTAATGTAAACACAGCTATAACTACTCGTAAGTATAGATGCAAAATAAGATTACACACTCTGATTTGCATGGCTACCAAAAATATTACTGGTTTTCGTTAAGGCTACCGCTTTTGTAACAAGTTGATGAGGCTTCATCACTGATAAATCGTCAGGTACCGACTGCCCATCTGTAATATATGCCAGCGGCAAGTCGTTAGTACTCAAAAGACTAATACCATCACCAAGGCTCGCACATTCATCTAATTTAGTCATAACACAAAAACGAGGTTTAGCAATGCGATAACTATGTACTGTTGCCTGCATCATTTGGTATTGGCTATTGGCCGATAAAGTGAGACAAGTTTGAACATGTCTGCAGCGTTTTAGTGCTTGTAGATGTTGTTTAAATAATGGATCGCTATGGCTCATCCCTGGTGTATCTATTAAAACTAAGGATTTTTTACTGTAGGATAATAAAATTTGAGGTAATAATTGAAGGTCGTCGACAACTTCTACATGTACATTAAGAATTTTTCCAAGCGAACGTAGTTGATCGTGAGAGGCTATCCTATAGGTATCTGTTGTTAATAAAACAACATCATCTGCGCCATTCTCTATAACATAACGTGCAGCTAGTTTTGCAATCGTCGTTGTTTTGCCGACGCCTGTTGTACCCAAAAAGGCATAAATACCACCCATTGAAACAGGATCATTAGTAACTGCAGGTATAAGGTGCGAAAGACGCGCTAAACTCTCTCCCCAAAGTGCTTCTTTACTCAAAGATTTGTCATCGACCATACGTAGCGAGCGAATAACCTGATCATTACATGCTCGACTTAAACCCAAAGAATTCAGGCGCTGTTTGATTTCTGCACTAATAGGAATGATACTTTGTGTGCTAAGCTGCTCTTCGTACTGCCTCTCTTGGCTAGCTAGCATCGCTTGTAATTGTGACTCAAAAGACTCACGCATATTACTAATTTCTTCATGAAGGCGAGAAATTTCTTCACCATCACCATCGTTGATTGATGCTTCTACCCTATCTACAACCTCCGATCTGACAGAACTTAAAATAGGTTTTTCAGATGTATGATTACTAATCTCTGTGGGGTTTTTAAAGCGCCTCTTGTCTGTCTCACGCTCTGCCCATTCGTTCAATGTTAAATTTTCTTGCTGCTGCATTGCAAGCATACGTCGTCTTGCATTTTCTAATTCTGTGGCTAATTCTTCTTGTGTTTTGCCCGATGCTAAACCAAGCGTGGACGTGCTATTTGACGCAGCTGTCTCATATTGAGATTGCTTTAACCTCGGTTCAACATTTAAATTATTAGCCACTGAATTCTCTTTTTGTAGAGATCTGGGCTGTGGTATTTTCACCTCTTCTAAAGTGGCAACAATTTCAACTCCTTTAGTTGTACGCTGCGTCGATAAGATCATCGCTTCTTCACCAAACTCATCACGCACCAAATCAAGTGCGCGACTCATATCTGCTGCAATAAAACGTTTAGTTTGCATAATTGCTACCTTTTTCTGAGTAAAGAGCGTTTTATAAACGCTCTTTTAAAATTTATGGCTTTTTTGTAATAACTATTGAGTGTCTGCACTGATCGAAGCGTCAATAGTTAAACGCTTGTTTTCTGGCACCTCTGTAAATGCCAACACATGCATTTCGTTGGTAAACATTCTCACAAACTTCGCAAGCATTGGCCTCAGTTGCGCCGCGACAAGTAATACTAGTGCTTTACCCACTATTTCTTGCTTTTTAGCCGCATTCATAATGGACTGTTGTAATTTATCAGCGAGAATGGGTTCGATGAATGCCCCTTCATCAACGCCAGATTTTTGTGCCTGTGCTACTGAACTCAGCAATAACTGTTCCAACCCTGGATCTAATGTCATAACAGGTAATTCAACTTCATTGCCAATAATGCCCTGAACAATTTGTCGTGAAAGCGCCTTACGTGCCATAGCCGTTAGTGCTTCGGTATCTTGACTAGGGCCAAAACCCGTTATAGCTTCGGCGATGGATCTAAAGTCCCTTATCGATACTTGTTCGCGTAATAATTTTTGCAATACCTTACGTAGTACATTTAGCGTGACCGTAGTAGGTACAAGCTCTTCAACAAGTTTAGGGGAGTTTTTTGCAAGATTATCAAGCAACTGCTGAATGTCTTCGTGCCCTAACATTTCATCACTGTGCTTTTGCATAATTTGATTGAGATGTGTTGCTATTACAGTACCTGCATCGACAACGGTATAGCCGAGTGTTTGTGCTTTATCTTTTGTCGTTTTTTCAATCCAAACTGCATCCAGACCAAAGGCAGGGTCAGTTGTTTTAGCACCCTGTAAATCGCCAAAAACTTGACCCGGATTAATGGCTAATTCTTTATCTGTAAAAACTTCGGCCTCCCCAAGCGTAACGCCCATAAGAGTTAGCCTATATTGATTAGGCAACAAGTCGAGATTATCTCGTATGTGTACAGAGGGGATTAAAAACCCAAGCTCCTGAGATAATTTTTTGCGCACACCTTTAATACGATTTAATAGCTCTCCACCTTGGTTTTTATCAACCAGTGGAATTAATCGATAACCGACTTCTAAACCAATGATATCCACTGGCATAACATCATCCCAGCTAACCTCAACACTTTCTGTCTTTCCTTCTATAGGAGTGTCTTGATGTAGTCGTTGTGATGCAGGTAGTGCCTGTGCTCCAGAAACACTTGCTCCTCTAGCTGGGGCCTCCCCTGCTGCTACTTCTTCAATACTCGGCTCATTATTTCTTCGATTAATTAAATAAGCCATACCACCGCAAGCTGCTGCAAGCCCCAAAAATGCAATATGCGGCATGCCCGGGATAATGCCCATGATAAAGAGAACCCCTGCCGAAACCGTCAAAGCCTTCGGGGAATCAAATAGTTGCGTCATAATCTGTGTACGCATATCTTCATTACTGTTATTGACGCGAGTCACCATAATGGCAGCTGAGACAGACAGTAATAAAGATGGGATTTGTGCCACTAAGCCATCACCAATGGTTAGCAGAATATATTTTTCAATCGCATCGGAAAATTCTAGATTATGTTGGGCCATACCAATACCCAAACCACCAATAATATTGATAATTAAAATCAAGATACCCGCAATAGCATCACCACGCACAAACTTACTCGCACCATCCATCGCACCATAAAAATCAGCCTCACCTGCGACATCCTTACGCCTTGTTTTTGCTTCTTCCTGATCGATTAGCCCTGAGTTTAAGTCAGCATCGATCGCCATTTGCTTACCCGGCATTGCATCAAGTGTAAAACGCGCACTTACCTCAGAAATACGCCCAGCACCCTTGGTCACAACAACAAAGTTAATAATCAATAAAATGAGAAATACAACAATACCAACGGCGTAGTTACCACCAATGACAACCTCTCCAAAGGCTTGAATCACTTTACCTGCGGCATCTCCACCTTCATGGCCCTCTAGTAACACAACGCGTGTAGAGGCAACATTGAGTGCCAAACGTAACAAGGTTGCTAAAAGTAAAATAGTCGGAAAAACGGCAAAATCGAGTGGCCTTAAGCTATAAACCCCCACCAGTAGGACAACAATAGAAAGTGCAATATTAAAAGAAAAGAATACGTCGAGAAGAAAGGCTGGGACAGGTAAAATCATCATACCCAGCAACATCATTAACATCAGTGGAATACCAACATTCCCTGCACCTAAGGTTTGTAAAGAGGATAAGACGCGCCGAGGCTCGGGGACTTTAAATTGACTAAATGTTGGTAATTCCATGAAATGTCGCTTTTTTGACGCTATGACTAATAATATATTCACTATCGCAAAAACAGTGCCACTCACTAACATTCTCTCAATTAAATTTTAATGCTCAAATAGCGAACAAGTTATTTACTGAGTTCTTAAGACTTCTTAAATACTGAGCAAATATTTTTATCACTTACTCCAATTTTTTACTTGATTTTCACCTCCAATAAAGTTCAAAATCAGCAGTCTAATAATAATGCTAGATGGATTAGTCATGACTGTTCACAAAAGACTATTGATCATTGCCAATACGCCATCAGCAAATACAAAAACACTTGTTAATGCCGCTGTTCGCGGTGCCACACACCCAGATATTGGCCATATTGATGTACATTGCATTCCACCTTTACAGGCACAAGCAACAGACGTACTTAATGCTCACGGAATTTTAATTGGGACAACCGAGAATTTCGGTTATATGAGTGGCGAAATCAAAGATTTTTTTGACCGAATTTACTATCCCTGCCTCGAAAAAACAGAAGGCCTACCCTATAGTTGTTATATTCGCGCGGGACTCGATGGCACTGGAACCGAAATCGCCATTAAAAAAATCATTAGCGGGCTAAAATGGAATCAAGCCCAGCCCATAGAAATTTGTAAGGGCGATTTTACTGATGATTTTATTGAACAAGTTGAAACCTTAGCAATGACAATGTCAGCCGGTGTAGAAGCTGGAATTTTTTAACAGCATCAACATTTAACTTAAAGAATTATACAGAGCTATAAAAGTTAAAAACAGACAGCCTCTTACGCACCATCAAATTATTATAGGACATCAATGTGCTAGCAACGTTTTCCCCTCTTATACCATTGTTGAGTAGTTGTTTTATTTTATTCATGGGTAATGGACTTACCAATACATTCCTACCATTGCGAATGCAGCTCGATGGACTAGATACCAACACAATAGGTTTAATTATTTCATTTTACTTTATCGGTATGTTGCTAGGGGCAATGTACAGTAAGAATTTAATTAAAAATGTTGGTCATATTCGTATGTTTAGTGGCTCTGTGGCACTGGTTGCTGCGAGTGTTTTGGCCTGCTCACTAGATTCTAGCACTATCCTTTGGGCTATCGCTCGCATCATTGCTGGCTTTTGTACAGCCTGTACTTATGCAGCTATGGAAAGCTGGCTAAGCGAAAGCTCTACTAAAGAGACACGTGGACGTGTGCTTGCTGTTTATAACGCAATTATTATGATCGGCCTCTTTAGCGGACAGTTTTTTATTGGCCTTTTTGAAATATCTGGCAGTGAGTTATTTATATTAGCTGGTATTATTTTTTCTTTTGCATTAATACCTGTTGCACTAAGTAAAAATAAAGCACCAGAAATTATAGAAGTGATTCCAATGTCACTATTAAAACTTTATAAAATATCTCCCCTTGGCGTTGTTAGCTGTTTTACTGCAGGAGCAACCTATTATGCTGTAATGAGCTTGTTGCCTGTTGTTGGCAAGCATTATGGATTTGAAAGTTTTACTATTTCCCTATATGTAGGTATAGCTATTCTTGGTGGCTTTTTCCTACAATTTCCAATTGGCTATTTATCCGACCGGTTTGATCGCCGCACTATTTTATTATTTTTACTCGTTATTTCTGCCATTGCCGATTTTGTTGTTAGTCTATTAGATCCATCAAACGGACTATGGCTTATCTTTTTAGCCACAACTATTACCAGTGGAATTATTTCTTGCATATACCCTATCAGTATTTCTCAAACTTTTGATCAGCTAAAGCAAAGCGAAATGGTATCTGCTATGGGAAGTATGATCATGGCCTTTTCTATTGGTGGTGTCATTGGCCCCTATTCTGCATCTTTATTAATGACTACTTTTGGCGATACTGCTTTGTTTTATTGCTTGGCCATCGTACAACTATCGTTGGCCATGTTTGTGCTATATCGAATGAAAATACGTGATGCACTTCCTGTAGATGAGCAAGAAGCTTTTGTAATGCAGGCAAGTGCTTTTGCAGCCCCAGCGGAACTTGATCCCCGAGCGGAGTATATTGATAACTCTGCTCCTTCTATAGAGGCTGAAACAGCGACATCAATTGCTGAAACTGACCCTGTCGCTGCGGTAAAACTAGTACGCGCCATTGCCATTGCCAACCCTCAACTTGCAGAGGAAGTAGTCGCCGCTGTAGTTAATGTCGATGGAATCGATGTATTACGTTTATATCAGGTAATGAGCGAAGCAACGCCTAATAAAATTTTAGATGTTACACGCGCTATTGTTGTCGAAAAGCCAGAGCTTGCCGAGGAGTTAATTAAAAAATTAAACGGATGGTACCCAGAACAAGTCGTTCCTGTTGCCATTGAAATTGGTCGAGTATTACCCGAACTACGATTAGAAATGGCGAAAATCGCCGTCGATAGCGCACCGGAATCTGCTACGCAAATCAGAGAGTACTACATGCAGCTATTAAATGAAGAACAAGAAGCTATGCGGCCAGCAGACCGCGAAGAATTTGATGAAAAAGATATGGAAAACTTAGTCTTACACTTAGTGAATATATGCTCTAACAATAAGAGTAAGGGATAGCTAAACCTGATCTTTTCCAACGACTCTAAGTGATTATTATTTTTATATCTTTGCAATTTTTTACACTAAAAAAACATCAGCATATGGAACTTGCAAATAAGCCTTGGTGGAATTTTTGGCAAGAAAAATAGCCCCCTTTGAGGTACAAATTAAAGATAGCAATGTGCTATTAGCAAAATATTCAACGGGCTCCTGCTCACGCCAATTATCTACATCCAACGGCATGGCTTCCGCTCCTGCTCACGCCAAGTACCTACATCCATGTAGGCAAAAAAGGCATGACCTCTTTTATGATTTTCTGTACTTATCGGTTCAATTTTTACAAACTATAAAAGTAAAAAATCCCCACTAGCTTTTAGCTAATGGGGATTTCGTTATATATAAAAAGCTACTTATTGAAGATTAAGCTTCTGAAGGTGCTGCGGTTGTTGGCACACCTGCTTTCTCACGCAATCCATCACGATAAATTGCTTTAATAAGAGATAAGCACATCAGCGCCATCACCACGGAGAATGGGAATGCACCGATCACCATCGCGGTCACAATAGCTTTATAACCACCAGCAATTAGTAATGAGCCAACCACTAAGCCAAGTGAAACACCCCAGAAGATAATATGTGCGCGACCTTTAGGGCTTTCATCACCTGCTGCGTTAATTGTGTTAACAATTAATACTGCCGAGTCAGCAGATGTAACTAGGTAGGTTAATAGCAGTATAAGGATCAATGCTGTTGCAATCCAAGCGGCTGTTTCATTGAGTAATACACCCATAACCGCATAGAGCTTGTCGCCGTTAAGTGCATCTTTAATAGCGCCTCCAGCTTCACCAGTAAGTTCAAGGCTAATTGCTGTACCACCGGCAAAAGAGAACCAGATAAAGCAAACAATAGATGGCAAAATCATCGCACCTAGAACGAACTCACGAATAGAGCGTCCTCTTGAGATACGAGCAAGGAAAAGCCCAACGAAAGGAGCAAAAGCGATCCACCAGGCCCAGTAGAATACTGACCAGCCACCCTGCCAACCTGCAACCTTATCACCTACTTCTGTACCATCTGCACTAAACACAGCAAATGATAGATAAGGCAATGCAATCACATAATCGATAAGGCCATTAAATAATGCAGTAAGACCGAACCATGTCGCACCAAAAATTAATAAGAAGGACAATAGAGCGATACTCAATATCATGTTGATATTAGACAACCATTTGATACCACGGCCAACACCAGATAGTGCGGAGAGAGTTGAAGCTCCCATAATAATAACTAAAGCAAAAATGATGGCAGCTGTTGAAGGAACTTCTTTTCCGTCGGCATTTGCGGTTAATAACCAATCACCAACGCCTATTCGATGTAGGCCCAATGTAAACTGTTCGACACCAAAGCCTAATGCTTGAGCTACACCCAAGATTGTTGCAACAACCGCAACAACATCAACAACGTTACCTAAACCACCTGAGAGTGACTTACCGAAAAGAGGGGTTAATCCAGAGCGCATGGTAAGTGGCAAATCACGACGATAAGCGAAAAATGCTAATGATAAACCAACTAATGCATAACACGCCCAAGCACCCAAGCCCCAATGCAAAAATGACCATTTATAGGCATTTCTGACGTTTTCAGCGGTTCCGCCTTCAACTAAACCTCGGATAACTTCTGGGTTGTTATAAAAGTGAATCATGGGTTCAGCAACAGCCCAAGTCAACATGCCTACACCGATACCGGCACCAAACATCATTGAGAACCAAGAAAAGTTAGAAAACTCTGGCTTTTCGCCGGGCTTACCCAAATTCATACGTCCCGATGATGGCCACAAAGCTAATGCTAAGCAAACGATGACATAGAATGTGACCACCCATATATACCAAGCGCCGAAATTCTCCAGAGTAAAAGCTTGGACTGCCGATAAGATTTCGCCTGCCTGTTTGGGAAAGGCACAAGCCCAAATAATTAGTGTGCTGATTATTATTTTTGAAGGTAAGGCTATGAATTTACTAAACCCCGTATAAAACCCTGTATCGGATGTTTCTATAGGGAGGTCTGTTAATGCTTCTTTGATAGTCATTATTATTCCTCAGATTATTATAATTAATTATGGTGTTCTGCTTGCTCCACTTGTAGTTATTATGGTTTTGTAACAAGAAAAGTCACTAATCTATAACTAGCGATTATCAAAGACTACCACGATTAATCTTGTCTTTCCAAGGATTCATGGCCATCTCCGGCAAGTTTTTAAATTACGTTAAAAAAAGTAGGGAGAATCGACAAAAGTTATGAATTTTTATTCATATAAAAATATGATTTTTTGTATCAAAAAAATTAAAAGTCACTTAAATAAGGAGGTAAATAAAGTTTAAGCCATAATATATGAAAAAAAAGTCATATTTAAATCATCAATATTATTGCTAGAAAACCCCTATTTAGACAAAAAAGCATATGCCAAACAGGCGTAACTGCTTAGTATTGTGATAAAACATCAATCCTTAAGGGGCATCAGATATTACTTATTTTTATACCAATTTAATTGGCTATTCAGTGAAACCACACTACCTATTACCAATAATGTTGGCGCTCTTACCGCTTCATTTTTCACTTTATCTGACAAGGTAGAAAGTGACCCAACAACAACACGTTGGTCTGGTGTTGTTCCCTTTTCTATTAAAGCGGCGGGGGTATTTTCATCTCGGCCACAAGTTATAAGTTCACGACAGATCTCATCGAGGTTAACAAGCCCCATATAAAAAACTAAAGTCTGGCGTGAATCTAGAAAGGACTGCCAATCTAAATCGAGCTTGCCATCTTTTGTATGCCCGGTAACAAAGCGTACTGATTGCGCGTGATCCCTGTGGGTTAAAGGAATACCAGAGTATGCCGAACAGCCAGAGGCAGCAGTAATCCCTGGCACCACCTGGAAAGGCACATTATTTTCGGCAAGTAATTCTATTTCCTCTCCACCACGACCAAAGATAAAAGGATCGCCCCCTTTTAGCCTCAATACACGCAAGCCCTGCTGTGCGTAGTCAACCAGCAGCTGATTAATATTTTGTTGAGGCACAGCATGATCGTCACGCCGCTTACCCACATAAACGCGCTCGGCATCTCTGCGCACCAAATTTAAAACGGCATCACTCACCAATCTATCGTATAAGACAATATCTGCTTGCTGCATTAGACGAAGTGCTTTAAAGGTTAATAAATCAGGATCCCCTGGGCCACCACCGACTAAATACACCTCACCACTAAGCTCATTAGTCTCAAGATTCTGATAGGACTCTAAAAGTGCATGAATACTTTTTTCGGCATCGCTTATCTTGCCCGAAAATGCTTTTTCGGCAATTGGCCCCTCAAAAACCGACTGCCAAAAGCGTAAACGTTGCTCACCCGAGGTTAATTTATTTTTAACGATATGGCGAAATTTACTCGCGATTTTTGCGAGTGTCCCGTAACTAGAGGGGAACATTACCTCAAGCTTAGAGCGTATTTGACGCGCAAGTACCGGCGCTTCGCCACCACTAGTAATAGCAATCATCAATGGCGAGCGATCAACAATGGCAGGAGTAATAATACTGCACAAATCTGGCGAGTCGACAACGTTAACTGGTAGTTTTTGTGCCTGCGCTACTTGCGATACGTGTTTATTGACCTCACTATCATCGGTTGCACAAATGACCAGCATCGCGCATTCTAGATCTGCTTCTTCAAATTTTCTAAAGTGACATTCGCCATGGCATTCTTTTACCAGCAATTGCATTTCATCAGTAATATAAGGCGCTACAACAATAATACGTGCACCCGCTTTACTAATCAGACGCGCCTTACGCGTTGCAATAGCACCACCACCGACAAATAAACACGTTCGATTTTTTAAATCGAAAAAGAATGGCATAAAATCCATGATCAAATCTCTATCTTATAAATATAAAATTAAAAAAGGCACTAAAAAGCGCCTTTTTTGTTGTCACCTAAGCCTATTCAGCCACCCTTAAGAATGACTAATAACCTCAATACCACCCATATAAGGTTGTAGTACTTCTGGCACTTTTATACTACCATCTTCCTGTTGATAGTTTTCCATAATGGCAAGCAATGTACGACCTACCGCTAAACCAGAGCCATTAAGTGTGTGCAAGAATTCACTTTTACCGGTCTCGGGGTTGCGATAGCGCGCTTTCATTCTGCGCGCTTGAAAATCTCTAAAACTACTGCAAGATGAAATCTCTCGGTACTTTTGTTGTGAGGGAACCCACACTTCAATATCGTAAGTTTTTGCCGAGGAGAAACCGATATCACCACCACATAAAATAACCGTGCGATAAGGCAACTCTAATTTTTGTAATATTTTTTCAGCACAAGCGGTTAAATCCTCTAGTGCTTGATCCGAATCTTCTGGCTTAACAAAATTAACCAACTCTACTTTTTCAAATTGGTGCTGCCTGATCATTCCACGAGTATCGCGCCCATGGCTGCCCGCTTCGCTTCTAAAGCAAGGTGTATGACAAACCAGTTTAATCGGCAAAGACACATCTTCTTTTAGCAGTTCATCGCGCAAAATATTAGTCACAGGGACTTCTGCCGTAGGAATCAAATATAAATCGCGCTCATCGTTTGTTTTAAATAAATCTTCTTCAAATTTAGGGAGCTGGCCTGTCCCAAATAAAGAATCTTTATTGACAAGGTACGGCACATAGATTTCTTGATAACCATGCTCTTCGATATGCGTATTTAACATAAACTGAATCAAGGCGCGATTCATACGTGCTAGTTGCCCGCGCATAACTGCAAAGCGAGAGCCTGTTAGTTTAGTGGCTACTTCAAAGTCAAGTTCATTAGATATTTCACCTAAATCGACATGATCTTTAACGGTAAACGTAAACTCTCGCGGAGTACCCCATTGCCTGATTTCAATATTATCGTCTTCCGTGGCGCCTTCTGGCACCTCATCGGCAGGCATATTGGGCAGCGCATTTAAAATGGTATTTAATTTATCTTGGACTGCTTTTAAATCTGTATCTGCCGTTGCCAATTGTTCTTTCAAGCTCTCGACTTCTGAAAGTAATGGAGCAATATCTTCGCCAGCAGCTTTTGCTTTACCTATATTCTTTGCTCTCGAATTACGCTCTTGCTGTAAGGATTCTGCTTTTATTTGCAGTACTTTACGTTCAGACTCAAGCGCATTTAATGTCTCTACATCGAGTTTAAATCCACGTTTTGCCAATGCCTTGGCAATAAGTTCTGGTTCGCTACGAACCAACTTCAAATCAAGCATAATTAATCATTCCAAATTTTTACTACTGAGTATCTACAGTTAATAGTTAGAGGTTAAACAAAAGCCTTATCAGATAACAACATTCGCGTATATATTATGCTGCTATTTGATAAGACTCTATATTGTTGCGTATTGCTTTTTTACTGTACTTACTTTCTCCGCGCTTAAGTGCTTTCTTTTTGTCTTTAAAAACAATAGATTTATTAAATTTTTTCGCATGTTTAGCGACAAAATTATTTTTCATAGCCTTCTCCATATTATTTATTCATTCTCTGACAACGACCCTTTAGATCAATAAACCCTAACTCACCTTTATAATAAGCGCTGAAGAATACCAATCGTTAAGCCCGCACAAACTAAGCAGGCAACCACAGTGCTAATAATATAAACCAGCGCAATAATAAGCTCCCCATTTTGCCAAAGCAGCAAGCCATCTAGTGCAAAACTTGAAAAAGTAGTGAGTGCACCTAAAAAGCCAACAATAATAAAAAATCGCCACTGCTCTGCTAGTACTGCCTTCTCTACAATTAACACATAAAAGAAAGCAATTAAAATTGAGCCGAGCACATTAGCAAACCAAATTGCCCATGGAAAGCCGTTATGAGAAACCGGTATCAACAAAGTTAAACCATATCGACTCATTGCTCCTAAAGCCCCCCCCAATGCAACGGATAACCAAATCATGATGTAGGTTTATCCTCTTTAGGTGATACAGAATAACGCTGTACAGAACTTTGGCGATCAAGTTCTTTAAGGTAGATTAACTTCTCTTTGATTTTCAACTCTAGTCCACGCTCTACAGGATAATAATAGTGTTTATCAGCAATTTCTTCGGGGAAGTAATTTTCGCCCGCAGCATAGGCTTCTGGTTCATTGTGCGCGTAACGATACTCTGCACCATAATCTAAGGACTTCATTAATTGTGTTGGCGCATTGCGCAGATGAACCGGCACATCATAATCAGGCAATTGCTGTATATCTGCTTTGGCAGAATTAAACGCATTATACACCGCATTACTCTTTGGTGCGGAGGCTAAATACATAACTGCTTGCACAATGGCTAATTCCCCTTCCGGGCTACCTAGTCGCTCTTGTGTCTCCCATGCATTTAAACTGACTTGAAGCGCACGAGGATCGGCATTACCAATATCTTCTATTGCCATACGCACGACTCGGCGAGCGACGTAGAGGGGGTCACAACCAGCATCCAACATGCGCATGCACCAATAGAGTGCAGCATCTGGCGACGAGCCTCTAACAGCTTTATGTAGGGCAGATATTTGCTCGTAAAAAATATCACCGCCTTTATCAAACCGGCGCACGTCACCACCAATAACGTCTACCGCTGATTCATAAGTAATTTTTTGATCAACGGCTAAATCACTCACAATCTCTAATAAATTCAGTGCACGCCTTGCGTCACCATTAGCCGCTTTTGCCAATAAACTTAAAACATCGGCATCACACACAAGTGCTTGTTGACCAAGCCCTTTCTCTTTATCAGCCAATGCCTGCTTTAACAGTGCTTTAATATCATCCTCTGCCAATGCACGTAGTACATAAACACGACAGCGAGACAATAAAGCGTTGTTTAATTCGAAGGATGGGTTTTCTGTAGTGGCACCAATAAATGTTACGGTGCCGTTTTCTACATAGGGTAAAAAAGCATCTTGTTGTGATTTATTAAAACGATGTACCTCATCAATAAATAATAGTGTTCGCCTACCCGACTGCAGATGAAATTCTGCCTGACTTACAGCTTCTCTTATGTCCTTAACACCGGCCATAACTGCCGATAAAGTGACAAAATGTGCATCAATTAAATGTGCTAATAACTTTGCCAAAGAAGTTTTACCCACTCCGGGAGGCCCCCAAAAGACCATAGAATGTAGTTGCCCTTTGTCAATCACATCTCTAAGTGGTTTACCCTGCCCTAACAAATGCCGTTGACCAATATACTCATCTAAGGTTTGCGGCCTTAAGCGCGCAGCTAATGGCATATGCGTATTTATTGCTGGCTTTTCAAAAAGGTCTTTTTCCATTAGCGCTTATTACTTAGCATTAGCAGCGTAGAATTTATTTTTATTCATCGGTAAGTACATCGACCCCTTCGGGAATATCAAATTCAAACACATTGTTTTCGACAGCTTTATTGAGAATGGTATCTTTTAATATAAAACGTGTAGTTTGGCCAAGGCTATCGGCCAAATACATTTCAGACAAATCTTTATTAATAAACCCCAGTTCTAGTTGTATAAAAACATTATTAGTGACTTTGGGCGTTAGCACAAACCGACTCGTTAATTTATTAGTATCGGCATCGGTATTAACTTTTTGAATATTGTAAATAGCCGATATTTTTTCTACATCACCGCTGAGTAATAACGCGGGAGATTGGTCAACCTCTTGACTATAGGGTCGGATCGTCACCTGCTCAAGATCAGGATCGTATAACCAAATTTTATCTAGGTTTGACACCAGTAGCTGTGGAAAAGGGTCCTGTGTATCCCAACGAAAAAAGCCGGGTGATTTAACAACAAAGGTACCCGAAGACTCTTGAATAAGTTCTCCTTTCTCATCTTTTAAGCTCTGCTCAAAGTTACCTTGTATGGTCTTGTAAGCTTCTAATAACTCCGCCAACTCTTTCGAGTCATCGGCAGTAACCGTCAAAGAGATTAACAGCAATAAACAACAGTAAACAATTTTCATAACATTTAAATTCATCAGTAAATGACAGTCCTATTGATCTAATTAATGCATACAGTAATTAGATCAATATAGACGGCTACGTTAGCACAAAAAATATGAATCATACCTGAAAGGGTTGTTAGCTGGGCGGTGGTGGAGCCAAAACTTCTCTTGAACCATTATGCCCTGCTTCTGAAACAACACCTGACGCCTCCATTGACTCAACTAAACGAGCAGCACGGTTGTAGCCTATACGCAACTTCCGTTGTACAGAAGAAATAGATGCCTTGCGTGATTGCGTAACAAAAGCAACGGCTTCATCGTACAAGGCGTCGCTCTCACTATCTTCGTCTTCTCCTTCGGTGGCTAAGCCCGGGACAGGAATTGTATTTGTACTTTCGTCAATAACACCCTCTAAATAATTAGGTTCACCGCGTCGTTTCCAGTCAGCGACAACTCGATGTACTTCGTGGTCATCGACAAAAGCACCGTGAATTCGCGTGGGCATATTGGTACCCGATGGCAAATACAACATGTCACCATGGCCCAATAATTGATCGGCACCACCTTGATCTAAAATAGTACGTGAATCGATTTTAGAGGACACTTGGAAGGCAATGCGCGAGGGCACATTAGCCTTGATCAAACCAGTAATGACATCAACAGAGGGACGTTGAGTTGCGAGCATTAAATGAATCCCTGCCGCACGTGCTTTTTGTGCAATACGTGCTATGAGTTGCTCTACTTTTTTACCAACGATCATCATCATGTCAGCAAATTCATCAATAATAATAACAATGGCGGGTAATGTTTCTAAGGCTGGTGCTGTAGGAATATCTTCACCCGCAATAAATTCTTCTTCTGGCCGCCATAGTGGGTCAAGTATTGGCTCGCCTTTTTTGATAGCGTCTTCAACTTTACGGTTATATCCAGCCAAGTTTCTTACACCAAGAGCCGCCATTAATTTATAACGACGCTCCATCTCGCCAACAGACCAACGGAGCCCATTAGCTGCATCTTTCATATCAGTAATAACCGGTGTTAATAAATGTGGAATCCCTTCGTAAACCGACAGCTCCAGCATTTTTGGATCAACAAGAATCAAACGTACTTCTTTGGGTGTCGACTTATACAACATACTTAATATCATTGCGTTAACGCCGACGGATTTACCCGAGCCTGTTGTACCCGCTACCAGTAAGTGTGGCATTTTTGCCATATCGGCAACCACAGGCTCACCAGCAATATCGTGGCCTAAGGCTAACGTTAACGGAGACTTAGATGAGTCATAAACATCGGAAGAGATAATTTCACTAAGCCTTACCATTTCGCGATGTTCGTTGGGTATCTCTATACCCATTACAGTTTTACCAGGAATAACTTCAACGACTCTCACGCTGACTACAGCCATTGAACGCGCTAAATCTTTTGCTAGATTAGTAATACGGCTCGCCTTAACACCCGCTGCGGGTTGTATTTCGAACCGAGTGACCACAGGACCCGGTAAAACCGATACCACTTCGGCAATCACACCAAAATCTTTTAATTTGATTTCAAGTAGGCGCGACATTGCATCCAATGATTCAACAGAGAAGCCTTTATCGCTTTTCTCATCACTCGGGTCCAACAAATTAATGGGGGGTAACTCGCCCGTTACAGGAGCGTCAAACAAGTTGGCTTGTTTTTCTTTTTCTACACGCGCACTAGGTTGTGGCTTGACAACCGGTTTTGAAATAGTTGGCGGAATACGTTGTTTATTTTTTTCTAACTGCTTAGAAACTTTTTCTTTACGTGTTTGTACCGTCGATAAAATATCTTTTTGTTCTTTTTTATTGTCTTTGTAAAGTGTTATTCTTTTCTTTAACCAAGCAAAAAACTGTATGGTTTTTAGGCCAATAGTATCTATTAGTAATAGCCAAGATAAATCGGTAAAAATAGTAATACCAAACAATCCTACCGCCATCAGTAATAAATTTGCGCCGACATAACCAAAAACACTCTCCGCAGACTCAGCAACAGAAACACCTAATATACCACCATTAGAAAAAGGCAAATTGGCACTAGCTGCCCCCATTTGCAAAGAGACTAGACCTGTTCCAGCAATAACAACCAACACAAGACCTACCAACCTTACAAAAAACATAAGAACATCAAAAAATTCGTTGGTATTTCTGGTCATGAATACACGCCATAAACGATACAAAATCATCAATGGAAATAAATAAGCAATGTACCCGAATAAAGAATAGAAGACATCGGACATCCAAGCACCTGCTGGACCTGCAGTATTTTTTATATAGGTAGAATTACCCGTACTCGACCAACCAGGATCCGAGGAAGAATAAGACGTTAATGCAACTAACAAATAGATACACAACAACAACCAACCAATTAATGCACCTTCTTTTAATATTCTAAGTAGCGTATTTTGGACCGGTGTTGTTTCATTCACTGTTTTGGATAAAGATTTCAACTATAAATAACCTTGATAAAAAGTACTAAATTACGATAACTATAATAGTGACTATAGAGTTTATCGTTGCCTTCTATTAAACCGATGTAACAAATAAAACAACTTCTCTCTTTTGGATAACTGGACACTAACTATTTTAACAACAGAGTCTCGCAGCTCATCAAACTAATTAAGCACTCTTAGATAAACAATACCCTAAGTAATATAAGGCCGTACAAAAAATCTGCTTCTTCGTGTTATTCCTATAGAAGTTTACACTCAAAAACACTAAAAATTTAAAAGATGAGTTATTGCTTCGCGCTCTTTTATAACGCAAAAGAATCTCATTTAATAAGCCAGTAATAGCCCTACTGAGATAGATAACGTCATGGTATGATGTCGCCATTTTACTAGCTAGAGTAACTTTTTCTAGGTTATTCAGCACATTAACATAAATTTACTATTAATTTTACAGTGGAATTCACCATGAGTGTAGACAATCATCACCGCTTATTAATTCTTGGCTCAGGGCCAGCTGGTTATACTGCGGCTATTTATGCGGCGCGTGCTAATTTAAAGCCTGCTGTGATTACTGGCATGCAACAAGGCGGGCAATTGACCACTACCACAGAGGTAGAGAACTGGCCAGGTGGCGCCCCAGACCTCCAAGGCCCCGATTTAATGCTACAAATGCAAGAGCATTCAGAGCGTTTTGATACAAACATTATTTTTGACCACATTAACGAAGTCGACCTCAATAAGCGACCTTTTACTATTAAAGGTAACGAGACTTACACTTGCGACTCATTAATTATTGCAACCGGTGCCTCTGCACGGTATTTAGGCCTAGATTCAGAAAAAGCATTTATGGGAAAAGGAGTCAGTGCCTGTGCGACATGTGATGGCTATTTTTATCGTGATCAGGTCGTTGCGGTCATAGGTGGTGGTAATACCGCAGTTGAAGAAGCCCTTTATTTATCGAACATCTGTAAAGAAGTGATTCTAGTACACAGGCGTGACAGCTTGCGCTCGGAAAAAATACTGCAGGATAAGTTATTAGCGAAAGCAAAAAATGGCAATATAACATTACTTTGGAACAACACACTCGATGAAGTCCTTGGCGATCAATCAGGTGTTACCGGGATGCGTATTAAAAGTACAGAAAGTGGGGAAACACAGGATATAACATTACAAGGGGTCTTCATTGCTATTGGACACACGCCAAACACTGGTTTATTTGAGGGCCAACTAGCCATGCAAGATGGCTATATCACCATTAACAGTGGCTTAGATGGTAATGCGACGCAAACTAGTGTCGAAGGTGTTTTCGCGGCAGGTGATGTAGCTGATCATATTTATAGGCAAGCCATTACCTCTTCCGGATTTGGCTGTATGGCCGCACTAGACGCCGAAAAGTTTCTTGATGATTAATTTTCTTTAACTATCAAATACTTAAAGGATTTATTTAAAGTAATAATTTAAATGAAATTACCCTGGCTAGACCCGTTAACCGTTGAGTTCCCAGATACTCATCACGCATTAAGTGAGCCCAATGGCTTACTTGCAGCAGGCGGAGAGCTATCAGTGCCATGGTTACTGGCGGCTTACAAACGGGGTATATTTCCATGGTTCAATGAAGGGGACCCTATATTATGGTGGACCCCTTCTCCAAGAATGGTCATTTACCCTCACCAATTCCATATTAGTCGAAGCTTGCGCAAAGCCCTTAAGAAAGGTGGGTTTTCTGTCACCATTAACAATAAATTCCACGATGTTATTACGGCTTGCGCCAAACCAAGGAGAGGTACCCTATTCGATGATGAATCGGCAACATGGATTACGCATTCAATGGAGCAAAGCTACCTCGCCCTTCACCAAGCAGGTTTTGCCCACTCTATTGAAGTGTGGCAGCAAGATAAACTATGTGGCGGGCTCTATGGCGTTGCTATCGGACATGTTTTTTTTGGTGAATCGATGTTCAGCCAAATGACTAACGGCTCTAAAATAGCGATTGCGCACCTAGTGGAACACTTAAAACAATGGCAATATAAGCTTATTGATTGTCAGGTACACAATGACCATTTAAGTAGCCTTGGCGCAATAGAGATTGACAGATTAAGTTTTGAACAGATTATCCAACAAAACACAACAAAATTAGACCTGATATCATCACAGCCAGAATGGGATACACAAGATATTACACTTGATACAAACTACTGGTTATCAAGAAGTACCTGACTCAGGTTTATTCACTAAGCAGTATAAAAATAACGTTATTTATTATGGGTGAATTAGACGACAGTATTATCGCGAGTGAAAAAAATACGAGTGCCCTTGAATCACTCCAGTTTTTTCAAACGCAGGCACACCCCTGTAGTTATATTGAGCAGCAGCAAGCTAGCACTTTATTTTTAAACCCAAAACAAAAAATCGATACAACACTCTACTCACAATTATCTGAATACGGCTTTAGACGCAGCGGCACACATATTTATAAACCAATGTGTACACATTGTGATGCCTGCATCCCTGTTCGAATACCTGTTAGCCTATTTGAACCCAGCAAACAACAAAAACGCACATGGAAACGTAATCAAGACCTATCGATTGCTATCGTCAAGACAATTGATACCGAGGAGCACTATATTTTATATGAAGAATATATTACTCAAAGACACAGCGATGGCGACATGTACCCTCCATCAAAAGAGCAGTTTCGTAACTTTTTAACTAGCGACTGGGAATCTGTTCGCTATTACGAGGTGAGACACAATGGCAAGCTTGTCGGTGTATCTGTATCTGACATAATGGATAACGGCATCGCAGCCGTTTATAGCTACTACTCGCCTAGCCTAGCAAAACGTAGTTTAGGTAATTTTCTTATCCTTTTTTTAATAGAACAAGCAAAACTCCATAATTTACCCGCTGTTTACCTCGGCTACTGGATCAAATCCTGCCAAAAAATGAGCTATAAATCGGCTTATCGACCCCTAGAGATACAAAATGGCTCTCAATGGCTGCTTGTACTGTAATTACGCCTTGGCGCACAGACAAATTTCAGGCACAATGCAGCGCTTATTTATAAAGGCTTTAAAGAGGTTTGTGCCGGATGGCAAAAGAAGAAAATATTGAATTTGATGGCGAAGTTATCGACACCCTTCCTAACACGACTTTTCGTGTAAAACTAGAAAATGGCCATGTAGTAACTGCACATATATCTGGAAAAATGCGCAAAAACTACATTCGTATTTTAACAGGCGATAAAGTTAAGGTTGAAATGACACCTTATGACTTATCAAAGGGTCGCATTACATTTCGCGCACGCTAATCAACGGTTTTATACTCAAATAAAAAAAGAGCCTGTAGCGGCTCTTTTTTATGGCTTATTTTAACGCCTATCTATTTAAGTTACTCAAGCAGGCTCTAACTCGCTCTCTACTTCTAGTACTAGCTTATCACCGCGAACCGAGATATTGACAGCACCACCGCCACTTAAATCACCAAACAGCACCATTTCGGCCAGTGGCTTTTTAAGCTTATCTTGAATCAATCGAGCCATCGGTCTAGCGCCCATTTTTTCATCATAGCCATTATCAGCCAACCAAGCTCTCGCTTCGTCGTCGATATTAAGCACAACACGCTTATCATCGAGTTGTAATTGTAATTGCACCAAGAATTTATCAACAACGGTTTTAACCACCTCTCTAGAAAGCGCAGAAAACTGAATGGTCGAGTCAAGGCGGTTTCTAAACTCTGGCGTAAAGACTTTTTTGAGTGCCTCCATGCCATCGGTACTGTGATCTTGCTGAGTAAAACCAATGGAGGCTCGACTCATCTCTTCTGCACCCGCATTTGTTGTCATAATAATGATGGTGTTGCGGAAATCCGCTTTACGTCCATTATTATCAGTCAATGTACCGTGATCCATAACCTGTAGTAAAATATTAAATACCTCAGGGTGTGCTTTTTCAATTTCGTCTAATAACACGACACTATGAGGCTGCTTGGTTACCGCTTCAGTTAATAAGCCACCTTGATCAAAGCCAACATAACCAGGAGGCGCACCTATTAGGCGAGAGACAGTGTGTCGCTCCATATACTCGGACATATCGAAACGAATCAAGTCAATACCCATGGCCTCTGAAAGTTGTTTGCACAATTCAGTTTTACCGACACCAGTGGGGCCAGTAAATAAGAAAGAACCAATGGGTTTATCTTCTGCACCTAAACCTGCACGAGACAACTTAATAGCAGTAGTCAATGCGTCGATGGCATCATCTTGACCGAAGACTGTCATTTTTAATGTTCCATCTAGCTTCCGCAGTTGCTCTTTATCAGATGTAGAGACAGTTTTCGGTGGAATGCGCGCAATACTGGCAATGACTTTTTCGATATCGTTAACACCCAACTGTTTTTTACGCTTGCTAGGAGTTTGTAACTGCTGATAAGCACCAGCCTCATCAATAACATCAATGGCCTTATCAGGCATAAATCGATCAGTGATATAACGACTAGCGAGTTCCGACGCCGAACGGAGTGCTGCATCGGTATATTTAATATTATGATGCTCTTCAAAACGTGATTTAAGGCCTTTTAAGATTTTATACGTATCTTCAACACTAGGCTCATTCACGTCCACTTTTTGGAAACGTCGAGACAAGGCGCGATCTTTATCAAAAATACCACGGTATTCTTGGAAAGTTGTCGAGCCAACACAACGGATTTCGCCCGAGGATAGTAAAGGCTTTAATAGGTTAGAGGCATCCATAACACCACCTGATGCTGCACCCGCACCAATAATAGTGTGTATCTCATCAATAAAGAGTATGGAGCGGTCACGTTTTTTAAGCTCTGCCAATAATGCTTTAAACCGTTTTTCAAAATCGCCACGATACTTAGTGCCTGCTAATAATGCACCCATGTCCAGTGAGTAAACAACGCTGCCTTCTAGAATTTCAGGAATATCCCCATCGACTATTCTCTTGGCTAAACCTTCAGCTATTGCCGTTTTACCCACACCAGACTCACCCACTAATAGCGGGTTATTTTTACGTCTACGTGAAAGTATTTGTGTAACACGCTCAACTTCATGATCTCTACCGACCAAGGGGTCAATACGGCCTTCCTCAGCCACCACATTAAGGTTAACTGCATAGTTTTCTAGCGGGTCAGTAGACGCAGGGGCATTCTCGCCTTCGCTGATATCGTCACTCTGTACCGAATCGCTATTAGCATTGTCGTCACCCACCTTGGAAATACCATGGGTAATGAAGTTGACAATATCGAGCCTGGCAATACTTTGCATTTTAAGGAAGTAAACAGCCTGACTTTCCTGCTCACTATAAATAGCAACCAGAACATTAGCACCGGTAACTTCTTTTTTGCCCGATGACTGCACATGAAAGACTGCTCGTTGTAGAACGCGTTGAAAGCCGAGTGTCGGCTGTGTTTCACGATCGTTCTCGGCCTCAGGAATCAAGGGAGTAGTTGCATCAACAAACTCTATCAGCTCATTGCGTAAAGCTGATAAATCAGCACCACAGGACTTTAAGACGTCCAACGCAGCACTATTGTCTAGCAGAGACAGCAAAAGATGTTCAACGGTCATAAATTCATGACGTTTAACACGAGCGCCTTTAAAGGCTTCGTTTAAGGTTTGCTCAAGCTCTTTACTTAACATTTGATATCCTCATTAGATATAACATTATTCATTCAACTTATTCATCGTCAACTGCTTGGATCTCGCAAAGCAATGGATGTTCATTTTGTTTCGCATATTCAATAATCTGAGCCGCTTTTGTCTCTGCAATATCTCGGGTAAAAACGCCACAATTTGCTTTGCCATCTTTATGGACCTGAAGCATGACACGTGTCGCCTTTTCTCTATCCATAGCGAAGAATGACTGCAAAACATGCACCACAAATTCCATTGGCGTGTAATCATCATTCATCATCATAACTTTATAGAGCGATGGCTTTTTTAATTCAGGCTTAGACTCTTCGAGTAATAAGTAACCATCATCCCCAGAGTTATCAGTGCTCTTATCATCATCTTTATTTAAGCGTAGTCGATGAAGTTGAAGAATACCCATATTAAATTGTGCTAAGAACTGCATTTCCTAGTGTACCTCTGTATAAGTCGTTCTGACCTAGATTATATCGGGGCCGTTAAAGCGTCAATCAAGTACATAAATCGTAAGATATGACAAAAAATAGTACTATTTGATCAAAAAGTTGACATCTCATATCTATTACGTTTAAGTTAGTCGAAAGAAGATAAGATGTAATTCAATATTAACACGTAAATGTGTTTGGCTAAGCCCCCTACAGTTTATTAATGTCAGGGACAACCAAGCCAAGAAGTGAGTATGGGTTATGACAGTTGGCAAAGTAAAATGGTTTAACAATGCGAAGGGATATGGCTTCATACTGCCAGAGAATGGAAAAGAAGACCTATTTGCACATTACACATCTATACAAATGGAAGGTTATAAAACCTTAAAGGCCGGTCAAACAGTCCATTTCGATATTATCAAAGGCGACAAAGGCTTGCATGCCATTAATATCACCTCAGAAGAAGCCGCCACTATAGAGAAAGTCGCTGAGCCATCCAAAATAAAAGGCGAAAAGAACCACTTAGAAATCGTCTAAATGGTTTCTAATCTCTCATTCAGCTAATTATCACTTTAGTAAGCTTAAGGTTCAACTTTAAAAGTTAAACCTTACCTATTGATTAAAAAGAAGAAATTACCTTATTGAGAGTCTCACTAGGGCGCATTATTTTCTCAGCCATTTCAACATCTGGTAAATAATAGCCACCAATATTTACTTTTCTGCCTTGCTCACCGTTCATTTCGTCAACAATTTGCTGTTCATTTTCCGCCAGAAAAAGAGCCAAGTCAGTAAACTGTGCTTTTAAATCTTGATCTTCTGACTGCTCAGCAAGTGCTTGAGCCCAATATAGCGCCAAATAAAAATGACTACCTCTGTTGTCTAAGCTACCTAATTGTCGCGCGGGAGACTTATTATTCTGCAAAACTTGGCCGATTGCCTTATCTAAAGTTGTACTAAGAATTTTAGCTTTAGCATTATCAAAAGTGTCACACACATGCTCTAAAGACACTGACAGCGCTAAAAATTCTCCTAGTGAATCCCAGCGCAGATAGTTCTGCTCTACAAGCTGCTGAACATGCTTTGGGGCAGATCCACCTGCCCCAGTTTCGAATAAGCCCCCACCATTCATTAGTGGAACAATCGACAGCATTTTTGCACTAGTACCCAGCTCTAAAATCGGAAATAAGTCTGTCAAATAATCTCGCAGAACATTACCCGTGACCGAGATTATATTTTTACCATTAATAATACTTTCAAGAGTAAAGCGTGTCGCTGCAACTGGCGACATAATATGTAGGTCAAGGCCCTTTGTCTCATAATCTTTTAGGTACAAATTAACTTTTGTTATTAGCTCTGCATCGTGTGCACGCTCTTCATCTAACCAGAAAATTGTCGGTAAATTGGTAGCGCGAGCACGATTAACAGCTAACTTAACCCAATCTTGAATTGGGGCGTCTTTAACCTGGCACATGCGCCATATATCGCCCTCTTCGACAGAGTGCTCCAATAAAGTCGCACCCGACTCATCAACGACACGAATAACACCCTCAGCCTCGGCCTCAAAGGTTTTATCATGAGAGCCGTACTCTTCTGCTTTTTGTGCCATGAGACCAACATTTGGCACGCTACCCATTGTGGTAGGATCTAAAGCACCATGCTTTTTACAAAACTCCATGGTCTCTTGATAAACCCCGGCATAACAACGATCTGGAACAATCGCTTTAGTGTCTTTTAGCTTGCCGTTAGGTCCCCACATTTGACCAGAGGAACGAATGGCAGCAGGCATGGAAGCATCAATAATAATATCGCTAGGGACGTGTAAATTAGTGATACCTTTGTCTGAGTTCACCATAGCTAATTTAGGGCGTTTCTCATAGCACGCTTGAATATCAGCTTCTACTTCAAGGCGTTTTTCTTCAGGTAACTCTTCTATTTTTTGGTAAAGATCACCGAGCCCATTATTGGTATCTACACCTATTTCTTCAAATAATTTGGCGTGCTTTTCAAAGGCATATCTAAAAAACACACTCACTGCATGCCCAAAAATAATAGGGTCCGAGACCTTCATCATTGTTGCTTTAAGGTGCACCGATAGCAGTACGCCTTCTTCTTTTGCAGCTGAAATCTCAGCTTCCAAAAAGTCACGCAGCGCATGGCAACTCATCACAGAGGCATCGATAATTTCACCATCAAGCAGAGAAACTTTTTCCTTTAAAGTAGTAATGACACCACCAGGAGAGACATGCTCAATATGGACATCACAGCCTTTTTCTATTGTTAGGGATTTTTCGCTACCATAAAAGTCACCCTCACTCATACTCGCAACATGAGACTTGGAATCTGCACTCCACTCTCCCATAGAATGTGGATTCTTACGGGCATATTCTTTAACCGCCTGTGGCGCACGGCGATCTGAATTACCTTCACGTAAAACAGGGTTTACCGCACTTCCTTTAATTTTGTCATAACGTTTTTGGATTGCCTCTTGCTCTTGCGTTTCTGGCTCATCGGGGTAATCAGGTAATTCATAGCCCTTTAGCTGCAATTCTTCAATGGCCGCAGTTAGCTGTGGGATAGACGCACTAATATTAGGCAGTTTAATAATATTTGCATCAGCTTGTTTAGCAAGCTCACCTAACTCAGCAAGTGCATTGCTCATTTGTTGCTCAGGCTTTAAAAATTCAGGAAACGCAGAAATAATACGTGCAGCCAAAGATATATCACGCGTTTCAACATCAATATTGGCAGTTTTTACAAAAGTTTTAACTATGGGTAGTAAGGAATATGTGGCTAAGGCAGGCGCTTCATCTGTTTTAGTGTAAATGATCTTTGGGATATCAGTCGTCATTAGTTTTCCTTAAATCGAAATCTGCATCATGATTTCTAGTGTTAGGTATATGGTTATCATTGGGTAAGAGCACAAGTACTCCAAACCTATACAGCTAATGTAAGTACACAAGATATAATAATTATATCATATGCATTATTATCCAGATTAATTAATTTATTTATACCTAGGTATTATAAAACCACTCTATGTCATCGCTAATACTATTTAATAAACCTTATAAAGTTTTATGTCAATTTACCGAAGATAACGGCAGGAGCAATCTATCTGAGTATATCAACACACCCAAATATTATCCCGCTGGACGCTTGGACTTCGACTCCGAAGGGCTCTTACTATTAACTAATGATGGTAATTTACAACACTATATTGCACACCCTTCGTATAAATTACCAAAAACATATTGGGTACAAGTCGAAGGAGACGTCAACACGCAAGCCATAAAACAGCTTCAAGAAGGAGTCACTTTAAAGGATGGACCAACTAAACCCGCAGTCGTTAAGCACATTATAGAACCCGAACTATGGGACAGAAGCCCTCCTATAAGACAGAGACAATCTATTCCTACTCACTGGCTAGAAATATCTATCACCGAAGGGCGCAACCGACAAATTAGACGCATGACCGCCTCTGTCAACCTCCCTACCCTTCGTTTAATACGTATATCGATAGGCAATTGGCAATTAGGCGATCTCATGCCAGGTGAGTTACGCATGGAATCTTTTGAAACACCCATAACACTTAAGACAAAAAACAAAAATAAATACTCAAAAACATCGAGAACAAAATATACAAATAACAAATCACGTAGAGACAAATATGGAAAATAACCGCTGGAGACCTAACGTAACTGTTGCCACATTGGTTGAAAAAGACAATAAGTTTTTAATGGTAAACGAGGCACCTAACGGGCATGAAGTTTACAATCAGCCCGCTGGACACTTAGACGAAAACGAAAGCGTCCTTAATGCGGCAAAGAGAGAAACACTAGAAGAAACCGGCTGGGAAGTAGAAATCACTAATTATCTAGGTTTATATCGACACATTGCAAAAAATGGAATCACCTATTTAAGGCATAGCTTCCTTGCCAAACCATTAAGGCATCACCCTGAGATGGAATTAGATACCGGCATAATACGGGCACTCTGGATGAGCTATGAAGATATAATAAAACAAGAAAATTTACGTGGGCCACTGGTCAAACGCCTACTCGATGATTACCGCGCAGGAAAAATTTATACTCTAGAGATGCTTTATGACTAAAGCCACTTACAAGTCACCCCGCGCTTTTCTAGTCCTACACTTAAAACAGGTATAAAAAAAGCCCTATTAAATAGGGCTTTTTAAGTTACAGATATTTACTATTTTTAATAAGCTACTATCCAAATGCTTTTAAAGTAATCAGCCAAGTAGAGAATTCAGGAACAAGAGCAACTAGCACCCAAACAACTATCAATGAAATCAGATACGGCATTGTATAAAACAAGAGCTTGAGATACGGAATACCCGTAATACCACTCGCCACATACAGATTTAATCCATACGGTGGAGTAATAAAACCAATCGCGTCACCAACCAAGAACACAACAGCAAAGTGAATAGGATCAACACCAATACTTGCTGCAATCGGAGCCAAAATCGGCGCTAAAATAATGGTATTTGGTAAGCTTTCAAGGATAGTACCTGCCAATAAAACGATCGCCATACAAGCAAATAGTATTGGATAATAACCACCCAACAAACCAACTAGCTCTGTGATGAAGTCTTTAGCACCTAATTGTGAAAGCACTTGCTGCATAACAATTGAAATAGCAATTAATGGCGCTAGCATGCCAGTAATTGTACCTGAACGCATAAGAATTCCAGGCAATGCACTAAACTTAAGCTCACGAGTAATTAATATGCCAGCTATGAGGCAAAAACCTGCTGTGATACCCGCAGCCTCTGTTGGTGAAAACTTACCACTATAGATACCCCAAATAACGATACCAATAGCCATAAAACCCAGCCATGCTTTAACACCAGTTATTACAATGCGAGCTGGCTCAAACTTAATAATGGTGCCCCATTTATTCTTACGAGATAAATAGAAACAGACGAGTTGCATGGCAACAACCATCATAAAGCCTGGAATAAACCCGCCAATAAATAGCTCATCGATAGGTAAACTCAGCATAAAACCATAAACAATAAAGATAATACTGGGAGGAATAATAATACCTACCGTACCACCTGCTGCTAATGTTGCCGCTGCAAATTTGTCGTTATAGCCATTTTTAACCATCTCTGGGTGCATGATGCCACCAATGGTCGCAGTCGTTGCCGAGTTAGAACCAGAAATTGCAGCGAACATACCACAAGCACCTAACGATGCCATTGCAAGACCACCGCGCATCCAACCTAAGCAAGAATACGCAAAATCAATTAAGCGTTTTGCAATACCTGCTCCACTGATCAAGTCACCCGTCAAAATAAATAATGGTAACGCTAAGAGGCCAAAAAAGTTCAAACCTTCAAATAAGGTTGCACCAACATTTGCCAATGTAAAATCGATAACAATACTTACACCAACAACCCATATACCAATAATTAGGAAAATGGGTATACCAAGAACAAATAATATTGTTACTGCAATACTAATTGCACCAATTAAAAAACCATCCATCACTTCTCTCCTAATCGCCAAACATTGATGTTGTAATTATCAAAGGTTTTTTCGCTAAAAATGCTTTTGTATCAACCCATAAGTTTTGGGTAACACGGAACACTAGCAGAGAAAACGCTATTGGAACTGCACTATAGAACCACCACTGCATAACATCATCTGTACCTTGCACTATAGAAAAATTATCGTAAGATAATTGTACCTGTTGCACTGTAAAGTAGATAACAACCGCACTAAACGCATACCAAACGAGCGCATCGAAGACTAGACAAGCATACTGTGCCGTATAGCTTAAACGTTCACGTACTTCATTAAAGCGTAAATGCGTTCTTTGTTTTGCATTGTAAGAAGCCCCCATCCAAGTAAGCAATAGAAATAAATAAATAGGAATAGTTGTGCTCCACGCACTTTGATAACTAAAAAAGAAACGGAGAATTACTTGAACGAAAATAATCGCACCCATTAAAGAGTAGGAGATTAGAATAAAACATTTTTCTATATTTTCGTCTAGCCAATGTAAAATTGATTTGACCATATACTTTACCTCTTACAGAGCCTCTAATAATCAAACATAGAATATGCTTCCATACCGTATCTATTATAAAACCGATACGTTAATAGTTTTTATTTTTAATAATTTAACACCTTAAAATACAGGCTATCATTTTCTATCAGTGGTTATTCAAAAAGCTAAAGAAAATTATTATTATTTATTAAAAACTACTTAATTCAAAAACGTATCCAGACTAGGATTAAAAGAAATCTAATAAAAATATACCCGAGCTCTAATTAATAGAGCTCGGGTAATAGTTTGCACCTTAATAGTTTAAACTATTAAGACTTCCACCAGCGACGTGGCTGAACATTCTCAGCTTTTGTATCAGCAGGAATCGAACGAGCAATCTTATGAATTGCACCATAAGTATCTTGACCGCCTGACCACTTGTCAATACGCTCACGCCATTTAGTCCAAGGCTCAGGATTGAACTCAGGAGCACAAATTTTGGCTGCTTTCAAACGCTCTTCATCTGAAAGGTGAGCCATGCGAACGCCATGCTCTTTAAATAGAGTGCCTGGTAGCTGTGGAGTTGTTGCACCAACAGTGTTAGACAACGCGGCTTCTTGAGCACACTGGATTTTAGCTTGTGTGAAGTAAGCAGATTCCATAACAGCATCTTGCAACTCACCACTTAGACCGTCAAATACCTTAGCGTTCATCATTGTTGCTTCTGTACCACAGAAGAAACGTAGATCAACTGACTGAGATACAACAGGTGACATATTTGCATAAGCAACCGCACCAGCCCAAGTTTCAGCACCATCGATAAGACCTTGCTTTAGACCATCTAGAGTCTCTGACCATGCGATTGGCACTGGGTTAAGACCAAGAAGTTGCATGGCGATACGACCCAACTGAGTACCTGTAACACGGTTCTTAGTACCACGTAGCTGCTCAATATTAGTAATAAGAGGTTTCTTATCCCAACCAAGGCCCATTTGAAGACCACGAAGCTCACAATGAGAGAACAAGAACTGTAAACCATGTTGTTTTTTCAGTGGATCACGCAAAATCTTTTGACTATCTTGGTGATACAAGAACTCATACTGAGACGCACGAGTTGGGAACATATAAGCGTAATCAAGAACGTTAAGGTATGGTGCACCACCCGCTGAGTTCTGAGTAGAGGCACTAAATAGGTCGATAATACCTTGCTGAGTTTTCTTAACGCAGTTTAATTGTCCGCAGATTTGGTTATCACCAATAAACTCAACACGAATTTCACCGTCACTACGCTCTTCGATATCTTTAATGAAATCAATAGAACCAGCACGTTCAATTAACAGATTACGCTCATTAAAACCAGAAGCACCAAACTTTAAATTATATTTGGCAGGCTTTGCATAACGACGCTTCATTTCAGCTTCAGCAGCAGTTGCTAGTTGCGGAAGTGTGTAACCCGCACCTAAAACACTTGCAGCAAGAACTGTTGAACTTAAACCATAGCTTCCAGCCACACGGAAGAAATCGCGACGAGATACGCTTTCACCAGTTGCAGGAGTATTGTTTTTGATTGTCATAAACCACCTCTTTAGTTATATTTTTAGAGACTATTGTTAAAGATTAGACACCAAGAAATTAATGGGAGATTTATTGACATCTAGTCTATTTTTTTATTGTTGTAAAAGTATGGGTATTTAAATCCATGGACCAATTAGATCATAGAAAAAAACCTTTAGCAAATGTTTTGGGGTCAAAAAAACATCATTTGAACAATAGTTTTGATACTCATCGTCTCGAAACTATGTATAATTGTTGTGTAATCATCCAGCTTGATAAAAGACATACGCCAGAGATAATGCAAAATACTTTTAATTCATCAAGTTAGGTCAGATACTTAAAGGACACGTAAAGTCAAAATAATAATTTAATTGCCCTTTGACAGCTATTTTATATCGTTCAAAAACCCTTAAAAAAACAAAATAATGCGATATCAGTGGCAATTATCAAAGGCAACAAATAAAAAAATTGAAAATATAGTACACTATTGTTGATAAACTGAAGTCATTGAAAGAACATCAAAAAATAGCAAATGCTACTAAATACTGACAAAACATTTATTCATCAAAATATAACTATAAGGATTAATTAATGCCAACCTCTTCTAATGCCTCGGAGAAATCATCTTCTGCGCTTCGCGCACTTAGCATTCTTGAAGCTGTAGCTGCATCACCAACACCTATAACGGCCTCCGAAATAAATCAAAAGCTAAAACTGCCCAAACCGACCATACACCGCCTTTGCTTAATGCTGGAAAAAGAAGGGTTTTTACAGCCGAGGCTTGACGGTAATGGTTACCTACCAGGTAACCGCCTATCAAAAATGTCGATGGGTATTTTTTGCAATAATGAACATCTAAAAACAGAACGTCATAATATCTTGCAACGACTTTCTGACAAAGTCGGTGAAACTTGTAATATTTCAATCTCTGACGGGTCTGAAATGATCTATTTTGATCGTGTAGAGACCCACTGGCCATTACGAGTACAGCTACAAATCAATGATAGAGTACCCGTTTACTGCACCGCCAGCGGTAAATTATTCTTGAGCAATTTACCAAGCGCCAAGAGAAACCGCTTGATATCAAAAATTACATTTGAGCAATTAACGCCAAATACAATTACAAACGAAGATGACCTTAAAGCCGAGTTAAAACGCATACGTCGTGAAGATATTGGCGTTGATAATGAAGAATTTATACAGGGTATGGTCGCCGTATCAGTACCTCTCAAAAATGCTGAAGGGCAATTCTTTGGTGCCCTTGCGATGCATGCACCAAGCGCTCGCATGGACATGAAAAAGGCCCTTGAACAAGTGCCCTCTCTACAAATTGCAGCAGCCGAGCTTATCGAAACTATGCAAGATTAAGGGTAACTTAAAAAACTTAAACCCATAAAAAAGGCCTATATAATCAATTATATAGGCCTTTTTCTTAATGTATAAAAGAGCTTAACTCTAGCGAGCATCCTCTTTCATCATATCCGCGGCTTTTTCGGCAATCATTATTGCTGGCGCATTTGTATTACCAGAAACAATCTCAGGCATAATAGAACAATCAACTACTCGCAAACCTTCTAAGCCATAAACACGCAATCTTTCATCAACAACGTTCATTTCATCTGACTCTGGACCCATTTTACAGGTACCTGTCGGATGATAGATAGTCGTCGCACGATTTCTCGCGTACTCCAATAACTCTTCGTCAGTTTGATGCTGAACACCAGGCTCATGCTCTTCTGCAATCAAAGGGTTAAGTGCAGGTGCGCCGATAATTTTACGAACATGCTTAATAGAATCAATAGCTGTTTGCTGATCAAGCTCTGTTGACAAATAATTAGGATGTATTGCTGGGTAATCAGCTGGATTTGCTGATTTTAATTCAATATGCCCCGTACTTGTTGGTCGTAGCTGGCAAACCGATGCAGTAAAAGCAGAGAACTTATGTGTACCATCGGCTGGTTTGTCTGCACTCAGAGGTTGTAAATGATACTGAATATCAGGGCGATCAAGCGTATCGTTACTCTGAGTAAATATAGCCACCTGGCTCGCAGCCATTGTCAATGGACCGGTTCTAAATAAAGCATACTCAACACCCATCATTGCTTTACGCAATGGGTTACGCAATTCATCGTTTAGCGTGAGTGGTTTTTTAACTTTATAAATGGTGCGAATCTGTAGGTGATCTTGCAGGTTTTTACCTACACCCGGAGAGTGTTTAACAACATCAATATTATGCTTAGCTAGCTCATCTTTATCGCCAACACCTGATAGCATTAAAATCTGTGGTGAACCAATGGCACCTGCAGAAAGTACAATCTCACCCTGACATTGAGCAGTATGCTCAACACCATTAACCGAATAAGTAATACCAGAAGCACGCTTATCATTGAAGTTGATTTTATGCACTAGTGCTTTAGTGACAACCGTTAGATTTTCTCTGTGAAGGACTGGCTTTAAGAAGCCAACAGCTGTACTACAACGTGTACCTTTTTGTGTAATTGTTAGCTGAAAATAGCCCACACCCTCTTGGTCTTTACCATTAAAGTCATCATTGCGTGGGATGCCAACTTCTTCAGCGGCATCAATAAATAGCTCGCAAATTTCACGTTTTACACGGATATTAGAAACGCTTAGTGGTCCACCAGCACCGTGGTACTCATTGCCGCCACGCTCATTATCTTCAGACTTTTTAAAGTAAGGGAGAACCTCGTCATAAGACCAACCTTTATTTCCAAGAGCAACCCAATTATCGTAATCTTCCGCTTGACCACGCACATACAAAAGACCATTCAAAGAGCTAGATCCACCAAGTACTTTACCTCGTGGCCACTCAAGGCTACGACCATTTAAACCTGGATCATTTTCAGTTTTGTAACACCAGTCAGTTTTTGGACTGTGCATTGTCTTAAAATAACCAATGGGGATATGGATCCAAGGGTTAGTATCTTTGCCACCAGCCTCAAGTAGCAAAACCTTTTTATTAGGATCTTCAGACAAGCGACTAGCCATGACACAACCAGAGGAGCCAGCACCTACAACAATGTAGTCGTAAACTTCAGTAGACATAATTGACACACCACTTAATTTTTTATTGTATAAATTTTTATGTTAGGCAATATAACGTAGTGGCATAGATTATCAATCTATAACGAGTTAATCAATTAAAAATTACAAATAATGATTATTTTGGTCTCATTTTAATTAAAATTAGAATGAAATACTAATATCCTGGCGAACCCATGACCCATAACACGACGGCCTCTTTGTCCGGTGATGGGTTTTTAACAAAATGAGGTTCTTCTCCAACAATTGAGAAGCTATCTCCTTTGCCTAAGGTATACAACCTATCTCCTATCGTTAGCTCTAAAACTCCCGACTGAACAAAACCAGCTTCTTCTCCTTTGCGCTTTCGAGGCTCCTTACTTGTTTCTACACCAGGAGAAAAAGTAGTCAAAATCATCAAAATATCACCACTCAACCAAGGTGATAATAGCTCTTCGCGAATACCTGTGCCAAAAAAGTCGAGGCTGCGCCTTGAGTCATGTCTAACGACATGGTTTACCTCATCAACTTTTTGTTGATTATCAGTATGAAAAAACCATGTAATCTGAACACCTAATACTTCGCTAATAGATTGAAGAACAGATATAGGAAGAGAAGAGACGCCCCTCTCGACTTGACTGACATAGCCTACGGATTTACCAATTTTTTCAGCAATGGCTGAAAGCGTGATCCCTTTAGCTTTGCGCAGATCTCGAATTTGGAGGCCTATACGTGCTTTGTTTTTATCCATATCCGTAAATACAGAATGGGTTGTTTGGGGCATGCAAGTAACCTGACAGGTTTATAATTAAGCGAAATATCAAAAATGCGACCTGCCTTAACAGATCGCGAGTCTAAAAAGCCATGTGGCCTCTAAACAAGTTTGAGGCTCCCTATACTAGGAAGATGCTTTTTGAGCAGCTTCTAATGTTTGGCTAATTAACGCATTAATTGTCATTGGGCCAACACCACCAGGCACAGGAGTCAATGCAGAGACACGCCCTTCCAAGCCTGTTTTATCGATATCGCCCAATCCACCAGGGTGATATCCCGCATCAACAACAACTGCGCCATCTTTAATCCATTCGGCTTTAATAAACTCAGGGCGCCCTACTGCACCGACTAAAATATCTGCTTGTTTAATATGATCGGCAAGGTTTTGTGTACGCGAATGGCAGATAGTCACTGTGCAATTTGCATTCAAAAGCATTGCAGCCATAGGCTTACCCAAAATAGGACTGCGCCCTACTACAACGGCATGCTTACCATTTAAATCAATATTATAGTGTGCGAGTAAATGCATGATTCCAGCAGGCGTTGCCGACCCATAGGCTTCTTCACCCATTGCCATTAAACCAAAACCTTTGGTTGTTACACCATCAACATCCTTTTCAATCGCTATCGCATCAAAACATAGGCGCTCATCAATTTGAGAAGGCACTGGATGTTGCAACAAAATACCATGTACATCGGGATTGGCATTAAGCTCATTAATTTTTGCTAAGAGCTGCTCGGTTGTCGTCTCTTCGCTCATCTCTACTTTAATAGAATCCATACCTATACGACGACAGGCATTGCCTTTCATCTGCACATAAGTACCAGAGGCAGGATCACTTCCCACTAAAATAGTCGCTAAAATAGGCACTGGATTATTTTTAACAAGTTCAGCAACAGAAGCAGTTAATGCCACTTCTCTTTCTTTTACTAATTTTTTTCCGTCAAGAATAAGGGCTGTCATTTATTTATCTCGCTTTACTTTTCGGTAAAGCAACTCGGTTTCGAGTTGCTTAGTTCAAGTACTGTTTTTAGGCACAAATAAAAATCATTAAATTAATTTTAACATTTAATTTTTTCCATTGATGGATCATAAACCGAGCGGAAAGATGGTGTTACTTTATAGCGGACGCACTCAACTTCGATTTCGAAATCAGTATTATCCAACCATTCTTTATTAATACCACCATCGTGATTAACATAACCCATTGCAACCGTTGCACCTACCGAGTGGCCGAACATACCTGCGGTTGTACGCCCTACAATTTCACCGTTCGCATAAATGGGTTCTTCGTGATAACAAAGTGGTTCTGGATCTTCAAAAACAAAAGCAACAAAGCGTTTTGTTAATAGTCCTTTAGATTTTTGTTCAAGCAACGCCTCTTTACCAATAAAACCACCTTCTTTCTCAAAGTCAGAAGCAAAACTTAAACCTGCTTCAAGTGGTGTGTCTTCATCGGTAATATCATGTCCCCAATGGCGATAACATTTCTCCATTCGTAAAGAGTTCATCGTATGGTAGCCATAAGGTTTAATACCAAACTCTTGGCCAGCTTCTAAGATTGCATCAAATACACTTGGCGCATATTCAGTAGACACATAAAGTTCCCAACCTAACTCACCTACATAAGTGATACGCGATGCGCGCACTTTTGCATAATGCAAATCAATTTCTTTTGATGTGGCAAAAGGAAAACCTTGGTTAGAAATATCATCGTTTGTTAATTTACTTAAGGTATCACGAGCTCGTGGACCCATTACGGTCACAACCGCCATTGAAGAGGTAATGTCATTAATATAAACGACTTCATCATCTGCTTTATTGCGACGCATCCAATCCATGTCACGCGTTTGCGTGGCAACACCAGAGATCACTAAATACTTATCCAAGGCTAGACGAGTAACTGTTACATCGGCTTCAATACCACCACGCTCATTAAGCCACTGGGTATAAACCATTTTACCAACAGCAACGGCAACATTATTCGAACAAACTCTATTCAAGAATTTTTCTGAATCAGGGCCTTCGACTTGATATTTAGAGAAAGAGCTTTGATCGATAACACCCACTGCATTTCGAACAGCTTCGTGTTCAGCCTTATTATTTTCAAACCAATTTTGACGACCAAAAGAATATTCATATTCAGGCTCTTGCCCTTCATTGGCAAACCAATTGGCGCGCTCCCAACCATTATCGACACCAAATACTGCGCCTAAGGATGCCAGCTTGTCATGCAGCACAGAACGTCTTACGCCACGTGCTGTTTTAAATTGCTTGAACGGATAATGTGTTTCGTATAACAAACCTAAGGATTCTGTTGTACGGTCATACAAGTAACGCTCATTACCTTGGAACGGCATATTACGGCGAATATCAACATCCCATAAGTCGCGCGGTGCATGGCCTTTTTGAATCCATTCCGCTAGCATTTTACCTGCACCACCTGCTGACTGAATACCAACAGAGTTAAAACCTGCAGCAACAAAATAGTTGCGCAGCTCCGGTGCTTCACCTAATTGATAACGATCATCAGGTGTAAAGGATTCTGGACCATTAAAGAAAACCTGTAAGCCAGTGCGTTCTAAAATGGGAATACGATGCATAGCCGACTCAAGATAAGGCTCTAAATGGTCGAAGTCTTCGGGTAATTCGTCAAAAGAAAAATCCTCTGGAATACCGTCCATACCCCAAGGTTTTGCACCTGGCTCAAACATACCGACCAATAATTTACCGGCATCTGGTTTGTAGTAACAATAGCCATCCATGTCACGCATTGTCGGCAAACCTTCCGCAAGATCTGGCATATTTTCGGTAACAACATAAAAATGCTCAGCAGCATGCAATGGAACATTAACACCTGCTTTGCGACCAAATTCACGCGCCCACATACCAGCACAGTTAACAACATATTCAGCATCGATATCGCCATGCTCAGTGATGACACCCGCAACTTTTCCATCACGGGTTTTCATGTCTAAAACTTTTGTATTTTCAAAAATTTTAGCGCCACCCATACGTGCACCTTTTGCTAGTGCTTGGGTAACATCAACAGGGCTTGCCATACCATCCATTGGCAAATGAATTGCACCAATAACATCATCAACGTTCAGCAATGGCCACATTTCTTTTGCTTGCTCTGGACTAATAACGTCACAAGGAAAGCCTGCGACTTTTGCCATTGAAGCACCACGTTTAATTTCGGCTAAACGTTCTTGATTAGTAGCAATGGTTAAAGAACCATTACGTACAAAGCCTGTTGCTTGCCCTGTCTCGGCTTCTAATTGGTCATAAAGGCTCGCACTATAATTAGCCAGCATTGACATGTTATAACTTGCTCGGAGTGTTGGCACTAAACCGGCTGCATGCCATGTTGTACCGCAGGTTAATGTTTTGCGCTCTAGCAATACAACATCGGTAATGCCCAACTTAGTTAAATGATAAGCAATACTACAACCGATAACACCACCGCCAACAATGACGACTTGAGCAGATGACGGTAATTGTTTTGACATGTACCTTCTCCGAATAATTATTTGTTTAACACAAAATACTGACTAAAAAATTAATTAACTAATAGAGAACTATTAATTAAAAACAACTGTTTTATTTCCATGAACCAAAATTTGATCCTCAAGGTGCGCGCGTAAGCCACGTGCCAATACAGTTTTTTCTACATCTTTACCAAGGCGAACCAAGTCTTCCACACTATCGGTGTGATTAACTCGAACAACATCTTGATCAATAATTGGGCCTTCATCTAATTGCTCTGTCACATAATGGCAAGTTGCACCAATCAATTTTACGCCACGTCTAGATGCCTGATGGTAAGGTTGCCCACCAATAAAAGAAGGTAAAAAGCTATGATGAATATTAAGTACTTGGTGACGATATTTTTCACACAGTGATTGCGGGAAAATTTGCATATAACGAGCTAACACAACGCAGTCGACATCATAGCTGTCAACCAATCGTTCTACCTCGGCAAAACCCGGTGCTTTATTATCTTTCTCGATAGCAACGTGATGATAAGGAATGCCATAAAACTCTGTTAGGCCACGCATATCGTCATGATTAGAAATAACGCAAGGAATCTCACAATTTATATCGCCACTTTTCCAGCGATCCAATAGATCTGACAAGCAATGAGAACCTTTACTTGCCATTAAGATAACGCGCTTAGGCACTGAGTTATCAATCACGCGTAAATTCATTTTTAGTTCTTCAACTAATGGTTGAAACTTTTCTCGCAATACATCAGCACCAAACGGTAATGAATCGGCACTAATTTCTAAACGAGAGAAAAACCAATTGCTATCGACATCTGAATGATGTGATGCTTCAGAAATCCAACCACCATGCTCGGTAATTAAACCACCCACTTTAGTAACTATTCCTACTTGATCAGGGCAATCCAAGACTAAACGATAAGTTTGAGTCATTTATAACACTCTCCACGAAGCGCTACTCACGCTCCTTTTTAGGAGGTGAGTGGCATAATAATTATTAATATTGATTAAAAGTTATAACTGAGATTCAAGTTCTGGAACTGCATCAAACAAATCAGCAACAAGACCGTAATCGGCCACATTAAAGATCGGTGCATCTTCGTCTTTATTGATAGCAACAATTATTTTAGAGTCTTTCATTCCTGCCAAATGCTGAATAGCACCAGAAATACCAACAGCGATATAAAGATCTGGGGCAACGATTTTACCCGTTTGGCCTACTTGCATATCGTTTGGTACGTAACCCGCATCAACAGCTGCACGAGACGCACCTACGGCGGCGCCTAATTTATCAGCCACTTTTTCTAACATTTCAAAATTATCGCCAGATTGCATGCCACGGCCACCAGAAACAATAATACGAGCATTACTTAATTCAGGGCGATCGGACTGAACAACTTCTTCGCTAATAAAGCGCGAAAGGCCTGCATCTGCTGCATCACCTAATTTTTCAACACTACAGCTACCACCGGTTAAATCAGCAGGGTCAAATGCTGACGTACGTACGGTCATTGCTTTTATTGCGTCACTGCTTTTTAGGGTTTGCATAGCATTACCCGCATAGATTGGACGAATAAAGGTATCGGCATCAACAATCTCTGTGATATCAGAAATTTGAGCAACATCAAGTAGTGCTGCAGCTCTTGGTAAAATATTTTTACCGTGTGTGGTTGATGGTGCAATGATATAAGTAAAGGCTTTTTCCTTCACTAATTCTACTAGGTAAGGCGCAAAGTTCTCTGGCAATTGCTTTTCTAATGCAGGGCTATCGGCCAACAATACTTGAGCAATACCAGGGATTGCACTAGCTGCTTCAGCAACTGCGCTACAGTTTCCACCAGAAACTAACAAACTAATCTCAGAGCCTGTTTTTTCAGCAAGCATTTTGGCGGCTGTTAGTGTATTTGCTGTTGCTGCCTGGAGCTCTTCGTTATTATGTTCAGCGATGACAAGAATGCTCATTACAATGCTCCTTCTGATTTTAATTTCTCGACTAGCTCAGCAACATTGGCGACTTTTTCACCTGCGCTGCGCTCAGGGGGATTAAGAACAGTCACAGTTGATAGCCTTGGCGTAATATCAATACCCAATTCAGCAACAGAGATACTTTCGATTGGCTTACGCTTAGCTTTCATTAGGTTAGGTAAAGAGACATAACGCGGTTCATTTAAGCGTAGATCTGCGGTAACAACAGCTGGGAGCTTTAATGCCACTTTTTGTAGGCCGCTATCAACTTCACGGGTTACCATGATTTCATCGCCTTCAATAGAAATCTCAGAGGCAAAAGTACCCTGTGCCATGCCGGATAAAGCAGCAAGCATTTGACCTGACTGGTTATTATCACCATCAATTGACTGCTTACCAAACAACACAAGGCCTGGCTTTTCTTTTTCTACGACAGCATTAAAAAGCTTCGCAACCGCTAGAGGCTGGACAACTTCATCAGTTGCCACATGAATGACACGATCTGCACCCAAGGCTAGAGCTGTACGCAGCTGCTCGTGGCAGCTATCGGAACCAATACTAACAGCAACAACTTCTGTCGCTACGCCCGATTCTTTTAACCGTAAAGCCTCTTCAATGGCAATCTCACAAAATGGATTGACAACCATTTTTAGCTTTTCAACATCAACAGCTGAATTATCAGCCTTGATACGTACTTTAATATTAGCGTCAACAACCCGCTTTATCCCAACCAATATTTTCATGATAACCTCATTTTTCTAGGCTTTAGGCGATAGTTTAACAAATAAAAAATTCCACTTAATTACTTAAAAATGAAATTAGATAGATATTTTTCACGGGGAATATTGATGATAAATCAAATATTTGTCAATAAGTTTTTAGCGAATTATTAAAATATAAAAACTCAGGCAAAATAGTAGTGATAACAAGGCGACTGGGCACTTTATAGCGGGTAGATAGACTCAGAACTAAAGTGACCCAACAATTAATTAGTTATAAAAAAAGACACCTTAAGAAAAAAAGCATATATAAACAAAGGATTTTACAAATAAAGAGTATTTACCTGCACCACTATTAGGCACAACTGCGAGACAACAAGCTCAAATACAGCTAATAACTATAAAATGTAGACATTTTCAACACGAATATGAGACATTTTATAAACAATCTGAAAGCTTTTTATTCACACCAAATTATTAATGACCCAGTATGGTTCATCGGCCATTTACAAGCACCACTAAATACATAAATAGACATAATTCATCTGGACCAACAGCTATCCGTCAACTGATACCCTAAATAGTGAAATAGGTATTGTATAGTCACCTCATATATTTATAATAAAAATCATCTGATACATTTATTGGATTGAAAACAGTGGCTATTAACCGGTCATTAGTATAAATATAATAGCTAGTCAGATAACGAGCTTTATAATATTGGCTAGCTAACTTAATAACTATAACAAGATAATCAATGATTATATCAACGATTACAAATCACAGAGGCTCTAACTACAATGAAACCTATTAAAAATATCTTAAAGTTCGCATCTACTGTCGCCCTTACCGGTACACTAGCAACATCTGCTGTAGCAGACGTGAATGTTGCTTACTTCCTTGAATGGGCAACACCTAATCAGGTTGCTAAAGTAGAAAAAGCATACGACGAAGCAATTGGTGAGAAAGTAAACTGGATTAACTTTGGCAGTGGTGGTGCGATGACAGAAGCAATGCTTGCTGGCGATATCGATATCTCTTTTAGCCAAGGTTTAGCTCCTTTCGTAAACGCTATTAATGCAAATGCGCCAATTAAAATGGTAGGCGTTGCTGTTGCTTATGGTGCCGCTGACGATTGTATCGTTAACTCAAAAGAAGGTATTAGCTCTTCTAATGCAACTGAGTTAGAAGGCAAAACCGTTGCTGTTCCTTTAAATACAATGGCTGACTTCGGTTTTCGTGTAACTATGGAGCATTTGGGTGTTGACCTAAGCAAACTTACTATTGTTGACCAAGAGCCAGCCGATGCAGCTGTTTCTTTAGTTGATGGCGCTGTTTCAATGGCTTGTGGTTTTGGTGAGAACTCTCTTTCTAAAATGAAAGAAGTAGGCAAGCCTATGCTAACTACAGCAGAAAAAGCAGAAGCAGGTATCTCTAGCTTTGATATCATTTCTGTTACTGAAAAATTTGCTCAAGAAAAGCCAGAAGCTCTACGCACCTTCCTTGAAGTAACTGCAGAAGCCAATGCTGAATTTGCTAAAGATCAATCTAAGATTGGCATTATTGCAAGCGATGCAGGTTTAACTATTGAAAAAACCAAAGCGCAAATGGCCGGTTTTGCCTTCCCATCTGTTGATGAGCAATTAACTGCATACTTCGGTAAAGAAGGGCGTGTTTGGGATATGCTTCCATTCATGGGTCAAATGTTTGCAACTGAAAACTCACCAGCAAAAGCAGACTATACACCAGCGGTTGATACGTCTTTCCTTAAATAAGCACCAGTAAAAAAACCCTACAAAGTAATTTTGTAGGGCCACAAAAGGCAGATAGCAGCAACTGCATCTGCCTTAACATTTTAATTACAATAAATAAAAACACTCCCAATATTCATTTTGGGTTCTAAAAGACCATACATATCAAGGTGATTTATGTCCGATCTTGTTTCAGATAACCTCAATATGGTATTCAATGTCTCCACAGGTGGTACGGTACACGCCCTTAAAGATGTTAGCTTTACCTTAAAAAAAGGGGAATTATTATCCGTTCTCGGCCCTTCTGGTTGTGGTAAAACCACACTATTAAATATTATTGCCGGTTTTATAAGACCAACAGGCGGTAAATTAGAATTAAACGGCGAAGAGATAGACGGCCCAGGTGTTAACCGTGGCATGGTATTTCAACAAGGTGCGTTATTTGAATGGCTAACAGTTGCTGAAAACGTAGCCTTTGGACTGGAAATTAAAAAAACCGACAAAGCTATCATCGATAAAAAAGTCGACGAATGGCTAGACATCGTTGGCCTAGCAGGGTTTGGGCATGTACCCACTTACCAATTATCAGGTGGTATGCAACAACGTATCGCACTCGCTCGCTGCTTAATCAACGACCCCGACTTGATCCTTATGGATGAGCCATTAGGTGCTCTTGATGCGCTAACGCGTGAAAAAATGCAATCGCTCGTCTTAAAAATTTGGAAGGAAACGGGTAAAACTATCATGATCATTACTCACTCCGTTGAAGAAGCATTGCTTCTTGGCGAACGTTTGTTTGTCATGGCACCGAGGCCTGGGCGGCTCCACAAAGAGTATCGACTTCCTTTTGCAGAACAAGGGCTTACTCAAGACCTGCGAGATGTTAAAGCAACTGAGGAATTTGGTGAAACACGTGAAGAAATTCTTACCATGATCTGGAACATGGAAGAAGAAATTATGGGGCAGGTGTAATTATGAGTGGATATAGTGGTTTCATAGTTGGCTTTTTATTTATAGCCTTAATAGTTGCCTGTATTTTTGCGACAATTTATGGTCGAAAACTTATCAAGACCGAAAAGACAGACGCAGTATTTGGCAATCCTACCAAAGCTTTAGGTGGCTGGCACTGGGTAGTAACGGGTGTGAGCTTTATTTTACTGACTTGGTTCTATTTCTCTTGGGATGCAGCCCGTGCGTTTAATCCAAAATCGGCTAACGAGTTATGTCAAATTGCAAAACTAGACTATGCCGTTAACCCAATTCGTACAGTCTTTCCTATCGACGATAATTACTTACGCGGGACTCGCCTACTCCAACGAGAGGAGTTTCAGCTCGCAGGATTAGAAGGGAAAATAGATGCATTAGGGCTAAATGAAGATAAAAAAGCCTATGCTTTATTGATTATTGAATCGATGCGTGAAGCAATGAACAGTCTAGCATCGGATAAAAACTTAGATCCAACAGTAAGGGAAAATATTGCAGGTATTGAAGAGCGCATCAACACGCTAACGACCAATATGGCAGACCCTTCTTTCCCTGGTGCGCCAACAGCTAAACAGATAGAGCTTGCAGAAAATCAGGGGGCATGGGGTGATCCTCTTAATGAGATTCCTCTTCATCCTGCAAGTCCTCGTGGTTATAAGTTTGATGCTGCCGCTAAAGAGATGCGATCAATTGCTCTTGATTTTGGTCGAATTAGAAATACTAATGCGGCTTTCTTAGCACAAGTCGAGGAGCAAAAAAGCCGTCTGAAAACCTTTAATCAATTAACTGAGTCTGCAACGGGCTTAAGTGACAGTGAAATATCAGAACGTAACGATTTTTCTAAGACATTGACTAGGGTATTAAGGCGTATCGATGATGGTCTTATCTTTCCTCCCACTGCATTAACCGGTATAGAAGCTGCCCTTGTCGCTCTCGATAAAGAGCAGCGTAGCCAACAAGGTGCTGTAAGCCTTTATGCCTCATTGATGATGCCTGGTGGTAGTATTGACGCAGGCACAAGCAATTGTAGTGAACAAGGCTCTGGACGTTGGTTGCCAAAACCATCAGATACCATATTAACTCTAGCGCGTATCTCAGACCCGGAAATTGGCTATAAGGGCTTTCCTCTACTTTGGTACAAAATGAAACCCGTGAGCGAAATGATTGGTTTTATCGTGCCAGACTTTATTGTATCTCTTGTCCCTGGTGAGTTCCCTCGTCATGACGAAACCGGCTTAACCACCAGCAACTTTAAAACGAGTGTCTATAACTTTGCCACAGGTAACTTTGACCTGTTCTCTGTACCTGTACCTGCAGGGCATATATGGGATTCGCTATTACGTGTTCTAGCGGGCTTGTTCTTTGGTATATTGTTAGGTGTACCTCTTGGCTTGTTTATGGGTTTATCAAGGTTCTGTAAAGGGTTCTTTGATCCACTCATCGAGCTATACCGCCCTGTTCCACCGCTTGCATGGGCACCATTGATCCTAACGATTTTTGGTATCAATGATGATGGTAAGATCTTCTTACTCTTTATGGTTGCCTTTGCCATTATGGTTATATCAGCGCGTACTGGTGCAACTGGCACGGCTTTATCGAAGATACATGCAGCTCACTCACTGGGGGCAAGTAACCGTCAGATTTTACGCCGCGTAATTTTACCTAACTCACTCCCTGAAATATTAACAGGCATTCGGATCGCTATTGGTGTTTGTTGGGGTACATTAGTTGCTGCAGAAATGCTAGCAGGTACAACGGGTATTGGTTTTGTTGAAAACGTTGCACGTAAACAGTCTGATTATGAAATCATTTGGACAACGATTATTATCCTAGGCCTACTTGGTTTAATCTTCGACTTAATTATGCGCTGGGTTATTAATAAAGTGATTCCATGGAGAGGGAAAGGCTAGATTGTAGCCATAAAAACTCTGAAACGGCTTAAGGAAACCTCTTAAGCCGTTTTTTTATGCCTACTTTTAATCTCATACCAACACACTCCAATAAGGTATTTTTAGAGCGAGCGCTCTAAAAATACCTTTCATCTATTTACATATCCATTTGATTAACAGAGAATGCTTTCCCGCAGGTATGCCTGCACCAGATTAATGCGTGATATTTAACCGGCAAACCGTTAGAATGCGCGCCCTAACATAATTAAAACAAGATGTAACTTAGCAAATTGGAGAAGATCCCATGCGTATTGGTGTACCTAGAGAAGTATTTGATGGCGAGCAACGAGTTGCTACAACGCCAGAAGCTGCTCAACAATTACAAAAACTCGGCTTCAGTGTAGCCATTGAATCTGGAGCAGGAAGCACCGCGAAACTTAACGATAGTGATTATGCCGATGCAGGTGTACAAATTATTGAATCAACCCAAGCGTTATGGAAAGACTCTGACATTATTTTAAAAGTACGAGCCCCTGAGGATTCAGAAATCGAGCTTTTACATGAAGGACAGATGATTATCTCCTTTATGGCACCGGCACAAAACCCCGAGCTATTGCAAAAGCTGGCTGATAAAAAAGTCACCGCACTAGCCATGGAGACTATCCCGCGCCTTTCTCGTTCGCAAAAGATGGATGCTCTTAGCTCTCAGGCCAATATTGGTGGTTATCGAGCAATTATTGAGGCTGCTCAGCATTTTGGCCGTTTCTTCACCGGTCAAATAACAGCTGCCGGTAAAGTCCCTCCCGCCAAAGTGCTTGTCATAGGTGCTGGTGTAGCTGGCCTTGCTGCCATTGGTACAGCAAGAGGTATGGGAGCAATTGTCCGCGCTTTTGATACTCGCCCAGAAGTAAAAGAGCAAGTAGAAAGCATGGATGGCGAATTCTTAATGCTGGAATTCGAAGAAGACGGCAGCGGTGAAGGCGGATACGCCAAAACCATGAGTAAGGAATTTATCGACGCAGAAATGGCACTGTTTGCAGAGCAAGCGAAAGATGTCGATATTATTGTTACAACGGCACTGATACCAGGTCGCCCTGCTCCTGAATTAATCACGGAAGAAATGGTTAAATCCATGCGCGAAGGTAGTGTTATTGTCGACCTTGCGGCTGCAATGGGTGGTAATTGCAAATTAACAGAAGCAGACAAAGTTGTTGTTAAACACGGTGTTAATATCGTCGGCTATACCGATCTCCCTAGCCGCCTACCAACGCAGGCAAGTCAGCTTTATTCGACCAACTTGCGCCACTTACTTAGCGATATGACGCCTGAAAAAGACGGGCAAGTCACTATCGATTTTGAAGACGAAGTGGTACGTGGAGCAACTGTTGTAAAAGAAGGTGAAATTACCTTTCCACCACCAGCACCAAAATTATCAGCAGCGCCTGCTAAAAAACCAGAACCTGCCGCTGTTGTTGAAGAAGAACCTAAAGAACCTAGTAAACTAAAACCATGGATCCCTTTTATTGTTGGTGGATTGGCACTTTGGGGCTTAGGTGCATCAGCACCTGACTCATTTATGTCTCACTTTACTGTGTTCGTATTATCATGTTTTGTGGGTTATATGGTTATATGGAATGTATCACCATCGCTACATACACCATTAATGAGTGTGACTAATGCGATCAGTAGTATCATCATTATCGGTGCTCTCTTACAAATCTCTTCCCCAGATTTATGGGTCATTATTCTAGCGGGTATTGCTGTGTTAATTACGAGTGTGAATATTGTAGGTGGCTTTGCTGTCACCCAGCGTATGCTTGATATGTTTAGAAAATAGTCGTCATAAACAATAAAAATAGACTCAGTTATAGAGATTTAGTTGGAGAGAAACAATGTCACAAGGTTTAATTAATGTTGCTTATATTGGAGCAACGATTTTATTTATTCTCGCCTTAGGCGGTTTAAGTAAGCAAGAAACAGCTCGTCGCGGTAATTTATTTGGCATGATCGGCATGGGCCTTGCGCTTGTAGTCACTATCATTGGCTTAGTAACCAGTAACTATGCCTTCTTGATCGGTGCATTAGTGGTTGGTGGTAGTGTTGGTTTACTACTGGCCAAAAAAGTCGAAATGACTCAAATGCCAGAGCTTGTTGCCATCTTACACAGTCTTGTTGGTTTGGCAGCGGTACTAGTGGGTTATGCGAATTTTTTAAGCCACTCTTCTGGCTTTACGGGTATTGAATTAACGATTCACCATATAGAAACTTATATTGGTATATTAATTGGTGCTTTGACCTTTTCGGGATCTGTGGTTGCCTATTTAAAACTCAGTGGTAAATGGGGTGGCAAACCACTACTTTTACCCGCTCGTCACTGGCTGAATCTAGGCTTATTAATTCTTGCCATTTATTTTGGTATTCAGTTTGTAGGCGATGCAAGTGCAGGCGCTGGTTTAACAGCCCTAATGATAATGACCATTATTGCTCTACTTTTTGGTATTCATATGGTTGCAGCTATCGGTGGTGCCGATATGCCTGTTGTTGTTTCTATGCTCAATAGTTACTCAGGCTGGGCAGCAGCGGCTCTAGGCTTCTTGCTCTCTAATGACTTACTTATTGTTGTCGGTGCGCTAGTAGGTAGTAGTGGCGCAATCCTGTCTTATATTATGTGTCGTGCGATGAACCGTAACTTTATCTCTGTTATCGCAGGTGGCTTTGGTTCAGGTGCACCAAAATCCTCTGGCCCAGCAGCTGAAATAGAAGGTGAAGTAACACCAATAAACGTTGAAGAAGTCGCCGATATGGTGACTACTGCTAAAGAAGTGATGATCATTCCAGGTTATGGTATGGCGGTTGCTCAAGCACAACATATGGTAAGTGATATCACTAAAGCATTACGCAAACAAGGCGTAAATGTGCGTTTTGGTATCCATCCAGTTGCTGGCCGTATGCCAGGGCATATGAATGTTTTATTAGCCGAAGCAAAAGTGCCTTACGATATTGTTTTTGAAATGGAAGAAATTAATGAAGACTTCCCCGATGTGGATGTTTCTATCGTTATCGGAGCCAATGATATTGTAAACCCTGCTGCACTAGAAGTACCTGATAGCCCAATAGCCGGTATGCCCGTACTTGAACCTTGGAATGGTAAAAATACTATTGTATTAAAACGCGGTATGGCATCAGGTTATGCAGGTGTTGAAAACCCTCTTTTCTACAAAGAGAATACTCGAATGTTATTTGGCGATGCTAAAGAAAGCTTAGAGGCGTTGTTTAAACTTATGAGCTAATCATGGGTAGATAGTATTTGTACTCATATCAATAAAAAAGGTGCTTTAAGCACCTTTTTTATTGTCTGTTTATTGTCCAGAGAGCCTTTAGAAAGACCCCATCCAGACTTATTCAGAGGCTTCTTACTCTAAATATCAACTTAATCACCCGAATAATTAACCCCATACCCTAAGGCTGCTAGGCTTTCCTCAGCAATAATTAGAGTATCTGCACTAATAAATTTATCAACCTTCATACAATCTAGGTAGTACTCTAAGCAAATAATAGTGTCTGCAAAGGTTTCCAACATATGCTCTAGTGCTGCAGGTGGTGTATTAGATAATAGACAACCCTCAACAAAACGGATAGAGCTTGACATTATTTCAGCTGCTCTAGGTAACTCAAGAACAATCATCCCACCGCGTACGCTATTCATGGTTTTTGCTACATTCTTAATATGCACACGATCATATGAAGATTCAGAAAATGAACTCAGGGAACGCTTAATTAAGGTTAAGCCTGTTTCTGCTTCTTCTAATACAACAAGTTGAGCCCCTGCTAAATGACTGTTAAGAATCATGTCATGTCTGGATTGTTCGTTGACCTCGGACAATCTCTCATCTGAAAAATTAGAATTAATGACGCTATCCAATACGCTTTCGACATAAAGAAAAGCATCTGCAACATCCATTAGCTCTTTAGAATCGGGCTTTTCACCCTCCTCTTTCCATTGTTCAACTTTTTCTAATTGTTGTCGCATTGTCTCAGATGCGGACTTTAAACCGACAACGCCTAAGATATCTCTGATTTTAGTAATACTAATAATGAAATCTTCATTATTCTCGAGCATCGCTGAGTCGCTTTCAGCGCTGTTCTCAATGACCTCTTTTGCAATAAGCAATTCGGTTTTTAATGTATCGACTACTGAACTTACCGTACTAGCACTAGGCCCTGTTAGCACTTGTGCCTGGTTGTTTCGTTCTACCTCGGTATAGCTTAAATCACTAAAGCCAAAGGACTTAGTGATTGTTATAAAGGGTTGTTCATCTATGTCTGCAAGAGCAATATAATAGGCCATCTCTGTCATATATATCTGATCAGTAACATGGCTAAAGCCAGTAAAACCTTCTTTCTCTATACGTTTGAACTCTTTGTCTAAGTGGCTAAACAATCGCTTGCGCTCTAAGGTAATTGCCATGTCTCGCTTTAGAAAAGCATCAACGGTGTTACAAGCCAACCACCAAAATGTTTGATTAGGCTGCCCTTTCGCATAATTGGTTATTTTTGTCAGTGCGCGCTTCATTAGCTCAAGTGATGTTTTAAGGCGAACATCTCGTATCACACCCAATAAGCCAATCTGGTACATATGCCGAAACCGCTTTGCCATACCTTCAATGGTTTCACCTTCTGGAATACTGACTGACTCATCCTTGTTCGAGGGCAAAGTAAATGCTGCTGTAACAGATGTAAAATGGCTCTCCCACATAATAGGCTGGCGGTTAGAAATACGAATATCATTAATATAGGGGATCATTAATACAGGCATGCCCCATTCTTTTTGAAGAGCGTACTCAAAGTAACAAGATAAAACAAAAAAGCCCTTGGTAAGAGCCGATAGTTTTTCATCGCCTAATGGCACACCATCTTCACTGATTTTTTGGGCAGTTGCCAATAGCTCACCCGACAACTCACGTGCACCGACTAATTCAATAAGATCCAAACTACCTCGAATTTGCTGCAATGATCCAATACAAGAGGCGAGTAATTTGGTGTTTTCTCTATCACTAACAAATCCTTCTAATTGTGTAGCAGCTTGCTCTATTGTTATGACAAGTTCATCACGCACAACGTGTAGTGAAGTTAGATTAATCTTATGGTTATTCTGCAAGGTGCTTTCCTCTATCAATTAGTACTAAAGCATGTAGTAATAGCTTATCTTAAAGTTGTGTCGTGGTAAAAACCAAACACAGTAAGTAAAGCATCTATTTCTTTACTTTTCACAAAGCGTATAAATTACCTAAAGAAACCCTAGTAAACTACTGTTAATTATCAAAAAATCATTTTATCGAATAATTTTTACAAATTCCAAGACTAGCGGCCATTATCTCGATTATACATAAACTGTATGCTATAACTACTACATAAGTAAGGGTTTATTACTATCAGCGTACATTGCCACGGTGTAAAAAGCCCAGACATGCCCTTCTATTTTAATTAACTCAGCAGAGGCCAACTTTACCAGTAGATTCGCTTACATACGTGGAGCTTGCTACTAATACGGGTACGACTATGTTTAGTGTGACAACACTTAATGAATACACTGTTTTATAGGCTTAGAGATGTTAGCGCATATTTGGCTACATCGTAATGACAACGCTACTTTATAGAGTTTTAACAAGCATTGCTGACTTACTTTTGATTATTTATTGGATATAGGAGAGATTTGCTAATTAGCCCTTAGTTGACTTTTAAGGGCTAACGGGGCGCTGATGAAGCTAATTGAAAATTAGCTTTTTTTCTTGGTTGATGACTCCATCGCGTTAACTGCCAGATCTGGCTTGTGCTCAATCATTAGTTGCTGTTCATCGCATTTAGCTGGATCACCGCCACAAAGGTCACAGGTGTAATTCTTTTCACCCAAGGCAGCACCAACACCACCGCAAGAGCCTGTAATAGGCTTTCGCCCAAACATCACACCTACAGATGTCGCTAAGATAACAAACGCTAGCAGTAAAAAAACAAGTAATAATGTGATCATTCCAATACCTTTTAATGAGATAACTCACTTAGAAAATAAGCGATTAAAACTGTTTGATGCCCAAATACGATAATTAGTTTCACTCTGTTCATTATCGTACAAAATAAAGTATGCCGCTATATTTTCTCTATTGCTTAATGCTTGAGCCTTATCAAAGCCCATCACATTAAGCGCCGTTGCCAAACCGTCAGCCTCAGCCGCAGTAGCAGCAACAACGGATACTGAAGCAATATTATGTTTTACGGATCGACCTGTAATTGGGTCAATCGTATGGGAGAAGCGAACACCATCCTCTTCAAAATAATTCCTATAATCTCCAGAGGTGGCTATAGCTTGATCCCTCAAATGCACAATTTTTTGTGCACCCTGCTGTAGTAAGGAAGGAGTTTCTATCCCTAAACGCCAGAGTTTACCTTCTTTATTCAAACCCTTAACTTTAACCTCACCACCTATTTCTACAAGATAGTTCTCTATATTATTCTCATCTAACAGATTTGACACCTTATCAACGCCATAGCCTTTAGCAATCGCTGATAGGTCAATATTAATGGGTTTGAGCTTCTGAATCGCCAGCTTCTCTTTATCCAGGACTAAATTTTGCCAACCTACCTTCGATTTTGTTTGCTCTATTAAACTTTCATCAGGAATTTTTTGCTCTTTATCACTCCCTGCCCCAAATCCCCAGAGATTAACTAGCGGGCCAATGGTTATATCAAAACGGCCATCACTTAGTAGAGAAATCGACTGACTTAATTCTACAACCTTAAAGAAGTCAGTCGATATTGTTTGCCAGCTATTGGTCCCTAACTGATTAAAAATAGAGATTTCTGAATCAGTAATATAGGTCGACATTTGTTGATTAATATCGACTAATAACTTATCGATACTGGTTTGTAATTTTTCTTGATTAAACTCGCTCGGTGGCGAAACAACGGTTATATGGTAGCGAGTACCCATCGTTGGCCCAGTCAATAAAAAAGACTCAGGCTGAACCTTTTCACTGCAAGCGACTAAAAAGGTACCAATAAAAATGTATAACACAAACAAAAATGAGGCTTTTGAAAGCCTCATTTTAATGTTGAGCAGTAATACTACTCGATATATTTGCTTAGTAAGAAGCATTAGCCACCAAAATCATCTAGCATAATATTTTCATCTTCAACACCCATATTTTTAAGCATGTTGATGACAGCTTGGTTCATCATTGGAGGCCCACACATGTAATACTCACAATCCTCTGGTGCCGGATGGTTTTGCAAATACTCTTCTAGCAATACGTTATGAATAAAGCCAGTTAACCCGCTCCAGTTATCTTCAGGCTGAGGGTCCGACAATGCAATATGCCAATCGAAGTTTTCGTTTTCTGCTGCAAGTGTATCGTAATCTTCTTGATAAAATAGTTCTCGAAGAGAACGTGCACCATACCAAAAGCTGATTTTGCGATCGCTTTTAAGTCTGCGCAGTTGATCAAAGATATGCGAGCGCATAGGTGCCATACCAGCACCACCACCAACAAATATCATTTCTGCATCAGTATCTTTCGCGAAGAACTCACCAAATGGACCATAAACCGTAATTTTATCACCCGGCTTTAAGTTAAAGACATAAGACGACATTTGCCCCGCTGGAATACCTGTTGAACCTGGAGGCGGAGTTGCAATACGGATATTAAATTTAACAACGCCACGCTCTTCAGGGTAGTTAGCCATTGAGTATGCACGAATAACTGGCTCATCTACTTTCGACTCTATATTAAAAAAGCCAAAACGCTCCCAGTCACCACGATACTCTTCTTCAATATCAAAATCTTTGTATTTAACATGATGTGGAGGGACTTCTAGCTGAACATAACCACCGGCACGAAAGTCAACGTTCTCACCTTCGGGTAGCTTAAGTGTCAACTCCTTAATAAACGTAGCAACATTAGGGTTCGATTCAACAGTACATTCCCATTGTTTAACGCCAAAGACATCGTCCTCGACCTCTACTTCCATATCTTGCTTAACAGCAACCTGGCAAGATAGACGCCAACCTTGGTTTGCCTCGCGTTTTGTAAAGTGCGATTCTTCCGTTGGTAATATACCACCACCACCGGACTCAACAACACATTTACACTGAGCACAACTGCCGCCGCCACCGCATGCAGAAGGCAAAAATAAACCTGCTTCGGCTAATGTTTGTAGCAGTTTACCACCCGCTGGAACGGTGATTTTTTTCTCGTGGTTAACGGTAATAACAACATCACCTGTGCTTACCAGTTTTGATCTGGCAGACAAAATTACCGCAACTAGCGCTAAAACAAGCACCGTAAACATGACAACGCCAAGAATAATTTCTAAATTCATATTCTTTTCTCTTCCTCGTATTCAGACTCGTGCTTACAGATCGATACCACCAAAAGACATAAAGCCTAATGACATCAAACCAACGGTAATAAAAGTAATTCCTAAGCCCTGTAGGCCAGCAGGAATATCGCTATATTTTAGCTTTTCGCGAATCCCAGCAAGCGCCGCAATAGCTAATGCCCAACCAGTGCCAGCCCCTGCACCAAAGACAATGCTCTCTGATAAATTATAGTCACGCTCGACCATAAATAAAGAGGCACCCAATATCGCACAGTTTACTGTAATCAGTGGTAGGAATACGCCCAATGCATTGTAAAGAGCAGGCACATACTTATCTAAAAACATCTCAAGTATTTGTACGAGCGCAGCAATAACACCAATGTATACAATTAAGCCTAAGAAACCTAAATCAACATCCGGTAAACCTGCCCAAGCAAGCGCACCGTCTGCTAATAAATAGGTATAGAGCAAATTATTGATAGGTGTTGTAATCGTTAATACCGCGATCACTGCCACACCTAAGCCAATTGCTGCCTCAACTTTTTTGGATACAGCAATAAACGTACACATACCCAAGAAGAAAGCCAAAGCCATATTGTCGATAAAGATCGAGCGAATAAATAAACTGAGTAACTCTTCCATTAGTGAGCCTCCTTCGCTTGAGTATTAGGCGCAATTTTAAATTCGGTCTCTTCGACTTGCTCAGTTTTTACTGTGCGTATTGCCCAAATAATAAACCCAATGATAAAGAATGCACTCGGTGGTAATAGCAACATACCGTTAGAGACATACCAACCACCTTCAGTAGCTAGCGGTAATATCTCGAAACCTAACAATTTACCTGATCCAAATAATTCACGGATAACTGCAAGTATGATCAAAATGATACTGTAGCCAAGACCATTACCAAGGCCATCTAATAAGCTAGGTAATGGTTTGTTTTTCATCGCAAAGGCTTCTGCTCTACCCATAACAATACAGTTGGTAATAATCAGCCCAACAAAAACCGATAGCTGCTTACTGGTATCATATGCAACAGCCTTAAGTATTTGATCAACAACAATAACGAGTGATGCAATAATCGTCATCTGAACAATAATACGAATACTACTCGGCGCATGATTACGCACAAGAGAAACGAAAAAGTTAGAAAATGCCGTCACCACTGTTACTGCAAGACACATAACCAATGTTACTTTAAGGCTACTCGTTACAGCTAACGCCGAACATATACCTAATATTTGTAACGCAATCGGGTTGTCTTGAAAAAGAGGCTTAAATAATAACTCTTTAATGTTCATGATTAGGCCTCTCCACTTTTCAAGTTATTAAGGAATTTAGAATAGCCCATATTACCCATCCAAAATTTAATAAGGTTATCGACACCTTTTGAGGTTAATGTAGCGCCAGAAAGTCCATCCACTTTATATTCGCTTCCAGGTGTGCCGGCATCAACCTTGCCTTTAATCACTGTTAAGCCCACTTGGTTTTCGTCGTCGTAGATTTTTTTACCTGACCATAATCCTTTCCATCTAGGGTTATCAACTTCACCACCTAGCCCTGGTGTTTCGGCATGCTCATAAAAAGTTAAGCCAGAAACCGTAGTCAAGTCAGACTCTAGTGAAATAAATCCATACAGCGTTGACCAAAGACCATAACCTTTAATAGGTAGAATGACCTTTTTTACTTCATCACCTTCATTGACCAAATACACTTTCGAGTATTTTTCACGACGAGAGATTTTGGCCAAATCATCTGCACTTGATAAATCATCAGACAGAGCAGGATCCTTAGACGCTTTACGCTGATCGTAGCTTTCGATATCAACAGCTTCAGAATATTCACCTGTATCTAAGTCTACCAATTTAGTACTGACTGACTCGAACATATCATTAATAGATTTGCCTTCAGCAATACCTGCATCATATAAACCACCTGCTTTCAAAATATTAATTTTGAAATCCTTTGACTTATTAGCAATTTGCGCTGGTTTAAGAAGCACCGCTGCTGTCGATACAATGACCGAACAAACAATACAAAGTAGCAGTGCGACTATAAATGTTTTTTGAATAGAGTCTTTATTGGACACGTGCCAACCTCCTCTTAATATTTGCCTGAACGACAAAGTGGTCTATTAATGGTGCAAATAAATTAGCAAATAATATCGCTAACATAATACCTTCCGGGAATGCAGGGTTTATAACTCGGATTAAAATAGTCATAAATCCGATCAGCGCCCCAAACCACCACTTACCGACGTTCGTCATGGAAGAAGACACTGGATCTGTCGCCATAAAGACCATACCAAAGGCAAAACCACCAATGACCATATGCCAGTACCAAGGCACATTAAACATTGCGTTGGTTTCTGAGCCGACAAAATTAAGTAGAGAAGATGTTGCAATCATGCCAATCATGACACCGGCCATGATTCTCCAAGAGGCAATACGCGTAATGAGCAATACAGCACCACCAATAAATATCATCAGCGTTGAAACCTCACCAATCGAGCCATGCACATTACCGATAAATGCATTCATCCAGCCACTAGAGCCACCTAATGCTTCTACTCCGCTCGTTGCAGCAACAGATAGATTAGTCGCACCCGTAAAGCCATCAACTGCAGTCCAAACCGAGTCACCCGACATATACGCTGGGTATGCAAAATATAAAAAAGCACGCCCGGTTAATGCTGGGTTAAGGAAGTTTTTACCGGTTCCACCAAATACTTCTTTACCGATAACAACACCAAAGGTAATACCCAGAGCCGCTTGCCATAATGGTAAATCAGGCGGGCAAATCAGTGCAAAGAGGATAGAGGTAACAAAGAAACCTTCATTAACTTCATGGCCACGCTTCATTGCAAAAAGCACTTCCCAAAAACCACCCACAATAAATGTAACGGCATAGATAGGAAGGAAATAAGCAGCACCATGCCAAAAATTATCCCAAACACTATTAGGATTATAACTCGCAAATAACTCAATAATAGTGCCATGCCAACCTTCTACAGCCCCTAAACCAAGCTCAGCCATAATGGTGTTAGCTTGAAAGCCAAGGTTATACATACCGTAAAACATAGCTGGGAAAGTACATACCCACACAGTGATCATGATGCGTTTTAAATCGACGCCATCACGAACATGCGCTGTTGTTTTTGTGACTGCGCTCGGGCGATAAAAAATAGTATCAACCGCTTCATAAAGGGCATACCAGTTTTCATACTTGCCCCCCTTATGAAAGTGAGGCTCCATACTGTCAAGGATTGATCTCAAATTCATTATTATCCTTCCTTCTCAATACGTGTAAGGTTATCGCGTAAAATTGGGCCATATTCATATTTACCAGGGCAAACATAGGTACACAAAGCAAGATCCTCTTCATCTAGCTCTAAACAACCTAGGCTCTGCGCCATCGCGGTATCACCAACGATTAATGAACGTAAAAGCTGCGTTGGCAAAATATCTAGGGGCATGACTTTTTCGTAGGCACCTACGGGCACCATCGCACGCTCACTACCACCCGTTGTGGTTGTAAAATTGTACTTTTTACCTTTAAAGAAACTCGATACATAAATACCTAAGGTAGAAAAATACTCAAAACCTGGACGTAGATAATGTAGGAAAGGTCTATCGTCGCCTTCTACCAATACGCTGACTTGTTGATGGTAACGACCAAGGTATGCAAGAGCACCCTTGGCAATACGACCACCAAATACAGAGCCTGAAATAATGCGGTTATTACCGCTTTCAAGCTCACCGGCTGTTAATTCGTCTAAATTGGCACCTAAACGCGTTTTAACTAATCGAGGTTTAGAAACTTGTGGTCCAGCTAAAGCAACAACGCGGTCAGTGTATATTTTACCCGTGGTAAATAAGTGACCAAAAGCAATCACCTCTTGGTAGCCTATTGTCCAAACAGTTCGAGTATTACCAACTGGCGATAAATAATGGATATGTGTCCCTGCATTACCTGCTGGGTGGACACCTGCAAAGGTCTCGACTTTTAATTTGGGATTATTGGGTACAGATATGTCAGCATCAACAGCTTTACAAACATACACCTCACCTTCGGTGAGCTTTGTCAGTAGCATGAGCCCAAGGCTAAAAGCCTCAGATTGCGCTGATATAACCACTTTAGGATCAGCGGCTAATGGATTTGTATCCATTGCAGTGACAAATATTGCACTTGCTGTCGTAGTTGGCGAAGGCACTTTACTGTATGGACGCGTCCTAAACGCAGCCCATTGGCCAGACTCTGCCAGTGTTTCAACAACAACCTCTCGGCTAAGGCCTGCTATTTCATCGGCTTTATAGTGCGTAAATTCGATAGCATCGTCACCATCGATATCAATAACAACCGACTGTAATACGCGTCTTGCACCACGATTAATAGCAGCAATCGTACCTGAAGCAGGTGCGGTGTAGCGCACACCCTCTGTCTTTTTGTCAGTAAATAATAATTGCCCTAATTTGACACTATCGCCCTCTTTAACGTCCATGGTTGGTTTCATACCATGGTAATCGGGGCCAATAACCGCGACTGAACGCGCTTTAGGTGCATCGCTAATAATTTGCTCGGGACTGCCGCTAATAGGCAAGTCCAATCCCTGGCGGATTTTGATCATATATCAAACCTAGTTGTTGGTGGGATACAAAAAATGACACGCATTTTTATTGGTTATTTATAAGCAGCGCAACCCCTTAATTGTATATCCTATTGAATAATAATTAAGAGATAGCATGCAGACTACCTAAGTGTAGACTAATGCACAGAAATTTCATGCAAGAAATTTGCGGCAGGTAATTATAAGGCGCTCTATGCCAGCTTGCCAGTAAAAAGGGTATCATTTATAACAAAAAACGATAAATAGTTTATCAACGGAATTTTTTGGAAATAATAGTGAAAATAACACCCACTAAAGTCGTAGGCGAAGAGCCGATTGATCACTTCACGCTCAACTCACAGTACATTTAATCTACAACTGCAACTAATCCTTATACACCTATATAAACTATTGAAATATAACAATATGAGAAGCCTTGAAACAAACCAGCTCAATAACGTAGTTCATAAGAATTCACTCACGACCTATTTCAGAAGCCCCATAATAAATATGCACAAAAAAGGCTCATAAATGAGCCTTAAAGAAAGAATAAGCTGTTTGCCTGCTTATGGATAAGTTTTGTACGCTATACCCGAAATCTGCTCAAGACAGCGCATTACTTGGCAACTGTAGCCAAACTCGTTATCGTACCAACAATAAACAACACAGCTAGTATCATTAGCAATTGTTGCACGACTGTCAAAAATACAAGCCTTACGATTACCCACAAAATCACTAGAAACAACCTCTGGTGAATTGGTGTAATCTATTTGTTGCCTTAATGGAGAGTGCAGCGCCACTTCGCGAATATAATCATTCAGCTCTTCTTTTGTTATCGATTTTTCTAGCTGCAAATTAAGGATAGCCATAGAAACATTAGGCGTAGGCACTCGAATCGCATTACCTGTTAATTTGCCTGCCAACTCTGGCACTGCTTTTTGTACCGCCTTTGCAGCCCCAGTCTCTGTGATCACCATATTTAATGCGGCACTACGACCACGGCGCTCACCACTATGGTAGTTATCAATAAGGTTTTGATCATTTGTATAGGAGTGAACCGTCTCAACGTGCCCATGCTTAATACCGTATTTATCCATAATCACTTTTAATACCGGTGTAATGGCATTAGTTGTACATGATGCAGCAGAAATAATTTTGTCGCTGTCCTCAATGGTGTTGCTATTAATGCCAAATACGATATTTTTCAGATCGCCCTTGCCTGGTGCTGTGAGCAATACTTTTTCAACACCCGTGCATTCCAAATGTTGAGACAAACCAGCTTCGTCACGCCAAACACCCGTATTATCAACGACTATCGCCTTATCAATGCCATAGTCATTGTAGTTGATTTCTGATGGTGAATTCGCATAGATAACTTTAACTTCAGAGCCGTTACATATTAAGGTGTTTGTTTCTTCATCAACACGGATAGTTCCTTTAAAACTACCATGAACAGAATCGCGGCGCAGCAGGCTGGCACGCTTTACAAGGTCATTTGGACTCTTGCCTTTACGTACAACAATTGCACGTAAGCGCAGTAGCTCACCACCACCTGTTTTCTCTAAAATCAAACGGGCCATCAAACGGCCAATACGGCCAAAGCCATACAGGACAACATCTTGCGGTTGCTCTAATGAAACACCCTCGTCGCCAACAAAGTCAGACAACTCTTCAGCCACCCACTGATCGACATCGACGGTTTCTTCTAATGCCATATACTTAACAGCTAATTTACCCAGATCAATATTAGCTGAACCAAGATTCAATTTAATAAGGGCTTCTAGAATGGGAAAGGTTTCAAATTCAGATAATTCATTCTTTTCGACCTGACGCACCGCACGATGGTACTTCATAATTTCGATAACTGATCGATTAATTAAAGAACGCCCATAAATATAAATTTTGACATTGCTTTCACGATAAAGCTTACCAATCATAGGGATCATCGCTTCGGAGAGAGCCTCACGCTCTTTCCAGTCTTTAAAATAATCATCTGGCTTAGGTCGATTCACTAGGGATACCTTTCAATAAAATAGTTAATAGGAGTAATAACGCTTTACAATAAAGCCCAAGACTAAAATAACAATGCACTCAAAAACATTGAATTATCATAAAATTACAAACATTAAGCTTTTAGCCCTTACTAACACGCCTAAATTAGGCGCGCGTATTATCTTTGTTACCGACAATAAGTGCAAGTTTTAAGCAAAACAGCGTACATAAAATTTTATAAATGATTGTTATGAAAATACAGAGACTCAATGCAGCAAGTTCGTTAAAATGACCTCCTATTATGACTAACTAATGTAAGCTACCTACACATTCACCGTAATGTTTTTAATCTTCACCACATTAGTACATCGTCAAACCCAATAACCACATTATTACTGCCACTTTATGACTCCTCCATTATCCCCACCTTTACTCGATAAAATAGGCAACAAACAAAATTGGGGTGGTTTAAAAGGTAGCGCTAAAGCACTCGCTATCGCCACAACCGCTGTACAAAACAGACCCATCTTAGTCATCACAGAGGACACTGCCAGCGCCACTCGATTAACCAATGAGGTTGGGTTTTTTTTAGGTAATACAGCCAAGGACACAATACCCGTTTTACACTTTCCAGATTGGGAAACGCTACCCTACGATAATTTCTCACCTCACGATGACATTATATCGGGCAGATTACAGAGCCTTTATCGCCTATTGCGATTGCAGCAAGGCGTTATTATTGCGCCCATCAACACCTTGATGACACGTGTTGCTCCAGCATCGCATTTAGAAAAATATAGCTTAATACTCAATAAAAACGATTCGTTTAATACACAACTCATGCGTATACAACTCGATAACTCCGGTTATCGCTGCGTCGATACTGTTTATGAGCATGGGGAATATGCAGTCAGGGGATCTCTATTTGACCTATACCCCATGGGTAGTGACCTGCCCTACCGAATTGACTTATTTGACGATACTATCGATTCTTTGAGAACCTTTGATCCAGAAACACAACGTACTATTGCCCAGACCAACGAAATAAGACTGTTACCTGCCAGAGAGTTTCCCTTAGACGAGGATGGCATCCGGCATTTTCGCAACAGGTGGCATAATCGTTTTGATGTCGATCACAGGCAGTGCTCTCTTTATCGAGACATTAGCAATGGTGTCGCACCTGCGGGTATCGAATATTATTTACCTTTATTTTTTGATGAGTGCGCCTCGCTTATTGATTACTTACCTCAAAATACCTGCGTGGTTTCGCTACAAGGGCTGGAAACCGCTGGGGACCATTATTGGCGCGAAATAAATAATCGCTTCGAGAGTCGCTGCGGTGATTTACACCGGCCCATTCTAAAACCCTCCGAATGCTTTTTATCAACAAGCGAGTTATTTAGCCAACTAAAAGGCTTTACACAAATAAGTATTTCAGATGATACAAATAATTCGCACATTGATTTTTTAACCCAACAGCTTCCTGTACTTGCAATCGAGGGGCAAAGTAAGCAACCGCTATTACAACTGGATAATTTTATAGCCAGCAAAGATTATCGTTTATTATTTTGTGTTGAGTCTGCTGGCAGGCGCGAAGCACTTTATGATGTGTTACAACCCCTTAAGATAAAACCAAAAACCGTAGAGAATTGGAACGAGTTTATTGCATCCTCACACCCATGCGCCATTGTTGAATCACCTATCGACACTGGTTGTATTATTCATAATGACACCACAAAAAATGGCTCTGCATCTATTGCTATAATTAGCGAAACCGAGCTATTTGGGCAACAGGTCCAGCAACGTAGACGCCGCTCCACAGCTCAAAGCGCTACAGAAAATATTGTAAAAAGTTTAACCGAGCTTAAAATCGGCTCACCCGTTGTACACATCGACCATGGTGTTGGCCGCTACCTTGGCTTACAAATTATTGACGTCGATGACCAAGCCAATGAATTTCTCACTCTCGAATATGCCGACCAAGCTAAACTCTACGTTCCAGTAACACATCTACACCTTATTAATCGCTATACGGGATCAGAAGAGGCATTTGTACCACTACATAAGCTAGGTAGCGATCATTGGCAACGCGCTAAAGACAAAGCGGCAAAAGAAGTGCGTGATGTTGCTGCCGAACTATTGGAGATTTACGCACGTAGAGACGCACAGCAAGGCTATGCGTTTACGATCAATGATCTGGAGTATCAACGCTTTAGCAACAGCTTCCCCTTTGAAGAAACACCCGATCAAGAAGTTACTATAGAAGCCGTTGCTAACGACATGTGCAATACCAAGCCCATGGACAGGCTCGTTTGTGGTGATGTAGGTTTTGGTAAAACAGAGGTCGCTATGCGTGCATCTTTTATTGCAACGCACGATCAAAAACAAGTTGCTGTGCTCGTACCTACGACCCTACTTGCCAAACAACACTACGATAATTTTTGTGATCGCTTCGCCGATTGGCCAATTAATATTGAGTTTGTCTCTCGCTTTAAAACAGCGAAGGAAATCAAAGACATCGAGGATAAAATTAATTCTGGCAACATCGATATCTTAATCGGCACACACAAAATTTTAGGTTCTAGCTTTTCGTTTAAATCATTAGGCTTATTAATTATTGATGAAGAACATCGCTTTGGCGTTCGTCAAAAAGAAGCCATTAAAGCGTTGCGGAGCAAGGTTGATATACTCACTCTTACAGCAACACCTATACCGCGCACACTGAATATGGCTATGCACGGCATACGCGACCTATCAATCATTGCAACTCCACCTGCTCGTAGGCTTTCTGTAAAAACATTTGTGCGTCCCTATGACGGCAATCTTATAAAAGAGGCCATTCTTCGAGAAATCCTTCGAGGCGGCCAAGTCTATTACCTTCACAATGATGTAAAAACTATTGAAAAAACTGCACGCGACCTCGAAGAGTTAATTCCTGATGCCCGAGTAGCTGTAGCTCATGGCCAATTACGCGAACGCTCGCTTGAGCGAATTATGGCCGACTTTTATCATCAACGCTTTAATGTTTTAGTATGCACAACCATTATAGAAACGGGTATTGATGTACCCAATGCCAATACCATTGTTATCGAACGTGCAGACAAATTTGGCCTTGCCCAACTACACCAACTACGCGGTCGAGTTGGCCGCTCTCACCACCAGGCTTACGCCTACTTACTAACACCACCACCTAAAGTGATGACTGCCGATGCCGAAAAACGCTTAGAGGCGATAAGTAACGCCCACGACTTAGGTGCAGGCTTTACGCTTGCCACTCACGATCTAGAAATCCGTGGCGCTGGAGAATTACTGGGCGATGAGCAAAGCGGCCAAATGCATACTATTGGTTTTACACTTTACATGGAAATGCTTGAGCAAACCGTTAGCGCCCTTAAATCTGGCCAGCCTCTTGCTGAGGTTAAATTAAACGTAGATTCCGTTGATGTTAATTTGCATATTCCTGCACTCATACCCGACAAGTATATCCCCGACGTTCATACTAGGCTCAACCTTTATAAGCGCTTATCTTCAGTTAAAGAGAATAAAGACTTCAAAGAACTGCAAGTGGAAATGATTGATCGCTTTGGATTACTACCAGACGAGGTCAATTATTTAATAGCAGCAACACAAATAAAGTTACAAGCTGAGGCCTTAGGTATCACTAAAGTTGACGCTAATGCTCATAAGGGTAAAATTGATTTTAGTGCAGCACCCAACATTGATCCATTGACCATCATTAAAATGGTACAAACGCAACCCCAAAACTATCAGCTTCGTGGTGCAAACCAGTTGATATTCATACAAGATATGCATAGCGCAGAGACTAGAATAGAAACTGTTGCAAGTATACTAGATGCGCTGACCTCCGATAATAAAGCAGACAATTTATGAGCCTATTAAAATCACTACGCATGCCTTTAGCGTTATTTAGATTAACCGTTGTTTTATTCACTAGTACGAGTATAAGTCTTTTTGCATCGCTTGCCCAAGCCCAAAATGAAGGGCGCTGGTACAATGTCGAGATACTTATTTTCAAACGATTAAATACCCAAAACCAAATCCAAGAGCTCTGGCGAAACGACCTCTCACTCAGCTACCCTGACCTTTACCAATATTTACGGTCACCAAAATCGGCACCCAAAAGCCACCTCAGCTTATTAACGAGTGATGCCTATGTACTGAACCGCTATCGAAACGCATTAGGAAGAAATGAAGATTTTCAAGTGCTAAAACATATGGCATGGTCGCAGCAGATGCAAAACGAAAAGAGATCACCTGCAATTATTATTAACGGCGGAAAGCAAATTGGAAGCCGACAAGAATTAGAAGGCTATATTAAAATACATGTTGCCCGTTTTTTACACGTAACAAGTAATTTGTGGTTAACTGAAGATCCAATAAACAATAGTAATACTGACACTCAATGGCCATCTCTACCCGCAAGACCTAGTCGTGCAAATGCTGGACGAATTCAAACAAATAATGAAAACTCCACACTCACAGAACTAGAAAAGCAATTTAATATCGAGCGCAATAGCCCTTATCCTATTATTACACTACAGAGTAGAAGAAGAATGCGCAGCAATGAACTGCATTATATTGATCATCCTCGCATGGGAATAATGGTCTTTATGACACCACTAGACAAATAGTGTAATAAGTTTTATCAATATTACTTTTAGTATTTATTGAGGGTTTATATGTTACGAAAAGCACTCAAGATAACAAATTATCTTGAGTGCTCAGTAAATTTGGGGGGCAACTATTATATCTACAATAAATTAGTTGGAAATTCCAGTGACTTAGGCTTCCTCAGCAAGTTCTAGTGAAAGAGCTTCGACCTCCTCCGCCTGTAAGCCTTTGTCACCTTTAGCCAAACTAAATTCGACTGCCTGCCCTTCAGAAAGTGATTTATAACCTTCGCCAATTATATTGCGGTAATGCACAAAAATATCTTCTTGTGAGCTACTACATTCAATAAAGCCGTAACCTCTCGCGTTATTGAACCACTTCACTTTACCTCTTTGTTTATTGCTACCTTCATTTAAGCTCATCATTTACTCCTGTAGGTGAGATTGCCTCACTATATAACAAACATCCTGTTCATTAAGCCATAGTCACTCACTATATTTAGTGACATAGATCATAAAAACTTTAATAAATCCGGTAATTGGCTCTTGATACTCTTCATATTCTTTTTAACGGTATTCATGATATCAATCATGGATAAGCTTTCATCAGAAACACCAGCAGCCCAATTAACAACAATAGCAACCGAGACATAGTCTAAGCCTAGCTCTTTTGCCAAGGCGGCCTCTGGCATACCTGTCATACCCACCATATCGCAGCCATCTCGTTTAAGACGCTCAACCTCAGCGGCGGACTCTAACCTTGGGCCTTGAGTGCAGCCGTAAACACCATGACCCACAAAATCGATGCCCTGTTCGTAAAAGAAACGGATTAACTTTTTTCGCAATTCAGGTGAGTAAGGATGCGTAAAATCAATATGTTCTACCGGGGGCAGGCCTTGTTCCAACAGTTTATCTTGATCTCCATCAAAAAAAGTGTGTTCACGATTGGCGGTATAGTCGATAATTTGTTCAGGGATCACGATAGTATCTGGTGACATCGTGCGCCCAATCCCACCCACAACATTAAAAGAAATAATTTGGGAAGCACCCAGTTGCTTAAGCATCCATATATTTGCGCGATAATTAACGATATGTGGCGGATAACGATGCCCAACACCATGGCGAGGTAAAAATAAACAAGGGTTATTGCTGATATGCCCTTGGAGTATTGGGCCCGAGTGCGAGCCGTAAGGCGTATCTTGAAAAATAGCATCCGTTACGGATAACTCTTCGAACGTATCAAAACCAGAACCACCTATAATCGCAGTTAAACTCATCAAACACCTGTTGTAAATATCAAGAAAGGTTAGTAGAAAGTAGCGCTAAAACTTTATAAAGGTTAGCATTTTATTTTACAGTAGTTTAGCCTTTTTGACTCATCCATAGAAACAAATAAAAGCATGGCCCTAAGACAAGAGCAGTAAAACTAAAATTTAACCCATAAAATATGAAAAGAAATATTGGAAATAGAATTATCTGTTATAGACCTAAAATAAAGTCTAAAGTAGATTTTTAGGACTAAAGCGCGAAGCAACCTCTAACTTAAGCGCCTCGTCAATGGCAACATGAACAATTTTATCGGCTTCAACAGGCCCTATCACTTCTGACATAAGTATATAAAGCTTATGGCTGATATCCGAGCACTGCTCGCCTGAGATATCATTAGGCAGGCTTATTTCGCTAAACCCCGATGCGGCCCACGCAACAATGGCAGAACTAACTGACTGCTCAGTATCTTTAATGCCTTCATCAATAATAATACCTTTAAAATCTACCAAGTCTTCCTTGCTGTATTTACCAAAAAACACAACAAAATACGCCAGAAATTTTTCAGTCACGATCAATTGTGGGGATTTAGCGGCAACAACCTTTTCGCTATTAGCTTGAGAAGCCAAAGAAAGCGTGGCGTCGTCACCTGCCTGAGGCGACGACTGGCCTACCATATTCAGTAATACCTCTGGCACAGCAGGCAGCTCGTCAAAGAGCTTATTGCTTGCAGCATGAAAAGTAATCATCAGCGATTTTTTATCGCCGCTATCGAGCCCTAAATAATTAACAAGTTCGGTAACTGACTCAGCTATATCAAACTCTTTATGAGAAAGTGTTTTACACCAATGTAAAAAGCCACTTCTGATAAGCGCAGAATCTTTGGTCATTCGACGTAGACCAATACAAACAATACGTTGATAGTAAGCTATATTTTCTTGAGACATTCTTTTCCTAAAATCTATAAGCAATAAAAATAAAACAACACGTAAGTTTAACTCACGTGTCTGCTCGTACGTGGGTAGTCATAAAGTCGCTATAGGCGATTTCTTTATGCTCGCTAATATCCAAACCACGCTGCTCATACTTAGAAGAAACACGTAGCGTTACTACCTTATTGATAATCCAAAAAACACTGTAAGAAGCCGTTACTGCCCAGACAAAAGCGACAACAATGCCAATAAGTTGCACTACAATTCGCTCGATATTAAAGAAGTCGCCCTGATAAAAGAATGCTAAAGCGAGCGTGCCCCAAGCGCCACAAAAGCCATGTACGGCTACAGCACCCACAACATCATCAATTTTCACACGGTCAAGCATATTGGCTGTAGCCACAACGATAATACCCGCAATAAGCCCTATCAACAGGGCAAACTGTGGTTGCAGCACATCCACACCGGCTGTAACACCTACCAAACCACCTAGAGTACCATTGACGATACGCGCCATATAAAAACCTCTTTTGGTGATGAGTAACCAAAAGATAGAGCCGACAATACCTCCGACCGCACCAAGATGCGTATTTAATAGTATTTGGCCAAGGTTAGAGAAGTCGTCGTTAATCGCACCACCATTAAAACCAAACCAACCAAACCACAAAATAAAACCGCCGATAGCAACATAAGGTAAGTTATGGCCAGCAATTTCATGGACGGCGCCTTTACGACTATAACGACCAGAGCGAGGGCCAATAAATAATAAGGCACCTAAAGCACACCAGCCTCCAATCGAATGCACAACCGTACCACCCGCAGCATCGTGAAAACCTAAATCAGCTATCCAACCCAAACCTGTATCGGTACCAATACCTCCCCAAGCCCAAGAACCGTATATAGGGTAGATAATCGTTGTAATAAAAAAAGCTCCAATAATATAGGGCACAAAACTAAAGCGCTCGGCTACAGCACCTGACACTATCGTTGCCGCGGTTGCCGCAAACATTAACTGATATAGTAGGTTAAGCGTGCTGCTAGTATCTGTTGAGTCTGGAAAAAAATCAGAGGTTCCTATCCAACCAGAAGCATTAGTACCAAACATTAAACCAAAACCAAACAGCCAAAAACCAATAGAGCCCAAGCCTATATCTGTAAAGTTTTTTAAGATAACGTTGATTGCATTTTTAGAGCGCACCAGGCCACTCTCAATAAACAAAAAACCTAACTGCATCAATAGAACCAAGGCAATACAAATTGCAATCCAGACGGATTTTAAATCACCAAGAGAAAAACTGACAGACTCTGAATTTGTCTGAGCAAAAGCTGGAAATGCAATTAACAACAAAACTACTAGTAAAATATTGCTATAATTTTTCATGTAAAAACGCTCTGTTCAATTACTCAAGATTAATAATAAGGTTAGCTTGATGCTTACGCCAAACAATAGGGATCACATAAATCTTTTCAACCCTAGTGATTTTTAAATCCTCGCTTTTGCCTTTGAGTACAACCGGTGTAGACAGCATAAATTGATCACCAAACTCGCGGCGGGTATTACCAGAAATCGTATTACTGACTTCACCGACTAAGTCCATCATTTTGTCTTCATCAACATTTAAAATTTTAAGTGCTGACAACAATTGAATAAGCATATTTTTGGGCGCAGTAAAGAATACAGAGCCTTTATGGTTACCCGATATACCAATAATACCCGTATAGTCGTATAAGTATTTGTTAATATCTTTGATCAAAAAGGGCGCACCAATATTGGCTGGTGTTTGCGATACCGTATCAAAATAGTGGCTAGAACCTTCAACAAAAAGCTTTAAATTTTCATCCTTCATCACACTAAATCCTCAACCAATTCTTCAATGGCTTCAGCTAAGCTGTTATCTGTAAATGGTTTGCATAAAAATCCATAAGCACCCAGCGACATCGCTTTCAATAAGGTGGCCTTATCTGCCAATGCCGAGACAACTAGAATCCTAACATCGGCATCGATCGCCATAATTTTTCTAATTGTTTCGATACCATCCATCATGGGCATTGTAATATCTAAGGTCATTACCGTAGGTTTAAGCAGTTTAAATTGTTCAATGGCTTCTAGGCCATTTTTGGCGGAACCTACTATTTCAAAATTTTCCGAAGAAAGGACCTCAGATACTTTCATCCTGATAATTTCAGAATCATCAACTACCATCACTCTCATAGAGAACTCTCTAAATTTTATTAAAACTTATTTTTTAGGTTTGCGCTTGCGGAAAAAGAACACCAAATTGATAGTGCTCGCCCTTCTTATAACTGATATTCATTTTAGCCTGCTGCTCATCAACAAGACGCTTAATGACATCTAAGCCAACACCTCTACCTGCATCCATGCCTGCTTCATTTTGAGTCGAAAAGCCAGAGTGAAATAGCAATGCCTTTATTTTGCCCTGCGCTAAATCCGCTGCTTTTTCAGGGGTAAGAATCGACTTATCAATCGCTTTTTGAAGTAATGCTGCCTCGTCGATACCGGCACCGTCATCACGAATTTTTAAAATATGACCAAGAGAGGTTTCAGCAAAGTGGATAGTAATCGTCCCGTACTCAGGCTTACCCGCATCCAGCCTACTCTCTGGCGATTCGATACCATGTACAATACTATTGCGCACACATTGCGTTGCAATTGTTTGTATCGTATTAACTAGAGGTTTGGGAATTGTTTCGCCAGACAAGCCACTGGTGATTAATTTAATGTTTTTATTATTACGTTCACTAACGGTCTTCACTAACTGCTGAAGTGAGCTATCTATATCGATATTGTCTGCATGATAACTTTCTGGGCTATTAGGGACTTGTGCGTCTTCTTCCTCAATATCGTCGGTTGATAAATCAGACCCATGATTGGTATCAATAACATGTTGATCGGAGCTCACTGTTTGTATGCCCGAAAACTTATTAACCAGTTCTTTTAAATCTTCAAGATCGCTAAACATCATTCTTAAATTCGTTGTCAGCGGGAATAAATCCTTACCGGTAATGGTTTTATGCTCTGTTTTAATCGCGCTAATACTATCTTCTAAGTCGTGAGCGGCAAACTCGAAACGGTGCAAACCTAAAATTGCTGCATCGCCTTTAATTTGATGTATTTTAGAGGAAATGGTTGTTAACAGACGTCGTATATCTCCATCGCTAAAACCTTTACCTTGAGCCTCTAAACTATCGTTGACTTCGTGCAAAATTGAATCTGTCGTATTAAAGAATAAACCCAATTTATTGCGATCAATATGCAAAATGCTTTTTAGCATATCCAATTGAGCAACTTGAGCCTCTTTTGTTTCATTTAATTCGCGCTCTAATAACACTTGTTTAGTCACATTATTAACAGAACCTAAAAGATGACTTACCTTACCTTCTACTAATACGCGCTTAAATTTAAAATCAAGGTAAATGCTTTCAAAGCTGCCATCTCTACGAACAATATTAACCTCTACCTCTTTCAGAGGGTTAAGCTCTTCGACCAATTTCTCTTTTACTCTATCGCCAAATAGTAACTCTAAATATTCTTGTGCAAGTTCTACATTTTTTTGCGTGACATAAGCACTAATAAAATCAAGAAAATGCCCTTCTAACTCCTTCTCACTTTTAAACATCCCTCTAAGGGAGGCTGATTGCTCTGAACCTATATCGTACCGGCTATTTAACAAGAAAATACCCTCGGATATTGTACTCATAATACCTTCGGTTTCTTTACGAGATTGCACCTCTACAACATCGCCTTTGGATAATTGCAAAACTAATTGCACGATAACCATAAAATATAAAAGCGCGGTTAATATTGCAGCAATAACCTGTAATGTATTCAGTAACTTTGTCGAGCGTTCTTTTTTAGCAATTGCCAAAAGACTAATCTCTGACATACGCTCGGCAGCAAGTGATTCATCATTGACATCAATAGCCGCTAATAGCTCATCAGCCGTTAACTCTGCACTAGGCAGCTGTTTTGCAATGGGTACTAGCGTGACTTGATCATTGCTGGAGAGTTTAATAATACCGCCTACTTTTATCGTATTGATATCTCTCAGCAAGGCCTCGGTTAAGCCCTCGTCATTCATTTTTGAATAGGTTTTTTGAATAACATCAGAATAACGGATGTCGTTAATGGTCTTATTTTGAAAGGTATAATTGACTAACAAATAGAGAATAAAGAAAAAGACAAATGCCGTCGTCGAAATAAATAAACCGCGATACTTCAAGAAGCTTTGTTTCCACATATATAGACACCTTGTGATTTATCCTTAACCCAAATGTGGCCAACTAATTAGCTTTATGTGATTTGTTATTTGAGATAAACCGTTATTTTTATTATTTAGACAGCACCCTACACAGTAAAGCAAATTGTTACTTTGGATAAAACGAGATTATAAATCGCAAAAAAAGAGTGCTTTATTCTTATTCGAAAGAAATTGCCGATTGGATTATCAGAGCCTAATTCCTTACAGTACACCCTAACACGTAATTATAGTAGATCATTATATAGGCTAAAGCCCTTGCTAGCAATGAGGTTAATCTATGTTGATTGTCCTAGTACCTACCACTATTTAACAGCAATCAACACATTATAGATACATATAATTAACTCTAGCCGCTCTTTTGTGTCTCGCTGTCATGAGAATGACTAGCGATATGCAATGTGGACGTTGGAAATGCACACTCAGCACCATGCTTTTCGATAATACCGATAATTAACAGCATCACGTCTTGCTTTATACGGTGAAACTCTTCCCAATTAGTTGTTTTGGTAAAGGTGTAAATAAAAAAATCTAGAGAAGACGGTGCAAATTTATTAAAGCTCACCATCAATGTTTGTTTCGTATCGATATCGGGATGCTGCTCTAGCATACGACGAGTATCTTCAACAATAACTTGCACCTTAGATGCATCATCGTAGCGTATACCTATCGTTTCATAAATACGACGATTCAGCATTCGAGAGGGGTTTTCTAAAGAAATTTGTGTAAAAGTTGCATTAGGAACATAAAGGGGACGTTTATCGAAGGTTCTGATACGTGTCAAACGCCAACCTATATCTTCTACCGTCCCTTCGATTTCTTTGTCCGGCGAGCGCACCCAATCGCCGACTTTAAAAGGCCTATCAAGATAAATAGTTAACCCACCAAAAAAATTAGCCAGCAAATCTTTTGCAGCAAAACCGACAGCTAAGCCACCAATACCACCAAAGGCTAACACACCTGAAATACTGTAACCGAGACTTTGCATCACAATTAATACGGCGGTAATGATAATAGCTGCACGCAACAGCTTACCAATTGCACTCGCCGTAGTCGCATCAACTACTTGCGGCAGGCCGTTTTTTCCTGCTAGGTTGACTTCGAGCGCTTTAATTATCCTCACTAAAAACCAAGCGACGATAACAATAACACCAAGGGACCTTATTTGAGTCGTTAGCTTAGCAATGGATGCGTCGGCATAAAATGCCACTAAGTCTGCGGCTAGTGATATACCCATTAACCATATCAATAAGCGACAAGGCAAATGCAGTGCGCTAATTAGGGCATCATCCCAAGGGTTTTTGGTTTGCTTCGCTTTACCCGCTATTTTATTTAAAAATATTTTTGTAAAAAACGCTACCAACAATGTTAGTAGGACTACGCCAAAAACGAAAAATACCCATGTATATTCGTAATCTAGCCACTGTTCAATTTTATTAATGATAGAACTACCCTCAAATTTTTACGAGATCTTAAGGAGCTTCTGAATAAGTCGTGAATCACTTTTTACTGAGGCTTCTTAAAATAATAAATGACTATTATGCTAGCACTTGGGTTATTTGCTGTGACAACTGCCAACGCGATGATTGCTGTAATGCCTCCATTGGCAAAATATGAGAATTAGACTGATGCTTAGCGCTCATACTAAAAAGCCTCGAAGAGAGCGCTTGCGACTCTTTATCGGCCATAGCAAAGCAGTTGCTATCTAATAGCTCAAGTACACCCTCACGGCTATTGCAGACTAAAATCATGTCGCAGCCCGCATTCAATGCATGCTGAGCTCGTGCAAGATACCCCCCCACGGAATGGGCCCCTTTCATTGATAGATCATCACTAAAAATAACCCCCTTAAAACCGAGATCCCCTCGAAGAATTGTTTGCAGCCAATAAGCAGAAAAACCTACGGTATTATTTGCATCAATATTGGGAAAAACAATATGCGCGGGCATTATTGCGTCGAGAGATGGTAGTAGTTCAACAAAAGGGACTAAATCATGTTTTGCGATATCAGCGAATTCTCTTGTATCAACAGGCTGTGTCAAATGACTATCAACCGTGACACTACCGTGACCTGGAAAATGCTTACCCGTTGTTGCCATACCTGCCTCATGCATTCCTTCCATCCAGGCAGCTGCCAACGCTGTTACTTCAAAGGGCTTAGGAGAAAAGGAGCGATCAGCAACAATACTGCACTTATTATCGTCAACATCTAATACTGGCGCAAAACTAAAATCTACACCAACGGCAAGTAACTCACTCGCCATTAGCCACCCACTATTTTTAACCATAGCAAGGCATGCCTTCGTATTTTTACGATAAAGCGGTAGGAATTTTTGCATTGCTGGCAGGCGCGTAAAGCCCTGTATAAAACGCTGTACACGCCCACCTTCTTGGTCAACGGCAATTAATAATTCAGGGCGAATCTCTCTTATAGAGTCACTTAGCGCCTTAATTTGGGCTGGTGATTCATAATTACGCCCAAAATAGATAACCCCACCAACGTAAGGGTGCAGTAATAATTCTTTTTCAGCATCTTGCAAAACTGTACCAGCAAGATCCAACATAATAGGGCCTAAAGGCATTTTTATTCCTTAAACTTGTCTTTTTGAAACCTGTTTTTATAAAAAAGATAAAAGAATCAGTAACTTACTAGATTTATCGACGACAATATATAGATTATGTAAATGCCGTCAAGCGCAAATCTATATTTTATAAAAATTACTCATGCCAATTAAACTTGCATGCCCTCAATAACTACTGTATAAATAAACACATCTGTATAAATAACCAATACATTAGTATCACTTAACGATATAACTACATGACAACAATAGGATAACAAAATGCTCAAATTAACATCACGACAAGAGCAGGTATTGAATCTCATCAAAGATCATATCAGTGAAACAGGCTATCCCCCTACTCGCGCCGACATTGCCAAGCAATTGGGCTTTAAGTCAGCCAATGCCGCCGAGGAGCACTTACGTGCACTAGCACGAAAAGGGTTTATTGAAATAGTAGCTGGTGCTTCACGTGGCATTCGCCTACCTGAATCGCAAAACCGCGGAATTCCTATTGTCGGTAGAGTTGCCGCAGGTAGTCCTATTTTAGCCGAAGAACACATAGAGGATTATTGTGAGCTAAAACCCAATTTCTTTTCACCGGCAGCTGATTATTTTTTACAAGTGCATGGTGAGAGCATGATAGATATTGGTATTTTTGACGGCGACTTATTAGCCGTACATAGCACAACGCAGGTTCACAACGGACAAATTGTTGTAGCTCGTATTGGTGATGAAGTTACAGTCAAACGCTTTCAACAAGATAAGGGCAGCAACATTGTTAAGTTGATTGCTGAAAATAAAGACTATGAACCAATTATTGTGGATTTAGAACATGAAGCCTTTGCTATAGAAGGTTTGAGTGTTGGCGTACTCAGGCAGCACTAAAAAATTTATCCAGCCTTATAAATAGTAAACATTAGGGATATGTTTTAACGTTTTATAAAACACTACAAGGATGTATTCAAGAGAGACCATTATGAATACTTTACACAACAATATAAGCTCGCAAAGACAATTAGAAGATAATTCTCATAATGCTATTAACCGCAGAATGACAGAAGTTATTATTCCACAAGGTCAAAACAGTAATCATATTTTAATGCCTTTAGTGGCTTCTCTCAGCAAGCAGCAAGAACAAGGATTTATAAATCATAACCCAAAACACAATTCTGAGCGTTGGGTAACCTGGATTACGCACCGTAAACCTAGTAAACAACAACTTGAGTTATTTGGTAGTGACAATACTAACATTCGTGTTATCCATGCAAATACAAAGCAAGACAATCGCTGGATAATTTGGGAGGCACTTAGCAAAGGTAACAGTCACACCGTTATTGCTGATATAGAGAGTATTTCTGAAAGTGATATCGAAGAACTTGAACTAGCGGCAACACAGGGTGATTGCGTTGGTATATTAACAAGATCGATACATACCTTACACTAATAATAAATTATACCTAGGTTATTATTTACCCTAGATTGCTGACGCACTCCACTCCAAAGTGAAGCGATACAAACACGGAGAACAGAAAAAGTTCCGAACCACTTCAGGCAAGTGCTGCGAGAAAATTCGCGAGAGACTGCAATCAGAACAACCAAAACTCTGCAGCTGTCATGGGCATTTTTGTGTCTAAATATAGATCGATAGCTCGATCAAATTGTCATCGGGATCGCGAATATAGACAGACCAAACATCAATTTAATCCGTGTGCTTTTTACCATCAGCGTTTAATTTTAAAATACTATCCGCTATTTCTTTACCTTTAAACTCTTCAATAAAGTGCCCGTAGCCTTTGTAAACATAAACGTTATTGCGCAAACTAGGTAAGGCTTCGCACCATTGTTCGATAACTTCGGGCTTACCACAAGGGTCGTAATCACCAAAGTGGGCAACAACAGGGATATTTCGTTGAGTGTCATCACTTCCCATACAAGCATCCCTTTTAACCTTGTCATTACTTATTTTATTTTTACTTGCTCTATTTTTATTTACCCCGCTTTTATTTGCCTCGCTGACATTTACACCGCCATTACCCCAATACAAAGGTAACTGAGATTGTATTTGGCGGTAAAATTCGATATTACTTTGCACACCTATAATTTTATCTTTGTATTCGTATCCATAACCCCAATAGGGAGTTTGCAACACATTACGCTTAGAGCTTTTCGCGTTAGCTTGTGTCCGAAAAGGCTCAGAAAAAACCCAGCCAGGTGTGTTTTTGGGTATTAAGTGTAAAACAAATAGTAGTTGTGCATAAACTGCCCGCGAATAAAGTTTTATTAAAGAGCCTTTATTCGCATTTTTAAGCACAGCAGCTGCCACACCACCCCAGAGAAAATTTGGAATAAGGCTACCAAAACGACTCCATGAAAGATACTTGAGTGGCCAGTTTGCATAAGTAATGCCTTTTGCTGGCATAGGAAAAACCGTTGAATTTAAAACGACTAGCTTATCGACGCGATACATTTGATTCAAAAATGCTCCTATGCCAATCGGGCCACCCCAATCATGTACAACGAGAGTAATATTGCTCAAATTTAAATGCTCAATTAGCGCCTTAAGATTGGCCGCGTGATGCATATCGACCATTTCAAAACTTGCCTGATCAGAAAGCCCACAACCAATATTATCAAGGGCAATAATGCGAAGCGATACAGCAGATTGGTTTAATGTATCGATAATATGGCGATAGGTATATGAACACTCGGGATTACCGTGCACGAATAAAACCGTCTCATGAATTGGAGCATCCTTAGTAGTGTAATCGTAATAAAAAAGCTTTTTGCCTTTATCTAAGCCATTGGGGATAGTAAACCATTTATCGCTACCCTTCGGGCAGTAATCATCAGGCACACTAGACAATGGAGAGTTTGATTCTATACGCAAACTAGTTTGACTCTTGGAATTAGACGATTTAAATACCTTCGGGATATTTAACTGCTTTAGTATTCAAGTAAATACTCTCGTTGCCGATCGATCAACTCTTGCAGCTCTTGTAATAGTTTCTTAATTGTTTTTATATCTGACAAATCAACTTTTACTTGACCGACATCGAGAAGGTTAATTTTTTTTGCTGAAGCATTTTGAGCAATATCACTAGACAGTGTATTGCTCAGTTGCTCGCGACGCACTCTACTTTCTTCTTGCTCTTGCTTGGAAGCAATAGAGCCTAAATTTTCGAATAGCTGGCATAATTCAGTAAGCCCACTACTCTCTTGATCATATAAGGTTCGCAGCTCATTAAACTGAGAGATGTCTAGAAAGCTTTTTTTTGTATCATCAAAGACATCAACTAACCTAAAGTCTCTGTCACTTAATGTGGATTTTTGATGATGGGCCAATAACTCATTACAATAAGACACACAAGCAAAATATAATTGTAACAAAATAGAATCGATATAAGCCTGTTTTTGAGCAGCGGTAGAGGATACAGACTGATGATTTTCATAAGCCGTAATAAGGAACCGGGTAGCGGTTAGGCGTCGATTGACTTGAGACGAATAGGAATAATCTTTCTCCATTACTAATCACCACTCTCCCAAAGTCTATTTATGCAAATATTTTCAAACATAAATGCACACCAATAAAATTACTATGCAATCTTTTATTAGTGTGTTTGTTATGTGTTATGCAGATTTTTTAGATGTTTTTTTAGCTTTTTTAGCCTTTGTTTTTTTAGCCACTTTTTTAATAGGCTTAGCAGAAACGACCCATTTTCCACCTTCGTAAAAAGCTTTCCAACCCGTTGCCTTACCGTCAACTTCTGATTGAACATACTGTTCTTTAGTTTTACGACTATATCTTACTAAAGTAGGTATACCATCATCATCAGCTATAGGAGCACTGAATAAAAAATTGTATTTAGGGTCTATTTCATCTTTATGGGGCAGTAACTCTGCTACTAGTGGCGCCCTCGTTTCTCGGTTTTTAGGAAACTGACTAGCGGCCAAAAAGAGGCCACTCGCACCATCGCGTAAAATATAAGTATCATCAACTTTTTGACACTGCAACTCAGGCATTGGCACAGGGTCCATCTTGGGTGGCGCAGCTTCTCCATTTCTTAATAACTTACGGGTATTTTTACACTCATCGTTGGTACAACCAAAGTACTTACCAAAACGCCCTGTTTTTAGCTGCATTTCGTTAGAACATTTATCACACTCAATAATTGGGCCATCGTAGCCTTTGATTTTAAAACTACCGGCTTCGATCTCGTAACCTTCGCAATCAGGATTGTTACCACAGATATGCAATTTCGTTTTTTCGTCAGCGAGATAACTGTCCATTGCAGTATTACAAATACTACAACGCTTTTTATTACGCAGTTTTTGAACCTCTTCTTCCTCATCATAATCGGTGCTCACTACATCGTCACCAGAGACAAGGTTCATGGTCGTTTTACAGCGCTCTTTTGGTGGTAAAGCATAGCCTGAGCAGCCTAAGAAAACACCAGTACTGCCTGTGCGTATCTGCATATTACGGCCACAGCTTGTACATTTAATACTAGTTTCTGTTGGCGAGTTGCCACGCATGCCACTATCGGGATGTTGAGCAGCAGCGAGTTTTTCAGAAAAGTCCTGATAAAATTGATCAAGTAAATCACGCCACTTTAATTTTTCATCCGCTACATCGTCGAGAGAACTTTCCATTTTTGCGGTAAAGCTGTAGTCCATTAGATCTGTGAAATTCTCTACCAGCCTGTCAGTAACAATATCGCCCATTTTTTCTGCATAAAAACGGCGGTTTTCAACATGTACATAACCTCTATCTTGAATCGTCGAAATAATCGATGCATAGGTTGAGGGGCGGCCAATGCCTCTTTTTTCAAGCTCCTTGACTAAACTTGCTTCTGTATAACGCGCAGTCGGCTTGGTAAAATGCTGCTTAGGGTCAAGCTTATTGAGATCTAGCACATCACCTACTTTTAGGTCAGGTAATAGTACATCCTCTTCTTTTTTACCCGAGGGTGGTTGTACACGCATAAATCCGTCAAAGCGAATAACTCGCCCACGGGTGCGTAGTTCAAAATCATCGGCACTAACAACAATCGAGGTGCTTGTGAATTCTGCGGGGCTCATTTGACATGCCACAAACTGTTGCCAGATAAGTGTATAAAGGCGCTCTGCATCACGCTCCATGCCCGATAGCTGTGTGGGGGTAACATTGACATTAGATGGGCGAATAGCCTCATGCGCCTCTTGTGCCCCATCCTTGCTGCTATAGCTAACAGGGTTAGCAGGTAAGTATTTTTTACCATAGTTCTCGAGGACATAATCTCTGCAACTAGCCACAGCCTCTTGGCTAAGATTAGTCGAGTCCGTACGCATATAGGTGATATACCCTGCTTCATACAAGCGCTGCGCCATCATCATAGTTTTTTTCACGCCAAAGCTTAAGCGTGTACTGGCTGCTTGCTGTAGCGTCGAAGTAATAAAAGGAGCACTCGGCTTGGATGATGTTGGCTTATCATCACGCTTTGCAACGGTATAAGTCGCTTTTTCCAGTAGAGCAACGGCAGCCATTGCCTGATCCTTACTAACAGGCTTAAATGCTTCTTTTTTATACTTTTTGACATCGCATTTGATACTGTCTTTTTTCTGCGTGTTCAAAAGTGCATTAATATCCCAATACTCCTCTGGAATAAAAGCTCTAATCTCGCGTTCTCGCTCAACAACCAAGCGTGCAGCAACAGATTGCACCCGACCAGCCGATAGTCCACGGGCAACCTTTTCCCATAAAAGTGGCGATACCATATAACCCACTATACGGTCTAAGAAACGCCTAGCTTGCTGTGCATCAACCCGACTCTGATCAAGCACACCTGGTGCTTCAAATGCTTTTTGGATGGCTGTTTTGGTAATTTCATTAAATACAACACGACGATAACGCGTCTCGTCGCCGCCTATGGCCTGTTGCAGATGCCAAGCTATCGCCTCCCCTTCTCTATCCAAATCCGTTGCGAGGTAGATAACATCTGCGTTTTCAGCAAGTTTGGTCAGCTCGTTAACAACCTTTTCTTTGCCGGGTAAGATTTCGTACTGAGCAGCCCAGTTATTACCAGGGTCTATGCCCATACGTTTTATCAGCTGCTGACGCGATTTTTTGGCCTTATGGATAATCTTATCTTCCGGTGACAACTTACGCGTAATTGCTGCCTGTCTTGCGCGCTCTTTGGGATCAACCGGCTTTTTTTGCGACCCGCTTGTTGGCAAATCACGGATATGGCCAACACTCGATTTAACGATATAGTCACTACCCAAATATTTATTGATAGTTTTTGCTTTTGCAGGAGACTCTACAATGACAAGCGATTTGGACATACTACCTACTCTAAGTGCTTTAGTTTTGTGTTTCGTTTATGTCTTTATCTTAAAAGCTAAGTACGTATTAATAGACCTAGTACGCTTAAAAAGCTAATAAATATATAATAAACAGGAACTGTGATAATCATAATGGGAGGCATATATAAAACGTCCGTGGACGCGGGTCAAGTAATTTATGTATTTAACTATCAGTTAACTACCCATCTTTATACATTGTCAATTGCATTCTAAAGTTGTATTTGGATAGAAAACAAACACTCACTCACCCATCAAAGACTCAGTAAAAATAAATACTAGGCTGTAACACCTATGTAAAAAAGACTTAAGTATTCATTAAAAACGTCGATAACTATTATTAAGAATGGTCTTTTATTGAATTAGATATCACTTATGTCTGCTTTTGCAAGCTTATTACTTTTTATCTTTGTCGCACTATTGTCAATGTGCGTCGTCGCTTATAGTAACTATAGAGTAGAGCAAAACAAAAAAATACGTGTAAAAATACAGCACCATAAGGCAAGGATTGAGCAGTTAGAAGACATTGTGTTAGTGCTCGATCGCTTATGCGATAACAGGATGATAACAACACTAATCAATGACGATGTTATTGAAATCTATGAAGAAATGATCGAGCTCTCGCCTAAAACTCTCTATATTAAGGCTGGACACACTAACGCTAAAATGCGTTCAAGCGTATTAAGCGATGATTCTCATCCAAAGCAAATTGACCGCATATGTACAAGTGATGCACAAATTGCACGCTGTAGAGCCTATATACAAGAAACATCAACCATCTTAAGGAGGCAAAACTCCGAAGGAAAGTTCTCTGCAACAGAGCTGCAAGAATTCATCAACGAGCTAAATTGGCTTCACTTACAAGTATACGTAATAACTAATATTGCTGAAGGACATAAAGCGTACTCGCGCAATGATATATTAAAAGCCAATGGGTTTTATAAAAAGGCACAGACGGAGTTGTTAGGCTCCGGACACCCCGATGAACGCCGTCACAAAATGATTACACAAGTGGCAGATATTTTATTTGGGCGTCGCCGCTTTTTAGACAAGGACCTAATGCCTGAAGATGAGTTTAATCCGGCTGATGCATCCATAACTGAAGATAAAAACGGTGAAGATGGTGAGGGTGTAAGCAGTGAAAACATGCATCATACTCAAAATAACAACACAGCAAATAACACTATCCAGCAATAGCCGCCAACTCTTCTAATAAGTCTTTAATGTACTCTACGGTTATCTCTGAGGGATTTTCTTTCCACCAAAGACTAACGCTCTTCTCATTCACTTCTATACCAACGATATCGTTAGATATCTTATCTAAAAAGCCTCGTAAGTCATCGAACTTTTTACTCTCTAACCTTTTATCCGTCTGCCACTCCCAAACGCCATAAAAATGTATTTCATGCCTATAAGAACGACGTAGTAATGACCAAGATGGTGTATTTTTGGGCAAATTAACATTGCAGCTATAGACAGCAACGGTGATTTTTTGATCACCTTTATCGTAATTACTCATCCGCACATGTAGACCAGCAAGCGCGGCTTTTTGCCTTAAATTAGCTAAGCGCTTATCCCTATTAGATGGCTGCATTAACATAATGGGGCCAACTGCCATTGCTATTGCCAAACCAATTAAAAGAATCGGCCAAAAAGACATAAAGAATCCTTATTAGTACTTATTATAAATAGCCATCCTAACATTAAAATTGATATTTTTTTGAACGATAGCTTAGTTTTAGTATCGTAAAATCTAAGAACAAGATGAGTTTCTTTTGATTATTTCTTAAGATTTTATAGCTTTGTAACCGTAAGATGATATATCGTATATAGGAGTATTGAATATACTTGTATATTTTCTTAGGTTGTAAATACATAAGCTTTAAATACATAGGGAAAGTTATCTCAGCTCTCAATAAAACATGTTTATCAAGACTGGTATTTTATGTGGGTATATCCAATCAATATAAGTAGAAGCATAAGGGGGTTTACCCTTGTGAGTCTGACTTTTACGGCACTGTTCACTCATTCAACGAGTCACTCCTCAACGGGTGCTACAAGCGCTACTACAGCGCCCTCTAAAAATGCTGCCTCTGGTAAGGAAGCTAAAAAACACGAAAGCCAAAGGCAGCACTATATCGATGCAAGAGAGGCTCTGAAAAATAAGCAAACGCGTACTTATCAGACTCTCAAGCAACACTTAAATAATTATCCTTTACTCCCCTATCTTGAATACCAAGAGTTGCTACAAAATTTACCTGAGCGTCCCTACCAAAAGGTTGATGAATTTTTGGCAGATAATAAGGACTCTTACCTCGGTGATTTACTCTTAGAAAGATGGCTATACGTACTCTCTGAGCAGAAGCGCTGGCACGACTACAGAAGCTACTATAGTACGGCTATCACCTCAGCCCCAGAGCAGTGTCTATATATTTGGTCACGCCATAAGACAGGAGATTCAGAAGCATTAAAAGAAACCTCTACATTATGGAATGTGGGAAAATCTCAGCCTAAAAGCTGCGATCCACTGTTTAAGGAGTGGAAAAAACAGGGCTATTTAACAGAGAGCTTAATTTGGAGCCGCTACCAAAAAACATCGCGCAGCAAAAAAAATAGACGGCTAGTTAGCTATTTAAAACGGTTAATGTCAGCCGAGTCTAAATTACTCGCAGATAAATATGAGTCGACCCTTAGAAACCCTAAAAATCTAGAAAAAGTTTCTGATTACAGTGATAAAAACCCTATTACAAAAAGCATTGTTTACAAGGGGCTTTTACGCTATGTCAATAAAGACTCTGAAAAAGCGAGTGCACTGTGGGGAAAATATCAAAAAGTGCTTTCCTTTGATACACAGCAACAAGAAGCATTTTATTTTAAGCTAGCCAAAAGAAAAGCATTTGATGGTGAGGCTCAAGCGGCCAAAAACCTACTAAACAAGTTATCGTCTGAAAATCAAACAACTATTGTCGAGATTGTTTTACGAGAGCATTTAAAAAATCGTCAATGGAACGATTTTTATACATGGTTAAATCTTTTATCTCCTACAGAGCGCTTATCTGACCGCTGGCAATATTGGCAAGCTCGATTTTATGAGCATATTGAGGAATCAAAAGAATTCTATTTACCCATTTACGAGAAATTAGCCAATACACGAAGTTACTACGGTTTCTTATCGGCAGACCTCTTAGATAAACCATATAACCTACAAAATTCCCCTTCGGTTATCAATACCGAGACCTTATCTCAGCTAAAAAACAATAAAGCCATTAAACGTATACGAGAGCTTTATGCCATTGACAGAATTCATGATGCTCGTGCTGAATGGCTATATGTCACTAAAAACTTTAGTAAAGAGCAGTTTGTCACACTTGCCCAACTCACCAACGATTGGGGCTGGCATAGAAAATCGATTGAATCCATGGCCGCTGCAACAAGTTGGGATGATCTTGCAATACGTTTTCCCGTTGCTTACCAAGGGATTATTACCCAACAAGCAGCAGAAACAAACCTACCACCCACGTTAATCTTTGCTATTGCAAGACAAGAGAGTGCATGGGAGCAAGATGCTCGCTCTAGTGCTGGAGCTATGGGCCTAATGCAACTACTACCCAGAACAGCCAGAGCAACTGCCAAAAAAGCAGGTATTAGCTACAAGAGGAAGGATCTATTAACACCTGAAAAAAATATTATTTTAGGCTCACGCTACATCAGCACACTATTAGATAAATATGAAAATAATCGAATAACCGCAATCGCCGCTTATAATGCTGGCCCTAGTCGGGTTAATCGCTGGCTTGAAGAGACTGAAGAAAACCTACCACATGATATATGGGTAGAAGTCATACCCTTTGGAGAAACCCGTAAATACGTCCAGAATGTACTGTCATATTCTGTCGTTTACGCACACCAAACAGGCAGTAACTCGCCATTACTGACTGAGTTTGAAAAGAAAAAGCCTTTATAAAAAGGCTTTTAAATAAAATTACGGTTTAATTTATTACTAATTATTTAGTATAGATATCCCTAATACGATCTTGAACTAAAGTCGCTAGCTCATCGGGCCTAAACTTAGATAAGAAGCCATCACAACCTACTTTTTTGGTCATAGTTTCATTAAAACTACCGCTCAAAGAGGTGTGCATAACAACAAACAAATCCTTTAATCTTTCATCTGAGCGAATTTCACTTGTCAGGCGATAACCATCCATCTCTGGCATTTCTGCATCGGTAATCAACATCAAAAACTTTTTACCGACCTCCTCACCATCCGTTGCCATCTTTTTGAGCAGTTCTAGGCCTTTTAAGCCATCGCTCGCATGAGTGACATCGATATTTAAATCTAGGCTTTCTAATGCCCCTCTGATCTGATTTCTGGCCGTTGAAGAGTCATCAACTGACAGTATTTCGATACGCTGATCACCAACTAGCTCTTTAAGTGAACTATCACGCACCTCCTCAGAGACTACCGTTGATGGCGGGATAATATCGGCCAGAACCCGCTCAACGTCCAAAATCTCAACGATCTTTTCGTTAATACGTGTAAAGGCTGTTAAGAAATGCGCATTACCTGAGGCCTTTGGAGGGGGTAAAATAGAGTCCCAATTAAGATTAACAATCCTGTCTACCGCTCCTATGACAAAACCTTGAATAGAGCGGTTATATTCCGTCACTATCAAATTACAGGTTTCATCACGGGGTAATGGCGAACGCCCAATTGCCACATTCAAATCAATAACAGGTACTGCCCTATCGCGTAAATGCGCAATACCACACACCGCAGGGTGGCTACGTGGCACCTCTGTCAAAGGAGGAACCTGTACTACCTCTTGAATTTTAAAGACGTTAATGGCGAAGGTTTGCTGACCTTTCAAATGAAACATTAGTAGTTCTAAGCGGTTTTCACCAACTAGATTCGTACGAGAATCAATACTTGCGAGTAATCCAGACATAAAATATTACAACTCAATTTAGTAAGACATATAATTAGTGTAGACAAAAGAAAAAATAAATCACGAAATTTGAACTACAATATAAAAATAACGGAAAAGGTGTTTATTTTTATATGCAAGAACTATCAAATCTCATTGCTAGGCAACCTATTTGTAATAAGCAGCTCAAAGTTAAAGCCTTTGAGCTCTTATACCGAATGCAAATGACTAGTGAGGGAGGCCCACTTCTGGATAACCCCGACGGCGCAACGATTGACGTTTTATTGGCGGCTTTTAATGATTTATGCATAGAAGATGTTGTGGGTGACAAATTAGCGTTTATTAACTTCACCAGCAATATTATTTTAAAACAAATCCCCCCTATTTCGCACAAACAACTAGTAATTGAGCTACTAGAAGATCAGGAGATAACACCACAACTGCTCAAAGCCATCGCGCGTTTACGACAAAAGGGCTACAAAATAGCACTGGATGATTTTTGCTTAACTAAAGAGACGATCTCTCTCATTGAGTATGCCGATATTATTAAAATCGATGTGCTGGATACCCCTCCAGAGGCTTGGGCAAATTACATACCAAAATTAAAGGACAAAGGTATTACACTACTCGCCGAGAAAGTAGAGACGCAGGAAATGTTTGAAAAATGCTGCGAGCTAGGTTTTGATCTTTTCCAAGGATACTTTTTTGCTAAACCAAAGATTATAGCCGGTAAAAGAATCTCAAATAATGAGCTGAGTATTCTAACGTTAATCGCAAAATTAAATGTAGAAGACATTGATATAGATGATATTACGAATACTATTATTCGAGATCCTAATTTAACCTATAACCTTTTGCGCACAATTAATTCTGGCTTATTTGGACTGTCCAAAGAAATAGATTCTATTAAGCATGCCATTACCATGCTTGGACTAAGAAAATTAAAAAAATGGATTGGCTTATTAGCGTTGACGACGCTTGAAAACAAACCGCAATTACTCATTGTATTTGCGATGATAAGGGCCAAAATGTGCGAAATACTAGGGCAAAAAACTACCGACCGTGAATATGCAGACGACTACTTTACCGTGGGCCTTTTATCTTTAATGGATGCTTTTGTTAACTTAAATATGGATGTATTACTTGAGAAAATATCTCTCCCCCAGAAAATGGAAAGTGCATTATTAGGCTATGAAGGCGACATGGGCAAAGTATTGCGCTGTGTCATTAATTATCAAAACGGAAATTGGGATAGTAAAGAAAAAATATCTATTCTTGACAACAAAAATATTGAAGCCGATGACATTACACAGGCCTACTTAGACAGTGTGCGATGGGCAGAAAGCAATAAACACTTATGATGACTAAATATCACTACGACTTAAGCACTGGCCTCTACTAAGCATTTATTGACTGCATCGCCATCAAATGGCCAAAAAAGCTCTTTAGCTGTTTTATGTAAATAGAGTACAGGAATAGAAACACCGTACTTTTTTAGTAGCTCAGGATCATCAGCTATATCAACCTTCTCTAAAAAAAAATCGCTATTGCCAATACAATCTGCAATTATCTCCTCTGCAATATCACACAAATGGCAAGCTAATGTAGAATATAATATAATTTTTTGCATAATGTCTTAAAAGCCACTTTTTAAAAACCCACGTAGACTTTCCCAAAAGCTCCTTTAATAAAAACTAGTCATGTTGGCGTTCAACATCGACGGATACATTGAGCTGCTGATGGCTACCGCCTCCAAATACAACCCCCCTTAAAGGGCTAACATCGGAATAATCCCTACCCCATGCTGTCACAATATGCTGGAAAGTAGGCATAGAATTATTCGTTGGATCAAATTCAAACCACCCCTCACTTGGAGAATAAACAGAAAACCATGCATGCGAAGCATCTGCTCCAACCATACGTTGCTGTCCTGGAGGGGGGAGCGTCTCTAGGTAGCCACTAACATAACGAGCGGCATAACCTAATGAACGCAGGCAGCCAATCGCTAAATGGGCAAAATCCTGACAGACACCACGTTTATGAGTAAGTACTTCGTCAAGTGGTGTAGCCACACTAGTGACCGCAGGGTTAAATTCAAACTCGTCGAAAATTTTATGGGTTAAATCCATTACTGCCGTTAAAAAGGGTTTGTTCGGGCTAAAGCAATCTGCTGCAAAATCTTGTAGCCGGCTACTTTTTCTAATCATCGGAGAGCTCAGTAAAAATTCACGCGCATAAATTGTCTCAATAGCACACCCTGCTCCATATAAACCCGTAGATACCTGCTCACAGGTATTACCGTAGGCTAACTGCTCGCCAAAATTATTCGCACGAGGCTTTATCGTTATGTCTGTTGAAACATCAATCGTCAAACTAGTATGCGGCTCTTGTATCGAAAAATGGTAGACACGGTTACCAAAGTAATCAATACGACGACTACCCGTTATGGGCGTTGGGGAAATAACAACACGTGGTGTATCAACTAATTGTATTAATGTTTCTCTCGGTAAAATATGCGCGCGATTGTAGCAACTATTTACCTTACTGCCATATTCATATTCTGTTAGGTGGCGAACTCGATACTTCATAGTTCATCCTCCCAGGAGGTAGCCATCACCTGATGTTGCGCTTCGGTATGATCAAAATAAATATCATTTAGCACACCCGATAGTCGATTCAACAGCCCTTGCGCCTCTTTCATCACTATGAATAAATGTTCACGCCTCTTATCGGTTTTTGAGTGTTTACATAGAGTGCTAGGTTGTATTAATTGTATTTTGTTTAACAACTCTAAACTCAAACGTTTTTCTAATGTTAAAGAACGAGTGTTTTGGCGTGTCGGTATAGCATCGATATGCTGCTTAAGTGAAGTCAGCAAGCTATTCAAAGAGCGTGGATTGCTGTCATCGAGTACCGTCAACTCTAGTGCATTAATGACATCGGTACGCGCACGATAACGACGACGATAAGTCACCAAGGTTTCAAGTGTTAATAGCACCGTCTCCAATGTCGCATCTTCGTCATATTCACTCAGCACGGGCGACATTAGCGAGTTAATCAGTGAAGTCGTCTGGTAAGCACGTTCGAGATCGCGGCCAATTTCAATAAAGCGCCAGCCAAACCCTCTGATCATACTTTCGTTAATTAAACCTGAGAGTGCTAATAAACTCGTCACCAGTGGATCAAGTGCCTCTTCTGGAGCAGAGGCAAAGTCTGTTTTAACAACGTACTCAAGTGTACCGACATTGTCTCGAATATCGTTAATCACGCGTTGCGTATCGGCAGATAAAAGAACTTTAACCTCATCGGCACAACTCAGCATTTCATTAAGGCTATAGGCAATGCCGCCAGTGCGATCCAGATCAGTAATAATAGATATTAATTCGGCTTCTGGATTCTCGAATAGAGTGGTTGCCGTGCGCTCCTTACCTTCACGTGGGGCAAAACCGGGGAACGTCTCTGTAACTGTCGTTACCGCTAATAAAATAGCTCGATAACTTTCATCGGATAACTGGTCTGCATCATTGAGCTGTAAAAAAACCGTTCGCAATAGCCGCAAAGCATATTCTGCACGAATAGCATAGCGCCCAAGCCAAAACATATTCTCAACAACGCGGCTGGGTAAGTTTTGCTCCTGCTCATTATCTATTAGTATTTGCTGTGATTTATCAGCCCATAAACTGACATGGCGCTGAACCTCTTTACTAAGTACCCATGTATCTTTACTCAATGCTAAGTGTTGGCTAGACACCAGTTTGTCATCGACAGTGTTACCAATTCGTGTCAAACCCCCAGGCATAACACTGTAATTATTTTCACCCGCTACAGTAAAACTACGTAAGACTGTTGGCCTAGACGAAAATGTTTGTTGCTGCCAGCTAGGTGAATGGGAGTGTGTAATATATTCTTGAGCAACGTACTTTAATGGCTTTTGACAAATTGACGCGCGTAAATCATTCAGCTCGGTATCGCTTAACTGGCTACCCAAAATGCTCTGCTGGTCTTTTTGCCGGTAGACAGGCTTAATAATCAGTTTGGATAAATTATTTAACATATAAGCTTGATCTTTTGGATCATTAGCCCACCAAGTTTTTACGCTCGGCAATAATAATTCTTCCCCAAGTAGTGCCCGACTAATTTCCGGTAAATATTTTAAAAATACTGGGCTTTCTAAAATACCGCTACCTAAAGGATTGGCTATAGCCACCTTGCCCGCACGGATAACCTCTAACAAACCAGGCACACCCAAATAGGAGTCGCTTTTTAACTCGGCAGGGTCACAATAAAAATCATCCACACGCCTAAAAATAACATCAACCCTAGACAAACCACTTAATGACTTCATCCATACTTGACCATTGCGCACGGTTAAATCACGTCCTTGAACCAGTGAGTAGCCTAAATAGTTCGCCAAATATGCGTGCTCAAAATACGATTCGCTACGACTTCCAGGGGTTAAAACCACGATATTAGGTAATTTATCATCAACCGACAAACTATTAAGTTTAATACGTAGAGTTTGAAAAAATGCAGCTAAACGCTTGACCTGAGCTTGCCTAAATAGGTCAGGAAACACTCGCGTCATCACTGTTCGGTTTTCTAATGCATAGCCAGCGCCAGTAGGTGCTTGGGTTCTATCGCCAATCACACAAATACGGTCATCAGCGGTTCTCACCATATCAATACCATGCAAAATTAACGCATGCTCTAATGGTGGTTTTATACCAAAGCAAGGCCGTAAGAAGCCTGGGTGGGAGAAAATAACCTCGGGGGGAATAATGCCTTTGCGAATTAACTCTTGAGGGCCGTATATATCATGAAATAAGCGGTTAAATAATTCACTGCGCTGCAGGATTCCTGCTTCGATGCTCGCCCATTGATTGCCGTCAATAACCAATGGCACTGTATCAAGTTGCCAAGTGCGTTCTCGCTCGGTATAAGATTTATAGGTTGCACCATCATCACGCAAAATCCGCTGGGCTTTTGACTCGCGATCAGCAAGGCTGTCAGCATCTAAACCTTTGAAGTTATCTAAAACCAAGCGCCAATGATCTCGAATATCACCCGAGGGAGACAATGCTTCATCATAAACATTATCAAGCGGTCGATAATACTGTGACGGTTCAGTCATGCTACTTTGCTGAGACTGTTGGCCTTGCTGTGACTGATTGGAAGAGACGGACATAGGATTTATAACCAAAAAACGGGCGAGTATTCTAAAACTTTGATCTATAAGGTCAAGTTAGACTCAACGAATACGTCCTTGAATTTAACTGATAACAATAGTCACAGAGGTGCTTAAATAAATGCCCATTGGCTAGCGAACAACCATATTGTGTAAAACACTCATAGGCATTTATTGATTAAGTTTAGCCCCCTATGGATTAGTTATCCATTAACTGATCAATCTTAGCGTGGTGACTTGCTTCCCAGTCATCAAGCGATGTTGCCGAATCAGTATCAAAGCGTTGCTTTGCTATCTCGTATAACTTATCAGCATCCGCCGCAGGAATAACAGCAATACCTTCCTCATCGGCGACGATAATATCCATTGTATTAACAATAACCCCACCACAATCAATTTGTGGGTTAATGGGACCAACATGCTTTTTACTGCTTGGCTTCGGGATAATACCTTTTGCATAAACCGGGAATTGCATATCACGGATTTCGCCAATATCGCGGATAACACCATCGATAATAAAACCTGCAATACCATGCTTTTGAGCAATACCACAGACATTACCACCCGCGACGGCAACATCCGAACCATTGGTCTTAGCAACAATAATCGACCCCACAGGGGCATCGTATATGGCTGCATGCATCATCAAGCTATCCCCTGCAGGCACTTCTACAGTATATGCAGGCCCCGATATACGCTCCATACCTGACCAAAGTGCTTTAATGTCATAATTCATAAACTGATCACGTGGCAAACCATCGGCATAGTCCGTTGGTGCGTAATCGGCAAATTTTTTATAATCGATCATGTTTTATCCTAATCTTACATTCTTATAGTTATGCGCTCATTAATCGATGAGCACTGTGCTGTTAAACCTTTTAGCTTTAGGCTCTCTGTAAGTGCGATATAGGTGTCCCATAGAACTAATATACGCTCATCGTGTCTCTAGCTTAGAGATGATGGAGAGCCTCTGAACAAACCTGAGACCCTCTAGCCCTCATCATAACATTATGTCTATCGGTAATGCTTTTACATCTTTCTGTAATAAGGTTATTCGATTAAATCATTTTAACAAAAATGATAATAGTTTTATCATATTGACCAACATCTAAACTTAATAGCGAATTATATTATGGCAGCATTAATTGAAGAAACAGTCACCGACATCCATCATTGGAACGAATCTTTATTTAGCTTTAAAACCACTCGCGGTAATAGCTTTAAGTTTGAAAATGGTCATTTTGTGATGCTCGGCTTAGAGACAGAAAGTAAACCCCTTACCCGGGCATATAGTATTGCCAGTGCAAATTACGAGGAAGAGCTAGAGTTCTTTAGTATTAAAGTTGCCGACGGCCCATTGACCTCGCGCCTACAAAAAATCAGTATTGGCGATAAAATCTTATTGAGTACAAAGCCAACGGGCACTTTAGTAGCCGATCACCTATTACCCGGTAAACATTTATATTTGATCAGTACTGGCACCGGCCTTGCTCCATTTATGAGTATTATTCGCGACCCAGAAATTTATGAACGCTTTGATAAAGTTATTTTAACCCATGGCGTACGTACGGTTTCTGAATTAGCCTATCAAAAATATATTACCGAAGAATTACCACAAAACGAGTATTTTGGTGACCTAATTAGAGAAAAATTAATTTATTACCCAACGGTAACTCGTGAAAAGTATATTCATAATGGTCGCATTACTGACTTAATGGTTAGCGGCAAACTATTTACTGATATTAATTTGCCAAAACCAAATTTAGAAGACGACCGCTTTATGATCTGCGGTAGCCCCAGCATGCTAAAAGATACCTGTAAAATTTTGGATGATGCGGGCTTTAGCGAATTCAGGCATGGCCAACAAGCCCATTATGTTATTGAGCGTGCCTTCGTAGAGAAATAAATCTATAATTTATCCATTAAAAATCGGATACTTCTATTCGATTTTTAATGGTCTGTATATTTTTGAAAACATATACAAGGTTGTAGCATTTAGCTCAACCTACTCCTGCGTTTAATACCCTTCAAATATAGCAACTAAACAGGCAAATTAAAAAACTGCTTGTACTTTATCAGCTCTTCTTCTAGCTCGTTAAGTTCAGCAACCACAAAGTTAACTTCAGTACCGGGCATACTTTGCACAAGTAAAGGAATATCTAAATAAGCAACACAGCCCATTTGAGGATAGCCACCCATTGTTTGCCTATCCTTCATCAGCACAATCGGCTGACCATCACTAGGCACTTGAATAGTACCCAGTGAAATACCTTGGGAAATTATTCCACCACCAAGATGCAAAGGCACACCCGACAAGCAATAGCCCATACGATCAATTTTTTGACTCACACGATAGCTTTGTTGTACAAATTTATTTAATTGCTCGATGCTCGTTAAAAAGGGGTTTTTTACAAAACGAAGTTCAATAGCTTTCGGGTAATTGGGAATAAAAGCTTGCGGGACTCCTTTCTTTACAACGCCTGTCGTAACACTGTGTAAAACGTTATTTGGCTCTATATCATTGGTGCTATAAGGTAGCTTATCGCCTTTAGCAATAGGACTACCATCTTTTTGCAAACCACCTACCCCCTCTCTAGGCACCGTTGAGCTGCTGTTAAGTACTTTCTCTACCTCAAAGCCCCCTTCGATTGATAAATAACAACGTAACCCTGACTTAGGTGCAGTAAATTTTATTTCGTCTCCAGCAACAACGCTATAGGTAGACCATACAGATATAGGAGTGCCATTGAGGGTCGCCGATAAATCAGCACCACAAAGTGCAATGGTTGTAGTTTTATGAAAACGTGCAGAAAAGCCACCAAAACTGATCTCTAATTGTGCTGCATTATAATGATTATTGAGTATTCGATTGGCCCACAAAAAAGCATGCTCATCTAAAGGCCCTCCTTGTGTAATACCAAAACGACCATATTCATAACGCCCAAAATCTTGTAGGAGTGTTAAAAAGCCTGGCTTTAATACTTCTAGGGACATAACAATCTCTCACTACCGTGCTGCATTATCATCCTCTTTATCTAGGCTTTCTTGCGTAAAAACACCACCCATTTTTAAATACTCGGCTCGATTAATCGATATAAATTTAACCTGATCACCTACAGTAAACTGAGTAAGGTGTTCTTGCTGATAATCAATAACAGAGATAGGTGTCCTACCAATTATTTGCCATCCCCCCGGTGAATCAGAAGGATAAATAGCTGTTTGTGTATCAGCAATACCGACACTACCTGCTACGACTTTGGCTCTAGGGGATGGCTTGCGTGGGTGAGCAATGCGTTTATCTACATTGCCCAAATAAGCAAAGCCTGGTGCAAAACCAATAGCATAAACATCATAAACAGTGTCGCAATGCAGTGAAATAACTTCATTAATCGATAGCTTAGCTGCTTGTGCAATAGAAGCTATATCAAGCGCAACTTCTGGTCCGTAATAAACAGGAACCTCTATAAGCTTGCCACTTTTGTTTGATTTTTTACTCGATGGTTTTTGTGTATCTCTTTTAGTAAGACTATAGAGACTACCTTTTAGCAATCTACAAAATTGTTGATTAGAAATTTTTGATACATTAAATAAAATATGAATTGAACAATAAGCAGGGATAATATCAATAATATAACGAGAGAACTGCGGCTGGATAATCTCCATACAGTCTTTAACTTGATGAAAAACATCACTATCGATTTTTTGTTCAAAAAGAATGATCAGTGTGTTTTCTGACAATGCTTGTATAGAAGGCGCCTGAGTAAAGGGTTTTTGTGTATCCATAATAGTGAAATAACTAATGCTTTATAATGACAAACTAGTAATAAATTGGCGTATTGTTTTAACTGACTCCAATGCATGCGCACTGTCACCATGTACACAAATGGTGTCTGCGTCTATATCTAGTTTTTTACCTGATATTGTCGTTATTTGCTTATTCACAATAAGCTCTTCCACACGCGCGGTAATCGCCTCATCGGTATCTAGCACGGCACCTTTTATATCCCGAGAGACTAACTTACCTTCGTCTGTATAAGCTCTATCACAAAAAGCCTCCAGCAAAAGCTGGACGCCTTGTTTATGCGCTTTCGCGCGCATAATAGCAGCCTGATCTGTTGCTAAAATCATTAGTGGCACGGAGATCGGTAATAATGTCATGGCATGGAGTATCGACTCAAAAACAGCCTCATCCTTCATCATCGTATTGTAGAGCGCGCCATGGGGCTTAACGTAATCCAAGCTGACTCCCTGCGCATAACAGATACTGTGCAGAGCACCAACTTGATAAAGTACGATATGCGTGATTTCATCGGTTGAAAAATGCATATCTCTACGGCCAAATCCTAGCAAATCAGGGTAAGAGGGATGCGCGCCAATGGCTACATGATGCACTTTAGCGAGCTGTACCGTCTTCGCCATAATCATTGGGTCCGATGCGTGAAAACCACAGGCAATATTAGCCATATCAACATAGGGCATAACATCGGTATCCATACCCATGGTCCATACACCATAACTTTCACCCATATCACAATTTAACTTCATTGATTTCTCTCGATAACTAACAATCTCTAGATAGAAGTGTCTACCATAAAGCATGTAAGTAGTAGATTACAGATAATGTTTATTGTAATCTGCTCGCAGGTTTTATGCAGGTCCACAGGCTATAAACAATACTAACAATTCGGTAATGTGCAAATTGTCATACAGTAAAACAAATATTCCACCTAGACTCTACGTTAGGTTATCTAAGCCACAGATTTACAAAATGTAGTCAAAAACAACACTAATCAATATGCCTATTTCAGACAACTTCCACAAGCACCCAGCTATTTAATGACACACTACTATGACATTAAGTGATATTTTTATTGCCTTTCTCCTTATCCTGCTTGCCTATGGCATTTGGAATCATCTCAATATGAGTCGTATCGCACGAGCATCAGCTAGAAAGCACTGTGAATCACTAGGTGTTCAGTTTTTAGACCAAAACATTATCCTGAGAAATTTATCCATACATCGCTCTACACATTCACTCATTGCTATAGGCCGGCACTACTCCTTCGAGTTTTCTTCTGTTGGAGATAAACGTTACCCAGGCGAAGTTTTCCTAATTGGAAGCCGCCTCAAAATGGTCGAATTAACACCCTATAAGGCCTCTATTGATAAAAATGATGATATTCACTAGGATAAACACAAGCGAATAGTTTATTATTCCATATAGTTTCTACAGGTATATCGGTATAATTGTGAAACTGCTGTTTATTATTTAGCCAACTGCTTTAGGATTATTATGAAAAAATTATTACTCATTGCACTAGCATTATCTATCCCTTCGTTAACTCTTGCTGCTCCTGCTAAAGAAGCAACCTGTAGAGCATGTCATGGCGCTAAAGGCAATAAGCCTATTGCTCCTAACTATCCAAAACTAAAGGGTCAAAATAAAGCGTATATTGTAGATTCGTTAAAAGCCTATCGTGATGGAGGCCGCACTGGTGGCTTAAGTGGCATTATGAAAGCACAAGCTAGCGGTTTAAGTGAAGCAGAGATGAATGAATTAGCAGAATACTACTCTAAGTTATAATTTAACTGGTTCGCTCTCGCCTTCCTAACTAACCATTTACAAGCACATAGCCTCGCTTGCTAAATGGTTAGCTCTAACACACCGACAAACCTTTAGAAGCAATCACAATAAACCACCTTGAAGGTATAAATAATGTCGAGAAATATTGCCATTATTGGTGCTAGTGGTGGTATTGGTAGTGCTTTTGTAGAACTACTCAGTAAAGACCAACAAAATACTCTCTATACATTCTCACGTTCCCCGCAAAATAGGTCATTTACTCGTGGTAATGTTACCTCCGCAAGCATCGACTACAATAATGAAGAGTCTATCTATGAGGCTGCCGAGACTTCTGGCCCTCTCGACCTAGTAATTGTGGCAACAGGATTTTTACATAACCACACCATAATGCCAGAAAGATCTCTTCATGAATTATCTACAGAGAAATTTGAAAAAAACTTTTTGATCAACACCATAGGGCCAGCATTAATCGCTAAACATTTTTTACCCAAAATGAATAAAAAGCAACGCTCTGTTTTTGCCATTCTTTCAGCACGTGTGGGCAGTATTAGTGACAATCGCTTAGGTGGCTGGTATTCCTATCGAGCTTCAAAGGCCGCGGTCAATATGCTGATAAGGACAGCGAGTATCGAAGTTGCTAGAAAGGCCCCCAATACGATTGTTGTGGGTTTACACCCCGGCACAGTCAATAGCCAATTATCACAACCTTTCCAACGTAATGTTAAGCCCGAAAAACTATTTACAGCTGAATACTCAGTAAAAAAACTCATGGGCGTTATACAAAATCTAAACACCAATGATAGCGGAAAAATTTTTGCCTGGGATGGCAAACAAATCGAAAGCTAACTCACTATGTTTCTAGTGATCTAATTGAACCCAGCCTTGTATTTTTTCAAAGTAAAGAAAGTTAACCCCCATAGATTCTACATACCGCATGTCACCATTACTCGGCTTGTCATAATCCTCTAAGCCCTCCAATGCTAAAGCATTAGACATTGGCGCTTTTTGTTGGCGCTCACAGGGCAAATCCTCTAGATGTAGTTCATTACTATTCCAAACCATACCATCACGCTCTACAGGTGATGCATGTGAATACTCTGTCGAGACAAAAACAGCTGATGTCCCCGCCATTTTTTTATAATTATCTATATGCATATTTACCCCTTAAAAATTACTAGTATCGATCTACAAACGAACATACTATTAAAAAACCACTCTTTATAATTTTGACTAGTGAACCAACATCAAAGGCATACGCGCATTATGAATCAAATGTTGAGTTACACCACCGAGCAAAGACTCTCGTAAATAAGAATGCCCATAACCACCAATAGCAATAAGGTCAATATCATTTCTGTCGGAATGCTTAATTAATATGCCTCCCACATGTGGGTCGTTTTCAGTAATTTGTTTCGGGTACAGTTGGGAGTTAACATTATGGCTTTCTAAATAACTACTGACCTCCATACCTTTTGCGATATTGCTCTCTAAATCTTTCTCTTTATAAACTGTGAGAACATCAACTTTTTCAGCAGTTTTCATTAAAGGTAAGGCTTCGTGCAATGCGCGTGCTGACTCTCTTGTTTCATTCCAACCTAAAAGAATATGGCTACCCAGATTGTCCTTCTGCCAGTTTTTGGGTACCACAATAATAGGGCGACCTATGTCCACTAATAATTTATTGATAAATGCAGCGCTCGTAAAATCATTGCTATTTTCACCCTTGCTATAACTCATAAAAATTAGGTCTGTGTAGAGCATAATTTGCATGGGCTTATCATTTTCTAAGCCTTTATAAAATGTTGTTTTACATCCTATTTTTGAGGTGACCTTATGAAACCTTTCCTCAGAAAGCTGTGCTTGTTTTTTTTGTTCTTCGATAATTTTCTGGCGCAGGCCTGCTGTATAGTGATCATAAACATCATAAGAACTAAGAACAGAGTCAGCCATAATGTATAGCCCGATTAATCGGGCATCATTACTACGCGCAAATTTCGCTGCCGTTTGAAGTGTATTGTCATCGTCTCTGATGTTATTTAGACAAACTAAAATATGCTTTATCATTTTTCGCCTCCTACTCGGCTACAAACTAATATTAATTTGTGGTATCTGTTATTCATACACACCTATAATAGTGAGCTATGAGAAAGTGATATTGATGCAAGTCAATTATCTCTTCATAAAGCCTAAAAAAATTGATATAAAAGACAACTTTGAAGCGTTACTGTCTATAGTATTTATCAGGTAGTTTTTATCAAAGAGGTGCCTTAAAGAGGTGCGCTAAGTAGCGCTTATAAACATATATTGCAAAGAGCTTTTGCTATTTGCAAATGACTAAAGGTAGGACTTTAATGCCATAAATACAGGTAACGACTGTGGCATGCTCGTAAGAGGGCTTTAACCCAAAGCTTAATAATATTATCTATAGTGCTAAGCATCGATAATTTTAATAAAATTAATCACTTAGAGGCTTATCATAAATATTATTGAAATGACTTTGAGCGGTAAATTAGCGTAAAACACCGCACATAACTGTTTTATATCGGAACTTTAACTATACTAGCTGATCGAAGGTGCAACTATTATCTTTTAGGAGAACTACATGACACGTTTCTTAAAAAATGTCCTGCTAACAACTGTAACGGCAGTATCTTTAATCACTAGCTTATCTGTCTTTGCAGAAGAGCGTAAAATCATCGAATTAACCCAAATTCCATGCCAGTTTATCGAAAGTGAAAATGGTGTTAATCACGGCTACAGCACCACCAAAAAAGCCGATTGTAAATCTATCAACAAGGAATTTGGTAAAGAGCGCGCTGCTGAGGCGAAAACCTTAGTCGTTGAAGAAGGTAGTTATACATTCCGAGTTCATAATAAAGGCGTTCCATATGATCTTGGTTTTTGGATTCGTGGCGATGGTGCGATTAACCGTTTAAAGCTACCTAGCACTTCTGGTGGTGGTTTAGCTGAGGGAACATCAAAGGATTACGACATTAACCTTATACCTGGTGAGTATGTCTACTCTTGCCCGCTAAACCCAACGCTTAACTATAAGCTAGTGGTAAAGCCTGCGACTACCTAGCTAAACCTTTCTGCTGATATTGTTATAGGGGTGTATACACCCCTATAAACTCTCCATAAGTTTTCTCTCTTAAACTACGCTTCTTATACTCCTTTTTGCATTTTGCGATGGGTCATTGGATTGTGGCCAAATTCTCGGGTAAATGAGCGATTTAATGCCTCAGTAGAGCTATAACAATAGCGTGCTGCAACTATTTGTATTCGGTCTCCCCTTTCAATATCTTGCCTTGCTAAAATCATTCGCCATTTTCGTAAATAGGCAATAGGTGTTACCCCAACAATCCGCTTAAACAGCTCATAGAAGCGGCTCATAGAAAGCCCTGCTATATCTGCAAGATCCTCGTTACACCAATTAGCTTCGGGCTTGTCGTGTATCGCGACAATGGCTTTGCTCAAACGCTTATCGGCCAAGCCACCTAATAAGCCTGGATTTGAGCTACCTTGCTCTAATTGTGTACGCAGCAGCCTAACAATCAGTACTTCTCCAAGCCGATCTAGTACGGCCCCTGAGCCACAGCGAAGTGCATCGCTTTCGTTAATAAGCAAACGGACTAAATTACTGGTGTCAGAACCCTTATCGATATCAAGTTGTATTATCGATGGTAGGGCCGTAAGTAGAGGGTTACTACTGCCACCCCATTCCACTTTCGCATAGAATATTGGTTTTTCGTCATTGCTGTTGCTATCCGAGCCCACAAAAGTAACGGGTGATAAAACAACACGTGTTAATTTCTCCTGCCTCGACGACTTAAATATAACCAGATTAGCCTCATTAGGAGCAGCAATTATAACCTTGAGAGAAAAGCGCCCAATGAGCGTGGATAATCGATCACAGCGAGACATATCGTATTTAAAGTCTGTTTATTAGGATATAACAGATAATAAATTGATTTACTATTTTGTCAATGGCAACAACAACTCAACAAGTAACTATCAAGGCTGTATGGCCACCCAATTAAAAGAGAGAGATTTATGACAACGACAATAGATTATTTTTATACACATTTATCACCTTTTGCTTATCTTGGTCATAGTACCTTTGAAAAATTGGCTAAAAAGCACAACTGCCAAATTAACTATAAACCCATTAATATAATGGCTGTGTTCGAAAAAACAGGCGGGCTGCCACTGGGTAAGCGTAACCCAGCAAGGTTAGCATACCGTATTATTGAGCTAAAACGCTGGTCTGAGCAGCGTGATATCTCCCTTAATATAAACCCAAAACATATGCCAACAAACCCTATGGCTGTCGATTGCGCAGCAATTTCTATTGCAGCAACGGGGGGGAATGTTGCTTTATTTTCCGAACTTGCCTTTAGGGCTTTTTGGTCAGAAGACAAAAATATTGCCGATGAAGACACGGTTGTATCGTTAATTGAAGAGGCAGGAGCAAACCCTGAAGAAATTTTAGCGCTAGCAAGCACAGCAGCTACAAGCTACGAAGCAAACACACAGGAGGCTATCAGACATGGTGTTATGGGCTCACCAGTATATGTACTCAATGGTGAGATATTTTGGGGCCAAGATCGCTTGGATATGTTAGATTCTGCACTGACATCCAACAGAGCAGCATATTCAACTGAAGCGTAAGGGGCATAACAATGATCGAGCTTTATACTTGGACAACACCCAATGGCCGCAAAATTTCAATTGCGCTCGAAGAGATGGGGCTCGATTACAGATCTATTCCTATCGATATCACCAAAGATCAACAATTTGATCCAGACTTTTTAAAAATTAGCCCCAGTAATAAAATACCAGCGATAAAAGATGGCAATACTACCCTGTTTGAATCTGGTGCCATTTTAATTTACTTGGCAAGAAAGTCTGGTAAATTTTTAGCACCCGAAGGGTCCGCTGAATATTGGGCAACACTCAAATGGCTCATGTGGCAAATGGGCACTTTTGGGCCAATTTTAGGTCAAGCCCATCATTTCCTTTTTTATAATCAAGGTAAGTCTGAATACGCTGAAAAGCGCTATCACACAGAGAGCCAAAAACTGTATCAAGTACTTGAAAACCACCTAGCAAACTCCGAATATTTAGCAGAAGAGATAAGTATTGCAGAATTTGCTATTTGGCCTTGGGTTTCTCGCTATGAGTATCATCAAGTCGATATTACACAGTTTCCCAATATCAAACGGTGGTACTTACAACTGGCTAAAAGGCCTGCCTTTATCAAAGGTTATGCAGAGCCTATTGATGTCAATAGCATACCAATACCAAGCTAAAAGGTAGCTGTACAAGCTTGTAAAAGTATCAGCAGTTATTTAGAAATTAAAGCGCTTCATCATTTCTTGCATGGATTGCGCTTGCGCATTTAGCTCTTTTGCTGCGGATACACCCTCTCGAGACGCATTCAGGTTTGTTTTGATAACACTATTGATGCTGCGAACATTTTTATTAACCTCCTCAACATGTTCCGCTTCGTCTGTACTTGAGGTGGCAATCTCTTTAACAAGTTTAGATGTCTGAGTAATACCCTCAAAAATATCTTGTAAGCCTTCGGAGGTTTTAGCCGCTATTCTCGTACCATTTTCGGTTTTATCCGCAGATAATTTAATAAGCTTTGACGTTTCTTCTGCTGCATCGGTACTACGTGCAGCCAAGCTACGAACTTCATCTGCAACCACGGCGAAACCTCGCCCTTGCTCCCCTGCTCTTGCGGCTTCAATGGCAGCATTTAATGCCAACAAGTTAGTTTGTGCAGCGATTTCATCAATAGTATTAATAAACATCGAGATGCTCTCTCCTGCCTGTTTAATCTCATTCATTGCTTCAACCATTTCTTCCATGTCTTTTTGCCCTTTAGTTGTAGCAATTTGGGCAACCCCCGAAAGCTCATTAGCCTCAGCTGCATTTTTCGCATTTTTATTGGTTCTCTCAGTCAAATCCATAAGCGCCTCTGAAATAGCTTCAATATCATTTGCTTGGTCATTGGCGCCCTCTGAGAGAGACTGGCTCACTTCAGAGACCTGTGAACTTCCTGTGCCAATATTTTCTCCAGCGGTTTGGATTTGGATAAGGATATTTTTTAAATTATTTTTCATCGATAATAAAGCTTTACCTAAAACATCCTTATCTGAGTCAAGCTCCACATTTTGAGAAAGATCCCCATCACCAATACGCTGGGCGAGCAAGGCTTTTTCTTTTAGATTATTGACCATAATACGAATTGTTGCATACAAGCTCGATGCATCTTCATTTTTACTCGGCAAATAGATATCTAAATCACCCTGCGAAACACGCTTTGCAATCTGTGCAACTTCCATCGGATCGCCGCCTAGTTGCCTTAATGTAGAGCGTGTAATCAAAAGAGCAATAACCGCTCCAATAGCAACAGCAAGTAAAACACAAATCAGTATTACTGCTGTCGCTCGGTCGTTATTTGCTTGTAGCTCTGGGCCAATAATATCTTGCACCGATTTAATTTCTAATTTTACCTTTTCAATCTCTCCGGCAACGACCGGTCCTATCTCATCAAGTGTGTTACTAATAATATCATTGCGTTTTTGTATAACCTCTACAAGTTGATCAAAGGTATTAAAATAAGTAACTTTACCCTCAATAACACTAGCTAGTAAGCTTCGGCGCTCACTATTTTTTAATGTAGAGTCTAATATATCTAGATGTTGAGATAGCTCTTTAAACTCTTCATTTACACGCTTTACTGCCGCATTATCGTTGGTATCTAAAAACTTACCGGCATAAATTCTAGCTAATAATAGATTTCTCATTGCCAGAGAAGCTTCGTAGGCGGCAGTCATGTCCCCATCTTGTCTTGCTGACACCAAAATTTTAGTCAACGCTTTTTCTATGATCGGGCCTTCCTTATTCAACACATCATAGACTAACTTATTGCGCTCATCGATTAGTTCAACAACCTCTGCAAACCCACCTCTATATTCGGCTAATACCTTATCTATATGATCAATGATTTTTGCCCGTTCAGGATCATTGATCTCCTTTTGAGCCTCGACCATATAGCGGCTCGTTTTTTCCCAATATTCTTCAAACTCCGCTTTATCTTTATCACTTGCAGTAATAATGTAATCTTTAACATTCATCCTGACCATTAACATATTAGCTTGCACCCTACCCGATAACACCGTATCTCTCGCCATTTCTCGGTAGCTGGCAAAGCCTTTTGATGAATTATTTATCGAGTTAAAAGCAAAAACACCCGTGATCATTAATAGCATTAAAATAATACTAAAGCCAAGGTATAGCTTCTTTGACAAGTTTATATTATTAAAGGAGAAAGCGCTGATAAGTTTCATAGTATACATAGACCCAAATAAATAAAATTTATTACTGCATAGTTAAAATAATCCGTTATGAGCAGTTCAATGTTCCTAACAGTGGCTCATACCATTAACAATAGCCTAGATAAACTATCTTTCAACGCAGAAACAAAAATATTTTTAAAAAGGATTTAACACTAACTTGTTATATACAAAAAATAAAAAACCATTGACAAAATGAATACGAATATCTCATTGAATAAGTTTAAAAATGTGGCGTTTCTACTATTTTTATAAGAACATTAAAAGATAGAATGAAATTATTTAGATAACCACAAGCTGATAGCAGGCAGTTTAAAATAAAGATAGGTTTTACTGAGTTTTATAGGTATAGGAGGCATTAAAGAAGTTTATAAAAAATAAGAAAAGATGTTAAAAAAGCCGCCACAGGCTCAAGTAAATCCCTAATGTTCCAGTCCTTAATCTATCCGTAACCGATCCATTGGTAAGTGGCGACTGTTATAAGTATCGAATATATGTAGAAATTTGTATGTAGGATATAGGCGCTAGTTCTTGTGAGACATATCCTACAAACGTATCTATATTGGTCGTTTTATTTCAACTATAAATTTTTGCTTTGCCTTTAATTGAAAAGTGCGCTATTCCATTTTCGACTAGGTTGAGTGTACTATCTATTCATAATCTTTTAACAGAAAACCCGCAAATATTATCAATTGCCCTATTTTAGAATGGCTCTTGTTGATCACTTCTCGTCACAACCCGTTGATTAAAGACTCTACTTTAATAAAAAATATTTTTGAGCTTTATAGTGCAATACAAATATTGCTCTAATAAGCAATCATTGACTACTTATAACGAGTGAAAATAAATACATCAAAAATGCTATTGCGCTAACAATTGTACGCAACCAATGTTTTGGCCCCCAACGCAATAATAGATCGTAGGTATATTCAGATTCTGGATTATTATCCGGGCTTAACAATATCTCATTAATTAGTCGGTTTGAAGCTTAATAATTTTAATTTAAGGGTGCGAAGCTATTTGATAGAAGAATACATTAGCATATGTTTTTGTATTAATATTTTTATCGCTGAATTGTTTTTACGATGTATAGGAGCAGAGAATTATTAATTTATTACATAATAAATAATTGTAGCTTAGTTATCATCTATAGCAGAAGCAGGACATAATGACTCTAGTTGATTAGCCAAGCTAAATAAGGTTTCTTCATCCCCCATTCGTCCATAAAATTGAATACCAATAGGTAGCCCTTTACTCGAAAAATGCAACGGCATACTCATTGCCGGCAGCCCAGTAATATTACCAAGAATAGTAAATGCCATAGTACCTAAAACGGGCAATGCGAGTTTATCGACTATACCCAGTGCAAAGGAAAGCTTACCGATATTAACGTGGCTACTCACATCTAAAAGCCATTCATCAAAACCACTAACAGGCAATACACCATGTTTTACTGCAGTCATAGGTACTGTGGGGCACATCATAACATCGTAAGACTGCATCAATCGGCCAGTGGACATTTGAATGGTTTGCCATTGATTTAACGCTGTAATCACATCGCCTGCACTAAATGACCGACCGATCATTGCCATATTGCGGGTTTGTGGCTCTAATTGTTTAGCCGCTTGACGCCCGTAAACTTTTTTGACTTCCTGTTCAATTGCTGCGGTATGAGCAGCAACAACAATAAAGTAGGATTTCCAAAAAGTATCGGTATTAATATCTGGCTCGGCTTCTTCAACAATATGCCCAGCCAATTCAAGCTCACGAGCCGTTTTCTCGAGTGCACGGAGTACTTCAGGGTCGACCTTGGTTGGCACCAAAGGCTTCTTACTTAGCGCTATTTTTAACGGTTTGGGCTCACGTTGCGCAGCATCGAGAAAGCTCGTTTTAGGTGGGGCGATAGTAAAAGGCGCGCCAAATTCAGGGCCTGATGTACAGTCTAACAAGGCGGCGCTATCTCTTACTGATCGCGTAATAGCATGGTCAACAACGGCACCACTCCAGTCCTCGCTTTTTTTAGGGCCCATTGGGTTGCGTCCACGACTGGGCTTCATACCAAATGCGCCACACCAGGCTGCCGGAAAGCGAATAGAACCACCACCATCACTTGCATAAGCCATGGGCACAATACCTGCTGCCACCGCTGCCGCACTACCCCCTGACGAACCACCAGAACTATAGCCTTGCCTATGAGGATTATGTGTTGGCCCATGCGCTTTAGGCTCTGTTGTAATAATCAGACCATATTCGGGCGTATTAGTCTTGCCAAAAATATTGAGCCCAGCAGATTTAAATCTGCTCGTTAATTCACTGTCATGGTCGCAGACTTTGTTTATTCCACGGCTCCCCATCGTTGTGGGCTCGCCAGCAAAACAGAGGTGTAAATCCTTAAGTAAAAACGGTACGCCACTAAAACGCCCATCGGGTAAACCCTCAACTGCCGCCTGCCTCGCTCGGTCATAAAAGGTGTGGATAATCGCATTTAAAGAGGGGTTGAGTTCATTAGCTTTTGCAATAGCAGCTTCGAGTAACTCCAGCGAAGTCACCTCGCCTTTCTTAACAAGCTCAGCCAAGCCTATTGCGTCGTAGGCAGAATATTCTTTGAATGTAGACATAGGCTAATAATTATTCTTTTAAAGTAAAATTTATCAAGAGGACAAGCATCAATCTAAACATGGATGTTAGAGATAATATACAAGACTTTGGTGATACTTTTTAGCACTAAAATATGGCTTTTATTAAAGAGCGCTAAATACAAGAGAGTATATTCAGTATTCTTTTACTGATGCTTTAGTCGTTACTAGTAGTGAAAACTGAGACTATTATCAGACAAAAGGCACTATATCGGTGTAAAATAAATGGCAAATTAATACTATATGGAAGATAGACTGCTATGGCTTATATAATTTCAGATAAGTTACTTATTGTTTTAATCACTATTTCCACTCTTTTTTTCCACACTGATGCATTCTCACTAGAAGATATGCCCGGTAGTGCCGATCACTCTAAAATAAAGCGTATTGCCGGCACTAGTATTGTTGCATACGCACAAGCAGATTACGGTGATCATGAACTTATCACTGGCTATGAAAAGAGAAAAGCGGCTACCGTCGTAAAAGAGGGAAAGCAAACGCGTTTAATCTATGCCCTGAAAGAAGGCCAAACGGGATTATTTGCTTTACGCAACTATCAAGAAGCCTTTGCAGAATTAGGCGAAGTCAAAGAGTTATATACATGCAGAGGGAGAAATTGCCCTAGAGAGTTAGGTAATAAATTTGTATGGGCAAAAGACAAACGCTTTAAATCTAGCATAAAAAGCTTAGACAAAATGTACCAAATATCTGTTTATTCTAAAGACCCGATTTATTGGTCAGGAGAAATAGTATCGGATACGGCAACTTATGCCGTTGCATTTTACTCTGCTTCTGCTGCACATCGTTCTGCCAATGATAAAAAATTAGCACAAGAAGAAGGCCTTTATATTGGTCAACGATTTGTTCATTTAGACATTATTGAAAAAAGCAGCTTCAAATCAGACTTGATAGTAGTTGAAGCGAGCAAGATTCAAGAATCCATTGCTGAAAAAGGCCATATTGCTCTCTATGGTTTATTTTTCGATACAGGAAAAGATCAACTCACCGAAAAGTCTAAGCCCGCTTTAACCGAAATAGCCAAGGCATTAGAGTCTGATAAAAATCTGAATGTTTATGTGGTAGGACACACGGACAATGTCGGCTCAATACAAAGTAATCAAACACTCTCTAAACGACGAGCGACATCTATTATCAAAAGCTTGTCATCGGAATTTGGTATCAAAGTAGAACGTTTGATTCCTCTTGGCGTAGGCCTTGCCGCTCCGGTTGCAACGAATGACACAGAAGAAGGGCGCAGTCTGAATCGCCGTGTTGAATTGGTAAAACGTTGAAGATCGGCGATACAGCTTATACCCTCTGCTCTCGGGAGTTCTGTTCAGCGTTTTATTCATTAGTAGAATAATTCGAAAAGAGGTTTTTACTATAGTGGATATTGAAGACACATGCAGTCAGTTTTTACAGATATAAAAAAATTAACCGCTATAGACCCAAAGGGAAAATATACTGGGCCGTGTTACTTTATAAACGAAGATGTATTTTTAAGAATTACATTACAAAGCCCCTTTAGAAACGTTTTAATTCTGTTGAGCATATTCCCGGCGGGCTTGTCTTATCTTTTATTCGTAGAGGGAGAGAGTATTTGGCAATATTTTTTAGGTATAGTCAGTCTTGGCGGCGTGTGTTTTTGTTTATTTAGACGCAAGGAATTATTCATATCCGATGGAGGCATTAAATCTAGAACTTACATTGATTTTTTTGGAAAAAAACTTAAGCTTTGGGGAGCAGAATTTAAACTGGCCGACTTCACCAAAGCAGAAGTCTTTTGGACTAGGCCATCCAACACTACTGACATGGAGGCTCATGCACACCTCACCCTCTACAGCGAAAAACTCTATAAAACTATCAACATATTAGGCTTTTCACTTAAACGCGGGGGGCATCAATATTTTTCTAACACCTTAAGTGACATCGAGAAAATTTTTAACCTACAGATTGAAGTTCAAGACCGAGAAGCCTATTTAGATAAATTTTTATAAAAACTGAATATTTATGCCACAGAAGATTAAAGGCTCACGTGAACTAAATACGCCTCCTTTTTATTATTAAATCAATGCTCACTCTCTTATCAATCTTGTCATAGACTCAACTTATTTCAACTCATTAGACCTATTATCAGCAATTTTATAGATTCCGTGCAATTTCCCAATAGGAGGCAACATCGAGCCACAAACAAGGCTTGTTAATAAGCGAGGCATTAATGGTAATTGCGAAATGGGATAAAGCAAATGATTTCGAATGAGCGGTAATAACTGGCTGTCTGATTGATACATGGGCGTAAACATAAAAGACATCAATTGATAAACACCCACATGCCAGCGCCTTGCCCTAGCATAGGCTGGCAATGCCTCTTTAACGGGTAAATAAGACAAAGCACGACTCAGTGCCAACGCATCTAATAATGCCATATTGGCTCCCTGCCCCAATTGCGGTGATGCCCGATGAGCAGAATCACCAATATGCACAAGGTTATGACTGTAAGGGCGATAAAGCGTACCATGAGAATAACTTGCCATTGTCATTTGTTGAGTATCGGTAATTTGCTCAACAAAAGGGGCAAAATCTGGCCAAAGTTCTATAGTCTTGGCTTTCCATACATCAATCCCCTCCTTTTCCCATTGCTGAAAATCATTAACCGGCAAAGACCAAAAAATAGCGGCCTTTTGCTTATCATGTTTTTTATTGTTATCTTTTGGCATTATACTTTTTGGCATTGTACCGATGGGCAAAACGCCCACCATATTCGTCGCACGCCTATAACGTTGTGTTAACATCTGCTGGCTAAGATTAGTATCACTTGGCCAGTCGACAGTACCCCATATAGCGCCATAACCCAACTTACGTGCCTTTAATGGCGATAGTGGTGAACTTGCTCCAGCACTATCGATAACCAGCTCAAATGAACCAAAAGCTTCACCCCCTTCAGTAACAATATAGGTCTGATGTTGATCACGTTTTAATGTGCTTATACGGCTTGCCGTGTGTATGGTTATCCCGTTACTTGCACGAACAGCCTGAAGAAGTACCTCAAAAAGAGAGGCACGATGAATAGCAAGGCCAAATTGATTGGTATTATTCAAGTTATAATGAACATCCAATACTGTACGACCTGATGGCACCTCATCACCAAACATACGAGAGATTTTATTACCGTGAGCAAGGGCTTGGTTAAGTACACCAATATGAGCTAATACTTCTTGCCCTACTGGCTGAATCACCAAACCAGAACCAACAGGCTTAGGTGCTTCGAATTGATCAAACAATGAAATGGAATGCCCCTGAGCTGCCAGTAAACTAGCTGCTGCAAGCCCACCTATGCCTGCTCCAATAATCGCGATATCCATTTAAAAAACGACAGTCCTATAAGTGAGAGTTAACGAAGTAGCTAATAGATATTATGCCTAATAAAGTGAGCCTGTGATTACTCTTTATTTTGCTGATCAAATTTTTTATTTAAGTATGTCTGAAAATACCATAAGCCTATCGCAATCGAAAAAAACAACAGCTGTAATACTATAAGCCCTAAAAGTTGAAATATACTTTGAATAATAAAGGCCGCACCAATTGCCCAATTAAAGTACTTTTGCTTAGGCTTAAGGAATAGGAAATTTTGCGCCCAAAAAAACATTACTAGAGCAGATCCTACGGTTGTGATTAACTGCGATGTCTCATTCATAACTTACATCTCAATATAATTTCAATGTGCCTTCTAAGGGTTATTGCCGCCCATAATTCAATCAAGACTTTATTAAAAGGCTCTGCTCCTTTAATCCCTTAGGTTTATTTATAGTACATAGTCAATGGCTTTTGACTATCTGCTCCCCCGACATGTAATCTACTTTTGGATGTTAAATATTTTCGCATCAAACATCCAGCCTTTACCACGATTACTGAGTAAGTAGTTAACATTATGGCACTTGCCATTCGCCCTCAAATTGTAAACAAAATAACTCTACAACTCGTTATGTGTGCCGTTTTCGTTAAATAACACCTCACATTAGTTGACCTACTATCATCAATTAAAGTTTCATCATTTAAGCCGCTTCCCCTTTATTATATTTTTTCTTCGGCTGTACAAGCACGCAGCCATACTGAATGCAATATGGTTTGGTAAGGTACACCAAAACCCAAAGCGCTTATGTTTCCATCGGCGGTAACATTTACCTCTGTATCGGTATATTTGTAGCGCACATCAGCTGTGGAGGAAAAACCATCCATAGTGCAAGCCACCTGGACCGTCGCAGAATTGGCGGCTTGGTCGCCATAATTAAAGCTACATTCAGCATCATTACCTAGACTTTTCCTAAGAAGCTTAGCGTAATAATCAACACTTCTCTGGGCATCCTCTTTTAACAGGCATTCACTACGGCTGTAATTACCGCTATTAGATAAAAGAGGAAGTAACTGACCATTACTTGTTGTAACCTGCTTACTTTGCCATAAACCAGGCCTTAGCTTAATCAATGGGCTATTATCTTCGGCAGACGCCACACTACTGAGTAACAGTGCAGAAACGGCTATTAGCGCTAAGTACAGGCGGTTGAAAGTATGTCGATTTTTCATAAATGTAGTTATTCTTTATGGGTAAATATTATAGGGATTTAACGTTAGAGTCACAGTCAGCCTGAAACTAACAATGACCATTAGTTATAGCAAATGATAAATAATAGAAAGTGTATGTGCTGCACAAATCGAAGATATTTACTCTATTGAAATAATAAAGGTATATGAAAGGCTATAGAATTGTATGGATCTAACATTAAGATTTTAAGGGCTGTAACTATTTATCTTTTAGGCATTCGCCCCTTGTGCTACAGGATATAGGGAACTTCAAAAGAGAAATAGATAAGAGCTAACTTATTAGACCTATATTATAGTTAGCCCCAAATAAGACCAATAAACCAACTGCATTATGGGATAATAGGTTTACAGAAACGATAGCGTAATACTTAGAGATATTACGCTATTTTATTTTAGCGCATACTATGCTGTATTTTTACAACTACCTAAGCTACCCCCCAGTTTGGAAGCTGGATATTCGACGACTGATCTAGGCACTTCTTCTACTACCTCCATCAAATCAAATTCAGAGGTTGGGTTATCATTACCTTTTACAACGACAACATTTTTAAAGCACTGATGATCTTCTGCACGATATTCCGCAGCACCATTACCCATACCATCAAATTTAAAGCCTTCTAATGCTGCAATAACACCACATGGATCAAATGTACCTGCTAACTCACAAGCATTGGCATAGAGAAGCGTTTGTACATAACAAGTATGCGCTGCTTGTGAAGGTGGGAATCCATATTCAGCAGTGAAGGATTTAACAACAGCCTTTGTGCCTGCATCTTGTAATGACCAATGCCAGTTTGTTGTGCCATAAATGCCTTTTATATGCTCACCAACACCTTGAGCCATTAAACGTGAAAACAGAGGAATTACAATTTGAAAGTCTTTGCCATTAACATTTTTATCTCTCAATCTAAACTGAGCAGCCTGAGTCACGGCGTTAACCATATCCTTTCCGTATTGATTTAACACAAGAGTATCAGCCCCTGATTTCATAACATCAAGAATACCAGTAATAAAATTTGAGGAGCCCAGTGGCGTTCTGGAAGACCCAGCGACTTCCCAATCCAAACTTTTAGTCGTCTCCATAATCGATTTCTCAATCGACCAGCCCCAATTATAGTCCGATGTTAAATGATAAGCTCGTCGACCATTACCCAGTTCATTTTTTAAAACAGGTCCAAGTGCAGCAGCAGACATATCCGCATTACAAAAATGACGAAAGCCGTGTTTACGCCGATCTTTACCCGTTGTATCGTTAGAGTGACTCTGACCTGCCATAAAAACAACACCAGCTTCATCACACAATGACTGCATTGCAATAGCAACACTCGAAGATACACCACCGCAAATCATTGTAGCGCCGTCTTTTTCTATCAATCTTTTTGTAGCGGCACGAGCAGCGTTTGCATTCGTTTGGGTATTGCCTTCAGCAAAAGTGACTTTTTTGCCTAAAATACCATTGCCTTTTAAGCTTAGTGGCTTCATCGTATTCATTAAGCCACCATCACCTTCGCCATTGAGGTGCTTAACCGCTAATTTAAGTGCGCGCAGCTCATCGTTACCTTCATGAGCAAATGAACCCGATAAAGGCACATTAAAACCTAAGGTGACCGAACTACCCTTTGGCGCATTCACATAGGCATTGGCCTTACTCACAAACATTGCCGGAGCAGCGGCAATAGTGGTTACTGTAGCTGATGACTTTAAGAATCCCCGACGAGAAAGTTCTGTACATTTTTTATTTTTATTCATCAAATACACCCCATTTGAAAAATTATTTTTATTTTTTTACAAAGAAAGTAATAAAAAATTTAGCATGTGGCTTAAGGTATTTCAACGAATCGACTCTCTATCACTATACAAACTGGTAAGACCATTTAACCAGTAATTTGCTATAGTATCTTTAAGTATGTATAAAGAAAAATCACCCTCCATTATTCAAGTAACAATTTAAATAAAAATTTGATTCTAGTGGACTCATTTTTTACACATTTTGTTTTTAAGGATGAATTTAATATATGTATACAGGTCGTATATTTCATTCTTCAGAGGAATGAAATATCTAGCTTGTTGAGTTTGTATTTATAAGTTAGTTATTGCTACCCGGAGAGATTCACTCGGCACGTCCTGTGCCTTCGCCCCTTGCCCTACAGGACGTAGGGTACTTCAAAAATGCAGGAGCAATTTTTTGATCGGGTTCGCTTCGCTCATGCAAAATTGCTCGAGCTACATGGATGTAGTGAATGGAAGTTTTGGATGGAGCAAAAACTTGCCAGGCAATTTTGTCGAACTAGAAATATTGCGAGAAGCTTCAGAGAGGCCAAATAAAAAACCCCTAGCTCTTACGAGCTAGGGGTTTTTTATTTGGCGCACCCGGAGAGATTCGAACTCCCGACCAAGTGGTTCGAAGCCACCTACTCTATCCAGCTGAGCTACGGGTGCAAAACTTTATTTAATTCATCCATTACAATTAACAATACTAAAACCTGAAATATCTCCGGAGAGATTAACTCATGCCGTTTCGCATGGAGCAAAAACTTGCCTACCGTTTTGTCGAACTCCCGACCAAGTGGTTCGAAGCCAGTCATACCCAATAAGTCTATCCAGCTGAGCTACGAGTGCAGAGCTTTTTAGCTTTCAAAAATTCCAATATTATCAAGAGCTAATGAGATTATTCTAAACGATCTCTTAAGTCTCTGATAGGTTTATTCCAATTATTTTGCGTGTTTTGCTAGGTGCATCCAAGTATCGAGTACTGAATCTGGGTTTAGTGATACGGAATCGATGCCCTGCTCCATTAACCAAACAGCAAAGTCAGCATGGTCTGATGGGCCTTGACCGCATATACCCACGTATTTGCCTTGTTTTTTACACGCTGCAATGGCCATTGATAGTAGTGCTTTAACCGCATCGTTGCGCTCGTCGAATAGATGCGCAATTAGGCCTGAGTCACGATCTAGGCCCAATGTTAGCTGGGTTAAATCGTTAGAACCTATTGAGAAGCCGTCAAAGTATTCTAAGAATTGCTCAGCTAATAATGCATTCGAAGGCAGCTCGCACATCATAATAAGTTTTAAGCCATTCTCGCCGCGCTTTAAGCCGTACTCGGCTAGTAATTCAGTCACTTGCCTGGCTTCGTCAACTGTACGCACAAAAGGAATCATGATTTGTACGTTTTCTAGGCCCATTTCTTCGCGCACAATTTTAAGCGCCTTACATTCAAGCGCAAAACATTCGCGGAAAGATTCAGAAATATAACGCGACGCACCACGATAACCTATCATTGGGTTTTCTTCTTCTGGTTCGTATTTTGTGCCGCCAATTAGATGTGCGTACTCGTTTGATTTAAAATCAGACATACGCACAATGACGTTCTCTGGTGCAAAGGAGGCTGCAATGGTCGAGACGCCTTCAACAACTTTTTCGACAAAGTAGTCGGTCGGTGACGAATAGCCTGCAATTTGTCGTGCAACTTGTTCTTTAAGCTCGCCCTGTAACTGGTCAAACTCAAGTAAGGCTTTAGGATGCACAGCAACCATGCGGTTAATGATAAATTCTAAACGCGCGAGACCAACACCTTTGTGCGGTAAGCTTGAAAAAGACATAGCACGGTCGGGGTTACCCACATTCATCATAATTTTAAAGGGTAATTCTGGCATCTCAGAGACTTCGTCTTGAGATAAAGTAAAGTCGAGCTCGCCAGCATACACAAAACCAACATCGCCTTCTGCACAGGAGACAGTAACTGGTGTACCCATGGCTAATTTACTGGTTGCATCACCACAACCCACAACAGCAGGAATACCTAATTCGCGAGCAATAATTGCCGCGTGACAAGTACGTCCACCACGGTTAGTCACAATCGCACTGGCGCGTTTCATAACAGGCTCCCAGTCAGGGTCTGTCATATCGGTCACTAGGACATCGCCCTCTTGGACTTGGTCCATATTCTCGATGCCATCAACAACACGTACTACACCTTTACCTATGCGTTGACCAATTGAGCGGCCTTCGCACAAGATGCTACCCGTTTCGTTAAGTTTGTAACGGTCAATTGCGTTGCCTGTTTCTTGGCTTTTAACCGTCTCTGGACGTGCTTGCACGATATAAAGCTGTTTATCGTCGCCATCTTTGGCCCATTCAATATCCATTGGGCGGCCGTAGTGACCCTCAATAATTAACGCTTGTTTCGCGAGTTCTTCTGCCTCTTTATCAGTAATAGAAAACTCTAGGCGGTCTGCCTCGGGAACATCAATCGTGTCTACTAGTTCGTCTGGTTTTGATGAGTAAACCATCTTGATCATTTTGCTACCAAGATTGCGACGCAAGATAGAACGCCTACCCGCATTGAGTGCGGGCTTGTATACATAGAATTCATCTGGGTTAACAGAGCCCTGCACAACAGTCTCGCCCAAGCCATAAGAGGAGGTAATAAAGACGGCATCACGAAAACCAGACTCGGTATCGAGTGTAAACATCACACCACTTGAGCCAGTTTCGCTGCGGACCATGCGTTGAATACCAGCAGATAAGGCAACACCTGCGTGCTCAAAGCCTTTGTGTACGCGGTAGCTAATAGCGCGGTCGTTAAATAGCGAGGCAAATACTTCTTTAATAGAATGCATGACTTGCTCAAAGCCACGTACGTTAAGCATAGTCTCTTGCTGACCAGCAAAGGAGGCGTCGGGTAAGTCCTCAGCGGTAGCCGATGAGCGCACCGCAACGGCTAGGTTTTCGTTACCTGCTTGTAGGGTAATAAAGGCCTCTTTAATAGCAGCTTCGAGTGCAGGCTGGAATGGCGTTTCGACAACCCAGCGACGAATATCAGCACCGGCTTTGGCCAACGCATTCACATCATTCACATCAAGCGCTAATAAAGTGCTCTGAATTTTGTCATTTAAGCCACTTTGGTCTAAAAACTCTCTAAAGGCGTCGGCCGTGGTTGCAAAACCGTTAGGAACACTAACCTCCATCCCTTTTAAATGGCTGATCATTTCACCAAGGGATGCATTTTTTCCGCCAACGCGGTTTACGTCATCCATGCCTAAGCCATCAAACCAAAGTACGTAGTCTGTCATAGTGTTACCTTAAGTAGTTTTGCAAAACATAACCGCTTGTTTGTATAAGCAAACGGTTTCATATTAAAGCCGCGCATTATATAGAATTGCCACAAATAGTGTAGTGCGGAGATGTGAATACTCAGGTAATATCGTCCTTAAGCCTTAAAATCCCATTGATTTTATTAGTATTTTCTTTTTATATAGATCTTGCCTATGAACAACAAAGCTTTTTTTATTTCAGACGGTACCGGTATTACAGCAGAGTCTCTTGGCCACAGCCTATTATCACGCTTTAGTAAAACCCATCTCGATCAAATCACACTACCCTATATCAATACCGAAGAGCGCGCCCATCAAGCCGCTAAACGTATTAACGATGCCGCTATTGAAACTGGCGAAAAACCGATTGCGCTGATTAGTATTGTGTCGAGCGAGCACCGCGAAATCATCAAACAGGCCAATGGCCTCATCCTCGATATGTTTGAGGCCTTTCTCGCACCGATGGAGGAGTTATTTGGCTGCACAGCCGATGACCGCACAGGCTCGGCTTTTGCAATGACGCACACCAATTATCATCAGCGTATTTTGGCGGTTAACTTCGCTCTAGATAACGACGACGGCGGCAAAACCAAAAACTACGACAATGCCGATGTTATTGTTATCGGACTAAGCCGTAGCGGTAAAACGCCCACCTGTTTATATTTAGGCATGCAATTTGGTATCTCAGCGGCTAACTTCCCCATCACAGAAGAAGACCTCGACGATTCATCACTACCTAAAGTATTACAACCACATCGCCAAAAGTTATTCGGCCTACTTATAGATCCAAAACGTTTAGCTAGTATCCGTGAAGAGCGCTATGCAAACTCACGCTATGCCTCAATGCAACAATGTGAATTTGAAACTCGTCAATACAAGGCCGTATTAGAGCGCTATAAAATACCGCATTTAGATTCGACCCACTTATCGATAGAAGAGTTATCGACACGCATTATGGATGGTGTTGGTATAGAAAGGCATCTTAGTAGCTAACGGGATGCTGGCTTATTTAGAGGGTTCTTAATTATTGTAGCTGTTATCAAAAGCTTTAAACTTTTCTGTGGTTGCCGCAAGCGTTAATGTTACACATTGAGTAAATTCTTTATTAACCACTAAAATATCGTGTTGCTTTAATTGATAAAGCAACACAGGTAAATCTTTGTGCTCAACGTCTATAATTTTTTGTTCGAGTTTTTCGTACACGTTAAAACTCGCCGTATCACAAACACCGTTAACAGCATCGCTGTAGGCTCTGACTAAACCACCTGTACCGAGTTTAACGCCACCAAAGTAGCGAATAGTGATCACAGCAGTATTCACTAAATCTAAGCCACTCAGTACCGCAAGGCTTGGCTTACCACTTGTGCCTTTGGGCTCTCCATCGTCACTAGAATTTTCTACTATCTGGTCGTACTCATTGATATACCGATACGCATAAACAAAATGCCGGGCTTTAGGATGCTCCTTAACTAAGCGGGATTTAACCGATGCTAAGTCTGCATAGGGAAATAGATGACAAATAAATTTAGACTTTTTGCGCTCTAGTAAAAGATGAAATTCTGTAGAGACAAATTTAGGCATGATTCGCGTCGAGGAAATAGTCTTGTTGTTAAAGTAGCAGAGTTTATTGCAAAGCAGAAGCCAGTGACTGCTTACTGGTAATGTTTTTAAACCATTGATACATCTCACCTTGTCCTGCATTATCTACATTGGGGGCTTGCCTCTTTTCTTGTAAATCAGACATTGCAACGGTGCGCATCTCGACGCTAAAGCGTGTTTTATCTGTCGTATTTGCCACACTTGCATGTAAATGCGCACTCGCAAAATTAAGCACTTCGCCCGGCTGCAACACAACTTTAAACGCGTCGTTTTCGTCTACCGCAGCTATGGGGCTCGGTGCCGATAGATACTCACATTTACGCTCTGCGGGTGTGCTTTTACGCGCTTCAATAAATTTTTCAAAGCTCCAAGTACTTGTATTATTCGCAGCAGGCTTGCTCCAATATTTTGGATACAAGGCAATACTACGCTCGGCTGTTAACGAATAAAGCGGCGCCCACCAATTAAGCTGGCTATGGATATTACTACCCCATGTATCGCGATGGTGCCCAAGGCCTGCTGTTTGCGCACCACGGTAAGTATTGCCAAAGGGGACAATTCTCATTGGAAAATGATCATAAAACGTTGAATCTAAATGAACACCACACTCACTCAGAACATCAAAAAATAAGCGCCTTACCGACTCATCTTTACGAAAAATAGTTTGGGCCTCGCCCGTTAAGGTCAAAAATTCTTCGGGCGGCAGATAGTGCTGTACGTCTTCGGGTACTATACCCTTTAGCTTATCCTTGAGGAGTTTATCAGCATAGGCAATGACTTTGGCCATTGCCGACACGTTTTGGTAAATAATGATATTACCACTGAATAAAATATCCGCACGTTCTTTGTCCGATAGTGCGCGATCAATGTAGACGATATCCATTCGTGGTTTTGCTCTAGTTGGGCGTTAGCTTTTATCTGTAACTTTCTATTTATAACTTTTTATCTATAACGTTTTATCTATAAAAAGGCCGGTGGGATTTCTTTATAAAGCACGCGCTCAAAAATAAAAGGGTGTATTTTAACAGCCCTATCCAGTATTGATTTACCGGCTTTATAGCGGTTTTGATGGCGAATTAAAATACGCGCCATCCCTGATAAACATCCTAAATGGCGCTCATCAAATTCTAAAACCTTTTCACAGTCAGTTAAAGAGTTAGCATAATCTTTTTTTAAAAAATTTACATAGCTGCGCTCGGTAAATGCTTGCTCAAAATTAGGATAATCTTTTATCAAACCATCCAGTAGTGCGATGGCCTTATCGAATTCGTAGCCTCCGCGCGCACGCATGGCTTGATTTAATCTCTCTGCGGCATCTTCATTGGGTGCTATCATCCACGTTTGCCATAATTCTTTAAAAATATTACGGGAGATATCTTCATTAGGAGAACGTGACAATAGGTCATAGTACTTATTAAGCTCGGCCAGCTTGTCAAAACCTTTTTCGACAGGTTTTGATGGCCCCCAAGTTTGGGCATAAACACTTGTTGTTAATAATACAAAAATGGCTGAAATTAAAACTATCGAAGAGCGCTTCATACAAAAATCCACCTACCTTTTATTATTTTTCATATAAAATTCAATTATAAAGACTCCTAGATTGGGCAAAAGTGCCCTTTAGTCGTAGATAATGCCTTACCCATATGGTTAAAAGGCCTGATCGAATAATAAATTAGCTAATATGTATTAGCTACCTTACAAGGGTAAATAGATGAAGATTGCGATAATAGGTGCAGGTATTGCGGGTACGTCTGCCGCGAGCTTATTGATAGATCAGGGGCACTCAGTCGATATTTTCGAGAAGTCTCGAGGCTTGGGCGGGCGCCTAACAACCAAGCGACTTGACTGGGCACACATAGATACAGGTGCTCAATACTTTACCGCTAGGGATCCTCGCTTTATACAACAAGTGGAACAATGGCAAACCGCAAAGGCCGCCGAGCTTTGGGAGTTTGAACCGTTTAGCATTCAAAACAATAAGCTTGTGCGCTCCAGCGACAATACCAAACGCTATGTAGGCACACCCCGCATGAATAGCATTATCCATGATGTAGCCAAGAATTTAGATATTACACTGAGCACACGTATTAGCCAGGTTAATTTAGAGCACTTTCAATCGGGGCAAGTAAAATGGCGGCTCATTGACGAGGCTAATAAAGAGTATCACGGTTACGATTGGCTAATTTCAAGTGCACCCATCGAACAAACCCAGCATTTATTGGATGCTTCGCCATCGAACCTGACAACCGTTAGCCAACAACTTCCTCGCAATGCACACCTCCCCTGCTGGGCGATAGCACTTGCCACAAAAGGAAAGATCCATGACGAGATTCAGGGCATTTTTGGTGATGAGACAATTTCTTGGGTTTCGCGCCAATCAACTAAACCACAGCGAACACTATTAGGCGATTACCATGATTGTTGGTTAGTCCACTTCTCTAGCCAATGGTCCGCCCAGCATCACAAAGATACCTCGCAAAACCTTCCCCAAATCGCACTAAATTGGTTAAATACTTATCTACTCCCCTTTAGAGAAAACGCTGGCCAAGCGCTAAAATGTGAATATAGTTATCAGCATTTTTGGCTATATGCAAAATTAAGAGATGAGCGTAGTGCCTTAGCACCTATTATTGAACCCGATCTCAATATAGCTATTATTGGTGACTGGTGCTTTAGCGGGCGTGTTGAAGGGAGTTATTTATCGGCAGCGCACTTGGCCGATTTTTTATCGAAATAAAACAGACCGAATAATAAAAAGCCAGTTATAACGAGTATAAAAATCGTCCATCACTTATGCAAAAGCCCTTTATAGGTAACCTTTCGCTAGTTTGGCAATAATTAGGGTAATCACACCATAAATAGCAACGGCAACCGCAACCCATAAAATGCTGATCCAGCCAAATAAAATAGGGGCAAGCATCATTGTTGACATAAGAGAATCTTGATAATAAAAAAACCATTGATGATCTTTTGGAAACACCCAAATATGCAAGGCGTTAAATACTTGTTCAGGCCCTAACAAAGCTATCAACAAGAGGCCCAAAATCAATAAATTAGACAAGCTCAGTAATTGAAATTTTACCGAAGGTAGTGAACGGTATTTTTTTATCAGAATAATAAATAAAAATATCCAAAAGACACCAACAAGCACTATCACTATTTTTAAAAAGTCCAACAAGTTAGCAACATCCTGCAAATGGATTATTTCAGGCTCTCGCAATAAAGGCTGTTGCCCACGACTTGTATTTGAATCGTAGCTAATCTCACTTAAACCTTTCCCTTGATTGTGGATCGAGTGATTAATTTCAGCAAATAATTCAATACGTTGCTCGCGGCTAGTATCGGCAAAGCCCACGCGGTAGCGGTTTTTAGGTCCATACTTCTCTATTCCCTCGGCGATACCTACATTGTCGTGCCAAAAACCATAGGCGAAATCTTGCTTTGCTAATATAAACCACGCTAGTACTAGCGCGATTACAAATGCCATCACACTATAAAAAACCGAAAGAAAACTCTTGAGCGACAATAAGGATTTAAGGGAAGTTAATGTTTTAATCATCTGATAATACTTTTGATAATAGCTAGTTTATGTATTTTAATGGTTATAAGAGAAAGTTGAGCGTTTATTTTTTTAAAAATTGATTGTATTTACTACTATTTTCAAGAAACTGACTAAGTTTATTTATATTCATAGGTCTTGCATATAAAAAGCCTTGTATACAATCACAACCATAACTGGTCAAATATTCTAATTGACGCTGGGACTCCACACCCTCTGCCAAGACATCCAGCCCTAAATTATGCGATATGGTAATAACCCCCTCTACGATAGAGCGAACATCTTTATTTTTTTCTAAATCACAAATAAAACTACGGTCTATTTTGATCATATCAACGGGAAAACGCCTTATATAAGCCAGAGAAGAATAACCAGTACCAAAATCATCAATAGCAAAGCTAACGTCCATTTGTTTTATATTATTGATCGTTTCAACAACCAATTCAGCATCTTGAACCAACGAGGTCTCGGTCATCTCAATTTGCAATAGCTCAGCATCTAAACCGGAATCAGCCAAAGCAGATTTGACGGCATTAAATAATTCATCGGGGCGTTTAAAATAAACAGCAGAAATATTAACGGCTATTTTAATACGAGGAAAGCCATTATCGATTAATTGTTTCATGCTGTGGCATGCTTTTTTAAGGACCCACTGATCAACATTAATAATCAGGTCGCTTTTTTCTGCGACGGGAATAAACGTATCTGGCGTAATCCAACCAAGAGTCGGATGTAACCAACGCAACAATACTTCCATGCCAATAAGTTCATAACTATGCAAACACATTTGTGGTTGAAAATATAATTGAAACTCATCGTTAGCCAATGCCTGTTGGATATCTTGCTGAATTTTTTCGCATTGTATGTGATCACGTTGAATGGAATCGTCAAATATTTTAAGTATATTTTTTCCAGAGCTTTTCGCATGATACATTGCCATATCTGATTTTTTCATTAATGTTGTACTGTCTTTACCGTCTTGTGGGTACATGCTTGCACCAACACTCGTTGATATAGACATGATAGTACCATCAATTTTTTCGGGCTTATTTAAAGCACCGATAATTTTTTTTGCAATGTTCTCAACTTGTTGTACTGATTCAATATCTTCTAAAATAATAGCAAATTCATCCCCTCCTAATCTTGCTATAGTGTCTGACTCTCTAACATTACTAATAAGTGTCTGTGCCATATGCTGCAGGAGAAGATCACCGTAATCATGACCCATTGTGTCGTTAACTGCTTTGAATTGATCTATATCAAAAAACAATACTGCGAACTGAACCTGGCGCCTCTCTGCTCGCCTTATCGCTCTGGCAATATTATCGTAGTAAAGTCGTCGATTCGGTAGTTTTGTCAAACTATCATAAAAAGCTAGCTCAGAAATAGTCTCCTGTGCATTATGCAACTCGGTGTTATCTCTACCCGTCCAAATGACTTGTTTCATTTCTCCTGTTTCTGAAAAAACAGGGGCTACGATCAAGAAGTACCAGTAGCTATTACCATCAACGGATTTTAATAAGAGATCACCCTCCCAGTTTTTTCCATTTTTTACCGTGCGCCAAGCTTCATCCAGTGTTTTTTGAGACTCTTCACAAAAGGCGAGTGTTTCGAATACTCGCCGATCTAATAAATCTTTAATCTCTATACCGCTCATGTCACAAAAGCAGCTATTGACATATTCGATAGTCAGTTTCATATCTGTAATCATGATGGCACTTTTACTTTGATCGATAGCTGTCGACAATTCAAATAATTGTTTCTCGACTAAGCGCCTATCCTGCTCTGCATCCATATATTTGAGAATATGACTAAGGTCATGACTCAGATTAGTCACCATATCCAAGGTTTCTTCATCAAAGGCATCCACTTGAGTGCTATACAGTGCAAAAATACCTACCGGTAAACCTTTTTTTTGCCATGGGATAACAACCACAGACTTAAAGCCAACTTTTTCGGCTCTCTCTCTCCAGGGTTTAAACCCCTCATCGTTTCTAATGTCATTTACATAGCAAATAGAATTGCTCCAAAAAGCTCGAGCAGCTGGACCCTTAGCTTGACTAGCATCCATAAGGTCGATATTAATCTCATCGACGTAGTCTTTATGTTTACCGCCAAAAACATACGGGGTAATTTTTTCATCTTCTATAAAACCAAACCATGAGAGTTCAAACTCACCGGTATCGATAGCAATATCGCACAGCTCTTGGAGTAGTGTATTTTCGTCCGTATGTTTAAAAATCGCCTGATTAGCGAGACGAAGCATATTGTACAAACGATTAATTAACTTGAGATTTTTCTCTACAAGATGATGCCGTGTAACATCGTAGCAGCTATGTAAAATAAGCTTACGGCCATCAATAGCAGGATACGGTGATAAATGAATCTCGAATTCTTGCTCCCCTCTTGTCACTGAGAAAATGGCCGGTGAGTCGAGTTGTTTTGCTGCATTGCAAATATCGCAATCGTTTACATCAGAGTGAAATAACTCGTGCACAAACTGATTAATGTACTCTGGACGAGCCAATATTTGGGGTTTTTCTGGCGAGGAGGTAGGCGCCACAGGCGTAACATCATCAACAATACATCCATTAACGTCGATTAAAAGTAAGACTTTCGGCCTATGTTTTGTTGTAATTAATAGCTCATTAAGACTCAAATTAGCACTCTCTGCTTGAGTAAATAATCAATAAAAAGCGTTAAAAATAATAAATTCCACCATAACAAATAACGTTTATAGATTACTCCCATGAGAAAGTTAAGCAAGAGTAATTACCCTGCTGAAAGTATATTACAAGCTGCCTTTCAAGCAGTGTTAGTGTTTTACAGTAAAAGCTATCAGGACGATAGCAAAAAATAGCCTAATAACGTCATATTTGTCTTGACCTTTAAGTCAATAGTTTCTAAAGTTTCAGTAATTACTGAAACTTTAGAAATCTAGGATATTATGATGATAATGACACCAATGATAGAGGCGTTTGTTATGCATTTTGGTGAGATGGGTAGTCGCTGGGGGTTTAATCGTACTGTTGGGCAGATGTACGCCCTACTGGTCATTACCGAAGACCCAATAAGCGCCAATGATATTGCCGAGGCCTTAAGCGTTTCTCGCGGAAATGTCAGCATGGGCTTAAAAGAGTTACAAGCTTGGCAACTCATTCAGACCCACCACAAACCAGCCGACAGAAAGGAATACTATCAAAGCAATGGCAGTATCTGGGATATGGCTAATCGCGTTTTCGAAGAACGCCGTAAGCGCGAAATGGACCCTACACTATCACTGCTACGCGATATCCTTCTCGACTCTCCTGCCAATTCAAAAGAAGAGTATGCCCAAGGTAAATTACAAGAAGTCCATGATTTATTGGAAGGCATCGTCAAGTGGTCGAGTGAGCTGCAACGCTTGGGGCCTGAAAAATTAGATACCTTAATGAGGCTGGGTTCTGGCGTTGGCAAAGTCTTAGATATGAAAGACAAGCTATTACAGAAAACTGGGCCTTCTGATAGAAATACTTAATTAACCAGTTAACACACTCACTACATCAACTTTTTTAAAGGTGCATTATGCTTGATGTCTTCATGCTCTCACGTGTCCAATTTGCTACAAATATTAGTTTTCATATTTTATTTCCAAGCATTACTATCGCGCTAGGCTGGTTCTTGTTCTATTTTAAATTGCGCTTTAATTTAAGCGGACATCCGGTATGGATGCGCATCTATCGCTTTTGGGTAAAAGTGTTCGCCCTTTCATTTGCCCTAGGTGTTGTCAGCGGTATCACTATGTCTTTTCAGTTTGGTACCAACTGGCCAGGCTTTATGGAAAATGTCGGTAATATTGCAGGGCCGCTATTAGGCTACGAGGTATTAACGGCTTTTTTCCTAGAGGCCACTTTTCTCGGCATTATGTTGTTTGGTTTTCATCGAGTCCCTAATTGGATGCACACAATGGCAACGCTGTTAGTTGCTGTGGGCACTACACTCTCTGCTTTTTGGATTTTAGTGCTCAACTCATGGATGCAAACACCCGTAGGTTTTGAGTTGCGCGAAGGCGTAGTACACGCAACAGATTGGATGGCGATTATTTTTAACCCTTCTTTTCCCTATCGCTTTGTACACGTTTTACTGGCCTCAGGCTTAACCGCTGCCTTTTTAATAGCGGGTTTATCGGCTTATCGCCTATTGCGTGGCGATAACAAAAAAGCACCGTTTCTTGCCTTAAAAACTGCTAGCTATGTTGCCGCTATTTTAATTCCATTACAAATAATTGCTGGTGATTTGCACGGGCTAAACACGTTAGAGCACCAACCTGCAAAAGTGGCCGCCATGGAAGGGGTTTGGGAAACTAAAAAAGGAGTACCACTACTGCTGTTTGCTATACCCGACGAAGAAAACAGAAGAAACCATTTTGAAATTGCCATCCCAAAACTTGCAAGCCTTATCCTCACTCATGAGCTAGACGGTGAGATACAAGGTTTAAACGATTTTAAAGGTGAGCACCCACCCGTTGCCGCTGTTTTTTATAGCTTTAGAGTTATGCTAGGTGTTGGCATGTTAATGTTATTCACATCTTGGCTTGTGAGTTTTCAATTACTGCGCAAAAAAACGCTGCACAAAAATATTTTGTGGGGCTTAGTGGGTATGACTTTTTCTGGTTGGGTAGCTACCTTAGCAGGCTGGTATGTTACCGAAATCGGCCGCCAGCCCTATCTTGTTTCGGGCGTGCTAAAAACCGTTGATGCTGTCACCGACATAGCACCGGGCAATGTATTATTTAGTTTAGTTTTATATATCAGTGTGTATGGTGTTCTGTTGATTGCTTATTTACGCACCTTATTTTTAATGGCACGCAAAGCGGTAGAAATAGAAGAGATTCAACCCTCTGAGAGAAAAACGCAAAAAAATTCTACCTTTTACTCTGTACCTAATCGCGAGGTAAACCCATGATACCCGATTCCTATTTACCCATTATCTTTGCAAGCCTAATGGCCTTATCGGTTATTGTTTATGCCATATTAGATGGCTATGATCTAGGCGTAGGTATTTTATTGCCACTCGATAACGACCAGCACTCTGATAAAATGATTGCCTCTATTGGGCCTTTTTGGGATGCTAACGAGACCTGGTTAGTACTGGCTGTTGGGCTTTTATTAATTGCATTCCCTAGCGCACACAATGTGATATTAAAAGAACTTTATATTCCATCAGCTATTATGTTGGTTGGTTTAATATTAAGAGGCGTCGCCTTTGATTTTAGAGCTAAAGTTGCTCAGACCGACAAACATCGTTGGAATCAAGTATTTAAAGTCGGTAGTATTGTAGCGAGTGCAAGCCAAGGTTATATGCTGGGTTGTTTTGTGATGGGCTTTGAGTCGTCAAGCTATGCCGTTGCATTTTCACTACTTAGTGCACTCGGAGTGACCTGTGCTTATGCATTAATTGGGAGTAGTTGGTTAATTCTCAAAACCTCCGATGACTTGCAACTACACGCTATTCGTTGGGCAAAGCTTGCGGGTAAAATTAGCTTCGTCGGTATTTTATCCGTGTGTATTGTTAACCCCTTAATTAACCCATTAGTTTATGAGCGTTGGATATCTGCTCCCTTTATTTATCTTGCAGCGGTTATTCCTATGACAAGCTTTGCTCTTTTACTAGCGGGATATTTTATACTCAAGCGCCTACCTTTTGAGAATGATCGCGGATGCTGGCTTCCTTTTTTAATGACTATGCTTGTATTTGTACTTTGTTTTTCAGGCCTAGCTTTTAGTTTTTACCCCTATGTTGTACCTGGGCAATTAACTATTTTTGAGGCAGCAAGTGCACCAGAGTCCCTACGCTTTATTTTATACGGTGCGGTTTTTGTGCTTCCTTTTATATTAGCTTATACAGTATTTTCTTATCGTGTATTTTGGGGTAAAACAAAAGACCTCAACTATTACTAAAGACATCGAATATAAAGCGGGCATATTATCATATGCCCACTTTGCTAATGTAGTCATCAAGTATGTTTAAAAACTAAAAAACAGGCCTTAGGCGACTAAATTGTAGGACATCGGCAACTTCTGTTGAGAATTTTTTTGAACTTAGCTTTTCTAATAATACCAATGCTGCCTGATAACTAACAACACTGCCGTTAGATGTAATGACTCCCTCATCAACCACAACATTCGTATCGTATTGAACATCTATTTTTTTATATCTATCAGCAAGTTCTTTTTCACCACCTGCCCATGTGGTTGCTTTTTTACCATCTAAAACACCTGCTTCGCCTAATAACCATGAGCCAGAACAATTACTTACCGTCCACAATGTATGTTTATCCTGCTCTTTAATAAAGTTGATAAGATCTTTATTATTAATATATGGCTTCATATCATAAGCACTACCCACTAATAATACATCCAGCTTTAAGTCGTCATAAATAGTCTTATCGGCAACCATTGTTAGGCCTTCCTCAGTTTTAATGGTCTTTTTACGGGTAGGTGAAATAGAGATCACTTCGTAATTTGAAAACCATGCTTGTTTAGTGGCTATACCAAATACCTCTAGTGGTGCCACAACATCACTGGTTAACACATCATCATAAATAACAATACCAATAGTATATTTAGCAGCATTAACAATATTTGATATTGTTAATAAAGCAACAACTACAAATACTGTGCGTAGAACTCGATAAATATTTTTACAACCTTCAGCTATGTCCATCTTTTAACCTCTCTTAATAAATATAATGTAGCCATTTGATTTAACACTGTTTTCGTGGCTAAATACTACCAACAATTGGACTTATCAAAAGATCCACTTTTAAAAATATAAAGGAACCACTTTATAACATCAAAGCCCAATTAATATGCCAGAAAACAAACACCATCAACGGTTTGAATTTGAAAGCCTGTCTATTGACCACACAAGCCAAGAGCCTCTATTTAGGCAGCTAGAAGGACAACTGCGCTCGGCCATTTGGGAGGGCTATTTAAGCCCCAATGAACGTCTACCTTCAAGCAGAAGGCTAGCGATGCAACTTAATATTGCTAGAAATACAGTAATAAATTCCTATGAACAACTGACTACCGAAGGTTTTTTAGTGTCTCAAAAAGGCTCTGGCACTAGAGTTGCGCAAAACTTATTACACGATACACAAACCAGCCAAAAAGCTAATAAGAACACAGTCAAACAGGCTGTTTCCTTTGAGGTTTCAACTCGCTTTAAAAAAGCAATCAATTGTTTTGAATATAAACAAAGCACCTTATCAGCAAAGCCTTTTACTCCTCATATTCCAGCCTATCAAGAATTTCCGAGTAAACACTGGGCTCAATTAATGGGTAAGCAACTGCGACAGACAAACCAGAATTGGATAGAACAAACAAGTTCTAGCGGGTATTACCCTCTACGTCAGGCTATTTCAGCCTATCTAGGTAGTGCCCGAATGATTAAAACAAACGCCGATGAAATAATGATTACCGCGGGGGTACAACAGGCTATTGAGCTACTAGCAAAGCTATTAATAGAGCCCGGAGACATCGTCTGTTTTGAAGATCCAGCGTATATGCCAGCTGTCGCTATATTCGAAATGATGGGAGCAACCATTAAATTTATTCCGACGGACAAACACGGATTGAATGTTGATTACTTAAAGGTTTCAGTTAAAAAAGCAAAATTAATTTACACAACACCCGCTAATCAGTTCCCACTAGGCACCACCTTGTCACAAACACGCAGGCACAATTTATTAGAATGGACAAAGCATAGCGGCGCTATTATTTTGGAAGATGATTACAACGGCGAGTATCGTTATCATGGGCGACCACTAACTACTTTATACACAATGGCCCCTGCTAACACAGTTATATATCTTGGGAGCTTTAGTAAGTTGTTATTCCCTGCCCTACGCTTAGGCTATATGGTCGTACCTCAAACAATGATGCAACCGTTAGCACAACTCCGTTGGCTACTCGATAGACATTCACCACCACTGGAACAAATGGTATTAACGGACTTTATCAATCAAGGGTATTTTGCAAGGCACTTACGCCGCATGCGAACACTCTATGCCGAGCGACAAGAGCATCTGATTAAGCTAGTCGAACAATACCTCGCGGATTATATGACGATGCCATTATTAGAAGGCGGCTTGCATCTTATTGCTTATTTAAAAACCGGTTTATCAGAAATTGATTTTTTAAACGCCTGTACACAAGCAAAGATTGATGTCTCGCCGGTATCAAAATTTTGTGTTGATAAAACCCAACACCGTGGCATTATTTTTGGTTACGCGCCCTATACAAAACCGGCAATGACTTACGCGATAAAAAAACTGCAAAAAGAGTTAGTAAAGCTCTAATTTATCTAGGTGAAGTGTTCCTCTATTTCTTTTTTTGTCATGGACTTAGTTTGATTTGAAAAGCAATAATAACTGGGTCTTTTGTCAATAAAGTACTGCATGTCCATTTTCAAACCCTCTAGACTTGGAAATAGACCCAGCGACATAGCATACTCACCAGTTCCCTTTAGCTTGTAAAATAAATGTGTGCCGCAATCTGCACAAAACCCTCTAGCCGCCCAAGGAGAAGAGTCGTATATTTTTAGTTTTTCAGTACCTGTAATCTCTACGTCTTTACCGCACTCTAGCGCAAAAAACGGGCCTCCAGACCAAGTGCGACAAGTCTCACAATGGCATGTTGAAAAATTAAGTTTAATACTTTTAACAGTCACTTTTACACTACCGCATAAACAAGCCGAATCAAATTCATCTATTTTAGACATACAAGCCTCCTTTATAAAAAGCAGTAATTATTACCTAGCCCTCTAAAAGCCGCTCCATTTTCAGCTCTTTAATTTGATCACGAATATTAGCCGCTTTTTCAAAGTCGAGATCTTTTGCCGCTTCGTACATTTTTTCTTCGAGCAATTTAATTTGTTCCCAAATGGGTTTTTGTTGTGCATCGGCATCAAGTAAAAAGGCTTCTTGTTTAGAGCCGCGTTTTTTACCTTTACCCACAACAACAGCGCCTTCCATGATATCTGATATTTTTTTCTTAATACCGACAGGCGTAATGTTATTCTCTTTGTTATGAGCAATTTGCTTGTCACGACGTCGTTTGGTCTCGTCCATTGCTCGTTGCATAGAACCGGTAATTTTATTCGCATATAAAATAGCTTTACCATTTAAATGCCTAGCAGCACGACCAATAGTTTGTATTAATGCACTCTCTGAACGTAAAAAGCCTTCTTTGTCGGCATCCATAATGCATACAAGGGAGACCTCTGGCATGTCTAACCCTTCTCGTAATAGGTTAATGCCCACTAAGATATCGAATTCGCCCAAACGTAAGTCGCGAATAATTTCGACGCGTTCAACGGTATCAATATCCGAGTGCAAATAACGCACGCGAAGACCATGCTCTAAGAAGTAATCGGTTAAATCCTCTGCCATACGTTTAGTCAGCACCGTCACTAAGATGCGTTCATCAACTGCTATACGCTCACGAATCTCAGACATGCAATCATCAACTTGTGTATCCGCTTTACGCACTTCTATCTCAGGGTCAATCAAACCCGTTGGTCGCACTACCTGCTCAACAACTTGACTGGCATGGTCAGCTTCATATTGGCGTGGTGTCGCCGAGACAAAAATCATTTGTGGAGCAAGAGACTCCCACTCTTCAAAACGCAATGGTCGGTTATCGAGCGCAGAAGGTAATCTAAAGCCATACTCTACGAGTGTTTCTTTACGCGAGCGGTCACCGCGATACATGCCACCAATTTGTGGCACGGTAACATGGGATTCATCTAATACTAAAAGTGCATCATCGGGAAGGTAGTCAAATAATGTTGGCGGTGGCGCGCCTACTGGCCTGCCCGATAAATAACGCGAGTAGTTTTCGATACCTGTGGTGTAGCCAAGCTCTTGCATCATCTCGATATCGTATTTAACACGCTGTTCTAGGCGCTGGGCTTCCACCAGTTTTTCGTTACTACGCAATTGTTCTAGACGATCTTTAAGCTCTTCTTTTATCTCATCAATGGCATCGATAATACGTTGACGTGGTGTCACATAGTGCGACTTGGGGTAAATAGTAAAGCGTTGCAGCTTTTGTAAGCTCTCCCCTGTTAAGGGGTCAAATAAAGTGAGCTTTTCAACTTCATCATCAAATAACTCAACACGCAGTGCTTCGCTCTCGGAATCGGCTGGAAAAATATCAATCACATCACCACGTACACGATAGGTCGTGCGCTGAAACACTGCATCGTTACGGTTGTATTGCAACTCTGCCAAGCGCCTTAGTACATCGCGCTGATTAATGTGATCGCCTAAACTTAAATGCAATACCATTTTTAAATAGGCATCGGGATCACCCAAACCATAAATAGCCGATACTGTTGCCACCACAATGGCATCTTTACGTTCCATTAATGCTTTGGTAGCTGATAAGCGCATTTGCTCGATATGCTCATTAACCGAGGCATCTTTTTCGATAAAAGTATCAGAGGAAGGTACATAAGCTTCTGGCTGATAATAATCGTAATAAGAAACAAAGTATTCGACGGCATTATTGGGGAAAAAGTCTTTAAACTCACCGTAGAGTTGGGCAGCCAAAGTTTTGTTGTGCGCCATAACAATCGTTGGGCGGTTAATATTTTGAATCACATTGGCAATAGTAAAGGTTTTACCTGAACCTGTTACACCGAGTAAGGTTTGGTGCGCAAGCCCACTCTCGATGCCATCGGTTAATTCTGCAATGGCATTCGGTTGATCACCTGCGGGTTCGAATTCACTAACAACTTGGAAAGATTTGCTCATCATATATCTATATTTTATAGGGTGTTTAGGGGTTATTGCTTAATTAACCAGCAGTGATGAATTTTACGATTGCGCTTAAAATCAGGATCAAGACTTTTATCGGTAATATTATCAATTTGATAGCCCGACAAAGCGTCACTATCCAATTTAAAGGTGCGCAAATTATTAGAGAATATTAGGGTGCCACCTGGATTTAACAATTCCATACAACGCTTAATCAGGTCGACATGGTCTCGCTGTATATCGAGTACATCGTCCATTCTCTTCGAGTTAGAAAAACTCGGTGGGTCGAGTAAAATCATATCAAACCCTTGTCGGCACTCTTGCAACCACATTAGGCAGTTCTCTTGCACGAGTTGATGTTGCTCAAGGTCGACATTATTATTTTCATAATTACGTCGCGCCCAATCGATATAGGTACGAGACATATCCACGCTAACGCTTGTACTAGCACCGGCTAGAGCTGCGTGTAGTGTTGCCGTTGCGGTATAGCAAAATAAATTTAAAAAGCTTTTGCCTTTTGAACCTTGAGCAATTAACTGGCGTACAGGCCTGTGATCTAAAAATAAACCGGTATCGAGGTACGACCACAAATTAACAAGTATTGATGCCTGCCCTTCTTGCACAACCAATTCTGCACGGTTGTCGTTAGCGGTTTTTGTTGTTTTTTCGTATTGCTGCTTACCTTTATTGCGGCGGCGCTGCTTGGTAAAAATATGTTCCTTATCTAACTCAAGGGCAACCGTAACGGCATCGACTATTTCTTGAAAACGTTGCTGTGCTTTTTTCTCATCAATTGATTTCGGTGCTGCATATTCTTGAATATGCGCGTAGTTAGTATCGGAGCTATTATAGACATCAATAGCAGCAGAATACTCAGGTATATCTGCATCGTACAAGCGATAGCAATTGATCGATTCTTTTTTTAGCCATTTATTTAATTGCTTCTTGTTTTTTAGCAGGCGATTGCACACCATCTTAGCGCCTTCGCTAAGATCATTGAGTGTTAGCTTAGAAGACGTTGTTTTTAACAAAATTTCATCGCTAGATAAATTATTAACCTCTTTATAAAAAAGCTCAGGGTCAATCGTAAAACAAATAAGGTCAGCTGCTAGGGTGCCATTCCAAAACTTGTAGCGCTTTTGCGCACGAATAGCTATCTGTTTAGATAAATTAGGATTAGAGGTAATAACCGCTGCTTGCCAACCCGTAAAGTGCTCTCGCAAAATACTCCCCAACTGAAAATAAACAGGCTCTAATTCTTTTTCTTCGCCTAAACGTTCACCATAGGGTGGGTTACAAACCAGCAAGCCCGTTTGCATGGGTTTATGTGTCGGCTTTGCAAACTCTTCAATGCGCTTGCAGTTAACGCGGATCCATTGTTCAAAGCCCGCCCGCTCAATATTATTTTGCGCGGCGTTAATCACACGCCAATCTTGATCATAACCACGGCATTCCAAGCCGGCAGCACCTACTTTTTCAAGCCCTATTTGTTTACGTGACTTTGCATCATCAATTAAAGAGTCCCACAATGGCTCATCAAATTGACGCCAAGCGGTAAAGCCCCATTGGTGCTTAGCTCGCATTAGGCCCGGCGCAATATCGGCGGCCATCATAAAACCTTCAATTAATAAGGTACCCGAGCCACACATAGGGTCGATAAGAAACCCTTTTTCTTCTGCAATATTCAACCAATTAGCGCGTAATAAAATGGCGCTTGCTAAGTTTTCTTTAAGGGGTGCTTCACCTTGGCTTTGCCGATAACCACGCCTATGTAGGCTTTGACCCGATAGGTCGAGACTAATATGTACCTTACCTTTACTTAGTCGTGCATTAATAACAATGTCTGGATTTTGTTTATCGATAGATGGGCGTGCACGAAAGTGTTTTTGAAAGCGATCAACGATGGCATCTTTAACGCGAACAGCACCAAATTGCGTATTGCGAATTTGCTCATTTGTCCCTAAAAAATCGACCTTAAAAGTGCCATCGACTTCGAGATGATCTTCCCAAGTGATTGCCGATATACTTTCATATAAAGATTGCTCATCGCTCACGCTAAAATTAGCCAGAGGCAGCAAAATTTTGTTCGCAAGGCGCGACCACAAACAAGCCTTATAAAGTAAAGCGGCCTCACCACCAAAATACACACCGGCTACGGTCTCGCGGACGTCAGTAGCGCCTAGCTGTTGCAACTCCTGTAGTAGTAAGTTTTCTAGGCCCTTGGGGCATGCTGCAAAATATTGCATGGAAGATGTCATAGTGTGGTATCTGTATTGAAATTGCTTGTAGGGTTCCAGCTTATTTATATATGCAGGATATTAACGTGCTTCACGAATGGCTTGTCGAGCATCAACGACTAACTCTGGCCCTTTATAAATAAAACCAGAATAAATTTGTACAAGATCTGCACCCGCTTTTATTTTTTCAACAGCATCACCACCTTGCATAATGCCACCCACTCCGATAATTGGCAGGCTGCCAACATGGCTGCGCAATTGCGCAATAACCTCGGTCGAAGCTTTAGTGAGAGGAGCGCCACTCAAGCCCCCGGCTTCCTTCGCATATCGACTATTAGCCACCGCTGTTCTATCCAGTGTTGTATTGGTAGCAACAACACCGTCCATTTCGTTAGCCAGTAATGTGTCAGCAACGGATTTAATCTCAGCTTCGTCCATATCGGGTGCGATCTTTACCAATATAGGCTTGTAGCTATTATATAAACTACTTAATTGCTGTTGAGCTTCTTTAAGCCCTGTAAGCAGCTGCTTTAGGCTATCGCCAAATTGTAATTTGCGTAGCCCTGGCGTATTAGGCGATGAGATATTAACCGTAATATAATCTGCGTAAGGATACACAGCCTCCATAGCCAGGCGATAATCATTGAGTGCATCTTCTTCGCTGGTTATTTTATTCTTGCCAATATTAATACCCAAAATACCTGAGTAGCGACGACGCTTAACCTGCTCAACCAAGTAATCGACACCTTTATTATTAAACCCCATACGGTTAATAATGGCCGACTCATCCTCTAACCTGAACATACGCGGTTTGTCATTACCTGATTGTGGCTTTGGCGTAATCGTGCCTATTTCGACAAAGCCAAAACCAAACTGGCCCAGTGCATTAAAGTAGTCGCCGTTTTTATCTAATCCAGCGGCTAGACCTACAGGGTTATCAAAGGTTAAACCAAGTAGAGATACTGGATCACTCGGTATTTTAGGGGCAAATAAGTTAAGTAGCCGTAATCGCTCTGCTGCCCCCAGCATATCTAAGCTAAAATCGTGGGATGTTTCAGCATCAAGCGTAAAAAGTGCTTTTCTGAGTAAGGAATACATAGATGTGAATTCAATAATGAAGAGGGTTAAAAAAGCCTACAAGGATACTGGAAACACTAAACAGAGTCGACCAAAACCCCTAAGATGGCTAAAATAATAGATCAGTGATATTGCGAAGTTTCTACCTTATAATTGCATCAAAGCACATCATTGAGACCATTATAAGCCCATGGGCAAGCTCAATCACAATGCCGTATATAATCAATGAAATATCTGTTTAAAGTATCCACGATTATACTCTTATTAGTCGCCGCTATAGGCGCATTGCTGCTTTTAGGGGCAGGCTCCCTCGTGTATTTAGGAACAGGGGCATCATTGAACTTTATAAATAACTCTGGGAGTGTTGTTAAATCTGCCAATATAAGCGTGGCAGGTAAATCCTGTACTATTAGGCAGCTAGAAATTGCTGGCAAGGCAACATGCCATTTTAAAAAGTTACATGATAGTAGCTACTCAGTGACCGTCGTTTTAGAAAATGGCGATGTCTATGTTGAGCCGAGCCTTGGTTATGTGACCAGCGGCTTAAAGTTTGATGACACCATAACAATCAACTCTGAGAGAGCCATTGAGCTTTTTCCTACACCGAACACATAATATGCTGCACCTAGGTGCAGCTGTGAATGCACAATAATAATGAACTATAAATAACCTATATGCCTGACTCTGAAAACAGCGTACAAACTCTATCGCAGCCTACTCTTCAAGATCAGGCCGTTAGAAAAGAAGTACTGGACACCAATCAATCCTTTGCAGTCAGTGCACCTGCGGGTTCAGGTAAAACGGGCTTGCTCACGCAACGTGTACTTGCGTTGTTGGGTACATGTGAGCAACCAGAGAATGTACTTGCCATTACCTTTACTAAAAAGGCAGCGGCAGAAATGAAACACAGGATTTTATCTGCGCTACAAACGACACAGCAAAAAATAGCGGACAATGAAGCACCACCAAAAGACGACTACGCCAAAACCACATGGGGACTTGCCCGTAAAGTACTTGAGCGCGACCAAGAAAAAAACTGGCAACTATTGTCTCTGCCTAACCGTTTAAATATAACGACCATTGATAGTTTTTGTAGGCAACTTAGCCAACAAACACCGTTAACTAATGAATTAGGCAATACCCCTGATATGCTCGATAGCGCGGAAGTTAATTACGCCTATCAACTCGCCGCCCGTGACACCTTAGCAAGTATTGAAAGCGACGAGAGCATAAAGCCAGACTTGATCCGATTAATTAAGCACTTCAATAACCAACTAGGTACTCTAGAAGAATTGTTTATTCGCTTACTACAGCGACGAGACCAATGGCTAGGGCTACTCTATGCCACAAAAGATCAACGAGAGTTTTTAGAATCAACCCTACAAGATATTATTGATGAGCACCTTGAAAAAACAACGCAAGAAATACTCCCTTATGCTGGAGAAATAATAGCACTGGCAGATTTTGCCGCTCATAATTGTTTGCAAGCAAACATCGAATCCCCTATTAATGCTTGCGCAGGTATCATGGAGCTGCCACCAACTGATGCTAGTGGTATTGATCAGTGGCTCGGTTTGAGCGAGGTATTAACTACAAAAAGTACTGGGGAGCTGCGTAAAAAGGTCGACAAAAGAAGTGGCTTTCCTGCGGTGGATAAAACTCGTAGCGATGAAGAAAACAGCCATAATAAACAGCAAAAAAAACGCATTAGCGATTTATTAAAAGAGTTAACAGACGAAGAGAAATTAATAGAGCTACTCAATGGCATTCGCACGCTACCGTCACCTAATTACGAAGACTCACAATGGCAACTCTTAGATAGCCTCAGCCGCGTTTTATTAGTACTAGTCGCTAAACTCGATATTATTTTTATAGGCCTTGGAAAAACAGATTTTATCAATATCACCTTAGCTGCCTTACGTGCTTTAGGCAATGAAGAAGAACCTACAAACTTAGCGTTGATTTTGGACTATCGTATACAACACATTTTAGTCGATGAGTTTCAAGATACCTCTTCTCCACAACTCGAACTACTAAGGAAACTCACAGTCGGCTGGCAACCCGACGACGGGCGAACGCTCTTTCTCGTCGGCGATGCCATGCAATCTTGCTACAGTTTCCGCGATGCTAATGTGGGTATTTTTCTTAATGTACGCGAACACGGCTTAGGTGATATAGCACTCAAGCCCGTTAACCTAACTGTAAATTTTCGATCTGATAGCGCTATTGTTAACTGGTGCAATCAAGTTTTTTCTACTGTTTTCCCAAGTGATAACGAGATAAATACCGGTGCGGTAAAATACCAACAAGCAATTGCATTTAACAATACAGAAAATAATAATAACAATGCCATTAATAGCTATTTATTTGTTAGCGAAGAAAAAGTCACCCATCGAATAGACGAAGCGCATAAAGTCGTCCAAATTATTAAAGCGGCACAAAATAAAGACTCAACACAAAATATTGCAATACTCGTACGTAAACGTAGCCAAGTTAAAATAATTAGCCAAGTCTTACAAGAACAAGGCATTATCTATCGCGCGACGGATATTAATCGTTTAAACACCGACATGAGTATTATTGACTTACGTTCATTAACCCGTGCTTTGCTGTTTCCTAATGACCGCCTAGCTTGGTTTTCAATTTTACGTGCTCCATGGTGCGGCCTTGATATGAATGACCTGTATTATGTCGGTCAATATAACATTCAACATAAGCATGCCTCATTACTAACAACACTGACACAGCTGATTAAGGCTCAACAAACATCACTCACAAAAACCTATGCAGACGAAAGTGTGACCATTACTTTATCACCTGAAGGCTTTAGTATCCTTCAGCGATTTTTTGAAACACTAAGCGATGCGATGGCCAAGCATGGGCGCAATAATTTAAGGGAGTGGATAGAAGGCGCATGGCTACAACTTGGTGGTGGCGCTTTATTAAACAAGCTGGACGAATACTCTAAAATCACTACTTATTTTGATTTGTTAGAAAAATATCAACAGGGCTATACGCTGCCTCAGTGGGCAACTTTTGATACGGCAATTGACAATTTATTTGAAAAAAATATCACCGACAGTAAGATCGACATCCCACCCGTCGAAATAATGACGATACATAAATCAAAAGGCTTAGAATTTGATACTGTGATTATTCCGGGATTAGATCAGAGCTCTGCCAGCGACAAGCAAGAACTTATTGCTTGGCAAGAATGGCTAGACGAAAACCAACAGTCGCGCCTATTAATGAGCCCTGTGCACGCCGTTGGTAGCGAAAAAGAAAACCGTGATAGTATCCACGACTATATTCGTGCTAAGCAGCGGCATAAGCAATCACTAGAATCTAACAGATTATTTTATGTTGCCTGTACTCGAGCTATTCATAATCTACATCTACTTGCTCATGCGACCCTATCCAAAAGCAAAGCCACAAAAAATAAACAGGTACAGGATCAATCACAAGATGAGACAACAGAGATAGCGTTCAAACCAAACACATTACTTGGAAAACTTTGGCCCAATATAGAAAGCTCTGCAACTATTATTACTATTGATAGCACCTCGAAAGACACGAGCGCGAACAGCCCGTTATCACACCCTGCTATTATTTCGCGCTTAAGCGTTGATTGGTCTTTACCGGAATACCCAACAACAGATTTGCTAAACAATTACCGGCCACAACATCACGCCGAATCTTCGAACACAGATAATCGTGCTAAACCCGATGCTCTATTACAACGCCATGCTCGCTACTTCGGGACCGTTTTGCACAGAGCCTTACAAGACATCAGCGAATCTGATTACAGACAGTGGGACCAGCCACGCATAGAGAACCAACGTTATGTTTGGCAACTACAACTAGAGCAAATAGGCTCCCCGGCACAATTAGCCTTGGAGCACTCGCATCAAATTGTAAAAATCATTAAGCGCATACTTGTCAGCGATACCGGCCAATGGATACTCGATAATAGGCACAAAGAAAGTGCATGTGAGCTAAGCCTATGGAGAGAAGCATATAATAAAGAAATGCAGGAATATATTATCGACAGAACATTTATCGACATTAATACAGACACTCGTTGGATTATCGATTACAAAAGCAGCAGCCCAGACCCAGAGCAAGCTCTTGATGAGTTTATTGCCCAGCAGGCGGCACAGTATAGAGATCAGCTCACTGCATACAGGCAATTATTTGACCAACAAGATAAAACAACCCAATGTGCCTTGTATTTTCCCGTTTTAGACATATTGCATACACTCTAAGTATTGACAAATAGATGGCGATTTAGCTTATTATTTATCCGATTATCACCTAAAGCTTCCCTCTTATTCACACAATATTTATAATTTAGCTAATGATACCCAGCTACTGTATTCTCCTGTAGAATAATTGCCCCAACATCTTACTAATACCGCAGCTTTTAGAGTTATGAATACTGACATTGAAAACCTAACAATTATGTTTACCGATATTGTCGGATTTTCAAAAATAGTCTCGTCACTGTCGCGTAATGAAAGCGAATCTATCATTAGGCAGCACGATAAAATTGTTGAAAAAACCATTAAGCGTTTTGGGGGCAAAAAAATTAAGTCTGTAGGTGATTCTTTTTTAGCCACATTCAGATCTCCAACCGATGCGGTTCTTTGCTCAATGGCAATACAAGATGCGCTATGGGAATATAATCAAACCGACGCTGTCGAACAAAAAATTATTGTACGTATTGCACTTAATGCAGGTGAGGTACGCATTACCTCCAATGATATTTTTGGTGAAGCTGTTAACATTGCAGCACGGCTAGAAAGTCAAACACCAGCAGGTACTATTTTATTAACAGAGTCAGTTTATCTTTCGATGAACAAAAACGAAGTCGAATTAGAAGCGCTTGGGCCTTCGGAATTTAAAGGGATCTCCCATCCGGTTAATATCTATCGCGCTCATGCAAAAAAAGAAAAAAGCCAACACACTCCGGAGAACCCTGAGTTTGCTTTGTATCCCTACGATGGTGCTCATCAGAATTTAAAGCCGGCAGGCCGCTCCGCTTTTACATTTGGACGAGTGTTTATTGGTATCTCTGCTGCGCTATTAGCCGCGTTTATTAGTTGGTGGACAACCATTAACTATATGCCAGGTATCCGCCCTAGCGAAGCTGATAAAATAGCTGTCGAATTTCGCAGTATCGCCAACAAACGAATTACCGATATTCCAAGCATCGATGGCTTAGATAATGAAGCATTAAATAATATTGAAGTTGATCCGACCTTTACAATCATTGCCAGTACAACACCATTACTACTCGATAATAACTACCTTGAACTTAACAACAAAATCGAGGAGTTTGATCAAAAATATCCAAATAATAATTATCTTAAAATGCTAAAAGGCCATCTCGCTCTTCACAACAAAGAGTACCAGCAAGCGATTGAACACTATCAAGTATCATTAAAAGCAGAACCTACGCTTGCCAATGAAGAGCTGTTATCTAAAAACCTTATTAAGCTGCTCGAACAAAAACGATCAGAAGCCAACCAATTGATTGCACGTTATTTTAGTGAACCGATGGTCAGTGAATTAGCAAAACGATCTGGGCAAGCAGGCTTACGCGCCCGTTACGATGCTTTCTATTTACTCATCGACTCAGGTAATAATGATAAAATAGATCGCGTTGGTTTGAATACATGGGATTTAAAAGAGCTCGAAAAGTGCGAACACAAAAAAGTCGCTATCGCCGAACTTAACCGCCTCAATGACCCAAGAGCCCTCCCCGCGTTAAAAGAAGCGGCTAAAATGGGGTTTTTCGAGCGTATAAGATATAGCTGCATGACTAAAGATTTAAGGCAAACCATCAAAAAACTAGAGACTAATACGGCTTCGTCATAATCTCACGATAGAATTTTTAACCTACTTATGTCATATAACTTGTATTAACATCCTCACCGCAGTAAATGTTAGCAGCACAGCAAATATTTTTTTAAGCTTATTGGCATCTAGCTTTGCACCCAACCAAACACCCACGGGTGCAAAAGCGACACTTAACGGAATTAAAACAATTAACGATAAGAAATTAATATAGCCCCATGTACCAAAGGGTGCATTAGCTGGTGTTTGTGCAAATAGAAATAAAGCAATGGCTCCAGGAACAGAAATCAATAAACCAAAAGCCGCCGATGTACCAACTGCTCGATGAATCGCATAGTTAAACGCTGTTAATAATGAAACCCCGAGTGTTCCGCCACCAATACCCGCCATCACTGAGAAAAAACCAATAACCGTACCAAAGAGACCTTGCGCAGGCATCGCCGGTAGGTTTTCGAATAATGCTGCGCTATTGGCTCGAAAAGATAAATTGTAGGCCATGAATAAAGCAATTATCGCAAAAACAATCGTAAAATAACGGCCATCAACAATAGTCACTAACCAACTACCTAGTAAAACACCAGTTATCATGAATGCAGACCAGCGCTTAATTAATGGCCAATCTATATTCGAGCGTTTGTTATGTGCCTTAATAGAAGATAATGAGGTCGGGATAATCGCCGCCAAAGAGGTCCCTGTAGCAATGACCATTGCGTTACTTGCATCGACACCAAAATATTGAAACAAAAAGAACAAAACCGGCACATTAATAATACCACCACCAACTCCCAGCAAGCCGGCTAAGGTACCCGCCAGCACCCCGGCAAACGCCAACCCAACAATCACCGGTACTAATTGACTAATTTCACCCACACATCTTCTCCAAAACAATAACCGCTGCATATTGTAAACTCTGTGCTTCTACTAAGCTTTAAAGGCAATAAGTGCACTACCAGAGGTTAACTACTATTAAATTTCAACTAATTTGATAGACTATAACATTAATAAACCAATTCAATCCCCGCTTATAATAAAATTAAAGTACAATTACCTTTCGTAAAAATTACTCACTTTATTTAGCGTTTATTATTATGTCAAACACTGCTATGGAAAACTTAAATCTCGCCTCTCAAGAGGTACTTATCTCACCTGCGGAGCTCAAGGCTAAAATGCCAGTTTCAGAGGCCGCGAAAAAGACCATTCTGAATGGTCGAAAAATGGTTAATGATATTTTAGAGAAAAAAGATCATCGTCTATTTATGGTCATTGGCCCATGTTCAATCCATGATGTAGATGCTGCTATGGATTATGCCAAGCGGCTAAAAGTACTTGCTGAAGAAGTGAAAGACTCTATTGCTATAGTTATGCGTGTTTATTTTGAAAAGCCGCGTACGACTGTTGGCTGGAAAGGCTTAATTAATGATCCTCATTTGAATGGGTCATTTAATATCGAAGAAGGCCTACAAATTGGGCGTAAACTGTTACTCGATATTGCAGAACTGGGCCTACCAACGGCAACCGAGGCGCTTGACCCTATTTCGCCACAGTATTTACATGACTTGATCTCTTGGTCAGCCATTGGCGCGCGCACAACTGAATCTCAGACTCACCGAGAGATGGCAAGTGGCCTTTCCTGTGCGGTAGGCTTTAAAAATGGTACCGACGGTAGCTTAACAGTCGCTGTCAATGCGATGCAGTCTGTATCTAGCTCTCACCACTTTTTAGGCATTAATAATAATGGCCAAGTTTCCGTCATCCGCACAAACGGCAACCCCTACGCACACGTTGTGCTACGTGGCGGAGGCGGTAAACCAAACTACGACTCTGTAAATGTTGCATTATGCGAGCAAGATCTGCGCAAACATGGAATGAGTGAAAGTATCATGATTGATTGTAGCCATGAGAACTCCAATAAAAACCATGAGTTACAACCACTAGTACTAGAGAATGTAACCACTCAGATCATCGATGGTAATAAATCAATTACAAGCTTAATGGTTGAAAGTAATATTGGTGCAGGTAATCAAAAAATACTCGACGATCACTCTCAAATGCAATACGGCGTGTCAGTGACAGACAAATGCATTGATTGGGAAACAACATTAGCTAGTGTACGCGCTATGCACGAAAAACTAAAAGACGTGCTACCAACACGTTAATCTAACACATTAATAATGTCTCGTATTAATATGAGCTATTACTTAAAAGGCTGGGAAATACCCGGCCTTTTTTATGCCTGTCACCTGTACTAAGAGGTGTGGCCAAAAGAACAGCCAAATAAGCCTCACCCACAGGATAATAGACATATCACTACTTAGCAGATTGTTAATGACAGTATTTTAGAAGCAAGAGATAAGTCAGAGCAACAAAGGAAAGAATTAGAAGGAAATCAAGGGCACAAAAAAACCGAGCTATGCTCGGTTTGTTAAGCAGGTTTAAAACTCTATAGGTATTGAGTCAACTCTGTATATCCACCTACATAGGTAGATCCATGTAAAATTTGCGGAACAGTATAAACAGGCTGACCTATTTTTTCAGAAAGCTCACCTTTACTCATGCCTTCTTCCACCATATCTACCCACTCAAAGTCCTCAGACCTAGACTCCAGTAAACGTTTAGCCGCTGCACAATAGCCACAATCAAGCCGGCCATATATTGTAAAACTCTGCATCATTAAACCTCTTTAGCACTGTTCATTTTTTAATTAGAGGCAGTATGATGATAAGCCTGCGTTAAATGAAATTAAATGAGACAATACAGCTTATAAATTAAATTTATGTAACCCTGGCTACTTAAGCAATAAACCCTGCTATTTGTACTGTTTCTGCCCAGTCTAGAAGAGCTACGTCTGCTTATGATACATAGTAGATTAAACTGCTAATACTGAATTAAGAGGATGACAGTGCTTTTTAGAACCCAATATTTATCTCGGGTTGAGGTTGAGTATTAACGAATAGGAAGATTTTCCCGAACTTGTTGGCGATAATGACTTAGACACAGGGAAAGATCTGACCCTGTTTACGGTCGTTACAAAAATAGGAGATGATTTGTAACGGAGGCCTAAGTAGGCTGTGGAGGTATAGTAGATAACTATGAATGATATCTTTGATATTTGTTGTGGTTAGCTATCTTTAAAGGTTGCACTACTCAGGGATGGTGCTTATTGCTATTTTTTATCTAAAGTATCTCGATCTTATAATATTTAAAGATAGGATCAGGTTTTTAATTAAGATAAAAGCAAATGGTAAGACTTGACCCCACTTACATTCTTCACCTTTAGCCTTGAGCTTTCCTAATCTTATCGTTAATAAAATCTATAGTTTTATCCAGTTCTATAGTGTTTATTACAGTTTCATCATTGTCTACTAAAACTTCAATTGCCTTTTTTGCTAAATCGAACTCTCCTAATTCGGCATGAGCTTTTGCTACCGGATACATAATTGAACTTATTCTATAAATATTCGCACCACTCTTAGATAGAGCATCAAAAATGGAAATCACATCTGAATACTTTTTAATTTTATAATTTAGCCTTATTAAAAGACCATATCCATAAACTGTAGAATTTAACTCTATTGACTTATTTACATATTTTTCTGCTATTTCATACTCTTCTAATAGTATTAAAATTGCCCCATATTCAGAGTAAACTTCCCACCAATCGGGATATAATTTTATAATACCCTCATAATGAGAGATTAATTTAGCCCAAACCTTAGAACTATTATTGTTTTCATCAACTGCCTTATTGGCAAGACCAACAACTCCTCTCAGCATAAGTTCTTTTTGATACTTATTTCCTCGGTCCAATTCAGAATCGATTAACCCCCCTGCTTCGGCATAGTCTTTATTCTCTATTTTTAATATAACCATCCTTAACTGATACAGATCTCTATCTTCACATTTTCCAAACATGGACTCCCATTCAAGAGTTATCTTATTTAAATTCGAAGATGCTAAATTACTAGATATTGAACGCCATTTATCTTCACACGGCAGCGCTACAGCCCTATCATTAAACATAAGGAATAAAATAAGAAAAGATAATGTTCTTTTTAGCATAAAAACAAACACCTGTATCTTCACTTCAAAATTTCAACTAATCAAAAGCAACAGTAACCCTATTGAGGTTAATCTCTGACCTTCTCGATCCAAATAATTGGGGTGAGATAAGCATTTTGAGTCGGTAGATTAAATATTTATCTGGCCCTAATTAATTTCATTTTTTATACGCATGGTTAATCACTTATTAGGCTTGATATGCATCATTCCAATCAAAATCCTCTGCTCTCAGAGGGCTAATGGTTTCACAATTATAACAGTGTCCTTTACTTCCTTCCCACGCAATTTGCGTCGACTGACAAGCCTTACACCTAGTGCTTTCTTTGACTATAATATTGCACACCTTAGAAAATTCTTCAGGCGTTAGATTTTGATCAGGTAACCTATGCGTTTTACCATTAGCCAAAAACTTAAGAACTTTAATTCCTTTTCTTGAATAAATAACTTGGTTATGTATTTTTTTGAGCGGAATAGCTATAGGGGTCTTACTATACTGATGTTTATAAAATGTAAGTTCTTCATCATCTATTTTTATAAATTTTTCTAGTCGCCAGTTAGCAATAATAACAAACATCAAATACACTAACCATGAGAAAGAGATAATAGCGCCAAAAGAAAACTGTAGAACGAGCATCGGATCAGTAGTATCGATAATACCCCAGACGAATAATGGCACAATAATCAGAAATAAAATTAACCCCACCCAAGTAAATATTAAACTTTCTTTATATTTAAAATGAATCATAAGCATCCTTAAGCTTAATACTTGTATATAGCGCTGATACTCTTTGCAAATTATGTTTGGCTTATTATCTACCTAGCCATGAAGAAAATGAGTCAGCTTAATTTGGCAACTTGCCATAGATGATATATTTGAACATCCCTGCTCTACCACAAGATACTTTAGTGACTACCCAAAAGAATAAATCCCAACAGCCTTACGCAGCTCTGCCAAAAATGGCGTAGCATAACTGCGTGCTTTCTCAGCGCCTTCTTTTAATACACTTTCTATGTGTGCAGGATTGGCCATTAACTCTTCGTAGCGTTCCCGCGGCTCTGCTACCTCGGCATTAATCAGTTCAAACAATTGCTTTTTAGCCTCGCCCCAAGCTATACCCTCTTTAAATGCTTGTCGCATTTCTTCGGTTTGCTGCTCGCTCGCGAATGCTTGCCAAATTTGGAATACCGTGGAGGTATCAGGGTCTTTGGACTCACCAGGCTCCAATAAATTGGTTTTAATTTTATTGATATGCTTTTTTAGCTTTTTTTCGGGCAAGAATAGCGGAATAGTATTGTTATAGCTTTTACTCATTTTACGGCCATCGAGGCCTTGTAAAACAGCGACGCTATCATCAACTACTGCCTCTGGTAGCACAAAGCTCTCACCGTAATGATGGTTGAAACGTCCTGCAATATCGCGCGCCATTTCTACATGCTGTATTTGGTCTTTACCAACGGGTACACGTGTTGCGTTAAACATTAAAATATCCGCAGCCATTAAAACAGGGTAACTATACAAACCCATCGCCACGCCAAAGTCAGGATCTTCGCCAGACTCTTCATTGGCTTGCACGGCGGCTTTGTAGGCATGTGCTCTGTTCATTAAGCCTTTGGCTGCCATACAGGTTAAAAACCAACAAAGTTCTGGTATCTCTGGGACATCGGATTGGCGATAAAATACGGCGTTATCTGTATCTAAGCCTAGCGCTAGCCATGTAGCCGCAATCTCTTGGCTTGACTGATGCACTTGAGCCGGATCTCGCGACTTAATAAGCGCATGGAAATCGGCCAAAAAGTAAAAGGGTAAGTTGCCCTCTTTGCGGCTTGCCTCAATAGCTGGACGAATAGCCCCAACATAATTGCCTAGATGTGGTGAACCTGTTGTTGTTATACCTGTTAATACGCGATGTTGCATAGATGATATCGACTCTTTTTATAGCCTAGCAATTAATAGTGCTAGGCTATATTTAATGAACAAAATGTAGTGAATAATAGTGACTAAATGGCGGTAACTATTTTTTATTGGTGTTTTTATTGTCCTTCTTTTTATTGATCTTCATCGTACTGTTTGATCAATACCGAGGTATCGCAACGATTTAAACCACGCGCTTGCAGCTCTTTATAACGCTCGATAACAAACTGGGTATTTGGCAGTTTAAGGTCGACTTTATCAGCGGCATCTAAACAAAAGCCTAAGTCTTTTATCATCCAATCAATGGCAAAGCCGTAATCAAAAATATCTTTATCGATATTCTCGCCACGATTAGATAACTGCCAGCTACCCGCTGCACCACCAGAAATGGCATTAATGACTTTGGGTAAGTCTAGCCCCGTTTTTTGAGCAAGCGTAAAGCCCTCGGACACGCCCTGTAAAATACCACCAATTAATATTTGGTTAACCATCTTAGTGAGCTGACCTGTACCCACCACACCCATATGCGTTGTGGTTTTTGCATAGGGCTCAATAGCTGGAAGCCCCTGCGCTACATGCTCCTCTGTGCCACCAATCATAACGGCTAGTGCGCCGTTTTCGGCGCCCGCTTGACCACCAGATACCGGCGCATCAATAAAGCCAAGGCCTGCTTCTTTACATTTTTCATTCAGTTCTAAAGCAAGCTCGTGGGAGGTTGTTGTATGGTCAACAAGGAGTGCGCCAGCATTAAGTGCTTTAATAATACCGTCGTTGCCATAGGCAACACTACGAACATCGTCATCATTACCCACACAGATCATCACAACATCCGCACCTTGACTTGCTGCAAATGGCGTAGTCGCAAACTCACCACCGTATTGCTCAACCCAGCTTTGGGCCTTTGCAGTGGTACGGTTATAAACAGTTACATCATGACCTGCTTTTTGTTGGTAGCCCGCCATAGGAAAGCCCATAACACCTAAACCTATAAATGCAATTTTCATATCGTTTCCATTATTTTAATATAGTGATTTATACCTACTCATACATTAGAGTCTATTAAACACTTAATAAACACTAACACCCAAATGCAATAATTCTTTTGATAAGACCTGATCCAAATCCTCAAGCTGTTGGTGGTTTATCTCTATTATTTTTAATTCTATAGCGCTATAAAACGCTTGCTTAGATAAGTTATCCGACAGCTCTGAGGCTTGTAAGGACTCGTCCCAGTATTCAATTACAACACTGTAGTCGGGTAAATAAAAGTCCGGAGTAATTGGTTTTTGATCGCCACTTAAAAACTCTCGTTGATAACTTGCATTAAAACCTAGCAAATACAGCCAGTTCGCAATCTTTACCTGCCCGATATTGTCAACCAACAGGCCATTTAACGTTTTAAATTGCGCTAAATCGCTACTCACTTTTGGAGAGGTGTTATCCGATACAAGCATTAATTCCAAGGCATGCTTCACGGTGGGATTCGTTAATAAATCACGCGGCCATTTAACATAAGGTAAGCCCGAGCTGTCATTTTCATACTGCTCGCCTTTTTGCTTTTTACCCAAATCCGTTAGCTTCCATCCCTTAGAAAAAGGGCTCATCCAGCCAAGCTCGGTTAATAAGCGGTTAAATAACCTCGGAGGCAAATTTGTGCCTTTTAATAATTGGCTAACAGTAACCGTTGATTCAGTGACACCACGTAGTAAAGCGTGCTCAAGAACACTCTCTGGCCATACAATATACTTACCGTATTTGTTGCTCTCACGGTATTTACCGCCTTCAAATTCACCTTTAGCTGTTAACTCCAAGCCATTAGTTGCCTCGCTAATCCAGCCACCCTTAAGCATTAACTGAGTTAATTCTTTTAAGGTCATATCCAGCTTCTCTGCTAATGCAGAGCGCGAATAAAATTGAGGGTCAAGGTTAGACATAATATAACTGTATTATTTAGCCTTAGTGCTTGTTTGGTTTTTTAATAACTGTTTAATTTCTTGCAATTCTTGCTGTAACTCTTGGAGTGTTGGCTCCCCATGTTCTCGATCTACCTTTTTTTGCTCTTCTTCTAATACACTGACAACAATACCAATGACCATATTTAAAAAAGCAAAAGCAGTAAAAAAGATAAAGGTAATATAAAAAATCCAGCTGAAGGGGTACACCTCCATGGTTTCATACATAACATCGGTCCAATCCTCAAACGTCATTACACGAAATAGTGTAAGTAAGCTTAGCGCAATGTCACCCCACAATACCGAGTTGATCTTCTCAAAAAAGGTCGTGCCAATCGCCGCATAGATATAAAAAATAATAAACATAAGCAGCATGACATAGCCAAGCCTCGGCAGTGCTTTAACCAAGGAGTTAAGTAGCAAGCGCAACTCTGGAATGATAGAGATCATTCTCAACACGCGGAAAATGCGAATCAAGCGGCCAACAATAGCTAATTCGCTATTATCGATAGGCACAATACTCACTAAAACAATTAAGGTGTCAAAAATATTCCAGCCACTTTTAAAAAAATCTCTTTTGATAGGCTCGGCAAAAAAACGAATGACAATTTCAGTTAAAAATATAAAAGTAATCAGCCAATCTAATACTATAATTAATTGCGATACCGACTCTGGAATAGGATAGGTTTTAACGCCAATCACCAAAGCAGAAAATATAATAACGCCAACAACAAATAGCTCAAATATTTTATTGGTGCGTATTTTTTCGAATTTCTTTTGTAATGTATTTAACTTCATTGTTTTTATTCAATATCTATATTCGATTGACTATTTTTTACAATATTTATGTGAGCCTACTCACTACCGCTTATTCCCTGCGCCAAATCGTACCCGTCGGTGAATCTTCCAAAACAACTTTCTCATCAAGTAACAGTTGGCGTATTTCATCTGCGCGGGCATAGTTTTTGGCTAACTTTGCCTCTTGCCGTTCTACTATATACGCATCGATATCATTAGCAGATAAGCCCTCACTACTGTTTGTACCTTGCAAAAACTGGGTGGGATCAGCTTGCAGCACTCCCAATATATTGGCCATACATTTCAATTGAGACATTAAATAATTCGCTAGCGACATGTCTGATTTAGCTTGGGCATTAATGGTGCGTAATACTTCAAACATAACAGACAGAGCTTGCGGTGTATTAAAATCGTCGTTCATCGAGTTAATGAATTGCGCGTTAAAATCAATAGCAATAGCTTGCTGCTCGGTGCTCAGTTTATTTAATTCATCGACAGAAATTTGCAGCTCATCTGCGGCGACAATATCCGTGTAGTCTTTAAGGGTCTGATAAAAGCGGTCTAATCCCCCTTTAGATTCTATAAGATTGTCTTCTGAGTAATTAATGGCGCTACGGTACTGACTACTAACAATTAAAAATCGCACAACCTCTGGATGGTATTTTTTAAGCACATCGCGAATAGTAAAGAAATTGCCTAATGATTTAGACATTTTTTCACCGTCTACACGCACGGCACCGGCATGCATCCAGTAGTTAACAAATTTACAACCGTTGGCGGCTTCGCTCTGTGCTATTTCGTTCTCGTGATGTGGAAAAGGTAAATCTGGGCCACCACCGTGAATATCGAAGGTATTACCCAAGCAGGATTTTGTCATGGCCGAGCACTCTATATGCCAACCGGGCCTACCTTTACCCCAAGGAGACTCCCAAGAAACTTCACCTACCTTCGCCGCTTTCCAGAGTGCAAAGTCCCTAGGGTCTTCTTTGGTTTTCTCAACATCAACACGCGCACCCGATAAAAGCTCCTCTGGATTTTTACCCGATAACTGGCCATAGTTTTCAAAAGTATTGACGCGATAATAAACATCCCCATTACTCGCTTTATAGGCAATATTTTTATCAACCAATACCGCAATCATATCGATGATGTCGCTCATATGCGCTGTTGCACGAGGCTCTTGATCAGGCTTCAACACATTAAGTTGCGCTTCGTCCTCGTGCATGGCATCAATAAAACGAGTGGTTAACGCTGTGTATTCTTCACCATTTTCATCGGCGCGGTTTAAAATTTTGTCGTCGATATCGGTAATGTTACGAACATATTCGACATTCCAGCCTGTAGCTCGTAAAAATCGAGTAATCACATCAAAAGATACCAGCACACGTGCATGACCAATATGACAATAGTCATATACCGTCATACCACAAACGTATAAACGGATTTTATTTGGCTCTATTGGTGTAAATTCAACTTTGCTACGTGCCAGTGTGTTATATATTTTTAATGTCATATGCTTTCTAAACTTGCTCATTTAAAACTGCTGGTTCAAAATCTCTAGCCTAATATTTACGACCTGATATTAATAGATACTTATTTGCACTTCGATAAAAAAGCTCAAATGCTATCCGTTAAAGTTAGCCGTTAAAATTGTCTCTCAAAGAAATAGTCTGATTAAATATGATGGTGTCTTTATCATCATTAGCATCGCGACAAAAATAACCTTCGCGCTCGAACTGATAGGTTTGCCCTACTTCTGAGTTGACTAATCCTTTTTCAGCAACACAGCCTCGCAATATGCTTAAGCTATTTGGATTAATACACTCTACAAAATCTTTACCGCCAGCATCGGGGGCTTCGTCAGTAAATAAGCGATCATACATATGTACTTCGCATGGGGTGTTTTCCTTTGCATCAACCCAGTGAATAACACCCTTTGCCTTGATACCATCGGCTGGATCATTACCCAAAGTGCCTTCAATGATACGTGCTTTAACCTCTATAACATTGTCTTCAGCATCTTTGAGACATTCATCGGCCTCGATGATATAAGCATTACGCAAGCGCACACGTTTGCCTATAACTAGGCGCTTATACTTTTTATTAGCGGCTTCTCTAAAATCAGCGGCATCGATAAACAAGTCGCGACTAAAGGCAAGTTCACGCTCTGCAAGGTCGTCTCTATTGGGGTGCCCTGCTGCAATCATAAGCTCGCTTTCACCTTCAGGGTAATTTGTTAAGGTCAATTTAATCGGGTTTAAAACACACATAGCACGCGCTGCGTTTTTATCGAGATCGTCACGTATAGCATGCTCTAGCATACCAATCTCGACAACGCCGTCGGATTTAGTCACACCAATCATTTCGCAAAACTTACGCAGTGCCTGCGCCCTTACGCCACGACGACGAAGGCCCGCTAATGTTGGCATACGCGGATCGTCCCAGCCATCGACATAGTTTTCGTCGACGAGTTGCTTTAACTTGCGCTTAGAGGTCACGGTGTAATTAAGGTTTAGGCGGCCAAATTCATACTGGCGTGGGCTACTCGGCACAGGTAGGTTTTCGATAAACCATTCATATAAGGGACGATGATCAGCAAACTCCAGCGTACAAATAGAGTGTGTTACTCCTTCTATGGCATCTTCTTGCCCATGGGCAAAATCGTAGCTAGGATAAATACACCAGGTATCGCCGGTTTGATGATGTGACTGTTTTCTAATGCGGTAAAGTCCTGGGTCACGCAGATTAATATTAGGGCTTGCCATATCTATCTTGGCACGCAAAATACAAGTACCTTCGTCGTATTCGCCACTGCGCATTTTTTCAAACTCGGCTAGGTTTTCTGCAACGCTACGGTCACGGTAAGGGCTATTTTTACCGGGTTCGGTCAAGGTACCTCGATACTCACGGGTCTCATCGGCAGACAAGTGACACACATAAGCCATACCTTGCTCTATTAAATAGATAGCCCAATCATACAATTGCTGAAAGTAACCAGAGGCATAACGAATATCCCCTGCCCACTTAAACCCTAACCACTGCACATCGCGAATAATCGCATCGATATACTCTTGATCTTCCTTGGCTGGATTCGTATCATCAAAGCGAAAATTACACTCGCCACCAAAGGTCTCAGCTAAACCAAAGTTAAGGCAGATAGATTTTGCATGACCAATGTGCAGATAACCATTTGGCTCTGGCGGGAATCGAGTGACGATTTTTTGATGCTTATTTGCGGCAAGATCTTTTTCGATTTGTTGCTCAAGAAAATGCAAAGGCCTTTCAGAGCTTATGGCATTGTGGGTATTGTTTTCGGGGGCAGCCGTCATAGGTGATTATCTTACGTATTAGGTTATGGAAGTATAAAAATAAAAGGCGTATTATAGCCGCCCGCCGAAGGCTTCACACCCCAAAAGTGATAAGTTTTTGTATTATTGATCGCTAAAAGACTTATCGAGAGAACTTAATCGGCTCTTTTTATAATTTATACCAGGCAGGAATAATAAATGATTACTTTACACACTAATTTCGGCGATATTGCGATTGAACTAAATTACGATAAAGCCCCTATCACAGCTGCTAATTTTAAACAGTACGCTGAAGATGGTTTCTACAATGGCACTATTTTCCACCGTGTTATCGACGGTTTTATGGTACAAGGCGGTGGCTTTGACGAGAACATGGAACAAAAAGAGACCCGCGAAACTATTGTCAATGAAGCAGATAATGGCCTAAAAAACGATTGCTACACGCTTGCCATGGCCCGCACTATGGACCCAGATAGTGCGAGCGCGCAGTTTTTCATTAACGTAAAAGACAATGATTTCCTCAACCACTCGGCCAAAACAACCCAAGGTTGGGGTTACTGTGTTTTTGCTAAGGTCACTGACGGTACTGATGTTGTTGATAAAATCAAAGCTGTACAAACAGGCTCTAATGGTTTTCATCAAGATGTACCTACTGAACCCGTTAGCATCAATACAGTTACTGTTAGCGAATAAGTTGCTCATTAAGAGCTGATTTAATCCAATAATCGCACTATTTCTGCAAACACTGAAACTAGTGCGATTATTGCTAAGAGAATACAACGGCAAACACTCTACGCAATGGCATTATAATGCAGTTTTTCATCTCAGACCTTCATCTCCTACCTGCTCGTCCAAATATCACACAAGCATTTTTACGCTTTTTAACAGGCACGGCAAAAAATGCCGAAAGCCTCTATATTTTGGGTGACCTTTTTGATGTATGGGTAGGCGATGACAACGACATTCCAGAATATACTGCCATAACTCAAGCGCTAGCGGATTACAGCTCCCAAGGTCATCAAGTATTTTTAATGCATGGCAACAGAGACTTTTTGATGGGTGATGATTTTGCCAAGCAAGCAGGTTTAACTATCATTCAAGATCCACAGGTTATCGAGCTTAATGGTGTAGCAACATTATTGATGCATGGCGATAGCCTTTGTACGAGTGATAAAGAATATATGGCGTTTCGCCAAATGGTGCGTGACCCACAGTGGCAACAAACTATGCTACAAAAACCACTGGCAGAACGTAAAGCTATTGCAGAGCACATTCGCTCGACCAGTGATTCTATGAATAGCCTAAAAGCCGAAGATATTATGGATGTGACTCCAGAGGAAGTCGCCAAGATAATGCTTGAAACATCAACAGTTAGGCTCATTCATGGGCATACACATAGGCCAGCAAGGCATCAACTTGAAATTAATCAACAAGCTGCCGAGCGTATTGTATTAGGTGATTGGCACGATAAAGGCTGGTATTTGGTCGCAGACGAACAAGGCTTAAACCTAGAAAGCTTTGATATTTAGTGTTTTTAATAGTGCAATTACGTTGTTCTTAAGGCACGAATACTATCATTTTTTTATTTCTCTTTTGTGGCTAACCGCTAACGCAAAACCAAAAACAGCGATTAGAAAAAATAAAAATAGCAAAAGCTTTAGTCATAGCACTCAATACCCTCTAATATTTATAACAATATATTTACAGCCACAAATTCATAGCCATCATTTTTTCATTAAAAGAGCTTTATAATTAACCCTTTACTGAGTTTTATGAGCAAGGCTGTGTGCATTTTTCTCCCAGTTTTGACCATCAAAGTGAGTAATATTAACGGCTTTAGGCTGAGTATCTAAGCAATGAATATTAACATCCATACCTTCTGGGTTTGATCGCGGAACATAAAAAGGTTTGATACCACAAACGCGACAAAACATATGCTGCGCAACCCCTGAGTTAAATTTATAAACCGACAGAGAGCCTTGCGGGTTCAGTAACTTAAATTTATCCAAGGGAACAATTAAATGTAAGAAACCTGACTTTACGCAAATAGAACAATTGCAATAATCAGCCTCAAGGGTTTCAGGCGCCTCTACTTCGAATTGAATAGCCTGACAATGGCAGCTTCCTTTGTAAATCATTTTACTACCTCAGGTTACTGTGTATTAATTAAATATTTGTTAACCCTAGTATTTAGAATACCTTATTAAGCTTTTTAAATACGCAATGGTAAGCTCAACATTCGCAAACAAACTATATGTGTGAGTTTATCTTTATTTTTGCCTTTTACTTAGAATAATTTTTGTCCACTTATTGATTATTATTGTGTATGTACTTGTCATTTAAAAATTTTATGTGCCCAGTAAAACCCTAGGCAATAGAGAAAACTGGGTGCTTCCTGTACTATGGACAATAGAACAGGTAGTGCCCAAGTCGCTCAAGCAGACAAGAAAATATTAGATGCCGCCATTAAAATGAATGATGTTGCCGCAACTGGTTTAAGTGAATTAAAGAGTGCTATTATCGATATAAATAATGGCTGTAAAGTCTACCATAACGATTACAGAAAAAAGAAAAAGTAAATATATGGATCAAAAGCACGCACCAACCTTAGTCAAAGTCTGGGATATTTGGTTACGATTATTTCACTGGACATTCGCTATCGCCGTCATTTTTTTGTTGCTGAGTGGAGAATTTGGCTGGTTCTTTTTTGAGTGGCATAAGCTCGTAGGAGAAGTAGTCGTTGCCCTTGTACTATTTAGATGTATCTGGGGCTTTATCGGCAGCAGTACAGGAAAATTAACTAGCCTTATCACCCACCCCAAACACGTAATCAAACATATTATCGACTTATTTAAAGGTTCGATACACCACGATCGTGGCCATAGTGCCTCTGGCGGTTGGGCGGTAATAGTCATGCTATTACTGATTGGATTTCAAGCCCTTAGCGGCTTATTTATTGCAGATGAAGATGAATTAATCGAAGGTGTATTTTACGGTATGTTGTCTGAGGATTTATCCAGTCAATTGCTGAGCTTGCACTATCAAAATGCGCTCTTTATTCAGATAATCGTGGTTATTCACATACTAACTATCATCTTTTATGCATTGAGAGGCGGCATTAATTTAGTCAAACCAATGATCACTGGCTATATTAAATGGCCAGCTAATCTACCCATCCCTGCTGCCCACTTTCGAGCAAACTGGGTTGCCTGTGTATTACTTATTAGTGTTTTAGGAAGCTTAAGCTGGTTATTCAACTGGTGGTAGCAAATAGAGACAGAGTCAAAATTAATTTAAACTTGTAATAGCCGACTCAACCGGGCAACCTTGTGGCCTACAGACTTTCTCGTTGCAAAGCCTACAAATACGCCTCGCTTCCTTTTGATTATGTGTGACCCCTAAAAGAGCCGACTCTAATATAGGCTCCAACAACTGAATTTGCTCCATACTAAGCCCAGCCAATACCTGCTTGGTCGCCTGCTCTCTTGCTTGTAATACACTTTTGGCGCGCTCACCGCCCTTATCTGTCACTTTTAAGACAACCGCACGCGCATCTTTTTTACTGCGTATACGATTAACCAACTCCTCTTTTTCTAAGGTATTGATCAAGCGTACTGCACCCGAGTGAGTTAAACCTAGTATTTTACTTAAAGCATCAATACTTTCATTGGGATGCTGACTAATAGTTACCAAAGCAGACTCATGAGTCAGGCTGTGCCCTCCCAACTCACCAATACTCTGTTCAATGCCTGTCGCAATGGCAGTAGCAACGGTGCCTAGCAAGTTTGTTATGTACTCATTTTTATCCACAGATATGTCTCTAGATCATCTTATTAAGCCCATAATATATGACTGCCTCATAAAAAACTATAGACCACACAAGCAAGCCACTATATTATATGACTCAGTCACATATTAAATTGATAGAAGGTAACAGATTATGACTAGAGACACAGAGGTACTGGCTTACGAAAAGCAATTTAAAACGGTTTTGGGTAAGCGCATGGCCTATATTGACGAAGGTGCGGGGGGTCCAATTGTGTTTTTACATGGCAACCCTACGTCGATTTATTTATGGCGCAATGTCATACCACACCTTGAAGGAAAAGGCCGCTTGATTGCCATCGATATGATTGGGTTGGGTGATTCTGATAAGTTAGATGAGATTAACGAGAACAGTTATTCCCTCGCCGACAACAGTAAGTACACTTTTGCGCTACTAGAAGAGCTAGGTATTGATAAGAATGTGACTCTTGTACTACATGATTGGGGGTCTGGCGTCGGCTTCCATTGGGCAAATCAGCACCGTGGTGCCGTGAAAGCCATCGCCTTTATGGAAGCTATTGTTACGCCATTTCCAACATGGGATGACTTTCCCATAGGTTTACATGGGCCAATAGGAACATTGCGTTCAGCCGAAGGCGATAAAATGGCGCTGGAAGATAATTTCTTTATTGAAACGCTACTACCCAGTGCGATTTTACGCGACTTAACCGAAGCAGAGCACAATGAATATCGCCGACCTTTTTTAAATCCTGGTGAAGACCGGAGAGCAACAATAGTTGGCCCACGACAACTGCCCATCGCCAACGAACCTGCTGATCCCACAGCAATTGTCGCAAGTTATGCTGACTACCTAGCAAATTCGTTAGGCATACCAAAACTATTTATCAATGCAGAACCCGGTGCTTTTCTTGTGGGCTTCGCGCGTGACTTTGTACGCACCTGGCCAAACCTAAAAGAAGTAACCGTCAAAGGCGCTCATTTTATCCAAGAAGATTCGCCCGATGAAATTGGCCAAGCTATTGCTGAGTGGTTATCCAACTAGACCTAAATTCTATTTCTATCACAAGGCAAATGGTTTAATAAACAGTAGCGTGTATATCAACCCTACTGTTTATCCCCGCTTTTTACCGGCTATTGCTTGGATACTGAACTCAGCTTGCGTTAAGAAATGCCCAAAGGCCTCAAATTGTTCTTTGCTGAGTGACTGCCCCGTTGTACTACGATCAGCATAAAACATCACCGCATTGCGGTTATTGACTTTTAATACACCAATAAATGCCTCATGAACGCCAATAAGCCCGGCAGTCGCCTCTGTGTACAAATGCTTATGCGTCTTAATATAGGCAGTATCAATCCATACAGGCTGTGGCTTTTGAATATTCTCAGAGAATATATTGCGTTCTTCATGGCCAATATTAAACATAAACTTATCTCGCCAACCGTCTGTACGCTCTCCTAAAACATATTTTGCTTTTATTTGATCTTTATTAAAAAATGCCAAAACCATACGTTCAAGACCAATACCTCTATGCATGCCCTCAAGTGCCGTCTGAAATATAGTATTCATATCCATTGATTCTACACTTGCATTGGCAAGGTCACGCAGGATCTTTAATTGTAAATTGGGGTCTGAGGACAACACTTGTATCGGTTTGTCATCCTCTTTAGCAGGCTCGTGTTCAGATTCATCCATTGGTGCCTTGGGCACCAAATGACAGACTTCTGGAGCACCAAAGTCCACAGCAACATTCGCCGCCTGTTCAGCCGCACCTTTAACCATATTGGCGGCATCTACAGTTTTACACTTTATAAATTTAGCAATTCGTTGCACCAAGGCTCTTCTACGTTCGATCTGGTCATCGCTGAGTTTGCTAAGCGCGTTAGCAAACTCCACCGCCTGCGCCTGTAAACCAAGACTACCCTTTGTACTAATGCCTTTAGAAGACAGTGCCACCTGCAAAATATCGCCTAAATTCCATGCCTTACTCAGCTCACGTGACAAAGATTTAAAGCTCGTACCTAGTTCTTTTTCGATAACCGCATTACTGCTATTACTCTGTACACATTCTTTTAAAGCAATCTCTAAGGTATCCGCCGATTTACCGCCATAGGCCCAAAAAACCATCTCACCCAAATTAAATAGGAGTGCTGCAATAAATACTTCTTCTTGCTCGGTGGGGTTTTGGCTAATTTGTTTATAAATTTCTTTGGCCTGCACTGCCGCATAAAATGCTTGGGCCATATTATCTAACAAGCGCTCGCGAGGCTTTTTACTCAACAGAGAGTCAACTACCATCAGTGAGATACACATTGTTCGTACCTTGCGAAACCCTAGCAACACAATGGCACGGCTAATGGTACTGATACTACTGCCCGCAGGATTATATTGCACACTATTGGCAAGCTTTAATATTTGGGTCGTTAGATGTGGATCTTTTAATATTACCTCAGCTAGCTGGTTAAACTCCGCATCATCATCACCCGTCAGCTTATTAAGCACCGCCACAACATTCGATAACACGGGCATTTCGCTGCTACTCAGCTTGTCTACCCAGTACTCGATGCCCTTATTTTCCAAATTTGACATTAATTGTTAATTTCCCTGATAATTTTAGTAATCTGTACTCAATAATTGAGTGCTATTTATAGACTGTTTCGCCCTAACATTGAGGCTCTTTAATCTCTTGGTTTAAAGCACACGTAATAAGTATTAGGGGACTTTTTACATTTACTCTTATTAGAGTATAGACAACATAATTTTTTTGTATAACACTGGCCTATATTTATAAACAAAGCATAGAGAAAGTCGCTATCTTTTATAACGTACCTGCTATAGTAAACTTACTAAAATCACTATTTATATACTCCTTTAGCCCTTTTTTAAGGGTAACTACCCGCTCCCTAAAAACCCTATTTATCCTTTTATTACTGACGACGACACAGATAGCTATTGCCGCTTGGAATAACCCCTACACTAAAGATGAATCCGATAAGAACATTCTTTACTCTGTGTTTACTGAACGTCCTAAATTTTTAGACCCTGTTCGTTCATACTCCGAGAGTGAATACCGGTTTTTAGCACAAATTTACGAATCGCCACTGCAATATCACTATTTACATCGCCCCTACACTCTCCAACCACAAACACTGACGCAAATGCCTGATATCGTCTATTTAGATAAAAATGGGCAGGAGTTAAATGAGCCCGTTCAGCCCGAGGATATCGCTTTTACGGAATACCGTTTTAGCCTACAAAACGGTATCAAATATCAACCTCACCCCGCTTTCGCTAAGAGCAATACTGGCCAACATTATTACCACCAGCTTACGAGAAAAGAGACAAGTAGATTAAAAACCCTTAATCACTTTGAATACACAGGCACTCGCGAATTAGTCGCTAATGATTATATTCACCAAATAAAACGCATTGCAGACCCCCGCCTGCACTCGCCCATTAATGGTTTAATGCAAAACTATATTGTGGGCCTTAAAGAATTAAATACCGAATTACAAAAGGCCACCGCCAACTCCCAAACAAGCGTCGATTTACGCGACTTTACGCTAAGCGGTGTCACTAGCCCTAATGATCATCAATTTAACATTCGTATTTACGGCCAATACCCGCAGTTTATTTACTGGCTGGCAATGCCTTTTTTTGCCCCCATGCCATGGGAAGCTGACATTTTTTATGCCCAACCTGGGTTAGCTGAAAATAATATCAGCCTAAATTGGTATCCTGTCGGCACTGGCGCTTATATGCTCAGTGAGAACAATCCTAATTTACGCATGGTGCTCGAAAAAAACCCTAATTTTCGTGGGCAAACCTATCCATCGACAGGAGATATAGGCGACAAAGAAAACGGCTTATTGGACGATGCCGGTAAAACTATCCCCTTTATTGATAAAGCCGTCTACATATTGGAAAAGGAATCGATTCCCTACTGGAATAAATTTTTGCAAGGCTACTTTGATAGCTCAGGAATTAGCTCCGATAGTTTTGACTCTGCCATAAGTTTTAGCTCAAGCGGCAATATCGGGGTGAGCAATGAGATGAAAGAAAAAGGAGTTACCTTAGAAACCGTCGTCAACACTAGCCTTTTTTACCTTGGTTTTAATATGCTAGACCCTGTCATTGGTGGTACATCAGAGCGTGCGCGACTATTACGCCAAGCCATTTCAATTGCCGTCGATTACGAAGAATACATCTCCATTTTCTTAAATGGTCGTGGTATTGCTGGGCAAGGCCCTATTCCGCCGGGTATTTTTGGTTATCAAGAAGGTGCTGCTGGCGTCAACTCGACTGTCTACGATTGGCAAAATAATAATTACCAACGAAAGCCGATAAAATATGCTAAATCTTTACTCGAAAAAGCAAACTACAAAAACGGTATCGATGGACTAACATCAAAACCACTATCATTATTTTATGAATCCATCGACCAAGGCCCTGATAGTAAAGCTCGACTAAATTGGCTGCGCAAACAGCTAGAAAAAATCGATATACAATTAATTATTCGCTCAACGGATTACAATCGTTTTCAGGAAAAAATGTCAACGGGTCGAGCTCAATTATTTAACTGGGGCTGGAATGCCGACTATCCAGACCCCGAGAATTTTTTATTTTTATTGTACAGTCCCCAAGGTAAAGTTAAACACAAAGGCGAAAACGCTGCTAACTATGCAAACCCCGAGTTTGATCGCTTATTTGATCAAATGAAAAACATGCCGAATTCGCCAGAGCGACAAAAAACAATTGATAAAATGGTAAAAATTGTACAACACGATGCACCTTGGATTTTTGCTTTTCACCCAAAAAGTTTTTCACTACAACATGCATGGTATAAAAACACCAAACCATTCATCATGGGCAATACTGGTACACTTAGATATAAACGTATCGATGCCCCATTGCGCAACCAAAAAAGAGAACAATGGAACCAACCTATTACATGGCCTATTATTTTTATTCTCGCATTACTCATTGGATTAATTATTCCAGCAGTTCTTGCCTATAAGAAACACGAGAGAAAACGCGTACTATGATGAGTTATATTGCCAGACGCATCCTCTATGCCATACCTATATTACTAGGGGTCAATATTCTTACCTTTTTACTGTTCTTTTTTGTTAATACACCCGACGATATTGCGCGAGCGCAATTAGGTGACAGGCGTGTAACTGCTGAGGCGATTGAACAATGGAAGGCATCTAAAGGTTACGATAAACCCATGTTTTGGAACAGTGATGCCGATAGCTTTAAAAAGCTTAGCGAGACTGTATTTTACGATAAATCTGTTCGCATGATGTTTTTTGATTTTGGCTCTTCCGATAGCGGCAGAGATATCAACTACGACATTAGCCAACGCATGTGGCCGAGCCTTGCTATTGCAATACCGAGCTTGTTAATAGGCTTGGCGATTAATATTAGCCTTGCACTGATGATTGTATTTTTTAGAGGCACAACAATCGACACCGCAGCCGTTGTTATCTGCGTATTTTTACTTTCTATCTCGTCACTTTTTTATATTATTGGCGGGCAGTTCTTGATTAGTAAGCTACTACACCTAGTACCTATATCAGGCTACGACTCTGGTATTAATGCCTTCAAATTTTTAATCTTACCCGTGATCATAGGTGTTATTAGTGGTATCGGTAGTGGTGTGCGCTGGTACCGCACCTTATTTATCGAAGAGATTTCAAAAGATTACGTGCGTACAGCTCGCGCAAAAGGCCTCAAAGAAACCACCGTTTTATTTAGGCATGTTTTAAACAATGCAATGATCCCCATACTCACTGGAGTGGTCGTAATACTGCCTCTATTGTTTATGGGTAGTTTATTAACTGAATCATTTTTTAGTATTCCAGGGCTTGGTAGCTATACTATCGATGGTATTCAACGGCAGGATTTTGCGATTGTCCGCTCCATGGTCTATTTAGGTTCAGTGCTTTATATTATTGGTCTTATCCTTACGGACATTTCTTACACCATTGTTGACCCACGAGTGAGGTTAAATTAATGGTATTGTTTGGTATTAAATTTGTATTCTTAATTACAGATATTTTATTATTTACCTTATTTGCAATTGTTATTGCTTACTTTACTTACGCCAGACGACACGAGCATATTTATGCCCCATGGAAACGCCTGTTAAACAATAAAATAGCCATGGGTACTGCTGCTGTTTTGCTTTGTTATCTATTTATTGCCTTTATTGATTCCATCCATTTTCGCCTACCTGCCGAACAGACTACTCAAGTACAAAGCAGTCAAGCACAAAATACTCAGCAGTTTCAAAGTGAAACACTCAGTGTATTAGATATATTGCTCGCCTCACTCAGAGAGAAAAACGAAACCACCTATTCAGCTCCATTTGCGAGCCATAGTTTTACCAAAGAGACTATAGAGCAAGAAGATGGACAACAGACGCGTATTTATCCAGCACTTAAGTATGGTGGCACACATTTAAGTGAAGGCGAATCAAAGCTCGCTGATATTCTTATACGCAGCCTTCCCGGAATTATTAAAGGAAGCCTACTCACTCTATTTGCTCTACTTCTCATTGCCTTTCGCAACAAACAAAAACACCAATACTCCTTTCGTGAAAGCTTGGCCGGTGTGATTAACGGTTCGAGTGGGGCACAATGGAAACCCTTTTTAATTGTCCTAGGCGCAGTTTTTATTTTAGCTGCCGTTATTGCAGAGCTCAGCTCGGTTTATCATGTATTTGGTACCGATAAAATTGGCAGCTCAGTCCTGTATCAATCACTTAAAAGTATCCGCACGGGTATTATGATTGGCACATTAACGACACTCGTCATGCTGCCCTTTGCCCTTGCCTTAGGTATAGCCGCAGGTTATTTTCGCGGTTGGATCGACGATGTTATCCAATACCTCTATACCACCCTTAACTCTATACCCAGTGTATTACTGATCGCCTCGGCCATACTTATGCTGCAGGTTTATCTCGATGACAACCAGGATAACTATGCAAGCCTACTGGAACGCGCAGATCTCCGCTTATTGTTCTTGTGTATGATTTTAGGCGTAACCAGTTGGACAGGATTATGTCGTTATTTACGAGCAGAATCATTAAAGCTACGTGAAATGGACTATATTGCTGCCGCTAGAACAATGGGCGTTGGGCATATCACTATTATTACTCGGCACATACTACCCAATGTAATGCATATTGTACTCATTACCGTTGTACTGGATTTTAGCGCCTTAGTCCTTGCCGAGGCAGTCCTTGCCTACGTGCAAATTGGGGTAGATCCAACGACGGAAAGCTGGGGTAATATGATTAACAGTGCAAGATTAGAAATGGCGAGAGACCCTGCCGTATGGTGGTCATTAACCGCTGCTTTTGTGTTTATGCTGGTTTTAGTACTTGCGGCCAATTTGTTTTCAGATGCTGTGCGTGACGCTCTTGACCCACGAGGTGAAAGCCATGCCAAGCCCTAACAATTTACTTCGTATTGATAATTTAGTGACCAATATAGACGGTAACAATGTCGTCAATAACATCAGTTTCGCCATAGATCAGGGAGAAACCCTCGCTTTGGTCGGTGAAAGTGGCAGTGGCAAATCTATTACCGCACTATCGATTATGCGACTGCTTCCCGCAAGTGCGCAGATTACGGGTGGTCAAGTCAGCTTTCAGGGTAATAAGCTACTGCATATGACCGAGGCCGAAATGCGCACTATACGAGGCAGGCGGATAGGTATTATCTTTCAAGAGCCAATGACCTCGCTAAACCCTGTAATGACTATTGGCCAGCAAATTAGCGAGGCTATTAGCAACCTCAAAAGCAATAGATCTCAACAGGAGAACTTAGCTAGAGTTGTCGAATTATTGGATCTCGTGGGTATTAAAAACCCCGAACAGCGGCTAAATGAATACCCACATCAATTTTCTGGTGGCATGCGTCAACGGGTAATGATTGCGATAGCACTCGCCTGTGAACCCGACCTATTGATTGCCGATGAGCCAACAACAGCACTGGATGTGACTATTCAGGCACAGGTACTAGAGCTCATTAAAGAGATTCAGCAAAAGCGCAAAATGGCCGTATTGTTGATCACACATGACCTTGGTGTAGTCCATGATTTTGCCGATCGTATTGCCGTTATGCGCCACGGAGAAATACTCGAAGTTAGCGCTGCAAAAACGTTTTTTAATTCACCAAAACATGCCTATAGCCAAGGCCTTTTTGATGCTATTCCAAGCCTAGATAAACGCGGAAAAAAATTAAGCTCGAGTAATTTACAACAAAGTAATACAACGATTGATCAGCGAGAATATTTCTCTCAAGATAATAGTAACTATCAAGCTGATGATGCAAATGCAACAACACAAGCAACACCATTACTAGAAGTTAAAAACCTTAAAACTTATTTTCCCATTAAAAAAGGATTGTTCAAAAAAACCCATGGATATGTAAAAGCAGTCGATGATGTTTCTCTGACGATACTAAAAGGAAAAACACTCGCTCTTGTTGGTGAATCAGGCTCAGGTAAAACAACACTCGCAAAAACAATTATTGGTCTACTTAAACCAAGTAGTGGCGAAATAAACACTCACAAAAATAAAACGAGCGCTCGCTTTAAAAAAGAAAAATATAACATCCAAATTATTTTTCAAGATCCTTATTCGTCAATGAATCCGCGTATGTTGATTAGAGATATTTTATCCGAGGGCATGAAAGCATTAAAAATTTTTAATTCTATCGATGCACTAGAAAAGCGCATGATCGAACTACTCGATTTAGTGGGGTTAGATAAACAGAGTTTAAACCGCTACCCACATCAGTTTTCGGGTGGGCAACGTCAGCGAATTGCTATTGCGCGTGCCCTAGCACTAAACCCTACCCTTATTATTTGCGATGAACCAACCAGTGCACTCGATGTTTCAGTGCAAGCACAAATTTTAAACTTACTTAAAGAATTACAGGAAAAACTAGGTTTATCCTATTTATTTATTACACACGACATCTCTGTTGTCAGCTATATTGCTGACGAAGTGGCCGTTATGCTCAATGGAAAAATTGTCGAGACTGGTCAGACCGAGAATATAATTCTTAGGCCCGATCATAGCTATACAAAAACCTTAATGGAAGCAGTACCCGCCTTATATAAAAATCACTAAGACTAATAAACAACCCCTCCAAAAATAGCTATAGAAAAAGTTATAAAGCTTTATAAAAATAAAGTATTTAAAGACAGCTCTTTTATAATTTAAAACCCTAAATATTGGATTAAAATAGCAACAATAAAATAAAAGCTCCCTTTTAATTCTATTGATTAGTCCACCATAAATAAAATAACCAATATTTCAATTTTTGGTCATGATATTGTCATAATTTACGCTTTATAATTGATAATATCGTAGATACAAATAGATTTTTCTTAAAGAATTAAGGCAATAGCTTTTAATTATTTTTAATCCGAAATTAATTAGTAGAAACTCAGTGAATTTAATTGACATAAAGGTAAATGCACGTACAATCTCATGTGCTAGAAAGAGAACACTATATTTATTTTAAGCGTACTGATGTTTTACTGTTGTACCTCTGTCCTAAAATTTATAAGTAATCAATCTATTTCCTGCGCAACCGTTCTGTTAAATATACGATTAATATCTTAATAGGACTTACTTACATTTTTTATTTCAAGGATATGTCATGTCTGATAAAGTTACTGGTACTGTAAAGTGGTTCAACGAAGCTAAAGGTTTTGGTTTTATTCAACAAGAGTCTGGCCCAGACGTTTTTGCTCACTTCAGTGCTATCTCTGGTTCTGGATTTAAAACTCTTGCTGAAGGTCAACGTGTAGAATTTACCGTTACTAGTGGTCAAAAGGGCCCTCAAGCTGAAGATATCGTTGCTCTATAAGCACACATATTTTATAAAAGCTTGATAGTATTACCCCATTATTGAGCTATGCAAAAAGGCAAGTTATTTGGACTTGCCTTTTTTAATTCTACTAACGATTAATGACCATCAAAATAGCTGTACCCTTCTATTTATTCCTCAAAGAAGGCTTTTATGGCCTCTTTCTCCCACATCGCATCTTGATACCCCAGCTGAATCAGCTCATCCGTAAAGGAGGGAGAAAAAAGTAAGTAACTCGCAATAGCCGAGCCACCACGGAGTGCAGAAGCACCTGATGAGCGCAAAAAGAAGCGCAAACTCTTAGGTAAATAACGGATGTGTCTACCTGCTATTTTATCAATATCTTTAGACGGTGAGATAACCATTGTTCTTACCGAACGCAGAGAAACGCCTTTTTCCTCACGCTCTTTTACCGGAATTAAGTCCACAAGCCCATTAATTTGCTCTAAATTTTCAATATCTGATTCAAGGCTATCAATAAAGATACTATTTAACATTTGGCCTGCCATATGGGCCATTGATGGTGCATGCCTTGTCTTTCGTTGGCGCTGCTGATGGCTACGTGGAGCACGATTACCACTCACACCAATGACAAATACCTTATCTGCACCTAAATGGAGCGCCGGGCTAATGGGTCTAAGCTGTCTTATGGCACCATCGCCAAAATACTCTTCGCCAATGCGTACTGTAGGAAAAATAAAGGGAATAGCCGAAGATGCCAAAAGGTGCTCCATACCGAGTGTGGCTTTTACACCTACCCTCCTTGCACGACTCCATTCATTTAAGCCGTCTTCACCTTGAAAAAAATTGACCGAATTGGTCGATGTATAACCGAGTGCTGTTACAGATACCGCTTTTAGAATACCGTGGTCGATATTCCGTTGGATACCTGTAAAGTCAATATGCTGTTTTAAAAAGTGATTGAGTGGCGAATTATCTAATAGACTAAGCGGTCGATGATAATCGATGCCCTCTCGAAAAAACGAGCCCAACATTCGATATAAACCACCCGATAAATCCCCCCACCCTGTCCTAAATACGTGCTCTACAGTGAGCCCACACCATAATTGACGCAAAAGCTCGACCCCACGCTGAAAATCATCACTCAAGGATGCAAGAGAAACAGCATTAATAGCACCAGCAGAAGTACCAGCAATAATAGGGAAAGGGTTGTTTTGTGGCGGCAAAATTTCTTTAACCGCCAAGAGCACACCCACTTGATAAGCAGCCCGAGCACCACCACCGGACAAGATGAGGCCTGTATTATTATTAATAATACTCAATGATTATAACCTTGTATTTATTGTCATTTATTTTTTAGCCATAACAGTATTATTAGCTGTCACCTGAGTTATCGCGCAGCTCTCTGCGTAGTACTTTACCAACATTCGACTTTGGTAAATCGTCTCTAAATTCGTACAATTTAGGCACCTTATAAGCAGTCAGTGACTCCCTACAAAACTTCTTAAGGCTGTCAAAGTCAATATTGCTATCATCAGTTTTAACCACAAAAGCCTTAACGCTTTCACCACTATCTTTGTCAGGGACACCAATAACCGCAGCCTCAACAATTTCAGGGTGAGATACCAATACATTTTCAACTTCATTGGGGTATACATTAAAGCCTGAAACAATAATCATATCTTTTTGGCGATCAACAATACGCACATAGCCATCGTCGTTTATGATGGCAATATCACCTGTACGCAACCAACCATCAGCATTGAGAACATTATCCGTCGCCTCAGGTCTCTGCCAATAACCCATCATTACCTGTGGGCCACGTACACATAGCTCACCCGCTTCGCCATTTGGCAATGCTTCGCCATCGGCATTAATAACTTTTAACTCGGTATCGGGTAGTGCAATACCGATTGTATTTTTGCGTGGATCTTTAGGTTTATTAGAGGTAACAATGGGGGATGTCTCAGTTAATCCATAGCCTTCTACAATGCGGTTGCCCGTTAGCTTTTCCCACGTATTGGCGGTATCTTCTGTGAGCGCCATGCCACCAGAAATGGTTTTTTCTAGCGATGAGAAATCCAGCCCTTGAAAATCCTCATCACGCGCGAGTGCTACAAATAAAGTATTGAGGCCAACCATGCCCGTGAGCGTATTTTCTCTAAAGGCTTTAACAACCGTTGCTAATTCTCGCGGATTTGGTACCAACACGCTTTGACAGCCCAGTGAGAATAAAACCATGCAGTGCATAGTAAAGCCATAAATATGATACAGCGGTAATGGCGCTAAAAAATTCTCTTTTCCTTCTTTTAAGCTATCGCCCCAGAGCTCAACCGCCTGACGTTTATTTGCTAACAAATTCCCTTGGGACAGCATAGCGCCTTTAGCAACACCTGTTGTACCACCGGTATACTGCAAAAAGGCCAAGTCATCGGCTTTGCGTTTGACCTCTGAAAAATTATCACGGCTACCTAGAGACAGTGCTTTGCGCAAACTCACCGATGATGGAAAATGTACATCGGGTACTTGTTTTTTGATATAGCGTAAAACACCGTTAATGATGAGTCTTTTAGGGAAACCATGCATATCACCCACTTCAGTGGTAATAACATGCTGTATCTGGGTTTTATCAATGACGCTTTCGGCGGCTTTGGCTAGATTAGCTAAGACGACAAGCACTTTTGCACCGGAGTCGTTAAGTTGATGCTCTAGTTCACGGCCTGTATAGAGTGGATTGGTATTAACAATCACCACACCCACACGCAAAGCACCAAACAGAACCACCGGGTACTGCAATAGATTAGGTAGCTGTACAACAAGACGGTCACCGGGTGCCAATGTTGTATGATGCTGCAGATAAGATGCAAAATTAGCGCTCAGGCTATCCAGCTCTCCATAGGTCATTGTTTTTCCAAGGCAGGTAAACGCAGGTGAATCTCTGTGTTTAGCACAAACATCGTTAAACATTTCGCTAATTGCCTGGTAATTTTGCATAACATACTCCACTGGTGTTATTAATATATATTGTTATTTTGATACAACTTAAACAAGTTGCTGAGATAAATCAATTTTGTAGCTACAGGAACGCCTAAAATAAAGCCAATATTTTCTCCACTCCACCAGCATCCGATGAGCTAGTTGTTATATCAGCACATTTTTTGACATTTTCTGTGGCATTCCCCATAGCAATACCAAGTCCTGCTAACTCAATAAAAGTTTCGTCAGAGTGCGAATCACCAAAAGCGACTACCTCTGATTGTTTAACACCGTGATAATTCACTAAAAACTCAAAGGCATTTTTCTTGTTGGCTTTTTTGCTAACCACACTCGCAAACAGCCAGTCGGGTTTAGCTAGAAACCCGGCAAAAGCAAATTCACACTCGCCAAACTCTTGTGCTAGCTCTTGCAATAGCCTCGGAAATTGCTGTTTATTAACACCTAATAATAATTTGGTCACAACACCTTGCCTCTCAAGTACATCGGCAAGTGAGTGATTTTTGGGTAGCACGCGAAGGTGCTCACTATGGATTTCTGTAATCGCATATTTTTCATCGGTTTTCGCAATATCAGTGCCGTATTCATTAGCGCTATACCACTCATAATAAATATTATGTTTTTTAATGCTTTTATACAGCTTAACTAATGTCTGCGACTCTAATGGCTTCGAATAAAGCTGTTTTCCTTTTTGTGGATCATAGATTTCTGCACCACTACAAAAACAACCTGCATCGTTAATTTCTAATTCTTCAAATAAAAATTGCGCGGCTATAGCAGGCCTGCCCGATGCAATAGCAAATTTACAGCCGATTTTTTTTAAGCGAGAGATATGCGGCTGTAAGCTTGTTGAATACTGCCCATGAGTATCAAGAAGAGTCCCATCGATATCAAAAAAAAACAGCGCGGGCTTTATAGTTGCTACATTTTCAGGTAATGGAATAATAAATATGCTCTTAATTATGTGTGTATTATTTTTAGCCTATGCGCTCATTCAGAGAAGCTCACTTCGTGGTCCCATTCACAGCGCACATTAAAATTATCCTCACCTGGGATATGGCTTGAATTAACAGACTCCCACTTAAAAGTATGCAAACCAGTAAATTCTGTCTCTAAATGAACAACCGCCGATTGCCAATACATGGATTTCAACAGGGATTCAAACTTTGCCATCCACTCGGACCACTCATATTCAATGCCATAGTAGGACATAGCAAAATGAATAATATTTGCAGCGGCGCAATCACCCTTCATTCGCAACTGAGATACTGAAAACATACTGGGCGTTAACAGTGGGTAATCGTCATTAATAACACCTTTAGCCGCTGTAAGCTCTGGAGACAAAATCTCGGGAGATAGAGCATCTACATCAGATAATGACAGAATCATTTTTTTATTAATATCTATCTGTTGTTTTAACTCTTTACGAGCGAGTGATGATGCGCTTTTAATTCGCCCATAAACAACTGATTCCTGATCTACGATAAAACCATTATTCATAACAATTAACCTGATAAGCTGCCATCAAATAAAAAGTTTATAAGCTTAACTAAAACAACCAAAATCCTGATGATCGTTTGAACCGAGATTCACAGCCTTGCAGTTGTTGTTGATAACTAATTGCACGATTGCTTACTTTTGCGGCGACCGATTGCAGCCACTTTTTGTTTTTATATGTGCCACTGGCGTAGCCACCATGTCCATCATGGTAGGCCAAATATAAATTATAGGTATCATTTAAAGCAACGCGATTTCTATCGTGAGTAATCGAGTTATACCAGCCAATAAAATCAATTGCATCTGCAAAATCATCGCGCTCAGCACCACTGCGCTTTGTGCTTTTCTTATACCAACGCCAAGTGCTTTTTTTAGCTTGAGAATAACCATACGAATCACTTTTACGAGGCCCTGGAAGCACCCACAACACTTTTGTCCGTGGTGGTCGCACCTTGGCTCTAAAACGCGATTCTTGATGCATTATTGCCATCATTACCGGTACCGAAGAACCCCAACGCTCACTGGCTTTATTGGCTTTTTTATACCAACTTTTTTTATCGGAAAATATCTGGCAGATATCCCCTGTATTTTTTGGCGGTGCGCTTGCACAAGCACTGACCAAAATGGTTGTTAACAAAATCAGTGCTAATTTAATTGATATATTCATCGATACCCTTTTTACATTATTTTTAACTAGCTATTACATAACCCTTAGCAAACTCTTTGGTCGGTGTATTTCTCAAATATATTTATCAAGCATACTGCTCAAATAATGCTAACAGTTGCTCTTCATCCAAAACAGGGACAGAGAGTGATTCTGCTTTAGTCAATTTAGAGCCCGCGCCAGGCCCTGCAACCAAGTAATCTGTTTTTTTAGAAACACTACCTGTAACGGTTGCGCCAAGCGCTTGTAGTTTTTCCTTTGCTTGATCTCGCGTTAGCCCAAATAAAGAGCCAGATAAGACATAGGTTTTATTCACAAGCGGTAACTCGTTACTATCGTCCGTATTGTTTTGGGCTTTAGCTTCTGGCCAATTAACACCTTGCTCTAGCAATTGTTTTATTAATAATTGATTACTTTCTTGCGATACAAAATCGATAATAAAACGAGCCACAATGGGACCAATATCATTAATAAGAATTAGCGTTTCTTCGTCACTTGCCAACAAGGAATCTATGTCACCAAAATACTGCGACAAGTTTCGCGCAGTCGCCTCACCCACTTCACGGATTCCCAAGCTATAAATAAATCTTGCAAGGCTTGTTGTTTTTGATACTTCAATGGCGGCTAATAAGTTTTCGGCAGATTTTTTACCCATCCGTTCAAGAGACGCTACCTTATCGACATCAAGATGATAAAGATCAACAACGGACTTGATGATTTTCTCATCGACCAATTGCTCCACTAATTTATCACCAAGACCATCAATATCCATTGCCTTACGGGATGCATAATGTTTTATCGATTCTTTAACTTGTGCGCCACAAATTAGGCCACCACTACAACGCATAACGACTTCGCCAGGCACTTGTACAACAGGTGACTCGCAAACAGGGCAAGATTCAGGAAAATTGAGAGGCACTGTGTGTTCGGGGCGACGCGATAATACGACCGAGACAATTTGCGGTATAACGTCACCAGCCCTGCGGATGATAACTGTATCTCCTACGCGCGCATCTAATCGTTTTACTTCATCCTGATTATGTAACGTGGCATTCGACACAGTAACCCCACCAACAAATACAGGCTCTAGCCTTGCAACGGGCGTAATGGCACCGGTGCGACCTACTTGAAATTCGATGCCTAACAATTGGGTCATTTCTTCTTGAGCGGGAAACTTACGTGCAATAGCCCAACGTGGCGCACGTGAAATAAACCCAAGCGTTTTTTGTAAACTTATAGCGTTAACTTTATAAACAATACCGTCGATTTCATAGGGAAGTGCATCACGTTTTTCTGATAAATTATTATAGTAAGCGTCGCAGGCATCAATGCCTGTTACTCTACGCATCTCTTGGTTGATACGAAAACCCCACTCGGATAATTTCAGTAATATTTTCTCATGGGTCTGAGGAAAATCAACACCGTCTTTTATGCCTTCTACGATACCAACACTATAGGCGCACATTTCTAGTGACCGCTTAGCTGTAATTTTAGAATCTAATTGTCGCAGGCTACCTGCTGCTGCATTGCGCGGGTTAACAAAGGGTTTATCATCCTTGGCTAAGGCCGCTTTATTTATTTTTTCAAATGCTGCTTTGGGCATATAAATTTCACCACGAACTTCAAGCTCGCTGGGGATATCATTACCCGTTAAACGTAAAGGAATTGAACCCACGGTCCGCACATTGGCCGTTATATCCTCCCCTGTTGTGCCATCGCCGCGGGTCACCCCCATGACTAATATACCGTCTTCGTATATTAGGCTAACCGCAATACCATCAAGTTTTGGTTCGCACACATACTCAAGAGATTCAAAGAGCTCTTTTGTGGTGTTTTCTGACGCTTCATTTTTTATCGAGTTATTAAGTCTGTCGATAACGCGCTTATTAAAATCGGCCATCTCATCATCACTAAAAGCATTATCAAGCGATAGCATGGGCAACTTATGGGCAACTTGCGTAAAGGCATCGAGTGGCGCACTGCCCACTTTTAAAGTAGGAGAGTCCGCACTCAAAAGATCGGGGTTTTCAGCTTCTAATTGCTGAAGGCGGCGAAGTAAGCGGTCGTATTCGGCGTCGGGAATTTCTGGGTTATCGAGTGCATAATAGAGATGATTATGACGATGTAATTCATCTCTTAGCGCCTGAACTTCATGTATAACGGATGGATCTTGGGTGGATGAGGATTGTTTCAACTCTTGGCTCATAACTTATGTTTTTCTAACTGCTCGCGTCTAGAGAAATCACGAATGCGTTCACGGTAATGCTCAATAGTTTGCCCCGTTAAGACACTTCTATTCTCATCTTTTAATTCACCTTGTAACTTATTGGCAATATCTTTAGCGGTATCTACCATAGCCTCGAAGGCTTCCATGTAGCTACCTGTCTCAACTGGTAAAGCTAAAAATAAACTAATACCTACTGTGCTGAATTCTTCAAAAGTATGTAAATCAAAAATACCTGGCTTAACCATATTTGAGAGGCTAAACAAGATAGGGCCTTCACCATCTTCGCCAGCATGGCAATGAAATATATCCATAGCACCAAAGCGTAAGCCATGTGCAAGCATTAACTCTAAAAGATCACTGCCATAAAAGACATTATCCCCAGAAGCACGTACATGAATAACAAGTACCTCCTCTGGCATTGATACTCTCGGCTTACTACTCGTATTAGTATCACCAATAACAGGTTCTTTTTTTGTACGAGTGTCACTACTATTCTGTGAAGACTGTGCCGATGGTTTAGCAAATGGGTTTAAGGATTTTTTAGTAATAGGCTCATCAATAGAATCGTTTTTTAAGCGCTCTTCTTGGGCTTGCTTATTGTTTCGTGAGGCTTTTTCTTTTTTCCCTTTCTCATCTCTTTGCGAGCCTTGCTCATCAAAGGTGTCCATCAGCATCGGTACAGATTCATCTAAGTTTAGGCTAACTTGTACAGGGATTTTTGGCTTCTCTTGCTCTATAGGCTCTACTTGGTCTGTATCTGTAGCTTCACGGCTATCACTATCTGGCAAGTCATCGTCTGCCTCAGCGCTATGTTCTGTGGAGTTCTCTGCTACCGACGCCCCTGTACCCTCTTCATATGACTGATAATCATCGTCATCACTACGGGAGATATCATCCAGTAAAGGATCTGCTTCAAAGGAAGGCTCTATTCTAGACTCAATAGATTGCTCTTCATCTTGCGAATGCAATTTGCCCGTGTGTTCTGCTATTTTTTCAACAACTTTTTCACGCCAAGCAGACATATCGCCGCCAAAGTTATATTTGTTGCGAACTTCTTTAATTCGCTCAGGGTCGATGCTGCGATTACTTACACGTGCCCCACCATTGGGGAACTCACTACCGTAACCTTTCCCGCCTTCTTCGGTATCTTCTTCTGTTTCTCTTTTATTTTTTGTTGGCTTTAACTTCATTTGCAGCGAGTCATAACGCGCTTTACGCATTCGACGAACACCATCGAAAACGATACCTGCGATGAGTAAGACAACGATGATAATTGTTAACCAGTATTGATCCATATTCCTGTTTATCTTTTTATCAAAAAATTAACGTAATTGTTATCCAGTACATCCTTATAAAGCTATTGGCCGTACTGTATAAACCTCTTAAACCGCAGCCAGTTCAGCTGCTTCAGCTACATCGACGGTTACCATACGAGACACACCCGCCTCGTGCATAGTAACACCCATTAACTGCTGTGCCATTTCCATGGCTATTTTGTTATGGGTAATATAAATAAACTGCACCTGTGCAGACATTTCTTCAACTAAGCGCGCATAACGGCCAACATTCGCATCGTCTAATGGTGCATCCACCTCATCAAGCATACAAAACGGCGCTGGGTTAAGCCTAAAGATTGAAAATACTAACGCAATCGCCGTTAATGCTTTTTCGCCACCCGATAGCAAATGAATAGTACTGTTTCGCTTACCTGGTGGTCTTGCCATAATAGCAACACCCGTATCTAGTAAATCATCACCCGTTAATTCAAGATACGCATGGCCACCCCCAAATACTTTGGGGAACAACTCTTGAACGCCAGCATTTACAGCATCAAAGGTTTCTTTAAATCTCGTACGTGTCTCTTTATCGATTTTAATGATGGCATTTTCAAGCGTTTCTAGGGCTTCACGTAAGTCTATATCCTGAGAATCAAGATAGTTTTTACGCTCAGATTCTATTTTATACTCATCAATTGCCGCCAAGTTAATCGGTCCAAGCCGGGTAATTCTATTATGAATATGTTCCAGCTCCTCCTCAAAAGGCTGCTCTGCTGCATCTGCTGGGAGTTGTGCTAACAATACCTCTAAATCATTGCCTTCTTCTAGTAACTGCTTGGCAATTGTCTCACGTTTTACTTGTACCGTTTGCGCAGCCAAGCGTTGCTCTGTAAGTAACCCACGTAGCGACTGAAGCTCATTTTCGACTCGTGCGCGAGCCTGCTCTGAGTCTCGTAGTTGTTGTTCAACGATCTCTACTTGTCGGCGAGCGGTAGTTAGCTCTTCTTCTACATTGATACGCTTCTCTAGTAATGCCTCTAACTCCAGGCGATGGTCCTCTGTAGGATCTTCGCCATCTCCAATAGTTGCTAACAACTGCTCACGACGCTGTACCAAACGCGACTTTTGCTCACCCAAGCGCGCAACACTCGCCATAATTGACTGTAATTGTGTTTTTATTGACTGATGTCGTAGTGCAAGCGCATGCAAGGTATCTTTGTCATGACGAGCACGTTGACGGCTTGAATCTAGGCGCGCACGAATATCATCGCGTCTAGCAAGCAGTGCTTCTTTTTGATCAGTGTCTTGCTCCATTAATTCAATAGCTTCTTGCAAAACAAGACGAGATTGTGAGAGGTTTTCGGCCTCTATGTCCATTTGCTCTTTGGCTTCACTGATATCTTCCGCTAGTTTTTGGCGACGATGTGTCTCTTGCTCTATGCGTAACTGCAAGCTATTTAACTGGCTTTGCTGCTCATGAAAGTAACGGTTCTTTTCGTCAAAGTCCGCTCGTAAAGATTCCCGAGAAGCCTCTGCCTGTTTAACAGATTCTCTTTGTTCTTGTAGTGAAGCAGCCAAATTAGCAACGCTTACCTCTAACTCTTTGATGGTTTTTGTGGTTTCTTCTAGCTCTTTTTGACGAGCCAATACACTCGCCTCACTATCGGCTTCACGCTTAACACGCAACCAAGATACGCCCAACCAGATACCTTCCGGCGTAATAACAGACTCATTAGCAGATAATTGATTACGCATAGATAGCGCTGCTGGCAAATCATCGGCAATATACACATCGTCTAATAAGCTGCCGGTATTGCTTTCACCCGTTACTTTGTCAGATAAACTCGAAAACTTATTCGCGCTCTGGCTCGCGCTCTCAGCACTCGTATCGAGTAATACTAAGCTACCCTGCTCTAGGGTCGTTAACAGGTTTGCGACAGCATCAATACCATCGATACAGACCGCTTGTAGTGCATCACCCAATACCATTTCAACCGCTTTTTGCCATTCGGGGTCTACCGTAAGTTGCGATAGTAAGCGTGGGTTAGTATCCAGTGACTGCACCGATAACCAATCATCCAGCTTTTTACCACCAGAAACCGCTGCTTGTTGCAGTGCCTCTAGTGATGCATGACGACCACGAAGTTTTTGCAACTGGCTACGTTGTTCATTGAGAGACTCCTCCGTAGCAATGCTCGTCTCCCGGTTTGCAGTCATTGTCTCGACAACTGACGTTAATTGTTGCTCTATCTCTTCGCGCTGTAGTACAACCTCGCTCAGAGTTTCTTGCAACATCTGCACATCTTCGGTGGCTTCAATCTCATTGCTACCATCGGTTTCGTTGTTCAAGCGTTGAATTCGCTCTAGCAGGCGTGTTTGCACTTGCTCTAGATGCTGTATACGCGATTGCTCAACCTCTGCACGGTTGCGAGGTTCGGCAGCACGCTGATTAAACTCATCCCACTCCTGCTGCCAAATTTGCATGTTTTCTTCGGCTTCTAGTAAATCAGAGCCAGAATCTGTCTCGGCAGATTGTAATAATTCTAGCTCGGGCTCTATTTCAGCCAGTTCTATTTGCCAATCTTCAATTTTTTGCTGATCTTGCTCAAGTAACTCTACGGTCTCTTTACTGTCACTCTCAACCTGTGAAAGATCTTGCTGTAGCTGGCGATTACGCTCCTGAACATGTTGGATGCTCTGTTCGATACGCGCAATCTCGTTACCTAAACCGTAAAAGCGGCCTTGTATTTCATTAAACACATCGCCTTGCTCTGAGTACTCAGTGCGGTGTTTTTCTATTGCCGTATCATGGCTTACACGCTCAGTAACAAAAGACTCAATCTTTAACTCACGCTCAGAGATATCGCGCTGTTGGGCCTTTGCCTCTTCGTCTAGTAGGCGATAGCGCAGCGTATTTAACTGCGCCTTGATTTCGCGCTCTTCTTTTTTGAATTCGGTATATTTTTCGGCAGATTTGGCCTGACGCTCCAAGCGAGATAACTGACGCTCTAATTCTTCGCGAATATCGTTTAAACGCTCGAGGTTTTCTCTCGTACGGCGCATACGGTTTTCGGTATCTCGGCGTCGCTCTTTGTATTTAGAAATACCTGCCGCCTCTTCTATATACACACGCAGTTCTTCAGGCTTGGACTCAATTAAACGTGAAATCATGCCCTGCTCGATAATTGAATAACTACGTGGGCCAAGACCAGTCCCTAAAAAGATGTCGACAATATCGCGACGCCGGCACTTGCTACCGTTTAAGTAATAGATATTTTGCGAGTCCCGCGTCACTTTACGACGAATAGATATCTCACTAAAACCTGCATACTCACCTTTTAAGCTGCCATCACTATTATCAAAAACCAACTCAATAGAGGCCTGACCAATAGGTTTACGGCTGTTTGAGCCATTAAAGATAACATCGGTCATCGACTCACCACGAAGGTTTTTAGCCGACGACTCCCCCATTACCCAACGTACAGCGTCAATAATATTTGACTTACCACAGCCATTAGGACCAACAACTGCGCATAAGTTGCTAGGAAAAGACACCGTTGTAGGATCCACGAAGGATTTAAAGCCGGCAAGCTTGATATGTTTTAAACGCATTTAATGGTTATCCATATTGATCGAGTTCCCTATCAATCCTCTCTTGAGACAATATTATTATAGTTTTCAAGGGTTTGGATTAAAGTTTTTATTTATACTCGATAATATTGCAAGCCTAATAACACATTAGCCCTACAATTAATAAAAAGCGTAATTTTACACAGATCACTTGTGCATTACAGCAGTGAATTTTAGATAAATGAGGAAATGCACATAAATTATCGGCGTGTGTCTCAATATTTATTTCTTATTGAGACCACACGATAATCAAGGAGCAAAAAGTAGTAAAATGAAGAAGGTGGCAATGAGCGTCAGGAGCCGGTCTAACCGCCACTAGTAGCATCAAAAGGCTGAGAAATCTCTAAAACATGCTCGGTAGCATTAGTTGATGTCATATCAATAGGGCCCGATAATGCCTCCCAATCCCCTTCAGCAGCAATCGCATTGCCTGTCTCTGAAACACGTGCAACTAGTTGAATAGTTTTAGCACTACTTAAATTAAACTCCGGCGCCATTGCCATAGTATTGTCCAACTCAATACTAATTGGTAAATCAGAGGCCGACACTCGTGTTATGGCAAGTGGTAATTTGCCTCCCTGCCATGCCCGTGCATACACAAATACCGTTGCATCAGGTTTGTAAGGCACATTACTACCTAAGGAGACATTAACAGTAACCGATGCATTTTCATCGGGACTACTCTCGTTAGCCCGGTTATCCTGAGCCCCATTGAGGCGTCCATTAGCTACAACATTATCAGCGAGGCGTGCACGCGCTTGCACGACGCCATTTTGTAAAGCAACAGCATTAGCAGAGCCTGGTGGATACAAACCTATAGCGCGCTCCCATACCGCTATGGACTCTTGATAAGCACCCGCTTGAAAGTGCGTAATACCCTGTAAACTCAAGCCCATGACATTATCTGGCTGTAGCGCAAGCGCACGTTCAACAAGGATACTCACAACCGGCACCACATTATTATTGGCCTGGACAAAGATAGCCTGTGCAAGCTCCACCATAATTTGCGCTGCCTGCGGTTGAGCCTCTAAGACGTACTGAAAGTGTTTAATCGCTGTATCATAGTCACCAATAGTAACGGCGTTTCGTGCAAGTAATACTCGAGTATCCAAGTTCGTGTCGTTTTTGGCGGCATGCTTAATCAGCCCATCAACGATCTCTCGTCCAAGTATTGTTAAATCAGTACTTAACTGCTGTACTTCACTGTCGCTAGCCGTTGCCAGTTGTTGTTGCAACTCGCTTTGTTTTGCAAGTTTGGACTCTAGCTGAACCCCTTCAAAATTACCTAGATACTGATAAAGAGCAAGGCATGCTATCGGTAATACAAGTGCTGCAATCAAAAAGACAGGCACATGTGAGCGTGCGAGTATTGTCGATAGTTTTGATGCACCAACCCCCTCCTCAGTATCCTGACCCGTGCTATCAGTGCCATTTATGCGATTGGTGCTACTATCTTCAATTAAGTTACGCTCAAGCTCTTGTTTTAACTGTTCATATTGCTCTTGATCAATGACACCCGTCGTTAGTGATTTATCGAGGTCATCCAAATGATCACGATACAGCGACACATTGACAGCCTCTCTCTCAAGCACTTTCGTACTATCATCGATACGGCCAAATAATCGATAATTAATGTAGGGCCATAGTGAAAAAATGATCCCTAGAAGCACTAAAATAAAAGAGCCGATATAAAGTGTTGTCATTGTGCTTAGTTCTCTTCTTTTGTAGTGGTAGTCTTAGGCTCGACAGCACGCTCGCTGGCCGCCTCACCTTGTTGTAACAACTGGTCAAGTTGCTGTTGTTCACTAGCAGACAACCCCTCTGTAATCACATTAGCATTGGTGCGTGCACGTTGACGGATAATCATTACCAAACCCATAGCGCCCATTAGTAGTAAAATGACAGGGAAAGCCCAAAGCGCTATTGTCGAGGCTTTAAGCGGTGGTTTATAAAGTACAAAGTCACCATAGCGAGCCACCATAAAATCTTTGATCTCTCGATCAGTCATCCCTTCGACGAGCAACCTATGCAGTTCGCGGCGTAAATCCTCAGCAATTTGAGAATTTGAGCCTGCTAAATTTTGATTTTGGCACTTAGGGCAACGTAGCTCATCAATGAGTACATTGTAGCGTTCACGCTGAGACTCAGTATCGAATTCGTGTATCTCGAAAGCTGCCGTCGTTGTCGACATTGACAAGGAGATAAAAAAAGCAAGGGATAGGGTTTTAATAACTAATAAAAAAACACTGGGAGAAGGCATAGGTGACTAAACTCACTTAATGGAATCGAAGCATTATAACGACGCTTTTAGACAGATGCATTGCCAAGCAATAACTAGAACACAAATAATCTATAAAGTTTCGAATAACCGTAGGATTATACGCATTTATTTGTCAAATAAACTAACGAAAAGGCTAAAGGGCCTCTGAAAATACCTATCAGTTCGATAGATGAACAATAACCTTACGTGTAGAGGGTGATTTGCGATGTTCCCATAAATAAATCCCTTGCCATGTGCCTAACATTAACTGGCCTTCACTAAATGGAATAGATAAAGAGACAGCCGTTAAGCTTGCCTTTATATGAGCAGGCATATCATCGGCACCTTCTAGGGTGTGGGTGTAGAGAGGGTCATTTTCTGGCACTAGGCGATTCATCCATGCCTCTAAGTCGGCCTGTGCACTTGGGTCGTAATTTTCCTGTATTAACAAGCTCGCCGAGGTATGTTGCATGTATAAGGTACACAGCCCTTCTTTAAGCGAGCTATGATTAACAACATCAACCACGCTATCGGTAATAGCGTGTAAGCCCTGCCTTGTTGTATTGATAGCAATTGTCTTAATCATCAAGTTGTACTCTACATTTATTGATGGAACACTTATTGGTTACACTAAACATCGCTTGGGGAGTTAGGCCTCCCGTAATACCGCTACCTCGGCTAATATAGACGTAGCAAAAGCACCTGCTGCTAGCTCAAAGGTTAATACTAAATCGTCTCCGTCAAACTCAACAGCGGTTTTAAACTGTTTATTGATAGGGGCTAGCACTGTCGCCCTACGTTCCTGCTTTAAGCCGCAGTGCTCAAGCCCGTGGCACCAGCTACTAAGTTCTGCAAGCGCGGCCTCTTCCAGTAAAAGCGCCTCTGTCTCGCTAGCGAGTCGCCCTCGTCCCCACAATGGAGCAGTTGGTATACTATTAACAAGTACGTCACCTTTGATGTCAGATGCCCAGCAGTTTTGATGAACACGAGCGGCAAGCACTGTATTAAATACGTAGGATCTTGCCGCCGACATCACCATGGACTTTTGGCGTCTCGGTGGTGTTTGCTTTTTTTCAAACCAATTGGCTGCAGAGCGCAAATTACTGCCATCACGCCCAAAACGTTGGGCGCCAAAGTAATTAGGAACCCCCTTTAATAAACGCTGCATAATCTCATCGACAAGAAATAATTTTTGATTATCTTCGAGCGATTTTTCACTCTCTTTAGCGCCTTCGTTTACATTCCTTAAACGAATATGAAATTGATTACTCACGTGATCACCAGGTCTTAGCTTATGGCTATGACGTGCATGTTCTAGTAGCGTCACCCCTTCAATAGCCAGATTATGCATGAACTCATCGTCAATACTGATATGCCGATGTGGGTCATAAATACTTAGCCATTGCCGAGTCACTGCATGGCGATCCTTACGGCCACAGTAACCCACTGCTTTTTTATCTAAATTTAAATTTAGCGCCAGCTGATCGGCCACCCACTGTGTATTTTGACCTGTTTTTTCGATATGTAATAAACAGTGCTCACCCTCTCCTGTGGGCTTAAACCCAAGGTTCTCATTGACGACAAAATCTTCAGGGCAGCTTTTAAACTGTGCTGATAAATTAAGCGTTGGATACGCCATTGGAAAATCTTGAGGGATATTAGTTTGATCAGTTGATTCGAAATTGGGCTCGGAAGATGAAATCATAAATGTAGTCAGTTAAGCCCAATGGCTCCATAAGGTAAAATAGATTATTAATTAACAAGACGTCTTTGAGAAATGCAGTAACCATAGGCAGTCACCATGGATAGTACGCCTAAACCACTATTATAGGCACTATAGTCATTTATTAGATGTATCGGTTGATCGTAAATGATTTAATCCTTACCCCACTCAACCAATCCAACCCCATACTTCGTTCAAGCTTACGATATCAAGTTTTAAACGATAATAAAAAGAAATTAACGTTTAAATACATTTGGGATCTTCTTAAGGTTATCTTAAGGTTCGGATTTTACTATGCCTGTATCACGGTTTATATAACTATGGGCATAAAAAGCATGCTAAGCATTAACCAGCAGCAGTACCTTGACATTAATATCAGCGGCCTATAAACGTCGCTATGATTACTATTAATAAATCGGCTTTAATTGGCAAAGGACACCATAGAGAAGTTTATAGACATCCTAATGACCCCAACCTTTGTATTAAAATTATTTTTGATACAAATTATGATTCTAGAGAAATTCAGCGCGAATTAAATTATTACAAACACCTTGAAAAAAAAGGCGCTACTTGGGAAATGCTACCTAGATATCATGGTGATATAGAAACCAACTTAGGCACTGGTTCAGTCTTTGATATGATCTTGGATTTTGATGGTAGCATCTCAAGATCTTTAGGCCATTACTTAAACTCAAACGAGAAAACTACGACATACTTTGATGATTTACTCATCTCACTATCTATGCTAAAGAGCTATCTGCTCAAGAACAAAGTTGTTACTAAAAGCCTTGCCCACAGAAATATTGTCTGCCAGAAAAGCGAATCTGGTATAGGGAGGTTAGTTCTTATCGATAATATCGGCAATACAGAGTTCCTTCCGATTAGTAATCATGTCGGCTTTATGGCTAGAAAAAAGATTATGCGAAAGTGGCGGCGCTTTGAATATAAACTATTATCAGAATTTCCAGACAACCAAGGTTTATTTAAAATCATCAAAAGACTGTCACAAGCTTGAGGGCCAAACAGCCTTATAAGAAATTGGACCAATTGCCTATATAAGCTGCAATACCATTCAATAGCATTTGGATAGCGATCATAATTAAAATCATTCCCATCAAACGCTCAATCGCGTTGAGGCCCTTCTCTCCCAATATACGATGAAAAACACCTGAAAATGATAGAATAACAGCACTAGCTAACCAAGCGGCAAATAGTGCTAGGCTCCATTGCACCATTTTATTGGGCTCTTGGTTAGATAGTAGAATAAGCGCGGCCATTGTCGATGGGCCCGCAATTAAAGGCACCGCTAATGGCACAATAAAAGGCTCTTCGCCCGAAGGTAGCGACATAACACCACCGGGCTGTGGAAATATCATGCGCAATGCAATTAGAAACAATAAAATGCCGCCAGCGATACTCACCGTCTCTTGTTCGATCTTTAAAAAATCGAGCAAGACTTGCCCACTGTGTAAAAAAAGCATCAAAATAATCAGCGCGGCAGCAAGCTCTCTGCATATAATTATTTGTCGGCGCTTAGGCTCAATGGTTTTAAGTACCGACATGTAAATCGGTAAATTACCCAACGGGTCCATAATTAAGAACAGCATCGTCGCTGCCGCAAGTATATCGAGCATTATTTAATTCTTTATCGTTTAAAGGCATGGGGAATCACTAGCACACAGGGAATATACCCCTGCTCCTATGACAAAGCAATGACACCATAAACCCATGAAGTTGACACACTTTTCGTTTATCATTCGCACCCTATTTACTAGCTACAATATAAGCCAATACATACACAGCAGAGCACGCGGCACCATGACTAGCCTCCAACAATTGATAAAGACATTTGACGATAAGGACGGCACAGAGCAGCTTTATCAAAAACAGCTCAACGAAAAAATCGGTCTTTTTAAAGATTCGATAAGCCCTTTTGTAGATAGTGCTGCCTATAACGCTGACGATATTAATATTATCGAGTCGCCAAGGCGTCATTATCGACTTAGAGCTGAATTTAAAGTTTGGCACGAAGGTGAGCAAAGCCATTATGCCATGACAGAAAAAAGCACAAAGGAACTCATCTTTTTAGAGCAGTTTCCCGTCGCCTGTGCGCTCATTAACCAGCTAATGCCTGAGTTACTCAGCGCTATTTGCGAAAAAGAGATATTGCGTAGAAAATGCTTCCAGATAGAGTTTTTAAGTACATTGAGCGGTGACACACTGGTTAGCCTCATCTATCACAAACCTCTAGACGATAGTTGGATAGAGGCAATTAAACCCATTAGAGAAAAGCTAGGCATTGATATTGTAGGTCGCAGTCGCAAACAAAAGATTGTACTCGAGCGCGACTATGTCGATGAAACCCTAAATGTTAATAGCCGCGCTTATCATTACAAGCAAATAGAAGGCGGGTTTACCCAACCCAATGGCAGTGTCTGCGAGAAGATGCTCGAATGGGCGGTTAATAACAGTAACAGCTTCGGTGGTGACCTACTCGAACTCTACTGTGGTAATGGCAATTTTACCCTCCCTCTATCGCAAAACTTTACCCGTGTGGTAGCAACAGAAATAGCCAAAACATCAGTGAATGCGGCGCTCGCTAACCTAAAGAAAAATGCTATCGATAATGTCTTTATTGCCCGTATGTCGAGCGAAGATTTTGTCGAGGCTATGGATAAAAAGCGGGAGTTTAGGCGACTCAAAGACATCGATTTAGACGATTATTGCTTTTCAACAGTCTTTGTCGACCCGCCTCGTGCCGGCCTCGATGAAGCAACCGTAAGCATGGTACAACGCTTTGAACATATCATTTACATCTCTTGTAACCCAGTAACACTGGCCGAAAACCTAACAAGCCTTACACAGACCCATAGCATAAAAGCCTTGGCTGCCTTTGATCAGTTCCCTTATACCGATCATTTAGAGGCTGGCGTGATTTTATCTAAAAAGCCATAAATAACGATGTATAAATAGCGATATAAGACACCGCACTACCCATAACTGACTAGACGCTTAGCCTTAATTAAGACACAATCGAGGTTTGGGCAAATAGTCACCATTATTGTTAATAATAATAAGAATGTTCAATCATTCGACCAAGTTTTGCCCCAGCTTTAACTGAGAGTAATCAATATTCATGAATAATACAGTCGTGATCAGTGGTGCCGGCCTTTGGACACCTGAAAACACCATTACTAATGAAGAGTTAGTAGAAGCCTACAATCAATATTCCGAGCAATATAATCGTGAAAATGCCGAAGATATAGCCTCTGGCGACAAAATAGCAAAACCACTATCAAGCGCGGATTTCATTGCTAAAGCATCGGGTATCAAAAGCCGCTTTGCTTACCGTAAAGAAGGGATTTTAGATATCGATAGAATGCGTCCTAAATTGGAAGAGCGCCCTATTGATACCTTATCGCACCAAGCAGAAATGGCCGTTAATGCAGCCAAAATTGCCTTAAATGAGGCCAAAAAATCTGCCAGTGACATTGATGCAGTGATTATCTCCTGTGCTTATACACAACGCTCCTATCCAGCTATTGCCATAGAAGTACAAAACGAGTTAGGTATCCAAGGCTTTGGGTTTGATATGTTAGTTGCCTGCTCGGCGGCGACCTTTGCACTACAACGCGCTTATGAAATGGTCAGTGCAGGTACGGCCAAAAGCGTACTGGTCATTAACCCAGAGCTTACCTCACCACAGGTAAACTACTGTGATCGAGACAGCCATTTTATTTTTGGCGATGTCTCAACAGCAACGGTGGTGGAACGTGCCGAAACCGCAAACGCCGATCACATCTACGAAATATTAAATACAAAAGCAGTCACCAGTTACTCTAATAATATCCGCTCTGATTTTGGCTATACCTCGCGTGTAGATGATAGCGACCCCTTTGCCGACGATAAATTGTTTCATCAAGAAGGTAGAAAAGTCTTTAAGGAAGTCTGCCCAATGGCCGCTGAACATATTGCCAGCCAGCTGGCATCTATCGATATTGCAATTGAAGGTGTTAAACGTTGGTGGTTGCACCAAGCCAACATTAATATGAATCAGTTAATTACTAAAAAGCTACTGGGCCGTACCCCATCCCCCGAAGAAGCTCCTATCGTGTTGGATCGCTATGCCAATACGGCATCGGCAGGCTCGCTAATTGCCTTTAACTTACACCATAAAGATTTAACCAGTGGTGACATTGGGCTTATTTGTTCCTTTGGTGCCGGTTATTCCATTGGTAGTTTAGTCATTAAAAAACACTAGTACTTTTAAATTTAAGCGACCAATCATCCTCCTAACAATAATGATTGGCCGCTTAAAAACAGCTTAGAAAAATTACTTAAACTTTTTTATCTCTCCGCTTTCTATTCTCGCAAAATAAGATTCCATTTCACGTTTAACTATCGGCGCTAAGAAATACAAGCCCAATATATTAGGCACACAAATTAAGAATACTAAGGCATCTGAGATATCCAATATTGGTCCTAGTTCTACAATGCAACCTAAGGCAACAAAGGCACAAAAGATTAGCTTATATGTTGTCTGCCCTTTTTCACTTTCACCAAATAAATAGGTCCAACCTTTTAAACCATAGTAAGACCACGAAATCATCGTAGAGAAAGCAAACAGTAATGCAGCAAATGCTAACGGTAATGGAAACCAACTAAACTCACGCTGAAAAGCTGCCGATGTCATTGCCACACCTTTAGCACCATTGGCAAAATTAGGGTCTGCAACTTGAGCCGTACCAATCACCAAAGCTGTAATCGTACAGATCACAATAGTATCGATAAATGGCTCTAACACAGAGACGATACCTTCAGTCACTGGCTCATTCGTTTTAACCGCTGAGTGAGCAATAGACGCTGAACCAATACCTGCTTCGTTTGAGAATACTGCTCGTTGGAAACCAATGATCATTGCACCCAATGCACCACCTGCAACCCCTTCACCCGTAAAAGCGCCTGTAAATATATTAGCGATCGCTTGTGGAAGAGAACCTACATTCATCAAGATAACGATAATGGCAAAAATACAATAAAAAATCGCCATAAAAGGAACAATCTTTTCTGTCACACGAGCAATGGATTTAATACCACCAATAATGACTGAAAAAACAACCGCGGCAAGTATTAACCCAACTAACCAACCAAATCCATCTAATGCCCCACCAGCCACCGTATTTAATTGTACATAGGCTTGGTTAGACTGAAACATATTACCGATACCCAAAGCACCAATAAAAATACCGATGGCATAAAAAGTACCCATAAATTTACCAAAGCCGGCCATGCCTCTATCCGAAAACCCCTGCCGGAGGTAATACATAGGGCCACCAGAAACGTGCCCATCTTCAAACTCTTGGCGGTATTTTACACCCAAGGTACATTCAACAAATTTTGTCGACATACCCAAAATACCGGCAACGATTAGCCAAAACGTCGCGCCTGCACCGCCCACCGTAACGGCAACAGCAACACCACCAATATTACCAATACCTACGGTACCCGAAACGGCCGTGGCTAATGCCTGAAAGTGAGAAACCTCACCATGGCTTTTAGGGTCGGAATAATCACCTCTAACCAACTCAATGGCGTGTTTAAAGCCCCTGATATTGATAAAGCGCATATAAAAGGTAAAAAACACAGCGCCAACGACTAACCACAATACAACTAGCGGTAACTGCGCACCAAAGACAGGAACTTTGAAAAAAACCACTTTGCCAATAAACGCAGCAATCGGTGCAGTCGCATTATTGATTGTTTCATCAATACCTGCGTAAACATTGGCAAATGGTAAAAACACTAAGCCAAGCAATAAGAATAATTTTTTCATGTCACCCCTCACATTTACTATTAATTTTTATTAATGAAATTATTATGAAATGGAAATAGTGAATTATGGAACAACGGTAACCGGTAACAAAGCAGTCTGAATGAGCGCTGCTGTTACACTACCAAATATCATCGAGCGCATGCGCGACTCTCCTAACTTGCCGATATAAATTTGTGATACATCGTACTCTTTAGCAACTTCCTTGAGAGTCTCGGCAATTTTTCCATGTCGCACAACTGTTTCAACTGCCAAACCTTCTTTTTCGAGAGCTAGCGCTTCTGGATTAAGAATTAAATCATTGGCTCGCTGAATTTCAGAATCTCGGCGCTTTTGCCTTTCTGCTAATTCTTCTGGCGTATGAAAACTATAAGGAGACCAATCAATAATATAGGATAAAACAAGACTTGAATGCGTTAACTTGGCATATTCAACGGCTGTATTTAATGCTCTTTTACCACCTTCACTACCGTCTATAGCCACTAGAATTTTATTAGACATAATTATTCTTCCAGTAAGTTATGAAAATTTTAGGCATTTCAATACTTCGCCAACCAAACTACTCTTAAGCTGCTTGTAAAGCAATAAAAGCTTTGTCTATTTACAAAGAAAATTAAAAATATATTAAAAAATAGGAACAGTAATTACTTATTCTACTATTAGCGAAATCAGCTAATAATTGAATCGAATTAAAAAATAACGCTTTAAAAATATTGAATAGGGTTTTTAAAAAACAATTTGTATAGAATAAAAATAATGGTGTGTTAGATCCAATAAAAAAACTATTTATTAAGACTATAAGGCTCAGTTGTTAACATTGTTGATTGTATCTCATTGATAGATGTTAGCCCCATCAGTGCAAGCCCAATGGATAACTCCTGCTGGTATACATCGCAAAGCTCAAGTAAGCCTGCTTCACCCTTTGCTGCCATAGCAAATAGCAACGGACGCCCAAGCATCACAAAACTGGCACCTTGTGCGTAGGCTTTGATGATATCTTCCCCATTGCGAATACCAGAGTCATAAAATAACGGGAAGCCCTCGCCTAAGGCCTCGCGAATATCGCCTAAGGCCTCGCGAATATCGCCTAAGGCATTAAAAGCTAGCGGGGCACTCTCTAGTTGACGGCCACCGTGGGACGATACTTGTATGGCATCAACACCTTGGTTTTTTAATTTGATGGCATCATCAGCGCCTAACACACCTTTAACAACTAATTTACCTTGCCAGCGCTCACGAAGCCGCGCTAAAAATTCCCAGTCGGCACCAGCACGGCTTTTAGTACGATCAAAGTGGCCAGTATCTCCACCAAAATTTGCCAAGGTAGGAGCACCACGAAATAAAGTGTTAAGTGACCACCTTGGGTGCATAGCAAAATCAAAAAACTGACTAGGCCCTATACGAAAAGGCATCTTAAAACCGCGGCGCAATTCTCGCGGGCGGCGGCCAACTTCGGCAACATCGACGGTTAAGGTTAACACCTCGTAACCACACGCCTCGGCACGATCAATCAATTTATTACTAACGGATTCATCACCCCCAAAATACAATTGAAACCAAGCATTGCCACAGGCCACCTCTATCATTTTCTCTAAAGGTGTTGATGCTGCCGTAGAGACCCCGACAGGGATATTATGACTAGCGGCTAATCGCGCGAGCATAAGGTCGGCGCCAGGCGTTGATAAATTACACATGCCCATGGGGGCAATACCAAAGGGTAAATTTGTCGATTTATCGAATACATGGTGCGCTAAGGAGCGCGTTTCTACATTTCTTAGAACTTGCGTTTTAAGTCGAGCCTTTGCAATAACTTGTCGATTTAAACTATCAGCAAAACCCTCACCCGCCGAGCCATCGATATAATCATAAACCATCCAGGGCAGTTTTTTTTGCGCAAGCCTGCGTGCATCGGCAAAGGTGTGAATATTTGAGGGAGTAAACATCGGCAAATACTTATTTTTTTAATTTCTTGTTTTTACTTCGTTCATAAAGCGATGAGCAATAACAACAGGGTCCATAGTAATAACAGGGACAGGTATATTACCCGATTCGCATTTGCTTACAATGATTGTCATTTTATGACTCTCTAACGCCGCCTGTAGCGCATCGGCTGTCTGCTCTGCACGGCACTCGACAACATTGTCACAACCGCAGGCTTTAGCAACAGCGGCAAGTGATGTTTTTTTACCGGCATAAGTGGGTTGGTCACCTGTCGAGCCATAACTGCCGTTATCAATAATAAGCAATATAAAATTATCAGCAACGTTATTAGCAATAGTCGGTAAGGTGCCAAAGTTTGTTAGCACTGAGCCATCACCATCAATCGCAATTACTTGGTCTTTTTGCGCAAGCGCTAAGCCCAAACCAATAGAAGATGACAAACCCATTGTTCCTAGCATATAAAAATTACTGGGCTGATCATCGAGCATGTGTAGCTCTTGGGAAGGCAAGCCAATATTACAGACAACTAATTTATCGGAAATAACAGGGATCAATGTTTTTAAAATATCACTTCGTATCATTATGCGGCTCCCTCTTGGTTGTTAGCTTTATTCCAAAAACTTGCATCGGTTAAGATAGCCGTTGGCTTATTGCACATAAAAGTATGTTTAAGGATTGCATCAAACTCTTGTACATCGTCTGGGTGATGGAAATGATAAGTAGGAATATTCATTTGCTGTAAGAGTGCTTTGGTGTGTATCGCCATCTCAACCTGACAAGCGACAGGTTCACCTAACTCACCGCGATAGCTAATCAACATAGGTAAGGGAAAGTGATAATATTGAATTAACGTTGCCAAGGTGTTAATGGTGACACCAATAGCAGTATTTTGCATGATAATCGCCGAGCGCTTACCGCCCATATAAGCACCAGCACACAAGCCCATACCCTCATCTTCTTTATTAGAGGGGATATGAAAAATCTTCTCGCTGTTATCAATCACGTCAATAACACCCGCAAGTTGTTTGCAAGGTACCGTGGTAATAAATTCAACGTTGTTATTTTCAAAATCACTAAGGATTCTGTTGTTAATTGACATGCGGGTAGGTTCCTATTGCTAATATGGTGACTCTATTTTTGGCACCTTATTACATGTACAACAGAAAAAACAGGCAAAAAAACTAAAGTCTCGATTAAGAAAACCTTAATAAAAATATATAGAAAATAAATATTTGTTAACTTTTCTAATTATTCTGTAGGTAAGCTTTCATTGGTTTCATGTTCTTTAAAAGAGACTGTAGTTTGCTTAAGTGCATGTAATAAGCCATCAACTATTGTGACTTTCGGATTATCTTGTCTAGAGAGTATGCCCATCGATCTCGATGTTACTGTGGGCAGAGGAATAAACTTTACATCCTTATAGTGATGGTCCATAACACAAGGGCGCGGCACAATGGCAACACCTAAATTATGAGACACCATACTGGTAATATTATCTAAGGAAGATAACTCCATAGCATCTCTAAGGTTCAACTTATGCTGATGTAAAATATCATCGACCATAACCCCAACAACGCTATAGCGACTCATACGTATGTAGGGGTTATTTTTGAGCAACTCCAGTGGGTCGCTAGATAGCAACTCCTTAGAGCACATTACCACTAACTCTTCTTGTGCAAAGGTTTGCCATTTGAAATGTTGTCGCAGCGCTAGAGGTTTACTCATAATAGCCGCATCAATTGCGCCGCGATCCAACTGGGGTAATAAATCGTGAGATGGAGCTGTTACTAAGCGTATATGTATCTCTGGGTGCTCATGTAATAAAGCCTTAATACTCATAGGTAGCAGGCTAGCTAGGGACGAAGACACTGCACCCAAAGTAAACTCACCACGCATAGCGTCTTGATTGTTAACATCCTGTAGCATCGCGTCGTAGTAACGAACAATCTCGCGTGCCTTAGGCACCAGTGCTTTGCCTGTTATGGTTAACTCTGGCGTGCGTTTATTTCTATCGAATAGGCCAACTTGCAGTATTTCCTCTAATTTTTTCATCTGCTGGCTAACTGCTGCTGGGCTAACACACACTTGATCAGCCGCATCGCTAAAATTGCCTTTTTCGGAGATCGCAATCAATGTTCTTAAAAATTTAATCGCCATAGTTGTTCACCCACCTCAATTCATAAGTAAAACTTAACAAACAAGGACATAAAAACATAGTTTATCAACAAATGCTAAATATTTAGGTCAGTAGTCGGCAACGCGTATCTATAAAAATCGGGGCTGGCTGTAGTGAGTGGTATTTATGACTTTTTACATCCGGGGGCAGCAGCAGTGGTATCTCTAATCATCAGTTCTATATCCACCTCTGTACTTAGCAAGGTATCTTCCTGATTAATTTGGGCAATCAGATGGTCGGCTGCTAGCCTTCCCATTTCTGCTGAAGGGATACGTACCGTTGTTAAGGCTGGCACAAGCTGTGAGGATAACTCTAGATCATCAAAACCCGTAATTGAAATATCATCGGGAACACTAACACCAGCGGCTTTACACTCGGCCAATGCACCCAATGCTAATATATCATTACCGCAAATAACGGCTGTGGGCTTAATACTACTTTTTAATAAGGCCTGCATTGCTTCACGCCCCTGCTTAACAGAGTATGCTCGCTGCAAAATGCTGCCCTCTTCAAGCACTAAGCCCTGACTTGCCATCGCTTCTTTAATGCCCGCTAATCGATCTGCAGCACGATCATTATTGGTAGTATGACCAATAATAACCGCAAGATGTCTATGCCCTAACCCCAATAAATAATCCGTAAGCCGCCGCGCCGCCTTTTTGTTATCAAAACCCACATAGGGTTTTGGTGAGCCTGCATCATAAGCCCAGCAGTTAACATGAGAAATATGTTGCCGCGTTAAAAGATCGTCTAACTCTGGCCTGTGTGTTCCTCCCACTAACATAATCCCTTCAACACCTTGGCGCAATAGAGTTTTGACCTCATGAAGTTCTTCATCGAGATCATACTCGTGGCTGGCAACTAATAATGTATAGCCCGCGCTTTTAAGCCTACTCTGCAAAGCCTGTATACCCGTTGCAAAAATGGCATTATCGAGTGTCGGTACTACAGCACCAATAGTTTTAGTGTGCCTCGAAGCAAGCGCCCTCGCTGCACCATCGGGTATATAACCTAACTCGGTTATAGCCTCTTCGATGATCAAGCGTTTTTTTTCGGCAACTTTTTCGGGGTTATTAAGTACACGCGATACCGTAGCCGTTGAAACACCAACGTGTTTTGCAACATCACTGAGTGAGACACTACGGGGCGTAGGTTTTCCCTGTTTTTTTATGATTTTAGTCCGTTCCGACACACTTCACTACCTCGGTTAATGTCACCAAGAGCACAATTGATGGTTAAGGCTATAGCCTATAAACACAGGCATTATATTTTAACTGTTGACAAAAGCGTACCGAATTATTACCCTAAATGTAAGCGCTTACATGAAGTAATAGTCGACGAGCAACTCGTTGCGCGCATCCCTATTCCGTAACATACCTACAAAGTAAACAATCGCGCGCATAGCGCGTGGCAGGAGAGAACAATGGCTATAACTTACATCAAAAAAGCAGATAAAACCTCGGCAACCGGTGAAGATAATACCCGTGAAATAGTCGTAGATATGCTGCGAGAAATAGAAGAAGGTGGTGAGGCAAAAGCACTTGAATACGCTAAAAAGCTCGATGGTTGGGATAAAGGCTCCCCTATTATGAGTCGTGAGCAAATAGAAGCGGCTAAAGCATTGGTGCCTCAACAACTAAAGGATGACATCCATTTTTCCTATGAGCGTGTCAGTCGTTTTGCCACAGCGCAACGCGATAGCATGCAAGAGTTCGAAACCGAATTAAGCCCTGGCTTGTTTGCTGGCCAAAAATTAATTCCTATGACGACGGCAGGTTGTTATGTCCCTGGTGGTCGCTACGCACATATCGCCTCAGCCATTATGAGTGTAGCAACAGCTAAGGTTGCCGGTGTCGAAAATGTGATTGCCTGCTCTGTACCCCACGGCGAGCAAGGTATGCACCCTGCTATTGTTTATGCCATGGATCTTGCCGGTGCCGATACTATTTTAGCGATGGGCGGCGTCCAAGGTATTGCAGCCATGGCCTACGGATTGTTCACCAACCAACCCGCCGATATTTTAGTGGGCCCTGGCAACAAGTTTGTTGCAGAGGCCAAGCGCTTATTATTTGGTCGTGTAGGTATTGATTTATTTGCAGGGCCTACGGAAATAGCCATTATTGCCGATGGCAATGCAGACCCAGAAATTGTTGCCTGCGATTTAGCAGGTCAAGCAGAGCACGGACCAGACTCACCAGCCTGGTTGTTTACCAATTCTCGTGAGCTGGCCGATGCCGTCATAGAGAGAATGCCCCATTACATTGAATCTTTACCACAGGTACAAAGAGATGCCGCATTCGCAGCATGGAGAGATTACGGCGAAATTATTTTATGCGATACTAACGAAGAAATAGCGACCATTAGTGACCAATACGCCGCTGAACATTTGGAGGTACAAGCAGATAATTTAGATTGGTGGCTTGGCCGCCTTAAGAATTATGGCTCTCTCTTTGTTGGCGAGGAGGCAACTGTTGCCTTTGGTGATAAATGCTCAGGAACTAACCACATTTTACCCACTAAAGGGGCTGGTCGTTACACCGGTGGCTTGAGTGCCTCTAAATTTATTAAGGTAGTCACTTACCAGCGCCAAAGTAAAGAGGCCACCCGTGATGTTGGTGCAACGACTGCCCGCATCTCTCGTGGCGAAGGTATGGAAGGCCATGCCCGCACAGGCGATATTCGTTTAGCGAAATACTACCCAGATGAGACTTTTAACCTAGGCTCCCTGTAATAAACAGCCCTGAGAGAAGATAAATAGCCCTGTGCCTAAATTAAAAACTGCTTTAACAATGCGCCAAAATGGAAAAACAATGAATAAATCCATGCAGTCTCTTTTCGATCTTACAGGCCATGTCGCACTCTGTACCGGTGGCTCTTCGGGTATTGGTAAAAGAATGGCATGGGCATTATTAAATGCAGGTGCAAAGGTTATTTTGGTTGCGCGTAGTGAGAAAAATTTATCCAGTGCAAAAGCTGAATTCGAGGCGAACGACTCCCTTAAAGGAAACGTAGAGACAATTGCTGCCGATTTATCAGACCGCTCTTGTCTCGCTGATGTCGCCCTCCAAGCGACAGACTTATTTGGCGCACCGGATATTCTCATCAATGCCGCAGGCATTAATTTGCGTCAACCAGCCAGTGATATTAGCGATGAAAGCTGGGATCAAACCCTCAATATTAATTTATCGACCCCCTTCTTTTTAGCGCGCCATTGCATCTCAGGTATGCAGCAAAAAGGCTATGGACGCATTATTAATATTGCATCACTACAGTCCTTTCGCGCCTTTCCCAATAGTATGCCCTATGGTGCCTCTAAGGGTGGTGTTACGCAATTAACCCGCGCGATGGCCGAAAACTGGTCCCGAGATGGCATTATGGCCAATGCTATTGCTCCGGGGTTTTTCCCGACAGCATTGACTAAAGCCGTCTATGAAAACCCAGAGATGCTTGAGCACAATGCACGTATGACCGCTATTGGACGCAACGGTGAATTAGCCGATCTTGATGGCGCCACTATTTTTTTGGCCTCACCAGCATCAAGCTATATCACTGGGCAGGTATTATCCGTGGACGGTGGGTTTACGGCAAAATAAAGTCCTCAAGGTCATTATTACTAAGCACTGATAAAACTGAAAAGAGGTAAAGCGCTGTGAAGGCATTAGTCTATACCAATGACCGCCAATTAGAATATCGTAGCGAGCCCGATCCGATCCCAGAGATAGGTGAAGCCCTTATTGAAGTAAAAGCCAGTGGTATTTGTGGCTCTGATATGCACGCCTATTTTGGCCACGACGAACGCCGTATAGCCCCGTTAATTTTAGGGCACGAAGTAAGTGGCCAAGTAATTAGTGGTAGTAAAAAAGGTAAAAGGGTTGTTGTTAATCCTTTAGTAAGCTGCAATGAATGCCACTATTGTACCAGTGGCCGTGAAAATCTTTGTCAGTCGCGCCAGATCATTAGTATGCAACCACGCCAAGGTGCTTTTGCAGAATTATTGCGTATGCCCGAGCGCAATTTAATTACTCTACCTGACGACATGAGCTATTTACACGCGGCATTAACTGAGCCTGTAGCAACCTCTTGGCATGCAGTGATGCGCGGCAAACAAATAGCTAACTGCGACATTAGTGACGCAAAAGTATTAGTCTTAGGCGGTGGTGCTGTTGGTTTATCCTGCGCATTAATCTTGCACAGTTTTGGCTGTCACAATATTACCCTTGGCGAGACTAATTCACTACGGCAGGCAACTGTTCAAAAAGAAAATATCTGTACGCTTTATAACCCTATTGACGACTCTCCTGAAGAAAATGCATATGACATTATCTACGATGCCGTCGGTGGGCGCCTAACGCGAGAGGCCGCCTCTAAAGCAGTAAAGCCCGGCGGAGCTATTGTTCATATTGGTTTAATGGATAATAACGATGGTTTAGATATACGTAAATTAACCTTACAAGAAGTTACCCTTGGTGGTTGTTACACCTATACCATGCAAGACTTTAAAGACACAGTAGATGCTCTTTATAATGGTTCACTTGGCAAGCTTGATTGGATAGAACAACGTCCTTTAAGCGAAGGCAATAATGCTTTTGTAGATTTATCACAGGGAAAAACCGCTGCTGCAAAAATTATTTTAACCCCAGAGGATTAATGGCTCAGTATCTATGGCGTTTTGTATTGCCTTATATTTATTTCGGTGAACTTAATGTTACTACACTACTCTATAGGTTTATACTTAAGCAGCATTGAGTAATTATTTGAGGATTACGTATTGTGACAGAGCACGAAATTACTATTACCGTTTACCGATGGGCAGGAAGCTGGGGACCATTTAAAGTGAATATCCCTTGCGGAGAATGCTCACTCACAAAAGATGTTATACAAGATACTATTGATACTGACCTTGAGGGCATCCCCGTTAAACTTGTTATGCGTGACTGGTTAAGTGAATGGTGGAAGCCTTTGATGAAAGGTGGTTTTCATGCGCCTATTGTAATCGTTGAAGATAAAATTGTTAGTCAAGGTCGTGCACTTAACCGTGGCCTACTAACTGAGGCTGTAATAGAAGCCTACGCAAAGAAAGCACCCGTTACCGAAAACATTGTCTTTGGTAAAGAGAGCTGCCCCCATTGCAAGATAGCTAAAGAGTCTTTAGATCGTGCAGGCGTTAACTATAAATATCACGATGTGGTAAAACAGCCCCGTGCACTCTATGAAATGCTTGCACGTGTAAAACCCATTGTAGGGCCTAAAACCCCAGTGACAGTGCCGCAAATATGGTTAGATGAAAAGTACATTGGCGGTGCTGACCAGTTGAGTAAAAACCTAGAAATGGATGTACCACCTAATCCAGACAGAGGTCAATGTTCACTCTCCCCTACTCGCTAGCGGACTAGTCAGTATAAAAATTTTGAAGCAGAACGTCTTAACAAATGCGCCAAGTGCTGCGACAAAAATACTTATTTTTTTAGTATTTGTCGCGGCCACCTTGACGTTATTATTTGTATTTAAAGATAACTTATCCCTTGATGCTGCAAAACTAAGCGCGAGCACTGCACTCAGTTTTGTAGAAAATAACCGTCTCGAAGGCATGCTTATTTTTATGGCATTTTACTTTGCCATTTGCTCATTACCGATGCCTTTTGTAAGTGTACCTACCATGATTGCAGGCTTTTTATTTGGCAATATTGATGGGCTATTGATTGTATCTTTTATGAGTGCCTTAGGCGGTACGTGCCTGTTTTTGATAACACGCTACCTATGTAGTGATTGGATACAAAAAAAATTCGCCGACAAATTTACCAGCCTCAAAAAAGCAACGAGCACCGATAGTTTTATGGTGGCACTCAGTATGCGTTTAGTCCCTGGGATGCCGTTTTCTTTTCCGGCTATACTGTTAGGCCTCAGTAAAATCAGCACGCTAAAATTTTACGCCTCAACGCAATTGGGGTTGCTGACAATTTTGTTTGTTTATGTCAATGCAGGTAGAAGCCTTTCTGAAATTAACGCAGTACAGGATATTTTTAGCCCACAATTAATTATATCGATGTTGTTATTGGCTATTGTTCCTCTGACCTTTGGCTTTATTTCTAAAAAGAAAAAAATGTTATTTGATTAATCATCTAATTTTTTCATTAGTGATATAAACATGCTACTCCTTTGTCGAGCACGCCTCTACCACATCGACAATAATCTCAGCGATTAACGTACAATCCTGCTCACTAAAAGTAAGTGGTATACGCATATCTACTAAGTTTGAAAGTATTCTTTCTGTTTTTGGTAGAGCTGGCATCTGGTCAATGTAACGCCAACTATCGTAGCGACTGGTATAGCCCTCCGGCTCACTCGCACCAAACCACTTGATAACAACGCCTCTTTCGCTACAGTCTTTAACGCATTGCTTAATTTGTTTGGACGAAAACCCCACTAGTGAGAATTGGATAGAACTTGCTACAAACTCTTCATCGACTGATCGCTTAGGTAGTGAGATATGCACACTCTGATTGAGTGTTTTTTCCAATAATCTATAACGTGTATTCCAACGCTGACATTGTTCATCAAGAGCCTCTAACTGAGGTCGTAAAATAGCAGCGCGTAAATTATCCATACGGCCGCTATAATTTGGTGTCTCGTAACGAATATCATTAAATGCCTCTTTAGGCGGTGCGGCTTGGTGGCGATCAAACAACATATAAGACCCCGAATACACAATTGCACGCGCCATAATGTCATCGTGCGGGCTGATCAAAAAGCCTCCTTCACCAGAGTTAATATGCTTATAGGTTTGCGCACTAAAGCAGGCTATATCACCAAAGGTGCCACTTTTTTTACCTTGCCAACTAGCACCCATTGTATGTGCGCAATCTTCGATTAAAAACAAATCATACTGTTTACAAAGCTTAACTATTCGATCCATGTCAGCTATATGCCCACGCATATGCGACAACATAAAAAAGCGCGCGCCACTTACCTTTGCTTTTAATTCAAGATCCTCGAAATCAATTTTATAATCACTATCAACATCGACCAGTATAGGAATAGCACCACTATTATGAATCGCACCAGGTACCGGGGCCAAAGTAAAAGCATTACATAGCACTTTATCGCCCTTATTGATGCCTGCTGCGCGCATGGCAATATGCAAAGCATAACCACCGGAGGAGCAAGCCAGGCAATAAGGTACATCCATATATTTGGCAAATTCTATTTCCAGATAATCCGTCTCACTCAACTCATTAGGTAAGGTATTGTAGCGATGCAATCTCCCTGAGCGCATTATCGATGTCGCGGCATCAATAGATGCTTCTGGTAGTGATTCTTGCTGTGTGAAGGATTTACTAAATGATTTCATAACAACCTACTATCAAAGAATAAGGAACTTACATTGCTGGCTTGTGATTTATTTAAAGCACACTAACTCAGCCAATACACCAAGGCAACTAAATAGCATGAGCCAATTCTATTAAGTTACTTTATAATACACACCGCTGCTGCACTGCTAGTGTATATGCCTGTTATGTGCCTTTAAATTTATTATTTTTTCCGTGAGCCGCCCCTATGCAAGATAATCTCGACATACTTTCTAGAGCTGTGAATCAATGGTCTAAACAAGATCGTCCAGTCTCTCAAACACCTATAGCAACCGAGTTAGAAAAAATACTAGACCTTAAATTAGGTGAAGAAGGCTGTACCAGTGAGGATTTAGAAAAAGCCATTAACGATTATATTCACTACAGCCCTGATGTCTCTCAACCGGGTTTTAATAAATTACTTTATTCAGGTGCAAACCATCCAGCATTACTGGGTGATTGGATTACTAGTCTTGCTAATTCGACAATGCACACCTATCAAGTAGGCCCTGTCGCCACCTTGATGGAACTAGAGTTGATACGCCAGTGGAATAAGTTAATTGGCTTTGAAAATGGTGAAGGCATTATGGTGTCTGGTGGCAGCCAAGCAAACCTTATTGGGATGATGCTCGCACGCCATAGCGCTTATCCCGAATCTAAAACGCAGGGTATGATGGGGCGTAAATTAGTTGCTTATGTTTCGGAGCAAGCACACTACTCCAATCAACGCGCGGCAAACCTATTGGGTATTGGCACCGACAACCTTATTAGTGTTGCCTCCGATGATGAAGGCAAAATAATACCCGAGGCATTAGAAGAAGCCATTAAACAAACGCTTGCCGATGGTGATCTACCTTTTTATATTGGTCTCACTGCTGGCACAACAGTCATTGGTGCCTATGATTCAGTTACCGATGTGAGCCCTATCGCAAAAAAATATAACATTTGGCTGCATGTTGATGGTGCTTGGGGAGCCCCTGTACTTTTTTCAGAAACACATAAATTGCTAATAAAAGACTCTCACTTAGTCGATTCCTTTGCTTGGGATGCACATAAACTCATGAATGTACCTTTAACTGCAGCGGTCGTTTTAGTCAAACAAGCAGGTTCGCTAAAGCCCTGTATAGCAGGAGGTGGTGGCGAATATTTATTTCACCAAGATGCGAATGCTGACTACAATTTGGGAGAACGCTCGATTCAGTGTGGCCGCCGTGCCGATGCATTAAAGGTATGGCTAAGTTGGAAGGCAATTGGCAAGCAAGGCTTTGCTAAAAAAATTGATCATTTGCAAGCCACTAAAACACTTTGTGTCGACAAAATTAATCAGCACGAATCACTAGAAATGTTAGCACCCGCTGCATACTTAAATGTATTATTTAGGTATATCCCATCCTCTTTAAAAGCGGTTGAAGCAGAGCACGAAGACGCTGTCGCTAAATTAAATATGGCTATCACCAAAACCATGATGGCCGAAGGTGGTGCCTACAGTGACTATGCCCGCTATAAAGGCAAAGTGGGTATACGTTTGATTATCGCTAACGAGCTATTAACACAAAAACATATAACAGACTTGCTAGACCAGTGCACTGTGATAGGGAAAAGGCTTGAAAAAGACTTTTTATAATGGAGATGTCATTAAAAAATATTACTAAAAGAAGTTTCACTCTGTTTTGAAAAAAATGCCATCAAGTTCAGATAATATATATTAGTTAACCCTTTCTAAACAAAAAATAAAAAGGGTTAACTAAAACTATAAACTCAGCAACTTAAGCGTCTGTCATATGAAAGAAGCATAGCTTGTTGCCATCTAAATCGCGTACGTAGCCACCATAGAAGAAAGGAAAGCGCTGGCCAGGCTCACCCTCGTCTGTTGCACCTAATTCGATTGCTTTTGCATATAACTTATCAGCACCTTCTGGAGAGCCGCCAGGTATCGCAATCATATTCCCATTACCACAAGCCTGTGGTTCGCCATTATGAGGGCTCGCAACAGCAAGCATGGCACCACCGGCATCAGTACCATAAAACTTAATATGGTCTAAGCCCATCAATTGCTTACCACCAATACCCTCTAATAAAGCACCATAAAATGCACATGAACGCTCTAAATCTTTTGTACCAATTACTGCATAACCAATCATAGCTATTACTCCTGATAATTAAAAAAAATAGTAAACATCAAATCAATCTAGGCTCACTTTATCATTCAACCAGAAATATATCAACCAGTAGATAGGTTAAACTTTGATAGTATTAAAAATTAAAAACAGATGATGCTTTTCCCCATGGCGCTGTAGATTGAATAGGCCCATGCTAGACAGGCCCAATCAAGATGTTAGCGCTTATTAAGACTGAGCAACTTTGGGCGCATTAGCCCCATTGCCGCCGTACATATTCTCAAGACGTACAAACCATTGCCCTACCGCAGAGCTATCATCAATAGGGCGATAACCAGCAACAAGATCTATCCACTTGATAATGCCAAAGAGCAAATAGTCAGCATAGGTAGGCTCATCGCCACCAACAAACTGGCTATTATTAAGCATGGTTTCAAAAGGTATTAAAGCTTTTGCCAAATTGGCTTTACCTTCTTCTGGTTCGGCATTGATCTCGCTTAATTTAGCACCCAACTTAGCTTCACGAGTTTCCACAAAGTAGGCTTGGTTTTCTTCATCAAGTATTTGGCTTACTGGGTAAATAGCCATAGCAACAGCCGCGGGAAATATTTGAGTATTACATAGTGCATCGACTAACTGGGCATGAGCCTCTCCCTCTGCGCCTTTAAATAGTGGCTTCTCGGGGTACTTTTCGTCCAAATATTTCGCGATTTGCCAACTGTCACCCACCCAAGTGCCACTGTCGTTAATGACAGGTACTGCTTGATGGCCAGATTCAGCAATAGCGTCTTTTTCTAAAAAGCGCCAAGGCTCAGAGGTAAAATCTACCCCCTTATGTAACAGTGCCATGCGTGCACGCCAACAAAACGGGCTGAATTTTATTTCGGAGTTACTACCGACAAGATCGTACAATGTTATAGACATAAAGATTCCTATTTTTATGATAAATATTCGAAGTTAAGGTGTTTATCTAACCAACATAAGACAATAAACAATCAACTAATTCAACAAACCTATTAAGTAAATTGAGAAATATTGACATATTGTCTGTAAAACTGAGACCATCCCATCATTAGACTTTAGTATAAACAGGAATATAAATGCATAGTGAACCTAAAATAGTGATTATTGGCGGCGGCGCTGGAGGATTAGAGCTTGCCACGCGCCTTGGTAATACAATGGGCAAGAAAAAAAAGGCGCATATCCACCTAGTAGATAGCAATCCAACTCACCTGTGGAAACCACTATTGCATGAGGTAGCTACAGGCTCCCTCGACTCCGATATTGATGAAGTGAGTTACCTCTCTCATGCTTATAAACATCACTTCCATTTTCATATAGGCAAGATGGATGGTCTCAATCGAGAGCAAAAGCACATTTTATTGGCACCGATGTTTGATGACAAAGGAGAAGAAATCAAACCCGCTCGATCCTTAAGCTATGACTTATTAGTAATCGCCATTGGCAGCCAAACCAATGACTTTGGTACACCTGGTGCAGCTGAATACTGTGCATTTTTAGACAGTAGGCATCAAGCTGATGCTTTTCATCAAAGGCTGATCAATACCTATTTAAAACTCAGTAGTAAAGTCGAAGAAAGAGAAGTTGAGCAGTTGACAACATCCCCTAGCGACAATACCAACGTTAATACCAAAGACAATATCGTATTAACCGTTGGTATTGTCGGTGCCGGCGCGACAGGTGTTGAATTAGCAGCCGAGCTACACAATACCACAACCCTTCTACAGGCATATGGTTTGAAGCTGAATGCCGATAACTTAAAAGTGACTATTATAGAAGCTGGCCCCAGAGTATTGCCTGCCTTACCAGCAAGAATTTCGAGTGCAGTAGTCACTGATCTTAAGACTCTCAACATAGATGTCCGGACAGAGACGCGAATCACTCAAGTCACTAAAGAGGGCTTTGAAACCGCCGAAGGCGAGATAATTCAAGCCGATATTCGCGTTTGGGCTGCAGGCGTTAAAGCACCTGAATTTTTGAAAAACATCGATGGGTTAGAAAGCACCCCCAATAATCAAATTATTGTAAAACCCAGCTTGCAAACAACTATAGATGACTCTATTTTTGCCATTGGTGATTGTGCCAGTTATACACAGGAAAATGGCCTACGAGTGCCGCCACGGGCACAGTCTGCGCATCAGATGGCTAACCACGTATATAAGAATACTCGCCGCCTCTTAGAAAACAAGCCGCTAAAGGACTATATTTACAAAGACCATGGCTCATTAGTCTCTCTAAGTCGCTATTCAACCGTCGGTAGCCTTATGGGTAATCTTATGGGCAAATCGACCATGGTAGAAGGACGAGCTGCCCGCATTGTTTATATATCGCTTTATAGAATGCACCAAATGGCACTCCATGGCTGGTTTAGAACAGCGCTTATTATTTTTTCTGGTCGTATTAATAGAATCATTAGGCCCCGCCTGAAGCTACATTAATAACAGTATCAATAGGTCGGTGTAAAATAACTGACTAAGAAACTTCTGATTAACTAACGGTTTTATTCGCTAAAAAGTACAAGTGGGTTGAACTTTACGACAAATGGTTATGTCTTACTCTCGTAATTACTCATTTTTTAAGCGAGATATTCATGAAAAAAGTACAAATAGCATTACAAGTTTTAGCATTTTTTATAGTCGCTGCATTTAGCCTGCAATCATATGCTGGAGAATTTGTTGAAAAGCAGTACGGTATAAAAGGCTCATGGGAAGTTATTAAGCGTGATGGAAAAACTATTATTGCTTTTGATGAAAAATTCAAAACCAAAAATGGCCCAGATCTAAAAATCTTCCTATCTAATTTAACAATGGATCAAGTTAACGGTAAAAATGTTGTTAGCTCTTCAGTTCTTGTTAGTCCTTTAAAGTCAAATAAAGGCGCTCAAGAATATGAACTTCCAGCAAATGTTAACCTTGATGATTTTTCTTCTGTGTTGATTCACTGTGAAAAATTCTCAGTTCTTTGGGGTGGTGGTTCTCTTAAGTAGTCGCTACTTAATTACACCCTTATGTGGCCTAGCCCATAAATGGTATTTTGTTAATAAGCCTAGTCTATTTTATAGCTAGGCTTTTTTATTGCCTACATGGACGTGGTAATTGGCGTGAGCTGGGGCACTAAAAATCACTGATCATTAGTACAGAACAATGCTAGGATAACTAGTCTTTTTATCGATTCATCAGAATAATATAAGTTGAACTGGATGTATAAACAAGAATCATAAAACGATTAATATAAAAAAATTTTATCCAGGTCAGACTGTCATTTCAGCTATAGAAAATATCATTAAATAATCGATTGCCACTTTATTCAAAGCGCATTAAGTCACTTTTAATCTTCGACTGAATGCCACAATAGCAGCGACTAAGACTGCAAACACTACGGTTAAAAGTTCTAAATGCTCTCCCAATAAAATAATTGCAAATACTATTGTGATAAAGGGCTGTAATAATTGGGTTTGACTAACACGTGCAATGCCACCTAATGCCAAACCTTTGTTCCAAAATAAAAAGCTTAACCATTGACTGACGAGTGCTAGATATAAAAAGCTCGCCCAATCCCATAGTTTTACTTCGCTTATCTCTTTTGGCATAGTCAATAATGCAATAATTAATAGTATAGGAGCAGATAAAACCACTGCCCAACTGACTACTTGCAAGCCACCTAGCTCACGCGACAACGTCGCGCCAAAAGCATAGGAAATAGAAACAGATATAGCGGCAATGAGTAAAGCGATATCACCTGCCTGAAAATGCCCGCCACCTTGAAGTAAAGAATAAAAGACAACCAGCACACTACCCGCCAAGGATGCTAGCCAAAACGCGATCGAAGGCCGTTCTCTATAAACCACTGCTGCAACAATGGCCGTAGCTATAGGTAATATGCCTAAAACTACCCCACCGTGCGAGGCGGGTAAAGACTGCATCGCAATCGATGAAAAAATAGGAAAACCAAAGGTAATACCGCTGGCAACAACGGCTAATTGTTTAAGCTGAGGAACTGTTGGTTTAGCCTGCTTGGTAATTATCAACCAAAACCCAGCGGCTATAGCAGCAATCACCACGCGACCACTGGCGATAAATACTGGATCAAATAGATCAACAATGGCACGTGTAAGCGGCAATGTTAAAGAAAAAGCAATAACACCGCACAGGCCCCACAACATGCCTTTTGTTTCGTTTGTCATCAACTCACCGTGTTATATATTGCGCGTATCGTTAATACCAGCCACTTTGCTCTCAGGCGAGTCAAGCATCGTTTTACTTATCATTTTTATGAGGCGAAAGTCCTGAGAGCAATCAGACACTATAGGCATATAGTGTTCGCGAGCCTCACCGTCTTTGGCGATAAGTATCACTAAAGAACAAGACCAGTAATAGCACGCAATTATGCTAAGCCTTTTATTATTTGGCTCCGCCACTTCGCTAACACCCCCATTATTTAAAATGGGCAATAAATACCACTGCTGGTTTAGGCATCTCAAAATGTAGACGGGAGAGCAACGCCAGCGATGCCAATAACGCCCTAGATTAATACACAACAAAAATATGGGTATTTGTGCCCAAACAAATGCTAAACCTGCACTCAAAAATGACAGCATAGCGAGTAAATGTAATAGAGTGACTAAGGTAAACAGTCGTTTTGATGGACTAATGTAAATAAATGGATGTAAATGCGCTACATCACTTTTGTTGATTGGCGTACTTGTTGGATTTTTCACGAATGACCTTCACTATCCTTAGTAAGTTATCATCTGCTGGGTCTTGTTTTTTTAAGAACCAATTAAATAAATCTTGATCTTGTTCCTCAAGTAATAAGTCAAAACGCTTTTGGTCAGACTCATCAAGATTTTTGTATACATTTTCGACAAAGGGCTGCAAAATTAGATCGAGCTCTAACATACCACGTCGACTTGCCCATACCAAGCGATTGTATTCCATTCTGAGACTGCCCTTATTTTAGTGAATCTACTATTGAGAATATTGGCTATACAATAATGAATCCCTTTATAATACTCAAGCGTAAAATCACTGGATTAAGATGGCCAGTAACACATCGACTAGGGAAAACATGACAACATTTTTAGACATTAGTAGCCATAGCCTATTATTACTACAAGGCCCAGATGCGAATAAATTTTTACAAGGACAAGTGACTTGCGATGTTGCACGGCTTGTCATTAGTGATAATGCCAGCAAGACGACCTTGGGTGCCCATTGTACACACAAGGGTAGAATGCTATTTAGCTTTTTGGCCTGCCAACTCGACGAGCAGACAATCGCGCTCTCTATACACGCACCCCTCCTTGCTGATGCATTAGCTCAGTTAAAAAAATACAGCATTTTTTCGAAGGTTGAAATCATCGATGCATCGGACTCCTACCGTATTGTGGGTATTAAAGGTGATGATACAAGCGCGCTTCGAGCACTTGGTTTATCGGCACCTAACAATATCGGAGAAGCGAGCCATCATTCATCGGGGGTTATCGTTATTAAAGTCTCTAGCGAGAGGTTTGAATGCTGGCTACCCACAGAAGAAGCTCAGCAAATAAGTGCCTTTAGTGCTCTAGCAGCCGGTGATGATGCTTGGTGCCTCGATAATATTAATGAAGGCATCGCTGAGGTTCGAAGCGAAACTGTCGAGGCATTTATACCGCAGATGTTTAACTACCAAGTACTGAGAGAAGCCATTAGCTTTGAAAAAGGTTGCTACACCGGCCAAGAGGTCGTGGCTCGTATGCAGTATTTAGGTAAACTTAAAAAACGTTTGTACCGTTTTTCGACAGAAACGACGACATTACTTGTGCCTAATACACCACTTTATACACTCGATAAAAAACAAGCGATTGGTCATGTGGCATTATCGGCACCGACTAACAATGGACAAGCTTTACTCGCTGTCGTCAACGTAGAACCTGTAGAAAATGATCAAGTATTTATCGATGCAGCCTGTGCGCAAAAGCTTAAAGTAGAATCGCTACCCTATTCTATTACTCAAGAATAACGACTCCCCTTTACCCGCTGATAAAAAAAGCCCCTAATGAATAATGAGCGTACTCATCATCGATTAGGGGTAAACAGGGAGAAATATGAATAAAAATATCAAGTAAAAATAATTAGCTCGCGACTATTAAGTCGTTGCAAACTCTACAGATACAAAGCGTTTGCCACTTCGGTTTTCTACAAGTAATAGCACCGATGGGTTTTTCTTCTTCGCGGCTTGTTGCACTTTATCAATAACACCACGGGGAGAATCGACACTCTCCTGACCCACCATACTGATGACGTCGCCTGGATATATACCCGCTTTTTCGGCAGGACTATTAGGCTCAATGCTGGTCACCAATACGCCTTGTACCTTGTTAGGAATACCAAGCTGTCTGCGTGAATCATGCGTTAGTTCAGAGAGATAAACACCTAACTTAGCACCATTGTTTTTGGGTGTTTTGTTGCCACCTTGAGCTAACTCAACACTAGACTCTGGAGGCTCGCTAACAGTGATGCCCAGTGTGCGTATTTTGCCTTGGCGTATAAGCTCAATCGATGACTGCTTACCCGACTTGGCTTGGGCAACAAATTTTAAAAGATCCCTAGAGGTTTTAAATTCCGCCCCATCCATACTCAAGATAACATCACCTATTTGTATACCCGCTTTCTCAGCTGGGCTATCTGGAATAACATCGGCAACTAATACACCTTGTTCCTTATCGAGCCCCAAACTTTGCGCCGCTAAGGCATCTATGCCCTGAATCTGTACACCTAGCCAACCTCGAGCCACGCTGCCGGAGTCTTTTAATTGCTCAACAACGTTTTTAGCCAAATTAGAGGGAATAGCAAAGGCAATACCGACATTGCCACCCGTTGGCGAATATATCGCGGTATTAATACCAATAACTTGTCCCTTGTTATCAAACAGCGGGCCACCGGAGTTACCACGATTAATAGGCGCATCAATTTGTATATAGTCGTCATAGGGACCTGCTTGAATATCCCTACCGTGGGCCGAAATAATACCAGCAGTAACGGTGCCGCCCAAGCCAAAGGGATTACCGACAGCAATAACCCATTCACCCACCTCAGTATTTGCAGAGTCACCCAACTCAACATAGGGAAAGGCATCACCATCGTCTACTTTGAGCAAAGCTAAATCTGTTTTGGGGTCTTTACCCTTCAGTATCGCCTTGCGTTTTTTGCCATCTTGGGTGATCACAAAAATATTATCTGCATTTTCTATCACATGATTATTGGTCACGACATAACCATCCCTTGAGATAAAAAACCCAGACCCTACCGCTTGAAAATTTCGCTCAGTGTTTCTATTTGGCCCAGAAAACCCCGGCTGCTGAAAATGCTTAAAGAATTCATAAAAAGGCGAATTCTCAGGTAGATCAGGCACAGGAGAATTAACCCTATTGGAGATTTTGCCAGTGATTGCTATATTCACCACCGCAGGCTTTACCTGTTTGACAAGTGCTGCAAAGCTAGGAGGCCCTAATACCAAAGCCTCAGATTGTAGATTAAGAGGCTCAGCCATTGCTGTCGCTTTGGAAGAGTTAAAGGTATAGCCACCTACCACAAGTGCTGTAAATGCACTGGCTATGACCGCTTTTTTCCAACTGTTAAGTGACTGTGTGTGTTTCATCGCATACCTCAAACATATTGTTGAATGAGTACACCTTAACAATGGCAGGCTTGTCGTTAGATTGCGCCTACATTACATTTTTGTAATGTTGCAAGCTCTCCTAGTGGTGGCTGATTCGTGTAATATGTCGACACATTAATTTACTGGAGAATACATGCGTCTGTTAGTTATCGAAGATGATATGGATGTAGCCTCTTATCTGATCAAAGGCCTGCAAGAAAGCGGCAACAGTGTTGAGCACGCAAGTGACGGCAGAGATGGACTCTTTCTCGCCAACACAGAAACCTATGACGCGATTATTGTCGATAGAATGCTACCAAAACTAGACGGCCTAGATATTGTAAAAAGCATTCGTGCTACAGGAAAATCGACGCCTATCTTAGTATTGAGTGCACTAGCAGAGGTTAGTGACCGTGTTGAAGGCCTGCGCGCAGGCGGTGATGATTACTTAACCAAACCTTTTGCTTTTAGTGAGTTACTCGCAAGACTAGATGCCATCATCCGTAGAGCGACAAATACATCCAGTAGTGATACCCAAACTGTACTACGTATAGCCGATCTCGAACTCAATTTGCTTAATCACATTGCTTATCGCTCGGGAAAAAACATAGAGTTACAGCCACGGGAATTTCGATTGCTAGAGTATTTAATGCAACATATGGGGCAAGTAGTGACACGCATGATGTTGTTGGAACATGTCTGGGATTATCACTTCGATCCACAAACCAATGTTATCGATGTTCATATAAGTCGCCTGCGCAATAAAATTGATAAAGGCTTTGAAAAACCACTGCTGCATACGGTGCGCGGTGCGGGTTATATTATTCGAGAGCCACTCGATGAAGCCTAACGCTTTACTGCACTCTTCGTCCTTCCGCTTAGTCTTGATTTATTTAGCACTATTCGCAGGCTCAGCGCTTGTGCTGCTAGGCTTTATCTATTTATCAACGGTTACCTTCACCGCAAACCAAATGGATACGACTATTCGGTCTGACATTACCGGCTTATCCGAACAGTACAGAATTAGAGGCGTCAATGGTCTCGTCGGTAGTATCAGAGACCGCTTACAGCAAGACCCCGATAGCTCCTCGGTTTATCTATTAACCACACCCGACCTGATTCCATTAGAAGGCAACTTATCATCCTTTCCACGGGAGGGTACTAGTGCAGGTAACTGGATGACGTTTCAATTTTATGATGAGCGCTCAGGTAGGGATTTTCACGCAAGAGCGCGCTTATTTATACTAGACGAAGGATTCAACTTATTAGTCGGCAGAGATACCGGTGACCTAAAAGCTATTCAAAAACTACTACAAAGTGCCATGCTTTGGGGTTTATTAATTATTTTGGGCTTGGGTTTATTCGGCGGCATTATTATGAGCCGTAGCATGACACGTCGCATCGAGCTTATTAATCAAAATAGTCGCGATATTATTGCAGGCGACCTATCAAAGCGTATTCCTTTATCAAAGAGGGGCAATGATGACATTGACCAATTGGCCAGCAACCTCAATCATATGTTAGATGAAATCGAGCACTTGATGACAGGTATACAACAGGTCTCCAATAATATTGCACACGATTTACGAACCCCTCTGACCCGTATACGCAACCGGCTGGAGCACCTCCAGCTAGAGTTTGACCACGATAGCCTTTATAAACAATCGGTACAACATTGTATTGACGATGCCGATCAACTCCTCAAGACATTTTCGGCGCTTCTACGTATAGCCCGTATAGAGGCCGGCGGCCATCAAAATAACACCTCTCTAGTCGATTTAAACGAGCTAATCAAAGACGCGGCAGAGCTTTATGAGGCACTGGCTGAATCTAATCAGCTGACGTTAGTTGTCAAAGAAAGCCCGCAGTCAAATATAGAAGGCGATAGAGACTTACTGTTTCAAGCATTAGCCAACCTAATAGACAATGCCATTAAATACACCCCGAACGAAGGCATCATTACACTGAGCATTCAGCAATCTGGCGACTACATAGACCTCGCTGTAGCCGACTCTGGCCCAGGTATTCCAGTGGATGAGCACGACAAAGTCAGCCAACGCTTTTACCGACTGGAATCTAGCCGCAATACCGCAGGTAATGGTTTGGGCTTGAGTTTAGTCAAAGCTGTGGCACTTTTACACCAAGGTAAATTACTATTAAGCGATAACAATCCGGGCCTGATTGCCACTGTGCGCTTTAATACACCCAATCAGTAAACTTTCTTCAAACTCTATTAATATTATCCGTAAAAACTCGAGCAAACTCACTCCCCTATGCTATAACTAATGGGTAGGATTCAAAAATGACTATGTAGGATAGCGGGACTGTTTTATGAGCAATGTTGTTGAAGAAGTCAGTAAAGAAATTATCTCTTTAATCAAAAATGATCAAATTGTATTGCCTACTCTACCCGAAGTGGCACTTAGGGTGCGTGATGTTGCAGAAGACCCCGACTCTGATTTAGCCGCAATAGAAAAGATTATAAGTAGTGATGCAGCCCTTAGCGCACGTATTGTAAAGGTGGCTAATAGCCCGATTTTTAGAGCAGCACAAGAAATTAAAGACATGAAAATGGCACTGGGCAGGCTGGGCATGTCCTACACGGCCAATATAGCCGTTGGTCTGGCCATGGAGCAGATGTTCCAAGCAACCTCCAGCATAGTAGATACACGCATGCGCGAGATCTGGCAGTCCTCTAGTGAAACTGCTGGCGTCTGCCATATTTTATGCCGCCATAGAACCAAGCTTCGCCCCGATCAAGCTACTCTAGGTGGCCTAGTCCATCAAATTGGTAAATTGCCGATTTTGAGCTTTGCAGAAGAGCATCCCTCTTTACTGAAAGATAGCCTATCCCTCGATCGCGTTATTAAAACTATTCACCCAATAATAGGCCGTGCCATTTTAAGAAAATGGGATTTCCCCAAAGAACTTCAATCAATACCTGTAGACTATTTGAAATTTGAGCGCGATATTCCGAAGCCCGATTATTCAGACCTTGTAACGGTAGCTATGTTGCAAACACAAATGGACGGTGGCGGTGAATTTGCCGATATCGATTATTCAAAAGTGAGTTCTTTTAAACGCCTAGGTCTAGAAGCCGAAGAACATATAGAATCGACGGACCTAAGCGAAGAGATGGAAGCCGCAATGGAAATGCTAGCAACCTAAATGCTCTAATTCTTGCGCTATTTTATCGATTGCCTCCTCAAAATTGGCCTGCGAGCTGTGAGTAAAATTAAGTCGCAGTGCTGAGGATGCTTTCGGTGCTTGATGATAAAACACTGTACTGGGCACAACAGCAACCCCCCGTTTGATTAACTGGTTGGCCAAATTCATAGAATCAATATCTGGCAGCCTTAACCAGACGAACATCCCTCCCTCAACTTCATCAAAATAACAGCCTTTATCCTGGAGCCTAGAAAGTGTTTTTTTAAGCGTAAGATACCGTTGTTTATAGCTTGAGCAGACAGAATCAATATGTTGAGAGAACGCGTTATCTTTTAATACATGCATGAGTACTGCTTGCATAGGCACATTCGTATGTAGATCAGACACTTGCTTTACTTTTAACATAGGGGCTAAATAATTAGAGGGAGCAGAGACTATACCGAGACGAATACCCGGAGCCGATATTTTAGAAAACGAGCGTAAAATAATAGAGTGCTCTTTATAAAATGAAGAAACCAAGGGTAATTGCTGCCCGGTAAACCTCAAATCTCTATAGGGGACATCTTCAATAAAAGCTACCCTGTAATGTTGGCAAAGTTGCGCCACAGCTTTGCGAGTGTCAAGCGACCAACATAGCCCTGTTGGGTTATGGAAATCAGGCACGGCGTAAAACATTTTGGGCCTATCTAAAGCAAAAATAGACTCCAGTTTATTTAAGTCGGGCCCCGTCATAGTTTGGTTAACTGATAATATTTTGGCCTGTGCCAAACCAAATATTTGTAGTGCACCAAGATAACTTGGGGCTTCAACAACGACTTTATCACCGGGGTTTAAAAACGCACGGGCAATGAGGTCCAACCCCTGCTGAGAGCCATTACAGACAATGGAGTGCATCTCTAAAGAGTGGTTATATACCGTATCGATATAATCCAAAAAAGGAGGGTAACCTTGAGTCTCCCCATACTGAAATAAATCAGGCATGTCAGTAATGGAGTGCATAGCCTTTGCAAACAATTTAACAGGTAGTAACTCAGTTGCTGGCAGACCTCCCGCCAAGGAAATAACATCGGGGGACTTTGCAGCATTCAAGATTTCACGAATATAAGATGGGCGAATATGTTGTAGGTGGCGGCTAATTTCCATGGTTTTCACTTTTAATGACGATAAGAACGAAAAGCAATATTAGCCTTACTACACAAGACATGAGTGTTTATATATGCTGCTATATATGTCGATATATGCGATATTATGTTTTATATCTATTAGAGTTCTAGATTAACCCGTAAATGCGGGAATAAACCGAAGCAGTAAAAATCTTCATGGACAATAAAATACAACGCTCCAGAATCAACGACGCTCTTTATGAGATTCACCGAGATATCTCCGTGAACTTATCGGCCAAAGAGCTCGCTAAAACTGCCGCCTACTCGGAGCAACATTTTCACCGTGTTTTTCGGCAAGTCGTAGGGGAGACAATCAATAGTTATATCCGTCGCACTCGACTTGAACATGTCGCAAACCAACTGATGTTTGACCATAATAGTAGTATTTTAAGCATCGCAGAAAAATGTGGTTTTACATCCTTATCTTCTTTTAGCAAAGCCTTTAAAACGCAATTTGGCAGCACGCCCGGGAAATGGAGGATCACCAAAACTAGCTCTTCAGGCGCACCTTATTTAGCTGACCCAGAAATTAGTGCGGGTTATCAGCGTATTAAAAATAGCCCTCTACCCGAGCCTGAAATCCTTATTTTAGATAAACAACATGTCGCTTATGTGCGCCACAAAGGTTATGGAAGGGACATTAAAAAAGCGTGGTTATTGCTGCAAGCATGGGCTATGCAAGAAAAAAAGACTACAGGCCAGCAAATTGGACTACACCACTCTAACCCTGCATGGGTAGAGTTAGATCATTGTCGCTATGTGGCTTGTATGACCATCGATGAGCCACTAAAACGCCGTGGAGTTGTTAATAGCCTCACCATCCCTGGCGGCATACATGCAGCGTTTGATTTGCAAGGGAGGTATGGTGAGCTATTACCCTGGGTTGGCAAAATACTAGATTCTTGGTTGCCGGATTCTGGTTATAAATTACAAACAACTCCGGCCTTTGTTCACTACAGAAAGAATCAGTTTTTAGCCAAGGATGATTTATTTGATGTGAGGTTATTTTTACCTATCTCGGTACTTTAAAAAACTAAAATAGGTAAAAAATAGAATTGATCTATTTCTTAGCTGAATAAGGATCGTCCGCTAACAAATAAGCTCTTAAGTCTGCTTTTTGTGGATGGGATTGTAACCAATTTTTGAGTTCTTTAACTTTGGCATAGTTCTCTTTACCAAATTTAGATTCATACATATGAATAAAATTATCTTTAGTGTTTTGTGCACGAATTTTATTTTGCCAAGGCTGAGTCACTATCCTATTCAAAGATCCCGCTATACCTTCTTGCTTGAGTAATAGCCATTCACCTTGATCCAACCAAATACCACCCGTAGTAACACTGTAATCGATTCGGTGACTAGTTTTAGATGAGATACGAAACTTTGTCATCAATGAGCCAGTAATAGGGCAAAATAAAGCCTTAGAAGACTCTGACAACTCCTCTTCGTACTCAAGCTCATCATCAAATTGGTGTTCTGGATTATTCTCTTGCCATGCAAGAAAATCTTCAACTAATATCCAATTACCACCACAGTGATTACAAGTATGCGCTCTAAATAAGCTATCAATAAAACTAGGAGTTAAAACACCTTCATTACAAGCCGTACACTTCATTAGTTAACTCTCCATTTAAGATAAGTACAAGTTTTTAATTGTGGTTTAAAATTTGTATCGCTAGTTATTACTCGATATAACACTAACGCCTAGCAGAACGAGCATTATCTAAGGATAATAAATCTGGCGTTTTAAGCTCTAATCCCACAATCGCTGACGACTCTAAAACAATATTGTTAATAGAGTACAAGCTCGACAATAGGTGCTTTCTAGCAAGCGCTGTAATTTTTGTTGTAGGTACACTCTCGAGATAGACAAAGAGCGTATACTCTAGCGCGTAATCACCCGTATTAGTCAGATACCACTCAAATTCTTTTTGCTCCCTAATGGGTAATTCTTTTTTAGCAACGGCAATCTCATTGGCCTTTGAAAAAAGCTTATCAACTCGCCGACTAAAGTCTTCCAAACTGGATCTTCGTACATTTTCATCGGTTGATGACAATACTGGGTAGCCTATTTTATAGGTCAATGATTTTCTAATACCGTCGGTGCTTGCTATGCGGCTTAAATTATCTATTTTTGATTCTATAAATCGCTTATTCCTAATAAATGTACGATGGTTATTGCGAATGTCATACAAAATAGTATAAATAAAACTGACTTTATGAATAATATATTCATCTTTATAACCATCGACAACGACAACATCACCGTCCTCAAGTATTTTGGTATTTAAAATAATCAATCCACTGAGCACATCGGGCGCCCATGCGTTACTTGTTAGTGCAATAAAGCCTATAATAATACCGAAAATACCTGTTGTTTCTAATAGACTATCTAGCTCCCACACCTTAATTAAGGTATAAACAGCAAGTAAAAATATAACGACTAAAAATATTAATTCGACAATACGGCTGCTATAAGAGTCGAGATAAATAGCAGTACCTTCAAAGGTTTTTAATTTACCAAAGCGTTTTCTAAAAAAGGCATTACCCACTTTAAAGATAACAACACTAGCGTAAAAACATAAAGCACTGTGAGCCATTTTAATGAATAAATTCTCATAGTTCACATTGATAGTCATTAGCAAGAGATCAAAAGCGTGCAAGATTAAGAAAAGCACATTAATTGTGACAAAAAACCTTAGCGCGATAGTATGGTCTTGCCCTGGGTCAATCCGATTAATGACTGGTTTAGCAAAGAACAGCAGTAGCAAATTGCATGCAAATATAGCCCCATGCGCCAGCCATTGAGTATTTGTTAAGTCGGGCACTGTTAAACTTATCATTATTATATCCCTGCTTAGATGGGAGTTAGGCGAGTACTATTGAAAATATTGGTTCTTAATTGAGGATATTTTTTCTTGCATTTCCTGAGTTAATTCTTCTGAATTCAACTTGCCAAATATATTATTCAGCACTCGTTTTTCGTCCTCATCAACGACTCCATCTCGCAATGCTATCGAAAGTAATTCCTCTAATTCGTCGGGAAGCAACTTTCCGTCATTAGCAAAACATTGAATGGACTGGTAGGTTAATTCTAAATAATCATTACTCATATAGCTCTCCTTGGATTAAGATTTTACTTTTTTGACTTTTTTACTTTCTGGCTACTTTTCAACGCTACAACCTTTTTAGACAACTCAGCAAGTCGATAATAAGTTCTCAAGTCAACGGCTAGTTTTTTATTCATCTTCTTCATAAATGGCTTAGCAATAGCATCAACTTCCTCAGCGATTTTAAGCAACGAACTACTTGTAGAAGCATCATCATTATTTGTCAGGTTAACATCAATTTTTTCTAATATATCGACCATAGCCGTGGCCATTTGTGATGTTTCAGGTGCAGCTGCCTGATTTTCATTATCACTCAAAAGAGGCATAGCGTTACCCTCTTCTAAAGTCTCCACTAATGACACCAAGGACTCCCCATTACTCGCAGTCACTTCACTCAGACTTTTTAGGCCGCTAACAATATTAATAAGTTGTGACGATACTATATCAGTGGCGCCTGCATTTGTAGTTGCCTGCCCTAAGTCTCTTAAGCCTCCAACAATATCGTTCAGCTGAACAACGACTTTGCTACCTACATCTGCATCATCACCACCCATCGCTTTGTTACGCAAAAAGTCCTCTTTAATTTGCTGCCAACGCTCTGCTTGCTCGTCGGTCATATTACCTCGCAATTCAGCGAGTTTTAGCAAGTTGTTTTCCGCACCTATTGTTAGCAATTGAGACTCACCTAAATAGTGGTCGGCTATCATTTCCATCATTTCTTCTTCGTTCATGACAGCTGATACTTTCTCAGCCATCTTATTCATATTTCGATAACTACCTTGTAGTTTAAATGAAGGCTCTGTGCGGTATTGATCATTCTGCGCTGCCGATGCAATGTATTGCTGATTAATTTTCAACACAACATCTTGAATAACAAATAATTTGCGTAAAACCTCGGTGATTTCATTGATTTCAGCACCACTGTATTGGTGGCTTAGATCAGTCGTGGGAATATTCTCTCCCTTTGCCATGCGTACTAATTTATAGACATCCTCTAGCTCTCGTAATGCTAGTGGTGCAAGCACCGGGTTTGAAGTCAGTGAATTTTCTATATAGCTCAGTGCGAACTGCTCATCCATACCACCTAGGATGTCACCCAAGTTATAAATATCTGCCCTGTTAGCCAGCATATCGGGCACCTTGAAGGCCTCGCCCGATTCTGTATAAGGGTTACCTGCCATTACTACACAAAACTTTCTACCACGCATATCGTAGGTTTTAGTTTTTCCTTTCCACACACCTTCTATACGGCGAGTACCATCACAAAGCGAGATAAATTTTTGCAAAAATTCAGGGTGAGTATGCTGGATATCATCGAGATAGAGCATGACGTTATTGCCCATCTCTAAACTAAGGTTTAGCTTAACCAACTCTTGTTTCGCAGTTGCATTAGGCGCTTGTTCTGGATCTAGGGATAAAACATCATGCCCTAGCGAGGGGCAATTAATTTTCATAAAAATCAAACCAAGACGGCTTGCGACGTATTCCATTAATGTTGTCTTACCGTAGCCCGGTGGTGAGATCATCATGAGTAAACCCATTAGATCTGTACGCTTATTTTCACCCACTGCTCCCATTTGCTTGGCAAGGTTATCACCAATAATCGGTAGGTAAGCATCATTGATAAGCTTATTTCGTACAAAAGAACTTAACGGCCTTGGCTTATATTCTTCGAGTCGCAGCGCATCGCGCTCTGAATGTGTAATACGCTGGCGAATATGCAAATAACGATGATACGCGGGAATCACCTCTTGACGATGGCGCTCGATTCGTTGCAAAAAGGTATCTACCGAAAACGATAAAGCTTGTTGCTCAATACGATTATGATCACCTAACAATCCTTCTACCGTAATCTCAAGGTCAGCTTCAACAAAGCGCCGGCTTAAGCGCGCATCGGCATTAATCAAACCAATAGCTTCTGGAATATAATGCGCTAGTAAATCTAATTGTTTTTCAGAAACTAAAGCATCTAACCAGGCTTTTGTCACACTCCAGCGCTCGGCAGGCCACCCCATTAATTTCTCTAATGATTTTTGATACTGTCGCCAAGCAGAATCACTCAAAGACCGCTTAAATTCTGCAACGAGTTCTGTGGCATATTTGCTACCAATAAACTCAAGACGCTCGCGACTTAACTCTGCAACCAAGTAATTGGCAGCTCTATTTAATGTAAGTTCGTCCACGGGTAAAGGATGAGTTTTAACAAATTGAGTCATTGCAGAGTTAGTCTCTTCGACCAGTAAATCAACAGCATTACTACTCGAAAAAGCTGCTCGTAGTTGTGCTGCAGATTGCGCACGTTCTGGCCAGGTTTCGTGGCTAACGCTATAGTGGATAGTATTATTTTTACTATTGATATTCGCCCAGAATATTTGAGCAATACCACGACTCAATGGATCGTAACGTAATAGATCAGCGCGTTCGATAGCGGGAATTAAGCTCTTCAATAATAATGCTGCATCGTGGTCATGCACACCTTTCTCATAGCCTTCTTTGTAGCGAGGTGTTGCAAAGTCTCTGACAACTTTATTAAGTGCATCATCATCAACAATAGCTGCATTCAGTTTTTCTATCGATAAACCATCTTGATGATTATTTGCAGCCTCTATAATAGATGCAGCTAAATATTCAGAGCGATAAACTTGTTCTGTCTCAGACTCTAACGCTAGATCCCAATACGCTTTTAAATCGAGCAGTTCTTGATTGTCAATTTCTTCATAAAAATTAGTGCCCGTTAAGTGGATATTTAACACCCCTGAACGTGGCAATATAGTTAAATCCAACTCTTGCGTGTTAACACTAAACTTATGCCGTGGGCCCAACCTTATAATATTACCGCCTTCTTCATAAATATCGGTCTTATCGCGCAATGCTCTTAATGCTTGTTCTTTAATAGCTTTGAGCCTAGCGTCAATATCATCGGCTTTTACGACGCTATCTAGGTCACGTAGTCGTGCAGTTAAGTCGCGTATTTTGGCAACGAGAGAGTCAGCGGCAAAGTAGGTATTGAGGTCATCTATTTCCGTGAACTTAAGGGAGCGCTTTTCGATACTATTTAATATACGATCTGCGGCATCGGTAACTGCTTGTGCTTTGCGTTGCCTTTCGTCTTGAAGAAGTTGTTTGTGGGACTCAAAAGATTGATAAATTTCTTCACGTTTACCAATAATGTCATTAAGAAACTCGTCGTAATCACTAAATTGGCTTTCTAACTCCTCTAACTGAACCAATAAGCGAGATAACTGTTCATCGCACTTTTCAGGTGTTGTCGATAAGCCTAGGGCATTAGTAATAGTCTGAGAAAATAATTTAAACTGCGCACTAAACTGAGCAACAGCCTCGGCAGAGCCTAGCCCCTTTTGTTTGTGTTTGGCTTGTGCTTTACTTTGATTGAGCTTGGAATAAACTTCAGAGATGGTATCAATAATACGCGTTCGTACAGTGGCATCATCAATTTTTAATGTGCTCATTAGCTCAGAGAGCAAATCAAGACCAGCAGCAGTAGATTCGATTTCTTCAATGAGTGGCTTTAAATTCGCAATACTTTCAACACTATCGACATTATTGTTTAGCTCATCAATTTTTGTGAGATATGGCATGAGAGATTTTTCATCCATCAAAAAATCGACGGTCTGCTCACTTAAATTTTGCTCTATCTCGACTAGCTGCTCATCTAGCTTAGCAATGCGCTCAACATCAATATAGCGATATTCTTTTATTGTTGTGAGGTGTCCGCGCTGCCTTCTTATTTTTCCTAGTGCATCAACATATTGCTCAGCAGTTTCCCAGTTATCAGGCCTAACCGATATCAACAACTCTTCTTGGATGCGTTCGGCATCGGCCATAGTTTTTGACGATTGCTGGCGGATACTCTCAACTTTTTCAAATTCATCGATAACAAGCTCAGCGGTGTCGGTAACATCTTTGAGCGTTCCATCAAGGTTTTGTGTTTCTTTTTCAACAACCCAGTAGTGATCGTCAAAGATTTTTCTAGCGGATTTACTAAGTTCTTCATAGAGCCTGACAGATACAGACTGGTTATTGATCATCCTACAAATACTGTATAAGTCCGAAATACCCCTAACAAGCACTGCATTACCAATACGGCCAAAAAATGTTTGACTCTCTGGAGCTTTACTTGCAAATTCAGCGCTCATATAGGGCGTATCCCACAACTGCATTGGGTGTACGCGTGTAGGCTCTATCTCCGCAGAGAAAATAACAATACGGCCATTATCGAACCGGGCATAACCATTGCCATAAATCGGGTTTTTTAATGTCTTCTCGATCATATTGTAGGCAAATAAGCCTATAACACCATCCGCTGGTTCGTAAAAAACATAAAGTACATCCTCACCATTTGGTGAGCGTAGACTACGTTTAAATTTTAAACCTTTATGCTGATCATCAAATGTTTTGTGCTCACCGTTTTCCAGGTAGTAACCACCTGGAAAAACAATCCCATGATCCTCTGGCAACTGGACACAGGATTCACCAATCGCATCAATTCTTGAAACCTCTTGAGTCAGTGTATTAAAAATAAGATAACGCCACTGCTCTTCTTTATAGGGTAGGACTTTGATTAAAATTAATTTACCAACCCTGGCATAATAGATATCAGCATCATCTAAAGATTGGGTTTTATCATCGACGGGTTCACGATAAATACCTAGGCCATCTTCTGTATTATTTTCTATTTTTAACGTTAAATCGCCATTGAGAGTTTCAATAAAGACGGTATCTAAGATATTAATATGAGCATGGCGCCCATGGACGATATCGTCTCTTGATGTTTCAATCCATTCAAAATCATAGGGTGGTGGCAGCTGTATATCGCGCTCACCGCGGTTATCGATATACTCTACTTTTTTACCATCAGCAGAAACAGCCCACCGGAAGACTCGAATATCTTCTAGTTTTTCGCCAATTTGAAAACCAGCTAGTAGCTTGCCTTGTATTACAGACAGTTGGATAAGACGAGTATTTTTATAATAGCGATAGAGTTCATCAAAATCATTGACGAAACGAGAGTCATCTAAAAACGTGCCTTTAGATGCAACAGGCACCATCTCAACACTTTCACCGGCCTCCTTGATAGTAAACAAAGAGAAAACATCTTCAATTTTTGTCTCTTTTTTAAGGCCAATAAAAACATTGTAGCCAAATAATAAATGCTCACCGACCTGGACGATATCTCTAGCAATACAATTGTGTTCTGTTCTTACACGAACGCGTGCGAGAACACTCATATCTGAACTACCAAATTCCTTTAGCCGCTCTTCGTTAAGGTTCTGTGTCTTCTGGTTAAGTTCTCGACCTTGTTCGATTAAGCGTTGGCGAATAACCTCGTAAGCACCACCTTCTGCAACGGCCTTATCAACTATATTGGTTTCGTCTTGAAGAGAGTTCGATGTATCCTGGTCGGCCATAAGACTATCCTTCTATCGATGGCAAATATACTTTAATAAAAATAAATTCAATATAATGCTCTTAGAGTGGGAGCCTTTCGCTCCCCTAGCGCATTTTATGCTTCAGTTTTATCTTTTTTACTTTCATTACTCGATTTATTAACAAACTTGCTCACTAGTGAAGTAATCGTACTGCTTTTATCTGCTAAGCCATCGATTGCTTTACCAATAGATAGTGCTTTTGCAAAGTTATTGAAGAAATGATCCTCTCCACCCACAATATCGATATTGGCTTTTTGTAGGGCAGTTGAAAGTACCTCTGCATTTTCTTTTGCAATATCTTTACCGGCTTCTATCGAAGCCAAGGCTTCTTTCAATGCTGTCTCTAAACTCATGCGGAATTCCTCGTGAGCTCTTGCATCCTCACTCATAGAATCCATTGCTTGGAATTTTTCAACAAGACCATCGGCCTCGGCCTTAAATTGCTCGCGTGTTACGTTAGCACCAGCCAAACCAATTTCTTTTTGTGCTGTTGCCTCTGCATTACCCTTTGCGTCGATAACTTTAGCTTCGGCAAGACCTTCTTTTTCTAGTGCATCTGCTTTTGCTTCTTGTACTTTAGCTTCCGCAAGGCCAGGAGCTGCGCGCTCAGCCTGAACACCTTCTGCTAGCTTTTTCTTACCGTCGGCTTCTTTCGCAGTTGCTTCTAAATTCGCCTGAGCAATAGTCGTAATTTCCATAGACTTATGCTTAGCGGCTAGCTCTTCGGCCTCTGCTGCTTTAACCTGCTTCACTTTTTCTTCATCGGCTTGTGCTTCAGCCGCTAAAACCTGAACTTGTTTTTGACGGTCAGCTTCAGAGACTTCACGCACTTCTTTAATACGCTCTTCTTCTATCGCTACGGTTTTATCAACAACAACACGTTCACGAATCACATTGGCAATCTCTTTTTTCTCTACTTCAACGGCTTTTTCTGCTTCGATACGTTGCAACTCAACTTCACGCTCGCGAGATACGATCTCTAAATCGCGTGCACGAGTTACTTTTTCTTCTTCAATAGCTACTGCGCGCTGCCTGTTTTGTTCAGCCACTTCAATTTCACGCTTTTGATTTTCGGTTTGAACTGCGAGATCTTGCTCAACAGAGATAGTGGTTGACTCAGCTTTCTTGCGCTCTTCCTCTTGAACTTTCTTAGTCTCTGCCTCTTCTCTAGCTCTTAGCGTAGCTACTTCGCGTTCCTGCTTAGCTTCTGCGTCTGCTTGCTGTCGCTGCAATTCGAGCATTGCCTCAACTGTTTCGACATCCTTTTTCTTGATAGCTAATTGTTCATCACGCTCAAGTACATTAGTGCGAACATTTTGAGTTGCTGTTAGCTCTGTAATTTTTTTGATACCTTCGGCATCCAGGATATTATTTGGATCAAGTGCATTTTTAGGTGTTTGTTCTAGATAATCGATAGCCACATCTTCGAGAATATAACCATTTAGATCATTACCGATAACTTCAATAATTTTTTCACGAAACTCTTGGCGGTTCTCAAATAGGTTTACAAACTCTATTTGTTTACCAACGGTTTTTAGCGCTTCTGAAAACTTGGCATTAAACAGTAGATTAACCGCCTCTCTATCCGATGCGCGCTCGGCACCAACAGATTTTGCAACCTTTAGTACATCTTGCGTTGTCTCGTTAACACGCAAATAAAATGCAACGGTTATATCTGCACGCATATTATCTTGGCAAATCAAGCCATCTTTTCCGCGACGATCTACTTCTAAAGTAATTAATGAAATTTTCATTAATTCTTTTTTATAAATAACTGGGTACACGATAGCGCCTGTAAAACTTACCCTTAATGCACCACCTAAGCCATTGATAATTAATGCTGTTCCCTGTGGAACCTTAATATACCAAGCCTTCACAATCGCTATTACCACTAGCAAAAGAATTACTAGCCCACCGATACCGACGAGTAAACCTGCAACATCTGGGATATATTGACTCATAACACTGACACTCCGTTTTTATTAACTTTTACTTTATAAAACATTATTTATAAACCTTTAAATTCTTCTTCCGATACTACTCTGAAAGCATTGAGCTCTTTATAATATTCAATTAAAACAACCTTATCGCCTGATTTGTAGTGGCTATCACCCGATGAGCGAACTTTTAAAATAAGGCCTGCACCACCATCATCTAAAGTTGCTTCACCAAACTCATTGTCAACGCGTGATGTCCGCACAATGGCTGTTTGACCCAGTACTAGCTTTTCTATATCTTGCTCCATTTTTTTAAATAACGGCCTTAATGGTTTAATCACCTTAGAGGTGATCAATGTCGCTAGATAAAGCGACAAGAGAAATACGACCGAGCCAACAAGATAGTAAATAATGCCACCGGGCACATAGCTATAAAAAAAATGCACTGTGTAATAGCTAATGAACCACCCGAACAAAGTGATAAGAGAGATGATAATAGTTAGCGGCACACTATTTAAACCTAACTTTAAAATAATACCAGCGACCGCATCTGGCGTAGATGGGCCATCGACATCAAAGTCTGGCTCCGGTATATCCAAAAAGGAAATATCCAAAACGCCTAAAATAGCCACCAGCCAAAAAAATAAGCAAAATATTAAAGCCACAGTGAAAAATACTGTAGGAAAAGAAAGGATATTTTGATAAAAAGGATCCATCTTATCGCTCAACAAAATGGCAAACATAGCCCCTCCCTCCTATTATAAGAATTATTAGAATCCAACTATAAATGTAAAAATTTATTTTGGTGATGATTTCTTTTTGAGCCGCGCTAAAATATCATCTGCGCTTTTGCCTGTAGGTGCAATACCTGCTTCCTGTAATTTTGTTGCTAAGGAAGAATCCGAAGAATCATTAGCTAGGTCGCTAGCAGCACTCATTGTTGCTGCTTTAAGCGCTTGCTTCTCTTTGATTCGCTCCAGAGAATCCATTGCTGTACGCAGCTTTGAATTAGAGCCACTGTGCCGCTCGGCAACAGCTTCTTGGGCACGCTGCACATTTTCAGTTGCTTTTACTGTATCGACTTGTTGCTTTAAACGGCGTAAGTTGTTCTCGGTTTGTTTAATAGCAGCACGCAAATTACCAGCACTTTCTGAAAAATTTTCAGACGAATCCTGTTCAGTTTTCAATTGATTTTCATAGTCAGCGATTTTTTCAGCAACCTCGTGAGCTAAGGCTTCATTCTCTTTTTCTAGCGCTTTAATAGCGTAGCCTTCATGCTCTTCTATTTGCTTTTTAAGGTTAGCGCATTTTTCTTTAGCAAGCTTTTCTCTCGCTATAATCGACGCCAAGCTATCCTTTGACCTCGTCAACTCCTCCGATGCATCCCGTATCTCTTGATCTAAGATACGCAATGCTTGGGTATCTACAATAGCTTCACCCGCTTCATTTACACCACCGCGAAGAGCGGTCATCATCTTGGCCCAAATATTCATTATTTGCTCCTGTTAATTAATAGATAAATCACTTGAAAAACAATCATTGGCTCAATTAACTATTGAGCCTCAGCCGATAGTCTAAGAAACCCGTTGTAGGCAAACGTAGCCTGAATAACATTGCTCGCTAACACTTCTATCTCAAAGACTACATTATGCAAAATAGATGTTGAACTTAGTGCACCAAACATGTGGTAGTAATCAGATCCATCACTCATTTTATCCATACTAATGGTAGAGAGAGGAAAATACTTATGCGTTCTTAATATAGCCTCATTGAAGGCAACAACGTCATTAATCTCTGATACTTCCCACAAAACCGACTCAACAATTATTTGCTCACCCGAAACCGTAAGAAAAACGGGCAAGTCGCCATAGTCATTCATTGTGATATGAATTGTAGGGTCCACACCATCAATCATCTCCATAGAGGCATTTCCACCTACAAACAATTCTGTCCCTTTCAATGCCTCAAACAAACTCTCTGTGGTCCAACTCTTAAGATTATCCGCCATAACACTTACTCCTATTTCTTGATTTAGCTCAACAAACTCTTCGCCACCAACCTTTATAGTGGCTAACCGCAGCTGCTTTTCTAAAGCAGCAAGCAGTCTGGTATTATCCGGACGTATCCAGACTTCTTTTTTTACAAGCCCTTGCTCTCGCAAGCGCTTTCTGTATTCTCTTTGATAGTATGCTGATGATTTCGTCTTCATGAAAACCATAATATTTCATTACATGTAACATGTCAATTTTTTATTACATGTAATGAAATACTCATGTAACATTACAAATCAAAATAACCACTATCGAGCACCCATGGCCAGAGCATTAACCCAACATCTAATACCTATCATTGTTATTATTTGGCTAATTCATATTCTAAATTGGCTACTTAGTTATAAATTCAATCAGTATGGCTTATTGCCTAGAGACCCGATGTCTTTATATGGCATTGCTACAGCCCCATTTTTACACGGTAATTTTTATCATTTGATAAATAATAGTGTCGCCTTCTTTTTTCTTGGCTTGTTAGTTTCTCTCTACAACAAAAACAACCACAACCAATTACTAAAACTCACAATATTCGTTGCTTTTTGGGGCGGGCTTTTAACTTGGCTATTTGGCCGCCCATCGATCCACATAGGCCTTAGCGGAGTAATTTTTGGCTACTGGGGGTTTATAACCATTAATGGCTTTTTCGAGAAATCTATTAAATCGATATTTATTAGTATTGCCGCTATTTTTCTGTATGGTGGCATGATATTCGGTGTTATACCATCATCACCAGAAGTGAGCTATGAAAGCCATTTTTTTGGTGCGGTAAGTGGGTTTATGTATAGTTATTTATATCGAAGAAAAAATAAAAGGAAGTAGCATAAACTCAGCAATTTCTTTTCGACATATAACTACAAAGCCCAATCGATAGGCGCTTTGCCTTTAGACTCTAACCACTGGTTAGTTAACGAGAAATGATTATTCCCTAAAAAGCCACGATGTGCTGAGAGTGGCGATGGGTGCGGAGATTTTAAGACGTGGTGTTTTTCGGTGTTGATTAACTGCCCTTTTTTTTGAGCGTAGCTTCCCCACAATAAAAATACAATATTTTCACACTGTTCATTAACGACTTGAATGGCACGATCGGTAAATGCCTCCCACCCTTTACCTTGGTGAGCGCCGGCTTTTGCTTGTTCGACTGTGAGTGTAGCGTTGAGCAATAAAACTCCCTGCTCTGCCCACGCCTGCAAACAACCGTGCGCAGGTATAGCAATACCTAAATCGCGATTTATTTCTTTATAAATATTTTTAAGCGAAGGCGGAATTGCGACACCAGGTAATACCGAGAAACAAAGACCATGGGCCTGATTAGGGCCATGGTAAGGATCTTGACCAAGGATAACCACTTTGACTTTATCTAAAGGCGTTGTATTGAATGCATTAAAAATTAAATCGCCTTTAGGGTAAATAACTTTCTTCTGCTGTTTTTCTTGCAGCAAAAATTGTTTTAATTGTTTCATATAAGGCTGATCAAACTCTGTACCAAGGTGAGTTAACCAGCTTTTATCCAATTGTATTCCTGTATTATTTACCATAATTTTCTCTATTGAGCCAAGGTAACTTATTCAGGTCGCATATGAGGAAACAACAACACATCTCTAATAGATGGCGAGTCCGTTAATAACATGACTAAACGATCAATACCAATGCCCTCGCCAGCAGTAGGCGGCAAGCCATATTCTAGTGCGCGTATATAATCAGCATCGTAGTGCATCGCTTCGTCATCACCTGAGTCTTTTTCAGCCACTTGTTGTGCAAAACGTTCTGCTTGATCTTCTGCATCGTTAAGCTCAGAAAAACCATTGGCAATTTCACGGCCACCCACAAAGAACTCAAAGCGATCGGTAACAAAAGGGTTGCTATCACTACGACGAGCTAGCGGAGAAACTTCTGTTGGATATTGAGTAATAAAGGTTGGATTATCTAGGCGATGCTCAACAGTTTTTTCAAATATTTCTATCTGCACTTTACCTAAACCGTAATAATCTTTTAGTGGTATATGGAGGCTTTCGGCAATTTTACGTGCGCCTGCTTCGTCGGCAAGCTCTTCGGCTTTTATCTCCGGGTTATAGTGCAAAATAGAATCAAACACACTAATACGTGTAAAAGGTTTAGCAAAGTCGTAAATTTTTTCTTCTATCACTTCGCCTTCACTATTTGTAACCGTGTTTTTAACATCCGTTGAGCCCAATACCTGCTCGGCAATTTTACGGAGCATGTCTTCGGTTAAATTCATCAAGTCATTGTAGTCGGCATAGGCTTGATAAAACTCCAACATAGTGAATTCTGGATTATGGCGTGTTGATAAACCTTCGTTTCGAAAGTTACGATTAATTTCGTAAACACGCTCAAAGCCACCCACAACCAAACGTTTTAAATATAGCTCTGGTGCTATACGCAAATACATATCCATATCGAGTGCATTGTGGTGTGTGACAAAGGGCCTGGCTGTTGCACCACCAGGAATACTTTGTAACATCGGTGTTTCGACTTCTAAAAATTCATTTCCGTTTAAGTAATTACGAATAAAGCTGATAACTTGTGAGCGAACTTTGAAGGTATCACGCACAGCAGGGTTAACGATTAAATCGACATAACGTTGGCGATAACGTAACTCTTGGTCGGCAAGCCCATGATATTTATCAGGTAATGGACGCAGTGATTTTGTCAATAACTGAAATTCATCAAGATTGACATACAAGTCACCTTTACCCGATTTATGTAGTGCGCCACTCACATTAACAATATCACCTAAGTCCCAAAGGCCTGTCGTTGCCTTTAAAGTTTTTTGTGCATCTTTGCTAGCATAAAGCTGAATTTGCCCAGTGACATCTTGCAACACCATAAAAGGGCCGCGCTTTGCCATAATACGCCCAGCAACAGAGACCTTATGATCCAGTGCTTCTAGCTCTTCTTTGGTTTTTTCGCCAAATTCCGCCTGTAAATCACTGGCTTTATTTTCACGTGTTACATCATTTGGGAAAGCAACGCCTTGCTCACGAATAACCGCTAGTTTTTCACGGCGTTCGGCAATTAGGCGGTTTTCATCTTGGGCTTGTTCATTAGACATAGTGATTAACTCTTATCCGTTTTTCTGGCCACGCTAAAGTAGCCATTATATTATTAATTAGTGGGCTTTTTACTGCTACAGGCCTGCTTTTAGGCTCGCTTCGATAAACTGATCTAAATCGCCATCGAGTACTGCTTGGCAATTACTGGTTTGCACACCGGTGCGTAAATCTTTGATGCGTTGGTCATCTAAAACATAGGATCGAATTTGACTACCCCAACCAATATCTGATTTAGAGTCCTCCATCGCTTGCTTATCAGCACTGCGTTCTAGCATTTCTTTTTCGTACAACTTTGCACGTAACATCTTCCAAGCAGCATCACGATTTTGGTGCTGCGAACGCTGGCTTTGGCATTGCACAACAATACCACTTGCCTCATGAGTTAAACGTACAGCAGAGTCTGTTTTGTTAACGTGCTGACCACCAGCACCCGATGCACGGTAAGTATCTTCACGCACTTGGGATTTATCGACTTCAACTTCGAAATTATCGTCAATCTCTGGGGAAACAAATACAGAGCCAAAGGATGTATGTCGACGATTACCAGAATCAAAGGGAGATTTACGCACTAGCCTATGAACACCAGTTTCGGTACGCAGCCAACCAAAGGCATATTCGCCTTCAAAATGGATCGTCGCACTTTTAATACCAGCCACATCACCTGCCGAGACTTCCTCTAGGTTTGTTTTAAAGCCACGAGCATCTCCCCAACGTAGGTACATGCGCAACATCATTTCGGCCCAATCCTGCGCCTCGGTACCACCCGAGCCTGACTGGATATCGAGATAGGCATTATTGGCATCGGTGTCACCGGAGAACATGCGTCTAAACTCCAATGTACTTAGATGGCTGTTGAGTTTTTTGATGTCATTGTCAACATCGACAAGGGCGCTATCATCACCCTCCTCAACAATCATCTCCAACAATTCACGGGTGTCGGCTACACCTTGGTCAAGGTTATCGATGGTTTTAACCACTTGCTCTAGCGAGGCACGCTCACGACCTAATTCTTGGGCACGGTTCTGATCGTTCCATACATCGGGTTCAGCAAGCTCTAACTCGACCTCTGTTAGCTGTTCTTTTTTACCATCGTAGTCAAAGATACCCCCTAAGAACATCGGTACGCTCTTGTAGTTCGCTAAGGGTGCTCAGATAGGGATTAATTTCCATAATGCATTGAATTGGCTCAGTAAATTGGTCGCGGATTGTACCTTATGTGTAAGCTTTACTCCACCTTAAGCGCCCTTTCAAAAAAAGGAATCACTCGATACTCGGGCTTCTTAAGAAGCTCTTTAACGAGGGCCAGATAACACCGCCGATAAACGAAGTCCTGCTATCCCCAATCGATCAACGGCTATTTTATTAAACTCCGAGCAATAGGACTCTGGTAAGGGCCGCTGAATATTTTGATAGATTTTCTGGGTAGCCTCGTAGGACTCTTGAGCCCAAGCTAGAGGTGAACGCTGAGTAACTTCTTGCCCTCTTAGCTGGCGATATAAGTTTTGGCCTAATTTACGCCAAGTAATATTGTCTTTACAACGTAAAATATTGCTATCCCAAAGCCTATGCAGGGAAATAACTTTACCGTTAAATATCACCCGCTTTAGCGTCCCACCACGATCATCACTAAAGCTCACATGTAATGGCTGGTGAATATCACCGATAAAATGAGACATTAACAATAAGGCTTCGTCTCTTTGGCGCAGGCTCAGTGATTTGTCGCGCCAGCGCTTTTCATAATACGTAATAGCAGATAAAACACAGCGAGGCTTTTTGAGATGAGCATCTCTACAGGGGTTGTTTGGTATTTCCGAAAGCCCCCGTGAGACATTCATATAATGTAGCGGTTTAAGATGGTCATACTTTTTTTTACTGCGAATATGATCTGGCCACAAACAAGCCGTTGCAAAGGTTTTATAACCCATTCGCTTAGCACTTGCGCTAAGCCTATCTTTTGTCACTGCATCACCTGCCCGCCAGGCCATATCACAAATTGCCCGATGCCCTAAAGGCCCCCATGACCACGCTGAATTCGCTACAAAACAACTAAGTAATACTAGAGTACTAGCCGCCATATTTATCGTTGCTTTTTTGATCATTAGGGCTCTCGGTCGGTCAATGGAAGGGTACAGACTGCTTTAGGGTTATCGCCTTAAAATTAACACCTATTAAATGAAAGTACATAACGCTGGATCTTATATAAATTTTAAAAATGATGAACTTTTGTTATTAATAAGACTCATATTTAGCAGATAGCATAAAGACTTAGCACTTGTATTTTGATGTTCGCAAGCCTTTTACTGCTTAGTTTGAAATTACAATGGAGGCTAATATGCATAAAATTACCATTATATTTGCGCTTTCTATTGCCGTTGTAGCAGGTTTATTTTTAGGCACAAATAATGAAGCCGTAGCTTCGAGTGACAAGATATATAGCGCCACAGATACAATGACAATAATCATTAAAAACTAGCAATAGCATACAAAATTTCCCTAGTTAAGTCTCCTAACTTAACTATTTTTATAGCCGGCGTTTTCGCCGGCTTTTTTTATCCGCTAATCTGTTGTAATTATCATTTTATAGGCTAATTGGCACTTTGGCATATTTACCATAAATAGTAGTAAAACTTCACAATTAATCGATAAAACATAGGTTATAATAGTGCTATAAATATAAAATTAGCGTTAAAGTTTGGTATTAACAACATGAGCGGAATTACTTCTAAGTTACTAACACCCATCGATAGATTCGTAGCACACATCCCTGAGTTTGTTGTTAATATTGCTATGCGCTTAATTATCTTCAAAATATTTTGGTTATCGGTACAAGCCAAAATAACTGGAGCAACATTTGCTGGACAACATTTTGCTTTTTGGAATATAAAAGAAACGGCCTTTTTACTATTTGATTTCGAGTATAACGTGCCACTGATCCCTAGCTCGTTGGCAACTTATATTGTTACCTTCGCTGAATTCTTTTTTGCGTTATTTATTTTATTTGGCTTATTTACTCGGCTCTCTGCATTTGGCCTTTTGATAATGACCTTGATCATTCAAGTCTATGTACACCCCCAATTCTGGTGGAGCGTTCATGTTTTTTGGGTGGTTATCTTGATGTACATAATGAAATATGGCGGTGGCACTGTATCACTTGATAATTTATTATTTAATAGACGCTAAATGTATTTAAAACATAAGGAGCCTATTTAAGAGCAACTAACTTTTAACTGCCTAGTTATATCTCGACAATATTCTCAACGTACACGCTAACTGTATTATCTCCTCGATCTTTATAGCTCCATGTAATATTCACATTATATAAGTACATATTGTATTCTCGTCCTTCACTTGATTTTTCCACATGATAGGCAGGCCTTGGGTCTTGCTGTAACACTTCGACTATTAACTGCTTAAGCGAACCTCCATTCGTTTGCTTACCCCCTATGTTTTCCAAAATATATTCTGCTTTGCGCGAGAAATCGACAGGAATAACTGAAGGGCTAGCTGATGCAATCGTATTACAAGCATTATTAATTGCATCGGCATAGGGAACATAGGGTTTTATATCAATAACTGGCGTTTTATCTAATAGATCAATACCCGATAAATATAAAGTCACCTGTTTATCTACACATTCTATTCGCTCTAGTTTAACAACCGATAAACCAATATTATTGGGCCTAAATGACGAGCGGGTTGCAAAGACACCTAGTTTTTTATTCCCTCCTAGTCGCGGAGGCCTTACTTTTGACTTCCACTGTTTGTCGGCATGCTCATGAAAAATAAAGGTGAGCCAAATATGGCTCACCTGCTCTAGGCCCTCGACACATTCTCTTTGATTAAAAGGCGGTAAAAGGCTCACTTTACCCATTGCATTAGGACATAACGAAGATTGCCTAGGGATACCAAATTTTTGCGAAAAACAACTTTCAATATAGCCTATTGGCTCAATGGAATAGCTCATAAAGTAATAGTCATTTAACCTGGGGCTGGCCCAAGGTGCTCAACAGAGTCGCCAACGGTAATAGAGCCACCGCTTATTATTTTTGTGCATAGGCCACCATGCCCAAGCATTGCTGATACGCCGTTTTTACCCAAAGCCTGCTCCATTCTTAGGCACGGATGGCAAAGCGCAGTGGCCTCAAAAACACACTCACCAATTTGAAAACGCTGATGACGTAAGGCCGTTAGATTAATACCAGAGACGACTAAATTACGCCGTAATACAGCGGGATCAATACCTTCCTTTTTTAATAGACGCGTTATTATATCAATATACTCAACACTAATAACGGTAACCTGCCTTGCGGAGCCTTCGCTACCTTGACAGCGCCGATCACCCTCTAGGCCAAAGCCCGGTATTGCCTTTGCTACACTGACAACTTCCATAGGTACTTTACGTGCAGGACGTAGCCCAATCCATTCCAACTTACCCGCAGGTAAGTCCTGTAAATAACGTGCGAATAAACGCCCTTGAACTGACATATAAGACCTTTGCGTTAAAAAATTGATAGCCCTTAATTATGTTAATGGAGATTGAATAGACTCAAACCAATCAATAGCTTGATTAAAAGCGACATTTTCGGACAACAAAAAATGTTTATACTCTCTGCGAGCCGGATAGTTTTTTCTTAGACCATCAAAATTATCGACTCGACAAAGAGCGTTATGATCACGAACAATATCATAGCAAGATAATAATAAACGGTTAAAAATATCCGACTGCTTAATCTCACTATCATTTTTTTGAGAACAAACAATATCATGCATACTAAGCTGTGTTTTGTCGTTCGTTAATCTCTCACTAGCACTACTACTCGATGCTTGATTTAAGAAGCGACAAAGCGCTTGATAAATCATAAATGACCCTTGCTCACGGCCTTCGATGGTATAGCCTGCGATATGTGGCGAGCCTAATGTAATCTTATTTAACAGCTCATGGTTCACAATAGGTTCGTTTTCCCATACATCCAAAACCACATTTAAGTGAGTATTACTCTCAGAGCGCCTATCTAGCTCTTGGCTCAATGCCTTATTATCAATAACAGCCCCACGACCACTATTAATTAATAAAGCATTATCCTTAATTTTTTTAAGCTCCGCCTCGCCCAACATATGGTAACTAGGGTAATCACCGCTTTTGGTAAGAGGTACGTGGCAACTAATAATATCGGCTTGGCTTAATAATGTATCTAACTCAACAAAGTTAACGGTATTTTTTTGATTGGTATTATTTAATAAAGGATCATAAGCAATGCAACGAACGCCCAATGTGCTTAGACACTGATATAAACGCCCGCCAACATTACCACAACCAACAACGCCTATTGTTTTTGTTAACCAATCTGAGCTGGTAACAGCCATTGCACTTAACACATATTGCACAACAGCATTTGCATTGCAGCCTGGAGCATTTGCCCAGGCAATACCCGCCTCGGATAAATAATGAGTATCTATATGATCAATACCAATAGTACAACTACCCACAAATTTAATCGTCGAGTTACCTTCTAATAAATGTTTATCAACGCGAGTGACTGACCTTACCAATAGAATATCGGCTTGTTTTATATCTTGCTGGGTAATTTCGCGCCCAGGCAAACTAATGACTTCGCCAAACTCACTAAATAGCGCCTTTGCTAAGGGGATATTTTGGTCTGCTATAATTTTCATCATTTCATCTATTATCTTTTATTTGGCTTTAAAGACGGTTTAACAGGCTATTACTCATAACAATTATTAGTTGCGAATAAAAAATTAATAGGCGTCTTTAAAAAAGTCTCGAGCAAATTTTGCCTCAGCGAAAAATCATTCCCGACTTATGCAGGCATTCCAATACTATTACTTAGGCGAGGAAAGCCCATATCGTTACAAAATTTTTGATATTTTTTAAGGTCAGGGGTTTTTAATGCTAAATCATCGACTGTGGTTATTAGAGGTAAAGTCGTTACAATCGTTGCCAGTTTTTTAGCCATGATTATTTGCTCTTTGTGGGATGTTATCTTGCCAATTAAGCCTTTGCTGCCTCTTATTGATAATGTACTTATCTTATCAATATCAGATAGCATCGTCTCTACACTATCAAAATAGTTAAGCAAGCTCTTAGCCGTTACCGTACCCACTCCAGGCACGCCCGGGATATCATCACTTACATCCCCTACCAGGGCAAGGTAGTCACTCACTTGATGTGGCCGAACACCAAATTTTTGAATAATGTCACAAGGGTAATACTTGATACCCTTTTCTGTTTTTGCGTTAATAACGTCACTGGATTTTTTATCTTTAGGTTTCGTAGAAGCTGAATAGTCCCATAAAAAATCTTGCTCACGCAAAATGATCTGCCCTAAATCTTTGTCCCGTGTTAGTACCGCAATAGGCTTTTTTGAACGCCGTAGGGACTGGCACAAGCTCCCCAATAAGTCATCCGCTTCGTGAGTTTTGCTGGTAAAGGTAGTAAAGCCTAGCAGTGATGTCACTTTTTTACAGGCCGATAATTGAAACGCTAAGGACTCATCGGGTAGTGCCCGACTAGACTTATACTGTGCATAAATTTCATTGCGAAAGCAATTTCCCAGACTTTCATCAAAACAAACCGCAGCTCGCTCTGGCTTTTGCTCTTTAAGCAACCGAATTAAAAAAGTGGTATACCCATATACAGCGGCTGTTGGCCAAGATTCCTTTTCGCTAAACCAATGATCAGGTAGCGCAAAATAATACTGGAAAATATAAATAGAGGCATCGATGAGTAAACTCGGCTTGTATTCCTTGCTCATTTTTATATTCATATAGCCTAGCTTAACGCATTAATAGAGTAGTGTTTTAGCGCTAAGCACTCGGCCATATCAAAGTTGCTGTTATATTCAGCGCCAAGTACGGCAATCCAAGTCAGTGCTCTATCATTAAGACCACCTCCACAATAGCACTTAGCACACTCAACAATATTATGTTTAAAGCGTTCACTCGGGCCGTCACATCGGCTCGCCATATTATCAAGGTTATCAACACTAATTCTAAACCGAGCCCCGACCGCCTGTGTAAAAATCCACTCTAGCGCTTGGGATTTACTCTCTACTCTTTCAAATTCAGCTTGTTCACGCGCACTGCGGCCATCGGGAGTATACCAATAGCCATAATCATGTAATTGCCGCCGCTGTTTACCCGCGATACACCAATGGGCAATTTCATGTAGTGCGCTCGCGACATAATCATAAGTAAATATTATTCTATGATGCTCAACTTCTTGATTAGCTGGGATATATTCAGGCTCTTGCCCTCCACCAATTAGTTGTGTGTTATGGCTTTGATAAAATGCCTCATGAAATAATGTCATTAGGCGTTTATCGGATATTTTTTGACTGCAACTCATAGACAAAGAAAACTTTTCATCAGAACCTTAAAAAAATTGCTGATTTAACACATTTTATACTTGTGATTTTACCGAACTCCATATACCTTTATAAGAGGTGATCGATAGATATTTAACTAAATATAGTATTTAGCGAGTTATTTACCGCTACAAAGTGTGCTTGACCCATAATTTTACACTGTTCACTGACCTTTCTTATTGGAGGACGTTAGCATGGGAACCTCAGATAAAAACTCTCAATTAGGCAATGTTGTTGATATTTTTAGTGGCCGCCCGGTCACAGATACTGACGAAAAACGTATTATTCGCCTTGCACCCGAACTAGATGGCCTCGAAATGCTCTATTCCAATGATGCGAGTGAAGGGCGTATGTTTAGCCTGCAGATTTTGTGCTGGGGCCTTAGAGAAAATGGCGAAGTGATTGGTCTAGTGCCTTGGTTAAATCAAATAATGTCTTGTACAGACCTTTGCGACCCACTTAATGGCCACTGGCAAGGCTATTATGACCCCGGTATTGATGAAGTATTTGAGGATGCGCCGCTACATAAAATTGTAGAGTTAGAAACCGCAGCAGATTACTATGAGTATCAATGTGAAAGCCCTAGTGATGTCATTCAGGAGGTGCCAGATACCATTGGTACACATGCTATTTTATCCGATGATGGCTTCCAAAACCTGACTTTATCCGAAGTAATCAGCTGGCGCCTTTATTTTGACGGCTCAATCCTGGGTATGCTTGCAGATGATGAAAAAGTACTCTCTACACCCATACTACCTGGGGATGACTGCTTATACCCAGCGGAAGAAAACCCTAACTTTAAGTATTTCTTTCAGCATCACATCGCCAATAAAATTAAATCTAAAGATCCAGAGGCTATTGCCGCTATTTCGTTGTTAGTCGATCAATAGATAGTTACACCGCTGTTAAGATTTATTCGTAAGCCACTGTTATTTAAGACTTTTTTATTAAGTACCGGTAAGAAATATCGGCATTATTTGTCTGAGAAATCAACTCATGCCCCAAAAACTGGCAAAACTTAGGGATATCTCGTGTCGTTGCAGGGTCTGTTGCAATCACCTCTATCACCTCTCCTATCGATAACTCCCGTACGCTTTTATGTAGCAGCATCACAGGTTCAGGGCAAATTAGCCCACTTGTATCGAGCACACTGTCTATTTTTTGTTTCATAGGTGATTATTTTCTATCAAGATTAACAAAAATACAAAATCTATTATTTTGAACTATGCTTAATGAGTAACATGATTTCAAATAAAGCATAGGTATTTCATTGCAAGTTATCGCAGGCATTAATCCAAAGGCGCTAGAGCTCACCGTTATACTGTTGAGGCAATATCAACCTAAACTGACCCGCATTACCAAAGGGCCAGAAGAATATCCTCTGCCAGATACAGATGTAGAGCTAGAATTAGACGCTGATATTATTCCCCAAATCATCGCCTCAATCACCCAACTCGGAGAACAATGGCTTAATGAAAAGCCTGTCAATGAAAGCGACAAAACCCGAGATGATTTACGCCAAAAATGTATCCACTTTATACTTGATGAATGGATAAAGATTGGCGAAGAGTGCCGTCAACGCGTTAAAGGTTATTTAAATTAGTAAACGGCCCAAATACATAACTCATATACTAAATGTTAGTAGGTTGACGACCACTCCTGATATTGCTGTTTGGTCATCAAATTTACAGACTCAGTCGTACTATCAAAGATAATAACAATATCACCTTGCTCTAGCTGAGCTTTCACCTGATCGACTTTTGCCTCTAAATTATAATCGACATGACCGTAGTCGGTTCCTTCTCGTGTTACAAACTCTTCAATTAAGCCTGACAATGCATCATGGCTAAGCTCGCTGGGTGGTATTAGCATTAAAGTGCCTTATATTAATGAATAGCACCTAAGAAGGTGATTTATAAGCAGTCAATTATAACTCTAACAGCGATATAAAAATATCAGTCTTCTTTGCCAATATAAAAGAGAGAGTATATTTGTCCTGAATATTTAGCTTTTAGAGTAGCATTTTCTCAATGGAAATCTGCCATTGGGATAAGCTAAGCTACCACTTAGCCGTTACTCGTATTTATCGGTATTGCTAAACCACTGCGGCCTACTATACTCAACATATTGCCTGCTTATTACTGAGAACATTTGGCTTGCATTTATTACAGTTAAACAATGAACATATCCATAGCCAAACTAAATTATTACTATGATCAACAATCGTCAACACTCTCGTCACCCCATTGGAGTTAACATCAAAATCTCTCATAAAAGTATTGATGATATTACTCTAGAAACAAAAGATATCTCTGATGGTGGATTATTCGTTGCAGTCGACCCCGACAAAATGCCTCCTATTGGCACTATTGTTAAGGGGCAAGTGCAAGGCATGGCTGAGGACCCTCCTGTTGTCGATATGAAAATTGTTAGAATAACAAGCACAGGTATTGGTTTGGAATACGTTAACTTATAAAATAATGTCTATCTTATACAAGCCCACACTGTACACTATGTAATGGCAATGAGGCTTTATGGGTCACTTGATTAAGCTACCAAGCTTCGTTAAAGTACATTTAGATTCTGATAGATAGTAAGAGCCCACAAATAAGTCGGGAATAATTGTTCGCAAGTTAAGATAATCTGATTTTTTGTTGCTTACATGGGCGTAGATAATTGGCGTGAGCAGGAGCGGAAGCCATGCTTACATGGACGTAGATAATGGTTTACTATTACCTTAAACCTCGCCTCAAATCAGGCTATTTTTCCTCACCGACAATTGCACTCAGGCATATTCGGAGACTCCATTAACAATAAAAGGTTATTGCAACTTAAGAATCACGCTTTTATTAATTTTGAGTAAAGCACTATTAATACAATTGTTGAAAATAAACAGGTAGAAAGTATTCTAAAACGAGAAGGTTATAGGATAGATAGCAGTGATATAAAACCTGTCAATATATTCCCCTCCCCTATGGATGCATTTCAATATGCGCTCTACTCCTTTGGACAAGAGGATATCTTTATTGTATTGATGGTCAATATTAGGCAAAACACGATTTATGGATATCACGTCCTTGATCTTACACAAAATAACTCACTGGCAGATGACCTTATCAACCGTTTGCGCAATAAAGATTACCTACTGTAGCTAGCCAATCCTTTTTAACTACCCCCCCATTTATAAAGAGTAGTTTATTCATCATAAATCATATCATCTGGCACAGTGACTGACCTTGGGTAGGTTGGTCTATCGCCCTGGCCTCGGCGAAAATTTTGCAACTGAAAGACATAGGCCAATATTTTAGCAACCGCAACATATAAACCCGTAGGGATTTCTTGATCTATTTTTGTCGTGTAATAAACAGCCCGTGCTAGCCGTGGTGACTCAATAATCTCTACCTGATTGGCACCTGCAACTTCTCTTATTTTTAACGCAACCTGGTCGACCCCTTTGGCCACGACAATGGGTGTATTCATACTTTCGGGTTTGTATTTAACCGCAACGGCATAGTGAGTTGGGTTAGTGATGATCACATCGGCCTCAGGAACCTCAGCCATCATACGTTTATTCGCCATCTCCTGTTGTAACTGGCGAATACGACCTTTAACCTCTGGCCTACCGTCAGTATCTTTCATTTCGTCTTTTACATCCTGTAAAGACATTTTAAGCTTTTCTGTATGGTCATAAATCTGGAATGGCACATCAACCAATGCAATTAAAATAGTAATCGACGCTAAAACAATACAGACCCAAATAGCAATCTCAATAGCATGATCTGTAGATGCACGAAGATCTTCAAAGGCCAAAGCTGCAATCTCGTCTTTTAGTACATTAAATGCTATCAATGCAACCGTAATGATTAATACGATCTTGGCAAAGGCTTTGCCAAGCTCTACCAAAGACTTCATCGAGAACATCCTCTTAATACCCTCAAGTGGATTCATCCGACTTGGTTTTGGCATTAATGATTTTGTGCTAAAAAGCCACCCGCCTAAAGCAATGGGGCCTATCAAAGCGGCTAGTAATAAAATACCAAAAAAGGGCAATAAACCCATAAGTGCATCTGCAAACGATTCTGTTAAATGATATGTCATTCTCGAGGTATCAAAAATGTCTTCGCGAGAAAAAGAAAAATTAAAACGAAATACAGCCATTAAACTTTGTGCAATAAAACCACCAAACCATAAAAAGCCAAAGGCCGATGCCAATAAAACAAAGGTCGTTGTCAGCTCTTTCGATCGAGGGATCTGCCCATCTTCTTTTGCTTTTTCAAGCTTTTTCTGTGTGGGCTGTTCTGTTTTTTCTTGACCTTGATCGTTATCAGCCATAACGCCCCCTTACTTTAAAAGCTCTTGAGCGAAAATAAACCCTTGGCTGGTATATTCTCTAAAAATGGGTAAAAAGGCATCAAAGCCCAACCACATAACAAATAGACCAAAGATCAACGTCATAGGAAAGCCAACCACAAATACATTAATTTGTGGTGCAGACCGACTCATTACACCAAAAGCAATATTGACCAGCAGCAACGATGTTAATATAGGCAAGGCAATAGTTAACCCACTGGCAAACATCCAACTACCCAAACCAATAATTTTGGCGAAATCCTCCGTAGAAAAACTCGACACGCCAATGGGCATAACAGTAAAGCTATCAACTAATATTTGTAATAAAACTAAATGACCATTAATACTGATAAATAATAAGGTGGTGGTCAAAAGATAAAACTGTGAAATGATAGTGACAGACAAGCCACTCGCAGGGTCATTCATTGCAGCAAACCCCAAACCCATAGACATAGCGATGTACTGGCCTGTCATCACAAATATTTGAAAAACAACCTGAAAAATAAATGCAAGCGCAACACCAATTAGTATTTGCTGAGCAACAAGCAGTAATACACTCAGTGATAATGCCTCGTACTGTGGTCCAGCAGGTAGTAATGGGGCGATAATAATTGTGATCATAAAACCCAAAACAACACGCACGCGCGCAGTTAATACTTGTGTACCGAATATAGGCGCTGCCAACAAAAAAGCAGTGATACGTACTAAAGGAAAAAAATACGAGCCAATGAACTGCATTATTTGTGCTTCTGTTAGTTCAAACATGCCTTATCACATAAACAGCCGTTGTTAAAAGATTGTCAATAAAACTAGGTAACCTTTGGAAAAGTCTCCTTAGCCAATTAGCGTTGGAATATTCATAAATAAACGGTGAAATAATTCGAGAAATTCATTAATTAACCAGCCACCTAAAAACATAATAGAGCCAAGGGTCACCAATAGCCTTGGCAAAAAACTTAAGGTTTGTTCATTAATCTGTGTTGCCGCCTGGAAGATACTCACAAGCAAACCCACAGCCAAACCAGGCCCTACAATCAAGGAAACCATTAACACACATAAATACAATGCGTTACCAAATAAATCCATTACAACTTCTGGTGTCATTTTTTTAACCTACCGGTAGTTATTGTTAACGGCCTAATATCTATTGCAAAATACCGTAACTTGCAGCTAGCGTTCCCATCAACATTGCCCAGCCATCAACAAGTACAAACAGCATAATTTTAAAAGGCAGTGAAATAATTAAAGGAGATAACATCATCATACCCATTGCCATCAATACACTAGCAACCACTATGTCTATCACTAAAAAGGGAATAAATAAAATAAACCCTATTTGAAATGCCGTTTTTAACTCGCTAGTAATAAATGATGGAATCAAAACCGTAATGGGCACATCTTCTGCCGTATTAATATTATTGGTATTGGATATATCCATAAATAACTTCAGATCGCTCTCGCGTGTCTGCGCCATCATAAAATTATGAAAAGGCTTAACCGTACGATTTATCGCCTCTTTTGAGCTAATCTGCTCATTAATATAAGGCTGTAAAGCTTCGACATTTACACGATCAAAGACTGGCGCCATGATAAACATTGTCATAAACAAGCTCATACCAATTAAAATTTGATTAGATGGTGATTGTTGTAGACCTAATGCTTGACGTAAAATAGCAAAAACAATGATGATACGAGTAAATGATGTGGTCATTAATAGTAATGCAGGCAAAAATGACAGTACTGTCATTATGGCAAGTATTTGAATGCTTACCGAGTATTCTTCACCCCCATCTTTATTCTTAGTGACGGTAATTGCAGATAAAGAAGGTAAGTTTTGAATACTTTCTAAAGTAGAAGATGTACTACTTGTGCTCGTTGAAGTACTTTGTTGTGCGCTAGCAATCTCACTAACAAACATTAAGAGTAAAGAAAATAATATAAACAGTACGAGATTTATAGATGGGTATTTAGCAGACACCAGATAATGACGGATAAATTTCATCAGCCTGTGATCTCTTCTTTATGGATTGCCCTGCCCTTTTTATCTTCAGGCTTATTAAGTACAGCCTTTAGCTTTTCTGCAAAAGAAGATGACAGGTCATTAACCACTTTATTGCTTGAAAAGCCATTAGTAACAGCTTTATGTGTTGTCTCTTCACTAGCGTTATTGACTATCTCAGACCCGCCTTTGTTCTCTAGCGTCTTTACATGACCTACAAAGCCGGGGGCTACACCTATAAGAATTTTTTCACCCTCTACTTCAACAAGTAATAGTTTCTCTTTAGGTGACAGTGGCAGAGTGCTTTTAATTTGCATGGCATTATTAACACCGTAACCAGTGTAACCCACTCGTTTTATCAGCCACACAACAACAAAAATCATTGCAACGGTTGCCATCAGACCTAACATCATTTGTACTAGGTTTGATGAGTACGAGACAGGTACTGCTGCCTGCTCGGCAGCATAAGAGCTAACGGACAGCAATAATAATGTAAAAGATAGTGAAATATTTATTGATCTTTTTACATGTATTTTCATAGCGACACCCTTACTCATTCTTTAATCATTAGCCTAACTTTTTGATACGTTCTGCTGGACTAATAACATCCGTCATCCGAATACCAAATTTTTCATTAACGACAACTACTTCACCGTGAGCGATCAATGTACCATTGACTAATACATCTAGTGGCTCTCCAGCCAAGCGGTCGAGTTCAATAACTGACCCCTGATTGAGTTGTAATAAATTACGAATAGTAATTGAAGTACTACCAACCTCCATCGAGATAGATACAGGGATATCTAAAATAATTTCTAAGTCTGGATCAATACTTTTACTATTACCGTTATCGCTATCGCTATCAAATGTTTCAAGGTCAATAGCCTCTGCTTTTGCTTCTTCGTCTGCCTGCTCTTCCATCGCACCTGCCCAAGGATCATCTTCCTCCGAGCTTGCTTGCTCTTCCATTGCATCTGCCCATGGATCTTCAGCAGTCGTCTCGTCGGTTGTTTCTGCTGGCTTCTCTTTATCGTCATCACTCATCAGACGCATCCTCATCATTGGTTTTTGGGTCATCTAAGCTCGGAATTGGTGAGCTTGTAATTTTTGATGGTTTAATGTGGCCAGTCACTTTTAGCGCTAAATTACCATTAGACTGCCCTATCTCGGTTGTAAACATTGGGACGCCATTAACATTGATTTTATGCTCATCCAGCATCTCGACTGGAAGAATGTCACCTTCTTTCAGACCAACAACATCTCGTAGAGAAATAGTGTCTCTAATCAAATCACACTCCATATCAACCGTTGCCGACATAATATCTTCGCGTAGTGAATTCACCCAACGATCATCTCTATCATCGCTATCACTTTGCAATCCAGCATCAAGCATCTCTCTTATAGGCTCAATCATCGAGTAAGGGATTGTGATATGTAAATCACCCCCACCGCCATCTAGCTCTACATGAAACGTGCTTACAACAACCACTTCGCTTGGGCTGACAATATTGGCCATCGACGGATTAACTTCTGAATTAACATGATCGAACTCAAGAGGCATAATTGCCCGCCAAGCTTCTTTTAGATCAATAAATGCCTGTTCTAGCACAATGCGAACAACACGTAGTTCCGTTGGTGTAAATTCACGCCCTTCAATTTTTGCGTGGCGGCCATCGCCCCCAAAAAAATTATCAACAAGTTTAAAAACTAATTTGGCATCGAGTACTACTAAGCCCGTACCACGTAGAGGACGAAACTTAACCATATTTAAGCTAGTTGGAACATAAAGCGTATGCACGTACTCGCCAAATTTTTGGATTTTAATGCCACCAGAGGCAACATCTGCAGTACGACGTAGTAGATTAAACATACTAATACGCGTATAGCGTGCAAAGCGCTCGTTGATCATCTCGAGCGTCGGCATACGCCCACGAACAATACGATCCTGAGTGGTTAAGTCATAAGTGCCGACACCACCCGAATCACTATCGTCATCGGTTTCTACATCTCCGTCATCGACACCATGGAGTAGCGCATCAATTTCGTCTTGTGAGAGTAAATCCATTAGAAATGTCTCGTTAGTATTTAATTAAAATATTTAGATAAATTGCTGCTATTTACTGCATAACAAAATTGGTAAATAGTATTTTCTCTATACCCGGCTTACCAATTTCTTGCTCCATAATATTTTGCAATTCTTTTAGCGAATCCTGCTTTAACAGCTCTCGCCCTTCGTCAGTTTGTAATTCATCATAGGTTTGCCCACTAAATAATAAAATAAGGTTGTTACGAATCATCGGCATATGTATTTCTACTGCGTTGATGACATCTTCTTCACGCGTCATAACCGAAATTTCAGCTTGTAAAAAACGTTGCCTACCACGTACATCGTAGTTAACAATCAATGCAGGCTTTAAAGGAAAATAAATGGCGGGCCCTTTTACTTCCTCTTCCTCTGCACCTGTTATTGGGTTGCCGTCCTCATCTAATTCTTGTGCTACTTCTGGCTCAGGAGATAACATTTTTACAGCGAATAAGGTGCCACCGATCGATGCGCCAATAAGCACGATAGCTAGCACAATAAATATAATGAGTTTTTTCTTGCCACCACTGGGTTTTTCTTCAGTGACTTTATCTTCTTCCTCTGCCATGCCAAAAATCCGTCAGTCAATAAATATAAATGCATTACAGCAAGAGATATGCCAAATACTTATAAACACGTGCAAGTGATAAAATAGTAAGGAACAATAAGCCGTCATGTACAGAAGTAACAAATGGGAATGTAAGGCTTTGCTTTGGGAGCCTTTGAATAAGATATTTTTAGTGAGGAAAAATAAGCTAGTGTGAGGCAAAAATTAAAGGTCAGAGTAGTATTGGCGACATATTTAAGGCTTGTGCGGCTTCTCAGTCCAATTACCTACGTCCATGTAGGCAGAATTTTAGTCATCGAAACGTCATTCGCGCTTTACTCAGGGCCTTTCTAAGCATAAAGGCTCAATAAACTCGCGCCATTTGAATGGCTGGATATCGCAGTTTCACCTTCGATAACACTGGGGTCATTGCCTTCACCGGCAAAACCTTGGCGATTAGTGTCTCTTTCGGAGTTGCCTGCCTGCTGTTGCGATTGATCGGATACATCAACATCAACTAGATTGATGCCCTCCCCATCAAACATCTCACGTAGACGAATCGCATTTTGATCAAGTGCTTCACGTACAGAGGTATTGCTAACAACAAAACTAACATGGGCCTGCTCATTAGCCACGGACACTTTAACTTGCATCGGGCCCAACTCTGCTGGATTTAAGTGTATTTCGGCTTCCTGTAAACCTTGGGAACTCAGCCACATTACCCGCTCCGTAACAGCCTCACCCCATTGTGCCTGCTGGAATGGAGTCCCTATTGCTAGCTGTGGTTTGGCAGTTGCTGTTGCTACTGTCGTTTGAGCAGTACTTAATGCCGCAATAGAACTGATGTCTGTCGATAATTTGGGGCTAGAGTCCCCAGCTACCCCACTTGCATTTAATAGTTGGGCAAAATTAAGTTTATCAATAGCCAACTTATCAGTAAGAGTCGTATTAGTAATATCTGTGCTTGCCTGTAGGGTTAATGTCTCGAGGCGTTCGCCCGTTAACCCACGGCTTAAAATACTCGATTGAGCAAGAAGGTCATCTGAGTTTAATGGAGCTACATTTGGGCTGGCAGATAATGTACTACTAAAGCGTACACCTGCGCTTTCTGTACTAGGCGCTAGCTGCCCATACTTTTTTAAATCATTGATAAGTTGTGCTGCACTAGCAACCGTTAAAGGTTGATTATTTAAAACCTCGGTCACTGTAGAGGCAATATCACCAACGGGTAATTGGCTGCTATCGACAAATAACTCATCAACTAGCTTCTGCAGCTCTGCAGGGTCAGGCTCTGCTCCCTCGGTGGTTTGCAAACTTTGCAACCGAACTGATAATTGCTCTAATACCGAGGCTAAATCGGCATTAGTCGCTACGTCCAAGCCTATAACTGCTGTCTCTGGGCTAACAACGCCGGCCTCACTATCGACAGACTGGCCTTCAGCTAAATAAGTGCCTTGCCGTACTAAATTATCACTGCTTGTATCATTTGGCTCCTCAGCAACAGAAGTAGCCGTAAATCCCGACTCAGTATTAACATTCTGATCGTTTTCCGAACTTACCTCCGTAGGTACAGATTCCTTATCTTCAATAGATCTATTATCTTTAACTGTCGGCTCTTGTCGTTCAGAATTAGTCTCTTTTGCCGTCTGCGCATCCGGTTTATTTGATGTAATCTCTTTCTCTGCATCTTCAAATGTCCTCGAAAATCCTTGATCGCTAGTTTCTATAGCGCGATCATTATTCACTTTATTGACCCTATCGCTCGCACCTAGTTCTAATAATGGCAATAATTGATTTGTCATCACACCCTCACTTAGGTAGCCACACTGTGGCGTAATATCGTTTGTAAACGGCAAGGCATTGCCGCTTTTTGGTTAACTGTTTACTGTCATGAATAAATAGCAAAGACAGTGCCAAAAAATAAATAAGGTAGATAAGGCGAATAAGAAATTTGAAAATTATAAGCAATATAAACTTGAAAATAGGCTAGCGATATTGATAAGCCTTAAGTATTACCTATAAGCATTAATATCAATTAATACTAACGAATTATAAATTGATCGTTTAAACGCATATAAAACATACTTTTATGGGAGTAACACACCTAAAAACGTGACATATATCACAAAATACAAAACTGATAGAAAATATAGTCCAAATAATTATTAGATATAAAAAACTTATCTGGTTATAAATAATATCCGAGCCCATAAATTATTAGGTGACGATATGAACCCTGCAATACTTTTGGTTGATGATGAACAATCTATTTGTTCCGCATTGCATCGTACATTTAAAAGAAATAAATACAGGGTCTTTCAAGCCAATAATGGCCAACAAGCATTATCGGTACTGAAAGAAAACCATATTGATGTCGTTGTTTCTGACCAGAAAATGCCAGGGATGAGTGGCACACAATTACTAACTATCGTAAAAAAGCGCTACCCTAAAATTGGACGAATTATTTTATCTGGCTACAGTAATAAAGAGGACTTATCAGACTCCATTAGCAAAGCAGGCGTTGATAAATTTTTAAGTAAGCCTTGGAACGATGAGCAACTTATAAAGAGTGTCAATAATTCAATAGCTAAACCTTCAATAAAAACCGATGTTAACAACGGCTTTGGTATCGCAGATGCAATACCAGAGTTACCTTGTGATACAGAAAATATTAAAAAACAAAAAATTACTATTGCTAAAAAAAGTACTATTAAAGATGCATTTACACAACTACATATTGATCTTGAGCATGCAATAAAAAATGATGCCCTCTTATTAGAAGAGCATCAGTGTATCTCTAGAATAGCTAATGACACTACCCTTAGGTACCTTAAATTTTCGTGGCCAGATTTTTTAGGTATTAACCATCGAGGGTTAATCAATACAGCATATCAAGCCGATTATATACGTGATTTATTTACATGGTATTTACTAAAATCCATTGAGCATATGGAATATCATAGCGAAAGGGATGAAGATATAATTATTGACTTGTTTTACCCTTTATTTTTAAGAGATGCTTCTTTAATACTATTACTCAAAAAATTAATTAGCCAAAAACCCAATATAATTTTGCGCGTTTCTTTTGAGCTTTTACAAGATTATCGACTAGAGGCGTTATTATCTAATATTTATCGTAGTAATAAATGTTTAATGCTTAATATAGGAGCATTTATGATCGATGTTAATCAGCTCAAAAACACACCGATCAAGTATATTGAAATAGAGAAAAGTAGCAATGTACCGAGTAATCACCTATTAACTGAAATGCATTCAAATATGACCAGCGCCGCAAGGGAAAAGCTAATAAAAACTGTATTATCGAGGTCCAGCCAAAAGGTGCAACAAGAATATGCGCAAGAGGTTGGTGTTGACTTTTGGTAGGTATTAAAAACAAAAGCCCGTTATACCCCTAATTACTAGGGTGCTATAACGGGCACAACAATGATTTTAAAATATAAAACCGCCTTGTATAAGCGTCTATATAATTAGGCAGGCTCTAAATTTGTATCCTTGGCAAACTCTAAGCCCATACGTAACATTTTGGCTTGCATGTAGGCACTTACCGTTTTTCCATCGGGGGAAATCTCTTGAGGATTCTCCCAAGTACCCGAAACCAATCGAATAGTATAACCTGTGTTCATTTCGCTAATTGTTTTAGCATTAATAAAAGTCCATCGCATGGTAAAGCACCTTGAAGAAGTAAGTTACCAATAGTATGAAACAGGTATAGAATTTTATATGTAGGTAGAGTCCGATTATTATGTGAGAGATCTCTTACATTTACTGAAAAAAGTTATAACGATAGATATTTGTATAGGGCGCGCCTAAAAAAGTACGATACCTTACAGAGCTATGCCTTATAAAACTACGCCTTAGCTAAATGCTCATTAGCACGTGTGGCCCATGTACATAGTAGATGTGCATCGTAAAGCGGCATTGGCATAACTTCATCGCCAATAATTGTGGTGGCCGGAGACAGGTAACGTACACCAGGCATACTTGTCTCACACCCTTCACCCACGCGTATACCGCCACTACGATTACAGATCGAAATCCAGTCACGCTCAATCAGTGAGCGTGTTAACGGATCAAATTCAAATGCCGAGCCCGCCCCCGAACAATTAATAACGAACCCGGCTTTATAAGGTACTAATGCATCGGTTTCGTCCTTTAATAACAACAGATTCACACCATCATCCGTTGATTCGATGGCACTCACCGCACCGCGCACAACACGCGTATGATTGGTCAGGCTCAATCGGTGAAAATCATGCAATGTATCGCGTGTCCCACCCCTAAGCCAGTGGCGCAATGTAGAAGGTACTAAACGCGCCTCGTGCAAATCTGGTACAAAGCGTTTTAGCCCGTGTTTGATAAAAAATGCTCGAAAACCAGCGCGTATCTCGCGCATTTGGTGCCCCGCCGTCTGTGCTAATTGCATATTGCGCTGTACATCTTCAAGAAACGCCTTGGCGCTTTGATAAGGACCTGCGAGTTCGGGCTGTGTCAGCTCACGAGGCAATCGAGCAATCAATGCGTCGGGCATAATACCCCGCGGGCTACAAGCGGTGAACCGTAATTGATCCTCAGGGACAACGGACTGACAAAGACGCAAAGCATCTAACATAGTGGCGTTAGTACCAATACACCAGATGTCTGCACCACGCTTAGCATGCTCAGCGATGCGCTCCTCATGGCCAAAGAGCTCTGGCGCGCAAAAGGGGCCATCATCACCTTCAATACGCTGAGTTTTAGGGCCGCCCGTCGCAATATCGACAGCATCGGCATAAATACACTGCCCCGAGGCCGTAAGTAATCGAAACCCATCATCATCCTGATCCAGTGATACAGCCTCATCATCTACAATCTCGACATTCACACCACGCGCGCGCAATGTTGTAATCGCTCGCCGTGATCGCTGCTGCATATACTCACCAAAAAAAGCACGAGGAACATTAAGACCGCGTTTATCGTCACAATCTAGATAAGTTTGCGCTGCCCCAAGCCAATCGGGGCTACGACCTACCATAGCACTATGGATACGCTCCCAATTATCGACAACCCATTGGCCAAAATCTGGCGCAATATCATCGGCTGGGGAGTTTAGTAAATAAGCATAGCGCCAGGGATTTTCGTCAGGCTCTGCTACATAGGCTAACCCACGACCAAGCTGTGAAGCTTTATAACCAACAACTATCAGAGTATCACCAGCCTGAGCTGTGCATGTTTCAGCCAATGCTGCAGCTGCGACTCCATCCCCAACAATAATACGACGATGTGGGCGCGGAGTGTTCAAGTCGGTCATGTAATACCTCTATGGTTGTGAGTAACAGCGGAGTTAAACTCGCGCAGCTAATAAGCTAGGTCACCCTTGAAAACCCTTATCTTGAGCTACAGTAAATATAACCGTATTGGCAGCTAAACTATCCGAATCGGATAAAGGAATTGATATGAATAAGCATAAGTATTCATATTATAAAGTAACTAGGGCAGCAAGTCATAAGCTCATGGCAGTTAGCTGCTAGATATGAATTTTTAAGACCTAAATAGATGGCAAATATTCTCCCTCCTCTAACGTAAATGTTATAGTTTTACCATTAAATCAATAAATTCAGTATCAATAGTTTTGACATCTTATTGCAACAAAAGCTCGCCTGAATATTGCAAGATAGTTGCCGAGTATTACCCTATACCTGTTACCCTATACAATCAGCCAACGAAAACGAGAATCAAGGAAAGGCCAATGATTCAATCCTTTTCCATCAGTAATTACCGCTCCTTAAGGGATGTGGTAGCCCCATTAGAACAACTCAATATTGTTACTGGGGCTAATGGTAGTGGCAAATCTAATTTGTATAAATCACTCAAACTTCTGTCTGAGGCTGCATCGGGTAATTTAGTCAGTGCACTCGCTAAAGAAGGAGGATTGGATTCCTTGTTTTGGGCAGGGCCTGAATCGTTTTCGAGAGACATGAAAGCAGGGACTCAACCCGTGCAAGGTGGGCCAAGACGAGAAGCCGTTAGACTTAAGTTAGGGTTTTGTAGTGATGATTTTGGCTATTGCGTCTCTCTGGGTTTACCGCCACCGCCAATGGCTGATAACCCAGACCCATCCATGTTTAGTTTAGACCCTGAGATAAAAAGAGAATGTATATGGGCCGGTCCTAGCTATCGCTCTGCATCTTGCTTGGTCGATAGAAAAGGACCAGTAGTTAAAGTAAGGAGTGGGCGTAAATGGGAAGTCTATGTACAAAATATGAATACCTTTGAAAGTATCCTCAGTGAAATTGCGGATCCCATTGCCGTACCCGAAATTTTTTCGATAAGAAGTATTATTAAAAGCTGGCGCTTTTATGATCACTTTCGTACAGATAAGGAATCAATTATTAGAGTGCCCCAAATTGGCACTCGAACCCCTGTACTAGATCACGATGGCCATGACCTTGTAGCAGCATTGAGAACAATTATTGAAATAGGTGATAACGAGGCACTGAACCTAGCTATAGACGATGCATTTCCTGGTGCTAGTATTGCTATAAGTGTTGACGAAGGCACACGTTTTACCTTGCAGTTTTATCAACATGGCTTATTGCGACCACTTGACCAGTCCGAGTTATCTGACGGCACACTGAGATACTTATTATTGACCGCTGCCCTACTAACCCCTCGCCCACCAGAACTATTAGTCCTAAATGAACCCGAGACAAGTTTGCACCCAGACTTAATACCAGCCTTGGCTCGTTTAATCATCCGCGCCTCGAAGGAAACTCAGGTCTGGATCGTTTCGCATTCAACAAAATTAGTCAAAGAATTAAATATGGATACAGATAATCACGCAATCTCTCTTGTAAAGGAGTTAGGAGAAACACTGATAAAAGGCCAAGGGTTATTGGACAAGCCCTCTTGGCATTGGCCTGATTAAACGAAACCAAGGAAGATTCGTTTACTTATTCACATAGAGTAGTAGCCATATTACTAAGGGATACCTTGAACAGTATTACCCCTTCGAAAGCAGGAAAATTCACGTAAACTATTATTCTCATCAAGCCTGCTTCTTAGAATTTTCTGATCAATAGGGATTTGTATACGAAAACAGGTTTTTGAACTGGGAGTGTGCAAGCTAATGAGCCCATCATGCTGCATTACACAAAACTGTGCCATCGTTAAATTTAAACCAACATGATGATCTGTTGTGAAATTAAAATCTTCAGAGCTAGGAAAGGATGAATACTCTGTATCCTTATTTGTACAGGTTGTGTGTAAAGCAACAAAGCATAGTTTGGGATGTGGCTTACTCTTACCATTATCGACAATATCAATATGAATCGCTTTATCACTATTACTGATATACACGCTAACCGAAATATTAGCTGTCTGCTCCTGTTGTTGATCGAGACACCCAAATACGACCGCGTTCTCTAAGATCGACTTTATTGCAAAGCCAAGTGTCTCGCGACTAATTAATACATCATTAATACTGTCGTCATAAGATGTATCCCATTGAATGACGAGCCCCGCATCAATGGTTTTTTGCTGTGCTCGTCCAACTACCGATTCCACGAAATTGACTAAAGACTGGGGGCGAAAGTCATTTTTGCTGAAATACAATTGGCTAAACTTTGCAAGCCTTCGCATTATTAAATCAAAATGAGAGCCCGTATAATTGTGTGCCTGTGACTGAAAATGATAGTAGAGCTCATGGGAAAATTCACCAAAAACAGAGAGGCTTTCAAGCTGTTCGAGCTTATTAACCAGCGCATTATTTGTTTTCTGTTCATCTATCAACTGCGTAATACGATAATGTGAACGCAAAGCCGTTACTAAGACTGACTTTATATCATCAACGCCTAGTTTGCCTTTTTCAAGATATCCGTCGATATCATAATCCAATAAAGTTTGTAATTTAGATAGCTTAGTATGCCCAGTCCTTAAAATAATACGCATATCGGAGTTAGTCGACCGAATATGGCGAACGATTTGAAGGCCACTATCCTCTTCTTCCATAATCACATCTAAGAGGGCAACAGCTATATCTTGATGGCACTCAATTAACTCTATTGCGTCTTTCACCGAATTAGCTTCTAGAATAACAATAGGGCGATTCAAAAATCGAAACCCTTCTAGTAAAGCGCTAATGGAGTAAATCACGCTTTCCTCGTCATCAACAACCAAAAGCTTCCAAGCATTTTCTGTGCTATCGTTATCATACGAGGAGGTTTTTGGCTTTATGAATTTAACGAATTCACTCACTATACTAGGCTCAGTTGACAAAAAATCACTATATCAGTATAGGCAGTATTTGCCATAATCACATCTCACTATATATATTTTTTTAAATTTAAAGGCTTTTATGGCTACACTTGATTTGTCATCATTATTTCCTATTAAAAGCTCGCTACACGATAGACAAATCGTTCGCTCTCAAGTCTATATATCACTTGCGGCTATACTTGTCGCAATTTGGATTCCTTTTGATTATATTCTAGATCCCGATCACTTCTATTTTTTTCTCATACTTAGAATTATATACATTCTATTTTCTGTTATTTGTTTATATATTTATTTCAAAAAACTAGAGGTCAACTACTACTACATTTTTATCGCTAACTATTATCTTATTATCATACTTTTAGGGATAATGGTCATTATGACCGATGAGTTTTATGCTTATATTTTTGGATATTCAACAATATTCATCGGTGCAGCAGCCCTACTGTTGTGGGGCTATCGTTCAATCCTCGGTTCTTATGTTATTGTAGCGGCACAAATTGTTGCAGGGTACCCAATTTACTCGCAACAGCTATCTGAAATTGACATTGTGGGTGGCGCGTTCTTTTTGTTGAATGTACTGTCGATAACATTAATATCCGTTTACCTTTCTCACAAATCTGCAATTGTAATAGAAGATTCAACCGAAAAGCTCATTACCCTTGAAAAGAGAGAGTCCATTAATACTTTAGTCTCAGGTATTGCTCACGAGATAAATACACCTCTCGAAGCGATGAATTCGCTATCTAATTTAACACAAATTAAGCTTGAATCAATATTATCGGACCTCAACAATAACACGCTAGTTGAAATTGAATTTAGAGAGAACTTACAAAAACTAATAAAACATAGCTCGATTATTCATCATCAATCAATGCATGCTGCATCGTTAGTCTCTGCATTCAAAGCCGTATCTGTAGACCAGCATCATGAGAATGAAAAAAAGCTCTTTAACGTGAAAGCTCATATAGAAAGAATATTATCTACTTTATTACACAAGACAAGGGAATATAACGTTAACATTCGCATTGAGTGCAACGACAATATTGAGATATACAGCTACTCTGATGCCTTCTTTCAAATAATAACCAACTTAATTGATAACTCACTCTCACATGCTTTCACAAAGGGCAAAGAAAACAATATCAGCATTGACATTTCGGTTGATAAAGATAATTTAGCATTAATATATAGAGATAATGGATCTGGCATTGAAGAAGTAGACTTGAAACAGATATTTGATCCATTCTTTACCAAAAAAAGAAATATTGGTGGCAGTGGGTTAGGAATGCATATTGTGTACAATATAGTCACCCAAAAACTAAACGGAAGCATCAGCTGTCATAGCAAAATTGATGAAGGCGTGACATTTACCATTCAAATGCCACGCCATGAGCCATTAACTAAATAACTCGAGCTATTTTCTGATAGCTGCAAATAGATTCATCTGTTCGCTTTCAAAAAAAATGGAAAGTTCACGATCACCAAACTTACTTTTTTTAAATATGGCTTTCATTGTCTCTTCATCCCTATGGTAAACTGGCCAGTCGAGCACATGATCCATCAAAGCCTTAGTTGGATTAAGAGTATGATAATTGCCAATAATACAGCGTCCACCCTCTTTTAATAAGCCAAATATTTTATTTAAAACCCTTGTCACATGCTTGTCGCTAAAATAATCCATCAAGCCAATAGCGTATATTAAATCCTGCTCCCCAGGGAGTTTATTATTAAACGAAAAAATATTTTCTCTAAAGGCTATTATATTATTTGCCAGACCAAAGACCTTCTTACGCTCTTCTATATTTTCGATAGCTCTATAGTCTAAGTCAACACAACAAAACTTTAACTGGTTCTTTTCTTCTAGATGCGAATATGCATCAAACACCTCCATTGCTGGCCCACAACCAATACTAGTAATCGATGTTTGATCGCTAGAATTATCGCTAACCGTATTTAAAATAATATCGGTAAATACCCCCCGACGATTTCTAATCGCTTTTGCCGCAGGTTCTTGCATAAAACAATAATTTATTAAATCTCCAGAAAATCGCTTTTCGTCCGAGGCCATATCATAAACTTGCGATATAGTGTAATGGTCCCCTGGACCGTAAGGCTTTTGATATGCCCGATTGCTCCATCCACCAATGTATACATAAGGATATATTTCATAGCGAATCCACTCCCCTAGTTCTTTTTTTTGTTGATCAGTGTACTCGTCGGAAAGCATAAAATTGTTCAAACAATCCATTACCTCTCTAAAGTAGCGCTGAAGAATATTCTTTCTTACCTCTAAATCTTTCACTCTAATTTCGCTATCAGGTAGCCAACGCTTTAACTCTGATTTTTTCTGCTCTTCTGTAACTAATTCAAAAAACAGAGATTTAAACCTAAGTAGCGGCGTATTATTAATTATGAATGATACATTAGACTCGAATGAGACTTTTTTTGATGTTGAGTTTTTCATGTTTTCTCCTATAAATTTAAAAGGTGAAAACAAACGCTAACATAATTCTTGACTCATAATTTTTTAAAGAAAAAGTGTGCAGTATTTCTCCAACAACATCGACTAACAATCTGCTATAAAGCATCTTTCTTGAAAGATTCACGCATTAAAAAAATGTAACTAATTTAAGGAGTTGGATAGGAGGCTTATCAAGGATCAAAAGGCATTGAATAATACCCTATTAGTATTATCTGGATTAAACGAAGAATAAAAAACTTATTTTGTGTTTATTACTTTTAATTCCTCTGTCAACCAAGGCGCTTCCGTTACTAGTCTTATTGAGTGATCTAAACGCTTTTCAGTCACATAAGGGAATCCATTTTGAAAATCTACAGACCATGCCAGAGTATTGGATAAGGGTGCTTCGGTACGGCTCCAATATTGGCTCGAAGATGTATTGGGGAAATAATCTGTATCTATATCAGGATGATAATTAACTGGGTGATCGAGTAAACCTAACTCATGGGCATAGGGTAGCCTCCAATCATTTGAAGAACACAACCAATCCTCATTAACAGCTATTTTGTAACTATGGGTATCACATTGTAATTTATAGCAGTGACCTAAATCAGCGACACCATATTCAGGTTTATTAGTAACCTCTGCCGAGCTTATGTTATCTGTATTAAAACCTGAATCAAATGGTTCTATCTGCGGCTCATACCATGAGTAAGTATGCTCATTATCCTGCCAGCCACCATCATTTTGCTTTACCTCCCACATCAAACCTGAAAAGTGATCATACACGCATACCCAATAATCAGCGTCATACTGGAGTAACTGCCCCTCCATATCAACTTTGTAAAAGCGCTCAGACAAAGGCTTACCTATCAACTGCGCTTCGCGCCATAATTGATAAGCCGGGTCAATTGAATTGTTGTTTGTGATAGTTATTTTTTGAGTAATGACAGGGGTTGTTATAGCGGCTACTTTTGATAGTTGAATATTGTTTAGCGAGAGTAAAAGTGCCTGCTCTGTTTCTACTATAGGCGGTTTGGACACCAAAAACACCCCCACCCCGCAAAAGAGTAATGTCAGTATAAATATGTACAATAATCCTCGCGCCATCTAAATACACCTGCTTTATGCATTAGGCTAACCCTAAGAAGTTAATACAGGTTAATAATAAAAGGGGTTGATGGCAACTAACAAATAAAGCGTAATTGCCCCTTTTTAAAAATGGTTGGGTACCTTTTAATCTTTTTTCGACTGGATACTCCTATTAATAAATCTGGGCAAGTGATTAGCAACTAATAGCTTTTTAACCGAGTTGTAGCTAACCAACAAGAAATAACTACCTGGGAATTAAATAGTGCATTCCCTTTTCTATTAAAATAAATTGTATTATTTTACCTCTTAAAAATATAACCTAAACCAATTATGAGCGCTAAATTAAGCAAATGTCGCCAGTATCGCTATCAATTATCTAGAAATGCCGACATATTCGGTCATCAAGTATTTGCTTACTTTGGCATAAACCCTTCTACTGCCGATGAACGAGAAGATGACTCTACTGTTAAAAAATGGATGGGGTTTACTCAACTCAATAACGGCAAGCAATTTGTTGTAGGCAATGTTTTTGCGTATAGAGCAACGAATATTGGAGAGCTCGCAACGGTTACTGACCCTATTGGCCCTGATAACGACAAGTATATAAGCGCTATCATTAAAGAGGCAGACATCTTAGTGCCTTGCTGGGGCAGTAGAAATAAATTACCCACAAAGTTGCATGAACACTTAGATCAACTTATGGAGAGACTCAAAACCTCAGGTAAACCGATAAAAGTCTTTGGCTGGACACGCTCCGGTGACCCTCTACATCCTTTAATGCTGGCTTATAAAACACCATTGATAGATGCAATATCGATGAGGGAATAATCACCCTCTTAAATATTAACCCCTGCTTTCTCTTCATAAATTCAAAGAATTATGACGAGCAACTAAGATGGGACAAGCCACCCACTCCAAAAAACTCAAGTGGTTTCAACCGATAGTATTTCTCCTCCACCTCCGGCAACTGCTCTGCATAGGGCTGCTTCATCACAGCTTGTAGCTCTCGAATGAGAGAGTAATCCCCCTCAACTGCCTGCTGATAAGCCGGCACCATAAACCATTCGCGCAAAGTGTATTTAGGATTAACGAGTTTCATCTGCCGAGAAATTTCATCGCTAGACCGGGGTGAAATAGCATCCTCGTTGAGAAGCGCCCTCCACTGTGTGAGCCACTCCGACCAGAGCTTGTCTATGTCCTCAGCGTATGAATCATACCTCGAATTACTATAAAAGCTTTTCTTGAGCTGGCCAATATCCTCAGGCAGAGACGAGAGTTCACGAAAGAAAATAGTATAATCCACTGGCGTTTGTGTCATCAGTGTTTCGAGATCGCTGAACAGCTTCTTGTGCAATGCCGTGTGTAAACCACTAAAACCTAATTTGGCAGCCCACATCTTTTCCATTCGCTCCTGCATCACTACCGAAAAACCTTTTTGAATCTCGTCGAGTTCTGCCAGATAATTCTGATGCGCCTCAAGCAACGGGCGTAATGCCGAACAAAACATGTCAAAGTTACGCTGCGCTGCATGTGGTTGATGCATAAACGAGAAGTGATCACTACTACCCGACCAAGGCTGATAATATGGGTTAAACTCATCGCAAAAACCGAAAGGGCCGTAATCCAGTGTAAAGCCACCGGCTGCGCAATTATCGCTATTGAAATTACCTTGGCAAAAACCGACTCGAACCCAATTTGCCACGAGCGATGTGAAACGGCGTTGATACTCCCGCGCCAATAGCACTACTTTTTCTGGAGTGCTTAGTGGCTTATCGATGACATCCGCGTACTCGCGATCGATCAAGTGCAGCACAATTTTCTCGAGCTCTTCCATCACTTTTGGATGTGGGTTTTTACGCGTACGGCGAGCAAAAAGCTCTAGCTGACCAACGCGAATAAAAGACGGTGCGACACGTGTCGAGATAGCAACGGGCTCAGAGATAAGAACATCGGGGTCCGCTGAGTGCGAACCCTCGGAGTACCACGGCCGCTTTACCGTCTCTGTTTTTGATGCGTACAAACTTAAAGAGCGCGATGTGGGTACGCCCAAAGCATGCATATGCTCCTGTGCCAAAAACTCGCGAATGCTTGAGCGCAAGACAGCGCGACCATCGGCACCGCGGCAATACGGCGTACGGCCGCCACCTTTTAGTTGCATCTCCCAACGCTGCCCATTAATAACAGCCTCAAGCACAGAAATCGCACGACCGTCGCCATAGCCGTTGCCCGTTTGGAATGGGCACTGCTGGGTGAATTCCCTGCCATAAATAGACAGTGCATAGCCCGTCGCCCAACCAACCTTACGCATCGGTTCCGGAGCCTTAGATATATCACCAGAGAATAGCCGGATAAAATCGGGGGACTCTGCCATGCCGTCGGCAAAACCAAGCTCCGAGAAAAAGCTTTTGCTGTGTGCGACATACTCTGGGGCTTTGATTGGCGTCGGTTTAACCGGCACATAATGGCCCGAAAAAACCTGTCGAGGCGCGTGGTCTTCGCCATTTGCTGTCGCGTCTGGATCACAATTAAGCGTATCCATCAGCGAGTAGTCTGCCAATTTGGCAAGATCATCGAGCGTCGATATAGCCAAAGGGGGTTTCTGGGGCTGTTGGTTTGTCATCGTTGTTTATACCAAAAAATAGGGGCGGGTCTTGTTGCTTGTCTACTCTATCAGTAGTTTAACCCTAAAGAGCTAATATAGGTTAATAATAAAAAAGGGTTGGCAATCGACAAATAAAAAATGCGACTACACTACTTTAAATAATTGCGCCCCTTTTTCCCATAAGGAACAAAGCCTACCTAGCTGTAATGCCCGACTAATTACGCTACTATATACGGCTCGCTCTAACCCTTTACTATTTATATACCATTATGGCTTTACTCCACATTATCGCTCACCGCATCCAACGCCTAGACCCTAGCAATGCATCAACCATTTCTTTTCGTGACCACTGTTGGGAAAAAGATGGACGGGTTGAAGAATGTTTTCGGGAATTAAAAATATCAGTTATTAAACGATTTACCAAAGACTATGGTCGTTTTTCCGACGATATAGGCAGTCACCCATTATCGAGCTGGATTAAAAACTTTAGCGAAGAAAAAATGAGCTTTGATAATCTCAGTAAAAAAGCGATAGAGCATTTAAAAACTGAGATAGATAAAAGTGAGGCACTAGTCGATGGGTTTGTATTTTTTGCCCACGAGCAACTAGAACGCGACGAACTACTACACCTATTTTTTGTACAACACAATACCGCCCAATTTATCGATGGCAGCTTGGATATCAACGAATCTTTCTATCTAGAAACATCCAACATTAACTTATCGGCTAAAATTAATATTAGCGATTGGCAAAGTGACGATATTCATCGCTCAAGTAATGCACTCACGCTACTACGCTGGCGCGGTGAAAAAGAACTAACCGAAGCATTTACTCATTTTATTGGCTTTACCGATAAGCTCGATCTAAAAGCTGATACCGATGACTTTTTAGAGACTGTATCTGACTACACAAAAGACTTGCCAGAGCTTGAAGCCTATCAAACCAAAAAGCACGTTGTTGATTATTGCCTAGAGCAAAATAAAATAGGTAAACCCGTTGTAATTACCGAGCTCGCCACACAACTTAAAGAAAACCCACCACTGCCTGCGAAAAGCTCTGATGAGGCAACCAGTGCGAATACTGCAACTAAGCTACCGAACTTTGCGGACTTTGTTGCCGAGCAAAAACCCACACAAAAAACAGAGATAATCCCCGACAGATCTAAGCTTAATCAATATGTCAGAATCAGCGGTCGCGACCAAAAACTCAGCATGAGCTTTTCGGCAAGCTGCCTAGGCGATAGCATCGTCTACGACCCGCAAACCGATAGCTTAACCATACATAATATTCCGGCGGGGTTAAAAAGCCGGTTGGCAAGGCATTTGAATAAGGGAGCTTAGTCGCTATCATTACTACTTTGAAATTATTAGAAAAGGCTGTGATCGTATCAATTGAGATAATCAGGAGCAGATGAGAACTTTCTGGTCAAGCAATCGGACTTAAATGCTTATACGACCCTGATTAGTTCAGATTAGCTTGCTCATAGCACTTTTACTGAATGCGGCTACCTCTATCGTGTAGTCAACCTCTTCATAAACATTACTTATCCAGCGGTCTCCTTCACTTTAAGCATCAACACCCACCGAGCTATCCGGTGTTTCCCCTTTACTGTGTCGATTGTTTCTCGTATGGTTTCTATGTGATAACCACTTTTCCTCAAATCTGTAATACGAGCCGTTGGGCAATAGATATCGAGGTCAGCTCTAACTTGTTGGCTGTTCATCCCATGGTCTTTAGCCTCTTTAAGAGCTTTAAGTAGACGTTTATTTTGGATATCAGTATAGGTGGAGTATTGCTTAGATTTTTTGTTAGCTGTGCCGTTAGGTATGGCTCCTTTCTTATCCATAATTAAGCCTCCTACCCTTGTTGAGTATTAAATTGTGCTAACCAGTCATCTAGTACATCTTTATCGCACCGTATAAATTTACCCATTTTTTTATAGCCAAGAGAACCTACATCCGCAAGGGTGTCAGTATGTCTAGTATTACGAAGTGTTGCAGGCGAGTAACCAAGGCAGTTGTCTATGGAGTTGCTTGAATAATAATATTTAGTCATAAGTATCACCTTAAAGCCTGTATTTGGCTGATTAATTTAAAGTGATACCTATTCTATATACTAGAAACGTCTTTAAAAGGAATAGTTTTTATATTTTTTCATTCCTTTTTTGTATAGTGTTTGCTGCCGCTGTTAAAGCATCCATATTATGAGGCGATAATATTTTTTTAGATAAGGGCTTGATTACTTTCTTTACCCTATCTTCTAAACAGACGTGAAACTCATCAGGGAAAAGGATGTTTCCAATCTCTTGATTTGTAGTTTTAATATTTAATTCATTACATAAAATATTGAGATCAATATATTCAAGAACTTTTTTGGATACCCAGTTTTTAAAATCCTTGCTAGTAAATCTCTTTTTTTTACTTTCTTTATCATTAAATCTTTTGAGTTGATCACGTTTATTTTTAAGCCATAAGTCAAAACTAAGCCTTAGATCTTCATCAGTAGAGTCCAAGTCAACCGTAATAAAAGCCTCGTTTTCCATTCTATATAAGTTATTTTTTAAACCATATAAATGATAACTTTCATCAATGTTAACACCTTCAACTTCATTATAGATATTATCAAGTGTATTTCTATAATGTTCCTCATCATTTATTTGCTTATAGATTGAATAGATATCTAAAATAGTGGCATCCATTATAGGAGTGGACGAGAGAGAATGCTCTGAAGGCCTATCGAAAACAGTAAATTCTAATGGTGATGTCAAAATTTTAACTAACATTGATGTTTTGCTTTCTTTACTAATTGTATTACTGAAGCCCCAATTAAAAAATGCATTCCTTGCATAGAAAAGACCGTGCCACTGGTATATATCTAACTGATCTAAGCTTTGATACAGTTTTAAATTGAAATTCTCTAGTAAGTCTTTTTTTAAGATCATAGCTGTTAAGTATTTTCCTTAAAATTACCCGAAACATCAGTACCATTCAATGCCTTAGCCTTCAGGCTATCCCAATAATCCACCCAACTTCTTTACATTGCTTAAAATTCATTCTCTGTCATTTATCCTTCTTACCTAAATATAGACCATTCTCGATATCAAGCCAAAGTCGGGAATTATTCCTGACAAATTTTAGCCAAAAAAATCCTCATCTCCAAAGAGATGAGGATATATTTTTGGTGAGGCCTAGCGGGATCGAACCGCTGACCTCAACACTGCCAGTGTTGTCAGGACAAACCCTTATCTAATTGATTTAAAAGGGAAATCACGACTTAGAGCGCATTTCAAAATATAAATATATATTAATAACCTGGACACTTTGAAGACAAAGCAGTTTGGGCCGAAAATTTAGCCCAACTATAAACCAACAGAGACCTTGTGAAAACGAAGCTGCCGAGTCACTCTGAACTATTATAGATATACCCTACTCTTTATTGGTGTAATTAAATTGAAGCCAGCCAAACAAGCGAACGGACATAAAAAATAAAATGGCGTGCACCCAAGCTAACCAGCGTTTTAAACCTCTGAGCCTGAGAGTATCTCTACGCATCGCTAACCAGAACTTCCAGTCACATTCAAAGCGGCGAATTTCGTCGCCACCTTGAGTATAACCGTCATCGTGTTTATCGCAGCTAGCCTCGTGAAACCAGTTAAATAAAAACGCCTTTATAACGTTTGGCAACCAACTTGGGCCACAGCCATTTCCATTCATACAATATCCTTGCTTATTTTTTTTAGATAAAATATTAGTAGGTTTCGCTAATCGAATCAATCTGTTCAACGGTTGTCGCATTCTCAATGATACCGCGCCTTGCTCTAAACTCGTCTAGCAAAGCTGATTTCCAAATTGCACCATCAATAGCTACTTTCTTTAGCTGTGCTGCGGTATGGAGTCTTTTATCCCATAGGCCTTGTTCATCCTCGCAAACATAAGCTGCATCCATACCTATTGCAACGAGGCCAGCTAAGTTTAGCTGATCAGTCTCAGTTGACGGATACATATGTACAGAGCCAAGAGCGTCAGACTTAAAACCAGACTGAATTTTTAAATTTACGGCATTGCTTAGTGTCGATACTTTTCGAGACTTAACCCTATCAATCGGCTCCTCTGGACGCTCTAAAAAAGCGCCTTCTGGTACAAGCTCGTTAATTTCAGTAACTTCTTTTTCTTCGTCGTAAGAGACCCAATATTTTGTACCGCGAAAATCTTGAACAACATCCCATCCATCACGATTTTCATTACACCGTGCAACTCGATTTTTCTCCAGCGCAGGTAAATCAACAAATAACGCAAATGCAGTGGGTAAAGGTTTTTTATTGTCTTTTGGGTTCATCACAGCAGGTGATGAATGTGTGTATAGCTTAGTTTTTGAATCAAAATGATGATAATTCATTATTCTATAATCCTGTTATGATTTACTATTTTTATTGGTAATTAACACAAACCATCCAAGAGATATTACGTGGTCTGTTTTCATTGCCACCTGTCATGCCTGTGCGTTGAGTGTTGAACGTTAAATCATTTGCTGATGCAATTAATGACCTAGCATCGAATAGTGCATCGCTTCCATGCCTAGATACAGTTAATGACCCATCGCTTGTCCTCGCATGATCGTGAGCACCGAGAAGATGATCTTGGAATTCACCAATTAGCCTTCCAACATCTACTCCACGACCATTATCCCAACCACGAATAAATTCGCCTCGTGTTTCAGGAACGCGAAACGTTGTAATTCCATCACCGGATGAGTAACAACCCCAACGACCGGCTAACCATTCAGAATCTGTGGTAATATCAAAATTAAAACTAGGATCATTGATTCGCCCCCAAAGCTCTGGGTAATTCGTACGAGACAATTCAAAACCGCCAAGCTCTATCGCGTTTTGTGGCGGCTGGATTCCGATGTGAAAAAATGGAACGCCAATAGGCACGCCTGAACTGACACTACTTAATGATTTATCAATCATTGCCTGAACAGCAAGAGAGAGCTGGCTTAAGTCACCTTGGTCAGGCACCAACTCACCGGCAATAATTAAATTAACGATTTCTCGCTGCGTGTGCTCAATTGCAGCAGCAGGTACGGGCGAACCCGGCGTTCCGTTTTGTGGATTCCCATCAATATAGGGAGCATCAGTATCAGCACCTAATGGTTGTTGATAGCGCATAAATTACCTCGAATTTAGTAAGAAGAATTAGGAATAGTTAAAAAATAAATCGCTGTGAGATGGCTGCAGTTTACGAAAAACACACTCAAGCTCTGTCGCCGACACGATCTTCAATAAGCGTTCGCCACAAGCCGATTGCCCCGCGCGAAAATTATAGATACGTTCACCGGGTACATTGACACGCCAAATAAAACGCGAGCCGATAGGGTTTAAGTGATCACCACAGCGCGACAAACCTGTAATACAAGGCTTGTAGGTATCGATTGTAATATCGTAGCCAAGGGATTTAGCTAGGCTAATAAAATACGCTTTACTTTGGCCACCACGGCTTATGTATTTTGAATGAGCAGCTTCACGACGTTGTTGTAAGGTTTGCGGTAGCACCGCACATGAATCGGGTAATGCTAGTAGGCGTTCCCATTCGGGCAATAATTCTGTTGCGGTTCTTGGGTCCAGTTCTTCGATAATTTGTTGAACGTTGCCATCGAAGCGACCTAATGCCTCGGAAAAGCTCTGTAATAATTTACTGTACTCGCTTTCAGGCTCAAGATTCCACGCTAAACCCGGTGGAGATAATGCCCTTAGTTGTTGCTGATAAGCTACTGCGTCCATGTAACGCCTCCAAATATTGGCAACTCGCCTGCGTTAAATGTAACGTTGCTATTGGGAGTGACAACCACATGGTCTCGCTCACCCGATGCAATAGAGATTGCCTCGCGTAAATGCGATAACAATACTTTGCCACTACCATTACCGTTTTCTACATTGGCTGTTCTGGAAAATAAATCCATTAATTCAAATTCTGCCGCTTGCCTTACTGTAGGGGTATCGGGTATTAAACCGTTAACGACTATGGGTACAGCAACGGGTGTTGGTGCAAGAATAAAAACATCTGCTGTAATAGGCGCTTTTGCATCAACTCTATCGACGACATAATCTTGCACAAATTCAACTGTCTCGGCACTGGGGATTGCGCCATTATCAACGGTAAAAAATACACCGACGGTGCCACTACCCATCCATTTACGCATTACCCATACACGGTCAACATTGACGCCTGGTACCTCTCTTATCCAGCGAATATAATCACTATCGGCACCACCTTGTGCAGGCTCACGAATTTCGGCGAGTACGCGTGCGCGATAACTCTCTATGCTTTCATCATCACTGCCACCGATCAACTTACCACTAATGGCATTAGATTCGACACCAGGAATCGGTGTCACAAAATTTAGGCGCGTATTAGCCGCCGTATTCGATTGCACACCAGAGTTAACCGATTCAATTGAAAGAGTCGCTGTGCCATTAAGAATTACCGCGCCAATGGTAACCACAAATCGCTCACCGCTAATGCTTTGTAGCAAAGTTCCCGCAATAACTGCTGAGCCATCGAGGCCAGTAACTGTGCATTGGCCTGTTGCCTTTGTTGCTGCTTTTTCAAAAATACCGCGTATAGCACCACGCCTACGCAGGTATTCTATTGTTGCTGTATCTTCAAAATTTTGATCGATTAAAAAAGCTAAATGGCCATGTAGGCCATGCACAGCACCGGCTTGTGTTTTTGCAATAACGCTGGCATTAGAGTGCTCTACTTGCTCGCGCGCAATATTTAACTGCGTGCTAATCTCTACAGTTTGTTGCTGTATTAAATCGCCAATACTTGGGCGTGAAAATGGCATAAATTACGACTCCGAAATAGAAAAGTTAACCACTGAGTTATTAATTAAGGTCAGATTAATACGTTCATCGAGCACACCAGGCGATACCCATCGAGCGCTTATAAAAATATCTTTGACTAAACCCGTCTCGTGCATCCACTCAAGTGCTTGCGTGTCGTACTGAATAAATTTTTGTAGCACTTCGTTTGTCTGCTTAGATCGATTAATTGTCCATCGTAGCGAACCAATATCACTACACCACCAACCACGTGCGTCTTCTGGCAAAGCTTGCGGGTCGCGTTTATCGGTAAACAAAGAAATAATCACAGCCGTTGCAAGGCTTGTATCTTCCTCTAAACCAACATCGGTAATATTGTAGGCGGTGCCGCTGGTTATATCGGTAAAAACCGTTTTAATATCACTCATTGCTACCACCAAATTGTTGACTAGGGCTATCCGTTGGCCCACCATTATCGTTTTCTCCGTGGACATGTCCATCGTATAAAATGCGCATATCTTTCATACTAAAGCCACCGCCATCGCTGTGGTCTTTGATATTACCTTTAGCTTTTATATCACCTGAAAATTCAGCAAGAGGGGTGTTGAAACTGATTTTTGTGGAGGCAACTACCTGAATATTACCGCCGCGTTTAATGTGTATTGTTGTGCCTTCGTCATCGTAAAGTGCAACTTCACCATGGGCTAAATTTTTTAAACGGTAGCGTTTATCATCAACACCCAACACTAGGCCATTCGATTCATCAAACATTAAAAGCACACCCTCTGCGCCTTCATGGGGCCTAGAGGTAAAACCATATTCTTGCAGGCGTGGTACTTCAAAAAGGTCGCCCGCAAGGGTTTTAGTCTGCACACGTTGTATACCTTTATCGTCGTAAGATAAAACTAAAATACAACGCAATACTTTACGCGCTATCTTACGAGTTAATTTTCGCAGTGGAATTATCACCGAATATATCTCCCCAATTTTGCTCGATACTTGCGTTATTTTCTGTTAAATTTTGTGCCTTAAATGACTCTCGTGGTACGACGCTTATATCAGTCTCAGTACCATTTGAACCGTAGCGATAATTAATATCGCTAATTAAAAAAAGGCCATCAACACCAAAATAGGTATCTTTTACACGCACCAATTTATTGGGTTCCCAAAAGCCATCGCTATGGCTCCAACCTTGTACGGTATAGGTCATTTTTATACTGCGCCCAAGCCTTGTCGACGCTTCAAATTGCGCACGTTGCGTTAAATTTTTATCGCCGTCCTCTGCATCGACAACCAGTACTCGATAACGTTTTACAGTGGGGTCTTGTGCAACACCCAGTGCTTGAACTTGCTGCTCAATCGAAGAGCCATCGTCATTGTCGTTAGTTTGACCTTTAACACGATATTGCTTAAAACGATTATTAATAGAAAACTGGCCAGAGCCCGATTTGACGTTGTCACCAATGATAAGATCTGTACCTATTTGGCAACTGGAAATATCACCAATGATCAAATCCCCTTCTACCGAACTAAAAAGCAATAAGCCACGGCGACGACAAGCGCGTTCAATAACCTCGTGCGCCCCGCCATCATCAACGCGATGAATATCCAAGGGAGCACCTATATCGACACCCTCAGCAATCAAGACATTAATACCAAAAGGTCGGCAAATCGCCTGTGCAATGGCATCGATTTTTTGGTTGCGAAACTCACCACCCTCAACAATGGCAGAGCTATCGATAAGGTCGCCAATTTTGGAACGACCTGTAATCGTGTATGTGTGCGCCGATTCAGAAAAGTTACCGCTAATGTTATCGATAAAGCCGGTAACAATAATGTTGCCATCTAATTCCAATCGGCAAGCACTGCCTGGGGCGACGGGCAAAACACCTATACTAAAATCGAAATCGGATGTTAGCCCGATAGAAAACTTAGTAGCAGCTTGATCAATTGCCCGCGTTATATTTAGTGTTTTCCAACCAGTATAAATTTGATTATTAACATATAGACGAATATTAGACATTGGTAGACTCGTTAATTACTTCTATATCACCACGAATAAACCCTGGGTGAGAAATATTATTGCGCACTACAAATACAGGCTCACTGTTAATACCATCACCATAGCGATAAGCAATCACCAATGATGGTGTTGCTTGTACTACATTGAATTTTTTCAGTGTGGGTAAGCTCGGTAAGCGCTCTTGCATATCTTGCTGTACAGCAATACGTAAATCCGTTAATGCTCTATAAATATTGTCGTCTGCATCAAAACTCGCCTGTTCGATATTATTGGCGATATCGCCCACTCTTTTAACGGCATCAGCTTGGGTTGCAAAGTTAAAGTCCGTTATTTTTTTTGCAGCATCTATTACAGTGGCTTCGTACATTAAACGCAAAATTGCACGTTTGTTAGTCGCTGGCTTTTGTCGTGCCGATGTCAACTCGCTTGCATTGCTTTTATCAGCCACAAAAATAGCCGCCGGGTCTGAAATAGATTGGTTGCTACTATTAAAAACTAGGGCAAGATTATCGAATAAAGCATTCGCCAACTCACGAGCTGAATCGATTGCTTTAGAAATATCAATAATGCTTGGTGCTGCAACATTTGGTACAACAGCAACAGATTGTATTTGCGACAATGTATCGCTTATGGTTTGCGATATTTGTTCGCGTATAAACGCTGGACCACTGGCATCGTACTTTTTAACAAAGGCACTAATTGACGCAGACCGTGCAGCAATGGCTTTATTATTAACAATGTTGCGTGTATCAGTAGAGCGAGAGGGGTTTGCATTTTCACCCGCCTCGGTTGCTGTCATTTGAAAAGAAGCAAATCGACCTTGAAAGGTAAAGCGTGCCTCTACTGTTACAAGGAGCTCCCCCAAAAAAGGGTGTACTAAAATACCAGGGCCTCTTTGTTCGCAAGCATCTATCAAGCGATTAGCTTTTTCGATAAAATCATCACCGTCGAGCCCACCACTAATCGTATAACTGCGCTGTTTACGACCTAGATCTTCGCTATAAGGCGTATCACGGCCAGCATATTCATGATTAGCATGACGACGCCCAACACTGACATCTGGATCTTCCAGTAAAAAAAACGGCACGCCTCTAAAGGAAGCGGGCCTTAATTTATTTAACCATTCAGACATTAAAAATTACCCCATTGCTGTTCCAACATCGACTTCCACTGGTACATTATTATTTTGACTATCAACTTGCTTAAGTCGTGCTCTTCCCTCTGAATCTATTTGTACACGTATAACGCCACCTACCTCTGAACGAGAATTAGGAATAGTGGTCGCTACGGGAGCAGATACATTGTCTAAACCCAAGAGATCAATTGCCCAGTTTGGTAATAAGTTTCTTAACTTTTCAGAAATTGCGCCAAGTACATCAAAACCTGTCAATGCTTCAATCACATGATTAATACTTTGTGCGATAAGAACAAAGGGATTAACACTGGCAATAAATTTAAAAGCCTCGGCAACGGCAGTGGCCATTGTTTGGAGTATGTCACCTACAAAAGCTATGCCATCAGCAATACCAGCTTTTATAGTCTCCCAAACACTACCCATATACCCGATAGCTGCAGCAACATTAATTACCGCTTTTACAGCTAAGTTTTCAAAAAATTCCCAGTTACGAATAACCAAAAGAATGCCTGCACCAAGGGCCGCAATAACAGCGATGATTATCCCGATTCCGGTTGCTGAAATCGCAATACCTAATCCACGAAAAGCAAGCGTTAACGCTGTAATAGCTTTTACTACCTGAAAAACAATAGCCCCGGCAAACACCGCTATCGATGCATTAACTAAACCAAAATATTTATCAACCCAGGCAAGAATACCTCCGACTGAGCCCAAAACAGCCAGTATGCTCTCAAAACCAGCCCACAAAGCATCTAACTTTGCAGGTAAATTACTGGCAAATTTCTCGGCCCACTGGCTAACAACAGGACCAATATCTTTCGCAAGTTCAGTGAATTTATCTATCAAGGGGGTTAATACAGGTAATAAGTGAACACCTATACGATTACGCAAACCTGTTAATGCCGCACCTAAACCAAATGATTTATTACTGAACTCTTCAGTTGCTTTTATAGCCTTATCACTCATAACAACAGCAAGGTCATTAGCTTCTTGTCTGAGCCTTCCGATACCACCAGCTCCACCGCTAATCGTTTGCAGCATTGCGGCACTATTATCGCCAAATACCTGCATCCCTATAGCATCGCGTTGCAGAGGATCTTCTATTTTTTCTAGTGCGGTTAATGTATCAAACAACACATTTTCGGTAGAGCGTATGGAGTTATCTGAATTTTTTAAGCTAACTCCAAGACGGTCGAATGCTTGCGCACTTTTCCCAACACCTTGAATGGCATTACCCGTTACACCGCTAAAACTTTTAATCGCCGTCTCGATAGTATTGACAGAGACGCCTGTACGCCCAGCAATAAAGTGCAACTCCTGCAGGGCTTGAGTGCCAATACCTAAAGTGCGTGATGTTTTTGCAATACTACTACCAACGCTCGCATATGAACGACTCAAATTAACAAGAGAGCCAGTAAGCCTACTCGATAGAGTAATAACACGATCAATCCCTTTAGCTGCGTTATTACTGATTTGATCGACTTTATTAATGATGGCACTTAGATCTTTTTTATCCATCAAAACTTACCTCTTGTGTTATTCGATTACACTGCTTACACCAGAAAATAATCTCCGAAAAAAGCATGGATTTTATTTCTGATGGTTGAAACTTAAATGTATAAGCAATATTGCCAATCAAGGTGCCAATGTTTCTAGGCACCTTACGGCTAAAGGGCCAACAAGACTCATCACCTTTAGCGAATCTTCTTCGCATAGTGACTCGATTGTTGACGGAGGAACGCTCGCCATGGATGAAGCGAGATAAATATTCGGCATAACAAAAGCACCGTCTTCTTCTGTTTTTAATGCCATGCCCATCAAAATTTTACCGTTAGCTTCGTTAAAAATTAACTTGTCAATTTTTTCACCATGAGAATCAACCGGCTTGGCGAGTTTTATTTCTACTGGATAATGAGTTGACATTACTTAACTTCCTCGGCTGATTTACCTTCAAATTTAAAACCCAGCATACCTTCTTCGGCGTTGACTTCGCCTTCACCTGTCTGCCAGGCATCACGCAAAACAATAGTTTTGTTGTTTGCGAGTTCTGCCGTAATGGTGACATCGTCCAAGGCCAAAAACATGGCGACATCGACGTTATTTTTATCGATAAGCTCACCGGCAATATAAGGTACTTGTGCGCTTTCTTTATAAAAATGCTCATGCGAGGCATCGGACATTGATTCTCGTTTTGCAATACCTAGGTTATAGGTAATACCTGCTTTAACACTATATTGTTGACCGTCTACTTTAAAAAAAATACGGCCTGCTACTCTGCTATTACTCATTGTTTACCCCTAAAGTCTAAAATCTATACGTGCGGCAGTGATGCGAAGTTGGTTAACCAAATCGGGCGGTAAAATCATATTCAATCGATTTGGATCGATAGGATCGATAAATACCTGCAAGTCTGTTTTAAATTGCTCAACGCTTTCGATCAAACCCAGATCAGCCCATTGACCAGCGAGCGCCACTAATTCAGCCTTCATCAGTTTAGGCGTCATTACATTGTCGCCACGTGTACCGTCTTTACCCAATTTAAAACGCGGGAATTTTTGCAGTATTCGTGCTCGCCATGTAAAACGTAAATTACTAAGGGTGAACAAAGTATTCAGATCAAGATAGCTTGGATCTGGGCCGCCAAACTCGTTTTCGGTATAGGTACTGATAGCGCGTTCAATACGCACTTTGCCACCACCATCAACAAAACAAGTGCTAATGCCATCGAATAATAAAAGGTTGCGTTCTTCCAAGGTAAAACGATCGCTCTCCGAAGGAGGCAAATCATTTGCCAAGCCTAATGTTTGAAACGGACGAGCAGGATCATTTTGAGCAGCGCGGAATATCTGTGCAGAAATCTCCGCAGCACGCACCTCGGTGTTAGCCGGATAAGCATTAGATTCAAAGATAGAAATATGCGGTGAATTACTGGCTTGTCCCTTTGTGGTTAGCTCAGAGTGATTACCTCGATATGCTGTAACCGCAATACCGTCGATCGCAGAAATAGGCCCAAATCTATTGGCCAATTCTGTTGCCAAAACCGTTAAGTTAGCGGCATCTGTCCACGGCAAAACAATACCGTTGAACCATGTATCCGCCATACTGGCAATGACTTCATTGATATCTGGGTTACCTACACCACCACTCATTGGCACTGTAGTGAGTGCAACACCTGCGGGTAGCTCTTGATCAGAAAAGTAATTAACTCGCACATCAATTGCGTTGCCATTCTCACCCTTGTGTTTAGCCGTTAAGGTAACAACACCCGTGCTAGCACTTGCACTAACCGACAAAGCTTGGGCATTAATAGCATCGGCGACGGCGCTTGCAATAGCCGCTGGTGCAGTATCTTTTGCTACGCCTACACGCACTAATACACCACCGATATAGACATTAATAATGCCAGCAGCGCTTGCGCCCGATGTGATCGTAATCGTTCCAGTCGCTGCACTACCTGCGGCTAAATCGCTCACGGGAATACAAATAGTTTTTGTGAAAGCGTCGTTATCTTTATAAGCGGCAACCATATTGGCAAGCATTGAGCCCTGACCAAATAAAGTCTCCGCTTGTTCTGCACGAGTGACCTGCACTTGTTTTAATGGCTCGGCAGTCCCTTGGGTTAACATTTGCCCGGTAATTAAAACGGTATAAGGTTGTCGCACCAAGCCTTGTACGGCAAAGTCGTTATTAATCTCGGCATATGCACCAGGCACGCGTAGATTATTGGGTAATAATTCAAAACTGATTTGTGACATTAATAGTTACCTCTGTTTTTTGGCATTTTTTTTTCCTGTTTTTTAGGTGTATTTGTGTTACATCTAATTAATGAACCATCGCGTAGGCGACGGCGAACTGTTGCAGTTGATTCAACCTCAGTTGACTTATCTTTTATGCACAGTGAATCCGACAACCGGCACTCATGCCCCGGTTGTGCTTTAACGTTCATCATATTTTTTCCTGGATTATTCTTGAGGCAGGGTTAACGTATCTTTTGCTTCCAAGCCTTCGGTGCTTTTGCTGTTCCAGCTAGCATCGGCGGTTACAAAAATACCTAGATCACTGGCATCTAAAAACGACTGGTAATATTCGACTGACAGCTCAATACGATGCTCATCAAAACTTAAATGGCCTATCGATGAGTATTGCGTATCAATACGTTCAATCGTCAGTAATGAATCCGACATTAATTGTATGTCGCCACTCAAGACTCGCTTTATTTGCTCTGTGATAAGTTCTAGCTGGTTTTCTGAATTCACTGAGGATGGCAATTTAATGCGTAGTTCGATCTCAGCGGTGTACTTATCGTCATCGTTATCATTTTCAACATCGATATTGTCGATAGCTATATTCATACATGGAAACTGATTACAGTTTGCAAATGCAATACGCGACCCAAACACATTTGCGCCGCAATCGGTTTTATTAAGTAATATCGACCTTGCAGCACCACGCAATCCATTTTGTTCGGGTTCAATAACGGTCTGTAATTGCGTGATTTCAACATCCAATACCACGCTGTATAAATTGGTACTAATATCTTGATCGTCAACTCGATCAATAACCGTGACTAAAAAACCATTGCGCGATATATTAAGCGCTGCCCTAACATCATTTGCGACTTCGTAGGCAGTTTTATAACTAGTATTCCAAATAGAAATATTAGCTCGATGACCAATAGCACCGTATGGCCCATTGTCATCCTCGGGTATAAATTCACTTTCTATTTTGTAAATAATACTGGGGGTTTTCTGCCCGCTAGGCGTGTCTACAGGATACAGCGGTAGTGACAAACCACCTATCCAACTTGCTAATGTTTCTTCTATCATAGTTTTTTATTACCTAACACGGTTAATACAAGTCGCCTTGGCAGTATAGTTGTATCAATTTTTATTGGTGTAGTGTTCACCGACATTACCAACAACAAATGCAAAAAAAGACCATTTAACAAACTCAATAAAATTATCAGCACTAAACAACTCAAAAACAAGAAAACCTATGGAAACCACAAACATCAATAAAAATGTTATTAGTTTTCTATTTCCTGTATCACTTTTAAAACACATCATTCTTCTATAACCCTTATATAGCTCACTAGCGCTCTGTGCTTATTTTTGCATTCGCTAAATTGATCTATCCATTTTTTGAATACCAAAATTGGATCAGTAGCCTTAATCTCCTCAAGCTCTTCGCATGAGGTTAAATAGTATCGATCAATCTTTGGAATCGTAACTGGCTGCGAGATAACGCGAGAGGACGCGCAACCCATCATCAGTAATAGCACACTGACTAGTATCAGTATTTTTGTATTCTGTAACATAGCGTATAACTTCTCTTTCAGCGGGTTTTAAGCGTTTTTGCCGAGCTTTTTCCTCTGACAATCGAGTATCAGCTTGCTCAATTAAGTCAGCGATATCTTTATCGTATTTTTCTTTCAAGCGATTTTTAACGGTAGCAATATCCCTTTCATAAGATAAAGCCGTTTTATCAACACCAATACCATAAAAGTAAAAACCACTGATTGCGGCAGATACAATAGCCGCAAAAAATACTGAAATTAATTTATTGTTCATTAAGCTGCCATTCATCAAAACGCATTTGCTCTGCAAGCTCAATGGCACGATTGCCCACCTGCTGTGCCCATTTACTGTCGAGCATTTCATTTGCAGCACGCTTATAATCACTCGCATTAACAGCAGCAATCATTTTTTTGAATCGCTTAAGGCCATCTAATCCCATGTTAAAAGCCATATTTTCTAATACAGCTTGCCTTACTGGAGATAGCTCTAAAAATATAGGTAATTCTTTAATTAGCCTTTCACGAACCTTTGTTACATCATTTTTTAAAAGGCGTTCAGCCTCATACATACTGATACCGACATCGTCTAGGTTTCGACCAAAGCCAATGGTTAGTTTTCCAACGGTATCAAGATAGGGTTTACTTCTAAAACCCTCATGCCGTTTAAGTTGATTAATGATGCTCATTGTCTTCATATTTTCGCATTCTCATATTGTGTAGTTCTTGTTCTCTCAAGTGTTTTTGCCTATCGCGTCTATCTCTTCTTATTTGAAAAAACAAACTCGCTAAAGCCAAGATAAAACCCATTACCAATCCAAAAAAGGATAAGGCATCATTGACTAAGCTAAAGTGATTTGAAACCCAACTACAAAGCGAGACGATAAAACCAATGGCCGCACTACATTCAGAAGGGGTTGCATTCATAAATAAATCACTAACTAAATTACAGGCACAAAAAAAGCCGCGTGAGTAAACTCAGGCGGCAACGCTAATAAACATCAATAAAAAATATAAACAGTTTTGGCATAAATACTACAGCCAAAAAAAAAACCCGCAAATAAATTTGCAGGTTTTTGTTAGTCACTCTTGGCAACCATAACGTAATTAGAGCATATTCTTGTCGACAAAATCAAGTGTTTTTTTAATTATTTTTAAGCTGCCATTTTTGAACACAAAAAACCATCGACAAAACCTTCAGCTAACGACAGTAATGCTTTAACTTTACCCCGAGAAAGTCCTATCCTTTCTGCAATAATATATTCGGGTAACCGACGAATATAAAATAGACATAAAATATCTGCACTCATTTCATCTTCAATCATTAAAGCAGCAACAGCATCATTAATAAGCATTGCTCGCTCGTCACTAATGCTTAAGGATTTGACATTACTACCCACACTCATCTCTAAAAAAATTTGCATGCATGATCTGACTTTGCCAAAGTTAACCCCTCGCCCAGACCATATTCCAAATTGCTTTAATTCTTCTCGCGTCACTTCTATCACACTAAACCCTCGATTTTAACCCGCTTTTTTAACTTCTCTCAAACACCACTCATAAAATTTATGGTTCCACGCTTTACTAAAAGACCCCACCTCCAAATAGTAATTTTTAAATGAAAATGTAAAATCAAGTAATTGATTTTTTTCGACGCCCAAGCGATTTAGTTGGTCCAATACTTTTTTACTCGGCAACCAACCATCATCAAGGGGGTGACCTCTTGGAAAATCATAGGGATAAATAATATTAGTAGTATTAACCTGAGTACCAGATATATGTTGTAGCGGCTCTGTCTCAGCCTTGTTGTAGTCGTTAGTAAAATCCTCATCAGCTACTGCACCAGAAAATGACAGCAAGTGATTATAATTACTAGAGTTTTCCTGAAAAAACGAATGAGCAACATTATCAGCTTGCGTTGCTGTAGCACTCCTGTCGCAGCCTTGTTGTAGCTCATTTGGATAAACTAATTTTGTATCGGCCCTGAGTAGCTTGAAGACTAAATCGAGCGCCTTACCGTTCTTTATAACAGGCTCAATAAATTTTAGTTTTTTCAACACCGATAAATAATTAATCAACTGGGAGCGTTTATGGATTCTGGCAAGCTCTTTACTACCAGAGCGTGGCTTATAATCTACATCCCATCCCAAATACGCATAACTCAATTTGTGCGGTGGCATACCAACAATCCCTGTTGCATAGTCCATTCGACCGCGTAGGTTAAAATATAAGACCTTAATAAAAGGGCTTACTTCATTATTACGAAATAAGTCTCGCTCAGCTTCATTAAACCTAACAAACCACATCGTTATATAATTACCTCCAATCTACACTTATAATTAGCAAGCCATCCTCCCTACTGGGATAGAGCCCACAATTCCATTTTTACAATTGAAAAACTTCGCTCACAACACTCGCGTATCATTTTGCGTAGCCCCAGGTAACACAAGCAGTAATTGAAAAAGCAGACACCCAATACCAGGCATGCACTCCATCTCGGTGAAAAGCACCTGCTAAAATATTCAACATATACAATGACATAATTAAATAATTAACAGCGAGCTTGTTTTTGTAAATAAGATCAAAGACTAAAATAATTGACTCCTGTAGATAAATACCAGAGAAAGTTAATAAGAATACCTACCGTTTTAAGCCTAAGAGTCCTCCACTCCTTAAAAGGTTGATATAGTGATTAAAATTACTCACTTTTGATAAGTGAGTAATGATTAGGTACGATATTTACTGCCGACTCCCAAGATCGCGGCACTAGCAGTATTAAGTTATGCCGCCTGACTAGAGGGAATGCTGTTATAGACCTCACCTAAACTTAAAGAGTAATGCTTAGCTAGGCTTTCAGCCGTCGTTTTTTGTGGGTACTGCTCACCCCGCTCTATTCGCGATAAGGTCGAGATATTCACTCCTAGGGCCTCGGCCACAGTATTAAGGGTCAAATTGGCCTCTTTTCTATAATCTCTAAGTGTCTTTTTCATTATCCATGTCATTCAAAAAAACACTATTCTGCGTTTTACGCAAACTTTTGTCAAGAAGAAATTGCACTTTACGACTTGCGTTATACGCAAAAAGAAGATAATTTATACAACTTTAAGCCTTTAGATAAGCAGACACTCACTATGCTCAGTCAAGAATTACACAATAAACTACCCATTGGCGACGTTGTTAGAGCCTTAAGGAAACATAAGAAATGGAGCCTTGAAGAACTCGCACAAAAGATTACTGATTACGATACCGGTAATCTCTCCAAGTTCGAGAGGGGCAAGCAAGGCATTAAAGAGACAAAACTCAATCAAATAGCAGCTGCCTTCGATATATCCATCAAGGACATTTATTCAGTCGCTGAGCAATTAGCCATCAGCGCTATACAACCGGAAGATATCCCCTTAGCTGCACAGCAGCTTATGCGCACCTTAGAGGCTAATCCAGCGCAAATTAATGAGCACAACGCTATAGTAAAGGACCCTACTAATGCCTTAGGAAGCGCTTATCAGCCTGACCAAATAACAAGAATACCTATCATATCATTTGTCCAAGCAGGCCAGTGGGTGGGGGTAGAAGACCCATTTCTCCCAGGTGATGCCGATGAATGGAGGGAGACCACGAGCAAAGTCAGTAAATCCTCCTTTGCCTTACGAGTAAAAGGCGACTCGATGCATAACCCCGTCGGCACGCCCTCAATACCAGAGGGCTCTATTGTCACCGTCGACCCTCAAATGCAAGCCGAAAACGGCAACATAATTATAGCAAAGCTCGAAGATACGCAAGAAGTAACCATTAAGAAATTGGTTATCGATGGCCCAAACACCTATTTAAAGCCATTAAATCCAGCTTATAGTATGTTCCCGATAGACGATAACTGTTCTATCGTCGGTGTTGTTAAAAAAATAGAGTTTGATCTTTAAGCTCAGTGCTCGCCTCGTCAATAGCTAAACCCCCAATTATGGGGGTGGCGAATCTTCTCCCTCTTATTTTTGCCTTGCCAGAATTGAATGAGTTAAGGTTAATGCAAGCCCTCGCCCACTGTATCTCTATATGCATACCGAACGCATAAACCCCGCACAATAGCGCTAATCAAGTCTATTAGCCCAATCTCCAAATACATCAAAAAAACATCAAACTTAAAAAAGTAGAGAAACAGCTTGTTTCTGCGTTTTGCGCAATATATAATAATTGCGTAAAACGCACAAAGGAGATGCAGATGAACGACGCCAGTAAAACCAAAATCATCAACCTAGCAGGTTATAAAAAAGCGATACGCACCCCACAGACCACACCCAGTAACCGCATTATCAAGTTACCAACATCAATGACGAGTAACGACAATACACCCCCAACCGCAGCATAAATCATAGGCAACTGAAAGACGATAAATACATCAGCAACGGCCTAGAGTGTTAGGCCTCAAGTGGTTATTTATTATCTACGACAACAAATACTCAAATAAAACAGTACAACAATGGAAGTAATAAACATGTTTGATTATACAAACCAATTGATAGGGCTTGCTGGGCGAGCCGAGGTCGGTAAAGACACTGCCGCAAGAGTATTGATCGAAGTGCTGGATCTACGCCCATATGCCTTTGCCAAACCAATCACGCTTAGGTGCGCCAAATTCTTAAATATGGCTCATGTAGATTTTTTGTCGCTGCCTAAAAATAGCTTAGTCATAGACAACCTAACTAAACGCCAGCTTATGCAACATGTCGGCATGGAGCTGCGCTCAAAAAATGAATACTTTGCCATTCAAAACCTAAAATTTCGCATCGACTTAAACAAACAAGACCGCTATTTATTTAATGGCCACTTAATAACAGATGTGCGCCTACCTATTGAAGCCGACTATATAAGAAATAATGGCGGCATACTTATACATATAAAGAACCCTAACGTAAAACCTGCGCCAAGGGATATTACCGAGCAAGATTTAAATATTCTCAAAGGCGAAAAAATATTAACTAACGATACAACGCTGGAAAATTTTGAACGTGATGTACAGATATACGCAGAGCAGCTCTACAAAAAATTTATTAGAAAAACTGCTTAACCGGATAATAAAAACTTATAAAAATATAGAAGCAAGCGATTATGTATGCAGAAGCAATAAAAGAAAAAGCAATAGAGGCCTTATTAAATGAACCTAAAAATATCTGCTCACTTTGCCAATACCTAATGGAGCCTGAAGAAAAAGCAGACAGAGAAAAACTCAGCATATGCAAATCTTGTGTAAAAAAAGCTAACCATATAATGAAAAATATCGAGAGATAAATACTAATTTATAAAATGAAAGGAGCTAATAAAAATGGCAGACATAGCAGACAACGCACAACAACTTGAAGAATTACAACGCAAAACGGCACTGGCAGGTATTACGTTTTATGAAGGAATATCAGCCAGTCACTGTATCGAATGTGATGTCCCAATACCTATAGGGCGCAGGCAATTACTACGGGGGGTACAAACCTGTATTAGTTGTGCACAGGATCTGGAGCATCGTGATAAAAAGTACCGAAGGTAGGCAATAAAACATGGAGGCAAATACACCTTTATGGCTACACAAATTACTTTTATTAATAAAAGATAGTGGAGAGATATGCTAAAAAAATGGACACAAACAAACAAGCAATGGTTCGCCCCTGACTCAAGGCTATCAAAAGCTCAGTGGTCACAACTTATTATTGATGGTTGCGTTCAAGGAAAAATTATTGGAGGCATACCATTTATTGAAGAAGATCATATTGCTGGCAATATAATATTGGATCAAACACCTGCAAATGACAGCTTAGACCTTCTGGGATAAAACATGACGTTTATAAATAAAACCACACAAAATATATCCCGCTCTAAAAAGCCTCGATTTTATGGCGATATACAGCTTGCTGACAACCTCTATAAAGACAACAAAGGAAGAGAGGGCCATTGGCGCTATCGCCGCCCAGACGGAACCTACAAGCACTTTAGTGCTCCGAGCGTCGAAAAAGCCAATGCAATAGCCGAGGACAATAATAAACGCCGTGACTCGATGCCAACAGCTTCGAAAAGTAAAAATAGCACTCTCGAAATTTATGTGCCCGAATATATCGCTTATAGAGAAGAACAATCGCCTGACCTAAAAGATAAAAGTAGCTGGAGCAATAGAAAATATCATATGCAACAGCTCACCCGGGAAATAACCTTGCCTATAACGCTTATCGACAGAGCCGCTATTCAAGCTTGGTGGGATAAACTAACACATCATCAACAAAAGGCTCGTCACGCCGAATTCAGAAAATTATTTAACTACCTGATGGGCAGGAGTTTGCTAAAAGGTTTGGACTACAATCCATTTACAACATCGGATGACAGACCGCGCCTCTATGTAAGAAGCGAACCCAAACGCCAAAGCCAGCGCTTAACACGCAAAGGTTTTTGGGCTATTTATAATGCAGCGGGTGAGCTTGGCTATCCGGCATTGCAAATTGCCATGGGTGTCAGCTTAACGACATTTATGCGCGAAAATGACATTTGCACTTTGCTTATTAGTGATAAAACCGAAGACGACTTACTGAAAAAAGTTATCGGGAAATCCCTAAACCAAAAAGGCAATGCAAAAGCTGCACGTCTATCCTGGGACGTAAGAAATTACGAACTGTTGCGCCAACTTATACAACGCGGCCGCGAATTAGCCTTGGCTAATCGACACTGCCCCTATTTAATAAGCCATTGGCCCAAACAAAAACGCTTAGGTAATGTAAAAACACATATGGCTCAAGTATTACCTAGGCGGTTAATCAGTATGTTTGATGAAGCGAGAATCCATGCCGGGTTTAGCAGACAAAACCCACCCGTATTTCACGGTATTAAATCCTTGGCTACCAAGTTGGCAACCGATGCAGGCTATCAGAAAAAATCCATACAACTTGCCAGCTCTCATAGCTCAGAAGATGTGCAGAATATATATTTAGAAGACCACGAGCTGCCTTACAATACCGTAGATATTGCATTTACAGCAGATCAAATAGGTGGAGAATTTAAGTAAGTTCGGAGTTTGTCCGTTCTTTTGTCCCAAGCTTGTCCGGTTAGTAATCCCTTACCCTAAAAGCTTGGCAAATTGGTGGAGCCTAGCGGGATCGAACCGCTGACCTCAACACTGCCAGTGTTGCGCTCTCCCAGCTGAGCTAAGGCCCCATATTTGTCATCTAATGGTATTGGGAGCCATTAGATGTGAAAAGAGGCCGCATTCTACCGTTAAGGCCTCTTTCTGACAACAGCTTAAACGAACTTAATTTAATATCTTTTCTAGTCAGGCTGTTTAAGCTGTTGGTATTTTTTCTCTAGCTTTTTAAGCTGCTTTTTACCCGGCTCTCCACACACTATATTCAAGGTATTACGCAGGCGCGCTCGTGTAAGCTCTGGGCCTAGCAAGGCCATGGCATCCATGACTGAGAATGACGATGTTGTGCCTGATACTGCTAAAAATAACGGTGCTAAAAAGTCTTTAAGTTTGATACCCATGCCGTCGGCTAACGCCTTAAGTGACCCAAATATAGCATCGCGCTGCCAGTCGTTGAGTGCTTCCATTTCCCAAAGGGCAAATTGCAGTACTTCTTTTAATTGCGTCTCATCCAGCTTTAAGCCGGTGAATTTGTCTGGGTCAACGGGTAGTAGGCCCGAGGATAAAAATGCTGTTAGCGGTACATAGTCGCTCAGTGTTTCCATACGCGGTATGGCATGGGGTAGTACTTTGAGTATGTTGTCGCGGTTTAATGCCCATTCTTGTAGGCGGTCGGCTAGTTGCTCTATGCTTAGGTCTTCCCGCAGCCATAGGCCATTAAGCCAAGAGAGTTTTTCGACATCAAATATTGGCCCACCAAGAGATACACGGTTAATATCAAAGGCGGCTACCATGTCGTCTAAGGTGAATTTTTCGCGCTCATCGGGCATTGACCAGCCCATACGCCCCAAGTAGTTGAGTAGGGCCTCTGGTAAATAACCCATGCGCTGGTAATACAAAATACTGGTTGGGTTTTTACGTTTACTCAGTTTAGATTTATCGGGGTTACGTAATAATGGCAAGTGGCACAGTACCGGCATATCCCAACCAAAGTATTGGTAGAGTAGCTTATGTTTAGGTGCCGAATTAATCCATTCTTCACCACGAATCACGTGGGTAATTTGCATTAGGTGGTCATCAACCACATTGGCAAGGTGGTAAGTTGGCAAGCCATCGGATTTTAAGAGTATTTGTGCATCGACCTGCCCCCAATCTAGCTCGATAGTGCCACGTAGCATGTCGTCTATCGGGCATGGGCCATCTTCCTCTGGCACCAGCATACGCACTACAGCGGGCATATTAGCGGCTTGTCGGCGGGCTACCTCTGCGTCATCGAGTTTTAGCTCGCTCGCTTTAAGTGCAGTAAAACCGCCAGCGGCACGACGAGCTTCTCGCAGCTCGTTAAGCTCCTCGGGTGTGCGATAACAATAAAAGGCATGGCCTTTTTCAATAAGTTCGTCGGCATATTTTTTGTAAATATCAGCTCGCTCACTTTGGCGATAAGGACCGTGCTCCCCACCGACATCGGGCCCTTCGGCCCAGTCTAGGCCTAACCAACGCAGGCTATCAAATATTGTCTGTTCTGACTTAGCCGTTGAGCGTACTTGGTCGGTATCTTCTATCCGTAATAAAAAATCTCCACCATGCTGCTTGGCAAAGCAGTAATTAAATAAGGCAATATAGGCAGTGCCTACATGAGGGTCACCAGTGGGTGAAGGAGCTATGCGAGTGCGAACGGTCATAATAAAGTCTATTAGTATTTAGCGCGTGAATTAAAAGGCGGCAGTATACCTTTTTGCTTATTTTATGTCAGAAGTTTCCCTGATTGCATATCTATTAAAATCAATACCCAACAAAAAAGCCCTGAATAATACCATTCAGGGCTTTCCATTTTTTGTACCTTGAAGAGGCTAGCTAACTACCTCTTAAATAAACGGTTATAAGCTATCGTACAGTGAGGTAATCCATTTTTTACTACTAAAACTACCATCTGCCCATTCTTTCTCAAGTGAAGCAAGTGGTTTTGCGGCAATGGCTTGCTCGAGTGATTTACCTTGATTCTTAAGATCAACTAACCTTTTGTAAGCAATATTTAGCATTGAATTATAGTTTTGTAAGTTTCTCTTATTAGCGATTGGGCCATGCCCTGGAATAATAACGGTTTTATCGTCAACTAGCTCAAGCAAGGATTCAATTGCGGCAATTAATCCTAGTAAAGACCCACCATGAGTTGTATCAACAAAGGGATAAAAACCATTAAAAAATAAATCACCGGTGTGCAATACATTAGATTTTGTAAAATACACAACACTATCACCATCGGTATGCGCATTGGGCATATGCATAACATCGACTTTATCGCCATTTATATGAAAAGTGACCGACTCTGCAAAGGTAATAACCGGTAGGCCTTCTCTCGGTTGGGCAGGAAACCTGAATAGAAACTCCTTGATAAAATTATCTTGCTTTAAACGTTCGCGCACATTGTCGTGAGCAACAATCACTGCACCTTGCTTACCAAATTCTTCATTGCCGCCTGTATGGTCACCATGAAAATGTGTATTGATGACAAATCGAGGCACATCACCACCGGCCTTCTTAATAGAGGCAATAATTGCATCGCTTAAGGGAGCAAACTTATCATCAATCAAGAAGGTACCGTCTTCACCCACAGAAACGCCTAGATTACCGCCTTTACCACTGAGAAAATAAATAGAGTCTGAGATTTTTTGTGATTCGATCGGAGGTTTTTTGCTGTGTTCGTGTGCAAACAAGGCATGGCTGGCAATAATGCATAGTAATGCACAAGTACTTACCACAATATTCTTATTCATTATTTTAATTAGTCCCATAACCTATACCCTAAGTTGGTAGTAATAAATTGGTAGTAATACATAAATATCGTAAAAAGATATTCAGAAAATATTATATAAATGTAACTGTTATATGACAGCACTTTTTAATAATTATTCCCTTTCTCACTAAAAAAGCGTCTTAATTTATTGATTAGTACTGTTTATTTAAAAAATAAATGAACTTACCAACCTATAGATAAATCAGCGAACAGCTAACCAAAGCCCTACAGCGAGCATTAAAGAGCCTGCAATACGATTCAGTAAACGTACATTTGCGCTCTGCATGAGTATTGAACGCAACGTTAAGCCTCCGGCGGCATAGATCAACAAACATACGAATTCCAGTAATAGAATAATGCTCACCAGCAGCAATAATTGATCGAACAAAGAGCTTTGCGTTGATAGAAACGGGGGTAATAGTGCAACAAAAAAGGCCCAGCCTTTGGGGTTGCTTATCGCCGTTAAAAAACCTTGCAAAGCCAATTCAATCCGCGATGCAGGCTTTTGGTTTTGCGTATCGGCTTTAATAGCCATCTTGCCACGCGATAGCCACATTTGCAGGCCAATAAACCCCAAATATAAGCCCCCTATAATTTTAAAGGCCGTAAACGCCGTTGGGTAATTAAGCAGTAGTGCAGCTACGCCCACAGCAGCTAACACCGCCACCACAGCCACGCCCGCAAGCTCGCCTAGCATCATCCATAATGTGCGCTTTACACCAATCGTCATGCTGGGGCACCTCTCGCTGACATCGAATTATTTCTGCGTGAGCCTAAAATGTGCTTAAGCAAGGCGTGCTTTGCAGCTAATGGCAGAGCCCTTAGCAAGAAGTACAACACAGCGTAAGTGCATTTTAGCCACGCCCTACGGGGCTTGCAGTCGCCACCTAACTCGGTGTTGCCTCTTTTTGCAAGGTCTAGACATTACTGTAAAGAGGCGCCTTGATTTAGGTGGCGACTGTAAGCCAGAAACTATTCGATGTCAGTGAGAGGTGCCCTCATGTCATAGCAAGTGTCATACATAAGCCCGGTGTTATCGAGACAAAAAAGAAGGTGGGTATAAAGACAGATAGCAATGTTAAATTCAAAGTGCACCACTGTCTTTTAATAATTCATAAATGGATTCAGCCATTTTGCGGTAGCCTTTTTCATTAAAATGGACAATATCAGATTTTAGTGACGAACTACGCTGTAGACTGGCAATAAGTTTACCATCAAAAACCAAATCAAATTCTGTGGCAAGCTCCTCGTAGATTGGAGCAGAACTAGAAAACAACGATTTTTCGGGCACACCAATTAAAACAACGGGGATACTTCGCTCACTAATCAGCAAGATCATCTCACGCAAATTATTTTGCGCTTGTTTAATATTTATATTTTTGAGTATATCGTTACCACCCTCAATTAAAATAACAATATCTGGGCTTGCTTGATCAAGCACGCTATTTAAACGTTGTAAGCCCTGCGCTGTTGTCTCGCCAGATACGCCCGCATTAACAACTCGCAAGCCAGACAATTCTTGTAATACAGCAGGGTAGCTTTTGTCTTTGGTTGTTCCCACACCGCTCGTTAAACTATCGCCAAATGCCAAAATAACAGCATCTTCTGATAGGGAATTTAACCTAGGTGAGTCACACGCATGCAATATAAATAAGCTAGTAAAAATAATTAATAATTTATTCATCAAATGTTACAACATCAAAATGAGGGTTAGTTTTTAAGGCGCGCATAGAAGCTAATTCAGTTAATACTATCATTGCAGATTCGCCTTTATCGGTCAGCTTTATGCATTCTTTTCTTTTTTCATCGAGCGCTACCGTCTGTGCAACACCCGTAACACACTTGCCATCTTTGAGAGTTAGCTCCACTAAAAAATGATACATACAAGCTATTTCAATATAGTCGTGGCGATCGCAAGAAATCATAATTAGTTAACCTTAAAAACTTATTCAAAGGCCTCTTATAGGTGTTTTGCAACAAACTCATTTAATACTGCAAGAATATTTTTTTGTACTCGCTCTAGGTTTTCACTTGCATCAATCAAATGGTAATGACTATTAGGCAGATCCATTTTCACACGCTTTAAGTAAGCTAGGCGAACACGCTCAAAAAAATCTATTTCTTCGCTTTCAAAGCGGTCAAGATCAGCACGTGCACTTGCCCGCGATAAACCCAGCTTAACATCAATATCCAAATACAATGTTAGATCAGGCTTTAAAGTTTTTTGCACAATATTTTCTAGCTGTGCAATTAACGTGGTATCTAAACCACGACCACCACCTTGGTAAGCATAAGTCGAGTCCGTAAAGCGATCGCAAAGCACCCAAGTACCGGCATTAAGCGCTGGCGTAATCACTGTGTTTAAATGCTGTGCTCTCGCTGCAAATACCATTAATAGCTCACAGGTTTCATCAATGGCTTCGTCGGACTTATTGAGTAGTAATGTACGAATATTTTCAGCCAGTGGTGTACCGCCAGGCTCACGGGTTAACAATAAGTCAATATTTTTGGACGCTAAAAACTCTTTCACTAGCAATATATTGGTACTTTTACCAACACCTTCGGAGCCTTCAAAAGTAATAAACTTGCCTTTGCCTATTTGCTTACTCATTTATTCTCACACATATTACTGTAAACGTTATTATTTTAAGCTCTCTACCGGTTATCTGGATTATTACTTAGGCGACGAGCGATAATTTTTTGCTTTATTTTTTATTTGGTATTCTTGTACGGCTTTATTATGCTGCGCCAATGTTTCCGAAAACTGATGACTACCATCACCCTTTGCAACAAAGAATAATGTTTTACCCTTAGCTGGGTTTAATGCCGCATTAATGGCTGCTCTGCCAGACATCGCTATGGGCGTTGGTGGCAGGCCATCGATGACATAGGTGTTGTAAGGTGTTGCTTGCCTTAAATGCTTACGGCGGATATTGCCCTTATATTTATCGCCTAGGCCATAAATAATTGTTGGGTCGGTTTGCAGACGCATACCACGCTGTAGACGTCGCACAAAAACGCCCGAAATTTCGGATCGCTCGTAGGCAACACCTGTTTCTTTTTCAATAATCGAGGCCATTATTAGCGCTTCGTAAGCATTTTTGTAAGGTAGATCTTTAGCACGTTTAGACCATTCCTCGTCTAATATTTTTTTCATTTTATTATGGGCGCGCAATAAAATATCAGCGTCACTAGAGCCTGCAATATATTGATACGTATCAGGATAAAACCAGCCTTCTGGGTGTTCTATATCGAGTTCGAGTTGCTCTTTAATCTCGATAAAGGTTTTATTACTGAGTTTGTGCTCTAGTTTTTCTTGCTGGGAGAGCACCTTCATATAATCTTTGAATGTCTTACCTTCAACGAGTGTTATCTGATAACTAATGACCTCACCATCACGAAAAGTTTCTAGTAATGTTTTAGGTGTTACTTGTCTCGGTAATTTATATTCGCCGACCTCTAGCACTGTTTTTTTGGTAAGTTTTGCATATAAAATCAACCATTGTGGGTGTGTAAGAATGCCGTCTTTTTCTAACTGATAGCTGAGCTTACTTAAGGTATCACCCGGTTTAATGCGAATAACAGTTTGCTCATTAGTGTTGAGCGATTCATTTAACCATTGGTTAAATGTCAATAAACCTAAAGCAGCCACTAGTAAGCCTGCGACAAACATATAAATGATAGGTTTTAAGAAACGTTTTAGCATAGGGTAGTATCACTTATTCTTCGAAGAAGGCACTATGACACATGGCCTGTAGCGAACGTGTTATGGGACCTACATCCCACGTATAATCTTGCTGTTTATACTCGCAATGAGTCACAGGCCAAATACCAGTAATACTATTTGTTAAGAATATTTCATCTGCACTAAGACATTCTTCAAGCTTAACCACTCTTTCAATAATATTTAGGCCCAACTGCCCCGCTACTGATTCGACGATAAACTGGCGCTGGGCACCCGCAACACCCGACTCATTCAGTAACGGTGTTATTAATTGTTCACCTTTAACGATAAATACATTGCGTGCGGTGGCTTCTATTAAATCGCCATGCCTATTTAACAAAAGTCCTTCATCAAATGAGCTACCTTGCCGCTCTTTAGCGGCTAGTACATAGGGCAATTGATTGAGTGTTTTAAGGCCAGCCCAAGAAACAGCGGGTAATCGTTCTTGACAGAAATGTACACTCACTCCGTTATGTTTTGATAAATCAATATTAACGGAAAACAATTGTAAAACTAATGTCGCTTGAGCACTGCTATCGACCTGATAGCCACGCCCGCCTACACCACGCGTCACTGTTAATTTTAGAATTAAGTGCTTTTCATCAATGGTTTTTGCAATATCTAATAATGCGTTCACATCGTTAACTAGGCGAGCAGAATCCAACTCGATACCAAGGTGCGATAAACCTTTTAGTAAACGTTTGTGATGGTAAGACAACAAGGGTACTAGGCCATCAACAACCAACATGGTTTCAAAAAGGCCATCGCCGTAAGCAAGCCCACGGTCTAAGGTTGATAGGCCATTGTGCTCTTGGCCATTAATATAAATAAGCGGTAAGGAATAAGTAGACATAATGAGAAGTGTATCCAAAAATGGCGAAATAAACTAAATCTATTTCGCCATTTTCGACAATTTTAATGCTCAAAAATTGAGTTAATCAAGCTTTTTAAACACTAAAGAACCATTAGTACCACCAAAACCAAATGAATTAGATAAAGCAGCTGTAATCTTCATCTCTTGTGGTGTGTTGGGCACTAAATTAAGTGTGGAGCATTCTTCCTCGGGATCTTCTAGATTGATCGTAGGTGGCGCTACTTGGTCACGTATCGCAAGCACACTAAAAATTGCTTCAACAGCACCCGCTGCTCCCAGTAAATGCCCTATCATGGATTTAGTAGAGCTGACAGCCAAGTGACTTGTCGCATTATTAAATACAGAGTTCACTGCTCGGGTTTCGGCAATATCACCTGCTGGCGTCGAGGTACCATGTGCATTAATGTATTGTATGTCTTCTGGATTCATACCAGCATCGCGCAACGCATTGGCCATTGATAAAGCCGCACCAGAGCCATCGGCAGGAGGTGATGTCATATGGAAGGCGTCACCACTCATACCAAAGCCGACAACCTCAGCATAAATGTTAGCGCCACGCGCTTTGGCTTGCTCGTATTCTTCTAACACAACAACACCAGCCCCATCGCCCAATACAAAACCATCACGGCCTTTGTCCCATGGGCGACTCGCGGCTACTGGGTCATCATTACGTTTAGAAAGCGCTCTTGCAGCAGCAAAGCCACCTAAACCTACAGGAGTAATAGATGCCTCTGCACCACCGGCAAGCATCGCATCTGCTTCACCATGCATAATAGAACGAGCTGCCAGCCCAATAGAGTGCGTACCCGAGGTACAAGCGGTCGTCACTGCTAAATTAGGGCCTTTTAAACCGTAACGAATAGAGAGATTACCAGCAATCATATTAATGATTGAGCCTGGCACAAAGAAAGGCGACATGCGCCGAGGACCACGATTGGCTGCCGTCAGCGAACCCTCTTCAATGGTACCTAAGCCCCCAATACCAGAGCCAATAACCGAGCCAAAACGAGGGGCAAGCTCATCGGTTACCTCAATGCCGCTGTCGCGCATTGCTTGAATACCCGCAGCCATACCGTACTGAATAAAAAGGTCCATTTTACGGGCTTCTTTTACTTCAATATAGTCGCTAATTTGGAAGTTTTTAACCCCGGCTGCAAATTGAGTAGAATATGCACTCACATCAAAATGCTCGATGGGTGCAGCCCCACTCTTACTTGCAAGTATTGATGCCCATGTTTCATCCACCGTATTACCTACGGGAGTGACCATACCTAAACCTGTTATAACAACGCGTCTCACATTCGTTCCTGTCTACTTATTAACTTACGGTAAAGTTGCTAATAGCAATAAAAAATAATTGTTGAAGAATATATACTAAATTTTATGCTTAAGAAACACAAAAGCCGCGCCTATAAAATAGGTGCGGCTTTTGTAAATACTATTGGGTAAACAATAGAGAGCTATTAAGCTAGATTGTTATTAATGTAATCAATCGCTAGCTGAACTGTAGTAATTTTTTCTGCTTCTTCATCAGGAATTTCAGTTTCAAATTCCTCTTCTAAAGCCATTACTAGCTCTACGGTGTCGAGTGAATCTGCACCTAGATCTTCTACAAATGAAGCCGCATTTTTAACTTCATCTTCTTTAACACCAAGTTGCTCGGCAACGATTTTTTTTACGCGTTCTTCAGTGTTGCTCATGGTTCTATCGAACTCCCCTATAAATTGATATCAGTAAACAGTCCGTCACTATCTAATTCTAGTTAGCGTAGTCATGTTGTTCTGATCGACTGTTTGTTGGCGCATTTTACATGGAAATTTCTCCAATGTAACTTTTTATCGCTCTTTTTGTACTATATTTACATTTTATTTTTAATAATCAAGTACTTAAATGGCAATAAAATGTATTAAGCCATGTACATACCGCCATTTACATGGATGTTTTCACCGGTTATATAAGCGGCTGCATCACTCGCTAAAAATTTAACAACCTCTGCTATCTCCCCAGGTTGTCCAAGACGCCCTAGCGGAACAGCACCTAGCATTAATGCTTTTTGTTCGTCACTAAGTTCATCGGTCATATCGGTTTCAATAAAGCCTGGTGATACGGTATTAACAGTAATATTGCGCGAACCGACTTCTTTACCCAGTGCACGTGCAAAACCCGCCACACCTGCTTTGGTTGCAGCATAGTTAGACTGCCCAGCATTACCCATAGAGCCAACAACCGAACTAATATTGATTATGCGACCCCAGCGGGCTTTCATCATGCCACGTAGACACGCTTTACTTAGTCGGTAGACTGCACTCAAGTTAGTGTTGATAACGTCGAACCACTCATCCTCGGACATACGCATTAATATATTATCTTTTGTAATACCTGCGTTATTCACCAATATTTGAGGTGTACCGTGTTTTTCTTGGATGGCTTTTATAAGGCTAGTGACTGAGTCTGCATCAGTTACATTGAGCACCATACCTTCGCCATTAATTGATTTTTCGGCAAAACGCGCTGATATTTTTGCGGCACCGGCTTCGCTTGTGGCTGTGCCAATAACAATCGCTCCATCAGCACCGATGGTATCTGCAATTGCGGCTCCAATACCACGACTGGCACCCGTTACTAATACAACTTTATTATCTAAACTCATAACTTTCTTCCGGTTATTATTGATTATTCAGTTAATGAAGCAACGGCTTCGCTCAATGCATCTGGGCTTTCAATAGATAAAGAGCTAACACTCCGATCGATGCGTTTAGTTAAGCCAGACAATACTTTACCTGGACCACATTCAACACAGGTATTAATACCTTGCTTCGTCAATGCACTCATACACTCAACCCACAATACCGGGTGATAAATTTGTTCGATCATCAAGGTTTTAATGCCCTCGGGATCTGTTTGCGTCGCTGCATTCACATTATGAACAACAGGAATTGCTGGCGCCTTAAAGGTGATAGCTGCTATATCTTGAGCAAGCCTATCAGCTGCAGGTTTAAGTAATGACGAATGGAAAGGTGCACTTACCGCTAACAGCTGTGCCCGTTTTGCGCCTTTCTCTTTACAAAGGGCACAAGCACGATCAACCGCCCCAGTATTACCTGCGATAACCACCTGCCCCGGTGAGTTAAAGTTAACCGCAGAGACCACTTCGTCCTCAGCTGCTTGGGCACAAGACTCAATAATGGCTGCATCGTCCAAACCAATAATGGCCGCCATACTACCGACACCTGCAGGCACTGCCTCTTGCATGTATTTACCGCGCAACTGCACCAGTTTCACCGCATCTTTAAAATCAACAACCCCTGCACATACAAGTGCAGACCACTCGCCCAAACTGTGGCCAGCCATCAATGCAGGCTCGCTACCATTTTGTTGCTGCCAAGCACGCCATAGCGCGACGCTCGCCGTTAACAACATGGGTTGGGTACGCTCAGTGAGGTTGAGTTCTTCTTGTGGGCCATTTTGAACAAGCGCCCAAAGGTCGTAACCAAGAATGCTAGAAGCTTCGGCAAAAGTCTCTTCAACGACTGAGTGTTCCTTTGCTATTTCGGCGAGCATGCCTACTTTTTGTGAGCCTTGGCCAGGAAAAATAAATGCTAAGTTATTCATAAACTAACAACCCTAAATTATTTTTAAAATGAGATTTAACACGTTAGCAACGCTTTTGTAATATTTTTATTTAATCACTATTTAAGAAAAAGCACCACTAAAGGAAATTTACGGTAACGCAGGAATAAACAATATAACCCATTAAAACTTTGAGCTACAAACAACAAAAGGCTGATATAAAATCAGCCTTTTGTTTAATCTAATAGACTCTCTATAAAAATAAAAAATCTATTATTCTGTTAAGTCAACGGTATGTTGTTTAGTCTTCGCTTTTACCAGCAATGACTTTTTCACCTTTGTAAAAGCCGTCTGGGCTTACGTGGTGACGTAGGTGCTTTTCACCACTTGTTGGATCAACAGTTAAAGCTGCTGTTGATGTAATCGCATCGTGTGAACGACGCATGCCACGCCTTGAGCGGGTTTTTTTACTTTTTTGAACTGCCATGCTGGGCTCCAGTTTTACTTTTCAGGTTTATCGGATGCTTTATTTAATGAGCCTTTTAATTGCTCTAGCACCTGAAATGGATTTGGTTTATCGGTATTGTTACTATCAGCCTCATCAACAGGTTTATCGTCTGTATCCCCTGTACTAAATAGCTCTTGGGATACACATGCCTGTGTGTGATAAGCCACTATGGGTAAACCTAATATCAACTCATCTGCAATAACGTCGTATATATCGGTTTGCCCTTCACCTATAATCCATGGATCATAGGTTTTTGGTAATTTATCGGCATTATCATCACTCCAAATAAACCCTAAGTTTAAGCGCATTTGTAGTGATTGCGATGCAGCATCTAAGCAACGTTGGCATATCATATTAACAGTTGCCTCAATTGACCCTGTTAAATACCGAATGCCTTGCTCATCAATACCAAATACTAAATCAGCATAGACATTACCCTGCTTATTTGCCAGTAAAGAGCTGACCCTTTCTAGCGCATTAAGATCTACATTACCCTTAATACTTATGCCCTGCTGGGCAAATTTTCGAGGGTCGATGTGTCTAGGTAAAACTGATTCTGAAGTGGTACTCGACATAGGGGCGCAATGATAGGGAGTTGCAAAGGCAGTGTCAAAGCGAATTTAGTGATTTATGCTGTTTTTTCGGCAAAAAAGCACTAAATAAGGGAATATAAGTATAAACCATGCTCCAAATGCCGTTTTATCGATTATGATAGACAAAATATAGCCACAATCGCCTTAATAATCATTGTAATAAAAGTGCTCTTTAAATACACCTTATGCCTTACCAAGAACCTAAAATCATCCTAGCTTCCAGCTCTATTTACAGACGTGAAATCCTCAATAAACTCGGTGTCGATTACGAATCGATATCACCCGATATTGACGAAAGCCCATTACCCAACGAGAGTGCTAAAGACCTTGTTGCAAGGCTTGCTCTTAATAAAGCGAAAGCGGTAGCATCAATTAAGCCCAGCACTTTATGCCATACTCAAAGCACCCCTTTATTGATCATTGGCTCAGATCAAGTGGCTGTGCTTGATGGGCAAATAATTACCAAGCCGCACACTCACAAAAATGCTTGCCAACAACTACGCATCGCAAGCAACCGAGAAGTCACTTTTTTAACCAGCTTATGCCTTTACAATACTTTAACCCAGCAACACCACTTAGTCGTTATCCCTTACGAGGTTGCTTTTTTGCCGTTAACTGATGAACAGATAGAGAATTATTTAAAAAAAGAACAGCCCTATAATTGTGCGGGTAGCTTTAAGTCCGAAGGTTTAGGTATTACCTTATTTAGGCATATGCGAGGAGACGACCCCAACACATTGATTGGCTTACCATTAATAGAGCTGGTAAAGATGTTACGGCAGGAAGGAGTCGAGCCACTAAGCGAGTAGTGGCTCTAAATAACGTTATCTTATTTTAACTGAATGGGCTGCTCGGCAAATAAGGTTATCGCTTTTCCAATACCCATCCCTAAAGATGCACCAAATTTGCGCGTTAACTCCTCTAAGCGAGAAAGCCTTGGCGTATAGTCAATAAAGGTATCTTCCCCAATAACATCGCGAGCAACTGTACCCGGGCTACCTAAACCATCAATTAAACCAAGCTCTAAGGCTTGCTCACCACTCCAGATCAGACCGCTAAACAGGTCTTGGTCGTCTGCCAAACGGTCACCGCGACCTTCTTTAACCACAGTAATAAATTGCTCGTGGGTTTTTGACAACACGCTTTCCCAAAACGCTTTTTCATCTTGCTTTAGCGGAGAAAATGGATCGAGAAATGACTTGTGCTCACCCGAGGTAAAGTTACGGCGCTCGACACCTAACTTACCCATGAGATCGACAAAGCCAAAGCTAGCTGCGGTCACGCCAATAGAACCAACAAGGCTCGCTTTGTCGGAATAGATCTCATCGGCTGCCGCTGAAATATAGTAAGCCGCCGACGCGCCTAGTTCTTTGATAACAGCATAGACTTTTTTATCAGGGTTTAGCGCTTTTAAACGGTTAATCTCATCATAAATATAACCCGCTTGTACGGGGCTACCACCGGGGCTATTTACAATTAGCATAATGGCTTTAGCGCCTTCACTTTTAAAGGCTTTACGCAAGCCACCCACAATATTATTGGCACTCGCTGCTTCTTTGTCGGCAATAACACCGTCCACATAAACAATAGCTGTATGGGGGTTTTTAGTATCGGCACCTTGGCCGCCTAAATTACTACCAACAAAAAAGCTGATGAGTACAATAGCCAAGTAGCCAAAACCCAATAATTTAAAAAATATTCCCCAACGACGAGACTTTCTCTGCTCTACCAATGAGTTTTGAGCAATACTTGCAACCAGCTCCCAATCACGGTTTTCACTGGTCGCATCAATCGACGAGCGGCGTTTAAATAATCCCATATATATTCCTACTTATTTTGTCTCTTAAATATTTTGTAAAAATCAACCGTATTAGTGGTTTGTTGCCATTAACTAGTATTGCCACATGTATCACGTACAAACAGATACGCACAAACAGACTATTACGATTACCTATAAAAAATCAATGCCTAATAGGTTTTGACAACCCATTCAACAAACTCAGAAAAATGATCAACACAAATTACAGGCTCAAATGCCTGCAAACGATCTATTGAATGCGCACCATAACTCACCGCGACCCTCGGCATAGACAACTGCTTTGCCATGGACATATCGTATTCCGTATCGCCAATCATAATCGCGTCATCTTTATGGAGTGCAAACTCATCTAATAATTCACTCAACATTTTAGGGTTAGGCTTAGAGGCAGTTTCGTCAGCGCATCGACTCCCATGAAAAAAGTCATGCAATTGCAAATTAGTAAATACTCGATCGAGCCCTTTGCGACTTTTACCCGTTGCTACCGTGAGCAAATGGCCTTTTTGTCTCAAATAATGTAATCCCTCATGAACACCATCAAAAAAAGGCGAAGGCGTTTGATCCTCTCGAATAAAGTGTTCTGAGTAGCAGTGCCTGATCTCGTCCTGCTGCAATTGGCTTAGCTCTGGGTATAGCACCCTCATCGACTCAGGTAGCCCCAAACCAATGATATTCATAATCGCCTCATCACTGCAAACCCGTTGGCTAGCTGATTTTGCCGCCATCTGTAAACAGCGAATAATCTTACTTGTCGAGTCGCTTAAGGTACCATCCCAGTCAAAAATTAACAGCAAACAAACCACCTATCATTTATGCACGACCTCATATGTATTACCTCATCACTATTTAGCAGCTACTGTCTTCAGCTTGGCCAATACCTCTTGTAACTCTTTACTTAAAGGCGCTTCAATAGACACCTTTTGGCCATTCATATCGGTAAAATCTAGGCGGCGAGCATGTAAAAACAAACGCTTAAGCCCTATTTTATGAATAATAGCCCCTTGCTCTCGATCACCGTATTTATCGTCACCTAAAATGGCATGCCCTGCATATTGCGTATGCACGCGTATTTGGTGAGTGCGGCCCGTAATAGGCTTTGCCTCAATTAGCGTACACTCTGGATAATTAGCCAATATGTTAAAGCGAGTAAGGGATTCCTTAGCACCTTGCGTACTGGATTCAACGGCCCTAACCATTCGCTGCCCACTGGGTAGTTGGTTCTTTAGTAAGGCAACATCGACTTTACTGCAACGCTTTGCCCAACCACCAAATACCAGCGCATGGTAAACCTTATTAATACGCCCTTCTCTTAATAACTCCTGCATATAGCGTAGGCCACGACGGCTCTTAGCCACCATAATACAACCAGAGGTATCCCTATCGAGTCGATGGACTAACTCTAAAAATCGATCATCGCGCACTTGGCGCAAGCTCTCTATCAAGCCTAGTTGAACACCACTACCTCCGTGCACAGCCAAGCCCGAAGGCTTGTTGAGGACAATAATTGCGTCATCTTCAAAGAGTACAGACTTATTTAAAAGCTCGGCCAAGCTCTGACTTGGCTTTTTCATATCAGCCCTTGTTGCAAGCCTTACGGGTGGTACACGGACAATATCACCTGCCTTTAATTTGTATTCTGGCTTGATACGTCCTTTATTAACGCGCACCTCGCCTTTACGCACAATTCGATAAATCAAAGATTTAGGAGCGCCTTTAAGGTTTGTCAGCAAAAAGTTATCAATACGCTGACCAGCAATATCTTCATCAATGGTCAAAAATCGCACCTTAGGCGAAATAGATGGAGGTTCAGACACTGTTTTATTCATGGGCGCGATCATACCAGTTTCAGATACTATCAAGGGTAAAAAATGAGGTCATTGAATTAAATAGTTGTTAAGTCTACAATAGGCGCGCATTGTGCTGGTTTTCGGGGGTAGCAGTGGGCTTATTACAACAGGCTTGCACTGGCTAAACCACAAGGAAATACCGACAATCAATGAGCTAATTAATATGCCATTGCTAAATAACCCTATTATAAGTTATTTGTAAATCGCTCACTTAGTATAGTTACCATACAGCTACAACAGCTATTGATCACACTATCTAAGAAAACAAGCATCTAGCAATAGGCGACAAAATATCCAACGCTAATAATTAAACACATTAATAATTATTAGCATTTTTTAAATAGAGACACAGTTAACAACAAACAGATAGATATAATCTGTTTATTATACGCATACGATAGATAAACTAAATTGAAGATTAAGAGAACAGTAAAGATTGTTCTCCGAGAGATTAACCGGCGTCGAATTATTATGTGAGTAGTCTTGAACAGATAAAACTGTCAAGCCATTTAGCAACGACTAAAACTGATAAACCATAGTAAAACGATAAGCCAGTGAGATATAAGTAGCCAATAATCGTGACTAAAATAACGATATTGACTTTTACTAATAGCGATACCGTTTTATCTTTGTAAAAAACAGCGGCTACAAATAACGCTGTATACTACCTAGGCTGTAAATCGCCGTAAACAGTAGTAAAGATAAACAAATGTAGGTTAAGTACTTTGCAGGGTTTAAGCATAGTTTTATAAACCCAGCCTTAGAAAACAGTGTTAAAAGTATTGTTTTTGATAGACAGGTAAAAATACTTATTCAACGTGATAACGCAGTAGTAAGCATATGCTACAAAATTATTGCTACGACGCTAGTCATTGCAATTAAAAAGTAAAACGCGAAATTAAGCACAATACACTTAATATAGTTATTAAAATTGTTACATTAAATAATTAACTAAAACGCATTTTCTTTTATCGCTCTCTCCCCTTCCTATTTAGTCTCTCTATTGTTTTGCCTGACAGCTAAGGACAAAACATATCATGAAAAGAATGCTTATTAATGCAACACAACCCGAAGAAGTACGTGTTGCAATGGTCGATGGTCAACTACTTTATGACCTAGATATTGAAAACCGCCACAGAGAACAGAAAAAATCTAATATTTATATTGGAAAAATCACACGCATAGAGCCCAGCCTAGAAGCTGCTTTTGTTGATTACGGTGCAGAACGTCACGGATTTTTATCACTAAAAGAAATAGCGCGCGAATACTTTGTTCGCCAGCCTAAAGATATTGAAGGCCGCTTTAAAATTAAGGACGTGATTAAAGAAGGCACCGAAGTTATCGTTCAAGTCGACAAAGAAGAGCGTGGCAATAAGGGTGCAGCCTTAACAACATTTATCAGCCTTGCTGGTCGCTATATGGTGTTAATGCCAAACAATCCTCGTGGGGGTGGTATTTCTCGCCGCATCGAAGGAGAAGAGCGTAGCCAGTTACGTGATACCCTTTCACAAATTGATGTCCCTAAAGGCATGAGCGTTATTGTACGTACCGCAGGCATTGGCCGTACGGCAGAAGAATTACAGTGGGACTTAAACTACCTACTACAACTTTGGAACTCTATTAAAACAGAGGGTGATAAAGCAAGCGCCCCGCACTTTTTGTTTCAAGAAAGCAATGTGATTATCCGTGCCATTCGTGACTACCTACGCCCTGATGTCGGCGAGGTAATTGTTGATCACAAAGAAACCTACGAGCTTGCCAGCGCCTTTGTAATGCAAGTTATGCCCAGCTACAGCAGCAAAGTGAAATTTTACGAAGACGAAGCAACACCTTTGTTTAATCGCTACCAAATCGAAGGGCAAATCGAAACCGCCTATGAGCGCGAAGTTAAACTGCCCTCGGGCGGCTCTATTGTTATCGATGTTACAGAGGCATTGATCTCTATCGATATCAACTCAGCCCGTGCAACAAAAGGTGGCGACATTGAAGAGACCGCCTTACAAACTAATTTAGAAGCAGCCGACGAGATTGCTAGGCAATTGCGCTTACGCGATATGGGTGGCCTTGTCGTTATCGATTTTATCGATATGCAACCTGCACGTAACCAACGTGCCGTTGAGCAACGCATGAACGCAGCCCTTGAGATTGATCGTGCACGCGTACAGGTAGGCCGAATCTCTCGCTTTGGTTTATTAGAAATGTCGCGCCAACGCCTACGCCCTTCTCTAGGTGAAACCACTTCAAAAGTTTGCCCACGCTGTAGTGGCCAAGGCACAATTCGCTCAACTAAATCTATAGCGCTTTCTATCCTACGTTTAGTAGAAGAAGAAGCACAAAAAGAAAAAAGTGCCGAAATACGCGCAATTACACCCGTTAAAGTAGCAACCTATTTACTTAACGAAAAACGCAAAGCCATTGCCACTATCGAGGCCAACAGCAAAACTCGCATATTAATTATTCCTAATGGTGATATGGTCACTCCGCACTACGAAGTACAACGCTTACGCGATGACAGTACTGAAGAGTTCGAAACTAGCTATAAAATAGTTGAAAACACTAATGACGATAACAGTTTATTAGAAACAGCTAAGCCGATTGCCCTTGCGCAACCTGCCGTACAATTATTACCTCCATCACAACCTGCGCCAACACCAGCACCTGCCTCCGCTGCTAAAGAAAGTGAAACTAAAGAAGAAATTGGGTTATTTAGCAAACTAGTCAATGCTATTAAAGCCTTGTTTGCTGACGAGCCTGAAGCCAAACCTGAGCCTAAACCCCAAAATAATCGCAGAAATAACCGCGGTGGTCGCAACAGAAATAATCGTAATCGCAACAACAACCGCAATGGCGATCGCAACAATAACCGTAATGACAATCAAGCGAGAAACAACCAAGACCGCGATAGTTCTCGTGAGAATAACCGTGATGGCTCTCGCGAAAACAATCGTGACAATCGCAATAGAGGCCGCAACAACAACCGCCGTAAGCAGGAACAAAATCAGCCAAATAAAACTGATACTCCAGAATCAAACGACAACCAACAAAATGGTAATCGCAATACTCCTGAGCAACGCCCTGCTAACCGTAAACCGCGCAATCAACAGCGCCGTCGCGGCAACCGTAGACCTCAAGATGCAAATCAAGCGGTAGAAAACGAAAATACCACGTCTGTAGCACCGGTAGAGGCGCAAGCTAGCCAACAACAAGAAACGGCAAAACAGAACGCGACTAAACCAGAGGGAACAAAAAGAACATCGAATAAAGAAGCACCGAAAAAAGTCGAAAAGCCTGCAACTAAACAGGAGAGTTCTACTAAAAAAGCGAATGCTGAAGAAAGCCATACACCAAAGCCCGTGGAGACTACCCCTCAAGAAGCAGCTGTTACAGCGAGTGAACCACAAGCCCCGGCAACGGCAGAGCCAGCTATCGTAGAGACACCTGTCGAAGCACCTAAAGAGGAAACTCCACAAGAGGCTACCGCAGAGACTGCTCCTATCGAAGGAGGCGAAGAAAAAGCCACAGAAGTCGCTGACACAGCACAAAGTGATGCAACGGATAGCAGTGAAGATAAAGCAGCCATTGAACCTGAAATAGTTGAGGCTCCTGAAACGGCTGATAACAGCTCCGTTAGCGAAGATGCGAGCAATGAAGACAAAGGGGCAATAAAAACTACCTACTCAAGAGCGAGTAACGACCCTAGGATATTGGCCAAGCCTGTCACTAACATTGCTATATCAACAATAGCACTCGATAGCTTCTCTGGCTTACCTTTGGACACAACTCAGGCAGCTAATATTAGCCATGAACCAAAAGCATTAGAGCGTGCTTTTAATGACCCAAGAAACACAAGTAAGGCAAGTTAGTTATAGGAAGCAATAACAATACTTATAAATAGGCAATTATTACAAAAAGTCGGTTTTTAGTGGTTGATACCACAAAAAACCTCTGTATAATCGCCTTCTCTTTTGGTGGGCTTGCTAGTAAAAATTTGCAAGCCCCAGAAAAGAAAACGACTTGGAGAGGTGGCAGAGTGGTCGAATGCGGTGGTCTTGAAAACCATTGACTGTAATAGGTCCCAGGGTTCGAATCCCTGCTTCTCCGCCATACAATTAAGAAACCGTCGTAAGGCGGTTTTTTTATGGGTGAAGAAAAACAGAGCAAGATGAGACCCTTGTTCGACAAAATGTCTGGAACATTTTGATCCGCGAAGCGCCCATAGGGTGAGGTACAGGACGTACCGAAGATAATCCCTGCTTCTCCGCCATACAATTAAGAAACCGCCGCAAGGCGGTTTTTTTATGAGTGAAGAAAAAACAGAGCAAGATGAGACCCTTGTTCGACAAAATGTCTGGAACATTTTGATCCGCGAAGCGCCCATAGGGTGAG
>CANLBN010000005.1 GCA_947488935.1 uncultured Pseudomonadales bacterium
GTCATTTACAGTGAGGTTAATAAGAGCATCTCAATTGATCGGGGCGTTTTACTTTGTGGTTCCAAAACTCTCACCTGAGGCCATTCTTACGCATCCATGCGTTCATGGCATACCAAACATCCTGTTTATAAAGCCCGCTTTTTATAGTGTGGGGATTTACTCGCGCCGTCCTTGGCGCTCGCCCTACGGGCAGCCTTCGACTGTGTTAAACGGCTGTCCTGCCGTTTAATCAAGCTTTTATTTACAGCACGTTGAGTTACTTTTTACTACAAAGGCTCACACTCCTCGATGGGGTACCGCACGGCGGCAGATCACTGTCGGTCAGTTGCTTAATTAGAGTGCTCTATCATCAATCTTTTTTAGTCACACTTAAATCATATTTCTAGCACACAAAAAAGCCCAGCTAATGCTAGGCTTTTTTGTACTGATTATTAAGTTGAATTAAGATAAAGCTGTTAAGCAGCCCCCACGTCTTTAACGCCAATAATCTTCTCTTGATACTGATTAATACACGCCAATATTGCATTTAAATTCGCACTAATAGTATCTGCATCTTTCGCAATACCACAGTAACGTTCACCATTTATTTTTAAATGCATATAGCCTACAGCAGATGCATCACTGCCTTTTTCAATAGCGTGTTGGTCGTAATTGATAATTTCTATACTAATAGATAAAGCGTGTTCGAGTGCCTTACAAAATGCTGCAAGAGCTCCGTCGGCATGGCCGGTTAATGCCATGTCAGCTCGTGTTGTATCTTCACTTTTTAGTGTCGCTTTTATATTTTCTCCATTTTTATCACGCTCGAGCTGATAAGTATTCAGTTGGTAGCAGGCTGGAGTATGTAAAAACGATTGCTCAATGATTTCCCAAATTTGTTGTGATGAGACTTCTACCGAATTCTTTTCGGCATAACTTTGTACTTTACGGCTCGCCTCAATTTGTAACCATCGCGGTAGTTGTAAACCGTATTCGTGCTCCAACACATAGGCGACTCCGCCTTTGCCTGATTGGCTGTTAACGCGAATGACAGACTGATAATCTCGGCCTAAATCTCTTGGGTCAATGGGTAGGTAGGCGACATCCCAGGGGTCATCATCGCTCTGTTGAGAGAGACATTTACGGATGGCGTCCTGATGGCTACCTGAGAATGCGGTGTAAACTAGTTCGCCAAACCATGGGTGTCTTGGATGTGTATGAATTTGTGTGCACTCACTAACAACTCGTACAATTTCATCGGCATTGGATAAATCAACTTCTGGGTCTATACCTTGGCTATATAGGTTCATTGCCATAGTGACGAGGTCCATATTACCTGTGCGCTCACCGTTGCCCATTAACGTGCCTTCTATGCGGTCAGCGCCTGCCATAATGCCAAGCTCTGCTGCTGCAACACCGCAGCCGCGATCATTGTGTGTATGCAGGCTGACAATGACGGATTCCCTATTATTGATTTGATCGCAAAAAGTCTCAATTTGATCAGCAAAGACATTAGGTGTTGCACACTCGACCGTTGCAGGTAGGTTAAAAATAATTTTATGTTCAGGGGTAGGCTGCCATACATCAAGTACCGCATTACAAACCTCAATTGAAAAATCTATTTCTGTACTGGAGAAGCTCTCTGGTGAATATTCAAAATACCAATCAGTGTTGGGGTATTTTCTAGATTCATCTAAGACTTTTTGTGCACCATTTTGGGCAATAGCTTTAATGCCTGCTTTATCTAATTTAAATACTTTTTCACGTTGAACGGGTGAGGTCGAATTATAAACATGAACAATGGCTTGCTTAACGCCATCGAGTGCTTCGTAAGTTCTTTCAATAAGCTCAGGGCGTGCTTGAGTTAACGCCTGAATTTTTACATCACTGGGAATTTGGTTTTCTTCAATAAGCCAGCGGCAAAAGTCAAAATCGGGTTGAGAGGCTGATGGAAAACCAATTTCTATTTCTTTAAAGCCCAGTTTGATCAGTAATGCCCACATACGCTGTTTTTGTGCAACACTCATCGGTTCTATTAGTGCTTGGTTGCCATCGCGTAGATCAACGGCACACCAAATGGGTGCTTGAGTAATTTGCTGAGATGGCCAACGACGATTCTCTTTATTGATGACGGGAAAGGGGCGGTATTTGGTGTGGTCAAACTGACTCATGGCTTGGGGCTCATTATATGAATAAAGTTAGATCAAATAGAAAATGCAATTTTTAGCTCGACAGCCTCGTGAGTCGTCGAGCGTAAATAGCCTTGTGGGTCATTTACTGTGCAGTAGTTGTTGTACAACAAATGCTTAATTGCTGTTGGATATAGTAATAATAGCTAATAAATTGCAGTATTAAATTGCAAATTCTCTAGAAATGTCGCATATTTAAGCAATAGTTGATCAATATTTCATATTTTATTGGTTAATTATTGCTTGGTTGTAACTTTGGTCGCTATAGTTAGAACTTGTAGTTGGGAGAATGAGGTTCTCTCTTCTTTGTGAAGGTAAAGGAAAAGGGGTTTTGGTAATGAATTTGGATCGAATTGATAAGCGCATTTTATCGGAGATACAAAAAGATGGTGGTATTACTAATTTAGAATTAGCCGATAAAATTGGCCTGTCGCCTTCTCCTTGTTCACGCCGTGTTAAAGCCTTAGTTGACTCAGGTATTATTGGCAAAACAGTGACAGTACTTAATGAGAAGAAGCTAGGGCTTACACTAACTGCGCTAATTAATATCAGCATGGATAGGCATACGCCAGATCGCTTTAACAATTTTGAGAGCAAAGTGGCTAGTTATCCGGAGGTGCAGGAATGCTTATTAATTACTGGCTCTACAGCTGATTATCAATTAAAAGTGGTCGTGACAGATATGGAGGCTTATCAAACTTTTTTACTCGGAAAGCTCACAAAGCTCGAAGGGGTAACGGGAGTTCATTCTAGCTTTGTTATGAGGAAGGTGGTTGATAGTAGATCACTACCGTTAGATTCGTTATAGCTACATAGTTATCACTAATCTTTATAGGGCTATGTTGATAGGTAAAGTAGTTTAAGGAGCTACAAAAATAAAAAGCCTATCTGTATCAAAAGATAGGCTTTTGAGGCTTATCTTGGGATAAGCTAAGACCCAATAATACCGCCATCTTTGCGTGTAATAACTAAAGTGCAATCGCGTGGAATAGTAAATTCATCGGTCTCAGCAGGGAAGTTGGTTTGTAGTGGGTCACCGTTACCTGGGTGTTGTATATTGATAAATGCAGTGCGTTGATCTGGCGTAATAGTAAACCCTGTTATCTCGTCACTGTTAACGCCTGTTAAGAGGCGTACAGGTTGTGGGTTTTCTTGAGTGGTATCAAATACGACTAGCTGATCTTGCAGACCGTCGGGTTGGCCGCCATCGGTGCCAATGAACAAACGGCCTTGGCTATCTGCATAAGCGGCATCTGGGTCGGTAAAGGTTTGCTCGGTGTCACGAGTGGATGACGCTAGAATAAATATCTCCCAAGTAAAGGTGTCGCCAAGATGGTCGTCAGAGTTTTCCATACGAATAATATGTCCATCGTTATTGGGGCCTTCTGGGTTGGCGGCATTTGTCTGGTCTGCACTGCGGCGGCTATTATTTGTTAGCGTCCAATAAATTTCGCCATCTTTACCAATGGTTGTCCACTCTGGGCGATCCATCGGTGTAGCGCCTAAAATATCTGCAGCGATACGTGTATTAATGAGTAGCTCACCTTGGTCGGCAAAGCGCTCGGCAAGTACAGGGTTTTCAATCGTTAGTGCTAACCACTCACCTGTGCCGTCGTCATTGAATCTTGCAACATATAGTGTGCCTTCATCAAAAGGGCTTAAGCCTTGGTCAATCGAGTTTTCCCATGAGTTATCGGACACATACTTATAGCAATAATCAAAGCGTTGATCATCACCCATGTAGGCAGCGATTCGTCCATTAGCGCTTTCGGCAATAGCAATCGCTTCGTGTTTGATGCGACCAAGCCCTGTGCGTTTAACAGGTTTTTGGCTAGCATCAAAGGGGTCTATCTCTACAATCCAGCCAAAACGATTGGCTTCGTTAATATAATCTGGATCAGATAAATCAAAACGTTTATCGAAAAACTCCCAGCCATAGTTAAAGCCATCAAAGTCGATGCCATAACGAATTTGTGCTTCTGTACGTCGATCATTAAAGCTCTCGCCTTCGGTTGCGCCAAAGTATCCGTTAAAGTTTTCTTCGCAAGTAAGATAAGTGCCCCAAGGAGTTTTGCCAGCGCCACAGTTATTAACAGTACCAAGGGCAATGTTACCATTAGGGTTTTGCAGTAGTGGTGAATTAGCAGCTGGGCCGCTGAAGTCAACCGGCGTATTAACGGTGATACGGCGGGAGTTTTTGCTATTGAGTGTTTGCCAGCTGTCGTTGTAGTAATTCTTGCCAATAGCAACAACCGATACACCTAAAACATTTTGAGCAAGGCGAACGTCTTCAAGACTCTCGGGCGCCTCTTTACCTAATACATGAGGGTTTCTACCAAATTCGTGATTGATACATAACATGCCGCGAGAGCTACTTAATTGATAACCATAACGACGGTATTTGTAATAACGATTATTCTCTGGGAAGAACCACATGCCATCGTGGCCAATACCAATTTGCTGTGCTGCTTGCTTAGGGGTTGGGCGCGAATCTGGATCGCCGGCATATTCCTCAACAGTGTTAGGCTCCAAAGGGGTTCCCCATGGTATTAATACTTGGTATTGATAGTCGTCGGAGATACTCGGAACCTTGCTGTCAACAATTGCTGTTTCAATCGTCAGTGGTTTAAAGCCTACAAGATCTTTTGGCTGTTGCTTCCATTTTTTTCTCCAGCGGTTATTGTTACCCCAGCCTGTTGCCATTGCGCTGGGGGCTAAAAATGTAGTCGCAGCAGCGGCTAGGCTACCTTGGACCATTTTTCGGCGGCTTAAGTTTGTTTCTAATATATTGAAAAAGGGTCTATTGTTTGATGTGTTTGAAGGAATGTTTTCTTTATCGTCACTATTTGCATTGTTGTAGTCACACATGTTGTTTTTATCTGTCATTGCTATTCTCCTAAGGACGTGGCTATCAAATAACTGGCGACAGACTAAATAAAGATTGTGACGAGTTGATGTAGAAAATATGACAAAATTATGTATTCTTTTGCTTGCTTAAGTGGAACGGTGTAAAACAAGAAAATTTATTGGCATATTGTGTTAATTTAATCCAATGATGTTGCAAAATTTCTCTATAGCGGAGATCTCCTGTTTGCGTATACTACTGAAGTGTTCAATAAGCTTTTATTGATTGAGAATATTTAAAAGATGCCCAATAAAAAAGAAATGCCATCTACTGGCTTGTTATCGATCGATCTCGGTGCGATTCAGTATAATTGGCTTTATTTACAGAAAATTATTTGTAAAGGGAATGCACGTTCAAGCTGTGCTGCGGTGGTTAAAGCCGATGCTTATGGCCTAGGCGTTAAGCCTGTTTCTTTAGCGCTAGTTGCGGTAGGTTGTAAGGATTTCTTTGTAGCAACACTTGACGAAGGTGAAGAGCTTAGGAAGGTTTTAGGTGTCGAGCCTAGGATTTTTGTTTTAGGTGGCGTTCTTCATGGCTTTAATGAAAAAGAATTTGGCGAGCGCTGGAACGATTTTAATTTAATTCCCGTGCTTTATAGTGCCAGTTGTATTGAACGATGGATAATGTTTTGTCAGCAGCGCAATAAAACTTTCCCTTGTGTGTTAAAGGTCGACACCGGTATGCACCGTTTAGGTGTGCCCGCCGAGGAGTTAGATACTTTGTTCGATCGGATTCTTCATGATAAAAGTGAGCCTGCACTATTTGCCCCAGTGTTATTAATGAGCCACCTAGCTTGTGCGGATGAGCCTAACAATCTATTTAATCAAGAGCAATTATTAGTTTTTAAACGCTCGGTAACAACGATGCAAAATTATTTTCCGAATACAGCGCTAAGCTTGAGCAATTCCTCGGGTATTTTTTTGGGTGAAGATTTTCACTTTGATTTATGTCGCCCAGGTATTGCCTTATATGGTGGTAATCCTACTATAGCAAATAAAGCATTTACAAAAAATCCCATGTCACAGGTTGTTAAGCTCTCTTTACCTGTTATGCAATGTCGAAGAGTACAGGCGGGTGAGTCTGTAGGTTACGGTAAAACCTTCACAGCAAAAAAAGAAACGCATTTGGCAACGGTATTTGGTGGTTATGCCGATGGTGTTTTGCGTGCCTTGAGTAGTCTTGGTTATGCTTGGTGTAGTGGCGTTAAAGTGCCTATTGTTGGGCGTGTATCAATGGATTCAATTGTATTTGATATTACTGGGCTAGATGTTGAGCCCGATAGCATTCAGTTTTTTGAAAGTGCTCAATGTCTCGATAATGTTGCGAGTTCTGCCCAAACTATTTCCTATGAGTTACTAACAAGTTTGGGTACTCGTTACAAACGCCAATACATTAGCGGCAAAAGAAACGCGGCATCTTTTGATTTGTCAGGAATAGCTCATGATAAGTGATGAGGTGTTAGTTCAGTTGTTGGCAGATGGTCATTTTCATTCAGGTGAGAAGCTTGCTATGGAGTTGAATGTATCGCGGACCGCCGTTTGGAAGAAATTAAAAAAGCTATTGACGCTGGGCTTGGTCGTCGATTCTGTCAAAGGGAAAGGCTACCGGCTCTCTCAGCCAGTAGAGCTTTTAAGTAAAGATCGAATTAAACATCATCTATCTGAGGGTTCCTGTGCCGCTATTAATAACTTGATACTCTTACCGATAGTGGATTCTACAAATAGCTATCTACTGAATGAGACAAAAACACAGCGTGTTTTATCAAAGGCCACTATTTGCCTAGCCGAGTATCAATCAGCCGGTCGGGGTCGCCGGGGCCGTCAGTGGGTGAGTCCCTATGGCAGTAATTTATACTTATCCATCGATTGGCAGTTTGATAGTGGTGTTGCAGCACTCGAAGGCTTAAGTCTTGCCGTTGGTGTTGGTGTTGCTCGTGCGTTATCGTCCTTAAATTTGCCCGATATAACGCTTAAGTGGCCGAATGATATTTTGTTAAATAGCCGTAAATTGGGTGGAGTGTTAATTGAAGTTGTTGGTGATCATGCGGGGCCTTGTAGGGCGATTGTTGGTGTTGGTGTTAATGTCGGTATGCCCGACCAAACGCTCGACATCGATCAGCCATGGATAGACCTTAAAAGCGTTTGCGAAGGTGTTTCTCGCAACGAGCTGGCAGCGGCCTTGATTAATCAATTGACCGAAGTACTAGTATCGTTTGAGTCGAAAGGACTTAAGCCATATATAAAAGAATGGCGGCAATTAGATGCTTTTAAGGATAGGTTGGTCAATGTGACCTCTGGGAATAGTGTGGTGACAGGCATTTGTTGTGGCATAGCCGATAATGGGGCTTTAGTCGTCGATGTTGATGGTGTGAAGCGTAATATGCACGGTGGTGAGTTATCGTTAAGGTTGAACAATGAATCTTGAAGTGGATATGGGTAATACTCGCTTCAAGTGGAGGCTTAGTGAGCATCAAGAAGTCATCGCTAGAGGAGGTATTGCTAATACTAAAATCCTCGGAGAAGAGAGCTTTGATAGCGTGTTTGCATGTCTAGACGGTCGCCAGCCTGTAAGTGTTGGCGTTGCTAGTGTTTCTAGTAAATACAGTGGCTATTTTGATTCTTGGTGTCAGAAAAAGCTAAAGCTCACACCGCGTTACTTTGATGTGTCCAAGTGTGATTTTGGCGTAGTGAATGGTTACAGCCATATTGAGCAAATGGGTATTGATCGCTGGCTTGCTATGTTGGCTGCCTATTCGCAGAGTAAAGATGAAGCTTGCCTGGTTGTAGATTGTGGTAGTGCCTGTACTGTTGATATGATCATGAGTGGCGGGCAGCATTTGGGCGGTTATATTGTGCCCGGCCTACAGCTGATGAGAGAGGCATTATTTCGGGATACAGATCGCGTTAAGCTCGATGCGATTGATGGTGGTGGGCTTTTCCCCGGTAAAACAACACAGGATGCGGTATCTTCGGGTTTGTGGGTCATGCTTTTAGGGGCGGTTAATCTTTCCTTGGAGCGCCTATCTCAGCAAGGTGTTGATAATCTATATATTGTTTTTACTGGAGGTGATGGCAAGCACCTGTCAGGCCTTTTTAATCAGCAATTGCTTGCTAGCTCACATAATCAAATTGTGTCTAGGGTAGAATTTAAAGCAGAGCTAGTTTTAGATGGTGTCTCTCTCTTGCTGAGCAAAGCTTAAAAGTAAATATTGAGCTATCATGCTATTTGTTTTGATAGATAGTATTGGTGTGGTCTAGGGAGACTAAAACCTAGAGCTAAATCACCTTATAGGAAAATAAGAGAAGTAATATGCGTTGGATTGTATTGAGTCTGTTGGTTGCGAATATCGCAGTATTTATATATATGCAATTTTTTGCTCCAGAAAAAAATACTACAGAGCTTGTGGTAAATACACGGGTATCAACTTCGGGTGATTCAGTACAATTGCTAAGCGAACTTGAGTCTTCGAGTGCTGATATTCAGTCAATAGCCGTTGTGCCAAAAGCTGTTCCTGTAGAGCAAGCAGTTAGTGATTCGCTATGCACCTTGGTCGGGCCATTTCCAAAACTACTCAGAGCTGAATACTTTGTTGAGCAATTGCAGTCGCTGAATGTAAATGCTGAAATAAGAAGTATTGTCGTTAATAGTGAACCTGGTTTTTGGTTGCATTTATCACCCGAAAAGTCGCGCAGAGATGCTTTACGCCGATTAAGTGAATTGCAAGCCAGAGGCATCGATAGCTATGTTATTCCTGATGGAAATTTAGCCAATGGTATCTCTTTAGGTATGTTTTCAAATAAAGAGCGTGCGCAGGCAATGGAAAAACGCATAGAGGAACAAGGTTACAAACCTAAATTAATCGATGTTCCTCGTGAGCAAAAAGAGCTTTGGGTGTTTTTGCAAAGGGCAGAATCGAGTAAAATTGGTGAAGAAAAGTGGTTAAAGCTAATTTCTGCAGAAGATTTGCTACAAAAACGACAAAATGTGTGCGCAGATCTTGCGTCTTCCTAAAAGTTTCTCTAAAATCCCGCCTCCATTCGCAAATGCCTGATAATAATTTATTAGTTTGTTTGAGTTGATTGGAAAATTGCTGGCGTAGCTCAGTTGGTAGAGCAGCTGACTTGTAATCAGCAGGTCGTAGGTTCGACTCCTATCGCCAGCTCCAACTTTTAAATGCTTATCATATTTATGATAAGCATTGTTTTGTGTGTTAAGTCATTGCTTGTAATTTAGGCTCTGGCATTAACGTTGAATATATGAGTGATAATTTCTCATGTGTTCAGGTCGACCCTTTTTGGCTTTGTTGTATCTGAGGGTTTGGCTAGAGTTGCCGCAGGGGTTCCAGAGTGGCCAAATGGATCAGACTGTAAATCTGACGCGAAAGCTTCGGTGGTTCGAATCCACCCCCCTGCACCATATTTGTTTTATCGGTTTACTGAGCTCTCTGAGTAATTCGCGGGTATGGTACAATGGTAGAACCTCAGCCTTCCAAGCTGATGATGCGGGTTCGATTCCCGCTACCCGCTCCAGTTGCGAAAGTGCTTGGTTTGATAGGTTGTGTTGGTTGTTATGCTGGCTGCAGCTTTTAAAAGTTTGCTCATGTAGCTCAGTTGGTAGAGCACACCCTTGGTAAGGGTGAGGTCGGCAGTTCAAATCTGCTCATGAGCTCCACTAGATAATAGAGCGAATAGTTAAGTTAGAGCGGCTTACCTTTTATCCAATGATAAGCAGGTATGCTGTTTTTTTGTATGTAAGTTTTATATTGATGTATTGCAGCAGTGTGCTGCGCATAAATTTGGAGATGCTCACAATGGCAAAAGAAAAGTTTGAACGTAATAAGCCCCACGTCAATGTGGGCACAATTGGTCACGTTGACCATGGTAAAACCACTCTAACAGCCGCGTTAACCCGCGTATGTTCAGAAGTATGGGGCGGTGCAGCTGTTGCCTTTGACGGTATTGATAATGCGCCTGAAGAGCGTGAGCGCGGTATTACTATTGCAACCTCACACGTTGAATATGATTCACCTGATCGTCACTACGCACACGTAGACTGCCCAGGTCACGCCGATTATGTTAAAAACATGATCACCGGTGCGGCTCAAATGGACGGTGCTATCCTAGTGTGTGGCGCAACTGATGGCCCTATGCCTCAAACACGTGAGCACATCTTGCTTTCACGTCAGGTGGGTGTTCCTTATATCGTAGTATTCCTAAACAAAGCTGACCTACTTGCAGAAGACTGTGGTGGCGTTGGTTCAGAAGAATATGACGAAATGCTAGAGCTTGTTGAAATGGAACTACGTGAGTTATTAGATACTTACGAATTCCCAGGCGATGACACCCCAATTATTGCGGGTTCTGCATTGATGGCCCTTAACGGTGAAGACGATAACGAACTAGGCACTTCTGCGGTTAAGAAGCTTGTTGAGACTCTAGACTCGTACATTCCTGAGCCAGAGCGTGCAATCGATCAACCATTCTTGATGCCTATTGAAGATGTATTCTCAATTTCTGGTCGTGGTACGGTTGTTACCGGTCGTGTTGAGCGCGGTATCATCAAAGTGGGTGAAGAAATCGAAATCGTTGGTATTAAAGACACCACTAAAACTACCTGTACAGGTGTTGAGATGTTCCGCAAATTGCTTGACGAAGGTCGTGCAGGCGAGAACGTTGGTGTTCTTCTTCGTGGTACTAAGCGTGAAGAGATTGAGCGCGGTCAAGTATTATGTGTGCCGGGTTCTGTTAAGCCACATACTACCTTTGAAGCAGAGATTTATGTGCTGTCAAAAGATGAAGGTGGTCGTCATACACCATTCTTTAAAGGCTATCGTCCACAGTTTTACTTCCGTACAACGGATGTGACGGGTGCTTGTGAATTACCAGAAGGCGTAGAAATGGTTATGCCGGGTGATAACATCCAAATGGTTGTTACCTTGATTCACCCGATTGCGATGGAAGACGGTTTACGTTTTGCGATTCGCGAAGGTGGTCGTACTGTAGGTGCGGGTGTTGTTGCTAAGATCATTGAGTAATCTTTGATATTTATTGCTTCTTTTTATAAGAAGCTAGATTGTTAGCAGTTGTTGCTTGCTAAGCCGGGTCGTTTTACGTCTCGGCTTAGCTTTTTGTTGTCTAACAATAATTGTTTTATGTAGGCCAGTAGTTCAATTGGTAGAGCGTCGGTCTCCAAAACCGAAAGTTGGGGGTTCGAGTCCCTCCTGGCCTGCCATTCATTAATGAATGATATTTTTGGGTGTTTATTTGGTTTGGATCGTCTTTGATGTTTCAGCCAGTGTCAGATGAGGTTTTAAGTGAGCGAAAAAGCAAACACTAATGATAAAAACTATCCCTACGGCTGGCTGCGTTGGTTGGTTGTTGCTGTTTTAACAGTAGGTGGAATAGTTTTAAATTCTGTGTATGGCGATGAGCCAGTTTTATACAGAGTGGTTGGATTAGTTGTTGTTGCCGCCATTGCCTTGTGGATTGCTATTCACACAGAGCGTGGTTCATCAGTCTGGGAAGTCATTAAGTCTTCGCAAACTGAGGTTCGTAAAGTGGTGTGGCCAACCCGTCAGGAAACCCATCAAACAACGCTAATCGTTGTTGTTTTAGTTATTTTGATGGCATTTATTTTATGGGGGCTCGATTCCATATTGGGATGGATTGCCTCTTCTATTATCGGATAGTTAACACTATGGCTAAACGCTGGTACGTTGTACACGCTTATTCAGGATATGAAAAAAAAGTTGCGCTTGCTTTGCAAGAACGCATAGATCTCCATGATATGCAGGAATTCTTTGGTGAGGTATTAGTGCCTACGGAAGAAGTTGTTGAAATGCGTGGTGGTCAAAAGCGTAAGTCTGAGAGAAAGTTTTTTCCAGGCTACGTGTTAGTGCAAATGGAGTTGAATGACGACTCTTGGCACTTGGTAAAAGATACACCTCGTGTTATGGGGTTTATTGGAGGTAAGGCCGATAAGCCTGCCCCAATTACAAATAAAGAAGCTGAGTTGATCTTGCAACGCATGGATGACTCGGTTGAAGCACCTAAACCTAAGACCTTGTTTGAACCAGGTGAGATGGTACGTGTTATTGATGGCCCCTTTAATGACTTTAATGGTGTTGTTGAAGAGGTTAATTACGAGAAAAACCGCCTACAGGTAGCAGTCCTTATTTTTGGTCGCTCAACGCCTGTAGAGCTTGAGTTTGGTCAGGTTGAAAAAGTCTAAAGATTTTTGATACTTGATAAGAATTTTGCAACTGTGTGTGGTGTTTGTGCACACTGAAAGTCGCAAAAGATTGGTGGTTTTGTATGGCTCATGAAGTGAGTCAGCTATCAAAACCTGAAGGGGAGCCAGTGATAAACAGAGCCCAGCTTTGTTTGGAGGCGCTATACCCATTTAACTGGAGTGTATAATGGCTAAAAAAGTCGAAGCTTATATTAAGCTACAAGTGCCTGCTGGACAGGCAAACCCAAGTCCCCCTGTTGGTCCTGCATTAGGTCAGCACGGCGTTAATATTATGGAATTTTGTAAAGCGTTTAACGCTCAGACACAAAGTCTTGAAGCGGGTGCACCAGTACCTGTTGTGATTAGTGTTTATAGTGATCGTAGTTTTACCTTTGCAATGAAAACTCCACCAGCTGCGTTTTTATTACGCAAAGCTGCAGGCATCACTAAAGGTAGCCCTCGTCCAAATACCGAGAAAGTAGGTAAAGTGACTCGTGCGCAGTTAGAAGAAATTGCGACAGCAAAAATGCCTGACCTTACCGCTGCTGATATGGACGCCGCTGTGCGTACTATCGCAGGTAGTGCAGTAAGTGCTGGTTTAGAAGTGGAAGGAGTAGTTTAAGGTGGCGAAATTAACTAAGCGTAAAAAACTAATTAACGAAAAACTTGATCCCACCAAACAGTATTCTATCGATGAGGCTGTTGCTTTAATTAAAGAATTAGCAACGGTTAAGTTTGAAGAAACAATTGATGTGGCGATTAACTTAGGTATTGATCCTCGTAAATCTGATCAAGCCGTTCGTGGTGCAACTTCATTGCCGCACGGTACAGGTAAAACTGTGCGTGTTGCTGTCTTTACTCAAGGCGACAATGCCGAAGCAGCAAAGGCTGCTGGTGCTGATCTTGTAGGTATGGATGAGCTCGCAGCAGAAGTTAAAAAAGGTAATATGGATTTTGACGTTGTAATTGCTGACCCAGCCGCTATGCGTGTTGTTGGGCAATTAGGTCAAATCCTTGGGCCTCGTGGTTTAATGCCTAACCCTAAAACGGGTACGGTTACCCCCGATGTTGCTACTGCTGTTAAAAATGCTAAAGCAGGTCAGGTGCGTTTCCGTGCTGATAAAGGCGGTATTATTCACGGTGGTATTGGTCGTGTAACTTTTGATGTTACAGCGATTAAAGAAAACCTTGAAGCATTATTAGCTGATTTGAAAAAAGCAAAGCCAGCATCAGCTAAAGGTGTTTTCTTAAAGAAAATTTCTTTAAGTAGCACAATGGGCCCAGGCGTTGCGATCGATCTGGCTTCTCTAGAGGCGTAATTAGTCTAGAAAAGCCCAAAAGAACTTTGGGGTCTGTGTTTTTTAATCGCTCTTTTAAGGTGTGGTTAAAAGTGCAGGCTGTCAAAGACCGTAGGAGTTTAAGCTTTTATTTATCTGTAAAAGATAAGTCGTTAAAGGTGATAACTTAATCTACTTTTCAAACTTTAGTATGCAGTCAAAGTTTGTTGTAAAAGTAATCCTTCGCAGACGGTGAGACCCGATCTGTTGTGATGTTAAACTCGCAATAGATTTATCACCAATTATGCTTAGCTTGCAGTAAGTTGTAAATTTTTGCAGCGATAATTATTACAAGATAAGTGGTATTAACGATTACTATAATTTGCTTTTTGTGATTATTTTAATCAAACCCAGGAGAAAACTCGTGGCATTAGCATTTCAAGACAAGAAACAAATTGTCGCTGAGGTTAACGAGACTGCCAGTAATGCTTTGTCGTTAGTTATTGCAGACGCCCGTGGCGTTAATGTAACTGATATGACAGCGCTACGTAAATTGGCACGTGAAAGCGGTGTTCAGCTTCGTGTGATTCGCAATACGCTTGCGAAACGTGCGTTCTCTGAAACTGAGTTCGATTGTGTTAATGAAACGTTAGTCGGCCCGTCTATATTTGGTTTTTCTATGGAAGACCCAGGTGCAGCGGCTCGAATCTTCAAAGATTTCGCGAAAGAAAACGAAAAGTTTGAAGTTAAAGCGTTATCAGTAGGCGGAAAATTACTAGACGCAAATCAGATTGATGCGTTAGCGAAACTACCAACACGCGATCAAGCGTTAGGTATGCTAGCAAGCGTAATGATCGCACCTGTTACCAAGTTGGTAAGAACTTTCAACGAAGTTCCAACAAAAGTAACACGTGTAGTTGCGGCAGTTCGAGACCAAAAACAAGACGCTGCATAATTAATTGCTTTGCGATTAATTATTGTAGTTAATATTATTATTTATACTATCGGAGATCTGAGTCATGGCTCTATCTAAAGATGACATTCTAAATGCAATTGCTGAAATGTCAGTAATGGAAGTTGTTGAACTAGTTGAAGCAATGGAAGAAAAATTTGGCGTTTCTGCTGCGGCAGCTGTTGCTGTTGCTGGTCCTGCTGCTGAAGCTGGCCCTGCTGCTGAAGCTCAAACTGAATTTGACGTTGTTCTTACTGGTATCGGCGAGAAGAAAGTTAATGTAATTAAAGCTGTTCGTGCGATCACTGGTCTTGGCTTGAAAGAAGCCAAAACAATGGTTGAAAGTGCTCCAGCAGCTGTGAAAGAAGGCGCTTCTAAAGAAGACGCTGAAGCTGCAAAAGCTCAGCTTGAAGAAGCTGGCGCAACTGCTGAATTGAAATAATTTGGTATTGTGTTAAAGCCTTTCTGTAAAAGATAGGCTTAAGGCTGGCGGGTTTTACCTGCCGGCCTTTTTCCGTTTTCTATGATCGCTTGTTTTCGGTGATAGAAAACGGAAAATAACTACAGATAGTAAACAGAGCGTTTGTTGTAAATTTTTGATGAAATTGAATAAACAAACGAGCTGTAGTGACAGGATGTTAATAAAACGTAATAAAGCATGACGATGCTTTAAGTGGTGTCACAACCCAATTTGTAACAGGCTGAGGAATACAGATGGCTTACTCGTATACAGAGAAAAAACGTATCCGCAAGGATTTTGGCAAATTACCTCATGTAATGGATGTTCCTTATTTGCTAGCAATCCAGCTAGATTCATATAAAAAGTTTACCCAAGAAGATACTCCGCTTGAAGAGCGTTTAGAGTCGGGTCTACATGCAGCTTTTAAATCTGTAATGCCTATTGTGAGTTATTCCGGTAGTGCGGCATTAGAGTATGTGAGCTATACCCTCGGTAAAGCCGTTTTTGATGTTAAAGAATGTACATTAAGAGGGGCAACTTATGCAGCACCTCTTCGCGTTAAGGTTAGATTGATTATCTACGATAAAGAATCGTCTAATAAAACGATTAAAGATATCAAAGAGCAAGAAGTCTATATGGGTGAGATCCCATTGATGACTGATAACGGTACTTTTGTTATCAACGGTACCGAGCGTGTTATCGTTTCTCAGCTACACCGTTCACCTGGTGTGTTCTTTGATCACGATAAAGGTAAAACTCACTCATCGGGTAAGTTACTTTATTCAGCGCGTATTATTCCTTACCGTGGTTCATGGTTAGATTTTGAGTTTGATCCTAAAGATTTGGTTTATGTACGTATTGATCGTCGTCGTAAATTACCAGCAACGATTTTACTGCGTGCACTAGGTTATACCTCAGAGCAAATGCTCGAGATGTTCTTCGAAACTAGTATGTTCGAAGTTAGCAAAGACAAAGAATTCTTACTTGATCTCGTGCCATCACGTCTACGTGGTGATATTGCTACTTTTGATATTAAAGATTCAAAAGGCAAGGTGATCGTTGAAGAAAGCCGTCGTATTACGGCGCGTCATATTCGTGATCTTGAAAAAGCAAAAGTGACTCAACTATCAGTACCAGAGAGTTACCTGATTGGACGTGCGCTGGCTAAAGATGTTATCGATAAAGAGTCTGGCGAAGTATTATTTGAATGTAATACTGAGATCACAGAAGAAGTGTTGGCGCAATTATTAGAGTCGGGTATTACTCAGCTTGAAACGCTATACACTAACGAATTAGATCGTGGTCCATTTGTATCTGAGACTTTACGTGTTGATCCTTCGCGCACTGAATTAGAAGCGCTTGTTGAAATCTATCGTATGATGCGCCCAGGCGAGCCACCAACAAAAGAATCTGCAGAGGGTTTATTCCAGAACTTATTCTTCAGTTCAGACCGCTATGATCTATCGGTTGTTGGTCGCATGAAGTTCAATCGTCGTCTACATCGCGATGAAGATACCGGTGAAGGTATTTTGTCTAAAGAAGATATCGTCGATGTGATGAAAACTCTTATCGAGATTCGTAACGGTAATGGTGTTGTTGATGATATCGACCACTTAGGTAACCGCCGTATTCGCTCTGTTGGTGAAATGGCAGAAAACCAATTCCGTGTTGGCCTAGTACGTGTTGAACGTGCCGTTAAAGAGCGTTTGTCAGTTGCTGAATCTGAAGGTTTAATGCCGCAAGATTTAGTCAATGCTAAACCTGTATCTGCTGCGATCAAAGAATTCTTTGGTTCATCACAGCTTTCTCAGTTTATGGATCAGAATAATCCATTGTCTGAAATTACTCATAAACGTCGTGTTTCTGCATTAGGGCCCGGTGGCCTTACACGCGAACGTGCAGGTTTTGAGGTGCGCGATGTGCATCCAACGCATTACGGTCGAGTTTGTCCTATTGAAACACCTGAAGGACCAAACATTGGTTTGATTAACTCGCTAGCAACCTACGCGCGTACTAATAATTATGGTTTTCTAGAAAGCCCGTATCGCCGTGTTGTTGACGGAAAAATTACCGATGATATCGATTATTTATCGGCAATTAACGAAGCAGAATTTGTTATTGCACAGTCATCAGCAACAATTGATGAAGCCGGTAATTTGACCGAAGAGCTAGTCTCAGCGCGTCACATGAACGAGTTTACTTTGAAAGGACCAGAAGATGTTCAGTATATGGATGTCTCTCCGCGTCAGGTAGTCTCTGTTGCAGCGTCATTGATTCCGTTCCTTGAGCACGATGATGCGAACCGTGCATTGATGGGTTCAAACATGCAGCGCCAAGCAGTACCAACACTAAGAGCTGATAAGCCGTTAGTGGGTACTGGTATGGAGCGTACTGTTGCACAGGATTCTGGTGTGTGTGTTGTGGCAAAACGTGGTGGTGTTATCGAAAGTGTCGATGCTGCACGTATTGTTGTGCGTGCTAACCACGAAGAAACTGATGCAGGTGATGCAGGTGTCGATATTTATAACCTGACTAAATATACCCGCTCTAACCAAAATACGTGTATCAATCAGCGCCCAATTGTACGCGTTGGCGATGCAGTTGCACGCGGTGATATTATGGCCGACGGCCCGTCTGTCGATATGGGTGAGCTGGCGCTTGGTCAGAATATGCGTATTGCCTTTATGCCGTGGAATGGTTACAACTTCGAGGATTCAATCTTAGTTTCTGAGCGCGTTGTTCAAGAAGACCGCTTTACAACGATTCATATTCAAGAGTTAACCTGTATTGCTCGTGACACCAAGTTAGGTAGTGAAGAGATCACTGCAGATATTCCTAATGTCAGCGAAAGTGCGCTTTCTAAATTGGATGAGTCAGGCATTGTTTATATTGGTGCAGAAGTTGGCCCTGGTGATATTTTGGTGGGTAAAGTTACCCCTAAAGGTGAGACACAATTAACACCAGAAGAAAAACTACTGCGTGCTATCTTTGGTGAGAAGGCATCGGACGTTAAAGATACTTCTCAGCGTGTACCTTCGAGTACTAAAGGTACAGTTATCGATGTTCAAGTCTTTACACGTGATGGGCTTGAAAAAGATGCACGTGCAAAAGATATTGAATCTATGCAGCTTGAGCAAGTACGCAAAGATCTCAATGAAGAATATCGCATCGTTGAGGCCGCGACTTATGAGCGTTTATACACTGCTCTTATTGGTAATAAAGTCACTAGCGGGAAAGGCGTCAAAAAAGGTACTGTCTTAACAACAGAAATCCTCGATAGCCTTGAAAAAGATCAATTGTTTAATCTACGTATGGATGACGATAGCTTAAATGAGCAATTAGATCGTGCTGAAGAGCAGTTAAAAGACAGCCGCAAGCTACTGGATGAACGTTTCGAAGACAAGAAAGGCAAAGTTCAAACAGGTGATGACCTTGCTCCTGGCGTACTTAAAATTGTTAAAGTGTATCTTGCTATTAAACGTCGTATTCAGCCAGGCGATAAAATGGCAGGGCGTCATGGTAACAAAGGTGTTATCTCTGTAATTATGCCAGTTGAAGATATGCCTTTTGATGAAAATGGCGATCCGATTGATATCGTTCTTAACCCGTTAGGTGTTCCTTCTCGAATGAACGTTGGTCAGGTGTTAGAAATGCACTTAGGCCTTGCGGCAAAAGAGTTGGGTAAAAAGATCGATGGCATGGTACGTGAGCAAAAAGCGGTTGCTGAAATTCGTCAGCTCTTGGAAGAAATCTACAACGAGATCGGAGACGCTCGCGTTAAAGAAGATTTGCCAAGCTTTAGCGATGCAGAAATTCTTGAGCTTGCTAAAAACTTAAGTGGTGGTGTGCCTATGGCTACTCGTGCATTTGATGGCGCTAAAGAAGTCGAAATCAAAAAGCTACTTAAATTAGCCGGCATGCCAGAGAGTGGTCAAATGACCTTGTTTGATGGTCGTTCAGGTGATGCATTTAGCCGCGCAGTAACCGTGGGTTACATGTATATGCTTAAACTCAACCACTTGGTTGACGACAAAATGCATGCGCGTTCAACAGGTTCTTATAGTTTGGTTACACAGCAACCACTGGGTGGTAAAGCACAGTTTGGTGGGCAGCGCTTCGGTGAGATGGAAGTCTGGGCACTTGAAGCATACGGTGCTGCTTATACCTTGCAAGAAATGTTAACGGTTAAATCCGATGACGTTGCAGGTCGTACCAAAATGTATAAAAACATTGTTGATGGTGATCATCGCATGGAACCAGGTATGCCAGAATCATTTAACGTACTCGTTAAAGAGATTCGCTCACTGGGTATCAATATGGAGTTGGAAAACGACTCTTAGTATTTGGCACCACAGTGTTTGACTGGCTCTTGTATAAGGGCCAGTCAGTTAAAATGGCAGAGCTTGCGTTAAGCAACTCAAAGAATTTAATTCCCAATTGGAGGAAGAACCTTGAAAGACTTACTTAATTTATTGAAGTCCCAAGGACAAAACGACGAGTTTGACTCGATTCGTATCAGCTTAGCATCACCAGAAATGATTCGTTCTTGGTCTTTTGGTGAGGTGAAAAAGCCTGAAACTATCAACTACAGAACCTTTAAACCTGAGCGCGAAGGTTTGTTTTGTGCCAAAATTTTTGGCCCAATAAAAGATTACGAATGCCTGTGTGGTAAATACAAGCGTATGAAGCATCGCGGTATTATCTGCGAAAAATGTGGCGTTGAAGTCACGCTTGCAAAAGTTCGTCGTGACCGTATGGGCCACATCGAACTTGCAAGCCCTGTTGCGCATATTTGGTTCTTAAAATCACTACCCAGTCGTATTGGTTTATTACTTGATATGACCTTGCGTAGTATCGAGCGCGTTTTATATTTTGAATCCTATGTTGTTACCGATCCAGGTATGACAACACTGGAGCGTGGTCAGCTATTAACTGACGAAGAATTCTTTGAAGCTATGGAAGAATTCCCCGATGAGTTTGAAGCTAAGATGGGTGCTGAGGCCATTCAAGACTTAATGATGGATATTAATCTTGAAGAAGAAATCAACCGTCTTCGTGAAGAGATTCCAGCAACAAATTCTGAAACAAAAATTAAGAAGCTGTCTAAGCGTTTAAAATTATTGGAAGCATTCTTCCATTCGGGCAATAAGCCAGAGTGGATGATTATGCAAGCATTACCAGTACTACCGCCCGATCTTCGCCCACTAGTACCGTTAGATGGTGGTCGTTTTGCAACGTCGGATTTGAACGATTTATACCGTCGTGTTATCAACCGTAACAACCGTCTAAAACGTCTGTTAGATTTGAATGCGCCAGATATTATCGTACGTAACGAAAAACGTATGTTGCAAGAAGCGGTCGATGCACTACTCGATAACGGTCGTCGTGGTCGCGCTATTACCGGTTCAAACAAACGCCCATTAAAATCACTTGCCGATATGATTAAAGGTAAGCAAGGTCGTTTCCGTCAGAACTTACTCGGTAAGCGTGTTGATTACTCAGGTCGTTCGGTAATTGTAACGGGTCCTACTCTACGTCTACATCAATGTGGTCTTCCTAAGAAGATGGCATTGGAGTTATTTAAACCGTTCATTTTTAGCAAGCTAGAGCTTCGTGGTTTAGCGACAACGATTAAAGCCGCTAAGAAAATGGTTGAGCGTGAAGAGCCAGTCGTTTGGGATATTCTCGACGAAGTCATTCGTGAGCATCCCGTATTACTTAACCGTGCACCCACACTTCACCGTTTAGGTATTCAAGCATTTGAGCCAGTACTTATTGAAGGTAAAGCTATTCAGTTACATCCATTAGTATGTACAGCCTATAACGCTGACTTCGATGGTGACCAAATGGCCGTTCACGTACCATTAACAATCGAAGCACAGTTAGAAGCGCGTGCTCTGATGATGTCGACAAATAATATTTTATCGCCAGCATCGGGTGAGCCAATTATTGTACCTTCGCAAGATGTTGTATTGGGTCTTTATTGGATGACGCGTGAGCGTATTAATGCTCAGGGCGAAGGCATGATTTTTGCCGATGTTGCCGAAGTGTCTCGTGCTTATTATGCTAATCAAGTTGATTTGCAAGCGCGCATCAAAGTCCGTATCTCTCAAGTTATTACTGACGATGAAAGCGAAGAGTCTACAACTGAAACTCAGCTAATTGATACCACTGTTGGTCGTGTACTATTTTGGGAAATTGTTCCTCAAGGGATTCCTTTTGAGCAAGTTAACCGCCCAATGGTCAAGAAAGCAATCTCATCAATTATTAATTTCTGTTACCGCGTAGTAGGCCTGAAAGCAACGGTTATCTTTGCCGACCAATTGATGTATATGGGTTACCGTTTCTCGACTCGCTCTGGTTCATCAATCGGTGTTAACGATTTTGCTATTCCTGATAACAAGCCAGAAATTATCAATCGTGCAGATAACGAAGTAAAAGAAATCGAAGGTCAGTTTGCCTCGGGTCTTGTAACGCAAGGTGAGAAATACAACAAAGTGATCGATATCTGGTCGCGTGCTAATGACCTTGTTGCCAAGTCAATGATGGACGGTATTTCTAAAGAAGCCGTGATTAACAAAGAGGGTGAAGAAGAATTTCAAGATTCATTCAACTCAGTCTTTATGTATGCAGATTCTGGTGCGCGTGGTTCACCCGCACAGATTCGTCAGCTAGCGGGTATGCGTGGTTTGATGGCACGTCCAGATGGCTCGATCATCGAGACACCTATTACCGCGAATTTCCGCGAAGGCCTAAACGTACTTCAGTACTTTATTTCTACTCACGGTGCTCGTAAAGGTTTGGCAGATACCGCACTGAAAACAGCAAACTCGGGTTACTTAACTCGTCGCTTAGTGGATGTTGCACAAGATCTTGTTGTTACAGAAGTAGATTGTGGAACTGACCGTGGTTTAACCATGACGCCAGTGATCGAAGGTGGTGACATAATCGAAACACTAGGCGATCGTGTACTAGGTCGTGTTGTTGCAAAAGATATTCTTGATCCTGTCACTGAAGAAGTTCTGATGCCTGCCGGTACAATGATTACAGAAAATCACATCGAGCAAGTTGAAGCGATGGGTGTTGACGAAATTATTGTACGTTCACCGATTACTTGTGAGTCGCGCGTTGGTATTTGCTCTAGCTGTTATGGTCGCGATCTAGCTCGTGGTCATATGGTCAATGTCGGTGAGGCAGTCGGTGTTATTGCTGCTCAGTCTATTGGTGAGCCAGGTACACAGTTAACCATGCGTACATTCCACATTGGTGGTGCGGCGAGTCGTGCTTCTGCTGTTGATAGTGTACAGGTTAAGCAAGCAGGTACTGTTCGTCTACAAAACGTTAAGCTCGTTGAAAACATCAGCGGCAATTTGGTAGCAGTATCGCGTTCAGGTGAATTAGCTGTTGCTGATGAGACTGGCCGCGAGCGCGAGCGTTATAAAATTCCTTATGGTGCTGTGATCTCTACTAAAGATGGTGAGCAGGTTGAAGGTGGTGCAGTGGTTGCCAAGTGGGATCCGCATACACATCCAATCGTCTCTGAAGTTGCGGGTAAAGCACTGTTCTCTGGAATGGAAGATGGCCTTTCTATGCGTCGCCAAACCGATGAATTAACAGGCCTAAGCTCGATTGAGATTCTTGATCCGACTGAGCGTCCTGCGGCCGGTAAAGACCTTAAGCCTGCGGTAACCTTGGTTGATGCGAAGGGTAAAGAGCTAACACTCGCTAATACTAATGTACCTGCACACTATATGTTGCCATCAAAAGCGATCTTGAGCTTGAACGATGGTGATGAGATTGGTGTCGGTGACATTATTGCGCGTATTCCACAAGAGGGTTCTAAAACTCGTGATATTACCGGTGGTCTACCACGTGTTGCTGACTTGTTCGAAGCGCGTAAGCCTAAAGAGCCTTCACTACTCGCTGAGATATCAGGTACCGTAAGCTTTGGTAAAGAAACCAAAGGTAAAGTACGTTTAGTGATTACCCCAACTGATGGTAAGCCGTTAGAAGATGGTTCTGATCACTACGAAGAGCTGATTCCTAAACATCGCCAGCTAACTGTATTTGAAGGTGAGCAGGTTGCTAAAGGTGAAGTTGTATCTGATGGTCCAAGTAACCCGCACGATATTTTACGCCTCAAAGGTGTAGAGACTTTAGCGCACTATATTACGAATGAAATCCAAGATGTTTATCGCCTACAGGGTGTAAAAATTAACGATAAGCACGTTGAAACCATTGTTCGTCAAATGCTACGTAAAGTTGAAATTACCGGTATGGGTGAGTCTAGCTTCGTTAAAGGTGAGCAAGTTGAGCATAGTCGAGTGCTTCAAGAAAACGAAGAGCTTCGTGCTAAAGATCATCAACCAGCACGTTTTGAGCGTCAACTGTTAGGTATTACTAAAGCATCTCTTGCGACTGAGTCGTTTATTTCTGCGGCATCGTTCCAAGAGACAACACGTGTGCTTACAGAAGCTGCAGTTACGGGTAAGAAAGATAACTTGCGTGGCCTTAAAGAGAACGTGGTTGTTGGTCGCCTAATCCCTGCAGGTACAGGTCTTGCCTATCACGCTGAGCGTAAGCGTAAGCGTGAAGCTGAAGTGACTCAAACCGAAGGTGTAAGTGCTGAAGAAGTTGAAGCAGCATTAACGGAAGCATTAAAATCTAGTGCGAGTTAAGCGGCTTTTCGGAGCGACTCTCTAAGAGTCCTACAGTAAAAACTTAAAAGCCTCCAATATGGAGGCTTTTTTATTGATATTAATTTAAGCTATTGGTTGCATGCCTATATCATGCTCTAATAATGAGCTATATTTAATTAAATTTGTTGTAAAAGCCTTATTGAATAATAAAGAAGTGTTGTTGTACATGGTTGTCCAAAAAATACTGATCGTTGTTTTTCTTTTATTTTCTAGTCTGTTGTCTGCAAAAGCCGTCGATGAAGATGTGCCCAGTCGCTCTCTGTTAGATCAGCCTGCTGCGTTAATTGATGTTGCTCCACGCTACCGCTACGCTCTAATTGCGGAGCTGGAGCTTGGTAAATTGCATATTTTTGAGCGTAACTCCTCGAGTAGCTTCGATTTAATTAAGACAATGGAAGTGTCAATTGGTAAAGAAGGGATAGGTAAAGAGGTCGAAGGTGATAATAAAACACCTATCGGTGTTTATCGTATCACTAGCCACCTAACTAATTTTCAGTTAGATGATTTTTATGGGCATGCTGCTTATCCTATTAATTATCCCAACGCTTGGGATCGACTTCATAAAAGAACCGGCCACGGCATTTGGCTACATGCAGAGCCTGTCGGTACCTTCGACAAAACTCGCCCTTACCTCGATAGTGATGGCTGCGTGGTAATGTCTAATAATGATATCGATGAGCTTGCCCAGTATCTGGACATTGGCTATACCTATTTTGTATCAACACCTAAAATGAAAATGACATCAGTTGATAAGAATAAAGCGTTGCGTGAGAAAATTTATGCGCGCATGCATGAATGGGAAGCTGCTTGGGAGTCTAAAGATAGCGACGCCTATCTAAGTTTGTATTCTAAAAATTTCGATAATTTAAAACACGATTGGACGTCTTGGGCTAGTTATAAAAAACGTGTTAATAGTTCCAAAAAATTTATAGATATTGGTTTTTCCGATGTCGGTATTTACGCTTACCCCGATGAGGAAAATCTATATTGGGTCGAGTTTTACCAGTCCTACCGCAGCAGTAATTACCGTTCACGAGGGTGGAAACGTCAGCTTTGGAAACAAGACCCCGATGGCGAGCTGCGCATTATTTATGAAGGCGGCGGTTAGATAGCCTTTTGGGCTTGAGGCAATAGTGCTTTAATTATTGTTGCTTTGCAGTTTGTCTTTTTTAATCTTGGGCATTTCACGAGAAAGCCAGCGAATCAGGTCAACCCACATAGCTGATATCTCTCCATTGCTTGGCATAATGCCTGCCGAGGCAAGTTCTACCGTGATCACAGGCAAATCTAAATCAACACCTGCATAGTTACCTAGTGAACCGGGGTAGGTACCTAACTGGCGAAGCTTGAGGCGTCCTAGTCTATTGGGTGCATTTCGAGGCCCGTCATAATCGACCAAGCTATGTGGCGCATGCACCGCAATAATGACATCGGGTTTAAAGGTTTTGATAGTCTCGATAAACCATTGTGTTTCGAACTCGCTATTAGCCTTGGGGCCTGGGTAGCGTCTTGGGTTTTTATAGGTTCTGTTTTGCCAATAGTCAAGTGCAAGCGCTTCCCAATCTTTAGAGGGAAAGTTACGATTAATATCCACGCCATTAGCGTTTTGTCGTTGTGCTCTTTTAAAATGTAGTAAGCCGTCGGGGTTTAGCAGTGGAATTACTTGCCAGTGGAAAAGTCCCGAGTGAAACTTATTGAGCTTATCCATCCATTTAAACATGATGGAAACGGCTGAATATTCGTCACCGTGAATGCCGCCCATAAGCAAAACACGGCCTAAGGGTGTTTTTGTTTTTAATGGGGGGTAAATTTTATAGGCAAGGGGGCGTCCCTTTGTTGTGTGATTTTCACTACTAATAAGCTTTTGTTGATGGCAATTGTCAATACTTACACTGCTTAGCTTGCTGCCTATTTCTTCACACAAAGATGTAATGGTATATTTTGAGTCGGCTTTCGCGAGGCTAGTTAATAATAAGGCTGTAACAGCTATCGCAATGCTTTTAATGACATAATTGTTATTTATGTAGCTACATGCAAAGCGATAGCGAGTAAAAAAATCTAACAACATCCAGTGCTTACCTGATAATTATTATTGTAAATAACAGTCCAAGAATCTCTTACTCGATAATATCTTGTTTGTTATCAGCGCCAATCAGGCGTTTTAAAAAGCTATCAGGAGATTTTAAATCCATAACAACAAGTGTTAATGCACAAGCCCATGTTATACATGCCATGCCAAATAAAATACCGGCATCATCACCTATTTGTTGAGCTGTTGCTGCATCGAAGTGCGGCATAACAATACCGAGTGGTGTAAATAAATGAAAGAAAATAGCTCCAGACATAATGCCGAGCGCCCCTAATGCTGCTAGGGGACGTAAGGGTGTAAATAATAAGATGGCGGTAATTAATTCGGCGGTGCCGATCATGTAGCCACCATAAGCGCCAAACCAGCTAAAGCCTGACCACTCGGCCAAGGTGCCAAAAATGTGTTGAGTTTCTAATGAGTTGCCAAATTTAAACGGTAGAGATTGTAAAAAAACAAACGCAATAAAAACAGATAAAACGATCGGGACCCACTTTTTCATAGTTATTCCAATTCCAAGCTAATTTTAATGGTCGGTATCTTACCGCATTCTTGACTCTTTATCGTACCAGTATAGTCCAAGTTATTGATTATCTAGAAGCAACAAGGGACGATAATGCTTGTTGTATATCTTTTTGAGAGCTAACGCCTTGTAGTGTATTAACCCGGTTCCCTTTGCGGTCAAAAAATAGCAAAGTAACATGAGGAACATTATACCTTTGAGCAAAGCGCCCACCTTTGTTGGTTTTGATATTGGCAATTTTGAATTCTATTTTACCTTTGAATTCACCTTTGACTGCGGCGACATTTCTTTTTAACTGGTTGCAAAGCTGGCAGTTGGGGTCGTGAATCTGTACAACTGTTGGCGTGCGACCATTACCAATAACCGATAGGTCATGTTCAATTCTTGATTGATTGCTCGAAAAATACAAAGGGATTGAAATAAGTGCGACTAAACAGAGAAAAATAGACGCTCGCTTGGCGAGTTTTTTCCAATTAAAGGTTTTTTTCTTCACACTACTGTTTTTAAGGGTATGGTTCTTGTTTTTTCTTTTACGCTTGCTGCCCATAATGTTTGCCTGTCGAATGTCTGTATATCTATATGAAAAGGTATCGATAAAACCACTTGCTAACTTTAGTGAATAAGTCCGCATAGGGCCAGAGTTTTATGCCCAGTGGACCAGCATATCCTATAAACTGCATGGCAGCGGTGCTGCCATAAAGATATACCTAGTTATTCTGGATGATATAGATGATTGTAAAGGAAGGGTTCTAGTTAGATCAATTTAAGTATTTAAAGCCTGTCACCTCCTTGACGCAGCAGAATTCTATCCGTACAATGCGCCACCCTTGTTTTAAGGGGGATAGTTCTATGGGTAAATATATATCACTATCTTTAATTATTAATTACTGCTTAATTAGCCCGTAAATACTGGGTTCAATGGCAGTTTAACAACTATTTTGGAGTTTATTTCATGGCAACGATCAACCAATTGGTTCGTAAGCCTAGAAAGCGTAAAGTACAAAAGAGTGACGTGCCTGCATTGCAAGCGAATCCTCAAAAACGTGGTGTATGTACTCGTGTATATACCACGACACCAAAGAAGCCAAACTCAGCCCTTCGTAAAGTTTGCCGTGTGCGCTTAACAAATGGTTTTGAGGTGTCTTCATACATTGGTGGTGAGGGACACAACTTGCAAGAGCATAGCGTGGTATTGATTCGTGGCGGTCGTGTAAAAGATTTGCCAGGTGTTCGTTATCACACTGTTCGCGGTAGCTTAGATACCTCTGGTGTCGCTGATCGTAAGCAAGGTCGTTCTAAGTACGGTACTAAGCGTCCTAAGTAATAGGCCGCTTTTTACTGTTCTACAGTACTATAGCTTTTTAAGTAACAAACTAAGAGTAAGGCTAAGCAGTTCATTTTATTAAAGTGACTTGTCTTAGAATTAACCTGAAACAGAGGCCGAGGCCAAACAGAGGCGAATACAATGCCAAGAAGAAGAGTCGTCGCGAAGCGAGAGATACTACCAGATCCTAAATTTGGAGATCTAAAGCTTGCGAAATTTATGAATATTTTGATGGTCAGCGGTAAAAAAGCCGTTGCTGAGCGTATCGTTTACGGTGCACTTGATATCGTCACTGAAAAATCAGGTAAAGATGCGCTTGAGTGCTTTAGTGAAGCACTAGACGCAATCGCTCCACTCGTCGAAGTTAAAGCTCGTCGTGTAGGTGGTGCTACTTACCAAGTGCCTGTTGAGGTTCGTCCAGCTCGTCGCGAAGCATTAGCTATGCGTTGGTTGGTAGAGTACTCGCGCAAGCGCAGTGAAAAATCAATGCCTGCTCGCCTAGCAGGTGAATTGCTTGATGCGTCACAAGGTAAAGGTGCGTCAGTTAAGAAACGCGAAGATGTCCATCGTATGGCAGAGGCTAACAAAGCCTTCTCTCATTACCGTTTCTAATCATTGTTTAATGATTTTAAAAAGGCAGCCTAACCGCTGCCTTTTTTATGCCCTCCATGGATGGAGGGTAGATCAAAAATGCAGGAGCAATTTTTGAAGAAGCTACACAAGTGCACGGGCATAAAACTGCTCCTGCGTTTTCTGCACTTCCGTCGGTCGCTAATGGCTCCATGCATCACGCGACACTTGTGCATCCATGCACATCGCCCATGGCGGTTGTATCCCGCGAGCGCATGGATGCGCAAGAGCGGGGCACGTTCTTCATACATGGAGAGTGCATCAAAAATGCAGGAGCAACTTTTGAGTGTGCTAGCTCATTCAAAAAGCCGTTTTTAAGTCCTTAATTTAAAAATATTTAACATCTATCGGAGCATGTAAAGGTGGCACGTAAAACTCCTATCTCTCGTTATCGTAATATTGGTATTGTTGCCCATGTTGATGCGGGTAAAACGACAACAACTGAGCGTGTATTGTTCTATACGGGTCTCTCTCACAAAATTGGTGAGGTGCACGATGGTGCGGCAACAATGGACTGGATGGAGCAAGAGCAAGAGCGTGGTATCACGATTACCTCTGCAGCAACTACGTGCTTTTGGGCCGGTATGCAGCAGCAATACGATCAGCATCGCATTAATATTATCGATACTCCTGGGCACGTTGACTTTACCATTGAGGTGGAGCGTTCGTTGCGTGTGCTTGATGGTGCTGTCGTTGTTTTATGTGGTTCCTCTGGTGTGCAGCCGCAAACCGAAACCGTATGGCGTCAGGCCAATAAATACGAAGTGCCGCGTATGGTGTTTGTCAATAAAATGGACCGCGCAGGCGCTGATTTTATGAGTGTTGTTGATCAGCTCAAAGATCGCCTAGGTGCAAACCCGGTGCCCATGCAGATGACGATTGGTTCTGAAGAAGAGTTTAAGGGTGTAGTTGACCTGATTAAGATGAAGGCAATTTTGTGGAATGAGGCTGATCAAGGGATGACCTTTGAATATGCTGAGATCCCGGCCGATATGCAGGCAGATTGCGAAGCAATGCGAGAGCAGCTGATTGAAGTTGCCGCAGAAGCAACCGATGAGATGATGGATAAATATCTCGAAGGCGAAGAGCTAAGCGAAGAAGAAATAAAAGCGGGTATCCGCGCGCGTACACTGGCTAACGAAATTGTGCCTATTTTTGGTGGCTCAGCGTTTAAAAACAAAGGTGTGCAAGCGGTGCTTGATGCTGTTATCGAATATCTGCCATCGCCGCAAGAAGTAAAAGCGATTGAGGGTACGCTCGATGATGGTGAAACCTTGGCCTCGCGTGAGGCAGAAGATGATGCGCCTTTTTCTGCTCTTGCCTTTAAGATTGCTACGGATCCATTTGTAGGTACTTTAACCTTTTTTAGGGTCTACTCGGGCAAGCTCGAAAGTGGCACGGCTGTTTATAATTCTGTTAAGGGTAAGCGCGAGCGAGTTGGGCGTATGGTGCAAATGCATGCTAACTCCCGCGAAGAGATCAAAGAAGTGTTAGCCGGTGATATTGCCGCCGCTATTGGCCTAAAAGATGTCACTACAGGTGACACGCTGTGCTCTGAAGGCGGAAAAATTATCCTTGAGCGTATGGAATTCCCTGAGCCGGTTATCTCGGTTGCTGTTGAGCCAAGGTCTCAAGCGGATCAAGAAAAAATGGGTATTGCCTTAGGTAAACTTGCGCAAGAAGATCCCTCTTTTAGAGTCAAAACAGACGAAGAAACGGGCCAAACGATTATTTCGGGTATGGGTGAGCTTCATCTCGACATCCTTGTTGATCGTATGCGTCGCGAATTTAGTGTTGAGGCGAATATTGGTAAGCCGCAAGTGGCTTATCGAGAGCGTATTACTACAACTTCTGAGATCGAAGGTAAGTTTGTTCGTCAGTCTGGTGGCCGTGGTCAGTATGGTCATGTATGGGTTCGGTTTGAGCCGGCCGAAGATAACAACGCCGAAGGTTTAGAGTTCGTTAACGAGGTTGTTGGTGGTAGTGTCCCTAAGGAATATATCCCAGCGGTAGAGAAAGGCATCTCTGAGCAAATGAAGAATGGCGTGCTGGCTGGATACCCTCTGCTAGGTCTAAAGGCAACGCTTTATGATGGGTCTTTCCATGATGTCGACTCTAACGAGATGGCCTTTAAAATAGCAGGCTCTCTAGCGACTAAAAAGCTAGCCGACGAAGGTGGTGCGAAGTTGCTAGAGCCAATGATGCGCGTTGAGGTTGTTACTCCTGAAGAAAATATGGGCGATGTAGTTGGTGATCTTAATCGCCGTCGCGGTATTATTTTAGGGATGGAGGACGGTCCTGCCGGGAAAACGGTTGATGCCGATGTACCGCTTGCAGAAATGTTTGGTTATGCCACTGACCTTCGTTCGGCAACGCAAGGGCGTGCGACATTTAGTATGGAATTTAAAGAGTATGCTGAAGCGCCGGCTAAAGTCTCAAAAGAGATTATCGCTAAGCATTAATTGGGTTCTTGTTTTAAAAATAATTGAATACCTTAAAGAGATAGCACAATGGCAAAAGAAAAGTTTGAACGTAATAAGCCCCACGTCAATGTGGGCACAATTGGTCACGTTGACCATGGTAAAACCACTCTAACAGCCGCGTTAACCCGCGTATGTTCAGAAGTATGGGGCGGTGCAGCTGTTGCCTTTGACGGTATTGATAATGCGCCTGAAGAGCGTGAGCGCGGTATTACTATTGCAACCTCGCACGTTGAATATGATTCACCTGATCGTCACTACGCACACGTAGATTGCCCAGGTCACGCCGATTATGTTAAAAACATGATCACCGGTGCGGCTCAAATGGACGGTGCTATCCTGGTGTGTGGCGCAACTGATGGCCCTATGCCTCAAACACGTGAGCACATCTTGCTTTCACGTCAGGTGGGTGTTCCTTATATCGTAGTATTCCTAAACAAAGCTGACCTACTTGCAGAAGACTGTGGTGGCGTTGGTTCAGAAGAATATGACGAAATGCTAGAGCTTGTTGAAATGGAGCTACGTGAGTTATTAGATACTTACGAATTCCCAGGTGATGACACGCCAATTATTGCGGGTTCTGCATTGATGGCCCTTAACGGTGAAGACGATAACGAGCTAGGCACTTCTGCGGTTAAAAAGCTTGTTGAGACTCTAGACTCGTATATTCCAGAGCCAGAGCGTGCAATCGATCAACCATTCTTGATGCCTATTGAAGATGTATTCTCAATTTCTGGTCGTGGTACGGTTGTTACCGGTCGTGTTGAGCGCGGTATCATCAAAGTGGGTGAAGAAATCGAAATCGTTGGTATTAAAGACACCACTAAAACTACCTGTACCGGTGTTGAGATGTTCCGTAAGTTGCTTGACGAAGGTCGTGCAGGCGAGAACGTTGGTGTTCTTCTTCGTGGTACTAAGCGTGAAGAGATTGAGCGCGGCCAAGTATTGTGTGTGCCGGGTTCTGTTAAGCCACATACTACCTTTGAAGCAGAGATTTATGTGCTGTCAAAAGATGAAGGTGGTCGTCATACACCATTCTTTAAAGGCTATCGTCCACAGTTTTACTTCCGTACAACGGATGTGACGGGTGCTTGTGAATTACCAGAAGGCGTAGAAATGGTTATGCCGGGTGATAACATCCAAATGGTTGTTACCTTGATTCACCCGATTGCGATGGAAGACGGTTTACGTTTTGCGATTCGCGAAGGTGGTAGAACCGTGGGAGCCGGAGTCGTAGCGAAGATTATTGAGTAAGAGTGGCTTTTGGCGTTGGCAAGTTCTTGCTCCATGCAGAACTTGCACTTCCACCATCCGTGGTGGTCGTTGCTAAAATTATCGAGTAAGTAGTATTTTGCTCTAAAGCCAAAATCATCGAATAACTTTTGATGATTGAGTTATAAAAAGGCCGAGTTGCTATGCATCTCGGCTTTTTGTTTTTTCTTCGTGTGGTATTTGAGTTGGGGGTGTGTGAGGCTTGCGTAAGCCTTATAATAATTCGCGCAAAAGTCCGAATTAATCCTCAACAAAAGCATTGACTTGCTGTATACTCCCGCGCAAATTTTGTCCACGTAGCTGTCAGTAAAATGCTACCTATATAAACAGTGAATGACGAGTAATCACATGACTGATCTATCCCTTTACAGAAATATTGGTATTTTCGCCCACGTTGACGCGGGTAAAACCACTACAACAGAACGTATTCTTAAGCTTACGGGTAAAATCCATAAGACTGGTGAGGTTCATGATGGTGAATCAACCACTGACTTCATGGAACAAGAGGCCGAGCGCGGTATTACTATTCAGTCGGCAGCGGTTAGTTGCTTTTGGAATGATCACCGTTTTAACGTTATCGACACACCGGGACACGTTGACTTTACGGTTGAAGTTTATCGTTCGCTAAAAGTATTGGATGGTGGTATTGGTGTTTTCTGTGGTTCTGGTGGCGTTGAGCCGCAATCAGAGACTAACTGGCGCTATGCGAACGAATCAGAAGTTGCTCGTGTTATCTTTGTTAACAAGCTAGATCGTATGGGTGCTGACTTTTACCGTGTTGTTGGTCAAGTTGAAAAAGTATTGGCTGCAAACCCGCTAGTTATGACATTGCCTATTGGTGTTGAAGAGAATTTTGTGGGTGTTGTTGATGTTCTCACTAAGAAAGCATACATTTGGGATGATACTGGCCTTCCTGAGAATTATACGGTTGAAGACGTTCCCGCTGATATGGTTGACAAAGTTAACGAATATCACGAAATGTTGGTTGAAACAGCCGTTGAGCAAGATGACGACCTAATGATGGCTTATATGGATGGTGAGGAGCCATCTATCGAAGACCTTAAGCGTTGTATCCGTGCCGGTACTCGTACCATGGCGTTCTTCCCGACCTATTGTGGTTCTGCCTTTAAAAACAAAGGTATTCAGTTGGTGCTCGATGCGGTTGTTGATTATCTACCGAGCCCTACAGAGGTTGATCCGCAGCCATTGACCGATGAAGAGGGTGTTGAAACAGGTGAGCATGCTCTAGTTTCTGTTGATGAGCCGCTACGTGCATTGGCATTCAAAATTATGGATGACCGTTTTGGTGCGCTAACATTTGTGCGTATCTACTCGGGTAAATTAAAGAAAGGCGATACTATTCTTAATTCCTTTACGGGTAAGACTGAGCGTGTTGGCCGTATGGTTGAGATGCAAGCTGATGAGCGTAATGAATTAGATAGCGCGCAAGCCGGTGACATTATTGCCATCGTGGGTATGAAGAATGTGCAAACAGGTCATACTCTTTGCGATGTGAAGCACCCTTGTACGCTTGAAGCGATGGTTTTCCCAGAGCCGGTAATTTCAATTGCTGTTGCACCAAAAGATAAAGGTGGTTCTGAAAAAATGGGCGTAGCCATTGGTAAAATGGTTGCAGAAGATCCGTCGTTCCGCGTTGAGACTGACGAAGATTCAGGTGAAACAATCCTTAAGGGTATGGGTGAGCTTCATCTTGATATTAAAGTCGATATCCTCAAGCGTACCTATGGTGTCGATCTAGAGGTGGGTCAGCCGCAGGTTGCATACCGCGAGACGATTACTCAATCAATCGAAGACAGCTACACGCACAAGAAGCAATCGGGTGGTTCTGGTCAGTTTGGTAAAATCGATTACCGCATCAAGCCAGGTGAGCCAGGTTCTGGTTTTGCGTTTAATTCAGTGGTTGTAGGTGGTAATGTTCCTAAGGAATTCTTCCCGGCTATTGAAAAAGGCTTTAAGGGTATGATGGGCGAGGGTGTTCTTGCAGGCTTCCCTGTATTGGATGTTGAAGTTGAATTATTCGATGGTGCTTTCCACGCCGTGGATTCATCGGCGGTTGCCTTTGAAATTGCAGCAAAAGGCGCATTCCGTCAGTCAATTCCAAAAGCGGGTCCGCAACTCATTGAGCCAATTATGCATGTTGACGTATACACGCCAGACGATCATGTGGGTGATGTGATTGGTGACCTTAACCGTCGTCGTGGCATGATTAAAGACCAAGAAGCGGGTGTAACGGGTGTGCGCGTTAAAGCGGATGTGCCTCTATCAGAAATGTTTGGTTATATTGGTAGTCTACGCACAATGACATCGGGTCGTGGTCAGTTCTCTATGGAGTTCTCTCACTATATGCCTTGTCCTAATCAGGTTGCCGAAGAAGTTATCGCTAAAGAAAAAGAGCGTAAAGCAGCTAAGTAAATTTAGCTTCTGTTCTAAAAGCCTCGCAATGCGAGGCTTTTTTTATGGGTGTTATTATTTGCTTTGATTTTTTTCAAGTACATATTGAGGTAGTTCAGATTCGGGTGGGATGGGTGTTGGTTTGCCATTGTCATTTAAGGCAACAAACTTAAAGTTGCCTTCGGTCACCTTCTCGCGGTTGCCTATGCGTCCTCGACGTACCCAGGCCTCAACATTTATTGTCATTGATGTGGTGCCGATCTTTATAACGCGCGTATAAACGCCGAGTATATCGCCTACCTTTACGGGGCGAATAAAGCTCATGCTGTCGAGAGATACGGTGACCACACGGCTTTGCGCGCGCTGGCTTGCGCAAATGCCCGCGGCTATATCCATTTGTGATAGCACCCAGCCACCAAAAATATCACCGGATGGATTTGTGTCGCTATGCATGGCGACGGTACGCGTTGTTAGTGTGCCTAATGTTTGTTCTATGCTGTCCATAAAATCCTCAGTGAATAGTAATGTAAAGCGTGTGCTTAACTTATAGTAAAAACTGGGTCTATTATCTACAAAAGTATAGTCTTGCGATACCGTTCTATTCGTTGGGCTGCCTTGTTTCTCTGTTTTGGGTAGGTATTGGGTGGCTGGTTGTGAAGGCTAAAGATAGAGAGATAGAAGGAGTGCCGGCGCTGCTTGTCGGCGTTACAAATAAACTTATAAGGCTGGTTGGTGGCTTAATGCATTTATATTAAAAATAAGTGTTTATTAGGGTTGACGGCATAGGGTCACATCCATATAATTGCGCCTCAATTTTACGGGGGTAGGTTAAATACTTGCTCGCTGTGATCGTTCTTTAAAATTTTGGAGTTTGGCAGAAATGCAGAATCAGCGCATTCGTATTCGTTTAAAAGCATTTGATCATAAGCTGATCGATGCGTCCACGCATGAGATTGTAGAAACCGTTCGTCGTACTGGCGCTCAGGTTCGTGGACCGATTCCTCTGCCGACTCGAAAAGAAAGATTTACCATTCTGGTTTCTCCGCATGTCAATAAAGATGCGCGTGATCAGTATGAGATTCGTACCCACAAGCGCTTGTTAGATATTGTGGAACCAACTGAAAAAACTGTTGATGCGTTAATGAAGCTAGATTTAGCAGCAGGCGTTGAAGTTCAGATTTCACTCGGTTAGTTCCCGTATCTTAGGCTCCCAGTATAGGGAAAAGCTTGTGGGTTTTGTTTTAGGTAACACTAAAAATTAACAAGCTCACTTAGGATTGTTTGATGGTCCTTGTGTAACGCTCTGAGATGGGCGGCCATAGCGGGTCCTATTTCTGCTTTTTCATAAGCGGTTTTGGGGTGAGAAGCCCCGTACACTAATGAGGTTAAAAAATGACAATAGGTATTGTCGGTCGCAAGTGCGGCATGACGCGTATATTCGCTGACGATGGTGCATCAATCCCGGTAACGGTGGTTGAGGTTGAACCAAATCGTATCACTCAAGTTAAAAGCATCGAAACTGACGGCTATCAAGCAGTTCAAGTAACTGTGGGTTCTCGTCGCGCCTCTCGTGTTAATAAGCCTGCTGCAGGTCACTACGCTAAAGCAAATGCAGAAGCAGGTAGGGGTTTGTGGGAGCTTCGCGCTAAAGGCGGTTTTGAGCAAGACGCTTCATTAGAAGTTGGCGGTGAGCTAACAGTTGCTTCTTTCGAAGTGGGTCAAAAAATTGATGTAACCGGCACCTCTAAAGGTAAAGGTTTCGCGGGTGGTGTTAAGCGTTGGAACTTTGCAATGCAAGATGCTACTCATGGTAACTCTATCTCTCACCGTGCTCCTGGTTCTATCGGTATGTGTCAAACTCCTGGCCGTGTATTTAAAGGCAAGAAGATGGCTGGCCATATGGGTGCTGAGCAAGTAACAATTCAGAATTTAGAAGTTGTTCGTGTAGATGAAGAGCGTAATTTATTGTTAGTTAAAGGTGCGGTTCCAGGTGCTCCTGGTGGCGACGTGATTGTTCGTCCTGCTGTGAAGTTGGGGGGTAAATAATGGAGTTAAGTATTACAACGCCGGGTGGTGCAAATGGTGCGGTTAGCGTATCTGATGTTGCTTTTGCTCGTGCGTATAATCAAGATTTAGTGCATCAGGTTGTGGTTGCTTACCAAGCGGCTGCACGTCAAGGTTCGAAGGCTCAAAAAAATCGCGCAGCAGTTGCTGGCGGTGGTAAAAAGCCTTGGGCTCAAAAAGGTAGTGGTCGTGCCCGTGCAGGTACTTCTAGCAGCCCGATCTGGCGTAGCGGTGGTGTTACATTTGCAGCTCAGCCACGTAACTATGAGCAAAAAGTTAATAAGAAAATGTATCGCGCAGCAATGCAGTGCATTATGTCTGAGTTGGCTCGTCAAGAGCGTTTGGTTGTTCTTGAGTCTTTAGAGCTCGAAGCGCCAAAAACTAAAGATTTAGTAAAATCCTTAGCGCAGTATGATATTGCTGATGCATTGATTGTTACTGAAGAAATGTCAGAGAACTTATATCTTGCGTCTAGAAATTTGCACAAGATTGGTGTTATCGATGCAGAAGCCATTGATCCAGTTAGCTTGGTTGGTTTTGATAAGGTGATTGTTACTGTGGCAGCACTTAAGAAAATTGAGGAGATGTTGTCGTGAGTCAGGAGCGTCTATTAAAAATATTGTTAGCGCCTGTTGTCTCTGAAAAAGCAGTAGGTTCAGCTGAAGTGTCAAATCAAGTTGTCTTTAAGGTTGTTAAAGATGCAAGCAAGCCAGAAATTAAGGCTGCTGTAGAAAAAATGTTTGATGTAAAAGTTGATAGCGTTCGCACGCTAGTGATGAAAGGTAAGACTAAGCGTACTCGCTTTGGTCTTGGCAAGCGAAGTGACTGGAAAAAAGCTTACGTTAAGTTGGCTGATGGTCACGATATTGATTTTGCGATGGGGGCCTAAGAAATGGCAGTTTTAAAGCGTAAGCCAACGTCAGCAGGTCGTCGATTCGTTGTTAGTGTTGTTAGTGCAGATTTACATAAGGGAGCTCCTTATGCGCCGTTGCTAGAAAAGCAATCTAAGTCTGGTGGCCGTAATAATAATGGCCGTATCACTACGCGTCATATTGGCGGTGGTCATAAGCAACATTATCGCATTATCGACTTCAAGCGAAACAAAGATGGTATTCCAGCGACAGTTGAGCGTTTAGAGTACGATCCAAATAGAACAGCAAATATTGCCCTTATCTGTTATGCAGATGGCGAGCGTCGCTACATTATCGCTCCTAAAGGCGTTAAAGCAGGCGATCAAATAGAGTCTGGTGATGCGGCAGCAATTAAGCCGGGTAATACATTGCCAATTCGCAACATCCCTGTGGGTAGTACGATTCACTGTGTTGAATTGAAGCCGGGTAAAGGTGCTCAAATAGCACGCTCTGCTGGTACATCTGCTCAGTTAGTGGCTCGTGAAGGTACTTATGCAACATTGCGTCTTCGCAGTGGTGAAATGAGAAAGGTATTGTCTGAATGTCGTGCGACATTAGGTGAAGTTTCTAACTCTGAGCATAGCCTTCGCTCGCTAGGTAAAGCTGGTGCGTCAAGATGGCGTGGTGTTCGCCCAACGGTTCGTGGTGTTGCTATGAACCCAGTTGATCACCCACATGGTGGTGGTGAAGGTCGTACTTCGGGTGGTCGCCATCCAGTAAGTCCTTGGGGTACGCCAACTAAGGGTTACAAAACGCGTAAGAATAAGCGCACCGATAAAATGATTGTTCGTCGTCGTAATAAGAAGTAATTAAATTACTGGTGTCGAGAGTTTGAATGGCTTTAAGCCATATAACTGATTAAGAGGAAAGAACAGTGCCACGTTCACTGAAAAAAGGTCCATTCATTGATCTTCATCTATTGAAGAAAATTGAAGTTGCTGTCGAAAAAAATGATCGTCGCCCCATTAAAACATGGTCGCGTCGCTCAATGATCATGCCACAAATGGTTGGCTTGACGATAGCTGTTCATAATGGTCGTCAACATGTTCCAGTGTTGGTTAATGAAGAAATGGTTGGTCACAAGCTGGGTGAGTTTGCGGGAACGCGCACTTACAAAGGCCATGTGGCTGATAAGAAGGCTAGATAAGGCGGGTTGACGATGGAAGTAGCAGCAAAATTAAGTGGCGCGCACTTGTCAGCACAAAAGGCTAGACTGGTTGCCGATCAAATTCGAGGCAAGCATGTTGAAGTGGCTTTAGATTTACTGACATTTAGTAATAAAAAAGCAGCAGTCATCATTAAAAAGGTGTTGGAAAGTGCAATTGCCAATGCTGAGCAAAACGAAGGTGCAGATGTGGACGAGCTACGAGTGTCGACCATCTTTGTAGATGAAGGCGTGACCATGAAACGTATACGGGCACGTGCAAAAGGTCGTGCTGATCGCATTTTAAAGCGTTCATGTCACATTACAGTTAAAGTCGCCGACGACGATAAATAGAGCGAGAGCGGACGTTATGGGTCAAAAAGTACATCCCACCGGTATTCGTTTGGGTATTGTTAAGAAACATACTTCAATATGGTACGCCGGCAGTGATAAATACGCTGAAAAATTATATGCGGACATTCAAGTTCGTGAATACATTCATAAGCAGCTAGCAAATGCATCGGTTAGCCGAGTAGATATTGAGCGTCCAGCCAATACTGCGAAGGTAACTATTCACACCGCTCGACCAGGTATTGTTATTGGTAAGCGTGGTGAAGATGTTGAAAAGCTTCGTGCTCAGATTGCAAAACGTATGGGTGTGCCAGTGCACATCAATATCGAAGAGATACGCAAGCCTGATTTGGATGCCAAGTTAGTTGCCGATAGTGTAACTAGCCAGCTAGAGCGCCGTGTTATGTTTAGGCGTGCTATGAAGCGAGCAGTTCAAAATGCTATGCGTCAAGGTGCTGAGGGTATTCGTATTCAAGTTGGTGGTCGTTTAGGTGGTGCTGAGATCGCACGTACTGAATGGTATCGTGAGGGGCGAGTTCCTTTGCATACACTTCGTGCTGATATTGATTATTCAACATCAGAAGCGTTAACAACTTATGGGATTCTGGGCGTTAAAGTCTGGATTTTTAAAGGCGAAGTTATTGGTGATGTTGTTGAAGCAGAGCCGGCGCCAAAAAAGAAAAGCTCAAGAGCTAAGTAAGGGGTACGCATTATGATGCAGCCAAAGCGTACAAAGTTTCGCAAAATGATGAAAGGCCGCAATCGCGGCTTGGCAAACCGAGGCTCGAAAGTGAGTTTTGGTGAGTTCGGATTAAAAGCAGTTGGGCGTGGTCGTATAACAGCCCGTCAAATTGAAGCGGCGCGACGAGCAATGACTCGTCACATAAAGCGTGGCGGTAAAATTTGGATTAGAGTTTTTCCTGACAAGCCAATTACCAGCAAGCCTTTAGAGGTTCGCCAAGGTAAAGGTAAAGGTAATGTTGAATACTGGGTAGCCCAGATTCAGCCAGGTAAAGTACTTTATGAAATGGAAGGGGTAACAGAAGAAATAGCTCGTGAAGCATTTGCTTTAGCGGCAGCAAAGTTACCTATTACTACAACTTTCGTTAAACGTTCGGTGATGTGATGAAAGCTTCAGAATTACGTGAAAAGTCTGTTGATGAGTTAAAAACAGAGATGTTAGCAAATCTTGAAGAGCAATTTAAATTGCGTATGCAAGCGAGCTCTGGTCAGCAGGTGAAAACACATTTGTTTAAAGAAACTCGTCGTAATGTTGCACGGATCAAGACGATCCTGAATCAAAAGGCAGGTAACTAACCCATGGGTCAGCAAGTAGAAAATGTAAATAGTGCGGCGCGTACCCTAATGGGTAAAGTTGTTAGCGATAAAATGGATAAAACCATTACAGTATTGATTGAGCGTCGTGTTAAGCATCCTCTGTACGGTAAGTATTTGAGTAAATCTTCAAAGCTTAAAGCACATGATGAAGAAAATAGCTGCAAAATTGGTGACCTAGTCACAATTGCAGAGTCTCGCCCACTTTCTAAGTCGAAGTCATGGGCGTTGGTAAAAATTGAAGAGCGTGCAACGCAGTTATAATTGCGTCGTTATGATTGATAGCAATTATAAATTGCAGTAAAGGTTTCGGAGACGAACAATGATTCAAACACAAAGCTATCTAGAAGTTGCTGATAATAGCGGTGCTCGTCGGGTAATGTGTATTAAAGTACTTGGTGGTTCTCATCGCCGTTACGCAAGAATTGGTGATGTAATTAAAGTTACTGTTAAAGAAGCAATTCCTCGCGGTAAAGTTAAAAAAGGCCAAGTTGTTAACGCTGTTGTTGTTAGAACTAAAAAAGGTGTACGTCGTCAAGACGGTTCACTTATTAAGTTTGATGATAATGCAGCCGTAATTTTGAATGCGCAGGACGCTCCAATCGGTACTCGTATCTTTGGGCCTGTGACTCGCGAATTACGCGGTGAAAAATTCATGAAAATTATTTCTTTGGCTCCAGAAGTTCTATAGAGCTGGCCGAAGGTAGAGGATAACGTAATGCGTAAGATTAAGTGTGATGATGAAGTGATAGTAATCGCTGGTCGTGACAAAGGTAAGCGAGGCAAGGTTGTTAAAGTATTGCAAGATAATCGCTTGATCGTCTCTGGCGTCCAAATGATTAAAAAGCACCAAAAGCCTAACCCTCAAGCAAATGTGCCTGGTGGCATTATTGAAAAAGAAGCGCCTATTCAAGTTTCAAATGTTGCTATTTATAACTCCGAGACAGATAAAGCTGACCGTGTTGGTTTCGATGTTAAAGAAGTAGATGGCAAAGAAGTAAAAGTGCGCGTATTTAAATCAAATGGCGCAACTGTAGGTTCTTGATACTTATAGATCTTTAGGTAAGTTTATTAAAAGCTGAATAAAGCTTAATTTATTTTTAACCAGCAAAAGCTGGTGTAAGTAACGGTAAATAGAAATGGCTAGTTTGAAAAAACTGTACAACGAAGAGATTGCTCAAAAGCTCAAAGAAGAATTGAGTCTTGATAATGTAATGGAAGTGCCTCGCATTACAAAAATCACTCTTAATATGGGTGTAGGTGAAGCGATTGGTGATAAAAAAGCATTAGAGAGCGCAGTTCGCGATCTTGAAAAAATTTCTGGTCAAAAAGTTGTTGTGACCAAAGCGCGTAGGTCTATTGCGGGGTTTAAAGTTCGTGAAGATTGGCCAATTGGTTGTAAAGTGACCTTGCGTCGCGAAAGAATGTATGAGTTTTTAGAGCGTCTAGTCTCTATTTCTATTCCTCGTATCCGTGACTTTCGTGGTATTAGCCCAAAACAATTTGATGGTCGCGGTAATTTCTCTATGGGTGTTTCAGAGCAAATTATCTTCCCAGAAATTGAATACGATAAAATCGACAAGCTGCGTGGTTTAGATATTTGTATTACAACTAGCGCACGCAATGATGATGAAGGCCGAGCATTGCTTAAAGCCTTTAATTTCCCCTTTAAAGGATAAGTTAGAGTTATGGCAAAGAAATCAATGATCGCGCGTGAGCATAAGCGCTCACAAATCGCGAAAAAATACGCTGAAAAACGTAAAGCACTTAAAGAAATCATTGTAAGTACAACGGCAAGTGACGAAGAAGTTTGGGATGCACAGCAGAAGTTACAACAACTTCCGCGTGATGCTAGCCCATCAAGACAGCGTCGTCGTTGTGTATTAACTGGTCGTCCTCATGGGGTCTACCGTAAATTTGGTCTATGCCGAAACAAGTTGCGTGAAGCTGCTATGCGTGGCGATGTACCAGGTCTAGTTAAAGCTAGCTGGTAGACTAACTGGTAGAGACAGGAGCAAAATTAATGAGTATGCAAGACCCATTGTCAGATATGCTGACTCGCATTCGAAATGCACAATTAGTAGGTAAAACAGAAACTGTTATGCCTTCTTCTAAATTAAAAGTTAATGTAGCTAAAGTATTAGAAGCTGAAGGTTACATTAATGGTTTTAGTGTTGATTCTGAAGTTAAAGCAAAGCTAACTCTTCAGTTAAAATACTATGAAGGTAAGCCAGTTATTACTGAGATCGATCGAGTAAGTCGCCCTGGCTTAAGAAACTATTCGGGTAAAGATGGTTTTCCATCAGTACGTGGTGGTTTAGGTGTTGCCATTGTATCTACCAGTCAAGGTGTTATGACTGAAAGAGCAGCGCGCGCAGCGGGTGTTGGCGGTGAAGTACTTTGTACCGTCTTTTAATTGATTTTTTAAACAAAAACTTTGTTTAAGATAGAGATAAATTATGTCACGTATTGCAAATAACCCAGTTGAATTACCCTCTGGTGTTGAATTAAAAATTAATGGCCAAGAAGTTTCTGTTAAAGGTTCTAAGGGATCTTTGAGCATGAACGTTAGCGAGTCAGTAGAAGTTAAGCAAGATGATAACGTTGTCTCGTTTGTTGCTAAAAATACAAGTAAGAATGCAGTTGCGCTTGCGGGTACAACTCGTTCATTAGTTAACAATATGGTTGTTGGCGTAAGTCAGGGCTTCGAGCGTAAATTGGTGCTTAATGGCGTTGGTTATCGTGCGAAGTCTGCAGGTAAAACACTTAACCTAGTGTTAGGTTTTTCTCATGATGTAAATTATGAGTTGCCAGAAGGTGTGACTGCTGAAACACCATCTCAGACAGAAATCGTTTTAAAGTGCTCAGATAAACAATTGCTTGGCCAGGTTGCCTCTGAGATACGTGCCTTCCGTCCACCAGAGCCTTATAAAGGTAAAGGTGTAAGGTATGCCGATGAAAATATTCGTCGTAAAGAAGCAAAGAAAAAGTAATTTTTATTCTTTTTTGGTTGCCGTTTGGTATTTACCAGTAAAGTCTAAATAGTCAATTGTTAGTTAGTGATAAAAATATCTAGTAGAGATAGTTATGAATTCTAAAAAGCAGGCTCGAATCCGTCGCGCTCGAAGAGCCCGAGCTAAAATTAGTGAGTTAGGTGTTAACCGTTTATGTGTTAACCGTTCGCCACGTCATATTTATGCGCAGATTATCGCTGCTGACGGTAACCAAGTATTAGCAAGTGCTTCTACTTTAGATAAAGATTTACGTGCTAGTGCTACTGGCAATGTCGGTGCTGCTAAAGCAGTTGGCAAATTAATCGCTGAGCGTGCTAAAGCGGCTGGAATTACCGGTGTTGCTTTTGATCGCAGTGGCTTTAAATACCACGGTCGTGTTAAGGCGTTAGCTGATGCAGCACGCGAAGGCGGACTAGAATTCTAAGGGTTGATTGAACATGGCATTTGTTAAAAAAGATGAAGCAAACACAGAAGGCTTTGAAGAGAAGTTAGTTCAGGTTAATCGTGTTGCTAAGACAGTTAAAGGTGGTCGTATTTTTGCTTTTACCGCACTTACCGTTGTCGGTGATGGTAAAGGTAGAGTAGGTTTTGGTCGTGGTAAAGCGCGTGAAGTGCCAGCTGCTATTCAAAAAGCAATGGAATCTGCTCGTCGTGATATGATTCAAGTGGAATTAAATGGTGATACCATTCAATATCCAACTAAAGGCCGTCATGGTGCATCTAAAGTATACATGCAGCCTGCATCTCAAGGTACTGGTGTTATTGCCGGTGGTGCTATGCGTGCTGTGCTGGAGCTTGCAGGTGTGCAGAATGTATTGGCAAAGTGCTATGGGTCAACAAACCCAGTGAATGTTGTTCGTGCAACATTTGAGGCGCTAAATGCAATGAGCTCTCCTGAGCAAATCGCTGCAAAACGTGGCAAATCTGTTGAAGAGATAAGAGACTAAGTAATAATTAAACTGATCGTTAATGTGAATTAGTTGTCAGATCAATTACTCAGTTACTAGTAAAAATCTAATTCTGTGCTTAAAAAGCACCTCTTGATTTAGAGTGTGAGAGTTATAATGGCTAAAAAAACAGTAAAAGTGACCCAAATTAAAAGTACAGCAGGCCGGTTAAAAAACCATATTGCCTGTGTTTCTGGCTTGGGACTTCGTAGAATCGGTCACACAGTTGAAGTTGAAGATACTCCTTCTGTTCGCGGCATGATTAATACTGCTTATTATTTATTAAAGGTTGAAGGAGAGTAAAATGCGTCTTAATACATTAGCTCCAGCACCTGGTCACAAGTCCGATAAAAAGCGCGTTGGTCGTGGTATTGGTAGTGGTACTGGTAAAACAGCTGGCCGCGGTCACAAAGGTTTAAAGGCCCGTTCAGGTGGTAAAGTACGTGCAGGTTTTGAAGGTGGTCAAATGCCTTTACAAAAACGCCTACCTAAATTCGGTTTTACATCACGTATTGGTATGGTAACTGCCGAGATTCGTTTATCTGAACTGAATTCAGTTGAAGGCGATGTTGTTGATCTAGAAGCTTTAAGAAAAGCCGATTTAATCAATGCAAACATTAAACGTGCCAAAATATTCCTATCTGGTGAGCTTAGTAAAGCACTTACCATTAAAGGTTTGGCAGTCACTAAAGGCGCTAAAGCTGCGATTGAAGCAGCTGGTGGTAAAATAGAAGAGTAATTTATGGCAACACCAGGCAGTCTGCTAGGCAATCAAAAAGGATTAGGCGAGCTATGGGCTCGCCTTCGCTTTCTTTTTTTAGCGATAGTTGTTTATCGTATTGGTACGCATATCCCTGTCCCTGGTATTGATCCAGCTCGTGTAGCGGAGTTGTTCGCTGACAATGAGGGCACGTATCTCGACTTGTTTAATGTGTTTTCAGGTGGTGCACTTGAGCGCATGAGTATTTTAGCGCTGGGTATCATGCCTTACATTTCTGCCTCTATTATTATGCAGTTAATGTCGGCGGTAACCCCCTCGTTAGAGCAACTGAAAAAAGAAGGTGACGCAGGCCGCCGCAAAATTACGCAGTACACGCGTTATTTGACAATTGTTCTGGCAATCATTCAGGCGACGGCAATGTCTCGTGGCTTGAACTTAGCGTATGAAGGCGCAAGCCCAATTGCCGAGTTAATCGATTCGATTATTATGATTACTTCACTGGTAACCGGTGCAGTATTTATGATGTGGCTAGGCGAGCAAGTGACAGAAAAGGGTATTGGTAATGGTATATCAATACTTATTTGTGCGGGCATTATTGCAGGGCTTCCGGGTGCGGTTGGCCAGGCCTTTGAAAGTGCTCAGCAAGGTGATCTAAATATATTGTTATTGCTAGCTATTATCTTCTTATTGCTAGGAATTATGTGGTTTATTGTTTTGGTTGAGCGTGGTCAGCGCCGTATTACGGTTAACTATGCCAAGCGTCAACAAGGTAAAAAGGTCTATGCTGCTCAAACCAGTCATTTACCGTTAAAAATTAATATGGCGGGTGTTATTCCTGCGATCTTTGCCAGTAGCTTATTATTGTTCCCACAATCTATCGCAACATGGGCAGGATCTGGTGAAGGGCGTACGTCAGAGATATTACAAACAATTGCAGCCTCTTTAGGGCCTGGCCAACCACTGAATCTAATAGTATTCACTGGTTTAATTGTTTTCTTCTGTTTCTTTTATACGGCATTAATGTATAACCCTAACGAAGTAGCAGATAACTTGAAAAAATCAGGTGCTTATATTCCTGGTATTCGCCCAGGTGAGCAATCTGCAAGATATATAGATAGTGTGTTAACGCGTTTAACGGTTGCAGGCTCTATGTATATGGCAGCTGTCTCGTTAATGCCACAATTTATTATTGTTGCAACGGGTATACCTTTTTACTTAGGCGGTACATCGTTGCTAATTATTGTTGTTGTACTTATGGATTTTATGTCACAAGTGCAATCACATTTAATGTCTCAGCAGTACGAGTCATTAATGAAAAAATCAAATTTAAAAGGTTATGGTGGTGGACTCTAAGAGGCTATCAGCCTTAAGTTCACTAAAATGAGGTTTGTATGAAAGTTCGTGCTTCTGTTAAAAAAATCTGCCGCAATTGCAAAATGGTACGTCGTAAAGGTGTATTACGTGTTGTTTGTAAAGCGGAACCCAGACACAAGCAACGTCAAGGTTAATCCTTGCAGCTTGCTAGATAGCTCGTGTCCAATGAGCTATCACACTAAGGGGTGTTGACTGTCGTTTATTAAGAAATTAATAAACTATTGCATTTAGGTGTTTTTATCGCTATCCTTTCGCGCCTTTTGTAGGGTAACCCCTGCAAAAGTATCGTATGTGGTGGCTGAATTCGCCGTCAACACTGAACAATAGCGCACTAAGTGTGCTCACATATACTGTGGAGTAAAATTGAATGGCTCGTATCGCCGGTGTCAATATACCCGATAATAAACATGCCGTTATTTCTTTGACTTATGTCTATGGAGTTGGTCGTACTACTGCTGAGAAAATCTTAGCAGCTACTGGTATTGCTGAATCTACAAAAATAGGCGATCTATCAGAAAGTCAGATGGATGAATTGCGTGCTGAAGTCGGTAAAGTTACTGTCGAAGGTGACTTACGTCGTGAAGTTTCGATGAATATTAAACGATTAATGGATTTAGGTTGTTTCCGTGGCATTCGCCATCGTCGCAATTTACCTCTTCGTGGTCAGCGTACTAAAACTAATGCGCGTACTCGTAAAGGCCCTCGTAAGCCTATTAAGAAGTAATTTATTGATTCGTTTATATCACACAGTAATTAAAGGTTAGGTATTTGCTATGGCTAAGCCAAGTAAACAAGCAACAAAGAAAAAAGTTAAAAAGACAGTGGTCGATGGCGTAGCCCATATACACGCGTCTTTTAATAATACAATTGTTACCATCACTGATCGTCAAGGTAATGCGTTATCTTGGGCAACAGCGGGTGGTTCTGGTTTTCGCGGTTCTCGTAAAAGTACGCCATTTGCTGCACAGGTTGCTGCTGAGCGTGCTGGTCAAGCTGCATTAGATTACGGTCTTAAAAATCTCGACGTTGAAGTTAAGGGCCCAGGTCCTGGTCGCGAATCAGCGGTTCGTGCACTAAACAATGTTGGTTATAAAATTTCAAACATCACAGACGTGACGCCGATTCCGCATAATGGTTGCCGTCCGCCAAAACGTCGTAGGGTATAAGGAGAATATAAATGGCTCGTTATCTCGGACCTACTTGTAAATTAGCACGCCGTGAAGGTACAGACCTTTATTTAAAAAGCGGTGTTCGTCCATTAGATTCAAAGTGTAAGATCGAAACTGCACCAGGTATGCACGGCGTTCGTCGCGGTCGTTTATCTGATTATGGTGTTCAGTTACGTGAAAAACAAAAAGTTCGTCGTATGTATGGCGTTCTTGAAAAGCAATTTCGTAGCTACTATAAAGAAGCTGCTCGTCGTAAGGGCGCAACTGGCGAAAACTTGTTGCAACTATTAGAGTCTCGCCTAGATAACGTTGTTTATCGTATGGGTTTTGGTTCTACGCGTGCAGAATCTCGTCAATTAGTTTCGCATAAGGCCATTTTAATTAACGGTAGCACTGTTAATATCCCGTCTTATCAAGTGAAAGCAAATGATGTTGTTTCTATCCGTGAAAAAGCAAAAAATCAATTGCGTATTAAAAGCGCATTGGATTTATCTGCACAACGTGAAGTTGAATGGGTAGAGGTAAATAATACCAAGCTTGAAGGTACATTTAAGCGTGTTCCAGATCGCGTTGATTTACCTGCTGAAATTAATGAAAACTTGATTGTTGAGCTTTACTCTAAATAATCGAATGCTCTATTGCTATCTAATAGTTATAGAGCATTATATGAGTTAATCTCCAATTCAAACTAAACCTTAAAGGTATGTTTATGCAAGCTGTGAACGAATTTTTAACCCCACGTCATATCGATGTAACGGAAAATTCACCCACGCACGCCAAAGTTGTCTTAGAGCCTCTCGAGCGAGGTTTTGGTCATACTTTAGGGAATGCTTTACGTCGTATTCTGCTTTCTTCAATGCCAGGCTGTGCAATTATTGAAACAGAAATTGAAGGCGTTGAACACGAATACAGTGCTATAGAAGGTGTGCAAGAAGATGTTATTGAAATTCTTCTAAACCTTAAGGGTGTTGCCGTTGTTATGAACGACGAAGAGAAAGTTCAAGCAACTGTCTCTTTGAGCAAAAGCGGCCCTGGTGTTGTAACCGCAGGTGATATTGTTGTCGATCATGGTGTCGAGGTTAAAAACCCAGATCATGTTATTGCAACTATTACAGGTAAGACTGATTTAAATATGCAAATGACAATAGCACGTGGCCGTGGTTATCAGCCAGCTGATGCACGTGTGAGCGATGATGAAGAGACTCGTTCAATTGGTCGTTTGCAACTCGATGCTTCTTTTAGCCCTGTTAAGCGTCTTGCTTACTCGGTAGAGAGTGCACGTGTTGAGCAGCGTACCGATTTAGATAAATTAGTTCTCGATCTAGAAACTAACGGCACAATTGATCCTGAAGAAGCTATTCGTCGCTCTGCGACAATTCTTCAGCAACAGCTTGCTGTGTTTGTTGATCTTGAGCACGAAAAAGCCTCTGAGCCAGAGACTAAAGAAGCTGAGATAGATCCTATTCTATTAAGACCTGTCGATGATCTTGAGCTTACAGTTCGTTCTGCTAACTGTCTTAAAGCTGAAAATATTTATTATATTGGTGATCTTGTTCAGCGTACCGAAGTTGAGTTATTAAAAACGCCTAACCTTGGTAAAAAATCATTAACAGAGATAAAAGATGTACTTGCATCTCGTGGATTATCTCTTGGTCTTCGTTTAGAAAACTGGCCACCAGCCAGCTTGCGTACAGAAGACTAATACATTAAACGATATTGTGTTGGTTTTGATAGTAAGGCCAACATTTATAAATTATTGCTGTGAAGCAGGAAATACAAAAGGGTTAAAGTCATGCGCCATCGTCAAAGCGGACGTCAACTGAATCGTAACAGTTCACATCGCAAAGCCATGTTTAAAAATATGAGTATCTCTCTTGTAGAGCATGAACTCATCAAAACAACTGTTCCTAAAGCAAAGGAATTACGTCGTCATATTGAGCCGTTAATTACTCTTGCTAAGAAAGATAGCGTTGCTAACCGCCGTTTAGCGTTTAGACGCTTAAATTCTAAAGAAGCTGTTGGTAAATTATTTAGTGATCTTGGCCCTCGTTATGAGTCTCGTCCTGGTGGCTATGTACGTATCCTTAAGTGTGGTTACCGCACTGGTGATAAAGCACCAATGGCTTATGTTGAGTTAGTTGATCGTCAAGTAATAACTGATGAAGACTCAGTTGTTGTTGAAGATTAATAGCTAAGCAAGATATTGAAGTGATGATGTAAAATTATTTAATAAATGATTTTGCATCAGGCATAAAAAAACCAGCTTATTGCTGGTTTTTTTATGCCTGAAATTTTTAAAAAGAGTAATAACAAAAGCTTACTATCACTCTTTTTGTTTCAGCTTATTTTAACAGTGGCTTTAAAAAGTGCCCAGTATGAGATGCTTTGACTTTACTCACATCCTCTGGTGTTCCTTCTGCAATAATTTGCCCGCCACCACTACCGCCTTCTGGCCCTAAATCAATTACCCAGTCAGCCGTTTTTATTACATCCAAGTTATGTTCTATAACCACAACGGTATTACCGTGATCACGAAGCCGATGCAGTACTACGAGGAGCTGTTGTATATCGTGAAAGTGTAGCCCAGTTGTTGGCTCGTCTAAAATGTAAATAGTTTGGCCAGTATCGCGTTTAGAGAGTTCTTTCGAGAGCTTAACGCGCTGTGCTTCACCACCTGACAATGTATTTGCCGCCTGACCAAGACGAATATAAGAAAGGCCTACATCTATTAGGGTTTGTAGCTTGCGAGCAACAGCAGGAATGGGATCAAAAAATTCACGTGCATCTTCAATTGTCATATCTAGCACTTGATGAATGTTTTTACCTTTATAAGTAATCTCTAAGGTTTCACGATTGTAGCGTTTACCATGGCAAACATCACAAGAGACATAAACATCGGGTAGAAAGTGCATTTCTACCTTAACGACGCCATCACCTTGGCAAGCTTCACATCGACCACCTTTCACATTAAAGCTAAATCGGCCAGGTTTATAACCTCTTGAGCGGGCTTCTTGTGTGCCTGCAAATAATTCTCTTACGGGGGTAAATATACCGGTATAAGTTGCAGGGTTGGAGCGTGGAGTGCGCCCAATAGGGCTTTGATCAATATCGACACATTTATCAATATGTTGAAGCCCTTTAATGCTTTTATAAGGCGCAGGCTTAAGCGTTGTTGCGCCATTAAGCTCGGTTGCAACAATGGGGTAGAGTGTTCCATTAATGAGTGTTGATTTACCCGAGCCAGAAACGCCAGTCACACAGGTCATTAACCCTACCGGGATAGAAAGCTTAGCTTTTTGTAAGTTATTACCGCTGGCACCTGCTAGGGTTATTAACTTTTTCGGGTCAACCGGATTACGCTTTTTAGGTATGGCAATTTCTTTTGTACCCGATAAATACTGACCAGTTAAGGACTCCTTGGTGTTTTTAATCTGCTCAACTTTACCCTGTGCAATAACTTCCCCGCCGTGTACACCGGCTCCTGGGCCAATATCAATTACATGGTCAGCTAGGCGAATAGCATCCTCATCGTGCTCGACGACAATGACCGTATTGCCCAAATCTCGTAAATGAATTAGCGTTTTTAGTAAGCGCTCGTTATCGCGTTGATGCAAGCCAATAGATGGCTCATCGAGAATATACATAACACCCACAAGACCAGCACCGATTTGGCTTGCTAGGCGAATTCGCTGGGCCTCGCCTCCCGAGAGAGTATCGGCGCTACGATTAAGGCTTAAATAATTGAGGCCTACATCGTTTAAAAACTGAAAGCGGTCGCAAATCTCTTTTAAAATCTTATCGGCGATTTCGGCTCTTGCACCTTCAAATTCAAGCGCTTTAAAATAACTATATGCTTCACCAATAGGAAAAGCCGTAATCTCTGGTAATATTTTATTATCGATAAATACGTTACGTGCCTCTTCGCGCAAGCGTGCACCTTTACAGCTTGGACAATTTTGTGTGGACAATAGCTTGGCCAACTCTTCGCGTACGCTTTGTGATTCTGTATCGCGATAGCGTCTTTCTAAATTAGGTATGACGCCTTCAAAACGATGTTTGCGTTTGTAAGTGTCGCCCTTGTCATTGATATAAGTAAAGTTGATTTCTGTATCACCGGAGCCATATAAGATAGCCTGCCTGTGTTCTTCTTTAAGTTTTTCCCAGGGTGTATCGGTTTTAAATTTAAAATGTTTTGCGAGGGATTCCAGCATATGAAAGTAATAAATATTACGCTTATCCCAACCTCTTATGGCACCTTCAGAAAGAGACGATTCAGGGAACTGTGCAATTTTCGATTCGTCAAAATATTGCTTAACACCTAAGCCGTCGCAAGTTGGACAAGCTCCCGCCGGATTATTAAACGAAAATAAACGAGGCTCTAGCTCAGTTAGTGAATAGTCACAAACCGGGCAGGCGTGTTTTGTCGAAAATATTTGGTCATCCTTTTCGCCATCCATATAACTGATACTGATTAATCCACCCGAAATATTCACGCCTGTTTCAGTCGATTCGGCTAAACGCAATTGAAGGTCATCGCGAACTTTAAAGCGATCAACTACAGCCTCTATGTTATGTTTTTTCTTTTTATCTAAAGGTGGTACTTCATCGAGATCGACGACTAGGCCATCAACACGCACACGAACAAAACCATCGCGGCGTAATTGCTCAAAAATATGAGCATGCTCACCTTTGCGATCACGCACAACGGGTGCGAGCAGCATTAATTTTGTGCCCTCAGGCAGCGCTAAAATAGAGTCAACGATCTCGCTAATGGTTTGTGCTGACAACGGTACGTTATGATTAGGGCAGCGTGCCTCGCCCACGCGTGCATACAATAGGCGCAAATAATCGTAAATTTCTGTGATTGTGCCTACCGTTGAGCGCGGGTTATGGGAGGTTGATTTTTGCTCGATAGAAATTGCCGGGCTTAAGCCTTCAATATGGTCGACATCAGGCTTCTCCATCATCGACAAAAACTGACGAGCATATGTTGATAAGGACTCAACATAACGTCGCTGTCCCTCTGCATATAATGTATCAAAGGCTAGCGAGGACTTGCCTGAGCCAGATAAACCCGTAATGACGATAAATTTATCGCGTGGAATATCAATATCAATATTTTTAAGATTGTGGGTGCGAGCGCCCCGAACAGTAATAGTGTCCACAAAGATAACTCAGTGAGTAAATAAACGTGTAAGTATAATCCATTAACACGACGGGATGTATGCTTTGTTTAGATTAAGGGGCTACTAAAAAGCTCTCTGGGTTAATCAGGGGGTTTTGTGTTTATGGCTATTGAAATTTAATCATATATTAATTGTCTGTTTATGCGTCATCGACTATCTCTTAACACAGCCTCTAAGGCTTGCTAGAATGCTCGGGCCTGTTCATACTCATTAAATAGCGACAACACTTTGGGCCAGACCATTTTTTCACCCAACGGCGTTAGATATCGCTTATGTATGTTGAATACACCGCGCTCTTTCTGCCTTGTTGGTAAAAAAAGACACTGGCAGTGATTATTTAATGAGTATGAACAGGCCCTAGCCCAATTATCTAACGAGTCACCATGTCACTGGTAAAAATCTCTGAATCTCGCGCTGTATCCTCGCTGGCGACACTCTACATTGTAAGGATGCTGGGTTTATTTATGGTATTGCCTGTACTGGTGTTGGCAGGTGATGAATATACCCAGAGTAATATTTTTCTGTTAGGTGTGGCTCTGGGTATTTATGGGTTGACACAAGCTTGCCTACAGATTCCCTTTGGCATTCTTTCTGATCGATTTGGGCGTAAACCCTTAATTATTATCGGGCTGGTTATTTTTGCATTTGGCTCCCTTATTGCGGCAACGGCTGAGTCTGTTCATGGGTTAATTATTGGTCGTGCCTTGCAAGGTGCTGGCGCTATTGCTGGTGTTATTATGGCAATGGTTGGGGATCTAACCTCAGATAAAACTCGCACCAAAGCAATGGCAACTATTGGTGCTTCTATTGGTGTGGCTTTTGCCTTATCGCTGGTAATTGGCCCACTGATTACAGCCGCTGGTGGTGTGCGCTGGGTGTTCTGGCTAACTTTAGTTCTGTCGCTTGTCGGTATCATCATTGTTATTTGGTTTGTACCTTCTGTTAGTAGCAATGCTAAGGATGATACAAGTTCTCGCTTGTTGTCATTCGATGGTCTTCGTGTAGTCGCTAGCAACGGTGATTTACTTGGGCTGAACCTAGGCATTTTTATGTTACATGCCGTGCTTATGGCTTTATTCGTGGCGCTACCTATATTTTTACAAACTATTAATATACCTCCCGCTCAGCATGCATGGGTGTATTTAGGCGTTATGCTTATCTCCTTTATATTGATGGTGCCACTCATTATTGTTGGTGAGCGCAAAGGCATCGTTAAGAAAATATTTTTAGCATTATTGATGATAGCCATACTTGCCCTTATGGGGTTAGCTATCGTACCCTCCTATGCGGAGCCCAGTTCTTTGATGGTGCTTGTCGGTATGCTTTTTTTCTTTATAGGCTTTAATTACTTAGAGGCAACACTGCCATCATTAATGAGCAAAACTGTGCCGGAGACTCATCGTGGTGCAGGTTCTAGTATGTTTGCTACCTGCCAGTTTTTAGGGGCGGCAGTGGGTGGTATTTTAGGGGGTTGGCTATTTACCCAATTTGGTATTTCGGTACTCATGCTAAGCTGTGCCGGTGCATTACTTATTTGGTGGTTATGTGCATGCCAAATGAGTATTCCTAAAACAGACAACAAAGAAAACGATGCCAAAAATGTGTTAGCATAAACGGCTAAATACGCTTATATAACCCATAATATTTATATCAGAGAGGAAGTCCATGGCTCGCGGAATTAACAAAGTCATCTTGGTTGGTAATTTGGGTCAAGACCCAGAAGTACGTTATATGCCATCGGGTGGTGCTGTCACTAATGTGACTATTGCAACCAGTGAAAGCTGGAAAGATAAGCAAACAGGCCAGCCTGTTGATAGGACCGAATGGCATCGAATTGTGTTTTTTAACCGCCTTGCTGAAATCGCTGGTGAATACTTAAGAAAAGGCTCTCAAGTGTACGTTGAAGGTAAATTGCAAACCCGTAAATGGCAGGACCAATCGGGAGCGGACCGCTATACAACAGAGATAGTCGCTAATGAATTACAAATGCTAGGTGGTCGTCAAGGCCAGGGGGCTGCAAATAATATGGGCGGTGACCCAGGTTATAGCGCCGAGTCTTCTTATGGTGGTGGGCCTACCGGAGGTCAAGCCGGTGGAATGAGTGCACCCAAAGCACCTACTAGCCCACAGCCCAAACCACAGCAGGCACCCGCTGCGCCACCAAGTATGGACAGCTTTGACGATGATATACCGTTTTAACGATTGCTTGGAATTCAGTTGTACAACTGTTCTTATTAAAGCCCTGTTTTTACAGGGCTTTTTTGTTTTTAGTAGATTCAAGTTTTAAAAGTTGTTAATTTTTATTGGTTAACTTCAATAGCTCTATTACGTACTGGTCGCAATTAAATGCTTGGCAGTATTAGATCTTCAGTTTTAGGCGTTAGCAAGACTCTGTGTATATGTTGATTGTTGGGTTCGTCGTCTTTTCACGTCCGGTGTATCTGTGGATCGCCCCAGTATCGTGCTGGCGTGGGTTGTACGTCCTATCATACTGGGATGGTCAACACCAGGGCCTAGCCTTCCTTGCGGGACTAAAGCCACATGTAGCATTGAGGGTTGCAGTACTTCGGCTGCTTCGAGATTTCCAAGGGCAACGTGTTGCATAAAATGAGTATCTTGTTCTGCACCACTTGCAAAAGGAGTTAAGCTGACCTTCCCATTCTCTGTCCATATATTCCCACCCATCGATGGAATAGAGTGGCCATCAGTTATTGGCCATTTATAGTTAGTGTCGCCAATATATGATGTCACAATTCTTATGTTTTTTTGAGCCTCAGCATAGGCGATAAAGGATTTGTGAGTGATTGTGTTCTTTTCTTTAGTGCCAATGAATCGATTGGGAATATGCACTGCAAGTGTTTGGTATTGCTTATTATCTTCAGTTTGATAATTGATGCCTAAACAAGGAATAAGGCCTTCACGATGAGGAATATCCACTTCTTCGACAGTATATGCACCTCTCAAATCCTCCCTAACATAAATGAACATGTTCTGCTTGGCGTCACGACCCCCTTTTGTATTTTTCCCTTCTCGCCAACCAAGATACTTGAAGGTATGGGTTCCCATACTTTCGCCTTGGTTTACTGTCAGTTGTTCATGTTTATCCTTTCCTTCTATTACTGCAATCAGATGAGGGACCTCTTTATCTTTTAGCATAAAAGATGCCCATTGCTCTAAGCCTTCGCCAGAGTCTCCATAATTGGTTCGCTCTTTCAAGCTTTTTACATAACTTTTAATTAGATTACCCAGACTCTTGAGGCTCATTAGGCTTGCTTTGTTCTCAATAGTGCCTCCATTAGAGGCAATTTTATCTTGCAGCCCCTGTTGGAAATTGGGTTTCGCTTCGCGAGAAATAACCGCAATCTTACTCGTATCGACGTGGTTAGAATCTTGGCCACTAATTGTGCGGTTATGGGGTTGCATTGGGCCTGCTAATGAGCCATCAGAATGGAATGTAGAACTGTTGGATCTACTAAGGTAGGAGTTACTGCGTTGAAGGCCTCTATTTGCTTCGGAGTCACGACTTTCTAGGTTGCTGCGTGGACGCTTTTTCTTAAGGCTTTGCTGCGCGGACGTACTTTCATTTGCCTCGGAGCCAGCTAGGCTCGGTGTATCAGGAGGTGTAAATGCGTCACTGTTACTGGCTGGATTCAACGTATTAGCTGGAGGCGGCGTATCCAGTGCCGTATCTTGAGGCGACACATCTTGTGCTGCGTAAGCTCCATTGTCAGGTTCAGGCGATTCCATGTTTACATTGTCTCAATTGAAAGCGCGCGAATTTGATAGCCGCAATCTTGATAGTCACTGGTGTTTGGTGTGAGTGTAATATCCAATGTATTGAGCCCCAATTGGAGGTAATCGTGGTAGTCCACTGAGCCAAAATCCAAATTTCTCAATGACAATGTTAACAAGTTGTTTTCACCACCTTCGGCTTCCTGTGCGCTCACTAGTTTAACGATTGGATTGTCAATATTGTTATTAACAACGATGGTCACCACAACGCCAACAGTACCTACCATCCAGTGCTTCATGTACAAAAAATAGTTACTGGTCGTGTTGATGACTTTAAAGTTAACCGTCATAGAAAGGGTCGTACAGTTCTGAGTAAAGGTCGCATTAAGAGCGGTCTCTGAAGGGGTAAAGCCCGCGCCTTCGTCGACTGAAGATGAATATTGCGTGCTATCTTCGATTAGTAGATTATTATTGATTGAGATAATCTTAAAGGGTGTTGGCGCTTGTCCAGCTGCTGGAGCTGGTACTGGTGCGACTAGAAATTGCTGTGGTATAAAACCAATAATGGCGTTTTGAGTGTTGCCTGATGCCGTAATCGGGTCGAGCCCATATAGGCAAAGATTGAGGGCCGCTGTTTTTACACTACACGTTGTTGGTGTGGTATTGATAGATGCGGATATGGTTGAGGCTACCAGTTGATGAGAAGCAGTATAATAATTTATCTCGTGTTCGAAATGCACCGTAGCCTCGGGAGTTGGCTGAACAAGCCAACCTACCTTCATGCTAAAGTCGACACCAAACTGAGAGAGCGAGCTAGGGGGTAATAATTGCCCGCTGGAACCATCTTGCATTAGCTCTTGGACAAAAGATGGCAGAACAATGGTGTCGCCACCATTATCAAATCGATACAGGAGTACGTTCCATGGGTACTCTTGCCCCCAAACCCAGTTGATTGAGGCATCGGTAGGGTCGGTGAATGTGTAGGCCGCCCACTCTTTTACAGTAAAAGAATCACCGGCAGAGCTCACGGATGAGATACCGGTTTGTGTGCCATTAGTTACCGACGTTGAGGCGCTATTGCCGGTAGTATTAGAGCTATTTGAGGATATGCCTCCTGTTATATCGCTTCCCCAAAAACCCAAATTTGCAGAGCTGCCATAAGTATTTGACTGCGACGTGGTTGACCCGCTGCTTTGTTGCCAAGTGGTCGACGAATCATCTTGGCTCCCTTGACTATTGGTTAATGACACTGAGGTGTTTATTGTCCGAGGGTTGTAATCAACAATCCATTGAACTTGTTTTTTTGATGGAGACTTAAATGAAATGTTGTTAGTGACTATGGCTGGGTAATCAAGGTAAGCATTAGTATTGAGGGTTGGTGTATAGGTTGATGAGCAGGGGATTATGATCCGTTGGGTGCAAAATATTTGATAGGCGAATGAATCTAAAAGATTTCTTACATCTATATATCGACGAATCTCGTAAGAAATAATTGTTGTACCAATCACAGTGTGATCGGAGTTGGTGAGTTTTTCAACTATCTGATAGGTGTACAAATCTTTTGCGTCAATCATTCAATCTCTCCATGTAACTGTTGTGTAATAGATTTGATGGGAATATTTACTTCTTTTGGATCACAATCGTTTTGTCTTGGATTAAGCATTTATACTTCTTTGATGCGCTAATGAGTTTCAGGGTCGAGGGTATCGATGACCCTGAGGTAAGGATCACTTGGCTAGTCCCTGAGAAGCCGGTGTCGTCAAAGTCAATCGTCAGTGAAGTTGAAGCATTATTGCTGCCTAGCTGAAAGTTGGGCGTATTGATGTTTGAGTATCCATTAAGAGCGAGTGTTGCTGCATTCTTCATGGTGATATTTCCCAAAGTCAGCGTTGTAGCCGACGTAGGTTGCTGTTTAAGAGTACCACCATTCAACTGAAATTCATTTGCGCCTTGATTTTGATAGTCACTCAAATCCAATGTACCGTCAGAAAGCGTTATTTCCCCATAAAAAGCGTGTTCTCCTTGAAGGCTCAGAATGCCGTTGCCTGTCATGATTAGTCCCCAAACGGCGTGGCCTCCACCCATTGGCAGTCCATCGGGGCCATTTCCTTGATTAGATTCTGCTACGCCGTCCATGGCAACAGCTCCTACTTCATCAACAATAGAATCGCTAATGGTATAGGTCTGTTCTGGGATAAAATTTAAGAACCCACTACCCTGTAGAAACATGCCTGTTCCCGCGGCAGCGCCGTCTGAGCCACCCACTACAGAGGAGGAGCCACCTTTAACTTCTCCGCTAGCAATATTGCTAGCGGATAAACTATATATCTGGAGAGATGCATCTTGCATGATAAAAATAGCACCTCCAAACGCGGCGCCAGCACCGCTCAGTGACCCGCGTCCACCTGCCCCCCCAGGGCCGTCACCTTTAACAGCTAACCCCCCTTGACCATTCTCCCCAGAGCCCCCATTACTGCCTCCAAAACCTGGGGTGCCAGCATCCCCGCCGTTACCACCATTGCCACCAGTAGAAGATGATAACCAGCTGTACCCCGCTGCACCGCCACCGCCACCGCCGCCACCGCCTGCACCTGCACCATAGCCAGAGTCTCCACCTGAACCGCCAGAGGAACCATTATTCCCGGTCCCATTCCAAAAGCTGGTGCCAGAACCACCGTCACCACCACTGCCGCCAGCACAATTACCAAAGTAGCCAGGTTGTGTTACTCCAAGTAAGCTATTCGGACTTGCGCCATCGCTACCGCTATCGCCTTGTCCTTCGGCACCACCAATACCGCCAGCACCACCATTAGCGCCAGTGCTCATTCCACTGCCCCCGATAGCTGAACAATTCAGGAAACTGACATCACTCAGAATCACATTGGGGGCACTGTCACAATTAGGCGAGTAACCATTTGCACCATTTGCACTGCTAACATTAGCAATTAATAAGCCTCCACCTGCACCAAGGCAACCCGGCGCGCCCCTGCAAGACGTGCTTTTAAAAATCAGAGAGTTCAAGTTAAGTTGTTGACAGCTAAGAACGACTAGACCGTGCCACCATCCTTGTCCATCGATTGTTACTGGATTGCTGTCATCAGCAGCTTCAATAGTCAACATCCCTGCTGTATTGATAGGCGTTAAGTTCCCATCTAATGTCAGAGTGCTGACAGTGATTTGGATTGTGAGATTATCGGACGCGCCCATGGCGTTAGCGTTGTTGGTAATAGTGTTATTAAAACTGCTTAGCGAATTGACCTGAATGGTTGACGTGCCGTCAGTAGATTTTTTCTCGCTTACTTTCATCCATGTATCTCCATGTTGTATTTTATTAATAGGCGTTTGAGAGTCTTGCTTTGTACATTCCCGTTGGAGTATATATCTAATATATTGGACTTCCCAAAGTATTGTAGACATTTCTTGGCTATTATTTGAGCATAGGGAAAATGTATAAGTTTAAAAGCCCAAATGTTCAGATAGATTTAGACATGCAGTAAATGCTAGTCTTGTTGTGGCCCACAGCTAAGCCACAACAAGCACCCGCTGCGCCACCGCGTATGGATAGCTTTGATGATGATATACCATTTTGACAGTTACCATTGAGTATTGTGTTATGAATTTATGACAAAAAAGAAGAAATTATTTATAACAGCATTTGGTGGAAAGCTACAAGAAATAACCTATGATTGCAAAGGCTTCTTCCCTTGGTCTACAGCCAAAAATAGAAAAGCACTACAGGGGTATTACGACGCTGATAAAGATTGGGTTGGATTATTTAATAATAGGGCTGGCTGTATGCTTCAAAATGTGTAAGAAATACGATATGTGACATGGGAAAGAAAACCTGGCAATGTTTCATTGGGTGTTATGTTATTTAGGGAAGAAATGAAGCGAGCTGTGAACTGATTGCTTAAAGTGAAAATAAATCATTACAATCAATTGAGTTGAAATCAAGAAGTCTGAATCAATTAAAGATAATTCAAATAATAATAAAAAGGAAATAGTTCATGCTAGGTAAGCATTCTTCTACTATCACGGTAGCCATACTTGTTGCTATTGTTATTGGCTATTTATATGAACGCTATAAACCAAATAATAATCCGGTAATAGAAAAGTCGGTATATGTTGATATTAGTCAGATAGATGACCTAAAGCCTTTTTTGTTGATTGAGAATGAGTACGATAAAGCTATTAAGCAGACTAAAAAGCTACGCGAGGATTTTTTAGCAAAGCGTTTTGATAAGGTTGAGTCTTTTTTAATCTCTATTAATAATCAATCAGCGTCATGGGATTTATCATCACTAACACGTTTTTATTTGAGGCGACTCAAAGAGAATTCGGGCGCTGTCGATTTTGATGTTGATATTGAAAATGCCAATCAATGGATAGAACACTCCCCAAATAGTGAATTTGCCTATGTGTTTCGGGCTCATGTTTACCATATAAGAGGCTGGGATGTTCGAGGCAATAAGTTTGTTAATAAAACTTCCCGAAAAAATTTTATAGGAATGGAACAATATTTTCACCTCGCAATTGCTGATTATCAACAAGCCTTAAAAATCAATAAAAAAAATGACTATGCATGGAGTTCTTTAGTTAGCTTATCGAAAACATCCTCAAAGCTGGGGTTGAGTTTTCAGGGCTTGCTTGAATCGTCAGACGAGCATTTGCCTGGCTCTTATTTTATTAAATTCCGATATTTAAATAGACTGCAACCAAAGTGGGGTGGATCTTTTTCGGAGATGTTTCGTTTTGTAAGGGCACAAAACGTTAAAGAGTTTCCCGAGCTTGCCATGCTGATTGCTCAGGCGCACGAATATAAAGCAGATCATTACGCAAATAATAGAGGTGGCTCTATAGTTGATGCTGCTCTTAGCCTTAACTGGGTCGATGTTATCAGATTGTTTTTTGATGCATTATTTGAAGATGTTTTTAATTTCAGCAAGTTGCAAAAAAAAATCTTTGGTATTGATGTTGGTAATGATAGCTACTGGGAACGTTACGGTGAATACTTTGCCAATGAAGAAATATGGGATGAATACAGCAAAGCTTATCAGGCAGTTTTTTCGGTTAATGCTAATTTTACTCAAGGTTTACATCGGTATGCTAATTCCGCAAGGCAGTCAAAGAGGCTAGGCATTGCCGATGAGTATTTTGATAAAGCCGTTCTTTCTGGACATAATTTTTTAAACGTAGAGCAAATGTATTATATTGCTCGTTTTCATCATGCAGAAAATAATAATATAGATAAGGCAACGAAATTTTATAGTTTGTATTTAGAGTTAGACCCGAGTTATACCGATGTTGAAAAAGCTGCATTTTCTGCGGATGCTGTACATTGGTATTACTCAAAAAACTCTGCATATGACAAAGGTTTTCATTATAGTCAAATTGCCTATGATTTGAAGCCAGATGACAAGCGGATCATTGCTAATCATTGTAATGCTTTTTTTAATGTGCACCGCTACTCAGATGCCATTCCCTATTGTATGGACTCACTTAAAATAGATCCCAATTATTCGTGGCCACATTATCTTCTTTATGAAACATATCAACGGCTAGGCGATTCAGAAAAGTCAGCCTACTATCATGAGCAGTATAAAAAATTACTACAGTAAGAGTAACTGGGTCAGGTCTAATGAGATGACTCGCCTCATTCCAAGCGCTAAGCTTGGGATGACATTAACAAAATAAGGCGAGACATACATTGCCTTTTGCTGGTGTTGATTTAAAGCCTAGCCTTATAGGTAGAGATAATACGTTTCTTCAAACGTCGTTGGCGGCATATTATCAGAGGAATTATGACGCTTTTTTAGACTTCAAAGCTGGGCTCTTGGGCTTGCAAAAACTCACAAAAATGATTTTTAAGACTTTTCGAATTAGGTGATGAGGGGTAAATGTTGTGCGGATTAGTCTAGTGGTTTGTCAAGCACACGATTCCAACTTATACTGTGGCGAAAGGCTATTGCTGTGATTAATAATAAAACAAGCATGAATCAACGGAATTTCCACTGTAATGTATCTGGAATATTTTAAAGTAAAGCTTAATTGGCAACTTCCAGTCATTGTTCTATTGCTTCTGGTGCCACTATCTATCGTCACTCCATTACTGTTTCATACCCTCGTTGAAAGCTTTGCCATTGTGGTAGCGATACTTACCTTTGTTGTTGCCTTTAATACTTACCCGTTCTCGAACTCCCATTTTCTGATGTATATTGGTTGTGGTTACTTCTGGGTTGGAATGCTCGATTTTGCGCATATGATAACCTTTTCTTCATTCAATATGTTTCCAAGTGTCGATGAAGAGGTGACGATACATTTTTGGATATTAGCTCGGATAATAGAGATATTCGTTTTAGTGAGCTTCACAAGTTTTGTGTCGAAGCCAGTACATCCAAAAAGAGTATTCTGGTTATTTGGGCTGGCATCTATTATTGGTCTTATATTAGTCGCATTCGGTCTGCTTCCAAGGTTATACAGCGAGGGGACAGGACTAACAACGACTAAGATAGTTGGCGAATATATATTGATTACAGCTTGTTTAATAGCAGCTTACAGGCTTTATAAAATTAGGCAGACACTAAATCAATCCGTTTATAAATTACTGCTCATTTCTATAGCTCTTACAATTTTTGCAGAGATTTGTCTGACTCTCTATGAACACCTGAATGATGTTCCTCTTATTATAGGCCACTTTTTTAAGTTGTTATCTTTTTGGTTGGTTTATGTCGCATTGGTAGAATCTACTTTAACGCAGCCATTTAAATCTTTATTGCTAAGCACCGATACGTTTAATGGGCTGCCAGATGCTATTGCACTGCTTAGTAGCAATGGCATTGTTCTTAATGCCAATAATTGTGCGCATTCTTTTTCGGGGGCAACAGAAATAACTCAGCGTGAATCTATCGTAGGGCAATCTGCCCATAACGTATTTCATAACCCTAAACAATCAATAGAAGAGTGCTCAATCTGCTCCTCTTTCAAAACCTTGTCGACTCCTACGACTCATGAAGTCGAGTTGGAGCAAGGTTGGTTTGAATTAACACTCATTCCCACAAGAAAAGTATCCGATGAAACCCTTATACTTCATGTCTGTCGTAATATTAAACGGCGCGTTGAAGCTCAATCCAAATATACCAAATCGAACCAACTTTATACGGTGTTACGACTTACCAATAAAGCAACAATCATTAGCCAAACACGGCAGCAACTTTGCGATTCAGTTTGTCGAATATCTGTTGAAAACGGTGGGTTTCTTATGGCGGATATTGGTTTTATTAAAGATCAGGAAATAGTTCCAGTGAGTAGCTATGGTGATACCTCTAAACATTTTTCGCTAATGGATATCTGTCTTGATGATCTTGAAAGTAGCGAAGGTCCCATAGGCGTCGCAATCAAAACACAAAAGGTATCTTGCATTAATGATATCGAAAATGATTTGAGTTTTGCTTCGAAGAAAGAAGAAGCCTTAGCTTGCGGATTTCGCTCACAGGCCACCATTCCTATCGTTCAAAATCAGCAATGTATTGGAGTCTTCGTTCTTTATGCAGATGAGGTGGGTGCGTTTGATGAGGAAACTTTAGACTTGTTAACAGTACTTAGCGATGATATCAGTAGCATCATCGGCTATATACAAGTGGAGGAAAAACGACGATTAGCGGAAGCTAAGTTAAAACAACTGTCTCTTGCGATAGAGCAAAGTAAGAGCGCTATTTTTATCACTGACTTGAGTGGAAAAATTGAATACATTAATCCATATTTTACGGTACTCATGGGCTATACCGAAACTGAGGTCATAGACCAGAATATTGAAATTCTATTCGATCCACAAAGTGACTCGGTTCTCGAAGCTTATTGGGATGCGGTAAAACGAGGTGGCGATTGGCAAAACGAGATATTAACGAAGACGCAAGATAATGCGTCATTCTGGGCTTACCTCTCTGTATCGCCCATTTTCAATAGCGAAGGTAACGTCGATCAAATAGTATGGAGCTCGAAAGACAATACAGAATTGCACAGAGCACAGGAAACCATAAATCATCTTGCCTATTATGATGCGCTTACCAATTTACCAAATCGTCGCCTTTTTCATGATCGTTTTCAACAAGCTATCGTCGCCGCTAAACGGCATAAAATGAAGCTGGCTTTAATGTATTTTGACCTTGATAATTTTAAAGCAGTTAATGATCGTCGCGGACACGATTTTGGCGATTTACTACTTAAAGATGTAGCGGCTACACTTGGAAAAAATATAAGGGAGACAGATACAGTCGCTCGGCTAGGCGGCGATGAATTTGCAATTATCATTAACGATTTATCCGACAATAAATACCTTATGCATATTGCAAGTAATGTACTTCAACAGCTCAATAGTAAGCGCATGCTTATTAATCGAGAGGTATCAATTACTACCAGCATTGGCATAAGCCTTTTTCCTGATGATGGCGAAACCTGCGAACAGCTTCTCAAGTGTGCAGATATGGCGATGTATCATGCTAAAGATAAAGGTAGAAATAACTTTCAGTTTTTTGAAGAGTTTTTGAATATTAATGCCCAGTATCATATGAAGTTAGAGCGTAAAATTATTGGAGCTCTCGAAAAACAGCATTTTATACTGCATTACCAACCCCAATTTAATATTGATACAGGGAATTTGTCGGGTGTTGAGGTTCTCATTCGCTGGCCCGATCCAGAGCAAGGGATGGTGTCTCCGGGTGAGTTTATTCCTATTGCTGAAGAATCATCTTTGATTGTAAGGATTGGCGAATGGGTTATGGAGCATGCCTGTCGTGAATTTAAATCGATGATTGATCAGGGCTTGCCACCAGTTAAAATGGCGGTAAATATTTCTGCTGTTCAGTTTCAAGATACTAAATCACTACTTAAAACGATTGAAGGTGCTATCGATAACTCAGGGCTTCCCAGCCATCTGCTTCAGTTGGAGCTGACAGAAAGTGTATTGATCAAGAATGTAAGTGAGACTTTGGCCGTTATTGATGAGCTTAGGTTAAAAAATATAACATTTGCTATTGATGATTTTGGTACTGGCTATTCTTCTCTGAGTTATCTTAAAAATTTCCCTGTAGATATCGTAAAAATTGATCAAAGTTTTATCCGCGATATCGAAAACGATAGTAATGGTAGGGCAATTATTCGTGCTATATCGCTTATGGCTCATGAGTTGGATTTGAAAGTCTTGGCCGAGGGCATAGAAAACCATGAACAATTAACTTTTTTAAAGAGTAATAATTGTGACTTTGCGCAGGGGTTTTTTCTTGCTAAACCAATAAGTGCAGATGATTTATTAAATACTTTTGGTAAAAAATAACTAAGGTAAATGTTAATTGCCATCTTTGCGTAAGTTAGGTAATCACGATTGTCTTGGTGGTGAGAATTTTTTAAATAGCTGTCAACTTTAATTGGCAAAGGTAAAGGGAGTGAGATTCCCTATTTGAAATAAAAAACCCACCTAACCCTAAATGGGTTGGGTGGTTTTTTTTATAGTTAGTAGAGTTAAACTTTATAAATACTGAGCTGCTCATGCATTTGATTAGCCATAGACGAAAGCTGTTTACAGTAATCGACCATGGTGTTTGCATGTTGTTGGTTCTCGTTACCAATGCTTTGCATTTGTTCGATATTTTCGCTAACTTCCTGCGAGATGGTACGTTGTTCACCGGCCATTGTGGCGTTTTCTCGGTTAAGCTCACTAATTTTTGCCACGGATGTCAGCGCTTTTTGTAATGTTTCACCTGCTGTTTTTGTCGTGTCGACGGTCGCAAAGGCAGTTTCTTTATTACTTTCCATTAGTGATGATGCTTTGCGGCTACCGGCCTGAAGTTTTTCGATCATAATGCGAATTTCTTCCGTAGAGGTTTGCGTTCTACTGGCTAGGGAGCGTACTTCATCGGCAACAACGGCAAAACCTCTACCTTGTTCACCTGCGCGTGCAGCTTCGATTGCAGCATTAAGGGCGAGTAGGTTGGTTTGCTCCGCGATATTGCGAATAACTTCTAGTACACCACTAATATCTTCACTCGCTTTTGCCAGTTCGTTAATTACATCCACCGATGTATCAACGTCGCTTGCCTGTTTTTCAATATCAGTGATTGTATCGGTCAGTACCGCTACACTGTGGCGAGCATCTTCATCGGCACTTGCTGTGGCTTCGTCGGCTGACTGTGTGTTGGCAGCTACTTCGTTGGAATTTTCGCTAAGTTTTAATACCGCTGCTGAGACCGTCTCAGTTTGCGTGCTCATCTGAGTGACGGAATTAATTGAGCTTTCTGCCGATTCATATAAAGCCGATGAATTAGAAAGTAACTCGTTAGCGGTTGCCGATACTTCTTTTATAGTATTTTGTAATTTTGTGAGCAGGCTGTTAAATCCTTTTGCCATTTGTCCAAATTCACCTTTACCATTTTTTTCATCGAAACGCAGCGTTAAGTCACCTTCGCCCTGTGCAATTTTATTAATAGCGCTGATGTATTCGTCTAGTGGCTTGCCAACCATATGTTTCACCAGCATGAAAATAGTCAGTAATACAATGCTGCCTGCTACTAATATTTTAACGAGCAGGGCAAGGATCGCTTTGCTAATTTGGCTATTCACTTCTTCTTCTGAAATACCCAATACGATATCGTATCCCCATGTTGTAAACGGTACGATATCTACAGTCCAGTTTTTATTGTCGCTAGCAAGGATTTGTGAAATTTCTTCGCTAGTGATATTGCTAGAGGTTGAGCGGATATTGCCTTTACCATCTCTCAGTGCAACAAAGCCTTTATTTAATATACTGCTTTCACTAATGACTGATTCAAGTGATTTTAAATCTGCGGAATAGCCTACATACCATATGCCAATTACTTTACCGTTTGTATCACGCATGGGCTCATAGCCCGTAAGATAAGGGCTGCCAAGAATATCTACCTGGCCGTAATAGGCTTTATTGTTAGCTATTTCTTTTATCGCTTTACCTTTTGACGCGAGTTTTGTACCAATAGCACGCTTACCATTTTTGATGACATTGGTCGATATTCGTACATAGTCATCACCATTGCGGCTAAAAAGTGTCGCTGTGCCACCCATAACGGCTGTTAGATTATCGACTAATGCAAACTGATTTGCTTGAGGTTTATTATTAACGATAAGGTTATTGGCGTTGGTGCCATTAACGTCTAAGGGTGCAGAAAGCTCCGGAGCTTGGCCGCTTGTGCCTCTTTCCATGAGTAGTTTCATACTACTTTTTACTCTGTCAGACATAATGTCATCGGTAATTTTAAGCATGCTGAGAAGTTCGCTAGAGACAACTTCTTTTTGTTTGTTGGCCTGTTCACGAATGCTATTGCTCGTGATAATAAGTGTATAAATACCGATGATGATACTAAAGCCGACGATAACCATGGAAATGGCTATCAAAAACTTGCGTTGTAACGACATAATTCTATTGCCTGTAAATAGGGGTTTTTTGTTAATTTTCCCTTTGCTTTTTCACTATATTTTCTAAAAGTGGAAGGTTCCTATTTAAGGTATAGCTAAAAAATGTGTTTTTTTCCAAATTTACTGATAAATATATCGCTAAATATCCGATTGGGGCAATTATGCTATTTTTTTTGTATATTTAGCGTTAGTATCCCCGCTCCTATTATGAGATAAATCATGCACTTGTGAGTAATTATGGATCCCATTATATTATTCTTTTTGTTTGGTGTTTTTGCGGGTATTGTAAAATCACCATTACGTCTGCCTAGCCAAGTTTACGATTTTATTACCTTAGTGCTATTAATCGCGATTGGCTTAAAAGGTGGCGTCGAGCTATCGAAGTTGTCTTTCTTTACGCTGTTGCCCCAAAGTCTCTCTATTATTGCTATGGGTTTTGCCTTACCTTTTATTGCTTATCCAGTATTGCGTTCTCTTGGACGGTTTCAGCGGGCGGATGCCGCCTCTATTGCTGCGCATTATGGCTCGGTGAGTGTGGGTACCTTTGCTGTGGCTATTGCCTATATGGGCGCTAATAATATCGACTACGAAGAGCATGTCGCTTTGTTTGTCGTCTTATTGGAAATCCCTGCGATTCTTGTTGGTATTGTTTTAGCAAAAGGTATTAAGCAAAAAACTAATTGGGGTAAAATCGCCAATGAGGTTTTTTTAGGCAAAGGTGTTATTTTGCTGGTGGGTGGTTTGCTCATTGGCTGGGTATCTGGCCCAGAGGGTGTATCGTCTATCGAGCCGCTATTTGTCGATATGTTTAAGGGTATTCTTGCGTTATTTTTACTTGAGATGGGGTTAATTACCTCTACGCATTTGGGCAGCCTAAAGAAATACGGTATCTTCTTAGTGTGTTTTGGCATAGTTATGCCGTTGTTCTCTTCTGTTGTAGGCATACTGATTGGCTTTATGCTTGGACTATCGGTGGGTGGTACTGCAATCTTAGCCACTTTAGCTGCCAGTGCATCGTATATTGCTGTGCCTGCTGCAATGCGGATCTCAGTACCTGAGGCAAATCCAACGCTATCATTAACAGCATCGCTAGGTATTACCTTTCCTTTTAATATTGTTATTGGTATTCCTTTGTATTATTACTGGACCACTTATATTTATAAGCTTTTTGCTTAGATGTAATGTTTATCCTTTTGGCTTGAGAGAAAATCGATGAATAAATCGGAGCAACAATTACTAACGATCATTGCTGAGTCTGTTTTGGAGTCATCACTGACCAAAGATATTGAGCAATTAGGTGCCAAAGGCTACACCATTATGGATGTGCGTGGTAAAGGCAGTAAAGGCCTGCGTAATGCTGGTTGGGATGCTAGTGCAAATATTCGTATAGAGGTTATTTGTAACGCCGCCGTAGCCGATGCTATTTCGGCACATCTGCAAGATAAATATTACAATGATTATGCAATGGTTGTTTATACAGGCACAGTCAATGTGCTGCGACCAGACAAATTTTAACGGTATTATTTTATCTACATAATAATTTACTGATGAATATAAAAAAGCCGGAGAATATTCTCCGGCAAGTCACTGCATAATTTAAGGGGGCGGTGATTGAGTTAAAGGCTATACAGCCGCTTCAATTTGCTTGAGTGCTTCTTTAGTGCTCCAGACAGCATTGGCCATATAGCGAAAGTTAACAATAGCTGCTGCATAGCCATCGCCTTCGGGTATTTTTGCCGCCGCTGTCGCATCACTGACAACAGCTACTTCAAAGCCTTGTTCTTGCAGCTCTCTAAAATGGCTTTCGACACATAAATTAGCAGACATACCCGCTAGTATTACTTGGTCAACACCGCGTTTACGCAACTGCAAAGTGAGGTCATTGGTTTCGGGTCCATAAACTTTATGGGGTGACACAACGATTGTTTTTCCATCGTTAATATACTTTTTATATTGCGGCATCCAGTCAGCGCCAGAATTCTCAAAGCCCTCTAAATCCAATGGGCCTTTACGATCAAACATGCCAATTTTATGCATGAGTTTTTCTAGGCCACCTTCAAATTTCCAGCCGTGATCAGTGGGATAATAGTAGTGTGGGGAGATGGCCGTCGTAATATTTTTTGCCTTGGCGATTTTAAATAGGTTTTCAATATTTTCGACGGTGTTGTGCTCTGTAACACTCTCGCCAACAACACCCCATGTGACACCCTTTGGACTTAAAAAATCGACCTGGGGATCAATAATAACAACTGCAGTACGACTGAGATCTAGCTTCATCGTAGAGGGTGGTAACGCCGGTTTAGCCGGTGGGGCATATTGCTTAACGTCGGCATTGGCATTACTGGCTATACCTGTGGCTGCAACAGCGGCAGCGCCGGTAACAGCAGCAGCGCTTGTTTTTAAAAACTTCCTTCGCGATGAGTTGTTGTGGTCGTGATTGCACATAATAAATTCCTCTTTGTTGGTTTGAATCAATTATGCGGCAAGTATTTATACCAATTCGCCAGAGTCGGTGTCCTAATGTCGGAATGTAAAACAACGGGCTTATTTTTGTGCATAATAAGGCCATGGAAATTTCAGATAAATTATTTAATGCGCTAGAGGTTCGTGTCGAACCCTTTGCAATTTGTGACGTGCGTTGTGGCTATCATTTAGAGATAGAGCCTGATGAATATAATACGATTCATTATATGCTGGCAGGTGATGGACAATTAGTCACAAATACAGGGCAGGCCTTTGCTTTAAAGCCTGATCAAATGATTTTGGTGCCGGCTGGGGTGTCACAGAGAATTGAGTCTTTGCAATGCCCTCCCAATGAAGTTTCGACTTCTTCGATGTGCTTACAGCCTAGTAGTGACCTACATTGGTTAAAAGCGGGCGAGGGCGTAACAGATGTTATTTTGGCCTGTGGACGTGTTCATGTTACTTATGGGCACAGTGTCGATATATTTGGCCTGCTTGCCGAACCGTTGATTGAATCCTTTAGGGACTCTATTTATATTCGTGGCGCCTTTGAAGCGATGTTAATGGAATTTAGTCAGCCTAAGTTGGGTACATTGGCATTGGCGAGTACATTAATGAAGCAGTGTCTAATTTTATTGTTGCGTCGTTTGCATGAGCAACAAGATTGGCGTTTCCCGTGGCTTGCTGTACTGGATAGCCCGAGAATGGAGCGCGCTCTACGCGCCATGTTAGACGCACCTGAAAAGCCGCATAATGTTGAAGATTTAGCCGAGTTGGCGTGTATGAGTCGCTCCTCCTTTACAGAACATTTTGCCAAAGCCTTTGGTCAGCCTCCTCACGAGTTTTTAACCAATTATCGTCTGCGCCAAGCGGCTCAACTATTAATGACAACTAACTTACCCGTAAAAAACATTGCTGATAAGGTTGGGTATCAAAGTAGAAGTTCGTTTTCTCGTGCGTTTAAATTAATGTATTTGATTGACCCTGCGGCTTATCGTAAAAATTCTAATCTAAAAAATAGCCAGTAATTTACCGTTCATCTGACAAAGTGTGCCGAGCAGCATAAATTTCATCGGCATGTGATCCAATTTATATTTTCTTATATTATTCGATAAATAATTTTATGATTTGAATTAAAAATCATTATTTTTTTTTATCAATCTCATTTCGTAGTATCTCCTCCGTAATCCATGCTCAGAATAACTGTCTAGATTTTATTTTGATGAGTGCATTGATTTCTTGGAAGGAAAAATCGACTAATAAATTAATTTTTAAATAAATAAAATGAGATTGAAAATCATGAAAAATATTAAATCCTATGCATCCTTAATTGTGATGTCTGCTGTTGTTGCAGCTTGTGGTGGCGGTGGAGGCGGCGGTGATGACGTTGCTGTTAATGATGTTGTGTGTCCAACGGTTGGTAATTTAGCAACCGTAGAGCTTGGTGGTAATCAATGCCAAATCAGTGGTACGCTGACGGAAGATGGTACGCTAAGTTCTAGTATCGATTGGTTTTTAGAGGGTCGCTTACAAATTGGTGACGAGACCAACACTGCTACTTTAAATATTGATGCGGGTACCGATATTCGCGGTGATAATGTTGGTGAGACTGACCACGTTTTGGTTTTTCCTGGTTCAGCTTTAAGTGCTAATGGCACCAGTGCAAACCCTGTTCAGTTTTTATCAGATGACGATAATGTCGATGGCACTGCCGAATGGGGTGGTGTATTTTTACGCGGTTTTAATGGTATTTCATTATCGGGTACTCAAGGTGCTAACGACTTAGATTATGTCGTTGTTGCCGAGGCCGGTGCGCCAGTCTCTGTTGAGATCGACGGCCAAACTGTTAACTACTCTGACAATATTGTGTTAAACGGTGTTGATAGTTCAACAACACTAACTTTTGTACAGTCACATAATTCTAACCGCGATGGTCTGCATATTTTAAATGGTGACCCACGCTTATCTTGGATTTTGGCAACGGGTAGCCAACGCGACGGAATTTGGTATCGCGATTTTAATGGTCTTATTAAGGATTTAATGGTTATCCATAACCCCGATGCTGGTCGCTCTGGTATATATGCGAGTAGGACAGGCACGGGGGTATCTAACCCGCGTATTGTGAATGCAACTTTAGTTGGGCGTGATGATGCTAGCGTTGATGCTAGTGCAGATGCAGCAGCGAATGAGTTCGGTATTTTGTTTGCCGATAATGTTGATAATATTCGTTTAGGTAATGTGCTTGTCGCTAACTTCCGTAATGGTTGTTACGAGGCAGATTCTGGCGCTAATTTAACAGCGATTGATACGAGTATTCCAGGCCCAAGTTATTTAGATGGTGTGCATTGTGCAAATGAAGCAGGGCCAAACCCTTCTGGTTTTGGTGTTGTACGTAGTGGCTCGACCGGCTTCCCTGCAGGTACCGTTGCTGCCAATAACAGCATTAATGGTGATGGCTTGGTTTACTATAATGGCGCTGTTAATGGTGTAACCTTCACCGGTGAGATTGCTGATCGTACTGAGAATTTTACGGCCAGTTGGTACCTCGATAATATCGGTGGTATTGGTAACGGTTTAGTCGGCGATTCTACTTTTCTTAATGCCTTTTTGGATGGCGATACCAATAACGACAGAGTGGTTGATTCAGCCGATACTAACTCCCCGTTTATTATTGCCGATAACGCATTTAACCAAGATGTAGCAGACGATACCGGTGGTTATGATTTAACCCATATTGGTGCAGTTCGTGGTGGGTCTCCTGCCAATGATCAATTTGATGGCTGGACTGTAGCAACAGCACAGGGCGAAGGCTTTTTGGTTGAGATTAACGATGCCTTAGTGGGTACTTCGGTTTGTCCTATCAATGTTGGTGGCGCGCCGGTTACTGCTCTTGAACGTAGCGCTGGTCGTAATGTATGTGAAGTCTCTGGCGTTATGAGCTCAGCGGGTACGCTAACAAGTGATATCGACTGGGAACTAGAAGGTCGCTTACAAGTGGGTGCTATAGGTAGCCCTGCAACATTGACGATTGCTAGTGGCACACGTATCAGTGGTGATAATGTTGATGCAGTTGATCATCTTATCGTTTTCCCAGGTTCTAGCATCCAAGCTAATGGTTCAAGTGCGCGTCCAATTCGCTTTACCTCAGACGATGCCGATATTAATGGCAGCGGCGAGTGGGGTGGTGTGTTCTTGCGCGGTGAGGACGATACATTAACAGCTGATGACAACTTACTTGATTATGTAGTCGTTGCCGAGGCCGGCGCGCAAGTAGACATTGAGGCAATTGATGGTGTACCCGCAGTATCTTACTTTGACAATATTGTGCTCAATAGAGTCGATGAGAGTACTCGTCTCACCTTTGTACAATCGCACAACTCTGCTCGTGATGGCATTCATATTGTTAATTCTCAAGCGCGTTTGTCTTGGGTTTTATCAACAGGTAGTGCGCGTGATGGTATTTGGTACCAAGACTTTAATGGTTTGATTAAAGACTTAATGGTTATCCATAACCCAGATTCCGATGCAAGCACTGGTCGCTCAGGTATTTATGCGAGTGCGAGTAATCTTGCACCAAATGCAGGTGAATCAAACCCACGTATTGTTAATGCAACCTTAGTTGGTCGTGATGACACTAGCGTAGATGCCAGTGCAGATACTGCCGCCAATGAGTACGGTATCTTATTTGCCGATAATGTCACCGAAATTCAATTAGCTAACGTGCTAATCGCTAACTTCCGTAACGGTTGTTACGAGGCTGACTCTCTTGCTGATTTGTCGGGTATTGATGCAATTGTTGATCTTACCGATGATGCCGCTACTCGTGCAGATAGCTTTGTCGATGGTGTTCACTGTGCTAATGAAGCGGGTGCTAATCCTAATGGTTTTGACGTAGTGCGTGCAGGTGCGATTGACTTCACTCTTGGTGTGGTTGGTCCCAACAACGAAAATGGTGATGGTATCCGTTACTACAATGGTGCTGCTACAACCCCAATCGTAACAGCGCCAGTGAATGGTGGAACGCCTTTCACTCCAGCGGCAGGTGGCATTAACTTTACGGGTGAAATTGCAGAACGTGCCGATAACTTCACTGCTGGTTGGTATCTCGATAACATTCGTGGTATTGGTAATGGCTTAGCAGCTAACTCTCTCTTCCTAAACGGATTGTTAGATGGTGATACCAATAACGATGGTGCTGTTAACGGTACTGATGTTGGTGCGACCCCATTGTTTGGTACGCCAGGTCTTAACGACTTTAACGAAGACGTTGCTGGCGATACTAATGGCTACGACTTAACGCATGTTGGTGCTGTACGCAGTGGTGCGGTTAATCAAACAAATGTTCAGTTTGATAACTGGACCGTTGATACAAGCCGTAGTGCACCATTTACTGTAAGGACAGTTCCTGTTTCTCCTTAAATAAAGTTCTATACTTTATTGCTCAAAGCGGTGCCGTGTAAATGGTACCGCTTTTTTTATGGGGGTTTGTCCATGTAGGGGTATGGATTTATAAAGTTTTATATTTATCGTTGATGTATAGATGAGTAACTTGTAAGGTTCACTTTAAGAGAATCGATTTTTTAAATGTAGTGTTGCAAATGAATAAAACAGTCTTAGTAACGGGTTGCTCTAGTGGTATTGGTCGGTGTGTGGCTTATGGCCTTCGTGACAAAGGTTATATAGTTTACCCAACCGCACGTAATGAAGAAGATCTTCAGCAACTAATCGACGACGGTTTTGAAGCTATTGCCTTAGATTACAGTGACAGAGAAAGCGTAAAGGCAGCATTTGAAATACTGATGTCAAAAACTGGCAATGAACTCTATGCTGTGTTTCATAATGGTGCTTACGGTCAACCCGGTGGCGTTGAGGATTTAACCCGCGAAGCATTAGAGCAGCAATTTGCTACTAATGTGTTTGGCTGGCACCAGCTAAATAATTTGATTTTACCTATTATGCGCAAGCAAGGTTATGGGCGTATTCTTGTCAATAGCTCTGTTCTCGGTATTGTTGCGCTATCTATGCGAGGTGCCTATAACGCATCTAAATTTGCCCTAGAGGGTTTGTTCGATACGTTAAGGCTAGAGTTACATAAGACCAATATTTTTGTCTCGCTAATTGAACCTGGCCCAATCACCAGTAAATTCAGAGCCAATGCAAAAACGGCATTTGAAGACAATATTTATCACAATAAAAATATTATGGCCCAGAGCCCTCATACGGAATACTACAATAATGTAATAGATAGGCTGGCTAATGAAGGAAAAGTAGATCCTTTTACTCTACCACCCGAAGCTGTACTAAAGAGGGTGGAGCATGCGCTGGTATCTAATAGACCAAAGGTTAGATATGCAGTCACAGTACCTACTTATGTATTAGGCTTTTTAAAAAGAGTATTATCTAGTCGCTGCTTGGATTGGATATCGATAAAGGCCGGTAAATAATTATAAGGGGCTTCTGAAAAACTGTGACGACTTATTCAGAGTTCCCAAAAATCTGTCGGCTAAAATATGTGCTTACCTATATAGCGTATTTAATATGTTAATTAGATATAAATTGTTACTTTGTTTTCTGCTTTCTGGTGGCTTTTTTTTGCTGCCCGCAATATATGCATATGCAGATAGCTGGTCCTCTCCTGATCGCATTATTATTGTGGGGGGGGATTCTAATTTCCCCCCCTATGAATACCTCGATGAAGATGGTGAGCCGACTGGTTACAATGTAGAGTTAACGCGTGCTATTGCTGATGTAATGGGTATTAAAATTGATATTCGCTTAGATGAATGGGAAGTCATGTTGAGCGCATTAAAGAATAAAGAGGTGGATGTTTTACAAGGGATTGTTCCTTCACCGGAGCGTAAAAAACTTTTTGCGTTTAGCTCGCCTCACGCCATTATTCATCACTCGGTCTTTGCACGTAAGGGCGGTTTGGCACCCGATGGCTTGCGAGGGCTTAAAAATAAAATGGTGATGGTGCAAAATAAAAGTATTATGCACGAGTACCTGTTGCAAAATAATGTGAATGCAGTTATTCATCCGGTAGCGGCACATGTCGATGCATTACGGCTATTGTCTTCAGGTAAAAACGATTACGCCTTAGTGGCTAATTTACCAGGGCTGTACCTTGGTAAAGAATTTGGCCTGACGAATCTCGAATTAGTGGGTAAGCCTTTTACATCGCAGCGCTACGGTTATGGTGTTTTAAAAGGTAATGAATCCCTCGTTGCTGAATTTAGTGAAGGTTTAGCTATTTTGAGAAACACGGGTAGGCAGCAAGAGATTTATGACAAATGGCTGGGTATTTTGGAGCAGGAAAATTCACTGCCGTGGCAAAAGTACGGGTTGTGGGCAATCGTTGTATCTATTCTCTTGTTGTTAGTTACGGCAGCCGTGGTTATTTGGAGTCGTACTTTACAAAAGCAGGTAGATAAACGCACTGCTGAGCTGCATGAGCATCAGCAACAGTTGATTCAAGCCGATAAAATGGCATCTCTGGGGGTGTTGGTTTCTGGTGTTGCTCACGAGATTAATAACCCCACTGGTGCATTGTTATTAAATTTGCCTTTATTAAAAGATGCGTGGCGGGATTCGAATACGATTTTAGAAAAGCACTACAGTGAGTTTGGTGATTTTTCGATGGCGGGCTTAAAGTATTCTAGGCTCAAAGATGAGTTGCCTCTTATCTTAGATGAAATGACAGGCGGTGCAACTCGTATTAAGCATATAGTCGAAGACTTAAAAGATTTTGCTCGTCACGATGCTCTCGATAACGATGTGCCATTAAATATTAATACCGTTGTTGCAACGGCGATTCGGTTAGTTGATACGAGCATACGTAAGTCAACGCATAATTTTACGGTGAGTTATCAAGACGATCTGCCAGTTATTCATGTTAATGCACAAAGAATAGAGCAAATTATTATTAACCTTATTTTAAATGCTTGTCAGGCTTTGACCGACCCGACACAAAAAGTATCGGTCGTCACAAGTTGCGATAAACAGAATAAAAAAATTAGTATCTCTGTGATTGATGAAGGTTCTGGTATTGAAGCAAAAAATGTTAAACGTTTAACTGACCCATTTTTTACGACAAAGCGTGAACATGGTGGGACAGGCCTAGGCTTATCTATTTCGTCGGGTATTGCTAGAGCTTATGGTGGTAAGTTGTTATTTAATTCGGAAAAAAATATTGGCACTGAAGTTGTTTTAGAATTGCCGCTCAATAATGAAAAGAGCGCATAGATGTTAGTGATAGTCCTGTGTAACCATTATAAATAATTGTGTGAGAAGAGTATGAGTGAGGCGTTGTACCCAGAGTTTTCAATTTTATTAGTTGATGATGAGGTGTCTTATTTACGAAGTTTACGGCTGTTGCTCGAACGAAAAGGTGATTTTAATAATATTATTACCTGTGATGATAGTCGTGATGCTATGGGCTTGCTTGAAAATAATCAAGTAGGTGTTGTGTTGCTAGATCTGACAATGCCACATGTGTCAGGGCTTGAATTGTTAAAAAATATCGGCGAACAATATCCCGAGGTAGCCGTTATCATTATTAGTGGTTTAAATAATGCTGATGCTGCCGTGTCAGCACTCAAGGCTGGCGCTTTTGATTATTTTGTAAAAACAACGGAGGAAGACCGATTAATAGAGGGCGTTAAACGTACTGTTTTAATGCAGCAAATGCGCCGACAAAATAGCTCTTTGCAGCAACGTATTTTAAGTGACCGCTTAGATCGCCCAGAGATATTTGAGCCCTTCCTCTCTAAAAATAAAACCGTGAATGCTGTATTTCATTATATTGAATCGATTTCATCGAGTGCTCAACCTATTTTGATTACAGGCGAAAGTGGGACGGGTAAGGAATTGATTGCAAAAGCTTGTCATGAAACAAGTCAGCGACAAGGGCCCTTAGTTACGGTTAATGTGGCAGGCCTTGATGATGATATGCTCGCAGATACTTTGTTTGGTCATCAGCCAGGTGCATTTACAGGCGCCGAAAAAGAACGTAAAGGCTTAATAGAGCAGGCTGCAAATGGGACTTTATTTTTGGACGAAATAGGTGACCTTAGTCAGCAGTCACAGGTAAAGCTGCTGAGATTATTACAAGAAGGTGAATATTATCCATTAGGTGTTGATATCCCTAAACGCTCTCGTGCGCGCATTATTGCGGCAACACATGAGCAGTTAGAGGAGGGGCTACGGGATGGATCGTTTCGTAAAGATTTATATTATCGCCTTTGTACGCATCGTATTAAATTACCTCCGCTGCGTGCACGCAAAGAAGATGTTCCTCTACTGTTAGATTATTTTATTTCAAGAGCGGCTAAAGAGCTTGGCAAATCTACACCTAGCTATCCACCAGAGTTACCTTTTTTGCTCAGCAATTATACTTTTCCGGGAAATGTACGTGAATTAAAAGCAATGGTTTATGATGCTGTGAGCCAACATAGGTCGCGCCTATTATCGATGGAAGTGTTTAGAAGTGTTATCGATGCTGATTTGAAAAAGCCTGTAACTCTTCCTGAAAAAACGGTTTTATTTCACCCCGATCAAGCTCTGCCTTCTTTGAGTGAAATGGATAGTTATTTAATCGAAGAGGCAATGAAGCGTGCAGGTAATAACCAATCATTAGCGGCAAGAATGTTGGGCATTTCCCAGCCTGCTCTAAGCAAACGCCTAAAGAAAAAAACAATAGCGATAGATGATTAAGGAGTCTAGTACACTTTTGTTAAAGCTTCGGGTTAATCTAGGTAACCTTTCAAGCCTAATGTTATTAGAGGCTAATTAGAAAGTATTAAACTGAAAAAATGAGAGTCAGTTTTTAGAAGAGTAAAATTTTGTGGCGTAGAAGTATAGAAGTACTTAAGCAATAAGTGCTTACACTCCAACAATAATATATTCAATTACTGTTGGAGTACAGCTTGTTGCGATGCTTATTAATCGCTGACTTTTTCAAAAACTAGGCAGGCATTTGTGCCGCCAAACCCAAAGCTATTTGATAGTATGCGATTAATTTCTCTGTCTTGATTTTCTAAAGCGATGGGGACATTAATTGCAGCCTCATCGAGAGTATCTATATTAGCCGAAGCACATATAAAGTTATTTTCCATCATTAGTAATGAGTAAATGGCTTCTTGTACGCCGGTTGCACCTAATGAATGGCCTGTCAGCGATTTTGTAGAGCTGATAGTTGGGATTTTATCACCAAAAACATTTTTAATAGCTTTGAGTTCTGCAATATCACCAACTGGTGTGCTAGTGCCGTGTGCGTTAATGTAATCTATTTCGCCATCGACATTACTAAGTGCTTGGCGGATACAGCGTGCAGCGCCTTCACCAGAGGGCGCAACCATGTCGTAGCCATCGGAAGTCGCGCCATAGCCTACAATTTCGCCATAAATTTTTGCACCGCGTGCTTTTGCATGCTCATACTCTTCCATGACCAAACAACCGCCGCCGCCTGCGATAACAAAGCCATCGCGTGCGTTATCATAAGCGCGTGATGCTTTTTCAGGGGTGTCATTATAGCTTGTCGATAACGCACCCATTGCATCAAATAGACAAGTCATCGACCAGTGTTCTTCTTCGCCACCACCGGCAAATACAACATCTTGCTTGCCGAGCTGGATAAGCTCCATCGCGTTACCAATACAGTGTGCACTGGTTGCGCAGGCAGAGGAGATAGAATAGTTGACGCCTTTGATCTTAAATGGGGTTGCAAGGCAGGCTGATACAGTACTGCCCATCGTTTGAGTGACTCTATAAGGCCCAATGCGTTTCACGCCTTTGGCGCGTAAAATGTCAGCGGCTTGTACCTGATTATTAGATGATGCTCCACCGGAGCCCATAATAATGCCGGTACGCTCATTGGAGACCTCTTCAGGGCTAAGTCCAGAGTCGATAATCGCCTGTTGCATTGAAATATGAGAAAAGGCTGCTGCATCGGCCATAAAACGCAATGTTTTGCGGTCGATATGATCGGCTATATCAATTTCTATGCTACCTGCGACGTGACTGCGTAGACCAAGTTCTTTGTATTCTTCTTGAATACGAATACCGGAATTGCCTTGTTTAAGGGCCTCTAAGACCTTAGTCTTATCGTTTCCTAAGCAGGATACGATTCCCATGCCAGTGACAACCACTCGCTTCATACAGCACCTCAAGAGTTCTTTTATTGTAATTTCACTTTATTCGCTAAGGGCGTAATAAATGTGCTAGCGTATATTATTTACTCGGAATTAGTCCTTTAATTCACACAACTATAAGCGTAGTTTAAAACGCATCGGTGTTTGAGAACAGCCCAACGCGCAAATCTTTTGCAAAATAAATATCTTTTCCATCAACCGATACACGGCCATCTGCAATGCCCATGATTAATTTTCGTTCGATGACTCTTTTTAGGCTAATATGGTAAGTGACTTTTTTAGCCGTCGGTAGAATTTGCCCTGTGAACTTTACCTCACCAGAACCGAGTGCTCGTCCTCGGCCAGGGTTACCCTTCCAACCCAAGAAAAAACCAACCAGTTGCCACATGGCATCTAGGCCTAAACAGCCCGGCATCACTGGATCGCCAGGAAAATGGCAGCCAAAAAACCAGAGGTCGGGGCTTATGTCGAGTTCCGCAATTATCTCGCCTTTACCGTATTCGCCACCTGTTATGGATATATGTGTAATCCGATCCAGCATGAGCATATCTGGAAGAGGAAGCTGAGCGTTTCCAGGGCCAAACATTTCGCCATTACCGCAGCGGATTAAGTCTTCTTTAGAGTAAGAGTTTTGTGGTTCAGGCGCTTGCATGTTTGCATCCATAATAAGTCAATCTGGGGGTGTTAGTATCCTAGAGATACCGGAAAAGGCGTGTATTTTACCCGTTGATCGATCTATGTCTAGCTTTACTGAAAGTCTTTGGTCTATGGTATAGGCCATTTTAGGGTCTAATTTGTGTTATTGTGCGCCTTTTATATGTCAGCTTTATGGTTTTAGAGCTAATAAATGGAAGGTGTTTCCTGCATGATCAAAAAATGTTTATTCCCTGTAGCGGGTTATGGTACGCGCTTTTTGCCCGCGACTAAGTCAATGCCCAAAGAAATGCTGCCAATTGTGAATAAGCCATTGGTGCAATATGGCGTAGAAGAGTCACTGGCCGCTGGTTTATCTGAGGTGGGTTTTGTAACTGGGCGTGGAAAACGCGCAATTAGCGACCATTTTGATCTAAATTACGAGCTTGAGCGTGAAATTGCAGGGACTAGCAAAGAAGAGTATTTGGCGAGTATTCGAGATGTCATGAATGAAGGGCAGTTTTCATTTACGCGTCAGACATCAATGAAAGGCTTAGGTGATGCAATTCTCAATGGTCGACGCTTGATGGGTGATGAGCCCTTTGGTGTCGTGCTTTCTGATGATCTTTGCCTAACGGAGCCGGGTGACGATGGCGTACTGGCCCAGATGGTTAAATTATTTAAGCAGTTTCGTTGCAGCATTGTGGCTATCCAAGAGGTGCCAGAGGACCAAGTGAGTAAATTTGGGGTGATTGCTGGAGATAAAATTAAGGATAACTTGTATCAAATAACCGATATGATCGAAAAACCCTCGGTTGAAGAGGCGCCGAGTAATTTAGCGATTATAGGCCGTTATATTTTAACGCCAGATATTTTTGATATTCTTGAGAAAACCGCACCCGGTAAAAATGGTGAGATCCAAATAACTGACGCTTTGCTAGAGCAGGCAAAAAATGGCTGTGTCATGGCCTATAAGTTTAAAGGGCGCCGTTTTGATTGTGGGAGTGTTGATGGCTTTGTCGATGCAACGAATTACGTCTTTGAGAATATATATAATAAATAAAACCAAATCCTTTGCCAGCCTATAGGCTGAGTGTTATTGCTATGATTATGGCCATGAATGGGTGCCTAAAAAATTATTAATAATATTCACTGTAATAGTGTTGAATGTGAGCGCAGATTCGTATAGAATCCGCGCTCTTTTTTTGGGATGTACATCAAATAGGCAGATAACATGAAGACTATAAGTGCCAAGCCAGAGAGCGTAAAGCGCGACTGGTATTTAATTGATGCTGAAGGCAAAACTCTAGGCCGTATGGCCACCGAGATTGCCACCCGCCTACGCGGTAAGCATAAACCTGAGTATACCCCCCATGTTGACACTGGTGATTACATCGTTGTCGTTAATGCTGAAAAAGTCCATGTAACGGGCAATAAGGCAAAAGCGAAAATGTATCATCACCATACAGGCTACATTGGCGGTATCAAATCGATCAGCTTTGAAAAGCTCGTTCAAAAAGCTCCTGAGCGTACTATTGAGATTGCGGTTAAAGGCATGTTGCCTAAAGGCCCTCTTGGTCGTGCGATGTTTAAAAAACTGAAAGTTTATGCAGGTACTGAGCATCCACATGCTGCTCAGCAACCACAAGAACTGACACTGTAATCGGGAGCTAGTTATGTCAGCAACACAATATTATGGAACGGGTCGTCGTAAAACCTCGACAGCGCGAGTATTCCTTACTAAGGGTACTGGTGCAATTACTATCAATGGTCGTCCATTAGATGAGTATTTTGGTCGTGAAGTTGCACGTATGATCGTACGTCAGCCACTTGAATTACTTGATTCTGTAGAGCAGTTTGATATTAATGCTACTGTTAAAGGTGGTGGTAGTTTTGGTCAAGCTGGTGCTATTCGTCATGGTTTAACACGTGCCTTAATGCAATATGACGAAGTTAACCGTCAGCCTCTACGTGCTGCGGGTTATGTAACTCGTGATGCTCGTGAAGTAGAACGTAAGAAAGTTGGCCTACGCAAAGCGCGTAAAAAGCCTCAATTCTCAAAACGTTAATATTTGGTCATTTTGCAAGATTTTTAGTGAAGTGTATAAAGAATGCTCAGTTTGCTTGTCATCTGAGCATTTTTTTTGCAATTCTTTTATGCTTAAGCCTCTAAAGCAGACTATCCTTGTAAGGATGCAGTGGTTTCATATAATATGGCAGCCTTTTAGGCTAAATCATTCTGTTGGCCACTAATGATAAAATAAAACGACAGAATATCAGCGTTACAAGTAAAAATTTCTTTTAGATCCACATTACAGATGATGGGAGAATAGCGTCATGAGTGATGGCGAAGTAGTAGTCAATCAAAGCCGACGTCGTTTTTTAACGGCCGCAACATCCGTTGTGGGTGCAGCAGGTGCAGTTGGTGTAGCAATTCCGTTTGTTGGGTCTTGGAATCCAAGTGCAAAGGCAAAAGCTGCGGGTGCACCAGTAAGAATTAATTTGGCATCTATCCAACCGGGACAGATGATTACCGAAGAGTGGCGGGGCAAGCCGGTTTTTATTGTTCGTCGTACAGACGAAGCTCTCGCTGGCCTAGAAAAAGTTGCCGGTGACGTCAGTGACCCAGACTCTCAAAATAAACAACAGCCTGACTATGCTCAAAATGGGACGCGCTCTCGTCGTCCAGAGTTTATGATCATGCTGGGTGTTTGCACTCATTTAGGTTGTGCACCTCAATTTAGACCCGATGTGGGCGCTAAAGATTTAGGTGGCGATACTTGGCAAGGTGGTTTCTTTTGCCCTTGTCATGGTTCTAAGTTTGATTTGGCGGGACGCGTTTATAAATCCGTCCCTGCGCCAGTGAATCTTGAGGTTCCACCGCATATGTATGAATCAGATACAGTGATTGTGGTTGGTCTTGATGAGGGGAACTCATAATGAATTTTCTAACGGGTTTGTGGAATTGGGTTGACGAAAGATTACCTGTGCAGCGTGCATGGGACACCCATATGGGCGAGTATTACGCCCCAAAAAACTTTAATTTTTGGTACTTTTTTGGTGTTTTTTCACTATTAGTACTCGTTAATCAGATACTTACGGGTGTTTGGTTGGTGATGATCTACGTTCCAACGGCCGACCAAGCCTTTGCATCGGTTGAGTACTGCATGCGTGATGTTGCCCACTGCGATATTATCCGCTTAATGCATGCTGTTGGTGCCTCGGCGTTCTTTGTTGTGGTTTACCTCCATATGTTTCGTGGCTTACTCTATGGCTCCTACAAAGCGCCTCGTGAGCTGGTATGGATATTTGGCATGGTGATCTACGTAGCGCTAATGGCTGAGGCTTTCTTGGGGTATGTATTACCTTGGGGCCAAATGTCATACTGGGGTGCACAGGTTATTGTATCTCTATTTGGTGCTATCCCATTCGTTGGTGAAGACCTTGTACAGTGGATCCGCGGTGACTTCTTGATCTCTGAGATCACACTCAACCGTTTCTTTGCACTGCATGTTGTTGCTATTCCTCTTGTCTTAATTGCCTTGGTTGTTATGCATATTTTAGCATTGCACGAGGTGGGTTCGAACAACCCCGATGGTGTTGATATTAAGAAGAACAAAGGTCCAGATGGTAAGCCTGTCGACGGCATTCCGTTCCATCCTTTCTATTCTGTTCATGATTTGGTGGGTATTTCAGCGTTCTTAATTGCCTTCTGTACGGTTATTTTTTACTTCCCAGAAATGGGCGGGTATTTCCTAGAGTATGCAAACTTTGAAGAAGCCAATAACCTAAAAACACCGGAGCATATTGCACCTGTTTGGTACTTTACGCCATTCTATGCCATCTTGCGTGCGGTAACGATTGACCTTGGCGGCGTGTTTACCGCTAAGTTCCTAGGCTTTTTAGCCATGATTGGCGCTATCGTTATCTTGTTCTTATTGCCTTGGTTAGATAAGAGCCCAGTAAGATCGATTCGCTACAAAGGCTGGTTGCCAAAAATCATGTTGCTGTTGTTTGCTGCCATGTTTGTGGTACTGGGTTATCTGGGTGTTAAGGCGCCTACCGATGGTAGAACAATGCTCGCACAACTAGGTACGTTATTCTATTTTGTATTCTTTATTACGATGCCAATCTGGACTAACCCTGGCAATCCTAAGGTGAAATCGATTCTTAACTGGATTATCTGTGTTGTTCTGGGTGTTGGGCTTATCATGATAGCGTTCTCTGCTCTTGATAAAGAAGTTCCTCTTTTTGTAAGGGCATTTGGCTTAGGTCTGGCGGCATTAACTATATTACTACCTATGCTAACGGCTAAAGACTCAGTGAGCCCAGAGCCCGAACGTCTGCAAATGAAAGGTTTGCCTCGTGGCTTAGTTTTCTTGGGCTTCTTGTTCTTTGCAGTGATGACTGTAGCACCGATTAAAGCAGTTGCCGCTGGCGGTGCTTTCGCCTGTGGTGAGATTCCTTGCGATGAGTTTCATCCAGATACACAAAACAAGCCATCTCTTCAGCGTGGTGCGCAGTTATTTGTGAATTACTGCATGGGCTGTCATGCAGCTAAGTTTTCTCGCTATGAGCGTGTAGCCACTGATCTTGGTATTCCCAATGATTTGATGATGGAAAACCTTGTTTTCTCCGATCAAAAGATTGGTGATTTGATGACTATTGCCATGAGCAAAAAACAGTCAAAAGGTTGGTTTGGTGCAACACCACCAGATTTAACACTGGTTGCTCGTGCCCGTAAGCCTGAGTGGTTGTACACTTACTTGCGTAATTTTTACAAAGATGACTCTCGCCCTTTAGGGGTTAATAATCGTGTGTTCCCAAACGTGGGCATGCCACACGTTATGTTAGAGCTGCAAGGCTTGCTTGAATGTGGCCCTGGTCCATTATTGGATGACCACGGTAAAATAGTGCGTAATGACCTAGGTGAGGCCAAACAGGATGAACACTGTGGCGGCTTAATTGAAGGCGATCTTAAAGGCTCTATGGACCAAGCAGAGTTTGATGGCGCAATTTACGACTTAGTTAACTTTTTAGAATATATTGGTGACCCAACAGCAGACGATCGACGATACATTGGTGTATTTGTCCTATTGTTCTTGCTAGTACTACTTGTGCTGACTATTCTCCTAAACCGAGAGTACTGGAAAGGAATTCACTAATCCCATTTAGTGTTGTTGGCTGTTGATGTTAGCAGCCAAACAAACATTAAGTGTTTTATGATAAAATCCTGCCGGGCAGCTTTATAAATTAATGCTGCCCATTTCTATATATAATCTTTGATAAATTAAATACCGAGGTGGATCAATGGGTGTCGTTACTAAACGATCGTCAATGACATATTTTTCTGATGGCCGTGACCATTATAGTCATCGCGTAAGAATTGTATTAGCTGAAAAAGGTGTCACTGTTGATCTGATTGATGTTGATCCAAATGATATGCCTGAAGAGGTGTCAGAGATGACGCCGTATAATACATTACCAGCATTACTCGATAGAGATTTAGTATTATATGAATCTAAGGTGATGATGGAGTATCTCGATGAGCGCTTTCCTCATCCGCCTTTGCTGCCAGTTTATCCTGTTGCTCGCGCTCAGAGCCGTTTATGGATGTATCGTATAGAGAAAGACTGGTCGCCGTTAGTTGATATTATTGTTGCCAATAAGAGCAAAGATACGGTTGCTAAAGCAGCTAAAGAGTTAAAAGATGGCCTTTTAACCGTTGCCCCAATATTTGCAGAAAAACCTTTTTTTATGAGTGATGAATTTACGTTGGTAGATTGCTGTTTAGCTCCTGTTTTATGGCGCTTACAGGAGTTTGGCATCGATATTCCATCTACTCGTCAAACGAAGCCTTTGCTGGAGTATATGGAGCTTTTGTTTAAGCGTGAATCTTTTGTTGAAAGCTTAACTGAATATGAAAAAGAAATGCGCCCTTAAAAAAATAATTTAGCACTAACCATTAACTGCACGAATAAGTGCAAATAGTTAGCACGCTTGAGATAAATATTATGGCAATGACGTCAAGTCGCCCCTACCTTATTAAAGCACTATACGAGTGGATTGTAGATAATCAATGCACTCCTTATGTATTGGTTAATGCCTTGGCTGATAATGTCAGTGTGCCTCAGGATTATGTTAATCCTGATGGCCAAGTTGTGCTAAATATCTCTCCCTCTGCGGTGATGGAATTCTCCTTAGAGAATAGTAGCCTGAGCTTCCGTGCTCGCTTCGGTGGTGTTCCCACAGAAATATTTGTCCCTTGTAGTGCTGTTATGGGGATCTATGCCAAAGAAAACCAACAGGGTATGGTGTTTGAGCCCGACTCTGAACCCGATAGTACCCCCCCTCCAAGCCCTCCTTCTGGCAACAAGAAAAGTAGCCATTCTCAAACGAGACCTAGTTTGAAAGTTGTTAAATAGTGATCTAGTTCTGTCTCTTTGGGAGATCACTATGCGATTATATTTGTCTTAGCTTTAAGTCATTGCCAATCAGAGCATCCTTACATTATTTGTGTTTATTTGCTCTAAAAGTCTTCATTTATTCCATCTATGGAGTATAGTTAAGGCATATAGTAGTGTAATGGGTAAAAATCTAAATTTAAAAATACAATAATAATCCAACAAATAGTGAGGCTAAAAAATGGCATTTCTAGAACACACACTAGGTATCATGTTACACCCCGATAGCGAGTGGAAAGCAATACGTGGGGAGAGGCATTCGTTCAAGCAGGTTTTTTTGAGTCACGTCCCTTTTCTTGCATTAATTCCGGCAGTTTCATTCTTTATTGGCGTGACCCAAGTAGGGTGGTCATTTGGGTCAGGTGACCCAGTTAAATTGACGGTAGGCAGCGCTATTCAATTGTGTGGCCTTGCCTATGTTGCTTTATTGTTTGGTGTTTATGCCCTTGGTGAGTTTATTAACTGGATGGCTCGCACCTATGGTGTAAAGGACTCCGAAGAAAGGCGCCATTATGAAGGAACTGCATTAGCTGTTTATGTAACAACACCTGTCTTTTTAGTGGGTATTTTTGGTCTTTACCCACACTTGTGGCTAAACGTAACGGCAATGGGTATCGCTGGTGCTTATGCGGTTTATCTCATTTATGAGGGCATTCCTATCTTAATGAATATCTCAAAGGATAGGGGCTTCATGTATGCAAGCTCCATTGTTACCATTGGGCTTGTTATGATGGTCATCGTTATTGTTAGTTCTGTTATTTTGTGGAATCTGGGTGTTGGTCCTGTTTATATTGATTAGATAATAGTCATCTATCATCTAAATGTAATGGCAACGATGTTGTTATTATATTTTTTGTGGCCACTTTGCATTTTTCGATAAGTATTAGGGTAATAGTCAATAAATCCACTTGACGCTTGCCCTCCAAATCTCTAACATACGCGCCTCTTACGCACTCGTAGCTCAGCTGGATAGAGTACTCGGCTACGAACCGAGCGGTCGGAGGTTCGAATCCTCCCGAGTGCGCCATATAGAGAAACCCGGCCTTGTGCCGGGTTTTTTTATGGGTGCTCGGGAGGGTGAGGACCTCCGCAGGTTCGACTAAATCGTCGGGAACGATTTAGCACAGCCGAAGGCTGCCCATAGGGCGAGACACAGGACGTGTCGAGTAAATCCTCCCGAGTGCGCTATCGCATCCCTGTGCTCACGGCATTCGTACATCCATGTAACTCGAACAATTTTGCAGTGCCAGAGGCTACACGTAGCGTGGGGTACAGTGCACACCGAAATTTATGAAGAATATGTTTGCGAGGTTTATAGGTGAACTGGGGATTACATGCGAATTTTCAGTGAAAAGTCAGCGTCATCAATGTCAGTTATACTTGCATCAACTAATGCTTCTTCGCGTACTTTGCTAAAAGGCTTGCTGGTATCGATATAACCGAGTTCATAAGCGATTTGGTCTGAGTTACCGGGTAAAATAATACGCATATCCATCCATGAACTGAGTTCTCTAAATTGATCCGATTGCGCAAGCAAACCCGTCATACAGTTATCAATAAGCGTATTGTAAAAGGTAGGTTTTCTGTTGAGTACTTCGGCTTCTCTCAGAAAGTTGAGTAGTAAAGGTTTGGTATACAGTTCCGGTACATCAAGTTTATACAAATTAAGGGGCTCTTGACGTATGTGAGTTCTTAGCCCTATTACATCCTGCTCTGTCGCCAGTACTATTGTTTTATGATATCCCCTAAATAAGCCTTTTATTGGGCTGTAGCCATTAACATGTTTGTCTTCAAGCCTAGCCTCAATTGAGACGATTAAAAATTTATCGCCGCTGAATTCAAAGCTCATAAAAACATGAGCCAAGCCATTTTTACCAAAATGTGATAAGCCGTACCAAGCATTTTTAAACTCCGATAACTGATAATGCTGATCTAGATAACGAGCCTCGCGAATAGTGCCGTCATCGTTGTAACGAAAATCTCGGACGTTTTTAATGCTAATAGTATCGCCTCCAAGCTCTATACTTGGGAGTATCTGAAATTGAGTTTGCCAATTAGCTTGGTTACTCGGTGACTTAAGGCTTAAAAAAACTGCCCAAAGCACAATGACTGCAAGAATGAATAGCGATATCTTCAGATAGGACATAGGCGTAATGTTTATTTTCCTTCGGCTCTATTATTTTTAAAAAAGTATAACGTAAGGCGACTAGATTCACATCCCCAAGCCGTTTACAGAATGTATATTTCTCCCGAGTGCGCTCCTTGGTTAGAGATAGATATGCCTTACTTTGAAAAGACCAGCAAAGTCATTTAGAGTGGTACGGTATTGACGGATCTCGTCGATAATCTAGAGAATCATTGCTGATATATTTTATGGATTTATATAGCACAATTAAAACTCTTCATATTCTTAGCTCAGCAATATTGTTCGGTACGGGAATTGGCATTGCTTTTTTCATGTTTCGGTCTTGGTTTACGGATAATATTCAAGAAAAGTTATATGCTGCAAGGAATACGGTACTTGCAGATTATCTATTCACATTTCCAGCCGTTGTCATCCAACCTTTGTCGGGCATAGCGCTAATTTATATGGCGGGCTTTGATTGGTCAGCTTATTGGTTAATGGCCACCTATGTTATCTATATGGTTGCAGGCTTATGTTGGCTGCTAGTTGTTTGGATACAAATACAGCTTAAAAATATGTGTATAGAAGCTGCGAAAAACGGCACTGCATTGCCCACAAAGTATAATAAGCTCTTTAAAATATGGCTCTTACTCGGGTGGCCAGCTTTCTCAGGGCTGGTTGCTGTGTTTTATCTTATGGTGGCTAAACCTGTATGACCGATTTAAAGGAAAAAAGTGGTGTATGGTTTGTGTACGACGGAGATTGTCCGGTCTGTACTCGTGCCGCAGAAGCCTTGCGCATAAAACAGGAATTCGGTTCCCTATTTACACTGAATGCAAGAGACATCAACGATGATCCATTAATTGATGAGATCAACAGGCGAGGCCTCGATCTCGATGAGGGGATGGTGATCTACACGGGTGGTCAGTTCTATCACGGAAAAGATGCCTTGAAATTTATGGCAAAGCATGGAGAAGCCAAGAATATCTTTATGGCAGCTTTTAAAGGACTGTTTTGGTCAGATAGTCTTTCTAGGCTTTTGTACCCCTGGATGCGTGGAACGCGCAATTGGCTACTGCGTCGAAGGCGTGTTGGTCGTATTGATAATCTCGAGCTTAAAAAAGAGCCAATATTTAAATCTATTTTTGGCGAGAGCTGGAATAATTTGCCGCCAGTGATGAAAAAGCATTATGCAAATAGTCCCTATTCTAATGAGGTGACAACTGTAGAGGGGACGGTGGATGTTTTTTGTAAGCCACCACTGCTGTGGCTCTCTCCATTAATGAGATTGTTAGGTCAAATTCCAGCATTCAATAATAACAATGTGCCAGTGACCGTTTGTTTTGAGAGCGACTTAAATTCCAAAGCCTTTCACTTTAACAGAAGCTTTAACTTTTTAAATGGCAAACCCTATGCTTTTCATTCTCGCATGCTTCAGATTAAAGGTAATGAAGTGATTGAAATTATGCGGTTTGGGCTGGGCTGGAAAATGCAATATTCATGGGATGGAGAAAAGGCCATTTTGGCACACAGGGGCTATGTTCTTGAGCTCTTCGGCCATTTTATCCCACTGCCACTCACAATGCTCATGGGAGTCAGTAATGCGGTAGAGTATCCCGTTGATGACAATACATTTGATATGGAGGTTAGTATCACCCATCCGTGGTGGGGGCAGATGTATGGCTACAAAGGACGTTTTGAGGTGATCAATTGAGGCGTGTTCTTGTCATCGGTGGCTATGGCAATTTTGGGCGTTTCATTTCTCAAAGCTTAGCCGATCAACACAGTATAAATCTTATTATCGCCGGGCGTTCCTTGAGCAAGGCTCAATCACTTGCAGAGGCAATTAATGCTGAAGCCGCGGTGATTGATATTCACGAAAACCTTAAAGCGCGACTACAAGACATCAAGCCTGATATTGTCATCCATACATCAGGGCCATTTCAATCGCAGGGTTATGAGGTTGCCGAGGCCTGTATTGACTGTGGTGCCCACTATATTGATCTAGCCGATGCACGGGAGTTTGTTGCAGGCATTGATAGCCTTGATAAAAAAGCCAAGCAGGCGGGTATGCTAGTGGTTAGTGGGGCAAGCTCTGTGCCGTGCCTTACCTCAGCTCTTATTGATGATTACAGAGGTGAGTTTAAGACATTAGAGAGTCTTGATTACGGTATAACGACAGCACAAAAGACAACGCGTGGCGTGGCAACTACCGCTGCGATACTGAGCTACACGGGAAAGCCATTCAAAACTCTTATTGATAGTGAAGAAAAAGATGTTTACGGGTGGCAGGATTTACGTGTACAAAAATACTCTGGTTTAGGTAAAAGATTACTTGGGAATTGTAATGTTCCTGATTTGGAGTTATTTCCTAAAATGTATCCCGAGTTAAAAACGGTGAGATTTTACGCCGGCTTAGAGCTGCCTTTTATTCATGTTACGCTCTGGGCTTTATCATGGCTGGTGCGTATTGGCTTGGTAAGAAGCTTGGAGCCGACAGCACCGCTTTTACTAAAGTTATCGTTTTTATTTGATGGGCTTGGCAGTGCAAACAGTGGATTTTATATGGATTTAACCGGTAAGGGTAAGAATGGCGAGAATAAAGCCATACATTTCGAGTTAATAGCCCGGAGTGGCGATGGCCCATTTATACCGTGTATACCAGCAATTTTATTGGCTAAGAAGTTGGCAAATGGCGAAATAAAAGATACAGGTGCAACACCCTGTGTCGGGATTATTACTAAAAAAGAATATTTAGAGGCTCTTGGAGAACTGAATATTAGTTGGACAGAGAAGCAATCTTGAATGCCAATTATTGATCGAAACTAAGCGTTAATCTACTATTTCTAAGTTAAAATAAAATCATATTGTTAGTTGTGATTCTATAACGGGCTGCTTCTTTTTTATAGTTGCCGCACCTTGTAGTGGTGATGTTTATCACTCATAAAAATATCGTGCTAAATAATATATGTTTTCAAGGCTCTATGGTACGGTTGTACAATCTAGAGTAGGCCTTAAAGTAGGTAGGCACTTCTAAAAAAACGCCGTAGATATAAGGAATTTACAATGGCAAGTGACGAACAATTACCGCATAAATTAATGGCATTGATCGCTTTAATTCAAGGTTTTTGCCTGTTATACCTTCATCAGTCTATAGAGTTAGAATATTGGCCAAGTAATAGCCCTCAGTGGTTATTTGCTTTTTATAGTATGGCACTTGTATTACCTATCATGCTATTGCTTAGCCTCAAGCCTGGTAATACTATTGCTATTGTAAAATATACTTTTTCGTTTGCGTTTGTATGTAGCCTGCTTGGTTATTATGTCGGCTCGCAGGCGACTCCTTTAGAGCATGTTCGCTATGGCGGTTTGCTATTCGCCTATGCTCTGACTATTGGCTTGGCGACATTCAAGGCTCTTATATATATACAACAAATAGCAGCAGGCGAGCGTATGAGCTATGCTGGTTTGTTCGTTTGGTCGTGGCGAAACTTTCTTACACTCTCACTCTCATTGATTTTTGCAGGCTGTTTTTTGCTAATACTCCTACTTTGGGCTGGATTATTTAGCGCAATCAATATTGATTTTTTTAGAGAGCTTTTTAAATCCCCTTGGTTTTATTACCCTGCTATTGCCTTGGCAAATGGCTTTGGAATCATCATCTTTCGCAGGCTAACTCATATCATTGATACGATCACACGCTTGCAACAAGCGTTGATGAAGTTCTTACTTATTTTGCTTGTGCTTGTTTCTATATTGTTTCTTTGCGCTTTACCTTTTACCGGGCTTGATCCGCTATGGAAGAGTGGTGGTAGCATGCTGATATTGTGGATGCAGGCAATAATGTTATTTTTTGTCAATGCCGTATATCAAGATGATCCCCAGCAGCGACCATATACGCTTTGGCTGCACCGTTTTGTCTATATTGGTGTAGCCTTGCTACCTATTTACAGTGCGATATCGTTTTACGGGCTGAGCTTACGTGTTGATCAATATGGTTGGAGCCTTGCGCGCTGTTGGGCGTTTTTAATTTGGTTTTTGCTAGCGTTGTTCCCATTAGGGTATTGGTGGGGTATTGCAAAAAAACGCGATAGTTGGGCCGCTCAACTTAGCCGTGTTAATGTCGTTGTTGGCTTAGTTGTTTTGGGAATGATGATGCTTATTAATTCTCCATTACTGGATTTTAGAAAGATTGTTGTCAATGATCAGCTGGAGCGGCTTAAAAATAATCAAATAGATCTAAATGATTTCGATCTGTATTATTTTCGTCGTAACCTCGCAAGGCCAGGTTACGAAGGAATACAATATATAAAAGAGCAGTACGCATCTACTCACCCAGAAATAGTTGTGCGTATTAACGAACTATATGTAGATAGAAAAAGTGAGCAACCTTCCTCTACTCAGGAGGAGTTTATCGCCGCATTAACTATCTTGGCCGAGGGTGTACCTTCAGAGCTGTTAAGTACAATTTATGACAATGAAGTGAGTAATATCTATCAACTGCAAAACACTAAAAAATATTATCTACAATCATTCGATTTAAATAATGACTCACAGATAGACTACATTTTTGCCTCTCAACGATATAATAGTATTTATTTAATACTGTACTATTTTGAAGGAGATCAATGGAAAAATATTAATTTGAGAGCAATAGGTGGCCTAAATGAAGAATCAACGGAGTCTGTTATTAAAGCACTAAAAGCTGGGGAGTTAACTATTACTCGACCCAAGTGGAACCATCTTAATATTGAAGGCAAAGAATTCCAAGTGAGAGAGGAGAGTTGGTAATTACAATGAATGAGAGGGGAGTGGTTTAAGCCTCGTACCTTTTTATATCTGACACTCTCTTTTTCACGAGAGAGCCTCAAATATAGCCGAGGCTAAGACAAGTGGATAGTCATATTTTCCTGTTACTAAACAAATATAAACGGTACTTTTCACTAGGTTATAACGTGCTCTATTAACCTAGTGAAAGGCCTTTGTTAGAAAACGATTGACTGCCTGTTTATTTTTTCTTTAATGTGATCACTAATGGGTATCTACCTTTTCAACAGTAAATTGAGTGATCATTGTATTTAATGCCTCTGTTGCCTCGATAAGCTTTTTATTAAATCCGTTCATTTTTTCTGTCGACTCTACGGTGTGTTCTCCAACCGCATGAATATTAGAAATATTTTTATTCAGCTCGTTAGCTACAGTGCTTTGCTCCTCGGTTGCGCAGGCAATACCTACGCACATGTCAGAGATATTGTCGACGTTATCTAATATGGTAGAGAACTGCTCTTCAAGATTATGAATACTTTCAACACTACTATTTACTTTTTCATGGCTATCGTTAATTGAGTTGACTGCATGGGTAGATTTACTCTGTAGCGAAGCAATCATATCGCTTATTTTTCCTGTCGACTCCTGAGTTTTTGCTGCAAGCGCTCGGACTTCGTCGGCAACAACCGCAAAGCCTCTACCTTGCTCTCCTGCTCTGGCAGCCTCGATTGCTGCATTAAGTGCTAATAGGTTGGTTTGTTCTGCAATGCTACTTATCACTTCAACAACACTGCTAATTTCTGTTGAGCTATGACTTAAACCCGTAATAATTTGAGAGGAGTTTTCCACAACATCAACCAATTCATTAATTGCTGTTTTTGTTTCTCCTAAAATAGTCTTGCCTTTATTTACATTGGTTTTCGATTCATTAGCTGCACTCGATGTGGATGATGCATGCTCAGCAACGTCTTTGACAGTACCAGATAATTGCTCAGTAGATGCTGCTGCCATTTCGACTTCATTGTAGAGGTTTTTAATTTCGTCACGAGTATTGGTCGATTCGTTATGGGCATCGTCTGCAGAGGATTTTACATCGGCAGAAATCCCTGACGAGCGATACAGAATAGTGTCTTGTTGTAGTTGTACAAACTTAAATGCGAGTTTTATTTGGCTGAGTTCGTTGTTATGGCCTGTATAGACGCGTTTAGCAATACTACTGTCAAAGAGCGCTTTGGTCCTTTTGGCAAATTGTGCCCAGGGTTTCGCAATGCTCATACCGCACAAAAAGTTGGCAATGAGTAAAAAACCGATACCTGCAAAAATATTGATTGTGCTAATAAATAATGCAATAACAGCGGAAATCGAGAAAACTATAAATAGTTTGTTTGCAAGCGTTATACTGTCGATAAAGTGTTTAAATTTATTGAAAAGATTATCTTTTTCAGTGTAAACCCTTTCGGCTTGATTGATTAATTTCTGGCTAGGTTTTTGCCTAACAGATTGAAAGCCAATAGTTTTTCCATTTTCACAAATAGGCGTAACAAAGGCATCTACCCAGTAATGGTCGCCATTTTTACAACGGTTTTTTACCATCCCCATCCATGGTTTGTTTGCCTTATTATGTTGCCATAATTCACTAAAAGCGTCTTGGGGCATCCATGGGTGCCTAACGATATTGTGTGCTTGTCCGATAAGCTCTTCACGAGTGAAGCCGCTGATTGATATAAAGTCATCATTAACATCTAAAATAATACCTTTCTCATTAGTGGTAGATACTATCTTTTGAGATTTATCGTAATCTAGTTGTTTATTTGTGACTGCTCCGTTATTGCGCATCAAGTTAACTCCGATTAAAGTGAAGCCCCATTGGTGGGGGAATATGTATAAAGTATAGGCAGTAAATGTGAAATAGTTGCCTAGTCACACAAAATTTTTAATATCTTTTTCGTCTATAAAATACGGATATATGAGCGGTATATATCTATCATTAGCCAAAGTGATTGGGCTTGGTTAATTAATAGCTTTGTAGCACTGATTGGCGGGTAAGTAATTGGTAGTACTTTATTATCATTGGAGAGGTCTGGATGACATATTGTGTTGGAATTAAAGTAAAGCAGGGCTTAATTTTTTGCTCTGATTCACGAACTAATGCGGGTATTGATCAAGTGAATACCTATAAAAAAATGTATACCTTTGGTATGCCTAAACAATGCCAGTACTGTATTTTGGCATCGGGCAATTTAGCCACTACTCAGGGTGTTATTAACCAAATAAGGAAAGATATAGAAACCGCCGCAGAGTTAAATTTGCTGAGTATTAATAATTTTTATGATGCGGTTGAATATATTGGTCGAATCAGTACCCATCAGCAGAGCAAGACAGGAGGTGGCCCTGCATTCTCAGCAAGCTTTATTGTCGGTGGGCAAATTGCTGGTAGAGTGCATGAATTAGCAATGATATATCCAGAGGGTAACTATATAACAGCAACAGAATTAACCCCCTTTTTACAGATAGGTGAGAGTAAATACGGCAAGCCTATTCTGGATCGCATTATCAATGTTGACACACCATTAGAGACTTGCGCTCTATGTGCCTTAGTATCTATGGGGTCGACGGTTAAGAGTAATTTAAGTGTAGGTCCACCTATTGATATTCGTTTTTATAATACAGGTACCTTAAGTCTCGGGGAGCATTATCATTTTGATGAGAATGATAATTACCTTAGGGAGGTGGATAAAGCCTGGAACGCCAAATTAGTTGAGTCCTTTATGCAATTGCCTCGTCTGGATAGTGCTGTTCAACAGCAATCACAGACGAATAGGGGGTAATCACTCGACTAATGCGATAGCATGGTTTTGCTGATGTGCTTGTGAGTCTTGCAAGCTCTTGTTGAGTGCTTGTGTAATGCTGTCTTTGTCCTTTAAGCGCTTAATGTTTTCAAATAAGACGGTGGCTTCTGGGTATTGGCGGCACAGGTAAAATAGCCATTGTTTAAGCCTATTGCCTATGTATTTAGGCGGATACGCCGATACTGTCACGTTAAAAAACTGTAATAATAATGGGCACAAGTCATGCCATTGCATGACTTTATGGGTAATCTCGGTATTATTGTCGCTACTTTCGCGTTGATGCCATGCGCGTATTTGCAAGGCTAGATCAGGGCACGACAGTAAGCCTCTACCCAGCATAAAGCTAGTACAGCCTGTAACTTTTTGACAGCGCTGTAAGTCCTCAAGGCTCCATATGTCGCCATTGGCGATAACGGTAATAGGTATGGCCTCGCGTATCTCTGCAATATATTCCCAATAGGCGGGGGGCTTGTACCCATCGGCTTTCGAGCGAGCGTGTACGGTGAGTTCGTTAGCGCCAGCCTCGAAGGCGGCGAGTGCGTTTTCTAAATATTGGCTTCTATCCTCAAAGCCTAGACGTATTTTGGCGGTAACCGGTATATGGCTTGGCACCGAGTTACGCGTGGCAGCGATAATATCGTGTACCCTATTGGGTTCTTTGAGTAGGCATGCCCCTCCATCGCTTTTATTAACAGTTTTAGCTGGGCAGCCAAAGTTAAGGTCAATAGCACTGGCGCCAAGAGCGGCTACGCTTGCTGCATTCTCTGCGATGGGGGTTGGCTTGCCGCCTAGCAGTTGGACTCTGACAGGGGTTTTAGACTGCTTAGTCAGGCTATTGTTGAGTAGCTCTGGGCAGCGTTTATAAAAGACTTTGTCTGGGAGTAGGTGGTCATTAATACGGATAAACTCAGTGACACAGGTGTCAATCCCACCAATAGAGCACAATAAATCGCGCATAATCGCGTCTACTACGCCTTCCATAGGTGCTAGTAAGATTCTCATGGCGATTTAGAGGCCTTTTACGGAATACTTTAGTAAAAAAGGGCAGGTAAGTAGGCTGAAAGGGCTAATGCTGAGGCGCGTTATCCTTGTCATTACTTGGTTCTTTGGAAGATATAAATGCATAATAATCTTCGCCAAGCGATCGCTCTTCTCGACGTTCAGTCTTTTTGCGGCGTTTACGATGATAAAGATCAACATCAAGGTCTTTACAGGGATCGTCATCTTCGCGTCGATCTTCGCCTTTGCGGCGATTAATAAAAATTTTATTGTACATGATGTGCGCTAGCTTACTCCAAAAAGTGCATAAATCAACAGTGAATAATTATTTTAATAGAAACTCTACACTGAGTTTAGCCGATAAACTTTATAATTCTTGACCTGTATCAAATAAAGACCATAAAAATTTAGTGGTTTGTGCGCCAGTTACGGTAAAATGCTTAAAATTTTGATGGCCTGAGAGTATGAAAGTTCAAAAACAAATAGAGAGCACCTTGCAAGCGGCATTTTCGCCTAGCTTTTTGGAGGTTATTAACGAAAGCGATGGACACAATGTCCCCAAGGGTTCTGAAAGCCATTTTAAGGTCATTATTGTTAGCGATTCTTTTGCGAGTCAAAGTCGAATTCAGCGTCACAAAATGGTTTATAGCGCGGCAGCAAAGGAAGTTGAGCTAGTGCATGCGTTTTCTGTCAGCGCCTTTGATGCCGACGAATGGGATGTAAAGCAAGGTAGTGTGCCTGCATCACCACCTTGTTTAGGTGGTGGTAAATAGACCCATAAAGAATTTTATATAACCAATCAGTCTTATTGAGAGAGTAATTAGCTAAAGATTATGGAAAAAATTGTTGTTGCGGCCTTATACCGTTTTGTTGGCTTGCCAGAGTATCAAGACTTACGTCAACCACTGATTAAATTTTGTGAAGAGAATGACATTAAAGGCACATTGTTACTTGCTGAAGAAGGCATTAACGGCACTGTAGCCGGTAGTCGTGCGAATATTGATGCACTACTTGCCTATTTGCGGAGTAACCCCAAGTTTGCGGCTATTGATTGCAAAGAATCTTTTTATGACGAGCATCCTTTTTATAGAATGAAGGTCAAGCTAAAAAAAGAAATCGTCACCATGGGTGTTGAAGGTGTCGACCCTAATAAAGTCGTGGGGACTTATGTTAAACCAAAAGATTGGAACGCATTGATCGATGACCCTGATGTGGTGGTGGTTGATACCAGAAACTATTACGAAGTGGCGATAGGCACATTTAAGGGAGCTAAAGACCCACTGACAACTAATTTTCGGGAGTTCCCTGAGTATGTTGCCGAAAACCTAGATCCTAAAAAACACAAAAAGGTGGCCATGTTTTGCACGGGTGGTATTCGCTGTGAAAAATCCACAGCCTTTTTAAAAGAACAAGGTTTTGATGAGGTGTATCATTTACAGGGGGGGATTCTTCAATATTTAGAAGATGTCCCTAAAGAAGACACGCGATGGGAAGGCGAGTGTTTTGTATTTGATAATCGTGTTGCGGTTGATCACGATCTTAAAAAAGGTTCTTACGACCAGTGTCATGGTTGCAGGCACCCTATTACGGAAGAAGACAAACAGTCCGACCAGTATTTGTTGGGGGTGGCTTGTCCTCGCTGTTATGATAAGCAAACACCAGAGCAAATGATGCGTTTTAAAGAGCGACAAAAGCAAATAGAATTAGCTGCGCAGCGTCACGAAAAGCATATTGGTCTTACGCCTGAAAAACTACGCGAGGCGCGAGCCATTAAAAAAGAAAAAAGATACGCAGAAGATAACAATAATAACTAGCAAGTAAGGCTTCTATGAGGCCTTTGAATAAGTTTAGATGAGATTTTAGTCAATAAAAAATCATACATAACTCGTTCAAGTTTTTTAATATTTTAAAAATGACTTGCTCTAAAAAGAGAATGCTAATGGATGAATTCTTCATTGTTTTTGGGTTAGTTAGCTTATTCGTTTTTATTGGCAGTATTCTTGGCTGGGTTGCGTTTTTTCGAATAAGGTCATTGCGTGAAAATAATGATCAATTACAAGAAGAAATAAACACCCTCAAGAGCCTGGTCTCCCTATCTAATAGGCCTTCTTCTATTAGTACATCCGAATCGTTAGCAACAAACCTCGCTGATTCCGAGCTTGCCACTGATAAACCCGAAGGTCAGGACGCCAAACCTAAACAGGATGTTAACTGGTATAAGCAATTACAGGGCGATGAGCCTGATAAAAACTTAGAACCTATTAAGGCAAATGATGACGATATCTCTTTAGAAATTTCAATTGATGATATTGATACTAAGGCCGAGGCAAATACCGCTGCTTGGAATAGCTCAGTCGATTCTGGGCAATCTAGACCCAACAAAAAAGACTCTGAGATCTCATTTTTTGAAAAACTATTTGCCAGTGCCTCAACCCATTGGATGATATGGGTCGGTGGTGCAAGTATCGGCTTTGCAGGTATTTTTCTTGTTAAGTATTCGGTAGATAATAATTTACTCGGGCCTCAGGCAAGAATTTTACTGGCGCTGTTAGTGGGTGTTTTATTTCATATTGGTGCTTATAAATTACATCGACTTAAAGGCCCGCATGATGCATTTGCTGCCTTAGCCGGTGGTGCGAGTTTAATTCTTTACTCAGCCTTATTGGCCGCACTTCATCTTTATCAACTATTAAGCCCCACTTGGGTTTTTGGGCTATTGTTTGCGGTGTCTCTAGCGACAATGTTACTCGCGCTTATGTATGGCCCTGTGTTGGCGGCTATTGGTATCTTGGGCGCTTATTTGATTCCTATTTTTGTCAGTACGGGAAGTAATAATCTTGTAGGCGCATTGATGTATAGCTTTATTGTCACGGTTTCTGCACTGTTGCTTATCCGCTACGTCTCTCGCCAATGGCTGTGGCTTGGTACCTTGGCCGGTGCAGGCCTTTGGTGGTTATTGTCACTGAGCTCAGGTTTGGCAGATATCGCAAGGCTGTTATATTTAGTGGCTTTGGCCTATACCGTTGTTGCTATTTATCAGTGGGACTGGCGCTTGTTGGGTAACCGGGACGAACACCAAGCCGCGAGTAAACTCAGTTTATGGCAATTATTTAAAGGCGATTGTATAAGGGCCGATGGCAGTTATAAACACAGTATTTATTTTGTGCTACTTATTGTATTGCTTGCATCAATTGTTTCTATTTGGACTGTGAGTTTATCATTCGATTTAAGTTGGCTGATAATTCTTGTGCCGCTGCTAATGCTTTGGTTGGCGTTTAATCATTACAATTTTTTACCGCTGGCGTGGTTAAGTTTATTCGCTGTTGTTAGTGGACTATTGTTACAGTCACTGTTTTTCAACCAGCCCTTCGTCTTACAGACTTGGCCTGTTAGTGAGCATCAAACGAATTTATTTTTATTATTAGTGCTAGCGCTTATGTTCAGTGTAACGGCGTACTTTGCAATGAAGACTAGCGATCAAAAATTCTATTGGTCGTCTCTTGGCTTTATTGCACCGTTAGTGTTTTTAACCCTTGGCTTTGTGTTAACGCAAGGAACAACAACTAACTGGCAATGGGCATTGGTAGCCGGTGTTATTGGCGCAGTTTATTTTAATATTTTATACCGCAAGCGCACCATCGGTTTATCGCCAGAGATTCACGCCATACTCATTATCGCCGGGCATTTAGCCTATAGTTTGGCGGTGGTAATGGTTGCGCGCGAGGCGACATTAACACTCGCTTTAGCGGTGCAGGTGGTCTCTTTAGTATGGGTAGACCGGTATTTCCGCCTGCCTATATTGCCGTATCTGATTAAGGGTATATTAGCGATTATTATTTTTCGCTTAACCTTTAACCCGTGGCTATTAACCTACGCAATCGATACGCATTGGTCTTTATGGACCTATGGCGGCTCTTTAGTGTGCTGTATTGCGGCGTCTTTTCTACTCAAAGATCGTGACGACTTAATGCGCTGGCTACGAGCCGTTGCATTGCATTTATTTGTGTTAACCGTTGTCGCCGAGACGCGTTACCAACTCTATGGCGGTTTTATTTTTATCGAGCAATATAGCTTTTTTGAAGCAGCTTTTTATACCCTGATACTCGGTGTGACAGGTTTAGTCTATAAGGTGCGAGCGCGATTTGCGGCATCGCTAGCGCGGTTATATGAGCGGCTAAGTACAATTTTATTGCTGATCTCTTTAGCCAATTACACGCTATTTTTATTGTTCTTAAAAAATCCCTTATTCGTATTCGATACGGTTAGCTCGACTGTTCTTTGGAATATACTCCTACTCGCCTATGGTGCGCCTTGTTTGATTGCTGCTGGTGCAATGTACTTAGATAAAAGTAAGCAATGGCAGAGAGTAAGCGGTGTGATTGCTGCACTGAGTGTGCTGATCTTTGTATCCATCGAGGTGCGACATATTTGGCATGGTGAGTTAGATATTAGCCAGCCTGTACTCGCCGGTGAGTTATATACCTACTCGATGGTGTGGTTAGCCTTGGCTATTATCGGGTCACTGTTAAGTGTTCGCTACCGTAGTCGCGAACTTTATCGCGCAAGTATGGTGTTTTTAATGGTTGTTGTTGGGAAAATATTTTTGATCGATACTGCGGGCTTGTCCAGTTTGTGGCGTGTTGCTTCTTTCTTAGGGCTAGGATTGTCGTTATTAGGTTTATCGTATTTTCATCAAAAGATGGGGGCAGAATTTACGGAGGAAACTACTCAAAACTCTGGAGATGGTGAAAGCGATAATCAAACCGACAGCGTAGATAAGGCAGAGTAGTAAAGAGCAGTTGTATTAACTATTGGCGAATATAACTGCTCAGCGTCGACTTTTTAAACAAGATTAGAGTGCGCTTTAAAAATTATAAGATGCGCGTAGGTTGCCAGAGAATTCATTCTCGCCGCCACTGGCATCACGGTATTCGGTGTCGGCAACAAGGCTTAAACCGTTGGCATCATAAATTTTTACACCTAGGCCAATAAACCCACCTAATACACTATCGTCATCACTAGTAGAAAATTCAAAGTCTGTACCACCTAATGACGCATCAATATCATCTGTATCGTCAAAGCGGCCATCAAACCCTAAACGTAGTTCGAACTCAGTTTTGCCACGGGTAATAACACCTGCCAATTGGACACGCGTGTTCAATGTCTGCACGTTGCGGCTATCAACAGAAAGATTGGCTGAGGTTGTACCACTTTCATTATAGTCATCAAAAAACGAAGCGGTATAGGTGAGTGTAGCCGATGGGCGCAGCTCAAAGTTCTTATTGATTTTATAGCCAGTGCTAATACTGACAGATGGACTGATAAATATATTATTAAAATCAGAGTCTGCGATTTCAACCCCATTGAGGTTGTCGAGCACAGCGCGCTCATTATCATAGTCTTCGTAACCAAGAATAAAGTTAGTACTGAGCGTCAGCGAGCCCACATCAAAGTGGCCATATACGCCGCCAAAAAAGCTAAGCACATCGGTATCAATAGATTGAGTATCGGTGTCGATATTGCTTGAGCTCAATCCAAAGACGAGACCAAGGCGTCCGATCTCTGCATCTTGTTCATAACCACCGACAAAACCGTAGTAATCTTGCTCATAGGATAAGGTTGCGCCTTCACCATCGCGCTCTAGAGTTGAGCCGAAAATATCGCCCCATATTGTTGACTTGCCATTGTCTGGAGTATTGGTGTTAGCATTAATACGTTTGTTAATGCTTCTATGAATAGAGGTATTGAGTGTACTGACGGCTTGCCCTAAAAAAGATTGCCCTGTGGGGTCGACGGTAACCAAAGTATTACCGATAACGACAGCACCCCCAGAAACATTGCTCGCGATATTGATATTTTCAGTATTCGCAAAGGTCACGACGCTTGATCTAGCACTAAACTCTAAAAGGTTAACGGTATCGTTGCCTGCACCGAGGTCAACGCTTCCGATAATCTGTGAGCCTCCGCCTAGGTTTAACGTTTGATCGCCAGTACCACCAATAATCGCTTGTGTTGCTGCACCCGTGGCAGAAATTAGCCCATTGTTGGTAAACGTATTTGTGGTAGTACCTGCAAAATCAACGGCAGTCCCGTTAGCACCTGTCGCAGAAATTGTTCCGTTATTGGTAAAAGTATTGGTATTTCCGCCATTAAAAGACAGTGCGGTTGCGTTATCTCCTGTGGCTGTGATTATCCCGCTATTGGTGAAGGTATTATTATCTCCACCATTAAAAGAGAGCCCTGTTCCGTTATTTCCTGTGGCAGAGATGAGTCCACTATTGACGCCAGTGTTGTTATCTCCTCTAAAGCGCACGGCAGTAGAGTTGGCGCTAGTGCCTCCATTAAGAACCGTTCCGCTATTATTAAAAGTGGAGGAGTTTCCACCTAAGTCAAAGGTCTCTGTGATCCCACCCGTGGTATTAAGAGTACCTGTATTGGTAATAGTAAACCCAGATTGCAGACTATCTGCAAGAATGGCCTCGTTTGTATTAGTGGTAATCGTACCGTTATTGGTAACAGTTGTGCCAGGGCCATTGCCAATATCTACCCCACGACCTGTTGTAGAGGTAATAGTGCCGTTATTAGTGAGTGTTGATGCGCCACCGCCCACAATGCTTATCGTTGTTCCGCCATTTTGTAATAAGCCACCAGTGCCAATAATACCTGTCCCGTTATTCAGTGTTTGGTTCCCTGTTAATGTAGTATTTTCAGGGACGGTGAAGCTTTGGGCTAGTGCCTTGTTAAGAGGGGTAACAAGTATTAGCAGTGATAATATGGCGGTGCTGGTAAGCGTTTTTGCAGATAGTGATTTTACAAATGGGTACATCATAAGGCTAAACTCTTATTTATTATTTTTATTATTTTTATTACTATATATTTATGAAACTTATCCTATAGAAGTTTAGCTCATATTAGTAATAGGGAAAAGACAAAGCGCGTTAATAGCCACTAATATTGCGACTCGGGTAAATGAACCGTAAGCCCTTCCATCTCTTCGGTGACTTTTAATTGGCAACTTAGTCGGCTGTTCTCTTGGTGATTGTGTGAGGCTTCTAACATGGTTGTTTCAGTTGCTGCTGGTTGGCCTGTTTTATCGAGCCATTTCTCATCAACGTGACAATGGCATGTACCACAGCTCATAACGCCACCGCATTCCCCTAGTATGCCGTCTATCATGTTTTCTACTGCGCCATTCATAACGCTGTCGCCAAGGGCAACATCGGCTTCGTACATATTTCCATCGTGTGTGACATAAAAAATTAACGGCATAAATGAGGGCCTCTCGGTTAAGTCGGGGGCTTGTTAGCACTCATTGAATAGCACCTGTTGAGCCTAAAATAGCGTCAATCTAGGCGCGAGAAGCGTAGTTTGGTCATTCCAAATGAGCGACGAGCAACAACGAGTGACGCTATTTTAGATTCAATCCAAAGGGCTGGCCATTTTTCCCTCTAGCGATGTTGCCAATCGCTTGTGTCGGACAATTACACTGCGCTCATGGCGCGTCTTTGCTAGTGGAAAAATAAATACCAGCAGGGGCTGTTCAATGAGTGCTAACAGGCCCTAGAATAGCGAGATTAATCGATTTAATAAAGTGTAATGAGAGTGAATATATGAGCCAATCAATCGCTAAAGGGCGCTATCGGCATTATAAAGGGCAAGAGTATGAAGTGTTTAATACGGCCAGACACAGTGAGACAGAAGAGCTGCTAGTTGTTTATCGCTGCTTATATGGTGATTATTCTTGGTGGGTGAGGCCTTTCTCGATGTTTACAGAAAGCATTACGATAGAGGGGAAGGTAGTTCCTCGGTTTGAATATATTGGCGATTAATCTATGAGCGAAAGCTATTTTGATGATGAGCATTGGATGAACGAGGCGATTACTGAGGCAAGAAAAGCCGCAGTAGCTGATGAAGTGCCCGTGGGTGCGATTGTAGTGCTCGATAATACAATTATTGGCAGAGGTTTTAATCGGCCAATATCAAGCTGCGACCCAACGGCACATGCCGAAATTATTGCACTGCGCGATGCTGCAAAAACGATTAATAATTATCGCCTGATCAAGGCGAGCCTCTACGTGACTCTAGAGCCATGTACTATGTGTGCAGGTGCTATTGTACATAGTCGTATAGAGCGTTTAATTTATGGTGCTAGCGAACCTAAAGCTGGTGTTGTGCACAGTCAGAGAAGGCTATTGGAAGAGCCTTATTTTAACCACAACATAGAAGTGTGTTCAGGTATTTGCAAGGATGAATGTAGCACTATTATCAGCAGTTTTTTTGCAAAAAGACGGGAACAAATAAAAGCTAGTAAATGTTAGTGTTTTTTTAATCAGAATGCTTTAAAAGGCAGGCTAAAAATTATAACCGAGGATTACCCCATCGACCTTCATCGGATAGTCTAGAAACCGTCACAGGTTTGGTCGTCTTCTCTAATTCAAGTGCCAAACGGCGTTGTTGTGACTCTTGGTGCCAGACCAAGATTTCGTGGTAATTACGAATTCTTTCTACATATTGAACAGGTTCCCAACCACGGGCATAGCCATGCTTAGTGTTTTTGTAATATTTCTTTTTACTCAATAGCGGCAAACGCTTTTTAACATGAGTCCATATGTCGGGGTTGCCGCCTTGGGCTTCGGTAATTTTGCGTGCATCTTCTAAGTGGCCATAACCAACATTATAAGCAGCGAGCGCCATCCATAGGCGGTCGGGGCTTTTAATGCGCTCGGGCAAACGCTTAACTTGCTGTGTAAAATATTTAGCGCCACCGTATATGCTTTGCTGAGGGTCAAGTCTATTTTTAACGCCTAATGCTTTGGCTGTTCGCTGAGTTAGCATCATTAAACCGCGAACACCTGTGTAAGAACGTGCTTTCGCATTCCAGTGTGATTCTTGGTAACTAATTGCCGCGACAAATAACCAGTCGAGATCAAACTCGGCAGCAGACGCTTTAAAATAGCTTTCCCATTTAGGGAGGCGTTTGTCGATATGTTTAGAGAAGGTTAATGCACCGCCTTCATCGAGTCGCTGATTATTAAAATATTTGTCACTGAGCTTTTGTAACTCACCGCTATTTCTATACGCTACTAAAAAGTTATTTGCTGCTTTGTATAGGCTATCGTCTTTTGATTTAGGAAAGGCCCATGCAATGTTTTTTTCGTCGTGTAAGTCAAAGGCACGGCGGGCTTTGGGGTATATATTTCGGTTAACTGTAAAAAAAGTTGAATCAACAATAGTGGCGTCAGCGCGGCCACTATGAACACTTTCTAGTAAGTCGAGTGGTTCTATTTCGTCTAACTCTCTCCAGCGTAGCTCTGGAAAGGTCTCTTTAAGTGAGCGTAGGGACTCAGCATGGGAGCTATCGGCAACAACGATTATGTCTAAATCAAGTAGGTCATCGATGGTTCTTGGGCGTTTACTGCCACGCCTATAAATAACATGTTGCTTAACCTGCATGTAAGGTACAGAAAAATTGAGCGACTTTCTTCGCTCTGGTGTAATGCTCAGGTTATTTGCTGCAAAATGGCCTTTTTTTGCTTCTACCGAAGATAGTAGGTCACTGAGGTTAGATTGGTCTTTGATGGTTAGGGCAACGCCTAAATGGTTTGCAAAGGCCTCTGTCAATTCGTATTCAAAGCCAGTATAGCCAAAAGGTCCTTCATAATAAGTAATGGGGCCATTACTAGAAAGTATCGAGAGCGAGCCAGTACTCATTACACGGTCCAGTACCGTTGGTATACTACTGCTGCTCATCAAAAAGGGGGTTATACAAAGCAATAAAGCACCCAATAGATACAGCGGGCGAAGCCTGCACCTTATCGAGATATTAACTTGTAAATGCTTTTTATCGCTCATTTTGATAACTGTTTATTCTCTTCAAAGAAAGTTTTGATTAAATTATAAACAAATCAAGAGCTATTATACCCTAGCTGGATACAATTCATGATTAAATTCAGCTATAGCACCTTTATAATTTAGTCACAAAAAGAGTGGATAAGTCTTATTTAAAAGATAGGCTTCTGCTATTAAAGCCTCTTGAAGTATGTAAGTACTTGCTTATTATTGGATGTAAAAACCACTATTATGGCCCGGATTCTCATTTAAGTGCTAATTACGTAGTAAATGTACACGTATTAGATACAAAAATGGGTGATGTGTGATAGGTTTTTTCTATTTCTGTATGTTGGTTATTTATTGGCGTCTGTAGTGGATTCTAGGCCTATTTCTTGGCTTATTTTATCCATGAGCGCAGTGACATCACGTTTGCCAACGAGAGCGGTCGCTAATTTAATATGGCTGCCAGAATGCAGCGTCGCGTTAATATCATAATAAAGTGAATTACCCACTCTCGTGGTGCGTTTTAATGATAATTGCTTTATGTATTTTACCTGATAGGTGCTGTCCCTCATCTTAAACATCCCTGAGCGGACACGTAGTTGCCCACGAGATGTATCGAGGGTTGATCTAAATAACCAAGCATCGAGAGATATCAGTGTAAATACCAAAGCGAATAGTCCACCCACTACAGCAAACATCACACTGCCTATTGTAGCGATAATACTTTGATCACTGATCCAAGTAGGCACCCCTATAGCCATTACATAGCATATAGCGGTGACTGCTGTCATTGAGAGGGCTACGCCTTTATGACGTGCGGGTGGGAAGTAATAAGAATTGCCTTGTGTTGTTGTACTGGCGATAACTTTTGTGCGTGACCAGTCCCCTTCATCGGTATAGGTTTTACGGGTATAAATTTGATCTGTAACAGACTGTGTATTGATAGTATGTTTAGCGGGTTTAAATACAGGTACTTCAAATTTTTGAATGTAATCGGCTCCTGGAATATCTGCATGAATATGTAGACGCCATAAAAGTTTATTACTGCTATTTTCCCAATTGCTAGGCGCAGCATCACTAGGGATGTCGAATAAAACAGGTAGTCTAAATGCAGTTAAATAGGAGCCCTCTTCAACAGGGATCTTTTGTTCATCTTGCCATAGTATTGTTTCGGTTCTTCGGTTTTTGTTGCCCGACTTTACAATGTGGCTTCTTATATTACTGAGTTTTATATTAAAAATTGTCCCAGTAGGTAGTTTGTCTTTCATGACTAATTCCCCTCGCAATATATGGCCAAGTGCCGCAGGGAATGTGTCCATTTTAAATAGAGTTTTTGCAAAGCGCTTCCAGCGAAGGAAATAAATAGTGGTTTGGACCCAACAAATTAGCGTGCATAGCGGGAATATAGCAAATAGTAAGAGTGCGTTGTCTTGCTTGGTTTTAAACTCTTGAATGACCGTTGGTGCTGCGCCTACAGAGATAGCCGTCATTACGATGCTTGCGAGTAGTAGGGCAATTAATTGCGTTTTATGGCCTGATGTAAGCTCATTCGTTTGCCAAATCTTTTTCCATTTCCAGGGCTGGTCCGGGTATTTTTTTTGTCGTTCGGCCTCATCTTTTTGAAGGCCCTTCACATAGCTGATTCCCCAAAATCCAAGCGCACTGATGCTCAATAAAATAATTGCTGTAATAATAGGTGTGGTCACAGCACTGCTTTGGATAGAGCGGTAGATGACTGCATTTGATGGGTTCTCTGGGTCGACCCATATCGTTATCTTATTTTTATCGCTTCTATGTTGCCTTAATTGTCGGACGATCTGTTGTTGCCGTTCTCTGTTACTGTCATAGCTTTCATCGAGAAAGATGCGTTTGGCAGAATAGGATTTACCTTGCCAAGTGTAAATGTAGTGTGCCTTCGCTTTGTAGGTAGTCGAGCCGTCTTTCGTTTGATTAGTTAATCGAGCAGAGAGAACAATCGCCTGTGCTTCTTGCCAGCGGTCAGTATTCGGTGATGTGTAAAGTGTTTCTACAACAGAGTTTAGAGAGTTTAGTCCACCGATTAAAAAAGGCACAATAAAGAGATAGAATATCCATGTGGCTTTAAATTTTTTAGGTGTGTTCATTCGCGTTAATATCCGTCTAAATTATTATTTAACGCTCTACAAATCCAATATGCTGATGTAGAGCGGCAACTGCTTTTGCATTTGATGTTTTTTGGCTGTTTATAGGTATTCTTTATAGGTATTGTTACCGGTCTGTAATCTTGTATCTATGGCTACAAGTGGCACTGTTATTATTTTTTATTAATAGGAGGCGCTATTGTAGAGACTTATAGTGATTTGATAAACATCAGTCACGATTTATAGCCAGTATTATTTATCCGGCTAAGGTTTATGTCTGGTTTTGGGGGGGCGAATATTGTGGCCGCTAAGGTGCAACCACAAAAAGACGTTTACAAACAGTAGGTGTTTATCTGGAGGTGTTTGTATAGATAAAATATTTACCGGTTTATTTTGGTTGTTTTACCACGCGTAAGTAGGGTTTTAACTCATTCCAGCCCTCGGGGTATTTCTCTTTTGCCTCGTCGTTAGATACAGCAGGTACGATAATGACATCGTCTCCATTCTCCCAGTTTACGGGCGTTGCTACCTTGTGTTTAGCTGTTAACTGCATAGAGTCCAAGACTCTGATAATTTCATTAAAATTACGACCGGTTGTCATAGGATAAGTCATCATCAGTTTAATGTTTTTATCGGGCCCAATAATAAATACAGAGCGAACTGTGGCATTAGTTAGTGCTGTTCTGCCCTCGGCAGTACCCGTTTCGTCAGCAGGGAACATATTATAGAGTTTGGAGACATTGAGATCGGTATCGCCAATCATAGGAAACTTAACTTGATGGCCTTGGGTTTCTTCAATGTCTTTTGCCCAGTCGGCATGGTTATCAACGGGGTCGACGCTTAAGCCAATCATTTTGCAGTTGCGTTTGGCAAATTCGTCTTCAAGGCCTGCGGCAAAGCCTAACTCTGTTGTACAAACAGGCGTGAAGTCTTTTGGGTGAGAAAATAAAACGGCCCAGCTATCGCCAATCCAGTCATGAAAGGTGATTTCTCCTTGGGTTGTTTGAGCCGTAAAGTTGGGTGCTTGGTCATTAATACGTAGTGACATAATCGGTGTCCTCAGTGAGTTAATAAATACTATGCTAAACATACTATTTATATGAAATATCTACAGGCTAATCGAGTGTTATTTTGTCGTGTTTATATCGCGACCGCAAGCCTCAAGTGTTGATAGTGGCAGAACTAATCGTGCTATTAATATAACAAATTTTTTTAATGCAGATGGGTATTAATAAACAATAAAAGACTGCTCATTGGCTATTTATACCAATGAGCAGCAATTGTAAGTGGAGAGCGAATAGTCTTGGAATTATGGCTGTTGATTAACAGTCCAGTCGTATTTAATAAACTTAATTTTATAACTCTCTGGAATTGGCTTGCTAAGATAAGGGTTAACATAGGTCGCGAGGTCTTTAGTTTTTCCCGACTCAACAAAATCGTCGACGTATACATCGAGAATCCATGATAAATAAGCGGTATTTTTTTCATGATCAAAGCGCAGGTGATTATCTTTAGTAAAAAATTCTACCGTCGCATCGTCAAATTGTTTATCAAGAGTTTCTGATAAAAAAGGTTGCTGGGGTAGGCGAGGACAATCTTTAACCATACAGTTGAGCGCAAAGTGTATGCGTGGCTCATCGAGTGGGCGTATCACTTTATTTTCATAGTCATATAGGTTGGTTTTTTTACCGCCAATCACGACACCTCTAAATTTAAAAAAAGCAGCGCGTTTAAAAAAACTACTAAAGTTTTTTGGAATCTTTTTCTTAATTACCTCATGCATAGCTAAGGCATTGTAGGTGTTAGAGTGGTAAGCCAGTACGTCGTTTCGTGTTGGGAATAACTCGGGGTGAGACTTTGGGCTGGCACTGGCGATAAAGTTGACCATTTTTTTAAGGTCTTCTGGTTTTTCTTTGAGAGCAATAAAGTCCGTTCGGCCTTTATCATCGACAAATTCTACTAATACCTTAGACCAGTGTTTTAGAGCCTCTTGGTAGGCTTCTTGGTTGGTCGCATGAGATAGCGTAGAGAAAAATAAGCTTGCAATAAAAAGTAAGGCTGTTGATTTTTTTAACGATGAAAGTGTTGCTCTTAACATAATATTAGTAACCGCATTGTTGATATAATTAACTATTTAGCTCGATGCCTTTTTGGGGCTATGCCATTTAAGAGGCTGAAACTCCTCGACAGTTCCATCTTTGTTGGTGATCTCTATCGGTTTGAGTATAAACTCATCGCGGTTGGCATTGTGTTTGCACATAGAGACAGGCCCTTCTGCTGTCATTACCATAAAGGAGCAGCCATCTATTCTCTCTTCCTCTAAGTGTTTGGCATCCATAAAGTTTTGCACAAATATTGTCATTTTATGAACACGTCCACGCCCTTTAATGATATCGCCAGATAGGCTTATTAGCTTTTTAAAGGCATATAAAAATAATCGAGGCCACCAAAGCGGTTTAGTAATAGCTTTTTGTAAAAAGGACGCAACAATGCTGCTAGTCGAGGTGTGTCTATCCCAGGAGATAGTAGAAAAGTCTTTTACAAAGTCACTAAAAAAGTGCTTATCGGTCATCATAGGGTGGATATTGTTATTCACCACAAAGTTGGGTAGGTAGCTGTGGCAGTCGCTGTGACCGAGTTGCATAGCATCCCATGGTAGTGTTTTTTTCGTTGCTACTTCGATTTGCTGCTGTACGGTTTCTTTGTTAATAATAATGTCGCGAGTTTTCCATTCTCCTCGTCCAGTATCGGCTTGTAGTTGGAAAGATATTAGGCCAACGGTATCGGCCTGTGTACTAAAAAAGTTAACAAGTGCAGGTATTTCTGCAAAATTCTCTTTATGTACCGTTGTATTAAAGATGACGGTTAAGCCTAGTCCACGAGCACGATTAATATATTCTTGGCGTATCTCGTTGAGTTCTACTTCGTTTTTGTAGCCTTTGCGCCGCTGTGTTGTATCCACATGAAAGGCGACATCACATAAACCGACACTGGCAAGTTGTGTTAATAGCTCGCGGCTTGCTGCTAGTCCGTTAGTAAAGAGTGCAGGGTAGAGGCCTATGTCACGTGCGTAGCGGACGATTTCGATAAGCTCTCTGTGTTTGCGTAAAGTGGGGTCGCCACCGGTAATTTGGACATGTGTGCCTTTGCCGTAATGGGTGATCACATTATCTAGGCGTTTAAATATCTCACTAATGGGAATGTCGCGTACCGCTTGAGAGTGTTCCGAAAGGTAGCAAAGTGTACAATCTAAATTACAGCGCTGGGTTATCTCTACTGCAACGCAGCCAATAGTTTGTATACGCCCTAGTATCTGATTACTGGTAAATAATTTGCCCATGCGATCTTTGGTTTGAGCTAATAAAAGCTCTTTTTGTTGTGCTATGAATTGCGACGACATGAATTGGGTACCGCTTTGTCTATAATTAAAGATCTGGTTAGGGATATTATGGCCACTATCACAGTCAATAGACAAAATCGCCTAAAATGATATTGGATAACAACGAATGCTAAGACCTTGTGTTGCTAAACTAAGTTCCTGCCTGCAGGTACTATCCATCTGTTTGTTAGGTTTTGTGAGCCTTTCTACAAATGGCGCTACATCTTTAGCCGAGGCATCAATAGCCAATGAATATCAAGGTAGCAGCTTTGATCGTATTAAACACATAGTTTTTGAAAGCCCTTATCGAGAGCTACCGCAGTATCGGGTTGATCGTAAGCACTTTGGTAAAAAGGGTAAGGGCAAGGACAACTATGTTTTAGAGGCAGGTAAGCGGACTTTGTCTGTTAGGCACGATTTATTAGACTTCCCCAATAAGCAAAAATTGTTTCAGGCTAATGGTATTTGTTTTGCGGGTGATTGGATTATTGATCAACGCTCTCCGTTTACTGGGCAGTTTAGTTATTTAACCAATACGCCTGTTATTGCAAGGGCATCGGTTGCCTTGAGTGGTACAAAGCAAAAAAATAAACGTGCTTTTGGTTTTGCGCTAAAGTTGTTTCCTTCACCGAGTAAAAATATTGCTGTGCCTACATTGAATGCGTTTGTTATGCATTCTTTATCAGGTACGGTCACTAAGCATGTACTTGATTTAACAATGGATAACGAGCCGCCGTTAAATGGTTTGCCACCTTTTTCTCAGCTTGGAGTTGCTTATCGCCTATTACGTGATTTTAGTCGAGCGGATAAAGAAATTAGCCAGCAAAAACCCGATGTAGGCTTTAGGCCAATTTCTCACTTGGCAGTAGTTAACAGCAAAGGTGAGAATATTGTTCTCGATAAAATTATCTCACCTCGCTGGCTAAGATTGCGCCCACATGGCGATACCCCCCGTGCCGATAAAAACGATTTCAGAGATGAGTTGCGTTTGGAGAATTACCCCAATCAGCAATTGAGCTGGGCGATAGAAGTCGGCTATGTTGAAAACATAGACAACAGTGATAGCGATAAAATTAAAAAATCAAAAGCGCAGTGGCAAGAGATTGGTCAGCTAGTAGTAAATGAGTCGGTTGCGTCGGCTGCTTGTGATCAACAACTACACTTTTCGCATCCTACGCTTAATTAATGTGTTCTCAATTGGGTCGCTTAAATAGAGGTTAAAATTTTATCATCTACCTCTAAATAAAGTGGATGCTGCATGTATGTGTTCGCCTTTAGATAATTTGTTGAGCATTCCTGTTCTGGCAAATAAAAAGTAACAAACGAGATTGCCTACTAAAGGTACTGTCCACATTGGGATAATTATTTTTCTCTTGAAGGATGGAGATATCGTCTTAATACGATTCACTCTTAAAGTGAGTAGTAATGCAGGTAATAACCATAGTGATAGAGCGATAAGAAGAGTAATGAAGATAATTTTATTTTCTGTCATTAATGGATAATGAGCAGTCACCATCGATAATCAGTAAACTGCTCAACTCTTAGCTTATAAATTAGATAGATTTAATTTTCTCGATTTGCTGTTGTAGTTTTTCTACCGCAGATTCAGCCGCAGCTAGTCGCGCTTTTTCTTTTTCGACAACTTCAGCGGGTGCTTTATCGACAAAGTTAGCGTTGCTAAGTTTACCTTGCAGTTGTTTGATTTCACCACTACGTTTTGCAATGTCTTTTTCTAGGCGCGCAATTTCTGCGTCTTTATCGATAAAGCCTGCCATGGGTACGTGAATTTCCATATCGCCAACGAGTGCAGTTGATGACATCGGCGCTTCGCTGCCTGCTGCTACCCAATGGGTCTCGTTTAAGTTGGCAAGTTTAATTAAGAATTGATCGTTGTCATGTAAACGTTGTTTGTCGCCGTCACTGCCATTAACAAAATACAGGGGCAGTTTGGCCGATGGCGAAATGTTCATTTCGCCACGAATAGCACGTACACCAACAATTACCTGTTTGGCCCACTCGATATCATCGATGGCTTGTTGATCTATTTTACTCTCATCGGCAATCGGGTATGCGGCGTGCATGATAGTCTCGCCCTCGGCACCAGCGAGAGTTTTAACGCGCTGCCAAATCTCTTCGGTAATATAGGGAATTAACGGGTGAGCTAGGCGCAGTGTTGCTTCGAGTACTCGAATTAACGTTCGTCGTGTGCCGCGTTTTTGCGCATCGGTTGCGGTGTTTGTACCGCTGTCTTCCCATAAAATTGGTTTTGATAGTTCTAAGTACCAATCGCAGTATTCATTCCAAATAAAATCGTAAAGCGCTTGCGATGCGAGATCGAGTCGATAGGTTTCTATACCTTCGGCAACGGCTTTTTCGGCAATTTGTAATTTAGACACAATCCAGCGATCTGCGAGAGATAATTCAACTGGCTCATTACCCAAGCCGCAATCTTTATCTTCGCAGTTCATCAATACATAGCGCGAGGCGTTCCAAATTTTGTTACAAAAATTTCTAAAGCCTTCGATGCGGCCCACATCAAAATTAATATCACGCCCGGTAGATGCAAGCGAATAATAGGTATAGCGCAGCGCATCGGTGCCGTAAGGGTTAATGCCTTCGCTAAACTCTTTGCGAGTTTGCTTTTCGATTTTGCTTGCTTGCTTGGGGTTCATTAAACCCTTGGTACGTTTAGTGACGAGTGATTCAAGGTCGATGCCGTCGATCAAATCGATAGGGTCGAGTACATTGCCCTTTGATTTAGACATTTTTTGTCCTTGGCTATCGCGTACAAGACCGTGTACATACACCGTATGAAAAGGGATCTCTTTACGAAAATGCAGGGTCAGCATAATCATGCGTGCGACCCAAAAGAAAATAATATCAAAGCCTGTCACTAACACGTCGGTTGGGTGAAAGGTTTTTAACGCCTCGGTGTTCTCGGGCCAGCCAAGTGTACCAAAGGTCCATAAGCCTGATGAAAACCAAGTATCTAATACATCTTCGTCTTGGCGTAGTGCTAAGCTATCGTCAAGTTTATATTTTTCGCGGGCCTCGATTTCGCTACGTGCAACGTAAATATTACCGGCATCGTCATACCATGCAGGTATGCGGTGTCCCCACCATAGTTGGCGTGAAATACACCAGTCTTGAATGTCGCGCATCCAAGAGAAGTACATATTCTCGTACTGCTTAGGTACAAACTTTATCTCGTCTTCCTCTACGGCTTTGATTGCCTCATCGGCCAAGGGTTGTGTTTTTACATACCATTGGTTGGTTAAGTAAGGCTCAATAACGACACCCGAGCGGTCGCCTATGGGTAGTTTTAAATCGTGGTCGTCAATTTTATCGAGTAGGCCTTGGGTATCTAGGTCGGCAACAATTTGTTTGCGTGCAACAAAGCGATCCAACCCTTGGTAGGCTTCAGGTGCATTGTCATTAATTTGTGCGTCATCGTTAAAAATGTTGATCATGGGTAGGCTGTGACGCTGCCCCATTTCATAGTCGTTAAAGTCGTGTGCGGGTGTAATTTTTACGCAGCCGGTACCAAAGTCTTTATCGACATAATCATCGGCAATAATAGGTATTTCTCGGCCGACCAAGGGCAAGGTAATTGTTTGGCCAATAAGATGTGCGTAGCGTTCATCCTCTGGGTGCACAGCGACTGCGGTATCACCAAGCATGGTTTCTGGTCGTGTTGTGGCAACGACTAAATGGCCTTCGCCAGAAGTGAGTGGGTAGCGAAAGTGCCAAAGCGAGCCTTTTTTGTCTTGGTTGATCACCTCTAAGTCAGAAATGGCCGTATGTAATTTAGGATCCCAGTTAACGAGACGGTTACCACGATAAATTAAATTCTCTTCGTAGAGTTGAATAAACACTTCCTGCACGGCCTTGTAAAAGCCATCGTCCATGGTAAAGCGCTCGCGACTCCAGTCGGGGCTTGCGCCAAGGCGACGTAATTGCCGCGTAATATTACCGCCAGACTCTTCTTTCCATTCCCAGACTTTTTCAATAAACTTTTCGCGCCCAAGGTCGTGACGAGAGACTCCATCGGCCTCAAGTAAGCGCTCAACCACCATTTGTGTTGCAATTCCGGCGTGGTCTGTACCCACTTGCCATAGGGTGTTTTTGCCCTTCATACGGTTGTAACGAACCAGTGCATCCATTATTGCTTCTTGAAAGCCATGGCCCATATGTAAGCTACCTGTCACATTAGGCGGCGGGATCATAATGCAATAGCTTTCGCCTTTACCGGAGGGTTTAAAGTAGCCTTTGTCTTCCCAAGTTTGGTACCAGGATTGTTCGATTGCTTGTGGCTGATAGGTTTTTTCCATGGTGTTCAAAAAGTCTTTTGTTATATTAATGTGTGCTAATGGTTTAGGTGTTTGCTTTTCCTATATCACATACGCGCGTCAGTATTTAGTGCCAATCGCACTACAAAAAGAATTATACATAGTTCAGCCCCGAATGTGGTGGATTACACAACTTGCCGGCGGGTTTATTCGATTATTGGGGCGTTGTTTTTTCTGCTGGTTTTTTACTTAAGGATTTTTTGAGTTGCAAGCGAAGTTTAGCTTCTATTTCGGGTAGGTATTGTGCAATAAGATTATCAATTAAGCGGTCAATATCGTCTTTTGGTTTTGCTGCTGTACCGATTGTATCGGTCGCTTTAGTTGGTGAGGTTTCGTTGTCAGGGATTTTGTTAAATGCATCCTCTAGCGTTTGTTCTTTATTGTCCAAAAAGCTATTTGCACTAAAAAAATGCTTTTCTGGTTCTACCGTCGTTTTAACGATGGGTGGTAGTACAACGGGCTTCTCTATTTTACTGGTATCCCCAGCCAAAATTGCTTCTAAATCAGAAGGTTTGGTCAGGCGGTCTCGAATATGCTTGGGCAAAAAAGGGTTTTCGTTAGTATTGGTGTGGGGTTTTTGTTGGTTTTCCTCTTCTACCTCGTGGTTTTCTTCTTTTTCTTTGTCCTTATCAAATAAAGACCGTTGGCCAGGTAAGACATTACTCAGTGTCTGTTCTGCTTGTGTGTTTTCCTGTTCAGTAGGTTCACTACCGTGTTTATCTGCGTCGGTCTCAAGGGGATGTTTTATGAGAGGCTCGTCTTCTATGACCATCTCGTTAAGCACGGGGATTTCTATCGATGCATCGATATTTTCCGCGAGAAGCTCTTGATCCGACTTCGCTCTATGTGCACGGGGATCAGTGAAACTATCATCATCTATAAAATCACTATCAAGGAGGTCTTTGATAGATTCTAATTCGGTGACTAGTTCTTCTTGTTTTTTTTGTTTGTCTTCCATAGAAATAACTATTCTTATTTCGTTAATGTGTTAGGGGTAACTCTGCTCTTACCACCTGTTTAGAGGCCCCTTAAGTAAGCAGTGACCAATATTATCCCACAGTATGTGATTTTAAGGGATAGCCTCGCTCTCGGTAAAATTGAAAGTGTGAACGAGTTGCCTTTAAACAGGCATCTTCTTGAATAACAATTTCAAAGGTCCGTTGGTAACGGCTAAATCCTTCTGGGATCTTCTGGCTCAAATTGATCAAGACATCATGGTATTTTTCGTTATCTTTACCCCATAATAGTGCAATAGGTACTTGCCGGCTTTTATGGCTTGGGTCTTGAACGTTCGATGTTTCCTCTGTGTCTTGTAGTAAATGAGGTAAAAAACTTTCGGGCTTAAATGACCATAGATAATCACTTAATGTCTGTGCCTGCTCTTTATCGTCGAGTGCTATTGCAATATGGTGCCCTTGATTCGCTGCTTTTTCAGCTAGGCGACAGGCATAGTGAAATCGCGCTATCGCTGCTGTTTGGGTGAGCACATAAAAGTCGATCTGTGTCATAGAATAAAGCTTTTTATTTGCTCAGTAAATACTCACTTAATAGTGGGACGGGGCGTCCTGTTGCGCCTTTTGCCCCACCCGATAACCAGGCCGTGCCTGCAATGTCTAAGTGTGCCCATGTATATTTTTTAGTGAAACGTGATAAAAAGCATGCGGCAGTAATACTGCCTGCTGGGCGACCACCAATATTGGCAATATCAGCAAAGTTGCTATCGAGTTGCCCTTGATATTCGTCCCACATTGGCATATGCCAAGCGCGATCTCCACTTTTAATACCAGCGGCAACGAGCTCGTTTGCAAATTCATCGTCGTTACTGAATAGGCCCGTCGCATGACCACCAAGAGCAATCACGCAAGCGCCGGTTAATGTGGCAATATCGATAACGCTTTGAGGCTTAAAGCGCTCAACATAGCTTAATGCATCGCATAAGACTAAGCGTCCTTCGGCATCGGTATTGAGTACTTCGATGGTTTGGCCGCTCATAGAGGTAACAATATCGCCAGGTTTTGTTGCCTTGCTACCGGGCATATTTTCGGCCGCAGCAACAACGGCAACGACATTAATTTTGGGCTGTAACTCTAATAGGGTCGTGACTGTGCCGAACACACTAGCTGCACCGCACATATCAAATTTCATTTCATCCATGCCTGCACCTGGCTTTAGGCTAATACCGCCAGTATCGAAGGTAATACCTTTACCCACTATGGCGTGTGGCTTTTGGCTTTTGGCGGCGCCTGTATATTCCATCACAATCAATTGGGCAGGCTCATTGCTACCGGCAGACACCGAGAGTAACGAACCCATACCTAGCTCTTTCATTTGTTTTTCGGAAAGTACTTTAACGCTCAGGTTTTTGTGGGCTTTGCCCAGTTTTTTCGCTTGGCTTGCTAGATAGCTAGGCGTACAGATATTACCCGGTAAGTTACCTAACTCGCGTGCGACATTCATACCATTGCCTATGGCGTGGCCTACGGTTAGGCCCTTGTTAGCGTCCTTAGGTGTTGCTGTTGCGTAAGTAACACTTACATTGCTTTTGGTTTTGGTGCCGGATCTGGTTTGAGCGTACTGATAACGACCATGGCTGATCGCTTCGGCGCATATACGGGCTTTTACCTTTGATGTGCAGTCTGGTATTTCTATTTCATCAAGGCAAATCACCGTTTGTTTGAGTGTGCTATTGGATAGCGCCTTACCTAAGCTGTTAGCTGCTTTACGAAACTCAGCAATACTTGTTTTATCTTTTGCGCCAAAACCTAGGATAATGGCTTTGCTAATATTTTTAGTCGGTTGATAAAGAGTAACCTGTTGCCCAACTTTGCCGCTAAACTCTCCTTGTTTGTAGAGTGTATTTATGGCGATATTGCTATCATTGCTGAGCTGTTTGGCCGTATCTGATAACTCCCCGTCGGAAAACCCTGCTACAACAATACAGTCTGTCTTTAATGTGTCGATAGTAACTTTTTTGGCAGAAAATTTTGTATTATTGGCGACGTTGATAGACATGGCATCCTCAGTATGTGTGATAGTAATTATTGATAGGCGAAGCGTACTAATTTATAGATAAATAGAGCATTATCTTCTAAATCGGGGCTTATGCTCGGGCTTCATTCTGTTATTCTATACCATTCATTAAACCAATGACGACTATTGCATGATTATTCTGCGTTATTTAACCCGCGAAGTATTACAAACCACCACTGCTGTTAGCGTTGTGCTTGTCGTCATTATTATGAGCGGTCGATTTGTTAAATATTTAGCCGAAGCCACCACAGGTAAGTTTGAGCCAACGGTTTTATTCTCGATTATGTACTATCGCTTACCGGGGTTTTTAGAGTTGATTATCCCTCTTGGTTTTATGGTGGCTATTATCATGGCCTATGGTCGTTTATATGCTGACCACGAGATGACGGTATTATCTTCTTGTGGCATGAGCCAGCGCCGTCTCCTCACTTATACCTTTGTACCAGGGGTTATCGTAGCAATTGTGGTTGGCCTTTGTAGCTTGTGGCTAACGCCACTGGGGCTACAAAAGTCTGAGCAAATCATTAAGCAACAAAAAAGCCGCAGCGAGTTAGACGTTGTTAAGCCGGGACGTTTTCAGGCCTCTCGTACTAATGACATAGTCACTTATATTGAGAAGCGAAACAAAAATAAGGAGTTAGAGGGCATTTTTATAGCCAGTGCGGGGGTTGCTCAAGATAAGCCATTAACGACAGTTAAGGCAGACTCGGCAGAGCGGGTAACGCATAAGCAATATCAGCAGAATTATTTGCAGCTCAACAATGGTGTGCGTTATCAGGGGCGACCAGGCGAGGCCAATTATCGTATTACTTATTTTGAGAAATTAGGGCAGCGCCTACCCGAACAAGACGATGCTGATTTTGTCTCTAAAAAGGTCGACTCTCAACCTACACTAGATTTACTGAGTGCTACCGGTGTTGAAAAGCAAGCCGCATTGCAGACACGCCTGTCAGCTCCTCTGATTATTTTTATTATCACAGTACTTGCTGTGGCTATGAGTTACACCACGCCAAGGCGAGGACGATATGTCATGTTGTTTCCTGCCATTCTTCTTTATTTAGTGTATCTGGTATTACTCAATAGTGCGCGCGAGGCTATCGAAGATGGGACATTAGCAACGGTGATTGGTCTTTGGCCTGTACATCTTCTTTTTTTGGGTATTGCTTGCTTTTTGTTTGTCTGGCGTACGGGTGTTATCGGGCGCTTTTTAATTGCCTCTAAACAAAAGCAAAAACGCTATAGTTAATAAGTTAAACAATCATGCGATTATTAAATCATTATTTATTTGGCACTATTTTATCATCGATACTGATGGTATTACTGGTGCTTTGTTCACTCGATATATTGGCTAAGTTTATCGATGAACTCGGTGAGATTACACATAATTATACCTTTTTAGAGGTATGTATTTATATTGGCCTAAACCTGCCTGCAAGTATTTACCAGTTTATGCCATTTGCCGCACTAGTCGGGAGTTTAATTGGTTTGGGCAGCCTTGCTTCAACTAGCGAGTTAATTGTGATGCGTGTAGCGGGGGTCAGTCTAGTGCGTTTGGCTGCCTCAATTATTAAGCCGGTTTTATTGTTGATTGTTGTTGTTGTATTACTTGCAGAATATGTTATCCCGACTGCTGAACAATATAGTGAGAATAGGCGGGATCTAAAGCGCGAGGGCGTTAGGAGTGCGCTGTCTTCTCATGAAGGTTTATGGAACCGCGAAGGCGATGCATTTATGCACTTTAATAGTGTACAAGCTAACGGAAAATTATTAGGTGTAACGCGTTATAATTTCAACAAAAATAATGAGCTGATCTCAACCAGTTTTGCCGAGTCTGCAATTTATATCAATGGACAATGGCAAGAAGAAAATATTATAGAGACGACGCTTAGCACTAATCATATCGAACAAAAAACATATCAAATACGCCCTTGGGATATACAGTTGTCGCCAGAGTTGTTGTCCATTCTTGTACAGGAGTCCGATAGCCTGTCAATTACTAAGCTGTTTTTTTATATTGATTATCTCGAGCAGCAAAGCATAGACAATGGACGCTACAAATTATCTTTTTGGAATAAGGTACTACAGCCACTTGCGATTATTAGCCTAGTTATTATTTCTATTTCGTTTATTTTTGGGCCTTTGCGTCAAGTAACAATGGGGTACCGCATTTTTAGTGGCGTGGTGGTTGGCATTGTTTTTCAATTAAGCCAAAACTTGCTAGGGCCGACTAGTTTGGTTTATGGGTTTCCTCCTTTTGTTGCTGTCTTGATTCCTATTTTATTCTGCTTTGGTGTAGGGTTTTTCTTGCTGTTAAGAAATAGGTAATAGGTAGAGATAATGATATGGATATTTCAATACTAATCTTGGCTAGTATAGGGAGTGTTTTTTAACTGCTCCTTTAGCCATGCTAAAAAAGCACAAATAGTAGGGTGGTTGGCTTTTTCTTTTATACAGGCAAAGTAATGAACTGCTTTTAAAGGGATTTCGCAATTAGGAAATGGGGAGACTAATCGCCCGGCCTGTATGTCTGGTGTGCAGAGTACTCTTCTGCCTAATAGCAAGCCTGATCCATCGATAGCTGCTTGTATCGCGTGTTCTGCGTGATTGAATCTAATGCAGCGTTGCGAGCCCAGTTGGTGATTAATCCCTCCGTGGTTGAGGGCGTCTTGCCAGCTAGGTTGTGCGGGGAAGCTCTTGAGAGAGTCATCGTAAATTAGTGTGTGATGTTTGATATTGCTTGGGTCGTTTAGGCTGTGCGCTCCTTCCAGTAAGGAGGGTGAGCATAAAGGTAGTAAGGAATCTTCAATCAATTTTTCGGTATATAAATCCTTGTCTTCCATCGCTCCAAAGCGCACTGCTGCGTCAATATACTCATTCTGTAAATCAACAAATTTCATGCCCGCAATAATACGTGCATCAATACTTGGGTGTAGTTCCATAAAGCTATGTAGTTTGGGAGCCAGCCATTTAATGGTAAATGCGGGTGCTGCACTGATGTTAAGTACACCGCTATAAGGATTGGCTTGTGCCTTTTCTATACCGTTAGCGATGAGTTCGAACCCTCCTTTTATATCGATTAAACAGCGCTGAGCTGCTGGTGTTAACAGTATCGAGCGATTCTCTCGAATAAATAATCGTACCCCTAAATATGATTCAAGTGTCTTTATCTGATAACTGATTGCCGCAGGGGTAACAAACAGCTCTTCTGCGGCTTCTTTAAAGCTTAAATGCCGTGCAGCTGCTTCAAATGCTCGAATAGAGTTTAAAGGTGGTAATTTCATCAGTGATGTCACTTATAGGTTTCAGATTAAATTTTTTTAACTGAAAAGCAATATTACTCGTTTGTCGGGCAATATTAAAGCAGCGAGAATAGATGGGTCGATAACGTTTGGGTACAAAGAGAGGAAATGATGAAGAGGAGTAAGCCACCCGTCAATTACATTACAAGCGAAGAGTATGAGCAATACCTTGAAAGAGGGCGAAACTTACGCTCAGAAGCGCTTCGTACCTTTTTTAGGAGGATAAAATATAGAGTGTGTAAGCTCAATATCGTCAACAAAATGCGCTTAAGTAGCAATTAAAATAAACTATTTATCCTTATGCCCAAACTGTAACGCAGCGAGTTTTTGATAGCGCGTTGAGGTTTTTAATAATTCTTGATGTGAGCCTTCGTTAATGATCTCGCCCTTTTCCATCACTAAAATTCTATCGGCGTGTACGATGGTGGCAAGTCGGTGAGCGATAATAATGGTGGTGCGGTTGTCCATGAGTTTAATCAGTGCTTCTTGTACGAGTTGCTCGCTTTCTGCATCTAATGCGCTGGTTGCTTCGTCTAGTAGTAATATTTCTGGGTCGTTAAGAATGGCTCTTGCAATAATAATGCGTTGTTTTTGGCCACCACTTAGGCGTACGCCGCGCTCTCCCAAAAAGCTATGATAACCCTCGGGTAGGTGCTCAATAAATTCGTGGGCGTGTGCGGCTTTTGCCGCATCGATAATTTTTTGCTTGGGTGCATCTGGGTCGCCATAACCAATATTATGAAATACATCAGCACTAAATAGTGTGGGTTGCTGTGGGACCATGGCCATGGGTTGTCGCACATCATCTAACGGTAGTGAGTTTAGCGTGTTTGTGTTTAAGTGGATTGCACCTTTTTGTGGGTCGTAAAAGCGTTGCAATAATTCAAAAATAGTACTTTTACCCGCCCCACTTGTGCCAACTAGGGCAATTGTCTCTCCACGCTTTATATCGAAAGAAATATTGTTTAATGCAAGAGTATTAGGCCGGCTAGGGTAGCTAAAGTTAACGTTTTTAAAAGAAATATGGTAATCGCTTATAGCATTATTGATGGCACTGTTATTTGTGTGTTTGTGTGATGACTCTGGCTGACGGTTAGGCGAGGTATCCATTGTGTCAGGGGACTGAATGACGGCCTTAACCGCTAATAACTCTAATAAACGCTCTGTTGCCCCGGCCGCGCGTTGTAACTCGCCAAGCACCTCAGATACTGCGGCAACGCCACCGGCCACAATAGCGGCATAAAAAATAAAGGCCGCCAGCTCGCCACCACTCATATTGCCTGCAAGCACATCGCTAGCACCAATGTAGATCATTACACCAATGGCCGCGAAGGAAAATAAAATAACTAGCGAGGTTAATAAGCCACGGTTAATAATACGATTTTTGGCAACGGTAAATGCGCGCTCCACTTCTTTAGCAAATGCTGATCGTTCGGTGTCTTCTCGTGTATAGCTTTGTACAGTTTTAACTTGTTGTAAAATTTCTCCAGCATAGGTGCCGACATCGGCAATAGTATCTTGGCTATCACGGGATAATTTACGCACGCGCTTACCAAAAATAAATACCGGTAACATGACTAAGGGCAGTGCGCCAAATACCACTAGGGTGAGTTTGATATTAGTCAGCAATAGCATGGCTAAGCCACCCAACATCATCAAAAAGGAGCGCAAGGCAAAGCTTAGGCTAGAGCCCATAATGGACTGTAATAATGTTGTATCTGTTGTTAGGCGACTCATTAGCTCGCCTGTTCGATTTGTCTCAAAGTAGTCAGGCTCTAGGGTGATTAAGTGATTAAAAATCGCTTTACGGATATCGGCTGTTACTCGCTCACCAATCCAGGTGACTAAATAGAATCGAGTAAATGTGCCTAGGGCCATTAAAACAATAATAATCAGAAAAATACCCAGAGTTTGGTTGAGTTTTTCTAGTGATCCACCAATAAACCCATCGTCGACAATAAGTTTAACGCCTTGACCTAAAGATAAGTTGAGCCCCGCTGTAAACAACAGTGTGCAACACGCCGCGAGCAATACCCAGCGATAGGGTTTAAGAAAAGGCCAAAGCTCTAAGAGATTGCCAAGCCCTGATTTAGTAACCGTTGCTTGTTGAGGTGTTTGTTTGTCTTGTGAGTTTATAGCGGTCATGGGTTAGCGTATCTTTTGGTAGGCGTATAATAAAAAGTCAGCATTATCGTTAAGTGTGTGTGTAGCCTTAAGGCGATCTGCAGCGTCTTGATTTATACGTTGCCCATGAGGTGTCATGCTCACCAAATTCATAATTTCGTCATTAGAGTTGAGTGACAGTGGGATTGTGAGTGCTGTTTTTTTTGAGAGTGAGAAGTCCTCGTTAAAATAATCAACATGCTTTTCAACTTGATAAGGTCTTACCTCTGAATAAATAAGCTCGCGTAAACCCAGTAAATGATTTGGCCCAGGCCCCGCGTAAATAACAATACCGCCGGGTTTTAATAAGCGGGAGAATTCATTGGGCTCGACGCGTGAAAAAACGCTAATAATGCAATCGAATGTGCCTGTTTGATAAGGTGCTCTGGCACTTGAGGCAACCGCCCACTCTATATTTTTGTATCTGCTAGCCGCTGCCGCAATAGCGGGTTTACTAATATCAAAACCAAAAGCATTAATGGGTTTAGAGTCTGGGCTTTTATTGGGGATAGCCTTTGATACTGCATAATCAAGGTAGAACCCTTCGCCGCAGCCAGCGTCGAGAATATGCTGAGGTTCCTTTGCAAGAATAAGCTCTGCTATCTTATTGGCAAAATCGTCGTAATGGCCAGCATCTAAAAAGCGACGTCGGCCCTCGACCATTTTACTATCATCACCAGGCTGTTTTGACTTTTTATGTTGAGCGAGCAATAAATTAATATAGCCTTTTTTATGACGATCAAAATTATGCCCCTGTTGGCAGCTAAGGCTATTTATCGATGACATACTCTCTTGCAGAGCGCAGTGACAAACAGGGCAGTTATAAATAGATGTCATAGAAGGGGTTTTTACCAGACTAAATCATCGGGTATTTCAAACTGAGCATAATAGTCGTCGTCGGACTGATCCGCAGAGTCAGTTGTTTCAGTCTGTTGATTGCTGCTGGTCGTTGTACTCGAAGAGTTAGCGCTTGGTTTTTGGTTATAAACGACAATAACCTCTTGGTCTCGTTCGCGTATTTTATCGGCAATAGGCTTGGGTATCACTTCGTATGTCTCGCCAATGCGAACGATACATAGGCGACCTCTTGCGATCTCGTTCGAGATCTCACTACTGACAACTATTTTTTTGATGAGGGAGTTATCGGTAAAGTTGTAGTCAGTGTCGCCTTTTTTGCGGTCCAGTTTATAGTGGTTAACGAGTTGGCTAATTTGTGCGGCAATTGACTTTTTCTCTGCCTCGGCATTGCGCTGCTGGTTGAGCTCTTGATCGCGTTTTAGTTTGTCCTGTTGTGCTTTTTGGGCAGCTAGCTGTGCTTCATTTAAGGAGTTATCTTTAGATTTTTTTTGGACTTTCTTTTGCTTGCGGTTATCTTTTGATATTTTTTTTGCTTTTTTACTATCAATAAGACCGGCGCCCATTAGTTGATCTTGAAGAGATTTTGCCATACAGCACCATAAGTAAAGTTTGTGGGTAATGCATATATTTTATGCGTATTAATACTTCAATACTACCTCGAAAATTATTGAGAGCGTTGGTCTTTGTCCAAGTAACTTTTCAAGGCGATGGGTTGTAGTATGAGTGTGAAAATAATAATAGCAACAATGACACACAAAAATATATTTCGATAGGGGTAATCGTGCGGGATCATTAATATTAATGCAGCAGAAACAGCGCCACGTAAGCCACCAAGTACTAATATATTTTGCCACTTAAAGGCCAACTTGTAACGGGCAATACGCAATAGGCCAGAGCTGCCGTACACGACAATACAGCGCCCAATAAAAACACTGACCACACCGACAATCACGGCAATGGTAGGTACCTCACTAAAGTCATGTAAACCTGTTGTTGTCCCTAGGCTGAAAAATAAGATGCCGTTGGCAAGTAGTGCAATATACTCCCAAAAATTAGCAATGCTGTAACTGGTTTGCTCTTCTTTTTTGGGTGTTTCGGCGCTGAGGTTACGGTATCGATAAAATACCATAGCGGCTACTAATACGGTGATTACGCCAGATATATGCAATAGTTTTTCTGCAATTAAAAAAGACGAATAGGCGACAATAAGGCTAATGCTTATATCAAATGAGGCATGTCGCTCCTTCCATCGATTGATGGTAAATGCCCCTAAGTGACCGAGTAAAAAGCCTAAGGGAAGTGAAATAGATACTGCCCATACAAAGGAGCCGAAGGTGCTTAAAAAGTCAAAGGGTGCATTGCTTAAAACGATGCTACTGATTAGGGTAAATAAAACAACGGTCGTGCCATCGTTAAAGAGTGATTCGCCTTCTACGATTAGTTCTAAACGCTTTTCAAGGGTAAAGTTTTTAAAAATAGACGAGACTGCGGCAGGGTCAGTGGCACTTGCTGCTGCGCCTAACAATAGGCCATGAATCATAGGTACATCTAATACATAGGCGAGCGGTACGCCGATAAGAAAGGTGGTGGCAATCACCCCGACAGTAGAGAAAAAGCTAATAGGCAGCGCCTCTGACTTTAACTCGGAGACGCTAATTAGGCGTCCACTAGAAAAAATCAGTAAGGGGAGTAGTACTAAGAGAATAACCTCAGCATTGAGTGTAAAGCTCGGCAGTTGATCGAGTTCAAAATACTTTATGCAAAGCCCATAAATAAGACCAACGATAAGCACCCATGCATCGGCAGGAATCAACGAATCTTTTGCATAATGTTTAGTAACCGATAACAGCATCAATAAACAGCAAAAGCTAACAATGGCTATGATGATAAAATTTGGGTCAGAGGGCATTGTTTTATCCGGTTATTTTTAGTTTAGGACTTATTACTGGGTAGAGAGTTTACTACCTTATTTATTTTATTCTTCTTCGGGTAGCTCTAATAAGTTGATACTTTGTACGGCGTTGCCTGCAATGCCTTTGATAGAGCCGTACATATCGCTAGTATTCAATAGGACTTTATCAATTTGCTTTTCGCGTTTTTTCCAAATGGAACGCATTGCACGTTGCTCCGACTCAAGGTCGGCGCGCATTTGTGTAAAGCCTTCGACAATGGCCTCTATTTGTAGCTTGAATTCATTGCTGGTCAAAAAATCATAGAGCATACCCATTTTATCACCTTTATTCTCTTGGGTGACAAGAGCGGTGCTCACTTGAATAATTGACTCTCGCAGTACAGCACACAAGCCTTTAAATTCGCTAAAAGAGCATATCCAAATCCCCTCTTTTAGACCAAGGCGCTCCATATCTGCCGGCAGTGCATCGGTGACTAGCACGCCAATATTAGCATTTTTTTCGCGAATGTCGGCTTTGAATTTTTCAATCCAGTTAGGCTGAAAGTGTTTGGTGCGTTTACTTTCGTAATAAATAGTACCGCAGTTTTGTCGGGAGCGGGTATTGACCGTTTGTATGCAATCGGCACCGCGCTCGCCTTTTTTTATTTCGGCAATGGTATCGAGAGGGAACTGTTCAAACAGCCATTCTTCTATGGCAAGCTCCTGCACCTCGCCTTGAGTTTGGGTTGAGCCTTGATCTTGTTTGCGCTTCATTTCTGCCGTGAGTGACTTTTGGTCTTCTAGCTGCTTTTGCAACTCTTTAAACTTCAATTCATTGGCTTCGAATGCCTCTTTTTGAATGCGCTCCTTCTCTTGGGCTATTTTTAGGTTTAGCTCTTTTTCGGCGCTTGCTCTTATGGATGCTTCGAGTTCATCTTTTTCGCGCTTTAGTTGCTCTAATGCAATAGTGGCTTTATTGAGCTCTTTTATTTTGCTGGATTTTTCGTCGAGCTCTTCGCGCAACAGTGTCATGGCTTCTAATTGCTCTGCCTCAGATTGTGCTTTTAACTGCTTTTTTAGTGAGATTTCGCGTGCTTTTAACTCCTGACTGACTTGGTTTTCGATAATACTTTTTTGCTTTGCTTTTTCGGCAGAGATCTTTTGACGCTCTGTCTCTAAGGTGTCGAGTTCAGCTTGGTAGTGTTGCTTTTCTTTTGCTAACTGATCTTGATATTGTTTTTTTAATTGCTCATCGACTTGATGATACAAAATAGTATTTACATCTATTTCTGTCTCGCAGTTTGGGCAATTAATGGTACTTTTTGTTGTGCTCATACTATCGAATACTCATAAAATGAGGTGTGTTTATTTAGTTCTTTAAAGCAAGCTTATTCAAAGCTTACTTCATCGACACTCTTATCGTTTTGGTGACTATCGGCCTTTTCAACACGTGCCACGATTTCTTCAACGGATTGTGCCTCGGTGTTTATGCCACCTAAGGCATTAATGAGTTGTTTGATAAGGCTGGATAACTCCAGTGTCATTACCGAGAACTCAATAGCAAATAGCTCTTCGCTAGTTTGGGCTTCGTAGCTATCGGCTTTTTCCTGAATATTATCATTAAAGCGTAGGTGTTTGATGGCGAGCTGGTCGTCGAGTACGAATTCAATGCCATCCATCCAATTGAGGGCCAATTTACTGATGATCATACCTGCTTGTAGGTGATTATTAATTTCAGCCGACGCCAGATCTTGGTGCTTGGCACGAATAACACTACCAGTCTCTTTAGGGTTAGATAGTTCACATTCGCTCCCAAGTTCAAAATGTTGGGGTGTTGAGCCGCTTTTAGAGGCTTCCATTACCCATTGAGTCATCATTTGAAAGGGTAGTTGTTTACTAGCAATAGGGATAACTGGCAGGCTACCTAACGACTCGCGCAATAGTGTTAATAACTCTTCGGCTTTATTGGCCGATGCGGCATTAATTACAATATGGCCTTGTTTGCGGTCGATATAGGCATATTGAAAGCTAGAGCGCGTAAAGGCTTTAGGCAATAAAGCCATGATAATATCGTCTTTTAAATCCTGTCGCTCTTTACGCCTTACAGGTCTGCCTTCTGCCTCGCTAATCTCAGCCGCTTTTTCCTCCAGTGCTTCGTTAATAACACTGGCGGGTAAGACCTTTTCCTGCTTCTTGGCGCATATTAATAGATAGTCATCGTGAGTAAAAACCAGCTCGATATCTTCATTACTAATAGCTTGTTTGGGCGCCTGTTTAGGTGATACTGGCGATACCCAGCCTAGGCGAGAAGGCTCCTGACTGCTACAGGGCGAAAATAAGCGAGTGTTCATGTGCTCGTTAAGCGTTGCTTTGTCTAATTGATACCCTTGTGTAAATTGGTAAATCCTTAAGTTTTTAAACCACATAGAATGCTCTGTAAGAAAGTAAAATAAGAGGGGGAGTGTTCAGTTAATTATTGTTTGATGCAATAGCTTATGGAGTGATGATTGAGAGTGCTCACTCAATAGTTAGAAGAATTTTATAGAATAACACGATTTAACAAGCCTGCTACCTGTGAATATGACGAATTATTCACAGGTAAAAATAATACCTAGCTTAGCGTACAACGACTACGAGGGTATATTAAAGCGGCCATTTAAGTAATTGATGATATCGTCAGATTCGTACATCCATTTAACTTTGTTGCCTTGTTCTATGCGCAGGCAGGGAACTTGAGTAGAACCCTGTTGGGATAGCTCCTGATAGTATTCTTTTTCTTTGCGAATATCGCGTGTTTCTATATCTATATTGAGTTTATGGATGGCTCGACGGGTTTTAACGCAGAATGGGCAAGCGTAGAACTCATAGAGTGATAAACGACTAGTTTCGTTCTTTAAAGCCGCCTTTGCTTCTGGGCTGCGCTCAAGCTGTTTAGGCTGGGTGAGCTTGCTAATGAATACGATGACTCTTCCTAGTCCTTCACGTAATAATTTAAGTAATATCGACATAGTAAACCTGATTAAACTGTTCTTATAAGCATTGTGATGGATAATTCTACAGGGTAAGCAGCGTATTGTCTTCTATGCTGTTATGGTAATTATTTATATTCTTTTAATAAAATAGACTTTTAGTAGTAACCATTGAGCATGGTAAAACTGTGGGCAGGGCCGCTTTAAATGGAATTATTTGGAAAAATTAAAAGAGGGTATTTTTACTGTCAATATGGGGCTATCAATAAAAAGCCGTTATTGACTAATAAATAACGGCTTTTTATTGGCTTAGGGCTTTATGTTTTAGCTTTAGAATAAACCGTCAATTAGGCCTTCATCGTTTAATTTAATATTATTCGCCGAAGGAACTCGCGGTAGGCCAGGCATGGTCATTATCGAGCCACAAACAACGACAATAAATTCAGCACCTGCCGAGAGCCTTACCTCTCTAATAGGTACAATATGATTGGACGGTGCGCCTAGTAGGGCAGGGTCTGTCGAAAAGCTATATTGCGTTTTAGCCATACATACGGGGAAGTGACCAAACTCTTTTTGCCAGCTTGCCAATTTATCACGGACGGCTTTATCGGCAGCGATATCGTCGGCACCGTAAAGTGTGCGCGCAATATGGCGTATTTTTTCAAATAGCGGCATGGTATCTGGGTAGAGTGTTCTAAACTGAGCGGCCCCCGATTCAACTAAACCCACAACTTTATGTGCAAGCTCTTGCGTACCTTTTGAACCATCGGCCCAGTGTTTACACACACATGCCTCTACACCGAATTCGGCGCAGTATTCAATAATGGCTTGTACTTCGGCGTCAGTATCGGCAGTAAAGTGGTTAATGCCAACGACAACGGGCACACCAAATTGACCAAGGTTGCGCAGATGTCGGCCAAGGTTATCTAGACCTTTTTTAAGGGCATCGACGTTTTCATTGTTTAATTCATCCTTAGCTACACCACCGTGCATTTTAAGCGCGCGTACAGTGGCCACTAAAACAGCAGCATCGGGTTTTAGGCCAGTCTTACGGCATTTAATGTCAAAGAACTTCTCGGCGCCAAGGTCGGCTCCAAATCCTGCTTCGGTAACCACATAATCGGCAAGTTTTAATGCAGTTTGTGTTGCAACGGCAGAGTTACAGCCGTGAGCAATATTGGCAAAGGGGCCGCCGTGAATAAAGGCCGGGTTATTTTCGAGGGTTTGTACAAGGTTTGGGCTAAAAGCGTCTTTTAGTAGTACCGTCATTGCACCTTCGGCATTAATATCGCGTGCATAAACGGGCTCTTTGTTGGGTGTATAGCCAACAATGATATTACCAATACGACGCTGCAGGTCGGCAAGGTCTGTCGCCAAACAGAAGATGGCCATAATCTCCGATGCCACGGTAATATCAAAACCGGTTTGACGAGTAATACCATTAGCAGCGCTACCAAGAGCAATAACGATGTCGCGTAGTGTACGATCATTCATGTCCATGACACGACGCCATGTAATTTGCTGCGGGTCTAAATTACTTTTGTTCTCCCATTTAATATGGTTGTCGATCAGTGCAGAGAGTAAATTGTGCGCAGCGCCAATGGCGTGAAAATCACCGGTAAAATGTAGGTTGATGTCTTCCATCGGTACAACTTGCGCATAACCGCCACCTGCTGCACCGCCTTTCATGCCAAAGCAAGGCCCTAGGCTTGGCTCGCGTAAGCACATGGCTGTTTTTTTACCGATACTGTTTAAGCCGTCACCTAAACCGACGGTCGTTGTTGTTTTACCTTCACCTGCTGGAGTGGGCGAAATCGCAGTGACTAAGATTAGTTTTCCGTTAGGGCGATCTTTAAGGCTCTCGATAAACGTGCTGTCTATTTTTGCTTTAGTGTGGCCGTAGGGAACTAAGTGCTCAGATGCAATACCTAGCTTTTCACCAATTTCGTTAATTGGTTTCATTTGGCTTGCTCGTGCAATTTCTATGTCGGTTTTTACCATTATTATTGATCTCCAGCGTTGGGATAGTGAATTTTTATAGTAAGTAACGTACCTTTGTAAATTAGTACCAATCGTCAGTAATTCCGATTGGTTTTTAAATTGAGGCGATAGTTAAGCAAAAAAAGTGCTAAATGGAAAGCCTTTAATGATGAACCTCAAGTAGAATGTAAGCATTAAAAATAATTTTTATTTTTAATGCCGTAAAAAAGATATAAAAAGGAGTGGTGTGCTACCTTTTTAAAGATAGCACTATAATAGTAGTGTTAAATCGATATTATATATGCAAGAAAATACATAACCTCAGCAAAAAATTAAAGTAATGCACAAGAAAAATTTATTTTTCTTGTGCTAGTTTGTCTTGAGTACGCAATTCAAAATCAGAGGCGTCATGGCGCTCATGTAATTGTTCATGTTCCTCCCCCCATGTGCGATTGACCATCCGGCCTCGCTGTACTGCTGGGCGTTTTTTAACTTCGCGCGTCCAACGCACAAGATGGGTATAAGATTCTACCTGTAGGAATTCAGCGGCACCATACAGTGTGCCCAATACAAGGTTGCCGTACCAAGGCCAAATTGCAATATCAGCAATGGTAAACTCGTCGCCACACATAAATTGCTTGTCGGCTAGGTGCTTGTCGAGCACATCCATTTGGCGTTTCACTTCCATGGTAAAGCGGTCAATGGGGTATTCCATTTTAAAAGGGGCGTAGTTATAAAAGTGACCAAAGCCACCACCTAAGTATGGTGCACTGCCCATTTGCCAAAATAGCCAGGACAGGCATTCAGTTCTTGCAGCGGGATCACTCGGGATTAGTGCATTAAATTTATCGGCGAGATACAACAATATCGCACCGGATTCGAAGATTCGCTGTGGCTTACCATCTACGCTGTAATCCATGAGTGCAGGGATTTTTGAGTTAGGGTTGATGTCGACAAAGTCACTACCAAATTGATCGCCATCACCGATATTAATCATATAAGCGTCGTACTCGGCCTCGCTAATACCCAGCGCCAAAAGCTCCTCCAGCATAACGGTGACTTTGACACCATTAGGTGTTGCCATCGAGTAAAGTTGAAATGGGTGCTTTCCTACCGGAAGCGTCTTGTCATGTGTTGCTCCAGCGATAGGTCTATTAATTTTTGCCCATTCGCCGCCATTTTCGGCATCCCATGTCCAGACTTTTGGTGGAGTGTAAGAAGAGTCATCGGTCATTTTCAATATCCTGTAGTGAATTACGAGAGTTTCGATTTTGTATAGACAGCTAAGTATGGAAGATTACTTAATGATAGGTGTAATAGTAGCGGTTTTAGTAAATTCAATACTAGTCAGTAATGATATAAAAACATAAACAATGAGATAGTTTAATACTGTTGACTGGTAGTTTAAGCCAAATTAATGGGTAGGAGCTATATTAAGGTATTAAATGCAATAGTGAGGGGGGGAGTGTTATTGGCACTACAGGGGCTTGTTATGTGTTTATTAATAATCGATTGCTAAATAAAAAAACAAGGATAAAACAAAAGAAATAGCAATAAAAATCAGACCTAGTTTCTTAACTTTGTCTTTTTCTTTAGCTTGCTTGATATGAACTTCAATTAATTCTTTTTCAGATACTTGATGACACATTGGACAAGCAGCAACACCTTCGCTGAAAGCTATTATAGTCCCGCAACGTTCGCAGGGCTTATCGTATAGCTGGTCTCTTATGCGATCGAACTGTCTCAGAAAATCCCACATTTAATTTACCAACACATAACACTTAAATAAAGGACGCCGCTTTGCGACGTCCTTTTTTAATTGACTTGTTATGTCATTAATTTATAGCGCAACAACTTTGTTTGCACAGGGGCCTTTCTGACCTTGTCCTACTTCGTATTCTACTTGTTGGCCATCGTTTAGAGTAGCGTAACCACCACCTGCTTGTATTTCTGAATGATGGACAAATAAATCTTTGCTACCATCTTCTGGAGTAATAAAACCGAAACCTTTATCGGCGTTGAACCACTTTACTGTACCTTTACTCATATTATTTTCTACTTTGAATAGTGAAATAAAATTAACTGGACTCACTATCACCATCACGAAACCAGTTTTGTAACATTATTAAGTATACACCTCTATATATAAATATGTAGAGGCATAACGCCTTGCCAATGACTCCTATATAAGCTCCACAAATTGAGAGCCTGATAGCGACGATAAATCATCTCTTGCTTCGGACTTATTCATAATTTGTGTACTTAACGCTTAACCTACGACCGTATATCCTATAAAGCGTATATCTCTTATATTACATCACTCGATTTTAAAAAGTACGCTATATTCAACAACTTAACAATGCCAATTTTATTATGTGGCTAGATACGGGGCGGCTGGGCGTATATTTTATTATTTTAAATAAAGTAAAAGCCATTACTTTTCAATGGTTTACGATTTTTACCGTAGATTTTAGGGTTTTTAATCGATTGTTTACGATACGTTGAAATAATTTAGCGAACGGATAGACCGTATAGGGCCAAACTTACTGCTATATACGGTGCTTTGTATGCCAGAAATGTAATTCTCTTCACTGAATCATGCCCAGGCAGTCTTTACAATGTCTTTATCGTCAATGAGTGAGGAGGGTTATTCCAGCGACGTTGGTGTGACCTAAGTGAATAGCAAGAGGCTTAATAATGGGAAAGGTAATATTAGTAACAGGCACATCAACGGGCTTAGGTTTAACTTTGGCCGTAAAACTCGCACAGCAGGGTAATACTGTTTATGCAACGATGCGCAATTTAAAAAAGGATGGTGCGTTGATCAAAGCGTCTGTGGCTGCTGAGGTTAAATTACATATAAAGCAATTAGACGTACAAGATACGCAAAGTATCCAAACTTGCGTCGATGAAATTATCGAGCAAGAGGGACGTATCGATACTCTAATTAATAATGCCGGTGCAGGTTATGTGCGCACAACCGAGCAGTCGAGTGAAGAAGAGGTTAACTGGGTAATGGATGTTAACTTTCATGGTGTATCGCGTTGTGTAAAAGCGGTGTTGCCACATATGAGAAAAGCACGGCAAGGCCATGTTGTTAATGTGAGCTCTGTTGGTGGTTTGGTTGGCCAACCCTTTAATGAGTACTATTGCGCGGCAAAGTTTGCCGTTGAGGGTTATGTTGAGTCCCTTGCAACCTATGTTACCCCAGCGTTTGGTATTCATTTTACCAATGTCGAGCCCGGTGGCATCGTTTCTGAATTTGCCAATAATATTATGGAGCAAGTGGCCTCAACGGGTGGCATTTTAGAGGACGAATACCGTCCGATTCTTGAAAAGTATATGTCGGCAGGGGCAGGGCAACCCAGAGAGGGTTTGTATCAAACCGCTGAGGAAGTTGCAGATATTGTCATCGAATGCGTTAATAGCGACAACCCACCTATTAGAAAAAGAACATCGCCTTGGGCTGAGAATTTTTCGAGATATAAAACCGCAGCTGATCCAACGGGTCACAAGCAACAACAAAATGTGATTAAAGAGTTTTTATCGTAACTAACTCTCTGTAAACAGATTCGTTAATGGTGGCAAATATGGTTTTAATCTATTGGATAACAACTGGTTTAGTTGTGTGCATGTTAGTGCTCAGCGCTGGGAGTTATTTGTTTAGTCAGGGGGCCATCGATGGCTTTCAGGCTCTCGGCTTCCCGGATTATTTTCGCATTCAATTGGTGGCTCTAAAGTTAATTGCTGCGGCAATTTTACTGGTGCCGGCTCTACCGTTGGTGGTAAAAGAATGGGCCTACGCGGGTGTCGGTTTGTTTTTGTTAACAGCTTTTATTGCGCACTATGCACATAAAGACCCAATATGGCTTAATATGATTAATGTTGTCTTTTTTGTATTGCTGTCACTCTCTAGAATATTTTATTCAAAGGTGTTCTGAGTGATTTATATAGGCGATTAAATCGATGCTAAGCAAACATTACTCAACGATAAGTGACTATTTAGCGGATGTAGGTTAGCTACCGCCAGAGCATCCGTTATTTATTATGGATAAAGCAATTGTTGGCGAGTACTGACGACCCAGTAACAACAATTGCCTACACATTGGGTTTTGATTATCCACAATATTTTGGACGTTTATTTAAAAAGAAAATGCACATGACACCAACGGAGTTTAGAGAAACTATCCAGTGATGCTTGATTGATAAAACTTATACGTTAAACCTAAAGTGAATGACATCACCGTCTTTGACGATATAGTCCTTACCTTCCAAGCGCCATTTACCCGCTTCTTTAGCGCCACTTTCGCCGTTGTGTTCGATGTAATGATCAAAGCCTGTAATCTCTGCGCGTATAAAGCCTTTTTCAAAATCTGTGTGAATTTTACCGGCGGCTTGTGGTGCTGTTGAATCAACCGGAATAGTCCAAGCGCGCACTTCTTTAACACCTGCGGTAAAGTAAGTGTGTAGGTGTAATAACTCATAACCTGCTCGTATTACACGATTTAGGCCAGGCTCTTCCATGCCAAGGTCATTTAAAAACTCTTCTTTTTCTTCATCGTCAAGTTCTGCTATTTCAGATTCAAGCTTATTACAAATAGGCACAACGACGGCATTTTCGCTCTGGGCAATTTCGCGTACACGCTCAAGGTGAGGATTGTTTTCGAAACCATCTTCGTCAACGTTGGCAATGTACATGGTTGGTTTTAAGGTAAGCGGGTTTATCTCTTTTAATAACTCTTTTTCGTCATCACTTATATTAAGCGAGCGCAGTGGTTTTGCTTCATCCAAGTGCGGGATAATTTTTTCCATCAATGCTTTCATGGCAATTGCATGAGTGTCCTTACCTTTAGCGGCACGAGTGTAGCGATTAAGGGCTTTTTCTGCGCTATCGAGGTCGGCAAGGGCAAGCTCGGTATTAATAATTTCGATATCGGCAATGGGGTCAATTTGACCGGCTACATGGATGATGTTTTCGTCTTCAAAGCAGCGTACTACATGGGCAATAGCATCTGTCTCACGGATATTAGCCAAAAATTTATTGCCAAGGCCTTCGCCTTTTGACGCGCCTGCAACCAGGCCTGCTATATCGACAAATTCCATGGTGGTAGGGATAATTTTTTCAGGCTTTACGATATCGGCCAATTGGTTAAGGCGAGTATCGGGAACCGGCACAATACCGGAGTTGGGTTCTATCGTACAAAATGGGAAGTTTTCGGCATCGATCCCCGCTTTGGTTAATGCATTAAATAAAGTTGATTTGCCGACGTTAGGTAGGCCAACAATGCCACAGTTAAAACCCATAATGTTGATTCCGTTTTAGGAGCGCTTGAAAAGTGTGCTTATGCTAAGGATTTGAGCTTTAAGGTCAAGTGTTTTAATCGTTTATTACATGAACTGTTTGATTACTGGGTGTGTAAATCCTTCATGGCTTTATTCCAGTCGCCATTTACCACATCGGGTAGTGCGCGTAGGCTATTATGGATACTCTCTTCAATTAATTGTTGTTCGGCTACTGGCGCTTTACGCAACACATAATTGCTTACAAGCTTGGCGCTACCGGGGTGATCAATGCCTATGCGTAGGCGACAAAAGTTTTTATTATTGCCGAGTGCTTTAATAATATCTTTTAGGCCATTATGGCCGCCGTGGCCACCACCAATTTTAAGTCGTGCAACACCCGGTGCTAAATCGAGTTCATCGTGTGCGACAAGGATATTCTCTGGCTCAATTTTATAAAACTGTGCGATAGCACCAACGGATTTGCCGCTTAAGTTCATAAAAGTAGTTGGGATTAATAAGCGCACATCGCGGCTACCTACAAAAATGCGGGTCGATAAGCCAAAAAACTTGCTCTCGGCAACTAATGGTGTGCTGTATTGGCGTGCAAGCTCGGCGACAAAGTCTGCACCAGCATTATGGCGGGTACGATCATATTCAGCTCCAGGGTTACCTAGGCCAACAATAAGTTTGATGATGTTATCCAAGAATGCCTCGCTTTAAGACTTGCAGCAAATAGATTATTTTAAAGGGTGTGAAGAAATAGTTGGAGTGTTTTGGCAGGTTAACAATGCGAGTAATAAAAACGAAATAAGAAAGCAACTAAGTAGAGTGTAAGCCTGTAACAGTAACATTGTTACAGGCTTATCAATAGAGTACTTACTCAGCGCTATCTTCGCCTTCGCTCTCGCCTTCTTCTTCACTTGCTTCTTCGGTGCTTGCACCTTTAGGCTTGTGAATAGAAGCAATAGGAAGATCGTGATCTTCGCCGTGTGCAAGTGCAACAGACTCAACACCTTTGGGTAAGGTAAGGTCTGAGATGTGCAAGATTGAATCTAGCTCAAGAGTCGCTACGTCAACTTCGATAAACTCAGGAAGGTCAGCAGGTAGACAGCTGATTTCTAGGTCAGTCATTGTGTGCGATAAAATACCACCTTGTGTTTTAACACCTACTGCAATGTCTTCGTTAATAAAGTGCAGTGGTACACGAGTTGTTAACTTTTGGTTCTTCGATACGCGCAAGAAATCTGCGTGCATAACAACAGGTTTAGCAGGGTGACGTTGTAGGTCTTTCAAAATAACATCTTCTGTTTTACCGCCAACATCCAAAGTGATGATGTGCGAGTAAAAAGCTTCGTTTTCTAAGTGCTTTAGAAAATCTTTGCCAATAATAGAGATGCTTTGTGGATTTTTAGTGCCACCATAAATAACTGATGGTACTAAACCCTGGTGACGAAGGCGGCGGCTCGCACCTTTCCCTTGGTCTTCACGGGCTTCGGCATGTAATACAAAGTCTTCATTTGACATTGTAAATGTCCTCATTAAAAAACTGTTGCCATTTGCGACCATGACAACAGCTGTTAGTAGTATCTATTACATAACTATTTGTTTTCTACTCAATAGTTAGCAATAGGGTTTTTCCAAAACAGATGTTTATTAATATTTTGACGAAAAGTAATTAATTAAACATCGCGCTTAAGGATTCTTCGTTGTTTAGCCTGCGAATGGCTTCTGCCATTGTTGAGGCTAAACTTAATTGTCGTATTTTACTGCAAGAGCGTGCTGCATCGCTTAATGGGATGGAGTCAGTAACGACGAGTTCGTCGATCTCTGAGCCATTGATATTATCGATAGCTTTACCCGAGAGAACAGGGTGTGTTGCATAGGCAACGACTTTGGTTGCGCCATAGTTTTTTAATGCCTTTGATGCACCGCAAAGCGTGCCAGCGGTATCAACCATGTCATCAACCAAAATACAGACTTTACCTTCTACTTCACCAATTAGGTTCATTACTTCGGCCATATTGGCTTTGGGACGACGTTTATCAATAATAGCGAGATCAATACTAAGCTGTTTGGCCACTGCGCGCGCGCGTACAACACCACCAACATCGGGTGATACCACAACGGACTCGTCGTATTTTTGGTTATTGATGTCGTTGAGTAAAATAGGTGTACCGTAAATGTTATCAACGGGTACATCAAAAAAGCCCTGAATTTGTTCGGCGTGTAGGTCGAGTGTTAATACACGATCAATACCCGCATTGACCATCATATCGGCAACAACTTTAGCGGTAATGGGCACGCGTGCAGAGCGTACGCGGCGATCTTGTCGTGCGTAGCCAAAGTAAGGCACAACGGCAGTAATACGCCCAGCAGATGCACGGCGTAGTGCATCAACTAGAATAATTAATTCCATTAAATTTAAGTGTGTGGGAGCACAGGTTGATTGCACAACAAAAACATCGCGACCGCGAACATTTTCGTTAATTTCTATGGATATCTCACCATCTGAAAATTGGGTGACTGTTGCATCCCCAAGGCGCATGCCAAGTTTGTTAACGATGTCCTTGGCGAGTGCTTGGTTGGCAGTGCCGGTAAATACCATAAAGTCTGACACGATGGGATACCTTAGAAACTAGTTTTTAGATTTTTTGAGGGTCGCTAGACGGCGATATTGATTAAAATGGCTGGGGTGGGAGGACTTGAACCTCCGCATGGCGGGATCAAAACCCGCTGCCTTACCACTTGGCTACACCCCAATAAACTTTTTAATGCTTGCTTATCTTGAATGTCATTAAGCAAACACTACTTAAAGAATACATACTAGCAAACATTTTCTGTAAATCTACTCATCGTTTAAAAAAGATAACACGGGTGATTGGTTAATGCCTTTCGCTAAAAAGCATTGCCAGCCGTTGTCTTTTGCTAACGATTTGGCTTGTGCTAATACCGCTTTTGCTTGGTTTTCATTAGAAAACGCGGCAAATACACAAGCTCCGGTTCCTGTGAGCTTGGCATCCGAGAAGTTATTAAGCCATTTAATGGCCTTTTTTACCTCAGGATACCTCTGGCAAACGACATTTTCGCAATCATTTTTGCCGCCCTGCTCAAAGAAGGCCGCTACTGTAATGGCGAGGGTGTCTCTTGTCAATTCTTCTCTAGAAAAAATATCTGCCGTGGGCACATGACAATCGGGTTTTATGACCATAAACCATTGTTCAGCTAACTCGACTTTTTGTAATTTTTCACCAATACCTTCGGCCCAGGCACTGAAACCATTGATAAATACGGGTACGTCGGCACCTAGTTTAACCCCTATATTGCAAAGAGTTTGCGAGGAAAGTTGGGCTTTCCACAGGTGGTTCAGGGCGATGAGCGTTGTTGCGGCATTAGAGCTACCACCGCCTAGTCCGCCACCCATCGGTAATTTTTTATCAATATTGATATCGATACCGACTAAATTTGCCTTTGAGGCGATATCAGGATGAGCGAGGATGTATTTTTTAAGTGCGAGAGCAGCTTTAATAATGAGGTTGTCTTGATAACTAACTCCAGAGATCGCTGGGGTTAAGGTAATCTCATCGTCATCTCTGTATGCAAAATGCAGCGTATCGCCATAATCGAGGAGTTGAAAGAGAGTTTGCAGCTCATGATAACCATCGTCTCTCCGGCCAGTAATGTGCAAAAAAAGGTTGAGCTTGGCTGGGGAGGCTAGTGATAAAATCATTGTTAAATATCGAATTAAACGAGGGTTAAGCCGCGTTAGGCTATAGATAAGCACGCCATTTTTATCTAAGTGCCTGCTTACGGGTAGCTAGTATAGTGTATTAGTCTCCGACACTACTAGAGCCTGTATCTATCGAGCAGTGACCAGAATTACCTGTTTTTCGCTTTTGGGCGAGCGTGCTTACATAATTTATATTTCCATCAAAAAATAAATTGGCCACCTCTTGTCGCAATGTCCTGACGAGTTCGCTGTTGCCTATTGTATTAACTGCTTCTTGCTCTGCTAAAAAACTCACAAAAGCATAGCCTATATATCGACTAGGATAGTGTTTTTGGTGGGTAATAGTTTTTATTTGGCCTTCGCTGTAAAACTCTTTAGAGCCATATGCTGTTGCTAAGTCTGTAGGGAGTTTATTTAAAAAATGCCCTATAGCTCGCTTTTTTTGCCAGTTCTTTATGATCTTCATAAGCTCAGCGTAAACCGATACTTTTTGTTTATCAAGCGCTGCTACTAGGTGGTGGTTTAGAGGATTGTCCATTGACGAATAAGCAAGGTGAGGCGAGTCCCGTTTTGTGTGGCTTTGATTCGGCCCGGCAACAACCAAGACTCAACGGGTTTGTAACGGCTATATTCCAGTGACCAATTGGACTGCTCAAGTAAGCTCAGTGTATTTAAATCTGGATCATAACTGATATTGCTAATTTGTCGTTCGGGGTTGGCAGTTGCGCGTATCCAGTGAATAAAATCGTTAAATGGTAGGCTCCAGCCAAATGAGTTAAAGATTAACTCATCAACGTTATTTGACCTGACGGGTGCTTTGCCCGGTTGTTTTATTTCTGCACTGTACTGTGTGCCCGTAATAACGGCGCTACCTTGGCCTAATGGACCTTGAACTTTTATCGTAAAGTTATCTTCGAGCTGTTGCCAATTAATGGTCACACTCCCGTTTTTTTGTGGGGAGCGAATACCTAACTTGCCACTTATTTGCCAAGACAGTGGTGGCGGGTTTAGTGCATTGGCGCGATTAAGTGGGTCAAGTTGAGTTTTGGGAGGGCTTGTTGTGCAGCCGCTAATGATCAATAGCAGGCTAAATACCATTAATAAACGATAAACACTCAAGGGTGTTTTAGCGGCTAAGGGCTTTAGTATCATTGGCTTAAGGCTGTGCATTGAGCCTGCGCATAACTGCTGGTATTTGTGTGTCGTCTGGATTTTCTTCTAAATTCTTGTTCCATATTTGTAGGGCTTCTTGCTGATTGCCGTTTACCCATAGCACTTCGCCTAAGTGAGATGCAATTTCGGGGTCAGGAAATTGTTCAAATGCTTGACGTAGGTATGGGATCGCTTCATCAAAGCGGCCAAGCTTAAATAAAACCCAGCCCATACTGTCTAAAATAGCGGAGTCTTTGGGCCTAATCCCTATGGCTTTTTTAATGAGCATATAAGCTTCTTGATGGCGCTCGGTTCTGTTGGTAAGAAAGTAGCCCAGCGCATTTAATATGGCAGCGTTTTCAGGCTCTAAATTAAGTGCGTGACGAAGATCATCTTCCATTAAGCTAAGGCGGTCTGTTTTTTCGTATAGGCTAGATCGTGTATAGCGCAGATTAATGTTGTCAGGATATTCATTGATCGCAACGTTTAAAACATCAATGGCATTTTGTGTTTGACCCTGATCTTCGAGGATGTCGGCCTCGGTATTGAAGAACTCAGCTCTAAAGTTGGGTGAGCGATTACGCAATTTCTGCAAGTGTATTTGTGCGTCATCGAGTTGGTTTGAATCGGCCATGAGACGAGCCGCTTGCGTATTGGCGGCGACAAAGTCATTACCACCATTGACCGCCAGGTAGTAGCTAATAGCCGTTTCTGTCTCCTTTTTGAGCTCGGCAACGTTGCCTAGGTAGTAATTAATGGTGTTAGGACGATAATTACGGTTGAGCAGTTCGGTAAAGGTTTGCTGTGCGTCATCGAGTTTGCGTAATTCTAGAGCAATAATTGCCTTAGAGAATTTAATGTCTAAGTTTTTAGGGGCATTATCAGAGAGTATGGTGAACTCTTCGTAGGCGGCTTTAATATCGGTTTGTGCTAATGTGCGAGCATAGAGTAGGCGGATGCGTGCGTTGTTAGGTGTTTTCTCTAGCTGCTGTTTTAAACGTACGAGTGCTTCATCAAACTGTCGGTTTGCATTGAGTAAATTGATCTCTTGTCTAGCGGCGGGTAAGTAGTCTTCATCTTGCGCAATGGCTTCGCGGACAATGGCAAAGGCTTTATCGGTATCTCTCTTTGAGGCGTAAAGTACGCTCAGGCCAACTTTAACAGGAGATAATTCAGGGTAGCGTTTATCGAGAGTGTGGTAGCGGCTAATTAATGCCTCGCGTGTCTCTAGATCCAGCGTACGGCTAAAGTTTGCGATAGTCTCTAAGATGGCCGCACGTTGTTTTATATTCGGCTGCGGAATCTCTACGGATTGTAGTCCATTTACTGTACTGGTTTGCTGTGTATTATTTGCCGCTTGCTTACGGGTTTCTTTGGTTAGCAATGCCAAAATAGACTCTGCATGATCCAGTGCCTCTAAGGGTTGGCGCTTGTCTACATAGGCAGAGGCGACAATGGTATGTGCCTCTATATTGTTGGGTTCTTGTTCAAGCCACAATGTGCCCATGTTAAGGGCTTGGTTGCCATTTCGAAAATATTGAGCAAGCCGCGTTGCGCGCGCAATAATGCCAACATCTTTCGTTATGCTGGCCGCCTTAATGTATTGTCTAAGCGTAATATTATACTGCTGACGTGCCCCTGCTATTTCTGCTGTTAACAAGCTATAAAGAACCTCCCTTGAAAATTGCTCAGTCTCTAGAGTGGTATCCGGCTCAGTTGTAACGGGCTCGACCTTGGGGGCTATTGCAGTGTTTGTAGCTGGAGAGGTAGGTGCTATTTCGTTGGCGGTGTCAGGGTTTGGCCTATTGTCTGGTTGTGCTTGTTCGCTTGTTAATACACCGCAGGACTGCAGTATAAACAGTAAAGTAAAGCAAACGAAAAACTGACTTCTCATAGAGATATGAACCATATAAGTAATAGTGATGGTGCCGTAAATATCATCTTAGTACAACTTGGCACTTAAATTAAAGCTAAATACAGCTTTAACTATCTGATATAACAAGCTATTGGTCATCTAGCGATTAATTTAGCCTATATGCTCCATTTTTAGAGGTGCTTATCAATAAATACTTAATCGTGGCTCTTAAAAAGTGTTAAACGCATCAAAAAGTACAATTTTTAATGAAACTCACGACATAATATAAGACAATACAAAACTTAATAAGTGCAGCCTTGCTATTGTTGTGGGGCTGCAGACAATGCCCAATTACCCCAGTTTCCATGATTCCTTTGTTTGTTATAGGCCTTAACCACGAAAGTGCAACTGTTGATTTGCGTGAGCGCGTCACATTTGCGCCTGAATCGATGGTGCCAGCATTACAAGAAATCGTGAACCATACTCCTGCAGATGAGGCGGCTATTTTGTCGACCTGCAATCGCACCGAGATCTATTTGTCAGGGCAACAAGATGCACCTCTTATAGGCGCTGAGAGTGACGATCAATCGCCATTGCAGTTATCAAAAGCCGAGGTTGTCGCTTGGTTTGCCGAGTACCATGATCTAGATGCTGAGGAGCTTGCTAAGTATTGTTATGTTCGCCATGGTGACGAGGCAATGATGCATATGATGCGTGTTGCCTGTGGTTTGGACTCTATGGTGCTTGGTGAGCCGCAAATATTGGGGCAAATGAAGTCTAGTTATGCTGTCGCACAAGAGGCCGATGTTCTAGGGAGTGAACTCCATAGTATTTTTCAACGTGTATTTAGTGTTGCCAAGCAAGTGCGTACCGACACTGCTATAGGCCGAAACCCGGTTTCTGTTGCCTATGCAGCGGTTAATTTGGCCCAGCGTATTTTTTCTAATTTAAAAGACGATACGGCCTTGCTTATTGGTGCTGGCGAAACAATAGATCTAGTCGCCAGACACTTAAAAGAGCAAGGCATTGCAAAAATGATGTTTGCTAATCGCACGCTGGAGCGTGCACAAAAGTTAGCCGACGAGTTTGACGCTAAAGCGATATTATTAGCGGATATTCCAGAGTTTTTAGTGAATGCTGATATTGTTATATCATCAACGGCGAGCCAATTACCGATATTGGGTAAGGGTGCCGTTGAATCGGCATTAAAACTACGTAAGCATAAACCTATTTTTATGGTCGATATTGCAGTGCCGCGTGATATAGAACCAGAAGTAGGCGAGCTAGATGATATCTATTTGTATACCGTTGATGATTTAAAAGATGTGATTGACGAGAACAAACAATCGAGGGAGATTGCTGCACAGGAAGCGCATGTCATTGTCGAAAGCAATGTCACGGAATTCTTTAAAGAGCGCCGTGCTCGCCATTCCGTTGAAACGATCAAATCATATCGGCAATACGCTGAGCAACTTAGCGAAGAAGTCTTACAAAAAGCGCTGCGCGATTTAGAAAACGGTACCGATGCCGAGCAGGCAATGCGTAAAATGGCCAAGAGTTTGACCAATAAATTGCTGCATAGTCCAACGCAGCAATTAAAACAGGCGGGTGTTGAGGGACGACATGATCTTATTGCGTTTTCTCAGCAGCTACTAGGCTTTGCCCAAAGCGAAAGTGAGCAGGCGAATAAAGAAAAATTAGCTAATACGGACAAAAAAGTTAAGTAAGCTCTGAATAAGTCTAAATAAAGTTTTTGCTAAAGTAAAAATATCCATTGTTATTCAGAGACGCCTTAATAAAAAATAATTTACTTATGCACGAAGCGTGAGTTTTTACCGATAAAATATTATGAAAGAATCGATTCGTTTAAAATTAGAAGTACTACAAGAACGCTATGTTGAGGTAGGTGCCTTATTAAGTGATGCTGGCGTTATTGGCGATCAAAATAAATTCCGGGAATTGTCTCGTGAGTATGCAGAGCTTGAACCCGTGGTTAAATGTTTTGCTGAGTATCAAACTATTATTGATGATCTCAGCGAGGCCAAAATATTACTTAATGATAGTGATGCTGAAATGCGCGCAATGGGGCAGGAAGAATTGAAATTGGCCGAGGCTAAAATAGAGCCGGTAGAGCTTGAGCTTCAAAAACTATTATTGCCCAAAGATCCTAATGATGAAAAAAATGTTTTTTTAGAAGTGCGTGCAGGCACTGGGGGTGACGAAGCGGCTATCTTCTCTGGTGATTTGTTTCGTATGTATAGCCGCTATGCCGAAAAACGTAAGTGGAAAATTGAAATCATTAGCGAAAACTTAGGTGATCATGGTGGTTATAAAGAAGTTATCGCGCGCATTGTTGGGCAAGGTGTTTACTCGCAACTAAAATTTGAATCGGGTGCGCATCGTGTACAGCGCGTACCAGAGACCGAATCTCAGGGGCGAGTGCATACCTCTGCTTGTACCGTAGCGATTTTGCCCGAGGCCGATGAGCAGTCTCAAATCGAGATTAATAAAGCCGATCTGCGTGTCGATACCTTTCGTGCAAGTGGTGCCGGTGGGCAGCATGTTAACAAAACAGATTCTGCTATTCGTTTAACCCATTTGCCGACGGGCTTAGTGGTCGAGTGCCAAGATGAGCGTTCGCAACATAAAAACCGTGCAAGAGCTATGTCACTTTTAGCGTCGCGCCTGCAAAGTGCGCAACTGGAAGTATCAGAAAAAGAACGTGCCGAAGAGCGTAAATCTTTAGTAGGTAGTGGTGATCGTTCTGAACGTATTCGCACCTACAACTTCCCACAAGGACGAGTAACCGACCATCGTATTAATTTAACATTATATAAATTAAATGAAGTGATTTCAGGTGATCTTGACGAGCTTGTACAACCATTAGTCAACGAGTATCAAGCAGACCAGCTTGCTGCGCTTGCAGATTAACTCACTCATCAATCACGTATGTTGACGATTGCTCAGGCACTAGCTCAAGACAAACAACTATTAGTTTGTTCGGATTCTTCACGGCTCGATTGCGAAGTGCTTTTGAGCTTTGTTATTGGTAAAAACCGCACCTATTTATATACCTGGCCTGAAAAATCCCTAGAAAAATCTCAAGAAACATTGTTTTTAGACTGCTTGCAGCGCAGGCTGAACGGTGAACCAATAGCCTACATCGTAGGGCAAAAAGAATTTTGGTCTTTGCCATTGTGTGTTGACGAGTCAACGCTTATTCCACGGCCCGAAACCGAGTTGCTTGTCGAGATTACCCTAGAACTATTGCTCGATAAAGAGGATGCGATTATCGCCGACTTAGGTACTGGCACCGGTGCTATCCTATTGGCACTGGCAAATGAAAAACCTGCATGGCAATTTTTTGGCTTAGAAAAAAATCAAAAGGCCTTTGAACTTGCCCAAAAAAACCAACGGCAACTAGGGTTTACTAATGTGACTTTTTTGCTTAGCGACTGGTTTAGCGCTTTGTCAGATCAACAACCTCGCAAAAAATTTAACTTGATCGTCTCTAACCCTCCTTATATAGATGCCAGCGATAAACACTTACAAGAAGGTGACGTACGCTTTGAGCCACATTCAGCGTTGATTGCTGAGGATAATGGTCTGGCAGATATAAAAGGAATCATTGATGGTGCGCCTCAATATTTATTAGAAAATGGCTGGCTTATCTTTGAACATGGTTACCAACAAGCTGTTGCGGTCAAAGACTATCTCGAGATCAATAGTTTTACACAGATATTTACCCGCAATGATTTGTCTGGGCAACCTAGAGTTACGGGTGGACGACTGTGTGAATAGCGCTGAATAATATAAATGTTGAATTTATAAAAAGTTGAGTTTGTAAAAGAAAAAAAGTAGAGTGAGTGATTAGAAAGATAACAATAAAATAATAAAGAAAAAGGGATTAATGATGAATGAAGTACAATATCAAGTCGTTTTTTTGGGTAAATTACGACCTGGGTTCAACCAAGAAAAAGCCAAAGCTAGGCTGCAAGAGCATTTAAAATTATCAAGCGCCGTTGTGGAATCACTCTTTACCAGCGACAGAGTGGTTATTAAACGTGATTTGAGCGCTGATGCTGCTAAGCAGTATGAGCAGCGTTTTTACATGCACGGCGCTATTGTTAAACTGGAAAAGCAAGTAGGTTCTAAAATAAAGAATGATATAGATAAGGCAGACGATAGCGCTGTAGCTGAGAACTCTCCTGAAAACCAAGTAAGCCTTGAGCCTATTCCTCAAACTGTAGCTGTTGATAGTTCTCACGCATCGGCTAATACATCAGCTAATCGAGCATCCATGAGTAATAGCGTGGGCTCTACCAATGTAGATAGTGGCGAGTACCCTAAGGAATTGGGATTTGAATTTACCGGCAATGGTAAAGAGTACTTTAAAATATGGATTGTTAATATTGCCCTGACAATTTTAACCCTTGGCATTTATTCGGCTTGGGCCAAGGTGAGAAACAAGCAATACTTTTATGGCAATACCTTATTCGAAGGTTCAAGCTTCGAGTACACCGCGCAACCGCTAACTATTTTAAAGGGACGTATTTTAGCCTTTTTTATTATCGCGCTTTATTATGTGGCAAGCTCTTTTCTACCGCCTAATTACCAAATTGGCTTTTTATTGGCGGTAATTGTGATTGTTCTCTTTTTGCTACCTTGGGTTGCGGTTAAAGCCTTACAGTTTAATGCGCGACACAGCCGCTATCGCAATATTAGTTTTGGTTTTGACGGCACTTATTGGGGGTCTTTCAAAGCATTTATACTCTGGCCAATGACCTCTATTATTTTCTTGTTGCTTCCTTTTGTTTGGCAAAGACAGAATAAATTCTTTGTTGATAACAGTCGCTACGGTAAGACCCCCTTCGAATTTACGGCGAGGGTTGGCGATTACTATGAATTGTTTGGAAAAATGATTCTCTTAGGTATAGGTTTAACCCTTGTTGCCGGTTTATTGTTTGGCTTTGGTGTTGGCATAAGTACTGGCTCGTCTGGCTTGGGATCACCCGCAGCAATAGTCGGTATTGCTGTGAGTCTTCTAGGTTATGCTGCTGTCTACTTTGTTGCGATTGCTTTTTACAATGTACTTAGTAATAACTTGCTTTATAACAGCACCTTGCTAAAACAACATAGTTTGTCTGCTGATTATCGCCTTGGCTCTTATGCGGTTTTGTTGCTGACTAATACGCTAGGTATTGTGTTGACTTTGGGGCTATTTATTCCTTGGGCATTGGTTCGTTCTGCTCGCTATCATGCAGAACATACACAGTTTGTCGCAACAGAAAATTTAGATTCATTTATTGCCGGTGAGGAACAAAAAGTGAATACCTTCTCCGAAGGCCTAGCCGATGCGCATAGTGTCTTTGATATTGATGTTGGCATATAAATGATTGGTATTAAATGACGGTTTTGCAAATGAATAGTGCAACAAAAATACGCGGTGACTGGTACGACGGTCAACAGTCCGCAAAACGGGCTGCGTTTTTGTGTGTGCGTGTGTCGGACCATAAACCCGAGAATCATGATGCTGTTGATATCGCTGTATTGCCAGCAGGTGATGCCGAGGTGTTTGAGCAGCAGGCTTTATTTGAAGGTAATTGGTCAGATATAAAAGTGAGCAAGCGCTTGGGCAATACGTCGCGTTATGTTTATTTTCCCGATGGACAAAAATTTGAAAGCCGCGAGAATGAGCAAATAGATGAGCTTATGCATAAGCTTCATCCTAAAAATTCGCATTCGCTGATTTATCGCCTAGAGACTCATTGGCAGTATGTGTTAATTTCGGTTTTGCTCACGGTGTTAGTTTTTGGCTGGGGTGGCATTTATGGCATACCGTTAGCGTCAAAATCTATCGCCTATGCCTTGCCTGCCTCGTTGATGGATGAAGCAGGTGAGCAAACTCTCGAATTACTGGATGAACAGCTTTTTGAGCCAACGACATTAGCACCTGAGGTGCGCGAACGTGTACGTAGTCATTTTGCCAACATTATTGCTGAGCATCCCGAGCAAAATATTCGTTTGTACTTTCGACACTCTCCCGAGATTGGCGCCAATGCATTTGCGCTGCCCAATGGCGGTGTTGTGTTTACCGACGATATGATTAAACTTGCCGAAAATGATGATGAGCTACTGTCGGTGATGGCGCATGAAGTAGGTCATGTTGTTAAGCGGCATGGTATGCGTGGTGTTATTCAAGGCTCCATTGTTACCTTTTCGCTGGTTTTACTAACGGGTGATCTATCGGCGACCGCTGATCTGTTTTTGGGTATCCCGATTATTTTGACCCAGCTAGGTTATTCGCGTAGTTTTGAGCGAGAGGCCGATGATTACGCACTGACGTACATGCTGGCGCGGGATATCGACCCTGAGAACTTCTCTCGCTTAATGGCTCGATTGCAAAGTAGTAAAGTTAACCCGGATGATGAAGGCAGTACCGTAGACAACGAAACATCGACTCATGACCACACCAATGGTCAATGGCAGCGCTATTTGTCGACCCACCCCGGTATTGAGGAGCGCATAGAAAAATTTAAACGCGAGAATAATTAACCGTAAATGACTAAATACCGGAAATTAATGGATAGTTCTTTCTTCATGCTATACTCTAGCGCCTAATTAAAGCGCTATATGAAGAGAGAGTAGGTAAATTTTTGTTTAAAAAATTATTTGGAAATCAAAAAAGTGGTCAGGCGCCATCAGAGCAAACCTCTGCTAATGCTAGCACCCAACAATCATCTTCTCCAAAAGTAGATACCGCTAAACAAGGTGCCCCACATAATAAAGGGCATCGCTCTTCACAAAAACCCCGAAAAGACTCTAAAAATAAGGCGCCTGAAAAGCAATGGGATGCTTCACAGTTTGTTGTTCCTGAAGTCGAGGGGAAAACACGCTTTCACGATCTTCAACTTGAACCCGAACTCATGCATGCCATTGCTGACTTGGGGTTTGAGTATTGCTCGCCTATCCAGGCACAATCATTACCCAGTACGCTAAAAGGCCTTGATTTACTCGGTAAAGCGCAAACGGGTACGGGCAAGACAGCTGCTTTTTTAGTGGCAATTATCGATGACTTTTTAAAAAATCCTATCGACGAAAAACGCTATGCTGGTGAGGCGCGAGCACTTATTATTGCGCCGACTCGTGAGCTGGTTTTACAAATAGCTGATGATGCCCGCATGTTAACCAAGCACACTGACCTTACCGTACATACCTTAGTGGGTGGTATGGATTACGATAAACAAAAACGTAAGATAAAAGATCAGTTGGTCGATATTTTAGTGGCTACACCAGGGCGTTTGCTCGATTTTTCCAGCAGTAAAGACATCCATTTAGATCAAGTGGAAGTTATGGTGCTAGATGAAGCCGATCGCATGTTAGATATGGGCTTTATACCGCAGGTACGTCGTATTGTGCGTGCAACGCCGCATCGCGATAGCCGCCAGACTTTATTCTTCTCTGCTACATTTACCGAGGATGTTATGCGCTTGGCGGAGCAGTGGACTTGTGACCCTGTTAGTGTCGAGATACAGCCCGATAGTATTGCTACCGACAGAGTCAAACAGCATGTTTATTTGACCTCTACCGAGGAAAAACTAACGGTTTTATGCAATATTGTGCGCGGAGAAGATACCGATAACTTAATTGTTTTTGCCAATCGCCGTGACGAGTGTAGGCGTCTGCATCAACAGCTTGAGCGTCGAGGCTTTAAAGTGGGATTACTGTCGGGCGAGATACATCAAAGCAAGCGTATTAAAACGCTAGATGCCTTTAAATCTGGGCGCATTAAGGTACTGGTTGCCACGGATGTTGCCGGGCGTGGTATTCATATTGATGATATCAGCCATGTTGTGAATTACACTTTGCCAGAAGAGGCTGAGGATTACGTACATCGTATTGGCCGTACTGGCCGTGCGGGTAAAGACGGTGTATCTATAAGCTTCGCCTGTGAGGACGACGCGTTTCGCCTGCCTGCTATCGAGGAATTACTGGGTGCCCCTATTCATTGCGAGCAACCACCAGAAGCATTATTAAAGCCACTGTAAATCCTTAAGGCCTACCTCACCGCAAGGGTGGGGCTGTGTTTGCCTATCTTGTTATTACTCTAAAGCGTCTTTTCTGCCTACTTTTTCGCCTTTTTCCAACTGTTGTCTACACTTAAATAAGATATGTATGAATGACAGAGGTTTCTACGCGCGTGCAGAAAGTATTAATTGTTGAAGATAGCTCTATTGTGGCAAAAATTTTAACGCATCTAGCGAAACAAGAGTTAGAGTTTGAAATTGTTTTAGCCATGACCTTTGCCGAGGCTCGCGCCAAATTTGAGCAATACGATGGCGATTTTTTTGCAGCCATTGTTGACCTCAATCTACCCGATGCTCCCGATGGCGAGGTGGTTGATTTTACCCTTGAGAAAAAAATCCCAACAATTGTGCTCACAGGGTCGTTTGATGAAAAACGTCGTTCAGTATTACTTAATAAAGGTATCGTCGATTATGTAACTAAAGAAGGTAAATATTCGTACCTTTATGCCTTGAGACTCGTTAACCGCCTCCATGCCAATATGTCGATAAAGGTGCTAGTGGTGGAGGACTCCAACGCGACGCGTAATGTAATTATTAGCATGCTTAAGCGGCATTTATTTAAAGTTGTCGAGGCTGTCGACGGTATTGATGCGATCAAAGTATTTTTGGCAAACCCTGATATTAAATTACTGATTACCGACTACAATATGCCAAATATGGATGGCTTTGAACTCGTCAAAAATATTCGCTGTAAATATGAAAAGTTCGATCTTATTATCATAGGCCTCTCGGCAGAGGGCGACACTAGTCTGTCTGCTCGATTTATCAAAACGGGGGCCAATGATTTTTTAACAAAGCCGTTTAACCCAGAAGAATTTTATTGCCGTATTAATCATAATATTGAGTCTCTAGAGTTAGTGGAAAAAATTAGAGATGTGTCTAATAGAGATTACTTAACAGGCTTATATAGCCGTCGTTATTTTTTTCAAGTAGGCGAGGAGCTTTGGCAGCAAGCCAAAGATAATGATCAAGCCTTATCTTTGGCTGTATTGAATATTGACAACTTTAAAAATATTAATGACCAGTATGGTAATGTATTTGCCGATGCGATACTGAAAAAAATATCAGACATACTCAATAAAACATTATTTCGCTTTTTGGTGGCGCGCTCTTCTGGTAAAGAGTTTTATATACTCATGCAGGGTTTGGACAACAATCAAGCCTCGGTACTTATCGATAAAATTCGCGCTATTATCTCAAGAGAAGCATTTGCCTTTGAGAGTGATGAAATTTTTGTTACCTGTAGCGGTGGCGTTACTAATAAGTTGACAGGGCGTCTTATTGATCAAGTAACTATCGCCGAGAGCTTAGTGGTCTCGGCAAAAGAGGCGGGCAAAAATATTGTATTCAGCGAAGATGCTGATGATGTGTTAGAGGATGACGATGCCGCATAGCTTTTAAGGCTTACTTAGAGATTTTTATAAGAAGGCTTAAGCTAACTTATCCTGCAACCAAGCTGATATATCATCAATTTGCTCAATACAAAGGCTGTGCTCCATAGGATAGGTTTTATAGTCGGTAGCGTATTGTTTTTCTTGCAATAACTGGTTGGCCTGTTCTCCAAGTAGTGGCGGCACAATACCATCATAAGTACCATGAGCAATAAAAATAGGTAAGTTTTTATTAGCAGCGTTGAATGTTATTGTGTCTTTGGTGGCAAAATAAGTCGACAAAGCCATTAAGCCGCCTAGTGGTTTGGAATGACTCAGTGCCAATTCGTAACCTACTGCTCCACCTTGTGAAAAGCCTGCAATAATAATTCGTTCGCTAACAATACCACGCTCTATTTCACGCTCAACAAACTCATTAATTAATTTAGCTGAATTGACTAATTGTTCTGTATCGATCTTACGATCGATATCCATTGCCAAAATATCGTACCAAGCTGGCATGACAAAACCATTATTGACGGTGACAGGTAGTTTAGGTGCATTGGGGAATATAAAGCGAATCGCTAAAGAATTTGGCAGCTTTAATGCGGGGATAACATCTCTAAAATCATTGCCATCGGCACCAAGACCATGCATCCAAATAACACTGGCAGTTGCCGGTTGGGTGGGTTCTATTTCTACTGCTGATAAGGTCGGGGTTTTGGAGCAAGACGTCATGATCGATAGCCACTTATTAAAATTAAAGAGGCATTATACAAGTACTGTAGCATTCACCCAATATATTTAGTGAAGGGGCTTTTGGCTATTTGAGGTTACGCAGAGTCTTTTTGTTTATAGCGTAAAGCCGCTCGTAGATTGATCGAGTATTTTTGATTGCTCAGATAAGTTGTTGGCATGTTGCTGTAATACTCTACGAGTCATCTTTATGCTGTCACTTTGTGTACCGATCTCTTCGACTTGCTCGCTAATATCCGTAGTGTTGGCAGAGATATGTTCAACGGCGACGACCACATGATCCATTTCGGCGACGATATTTTGTATTTGCTCCTCGATAGCCGAGAAAGAGTTCATTGCACTGTTTGCGTTTTCTTGGCCAGATGCAGCAAGGCTTGTACCTTGCTGCATGAGTTCGCTCATACGCTGTGATTGATCGTTAAAGTTTTTAATAATCTCGCCAATGCTATTTGTGGCATCGACTGTTTTATGGGCTAGCGCGCGTACTTCGTCTGCTACCACAGAAAACCCTCGGCCAGCTTCGCCAGCACGTGCAGACTCTATCGCTGCGTTTAATGCCAATAAATTTGTTTGGTCTGCAAGCCCATTAATAACATCAATAATACCTAGCATTTGTTTGCTAGAGTCACCTAGGCTAATAACTTCTTGATGACTTGTTCCTATGAGGTTGGCAATTTCTTCCATCGAGTCAACGCAGGTGTTGATTATTTTCCCTCCAGATTGTGCGGTAGTTGATGTGTTTTGGATAGTTTTGTTGACATCGGCAGAGCGATCGGCAACATTACTCACGGCGCTAGATATATTTTGCGTCGCGGATTTCGATTTCTGAGTATCTTTTTCAAGCTCTCTCGTCGCATTTGCAAGGCTATTTACCTCGTTTTCTATTTCTGTACGAATGGTCAATAACGAGCTGTTTCCATCGACAACACTCGATAACACCTTAGCAATATCATCGATCATGTGGTTAGAGGCTATCCGTAATTGAGTGAACTCATCGTTTTTGTTTTGGTTAACCGGTAGTGTCTCTGAAAAATTACCGGCGGCTACCTGTTTTAATAAACTTTGAATACTTTTTAGTTGGCTGGTCAGTTGCTTAGTAATTGCAGCAAGGCTTAAAAAGATAACTAAGGCAACGCTAATAGCAGCAGTGGCGATGATTATATTTGCGGTATAAAGCGCAGTCTCTGCCTCGTGATGAGCTTGCTGAATAAGAGTTTCTTCGAGAAAAATATTTTGTTGTGTCACAAGAGCTGAGAGTTCGCTCTTAATAGGAAGAATAGCACGAGTTATTTCTTGGTCTTTTTTGATGAGTGTTCTGGTTGTATCAAACACATTGCGAAAATTGACAATCGCTTTGCCAATATCTTTGTCTGCCCACTTTAAGCGTTTAGACATAGACTCTAAGGTTTTTAATGCTTTATCGGTTTTCTTTTCGGTATTGGCGTCTTGCTTTATGCTGTATTTTTGCAGGCTAAAGCTCAATGCACCGACTTTTTTTCTAATGGCAGAGAAAGACAAGCGCTCTAGTAGGTTCATTGCAGTGAAAAGCTCTTTTACCTTACCCTCCTCAGTATTAAAGCCAAGTTCTACTCTATTCTCAATCCAGTTGTGTCTTTGCTCTGTGTATTGTGCTGCAAGCGCACTTAGTTGGTTGGCATAATCACCTGCCTGAGCGTTATTAATATCCTTTGCTTCCTCTTGCATAGCAAGAGTATCTTCCTTGAAGTCGTCTAGAGCGTTGTCGTAAGGCTCTGTATTTTCTAAGGTTAATTTGCTGCTAATCGCTTCTAGCTTAAGTAAGTTATTCGCTAGTGTGAGGGAATGAATCTCATAGTCTACAACGGCGTCTTGATCCTCAATACTTTTATTGATTTTGTTAAGCCCAATAAATGCAGCACCAGCAACCAGCGACAGGCCTGTAAGAGTGATAATAATGACGCAAGATAATTTTTGCTTCCATGATAGGTTAATAGTAAAACTTGATGGCATATTGGCTACCTTGAACATCCTTAGTATTTGTTAATCGATCATCTATTATTTAAGTGTAGTCAAAGTGCTAGGTTTTATTATTCTTTAATGAGATAAGGTAATGGTTTTATATGAGTGCCAATTATAATTGACGTCATTCTCTGTTAAGAGTTGATTTAAAAGTAGTTAGTGATTCATTTGTTGCCAAATATCAATAATATCTTGCGAAGTGTTTAATAAATCACCTTCTTCGACGGGTTTTGAAAAAAGGTAGCCTTGGATTTTATTGTCAGTCGATTTACCTAAAATACTTTTAATTAAGTCAAATTGCTCTTCTGTTTCTACCCCTTCGGCAACAACGTTCATGTGTAAATTCTCTGCTAGTTGGGCAATAGTAGTAACAATCGCCCGGTCTTGTTCAACTTTTGGTGCGTCTGATATAAAGGAACGGTCAATTTTCAACGTGTTAAACGGTAGGTTTTTGAGGTAATTCATGGAGGAGTACCCAGTGCCAAAATCATCAATGGCTAAGCTGACTCCCATTCTAGCAATTTCATCTAACAGTAGTTTTGTGTATTCGATGTCGTCTACTAATGAGCTTTCTGTCACTTCTAGCTCTAACCATTGGGGTTTGCACTGAGTTTTTTTGAGAACATCACGAATAGTAACGATGATTCCTTTCTGTTTTAGTTGGCGAGAAGAAAGATTTACAGACACTTTTGTTTCATGACCTATTTCGGCTGCTCTTGATGCAAAAAAACATGCCTCTTCTAGTACCCATTCCCCCACATCTATTATTAAGCCAGTTTCTTCTAATAGATGAATGAATTGTGCTGGCAATATAACGCCTCTTTTGGGGTGCCTCCAACGGACAAGTGCTTCCACGCTCGAATATTTTCCACTATGAATATCCACCTTAGGTTGGTAGAGCAAGAACAATTGCGACTCATGCTTTGCGAGCATTTTGCGCATATCAACTTCTAAGGAAAGTAATCTATTGGCCTTCGAATCATCCGCTTTTAAATAGAAACGGTACGAGTTCCTTCCCGATTTTTTGGCCTTGTACATGGCTACATCGGCTTTTTTTAATAGGGTTTGAATATCTTTTCCATCGTGAGGGCATCGACTGATGCCAATGCTAGGTGTGACGATGAGTTCCCTTTGGTTAATCATGTATGACTTCGACAGAGACTCCATAAGCTTTTCAGCGGTAGAGACTATGTCATTATCATTAGTGACGTCGGTCAGTAGTACGGCGAATTCATCTCCTCCCAATCGACAGGCCAAATTGTTATTTTGTACCAATAAATTAATGCGCTCAGCGACCTTAACTAATAATTGATCACCGATATCATGCCCTAGGGTGTCATTGATCAGTTTGAATCTATCTAAATCGATAAACATGACGGCTAAATGATGGTTATCCCACTGAGATTTTGATAACTCCTGTGTTAATTTATCAAGAAATAATGAGCGATTTGGCAACCCCGTTAAGGTGTCGTATTGAGCGAGGTGAAGCATTTTATTTTGGGCTTCTAATCTATCGGTGATATCAGTGCATATACTACAGATGCGATATATTTTATTTTCACTGTTATACAGAGGGAATTTAACGCAGAGATAAAAGCGTTCGCCTTCTTTTGTTGGTAGTACTTCCTCGCATTGAATAGCGTCTCCTGCTTTAATGACTTCGGCATCGTCGATGCAAATCATGTCGGCAGTATCACTGGAAAAAATATCATGGTCTGTTTTTCCGATAATACTACTTTTGTCCACGCCTAAAGTACTTAAAAATGTTGTGTTAACGAGATCGTAACGGCCATCAATATCTTTTAATGAAATTAATGCCGTAGAGTTATTGATAATTGAATCTAGTTTATCGTTTGTTGATACCAGTAATTTTTCAACTAGAAACCGTTCTTCAATTTCATTTTTTAACTGATTGTTAATTGTTTCTAGCTCGTTGTTTCGTATGGTTAGTTTGTTTTGTAACTTTTCGCGAGATTTTGCCAGCTCTTGAATAGTATTAATGTCTCGATAAGAGCGCAATGCTGCTGTAATACATGAGCGCATCTTTTCTGATGTTAATTCAGTTTTGGTTCTATAGTCATTGATGTCATAATCCGCAATAACACTTATCTCGGGAGCCTGGCCTGGCTGCCCTGTGCGAAGTATAATGCGTAAAAACTGGTTTTTGATGACGTTTCGAATATGTGATACTAAGTCTAGGCCTGCGTGATCAGTCTCCATTACCACATCGAGTAATAGCACTGAAAAGTCGTTAGTTTCCTCCAAAAGCTCGCGTGCTTCCTTAGCAGAATAAGCGAAGGTTAACTTTAGTGGCCTATCATCAAAGTAAAAGTCAGACAAAATCAAACGAGTAACATCATGTATGGCTTGATCATCGTCGACAACTAATATATTCCAAGGGCTGTTGATGCCTCTATTGTCGACTTTCTCTTTTGTTGATGTTTTTTGTGCAAACTTAACTAATTTACTATTCATTGTTACTCCTAGAGAAATCGCTATGGCCTTCTCTTTGTCATTAAATACATTAAAATCCTATGATTTGTTCTATAAAAGATGAGTGTTCATATTTTTTCGCCTTGATTCGTTGGCTCGCTATCAGGAGTTGGCGTAGTAGGGTCAATAGGTAGATATATATCAAATCGAGTTCCTTGGTTTATTTTGCTGGAGCATGAGACACGCCCCTTTAGCTTATCTACAACCAAGTTGTGCAAAATATGGAGGCCAAGGCCAGTATTGCCACTCCCTCTTCCCGTGGTAAAGAAGGGCTCGAAGATATGTAATTGGTCATCTTCAGAGATTCCATGGCCATCGTCTTCAAAAGAGACAAGAACCTCGCGTGCGTTTTTTTTGCTGACAGATATGACCAATGTGCCGTGAGTTTTTTCTTTAAAAGCGTGGTCTATGGCATTGGTTATAATGTTGGTAATAATTTGAATGAAAGAGTCGCTGTGAATTTGTATTTTTAAAGCCTCTTCGCAGTGCAGTTTTACTTTCGTATTCGATTTTTTAGTTAAGGGCGATAGACTAACTAGTACTTTTTCTATGTAGTCTTTTATGTCGATAGTTTGCAGCTCTTCAATAGTTTGATCTACTGAGACCATTTTAAAACTTTTGACGAGTGTTGATGTGCGTAAAAGATTGCTGCTAATAATGTCGTTAGTTTTTTCTATTTCTTTAAAAAAATGACAAAGATCTTCTTCTGTTAGCTGCTCTGCGTCGTAGGATTTTTTTATTTTGTTTAATATCTCATTTGAATGAGAGCTGGCAGTTATGCTGACACCAACGGGTGTGTTTATTTCGTGGGCAATACCTGCTACTAGGGTTGTCAGTGAGGCCATTCGTTCGGATTGTATAAGGGCACTATATTCTTTTTCTTTTTCTAGATTAGTTTTTGTTTCTGCTAATAGTTGGTAGTCACGAGCAACACTGCGCGACAGTAATAAGCCAAATATGGGTACAATAAACGCTTTGGCTATGACAATGCTGATGACGATAAAAAAGATAATTTTAACTGTTCTGCCTACCAGTGGTTCGAAGGTGGCGCCATTTTCTTCGAATTGTTTAATGCTTTGGTATAAGTGAGTGATTAGAGACGCTTTGCTTATTTTATCGAGTCTGTAATCTCTTATTTCTTGAAGTATATTGTCAGCAATTAAAATGTCATCTTGGCAAACTTGGATGGCATTGTCTGTCTTAATGAGTGACATCATAAATTCTTCGATAGGCCCTACAAGCGCTAAACAATCGAGAGGTTGTTGCTGGATGAGTATTATGTCGTTTTCTACCGCAATGAGTGCGCCTCTATCGGTCTCAAATTCTTTAACGCTTTTAACTACCTGTGTGATGTACTTCTGATGGAGGTAGTTTAGTTCGTGCATTTTACCCCCCATTTGAATCTCGTAGGCGCCAATAATGCTTAAAAACCCCGAGATAATAACGAGAATATTAACGATGTTTAATTTGGTAGAAACAGAGAAAAAGCTATCGTTTATCCAAGCGATAAGCCCGGATAAATACTTGCTCTTATGACTGGCGCTATCTATAAGCAAAATATCTTCCTTAGTATAAAAATATGTACAGATTTTTCTTAAGGTTTAATCAACCGACGAAAATCATATCTTTTAGTGCACTGCTGACTAAAAATGAATGTCTCAATATCGTAAAGATCATTCAGGCAGGTTCCTTCCTAAAATTAAATTTTGGGGGTATTTATAAGAACAATAGCTGAAATTTGTACAATTACAAATAATAGCGCCTAGACAGAAAGTGCTAAAGGGAGCTACTAAAAAGCGCTGCTAAAGGAGGCACTAAAGGAGAAGGTCACATTTATAGATATGTGATGATAGATAGCTCATATTGGGGCTATGGTAGATGGGTGTAAATAATTTTATAGCATTACTTAAATTTATCGGAGCATAAATAGGTCATTTTCGATAGAATATCCCGCCTTTTGCTCGTTGCTTAGATAGAAGGTGTCAATCGCATATAAACGTAAAGGTAAGGTATGAGTGATAGCAATTTTATTAATGAAGTAAATCAGCGTAGAACCTTCGCTATTATTTCTCACCCCGATGCGGGTAAAACCACCATTACTGAGAAGCTTTTGCTACTTGGCCAGCTCATTCAGTTAGCGGGCTCGGTTAAGGGTAAAAAAGGCCCTCATGCTAAATCTGACTGGATGAGTATGGAACAAGAGCGTGGCATATCAGTTACCTCATCGGTGATGCAGTTCCCTTACAAAGAGCGCATGGTTAACCTGCTTGATACCCCGGGGCATGAGGACTTCTCAGAGGATACCTACCGTACATTAACTGCTGTTGACTCGGTGTTAATGGTCATTGATGGCGCAAAGGGTGTGGAGGACCGCACCATTAAACTAATGGATGTCTGCCGCCTGCGCGATACGCCTATTTTGTCCTTTATTAATAAAATGGATCGCGATATACGTGACCCTATCGATGTAATGGACGAGATAGAAAAAGTCCTAAAAATTGCCGCCGCACCCATTAACTGGCCCATAGGTATGGGTAAGCAATTTAAAGGTGTCTACAACCTTTATACTGATACTATCCATGTGTATCAGCAAGGTATGGGGCATACACTCAATGACGATATTCGTATCCAAGGGCTCGATAGCGACGAGGCCAGTGAATTATTTGGGGCCTATGCCGACGATGTACGCGAAGAGATAGAACTAGTACGTGGTGCAACCCACGAATTTGATCGCGACGAATACCTAGCAGGGCGCTTAACCCCAGTATTTTTTGGGACCGCGCTAGGTAACTTTGGTGTGCGTGAAATGCTCGATGGCTTTGTCGAGTGGGCGCCTACGCCACAACCACGGGCAACCAAATCTCGCGAGGTGAGCGCTTTAGAGGAAAAGTTCTCGGGCTTTATCTTTAAAATACAGGCCAATATGGACCCTAAGCATCGCGACCGTATTGCCTTTATGCGGGTATGCTCGGGTAAATACCAGCAAGGCATGAAGATGCAACATGTACGCCTTGGCAAAAGTGTCAAAATTGCCGACGCCGTAACCTTTTTAGCGGGCGATCGCAGCTCGGTAGAAGAGGCAATATCCGGTGATATTATTGGTTTACATAACCATGGCACCATCCAAATTGGTGATACCTTTACCGAAGGCGAAGACTTAAAATACACCGGTGTTCCTCATTTTGCGCCGGAGCTTTTTCGTCGTATCCGCTTAAAAGACCCATTAAAAACTAAGCAGTTGCAAAAAGGTTTGCAGCAGTTGTCGGAAGAGGGGTCAACGCAAGTTTTCTTCCCTCTCAATACGACAGATCTTATTGTTGGAGCAGTTGGCGTGCTGCAATTTGAGGTGGTGGCGTATCGGCTAAAAGACGAATACAAAGTCGAAGCCATATACGAACCTGTTAATGTAACTACCGCGCGTTGGGTCGATTGCGACGACGATAAAGCGATGGATGTGTTTAAACGTAAAGTCGGTGACAACCTTGCTATAGATGGCGGCGGTCATTTAACCTACTTGGCACCAACACGTGTTAATTTAAGCCTAAGCGAAGAGCGCTACCCAGAGGTAGAATTTAGAGCAACCCGAGAGCATTAATGCTAGACACCTTTGTGACTGTTATTTTATCCGTAGGTATTCTTTGCTTATTAGCGGGTATATTTTTTTGGGTAAAAACACCTTACTATCGTGTAGATAGCTCTCGCATGCTCAAGGTAGTTGAGATGGTGCTAACAGGGCAAGCCACTGATAACGACTGGCATATGACCTTTGGTATGACAATTCGTCATTCGCCGGAGTTAGAAGAAATTCGCCAGCAATGTATGGTGATCGAAGAAGAGCATTTTATTGGTGAGAGTGGTTCTAATTATTTGTTCTCAAGTGAGGGCTTAAAAGCACTAAAAGATGTACGCGATAATTTATATAATATGCAAAGTGCCAACAATAAAAGCTCAAAATAAAAAGTAAAGCTAGACGCTTTTTAACAATAATGAACAAAATATAAAGCAAAACGAGAAACTATATATGAATATACAATCAACGCCAGTCACCCGTTTTTTACTCGTATTGGCGGCCTTTGTTATTGTTGTCGCAGGTATGCGCGCAGCCGAGACATTACTCGTCCCTTTTTTACTCTCGCTATTTATTGCCGTTATTGTCTCACCGTTGTTAGGTTGGCTAAATAATCGCGGCCTACCCAATTGGTTATCGATTTTATTAATTGTCGTAATGATTATTGTCGTTGGCTTTTTTATGGGCGTTATTGTTGGCTCATCGATCAATAGTTTTAGAGCAGACTTGCCCGAATACCAAGCGCGCCTATTAGCGCTCTCCGATGGTCTTCTTCAAAAACTGGCAAGCTTTGGTGTTGTTATAGAGCCAAACCAATGGCGTGATATTTTTAACCCCAGTGCTGCGCTATCAATGGCGGGTAACACGCTTGCCTCCTTTGGTAATTTAATGACCGACGGCTTTCTTATTTTGTTAACCGTTATGTTTATCCTCGCCGAAGAAGTTAACTTTAGCGATAAACTGCGCCATGCCGTACCCGGTGGCGAAAAAACCGTAAAGGCATTAAGTAATTTTACTTCAAGCGTTAATAAATATATGGCGATAAAAATGTGGGTGAGTTTACTCACAGGTTTTATTGTGATGGTCAGTTTATTTTTTATCGGTGTAGACTACTTTGTACTCTGGGGCCTGCTTGCCTTCTTGCTTAACTTTATTCCTACCCTTGGCTCAATCATTGCTGCTGTGCCGCCTGTGTTACTCGCGATAGTACAGCTTGGTGTACCAGAGGCACTAGCAACCGCAGCGGTATTTTTTGCGGTTAATACCATTATTGGTAACGTACTAGAACCACGCTTTATGGGTAAAGGGCTAGACCTCTCATCGCTTGTGGTGTTTTTATCCTTGGTGTTTTGGGGGTGGATACTCGGCCCTGTGGGCATGCTGTTGTCGGTGCCGCTCACCATGACAGTCAAGATTGCCCTCGAAAACTTCGAAGGCACCTACTGGGTGGGTGTGATGCTAGGCTCCGGTAATGGCATAAAGGATATTAAATTTGATGGTAAAGCCTTGGGTGGCCTACCAAAGATGGACAAAGAATAATCAATAATAAAAGCATACGCTTTATGTGAGATGACTTGACCGGGGCCAGCAAATGGCCACTGCTCAAGTTTTTTTACATAAGCTCATAAACCTGAAATTCTTCGGGTTTAATTTATTACCCGGCAGCAATGAATAGAAAATTTATATTGGGCTGTTAGCTTATAGCTATTGTATAGTGACCAAATAATAAATTATTCGCTTTTAGTCCTATAAAGCGTTTTATACATAATGGATGATGTCTCTTGATAAAACAATTCTGGTTATACACAAGCCTTATTCTATTTTTTATATTCTGCATTATTGCTTTTTCTATTTGGCAAAGCGATAAATCGTCGCCGAGTGTATACACGAGCACTCAAGATAGCCCTGTTAAAAAGTCACCGTCCGTCACCGATAATACTGTGAGCGATCTTAAACAAGCATTGCCCGACAGCGCGCCGGCACCTGCAAAAAAATTACAAAAAATCATTAGCGAGCCAGAAAACCAATTAAGTGTGAACACAGAGCTTAATGAAAAAATTCAATTGCTGGACGAAAAGCTGGCTAATATAGATCTCCAATTACAAGAAAAGGGGATTAAAAGCCCCGTGGGCAATACCTCCCCAAACTCGACTGTACCTTCAACACCCGATAAAAATAACCCCGATACACAAGCACGACTACAAGCGATAAAAGACCATATTGCCAATAAGGCCCAGCAATAAAACAAAAATAAAAACACAGTAATAAAAATAATATTAATCGCTCATCTACTCATAAAAGCCGAATAAATGATAAGGATCTATCATGTTTAACCAGTACTTTTTACCTGTCGTTACCGCACTAACGGCTACCCTTTTTTCTGTTTGTGCGAGCGCACAATCTACAACCGTTGTCGGTTCTACCCCAGCTGAATTTGATGTCTCTAACGGTACCGCAAGCTACTCGATCCCTATTACTGTAGCGCCAGGCCGCGGTGGCATGCAGCCGGAGCTATCGCTTAATTACTCTAGTGGTAGTGGCAATGGTGTACTTGGGGTAGGTTGGAGCTTAGGCGGCTTATCGGCTATTAGCCGCTGCCCCAGAACCATCGTACAAGATGGTGCAGTAAGCGGCATTAACTTTGATACAAACGACCGTTATTGCCTCGATGGCCAACGTTTAATTCCTGTTAATGGAGTTAACGGGGGTGTTGGCACTGAATACAAAACAGAGATCGATGGCTACTCACAAATAAAGTCTATTGGTGGTGCTATTAACAATCCTGCAACTTGGGTCATTAAAACCAAAGCGGGGCAGGTGATTACGTTTGGTGGTGATAGCAATGCAACGGTAAGTTTTCCACAAGGGAATCTAACCTGGACGATTCGTAGTATTAATGATTCTACGGGTAATAACCCAATTAACTACTCTTATTTTATTGATCAGAATACGCAGTATTTGGATGAGATTAATTATATTGGTGGGCGTGTTGATTTAGTTTACGACATAGCTAATAGACCAGACACTAGAACGAATTATATGTTTGGGAATAAAGTTATTAATGCTAAACGATTGAAAAAGCTAGAAAGCTATAGCAACACAAAACTACGGATGTATCAGTTTGAATTCGAAAGCACTGGATCTGCTAATCAATCTCGCTTAACAAGTTTAGTTGAATGTAATCAATATAATGAATGTACTACTCCAACAACTTTTTTTTGGCAGGATGAGGCAGTAGGTGATTTCAATCACTGGACAAACCATTCGGCGTCGAGAGGAGCGACTAGAGACTTCAGTCACTATTTTGCGGATGTAAACGGAGACGGATTGGCTGATTGGATTCAGGTGGCAAATAATTCTAATGATGGGTGGGTAGGGTTAGCGACCGGTGACGGCAACTTTGAGCATTGGACAACTTATTCGGCAGCGAGAGGAGCGACTAAAGACTACAGTCACTATTTTGTGGATGTAAATGGGGACGGGTTGGCCGATTGGATTTAGGTGGCAAATAACTCTAATGGCGGGTGGGTAGGATTGGCAACCGGTGACGGAAATTTTGAGCATTGGACAAATTATTCGGCGTCGAGAGGAGCGACCAAAGACTTCAGTCACTATTTTGCGGATGTAAATGGAGATGGGCTGGCCGATTGGATTCAGGTGGCAAATAACTCTAATGGCGGGTGGGTAGGATTGGCAACCGGTGACGGCAATTTTGAGCATTGGACAACTTATTCGGCAGCGAGAGGAGCGACCAAAGACTTCAGTCACTATTTCGCGGATGTAAATGGAGATGGATTGGCTGATTGGATTCAGGTGGCAAATAATTCTAATGATGGGTGGGTAGGGTTAGCGACCGGTGACGGCAACTTTGATCATTGGACAACTTATTCGGCAGCGAGAGGAGCGACCAGAGACTTCAGTCACTATTTTGTGGATGTAAATGGAGATGGATTGGCTGATTGGATTCAGGTGGCAAATAACTCTAATGGCGGGTGGGTAGGATTGGCAACCGGTGACGGAAATTTTGAGCATTGGACAAATTATTCGGCAGCGAGAGGAGCGACCAAAGACTTCAGTCACTATTTTGCGGATGTAAATGGAGATGGATTGGCTGATTGGATTCAGGTAGCAAATAACTCTAATGGCGGATGGGTAGGATTAGCGACCGGTGACGGAAATTTTGAGCATTGGACAAATTATTCGGCAGCGAGAGGAGCGACCAAAGACTTCAGTCACTATTTTGCGGATGTAAATGGAGATGGATTGGCTGATTGGATTCAGGTGGCAAATAACTCTAATGGCGGATGGGTAGGTTCGGCATACAAAGGAATGTCGTTAATAACCTCAATCACCGACTCAAACAATAACGTCACCTCACTTACCTACAAACCCTTAACCGACCCTACCGTCTACACCAAAGGCAGCGGTGCACAATTTCCTGTTATTGATTTACAGCATCCACAATACGTTGTGAGTAAGGTCGAAACCAGTAATGGCATTGGTGGTACAAACACCGTCGAGTATCAATACGAGGGCTTAAAGGCGCATACTCAAGGCCGTGGTTCCTATGGCTATGCAAAAATAACCGAGGTATACCCCGAGACACAAAAAACTAAAGTCACGGAGTTTGATCAAACGGGCTTTCCTTTTGCTGGTAATGTACTCAAAGTGACCGAGAGTTATCAAGATACGGTTATTAACGAGGTGACCAATACCTATAGCCAAGTCACAACAGCGGCGGGCTATCGTCGCGTTAATATGACGCAGTCGGTCCAAAAGAGTTACGAGCTTACGGGTGCTCAGCCTATAACGACCGTCACCACAAATTACGATAATATCGATACCTACGGTAATATTGGTCGAGTCTCTGTGGCTACCACAGGCGGCGGCCAGACCTTTACCAAAATTACCAATAGCAGTTACGACAACGATACCGCTAATTGGTATTTAGGCCGCCTTAAAGAGGCAACGGTTACTCACCAAAGCCCCTACGGGCCAGACGACCAACGTCGCTCGGCGTTTACTTACGATGCCACTACCGGTTTATTGGCTACCGAAAGCATTATGAGTATTGCAACGGGCTTGCCATTAACCACAACCACCAATACCTACGATGCCTATGGCCAAAAAACACAAGTTGCCGTCTCTGCCGATGGCGAGACAGACCGTAGCAGTACCACTGTTTACGATACTAATGGCTGGCCAACACAAAGTTGTAATGCCCTTAACCAGTGCGAGAGCTATACCTATACGCCAGAGGGCTGGCTTGCTAGCACCACTGGCCCCAATGGCATTACCACCCGTTGGGGGTACGATGGCTTTGGTCGCAAAATACTAGAGAGCCGTGCAGACGGCACACAAACCACCATTGCACGCCACTTTGCCAGTAGTGGTCAGTGTGGTGAGTTAGTCTCGTCGTTGGTATATACCTGCTCGGTCACACAAGCGAGTGGTAGCCAACCCCTTATTATGCAATACGATGCACTGGGTCGTGATATTCGCACTATCAAACAAAGCTTTGATGAGCGCTTAGTCTATAGCGATACAGTCTATAACCACCTTGCACAGGTTGAGCGTGTAAGCCGCGACTACTATAGCGGCAACCATATCTATTGGGCGATTAGCGAATACGATGGTCTCGATCGCGTGACACGTATGAGCGAGCCCGGCCCACACGGTGCAAGAAACGAGATCATCACCCAATACAATGGTTTAACCACCACGGTTATCTCAGGCCCCGAGCAACGGGCCAAAACCACCACGACCAATGCCATTGGCCAAAAGATCCGCATTGATGAAGAAACCGGCACCTATACCGAGTACACCTACAATAGCGATGGCAATTTATTAACCACACAAGTGGCCAGCAACCCCGATACCATCATTACACTGAGCTACGACGAGTTCGGCCGTAAAATTGGTATGGACGACCCCGATATGGGGCAATGGAGTTATAGCTACGATGCCTTTGGCCAACTAACTAGTCAGACTGATGCTATACATGGAGCCGCCGCCAATGGGCCTACAGTTACTATGCAATACGACGTACTCGGTCGATTAATCAGCCGCACCGAGCCTGAGGGCGTTAGCACGTGGGTGTATGGCGATGCCAGCTCGGCCACCCCTGCACCCGCAGGCAGTATTGGTAAACTCCTCTCCGAGACCGGTAATGGCTTAACCAAGGATTACAGCTACGACAACTTAGGTCGCCCAGTCAGTGTGACCACCACTATCGATAATATAGCAGCGCCTAATCAGCCAGTATTGGCGCAAAGCTTTACCACCGAGACCAGCTACGACAGTTTAGGCCGCGTAAAGCGCACCACCTACCCTGGGACCGAAAGCTTTTATACCGAGAATCAATACAACACCAATGGCTTTTTAGCGGCGGTGACGGGCTTGCGCTCGCACGCGGAATCTCACGATTATAGCCAACTTGCCCCACTGGTTAATGACGCAACCCTACTCGCAGACGACTATCTCACAAAAGCCAACGAGCTACGTACCCTAGGGCAATACTATCAATCACAAATTGCCTACTACCAGTCACTTACGGGTAGCGGGGCCATTACGGCGGGTTTACAAGCCAACCTTAACCAGCACCAAACTGCATTATCGGCAACGGTAACCCAAGGGCAAAACCTATCGCCTGAGTTTTTGGGCCACTTAAACAACACCATCATCGAGCTACAAACGGTGACGGGCTTACTGACGACTCAAACCCAAAGTTACGAAGCCTTGGCCGAGCAACTCATTGTACTCGCCGAGCAAACCTTGGCAGCGGCGGATCATAGCTTTCAATTTGCCAGAACACTCGATCACGCAGCAGAGGATTACACCGAGTTTGCCAGCGAGGGCAATACCAACACCATCACCTATTGGCGTGCAGTTGATGTCGATGCATCGGGTCGTATCAGTGCCGAGGTTTACGGTAATGGTATTGTTAACGACTACGCCTATAATCAAGCCACCGGCCAGCTACAAAGTATCCACAGTAGCTTACTTATCGTTGCCCCTATTAGACATCTCGAATACCAATATGATGCCTACAATAACGTCACCCTACGCGATGACTTGATCAACGACATCCACGAGACCTACGAATACGACAGGTTAGACCGCCTAACGGCCACCCATGTAAACAGTAGCCTATACAGCACCACGGCAGACCTCAACAATACCCAAAGCCTAAGTTACGATGCACTGGGTAATATCACGCATAAATCCGATGTGGGTAACTACATTTATGGTGGTGCAGGGAGTGCCGCAGGTCCCCACGCTGTTATTAATACGACCCCCACGGACGGGGGAAGTGCTGGTAATGCAGGAGCAACTTACCAGTACGATGCCAACGGCAATATGACAGCGGGTAATGGCCGCACCATAACATGGAGTAGTTTTAATAAGCCTACACATATTACCCGTGGCAATAGCTCAGCAAGTTTCCAATACGGGCCGGACCGCGCTCGCTTTAAAAAGGTTAATCATAAAGATGATGTCACCTTATACCTAGGCCTTTATGAGCAACACACAAAAGACAACGGCCAAGAGACCGAGAAAAAGCACTACATCTACGCCGCAGGGCAGTTAGTGGCTGAGCATATTGTTATCGATAAGCAAAATACACCCAAGGTGACCCAAACCCGTTACTTACACAAAGACAGTCTGGGTAGTGTGGACCTTGTAACCGATGCCTACGCAAACGTAGTGGACCGCCGCAGTTTTGATAGCTGGGGTAAACTGCGCGAGCTACCTTGGAAGGTCAACGCCACATTGGACGACCCGCTGTACTTAACACAATTGCCCTATACCAATAAAGGCTATACCGGGCACGAGAATGTACAAGAGGTAGGTCTCATCCATATGAATGGCCGCATGTTCGATGCCACCTTGGCACGCTTTATTAGCTCAGACCCACATATACAAGCGGGTAGTTTAAGCCAGAGCTATAACCGCTATAGCTATGTGATGAACAATCCGATGAAGTATACGGACCCGAGTGGGTTCTTCTTCAAAAAGTTACGCAAAGCCATCAAGCGTGGTTTTAAGAGTATTAAAGATCGCGTTGTAAGACTGCATAAAAGTTTGGATAAAAGGCTTAGACCTTATGCGGGCCTTATTGTGGGTGTCGTTGTAGGCATATTCTGCCAAGTATGTGGTGCGGGTATTATTAATGCCTCGCTTACAGGGGCGGCAATTGGTGCGGCAAGTGCGGCTGCTAATGGAGGGAATATATTGCAGGGCGCTTTGATAGGGGCGTTTACAGGTGCAGCTGCGAGTTATATAGGTAATACTGATGGTATCTTTGGAAAGGCGCGGCCTTTTGATGTGGCACGTTCATTGGCTCACGGGGTTGTGGGTGGTGTTACGAATGTTATTCGTGGTGGTAAATTTGGTATTGGCTTTTTGAGCGCTGGCTTTACTAAATTTGTCTCAAGTCATATTCAAGGTGTTGCAAAGGGTTTTGCTAAAGCAACTGGATACTCAGCGAGAGCCGCAGGTTTAGTTGGTGCTGCTTTGGTGGGCGGTACAGCCTCTGTAATAGGTGGTGGTAAATTTGCTAATGGGGCGCAGACTGCGGCTATTCAGTATTTGCTTAATCAGATTGGTAGAACCAAATTAGAGAACGATGAAAGGAAGCGCTTAGCTCAGAGTATAAATGATCAAATTGATGCTAAAGAAATAGTTCTAAGGCGTTGGCTGGCAGCAAACGACCGGTCTAATCATAACTTTAGTCGTATGGAAATAGTGGAGTTATCTTTAGATAAAGCGAGACTTATAGCTAACTTAATTGAAGGTAAGAGTATTGTTGGTGAGAATTTGGATCTTTATACTCGCCCTCCTATTAATCCAGCGAGTGGAGTTACAATTGTTAAAGGAGTTTTTGACTCTTTCTTTGATTCCGAACCAAGTAATTTTAGTGGCGATGTAAATTGTAGCTATTCGTCTGGAAGATGTGCGGTAACTATCAGGTATAGAGATAATAACGAAATACTTTTTCAGAGGAATACTAGGTAGAGAAATAAAATGAAAAAAGCTATTAATTATTTTGTTGTGTTTTTATTGTGTTTTTCTTTTTTTGGAATAGGTTTTTTTGTAAGTCATGATGCTTTAGAGCATGAGAAGAGGGAGAGGGTGAGGCTTGAAAAAAATAAAATTTTACTAGAAAGAAGTAATGCAATTCGTTATGTAGATGTATTGAGTGAATTAAGAAAAGGCAATATAAGCCTTTCTATAAAAATTTTAGAGGTTCAGCTTAAAGGGATTCTTGAAAAAGAGACGTTTTATATGAGAGATGATTTCCTCAAAGAAACTAGTTTTTTTGATAATTATAGTGATTTAGTTAGAAAAATTGGAGATTATCAAAATGCTTATTGTAATAATCTTTGCATAATCGATGAAAAAATAGAAAAAGGTATAGATAGGCTTCATGTTTTGAATAAAGAGGGTCAAAAAGATCAATAGAAAATAACGGGGACAGGTTAAACCTACCCTGAGATTTTAGTGAGGTTTGTTAAATGCTCGGTGAAAATGATAGGATATGGGCATAATAACAATTAATATCGACGCTCACTTTTTGGAGCCGAGAACCATTATGTCCATGGGAGGCATATGAAAAAAATTATACTTTTATTATCTTTATTACCTTTATATTCGATTGCTAATGACGATGCTCATTTGAAGTTGCTTAATGGAGATTGGAATTGTCCAGATAGCAATGATATCGCTGGTAAGGTCTCAACAAAAACTAAACATAAATATTCATTTGATTCCTCTAAACTGATTTATGAGTATCATGGCGTAGTCGAATATACATATGAGGAAAACATTCCTATTGGAGTTCTCGATATTACTGAGAAGGGCAGCTTTTCATATAGCTTAGCGAAACTGACTTATATGCCCAAAAACTCGAAGGTAGAAGTAATTGACGATGAATTTGAAGCATTTTCAGCAGATGTAATTAACAATATGGAAAAAGAGTTAGCCGAAGGTATTGCTGAAGAGAGAATAACAAAAATCAATGAGTCAGAATGGGAAAGGTTGAGTGATAATAATAAGTTTGTGTGTTTTCGAGACATAGCAAACTAAATAACAAAGTGGCAACAAGATGAATTCAGCACGAGACTGGTCGAATCTAGAATAGATACTAGCCTCATTGTGTAAAATGAATAACAGTGTCAAATCGAATGAGATGACCCCGTTATCATTTAGTGCTTTTAGAGCTAATTTAAATTGTAGTGTCTCTAGCCTTTGCTCTATAAGTCTCATAAATAGGAATACTGGTAGAGTGGGTTTTCAGCGTCACTTCAGACATTAGGTGGAATTATGATTAAAAAATATTTAAATTATTTAGTTGTTTCTTTATTGTGTGTCTTTTTTTTGTGGCAGGTTTTTTTATTAACTATAAGTCTTCATCCTACTTTAGAGAGAAAGTTTATAACCTTGAAAAAGAAATAGTGCTTACAGAAAGAAGAAGTGCTATATACTATATGGCAGTGTTAAACGGAATTAGAAAAGAGGCTATAAACCCATCTATCAGTACTTTAGAGATTCAATTGAAGGGTGTTTTCGAAAAAGAAATATTTTATAGGCGAAATGATTTTGTAGCAGAGCATGGCTTTCTTGATATCTATTTTGTTTTGTTTGATAAGGCAAAAAAGTATCAAGAGGTGTACTGTAAGAGTGATTGTTTGATAAGTGAAGACTTAAATCAACAGGTAGAATTGCTAAGAAAAAAATATAGGTATCAGGTCTAATGAGATGATCCTTGGAATCATTAGACCTGCCCCTGTTGTCTTGGATTTAGGCTGCAAATAGAAGCAAGTATTGGCCGAAGTGCAAATTTCCTAGGTCGTGGTGGAGATAGAAAGTAAAAAGCGTATAGAGATGGTTTGAAGAGTCAATGAGTTTGACCCCATTGATTTTAATTTTATTCATTGTGAAATCAATAGGGTCAGAGTCATTGATTGCTGGTGAGTAAGGGTTTTTTTGTGATGACTAAAAAAATATTGCTGAGTGCGGTTATATTGTCAGGGTTAACAACTTTTTCGTTGATTTTATATGTTCTGAATTCGCCTGTTGATCGTGTGGATGTATCAGGGTTTGAAAAAGAAGAGCAAAGTTTGTTAGAGAAATACCCTCCAAGTAAGGCTTTAACACTTGAAGAGCTAAATTTAATGGATGCAGAAGTTGAAGCTTTGATTTCTAAAAAAATAGAAAGGTTAAAGCAACAGAAAGGTCAGTGAGCGCCCGCATTGATCTCCACAACTACTTAATCGGTTAAGCCTCAAGCTCGAGCTATAAATAAAACGGGCCAATTGTGACAGGCCTGCTTTGGGTCTGGGTAATTAAGCCCGGACTTTTTATGTCACATACATTCAATTTTGGATTTAATAATAATTTATAATTTTACTATTATGGAGAAAAAATGAAGTCGATATATAAGTTTGGAAAGGTAGTTTCAGTTTTAGTATGTGTAGGTTTTTTAGCGTCTTGTGTAGCCCCTACGTTTAATATGCCCGTTAAAAAGCCTGCTGCATCTAGTCTCAAGTACGATGTGGCTTCTGATCAATCGAATCAAATTTCGATGGTCGATTCTCGCCCTGCAGAGTCGTCATTTAGCGAAGGGGTTCTTAATTTTGATATTAAAGTTGGGGGTGAAAAAATAAATGAGGTGGAGTTTTTATCTGCTGCAATTATAGAGGAGCTAAAGAGCCGCGGTTCGCTTGTGTCTCTTGCGCCAGAATCTCAAGGCGATGTAACGCTTGATGTTTCAACGTTAAAGATCGTTAATCATCGCGTTAATGCTTATTCCCCGCTTGTTACCTTTACACAGTTCTCTGGAGATTTTGTAGTTGATGGTAAGGTTAAGCGAATAGTGAGTTTTATTAAACGCGGTAAGGTGCCAATATGGGTGATCAACGAAAAAGGCATTGTTGATAACGTATTTAATCAGCCGCTTAGCTTGCTTGCGCAAGATGTTGCTACGCGTATTACACAAAATCTAGATAACAATAAAATATCCGATGCAACAGTTGATGCGCTTGTTGCAGAGGCTAGTAATAACGCTAATAAGGACCCCTTGCGTTATATGAAGGTTTACCAGCTCGGGTTTGGTAATAATGAGTCTGCTATTCCTCACTTGGTTAAGCTTATTGATAACCCTCATGAATACGTTCGCTTAGCGGCAATATCATCTTTAGGCTTGCTAAAAGCTGAGTCAGAAGTAGAGCGCCTTACACAAGTATTTAATAGCGCAAAACTATGGCAAGATCGTGGCATGGCTCTTAAAGCATTGGCTGACTTAGACACTGCTGAGAGTAAAAAGGTTGTAGACGCCGAGTGGGAGCGCATTGCATCTCTTAAAGCGCTTAATAAATCAGCTAAATGGAATAAAGAGATACTATCTCTCTATCGATAGTTAATAGGATTAGATTAAAGAAGCCACAAAAATAACGGGGTCATCTCATTAGACCTCGTTATCCAGTTTGGTATTTAAAACAGCAGGCCTCTATCACACTATTATTTTTGCTCTACCGTTTCAATTCGGCGGTTCTGTGCTCTACCCGAGTCCACATTATTAGTAGTAATTGGTGCTATATCAGCCACTCCTACTGGCTTTATTCCCTCAGTACTAATTTGATGATTATTGCTAAGCGACTCGGCCACTATCTTTGCGTGCCAGCTCGATAGCGATAAATTATGTTCATAACTTCCCTTGCTATCTGTATGACCGACAATATAAACCTGTAACTCTGGTTTGCTTTGCAAAAATTCAGCTATCAGCTTTATTGCTGTGTCAGACTCTTTCCTAATGGTCGCCTTATCAGTATCAAAAATAACACCCGACATAACCACTCTTCCATCATTTTTCATGGACTGCTGGATATAGTCTGGATCAAGCATCACTAATCCTGTCGTTACCGACTCTTCTTCAATAATATTCAGAGAGATCTCTACGGGCCGTTACCCGTAGATTTCTTTTTTGATAAGTAAATTAATATAGGTGTTTTCTGTCCCTCTTTTTAGTACACCATTCTAAAACCGGAAGTTAGAATACCTAGCAATAGTATTCTAGGGATCTATTTTTAGGTAGTTACTACTACGAGGAGGGTTACCTATAAGTTTAGGAATAAAATTTCGCTCAACTTTTTCTATGCTTTCTGTATTAGTTTCGGTTTCATAAATAATTGTATAAATTTCACCATCTAGGGCACGCGTTGCTATATGTTTATCGGGATTAGTAGGCGCTGTAGCTAAAGCATATTTATTAAACTGCCTAAAGGTAACATATAAGAGAAAAGTAAAATGTGCAGTGTGTTGTATCTTTTAAAAATTACTATAAATAAAGATATATTATGATAATCAAGGCAATGCTAATGCTTTTAGAACCAAGAAATAATTAAAAGGATACAGATTTAACCTGCCCCCCGTTACTTTTCTAAAGCAATATTTTACAGTAAGGCTTTGACGCTTTCTTAAAATAAAAATACCTTAAATCTTAAAATTAAATCTCTTTATTTTTTCACTATAAAGAGATACACATTGTTATACTTGATTTTGCCTTGCTGTCAATTTTATTTGTGAACTGGTACTGCGTCCTCGCGAAAAAATAGTGTTTATATAGCGCTCTGTCAATTTTGCTTAGGTTTATAAAAATGATCAACTATCACTTTAGAATACTATTATTTTGTATTTTTTTTCCCGTTTTATCTTATGCAAACCCCGCATTTGTGAATACGGGCATTGTAATAGAGGCTGAGTCTGTCTCACCAAGAGGATACTGGAAGCAGCACACCTATCTTGAGGAAACACCGGCAAGAGAAACGTGGCGAACAGGTCTACTGTTTGACCCACCTAAAAGTTTTCTGAATGGTCCCGTTAACGCGCAGACCTTAACTTATAGATTTAAAACTAAAGAAGCAGCGACTTACCGTCTTGCACTTTTTATGGCGCGAGATAAGAGTAAGTTCTCCAAAGATGATCCAGGTGGTTCGGGTAATTGGGGTGATCAACGCAACAATGATGTCTATTTGAAACTCATTGAAGCGAACACCAATAAAACGATATACGGCCCCACGAGACTTTTCTTCGGTGGCAGGAAAGACCTAAATGACAGATTGGTCTGGGGCAATCATTATGACAACAAAAATGGCGGTAAAGACGGATGGAAAAGTAGCACGCGTGCCGAACATGCACTGAAAGCTAATACAGAATATAAACTAGAAGTCACTGGCCGAGGTGATGGCGTGATTGTCGATAAGATAACCGTGAGAAGCAATGCACACTTGCAAGCGACAGCGCAACACAGCAAGGTAGTGGGTCAACAACTTCCTAAGCTTCCGAAGGTGTCTGTTAAGACGGCTGACCTAGACCAGTACCACGCCATGAAGGAGTGGAGTAGAGCAGGTGTCGAAGGCGGTATACCCAATAATTTGCAAGTTAAGAAGACTATCAACCCTGGCAGCAATATCCAAGCTGCGATCGATGAAGTTGCCAACGCCGGTGGTGGCGTTGTATTACTCAGAAATGGAGTATACAAACTCAGCGGCAATACGCGTATCAATATGAAGAGTAAGGTTGTGTTAAGAGGTGAAAGCCGTGAAGGGGTTCGCATCGAATCGCGACTTTCTGACGGCGTCGCCATCTTGTTTAATAACGTGCAGAATGCTGGTGTTGAGAACTTAACCTACCAGTTTTACTTCGGTAATAGCGATCCTCAGCACGATAAGTATACTAATAGTGAAGGTGCTTCAAAAGTAACCAGTATTCAGATAAATACAAACTCCAAAAATAATTGGGTTAAAAATTCTAATATTATCAATTCCGGCCTCCATCCTATTGTCGCTGAAGGTGAGCACAACACCTTTACTGGTAACTATGTCGATGGTTCATATAACAAATCCGGTGGTTCTGGTTATTACAATATTCGGCGCGGAAAACGTAACTTAGTTAAAGGCGAAACAATTAAGAACCTCAGACACCTAGGTATTCTTACGCGAGGCGCTGCTTATAATGTGATTGTAGATAACTTCATCGCGACTGATGTTAATTTCCATACGGGTGACGTTGGCCATAATTTGGTTGAGGGTAATAGTGTCTCTCTGCCTAAACATCACGGATGGTCGTTGTTCGGTACTGGTCATCCAGCCTTTACCCATATGACCCCAGGCGATGGCAACCTTGTTGTAAACAATCACAGCTACCACGAGAGAAACAACAACTCGATTAATTCGATCCCCAATGTGGTGTATATGTTTGAGGGCTATTTGGAACCTGTGCCTACCGCTATAAAAGTACCTAAAGAAGGTCGTTTTTACGTGCCTGCGTGGCCCGATGGCGTATCTACGGTGCCCGATAGCACACCTGCGGAGCCCGATGGAGTACAAAATCAGATCAGCTTTACGAATCCAACACCCAAAGATAAAGCAATATTAAATGTAGGTTCCAATATAGATATAGAAGTGGTCATCGAAACACAAGGTGATATTCAGTCAGTGATGCTCTACCGAAATAACGTATTTGTTAGACAGGAACTTCTAGAGCCTTATGAGTGGAGTTCAAGCAAGGATTCATCGCTGAAAAACTTAGCCGAGGGCAGCTATGAATTTCGTGCAGAAGCGACGCTTACTGACGGAACATCTCTTAGTGAGAGCTTCACTGTTGTTGTCGGTAATACAAGTCAACTGAATAAAAGAATTGAAGCCGAGAGCTTTGATGCACAATCAGGGATTCAGATTGTTCAGGGCAAAAAGGTCGGTTTTGTTAACAGCGGCGACTGGATACGTTTTAACGATATGAGCATTACACAAGCATCGTCCTTTACCGTAAATGCTGCAACTCCAACCGCAGGAGGAACCCTAGAAGTACGCTCCAATTCGGCGACTGGTCCGCTTCTGGGCAGCGTGGAGATCACCAATACGTCTGGTTGGGATAATTTTGTGACATTTTCTACCAGTATTGCCCCTGTCTCTGAAAACACGGATATTTTCTTAGTGTTTAAAAGAGATAGAGCGGGTTACTTGTTTGATATTGATTATTTTCAGTTTGATTAACTAGCGGACTGTAAGTTGATGATAAGAAGCAGATTCTTCTTGGACGATCGAGGTTCTGGCGATATAGTACGTTTAGCTATGATTGTAACCAAGGGATGCAATTGATGGACAGGCACCCCGCCATTATTATGTATCGATAATGGCGGGCGCTTAGGTGATAATACTGGTGGGTGTCTATAAAGAATAAATAATCTAGGCCAAATAAAAAATAAAAAGAAACACAACTTTTAAGCTCAAACAGCTTGCCCTATACCAAGGCAGAGGCTTTAGGGAAAAGGTTAACATTTTGTTAAAATAAAAATACCTTACTTCCGAATATTAACAACCTGCATGTTTTCACTATAAAGAGATACACATCGTCATGCTCGCCCTTGTCTTATTGTCCATTGCTGCCTTTTTAGCAGGTACGCTAAACTCGATCGCAGGAGGGGGGAGTTTTCTCACTTTTCCTGCCTTGGTATTTGTTGGTGTTCCTCCAATATCGGCCAATGCCACCAGTGCCGTTGCGGTTTTTCCTGGGTATTTGAGCGGCGCTTTTGGTTTTATAAAAGAGCTTAAAGCTTTTGGGCTCCAATCACTGTTAGCCTTGACCTTGTTGGCAGTTATTGGAGGCATTGCCGGTGCGCTTTTATTATTGGTAACACCAAGTGATGTTTTTAAAACTGTTGTCCCCTATTTATTATTATTCGCAACGGGTCTGTTTGCCTTTGGAGATAAAATTACTACCTACCTTGAGGCAAAAGGTAAAGAGCAAAAGTCCGACAATTGGTTTTTAACACTGCTTGTTACCACATACGGGGGGTACTTTAACGGTGGTTTAGGGATTGTACTGCTTGCTCTATTTTCGGCGCTTGGCTATCGCGATATTCATTTAATGAATGGCCTTAAAAATCTTTTATCGTTTATTCTTTCTGCCGCGTCAATTGTTACTTTTGCCATTGCAGGGATTGTGGACTGGAACTGGGCGATCATTATGATGGTAGCGGCAACCTTAGGCGGTTATTTTGGCGCTGTCATTGCTCGCAAAATGTCAAAAAAGGTTATTCGTATACTTATTGTTATTGTCGGCCTGTCGATGTCGATAGCGTTCTATTTTATTTAAGGGCTTTTAATAAAGAGCTTCGAATAAATCGTGATGTTTTTACGTTAGTTAAAACTACCCGCCCGTTGTATTCATAAACCGTAAAATTTCAGGCTCGTCCGATAACTCAAAGTAATGGCGCTCGGGCTTTATGCCCATGGCATCGATAATGGTTTGTTTTAAGCGTTGGGTATCTTTGGGGTAGTTGCGTACAACGGCTTTTAAATCTACCGAGTGTTCGTTACCCAAGCACAGGAGTAGCTGCCCAGTGGCGGTAAGTCGTACACGGTTGCAGGTAGAGCAAAAGTTATCGCTATGGGGTGAGATAAAACCAACGCGTGATTGTGTTGGTGTGGCTGTAGCGACATCTGAGTCGATAGAACTCTTTTGCGCAATAGCCCAATATTTTGAAGGGCCTGCGTTGCTGTTGTCGGTCTCTAATTTGGTGAGTTGGTATTTTTCTTCAATAATTTTACGTAGCTCTTCGCTACTAATAAACTCTTCATCGCGGGCGTGTTCTGCAATAGCGCCTAGCGGCATTTCTTCGATAAAGCTGATATCAATTTTTTTAGTAACGGCATAATCAACAAGAGCGGTAACTTCGTCTACATTGCGATTTTTAAGTACCACACTATTAAGTTTTACTTTTAGCCCGGCATCAATCGCGCTGTCGATACCTGCTAATACATGGTCTAAATTGCCTGTACGTGTCAGCTCTTTAAATAGCGCTTTGTCGAGGCTATCGAGGCTGATATTAATGCGTTTAACACCAGCTTTTACAAGTTTGTCGGCATATTTGGGTAGTTGCGAGCCATTGGTGGTAAGGGTGAGCTCATCGAGGCCTTGTAGCTGGCCAAGGCTTGCAAATAATTGGTCGATATCACGGCGAACCAGCGGTTCACCACCAGTAACGCGCACTTTGTTAACGCCTAGCTCAACAAAGGCACGGGTAATATCGTTGAGTTCTTCGAGGGTAAGCAGTTGCTCTCTGGGTACAAACTGCATTTCTTCGGCCATGCAATAAACACAGCGAAAGTCACAGCGATCGGTAACAGAGACACGAAGGTATTTAACAGTGCGATTAAATTGGTCTTGCAACATATATCTATCTAAACGATTGGGGCGCAAGGCTTTAAGCCCGTATGCCGTTCACCTTAAGACAAATAATAAGGTAAATGGTTGCCCAAGCGTGTTTTAGTACTAGGGCTATTGGTATTGCGCCGTTAACAGCCCTGTAGTGTACTCCTGATTAGATAGCTTCATCAATTGCTGATGGGGTAATCTCTTCGATTATTTGTTTAATTTCCGGTATACAAGAGCCACAGCCTGTACCCGCATTGGTGCATGTCCTTACAGTTTCTAATGTCTCTGCAGCATTATAAAACTGTTTTGCCTTTTTTTGTGCCTGTAGCGACTCTTGAATAGCTTGCTTTATAGTGAGTTCGCCGACTTGTTTACAGGCACAAATTTGTTTGCCCTCTATTAAGCTTGCGCAGGCTTTACCGCTTAGCAGCGAGCGCTGAATGTCGGTATCTAACTCTTTAGCGAGCAGTGTATCGAGCCAGGCATAATCGTTGTGCCTAATCTTTGGTGCGACGATAAAGGCCGATAATAATTGCTTATCGACAATTTTTGCGCTGCGATAGGTATTGGATTCTTTGTGGTTAAACTCTATTTGTATACCCATAATCGCAAGGGCATTTTCTTTTAAGTGGTTGCTAATGTCATTGCAGTTTTGTGTGCTTGCCAGTGTGTAGTGAAACCCATTGTCGATCGTGCGTTTAACCCAATAGTCAAAATGTGTGTTGAGTAAGGTCTCGCTTAGTGGCTCTTTCGATATAACCATTGCGTTGGTTTGATGTTGCCACATCTCTATTTTTACGGGTGTGTGCTTTAGCTCTGGTTGCCCAGAGAAAGGGTCTACAGCAGGGCTTACTAGGCTGCATATGTGCCCGTCCGATGCATTGGTTTTACTCCAATGAATAGGCATAAAACAATTACCGGGTGTGACATTTTTTGTGACTAAAACGCGTGCTTTTGTTTGCCCCCATGGGTTTTTAATAAGGGCAATGCTTTGATCAGTTAGTTTTAAAAGCGCGGCGTCAATTGGGTTTACATGAACAAAGGGCTCAGGGATGTGAGCCCCTAGTTTTGCCACAATGCCGGTGCGAGTCATGGTGTGCCATTGGTCACGAATACGACCGCTATTAAGTACAAGGGGGTAATGCGCTGTAGTAGGGTGTGCAGGCGCCTTGTGTGTTAGGGCAACCATGTTGGCTTTTTTGTTTTTAGTGTAAAAGTTGCCTTCAGAGAAAAAGCGTTTTGGCGACTGTGCATCGGTATCGGCTGTTAAGGGCCATTGTTGTGGCGTTAGCTGGTCGTATTCTTCATTAGTGATCGCCGCTAAAGCACTGATGTTAAAGTCGCGGCTGCTGTTATTATTAATACCCGAGAGTGTTGCGTGTTCACGAAATATATCGGCGCTATTGTCAAATTCAAATCCTGCAAAACCCATGCGTTGGGCTACCTTCGAGATAATCCACCAGTCGGGCTTAGCTTGGTTTTCTAGTTTCTCATTATTCGTTGGTGCATCAGTAGTAATAATATTTGCCGAGGTATTGGGTGTAAAAATCGAACGCTGGCGCGAGATTCTGCGCTCGGAATTTGTAACAGTGCCCGACTTTTCTGCCCAGCCCATTGCGGGTAATAATACATCGGCATAGGCGGTGGTATCTGTTTTGGCTATACAGTCTGAGACAACGACCAAGGGGCATTTTTTTAGTGCGGCTTTTATTGTATTACTATTGGGCATGCTCACAACGGGGTTTGTTGCCATAATCCAAATGGCTTTTATTTTACCGTTGTTAACAGCGTTAAATAGGTCAACGGCTTTTAAGCCGGGTTTTTTTGCGAGTTTTTTAGTTTGCCAAAAGTCACTGACGGTTTGCCAGCCTGTCTTGCTCGCGGGCACACCTTTGGTGGGAAAGTCCATATGGGCCGCTAACATATTGGCTAGCCCACCGACTTCGCGCCCACCCATGGCATTGGGCTGGCCTGTAATAGAAAACGGCCCTGAACCTTCGCGGCCAATGCGCCCAGTTGCAAGATGGCAATTGATTATACTATTGACTTTATCGGTGCCACTACTTGACTGGTTAACGCCTTGAGAAAACACACTGAGTGTTTTATCGGTAGCAGCAAACCATTGATAAAAGGTTTCTATTTGGTTGATGCTTAAACCGGTTACATTGGCAATGGTTAAAAAGTTAAAGCGCTCATTGTACTCAGTACGAGTGCTTGTTTGTGCGCTGGCTAAGGTAGCGGCAAAATTTTCTACATAGTTATTGATGTAGTATTCATCGAGATAATTAAAATTAGACAAGTAAGATAATAAACCGTTAAATAAACTGACATCGCTACCTGCATTAATAGCTAGGTGTAAATCGGCAATATCGCAAGTGTCGGTTTTACGCGGGTCGATAACAACAATTTTTAACTCGGTATTATTTTCTTTAGCTGCTTTTAAGCGCTGGTATAAAATGGGGTGGCACCAAGCGAGGTTAGAGCCAACTAACACGACTAGCTCTGCCTTTTCGAAATCCTCGTAACAGTTGGGCACAGTATCTGAACCAAAAGCACGTTTGTGTCCTGCGACACTCGACGACATACACAGGCGAGAGTTGGTATCTATATTTGCACTGCCAATGAATCCTTTGATCAATTTATTGGCAACATAGTAATCCTCTGTCAGTAATTGGCCCGATACATAAAAGGCGACACTGTCGGGCCCATATTTTTTTATCGTTTGCGAAAATTTATTAGCAACGTGATCGAGGGCTTTGTCCCATGTGGCGGGTTTGTTATCAATACTGGGGACGAGTAGTTTATTGTCGGTGGTAATCGTTTCTGCCAGCGCCAAACCTTTTGAGCAAAGCTTGCCAAAGTTTGCCGGGTGGGAGTTATCGCCACGTACAACAAATTTTTGCTCGAGCTGGTTTTTAGTGGCGAGCTGTTTGACTTCCACACCACAACCTACTCCGCAGTAAGGGCATGTTGTTTTAATCCATTTTTCTGTAGGAGCGATATCTTCTACATTATTCTCTGTGTTGCTCTTTACAGTATCTTGCCGATTACTCGAAATAATATCGCCTGCCAATGTTATTCACCTGATATTGATTAAATGCGGACCTGCTTAATGAACAATACAAAGTGAGGCAAATCCTATCGCTCAAGACATTAGCAAGTTTTAAACCAAGTAGAGTTAGCGGCCACACTTTTTTAAAAGTATTCAAAAATATAGCTTATCGATTGGGTAGGCTCTTGTGCTTATTATCAACGCATCATTATTGTCAGTGATTTTATCGATCCCTTTTACTGGTGCGCTTCAAAATGGACCTTCTTTTACAAGCCCTGCATCATTTTGGTGCTTTTGAGGGTTGGCACTTCTGTTAAGGAATAATTATAAAGCCTGTTTACTGAGGTTTTCTTCAAAATATGATTGTGGCACTGTAATTGCTCTAGGACTCTAAAATTTGTGATAGAAATGCTAAGGGTAGTTTATGAGTAAACAACGTATTGTTGTCGTTGGTAATGGAATGGTTGGCCATCATTATGTAGAAACACTAGCGGCTACGGATTTAGATGTAGAGATTACAGTGCTGGGTGGAGAGACTAGACCTGCCTATGACCGCGTTCATCTCTCTGAGGTTTTTGATGGTAAAAAACCAGAAGAACTCTCTATGACAACCCGCGAGCATTACAAAAGCTTAGGCGTTAATGCGCATTTTGGTGACCCAGTAGCGGCGATTAATCGCGACAGTAAAACCGTAACCACTGAGCTAGGCCGTACCTTTGTTTACGATAAATTGGTTATGGCGACGGGCTCTTATGCCTTTGTACCACCCATACCCGGTAAGGATGCGAAACATTGTTTAACGTATCGTACCATTGATGACCTAGGTGAAATCAAAGCCTCTGCTAAAGGTGTTAAAAGAGGTGTGGTTGTTGGCGGTGGTTTACTTGGGCTTGAGTGCGCCAATGCACTTAAAAACTTAGGTTTAGAGTCCCATGTTGTGGAATTTGCCCCTGCATTAATGGGTGTGCAGTTGGATGAAGGCGGCAGCAAAATGCTACGTCGTAAAATCGAAGGCCTAGGTGTATATATTCATACGGGTAAAGCCACAAGCGAAATTATAGAGGGTGATGAGCATCGCCTACGTATGAACTTTGCTGATGGTGAGCACTTAGAGACAGATCTAATCGTATTTTCGGCGGGCATTCGCCCCTATGATCAGCTTGCACGCGATGCTGGTTTAGAGGTAGGTGAGCGCGGTGGTATTGTTATTGATTACCATTGCCGTACAACGGATTCAGATATTTATGCTGTCGGTGAATGTGCCGCCTTAGGTAACTTTATTTATGGTTTGGTCGCACCAGGTTATCGCATGGCAGAAGCCGCCGTATCGCAACTCACCGAAGAAAAGGTCTCCTTTGCCGGTGCCGATATGAGTACCAAGCTTAAGTTGCTAGGTGTTGAGGTCGGCAGTGTTGGTGATGCACATGGCCGTACAGAAGGTGCACAGTGCTATTCTTATTGTGATGAAAACGCCGAAGTGTATAAAAGCATTGTTGTATCGAAAGACAATAAAAAGTTACTCGGTGCAGTACTTGTTGGCGATACCAGTGAATACGATACGCTATTGCAATATATGCTTAATGAGATCGATCTACCCGAGTCTCCAGAGGCCTTTATTTTACCCTCCGTCGAAGGCGCATCTGTAGCACTCGGTGCCGATGCCCTGCCAGATACCGCTATGGTGTGTTCTTGTTATGCTGTCACTAAAGGTGATTTATGTAACGCTGTACAAGAGGGTGCGCATACAATCGGTGCAATAAAAGAGATGACAAGTGCATCGACGGGTTGTGGTGGTTGTGCTGCGCTGACTAAACAAGTAATGGACAGCGAATTACTCAAATTAGGTGTGGAGGTTAACAATGATATTTGTGAGCACTTTCCACATACACGCCAAGAGCTAGTCGATATTGTACGTTCAACGAAGATAAAAACCTTTGATGAGATGCTTGAAAAACACGGTAAGGGCCATGGTTGCGAAATTTGTAAGCCAACTATTGGTTCTATCTTGGCCTCTTATTGGAATGAATATGTTTTAAAAGAAGAGCATATTGCGCTACAAGACACCAACGATATATTCCTTGGTAATATGCAAAAAGATGGTACCTATTCTGTTGTACCGCGCATACAAGGTGGTGAGATCACGCCCGAAAAGTTAATCGTGTTGGGTGAGGTGGCGAAAGAATTTGACCTCTATACTAAAATTACGGGTGGCCAGCGTATCGACTTATTTGGTGCGCAGTTGCATGAGTTGCCCAAAATTTGGCAAAAACTTATCGATGCGGGTTTTGAAACGGGCCATGCCTATGGTAAGTCTTTGCGTACGGCTAAATCCTGCGTAGGCAGTACTTGGTGTCGTTATGGTGTTGATGACAGTGTTGGTCTCGCAATCAATTTAGAAAACCGTTATAAAGGTTTGCGCACACCGCATAAATTTAAGTTAGGTATCTCGGGGTGTACGCGTGAATGTGCCGAGGCACAAAGTAAAGATATAGGCGTGATTGCCACCGAGACGGGTTGGAACTTATATGTTTGTGGTAACGGTGGTATGCGCCCACGCCATGCCGATTTATTTGCATCGGATCTCGATGAGAAAACCCTTGTAAAGTATATTGATCGCTTCTTGATGTTCTATATTCGTACTGCCGATCGCCTACAACGTACCTCGGTATGGCTAGAGAACTTAGAGGGCGGTTTGGATTATCTAAAAGCTGTCATCATTGAGGACTCATTAAATATTGGTGACGAGCTAGAGTCTGAAATGGCGGTTAATATTGATAATTATCAGTGCGAATGGAAAACAACGATTGATAACGACGAGCGACTCAAGCGCTTTAGCCATTTTATTAACTCACCTGAGACCGATAACAACCTACGTTACGTAAAAGAGCGTGGACAGAAGCGGCCAGCTCGCGAAGATGAGGCTGAACAGGTTATCCGCTTAGTGAGTTAATGGCTTGAGTACTTTGAATCTATGTTAATGTATAGCTATTTCATCATTACTTAATAGTAATAAGATAAAAACATATTGGCCTACGAGACAGAATCGTAGTGAAATAGAAGGTAATAGTGAGTAAGTTTTATGATTGAAAATGTAATAATCGATGACTGGGTAAGCGTATGTGAGTCTAGTGATTTAATTCCAGGGACTGGTGTGGCTGTCTCTCTAGGGGAGGAGCAAGTTGCACTATTTAAATTACGTAAAGGTGATTCAATTTATGCGGTCTCAAATTACGACCCTATTGGTAAGGCTAACGTTTTGTCGAGGGGTATTACTGGCTCCATAGGCGATAAAGTGGTGGTGTCTTCCCCGCTGTATAAGCAGCACTTTGATCTAAAAACAGGGCAATGTCTAGAAGATGGCGATGTAACAATTAGAATATACCCCGTACGTGTACACGAAGGTAACATTCAGTTGCAGTATGCCGATTAATGAGTTAGTCGTTTCATTTATTGTCAGTCGCATTAAAAGGGCGAGCCATCGCCTTTTTAATTATTCGCTCTTTTTTGATAGCTCTTCTCTTATTAATGCTCCATTTTATAGCCACTACTTATAGCCACTACTTATAGCCACTACTTATAGCCACTACTTATAGTCACCTCTCATTTCTTTTATTCTAAAAAATAAATAGCTGTAAATTATTTTCATTCTCTTTTTAAAAATAAACTCCCGCATATTTTTGTAGCGTTTAATTATATTTACACAGATATGGTGCTTGTTATCAATATTTTTTGCCCACTTTTGTGTTGCTGTATTTAAGGTGCATTAATCAAGGGAGTGATTAATTACCTTAGCTTCTGTTATTATTTAGGTCATCTAAAGGACGACACCACTCAAGAATACGCAGCGAATATGTATAAAATAGGCAAAGTAGCGCACTTATTAGCTATCAGTATTGATACTCTGCGCTATTATGAAAAAATACAGTTGTTGACATCAATTAAGCGTACCTCTGGCGGGGTTCGTCTTTATAGTGATGACGATTTATTACGTATTCAATTTATACAGCATGCTCAGAAAATGGGGTTTAGCTTAGAGGATATTAAGCAGTTATTGTGCTTTCGCGACGCACCGACAACAGCAAAGCCACAGGTAAGAGAGCTAGTGGGTGAAAAGCTCACAGAAATCGAGGCACATATCGAAAAACTAACCTCGCTACGCGATGAGTTATCTCGGCTTGTTGAGCAATGCCAAGAGAGTACAGGTTATTGCCCGATACTGAAAAAGTTTGAAAAGCCTTAATGTCTTTTAATTGCCATAAATATTTATAAATACTTGAATCTAGAGTTAACTCTAGGTATTTAATAGGGCGGAATAATAAATGTTGGATCAATATCATGGCTCAAACAAGCATACTGTCTTCTATCGATTGGAGGTGTAAACCGACTTGGCGACTCTCTGCCTACAACACCATGTGGTGCCTTATTGGCTGCGCGACCGGTGACCTTGGGACTATTTTAGCGTTTCAGATTTGGGCACCAGAAACACCTACCTTAGTGGTTATGAGCCTAGCTATTATGAATGGCCTACTAACCAGTATATTGCTAGAGACCATTATACTAAGCCGCTCTATGGTTTTAGTCATGGCCTTAAAAACTGCACTGGGAATGAGTTTAGTCAGTATGGTGGCAATGGAGATTGCCATGAATGTCACCGACTATGTATTGGTAGGAAAAGCGGCCCTCACATGGTGGTCGGTAGGGCCTAGCTTACTAGCGGGTTTTTTAACACCTTGGCCTTATAATTATTGGCGTTTAAAAAAATATGGCAAGGGGTGTTGCCACTAGCTTATTAAGCGACTTGGTCTGTTTTGTCCTGCTTACTTTTTTTTTGAATATTACGAATCGGCTCAACCTTACGTTGCTTTTCATACAAAAAGCGTAGGACTTCGGTTCGGTACTCGTTGTACTTTTTATCATCGGCGAGTGCTAATCGATCTCTTGGACGCTCAAGATCAATGGTTAGTATTTCGCCAATGGTTGCTGCGGGCCCATTGGTCATCATCACAATACGGTCAGAAAGTAGTACAGCCTCGTCTACGTCATGGGTAATCATAATAATTGTATTGCCAAGCTTCTCTTGTATTTCCATTACCGAGTCTTGCAAGTGCGCGCGTGTTAATGCATCGAGTGCGCCAAAGGGCTCATCCATTAATAACACTTTAGGTTGCATGGCCAGTGCTCTTGCAATACCTACGCGTTGCTTCATCCCGCCTGATATTTCATCGGGACGTTTGTCCATGGCATGCTCCATATGTACAAGCTCTAGATTGTGTTCAATCCATTCTTTTCTTTCTTGCTTGGTTTTGGTTTTTTTAAACACTTGTTTAACGGCCAGTTCAACATTTTGATAAGCACTCAGCCAAGGTAAGAGAGAGTGATTTTGGAATACAACAGCGCGCTCAGGACCTGGCTCGTTGACTTCTTTCCCTTCTAAAATAACGCCGCCTTCAGTGGCCTGATAAAGCCCAGCAACAATGTTTAACACTGTTGATTTACCGCAGCCAGAGTGACCAATTAGCGAGACAAATTCACCTTGTTTTATGTGTAAATTAACATTATCCAGTGCCTTAAATGGCCCTTTTGGAGTGGGAAATTCAATACTTGCTTGAGATATTTCTAAAAAGCTCATAAGTTTCTCTCTTTGTGCCTTATTAAACCTGATCAGTTTTTAATATGTATGTGGTGATTTATAGTTAGCGAATAACGCTAGATTTATCCCAGCTAACAACACGTTGTATTAATAAAATAACTCTGTCGAGTAAAAAGCCGATAAAGCCGATGACCAAAATAGCGACCATAATGCGCCCGAGTGAATTAGAGCTACCGTTTTGAAATTCATCCCATACAAATTTACCCAAACCTGGGTTTTGTGCCAGCATTTCTGCGGCAATAAGCACCATCCAAGCAATACCAATAGATAAGCGTAGGCCCGTAAAAATCATTGGGATAGACGAGGGGATAACAATTTTTTGTACATGGGTAAACCAGTTAAGCCTGAGTACTTGACTGACATTGACGAGATCCTTGGATACACCTGCAACACCTACAGCGGTGTTAATTAGCGTTGGCCATAGCGAACAAAGAGAGACGGTAATCATCGAGACTAAAAAGGATTTAGAGACACTAGGGTTATCACTAACATAAACGGCACTGACGACCATAGTGACTAAGGGTAGCCAAGCCAGTGGCGATACAGGCTTTAATGTTTGAATGATTGGATTAATAGCAGAATAAATATTAGAGCTTAAGCCAATAATAATACCAAGGGGTATTGCAATAAAGCTCGCCACGACAAACCCACATAGTACGGTCCAAAGGCTGGTAAGAATTTGATCGAAAAATGTTGCGCGGCTTTTGTAGCTGCGCCACTTAATTTTTGCGTCTGGGTTTTTAGCTAATTTTGCTTCGTTACGTGTTTTTTGTCGCTCGTATTTTTTAGCAACATTGGCACGCTCTTCGTTGTGTTCAGCCACTAAGCTTTTAAACTGAGTGGTCACCTCACTAGGGCCTGGGAAGTTGCCAAGGGAGGTAACTATATTGTTGGCAGCAAACTGCCATAATAAAAGAAAACATAAAAAACCAAGCACGGGTAGGCCAATTGCTTTAAGCAAATTGGCTATTTGGCCCTGTGTTATGCCACCTTCAAAGTAGGAGCTGACTGCTTGCCTAGGTGCTTGTAAAAAAGAAAGCATAATAAATCCTGTTTATTGGGTCTTACTGTTATTTCGTATTTTATAAATAAGTGTTTTGTTCTTGATAATAGTGAGTAACAAAAGCCGTGGCCTTATTATTGTTGTAAGAGGCTACGGCTTTTATCTGTTTATTACGCTATAACACTTGTTTTGCTTTTAAACCGATAGAAAATTTATTGATGTACTCATTAGGCTGAGTGCCATCGTAGGTGATGTTATCAATAAAGGTATTTTGCGGCGGTTTAAATCCTGTTTCGGTGCCGAAGTTAGGGAAGTCTTTAATATCGGCTTCGCCTTCTTCTATCAAAGATTTTGCTGCAATCGTATATAGGTCTGCTCGATAAACATCTGCGGCGACTTTTTTGTACCATGCATCATCTTTATCTTCAGAAATTTGTCCCCAGCGGCGCATTTGCGTTAGGTACCAAATTGCATCGGAGTAGTAAGGGTAGGTTGCGTTGTAACGGAAAAACACATTAAAGTCAGGAATGTCGCGTTTATCACCTTTCTCATACTCAAATGTCCCTGTCATGGAGTTGGCAATAACATCATAGTCTGCACCAACATAGTAAGGTTTTGATAAATACTTAACTGCCTCTGGGCGGTTTGCATTGTTGTCAGCATCTAGCCACATAGCTGCACGTATTAATGCACGCACAACAGCAGTCGTTGTATCTGGGTATTTTTCGGCAAATTCTTTAGTAATACCAAAGACTTTTTCTGGGTTGTTTTTCCAAATTTCGTAATCGGTAATAACCGGTACGCCAATACCTTTAAATACAGCTTGTTGGTTCCAAGGTTCACCTACGCAGTAGCCGTAAATGGTGCCGGCCTCTAGAGTCGATGGCATTTGTGGGGGTGGCGTTACGGATAAAAAAGCTTCGGCGTCAATCTGGCCTTTGGTATCTCCTTTATGTGGTGCATAAAAGCCCGGGTGAATGCCGCCGGCGGCTAACCAATAACGTAATTCGTAATTGTGTGTAGAGACAGGAAAGACCATGCCCATGTTAAAAGGTCTGCCCGAGTCGTTATAAGAATCGACAACGGGTTTTAAGTAGTCAGCTTTAATAGGGTGGACTGGCTTGCCATTTTCATGGGGTATGTTGGGCTTCATCTCGCTCCAAACTTTATTCGAGACAGTAATGGCATTACCGTTTAAGTCCATACTAAAGGGGGTAATAATGTCGGCTTTAGTACCATAGCCAATAGTTGCTGCAAGTGGCTGACCTGCGAGCATATGCGCGCCGTCTAACTGGCCATCGATAACGCCGTTTAGTAATACCTTCCAGTTTGCTTGTGCTTCTAATTCGACTTCTAGGCCTTCGTCTTCAAAATAACCAAGCTCTTTAGCAATAGCTAGCGGTGCCATATCGGTTAGTTTAATAAAACCGAATTTCAACTCAGTTTTTTCTGGCTCAAGAGCAAAGATCGAGGAAGAAAATGAGAGGATAGCCGCGCTTGATAAAAGCACAGATAGCTTTGATAGTCGCTTGTTTATCTGCGGTAGTAACGTCATAAAGATTCCTTAAGTAATTAGATATGCACAGCACTAGAGCAATAATGTTGCCAACTTTATATGTTTGCCAAAAAAGCATATTAAAACAGAGGTTTAGATGATTTTTACTGTATGAAATGAATATCTTAGGGAGTTGAAAATACTGCGATGCACAAAAATGGTGCGCGCATAAACGTAACTATGCACCAATATGATGAGAGTATATTAAGGCAGCAAATAGTATGGCATTATTGCTGTATCTATTAGGGGTAAGGTGATTGTTATTTATAATTTAAATAAGGCAACAACAATAAAAGTAGCTAAGTTTGTAAGTACCATTACCGTCGCTTTTCTCTTAATGCTTGGGTTATATTTTTACTTTACAGCAACCTTAGTGGACGCGGCAGATGATTTTTTACAGTCATTGAGTGGTAAGACAGCCGAAGAAAAAATGACGTACTTGTCGGAAGACTTTAAAAGCCAAATTAATAATAAAGCATCTTTTGCAAAACATATTGATCTGCTCAGTTTAAACACTTACCTATCTGCCGAATGGGGCTCTCGCTCTATAAAAAGTAACCGCGGTAGCTTGGCAGGCGTTATTAAAACAAAATACGAAGTACTGCCAGCAACGCTTAGTTTTGTAAAAGAAGGCGACCAATGGAGAGTGTACTCTCTGCAAATTCGTAGTGAGCAATCACAAGAAAAGAACGAAAGTCGGGAGTTACCTGATGAGCGTGCACAATTGCTAATAGCTCGACAAACGCTATTAATTTTTATGGAGTCTGTTAAACAAAAAAGTATGCAGGCCTTATATGATAATAGCGCTGCTATATGGCGTAAGCATACCAGTGTGAGTGAGCTTAATAATGCGTTTGCCAAATTTTATAACGAAGATATCGATTTGTTGAGGCAGGTAGGTGAAACACAACCAGTTTTTGAGCATAAAGCCAAATTAGACAGTGAGGGCTTTATGTTGATTGCAGGACATTATAAATTAAATAATCAGCTATTGATTTTTAAACAGCGTTATATTTATGAAGGTCTTGCCTGGGGTTTAGTCGGTTTAGATATTAAATTAAATAAATAACTGCCCTAAAATTAGTTTATTTGTTAAAGCTAATCGACTAAAAAGCCCGAAATCTACGGCCAAAGCGATAAGATATTGAAATATATAGTTCTTTTCTTAGCTTAAAGTCAAAGATATACGGCCAGTGGCCGTATACCTAGAGAGATTGTAAAACTGCTTGTACTAAGTTGTTGAATATAGTGTAATTTTTAAAACTAACTGCCGTTATATAAAAAATATACGGCTTCTAAGATATACGGCCTAAGGCCGTAGATTAAGCTGTTAGGCATACGAAATGATCAAGTCAAAAATGGTCGGTGACTTTGAGCTTCTTCGAGAGCACTGTATAAAGTTGAGACAAAGTTACAACACATACACTCAGCTTTATAACGAAGACAATAGGGATTTGTTGAGCGATGTGGCGGCAACATTCTTTAGTGATATTGCCGAGATAATGCATCGCGATTGGATTCTTCAAGTGTGCAAACTTATGGATCCCGCTTCGACCAAAAGAAAGGGGAGCGTACTAGAAAATATTACAATCAAATTGATCGATGAACAGCTCGAAGTGTGTGGATCGTTAAATCAAGAGATAAGAGACCTGTCTCGTGACTTGCTTGAATTTGGAAAAAAAGTTAAACCAGCAAGAAACAAGCGAATTGCACACTATGACCGAGAACATCAGATTAATAATATTACTCTCGGTGAAACTACTGAAGATGAGCTATTCAGTTTTCTTCATAATATTCAGAAATACTGTGACGAAGTTGGGATTGCTATTGGTGTTGGCCCTCTCGATTTTTCTGGAAGTGGTTGCAAGGGCGATGTATTAGATTTATTAAAGTATCTTGAGCGTAGAGAAAATGCCTAACAAGACTGTTAAATACATTCCAGCCGCAAAAAGCGCGGCTTCCATCGGACTTGCTACGCGCTGCTCCGCCAGCCGTTTACAGTGGCGTTATTAGCGAGTTACACGAGACCGAATTGTATGCAGAAGCAAATTATAAGCCGCATTAAAAAGCTAGGGGGACAGATACTCAAGGCTCGCGATGACACACTTCGAGCCCACATGAGTACGATCCAGTTTCCTCATGTTCTCTACGATCAAGACTGGGATGTTTATGGCATTGATGCATTTTATGAAAAAAACCGTGGCGCGTTTCATTCCACTCCCACAGACTTCTACGATGCCCTCGAAGCTGAGTATTTCACTGATTCGGACAAGCCTCGTGGGCAATCTTTCTGGTGCAACGAATTGTTCACTCCGCTGACGCCGGGTACTGATCATTTCAAAGAATGGTCATCTTGTTTCGATAGCTCCGATTCCGTGGACTTGCAGCCAATCCGTGACATTGTGGGGGGCGGCAGGTTAGAGTTCGTACAGATCATGTACTCGTTTGGGTTTCCCGATCACTACTACGTTTGTTTGCAAGATCCGAAGCCGGCAAACCCAACTGTATTTGGTACCGACCACGAAGTGTTTTTCCAGGAGTATTCCGTCGTTGAGCCACTTTCTATGTTCCTCAAGCGCTTCCTGACTAGGTCTGCGTTTCGTAAAATCGTCAGAGAATACTTGTCCGGCAAATCTGGTTAACCACCAGCTAAAAATCACATGAATGGCTTGCAGAGCCTTTTTATTAAAGAGTTAGGCAGCATAATGATAAATTCTAACCTAAAATCTGTGGCTATAATAAAAAAAGAAACCGATGAAAATATTTCGGACATTCGTGCTGTGCTTGATGTAATGGATGGGGAAATAGAGGGAACAATTGAAGTTCTCAAAAGATTCAAAACTCAGGGACATATTAATATAAAAAAATTACTAGAGAATAATTACTCATTTGGGCCGCCCCTCACATTAAACCGCATTGAAAAGGCTGAAGAAAAATTGGGGTATAGGCTTCCAGGCTTTTATAAAAATATGCTCTTAAGTAATAATGGATTGCAAATTGAAGATGGGTGTTTCCCTGTAAGACAACCTAATTCTTGGTCTAATGATCACGTCTGTGTAACAGAGATTTTCGGTATTAACACTTATCATGGTTTCTCACTTGAAGAATGCAACTCAAATAAGCATTTTCAAGAATGGGGTTACCCTAACATTGGATTAGTTATAGGTGATACGCCTGCTTCCGGGCACTCCGTTATTATGCTTGATTACACCTCTATTAGTGAACACAATGAGCCGGCTGTCGTCTTTATAGATACTGCACGTAGACACCATAAAGCGAAAACCATTAAACTTGCTGACACGTTGAATCAATTTATGAGAGGCCTAGTTTCTGATGATAACTTTGAAATCGGAAATGCCTAACAAGCGTAACCATTTGAAAGAATGTATTGTTTTACTTAATCTTTTCCATGTTATGAGCGTTGTGTTTATCAAGAATACGAGTCAGGATATATTAAAATAAATTAAAAAAGTATTCTTCTAACTCAAATCAAGGCTGTCAATATTATAGCGGTGTTATCCATCATAGGAATAGAGTATGAAAAATAAGTTTGGTACATGCGGAATTATTATCGGTGGTTTAGCGTTAATGCTGGCTTTAATACATTTTTGGGCTGGCCCGTTTTCTCCACAGCCTTCTTTAGAATCCATTGTTGCTGAAAAAGCAGCATCTATTCGTCAGGCTACGATTGATGCTTTAAAGGGCAAAAAAGCAGATTCAGAGCCAGTTAAAAACGACTTTAATACTGACAAAATTACTCATATAGTGACTGCAGTTTTAGGTGGTTTAGCGTTTATTTTGGCAGCTTTATCATTCTCCAATCATGAGTCAAAAAGAGCGGCGGGTGGTGCTGCGGCTTTAGGTATTAGTGCCATTGCGTTTCAATTTATTGCAATGTATGCAATGGCTTTGTTGGTCGTTATTTTAATTTCAGCTGTATTATCAAGTTTGGGTGATGCCATTTAATTAATACATAACAAGCATGTTAGAAATCGCCCACAAATAGCGTGGGCTAGATTTAACTACTACTCGCCTTTTATACGGGTGTTGTAAAGACGATATAATGTCAAAATTACAGTATTTTAAAAGAACAGTACTCTCATGTTACGCCATTGCTCTTGTGTAATTATGCGCTTTTGACGCAATTTTTTCTGCGAGAAATTGCGCATCACGACCTACGTGAAAAAATCTGCCTGAACCCCAGGTATTCATCCAATTTAAACCCAAGAAATACAAGCCATCTACACCTGTAATGCCGCGCTTATGTATCGGCAGTCCTTTTTCGTTAAAAACCGGAATTTTGACCCACTCAAAGTCCATTGAAAAGCCTGTTGCCCAAACGACTGATGTAATGTTTTCGGTGTTGAGGTTTAAAGATTCTGGAGACGGCGGCGTGTAATCACTATGTTCATTTTCGTCCTCTGGTGCGTTAATACCTTCGCTCTGAATATATTTTTCTATACTGTCTCGTATTCTTTTGGCAACGGCATCGGCATAATCGAGGTTCTCTTTTAGGTCTGCCTCAAACCCTAAAATACCGTTTTGTGCAGCGCGAATTTTCCCGTATAGATTCATACCTTGTTCAGCAAAAATTCGTAAGTTTAAATCTCTGCCTCCGTCTCGACCTGTCACGTAGTGATTTGTTGAGTGAGGTGCATTTTCGCCATCGGGATGTTTGTCGATGGTGGTTTCGTAATAGCCCATGTCTTCAAGCCAATCGACGACATCACGACCTCGGTAGCGGCGGTTAACACGTGGGGCGCTACCTACGCACAAATGAACTTTACGCCCACTTAAATGCAAATCTTCTGCAATTTGACACCCACTCTGGCCTGTACCCACAACCATTACTTCACCCTCTGGTAAGGATTTTTCATCTTTGTAGTCTTTTGAGTGAATCTGTAAAATGCTTTCTGGAAAAGACTGCGAAAAGGGTAAAATATTGGTTTTATGGTAGCTGCCACAAGCCAGCACAACTTGTGTCGCAGTATAAGTATGTGTGCTAGTACGCACTTCAAAACCTTGTTCTGTTTTTGTTAGTGAACGCACTGGTGAGTTAAATCGAATAGGTGGTCGCACTTTATTAAAGTAACTCTCAAGGTAATCGACAATTTCGTCTTTTACCATAAAGCCATTTGGGTCATCTCCGGAATAAAAATGGCCAGGCAATTGGCATTGCCAATTTGGCGTGACTAGGCAAAATTCTTCCCAACGCTCTTCCTTCCAGTTTTTTGCAATCGTAGAATTTTTCTCTAAAACGATATGATCGATACCTTGTTGCTGCAAGCAATAACTCATCGACATACCGGCCTGACCAGACCCAACGACGATCACATCGAAATGTGTTTGACTACCTTCTAAGGCGACAATACGATCGGACGAATACATGTTAACCTCTCAGAATATTATTTAGTAAATGCGATAACGAAAACGTCGCCATCAATTTTTTTTCGAGAAAGCTCAGTGACCTTCTCTTGTATTTTTCTTTGCTCCGCAGACGCGGCGGAACAGTAATAACCAAACTTTTCTTTTACACGCTCAGAGGCTACACATAGAGACTCTTGCGCACGATTTGAAAAATCTTTAAGCGGATATGCTTTACCCACATCTAAACGAGAAATAATCACGGTAGAAGGCGAGTAATACTCGACTTTTTCTCCATCTGGCCATTTAACGCTGAAACTAACGGCTGGCATTGACGACTCCTAATTCAGTTAACGGTTGAGAAGTTATATTCCAAAAGTTCGATCGTGTGCCAAAGGAATCGACCACAATTTTTCCCGTATCGGTAATGCTGCCAATCGGGCTGCAAGTCAGGTGGCTACCTTGAAAATAACTCAACAATGGATTGATTTTTTCGATGTCCACAGCCAATATAAAACCAAAGCTTTGGAAGGCTTTTAACCAACGAATCAAATCCCCACCTTCGGGTTTTGGGATTGCATTTAGATCAACTTCCGATCCACAGCCATTCAACTCAAGCATCATAATTAATGTACCAAGCAATCCACCGTTGCTAATATCCTTTGCAGCAACGACGAGTTCTTGTTCGGCCAATTCAGCAGGAATAGCCCATTGTTGTCGAATCTGTTCATCGGTTTTACCCTTTACACAGCCCCAGTAAGGCAAATCACCGTGCCAGCTTCCCGTTAAATCCGACAATACAAAAAGGCGCTGCCCCGGTTTTACGTGATGGCATGACAAGAGCTTTTTTGCATAACCTGTAATTGCCACAGCTAGATTTGGCGTAAAGTTATCCCCCAAGCTACTGTGCCCGCCGGAAAACTGTACGCCAAAAACATCACAGGCTCGTTTGATATGAAACACAATTTCTGCGCTCTTTTCGTCGCTGTGATGCCAAAAAGCGTTGGCTATTGCAGTAGGGCGGCCGCCCATGGCAGCGATATCACTGACGTTTACCATTACAGATGACCACGCAGCTGCTCGAGCATCGGAATCGACAAATTTAGGCAGCATGCCTTCCATAGCGAGTAGCTGATAACCATCACCACAGCAAAAAGCTGCCGCATCGTCTCCTGGCATTGCATATTTATCTTTTAAACTTGCCTCGCCAGAGTTGGTCGTTTTTAGCAATTTTGCGGCATGACGAATGGCTCTTTTAGCCTGAATTTCTGGCAATGCTCTCAACTCTTCACACAGTGATTCCAGCTCGCTGATAGCACTGAGAGGCCAATGTTCACATCGAATCGCTTTGCGCATAATTAGTCGGTATCCCTTGGCATAAACGGATATTTTTCCAGCTCAGCTTCCATATGCACGTGCGGTCTTCCCGCAACGTCAACGACGCCAAGTGTTTTCCAGTGAACACTGTGAAAGTAGCGCTCATTTTGAGGCTGCACGTTAGCTAAAAACTTTTTACAGCCTAAATCTTTTGCTCGTGATACGGCTTCGTTAATTAGCGCTTTGCCAATACCTTGGTGGCCGCGATAACGCTTCATGACACAGAGGCGACCCCCATACCAAGTTCCTCGCTCTTTTTCCAGCTCATAAATTCGGACCGCACCAGAGATTTCATCATCGATACTCCAGCTGGAAGCCAATGCAACAATCGGAATAGCACGAAAATCTTGTGCGTCGGTTTCATTTTCTGGAAGAATTTTTTGCTCGCGAGAAAAAGTCATTTTGCGAAGATGAAAGTAGCCTTGTTTTTCCCAAGAGGATTTTGCTACTTTGACGCGAATATGACCTGAACAAAAATCTTGAAAACTTTCATCATTAAATGCGTAAGAATTTTTAGCCATTGGTTTCTGCCTCGTAGCTTTTTAAGCTGGAGCATGCGCCACATTTTGCGCAACCCGCTTTCAGTTTTTCAGATTCTATTCCTCTCGCTCGAATAGCTGGGCCAAGCTCAGAAAAAATACGATCCAACAAATCAGGGTCTGGCATTGGGTAATTCTCTAGGGGGGTGCCTGCAACAGGCACAAAGGGAACAACAAAAGGATAAACACCAATCTGAATAAGTTGTTTGCTTACGCTAAGAATTTCCTCTTCTGTATCGCCCAAACCCGCCAAAATATAGGTGCTGACATTGCCGGCCCCAAATACTTTTACAGCCGCTTTATAGGCCGACATATACCTAGCCATAGAGACGCATGCTTTACCGGGCATAATCGACTTTCTCACTCGGTCACTAACTGCCTCTAAGTGCATACCCAAGGCATCTACACCTGCGTCTTTTAATTCCTGAAACCAAAAATCCTCAGCCGGTGGCTCGCACTGCGCTTGAATCGGAATATCAATCACAGCTTTAATGGCGCGCGCGCTTTCTACGAGAATAGCCGCACCTCTGTCAGAAGTTTTGGGCGTACCAGTGGTCATTATCATTTGCGTAATGCCGTCAAGTTCTACTGCGGCTTTTGCAACCTCGGCTAATTGCTCTGGTGTTTTTCGCTCGATTGTTTTCCCATTTTTTAGTGACTCTTCAATCGCACAAAACTGGCAGGATGTTTCTCTGCTTCTGTAGCGTACACAGGTCTGCAAGACCGTTGTTGCCAGTACGTCTTTTGAATGCAATGTTGCTATTTTTGAATAGGGGATGCCGTCTTTCGTTTTTAATTTATAAAAATTTGGTTCCGCCGGAATTGTTACGGTATCGAGCAACTCATCTTTTGCGTAAATCAAAATAGCGTCGCTGGAATCTTTTTTTATCGCTTTGTATGGCGATGACTGAATTTGATCGCTAAAGACTGGGATCATTGATGTCTGATTAGAAAAATTCAGTGCTTTGTGATCTGTCGGGCCGGCTCCACCCTGGCGGCTTAAACCCATTGCATCGGTATCGACCCAGCGAATACCTTGAGACTGAATTTCAGTGAGATCGCGTTTACTTAAACCCATCAGGCTTTCTCCTCTGCAGTCACGAGCGCTGTATCTGAAATGTCATTTACTACGCTAAACTCTTCCGATTGATTTGAAACTGTATGGGTGTGTGATGTTTTGTCTCGGTTGATGAGCAGGCTTAATAATTCGGGGCGACTGTAATGTCCAACGGAATCCATCATGCGTTTGCGTTTAGCGATGAGCGCTAAATCCAACTCAGCAATGCATGCGCCCTCGCCGGAATCGCTGCGAAGTGTTGTACCTAACATTCTGCCCTCGGGTGAAACAATCCCCGTAAAGCAGCCGCCACTCACCGCTTTTAATGGTCCTCCAGTGTCGTCACAAATTTGCTGCTGCTGTTCTGGGCTTAGCCAGCTTGTTGCGTTAACCACAAAACATCCACTTTCTAAAGCGTGGTGACGAATCGTTGCCTCGATTTGCTCGGCAAAGATCTCTCCGACAAGCGAGCCTGGAAACATGCTTACATGAATTTCTTCGCGATCGGCCATCAAGGCATAACGCGCCAGTGGATTGTAGTGCTCCCAACAAGCCAGTGAGCCAATTCGACCAACTTTTGTATCAACAGCGCACAAACCAGATCCATCGCCTTGCCCCCAGACCATCCGCTCGTGATAGGTCGGGGTGATCTTGCGCCGGTGTTGTACTAAGGTTCCGTCTGCATCAAACAACAATTGCGCGTTGTAAATAGTGGATCCATCCAATTCATTAATCCCGACAGAGACGACAACACCAGCACTCTTAGCCGCGGCTGCGATTTTTTCGGTGTGCACCGAAGGCACTTGCACACTTTCTTGCATGAGTTTCAGGTGTTGCTTTCCCATCTCATAAGGCGCTTGAACAAACGAAAAGTACGGGTAATAGGGGATGAGTGTTTCCGCAAAAACTGCAAGCTGTACACCCTCCTTACCGAGCTTCTCGATCCATTCGCACACTTTATTGACTGTGCCTTCGCAGGAGTACAAAACAGGGCTGCACTGGACCGCAGCCGCTACAATACTGGTCATTGGATATCTCTTGTCGGGTTACTGAGTAAAACTTGCTTAGCTAGTCCATGTATGAACAGTAAATGCATTTTCTTTCGCCATCAGTAGCTGTAAGTCCATAACATCTAGGGGGTTAATTGGGCGAATCCCCTCGATAAGTGCCTTTTCTGTTTGGCCATAAAGTGCCTGCAAGGCAAAACGGCAGGCGTAGACTTCTCCACCTTCTTTCAAGAAAGCTTCTATTTGTCCGTTGTAGGCCAAATGACCAGGAAAAGCCTCTGAGCCCAACTTTGGAAATCCACGCTGTACGCCTAATAGAACACCGGGTCCGTATAAAAGGATTTTGGTTTCAAAGCCTTTGCGTAAAAGGCGTTTGGCTTGCAAAAGATTCACCAAGCCAATGGAGCCTTCAAAGGCAACGGTGTGAAACGTTAGCAAGGCCTTTTGACCAGGTTCAGCCTGAACGTCTTCAAACACTTTTTCTTCATAATCGACTAAATAATCACCGGTTTGGTAGTGGGGGATGTCCACAGTTGGCATTGGAATGCTCCTTGTTATTAAAGTAATAGTTTGCAGATCTATATAGGCAGGTAGCACAGCTACCTGCATAACTAGTTGTTTGCGAGTTGCATTCCAACTTTTCTAAATATCAAAAATTATTTATATTTTATTTATTTTTCAATAACTTACAGAGTTACTAATGACAATTTCTCTCTTGATAATAAAATATATACACTGATTTAACTACGCAAAAGCGTATAGTTGCAGTTTTGCGTAGGAGTAAGCTACAATTTTGCGTAGATTACTGAGAGGCTAGTTATGTTTGACCCTGATACAAACGATGAATGGAACAAACTTGCCTACTGGATGCGCAATGCTGCCTTTGAGCAGTGCCCTCAGGCTTTAATGCTTTTAGATCCCCACCAAAACAGATACGTGGATTGCAACGTCGCCGCAGGCAAATTGCTCGACTACAACCGGCAGCAAATTCTGGAAATGCCAATCACTGGTATTCACGGCCGAGATCTAGGCCAGCTTATCGTCTTCACGGAGCAAGCGCTTTCTCAAGGGGCAGCCATTACGGATAGGATTAGTTGTAGAAAAGCCGATGGACATCACATCCGCGCAGAGCTTCATGCAGCAAGAACAGCGATCAACCAACGCGAACTGCTGATTTTGTCCCTCAAGGATTTGAGCGAAGAGGAAGCAAAGCGCGACGTAAACGAGGCTGATCGCATCGTTCGCAAGGGCTTACTTGAATGGAAACACCTACAAAGTATCTTTCAACAAGGTGAACGTGAAAACCTACTGATGCTTACATCGGTAGGCGATGGGATCTACTGTGTTGATACCGATGGTTTATGTACTTTTGTTAATCCTGCCGCTAAACGCTTACTCGGTAGGACGGACGATGAAGTTCTTGGCCAAAATATTCACTACGTTCACCACCATACCCACGAAGACGGCAGCCACTACCCCGTAGAGCAGTGTCCTATTTATGCCGCTGTCCGAGACGGTGTTGTTCACGAGGGAAAGCGTGAGGTATTTTGGAAGCACGACGGCACCCCCTTTCCTGTCGAATTTACGAGCACACCAATTATCAGCGATAGTACGATTATTGGTGCTGTAGTTGTTTTTAGAGATATTAGCGAGCGATTACAAACCGAGAAAAAGCTACACGAGACCTTGGATGAACTCAGTGCATTAAAAGCGCGGCTCGAAGAAGAAAATGCCTACCTACAGCAAGAGTTTTTAATTGAACAAAAATACCACGGAATTATTGGTGAGAGTGATGCGATTAAACGCATTTTGCAGCAAGTTGAGTTGGTTGCTCAAACAGATGCCAGCGTTTTAATTACAGGAGAATCGGGTACTGGCAAAGAATTGTTAGCGCGTGCGATTCATGAAGCCAGCAAGCGCAAAGACAAGCCTTTAATTCGAGTAAATTGTGCTGCAATTCCACACGAACTTTTTGAAAGTGAATTCTTTGGTCACAGTAAAGGCGCTTTTACTGGAGCAATACGTGATCGTATTGGTCGCTTTGAACTTGCAAACGGGGGCACTATTTTTCTTGATGAGGTAGGAGAGATTCCTTTAGAGCTGCAAAGTAAGCTATTGCGTGTCTTGCAAGAGGGGCAGCTCGAACGCGTTGGCGAGGAGAAAACAAGAACAATTGACGTGAGAATTATTGCCGCAACAAACAGAGATTTAAAAAAGGAGGCCTCCGAAAATCGCTTTAGAGAGGATTTGTATTTTAGGCTGAATGTTTTTCCTATTCATTCGCCCCCTCTACGTGAACGAGAGTCAGATATTACATTGCTGGCCATGAATTTTTTAAATCAAGTGAGTAAAAAAGCAGGCAGAACAGACCTTAAAATCCGGCAATCGGACATACAAAAAATCCAACAATATTCTTGGCCGGGTAATATACGCGAATTGCAAAATACTATTGAGCGCGCCGCGATAACTGCAGCTAATGGAAAGCTCTCCATTGATCTTCCCTTTGAGATTCCTGCACAAGAAAACCCAGTATCCTCCTTAATTAATGAGAGTACGCTAACAACGATCGTTGCAGATGAGCAGATGCAAAAGTTAGTCGAAGCGAATATGCTCGCTGCACTCAATAGCTGTGACTGGAAAATTTTTGGAGAGGATGGTGCCGCCAAGCTGCTCGGATTAAAGCCAACGACCTTGGCAAGTAGAATTAAACGTTTAGGGTTGAGCCGTTAAAAAGTATTTGATTTTCTTTGCTTTTAGTCGTATTGCTTGCTTTGAGGTTGGTGGCAGGCTGATTTTAGTGGTCTAGAGTTGGTGTGAGCTGTGAATTAAAAATAGCCAGAAATATAGATATTATACTTCTTGGGAGGGTGGATCGATGAAAAACAAGCCTCTTTCTGCATTACAGAATATTGGAAAAACTGTTGCATCCAGATTGCATGATATTGGTATTACAAGCGAGGAGGAATTGAAGAGGCTCGATGCAGCTAAAGCCTATAAATGGTTGTCTGAGCGAAATCCAGGAAAGCACTTGCCTGTTTGTTACTATCTTTATTCGCTTGAAGGTGCAATTCAAAACAAGCATTGGGATGCTCTTTCTGAAAAAGAAAAAACAAAGCTAAGGCTGGCAGCAGGTTTATCAAAATAAGTGAATATAAAAAGTGTATTTTTCCCCTCTCAGCCTTAGATATTCAATTAAATAAGCAGCCATTTATAAATGACTATTGTATTAATCGAATTTTTTGATTAATACAATAGTTCTATGTAAGTACTTAAGCATTTTAAACTTTAAATTGATTAACAAGAGCGGATAAATCCTGACCTAGGCCATTTAGCCCTTTCGCATGTTCGCTGGTCTCTTTTGTTGCAGAAGATGCGGTTTGGTTCGATGCGACAATCGTATTAACACTGAGGTTAATATCCTCTGTGACCTTCGATTGCTTTTCTACAGCGGTGGTAATTTTCGCTACCATCGCATCTACTTCTGTAACTGAAGCACTAATGTTATCTAGTAATTGTCCTGCTTCCACAGATTTCTCAACACTCATTTCGCTGTTCTTTTGACTGCGTTCCATGCTTTCTACAGCACTGGCGGAACCTGCTTGTAGGCGTTCGATCATGGTCTGAATTTCAGCGGTGCTATCTTGTGTTCGTGCAGCTAATGTTCTTACTTCATCTGCGACAACAGCAAAGCCTCTGCCTTGTTCTCCTGCGCGTGCAGCTTCGATGGCAGCATTGAGTGCCAGAAGGTTGGTTTGTTCGGCAATACCTTTAATAACCGTGAGTACAGAACCAATACTATCTGCATCGTTATTTAACTCCTGAACGGCTTTAGCACTATTTTCGATATCCGTTGCTAATACTCGAATGGCCGCTACAGATTCGTCTACCACTGCTTTGGCTTGCTGTCCTTCTTTGTTGGCACTAGAGGTTGAGTTAAATACATTTTGTATATTGCTATTAATAGCTTGCGCATTTTGTGATAGGTCAACAACTGCCTTGGCGGTAGAGTCTGTCTCGACACCTTGTGATTTAACATTGTCGTATACAGACGTCATTAACTTGTCCATGGAGGTAACAGACGAACCCATTTTGTTGCTGGCAGCGGTAATGTTTTGAATAATCGTTTGAATTTTTTCAACAAACATATTAAAGCCACGAGCTAAATCGCCAACTTCACTACGATCACTATCGTCGACACGCTGAGTTAAGTCACCTTCACCTTGTGCAATGTCTTTGAGTCGAGCAGACAATTCTTTTAGGGGGTTTATTAGCCATTTGATAAAGAGAAGTATCATTGCTATCGCTATAACAATAGCAATGGCAGTGATAGCTACTTGTTTTTTAATGGCCGCAGCCACAGACTTTGCTGCGGCTTCGTCGGCACTATCCATGTATATATCCGATGCTTCTGCAACTTTCTCTAAAGCTAGATCGGCATTGTCGACATCTTTTTCTAATTCTTCGGTATAAGTATCTGCTGCGTACTCCATTTCTAATTGATCACGGTAGGAGTCAAATAGCTGTTCGTCGGCGTTGGCTAGTTGAATCCATACGCTAAAAGCAGATATTAAGTTTTTAGCATCGTCTTTGTCTTCCTGCGTTTCGGCGAGGTCAGTCAACACCTTAAAAAATGGACCCGATGATTCGACGAGTTGATCAAAATTTTCTTTAATAGGTGGAAGTTTTTCGGGGTCTTCTTCTGCAAGGTATTCGCCCGATGTATCTTGCATTTCGATGATTAACCGTTGCAGTTTAAGAGCCGCTTCAACAACGGGGTAGTCTTTTTCAAATAGCTCTCCCAAAATATCGTTAATCGATTCTGCAGAGCCAAAGCGAGCAATAATTGCATCACCTTCGTCCTCGGCTTTTTGCATTTCTTCCTCGTTCTCAATAGCGAATTCCTCTAACATTATGATGAGTTCAGCGCCTCTTTTGTCGAACTCATCTAATAATGATTTTGCTTTTTCTTCCTCTAGTAATTCATTAAAGTGTGCATCGATCATTAGCTGGCTATGTGTTTCAAATTCGCTATGCTCCACTGTTGCTTGATTAATTAGTGCTAGATACTCGTCGTTATCTACTACCTCTATTAACGCTTTATGAGTTGATTTAAAAGATGCCGATAAGGCTTCTAACTCTTCGGCTAAGATTTTTACCTCTTCCATGTCTTCACTGGCGAGGATTTCGTTTGCTACTTTTGCTGATTCCCATAGCCCAGCAATTAGGTCATCGGTTTCTTCAATGATTGGGCCTGCTCTATCGGTGATAGTATTAAGTTGCTGCTCTAATGAAAAAACCGAAAGCATTCCGCCAATGGACGACAAAACAATTAATAAGGTCATTAAGCTAAGGCCAATAATTAGCTTTGATTTGATGGTGGAAAAGATAGTTACCATAGTACTCATACCGTTATTGATGATGTATTTGGATATCTCCCTAAGAAAAGTAATATTCGAATTCTTATTCAATTACATGAATTATAGGCAAGTATTGAGTTTATTCAAAAAAATAGGCAATTAAATATTTTTATAAATATATGATCCGTATAGATTTTTTTGCGTATAGGGGGCGGCTATTAGTAGGCGTGTTGCTAAATATTTAGCTTGTGTGTTTATTTAAATAAAGGTTAATTATTTAATTTATGGCTAAAAAAGGAGATGGTTAGCCAAGTAAGAATTACAAGCCAAACGACTAAACTAAATATGCCTTGTGTTAAATTCATTGGCCAAGCTGTAGTTGCAGAAACAATTAGCCAAGCTGTAGGTATTATGCAGAGTGCCATTTTTAAAAAAAATGGCCTGACCGATAGTAAGATAAAAGCGATAGTTATTAATGCTAGGCTGTCGGGGCCTGTCCCTATTATGTCTAAAGACACCCAGTTGCGCCCTTCGATTAACCCAGCGAGTGGTATCAGTAAAAAGCCCGAGATCAATAAACAATAAGCGGGTAGTGTGGATAAAAATACAGGTCGAGTTAAATGCTGTATCGAAAATGATTGCCTAAAAAATATAAATAACAGCAATAATATGCAGGCTTGCACCATAAAGGCCCAGCCGTAATAACTTCCAACCCAACTAAGTTGCTTGTACTCGCCTAAGAAAAACACATTAGCGCAAGTAAACCATAAAGCTATAAGACCAAAAGTGCATAGAGGGAGTCGCTTTTTTTTGCCTTTGAGAAGTGTAAGTAATAGCAATAAAGCCCACGCAAAACCGACAATCGGTAACGGCCAATAGTGGGTGTTTATGGTTTCGTATAAACCAAACCAGCCATCGACTGTAAAAATTACTAAGTCTTCTAAGCTATACATTATCTTAGTCTACAAGCTTTGCATGTAGCTAATCATCTGTTGGCGCATTTTAGTATCGGGTATCGGGCCTAGGCGTGCTGCCATATTTTGTAGCATGTGTTCAACGCTTGTCGTTGCGGGTATCGCACAAGTAACGGCATCATGCGATACAACAAACTTAAGAAAAAACTGCGCCCAATTCTCACAGTTAATTTCCTTTGCCCAAGAGGGTAATGGTTTGTTGCTAACACGGTTGAACAGCGAGCCGCCACGAAACGGCCTATTAGCAATGATTGCAATACCGCGCTCTTTTGCTAAAGGCAATAGGCGTGACTCAACTTCTCTGTTGCTAATGTTGTAAGTCAGCTGTACAAAATCAATAGCCTCATTTTTCATGATTTGCTCTAGGTCTTTATGCCTGCGCCCATGAGAGGTAGTAATACCTACATAATTTAGTTTCCCATCCGCTTTCATTGCTTGTAAATAAGGTAGGTGCTTTTGCCAGCCTGCTAGATTATGTATTTGAAAGAGATCAAACCGGTTGAGCCGCCATAGCTTGTGGGAGTTTGTAATTTGTTGAATGCCTTCTTTACTCGACGAGGTCCATACCTTTGTCGCTGAAAAGTTAGTTTGAGGAAAATTTAGCCTCTGCAAGCAATCCCCTATCACAGCCTCCGATGAGCCATACATGGGTGATGAATCTATCATGCCTCCACCTTGCTCAAAAAAAGCCTTGAGGACGGCGCAACGCTTTTCTCGCAATCTTTGGTTGTTGCCCACATTAAAGGTTTGCCAAGTACCCATGCCAATAACCGGTATGGCTTGCTTGGAGGAGGGGATTAGCCTAGTTGGTGCTGCATTCACTATATTAGTGGCCAAAGAGCCAGAATTGAGGGGTAGAGCACCAAAGGTAGATGGTGCTTGAGACATGGCCAGGAGCGTTGCTCCTAATTTAATAAAGTGCCGTTTTTGATCATCTATTGATGTGTTAGTCATTTTATTCACTCCATCCTATCTATAAAGAGACACTATTAGGCACTGAAAGATCTAATGGACTTAAACGATATATTTTAAATTCATTAAATGGGTGTAATAATCAGATTAATAACAATTATAAACTGAATAAAGGATTAAGTTTGTACACAGAGCATATTCTAGGGCTAATTTCTTTTGCAACCTCTGCACTGGCTGGAATCATAGGCTTTGGTGGGGGGATGTTACTTATTGCTGTGCTTCCGCTTTTTTTAAATGCTGGATTGATTATCCCTATTCATGGTATCACACAGCTAGCTAGCAATTCTTCGCGTATGGTGTTTTCTCTAGCTCATGTAAAATGGGCCTTATTGCCTAAATTTTTGGTGGGCTCCCTCATTGGCATATTTTTATTTGGCTTACTTTTGTCGAGCATACCGACAGATTATGTCCCTATTGCTATCGGCTTGTATATTCTCCTTAACCTTTGGAGCTCGCCTTTTAAAAATTGGATAAAAAAATATGAAAACTATTATCTTATTGGCCTGTTACAAACAGGCTTAGGGTTAATTGTTGGTGCAACAGGCCCACTATCGTTAACGGTGCTAGCTAAACAATTACAATCAAAAGATGAGATTATCGCAACCAGCTCGTTATTTATGACAATTAGCCACTTAGCTAAAATACCTGTATTCACAGCAATAGGTATACCTCTATTTGAGCATGTGAATATCCTATTGTTTATGATTGCAGGTTCTATTCTTGGCTCTTTTGTTGGCACCAGATTGCGCATGGCTGTCAATAATGACTTACTTATTGTAGCGATTAAGGTGCTACTAACTGTTATGGCTACTCGAATGATTGTTGCTGTATTCTTGTAGAACTTTAAGCCTCCTTTAAAAAAAATAAAAACATGTCAAGGACTTCTTTTTTATTTCATTGCTTGAAAAGCCCAGTGTGTATGCGTGAAGCTTGCAAAATGCTGCTTGGTGTTTTTTTAGGCTGTCCCAGATAATGGCCATCTTTCCTCTAAAAGTGGCATGAGAAAGAGTAAGCTTAGTCAAGCAAAACAACACAAGCTCATTGAGCATTTTGTTGCTGGAACGACAACCCGTTGTGTTGCTGATTTGATCGATGTTAACCGTAAAACTGCTGCACACTATTACTACCGGCTACGCGCAATTATTGCGGATCAACTAGAAAAAGAATCCTCTAGATTATTCTCTAATGAAATAATCCTAAAAGAGAGCTATTTTGGTAGCCATGCCAGAAAAAATAGGGGTAGATTCAAAACAGAAAAAATCCTTATCTCTCTTATTTTAAAAGAAAATAAAACGCTTTACATAAAAATTATTGCTGATGCTATACCAGAAGCCTTGCAGTCTATTGTCGATTCAAAAAGAAAAATCAGTAGGGATTTAAATGAAGGTGATTGGCATGAATATAATGTGTTTGATGTGTCAAGCTATGAGTGCTATCCAGTCACTTTTCCACTTCTGTTAAAAGATAAAAAAAACAATAAGAAAATAGCAAATTTTTGGTGCAAGTCTAAGAGGCACCTAAGAAAATTCAATGGTATTCCCAGAGATCGCTTCGAGTTATTTTTTAAAGAGTGCGAGTGGCGTTTTAATAATCCAACACCAAAAAGCCAATTTATTCAATTAAAACAATGGATTAAGCAAGAGGCTGGTTGATTATCTGGGACAGCTACTTAAGTGTTTAAATCTCATTGTAAATTCTTCTCCAATTAATTTTAATAGCTCTCAAGGCTGCTGAGTCATTTGATTAAGCTGCCTTCTGCAACGAATGATTGTACAAAAATATATATGCCCCACAGGATATTAGTTTTAATAAAAAGGAGTCCAAATGATTTATTTATATTACCCTTTTGATGACGGCACCGGTCTGGATATTCTATATGACCTCGTAAGAGGTGTTGGCAATAGGATGTCGCCAGATTCGCCTAGCTCACCTGAAATTGGAGAATTGTTTTGTGATAACGGTACCACCCCGAATGGATTGTGGGATGTTACTGATGGTGATGAACTTTATATTATTGGTCATTCCTATAAAGGTTTTAAAGTCATTGCTGATCATAATAAAAAAACCATTGACCAAACCGAAATAGTCAACCGACTGGAGCGCTGCGGCCTTAAAAAGAGCGCTAATTGCCGAATCATTCTCTATGCTTGTTACTCTTCTCGTACTCTAAACGACCGATCAGGCGTGGCAGGCTTTGTTGCAAGCTCTTTAAAAACAAAAGGGTTCTCCTGTTTCAATAATGTTTTTGGTTTTAGAAGAGAGGTTGGGATGAAAGCCAAAAAAGATGTTAACGGCCAATATACTCTCATAGTTAAGTCTGATGGAGAATATATACCCATTAGTACGATGGAAGATTGGGTTGTTGAAAAAGTTAGGCCACATATAGATACATGAAAATTATGCTGTAGAGAATTTTCGTCGTTTAAATTACGTTTAATAAATATAGCAAAGGATTCTGTTATGCCAATCCAAGTCACAAGAAATCAAGTAGTTGCCTCAATCAATAAGGTCTTAGAAACACTCCATGCGAAACAGCAAGGTGATGATTCTGTTGCCGTGTTAGTGCCCGACCTAGATGCATATGTTGCATCTAACCCTGAATTCTCTTGCAACCATTTTGCACCGGATCTCTTAAAGGAAGTTTGTGAGATTGTCTCTCAAGATGTAGGTGATTTAAATTCTAATACATATAAGCCAGGTGATGTATTGCCGGGTGAATTTGAAGATGGAAGTTTTATCAATATATCGATAGAAGCAACAGAGAACTTATCTTTTCTAAATCACAATTTTAATATCTGGGTATCAGGGCAGAGTGCTTACTTGATACAGGTATATATAAATCACAGTGTGCCTATTGTTAAACAATTCAGTCAGCAAGAATTTATCGAGTTGTGGAATGACCTTTCTAACAATAATAACTGGGTCGATGCGTATGGAATTATTTTTGGCGTTGATCCGGTAGATATAAATGCCGATGACATATTTATGTCAGAGCAAAGAGTGACGATAGTAGCTTAATTTTTCCACGATTAATGATGTTTCCATTTCTTAATAGCAACATATAGGTACTAAACGATGAAAGGTAAAGGTTCTGTTATTCAACATATAGCGCCAACGCTAGCATCGGCATTAAATGGCCCTTTTGTCGGAGTAGCAAATAAGTTTGTAATCGATAATCTCCTCGAAAAAGGAGGGGATGAAAATAAAAAGTGTGAAGAAATTATCGAGGACTTGTTAAGAGATACAGGTGATTTGCAAAAAATAAAAGAGGTTGAAAAAGATTTTAAAGAAGAAATGAATTTATTGAAAATTGATGTCTTCGCGCTGGAGCAAAATCAAGCTATAAAAGATAAGGCGTTTTCAAGAGCCAGCAATAAGCCACATATTATTATCAGTATTCTTTTTCTGTCTGTGTATTTCTTAATGCTAGTTGCATTGTTCGTGGTAGAGACAAGCGACACGCTCAATATGCAGCAAGGTGAGAATTCATTAATGGATGAGATTCAAATATTTTTTGGTGTGCTGACTGCTGGTGTTGGCCAAGTACTAAGTTTTTGGTTTGGTGGTTTTTTTAATAAAAGTGCCTAGTAATTTAATTTTTAAGCGGCTGTAAATAGCATACGCCTGGCGGCTATGTGTGAGTTATTTTATATAAATAGTTATCTTTCATATGACAACAAAGGGAAGTTAGAAATGATTAAAAACTTATCATTAGTATTCTTTACAGTTTTTTTGGCTGCCTGTGCGCAAGTGCCAAGAGAATCTGTTGAGCTGTCGGCAACCATAGGCCGAGATATAGCAACTACTCATCAGGCGCATGCTCAATTAGCGACATTGCTGTTTGCAAGAATGAAGCAAGATGTTAATCGCTTTGTCGATAATACCTACGCGCCTTATCAAATAAGTATCGCCATGAATCGCCAGAAAGAACTTGCAGACAGCAATGAGGAAGAAGATAACAATAAATCTTTACTGTTAGCTATTAATGCTGCCTTTGAAACTGGAGCTCCAGAGCAGCTTCAAAGTGATGTGCTAAAGGGCATGCAATTACTTGTTAACAAAATAAGGAGTGATGTAGAGGAGGTGCGTGCAGAGCTTTTGGAGCCGATCAATGAGCAAGAAGCACAAGTTATAGCCTCGATCAACCGAGCTTATCAACAGCTACACTATGCGAATTCTATTGTTACAGGCCATTTATCTTCCATAGTAAAAGTGCATGATGCTCAGTCCGATTTGTTAAAAGAAATTGGTGTTGAGAAAAACCTGAGAAAAGATATTGGCGAAAAAATTGCTAATACGTCGGCCAGAATTACAACAATTGTCGATGCTGCTGCATCCATTAATGGTGGCATTGATAAAGCAGAAATAGCAGCAGCTTCATTGCAGCGTGCCGTTGAAAACCTAAATAACTCAATTAAATAAGGGAAGTAAGTTATGAATAATAAATTTGATTTGGAAGCATTTGAGAAAGACCTTCAGGTGACATTGGAACTTGGGCGCAAGGCATTCACTGGCGCTTATAAAGATGAGTTAAACAGCCTCGCAGGTTTATCAAAAGAGGAGATAGATTTGATAACTCCTGGAGTCACCGACCTGCAAAAATATGAGGAGCTAATCACTGTTGTCAAAGCGGCCTCTAAAGCTAATTTGGATCAAGCGGCCTTAAAAGACCAAATAATAAAATTAGGTGATGTGGCGGTTACTATTGCCAAGCGTGTTCCTAATCTGGCGTCGATACTCTAGCAGTGCTATCAGTATGAGTGAGTAAATATTAAGGAGAGATTCCAGATGACAAGAATATTAAGTTTGCAGGCATTAAAAATGCCACTTTTTATTGTATTTTTAGTGATAGCTTTTAATGCCTCCCCAGTGACTGCCGAGGCGTTAAATGAAGGCGAGTTCAAGGTGCAACTCGCTGAGGCAGAGTCTGTTAGTAACAGAGTTGTTGCTAAAGAGCAGTGCTATATTAATGAAGACAAAAAATTACAAAAACATAGTGAGCAACTGCAAGTAACTGTCGGTGATCTACATCGAAGCGAGCAGCAGCAATCCGCAGAGCAAGAACGTTACAGTGTGGAAGCAGGGGAGTTTCAACGTGAATCCAGGCAGGCTCAAAAAAGTATGGCCGACTTAAGTAGGACTATAAAAAATACTGAAAACAGAATAAGAATAAAGCAGCGAGAACTGAATCAATGTAAAAAGGATGCATGGATTTTTGGCTTTGTGTGTGATGTGGCTGCCGAAATAACAGGTTTGAACCAAGACTTACGAAATGCCAGAGCGCAAAGGCAAGGGCTGGAGATACACAGGCGGTCGCTGACATCTCAGTTGAAGGATGCCAAATCGAGAGAGGCAAAGTCTGCTGAAACATTAAAAGGTATAGAGAGAGAGCTAGCAAAAACACAAGAAAGTATTCGAACTATCGAGACAAACATACAACAGATAAAAACATCATTAAATCAAATCCGAACATCTAAGCAGAGCTACACCATAGCAAGTGATAATTTTAAGAGGATATTTGCCGAGTTTGATGCTTTAGATCCCAATTCTGATAGGCGCTCTGTTGTTCGTCGCTTGAGTAATGCATCCGACGAGCTCGGCGTGCAAATTACCGCAGTAACCAACTTGCTTAATGAATCCAGAGTAAAACTGCCTGATGGCACATTAGCCTGTACGCAATAACTTTTTAACCAAACTACAAGGGAATTAATATGACTAATCCAAATAAAATAGTAAGTGTTGAATTCGATGTTAACAAACGCATTGATGAACAGGTGGAAGCAGTTTTGGCTAAAGACCCCATTGTTCTACCTACAAGTGACCACCCATTAGTTGGGGATTATATCCGTAGGATCGAAGGTACTTATGACGTCGCACGATCCAAAGAGGATACAGATAATGCGATTGATTTACTGTACATCGCCTACAATACAACACCGAGTGACGAAGGGAATATTCGTAGCAATATTGATAAATTAATGTCGCGTTTAATTTCAGCTCAACAAGAGAGTGAACGTAAAATGCGAGGTGCGGCAACCGACGCTGGGCATATACTTAAGTTACTGCGTGAGATGTTTGGCGACTGGGAAGAAGCTCGTGATAGTGATAATACTCAGGATTTAAAAGATTTTGTTGGTCAAGACTTATATGATTTGGCGAAGGAAATTAAAGACCGAGCCGAACGAATTAATACAGATCTAACAAATATTGCTACTACCTATGATGGCATTATTGATGATACTACTAAAACTACTAACGCAAGTGAGAAGGCGCTAGCGGTCAGATTAAATAATAAAAAAGAAATAGAAGCAGAAATCAATAAAAATAATGCCGATCGTGAAAAGTTAGAAAGCCTCGTAGAGGATCTAAAAGCCTCAATCACAAAGTATGAAAAAATGGCCAATGAATACAAAAGTCGAGCCGAAACTGCCGAGGAACGCGCCTTTGTTATGTCAATTGTTCGAGTCGGTGCTCAGATGGTTTCAGCGGCAATTCCTGCAATTACTGCGGGAGTCACAGCGGCAGCAACAGGTGGAACTTCATTGATCGCAGCATCGGCAGCCAACACCGCTCGCCAAATGACTAGCTCGCAGGCAGTAAGCTCTGAAGATGATAAAACGTCAAAGGTGATTGAGACCAAAAAGGAAATGGCTGAAAAACGCTCAGAAAAAGAAATTGCCGAAAAAGCAACAGCGAAACTAGAAGAGAAAAGTAAAGAGTTAATCGCTGAAAAGGGAAAAGTTGAAAATAACGAAGAGATTGATGCAGATGCCAAAGCCGCTCAGATAGAAGCTGCTGATAAACGTATAGAGCAAAATCAAGCAAAAATTGAAGAGCAAAAAAATAAGGCAGTCATTGCATCGAGTGCATTAGAAGCATTGGGTGAGTCGCTGAAGGCTTTGGATAAAAATATGGAGCAGATGGCTCAAAAGCAAGAAGACGCATCGACCAATCTACGTGCTCTACAAATGAAAATGCTAGAAAAAGTCGAAGCCTACGAGACAGAGAAACGCACCCAGTCCGCGGAGCTTGTAAAAATTAATGCACTGCTCAGAGGTCAGCGAAGCGAGCAAGAGACGATTCAGTTAGCAATTAAGTCATTAGGTTTAAGCCTAAAGTCGCTAAAACGTATGCGCGAAATTATTGTTGAAATATCATTCTTTTTCAAATCATTTGCTGACTTTATGCAGCAAGTCATGGAAGGCGCAGGTGAGCAGTCAGCAATCATAGACAAAGCTATAGAGCGTAGTAGCTTAACAAAAAGTTTTACTCGGAGAATTAAACGCAATACCAATGATTTTTTTGTTGCGCAGACCTCAGAGTGGCATGCCGTTGAAATTGTATCTTCCAAATTTATGGGTAATTTTAATGATGGATGGAGCAAGTTGAATAAGCTCAGCGGTAATTATTTAACAGGCGACGAATTAAAAGCCTACCTTGATGTTGCTGCCACTCGAATCGAAGAGATCTCGTTCAGTCGTAAAGAAGCATCAACTGCAAAAATGGCAGAGTTAAATCGTTACCGTGAACAGATTAATGCCGAGAAGTAAGTTGGCTGTCACAGGAGCAAAGATAAAGCCTTTTTAGGCTTTATCATAAATCTTAATTAAGGAGAACCTTATGCCACAAGCTTTTACAACACTTATGCCTTTTTATGAAAGCGTAAATACATATGGCCAAATAGAAAATTGTTATTACTGCACTATAGCGGCCCTATTGGGCATGACAACCGATAGCTTGGTTAATAGAAGTGAGATCATGATGCAGGATACAGCCACTAGCGACGAGATTGTTCAGTTAATGAATGCGGCTGGTATTGCCGCTGCTAATTATACTGATTATACGGATACAGATGGCTTACACACATTGATTGATCTATTAGATACATTGCCACCAGGCCAAGCTGTTGGTTTAGCTTATAACAGAGTCAACGGAACGGGTCATATGATTGTTGCATATAAAGATGAGAATGATGTAACAGGATTTATTGACTATCAAACCACACCTCCGACAGTAACCCAAGAATTTCCAGAACCAATTAGTACACTGACTTCGTTTACTCTTTTTTATAGTGGCCAGTAATACGTTTAGGGTGTTGCAAGATAGTGATCTTGTCGTTCAATTTTATTTAGCATCAGATAATAACAGGAGTGTATAAATGTCTGAATATACTTTTTATCGCGGCGTTGGCAGCGGGCCGACTACTTATGAAGATCGCGCAGGCTTTAAGCCGCGCGTCCAGATCCCACTGGATCAAATACGCAACCTAATGTCTAACGCTTTTTTTAGAACAATGCATCCCGTTGCTATTCCCGAATTGGCAACCATCATGCACGAGGCTTATGAAGAAAAGCTAACTTGGAAACCTATTGATATTTGCCGTGAGATCAAAAAAGAAAAATCAGGTACTACTTGCCATGTGTCGACTGATCTTAATGAAGATTGTGGAGGGGTGTCTTGTAATTATATTTATGAAATAAAATACGATGATTTATATGTTAATAATATTTTAGATAACCACGAAAGCTCTGATTTGAACCCACGTGTTAGCCCCAAGTTAATTTCCAATGCTGCCAATATTGCAGATGCTACGGTACTTGCCTTTGCGGCAGGTGGTGATGAAATATCATTTTTAACACCAATCCCTTTAGCAAATATCGTGAGGTATCGTGAATCCAGTAGTGATGAATGGCTAGCGACACCATGGCTGTAGTTTTTTAACTTAGAAATAAGCTAGCGTTAAAAGCTTATTTGATGTTGGCTTTAGAGTTCTACGAGATATAAAACCATTGAAAATAACTAATGATAAAGGAGAGACAAATGCCAAGCGCTTATTTACTACTAACCGCAACGGATCAAGGGCAAGTGTATGTATTGGTTGCCCATAAGCACAACCACATGCCAAATAACGGTGGCCAACATGTCTTCCCTGGTGGTCGAGTCAATCCAGGTGAGTCATTACGGGTGGCTGCATCGCGAGAATTTAGAGAAGAAACAGGTGTCGATTATCATTCACTCGAAAAGCGGTTTGATTTAGGTGATCAGGGTGCGTGTGATGCATCTCATGCGTCAACTATGGATTTACAAACCCATGGTATTTTATTTGTTGATGTAAGCTATGCTGACCTGATACGCATTGGTGATTTGATTAATGACAATATCGCGCAACATCATGTTGCCGATGAAGAGCTACAAAGGGTTGATGTTATGACTAAAGGGGCTGCGCTTGCCGTCATACAACAGGACGATAATCCAGCAAACCTTGCAAGAAGAACCAACTGGTTTAGCGATGCTATTGGTGAGTTATAGCTATTATCACTAATTTAGCTGCTTCTACACTGAATGGTACTGCTATTTATACCCGATAAGCTTGATTAATTTCTCTATGCAGGCCTTTAGCGGCATAGCAGTACTACTTGGGTTAATTTATGGATACGTTAACAAGTTCTGACTTAATCACTTTTATGTTGGCTCAGCGTGAATCTATGGATGCTCAAATTCAATTTTGGATTTCGGTAACCTTTGCATTAGTTGTTGTCTCTTTTTCAGCGGGCGAGAAACTATCTTTTCAACTGCGAATGCTTGCAGGAATGCTTTATCTGCTTGCTACCTATACATTTGTTGCTAGATGGATTCATGATTACTCTGAGATGGCTCTTATGTTACAAGAAATAAATAGCCGAGGCTTAGTAGAGTTTACGGCGCTGACATTTCCAGCCGCTGCAAGGTTTTTATTGGTCATTATGGGGACACTTACAGCGATGGTTTTTTTATTTAAGAAAAATATATTGACTAAAATTTACTAATAAATTTTAGCGCAACGCATAGTTTGCTCAATATTGTTTTCTATTACTCTAAAGCATTAGCTAAGAATAACTATTTGTATGTGCCACATTTAGAGTTATTGCCCGCCACTGACAGCAATGCTTTTTTAATGCCTATGTTTAAATCTTGAAGATCTATATTTGTGTTTATAAAAGTGGTGATTGCCAAAAAAGAATATAGAGTGGTGGCCAAAGCCAAAACCGCTGCGATAAAAGGGGTCCGAATAGTAGTTATTGTTATTTGATTGCCAAGCAAATCTATCGCGGGTGTCGATCACTACGAGCTTGTGTGTTTTGCCATTAGCGAGAGGGTACTCTTCATAAGAGATAAGCTCCCCGGTTACCGTTACATGACGGTTACGATAATAACGTGACTTTTTATAGGGGGGTAATAATTGGGCAATAAAGCGGCCGCTCGATGTCTCTGTCGTTGTTGGCCTGCCTTTAGCATCTAGAGGTAGCTCAAGTATTTCTACATTTAAACGCTTACCTTTATCGGTACTCACCTCGACTGCTTTTAATACGCGGCCTCCCCAGCGTACATTGGAGTTTAAGAATTTTTGTTGCTTGTCATTGTTGACCTCAGCGAGTGAAATATCATTAGCAGGGGCGCGTACAATGGCGCTTGGCGGTTTGGTTGATACACACCCAACAATACTTAATATGAGTAGAGAGAAGATAAATATTTTCATATCAATGCCTAACTGTAGTAGGTTGTTTATGCCAATATATTACAATGTATTAATAGTTTCGCTGCTTATTTATACACTATTGTAGCTGCATAAGCTTAGATAATACGTGAAATCGTCGAGGGTTATCACCTAAAAATTGATCAACGGTTTACTTTTGTATAAGGGATAAATTTAAAAAAGAACTAAGCCTTGCTGGCTGGTTTTTAGGTAGGTGTTATAGTGGGCTAATTGATAGATAAGGCTGCCAATAATATAAAATATTGCTAAGTATTAAAGAGTTAAAAATACTTAGCATAACAATTCTCTAGGCAGTTTTTAGCCATTAATTTTTGTTGTGGCCTCGTTTGCCATAAGAGAATAACGAGCGGTGTTGACCAAAGCCAGTACTATTTGCATAAAACTCATGGTTGCTCTTATCGCAATTATGCCATGCAAGTTCAATCAATGGGGAGTCATTGTTTTATACTTAATTTTAATCTGAGCAACGGCTACCAGCTAAAAAGCTGACAGCCGTTAACAGTAGTGGGCTTAACCTTTGTTTTCGCTGAGTGGATCTATCACTCGGCTAATTAATACTTGTTCTTCTTCTGTTAGGGTATACTCAGTTGTTGTTTCGGATATCTTTTGTTTTAGTTGGTCGGTCATGGCGATATCCCCCCCCTCAATAGCATATAACGTTTCGATAAATAATGATTTACTGGTCGGATAAAGTTCTAAGTACTCTGAGGCAATTGCGGCACTTTTTTCAGGTGCTGTACTAAAAAACATATTTTGTATGGCAATTGTGCGTACTTGTTCGCTTTGTGTTGATTGAGCGATGCTCTCTAAGGTGCTATAGGATGAGCTGCGATAGAGTTCGGGTAACTCTGGGTTTTCAGCAGATTTACCAATAAAATAGAGGGCATCTATAACATTATTATCATCATTTTGGTTGGTAATTGAGTGGTCAATCGCAACCTCTAACACTTTTAAGTTGGAGTCAGGGTAGCCTGTAACTCCACTTTCGTCGGCGTTGTAGTCGCCCAAGCCAAATTGATGGTAAAAGTTAAACATTGCCGGAAACTGCTCGATATTGCCACTCTCTAAAATGTAATCAGCTTCGACATTTAGTAGTTGTATACCATTAGGTGTATAGCCTTGGAGTATTTCGGTTAAAATATAACGCGCTTCGGGTAGTGTACGGTAAAGTTCGCTAAGTTGTTGCTGTGCGCTGAGTGAGTGCTCAAGCGTTGCACCAATACGATTGAAGAATAGAAATAATTCATCTTCGGGTATTTTTTTACCCACCTCAAACTCGGCCCAAAAACTATAAAAGGGGGTGGTTATATCTTCGCCTGCAAATACTTCTGGCCCGGGGGGTATGACCGGTGGAGTAACAGGGGGATGACTATGGCCATGGTCATCATGGTCATGGCCATGGTGATCATGATTATGGCTTGTACTTGCCTGTGAGGCTTTGAGTTTATTGTAACTGAATGGATGGGGGAGTGTATCTTGCCAAATATAGGATGCTGCTACTAGTAGAAGTGCGATTAAGGCAAAAATAGCAACAAAAAAAATGGGCTTTTTTTGTGTTAACACGGTAATTTCCTTTAGGTCTTATTATAAGGAGAAAAGCTCAGCAGCAAGCTGGGCTTTTCAGTCTATTGCTGCTTATACATTTCTGCTTTCGCAATAACCATGGCGGAAGCGTGGGTAAGGGCCCCATACACGCCAGTGATCCCAATGATTAACGGTTGTATTAAAACCTGAAAAATTATTAATTGCTTGTAAATATTTAACTTCTGCATTACGTGTGCTCGTGGCAGTCGCTGGGCGTACCGATTTACCTGGTCGACCTGGGCAACTTACTGAGATATTACGAATACTGCAGGTTTGCCAACCAAACTGAACGGCGCCATTTAAACTGAGACCGCTTAACACTTTATCGGCTGGAAAGCCAAAAATAGGGCCAAAGGTTATTTGTTGGGTTTGGCACTTAGAGCGCCCAAGGGTTAGTATGCTGCTGGGGCAGTGAACTTGATTTGTATTGCGACCACAAGAGACATAAATACCTCGGTCAATCACATTATTCCATGTGTTACCGTACCAACTAGGGCCGGAACGGTTTCGTGGGGTGTTTCTATTAGGGCTGTGGTACTCGCCTTTAGTAGTGCCGGTGACTCTACGCTCAGCTACCGGTTGGCTACAGCCCCCGTGACTATGTAGCTGGCACGCGTTAAAAGCGTTAGCGCTTTGGACGCTGGCCATAGTGGCGGCTAGCGTTAGTCCTGCAAGTAATGTTTTTTTCATTTTTATTTTCCTCTTATAGTTAACTTACTTATTATTAGTAAACAGCACAGTAGCCTTGTTTATCTACAAAATAATTATCAATCCGCTGTTATGCATTTTTATTGACCTGCTTATCTACTGATAAATAAAAGTGATTGAGTTAATAATTAAAATGTATTACATGTAGCCACCCCGGTAGTATATAATTGTTACACTAATAAAAATAGCAGATATTTAACATTCTTTTCTCATTTTTCACCATTTTTGCACTAATTTTTATAAAAAAGCTTGTAAGTGCCTAATGTTTTAAATAGTTACGCGATAAAATACTTTCGTATTGGCCGTAGTATTGGTGCAAGTGCTCAGGTGGTTTCAGTATTGTGTTAATAGCAATGGCCCAACTTTTTTGTCGAGGTGGCTTGCGAGATATTGTCGATAATCTATCTGTGTAAATTCACCGCCTTTATCATTTAGGTGGTGCCAAACTATCGCGTACTAATTTATCACGTGTTAGATAGGGTGGGCATGATAGCATTTAGCGACTTTTACTGTTTAGGAGCGGTAGAAAAATGACAGGTTTCTGAATATTGAGTCTTTAAAATATTGGTCGTTGCTGTAGATAATAATGAGCTGGCGGTGGGTATTGTGCCAGTCAATTCTATGTTAAACATGAAATTGATGGCTAAGGCGCTAAAAATAAAGAAGGTAGTGGTAGCTGATTAAATGCTTGTGGTGCGTACTACCGGTTATGTTTTAGGCAGTGTTAGTCCGCTTGGGCAAAAAGCGCTTAAAAACCGTTGTTGATTCTTCTGTCAAAAATTTTGAGACCGTGTTTATCAGTGCAGGGCGTCGTGGTCTTGAAATAGAATTATCACCGAGTGATTTAATCAAACTAACTAATGCAATAACCGCTGATATTACGCAATAGTGTTTATGGGTGGTTATATATTTCTGCGGCTATATCCGAGGCAATAAAAAAGGCGCTCTAATGAGCGCCTTTTGTTTTAGCTATTACAGTAGCCAAGTTTAAGTAATACTATGCAAGATCAAAACGGTCTGCATTCATTACTTTATTCCAAGCGCTTACAAAATCTGCAAGGAATTTATCTTTCGCATCTTCACTAGCGTACACTTCAGCAATGGCTCGCAAGATTGAGTTAGAGCCAAATAGTAGGTCTACATCAGTTGCAGTCCATTTAGCAGCACCGGTTTTGCGATCGTTACCTTGGTAAGCGTTTTCGCCAGTTTTGCTCCACTTAGTGCCTATATCTAAAAGATTAACGAAGAAGTCGTTAGTCAAGGTTTCAGGCTTGTCAGTGAATACACCATTAGCACTACCGTTAGTGTTCGCATTTAATACACGAAGACCACCGATAAGTACCGTCATTTCTGGTGCTGTTAAGTTAAGCAATTGTGCGCGGTCAACTAATAAGTCACCTGCTGGAAAACCAGTGCTTGCTGAGATGTAGTTACGGAAACCATCAGCAATAGGCTCAAGTACGGCTACAGAGTCAACATCAGTTTGCTCTTGTGTGGCATCGGTACGACCGGCTGCAAAAGGTACAGTGATGTCGCTACCTGCATCTTTAGCTGCTTTTTCGATACCAGCAGAACCTGCAAGAACAATAACGTCTGCAAGTGATACTTTTTTGTTGCCAGATTGCGCGCCATTGAAGTCAGCTTGAACACCTTTAAGTGCTTCTAAAACTGTAGCAAGCTGTGCAGGGTTGTTTGCTTCCCAATCTTTTTGCGGAGCAAGTGCGATGCGAGCACCGTTTGCACCACCGCGCATATCACTACCGCGGAAAGAGGCAGCAGAAGACCAAGCTGTATTAACTAACTGACTAACAGATAAGCCAGTCGCTAAAATTTTAGCTTTAATATCTGCAACGTCTGCGTCATTAACAAGGTCGTGATCAACAGCAGGAACAGGGTCTTGCCATAATTGTGGCTCTGCAGGTACTAATTTACCAAGACCACGAACGTAAGGGCCCATGTCACGGTGAGTTAGTTTGTGCCAAGCGCGTGCGAATGCATCGGCAAATTCTGCTGGGTTTTCGTGGAAGCGACGAGAAATTTTCTCATACGCTGGGTCCATTCTCATTGCCATATCAGCAGTGGTCATCATTGGTGCATGAGTTACTGACGGGTTGTGCGCATCTGGCACAGTTGTTTTTGCAGCTGCGTCAGTTGGTGTCCACTGGTGTGCACCCGCTGGGCTTTTGGTTAATTCCCACTCGTAGCCAAACAATACGTCAAAGTAGTTGTTGTCCCACTGAGTTGGCGTTTGTGACCAAGCACCTTCAATACCAGAGGTAATAGTGTCAAAACCGTTACCGTCATTTTTAGAGTTGATCCAACCAAGACCTTGATCTTCGATGCTAGCGCCTTCTGGTGCAGGGCCTACATATTTGTCTGGGTCATCGGCACCGTGAGCTTTACCAAAGGTGTGGCCACCAGCAACTAGAGCAACAGTTTCTTCGTCGTCCATTGCCATACGGCCAAATGTTTCACGAACATCACGTGCTGATAGTACTGGGTCTGGGTTACCGTTAGGGCCTTCTGGGTTAACATAGATTAAGCCCATTTGTACCGCTGCAAGATTACCTTCTAATTCACGGTCGCCGCTGTAGCGCTCGTCATCCATCCACTCGTTTTCTGGTCCCCAGTAAATATCTTCTTCTGGTTCCCAAATATCGGCACGGCCACCAGCAAAACCAAAGGTTTTAAAGCCCATAGATTCTAGAGCAACGTTACCGGTAAGGATCATTAAGTCAGCCCAAGATAGTGCTTTACCGTATTTTTGTTTGATAGGCCAAAGTAGACGACGTGCTTTATCTAGGTTGCCGTTATCTGGCCAGCTGTTTAGTGGTGCAAAACGTTGGTTACCAGTACCCGCACCTCCACGGCCATCACCGGTACGGTAAGTACCTGCACTGTGCCATGCCATACGAATAAACATAGGACCATAGTGCCCGTAATCTGCCGGCCACCACTCTTGTGAGTCTGTCATTAAGTCGGTTAAATCTTTAACAACGGCATCTAAATCTAATTTTTTAAATTCTGCAGCGTAGTCAAAATCTTCATCCATTGGGTTTGCTTTGTTGGTATTTTGATGAAGGATTTTAAGATTTACTTGGTTTGGCCACCAATGTTCGTTTTTAGATGAAATTGGTCTGTGGCTGTGACCACCACCCATAACTGGGCATTTTCCGATATCACTCATTGTAGTTTAGCTCCTAGTGTCGTGTTCAAATATTAACGTCTTTTAAATGTACAAAAATTATGATTCAAGTAAATTTAATTCAAATAACGCTTAGTGTCTCCTAGCAAGATTACCAAGTGTTTATGAATATTTAATTAACTTATTTCACAATTACTTTATCAGGGTGCTCACAGTAACATCGAGCATGCCACTATTCTAATAGAGGATATAGATAGATTCGATAGCGAAAGTAGATTGAAAAGCGGATCTTAAAAGTTTTAGCCTAAAACTGATTGAAAAAGAATCAATATGTAATGCTTTTTGATAAAAAAATGACTAGTTGGTATTGTTTTTTGTTAAAAGGCTCTCTGTCGTATGTATTTTGACTATGTTGATTTTATTCTGAAGAACGAGCAATTTAATGGCTTTCGCTGGATTAAAAACATGCAAAAGTAGGGCGGGAGGAATAGTGTGATATATCTATTAAATGAGGTGTAGCGCTGTGTTATTACTCTGGATAAGGTGCTACATTGGCTCTAAATTACTTTTTATATGATAGCAGTGTCAGCCTTGTACTTTAATGGCCTGCGACGGTAAAAGTCCAGTGGTTTCCTTTAGGGTGTTAATAAGAATAAATAAAAAATGAATCAACAGAATTATGACTATATTGTAATCGGTGGTGGCAGTGCAGGTTGTGTTGTTGCCTCACGGTTATCGGAAGATCCAACTGTTTCAGTTTGTCTTATAGAAGCGGGTGGTAGTGATGCCAGTGCTTTTGTGCAAGCCCCAGCGGGGTTTGCTGCTGCCGCACCGAGAGGTTTTTTTAGCTGGCATTACAAGACTACTACCCAAAAAGGTCTCAATGGGCGCTTGGGCTTTCAGCCGAGAGGCAAAGTACTTGGCGGTAGTAGCTCGATTAATGCAATGCTCTATTGTCGTGGGGATAAATGGGACTATGACAATTGGGAGGCTATGGGCAATGTAGGTTGGGCGTATAAAGATGTGTTGCCTTACTTTAAAAAAGCTGAAAAAAACGAGTCACTTTTTGATAGCCCTTACCATGGTGATGCTGGCCCGCTTAATGTTGCTGAGTTGGCTAGCCCTAGTTATTTTAATAACTACTTTTTAGAGGCCTGTCAGAATAAAGGCATCTCCCACAATGAAGATCTTAATGGTGAGCAGCTTTTTGGCTGCAGAATGGCGCAAGTAACACAGCTTAATGGCGAGCGTTGCAGTGCTGCTAAGGCTTATATTACGCCGAATGTAGATCGCTCTAATTTAACGGTGATTACTAAGGCTCTGGTACAAAAAATCACTATAGAAAACAATGTTGCCACGAGTGTGATTTTTACCAAGGGCAATACACATCATGAGATAAGTGCCAAGAGAGAGATTATTTTGAGTGCAGGTGCTTATGGCTCGCCGCAAATATTATTGCTGTCGGGTATTGGTCCTAAAGCACAGTTGGATAAGCACAATATTAAGGTAGTCAAGGAGCTTCCAGGTGTTGGTGAGAATTTACAAGATCATTTAACCGTTGTTCCCATGTATCGCACTGAGCAGAGTCATCATAAAGGTACCTTTGGTATTTCTCCAAAAGGCGTATTTGATATTGTTAAAGGTATTGCTCAGTGGTGGCGAGAGCGTAAAGGATTGATCACAACAAATTTTGCTGAGTCTCTTGCCTTTATCTATGCCGATGATAAAACGCCCACTCCTGCGCCCGATATAGAGCTAACCTTTGTTGTGGCAATTGTCGACGACCACAGCCGAAAATTGCATTTGGGTCATGGTTATAGTTTACACGCGACCCTACTGCGCCCAAAAAGCCGTGGGACCGTTAAGTTGGCGAGTGCTAACCCCAAGGATGCACCATTGATAGACCCGGACTTTTTGGGCGACGATGATGATCTTGATTTGCTGACTAAAGGATTACAGCATTCGTTGGATATTTTGGAATCCGATGCCTTTTTAGATGTAAGAGGTAAGATGGTGTACCCACTTGAGCGCGACAATATTGAGCAATTAAAAGACTACATTAAAAACCATGCCGATACCGAGTATCATCCAGTAGGCACCTGTAAGATGGGCGTTAAAGGTGATGCAATGGCCGTTGTAGATAGCGAGTTAAAAGTGCATGGCATTAATCAATTGCGCGTAATCGATGCTTCTATTATGCCGACCTTAGTCTCGGGTAATACAAATGCACCCACCATTATGATTGCTGAAAAGGCCGCCGATCTTATTAAAGCCGCTCATGCTTAGCGCGATACGTTAAGAACTTTCCGAGCAAGTTCGAGTAGAGTTTACGGCGATAACAATCGCCTGAATTGATGCAAGAATTGAAGGCTATGAGTAAAGCCCTTAATAAAATAGCCGTGCTAAAAATCTAAGAATAATTTTGTCACTAGCTTATTAAAAATGCAGGTTTACTACTCAAAATAAACTCGCCATTAGGGTTTATAAGTGTAGTAGACTGCGCCTCACTAGATTACCAAGCTTGCTCTTACTTACTTTTATTTTACCCATAATAAGGCATCTATGAATTCTCGTTTTGCAGTGATTGTTTTATTGTTTAGCTCAATTGGTTGGGGCTTAACATGGCTACCAATAAAAGCATTAGGTGAGGGCGGGCTCAATGGGCTCCACCTAGTGTTTATTATTTGTACGTCGGTATCTATTGTCTTAATGCCTTGGCTCATTAAGCAGCGCGCGCTTTGGTTACCCATACTCCCTTTTATGTTGTTAGTTGCCTTGTTTGGAGGTATTGCGAATATTGCCTTTCAGGTGTCTATTCTTCATGGTGATGTGATCCGAGTGATGATTTTGTTTTATATGTTGCCTATTTGGAGTGTCTTGGGTGGCTGCCTTATTTTAGGTGAGGTACTGGATAAGCGCAGAGTGATAACGCTCTTACTGTGTGTTGGTGGTGCGTTTTTGATTTTGGAAGCTTGGAAGTTTTCGTGGTTAACCTTTTCATGGATCGACGTTCTCGCGTTGCTCTCGGGCTTCGCATTGGCTGCAAACACCATTGTGTTTCGTTTTACGATGGATGCCCCTTTTACCAGTAAAATTGGTTTTATGTTTGTAGGTGGCTGTGTTTTAGTCAGCCTTATATTGCTATTTTTCCCTACTGGAGCTGCTTTGCCAGACAAACAGCTTATTCTTGGCGCTATGGCTTATGGCCTGGGTTGGATATTGCTTGTTAGTTACGGCAGCATGTGGGGTGTTACATGTTTGGGAGCGGGTCGAGGTTCAGTGCTCATTGTGGTTGAGTTGGTGGTTGCTGTATTGTCGGTGCTTATCATCACACAAATTGATCTTAAGTTTTACGAAGCGATTGGTTGTGTGATGGTGATTATCGCTGCCATTTTAGAGGGGGCACGTGAGGATGAGCCCGTCGGTTTTGTCTCCCCTTCGTGATAATGCTTTTAATCAGAGCTTGCTAGAGGCTTCTGGTCTATTCATGGCGTTAAAATATCGTTACAATCGCCGCCTTTAAAATACACTAATAAACCTGTTTATGGTTTGTTAGTGTTTTTCTTTTGTCTTTGCTTACGGCTTGGGAGCTCTTTGCTATGTCATCACATTCATCAATTAAAAAGGTCGTCTTAGCTTATTCTGGTGGCCTTGATACATCGGTTATTGTTAAGTGGCTGCAAGAAACTTATCAGTGTGAGGTGGTTACCTTTACTGCTGATTTAGGTCAGGGTGAAGAGGTTGAGCCAGCCCGTGCAAAAGCCGAGGCACTAGGCGTTAAAGAAATTTATATCGATGATCTTCGTGAAGAATTTGTACGCGATTATGTATTTCCAATGTTTCGCGCTAATGCTATCTATGAAGGTGAGTACTTGCTAGGCACCTCTATTGCACGCCCGCTGATTGCTAAGCGTATGATCGAAATTGCTAATGAGACGGGTGCCGATGCGATCTCTCACGGTGCGACGGGTAAAGGTAACGATCAGGTGCGTTTTGAGTTAGGTGCCTACGCCCTTAAACCTGGTGTGCAGGTGATTGCTCCTTGGCGCGAGTGGGACTTAACCTCGCGTGAGACCTTAATGGCCTATTGTGAAGAGCATAATATCCCGGTTGATTATTCAAGCAGTAAGAAAAAATCTCCGTATTCTATGGATGCTAATTTGCTTCATATCTCTTATGAAGGCGGCATTTTAGAAGACCCTTGGGCCGAAGCTGAAGATGATATGTGGCGTTGGAGTGTATCGCCAGAAGAAGCACCAGATAAACCAGTATATCTCGATATAAGCTATGAAAAAGGTGATATCGTCGCTATTGATGGTAAGCCTATGTCACCTGCGACCGTGCTCGAATATCTCAATAAAGTCGGTGGCGCTAATGGTGTCGGTCGACTTGATATTGTTGAGAACCGCTATGTTGGTATGAAGTCTCGTGGCTGTTATGAAACGCCAGGGGGCACAATTATGATGAAAGCGCATCGTGCAATTGAATCATTAACCCTTGATCGCGAAGTTGCTCACCTAAAAGACGAGCTAATGCCTAAATATGCTGAGTTGGTTTATAACGGTTACTGGTGGAGCCCTGAGCGTAAAATGTTGCAAACCGCTATTGATGAGTCGCAGCAATCGGTTAATGGCGATGTGCGAGTTAAGCTTTACAAGGGGTCTGTTAGTGCTGTTGGTCGTCGCTCAAAAGATAGCTTATTTGATGAAAGTATAGCGACCTTTGAAGACGATGCCGGTGCATATAATCAGCAAGATGCCGAAGGCTTTATTAAATTAAATGCATTACGCATGCGTATCGCGGCAAATAAAGGCCGTGAGCTACTGTAAATCTTGTTAAATTCGTCTAAACTTAAGGCTTTATGAACTCTGTTAATTTGTGGGGTTCATTAAGGCCTAGTATTTTGGGTTATTATTTGGATAATAGCCTTTTAAATGATTGCAGTTTTGTCGTTTTTTTTATAAAGTGATAAATATTGTATCAAAAAATAATTTTTTTGATTGTTTTTTGAAAAAAGTCTTTATTATTCATTAATAAGACCTGACTTTTTCTTTGTAGTTTCAACTCTAATAATTATAAATAAAATTTTTTGCTACTTATCAACCTTGAGTTGATCTGTGTCATGCGGTTTATTTATGAAAAGTTGTAAATTACTCACACCGATTGAGAGATCGGTAGGTGTACTGTGAAGTATATTTTGAAAAAGATTAAATAATTAACATATCAGCATCACCAACTATATTTAGGAATAGTGTTATGGGTAGCCACTCGTCAACCTCGGAGCCTCAATTATTAGGCGATCAATCGTATAACTACGACGTTGTCAGACAATTCTCTATTATGACCGTTGTCTGGGGTATTGTCGGTATGGGTATTGGTGTACTCATTGCCTGCCAATTAGTTTGGCCAGTGCTTAATGATATCTTTCAGCCCTACACGCATTTTGGGCGCCTGCGTCCGCTTCATACTAATGCCGTCATCTTCGCTTTTGGCGGATGTGCTTTGATGGCGACTTCTTTTTATGTGGTACAGCGTACCTGTCAAACCCGGTTATTTGGTGGTCCGCTGGTGCCATTTGTTTTTTGGGGCTGGCAAACCGTTATTGTGCTGGCTGCAATCACGCTACCTTTAGGTTTAACGACGACTAAAGAATACGCTGAGCTTGAGTGGCCTATCGATATCTTAATTACACTGGTTTGGGTAGCTTATGGTATCGTCTTTTTTGGCACCGTTGTCAAACGAAAAACATCGCATATTTATGTGGCAAATTGGTTTTTTGGTGGCTTTATCATTACCGTTGGTATTTTACACGTCGTTAATAGTGCCGCTATTCCTGTATCGCTTACAAAATCATACTCTGCCTATGCCGGTGCTGCCGATGCTATGGTGCAGTGGTGGTATGGCCATAATGCTGTTGGCTTTTTCTTAACTGCGGGCTTTTTGGGCATAATGTATTATTTCGTGCCTAAGCAAGCAGGTCGCCCTGTCTACTCTTACCAGTTATCTATTGTTCACTTTTGGGCGCTTATCTCTTTATACATATGGGCCGGCCCTCACCACCTACATTACTCAGCACTGCCTGATTGGGCGCAAAGCTTAGGTATGGTGATGTCGTTAATTCTGTTGGCGCCAAGCTGGGGTGGCATGATTAACGGTATTATGACTTTATCGGGTGCATGGCATAAATTGCGTACCGATCCTACCTTACGCTTCTTGGTTGTTTCTCTATCATTTTATGGAATGTCGACTTTCGAAGGCCCCATGATGGCAATCAAGACGGTTAATGCACTTTCTCATAATACGGATTGGACAATTGGTCATGTGCATTCAGGTGCTTTGGGTTGGGTAGCCATGATTTCTATTGGTGCTATTTATCATCTTGTTCCTGTACTTTATGGTCGCTCTAAGATGTGGAGTGTGCCGTTAATAAACACTCACTTCTGGTTGGCAACAGGCGGTACTGTTTTATATATCGCCTCTATGTGGGTCAATGGTATTACTCAGGGTTTGATGCGCTTAGCTTTTAACCAGGATGGCTCTCTAACTTACAGCTTTATCGACTCCATTGAGGCAAGTTATGGTGGTTACATCGTGCGTGCATTTGGTGGTGGTTTATTCTTTTTAGGTATGTTGTTGATGGCTTATAACATCTACAGAACAACGCTAAGCGCCTCCGAAGAACATACCATTTTAGAAGAAAAACCTGATACAGCCGCGCCTGCAGTCGCTTAAGGAGAACTCACGTGAAGAACCATGATATCGTCGAAAAAAATATTGGGTTGATGGCCGTATTGGTTGTGGTTGCCATTAGTTTTGGTGGCCTTGTACAAATCGTACCCCAGTTTTTTCTTAAAGAAACAACAGAGCCTATCGAAGGCTTAAAGCCACTTGCAGCACTTGAGCTTGAAGGCCGTGATATTTATATCCGCGAAGGCTGCCATGTTTGCCATACACAAATGGTGCGCCCATTGCGCGCAGAGGTCGAGCGCTATGGCCATTATTCTGTTGCTGGTGAGTCGGTGTACGAGCATCCTTTCCTATGGGGTTCTAAACGCACTGGGCCTGACCTTGCGCGCGTTGGTAAACGCTACAGCGATGCATGGCAGAAGGCGCATTTGTATAACCCTCGCAGTGTTGTTCCCAAATCAAATATGCCTGCATTCCCTTGGTTATTTGATGAAATTCTTAATGGTAAAGACACCCCTAAAAAAATGGCAGCACTACGTAAAGTGGGTGTACCTTATACCGACGAAGATATTGCTGGGGCAACCGAGGCAGTTAAAGGCGTGACAGAGATAGATGCACTAGTCGCTTATTTGCAACAATTAGGCACGCTTCCTATTCTTCAACAAAAGAGATAAAACAGTGGACATTAACGACGTACGTGGTTTTGCAACTGTATTAATGATGATTGCATTTGTGGGCATCTGTTGGTGGGCATTTTCTCCACGACGTAAGAAGCGTTTTTCTGATGCAGCAAATTTACCTTTTGAAGATGAACAAAAACATCAGCAAGCACAGGCTGAGAGCGAGAGTCGAGATAAGAACGACTCTACGAATAAATAGGTAGGATAAGTTATGAGTGTATTTTGGAATGTTTGGATTATTGGTTTAACAACAATTAATCTGATACTAATCACATGGGTATTATTGGCCAACCGTAAAGTTGCGGTTAGGGACGATGAAATGCCAGAAAATAAAACCACTGGCCATGTGTATGATGGTATCGAAGAATACGATAATCCATTACCTAAGTGGTGGTTTATGATGTTTGTCTTAACCATTATTTTTGCGGTGTTTTATCTTGCTTTGTATCCAGGACTTGGTAGTTGGAAAGGTCTTTTAGGCTGGACAAGTGTTAATCAGCTAGAAAATGAACAGAGTATCGCTTTTGAAAAGCATCAAGAATCCTATGGGGCTTTTTTGAAAACGCCTATCGAAGAATTAATTGATGAACCTCGTGCTATGAAAATGGCTCAGCGTGTTTTTGCTAACAACTGTGCAGTTTGTCATGGCTCCGATGGTAGTGGCTATCTTGGCTTTCCAAACCTTACAGATAAAGATTGGCTTTATGGCGGCTCGCCTGAAAAAATTAAAGAGACGATAATTCATGGTCGCCAAGCTGCAATGCCTGCATGGCAAGCGGTAATGGGTGAGACCGGTATCGCCAACACTACTGAATATGTGTTGAGTTTATCAGGCCAAGAGCATGATGTAGCTAAAGCCGAAGCGGGGCAAAAATTGTATGCACAAAATTGTATCGCTTGTCATGGTGCCGATGGTAAAGGTTTACAGGCTGTTGGCGCGCCGAATTTGACCGACGATGTTTGGTTGTACGGCGGTGAGGCGGCGAATATTCGTCAATCTTTACGCTTGGGTCGCAATGGGCAAATGCCTGCACAAGCAGAGCGCTTACGCGAAGATAAAATTCATCTGCTAACGGCCTATGTCTACAGCCTATCTCTCGAGGACTAACTAAAGAGAACTAAGGTTAATTCCCTGTTAGTAGAGGCGAGCGATTAATAAACGATAACTATTTGAAAGAGAAAAAGTAACAAGTAACAAGGATGCAGCTAAATATTATTGGTAAGAGAATAGTGTATGGCTGTATCTTTGCATAAAAATAATAATAGGTTTGGTAGTGATTCATGGGTGTGTAGTTAGGTGAACCCCGCTACATGATGTGTTAAATTTTGAGCCTGATATTGTTTTATGAAAAATTCGATTAAAGAGCCTACTGATATCCCCGGCCCATCGGACTGTGATTCTCAAAAAATTGCTGACCTCCCCAAAATTCGCTACAGAAATTTGTACGAATCTGAAGATAAAATTTATATTCGAAAAGTAAAAGGGTTTTACCAGCGCATTCGCCGCTATACGGGTATTCCGCTGCTGCTTGCCTTTTTAATTCTGCCTTGGTTGCAAATTGATGGCCGCCCCTCTGTTTTTTTTGATCTCCCTCAGCGCCAGTTTTATGTCTTTTGGATAACCTTTGGGCCCCAAGACGGCATGCTACTCGCATGGTTGCTCATTATCTCTGCCTTTGCTTTGTTTACCGTCACAGCGCTTTTAGGGCGAGTGTGGTGTGGATTTACTTGTCCACAAACTGTGTGGACCTTGATGTTTATTTGGGCTGAACATTACTGCGAGGGCGATAGGAACAAGCGAATAAAACTCGATAAAAGCCCTTGGACGTCAGAAAAAATCATTAGAAAAGGCGGTAAGTATTTTGTCTGGTTTTTAATTGCCTTTGTTACAGGCGCTACCTTTGTGGGTTATTTTTACCCGATTATAGATGTGTATTCGGGCTTTTTTCCGACGATGCTGGACACGGGTTTAATTGTCCTTCCTGGTAATACTACGGTTATTTTCTGGACCTTATTTTTTACCGGTATGACCTATATGAACGCGGGTTTCTTGCGTGAGCAAGTGTGTAAATACATGTGCCCCTATGCGCGCTTTCAGTCGGTTATGTATGACAACGACACACTTGCTGTGCATTACGATGTTGCGCGCGGTGAAAATCGTGGCCCACGTAAACTAAAAGAAGACTATAAAGAAAAGGGGCTGGGTGATTGCATCGATTGCTCTTGGTGTGTGCAAGTTTGCCCGGTCGATATTGATATCCGTGAGGGTATGCAGTACGAATGTATTAACTGTGGTCTCTGTGTTGATGCGTGTAATTCAGTGATGGATAAGATGAATTACCCTAAAGGCTTGATTCGATTTACCAGTGAGGATCAATTGCAAACCGGTAAAACACATTATATTCGGGGGCGGGTATTTGGTTATGCCGCACTGCTAATGATTATGGTTGTGGTGTTTGTGTATACGATATCGAATAGGGAGCCTGTTACGGTCGATGTTAATCGTGATCGCGGTGCACGTTTGTATAAAATACAGGGCGATAAAGTCGAAAATGTATACATGCTTAAAGTGCATAATATGGATCGGCAAGCCCATGAATTTGATCTTAAAGTGGAAGGTGATCAGCCCTTTAAGATTAAGCGCTATCGCGCCGTACCTATCGAGCAAAATGAAATATTCTCGTTTCCTGTTCGTATCGTCGTGGATAGATCAAAGTTGGATAGTGTGAAAACATCGGTGACTTTTACGATCACCTCGAAAGATGATGATAGTATCATCGCAAAAGAGACAACAACATTTATTGGGCCTGAATTAGATAGCCCTTAAACACTATATATACTGGTCGATGCAGGCCTAGTTGAAAATGGCAGAATTATGACAGAAGAATTTATTAATGAAGATGCTAAACCATGGTATCGCCAGTTTTGGGCATGGTTTATTTTGTCGCCATTGATTGTTGTTTTTATTGTATCTAGCATCACGATTACTCTTGCAGTAAAGTATGGTCAAGATCGTGTGTTAGATAATTACTACAAGGAAGGCCGCTTAATCAATATGCGGCTTGAGCAAGATCTGCTGGCTATTACGCTGGGTGTTAGCGCTCAACTCAATTTTGATACAGCCAGTGATGATTTAGTTTTAAACCTAACAACTAATACTCCTGTTTTGCCCGATTACTTGTCCTTAGAGCTAAGCCATCCAGCACATGCCGAGCGTGATCATAAATTATTATTAACACGCACAGCCGCCAACCAATACAATGCTGAGCTGTTGGCTGAGGAGTTGGCTAGCCGCTGGTATTTGCGTTTATCACCCGTTGAAAGCCCAGATGTTTTCAATAGTACACCTGTCTTCAAAGAAACATCCGCCGCTGATGTAGAGGCTGACGAAAGTAATACGCTATGGCGTCTGCGCGGTGAAATTGATTTTGCCGAAACACATATAGTGACTTTACAGCCAGACAGTTGATGACCGTATGACTATCTCATCTCTTCAGCCTGTATCTGCCTCTTGTGCTACTGCCTCACAAGCTCTGATTGATTGCTATCACTGCGGCTTGCCTGTTGAGGATGAAAGTGAATTCGTCTACGAAATTGCCAATAAGTCGCAAAGCTTTTGTTGTGTGGGTTGCCAAGCCGTTGCGGCACTTATCCATCAAGGCGGTTTAGAGCAGTTTTATCAGTATCGCTCCGAACTTAATAAAAAGCCTGACGAACGTGTTAATGATTATTCGATGTTCGATAATGATGAGGTGCAGGCAAATTTTGTCGCCAAGCATGAAGATAATACGAGAACCGCCGACCTATTATTAGATGGGATTACTTGTGCAGCTTGCGTTTGGCTTATCGAAAAATATTTGCTCTCCTTTGCAGGTGTTAAGAGAGTCTCTGTTAATGTTGTGACGTATCAGTGTTCGTTAGTCTGGGATAACGATCAGCAACCACTCAGTTTGTTAATGAGCTCACTCGAAAATATCGGTTATCGCCCTCAACCGTTTACACAAAAAAAACAGCAAGAGCAGCAGCAAAGCCAGCAGCGTAAACTGCTATTGAGGTTGGGGCTTGCGGGCTTTGGCATGATGCAAGTAGGCATGGTTGCGATTGCCTTGTATGCGGGAGAGTTTCAAGGCATTGATCGTGAATTCTCGCAGTTATTGCGATGGCTAAGTTTATTGGTGGCCACGCCGATTGTTTTATTTAGTGCGCAACCTTTTTGGACCAGTGCTTGGCGCAGTTTACAGCGACGCCATTTGACGATGGATGTGCCGGTATCACTGGCAATTATCTTGGCCTATCTCGCCAGCTTTTGGGCAACGGTTAGCGCGAGCGGGGAGGTATATTTTGACTCCATTGCGATGTTTACGTTCTTTTTGTTGCTAGGGCGGTATCTTGAAATGCGCCTGCGTTATCGCAACCAGCAACTCACGGGTATGACAACACAACTATTACCTATGACCGTAAACCTTGTTCAAGATGATACTGTTGATGAACAAATCCCACTTGCTGAACTCATACCGGGCCAACAGGTACGTATTGTTAATGGTGATACCATTCCCTGCGATGGCAAGGTGGTTTCGGGTAAGAGTGCGGTTGTCGAGGCACTATTAACAGGTGAGGTTAAGCCTGTTTCAAAAACACTGGGCGACGAGGTGATTGCCGGTACGGTGAATACTGATGGCACTTTAGTGGTTGAGGCAACAGCTGTTGGTTCGCTTACGCGCCTGTCGATGATTAGCCAGCTAGTTCAGCAGGCAGAGCTGGCTAAACCCGCTATGCAAATGCTCGCTGATCGTGTGGCCAGTTATTTTGTGGCAGCGGTGTTGCTGTCTTCGGCTTTAGTGTTTACCTACTGGTGGAACGTTGAGCCGGAGTCTGCGCTATGGGTGACACTATCGGTACTGGTTGTGACTTGCCCCTGTGCTTTATCGCTTGCGACTCCTACGGCTTTAACTGCGAGCGTTGCGATGATGCGGCGCATGGGCCTGTTGGTATTAAAAGGCCATGTAATCGAAACGCTGACGCATATTAATAAAATTATTTTTGATAAAACCGGTACATTGACTCACGGTAAACCAGTGATTGTCGATGTAAAATCGATTGTAGAAGAGCAGGCTGGGTTAAGTGTTGGGGTAGCGACACAGTGCCTTAGCAATGAGGCTATTTTATCCATTGCTGCAAGCTTAGAGCAGGGCTCCAGTCATCCTATTGCTCGGGCTTTTGATAATGTTGCTGATCGAGTGAATGTTGATAACCAAGAGACATTTACGGGCGAGGGGGTATGTGGTGACATTGACGGCAGCCATTATCGCTTGGGTAAACCGATCTTTGCTGTGGGTTCTAGTGAGGCACAACTTGATATACCCGAGAAGGACTCATCTGAATCAAATAAAGCAGTTCAATGGTTATTATTGACAAAAAATAGAGCACCTGTTGCCTGGGTTGGCTTATCTGATCAGCTTCGCGACTCGGCAAAAGCGGCGATTGAGCAATTAAAAGCTAAAGGTATTGAATCGGAAATTTTAAGTGGCGATCATTATCTGTCGACCAAATCCGTTGCCGATGAATTGTCTATAGGGTTTCATGCCTCGCAAATGCCAGAAGACAAATTAAACTATGTGAAATCCGAGCAAAAAAATCACCAGTTAATGATGGTTGGCGATGGTATCAATGATGTGCCGGTTATGGCCGGTGCAGATTTATCGATAGCAATGGACTCTGCGACAGATTTTGCACGCACCCATGCCGATAGTGTGTTATTACATAGCGACTTATCACTGTTGCCTAAGGCGATAGCTTTAGCCGAAAAGACCAAAGTGATTATTAGGCAAAATATTACTTGGTCTATCGCTTATAATCTGTCGGCATTACCTCTGGCTGCTTTGGGCTATTTGCCGCCTTATTTAGCGGCTATAGGTATGTCTGCTAGTTCATTGATTGTATTGCTTAATGCACTACGTTTATATAAAACCAAAGGAAATTAGATGGAAGGTATACTAAAACAATTTTCAGAGCATGGCTTAACGGGGCTTGTTGCCTTTGCATTACTTCTTGCTTATGTCCGGCTCATCCCGACTTTAGAGGGAGAGAAAGGTACCGTAAAATTATTTCCCTTTTCGATATTTTGCGCTATTTTAGTTGCTGTACTGTTTTCAAATGGTCAACAAGAAAGCTTGGATTTTAAAGTAGAGCAAACGGGAGTCGTTACCATTGAAAAAGCAAATGGTCTTATGAGCAGGCTAGAGACCGCTATTAAAAATAAAGATGTTGATGGCGTTATAAGCTTATTTTCAGAAGATGCAATCATTGAAATAGTATATATAGATGGAAGCAGGAAAGCCTTTTCAAGGAGTGATTATAAAGCTTACCTTTCACTTGTTTTTAGCGTTCTGTCAAAATATGAGCTAGAAAATTTACACAGGCAGTCATTTATTGTTAAAGGTGGTGAGCAAATTGTTTTTAGTAGCTTATCCCATGAAAAGGCAAATGTTACTGGCCCATTTTACGAAGGGAACCTATCGCAGCAAATATCTATTGTTGAAGAGAGAAATGGTTTGCCTATGATTACTTCGGTAAGGGCAAGCCAAGTTGAGCGTGCGACAAATGTAGGTAAGGGGCGTTCTTGAGCCTGTTTCTCTGTTAATGGTGTTAATCACACTATCACTAATTATTGTTAAGTATTTTATGAGCACATTATATTTATTGATCCCCATTGGCTTAGCATTGTTAGTGCTAGCGATTAAAATGCTATTTTGGGCAATTAACAGTGGTCAATACGATGATCTTGATATGGAAGGTCATCGTATTTTGTTTGACGATGATCTTGATGCGGCTAAAAAACAAGCTCCCCAAACACAGGCTAAGCCGTCATCCCACAATGAGACGGATTCGACTAAAAAAAACGATATTAAAGAAGATAATGATAAGTAATTCACCGATTAAATATACAATAATTAACTGATGGATTACCTTTCTTTTATTACAGCGCTGAGTATTGGCTTGTTGGGTGGTGCTCATTGTATTGGTATGTGTGGCGGTGTGATAGGCGCTTTAACGATGGCTGTTGATACTCGCGATACAGCGCGCCGTGTGAGTTTGATTGTTGCTTATAATGCTGGCCGAATAGCCAGTTATGTGTTGATTGCGGTTGTTTTTTATTTATTAATCGACCAGCTTGAGAGTTATTTTGCCTTAGGTATTATACGCAGCCTCGCGGGCTTTTTGTTGATTGCTATGGGTTTGTATCTCGCTAACTGGTGGCGAGGTTTAGTCTATCTTGAAAAGCTAGGTGCTCATCTGTGGCGATTAATACAACCATTGAGTAAAAGGCTCCTTCCTGTAAAAACTCTGTGGCATGCATCATTATTAGGGATTATATGGGGGTGGTTACCCTGTGGCCTTATTTATAGCGCATTAGTATATTCTGCAACGGCATCTTCGGCGGCTAATGCGGCATTTGTCATGTTTGGCTTTGCATTGGGCACATTGCCTACAGTATTGCTAGGTAGTTTTATGGCAGAGCGTTTTAGTGCGTTTATTAAGAAAAAAAATGTACGCAATATAATGGCGGTATGTATTATTTTCTTTGGTGTCTGGACGATTATTAATAATCATGCCCATCATATAGGCCATGGTACGCATAGCGATCACTCCACAGCTTTGCAAGTTGGCTATTAAAGAGTTATTAACGTAGTTTTTAAAGACAATAAACCAGTACATTAAAGCTACACAAAACGACTCACGACTTATTTTAAGGCCCTTTAAAGTCACTGGTGTTGATCCCGTATTTATTCAATTTTTGGTTGAATGTACGCCGCTCCAATGATAACTCCTCTAATACTTTTGCAACTTTTCCTTTGTGTTCTTGTAACTTTATTTTAATAAGCGATGATTCATAATGATCGACAAGCTCTTTTAATGTTCTTTTATTGCCGTTAGTTTCAATAATGGTTTCTTTGCTTTCGAGTGCATAATCTATATCAGAGCAATTTTTGATGGCGTATCGGGTCGTTACATTAATGAGCTCGCGTACGTTTCCTGGCCACGAATAGGCAAGTAATTTCTCAAGAGTGCGGGCAGTAATGGGCTTATAATGTGTACCTAAAGTGTCGCAGTTTTTAATAGAAAAGACTTCAAATAGATGCAGGATATCTTCTTTACGTTCTTTTAATGGCGGTATTTTAACCTCTGCGACTTGGAGGCGAAAAAATAAATCCTGCCTAAAATTTTCGCTGTTGCGCAAGTCTTCTTTGGTGGCTGAGATTATCCGGCAATTTATTTTGATCTCTTCGTTGCTACCAATAGGAGTAATAATATTATCCGATAGTGCTCGTAGCAGTTTGGCCTGTGTCGCAAGTGGTAGGCTTTCTATTTCATCTAAAAATAATGTGCCATTTTGAGCGTGTTGCAGCTTGCCAATACGTGAGCTTTTGGCATCGGTAAATGCGCCTTTTGCATAGCCAAATAACTCGGCCTCGGCGAGTTGCTCGGGTATCGCTGCACAATTTAGAGGGACAAAGTTCGCCTCACGTCTATTGCTAAATTCGTGCAGGCAGCGAGCAGCTAGTTCTTTTCCTGAGCCTGTTTCACCATAAATCATCACAGGAATATCCAAGGGTGCTAAGTCTACAATGTCACGTTTTAATTGCTTCATGGCGGGGCAGTAGCCAATGAGTTGTTGTTCTATATCGCTATTATTGTCGAGCTTTTGTTGTATATCGGCAAGAGATAAAGTGAGCACGCGTTTTTCAACGGCTCTATGTAGGCTGTCCATCAGCCGGTCTATTTCAAAAGGTTTCTCGATAAAATCATAAATGCCATGTTTAATAGCATCAACGGCAATAGAGATGTCACCATAACCGGTCATTAAAATAACGGGTAGATCAGGGTCTATCTCTTGTACTTGTTGTGCGAATTCAAAGCCGTCTGCATCGGGCATTCTTAAATCAGTTAAAATAACGGCAGGAAAACCAGAGTGTATGGTACTTAAGATTTTTTTAGGTGAATGATAGGATTCAACATTCTTAAATGTTGTTGACAGAAGGTCTTCGGTGTTAATCCGTATATCTTCATCATCATCAATAATGATAATTTTTATCGTATCTTTTTCGATTAAATTTGCCATAACTTATAAATGTGTCGCGATATGATGGTCTTGTGTGCTTTCTTTATGATCAACTAGAGGAAAACTGATAATAAATTGAGCGCCTTGTTGCACATTCTTGTTGCCTGTATATGTATTCTTTAAAATATTTTCAACCTCAATAGAGCCACCATATTCCTGAACGATCTCGTAAGTGATAGCAAGGCCTAAGCCTAAGCCTTTGCCGACTTCTTTGGTGGTAAAGTAAGGGTTAAACATTTTTTCTTTTACATTGTTATCAATGCCCCCAGCATTGTCTTCTATTGATAAAAAGACGGAGCCCTTGGAGCAAGATGTGGTGATGGTTAATAAAGGGTCCTGCGCCTTTTCTAATACATCGATTGCATTTTGTATGATGTTCGAAAGAATAAGGTCTATTTTTAAAGGGTTGGCGCTTATTAATATTTCGTCATATGCGTTATTTAATGTAAATGAGATGTTCTTTTCTTTGAATACGTCTTTGAATGTATCGAGCGTCCGGTTGATTGTTTCGGTGACGTCAATATTAATATGTGAGTCATTATCTTGATAGCTAAAAAATTTTAGCAGCTTTATAACGCTATGCATTTTTTCATTCAGCGGAGCTAGCCTTGTGGCTGATTCGCTGGCACCTTTCCAGTCGCTTTTTTTGATTTTTGCATCAATGGCGGCAATAGAGCTTTTCATGGCGGTTAGCGGCTGGCTGAGTTCATGCACAATCGTTGCAGCCATGTTACCCAGTGCAGTCGCTTTATTTTTTTGGTTTAATTTGTTTTGTGTCGATTGCAATTCTTTTGTGCGGTTTTCGATAATGTTTTCTAGCTCTGAGTTTATTTCAATGAGCTGATTCTCTGCCATTTTTCGACGGCTAATATTAACAATAGTCATTAGGTAGGCTTGATTTTCCATTGTGTCCACTTTGCTGATTGCAAACATAACCGGAATAGGGTTTTTAGTGTTGGTTGTTGTTTCGTGGTATGCCGGAGCAGCTATGTCTTGTAATAAAATATTGTCAAAACCTTCGTCTGTTATATCAATCAGCTGGTGGATGTGTAGGGTATTTTCTTTTGAGTTAATATTGTTTTTTATAAGTAGCAGGTGTTTTGCATGTTCATTCGTTGAAATAAGCTCTCCGGACTTTGAAAAGAGAATGACACCGATGTGAATGTTGTCCATTATTGTTTGTAGCTCTTCTTGTCTCCTTTTTTGTAAGGCTCTATTTTTATTTTTTGACTCTGTGATATGCTTTTTGTTGTTTATGTTAAGTTGCGCCAAAAATAGTAAAATAGATATTATGAAAAAGATAATCAAGGCGTCATTTAATATGCTGCTATGATTGACTAAGTAGTATAGCTTCCAGCCAGTTTCTGAGACGTTAAGGCTGCTAACTAGGTATAGTTTTTTATCAACTATCCAAAAAGTCTTATGGTTGTCTTGAGAAAAAGAAAAGTTAACAGATTTTGAATATAGGTTATTGTGTTGGCTGCCTATAAATTGCTGTTGGTGATTAATTTTTTCTAATACGCCTTTTGATGGTTCCCCAATGCTGCGATATCGCCATGGTTCGATAGAGCTTAAAATTATAATATTATTTTCGTCGGCGACGGCAATGTTCTCGGCAGAGTTGGACCACTTTTCTTCCCAGTGACTTAAGTCTAGTTTAACAACAGCAACGCCAATGGCTTCGTTGTTGTAAAAGATAGGAGAGGAAATAAAAAAACCGGGTATCCCTGTCGTTGCTCCCTTTGCATAGTAAAATTGCCGGCTGCTTTCGGCGATGGCGCGATTGAAGTAGGGCCTAAATGAATAATTATGATAAAGAAAACCACCATTCCTTTCATCATGATTGCTGGTGGCTTTGACGGTGCCACTCTTATCCATTAAATAAACCACTTCTGCACCTGAGCGTTTAGCGATAAATTTTAGCTTTTCGCTCGCTGCTAGATAGTGGGTGTTTGGTTCGAGAATGACTTGCCTAAGTGCATCGTCTTCAGCGATTAAAGAGGGTAAATACTCATATTGATTAATGGACGCAACAAGGGATTGTTCATAGATGAGAGAAGAGCGATTATTGATGGAGCTGGTGTAAAATAATTGGATGACATAAAAACTGACACTGCAGATCAATGCTAAAAGTAAAATAATGACTAGCTGGCTTGTTTTAATTCTCATGTCGTCTATTCGCTTTTAATTGCGAGCCTATGATAACGTACTTGTTGCTCTATTGTCTTAAGGAGTCTCTCAATAATGCATAAATATTTTCCTCAGTGCCTGTGTGGACGTAGGTGGTTGGCGTGAGTAGAAGCACAGCCATTGAAGATTTTGTCAGTAGTCCATTATTATTTTAAGTCAGGTTGTTTACTCTCATCGATTGTTCTTGTCATGTTGGTTTAGTGTTTGTTCCATTTTGAGAATTTTTTTTCTTTTTTATAAATAAAAAAAGGAGTTTTTTTTCTCTTTTTGGATTAATTTTATCAGGTTGGAGGCTGCGAACTGCTATATTCGCCGGTTTATAGTGCATGCGAGATGCTGGTACGGATTGTGCTAAAGCATAGAGTGATACGTAACGTAGATGGTGCTAAGTAGCTAGCCAGACTGTGCTAGATTGAGTAATATGAATATAGTATTTTGTAGTATTAAAAGTAGAATTGTTGATTATAAAAATAATGTGGAGATAATGATATGTTGAAAAAGATAAATATCGCGATCATGGCGAGTGCTGTAGTGATTAGCTCAACGACTGCAAGTGTTGCAGTGGCAGATGAATGGAATGTTTCTCTGTGGAGTAAGCGTCGAGCTTTTACTGAGCATGTAGAGAAACTGGCTGAGCTGGTATCTGCTAAGACCAATGGCGAGTTCAAATTAAACCTATCCTATGGTGGGCTTTCTAAAAATAAAGAAAACCTCGATGGCATCTCCATTGGTGCATTTGAAATGGCTCAATTTTGTTCTTTTTATCATAAGGCAAAAAATCCAACCATTACCGTAACAGAGCTACCCTTTGCAAAGGATGTATCTCTTGCTCGTCTAACAGAAATTTCTCGTGAAGTGTATAAACATCCTGCTGTCGTTAAAGATTTAGCGCGTTGGAATGCAACCTTATTAATGCCATCACCGCTCCCTCAATATAATTTGATTGGTGTAGGCGATACACCTAAATCTCTATCTGACTTCAAAGGTAAGCGACTTCGTGGTCCCGGTGGTATTGCTGGTGTGATGTCTCAGCTGGGTGCTGTTAAAACGGGTGTAGCGGCTAATGAGGTGCGTCAAGCATTAGATGCCGGTGTTATTGATACGGTTGCCTTTGCTCAGCATGCACACTTGGCATTCGGTTCTATTCAAGCAGGGCAATGGGCAACGACCAACTTAAATTTGGGTACAGCCAACTGTCCTGTGGTTGTTAATACCGATGCACTTAATAGCTTGAGCAAAGAGCACAAAGAAGCATTAATGAGTTCGATCGATGAATCACTTGATTATTACGTGAGTAACTATGAAGGTAAGATTGTTGGTAAATACGATACCACCTTAAAGGAAAAGGGTATTAATCAAGTTACCTTTACCCCAGAGCAAACCGCAGAGCTAAATAAAATGGCTGAGTCTGTAAGGGCTAAATGGATTACCGATAATAAGAAAAAATTTAAATCAAAAGAGCTCTATGATTTTACAGAAGCCTTATTTAACCAATAGGTCCTAGTCCTTTAGCACGCACGCTATTGTTTTAAAAAATGGTGGCGTGCTAATTTTTCAAAGTGTGTTTTTATGATTCTTAACAGAACTGTTAAATATTCTTTGAAAAATTAATGGCGATAACAATAATATTTATAAGCCAGTATTTACATGATCTGAGTACTTAAAAACCGTTTTATAGTAATAAATTCCTTTTCGCACTTCCAAAATATTGAGGCCTTATATGTCTGGTTCATCGACTGTATTAGAAGATGATTCGTTATTAAGCAAAATTGATCGTTGCTATTTTAAATTAGAGTCACTGTTAAACCTTATTGGTGGTTTGGTGATATTTATGATTGTGTTACTTGCTGTCGCTAATATTATTGGACGAAAGTTATTTGGTATACCTGTTAGTGGCTATATCGATTGGACTGAGCAAGCAATGGCCTTTTTTGCTTTTTTTGGTATTGCTTATTGTCAGCGTTTAGGTGGCCATATTCGCATGGATATCTTTGTAGGCTCGCTGCGAAGGAGGGCTCTATGGCTTTTTGAATTACTCTCAACACTGCTTATGTTTACGATTACCGTTGTATTGATTATAGGCTCCTATGATCACTTTTTAAGGGCTTGGACAAATGGCGATAGCTCTTTTGATATTGATTTGCCCACATGGCCTGCGAAGTTGGTTGTGCCCGTTATGTTAACGGTATTGGCTGTGCGCTTTTTGTTAAATATTTGGGGGTATATTCGAGCACTGATAGAGGGGGGGGATAAACCTGTTGCAGTCCCATTAATTGAAGATGCTAAAACGCAGGCAGAAAACGAAGCAAGAACGGTCTCCGGTGCGTCCGTCGACGAGGAGGTTAAGTGATGTTTGCTTCCCTTTACGAAAATATGATGAATGTTGCCCCAATAGATATGGGGCTTTGGGTCTCAGGTTTTATGCTACTTGCGGTATTAATTGGTGTGCGTGTTGCGTTCGCAGCAGCTATTGCCGGGTTTCTAGGGCTATTATGGTACTTTACTGCAAAGCTGGGTTTTGAAAAAGCTTTTTGGGTAGCGGTAAAGACTGCAGGTACTGTCCCGCACTCTAAGGTTTCCACGTCGGCTTTATCGTTGATCCCTGTGTTTATTTTGATTGGTTTTCTTGCCTACTACGCAGGTTTAACCAAGGCATTATTTGAGGCGGCTAAACGATGGGTTGGCTGGCTGCCTGGTGGTATGGCACTGGCCACGGTTTTTTCAACCGCAGGTTTTGCAGCAGTATCCGGTGCGTCTGTGGCAACATCAGCTGTGTTTGCGCGTATTGCGATTCCTGAAATGCTGCGCCTTGGTTACGATAAACGCTTTGCTGCAGGCGTGGTGGCCGCATCTGGCACCTTGGCTTCGCTGATTCCGCCCTCTGCTATTTTGGTGATTTATGCCATCATCGTTGAGCAGGATGTCGGTGCTTTATTAGTAGCCGGGTTTTTGCCAGGTGCTGTCTCTGCCTTAATTTATGCGGGCCTGGTTATTGGGTTGGCCATGCTAAATCCAAAATATGGGCCAAGGGTAACAGGTTTTAGCTGGACGGAACGTTTTACATCATTGCCGCCAACCTTCCCGATCTTTTTTGTCGTAGCGATTATTATTTTTAGTGTTTACGGGGGCTGGGGTACGCCTACCGAAGCCGGCGCATTAGGTGCCTTTGTGGTTTTTTGTATGGCTGTTTATAAAGGTATGAAGTGGGGTAATTTTAAAGATGCCCTGATGGAGGCCAGTAAACTGACGGTGATGATATTTTCGATTATCTGGGGCGTATTGTTATATGTTCGTTTTCTAGGCTTTGCTGATTTACCCCATGCCTTTGCCGACTGGATAGCCAGCCTTGATCAAAACCCAATGCTCACTTTGATATTTATTTTGCTGGGCTATGCGGTACTCGGTATGTTTATGGATGCTATCGGGATGTTGCTGCTAACATTGCCCGTTGTGTTCCCTGCGATTATTGCACTTAATGGCGGGCCGGACGTTACGGCAGCTGATTCAGCCTTTGGTGTATCTGCTGTGGGTTGTGCAATATGGTTTGGGATTATTGTGGTTAAAATGGCAGAGTTTTGTTTGATCACACCGCCTATTGGTTTGAATTGCTTTGTGGTGGCGGGTGTGCGCCCTGAGCTCTCTGTACAGGATGTATTTCGTGGTGTAACTCCTTTTTTCTTTGCTGATATGGTCACTATTGGTGTGTTAATCGCCTTTCCAAGTATTGTGCTTTGGTTGCCGAAATTAATTTTGGGCATTGTTTAGAGCAGTTTTATTACCGTATTTAAATGCTAATACCACTTATTGTGAATAATAAGTGGGTATTAAGTGAGTGGATAATCGTATGTTTAGGTTATAAGAATTATAAATAGACAAGCTAATTGTTGTTGATGGTTTACTTTTAAGAAAACAAGTTCCAATTTCTTGTTTTCTATACTGTTTTTGGCCTGCTGATTTAAATTATACAGCCTCTATTGATTTATCTTATAATCGGTTACAATTTCTTTAAGTATCAGAAAAACAATCATATGAGTTGTGTATAAAAACGGGCGGTATGAGTATATCGTTGCAGTTGTTGGTTTTTTGAGTAGAAGGATATTAGGAGATTATTTTTATAGTGTTTAAATGGATATGATCACGTTGATATAAAAAGTGATTAAATTAATACGATGATTAGTAATAGTTTGATCTAAAATTACTCATAGTTAGCCAATATAATAATATAAGGTAATCGTAAAATGAGTTCTGACTCAGCTATCGTTGGTCATATCCAGCAGCATTTAGACAGTCAATCTACAGGCGCACTGTTTCTTAAATTAACTAATGGGCAGTTGCTACAACTATTTTTTATTAATGGTGAAATTCAATCCATGAAGTACCATGGTGCAACGGGTCTTGATGTGATCAATGAGCTAGCTTCGTTAGAGGTTGCCAAGTCTCAGTTTCATGATGGTGCCGTCAGTCGAGTTGTCAATCAGTTGCCAAATACTGCGGATATTATCGATATGATCAAAAATAGATCGGTTGTCGAGATGTCTAGCTCTGCAGCAGATGTTGGCATTAGTCACGACCAAGTAGTTAATATAGAAAGGGCATTTATTGCCTTTGTGGGGCCTATAGGCGATATGATTTTTAAGGAAGAGCTCGAAAGTGCTAAATCTAAAGAGGATTTAGTTAATCGCCTATCCCAACAACTGGATGGTAGTGATCGCTCAGACTTTGAAAATGAAGTAAAATAGTGACTGTTAATTTTTATTGAAAACCAGCTATTAGCTGGTTTTTTGCTTTTTGTAGGTTTATTTTAGGGTAATCTGACTCTAGCAAATGTATAAATCTTAAGGTTTTAAAGGCATCAAACCACTGGTGGATATGCACCATACACAATCTGCGCTCACTAATTTGTAAATTAATATGATCAAATAAAATATTGATATGGAGGCTTTGTAATGCATTTTGTGTCTCTTTGCTCTGTTGTCCAAGCCAAGCATCGCTCTTGTGTTTGTAGTCGAATAAATTCTCAAAAGATAATAAAAGGTTTTTTAACTCAAGGAACACCAGAGGGTTATAGCTCAATAGTGTCGATTGAGATTCGGCATTTTCCATAATCTGCGCCACCGCTGGACCTGTGCCAAAGGGTACTCTATTGGATTCTCTGGTAGCGATGCTGAGCTTGTTACCTTTGAGTTGCTTGATTTCTCCAACTTTAGCCAACTTGTTTAAGCAGTAGAAATCTTCGCCTCCAGCACGTTTTGTAAAGCCCCTGACTAATGTATAGGATTCTATGCTAACTGCGATGCAGCTACCTAAGGTATGGTAAGCATAAGGAGATTTGGCATAGCGAAGGCCATCTACATAGTAGCTAATGGATTCTTCATAGAGTTGAGTGGACTCGGTGATTTTGTTTTTCTCTCCCCTGTGTGCAAAATCATAAACAGCGGCACTGGTACTCTTTGTGTCTAGTGCGGCTGTCTGCTGGAAGTAATCATCAGGTAGGCTTGTGTCTGCGTCACTCGTGTGTAGCCAATTTAAAATAACACGCTTTTGCTGGCTTAGCAGGCATGCAAAGTCACAGCCTATTTTACGTGCAAGCCCTACGCCTTTTTTGCGAGGTAGCTTCCTCGATTGCCTAAAAAAATCCAATAGCACAATACTTGAAGATGAGCTTTTGTGATCAAACTTAAGAAAAATGTCTTTGGCTGAATTATATGTTGATTGTTGTAAGTTATTTTTTAGTGTGAGTTGGTGTAAACCATCCCAAAAAAACGTATTTTTTGTTACATCGTTATCGTTGTCAGGCTGGTTAACAATAATAATAATCAGTGTGCTTTCCCATTTTTTATTATCTAGTTTAGACAATAGAGAGAAAATAAACTGATGGCTTTCATTGTAGGCAGGAATAATTAGACAGTGTTTAAATGATTGTGTGTTAGAAAAATTGGCCGCTATAAAAGGTACCAAGTCATCTATTGCAGACTCCGCGTAATGTTGTAGATAATTCGCTAGATGGTTTTTTTTAGTGGCCATTTATTCTTTGCTACCATTTGTACGCTGCTATTGCCGTATTGTTATCGCTATTGTGCAGTTCAATGTAGTGCGGCTCGTAATGGTAGGTTTTGTATAATATCTGCTTCGATATCTAGCCACCAGTCTAGGCGCTGTTCGACTTTTTTGTGGTCGATATACAGCTCGGCAAGGTCAATAAACAGTAGGTGGTGCTTTGCCTCGGATTCGGCAATGCGTTGATAGAATTCTTTAAGTTCAGGCTCCGGATGTGCCTCACCAATAAGCCCAAATCGCTCGCAGCCGCGTGCCTCAATAATAGCCCCGGTTAATAATCGATCCAATAAATACATTTGGGAATCACCTTTAGCAATGTGTTGGCGAATTTGATTAACATAAGGGTCTTTTTCATCGCTTCCCAGTTGTAAACCACGCGCCTGCATGAGTTTAATGACTTCTCGAAAGTGCGCTAGCTCCTCTATCGATAACTCGACCATTTCGCGCACTAGCTCTGGTTTGTCTGGGTAGTGAGATAACATTGACATTGCCATACCAGAGGCTTTTTTTTCCGCTTGCGCATGATCGTTTAGGAACACATTAAAATCAGTGAGCACTGTTTGCGTCCATGCAGAAGGGGTTTGTAGGCGAAGGGTTAACAAGTCAGGGGCAATTTTGGGCATAATTTTATCAATGGCTTTCTTTAATAAGAGTGTGTTGCTCAGAGGCTCCTTGAGTAGGCTTGTCTATTATTGGGCCTCTGAATACGCCGAGCATTATAGTATGAAAAGATTAGTGTGGGTATTTGGCTGAGGTTGTTAGCCAAGGGTGTAGCAACTGTTTATAATAGCAGCCTACTATTATGGCTTGTTAGCATCTAATGAATTATCAAAAATAGATGCATTTTACTCTAATTAAGGATGCTTTAATGATCATCTCTCCAAAGGTTCGTGGTTTTATCTGTATTAATGCTCACCCCCAAGGTTGTGCCGCTAATGTTCAAGAGCAAATCGACCATATTAAATCAAATGCCAATTTATTTTCTAATGACGAAAGCTCGCCTAAAAATGTGTTGGTGATAGGCTCATCCACAGGTTATGGCCTAGCTTCACGTATTACTGCTGCATTTGGCTATGGTGCAAAGACCTTAGGCTTATTTTTTGAAAAGCCGCCAACAGAGAGAAAAACAGGTTCAGCGGGTTACTATAATTCTGCTGCTTTTGAAGATGCCGCAAAGTCAGCTGGGCTTTATGCAAAAAGTATTAATGGTGATGCTTTTTCTCACGAAGCAAAACAAAAAGCGATCGATATTATTAAGGCCGACATGGGTAAGATTGATCTCGTTATTTATAGCTTGGCGTCTCCTCGTAGACAAGACCCCGACTCAGGCGAAGTATTCTCTTCTACCTTAAAGCCTATTGGTGAGAGCTACACGGCAAAGAATTTAAATACAGATACAAAAGTGGTCGGCGAGATGACCGTAGAGCCTGCCTCCGATGAAGAAATTGCCACTACTGTTAAAGTAATGGGTGGTGAAGATTGGCAGTTATGGATTGATGCACTATCCAAAGCAGATGTACTGGCCGATGGTGTTAAAACCGTAGCCTATACCTACTTGGGTGAAAAACTCACTTGGCCCATATATGGACACGCTACGATTGGTAAAGCTAAAGAAGATCTAGACCGTGCAGCGACGCAGTTACGCGAACAACTAAAGCCGCTTAATGGCGCTGCGAATGTGTCGGTATTAAAAGCCGTTGTCACACAGGCTAGTTCTGCGATACCGGTGATGCCACTTTATCTGGCTATTTTATTTAAAGTGATGCAAGAAGAGGGCACTCACGAAGGTTGTATTGAGCAATTAAAACGCCTGTTTGCAGAGTGTTTATACTCCGATACTCCTAGGCTTGATGATATTCAGCGTCTGCGCGTTGATGATCTTGAATTACAGCCAGAAACCCAGCAAAAAGTAGAGGCAATCTGGCCGCAGGTTACCTCTGAAAACCTCGACGAATTAACCGACTTTGCTCTTTATCAGCGTGAGTTTTTGCGTCTGTTTGGTTTTGGTGTTGCTGGTGTTGATTATGATGCTGATACTAGCCCTATGGTGAGTGCTGATTTTTTATAGATTGTCGAAAAAGCTGTGCAGGATGGGCAATGTAAAGAGGTTATTGTAAGCAATGATTTATCGTTCTCTGGGTAATAGTAATATTCAAGTGAGTCTGATTACCTTGGGTACGATGACCTTTGGTGAGCAAAATAGCGAGGCAGAGGCTTTTGAGCAAATGGATTACGCCTATGAGCAGGGTGTTAATTGTATTGATACTGCCGAGATGTATCCTATTCCGCCTAATGAACGCACCTATGGTGACTCTGAGCGGATGGTAGGTAATTGGCTCAAAAGTAGAGGCCTACGAGATAAAGTCGTTTTGGCAACAAAGGTTGCGGGTAATGGCCAATTGCACCCTGGCTTTGAGTATATTCGCGGTTGCCCTCGCTTAAGTGGTGAGCAAATTAAACAGGCAGTTGATAGCTCCCTTGAGCGTTTACAAACCGATTTTATTGACCTTTATCAGTTGCATTGGCCGGAGCGTCGGACTAATTTTTTTGGTCGTCTTGGCTATGAGCACCCTGACTCTGAGGATATCTATTCTCTCGAGGAGTCCTTATCTGCTATGGCCGATTTAATCAAAGCCGGTAAGGTTCGAGCGATTGGTGTCTCTAATGAAACGCCTTGGGGTTTGATGGAGGCTTGCCGTATTGCTGAAAAATATAAGCTACCGCGTATTTTAAGTATTCAAAATCCCTATAATTTATTGAATCGTACCTTTGAAATCGGTATGTCAGAGATTTCTTGTCGTGAGCAAATTAGCCTGCTTGCTTATTCGCCATTAGCCTTTGGTGTATTGACCGGTAAATATCGAAATGGCGCGCGGCCTGAGAATGCTCGCCTGACCTTATATACCCGTTTTTCTCGCTACAATAATGAAAATGCACAAAAAGCGACAGAATCTTATTATCAGTTAGCCAAAGCTCATGGTTTAACATTAACGCAGCTTTCAATGGCCTTTGTTAATCGCCAACCTTTTGTTGCGACTAATATTATTGGCGCGACGACTCTTGAGCAGTTACGTGAAAATATAGCGAGTGTTAATGTCGAGCTAAATGCTAGTATTCTTGAAGGTATTACAGAGATTCATAAGCGGCACGCTAATCCAGCTCCCTAGAGTACCCAGCTTGTATTTTGGGGTTCTCTTTGGCTTATTTTTCTTCATTTTCACTTTTTATTTTAGGATAAAAAATTTACTCAGTGGTTTATAGGTATAAATGGTAAACGCCCCACTTTTTTCAATTGAATTATTACACCCTAGATATTGGTTAACATGGTTAGCCTTTGGTGTACTCGCCTTGCTTGCCCAACTCCCCTTTAAATGGCAAATGTGGATGGGCAGGAAGCTGGGCCGCTTGTTATATCGCCTAGTTAAGCGCCGCCGCCTTATAGCCGAGCGTAATATCGAACTGTGTTTTCCCGAGTACAGCGCTTCTCAACAACGGGATCTGGTTATCAGGCATTTTGAATCTAATGGTTTGATCTTATTTGAGATGGGCATGGCTTGGTTTATGCCCTACTGGCGTTTACGTAAGCGCTTTGTTGTCAAGGGTAAGGAGCATTGGGATAAGCTACAAGACAATCAGCAAGGCGCTTTAATTATAGGTTTACACATGGCGACTTTGGAGATTGCCAATGTGGGGGCTAATCGTTTATTTACTATGTCGGTTTCTTATCGTCCGCATAATAATAAAGCCTATGATTTTATTCAGTATCGCGGTCGTATCCGCCATAATGCTGCGGCTAAAACGATCGCCCGTCACGATATACGAGGTATGGTGCGTACCCTTAAACAAGGTGGTTTGCTATGGTATGCACCAGATCAGGACTATGGCCGCAAAGTCAGTAAGTTTGCCCCATGGTTTGGTATAGAGACCGCAACGCTTGCGATGACGCCTAAACTTTTGAAAATGGCTAAAGTCCCGGCATTGGCGGTTATGTATTATCGACTGCCTGATTTTAGTGGATATGTGCTTGATTTTAGAGAGGTTATTGAGGGGCTCCCATCGGGTGATGATGCCGCTGATTTAGCGTTGCTAAATCGCCATATCGAGGCTTGTGTTCGTGAAAAACCCGAAGAGTATTGGTGGGTGCATCGACGTTTTAAGACACGCCCAGAAGGCCAAGAAAGCTTCTATAAGTGATAATAACAACAACAAAACCTTATAATAGTTTTTGTGATTAATAACGATATCAATAATATCCTTGTATAAGCCTGATTCGGTCAGTACTATTGCATCTTTTTGATGTTGTGCATTTTTAATAATCAATGGACTGATAGCCGCATAGCCGATTGAGTAATACTTTTTTACGTATATTTTTTAAGAAATACCGGAGTATCAACATGAACCAAAATGGTCCAGCGCTTCAAGGTAGCATGGTTGCATTGGTAACCCCTATGCAGCCTGATGGCTCTATTGATTGGGTATCATTAGATAAATTGGTTGAGTTCCATATTGCAGAAGGCACCAATACCATTGTCGCGGTAGGTACTACGGGAGAGTCTGCAACCTTATCAGTGAGTGAGCATTTACAAGTTGTTGAGCGTGTTGTTGATAAAGTTGCTGGGCGTATATCGGTGGTTGCCGGTACTGGTGCCAACTCTACTCGTGAAGCTGTCGAGTTAACCAAATCCGCTCATTCGGTGGGTGTTGACGCTTGTTTATTAGTTGTACCTTACTACAATAAGCCAACGCAGGAAGGGCTGTTTAGCCACTTTAGTTTTATCGCCGATGCCGTTGCTGTACCTCAGATATTATATAATGTGCCTGGTCGTACTATCACCGATATGCAAAATGATATTGTGGTACGTTTGTCTGCTCACGAAAATATTATAGGTGTTAAAGATGCAACGGGTGATGTTGCTCGCGGTAAGGCTTTAATCGATAGTGTTCCCGAGGACTTTTATGTCTACTCTGGAGATGATCCAACGGCGCCAGAATTAATGCTTGTTGGTGGTCGTGGTAATATCTCGGTGACAGCTAATGTAGCGCCACGTAAAATGGCTGAGCTGTGTCGTTTGGCAATGGCAGGTGAAGCAGATGCAACACGCCAATTGCAAAGTGAATTAAACCCTCTCCATAGTGCCTTATTTAACGAGTCTAATCCTATTCCTGTAAAATGGGCAGTATCTGAATTAGGTTTAATGCCCAGTGGCATACGTTTGCCGTTAACACCGTTGACTGATGCTAATAAAGAGCCACTACGTAATGCTATGAGCTCACTTTCTCTGATTTAAGTATTGATACCATTCTATGAAGCAATTGTTGTTTTTTCTGACTCGTTTTTCTCTTTTAGTTTTATTGCTAGGTGTAGTTGGCTGCTCCTTTTCGCGTAAAAAGCCTGATTATCTTGAGTCGGAGTCACTGCCGCCGATTAAGGTTCCCGAAGAGCTTGATGATAGACGTATAGGCCAATTATATCGCTTGCCGAAGCAAGAAATTATTGTACCTACCTCGTTTAAAGTTCCGTTTCCGCCAGCTGGTTCAGCACAGAGTTCAGAGCAGGGGGCATCACTGCAAAAGCTAGGTGATAAATTATGGATATTAAATGATCGTACTGTTGCTCAAACTTGGGTGCAGCTTATTAATTTTTTGACTGATAGAAATATCAGCTTAGCAAAAACAGATTTAAACAATGCAATCTTGCAAACCAATTGGTTTAGCGAGAGTTTGCAGCCAGGTTTTAGTATTCGTTATCGTCTGCGTTTAGAGCGAGGGTTTCAGGACAATACTGCCGAAGTGTATTTGACGAATCAAAAAAGAGACAACTCTAACTTGACCAGTGAATGGCTTGATCAAAGTAAAAGTATTGGTGACGATGGAGTACACGCACAGTTGATCGCAGAGGCTTTGGTTAAATATTTAACCAGTGGTCAAAGTGATGTGGGTAATTCGCTGTTGGCAGAATCTATTAGCTTGCCCGAGAAATCAAAGTTAATTTTAGTCGATAAAGATCCAGCGCTGTTAATAGAGTCTGGCGGTGGTAACTTAAGGGTCTATCAAGCATTATCTAAAGCCTTAGCGAGTGATGGCTTCTTGGTATACGATAGGGATACTACCAATGGTTTTTTTCACTTTGACAAATATGAAATAGATCAGAAAAAAAGACGTCTGTTGGGCTTGGTTAGAACAAAACAAACGATACAAAAAGAAAAAATTATTGCCAATAAAAAGAGCCGCCATTCTTTGAAAAAAATCATAGAACGGCTTCCCAATAAATCTAGCGTCAACTCATTATTTTTCGATGGTAAAAATCGACCGAAGGTATCTCGTTTGTCCAATGTCCCAGGCTTTTTACTGGTAGTTAAGCCGGCAGAGAGCGGACATTTAGTTTATATAAGAAATGGTTACGGTAAAGAACTTAAAAGTGATGAAGCCAAAGAGTTATTAGACGAGATTCGCCTGCGTCTTTTTTAAGTTACACTTACCCTTTAAAAAGATGAGCTTTGAAATATAAGTTCTACCTTTATATTTATTAGGTTTTTATGCAGTTTTCTTCATTGGGTAGTGGTAGTAAGGGTAATGGAACTCTCATCCGTTATGAAGACTGTACGATATTAGTCGATTGTGGTTTTACCCTAAAACAAACACTTAAACGACTTGAGCGCTTAAATGTATCGGCTGAACAGCTAGATGCGATTGTTGTGACCCATGAGCATAGCGACCACTTAAGTGGGGTTGGTCCACTTGCCCGAAAATATAAACTCCCAGTTTATATGACAACAGCGACATACCGTAGTCGCAATATCGGTGTTTTGCCTGAACTTACCTTAATTAAGAACTACCTGCCTTTTTCCATTAAATCTATCCATATAACGCCTGTTGCAGTACCGCATGATGCCAGTGAACCAGCACAATTTGTATTTGAGGCGAATGATCTGCGCTTGGGTATTTTGACAGATTTAGGGAGTATCACCCCCCATGTTGAAATGCATTATCAAGCATGTGATGGACTTGTCTTGGAAGCTAATCACGATTCACTGATGCTCGCATCGGGAGCATACCCACCATCTTTAAAGCAGCGAGTGGGAGGGGCATGGGGACACCTTAATAACAGGCAGGCAGCAGATTTTTTAACCCGCGTCGATCGCGATCGACTAAAGCAGCTAGTGATTGCCCATATTAGTCATCAAAATAACAGCCTGGCATTAGTCGAAGAAGCATTTGCTGAGGTGAGTGAGCCTATCGATAATATCTATTATGCCTGTCAAAATGAAGGTTTCGACTGGATAAGCTTGTAGCCTTGAGGCACATCAAATATATCAACTGATATGCTATTAAGTTGCTTTTTAAGGGGTATTCAGCTATTTTTATACTACCTAGAGTTGTTTTTTGTTGCCTTTATAACGAAATTAACCAAATCTAAGTAATCAATAAAGTCACTTAACAGTAGATCAGAAAGCTATGACGTTTATAACCGGTATTAGTAATGATCCTTCAAGGATGCACAAAGTTGACGATCGCAGGCGCACAGAGCGAAAATCTACATCTATTCGTGTTGAAATCACACACCCCTCTATTGGTACTATTATTGGGTCTACACGCGATATTTCGGATGGTGGCGCATCGGTAAAAATTGAAAATCACCCTATCCCTCCTTTGGGTACTTCTGTAAAAGTAAGGTTTATTAAAATGGTTGGTACTGTTAACCAAGAACCTGTTGATATGAAAGTAATGCATCATATGCGTAACACCATTGGTTTGATGTTTGCCTGAGCGACGTTATAGTACCTGCCTTTGTAAGTCAGCTAATGTCTTGCACTGTTTATTTTTGACTTCTATTTAGCCTCTCATTTTTTATAATTATTGATGAATATTTGCGGTATATATTCCTTTTTGCCGAGTGAATCTATTAGCTCGGTGGACCTCGATGCTCTTGCGGGTGCAACAGGCTTGGCTATTCTCGACCGAGAGCCGGCATCTTTAGGTGAGGGTGCTTTAGTATTGGGCATTTCTGATCAGGGTTTGGGGCTTCATTTCACCGGAAAAAAAACGCCCAAACCTATTTTGGTCGACTTTCTGGGTGGTGCTAATGCACACCGACGTCAATTTGGGGGTGGTAAAAGCCAGCTGATAGCAAAAGCGGTGGGCTTAAAAAGCCGCTACCGACCTCACATATTAGATGTTACTGCAGGCCTTGGCCAAGATGGTTTTGTATTAAGTACGCTTGGTTGTAAAGTCACTTTGCTTGAGCGCGTTCCAGTGATTTTTGAGTTGTTAAAAGATGGATTATCACGGGCCACTCAAACAAGCGACACCCAGCTACAGGCTATTGTGCAGCGTATCGCTCTTGTCGGTGACAATTCGATAGAGTATTTACACTCAATAGATAGCGAATCCGATAATAGGCCCGATGTTATTTATGTCGATCCAATGTTCCCTGAGCGCCAAAAGAGTGCCCAGGTAAAAAAGAATATGAGTGTATTTCAAACGCTTGTTGGTAATGATAGTGATGCAGGTGACTTACTTGCCTTAGCGCTAAGTCGTGCAAAATATCGTGTGGTGATTAAACGCCCCAGAAAAGCAGCCAGTATTGCTGAACAATTTCCTGATAAAAAGTTACCCAATGCGGGTTTAGTATTGGAAGGTAAGTCAAGCCGCTACGATATTTACCCGATTGCTAAAATGCCTGAATGTTAGTGTTAAACGCAGGGTAGATATGCATTTTATAAATAATAAAAAAGAGAAACTGTTTAATGAAAATTAAGATTATGCTGAGCCTTGTGTTCAGTGTTGTTCTAATTCTGGTAATGAACAAGGTATTTGCGGTATCGAGCATGAGCTTGCGTTATGAGGCGCCTGAGTCAGAGCCAGATAAAGCAACTTTACAGTGGATTAAAGCGCTACCCAGTGAAACAATCATTATTGGCGATGAATCTGCCTCTACGGCTGAGGTTAACGCAATTAATGGCATTGTTAATTATATTAATGCGACGTTTAAACTTGAGTACTCTATCGCTTTAGTGATTGGATCTGGACGTGTCGCCTATGCAGATAGCCGCGATAAGGTTATTTTTATACCTATTAGCTTTTTTGAAGAAGCGCGCCAATTATTTTCACAAGCCGGTAAAGGTGACTTAACGCAGCAAGCCGTGAGTGATGCTTTTTTACATACGGTCTTACACGAATTGGGGCATCTTTTGATAGAGATGCATGATATCCCTATTGTTGCGCGCGAAGAGGATGCAGCGGATAGCTTAGCGACGGCATTTATGATCCAATTTTTTACCAATGGTGCACAAAGAGTAGAGCATATTGCTGAACTTTATGGGCTTGAGCGAGAAGAAATAAAAAATTTACGCAAATGGGATTTTATTGGTGAGCATAGCTTGAATATACAAAGGCACTACCAAATGCTGTGTCATGTATACGGCAGTGCGCCAGATAATTATAAAGAACTGAAGCGCCGCGTTGGTTTTACTAATGAGCGTGCTGATATTTGTGTCGATGAGTACCAACAAATATCACAGGGTTGGCTGCAGTTACTGGAGCCGCACCTCCAAAAATAAGAGTGTATTTCCTCCTCCGTTGGAGGGCAGCTCGAAGCCCTTGTGTTATGTGACTAAATTACATGGCTCGCCTTTAAGGAAGCTCTCTATATTATCAACGACCATATCCGCTTGGCATTGTAGTGAGTCATCGCTACTCCAGGCAACATGAGGTGTTAATATAAAGTTTGTATGCTCATGCAGTGATAATAGTGGGTTGTCTTTGGCTATAGGTTCACTGCTCGCCACATCAAAACCTGCACCGGCAATGATGTTTTCTTTAAGCGCCGTGACTAAATCTTTCTCGTTGACCAAGCCTCCTCTTGCTGTATTGATGAGCAGAGTGTTTGGCTTCATTTTTTTAAATTCTTGCAAGGTTATCAAGTCTCTATTTTCCTCGCTCAAGGGGCAGTGGAGAGAGATAATGTCACTGCTTGCGATAAGCTCTTCAAAAGAGAGGTAGTTTGGCCTATTCGATGCTGCTTGGCCTTTTCTATCGGCAAACACGACGTTAAGTCCTAATGCACGACCCATTTGGGCTGTCGCTTGACCGAGGCTGCCACCACCAATAATACCTAATTGTGAGCCTTTTAAATCAAAGGTCTGGGATAGATAAGCATGAAAGTGGGGTGATTGAGTCCAGCCACCACTCATTGTGTGTTGGTGATAGCTGGGCAGGTGGCGGCGCAGGCTAAAAATCAAGGCAAATGTGTGTTCTGGTACCGAGGTTACCGAGTATCCCGGTGTATTACTCACACTAATCGACTGTGACTTGCAATGCTCGATATCGACATTATTGAAACCTGTTGCAATAACCGCGATATGTTTAAGGGCGGGTAGTGCTGCGATAGTGGCTGCATCGAGTATGACTTTGTTGGTAATAACAATATCTGCGTCAATACAGCGTTCTATAATATCCCCTGGCGTGGTTGCATCGTATTCAAGCCATTGGTGTGGCTCGTTGGGAGCTTTAAAGGAAATGTGCGCAGGTATAGAGCCTTTATCGAGAAATACAATTTTTGTCGCCATCGTTTTTCCTTGTATCGTTATTGGTTTTGTTCTTTTAAAAATTGCTTGGCAACGGTAATATCAAATTGACGACCTTGGCTTTCGGCAGCGTATCTTAACTCATCGAGTTGCTGGTAAAATTCAATTTCGTTGTCAGGCATAAAATGTAGGCAAGAGCCCCCAAAAAACCAGAGCAAATCCCTAGAAAGATGTATCAATAGGTGATTGTAGCCATTAATAATGCGCTCGACCAACCACTGGCCCTGTTCGCTCATTTCTTCGCAGTAGCTCTCGTAAGTGCATAATTTATCGAGAGTGCGAATAAACTGCTGGTCGTGCTCTGTTAGCTCGCTAAGGCTGATGTGATAAGGACGTTCTTTGCTGATATTTTCTTTAAATTGTCTGAGTAGATCTACATGGTGAGTAAAGTATTGCGTATAATGCATAAGCTTAGATAGTCTCTTTTAAATCTCATTCTTGAGTTTAGCTAATATTTGCCACGGCTATTGGGGTCACATTAGCCGTATGTACAGTGTGGCTATTAGTTTACCACTTCGATTAGTTTATTTCTTACGGTTCCTTAACAAAGGCTACGATAACAATTATGACAACGGCATTATCTATAAGATCGCTTAAAAAAGTCTATAGCAATGGCTTTGAAGCGTTAAAGGGCATTAATCTTGATGTTGAGGAGGGTGATTTTTTTGCCCTCTTAGGGCCAAATGGTGCAGGTAAGTCGACGACTATCAGTGTCATTTGCTCATTGGCGTTAAAGTCAGCCGGCTCGATTCGTATTTTTGAACACGATATCGATAATGATTTCTCGGCGGCTAAAAAATGTATCGGTATTGTTCCACAAGAGTTTAATTTTAATCAGTTCGAAAAAGTCTATGATATTGTCGCTAACCAAGGGGGCTACTTTGGCCTACCACGTGCGCTCAGTGAGCAACGTACTGAAAAATACCTAAAGCAACTAGGGCTTTGGGATAAACGCAATGATACCTCGCGTAGTTTGTCGGGTGGTATGAAGCGGCGTTTGATGATTGCACGTGCATTGATACACGAACCCAAACTATTAATTTTAGACGAGCCAACAGCCGGTGTTGATATCGAATTAAGGCGCTCGATGTGGGCGTTTTTAAAAGAGATTAATGCTCAGGGTACAACGATTATTTTGACGACGCATTATTTGGAAGAAGCCGAAAGCCTATGTCGTAATATTGCTATTATTGATAAGGGCGAAATCGTGGAACACACGAGTATTAAATCACTCTTGCAAAGGCTTGATAAAGAAACCCTAATTTTTGATTTAAAAAATGAACTGACAGCAACCCCGGTGTTTGAGAAATGTGAGTCGACGCTTATAGACAGCTTCACCCTAGAGGTTGTTGTCAGTAAAGAGCACTCTCTTAATTATGTATTTGGGTGTTTAAATGAGCAGGGTATTCAAGTGACGAGTATGCGCAATAAAAGTAACCGACTTGAAGAATTATTTTTATCATTAGTAGAAAACGATAAAGGATAATAAGTAATGACATTGCAAGAACAATGGATCGCTCTTTCGACAATTATTCGTAAAGAGATCGTCCGATTTATGCGCATTTGGGTACAAACATTGATCCCACCTGTGATTACGGTCACCCTTTATTTTGTTATTTTTGGCAAGCTAATTGGTTCGCGTATTGGCGAAATGGGTGGTTTTAGTTACGTAGAGTTTGTGGTGCCAGGTTTGATTATGATGTCTATCATTACTAATTCTTACGGTAATGTGGTCAGTTCATTCTTTAGCGTTAAGTTTCAAAAAAGTATCGAAGAAGTACTGGTATCGCCAACTCCCAACTACATTATTTTATTTGGCTATGTATTTGGTGGTGTTATACGTGGCTTATTAGTCGGTATTATCGTCACTGCTGTATCATTATTTTTTACCACTCTGACGATCAATAATCTGCCGGTTACTATTGGTATTGTTATTTTAACAGCGATTGTTTTTTCTTTAGCTGGTTTTTTTAATGCGCTATTTGCCCGTAACTTCGATGATATTTCTATTATCCCTACTTTTGTTTTAACGCCATTAACGTATTTAGGTGGTGTATTTTATTCGATTAAACTGCTACCTGAGTTTTGGCAGGGAGTTTCGCAGCTTAATCCTGTCTTATATATGGTTAATGCGTTTCGCTATGGTATTTTAGGCACATCGGATATCAATGTAACCAGTGCTTTTATAGGTGTTATGGTTTTTATCGTTATACTCTCTAGTGCCTGCTTATATTTGCTGTCCCATGGTACACGCCTTCGTTCATAACATTGTTCTATTTGTATGTAAAATTGACCCATGACAATATCTAATAACTCTGATTCTTCTTTACTTTTAGGAAAGGAGACTGTCTATAAAAATAAATACGATGCGAATCTGTTGTATCCGATTGCGCGTTTAAATACACGACAAGCCCTTCTAGAAAGCGGCTCGCTCCCTTTTGAAGGGATTGATGTTTGGACAGCTTACGAAGTCTCTTGGTTAAATGCTCAAGGTAAGCCACAATTAAGGCTCGCAGAATTTACCTTTAGCCATAATACGACGAACATTGTTGAATCAAAATCCTTCAAGCTCTATCTAAACTCTTTTAACCAAACAAAATTTGCCTCAGAAGATGAAGTAAAGCGCACCATGCTGAAAGATTTAACGCAAGCCGCTGATGGTGAGGTTAGCGTATCGTTTTATGGTTTAGATAGTACAGGTGAGCTAGTCATTGATGAACTTCCGGGGTACTGTATCGACGAATACAATATTCACGTTGAGCATTATCATCCCGAACCATCGCTGTTATTGTCAGCTGATTTTCCAGAGAATAATGCGTTGAGTGAAGCAGAGCAGGGTCATGGTGTGCTGGGTAAGAAGGCTAACAAGATCGACGGACTCGGGGATATTGTTAGCAATGAACTACTTTATAGTCATTTATTAAAAACAAACTGCCCCGTTACTAATCAGCCTGATTGGGCGACAATTTTTATTGCCTACTCGGGCAAAAAAATACACCCCGAAAATTTATTGTCCTATCTTATCTCTTTTAGGGAACATCAGGATTTTCACGAAAATTGTGTTGAGCAGATATTTATAGATATACAGCAAAAATGTCAGCCGAGTAGCTTAGCTGTATATGCACGTTACACGCGTAGAGGTGGCTTGGATATTAACCCTTTACGTTGCTCGCTTGATAACTCATTCGGGCAATTGTTCGGTGGCTTACGATTGCGTACTCGACGACAATAAAAAGAGTATTTTAGCGAATGTCTTTTTTGTGTAGTGTTTTTGCAGCAGAGACTAACTTATTAATCACTTGTTCTTTTTCGTAATTTTTTATTTTTTCTAAATCTAAATGCATTGAAAAACCTTCCATGCTTTCTGAGAGGTAGCTCTGCTTGCCAGCCAAATTTTTACGAAGGTTAATAACTTGATACACCTGAATCGGGTAGGAAAACCCCTTGGCTTTAATTTGGCCTTTATCTCGGCATAAAATAACATCTTTAATCAGCGACCAGGTTTCATGAGATACTAAAATATCACCAGGCTTGCCTGCCGATTCTAAGCGACTAGCTAGGTTAACACTGGCTCCCAGCGCTGTATAATCGAGGGTCTTATCGGTGCCAAAAGTACCTACGGTACAATAACCCGAATTTATACCAATACGTATCTGTAGCGGCTTTTTAATACCTAACTCGGACCAATGTACTTGTAGCTCCTGCATGCGTTTGCTCATTTCTAATGCCATAGCAACACATTGGACGGCATCCTTTTTGATCCCTTGACTTGTTTCTGAGTCGTCACCAAATAAGACCATAATGGCATCACCCATAAATTTATCGATCGTGCCATTAAATTGGTTGGCGACTTTGCTCATTTCCGATAGATAATTGTTGAGTAATTCGGCTAATGTCTCTGCTTCTAATTCTTCACTGAGCTCCGTAAACCCTACAATATCCGAAAAAAACACCGTGATACGTTTACGTTCAGTGACAATATCTTGATTCTGGTCGCGAATCATAGATGTCACGGGTCTGGGAATATAGTGCGATAATTTATAAATTTGAGAACGCAAAGTGTCACTTTCTTCTTGGTGTGCTTTGTTAGCGAGTCGTAGTTGCCGGAAAAAGCGATAGGAGTAGGCACCGTATACCGATAGGTATGCAAAAGTACTAATGAGTACTATATTGTTTAATGTCTGGTTGGGCGCTAGATTAATACTTTGATTACCCAGTAAGAAAAAGCCTACAACAAGGCCTAATATAATACCTGTGTTTACTTCAAAGGCTTGCTTAAGGCCACCTTGGGATAGGGCATTAAATTGTAATAGAGTCACTAATAGTATGCTTGGCCAGGGTGGGTATTCAAGTTCGCTAATGGCAAGGGCAATGATGAAGCCATCTAGGAGAGCAAGCCAAGTCGATTTAGAAGGATAATGGGCTTGCCTGAGAAGAGAAAACCAGTAAGTGAAGGCACAATATACCATTATGATACCGGCAATACTTAAGGTTTCTATATGCATGTGTTTGTCGGTCATATCTTTACCGATGAGCGCAGCACTTGCACAAAAGCCCAGTAAAACACGAAAATAGTATTGATACCGGGGGAGTAACTCTTTGACAGACTTATCTTCAGCTACTGGGTAAAGCATAATCGACCAAGTTTATTATTAGATGTATTCATTTATTGGATATATGGCTATGTTAACACGTTCACATTAATATATTTAGCTTATCCCTCCCTCTTGCTAGCCTACACATAGGCATTCTCGTGAATCCTGTATATGCCCTAAGTGCATGGCTAATGGTATATAGCTTTTGATTAATAGTTGTTTGTCGTATAAGCTCGCAGCACTCGTTATTGTCACCCATTTTTGTCTTATATGGATCCCTGCGTTTGGCTATTATTTTAGCGATTATCCCTGTTTTTCTGATTATTTTTTGCGGGTTTTTCTGCGCGCGTTATCAGTTTGTAAGTTCTGATTTTTGGCGTGGAGCAGAAAAGGTCACCTATTTTTTACTATTTCCTGCGTTATTAGTGAGTAAAATAGCCGTTGCTGATTTAAGCCAGCTAGATATTGTTAGTTCAGCGATACTCATTATACTACTCTATTTGATTTTGACGGCCTTGCTCGTGGCCCTGCAAGCCTTTATCGGCTTTCCACCGTTTAAATTTACCTCTATATATCAAGGCGGTATTCGCCTAAACACTTATATCGGTTTATCACTTGTTATTGCATTGTTTGGCCCGGATGGATTAGTGGTCGCTATCATGTTATTGACGTTAATGATTCCCGCGTTAAATATTTTATGTGTCTTGGTTTTAGAGTTATACCATCAGCAGGGCGATAGCCATAAAAAAATCGCTAAGCGTGTGATTAAGTCAATTGTTAATAACCCATTAATTTTAGGTTGTGTGGCGGGCGTTATTATTAATCTGTTTTTGCCTATACCTGCTGTTTTTCTAGAGACACTTGATATATTCTCTAAGGCAACATTACCCTTGGGCCTATTAACCGTTGGAGCTGCACTTAATTTACGTTCTATTTCGGCCTCACTTAAGCCGATAGTTGTTTCCAGTGTCGCTAAGTTTTTAGTATTACCCATTATTGCAGTCATCTTGTGTTATCTATTGGGTATAGATACGTTGACAAGGAATGTACTGGTATTACTCACCTTGCTACCCACTGCATCAGCCTCCTACATTTTAGCGAGGCAGTTAGGTGGCGACTATGAATTAATGGCAACTATTATTACATTGCAAACATTATTGGCGGGACTGATGATGCCACTGATGCTAATTATTTTGGTATGAATACTTTCAATACCTCAGGCACTAATTTAATCGCTGGTAATGTATTTTTATCAGCTGCTACCCTCACATTTTGGTTAAAGATAAATTTATGAGTTTCGATACGTTAGGGCTTTCAGAGCCACTAGTAAAAGCAGTACTGAGGAAAGGTTACGATAAACCGTCGCCTATCCAACAACAAGCGATCCCGGCTATTCTTAAAGGTGCTGATGTCATGGCAGCGGCGCAAACAGGTACCGGTAAAACAGCCGGCTTTACCTTGCCGTTGCTGCAGCGTTTAGCCGATGGTGAGAGTGCAAAAGCCAATCAAGCGCGCGCATTGATACTGACGCCAACGCGTGAGCTAGCTGCACAGGTGGCTAAAAGCGTAGAAGATTATGGACAGCATTTAGCCCTACGCTCGACGGTTGTCTTTGGTGGTGTAAAGATCAACCCACAATTGATGGCGCTTAGAAAGGGTGCCGACATACTAGTAGCAACACCTGGGCGACTACTCGACCTCTACCAGCAAAATGCCGTTAAATTTACAGAGCTTGAAGTACTGGTATTAGATGAAGCGGACCGTATGCTCGATATGGGGTTTATTCACGATATTCGACGAATATTAAAACTATTACCTGCAAAGCGCCAAAACCTATTATTTTCGGCTACGTTTTCGAAAGACATACGCGAGCTTGCAAAAGGCTTTGTTAATAACCCAGTAGAGATTTCAGTCAGCCCACCTAATACGACCGCAAATACTGTTAAACAGTGGATACACCCTGTCGATAAAAAACAAAAACCCGCATTACTTAGGCATCTTATCCATAGCCATCAATGGCAACAAGTTTTAGTATTTTCTCGCACCAAACACGGTGCAAATAAACTGGTTAAGCAGCTCAATGCTGACAATATTACCGCGCTGGCGATACATGGTAATAAAAGCCAAGGTGCTCGTACTAAGGCATTGGCTGAGTTTAAAGCAAGCAGTGTGCGTGTGTTAGTGGCTACCGACATTGCTGCCAGAGGCCTAGATATTAATGAATTACCACAAGTGGTTAATTTTGATTTACCCAATGTGGCTGAGGATTATGTACATCGTATTGGTCGGACGGGTAGAGCGGGTTCTAAAGGGCAGGCAGTATCACTTGTCAGTGCCGACGAATTTAAAGAGCTAAATGGTATAGAGCGATTAATAAAAAAACTCTTGCCAAGGGAATATGTGGATGACTTTCATCCAGAGCATGATGTGCCAGAGTCGCGCTTAGATCACAGACCAATTAAACCTAAAAAGCCAAAATCCTATTCTCAAAAGGATGGCGATAAAAGGCCTAATAATAGAAGGGCTTCGACTAAACGAGCCAATCCCAAGAGCAACACTACTAACAGTAGTAGCCATAGAAAAAATAGAAATACAGTGTCTTCACAAAATAAAGGTGCTTCTAAAAAATAGATCTCATAGACTCCTTATTATAACCATTGCTGGGTGATACTTGAAAAAAATAGCCATATTTGTCGATGTGCAAAATATTTATTACACAACACGAGATACCTTTAAACGTCAGTTTAACTATCGTGAATTTTGGCGGCGAATAAGTAAGGATGGCGATATTGTTACGGCTAATGCCTATGCCATTGGCCGTGCTGACGACCAACAAATTAAATTTCAAGATGCGCTCAAACATATTGGCTTTAATGTTAAGTTAAAACCTTACATACAGCGTAGCGATGGTTCGGCAAAAGGTGATTGGGATGTAGGTATTACACTCGATGTTATCGAAGTCGCACCAGAAGTCGATCATGTTGTTTTATTATCGGGCGATGGCGATTTTGATTTGCTAGTAGAAAAAGTAAAAAATAAGTATGGGCTGACGGTTGATGTATATGGTGTTAAAGCATTAACAGCGGGCTCCTTGATTAATTGCGCCAGTTGTTATTATCCCATTACAGAAAATATGTTGTTATAAACCGTTAAATTAAAGTGCTAGCAACGAGAGTTAGGTGGTTTTAGTGAAGATAATATTAGATACCGAAAAATTAAAAAAACTAGAATTAGACTTTTTGATGCGGTTCCCGCAAGGTTTTGCCGATCCAGAGATGTTGGCTATTACCAAAAAACACAATTTTAATCGGATGGTTGAATTTACTCAGGCTGCATTTGATAAGGTGGCTTGCTCAAATATACATGTCACTGCCGATAATATGGTCAAAGTAGTTAGCCGCTCATCGATGGTGTCAATGTTCGAGAAGCCAAAATTTCGTGATTTTGTCAAAAATCTAAACGAGTATGATAAAGCATTTTTAGTAGAGGCTTTGGTCAATATGCTGCACGGGAAAGAGCAGCTAGGTTTTGAGGCAATGGTAGATATTTTGCGAGTAGAAAAGCTTGCTAAGTGGAGCTTGGTAAGTATTATCCCGGCTTATTATGCACCTAAAAAACAAGTGTTCGTAAAGCCAACAACAGCCAAAAATATTTTAAAATATTTTGAGTTAGAGGACCCCATATACAAGCCCGCGCCAACATGGGATTTTTACAAAAAATACCGAAAATTAATAATAGAGGGTAAATCTAAAGTTGATAAAAGCTTATCTCCATCAAATGCGGCCTTTACCGGCTTTTTAATGATGACAGTTGATAAATAATACTAGGTAACATTTTTTTGTGACACTTTTATTAAATTTTTGGTGAATGACTAATAAATTCTTTTAACTAAGGTCTTTTTTAGCTATAAGTAAAGTAACTGGCTTTATTTATGGATGCTTATTTATAAAAAGAGGCGTTTGGCTTGAAAGAAATTAGTCTATTGTTTTTATCTCTATACATGCTTTTTGTGAGCTTTCTGCTCAATGCCCAATCCTTTGAGTTGCAGGAAATAACACAGGGGAGCTATCAAGAAAACACCTACAACCCCCTTCGCTTAGCAAATATTGATAACTATTATTCGGCCACCCACCTTTCAAAGCTGAATTTTTTGTATTCTTGCTCAAATAAGCACTTGTGTAATTCTCATCCTTTTGATGTTAAAAAGAGAGCTTCTCGCTCCTTTAATAATATTCCGATTAATAATATTGTATTGCTTGGAACACTAAAGGAGACACAGAGGTTAAAGCGTTGGTTACATGATATTGCAGTTGTACCAAAGGGTTATCGTACCCTGAAGCGTATAGAAGCATCGGGGCATCGTTTAACGATAAAGCATTCTGATTCTGCACGCCTGTCCTCTGGTCGAACAATCGCACCTATGACGAATAATCTCATTAATGGTACGGGGGCGGACGTTACCATTATATTTGACGCCAAAATGAGCGATAGAGGAACACATAGAGTCTTTAGTTCTAAAAGTGAATTAATAGAGTTTAATGCACAACAAAACCTGTTTCATGAGCTTGCCCATGCTATGCATCAGATGCAGGGCACATGGCGCTATTTTGATTCGGAGCGACAGGCAATAGAGGAAGAAAACGAGTTCCGTATCGATTTGGCTGAAGTTAATAGAGTAAAAGCAAACCTTAGGTACTTTTCGAGAGGTGTTCTAATTAGTAAGGTAGGTTCGGGCGGTATTGGGTATCGCTTGAGCGAATAGCAACGTCTATAACTAGGGCTTTTGCTGGAGTATTTTAGTATCCTCCCTCCCTTTAGTCTTACATCACAATAATATACTAAACCCTCATGTTTGCATAATAGTAGACTATATCTATACTTTACTAATATGAGCAATTCTTTTAATGACTGATAGCTCGAATGATAGGTGTATCAATGATTGAACTGACTTACATAAGTAGCGCGACTGCCGAATTTGATGAATCTGAATTGGTAGAATTACTGAAAATTTCCCATAACAATAATGAAGCCCTTGGTATTACAGGTTTGTTAATCTATAACGGGAGGGGCACATTTTTGCAATTCATTGAAGGTGAAGATAAATTTGTTCATCATTTATATGAAAAAATAAAAGAAGACTCACGACATACTAGAGTGACCTGCCTTGGTAGTAAAAAAATCAGTGAGAGAACATACCCAGATTGGAAAATGGGCTTTCGCAATCTGAGTCATACATCTGCCGGTAAGCTTAAAGGCTATTCTGACTTTATGAATAATGATAATTCCGAAGGCCTAGCTAAGTATAGTGATTTCGCCAATGTCGTATTTTCGCATTTTAAAGAAAGTTCGCAGGAGCTTATTTTTTAAAAAAAGTAACTAACTAGGGTTAAAAGAAGGGAAGGCTATGTTGTTATCTCGATTGAAAATATCTCAAAAAATCTACTTTATGGGATTTATACAATTACTGTGTGTCTTTATTTTGGGCGGCATCGCTTATATTCAAATGGAGAAGATAGGCAGAGAGATTACTGATATAGCTCACGATGATATCCCCTTGACTAAGTCTTTGACTTTGCTTGCCGAGCATCAATTGCAACAGGTTGTTTTGTTTGAGCGCATGCTATTAAACGGGGTGTTAGCTGAGCAAAACCACCCCGGTGCCGAGGAAGAATTTGTAAAAAATAAAAACAAACTAATAGAACTTTCAAAAAAAGTAGAAAAAGAAATTATTGAAGTAGAAAACTTTATCGAGGATGCAATTTCTCACCTTCACTCTCAAGAAGCGGTTCAGGAATATAAAAAACTATTGTCTGAAATGAAACACGTAGAGGAGGGATACAAAATACTTCTAGGAGAATTATATGGAATTATCACTTTGCTAGAGCAGGGTGATCTTAAACAAGCGCTGATTAATGCTCCAGAGGTAGAGCAATTAGAAGATAATCTCGACCATGAAATATTGTCAATATTAAGCGAGATAGAAGAGTTTACGTTAAAGGCAACTTTGCAAGCAGAGCATGACGAAAAGCAAGGCGTTCGTTATATTGTGATCGTATTATTAGTGTCTCTGGCTGTTTCTAGCGTGCTACCGTTTATTATCGGTAATTCGATTACTAAGCCAATACATCAACTAGATTATCGCTTAAAGGAAGTAGCTGATGGTGATGGCGATTTAAGACAGCGTTTAAAAGCGGATGGCCATGACGAAACGTCGCAAGTGGCTGCTTCTTTTAATCAGTTTATGGAAAAATTATCCCTGAGTATGATTAATATTAAGCATTCTACCGATGAGCTTTCAGGCTTTTCTGAAGAGGCTGTCAAAGTTATGGGAGAGACATTAGACAATGTGCAAAATCAAAGAGAAGAAACCGAAGCCGTCGCTCATGTAGTTAGCAGTATGAATGATGCAACACAAGATGTTGCTCAGAGTACACTCGATGCTGCCAAAATTGCAGAAGGTGCACGTCAGTATGTGAGTAGAGGTAAAGAGGCTGCTGTTGATACACAAAATATCATTAAACAGTTATCCGGTGAGGTGAATAGTGCCTCTGCTGTTATTGAATCTCTAGCGACTGAAACAGATAACATTGGTCATGTTTTAGAAGCCATTCGCGGTATTGCAGATCAAACTAATTTGCTCGCACTTAATGCTGCCATTGAAGCCGCACGGGCGGGAGATACCGGACGCGGGTTTGCCGTAGTCGCCGATGAAGTTCGCTCGCTTGCTCAGCGTACGCAAAGTTCAACGGGCGATATTCAGGCATTGGTCGAACGTCTACAGGGAGAGGCAAAAAATGCAGTGGATAGCATGAAAAAAGGTAGTGATAGTACCGAACTCTGCCTGTCTAAAAGTATAGAAACAGCAGAGGCTCTAGAGGCCGCCGATAAGGCAGTAAATGATATTGCTGATTTGAATAGCCAGGTTGCCTCAATTACTGATGGGCAATCCTCTGCTGTAGAGCAGATTAATCAGAATGTTATTGTTATTTCTAAAATATCTAATCAAGCCACCGAAGGCGCAGCTAAAACGTCTATTGCAAACCAAAATATCGCTAAAAGCCTTATTAGTTTGCACTCGAATATTAATCAGTTTAAAACCTAATCCTATAAAAATTAGTGTAGTATTTTTTCTATTACTTCGTTTTGTATAAGAATTTATGATAATAAAAGTTAATGGCTACTATAGGTTAACTGTTAGCTTTTTATGCGATCCATAGTTGCAAAGCTGTATTCTGGTTGATTTTTGATCAAGTTTGCTTTGTATTATCCTTGTTTTATACCTAAACTCGATTTTATTAAGCTTCGCTAGCACTGTTAATAAGGCAATTATTGAAAATTCCAATCCGATTAATTTTATGTGTAATTAATTAAAGGAACTATTTAGCTGTTTTTTTCTCATATATGCACACGGACTACATTGCTTGTAATGTGGCAGTCTTGTAAAAAGAATGTAATAAAAAATCGTAATATAGGAAGCTTTATGAAAAAGAATGTAATAACAAATCGTAACCTTATCGCTGCATTAGCATTTGCAGGTATACAGGCAGTAACTCTCTCTTCGGCTCAGGCAGGTGGTTGGTATACTGAAAGTTCTATTTTTCAATCAGATGTAGATGACACCTCTTTAACGAGTACTGGTCGTGACGTAGAAGCAGAGCTTGATGAAGATATTGGCTTTTCTACTGCGATAGGCTATAAGTTTAAAGGTCATTCTCTTGGTGCTGTACGTGTAGATCTCGAGTATATCAGCACAGATAACGACAACGACGAAATCGATTTTAACGGTAATATTTTTACCGGCGATGCAGTTGGTGGTAGTATAGAAACTGATTCATTATTCTTAAATGTTATTCAAGAATTTAAAACAGGTACTGCATATGTACCCTATGTTGGCGTTGGTATTGGGTTTGTTAATGTAGATAGTGACATTAGCTACGGTCCTGTTGCTAACATTACCGACGATGACACAGTGTTCGGTTATAACTTTGTTGTAGGACTTGATGTAAAACTTAGCAAAAAATTTACAGGCTTTGTTGAATACAGATATTTAGAGACTAATGATGTTGACCTAGATCGATTTGGTGGTGGCCCTGGTGGTCTTCTCGAAACATCACAAAGTGGTGACATTCAAATTGATACGATTGGTGTTGGCTTACGCTACTCTTTCTAAGCTAAGCTCTAGTCAGTAAATAATGTAAGTGGCTTAAATATTAAGCCACTTACTATTAACCTACTTGTAACTCCTCTAACTGTTCCTGCGAATTTATCCATTGCTCTTCTAGCTTTTCAATTGATAGCTTTAACTTTCCTTGTTGTTGTAATAATTCTTGTAAATAGCTTTTTTTATCGTCCTGATACAAAGATTCATCATTAAGCTGTTCTTGTATGACTTCTAGTGCTTGCTGCTGCTTTTCCATATCTCTTTCGATTTTTTTGATGCTGTTATTAAGCGGCTTTAATTTATCGCGTTTGGCAGCTTCTTGCTGACGAAGTAGCTTTTTATTGACTTTTTCGTCGCCAGTCTCTGCCGTTGTGGATGTGTTGTTGTCATGGCTTTTTGACTGCTGCAATGATTCTTTTAGCCATTGTTGGTAGTCCGTTAAATCGCCGTCAAATAAACGTAGGCTATGATTAGCGACAAGATAAAATTGGTCGACTGTATTTTTAAGTAAGTGGCGGTCGTGGGATATTACAACAAGAGCGCCTTTGTAAAGTTGTAATGCCAGCGTTAACGCATGACGCATATCTAAATCAAGGTGGTTGGTTGGCTCATCCAAAATAAGTAGGTTGGGTTTTTGCCAAACAATCAGTGCCAGTGCTAAACGTGCTTTCTCACCACCAGAGAATGGCTTGATAGGGTCGAGGGCTTTATCGGCATGAAAATTAAAACTGCCTAGAAAGTTGCGAATAACTTGCTCAGATACAGTGGGTGATAACCGTTGAATATGCAGTAGGGCGCTTGCTTCTAAATCTAAAAACTCCAACTGGTGTTGCGCAAAGTAGCCGATTTTTAAATGCTCACTGGCACTGTACTGCCCTTGCAATAAAGGAAGGTCGCCAACTAAGGTTTTGACCAGTGTAGATTTTCCGGCGCCGTTGTAACCGAGTAAACCAATACGCGTATCCGAGCGCAGAGTTAATTCTGCCTTTTCGACGATTGCTGCATCTGGCTGGTAGCCGATATTGGCCTTCTCGAGGCTCAATAAAGGATCCGATGTTTTATCGGCTTCGCTAAAGCGAAAACTAAAGGGAGAGTCTACATGGGCAGGCGCTATTTTTTCCATGCGTTCTAATTCTTTTAAGCGGCTTTGTGCTTGGCGTGCCTTAGTGGCTTTTGCTTTAAAGCGGTTGACGAATTGTGTGATTTCTCCAATGCGTTGCTGTTGCTTTTCGAAATTGGCTTGTTGCTGTGCCAAACTCATAGCGCGTTGTGTCTCAAAGGAAGAGTAGTTACCTGTATAAGTGGTGATCTTTTGATGCTCTATATGCAAAATTTGCCCAGCAATCGCATCGATAAAATCCCGATCGTGGGAGATAAATAAGATGGTCCCTTTGTACGCTTTTAACCACTGCTCTAACCAGAGCGTTGCATCAATATCTAAATGGTTGGTTGGCTCGTCGAGTAGTAGTAAGTCCGATGGGCACATCAGTGCCTGCGCCAAATTAAGGCGAATACGCCAGCCACCAGAAAAATCACTGACAGCCTTAGACATATCAGCTTGCTTAAAGCCTAGCCCATGTAATAACTGCTCTGCGCGACTCTTGGCGCTATAGCCGTCTGCCACTTCAAAATCAGCGTAGGCTTGAGTGAGTGCCGTGTGTTCATCATTTACTTGGGCGTCATCAATCCTTTGTTCGATTGCGCGTAAATTTTTATCGCCATCAAGGACATAATCGAGTGCTAGGCGATGGTTTTCATTAACCTCTTGAGCCATGTACGAGACACGCCACTGCTTTGGAATAAATATATTGCCGTTATCGAGGCTGATATGCCCTAGCAGTAATTTAAATAGACTGGATTTGCCACAGCCGTTGGCGCCAATAATGGCCGCACGATGCTTGGGCTGGATAGTCGCTGAACTGTCATCGAGTAAGCGCTGAGGGCCGCGTTGTAAACTAATGTTTTGTAAGTTAATCATGAGAGTATTATAACCCGAGTTAGTAATAGCTTTGTTATTAAATAAAAGCTTTGATGAGCTAGGGGTATAATATATCTCCAAAGGTTGCCTGTTCCTGTCAGAGTAGTGGGTGGATCTATTTGAAGTATGTCGAAGCTAGCTGATGGAGTGAATAGTATGGGGATTATTCTCAATTCTTATTCAGAGCCTCCTCATTTATTACTTGTAGGCTGTTGTGTGAGATGCTTAATTCTCAAGAAAAATCCGAATTTCAATACATACCACAACAGTGTAATGTCTAATTGATGGGTGAATAATGTTAACTAAGGTACTGGATTTTTGGTTTAAAGAAATTGACAAAAAGCAATGGTGGATTAAAGATCAGGCCTTTGATGAGTTAATAATGACTCGCTTTAGCGACTTACATAGAAGTGCAAATGCCGGTGAATTATACACATGGCGGGCATCAGCAAAAGGACGTCTCGCAGAGATTATTATACTAGATCAATTTTCTCGAAATATGTTTAGGGATAAAGCAGCATCATTTTTATCAGATCCACTTGCTCTAGTATTAGCTCAGGAGGCTGTTGCGCTAAATGTTGATGAACAGTTAGTCGAGGAAGAGCGTGCTTTTTTGTATATGCCTTTTATGCATAGCGAATCTCTGGGGGCCTATTTATACTAGTTGAATGCCCACTGCCGGAAGCATTTTTTTCTCTGGCAAGGAGGAAAGAGTGATGTTTAGTCATTCTAAATGAACGATTGACAACGTAGGTAGAGGGAAAAAGGTGTCGGCCCGAAGGGTTGTACCCTCAAGTGTGCCACTCTGCGTTATTCGTTACTTATTTGGAATAACCAAACTACGTGCCTCATGCCTTGATTGACAAACTTGAGAGTACAACAGTGGGTATTCAACTAGTATGAATAGGCCCCTTATTCATCGGTTTGCAGAACCATTGTTTAAAGAGAAAACAAACGAGTCCACTTATCGTTTTGAATTAAGACACAGGGACATAATCGACAGGTTTGGACGTTACCCTCATCGAAACTCTATTCTCGGGCGAGCATCAACGCCTGAGGAAGTAGCATTTTTACAGCAACCGGGCTCTGCTTTTTAATCTATTGTTATTTGCTGTTAAATACTACTTGCTGTTAAAGAGTTACTTGCGTAATTGATAGCCCGTCTTAAAAATCCGCCAAACAATAAATAAAGCTAAACATAAGAAGAATAAAATCATCGCGATACTGATGCCGACATTAACATCAGCAATACCATAAAAACTCCAGCGGAATCCACTGATTAAATAGACAACGGGGTTAAATAAGGTAACGGTTTGCCAAAAACTCGGTAGCATATTGATAGAATAAAAACTCCCACCTAAAAACACTAAGGGTGTGACCACGAGAGAAGGGATAAGCTGTAGCTTTTCAAAATTATCTGCCCATATGCCAATAATAAACCCCAGTAGGCTAAAGGTGATACAGGTCATGACGAGAAAAAATAACATGGCGAAAGGGTGCGCTATTTGTAGTGGTACAAATAGTCCTGCCGTTGCCAAAATAATAACGCCTACCAAGAGCGACTTAGAGGTCGCTGCTCCTACATAGCCCAATACAATCTCTCGTGATGATACAGGCGCCGATAGTACCTCATAGATGGTGCCAGAAAATTTAGGAAAGAAAATACCAAAAGAGGCATTGGCAATACTCTGTGTGAGCAGTGATAACATTAACAGGCCGGGTACAATAAACGAGCCATAAGCTATGCCGTCTATTTCATCGATACGTGAGCCAATTGCAGAACCAAAGACAACAAAATAGAGCGATGTTGAGATAATCGGTGAGACTATACTTTGTAGAAGTGTTCGCCAAGTACGCGACATTTCAAATTTATAAATAGCTTTGATAGCGTAGTAATTCATTATTGTTCCTGTAAAGCTGCATTTTTACTGTTGGTGTCACCGTTATTAGAGACAAGCTCGACAAAGATTTCCTCCAGCGAGCTTTGTTTAGTATCGATATCACTAAAGTGAATCCCGTTAAGGTTAAGCGTGCTAATGAGGCTTGCTACATGTGAAGATTGAGTGTTGTTGTCTGGTGTAGTGGTGCTAAAGCTATAATGAATTTCTCTGCGGTCACTAGATAGTTCCAATTCATAGTTGTTAAGATCTTCTGGTATATGATCTAGCGTATCTTGGAGTTTTAAGGTGATAGTTTTTTTGCCTAATTTTTTGATGAGAGTTGCTTTTTGCTCGACCAAAATGATTTCGCCATTACTTATAATACCAATTCTGTCGGCAATTTCTTCGGCTTCTTCTATATAGTGTGTTGTTAAAATAATAGTAACGCCAGAGTCTCGTAGCCTATTGATAACACGCCACATATCTTTACGTAGTTCTACATCAACGCCCGCTGTTGGCTCATCTAAAAACAGTATTTCGGGCTCGTGTGAGAGTGCTTTGGCGATGAGCACTCGGCGCTTCATCCCTCCAGACAATGTCATCATCATATTGTCTTTTTTGTCCCATAGGGAAAGGTCTTTTAACACTCGCTCTATTATTGCAGGGTTAGGTTCTTTGCCAAAAAGTCCACGGCTAAAACTGACGGTGTTCCAAACGGTAGAAAACGCATCCGAGGTAAGCTCCTGTGGTACTAGCCCTATTTTACCTCGAGTTTTACGGTATTCTTTTTGAGTGTCGAAACCGTCGACCATAATAGTCCCCGATGAGGCATTGACAATGCCGCATATGATGGAGATAAGTGTTGTTTTACCTGCGCCATTTGGGCCAAGAAGGGCGATAATTTCGCCACTATTAATATCGAGGTTAATATTTTTGAGTGCGTGGAAACCAGAGTCGTATATTTTGTTGAGCTTACTGATAGAAACAACAGGTGGCATAATTAAATCCGGTAATGGGAAGAGAAGCAGTCAATAAAAGAGTAACGTTACTTATACGGCGGTTTTACATTAATTGTTTTTTCTATAGCGATTTTTTTGAAAACCACTTCAGAAAAAACTAGGATATTCGGCGAGATAAGAATAAGCCGATGATCATAAGCAAAATACCGAGCACTCTCATACCTGATAAGGGTGTGATTTGAGCATTAAAGAGGCCAAAGTGGTCGATAATAGAGGCCGATATAATCTGCCCTAGTAAGACAAAGAAAATTGCATTGCCGACACCAAAGCGTGGGATCAACCAGGTGACTGAAAGTACATAAAAAACAACAAAGATGCCACTAAAATACAAATAAAAAGGTGCTTTGGTGAATATTGATCCATTACCTTCGGAGCTTGGCAGGCCACTAAAAAATAAGGTAATTAGACTAAAAACAAAAGCGCCCAAGAATAAAATGGCGGTAGCGGTAGTTGTTGAGGCCAAACGGCTACCCAGTGCTCCGTTCATACTGGCCATAATGGGAATACCAATACCGGCGATTAATGCGAGTAATAAATAATAAACATTGTTCGACATTTTATTTTCTCTGGTATTGGTGGTTAAAAAGGTGGTTAGCCTCTTATTCTGCGTACTCTAAAGGAGCGCCCTTTTAGTTTGCCGCCTTCGATTTTATGTAGGGCATCGGTGGCCATTTTTCGACTGACGGCGACATAGGCACAATTATCAAATATAGCGATTTTACCTACGTTGTTACCATCTATGCCGCCTTTACCCGTTAATGCGCCTAATATGTCGCCTGGGCGTACTTTTTGTTTTTTTCCGCCATCTATTTGCAGTGTTACCATGGGCGGCTTGTAGGGCGTGTTATCGAGTTTGTTGCTGACTGGAAGCGGGCTAATGGTAAGCGTTTGATCCATGTACTCTTCTAGTGCGCGTAGCTTATAGTTTTCTTTTTCAAAAATGACGGTATAGGCTTTGCCGTGGCTGCCTGCTCGGCCAGTACGGCCAATACGGTGAGTGTGTACGTCTAGCTCACGCGCAATTTGATAGTTAATAACAATATCGAGTGCATCGATATCTAAGCCCCTAGCGGCAACATCGGTGGCGACCAGAACAGAGGTGCTTTTATTGGCAAACTGAACGAGTATCTGGTCGCGCTGCCTTTGTTCAAGATCCCCGTTAAGTGCCAAGGCACTTAGGCCTATATTGGCAAGTTCAGTGGCTATTTCTTGGGTTTCGCGTTTTGTATTACAAAAAATAACCGCAGAGTTTGGTCGCTGTTCAAGCAAAATATTTTTAACCGCCTCAATGCGCGAAGCGCTGTTATCTAATTGATAAATGACCTGCTCGATAGTGCTGTTATCGTGTGTGGCTTCGACCTTGACGGTAACCGGGCTTTGCATAATACGGTTGGCGATTGTATGAATCTCTGCTGGGAAGGTAGCACTAAAAAGTAATGTTTGATGTTTGCTAGGGGTATACTCCAAAATAGCATCGATGGCGGGTTTAAAACCCATATCTAACATACGATCGGCCTCGTCAAACACCAGCCCTGTTAGGTTGTCTAGGCTTAAATTACCTTTGCGTAAATGCTCTTCTATTCGCCCCGGTGTACCTACAACAATATGTGCCCCGTGTTCTAGTGAGCCGATTTGCGGGCCAAAAGGCATGCCGCCACATAGTGTGAGTACTTTTATATTGTGAATCCCTCGTGCTAGTTTACGGATCTCCTTAGCCACTTGATCGGCGAGCTCCCGCGTTGGGCACAGTATTAAGTTTTGTACACGATATTTTTTGAGATCTAAGTGGTGCAATACGCTTAAACCAAAAGCTGCTGTTTTTCCTGAGCCTGTTTTTGCCTGAGCGATAACGTCTTTTTTCTCAAGTAATAGGGGTAGGCTTTTGCTCTGTATGGGTGTCATTTCACGATAGCCTAGCGAGGCTAAGTTACTGATGAGATCTTTATGTAAGGGGAGAGATGAAAAATCACTATCGTTCAAGTGGAAATCCTAATATATGGGGTGATTAGAGTCTGTGCTTCACTGCCTACTAGGTTTCAGGCAGTATTTATAGCAGTGTAACATTTAGTAGAAAATATGACTGGCATATTGTGTATAAGTAGAACTTATTAAGAATGCTGTTATCGCTAATGTGCAGCTTGATTTTTGCTTTTGATAGGCAATATTAACGCTAAAAGTATAAAAATAAGTATAACTTTCATGATTATGACTCTAAAATGCCCGCCTAGGAATAAAACAGTATCTGATTGCTAAAAATACGTATTGATGAAATTAACACGTATATATTTCAGATAACCCAACTATTCGTCGATAGCCAATATACAATTAAAAGCAGCGCCACTATAACTGGTAGCGGTGCTAATCTAAGAGGTGAGATATGAGCCAACGTGAATCTATGGAATACGATGTTGTTATTGTTGGTGCAGGCCCTGCGGGTCTGTCTACGGCAATTAAATTACGCCAACTAGCCATTGAAAAAGAGATGGAGTTAAGCGTTTGTGTGTTAGAAAAAGGTTCTGAGCCAGGTGCCCACATTTTGTCAGGTGCGGTTATCGAGCCTCGTGCACTCAATGAATTGATCCCAGATTGGAGCGAGAAGGGCGCACCTCTTAATACACCGGTTAAAGAGGATCAGATTTATATTTTAAGCAGTGCAGAAAAGGCGATGAAAATGCCTAACTTTGCATCGCCTAAAACCATGCACAACGAAGGCAACTATATTGTTAGCCTTGGCAATGTTGTGCGTTGGTTAGCAGAACAAGCCGAAGAGTTAGAGGTTGATATCTTCCCAGGTTTTGCCGCTGCTGAGGTTCTATATAACGACGATAAAAGCGTTAAAGGTGTTGCCACAGGCGATATGGGACGCAGTGCAACTGGTGAAGAAAAAGACAGTTTTCAGCCAGGTATGGAGCTGCATGCTAAGTACACTATCTTCTCAGAAGGTTGTCGTGGCCATTTAGGTAAAGAGTTAATCGCTGAGTTCGACCTTAATAAAGGTAAAGACCCACAGCATTATGGTATTGGTATTAAAGAGGTTTGGCAGATAGCGCCAGAAAAACATAGCCCAGGTTTAGTGGTACATGGTGCAGGTTGGCCACTACAGGGTAACGGCGCCTCGGGCGGTTTCTTTTTATACCATGCCGAAGATAACCAAGTGTTTGTTGGCCTGATTACCGATCTTAATTACTCTAATCCACATCTAAGCCCCTTTGATGAGTTTCAGCGTATGAAGCATCACCCGGTGATTGCTAATACATTAGAAGGTGGTGAGCGCTTAGTTTATGGTGCCCGTGCCATTGCAAAAGGGGGGATTAATTCGCTCCCTAAAATGACAATGCCTGGCGCGCTTATTGTAGGTTGTGATGCAGGTACATTAAACTTTGCAAAAATTAAAGGCACGCATACGGCCATGAAGTCGGGCATGATTGCAGCGGAAACATTAATAGACGCGTTGGCAGCTGGTGATGAGGGTGGTTCAGATTTAGTCGCCTATGAAGCGAATTTTAATGCCTCGTGGGTTTATGAAGAGCTTTATCAAAGCCGCAGTTTTGGTGCTGCTATGCATAAATTTGGTATGTGGTTAGGCGGTGCTTATAACACCCTCGAACAAAATATATTTGGTGGCAAACTACCGTTTACCCTACGTGATACAAAAGCAGACCATGAGATGTTAGTTAAAGCCTCTGAGGCAGCTAAGATCGATTACCCTAAGCCCGATGGTAAACTGAGTTTCGATAAACTGTCTTCTGTCTTCTTATCGAATACTTATCACGATGAAGATCAGCCTGTTCACTTAACGCTAAAAGATAGTTCAGTGCCTATTAAGCACAATCTCGCATTGTTTGATGCACCGGAGCAACGCTATTGCCCCGCGGGTGTCTATGAGATAGTCGAAGACGGTGATGAGCAAAAGTTACAAATCAATGCACAAAACTGCGTGCACTGTAAAACCTGCGATATTAAAGATCCTACGCAGAATATTGTTTGGGTAACTCCGCAAGGCGCCGAAGGGCCCAGCTACCCAAACATGTAAGCTATCCTAATATGTAGCTTATCGCAAAATATAGAATTGATAAGGCATTAAAAAACCCGCTAATCTTGGATTAGCGGGTTTTTTGTTTATAAGGTATGGCTTTATTTATCGATACCACCCATACACAAATATTTGATCTCGACGTAATCTTCAATGCCATATTTAGAGCCTTCGCGGCCTAGACCGGACTCTTTAATGCCGCCAAAGGGAGCTGCTTCATTAGAGACAATGCCTTCATTAATACCTACCATGCCGTATTCAAGTGCTTCTGCTACTCGCCATACCCTACCGATATCACGCGTGTACATATAAGAGGCCAAGCCTGAATTTGTATCATTGGCGATGTCGATAGCCTCTTGCTCAGTTTCGAATTTCATCAATGGCGCAACGGGCCCAAAGATCTCATTGCTGGCAATGGCCATATCGGGTGTAACGTCCGTGAGTATTGTGGGGGTGTAAAACTGGCCATCAATGGGGTTATTGGTATCACCGTATAAGCTGGTTGCCCCTTGAGCGAGTGCATCATCGACCAAGTCTTTTACTTTTTGAGTGGCTTTTGTTGTGATCAATGGGCCGATGTCTATGCCGTCTTGGCTACCATCACCCATACGAAATTTAGACACTGCCTCGACAAGGCATTTTGAAAACTCATCATAGATGCCACTTTGTACGAGTATACGATTGGCACAAACACACGTTTGCCCAGCGTTACGGTATTTTGAGATGAGTAAACCTTTGATGGCTTCGTCTATATCGGCATCATCGAAAACAATAAAAGGAGCATTACCGCCTAGCTCCATTGACGCTTTTTTAACGGTTGTGGCACATTGTGCAAGTAGGGTTTTACCTACGGGGGTAGAGCCGGTAAAAGAGAACTTGGCAACGCGTGGATCTTGCGTTAATACTTTACCTATGCCCGAGGCATCGCTACCGATAACAACATTAAAGACACCGGCAGGAATGCCTGCTTGATGGGCAAGCTCTGCAATGGCCAACGCAGAGAGTGGCGTTTCTGCAGCAGCTTTAACAATAAAAGTGCAGCCTGCTGCGAGTGCAGGGGCTGCCTTGCGTGTAATCATCGCATTGGGGAAGTTCCAAGGTGTGATAGCAGCCACTACACCGATAGGCTGCTTAATGATAAGAACGCGTGAATTTGAATTGGCATGAGGAATAACATCACCATAAATACGGCGAGCTTCCTCCGCAAACCACTGAATATAACTAGCCCCATAGGCAACTTCGCCCCTTGCTTCGGCTAATGGCTTGCCTTGCTCTGCTGTTAATAAGGCAGCAAGCTCTTCTTGATGAGACATGATAAGGGTAAACCAGCGATGCAGTATGACGGCTCTTTCTTTGGCCGTTTTTGCTTGCCAAAGTGGCATAGCCTTGGTGGCTGCTTCGACTGCCTTAGTTGCATCATCGGCGTTTGAGTCGTGTACTTCACAAATAAGATGATTAGTCGCAGGGTTGATAACATCTATTTTTTCAGCGCTGCTTGTTTGCCATTGGCCATTAATATAACTGCCTGTTTTCAATAGTGTAGAGCTAATAGAAGTATTCATGGTTGTTCTTTTCTTTATTAGGTAAGTGGGTGAGAATCGTTTAACCGCTAGCTTATATGTTTCTTGTGATGCTAACATTACAAGCTTTGTGTCTAAATACTCAGGTATTCTATACGAATAAGCGCTAACTTTGTATGTTGGTGAGTGTTAGGACGCTTCTGAATAAGTCGTAGATAGTTGGCGTGAGTAGGGGGGAATCCATGAAGGTTTTGCCTGTAATCTACTAATGAGCTTTAATCTTTGCCTCACATCAGGTGGTTTTCCTGATTAACACGCTACTCAGACTTTTTAGAGTATTCTTAGGTGTGTTTAATCTGCTAGTTCAGTATCATCTTTTTGGCTTAATGTATTAAAAGCCTATTTGAATGGTCTATTTAATGATTTTGTGTAATAAAAAATTGCTTTGTAGGAAAACAGCATTATGAAAAAAGAAGTCAAATCATTTTTGATTGGCCTGGCTATTTTTATCCCTTTTTGTATCTTTACCGCAGAGTGGCGGTTTTTACAGATATTAATTTTATTATTGTTTTTAGTTTATGGTATTGGATTTTTTTTCTTAAAGGAGTTTAAAAAATATATTCCTCTATCTGCTGCCTTTTTTCTTTCACTTTGTGGAAGTGTTTTTGTTTACCCATTAGTTAAATCATTACTTTAAGCTCTATCATATTCAATACTGTGTCAACTTTAGGGATAAGTAATAAGTATATTGTGAGAAAAGATAACACCGTGATGATTATGGCGAGGCCGGGTAATGATTTTCGCTGAGTATTTTTTGACAATCGCGATAGGCGCATGGTTTTGCGTATAAATACCCCTGTACGATGTCGCAGTCGTGCTCTTTTAAAAAGTTAGCTTGTTCTTTGGTTTCTACGCCTTCGGCAATCACTTTGAGAGATAGGCGTTTTGCGAGATCAATAATAACTTTAACGATGACTTCTTTTTGAGGGTTTACCCCAATACCTTGTACAAAGCTCATATCTATTTTAAGTGTGTCGATAGGTAGCTCTGTTAAATAACTCAGTGACGAATAACCTGTGCCGAAGTCGTCTACTGCGATACTTACACCTAACTCATGTAAAGAATTGAGTATGTCGATAGACAGTGTTGGCTGATTGATGAGTACGCTCTCGGTAACTTCCAGTTGTAGTTGTTCTGGTTGTATCTGTGCGTGCTCAATCATATATTCAATATGACGTAGTAACTGATGATTAGAGCACTCGTTAGCGGAGATATTAATGGCTATTTTTAGGTGAGGGTGTGCGCTTGACCAAGTGGCAAGGTCGGCACAAGCACGTTTAAGCATTGTCTCTGTTACGCTGGAAATAAGCGATAGCTTCTCTGAAAAAGGAATAAATATAGTAGGTGATATAAACCCTTTTTGTGGATGATTCCAGCGTGCTAATGCCTCAAAGCCAATAAGCCTTCCGGTATGTAGGCAATATTGAGCCTGATAGAAAGGGAAGATCTGCTTGCTCCTTAACGCAATGGTGAAATCATTTTCTAGATTGAGCGTTTCTTCATATGTTTTCTTACGGTCGGTATCAAAATGAAAATAACGTTTGCGGCCACCATGCTTTGCTTGATACAGCGCATCATCTGCTTGTCTTAGTATACCTTGTGCGTCTACTAAGTCCTCAGATGGAAATAGCGTAAAACCAATAGAGACACTTATGTCTATTTTTAGGTTTTCGATATAAAAAGGCTCTTCCATTTGGCATAAGATTTTCTGAGCGGCATCGCGAGCATTTTTTTCATTGACGCCCTCAAGAATGATGGCAAACTCATCACCACCGAGTCGCGCTGCAGTATCACTTGCTCGAATATTGGATAATAATCTGCTGGCAAATTGTTTGAGTAACATATCCCCAATATAGTGCCCATATTTATCATTTATTTTTTTAAAGTAATCTACATCAATATATAAAACAGCATGATGTCTATCGTGGCGCTGAAGGGATTCGACAAGATGAGTTAAGCGATCAAAAAAGAGGTTGCGATTAACGAGTTGAGTTAATTCATCGTAATGGGCCAGATGTTCATGTTCAATGGCCATTTTTTTATGGTGTATGGCATAGCGAATAGCGCGGTTTAATACGATTTCGGTTATCTCATCTTTGTGCAAAAAATCCGAGGCGCCTGCGAGCAAGAGTTGTTCATCGATGGCGTCATCTACTTGGCCAGTAAGCATGATGATACTTGCGGTAGGGTTTAAACGTTGCGTTTTTTCTAATAGTTCTAATCCCGTATGATCATTGAGATAGTAGTCAAAAAGGCATACGTCGAATTGATTTTCTGTTAGTAATTGTAATGCTGTCTCATAGTTACTAGCAGTAACGATATGATACTTATAGTATTGATTGTTTGACAAATAACGTTTAATTCTTTTTTGATCAACGTCATCATCATCAACGACTAATAGATTTATTATCGTACTGCGCGAATAATTGCTGTAATTATCCCTATAGGCACTATTCATAAATTTAAACTGTTATTGTTTCATTTGAAAATGATGGCAGTATTCCTTTTTTGAAACGAAAACCACCTTAATCTATAGCTTAGTTTAAAAATAGATTTTGTGATAATTATTTATTCCTTTTCTGTATTTCCTGCTTAAATTTTGTTCATTTTACTCGGTTGTTAAGGCCATAATATCAACTTTAAAGAGAATGCTGGTCTCAAACTGATCATATTTCGAGCTGAGAGTATGTCAGCGACTCTTAAAAATAGAGGTAATACTCCAATATGATCTATAGAACTAGAAAAGATGGTTTTTGGAGCTATATAAGGGATACCGGTATTAGTATTCTGGTTGATCAAGGGCTTCCTTCAAACTCTTCCATTGGGTCGCTTTCCATCGAATTACCTAGTTGTTCGTTCTCGGCATCAATAACAACTTGGCTAACACCTTCCTCATTATTGAGTTGCTCAAGCGCGATGGGTAGTTCCTCAAGGTTTAAGAGGGTCTCTTGAATCAATGTATTTGTTTTTAGAATATCGATTAATTTGTCAGCACCACCCCATGTACTTACTTGACCTGCTTCGAGCTGTAGGGTTTGTCCATCGGGCAAGAATAAATCAATAGCGCCATCTTCACCCATAGAAACAGTCATTTGAATATCGGGCTCACCACCATCAGGCGATGGGACTGCTAATACGAGAACTCTAAATTTTGTGCCGCGTATACCAATAGTGGCAACTGGAGTCTCTATTGCGTAATCTTTTTTTCGTGTTTTTCCAATCAACCCGCTAACGGTTCTTATTTCACCATAGTTAAGTTTGTATTTACTTTGCTGTGTACTGTCGTCGCTTTCATCATAATTATAGGAGTCAATAACAAATTCGGTTTCAGGTTTGAGTGACATGAACGACTTGTCAGGGAAGCGAATTTGTACGATGCCACTTTGAGTAAGGATAGTATCACCAGAGCCTAAATCGTCTCCTTTAATAATATCTCGAGACCCCTGTCCATTTTTGACGATAGGGTCGCCAACTTTAAAAACAACTTTTCCTGAATCTACTGCGTAACTATTGACTGACAATAAAGATAGAGTAATGGTAAATAAGGGTAATATCTTGATTGATAGCTTCATATTGATATGCTCCTAAAATGCTTTTGCTATGTCGATAAAAAAAACATTTTTATCAAAGTCATATAGAGAAATATTTGAATCGTTATCGGTGTATTGATAAGCGACACTCAATGTTGTTTTATGAATAAACTGCCAAGATAACTTGGAGCGAAAGTGAAGGCGCCTATCTAATCGCTCTCGTAGAAATAATTGGTCGTCGCCGTCATAGTTATTGATCCTGTAATTCAAATCAAAGGATAGGGCGAGCGTATTATTGAGCCGTTTTCTGAGAGTGGTTTGTAAGCCGTAGGAGTCAAAATCTAATTCATCAAAGGAGCCTTCACTTCTGATGTCTTGCGTGTAAAAAAGCTCTGACGTGAGGCTTAAACTGGGAGATAAAAGATATCTGTATTGCCCGCTTAATGTCAGGCGCCTATCATCTCTTATGTCTTGATCTTCATAGTTTAAATACTGCAGGTCTACAGAAATTTTATAGTAATTTCTATTTTTTAAAAGCCGTAAATATTCATAACTTAGGCGAGAAATATTAATTTCGTCAAAATTGTCATAATCGACATAGCTTTGTATAAAGCGGAATGTCTGCTGAGATTTTTCTTGGTTCAAACGAGCACCAACATCAATTGCTGCATAGGCCTGATCAAAAAAGTTATCGTCTGTTTTAGAAACTGTGCCCTTAATAATATAAGAAAGTGTATCAGTATGTTGATAGTTAGCACTACCTGAGGCATATACTGTCTGGGTGGTTTCATCATTCTCGCCGTTACTGTCGGGCAATGTCAGGGACGTATTAGCAGAAGGGATAAAAATAGAGGTATTATCAAGACCAGAGTTAACATTGTCGTCGTGTCCGATACGGTAGCCTATAATAGCATTATGGCTCCACTCTCGGACGTACTTTAAGTTATCTAATGCTGTTTGTGCAGCAGCTGACTGCTCTTTTTTTGTATCTATAATGTGCTTAAATTGCGCTTCTGCAGAGTCCTTTTCTCCAAGTTGGGCATAAATCTTTCCGAGTAATAAGCGGGCTTCGTCATTTTGAGGGTCAATGGCGATCGCCCGTTCTAAGGCAAATAATGCCTCGGTCAACTTACCTTTGGACTCTTCTATCCGAGCGAGTGCTAAATTTGATTGACTGTTTTCTATATCAAAATTTGGTACCTCTTTTTCAGAGGATTCATAGATGGCATATGTAGCTTGGCTAACAAAAAATAACGCTACTATTAACGAAAAAAGTATCGGTTTTTTCACACGAAGAAGCTTGGAGATTAGATTATTTGACATAGCGTTTTAACCAGTTGACCCATTTGTTTTTATTACAGGTTGTTATCATTATGACGGTGGCATTATCGCTGCCGCTTTTTTCATTGGATGTATCGATAAATATTGTTGTATCTTTTTCTTCAAAGGCGCGTTGCGTTGTTTTTTCTAGTTCCCTATGAGACATTGCATCATGTACCCCGTCAGTTGTTGCTAAAAAGGTGTCATCGATCATAATCTCACAGGAGTCGGTGCTCACGTTTAAATGCTCTCGTACGCCAAGTGCTTGAGTGACAATGTTGCTGTGAATAGTCGCATTGAGCTCCTGCTCCTTTTCTGGGGTTTTATTGATCATTTCTTGGAGCAGGGTATGGTCCTGCGTCAAGGGATTAAGTAGGCGATTGCGATAGAGATAAAAGCGCGAATCACCTACATGTGCGTAATAAACTGATGCTTCATGAAATAAACCAATAACAATAGTTGTTCCCATGCCTTTGTGGTTTGCGTTTTTTTGTCCAGCTTCATATATTTTTGTATTGATATCTTCAATGATTTTAACGAGAGCATTTTTTATTTTTTCTGGCTGTGTTTTGTTTGTGAGTGTTTCTACATAATTTTTTAATTCAGTGATAGAAAGATCAACGGCCATTGCGCTAGCTATTTCGCCCGCTTGATGCCCCCCCATGCCGTCGGCTAGGGCAAAGATATGATAATTTTTATCAAAATTCGCATGGTCTTCATTGAGTGAGCGAACAAGTCCCACGTCGCTACTTTTTCGAAAATCCATATTGTATTTTAGTGAGTAGTTAACCATCGTTTTTCCCTAATAGTCGCTTACATTCTATGAGCTCTTCTTCCATCATACTGGCATTGAGGTAGCGTTCTTCTCTATCTTTAGCGAGTGCATTATGCAGTATTTCATTAAATATATCGGGTAATTCTGGGCGTAATTCTAATGGGTCTGGGTAGGGCTCGCTGGTAATCGAATACATGAGTCCTGCCAAGGAGTCACCACCGAAGGGTAGTTTTCCGGTAACTAACTGAAATGCCATAACACCGAGTGCAAATATATCAGCGCGACCATCGGATTTTTTACCCTTAAACTGCTCAGGTGACATATATGATGGTGTACCAAGCACGGTGCCAGTTTTTGTTTTACTGGCATCGGTAACTCGGGCGATACCAAAGTCGGTAATCACGACTTTTTTGGCACTTTGCTGATACATAATGTTCGCCGGTTTTATGTCTCTGTGCACCACATTATGTTCATGGGCATAGGCAAGTCCCCGGCAAATATCTATGAGTATGGTAAAGGCTTCATCCAGAGGGAGTAGGTTATCTTTTTTTGTAAAAGGCGTCAGCTCGCCGCCATCTAAAAACTCCATGGCGATATAGGCAAGGTCATGATCACTACCTGCATCGAAAACCGTAACAATATTTGGGTGGTTTAATCGGCCTGCTGTTTCGGCTTCTCTAAAAAAGCGCTCTTTTACGGATTCAATTTGATCCTCTTCAAACTCTTGTGATAGAGCCATTGTTTTAATAGCAACAATACGATCAATTTTAGGGTCGCGTCCTTGGTAGACAATACCCATAGCACCTTTGCCTAGTTCTTTAATAATTTCATAGCGCCCAAGCATAGGGTTGGCAATATCTCCCTCGGTGATTGCCATTGTTTGTCCGGGGCCTGAGCTGATACTGCCTGCGCCCATGATTACTGTGTTTTCGAGCTGTATTGCTTTGTCTTTACGTTGAGCGATATCTTTATAGCTCGCATCATATTCTGACATATGTAGATAAATAACAGCGGCTTTACTAAATTGCCGTTTGCGTTCAAAGTCGAGAGCAAGGTTATAAAGTACTGGCATCATCGAGTCGTCCAATGGGCATTTTTTAAATTTCTCGAAGGCTGCATCTAACTGCCCTTGGCCTTGATAAGATAGGCCAAGCATTCGATTGCCTTCGGCACTTTCTTTATCGGAAGACTCTTTGGCGCGCTCTGCTTGTAAATATTGATGAGTCGTAATGAGCATATGCCCCAAGACCAAAAATGCGGCTGCAGGTACAAGAGGTAGCCAGTATTGATAGGCTGCTAAGGTGTAGGATTCAGTAATAATAATAATGGCGAGCAAGCCAAAGCTTACCAGCGCACTAAGGTTTGCCTTTAATTGTTTATTGACCAATAACAAATATAAAAAAATCAATGCAAACAAGCCATAAACCAAAAGGGATGACCATTCAGGGGTGATGACATATTCTTCATTTAATATATTCGACAAATTATGCGCCATCGATATGATAGGCATCATTGCAGGGTCTATTGGGGTTGCGTGTTGGTCGCCTATGCCCGAGGCTGTAACGCCAATTAAAACGACTTTATTCAGATATTTGGTAGGGGAGATATTGCCCAGTAATACATCAGAAAAACTATCCATCTGGAAGGGAGATATGCCACCTCTACTCCCGTAATAAACATTTTTCATTCGGTAGTAGTGATCAGTTTTGATTTGTAAATTGGCGAGCTCAACGTTTTTATGTGTGTCGAGGATAATATCTGTTGGCTCTAAATTGAGTGCTTTGGCCGCAACATGTAGTGTAAAAGAGGGTAGTAATTCGCCGTAGTAATCCAAAAATAATGGCGTGCTGCGAATAACCCCATCGCTATCGCTATGAACCGACAGATGCCCTAAGCCTTCTGATACTTTAGAGATTTTTTTTAAGGGCGGGAAAATATGTGTCGCTGAAATAGGTGACGAGCTATAAGAGAAATCACTGGTATCAAATGTCGGCTTAACAACAAATTTTTGGATGTCCTTAGGTAAGGGCTCGTCGGCAAGTCCCAGTTGTTTACCCAAGCCTATATGGTAGGGAAGTATTACGTTTTTGGCTTGTTTAATTTCTCGTGCTAATAAATCATCAATGTCGAGTTTTTCTCTAATACTTAATAGTTCACTGAATACAGTATCGACATCCTTAATAATGGATGTTTGTTGCTCCGGGTTTGCTATCTCCTCTGCGGTACTCCTTAGCTGGTGAAGATTAGGCATACTAAGAAGTGAGTCAACGAGATCCAGTCGGCGATCTTTTTGTGCTTCTAAAAAAAATACAGGGTAGCCAATAACCTTGGCGCCACCGTCATCGAGTATATCTATCATCGCACTGTGATAGTCCCTCGACCAAGGCCAGCGTCCTATCTCGGCAATACTTTTTTCATCTATAGCAATGATATTAATCTTTTTGTTTGGGTTGCCAGAGAAAAAGCCCATACTAAAATCGTATAGCCAGCGCTCTAAAAAAAATGACGACCCTAGCTGAGTAAGCGGCAAGGTGAGTAATAATGAAAACACGACTATTAAAGTGTGCGTGTTAATTTTTTTAATAAATGACATGTTGATTAGCTACAATCGCTTGCAAAAGTGTAATCTCTTATTGGTGTCTGCATACGAATAATCGCCTGAGACTCGATGGGGGTACGGTCGTTCTCGTAACAGTTTTTTGTAAAGGATCCTGTCGTGGGTACTGTCCAGCCGTCGATTGGATCTGGGTCGTTATCTGCAAAGGTTTGCAGCATCAAACGTTTTATTGTGGTGCCAATAATAGGGGTAATAATTTTGTGACAGTAAGTCACGCGTATTTTGAGTAGATTTGCATCTTGGATAGATACGCCCCCTTTGAGGACCGCAGAGCGGTATACGAGATGATCGTTAGGGATGTAGTTATTATAATCTGACGTTGCATTTGGGTCTGGTAACCAATGCTGGGAGCTAAAGTCTGGACTTATACGCTGTATACAAACAAATTCATCCGCTTCGATAAGGTCAATAGCCGCAGTTTGTGATTGCTGGTAGCGGTCATAGTCACTTACCCCACTTGAAGATGTAGTTAATGCCGCAAGCCCACGTGCAAGAGCATAGCGTATTGCACGAGGTGAACCGTAGTTTAAGGAGCCCGCCCGTGCAGCTTCGTGTGTGGCGTAGTTGAGTACGGTTTTAGCATTGTAGATAAAGCCAAAATGAATAATGGCAAATAAGATGAGTAAGGTGACAAACATCACTACAATCATCTCTACCATGGCTTGACCTAGGTGATTTTTTTTACTTTGGAGATTGTTTATCATCAACCACCTCGAGTAGCTTTTTTGATAGGCTCAGTGCTTTATCATATAAAGCATCATCTTTGGAGATGTAAGTCAGCATCTGTCGCCAAGTATTAACACTTTGTTTAAGTTGTATCACACCCATGTTGTGCCAAGCCTTAGATAGCCGAGGGTCAATTAATACAGATTTTTCATAAGCTTTTACTGCTTCTTCATAATTCTCTAAGCGTGTATAGCTATTACCTATACGAAACCAAATCATTGCGTCGGAGTTGATGGTTTCACTGAGCTTGAGATACTCAAGTAGAGCCAGTTTATAATTTTTATCATCATAGGCTTTATTCGCGATAGAATAGCTTGTTTTAATTTCATCGGAGGACAATTTGGGTTGATTAATGCCACAAGCGGCCATTAATACGCAAAGTATTGCCAGTAATAAAATTTTATGAATTGATAGCTTATTCATTTTTATGTGTCTTGGTTATGTTGCTATTACGTTAATATCGATGAGTTCTAATAAGATATATCAATAAATATCATGTATTACTTTCTGTTGCTTCCATAAAAAGTGTCATACCTCTTTGGAGGCCTAATACTGTTATCTCTCCACTCAGTAACTCTAAAGTATGTTTGGCATTTAAGCACAATGACATTCTTCTGGGTGCCATATGGCTTATCAATTTAACAATTTTATAATCACGATTTAGGTAAACCACATCTAAGTTATATGCCATACCAAAAGTATGGATGGAATTACATTTATTAATCAGTAGACCTTGGCCTTTTGCGAGTTTCGGCAGTTTTAGTAGGCCACCTGTGCGCTCAAATACATTCTCTGTACTTAAAATATCGAGAGTAATTCTCTTGTTATTTTCTATGCCTTCTATCGTATCGTCAAAAAAATAGCCGCCGGTACTTTTCATAGTAGTGGCATTATATTTCTAATATTTTCATGGCAATAGGAAAGCCAACAATTAAAAATGTCACTGGAAAAATAAAAACAATTAGTGGAAATACTAATTTAACAGGAGCTTCCATCGCTTGCTTTTCAGCACGCTGAAACCGCTCGTTGCGACGTTGTTCTGACTGAATCCGCAATGTACTTGCCATGCCAGAACCTGACTTTTCGGCTTGAACCATGGCATTAACAAAACTACTAATGTCTGGCATATCTAGTCGTTCAGCCATGCGCTTGAATGCCTCAGAGCGGCTCACGCCTGCACGTAAATCACGCATGATAATACTAAACTCTTGGCGCAGTGGCCCATCTGGGCCTTTATTCATGGCTTGTTGTAATGCACCCGATAAATTGAGCCCAGCTTCTACGGCCATGGTAGTGAAATCGAGATAAACAGGCAGTGCTCGAATAACATCTTGCTCACGACGTTTACGCTTATCGCTTAGCCACACTAGCGGGAAGAAAAACCCACCTAGGGTGACTAAAAAAATCATAAGCATGCCATGCTTTTCGGGCTGCAATGAAAGTACCATTAACAAGGCCAAGACAAAACAAATCAGTGCAGCTGTAAATCGTAGAGCTACAAATTGCTCGGCAGTTAACATAAAGTTAACACCGGTTCTGTGTAGCTTCTTCTCTATTTTATCGAAGTAAGCGTTACTAAAAATGTTCTCTATAACCATTGAAACAAGGAGAATCAGTGGCCAAATCATTTTTAATCCACCCGGCACTGGGTCCATATAAGTACGGTCGTCTTCTTCTATTTCTGGTGCAGAGGTCTGTGTGATATAGGAAAATATCATGACGCATGCGCCAAAAAGTACGATGGATAAAAGATAAAAAGTATCTGTTGCTAAGTTAAACATCGATAGTAGTTACCTTGCTGATAAAAAAGTAGCCGAGTGCTTCCATGACCACTATGGCGCTGACAAAAATCCAGCCAATGTTAGTCGTAAACATCTTTTGCATAGCATCAGGCTCAATCAAAAAGAGTATTCCACCTACCATTAGTGGTAGTCCGGTCATGACAATGCCTTGCATTTTCCCTTGCGCTGTTAGCGATTCAATTTTGCCTTCCATAGCTGATTTACGGCGTAGTGTCTCGGCAAGAGTGTTAAGTACTTCACCAAGATCACCGCCGACTTCTCGAGAGATTTTCATGGCAGAGGCAAACATTAAAAAATCGGGGTTAGGTATACGCCGCTCCATATTGCGTAGTGATTTTTCAAACTCCAAACCAATACGCTGTTCGCGTGTAAATAACATAAATTCTTGAGAAATAGGTGCTGGTTGGTCTTTGACAACAGCATCTAAGGCCATGGCAAGGCTACCACCGGCGGCGAGCGTGCCGCTAATCATAATCAGTGCGTCAGGTAGTTGCTTTTCTATTTGTGATAAGCGTTTTTTACGCATACGACGATAGAGCCAAAAGGGCAAAAACATAACAATAACTAATATGATGGCTGAGCTTATTAAACTACCGAACATCATATAGCTGAGTAGCGGTATAGTGATGATGGCAATCATGTTAAATACAAAAAGTTGCTTGGTATCGACAAATAAAAACATATCACCTAAATTGGCGGATGATGTCTCCATAAATACCGACTGGTACTCCCCCCAAAAAACTTCCCCCTTTTTTGATGCTATCCATGCAGCAATGGCACAGCAAACAAAAAAAGTAGCCAGTACTAACCAAAATAGTGTTTCGGTGCCAAGGTTAAGGAGAGTTTCCATCATGAAAAAATACTCATATCAACATCAATGCCGCGGCTACGCAGTTGCTCATAAAACTGAGGGACTTGACCTGTTGCTACAAATTCACCGACTACTTTACCGTCGGCACCAAAGCCCTGTTGTTTATATAAGAAAATATCATTGAGCTGAACGGTGCCGCTCTCCATGCCCGTAATCTCCGAGATATGTGTGACCTTACGCGATCCATCGGCAAGCCTACTTTGTTGCACTACTATGTTAACCGCCGAGGCAATTTGCTCGCGAATAGCGCGAGCGGGCAAATCCATACCCGCCATCATCACCATAACTTCTAGGCGCGATACAACATCGCGTGGAGTATTGGCGTGAGCAGTGGTGAGTGAGCCATCGTGACCAGTATTCATGGCGGTTAGCATATCGAGTGCTTCGGAGCCGCGACACTCACCCACAACAATGCGGTCGGGGCGCATACGTAAACAGTTTTTGACAAGCTCACGAATAGTAATAGCACCTTTGCCTTCAAGGTTTGGCGGGCGTGATTCGAGCGAGACAATATGCGGCTGACCTAGCTGCAGCTCGGCAGCATCCTCAACCGTAACAATGCGCTCAGCAGAGGGAATAAAGTTTGACATAATATTAAGTAAGGTGGTTTTACCAGAACCGGTACCACCAGAAATAATAATATTACAGTGATTCTCAACAACCATCTTTAATAACTTGGCCATATTTTCGTTAACGGTACCAAAGCCTAGCAAGTCTTCTATCTCTAGCTTTTTCTTAGAAAATTTGCGAATAGTTAGGCAGGGGCCACGCAATGCAAGCGGTGGGATAATCGCATTAACACGAGAGCCGTCGGGTAGGCGAGCATCAACCATGGGCGAGCTTTCATCGATGCGGCGTCCTAGTGGCGATACGATCCGCTCGATGGCAGACATCACTGCAAGGTCACTACTAAAAACCACGTTACTTTTTGATAGCTTGCCTTTGTATTCCGTATAAATCTCATCGCAAGCGTTAACCATAATTTCGGTAACGTCGTCATCTGCTAATAACTCTTCTAATGGGCCAAGACCGACAGCTTCGTTGAGAACCTCGTTTTTTAATCCCTGTACGTCGACGTTGTCAGGTATCTCATTTTTCATCGACTCAATGACTTCATCGATAATGGTTGATACTTTTTCCCGAAGTGCATCACCGTCCATACTGGCTACATCGGTGCGTCGTAAATCCATCAAGCGTAATACATCTTGGTGAATACGGTTACGCCACATATATATACGTTGGCGGTTAATTTTCTCTGTACGTTCCTCGGGAGTCACTTCTTCTTCGACGGAGCCAATAAAGGTTTCCATGCTCCAATCTTTCTCACCTATATCCTCGGGCTGATTGGCTGCCGGTGCTGTTGGTGTAGGGTTATCGTCGGTCTCCTCGCTTGTTGCAGTGCCAACGCGAAAATCATAACTGCCAATACTAATGACATCGGAGCTTCTTATAGGTCCATAAAACGGGACGGTATTTCCGTTAACACTGATACCGTTTCCATCGCTAACATCTTCTACATATAAGCCTTTATCGGTGAGTTCTATTTTGCAGTGAACGGCAGCAACACGCCAACCTCGAATAACAACCAAATTGTCACGCGATTTACCAATGGTACATTGCTTTAGGCTACAGCGAATACGATTAACATTGGTACCTTTGTCGGTAATTACAATAACATCAAACATTAGTCTAAAATCTCCGTTAAGCCTTTATACTTACCGCCGACATTATCAAAAAATTGTTGGCGTAGTGCTTTTTCTGCGGCTAATGCATCTTTATTTTGTTGGCTATTCGCATCGTAGGCATAAGGCGTAATAAATATAATTAAATCCGAGCGGCTGTTACGAAAATTAGTGGACCTAAATAGTTGGCCTAAAATAGGGATGTCACCTAGCCATTTCACTTTGTCCACATCGTTACCAATATCTTGATTGACAAGGCCACTAATCGCTAAGGTTTGCCCTTGCTGTAGGCTGACTTCGGCTTTTGTTTTACGCGAGCGTAGCCCAGGTGTGCCATCGACTGAAACGGATTGGTCGATACTGCTTACTTCGGTTTCAACAACCGCTGCAATTTGTCCATCGCGGCCGAGTTCAGGTAATACGTTGAGCATGATACCGAATTCTTTAAACTCGATAGTAATACCACCATTACCATCGGGTACGGGAATAGGGAACTCTCCGCCGGATAAAAACTCTGCCTCGGTACCACTGCGAGTACTCAGTGTTGGTGAGGCTAAAATAATGGCATCACCGCTTGAAACGGCTAAATTAATTTGTGAGGTAATACTTGTCGCAATACCAAAAAAGCCCACACCATTTTGTAACGAGTCTAAGCTCGTACCCGAGGGGAGTGAAAAGCTAGAGGTATTGTTATCACCAATACTACCGCCACGCTTATTATCAAAGTTTTGCGCAAAACCGGCCGATGGCCCATTAAATGTGTTTGTCCAATTAATACCTAAGTTTTGTAAAGCATTAGTACTGAACTCGGTAATTTGCACGTTCATATAAACCATCGGTTTGACAGCCACACTAGGGGCTGCTGTTAAGTCGACGACATCTGGGTAGGATTGCTGTACGGCGGCAATGAATTCTTTATTCTCAGCGGTAACATCACCTCGTAAAATGACTTTACTGCCGGCGCGCGTCATTGAGAGGTCGGGGATAGAAGAAAAAATACCTTCTAGTTCGTTGTCATAAGTAGGCTGGCTTAAGTCGACTATTTGTGGATAGATCTCGATAAGCTTGGCGATAACTGCGGCTTGTCCATTATTAACATTACCTTTAATAACGATATTTTGACCAACCTCTGTAATCTCTGCATTGGGTAATTCGCCTAAGATTCTTTTGACTTCGGCAGCATCACGCGATGTATTATTTTTAACAAGATAAAATTTATGGGCGATAACCTGTCCATTTTTAAGCCATATTTGTAATTCCGTATCACCTTCTGCTTCGGCAAGAACCAGTAAGTTACCGTTATCCAGTATGGATGTACTGATAAGACTGCCATTACCAACGGCGACGCGTTCGATAGGCGTGTTTAGTACGATAGTTTTTATTTCACCGACAAATAATCGGTAATCAGTAGCGATGGCATTGTTTGCGAACACCAAGAGTAAAAGTATCAAAGTGGTTCGGAAGGTATTTATTATTTTAGAAAAATTCATTGTATATCTCATTATTAATTACTCCGCTACCGGTACTTTGTTCACTTCGGCAACACCATCTTTACTTGCACCACCAACAATATAATCGACAGTACCAATAAAACCACCTGAGTCCGTATCGGATTCTAGTACAAGCCCTGCGAGTGCTCTTCCATCTTTTGTTGTAATACTACCGTCGGCGTTAATAACGATGTCGTCGGGGTTAACAACAGTGCCATCTGCTAGCACTAAGTTGCCATCACTATCTATTGTTGCGCCACTAATTACGGTACCGTCAGCGAGTCTTACTGAGCCATCGGCGAGAAGGGTAGGTGCGCCTTCGGGGGGTGCCTCTGCACTTAGGCCGGCGAGTAAGGTTCCATCTTTCGTTGATATAGTGCCGTCGCTATTAATCACCAAATCGTTGGGGTCAACGACAGTGCCATCGGCTAAAACAAGATTGCCGTTTTCATCGAGTGTTGCACCTTTAATTACAGTACCATCAGCAGCAATAATACTGCCATCTTCGGCCACTCTTAAGCCACCGGCGAGTGTTTTTACTTTAGGGCCGTCTAAAATAACCCCATCTTTTGTCATCAATGTGCCATCGGCCAAAACAATTAAATCGTCAGGATCAACAACATTACCATTAGCATCGACAATTTCACCATTTTCATTAATGCTTAAGCCACGGCTTGCGAGGTCGATACCGCTTTTAGTGCGAATTGAACCATCTGGGCCAATAACTAAGTTCTGATTTTTTAATATTTTTCCATCGCGGGTACGCAGCACACCATCTTCGCCAACAACAATATTCTCACCTAATTGTTTAGCGGACTCACGTTGCTCAGCAGCGATAGCAAGTTGGTTGGCGTTATCTAAAATGCTGTCGTTATCAACACTCACAAAACCGCTACCACTGGTGTCTTTTCGGTTGCGTAGTAATGCAATAATATCGCCACTATCTTCCGCGAGGGATAAAATAGCCGCTTGTTTTGGCGTAACGTTTAGAGTGATTGTTGTATAGTTTTGCTGTGGGTTTGCACCAATGCCTCCACGTAAAAGCCTTACTTTTTCTTCGTAGTCGTAGGCGCTATCTTTACCAGTTGCAATGACCTCAACATTCTCGAGCACAGGCACAATTTCTTTAGAGTCACTTCCTGCAAGTGATGAATCAGATCGAACAAATAAATCGATCTTATTGCCAGGTCGTAGTAGGCCAGTGAATGAATTAATTTCATCGACTTGAATTGTCATGCCACGTCTTTTTTCAATAATTGTGTCAGAAAAATCTAACGGAAACTCGCTACCAATAAAGGTATTGAGTAAGGGTTTTCCTCGAGCTAAATTCACTTGCAGTATTTTGCCCTCTACTTTTTCAAAGTCTCCAGGTAACACCGCCAAATTACTCACAAATCCTCTCGGTATTTGGCGTACTACTAGTGATCTACTGTCGAGTACTTCTCCCTTAACTAAATCACGTGAGGCAACGACTACGCCTATGGGTTGTGATCGGGGCTTCAATTGCTCTCGCAGCTGAGCCTCTTTTGCATTGAGGTAGAGCATCGCGAGCAGAGCACCAACGATACCCAGCACAATGGCGATTATAATTAATTTCATACTGCCTTTAGCGTTTGTAGCCATTTTTATTATTCCTTAAATCCTAAAAAGGATTAACTGCGTCTTTCAATTGGTCTTTAATTTCATCTTTAATTGCATCGGTATCAATTAAATTTAATGCTTCTTTGGGGTCTGTATATTTTTCTAAATTACTAATGCCTTGATCAACAATAGCAAGTCCACCGGATATTTTATTGAGCGTTGTCCCTGCGCTTTCTAATTTACTGCTAAGTTCTGGGTATTTTTCTAAGCTATTATAATAATCAGCAAGCTCAGTTAAATCTCTGCCCTCGGGTATTTCAGATATAGATAACGCGTAGGCTTGGGTGGTGTAGCGGTTGTGCAAAGCTTGTACTAATGAGTCATCGTCATTTTTTGAAAAACCAATGCTGCCATTGCCAGCGGCAACCAATGCCGTTGTTAACGCCACAAGTATAACTGCGTACTCGATCATCGCTTGACCTTTGGCGTGCGAGAGTCGATTGCTTTTATAGGTGTATATTGGTTTCATTTTTTTTGTTAAACAATTGTTATTGTTAATAAGTTTTTTATTTAAATAATTTTGCAGTTTCTATATTTGCAACAACGCTGGTTGTTGAGTTAACACGGTTAATCGTTAGTGATAATAGCTGTCGACCTTTAGAAAAAGTCATGGCCGCCCCTTTTAATTTAGAGCCTTTGCTATCGGCCACTAATTGCCAACCTTGTCCCTGATAATGATTGCGATAAAAGTTACCATTAGAGTCGACAGAAAAATTATTACTTATAACTAAGGTGCGCCCTTTTTTAATTGGGTCATTATGATTTTGCTCGCTAAGTACTTTACTGCCCGACATTTTAGGAAAGTGCTTGCCTTCGGGTATTTGTACTTTGTCTTTTTCTATTGCCGTGGGTAAATCGCTAATACTTAAATAGCCCCAAGAGCCTGCGAAACCGTTTTGCACTTGCACATTGACAAATTTTTCTCGATCGACCCGGCCAATCATCTCCCAGGGGTCAAATTGTGTAATAGCTGCTGTATCTGTCCAGCGCTTACTATAAAACTCGATGATTTTTTCTTGGCTTAGCCTACTTTCAAAACGGCGTATTTCCATCTTAACCCCAAAGGCTGTCGTACTATTCGTCACTTGCGTAATAGTTGAGTCAGGTGGGTTGGGTAAGTCCACGGCCAGTGTTGTACTGCAAATGCAGGTAATAAAAATAAAGCTAAGAAATTTACTCACGACAATACCCTTTTTCACTACATAGTGGGTTGTCACTATCATCTGCATCAGGGAATTCAGGGTTGGAGAATTTATCTCGTGGTAGTGCATCGATATCCATTTGACCAAATACTAAGTTTTTATCGCTAAACTCAGGTGTTAATAGCGCCAGTGCAATAACATTTTGCCCAGAGCCAATGCCCGGGAGGCTAAAACTGTTAAATAAATCGCCAATAAGTTTAGTCGGTGCCAGTGCCTGTGCCTGGCTTTGAAGATGTTCACCACCGCCTGCACTCCATGTTTGTGATAGTACGCCAGCCTTAGCATGCATTTTAAAGTTAGCGCCAATATCAATCAGTGGGGTTCGGTTGCCGCTGTTGTCGCCGAGCACGGTTAAAAATTGTGGTGTTTCTTCGACGCTCATTGCCATCGACGTTGCAGTGCCGCCGCGCATATTAATCGCATCGAATTGTGAGGAGCTAAAAGGAATAATACCCGTAATAAAGGATACGACATCACCTACAATTGAAACAGCAGTACGCGCAATACCAAAGGTTTTGTCAGGTGTGTTTTGATTAGAGTTGATCCCAGGTCTTTCTGTTAGTCCTGGTGAATATATGGGGCTGCCATCGTAGTAGGTCCAAAGGTTTCGGCCCACGTTGGTAGAGCTTTGTATTGGAGTTTCTGCATCGGTAAAAATACGTAACTGTGCTTCTTTTGCTAATGTCTCGTCACTTTTAATGGGGAAGTTACCCGATGCAAAACCATCAAAGCCAGAGGGCTGGTTACCCAATGTAGCACTATTGAAATGAACCGTGCGTTCCCAAGCCGTGTAGCGTGCACTATCGACAGCTGCGTGTTTCATGTCGATGTACTTACCCACTGTTGGAATAATCAAAAATAAAGGCACGACGACAAAGGCGCTGGCGACAAGCATCTCTGTCATTGCTTGGCCGCTTTGTTTTTTAAGACCGGGCTTAAAAAGAGACATAATCATTGATGCGAATAAAGGCTTCATAATAATTTACCTAACAATGATTGAGCCTGCGCAATAATAGTAAATGCTGTAGCTGGGAGCGGTATTTGCCCGTGCTGAAACGCCAGTGCTGCCACACGATCTATATAGCTGGTATCCACTAATCGAGCTTGCCAGTAGGGGTTAAAGGCATTCGATTTTTCCTCACGGCCATCGCTGCGTGCAAAATAACTAAGGTCAGAAGGGCGTGTATAGTAGACCTCGGATTTTGCAATAACACCGAGTGGTACTGTGCCACCTAGTAAGCCGTTTCTGGGTGCATCAAGCTCAAAACGCCCGCTGGATAAGGCTTGGCTATCTTTAACGACATCGTCTTTAACCAAGCCAATCAATAAATAGGGTGCTTCTAGCCCACTAATCCAATCGCCACTCTCGACACTGGTGGCAATTTCGGGTGTGTCTTCGGTATCTAAGTAACCACGCAGGTTATAGCTTTTATTAATATTGCGATCGCTACTTTTGAGTTGTTGGCTAACGCTTTTTATGTGTTTGATAGCAGCAGGTGTTGGTTTAAAAGGTGGTAGTACAAAATCCCAAGCGAGGAAGTTTTCACTGGCGCGGCCGTATTGTATATCTCTGTCATCTCCATCGTGGGGTATATCAGTGGTGCTCGGCGCTTTATTTCCAGCAAGTGCGGCACCAACGCCAAAAGGGGGGAGTGGTGGATCGGCATCAAAGCCTACGGTTGCGCAGTCGCCTATTCCAAGAAGCTCTACACAGACTCCAAAGCTGCCGCCAAACTTTAAGTCTGGGTCAGTAGTGTCGGCCCCGCTCCAAGTGTAATTAAAATCATCGCCTTGGCGTAAGTCCGTGCCTCCTTGGCGAGAAATACCCGCATTAAAGAAAAAGTTAGCTACCACGCTTACCTCTCCTATCAATAAATCAACAGATATATCGAGGTCAATATCTATTCCAAATAATGTTGCCAGCCAGCCTCCTATCACATCGGGATTGGCACCATTGGGGTAACAATTAACGCCTGGAGTGCGAAAAGACACTGTAACTGGGCCAAAACTTTGGTCCGGTGTGGCAACTCCACCGAGTTGAACGTCACACTCACGGTTTTTGGTAAAGCCATCACGGGAATCATTAATGACTTGGGCCAAGCGATTTATGCCTTCAGCGTCGTCTTCGTTGCCGGGTGAGTAGCTATTTACAAAGCCATAGAGCTTGCCACTCAATAAATCACCATAATAGGAGGTGAAATGCCTTGCGAGCGAGACGGCGCCAAATATTGAGAATTCTGCATCGTCGGTATTCTTATCTTTAACATCAAATAAAGTGGATGCAGAAAAGATAAAACTGAGTAAATGAAAGCCCTGCTGCGAGAGGTTGTACATTCTATTGAGTATTGACAGGCCCTTAGTAACGGGGCCGGTAAAGGCATCGACTACTTTGAATACTGCTGATGATACCGTGCGTAGTGGTGTAGTAATGGGCTTGACTGCACCACTTGCGGTTTGACACGATGCGCCAAGGGTAACAGCGCAAATGACAAGATCGAGTTTAAAGGCATAGTCATCAATAAACTCAGGGGTACTACGCGTCATATATGCCCATGACATCATACTAACCATCTGCCCGATAGCGACTTCGTTAGCCACCATGGCACGGTTCATATAGGCAGTATAGTTTAGATCGCGTGCCTCAATAACAGACACACTATAGGCAGAGGCATCTGCAGCATTCTGTAATTGAATCTTTTCACTGGTTAATATGCCGGTACTATATAAGGCAACACCACCCACAAGACCTGCGAGCGTCAGTAAAAGAACAAGGACAATGGCTTGTCCAGAATGCTGAGAGAGCCTCCTGTAGTTTTTAGGTGTGAACCCTACAGGAGTAGACATAATAATTATTATTTATGGCAAATGTTTAGCCTGAATTAATCAGAAAAAGTACCAAGGTCTTTGCTAACTTGGCCTTCTGCACCGCCTGCTGTACCAGCAGCTGTTGCTGCGCCTGCTGCTGCTGCACCATCTTCACCTGCAAGCTCTGCCGTTACAGCACCCACTTGGCCGCGAATGGTATCGCCAAAAAAACCATAAACAGTAATAGCTGCAACAGCGATTAAGGCAACGATAATAATGTACTCGGTCATGCCTTGACCTAATTGCTTAAATTTACCTTTCATGATGATCTCCTAAAGAAGTGTTGTATTTATAATTTTTTATATATAGCTGATCATACAGGTTTTTTTGGTAAAACGTTAACTTGTTCTCGTTTTTTTTTGAACTAGTTAACTTTTGGCGTGTCGCGCCTTTGTGATCAGCAAGCCTGCTAGTAGTAGGCTAGTTGCTGTAGAGGCCAGTTCTATCCATGGGGGAGATAAAGTTGCAGCAATAATAAGTAGTAAAGTGATAGTGAGTACTAACATGCTGCTTGTAGTCTGCCCTTTATGTTTACGCATGAGTAAGTAGATAATTGGCGTTAGAGTAAAAAAGTAGATGCTAAATCTAACGGCACTCCATTGTGCCCCAAAAAGCATGATTTTAATGAGTTCGTTGACGCAGGCAGTGTATACATCTGGCTCGTCGGCGCAGAGTGATTGTGCGGCATAGGGTAATGCACTCATACGATAAGTAGTGAGTAAAAATAACTCGATTGCGATAAGAAAGTAAGAGAGCAATGAGACGGCAAAAATGCGTTTGATCGGTAGTTGATCAAAGTTTAAAGAGCGAATATTGGCTGACTTGTTTTTTGTTTGCTGCATGTTATAAGAAAATAGAGCCCAATGATGTACTTTGATGACAGTTTCCTAGATTATCAGAGTTTCTATCAAAGGTGTGAACTAAAATTGAGCGACCTTTTTAACTCCCTTTTCTCCAAAGATCATTGATGGCTGGCTACCTGTAAATCATGACCCCTTAGTTTATTTTCATTTTAAATCTCATCTTTAGCAGTGGATGTGGAATAGCTTCCTTGATTATTGTTGTTGTTATGTTATAACATAACATGCTCGACTTGATCGGGCTTTTATTGTGAGGAGTGACCGTGGTGCCTGGTGTTATTGCCCTCAATACCGATATCACGGCTCCTGCTATATAAGCAGTTGGCCCATTTTGTGTGTCTATGTTGCCTATTACACATCCGGCAGGCTCCATGTCTGGCAATGATCAATGGTGATTATCGCTGTGGGATATCCGTCTCACACTAAGTTAAAGATTATCGTTTGCGCTTGATAATAGTATTGATAATAATTATCATTAATGTTTTAATGCACGCCTTCCGATATAGGCCCCTCCTTGTCGTTACATTTTTAAAAAATATAACCCTACATGAAAAGATTATTATTAGGAGAAAACATGAAAAAGACCGCGATTGCTAGTGCATTACTTGCTGTGTCATTAGGTACAAGCCAGTTTGTTGCAGCAGACCAACAAAAAGAAATTGATTTACTTAGAGAACGTTTAGAAAAGCTAGAAGCTAAACAAGAATCACAAGCAAAATCTCAAGCACTTAAAGCCGAGTGGTTAGATAAAATCACTATTAGTGGTTTAATTGAAGTCGAAGCAAGTTATTCGGACCCAGATGAAGGCTCATCGGAGTCAGATCTTGTTGTGTCTACGGTTGAGTTAGGTGTAGAGGCTGCTATTACTGATAGTGTGTCTGCAAATATATTGTTCTTGTACGAAGAAGATGAAACGGATTTAGAAGTTGATGTTGCAACACTAAACTATGTATGGGGCGAGACTGGCTTCTCATTTAGCGTCGGTCAAGATTACGTACCATTTGGTTCTTTTGAAACTCATCAAATTAACGACACTTTAGCGTTGGAGATTGGTGAAACACGAGAAACAGCGTTTACTATCAATTATGAGTCGGGTTTATTTTCGAGTGCGCTTTTTGTATTTAATGGCGACGAAGATGCAAATGATCAGAACACGCTTCAAAATTTTGGTGCGCGCGTAGCTATTGCCACAGATAATTTTGCAGTGGGCGCTGATTACATTTCAAACCTTGGTGACTCCGATACTATTCAAGATGTGGATGGTGATGTTGCGCTTGATAGTAATGGCGATAGCGTCGACGGAGTCAGTTTATACGCTTCGGCAGGGATCGGTAATGTCACTTTACTGGCAGAATACTTAACAGCACTTGATGATTTTTCAGATGGTAACAGTTCGGAACCAGAGGCCTTTCAGTTAGAAGCAGCCATTGAAATTGGCGCATTTACCTATGCACTAAGCTATGAAGAAACCGACGAAGCATTATTTTTAGAGTTGCCAGAAGAGCGCATTAGCTTTGGTGTGAGCACTCAAATACTCAAGGGTGTCGACCTAGCCATTCAGCTACAGCAAGATAGCGATTATAGCGAATCTGAAGGTGGTACTGGCGACGATACCGATAGTATTGTTGTACAACTTGCTGCTGAATTTTAAAAATACATTAAATAACTTTGTGCAGCATATGGAAGCCTGATTTAGAAAGATATGAAGAAATCTATATCAATAGTTGCATAAAGAATTTTGTACAAAATAGTCTTAAAGCCATAGCGGATGAAAGCGCTTTTTGACTATTTCTTCATTGAATCATACTAGCAATACGCCAATTAATTCAATCTTACATTACTAAAAATCTACTTCACACGTGTGCGTAGAGAGGAGAGAGTTATGTCTATAATAACGTTAAATAATCATGTTGTTACTTTATTTGTATCGGCGCTAGTATTGGTTGGTTCTTCAACGGTATTGGCAGCTAATAAAAAGTCAGTGGCTGAACACTATACAGAGATCGCTCATGCTGTTTTTGAAGATGCTTTAATAACTGCTAAGCAGTTAGATGATAAATTAAAAGCGTTGATTGCAACGCCAAATAATAAAACATTAAACGAGGCCAAGGTTGCATGGAAAGCTGCGCGTGTTCCTTATCAGCAGTCAGAAGTATTTCGTTTTGGTAATGCAAATGTCGATGACTGGGAAGGGCAATTAAATGCATGGCCGCTAGATGAAGGGCTCATTGACTATGTCGCTAGCGATTATGAGCATGAGCTGGGTAATGCAGGATCTACTGCAAATATTGTCGCTAACAAAACTTTAAAAGTTGGCTCAGAGACTATCGATACTTCAGTGATTACGCCAAAATTATTAGCATCACTTAACGAACTTGCAGGCTCTGAGGCAAATGTTGCAACGGGTTATCACGCTATTGAGTTCCTATTATGGGGTCAAGATAATAACGGTACTAATGCTGGCGCAGGTGCTCGTGCCTATACTGACTTTGCTCGTGGTAATAAATGTACTCATCAAAATTGTGATCGACGTGCCGAGTACTTACAAGCGGCGTCTACATTGTTAATAGATGATCTGAGCGATATGGTGAGCCAGTGGGCAGCGGGTAACCCAAATAATTATCGTGCAGAATTTATTGCACTACCTGATAACGAAGCATTAACAAGAATACTGTACGGTATGGGTAGTTTATCTCTTGGCGAGCTAGCCGGTGAGCGTATGAAGGTTGCATTGGAAGCAAACTCTCCTGAGGATGAGCATGATTGTTTTAGTGACAATACGCACTATTCACACTTTTATAATGCGAAGGGCGTTAGAAATGTTTATTTGGGTGAATATAAGAGAGTTGATGGTAGTTCATTAACCGGGCCAAGCCTTTCAGCGTTAGTTGAAAAGAAAAACCCAGCAGCCGATAAAAAATTACAAGCGCAATTAGCCACGACAGAAAGTAAATTGCAAATCATGGTTGATATGGCGGAAGATAAAATAAAACCTGTAAAGTTTGATCAAATGATTGCTGCGGGTAATAAAGAAGGTGAGGCGGTTATACGCAATAGTATCAGTGCTTTGGTTGCTCAAACTGGGCTTATTGAAGCGGCTGCAAGCTCATTAGGTATTACTAATTTAAATCCAGATACTGCTGATCATGCATTTTAAATTGTTTTGATGGCATACGTTTCCAAACATTAATTGAAAATGCATAAATATTCGATGGCCTTCTAATGGGCCATCGGTTTTTCCGTTATAGATGGTAAAGATGACTAAGATACGATTACACACTTTATTAGGTATTTTAATACTGATTAGCAATGGCATAGCAAATAGTTACGCCGAAGAATCACCAAAGGCTTTAGCGGATAAGCCACCAGTAAGCAAAGTGGCTTCTGCTTTATCTGGTGGTGGTGCAACGGTATTTGCAGAAGGCCGAAATGCTTTTTCACTGCCCTCTGCCAATATCCCCTTATTAGAAAAATTAGACTTTAATGTGGGTAATAGTTTTTTTCGAAACCCTTGGGTGATTGCTCCAGCTTCAACCGATGCGAGAGATGGTTTAGGCCCACTATTTAATACCAATGGTTGCCAAAATTGCCATATTAAAGATGGCCGTGGTCATGCACCTAGCAGCCACAGCGATAATGCTGTTTCTTTATTGGTTCGTTTGAGTATTCCCGAATCTCATTCACGTCAGCGTAAAAGTCATGAAAGTGTTATTCCAGAGCCAAACTATGGCGGGCAATTACAGGATTTCTCTATCCCTGGTATAGAGCCAGAAGGTCGTGTGCATATAGAGTACAGCGATGTTGTCATGACCTTTGCCGATGGTGAAAAGGTAACCTTAAGAAAACCATCACTCTCTATTGTGCAGTTGGCTTATGGTGAGTTGCATCCAGCAGTATTGCTGTCGGCGCGTATTGCACCACCGATGATAGGCTTAGGGCTACTAGAGGCAATTGAAGAAGAAAAGATTCGACAGCGAGCAGACCCTGAAGATAAAAACGGCGATGGGATATCGGGGCGTGCGAATGATGTGTGGAGTCATGCTCAACAAAAATTGGTGTTGGGACGTTTTGGTTGGAAGGCGGGCGAACCCAGTGTGCGACAACAAAATGCAGGGGCTTTTAATGGTGACCTTGGCTTAACATCATCTATTTTTGTAAAGGATGATTGTACGTCTACACAAAAAAAATGCCTGAATGCACCCAATGGTAATGGCCCTGAAGGGGCACCAGAAGTTAGCGATAAAATTTTAGACTTTGTCACATTTTATGCAAAAAATTTAGCCGTACCTGCGCGTAGAGATATTAATAAACCATCGGTCAAAAAGGGTGAACGTTTATTTGCAGAGCTAGGTTGTGTTGATTGCCATCAACCTCAGTGGAAGACATCGTCTGACTATTCGATGAGCTGGCTGGCGAATCAAACTATTTATCCCTATACCGATCTTTTATTGCATGATATGGGCGCAGGCTTAGCAGACAATCGTCCAGAGTTTTTAGCAAATGGCCAAGAGTGGCGTACCCCACCTTTATGGGGGATAGGCTTATCTAAAGTGGTGAGTAGTGAGGCGGGTTTTTTACATGATGGGCGAGCACGTAACTTACTAGAAGCTATTTTATGGCATGGGGGTGAGGCCTCTTCTAGCCAACAGGCATTTATGATGCTGTCTAAAAAAAATCGTAGTGCAGTGATTGATTTCTTAAACAGTTTGTAAGTGTGAGTAGAGGATGAAAATAATATCGTTAACTACTTTGTTGTTATTGGCGGGTGTTTTAAGTGGGTGTAATGCAAAAGATGCACGTATTGATTTTGTCGAGAGTGTATCAACAAATATCATAGAGAGCGGCTATCAAACGCTTTTTTTAAATGCGGATAAGTTATTACAAATCGCAGCCCAGTGCGAGGCCAAAGAGGCTGACCATCAGCAAGTGGTTAAGCAGTTAAAAACTCATTGGCGTAGTACAATGGCTAGCTGGCAAGGTGTGCAGTGGGTTCAGTTTGGGCCCATTAAAAAAGATGGGCGCGAGTGGTCGCTTCAGTTTTGGCCCGATAAAAAAAACCTTGTCGGTAAAAAAGTGAATGCATTAATGAAAAATAATGAGATAGTCACGCAAGAGAGCTTGGCGCGTGGAGGCGTGCTCACACAAGGTCTATCTGCAATGGAGTATGTCTTATTTGACAGGCTCGGAAAAAGCCTTGCTACAGATGTCGCGAGCCGCTCGATGTTTATGCGGCAAGCCTGCTTGTCAAGTATCGCGATTGCCCAAGCGATAAAAAATACAAGCCAAGTATTACTGGATGGCTGGGGTGACTACCACCACCAAAACTTTAAGCAATTAGGTAAGACTAAAACGGGTGCTGACATCGTTGACGTACAGCAAGCTGTATCGCTTATTGTTAATAATATCATCACTATTGTTGAGGTCATGCAAAATAGAAAGCTGGGTTCTCCTTTTGCATTAATTGATGGTAATGCTACAAAAGCCAGCCTCAGTGATGATGATGTCAAAAAAGCTAACCCATTCTTTTTAGAATCCTGGCGTAGCCAAAGCTCTCGTAGTAACTTAAATAACAATATGAAAACTTTACTAAAACTGTTTACAGATAAGAATTTTGAGCACTTGTTGGTAGCAAAAAAACAGGGAAGGCTTGCATTAGAACTGAAAGCATCAAGCACTAAAATAGCAAGCATGATTACTGCGACAAAAGGTGAACCCTATTACTTTGAGCAGCTATCTGTGAGTAAATTAGAGGCGGCTGGCAATATTAAGCCACTTTATGAAGAGTTTGCTCGATTAAAAGTGTTGATTACAAAAGATTTAGTCAAAGTATTAGATATACAGGCGGGGTTTAATGCAAATGATGGCGACTCATAAATAGTATGCAGCGAGATAGGCGTTGTTTTTTAATTGGCGGATTATTTTTCCTACCTTTAGCTACTGCTGGAGCTTATTCTCTTTTTCAGACAGCCCCAAATAACAGTTTACCCTCCTTGAGTTACCTTTTGCTCTCTTCTGTTACCGATAAGAGTGGTCAACACTATGTCGCGGCATTGGATCAGGCCGGTAATATTTACTATCAGCTGGCTATTCCAGAGCGAGCACATGATAGTTTGTATAACACGCGCAAAAGAGAAGCTATTTACTTTGGTCGCAGCCCCAGCACATCTACCTATATTGTTGATGTTGCTAGTAGAACAATGTCGACGATTATACCGGCCAGTAAGGATAGACATTTTTATGGCCATGGCGTTATCGATAAAACTAATCGCTATCTTTATGTCGTTGAGAATAATACGGCCTTGAATCAGGGGTGTATTGGTATTTATGATGCAGAGGATAACTATAAAAAAATTGATGAGATAAGTAGTTATGGTGTTGGGCCGCATCAAATTGCACTATTGTCTGATGCTAAAACGCTAGTTGTTGCTAACGGAGGAGTATTAAAAGATAGCAATAATAATATGATTAATAGAGAGAGCTTTAACTCTTCGCTGGCCTATATCGACAGTCAAGATGGTTGCTTGTTTGCAAGTTATCCAAGCCAGTTTTTGGGTAATAGCTTGCGACATTTAACGATAGGTAAGCAGGATCAAGTATTTGTTGGTGCTCAATCTCATAGCGAGTATATAAACCCTCTAGTTTTTTCCCATAGGGGGGAAGATAAGCTCTCGCCCTTTATCGCCGAAGATTATATTTGGCAAGGGCATAATAACTATACCGCAAGTTTGGCCGTATGTGATGATACGCTTGTTGTCTCATCTCCCAGAGGTAATGCCTTAAGTTTTTGGGATATACAAAACAGGCAGTTTGTAATGAAAAAAAACTATCTGGATGTTGCTGGTATTGCAATACACAGCGGGGTTAATAACTCTGAGCTATTGGTGAGTACCGGGCAGGGTATGTTAATAAGTATTAACGATATGCAGCTTCGCCAACGATATAGAACTAAAAATAGCGCCTGGGACAATCATTTGTCGTTAGCAATACTGTCTTAAACTAACTTAAGTGAAGCCGATTTGTTCGCAGGCTTCTTAGGAGGGTCTGGCTTGTCGGGGTTAGATCATGAGTGAGTTGATCTGCCTAGATTGGCTTGACGGTAAATTATTACTTGGTGAGTATCAGTTTCTTACTGCGAGTCATTTGTAGACGGTATTCGCCACCATTGTGTTGTATCAAGATAGCTTTTTCGCCTTGTAATAACTCATTGGATGTAATTGTTCTAGGTGTTAATCCTCTTTGGGTTTCTTCGGGTCTTAAAGTGACTGCATTGCTAGAGATCATGGTATTTACCTTTTTGCGGTTAACTATAGGGTTATCAAACTACGTCAAAAAGCCAAGATAAAAACTGTTAGAATACATACCTGTGGTATTTGGCCGACAATTAAATGATAATCATTATCATTTAATTGGTCAAGCATTTATAAATAGATTATGCTCGAATTCATCTTTATGGGCTATTATTCAATAATAGATGTTCACTCCTAGATTTTATTAGCTCCTAATCGACTATTAATTACCTTATCGACGTTTTCCAGTCGAAGGAGGGGTTTATTGTTTTCGCTAAATATATTTGCCTTGAAGGAAAAATAGACTGTCTAGTAGCTTTTTAAATGTAATAAATAATTATCGGTTGATTTAATGATTAGTATATTAGTAGAAATTATCCCCATCTTTGTGCTTATCCTATTGGGCTTTGCTTTGATGCGTTTTAGTATCCCGAGCTTAGAGTTTTGGCATTTGAACAATAAGTTAGTTTATTGGGTGTTAATTCCCTCGCTCTTATTTAATAGAACCTCACAGATTGAGGTGACCGCCGACCTGATTGGTAAATATGCGTTGGTTATTTATAGCGCTTTTTTTGCGGCGATTATTTTATCTATATTGGCCTCAAAATTGTTTAAGTGGTCGATACCTTCAATGACATCGGTTATGCAAGGTTCTGCTAGGCACAATACTTTTATTGTACTTGCTATAGCAGAGGCACTTTATGGATCAAGTGGTTTATCTACAGCAGCACTAGGCTCTGCTATTTTGATTCCCATCACCAATATCAGTGTCGTTATAGTCATGGTAGGCAGCCTTAGTAAGGGCGAAAAGCTCCATAATTTGTTGATTGGTACCCTTAGCGAGCTTGCAAGAAACCCATTAATTATTGCGGTATTACTTGGGATAATTTTTAACTATATGAATTGGAAAAGTGTGCCGATTTTACATGATGTTACACGGCTATTAGGTGCTGCCGCTTTGCCGATTGTTTTGCTAGGTGTGGGAGCTAATATTCGCATAAAGGATTTTTCTTCCGGTTGGTTTCCTGTTGTTGTCTCCTGTTCGCTTAAAATGATTGCTTTTCCTGCAATCATATTTATGGCGTGCCTTTATTTAGAACTTAGTGCAATACAAACCTCTATTGCCATTTTATTTGGTGCCGCACCCACGGCGCCAGCCGCTTACACATTGGCTAAGCAACTGGGTGGAGACGATACGCTCATGGCAACGATTATCGTTATTCAAACTGGTATATCTATCATTACTATTCCAATTACTATGACCCTAGTGAATATGTACTTTTAAACCATAAATTTTTGCCTACATGGATGTAGGTAATTGGCGCGAGCAGGAGCGGTAGCCATTGCCGTATGGATGTAGGTAATTGGCGCGAGCAGGAGCGGTAGCCATTGCCGTATGGATGTAGGTAATTGGCGCGAGCAGGAGC
>CANLBN010000006.1 GCA_947488935.1 uncultured Pseudomonadales bacterium
CAGAGCAAGATGAGACCCTTGTTCGACAAAATGTCTGGAACATTTTGATCCGCGAAGCGCCCATAGGGTGAGGTACAAGACGTACCGAAGATAATCCCTGCTTCTCCGCCATACAATTAAGAAACCGTCGTAAGGCGGTTTTTTTATGGGTGAAGAAAAAACAGAGCAAGACGAGACTCTTGTTCGACAAAATGTCTGGAACATTTTGATCCACGAAGCGCCCATAGGGTGAGGTACAGGACGTACCGAAGATAATCTCTGCTCACCGGCATATAACTCTCTCCGAGACCCACACCTACTTAAAAACCACTGCTCCACTCATCAACTAATAGTTGGTTAATATTTTTTATTACCTTTAAGAAGTAAACCAAAGTGATGATAAAATACAAAACCCACCTGTTACTGTAGAGACAATAGATACTAAGAAGCTTTTGAAAAAATTTGAATGGAGCTTCAGTGAAAGGCGATTAACTACACCCATAAAACTAACAACTTATTTGAGCTTGGCCTCTAATTTACGGCGCTTTTCGATAGCTATTGGAGTAATTTCTTCCTCAAGCTGTTTTTCAAATCCCAGCATAAAATAAATCTCGGCCATCAAAAAGAAGGGGCCAATCATTAGCTGGTTTAAATCATCAACAAAGGCTGGCTTGGCTTTCTCGAAGTGGTGACCAATAAACTGCATTACCCAACCCACAATAAACATACCAATTGCCCACAGGTATAAATTATCAACATTGGATACTATCGTCGCCACATAAACCAAAGGCCCCAAAAATAAGAATAAGCCAACGGCTAATGAGAAGCGCAGCATTGTGTAATAAATCATCGCACCGATAAAAAACAACTGAGCCAGCGTTAGCTGAATAACATCACCAAGCGGCAATGAAACTAAGCTAAGCAATAGGACAATCGCTGCAATAATCAAAGGAATGCCAACAAAGTGCGTCTTAATGTTCGATGGGTTTAAGTGAACACTTTTATAAGTCGATAATTGTTCTTGTGCGCTTTTCATAGTTTGCTCTTACTCGTACCTATTGAATACATTTTAGCCATATAATAGCCACAAAAGCACTTGCTCGCCACAAGCAAAATAAGGTTTAGCGGGTTGTTTTGCAAACAAGCGGGCAACCAAAGTTAAACTTTTAACGAATAACCATAGTGTAAGCCCTCAACCTATAAAATATATTAAGTAACCATGGATTATTTAAGGTTGATTTTATATAGGGTATTTGTATTATAGGCTTGTTATTTTGGGGATTGCCCTCAAATATACTAACAAGTTAATTATTAACAGTGTCTGGAGTCTTTTATGCAACAAGATATTTATAATCATCAAACTGCTGGTGTGCAACAGCTTGAAACCAGTAAAGTGCTGCGAAATACCTATGCATTATTGGCAATGACGCTATTATTTAGCGCAATGACCGCAGGTATATCTATGGCCGTTGGGGTACCACATGGTTTATCACTCGTGTTTAGTATCGGTGCCCTATTACTTATTTGGCTAGTACTACCACGCACGGCTAATTCCGGTGCAGGTATTGCTGTTGTTTTTGCCTTTACTGGCTTATTAGGTGCATCCCTTGGGCCAATCCTTAATCATTATCTAGCAACAGCCAACGGCGGTATGATAGTGACACAAGCGTTAGGTGGCACAGCATTGGTTTTCTTCACTCTATCTGCCTATGTATTAACAACACGTAAAGACTTTAGCTTTATGGGTGGTTTTTTGATGGTTGGTATGGTTGTCGCAGTTGTTGGCATGGTCGGTATGTTTGTCGCTAGCCTATTTGGTGTTGATGTATCGCTATTTCACCTAGGGTTCAGCATGTTAATCGTATTGCTAATGTCAGGTTTTATCCTTTACGACACTAGCCGTATTATTAATGGTGGTGAGACTAACTACATTATGGCCACAACTTCTTTATACCTAAGTATTTACAACCTATTTGTCAGCTTACTGCACATTTTAGGTGTAATGAGCGACGAATAAGTCGAATAAATAGTTGAACAACTAAATTACTAAAAAGCCCCTATTAAGGGGCTTTTTTATAGGTAAGCACCACACAAGCTAGTGATCCAATTAGCTGTTATATCCCAGCCTGTTATATAATCACCCAATGATATTCTCATTACTTGTTCTCTCACCCCCCTCATCACAGGCAAGCTCAAGCGCCTATCAGTTTGCCAACGCATTACTTTTGCAAAAACATCGTTTGTATCGCGTATTTTTCTATCACGATGCAGCCTATAACGGATCGAGTATTCAATGTATTGGGCAAGGTGAATTCGATGTCGCTAAGGAATGGGATAAATTGCAACAGCAACATAGTTTCGATAGCGTCGTCTGCATTGCCGCTGGCTTAAAACGGGGAATTATTAACAAAGTGGAGGCGCTGAGATACGAGAAAGCAGCTCATAATTTGCGTAACGGTATAAACTTATCTGGGCTTGGTGAATTAGCCGATGCCACGGTTAAGTCTGATCGACTTATTACCTTTGGCGGATAAGTGGATAATATGACAAGTAGTAAAAAAATAGGTATTACATTAGGGCATACTCCCTATGGTAGTGATTTAGCACAAGAGGCTCTAGATGCAACACTAGCGATGGGTTTATTTGGGCAAGATATCACTCTTATTTTTTGGGGTGATGGGGTTTTTCAATTGTTAAAAAGTCAAAACAGTGAGAGTGTGCATCAAAAATCCCTAGAGAAACAAATTAATGCCTTTGAACTTTATGATATTGAACGTGTTTTTGTCTGCGCTCAATCACTTGAGCAGAGAAATATATCCACCAGCTCTCTTTGTACCGATGCTGAGTGCCTTAGCCCAACCGAGATACAAAAGGTACTATCCACACAGGATACGTTGTTGTCTTTTTAGCACCCATTATTGTTTGCCTATTACTTATTATGAGTCACTCTATTTTACATACCGTTAACCAATCGCCTTTTACCCATAGTGCTTTACAGCAATGCCTATGCTATGCCCAAGAGAGTGACAGTATTTTGTTATTAGAGAACGGGGTTTATGGTGCTTTATTAAAGCACTCTCTTGCCGACAAGCTGAGTGGCAAAAAATGTTATGCCATTGAAGCAGACCTAAAAGCCCGAGGGCTATTAGGTCAGGAGCTAACACCACATATCGAACTGATTGATTTTATATATTTTGTAGAGTTAACTACCCAACATAAACTCGTCCAAAGCTGGTATTAGCATGTCTATTGTTGTTAACGATTCTAGTATTGATACTGACAAAGAAGGCTATTTAAAAAACTTAAGCGACTGGAATGAAAAGGTTGCGATAGAAATTGCTTACCAAGAAAATATCGAGTTATCAGATAAACACTGGGAAATGATTAATCTAATTAGAGAGTTCTATACAAACTTTGAACTCTCTCCTGCTATGCGCCCTTTGGTAAAGTTTACGGCAACTAAGCTCGGTAAAGAAAAAGGCAATAGTATTTATTTAATGCAATTATTTCCTGGCAGTCCTGCAAAGCTATTGAATAAAATTGCAGGCCTACCTCGCCCTAAAAACTGCTTATAACTCTTATAAGATTATAAGAGTTATATTTAGGCTCTTTGCATTTCGTACTTACGCATTTTCTCGACCAGTGTGGTACGTCGGATCGACAATCTCTCAGCAGCGCGTGCAACCACTCCACCACTATCATCTAGTGCTTGTTGAATAAGGCTTTGCTCTAAAGTCGTTAAGTACTCTTTTAAATCAATACCATTTTCGGGCAATAATGGTGTCGCATTTAAATTAACAACAGCGGGGCCAGCCTCTTGCTCTTCAGCAGCAGGGATGTCAAAAATCTCGTCGCTAACATCAACGTGACAAAACTTGGGTGGTAAATCATTAGCGCCAATAACACCGTAGGGGTGCAAGATTGACATACGCTCGACAAGATTGGCGAGCTCTCGGACATTGCCTGACCACCGGTGCTGGCAGAGCGACATAATAGCTGTCGAATTAAAGCGCACAGAACCACGCTTTTCGTTTTCTAGACGGGCAATAATTTCTGTTAGTAATAATGGAATATCTTCGCGGCGCTCATCCAATGATGGCATCTCGATGGGAAACACATTGAGACGATAAAATAAGTCTTCGCGAAAACTACCTTCTTCGATCATGCTCTCTAGGTTACGATGCGTCGCGGCAATAATACGGACATTGGTTGTCTGGGATTTATTACCTCCTACACGCTCATAACATTTCTCTTGTAAGACGCGTAGTATTTTAACTTGCATATTAAGTGGCATATCACCGATTTCATCTAGAAACAGGGTTCCGCCCTCGGCCATTTCAAAACGCCCAGCACGGGCACTAATAGCCCCTGTAAAGGCTCCTTTCTCATGACCAAAGAGTTCGCTCTCTAACAACTCAGCAGGAATAGCACCACAATTAACCGGTACAAAAGGTTTGTCGCGTCTGGAAGAATGATAATGTAGGTTTCTTGCAACCACTTCCTTGCCCGTACCCGACTCCCCTGTTACTAAAACTGTCACGTCTTTATCGGCTACCTGCGCCATCATATCGCGAACATTACGAATATTACGGCTAGTGCCAACTAGACTTCTAAACAAATGAGGAGCACGCCTAACGGGCTGGCGTTGAGCATCTCTTTGAGCTTGATGAAAACACTGAGAACGATGGAGTGCTGCCAATAGTTGATTGTAGCTTGGCGGTGTATTTAGCGTCGCGATAATGTGCTTACGTAAATTAGCATCCACTTTTTTCTTTAAATCGGCATCGTCAGTTAGCTCATCCAATAAAACGATCGCAGCGCATTTATTCCAGGCCAATAACTCTGACAAGCAGTCGTTGAGTGTAGATGCACAACCACTGTTACTGAGTAAAATACCGGTAAATTCTTCGACGTTTAGATCACTAACTAATTCTTGCCAGTTTTCAGGGGTTGCTATAACCGCCGATTCACCCAAAAAATCCAAAATAATACTTAATTCATGCCGACGCTTATCGTCTTCATCAACTACCAAGATCCTAATGTCACTCATAGATCATTCCTACTACTGATGAAATATTATGTTACTCGTTACTGCGCCTTTTGCTACAGCGTCAATTGATTAACTTCCCTTAAATAAATAGTCAAACAATAATAAGAAGTCAAATAAATGACAGGATATTTTTGATATTAATGAAATAATAGTAAAAAGCGATTAATTAATCATCAAATAGGCTATAGCGCTAGCTTAATTAGCTTGAGGGCCAATGTCTTGATAATAACTTTTTTAATGATTATTACCCAAATAAGCATGCATAAAAAAAGCTCTATCAAGATAGAGCCAAAGACATTTTAACTAGGGGGATATGTAAATAAGTAAAGTTACTTACTGTGGATTGTGCGGGTGGTGGTATTGCCGTCTAACACAAATATCAGACATCTCACGATATAACTTAACCACTCCACCAAGCTCTGCCATTAGGGATTTAGGTGAGCGCTGAGGATCTGATACTGCATTCGTAATTTCTAAACAAAGATCTGCTTCTAATTTTAGCAATTTATCCCATTCGCAGTTATCCACTGACTTCTTAAGTTCACGACGCTTTCTCATGAGTGATAATTGTGATGCTGGGATGATAGCCATAATAACCTCTGTGATATATTGTTCACTAAGGCTAACGGCTTATCTCATGAAACCTTTAGTAATTAATATAAATTACATAAAGCTTACAATCCAGACCAAAAATCAAACTGATGAGTTCTATACTTGTGCTTCGATCTCTACCCAACCGGAATGCACTTCATTTAATAGCTTTCTTACTTCGTCTAATATAATCACTGGCTCATCATATTCATCGATAGCTTGAAGCTGTGCAACGATGTATTCATAGAGCATATCTAAATTATTAGCTAGCTCACCGCCTTGCTTTGTATCGAGGCTTTGACGCAAGCCACCGACAATACCAATCGTTTTTCCAACCAAAGCATTGGCTTCTTCCAGCTCTCCTTCATCCAAGCTTATAATAGCTTGGTCAACTCGCTCCAAAGCACCATCTAATAACATGGTAATTACTTGATAAGGTGTAATCTCATCAACTACTTCTGTTTTTATGTCTATAGACTTTGCTGACAGACTCATAGTGTATCCCCTACAAATAAAACGGCAAAAAACCGTCGTTTTTAATATTTATAATAGATACAGCACAGACTGTGCCAAAAACGATATGGTGGGTAATTAACTGAGGGGTTAGAACTTTATTGAGTTTTATCGAGTAAGTCTGCAATCGCTTTTCGATAACCTAGCTAGCAACCCATAATTTTTAACGCTATATAAGGCCCAACGATAAAAACCAATGCTACTATTTTATAAATACTCAAAAAGAGTTTAACGACTGTTACAAAATAGGGAAACAACAGTTTTCGGAAATGAAAAATGAAATTTTTTCGCTGATTAACGAAGACTTATTTTATTTAGATGATACCTTAGATGACATTAAAGACAATGCTATTAATTAAGGAATCACAATAACACATTAGAGCACAGAGCTATCTAAGTCGAGAAAGAAGTAGCTAAGGCTGTGCTAAACCTGTGAGCCAATTTCTTCCCATGCACCACTGATTTCACTTACGAGTGACGTACACTCATCAAGAATCTCTACATTGTTTTGTGTATGTGCTTGCCATAAGCGACGCTGTACATAGTCGTATATATCATCAAGCCGGGTAGAAAGTTCGACACCACTATCGTGATTTAGCGATTCGCGTAAACCAGAAACAATCGCAACAGCTTGGTTAACTTTTTTATTTTTTAATTCGATATTTTTTTGCTCCATTGCACCTTTCATTTGTGCAATGCGCTCTAGCAAACCATCGTAAAGCATTTTAATCAAGTCATGGGATGAAGCACCAGCAACGGCTGCATTTACTCTAACTTGACCATATTGCTTTAATGCGACTTGTGCATTCACGATACATCTCCACCAGTTATCAATAATAGGCCGATGAGTAATAGGGTTATTCATCTGGCTCTTATTATTGTTATCGGCATCTATGGAGATGGCTTTAGGTTTTTTATCGATTAAAAATTAATTATCGCGACCCGCGTTTAATAGGTTATCTAAGGTTGTTTCCAAAAACTCACCACTACGCTGCAAGCTACGTACAATCGCATCTGTAGCAATAAATTGTGACGTTAGACGCTGCTGAAATGCTTCGATACGAGAGTCCAAACGAAGCTGGTCTTCATCGAGATCTTCCAAGTCACTACTTAGGGATGTCTGTCGTAGAGCAATAGCACCATCTGTACCTAAAAACTGAGCGATTAGCTCCTCTAGTGCACCCCCAAGCCCTCGTGAAAAATTCACTGTGCCGGTAGTAGCGTTTTCACCAATGAGTAACGCAAGGCTTTCGCCAGGTTCACCCAGTGCCGGTAATAAAACATTACCTGAGCCAAAACCTTCTACACCGTTAACCGTACCTGCTACATTAGTACCCGAGGTCGATACACCAGTAGCCAAGCCAAGGTCACCTGCATTAACACCGATGTTGGTAATCACCACACTCGATACCGAGCCAAAACGGCTCGACTCGATATTGAATCGATTATTAACGGCATCAAAGGTTACGTTAACGGTGGCATCAACAGCCGCGAGTGCGGAGTCCGCATTGATTTGTGATTCAATTTCGGCGGCAAGTTCATCAAAGTTTGCATAACTCGCAGAATCAATACTAATGACACCAGACTCGGTCCCGTCGAGCACAATAGAAAAATCATAATCCGAAGTATTACCACCCGTTGCCGCACCTTGCTGCGTGGCACCACCATTAAGCCCAAGATCAACGGCCCTTGCACCAATGGGCGTTATATTACTAATACTTGAACCCACACCCGTAGAATCCGAGGTAACCACAAACTGGGTACCATTGTGACTAACAGTCACACTTGCCCCAGCACCACTTAAGTTAGCATCGGCATTAATTTGTGTTTGTAATTCGCTAGCAAGTTCATCAAAGCTTGTAGGACTATTCAGTGGCAAACTCACCGTACCCGAGGTAATGCCATCAACCTCAATGGTAAAATCATAATCGTTTGTGGTGTTGGTACCTTGCTCTACGACCGGTGTCAGCGGTTGTACGCCTACACCAATGGCATTAAAAGCAATAGTCGATGTAGGGCCTGTGGTCGGAGAGGTAATAACAAAATTACCATTTTCAAAACTTACGCTAACACCATTCAAATTAGCATCGTTATTGATTTGCTCTTCGATAGCTGCTGCTAAAGAGGCTTCGTCTGCAAAGTCATTAACAGGAATACTAATAGGAGCCGCCGAGGTAACACCATCAATGGTTAGCTCAAAATCATTATCGTTAGGACCTGCACCTGAAGATTGAATATTGAGAGGCACATCGCCTCCAGCAATCGTTAAGGTCGCAGGCCTTGGTAAAAAATCAGCCAGTGTTGCTATAGGTGATGTACCCGTTAATATTGCGCTTGTTGCAACGGGTGCCGCTAAATTGGTTAAGATATTGCCTCCAAGCGTATCACCCACTAAATTGCCACGCGAGGGCTGCTGCGTAATCACTACATCAAACTCACCTGCCTGAGTATTGTCACCAAAGGTATTAACGGTGATTTGATCTGTCGATGACTGCGTTGAAGGGATAAACAGCTCTGTAAATGCATCAAAATTATTTTCTATCGCATTAGTAAAATCAGTCTCATTAATAGAAAGCGTACCATCACGCTCGGTACGAATACCAATATTAGTCAGTGCCGAAAAATCACCATTTAAACCACCAACATCACCCACAAGTAACTGTCGTACCTGTGTTGGCAGGTTACGTGCCAACGTATCGTTGGCAAGGCTACCACGCTCATTAGTCTCTGAATTAACACCGACTAACGGCTCAATTGCTTCTAAAAACGTATTATAAATCTCAACAAAATCACGTACGGTACTCACCGCGGCGGTTGTGTCTTGCTCGATAGTGACATTAACAGCCTCGCCAGGGTTAGTAAGCCCCGACAAATTAAACTCAAAGCCATTAATCACATCATCAATCGTGTTACTTGAACGCGACACTTGGAGCCCGTTAACTGCAAACTCTGAGTCTTGGCCTACCTGGTTTTGTACCAATTGTTGCGAGTTCTCATTAAAAGCAAAACTCGATAAGCCAGCAAGGTCCGTATTATCACCATCGCTATCGGATACTGATATTTGTAATTGATTATTGAGCCCTGACTCCGCACTCAATACCAAACGCTGACCCGAACCATCGTTAACAATACTGGCTTGTACACCAAAGTCGGCGTTATTAATTGTTTGCACTAAACCTGCCAAGGTATTGTTGGTTTCATCAATGGTAATCGTCTGTGGAGGTCTACTTGTATTTTCGGTAAAAGTCGTTGGATTAGCTGGCGGCACTACTGGCTCATAACTGCCAAAGTTAAAGGTTAATATCCCTGTACCGACGGCATCGGTCGTATTTGCGAACACCGTTTGAGTAGAAAGCGATTGCGACTGCGCCAACTGAGAAATAGTAAACGAAAAATCACCTATTGGTGCATCGGTGTCTAACGAGACCGCATTAAATGCCGTGCTATCACCAATAAGCGCACTTCGTGTATTAAAAACATCGGTATTGCCCAAAGCACTTGCCGCATCTTGTAGTGACGAGAGTGCGCTATTTAATAAGCCTAAGTCAGAAATACGTGTCTCGGCTGTTTCGCGCTCGTTATCAATTCGCCCCTGTGGCGCCGAACGCTCAACCTCGACCAATGAGGCAACCAAGGCTTGGGTATCAACACCTGTACCAGCACCGAGTAAATTGACAACATTTTGAGACATAAGAATGACCTTCTTTATTAATTCTGAAAAAAGTCGTCCTGACTTTTGTTCAGAGTCGAATTCAACAAGCTGCGCCAATGCGTCGATTGACTGGCTTGTTAACTTCTCGCATTGGCTTATCGCCAATGGATGGGCTTCCTGCCCATCGTATTTTGTTTGCTCTAGTAATCTGTTTTATTAATTCTGAAAAAAGTCGTCCTGACTTTTGTTCAGAGTCGAATTCAACAAGCTACGACAATGCGTCGATTGACTGGCTTGTTAACTTCTCGCATTGGCTTATCGCCAATAGGCGGGCTTCCTGCCCACCGTATTTTGTTTACTCTAGTAATCTGTTTTGTTAAGTCTAAAAAAAGTCGCCTGACTTTCCTTTAACAAGCTTTTGTAGTAGCTAGCTATACCAACTTGTATAAATTATTTATAAAGCGGCTCTAACTGTTATCGGCAGTAAATATAAAGACATTAGAAAAAACTGCCTAAAATGTGTTCGACTTCTCTTTTTGGGTACCACTCTATTCATCATTGCTCTATACAAGGTTCCCCATAGAACCTTATTCAAGTTTTATGCCATATCTTAGTTTTAATAAAGATCTTCATCAGTTACCTTAAAACTGCCACTGGCCAGCATAACCAATAAATATTTTGGGTATAAAAAAAGGCGCATAAAATGCGCCTTTTTATTTAAGTTTATCAAGTCACTCTCAGTAGTTAACCATGAGCATCTAACAAACTTATGGTATTGTCTTCCTTTAACTTTTGAGCCAAATTGAGGAATATATCCTCGGGTATTTGGCGTATCAGTTCTCCCGACTCCTTATCACGTACACGCACAACCGTGACCCCTGAATCTTCATCAATACTAAAGTGCAAATCGCGTTGAACAGATTGAATATACTCGTTAATTTCAGTGACGGCTTCTTCTACAGGTAGAGTAGTCGTTTGTGAATTACTTTCTATTCTCCCTGTTCGGTTGACCTCTTCGATTTGCTCAGGTGCCGATACATCCTTTATCGGCAATGTATTACCGCTTGGCGGTAATGATCTTGCTGTAGCGATACCCTGTGAAGAAGCCGCACTCGTAACCAACTGAGGGGTTAATTGTGACGTTCTTACTTCATTCATGGGTTGTTACCTCTTTGCTTTAATAATGAAGCAATCAAATTATCGAATACTCCATTACTAAGAAAATATACTTAATTAATCTCATTAGTCGATTAGTTAAGTAGTGATAACACCTGCTGAGGACGCGCATTTGCCTGAGCCAAGATGGCCTGCGACGCCTGCTGTAGTACCTGAGCTCGGCTCAACTCGGCAGTTTCACTGGCAAAGTCAGCATCGACAATTCGCGACCGCGCCGCTGAGGTATTCTCAGACACGTTAGCCAAGTTAGATACTGTAAAGTCTAAGCGGTTATTAATCGCACCTAAATCTGCACGTTGGCTGTTGATTTGCTCAAGGGCAACATCAACTACATCGATAGCCGCTTGTGCACCGGCTTGGGTAGAGATATCAATATCGGCAACCGAACCACCTTGTGAGTTCGAATTATTGGTTTCAATTAAGCCTGTCGATGCAGCAACATTGGCATTTGTTTCTGCAAAATCAAGCGAGATTTCAGAACCATCGACAGAATTCAACGTTAAGACACCTGCCGCTGACGACGCTACAACACCTGTCGCCGCAGTTTGTAAATTAATAGCTGTAGCAACGGCTGTACCTTGAGCTGCGGCACTACCACCAGCAGCAACCGCACCAATTTCAACACCATTAATCGATAAATCACCTGCTGCTAGTGCCCCAGCTGCTGCTGCAACTCCTGTAATATCGCCATCGACTCTTGATTGCACGCCAATCGCTGCACCAACAATAGTAGCACCAACAGCAATATCTACAGCATTAACCGTTGGTGTTCCACCAACAGCTGCATTCTCAACTAAACCTGGCTCTACACTGGTTAGCTCAAATGAAAGTCTTGCTTGAAGTGCCCCACCAGTCGCTGTACCTACAGCAGCTAGAGCTGTACCTGCACCTGTTTCACCCAATGTAATACTAGTAGCAGAGTTGCTATTTAGCTCTAAACGGCCAGCATCGTTAACACTTGCTTGTACAAGGCCACCTGCTTGCTCATTAAGAGAGTCAGCAATTTCTTGCACAGAACCCGTATTGCCAATTTCAACGGTTGTCGTTGAGCCATCTTGACCTAAAATTGCAAAACTAACGCGATTAGTACCAGTGATAATACCGTTACCACTCAGAGTCGCTGTACCTAAAGTACCCTCAACAAACGCACTAGCCTCAACACCAGATACATTCGCATTAATGGTGTCTAATGCGCCTTCAAGAGTCGTCGCACCTGACAAATCACCAACTGCTTGGCCGTTAATAGTTACTGCTGTTGCAGCCGCTGCATTAGTAATAGTTTGTAACCCGGTTAATAGTGAACCTGTCGCTGCAGCACCAACAACATCAGCACCACCTTCTGCACCGCCTAATTCTGCTGCACTAAAGCCTTGAACCGTTAGATCAATAGTATCACCAGCTTCTGAACCTACCTGTAAGCTAAGGGTACCCAAGCTACCATCTAGAATATTTTGACCGTTAAAGGTAGTAGAACCCGCAATACGGTCAAGCTCAGCAGTTAGCTGCTCAACCTCAGCATTAAGTGTTGAACGGTCAGAATCTGAGAAGATACCATTCGATGACTGTACCGATAGTTCACGTACACGCTGTAAAATATTTGTGGTTGCATCGAGTGCACCCTCAGCAGTTTGCACTAAAGAGATACCGTCATTCGCATTACGAATAGCCTGATCCAGACCACGAATTTGCGAGGTTTGACGGTTTGAAATAGCAAGACCTGCGGCGTCATCGCCTGCAGAGTTAATTCGAAGACCAGAAGCTAGACGCTCACTGGCTTGGTCTAATGCGGCACCGTTGCTAGATAGCTGACGCTGCGCATTAATTGATGCGATGTTACTGTTAACGACTAATCCCATGATGGACTCCTAACATTGTTAAATGAGCGCCGACTAATGAGCCGACTTAAATACACCGAAATAAATTTCTAATGTCTTGTCAGGGGTATCGACTCAATAAATGTAATCTTTAATGGGAAAAATAAATGAGGCTTACTAGGTAGACTTCGATTAAAAAATATAAGCCATTGTTTTTATTGGTTAATTTTCCCAATGTGACAGTTTGTTGACTTTTTTTATAAATAAAAATATAAAATAAACCACTAAATGGAGAGAATTATTCTAAAAATGCATAAAAAAAACAGCCATAAACGGGAATTTACGGCTGTTTTTTTCAAAGATACAAATGCTTCGAGCTAAATACTTTAAAAATTTAGTTCTGTAAAAGCTGAAGTACCTGCTGAGGTCTGGCATTTGCCTGCGCAAGAATGGCCTGCGAGGCCTGCTGGAGTACCTGAGCTCGACTGAGCGCTGCTGATTCTGCGGCAAAGTCTGCATCTAAAATACGAGAACGCGACGCTGAGGTATTTTCTACCACATTCGATAAATTACTAATCGTAAAATCGAGCCGGTTATTAATCGCACCCAAATCTGCTCGAATCGCGTTAATCTCTTCGAGCGCAACATCAACAACGTTCAGTGCATTACGCGCACCCTCTGCGGTATCAATGACAATACTGGCAACGGTGTCACCTTGGCTCTCGGAGATATTCGTATTAACCAAACCCGTATCAGCTAGAGCAATCGTATCGTTTTGTAAAATTTGAATCTCATCACCCGAGATAGAATTAAGTGATAACACCGCACCGGTTGCCGTTGCGACAACACCATGCTCACCCGATAAAAGGTTAATAGCATCGGCAATAGCGGTTGCATTAGCACCTACGGAAGCACCACCGTTAATTTCACCAATTTCAACACCGTTTAGTTGCAACGCCCCTGCGTCAATATCTAAAGCCGTCGCAGTGGTAATAGCAATACCTGTGATATCACCTGCAGTACGTGAATTTAAGCCAAGGCTGCCATCATTGAGTGTGGCACCAACGCCAATATTAACTCCAGTGACGTCATCGGCAGTTGCTTCAAAAGATAACTGGAAAGCTTGCGATAAATCACCGGCTACTAAGCCTGTTGCCGAAATTGCTGTTGCATTAGCCCCAGTAGGCGCACTCGTGAGTGCGACAAAAGCCGCTACATTACTTTGTAAAACTAGACGACCATCATCATTAATAGAAGCATTAAGTGAATCACCACCCAACTCGTTGACTCGGTCAACAAACTGTTCAAGGCTACCGGTATTACGAATCTCTAATGTATTCGTACTACCATCTTGTAAATCTAAAGTAATCGTGACGGCTTCTGCGCCACGAACAATACCGTTACCAGCGTTAGTTGCAACCAGCTCTACAAATGCCGTTGTTTCAACACCCGAAACATTAGAGTTGATCGTTGCCAGTGCTTCTCCTACGTTAGTAGCAGCTGATAAGTCACCGACACTTTGCTGATTAATAGTTACCGTTGTACCGGCCCCAGCTTCATCTATCGCTTGTAAGCTCGCTAATGCTAACGCAGCACTTGCACCCGTTACTGTTGTACCAATGACATCACCGGTGTTTTGACCACCCAATGCATCGGTATCGACCGCAGCAATATTTAGCTCAATCGTATCGGTTGCCTCAGAGCCCGCCTGTAGTGTCACGCTACCTAAACTGCCATCTAGTAATGGTTGGCCATTAAATGTTGTCGCTGTAGCAATTCGATCAAGCTCTTCTTTTAATTGCTGTACCTCGGCATCCAGTGTCGATCGGTCAGAATCAGAGAAAATACCATTCGCCGACTGAATAGATAGTTCGCGAATTCGCTGTAGAATATTTGTTGTCTCATCGAGCGCGCCCTCAGCAGTTTGAATAAGCGATATGCCGTCGTTGGCATTTCTAATCGCTTGATCAAGACCTCTGATCTGAGAGGTTAATCGGTTAGCAATCGCCAAACCTGCGGCATCGTCAGCGGCAGTATTGACGCGCCGACCCGATGCTAAACGCTCTGATGCCTGATCAAGATCATTACCAGAGTTCAGTAGCTGACGTTGTGCATTCAGAGAAGCAACGTTGGTATTGATAACTAAAGACATAACAGTCTCCTATTTAAAATAAGCTATTGAATCCAAATTATTGGATTTATTGTTTAACAACATTTATATCAACTAGCAGTAACAAACTATTGAGTAAAATGGTTGAGTAAATTCTTAAGCAAAAATTGTTTACTAAACCTATTTTTACTTTTTATTTATTTACAATTCACATATAGGTATTAGCAACCGCCGTGCCAATTTTTAAAAGTGCCGAATTACTTGGCTTACAGCGCTAAAAATGCTACTTTTATTTTGTAATCTCTGATAACGGCAACTAAAACCTGCAACTCTTTGCCGCCTTGCCGCTTTTAAACCAATAGAGCAATAACTATGAATAACCCTTACACACAATTGCTGGAACTCACTAAAAAAATGCTGACACATAGTGAAAAGAAAGAATGGGACGAGCTAATTGCCTACGAAAAAAAAAGAGAAGCCATCATTGAAGAGATTACAGGTAAACCATTAGCGGCAAATAGCAGTGACAGCGATACGCTGCGTGAGATTATTGTACTTAATGAAAAAGTATTGGCGGTCACAAAAGAAAATCAAGAAAACTACGGCAAAGCATTACTTGACCTAAAAAGAAACACTAAAAAAACATCGCTGTACCAAGAGTAGCCATGCTGCAAAGTGCAACTGTTAAGCTATATTTTTTATTACAGTTGATTAATCAAACTCAATTCAGTCACGCGAATAAAACTCGCCTGTGCAGCCTCTAAGACGAAGCTTTCCAGTTGTAAACGCCCTATTGCCTCGGCAGTATCTAAATCTCTAAGACTAGATAGCAATTCTCTCGAAACAAGCTCAGTATCTGCGTGCAAATTCCTTGTACTTTCTAGGACATTATTTCTTGCACCAATTGAAGAGACAACCTCAGAGATAGAATTTTGTGCAGTCCGTAAATTATTAATTGTCGAGCCTACGCTATTCTCTAAACGCTCAATGCCTTCTTGGCTGCCATCAAATCCATTTAGCGCATCGCGAAAACGCAATAGCGTAGTAATAACATCTTGCGTATCTGCCGAGTCAATAAATAATTGATCACCCGCTAAGCCAGCGCCAATATCTGCCGCTGCTGGATTACCCGTAATCGTTACCTCAACACCGTTAAACACTAAAGGCTCACCCGATGTGTAGGGCCTATTCGCTTCTATAACTTTACCAGTTGAGCGTTCTGTTACGGTAAAGTTTCTACCCGCTGGGGTAATATCTGCGTCTTCATTAAATTGAATAATGATATCTTCGGGATAAAATTCATCATAGGCCACTTGGTCAACAATATTACCCACGGTAATAGAAATGGGGGGATTAGATCGGTTATTCGGATCAACCGATGTTGCCACATTATTTTGATCACTAGGCACATCGACAAATAATGCTTTTGCAGTATCGTTCGAATCAATAAATGTGTTTTCATCAATTTTAATTTGTAATTGACCTTCATCACCATTGAATTGATAACCATTAATATTATCACCAGTGAATGGCGGTGTATCACTTCTAAAGCCTGCAAAAATATAATCGCCATTAGAGTTTTGTGTATTAGCAATACTGACTAATTCATCGAGTCGTATATTGACTTCATCGGCGAGGGACTGATATTCACTGGGTGTTAGTACTGCTGTATTACCTGCTTGTACCGCAAGCTCTTGAATACGCTGTAATAAATTAGTGGCTCCATTGAGCGTTGTTTCTTCGAGCGCCAAACTATTTTCGGCAATATCAATATTGCGATTAAACTGATCGATGGAGGAAAGGTTTCTTTCTAACTGCTGAATACGTGTTGCAGCAACGGGATCATCTGCGCTACTTAAAATGCGTTGCTGTGTTGAAATTTGCTCCTGCGTCCGAGCAATAGCTTGACTCGCATTGCCAAAATTTGTGTTAGCAATATCATAAATACTGAGTGTTGATACTCTCATTGCAGGCTCCGTGTAGTGCTGTAAATAGCACTGTAAGTTGTACTAAGCATTACAAACTATTTAATAATTGATCGAATAATTCACGGGCAACATTAATCACCTGTGCATTAGCCGAAAATAATTGTTGAAACTGAATCAAGTCGGCGGCTTCTTCATCGAGACTAACGCCTGAAATAGAGTTTCGTAAGTTGGTCGTCTGATTCAAAACGCTATTTGCCGCATTAGTATCTTGATTAGAAATATTTGCTTGAATACCGACGCTTCCCAATAAACTATCATAGGAGTCGCCAAAAGACTGATCGGTACCCACACTATTTGCATTGGTCGAACTTGCAATAGTATTAGCATTTTGTAAACCCGCTAAGGCCAAACCATTGCGGTTATCAAAGGCGGCATCGGTATTAAAATCTAAACTGAATTGATCACCCGCTTCTGTGTTGCCGGTAATATTTGCCTGTATACCAATAAATGCTGACGAGGCTGTAATGGCGCCAAAAATCGCACTCGGTGTAGGCGTTGTGCCCAGTGTGATATCACTTGCCAAACTCACATCTATGCTGCCACCGACAACCACCTCGTTAACATTACCTAAGCCTGCACCCGTAATCGTCACATTAGGGTTTGTACCGTCGTTAACATTAATCGTTTGTCCAGCAGTTGCCTCAAGTTCTACAGTTAGGTCATCACCACGTGTAGAATTAATTTGCACAAAAAACTCACCACTCGTCGCATCAAAGGAACTAACAGCAGAGATACCTAGGTCCGATAAATTTTGGTTACTATTAATTTGCTCAGCAATATAGTCATTAAAGTCTTCACCAGCATTAAGCCCTGGAGCAGGGATACCGGGATCAAACACGCCACCGGCCTGACCGATTAGATCTTCACCGTTTAAGGTGATTTGCAGAGGTTGCGTTAATGTTAACGACGTATTTAAATTGCGTAACTCAAGATTATTAAAAGCCGTCGCACTCACACCATCAATATTATCTAATACACCTGCGGTTGCTCGCGCGCTCGCATTAGCTGTAGAAAAAACATTTTGCGACGTTGTTGCGCCCGTTACCGGATCAACACGCGTAAAGGTAAATGTCTCGGCAGGGTAGCCATTAACACCCGTACCCGCTGCAACAGCAACACTACCACCCGGCAAACCTAAAGCTGCACCATTACTCACAACGGTTGTTTGACCAACATCCGTTGGAAACAAACTATTTTGTATACCTGGCACATAAATTTGATTTCGAATAGGTGGATCAAGCTGCACTGGGTTTGCTAAATTAGAATTATCTAAAATATCGTAAGTCGTTGGACTGGTAAAGCGTACCAATAAAGGCGGAGAAAATTCACCGGGTTGCGCGAATAAAGGCAGTGTTGCACCGCTTGCATCATTAACACTGAGCACTTCACCGGGTGATATTTGTGCATTACCTAAATTACCTAAATTGGTATCGGTTAATAAAGGGCTACCTAAAGCAATATCTGAAATTTGTATAGGGTTAACCGAAAATTCTTGTGCACCGTTACGCGTAGGTCTAATTAAAAACTCATCATTGTTACTAAAGGTGCCTGCTTGTAACTCGACAGCGAGACCGTCAAATTCTATCGTGCCAGGTATTGCCGGTATAACACCTGTCGCAAGCTCACGATTATCGTCCAACCGCACCACACTAAAATTAGTGCCGCCACCACTGATTGACAAACGATAATCACTCGTCGTTAACAAGTCAGTATTGTTGATGGACAAACTCACTACCTGATCGCTAGTTTGGTTATTACCACTTGGTAATATCCGTGCTGTCGCTTTGTCGCTACTGTTAATATCTGAGAAGAAATCTTGCCCAAACGTATTATTTAAGGTAATGCCCTGTGCTTGTATTTCGTTAAATGTATCGGCGAGTACTAAAGCGATTCGCCCCAGTTCGTTGAGAGTTGGATCGATTGCTGTCGATTCAAATTCTAATAAACCACCTAGTTCACCACCCGATAGCGATTCATTAATCGGTGCACTCAGGCCCGCAGGAAAAATATCTATTTGAGCCGCATCAAATTCATTCTGTTGCGCACTGAGTGTACTCGCATTTGTGCCGACAACAAGCGATGTACCATTACCAATACTAACATTGACCTGATCTCCCTGCTGGATAACTTGAATACTGACTAACTCCGAAAGCGAACGTAGCGCTTCATCTCGCTGATCTAATAGATCGTTGGGAGTATCATCTGCAGCGATCCCTTGTGATGCGCTAACCGCTTGGTTTAACGATGCAACGGTTTGTGCAAGACCATTAATTTGCTCAACAGCGGTTGTAATATTTGCATCCACACCGTCTTTGATGGTTTCTATCCTATTAAATAAACCATTAAAGCGATCTTGTAGACCTTCGGCCTCGCTAATTAATAACTGCCTAGCAGGTGTCGATGTAGGATCATCGGTTGCATTTTGTAGCGCTGAAAAAAAAGCTTGAAGCCCACCGGTTAAGCCCGGTGAGTCACTAGAAATAGCATCATCTAATTGTGTAATGTTGTCGTTAAATGCTTGTAAGCCACTAGAGAGACTTGTGTCTTGCCTAATTTGTGAGATAACAAAATTATTGACCACTCTCTCGATACTGGCGACTTCTACGCCATTACCGACAAAACCAACACCTGAGGCCTGACCACCAGCAGATCTAATTTCTGTAGACTGGCGACTGTAGCCTTCTGTATTAGCATTAGCGATGTTTTGCCCTGTTGTACGCAGTGCCGTTTGGCTAGCTTGTAAACCAGTAATGCTGACACCCAATATACCAGTCATGAGCATGCCTCATTCGATTTAGTGAATTTTTTCTTAATCATTACATTATTCATGTTCAAAATAATTATTAATAATGGTATTAATCTTTTTAGCGTAGCTCGGGTCCGTTGCATAACCAGCATTTTGTAACTCGTTAACAAATGCTTCGCTGTTATCGGCAACGGTTAATGCTTTTTCGTAACGTGGCTGCTTCATGAACTCTAAATAATCATTAAATGATTCACTGATGCTATCGTAGCGCCTGAAATTAGCATTCTCTCTTTGCGCTACTCCTTCTCTATATTCGATAGTCGATACATTAACGAGATGCCCTTGCCAGCGAGAATCGGCTTTAATATTAAATAAATTAAAGGATGTTTTACCGTAGCTATCCTGTATTGTGTGCTCTCCCCAACCTGTTTCCAGTGCCGACTGTGCAACTAGCACTTTAGGGTCAATGCCTAGTTTTTCTGCTGCTTTTTCAGCATAGGGAAGCATAGCTTTAATAAAGTCTTCTGGCGTTTTTATATTATTTAAAACACTTTCATCATTTTTACTTACCTTTAGCATCTCAAAGTTGGCGCCATAAGGGCTATGTACCGACTTTCTTTCTGGGTCAGATAATGTACTCGCCTCGCCAGAGGCTTTAGAGTCAGGCGTATAACTCCGGCTAAGTTGGCGGTATAAGGATTCGGCTAAGCCAATACCACGGCCTTCGGTTAAGGAGACACTCCATTGGTCATCCAGCATACTTTGGCGAAATTTCATTTCTGATGTATTAAGCGGGTTATCTTTAGCAAAAACCTCATTGGCAGAGCGCATATTTTTTAACATCATTTGCACAAACATTGATTCAAATTGTTTTGCTACTTTTCTTAGTGCTTGATCTTCGTCTTCTTTACCCAAGCGCTTAATATCATTCAACTGATTTAAATCCGTATAGGATTGTCTCGATTGAAACCTATCTAACTGCGTTGGTAAATTATCCATTATCTTCTTCTGTATAAGTTCTTCTATTTAAAATAAAATTTCAATTTTTAAAAAAAGTTATCCACAATATGCACAAGTAATTAACAATTGCTAAAAAATTTAATATTAGCAATATTAAATAACAACGAGCTCTGCTTTTAATGCGCCCGCTTCTTTTAGTGCTTCTAAAATTGCCATTAAATCACCAGGCGCTGCACCTACATCATTAACTGCACGAACTAATTCATCGAGTGTAGGCCCCGGAGAAAAATTAAACATAGGGTTTGTCTCTTGCTCGGCGGTAATATCTGTATTGGGTACAACTACCGTTGTGCCTTCACTCAAAGCATTCGGTTGACTCACATCAACAGTTTCAGACACCATCACCGTTAAGCTACCGTGAGTTATCGCAACAGGTGCAATGCGTACATGACGACCAACAACGATAGTCCCTGTGCGCGAATTAATCACTACACGTGCAGACGCTTCGCCGGGCCTCACTTCTAAATTTTCGAGTAAAGAAATAAAATCAACGCGTTGGCCAGGATTTTTAGGGCCATTAACCTGAATAGACGTAGAGTCAATCGCGCGAGCAACATCAGGCCCCAGCAAATCATTAATGCTATCAGCCACACGTTTAGCACTGGTAAAATCTGAGCGATGCAAATTAAAAACAATGGGTTGACCCGACGCAAAAGCAGTGGGTACAGAGCGCTCGACAGAAGCACCATCGGGAATACGTCCTACACTCGGAACATTAATAGTTAGGCGGGAGCCATCGGCACCACCAACACCTAAACCACCCACGACTAAATTTCCTTGAGCAATTGCATACACATTACCGTCGATACCTTTTAGCGGTGTGATTAATAAAGTACCACCACGCAAGCTCTCGGCATTAGCAATGGACGATACTGTAATATCTATGCGTTGACCTGGTTTTGCAAAAGCAGGAAGCTCAGCATGTACCGCAACAGCAGCGACATTATCAAGTTGTAGGCTGGCATCTCCCGGAATGGCAATACCAAATTGTTTGATTAAATTGAGAAAAGATTCTTGAGTAAACGGTGCTTGGTTCGTACTATCGCCAGTGCCATCTAAACCAACAACTAAACCGTAACCCACTAAGGGGTTGCTACGAATACCAGCAATTGTCGTAATATCCTTAATACGCTCTGCATGAACCGTAAGTGATGATAATGACGCAAGTATCAATAAAATACTTATCGCTGGCGTCATCATTTTTTTAACTAAAAATATTTTCATATAATCACTCTAGGTGTATTACGATATGCATCAATAGATTCATAGTGGCCAGTAAGGGCCGTTGAAAAATCGGCCTAACCAACCTTGTCGTTGCGAGTCGGCAAGCTCACCTGTACCGCTATAGGCAATACGTGCATTAGCTAGGCGTGTTGAAGGCACCATATTATCGAGACCCACGTCCGATGGACGCAACATACCACTGATGCGAATATACTCATCCCCTCTGTTGAGCTTTAGCCATTTTTCACCGCGTATCACTAAATTGCCATTAGGCATAATGTCAGTAATAGTGACACTGATATTACCTTCTAGACTATTGCTTTGATCCGCACTGGCATCACCCTCAAACTCACGACTTTGCTCAGCAGAAGTAGGAATTGTAATATTGCCTAGAAGAGGAAGATTTCGCGTAGTGCTTCTACCCAAAATAGTATTGTTACCATTCTCTAACAATGAAATAGACGTCTCTTTATCAACCTCTACGGTACTTGATTTAGTCGATACAGTACGTTCATCTAATACAATAGTAATAATGTCACCAACACGATGTTGATTTGTATTACCGAACAACGACAAGTTGTGACCCGCTACAAATAAACTTCCTGCTATAGGCTGAGGCTTTGCCTTTGATGGAACAATAACAGGGGCAAAACTTGGATCATCGGGGCGAATATTTTCTATATTTTGACAAGCAGCTAAGACAAAACAGCTGCTGACAAGAATGACCTTTTTAATCGAGGTTATCATAGTAAATTTACCGATTAATAATTTATAAGTTCTGAGAAATAAATTGCAGCATTTGGTCAACCGTCGATACCACACGAGAATTTAATTCATAGGTACGCTGTGTACTAATCAAATTAACAAGCTCTTCGACTACCTCTACGTTAGAATTTTCTAGCGTGCCTTGTAGTACTTCACCTAAGCCATCAAGGCCTGGGGTTCCGGTTTGCGCATCACCACTGGCTGCTGTTTGCGTAAAAATATTGCCGCCTTGAGATTGAAGCCCTGCAGGGTTCACAAAGTCAGCAATTTCAATATCGCCTAATTGCTGAGGGTCAGGGTCTCCAAAAATGGTTGCCGACACAGAGCCATCTGCACTGATAGTGACGTTACTGGCATTTTCAGGAACAGTAATCGTGGGCTCTAGTAAATAACCTTGGGAGTTAACGATTTCACCGTCGCTATTTAATTGAAAAGCACCATTACGGGTATAGCCGGTTTCGCCATTAGGTAGTTGAATTTGAAAAAATCCACGGTTATTAATGGCTAGATCTAAGCCTTGATCAGTGACTTGTAAGCTACCACCCGTAAACTCTTTTTCTGTTGAGACAACACGCACACCGGTACCAATTTGTATACCCGATGGAAGCTCCGTTGATTGCGAAGATAGACCACCGGGCTGCCTTTGGATTTGATAAAGCAAATCTTCAAAATTAACGCTGTCCCGCTTAAAGCCCGTCGTCGATGCATTCGCTAAGTTATTCGAAATAGTCGAAAGTCGTGTGTCCTGTGCTGACAAACCTGTCTTACTAATAAAGAGTGCCGGATGCATAATTTTTCTCTCTGTTTAATAATGGTGCTAAATAATTTTTTTGTATGTCTTTATCAATTACTTTTCATTAATCATTAGTTAGTTTGCAATAATCGCGCCGATGCTTCGGAGTTATCTCTTGCCGCTTCCATCACTTTGATAGACATTTCATATTGTCTGGCAAGTGTAATCACTCTACCAATTTCCGCGATGGGGTTAACATTACTGCCCTCTAAAAAACCATGGCTAAGGCTGACGGTAGCATCAACATCGGCAACGGCTTGATCGTCTTTCAATTTAAATAAGCCATCGCTGCCTTTTTGTAAATCTTGCGGATCTGGGTTAACTAAACGAATTCTATCGAGTTGCGTAACTTCGCTTGGGAGAGCACCCTGTAGTACAACACTAATCGTGCCGTCTTTAGCAATCTCTATTTTTTGAATAGGTGGAATCGTAATTGGCCCGTCGTTTCCTAATACCGGCAAGCCATTGCCGGTACGCAATACGCCTGTGTTATCTATTAGCAAATTACCGGAGCGTGTAAAGGCTTCACTCTCTTCGCCATTTTCACCAAAGTTTTGTACCGCGATAAAACCCTCTCTACCAATGGCGACATCTAAGTCTCTCCCCGTTTCGATGAGAGGCCCCGGTGCAAAATTTGCCGATGGATTTTCTGTTAAAGCAAAAGCACGCGTCGGCAAGCCTTCGCCGTAATAAACACCCATACTTCTCGCTTGCTCAAAATCGCCACGAAACCCTGTCGTGTTTGCATTAGCAAGGTTATTAGAACGCACGGCCTGCCCTAACATATTATGCTTAGCCGCTGTCATACCAACATATAGGGCTTTATCCATAACACTTCCTCAGAGTAAGTACTCTTTAGTTATAATCAGTGAGTGATTAACAACAGGGCTGGTCATTCAGTACTGTTATTTTTTTGGCTTAATATTCTATTAATTAGAATGGAGCAAGAAGAATGCCAACAAATATACAGGCGATAATAAGTTCCCTATAAATATAAAAAAATTAAGGTTTTTATTAATTTGTAGAGAAAATTTTAAGAAGAAAAAAAAGAGAGGTGCTTCATTAGCTCGACACTCCGAGCTAATGAAAGAAGGATAATTAAATTAAATGTTAATAATAGTTTGCGTCACTGTATCGGCTGTTTCTACAGTTTGTGCATTCGCCTGGAAGTTTCTCTGCGCAATAATTAGGTTAACTAATTGTTCTGATAAATCGACATTGGATTCTTCCAACGCACCCGATTCAATTAATCCTAAAGATGCTGATCCCGGTTGGCCAATTAACGGAACACCCGATTCGAATGTTTCAACAAAACTTGTATTACCAACGGATTCCAAACCTTGAACATTGGCGAAATCTGCCAGTGCAACCTGCGCTAACACACGGTTTTCACCATTGGTGAATCGCGCAAAAATGCTACCGTCATCACTAATACTCAAACCCGCTAGTCGACCCGTGGTAGTACCGTCTTGCGAACTCGCTCTAACTTCAAAATCTCCAGCTACCTGTGTGGAACCCACTAGAGAAACATTTAAATTAGAATTTGGCGTACCAATCGGCGCACCCGCAGCCAATGGCCCAATAGCACCTAGTGGCTGACCGTTAGCATCCAAGGGTGTCCAGTTAACAATATCAATATCGTCCGATGCTATCTCATTTAATGCACCATTGGCCGTAAAAAATAAGTCATGAACCGATAAGGTTGCCGTATTGACTGGATCTAGCGGATCCGTCGGTGCCCCTACATTTTGCCCATCAACTTGTACAACCACTTGCCAAGAGTTAGGAACTGTTGGAGGACTGTTACTCGGGTCAAATGGCTGTCTGATAAAGAATTGTTGCAACACGTGAGAATTGCCAAGACTATCAAAAATAGTCGTTGCCGTTGTATGATTAAACGTGCTCGAATCCAGTGGATCAAAACCAATACCAACAGCTGTTGTGGTTGATATATCTAGCGCTGGTGCACCAGCAACGGTTGGATTTGTGGTTAAACTAAAACCTTCATCTAACACTAACTCAACATCACCTGCTGCATTCACTTGCGAATCTAAACCCAGAGCATTATTGAGTACTGTACTAATCGTTGCCGCAGTATCATCACCTGTTGCCGCTGATGTTGATAAAACCAAGTTACTCGAAACACCTTGTGGGTTAGTAATAGTCACTGTGACATCGCCAGCATCAATAGCAGCAAGGCGTGCCGTAGGGATAGTAAAGGCAAGCTGAGGAGGTGCTTCTCGCGAATCTAAGCCAACCTCGGCATTCACCTGAGTGGTTGTTTCCGGCTGTAAATTAGAAGAAGAGATTTCTATATCGCCGACGATATTATTAACGTTGCCATTATCATCGATGCTAAAACCCTGTAAACGCGCATTAGAGTTATTAACAATAAATCCATCGTCATCAATGCCAAAAGTACCTGCCCGTGTAAAACCTTGCTCGCCGTTATTGTTCGTTACAAAAAAGCCTGAGCCACTGATTGCTAAGTCGAGTAAATTATCGGTAAAGGAGACATTACCTTGATCAAATTGTTGCGAGATATCCTGCACACGTACACCACTACCCACAGTCGAGGTACCAGAATTACCAATAGAAGAGGTAAAAATATCACCAAACTCTGCACGTGACTCTTTAAAACCTGTGGTTGATGCATTGGCAATATTATTGCCCGTTACGGCCAGATCTTGGCTCGCTGCACGTATACCACTTAATGCAATATTAAAACTCATCTTCTTCTCCTACTCTACAACTGTATTTTTTGGATAAAGGTTTAACAATCTTTATATATTTTCACGTCAAATTAATTAAACTGCCTAACTTCGCTTAAATTGACCTGCCCGATTCCCGAAAGGTTAAGTACTAATTGATTATTTTCGTTAACGGTAACGCTGTTAACATTTGCCGTTAATGCGGTATCTATTTGTTCTGTCTCACCATTTTGGGTCGATAACACTTCAAATCTAAAACGCCCCGATTCAATAGGGTTTTCTGAACGGAAACCGTTAAGCTCGCCATTGACCTCAATAACAGTGCCATCCCAACGGAAAGAGACTTCACCTGCAGGCTGTCCTCCTAATGGGATAGTCTCCAGTAATTCGCCACCTTCGCTAAAGACGTTAATAGACACGTCACTTGATGTCGCAGGTAGTGTGAATGCACCGCCCACAAAACTGCCTTGGCTTAACTCAGCTGTCGACGTAGGCACAGCAACCGAGCTACCCACTAGTGATGATGCCTGCAAGGCTTGATTAGACAATGTATTAGCTGCAAAACCATCAAAACTATTATTAAGTCTATCTATGCCTTCTACTTGACTAAACTGCGCAAGTTGCGCAACAAACTCAGAGTTTTCTTGTGGCTCTAAGGGGTTTTGGTTTTCTAGCTGAGCAATCATCAGCTCTAAAAAAGCTGTTTGACCTAACTCATTTTGCGAACCGTCCACCGCCGCCGCTTCTTCTTGTTGACGGGTGGTAAGCGATAAACTATTTAGAAATGCGTTATCTGTAATACCGTCCATTATTCTCACCTACTTAATTGTGTACTAAGGTAAATCTTATACGATTGACCGATATAACTACTGTTCTAAAATTTTTGAATACTACTGGCCTAGGGTTAAAACACGCTGCATCATTTCTTTTGCCGAATTCATCACTTCGACATTCATTTGAAAAGAGCGCGATGCAGAAATCATATTGGCCATTTCTTCAACGGGGTTCACATTAGGGTAAAAAACATAGCCTTCTTCATTGGCCAATGGATTACCGGGTTCATAACGAGGTTGTAGTGGTGCATCACTCTCAACAATACCTAATATCTGCACACCCACATTGGCACCGTTATTATTAGCATCTAGATCCAGTACATCGTTATTGAGTGCCGTAAAAACTGGATGCCTACCACGATAGGTTTCATCGATACTTGATGCCGCAGCATCAGCGTTAGCTAAGTTACTTGCCGTTGTATTCAAACGCACACTTTGTGCATTCATTGCAGAACCCGCGATATCAAAAATATTAGCTATCGACATAATTATTCGCCTCTAATGGCTGCCATCAGCCCAGTAAACTTGCTATTTAAAAACGTAAAGCTCGCCTGAAACGACAGGCCATTTTGCATAAATTCCGCATGCTCGACTTGCTCTTCAACGGTATTACCATCGATGGAGGGCTGAATCGGTGTGCGATACAATAAATCGCTATTGCTCGACAAAGTCTGGCCCGTAATGTGTCGCTCACTTGTGGTATTAAGTGATGCCGAACTTTTTGAAAGCTGCACTTGCCCCTGTAAAATACCTTTAAAGTCGACATCACGCGCTTTGTAACCTGGCGTATCTGCATTGGCTAAATTATTTGCCAACACTTGCGCACGATCACCACGAACACGCAATGCTTGCTCATGAATACCCAGTGCTTTATCAAAGTTAATCGCCATAGTCTTACCTAATATGTGTAAATAATTTTCAATAAATAACAAACTATGAATAACTAATAGCAAAGCTTATGCCAAAAAATAATTTATCATAAGCCATTGATTTTAATAGATATTTAAAAAATAAAGGAGATAAACAAAGCGGCAATTCTTGTCCTATGACTACACAACTTGCCACTTGCTATTAGGGTAGGTAGTAAATATTAAATGGCCTTTGCATAGCTTCTTGCATTAAGAGGGATTTAACATTCAGCATGAATATACAAGAACTTAAGGAGGGCTAGGCAAGCTAGATATTTTATTAATAGACAATAAAAAAGGGCAATAAAATTATTGCCCTTTTAAAATGGTTTGACGCATGTACTTGATAGCTACAGTATAAAAGCTACCTTATTTTAGATCTGTGCTTACTTCGATTGCTTCGCCGCTTACCTCTAAAATACGCTCGTTTAATCGCGTTGCTAATAGATCTGGATTAAATTTAGATAAAAAATCGTTGGCACCCACTTTCTTAACCATAGCCTCATTAAACACACCACTTAATGACGTATGCAAAATAATATGGAGGTCTTTCAGTTTATCGTTAGCGCGCACTTCCGAGGTAAAGGTATATCCGTCCATTTCTGGCATTTCAATATCAGAGATAATAAGTACCAGCTCTTCATTGGGGTCTTTACCCTCTTCTAAGATGTCCTCCAAATAAGTCAGTGCCTCTCGCCCATCTTTTCTAAGCGTACACTTAATGCCCATTTGCTCAACAACACGTTGTATTTGTTTACGCGCAATGGTGGAGTCGTCAACGATAAGGATGTGCTTTTTAATAACGCGCTCTGATATACCATCTTCGATAAGTTCATTACTGACATCAGCCGGCAATGGTGATACTTCGGCAAGAATTTTTTCAACATCGATAATTTCAATTAAATTATTATCAAGCTCTGTCACCGCTGTCAGATAGTTATCTTTACCCGCACCACGTGGAGGCGGATGAATATCTTCCCAATTGGTATTGATAATACGCTCTACAGCTTTAACTAAGAAACCCTGCGTCGATCCATTATATTCAGTGATAATAACAAAACTGTCTTCGATATTTTCGACAGGGCTATTACCAATCGCAAGGTTCATATCCATTATTGAGATCGTGTTTCCTCGAATGTTAGCAACACCACGAACAACACGGTGACGCTGAGGTAACTGATTTAATTCAGGACATTGCAGAACTTCTTTTACCTTAAAGACATTGATCCCATATAGCTGATCGCTGTTTAAGCGAAATAAGAGTAACTCTAAACGATTTTGACCCACCAACTGAGTACGTTGATTTACCGAGTCCATGACACTAGCCATAAGTATTCCTCTTTGGATAAAAATACCCGTTTAATGCAATAAGTTAATAATGTAAAACATATAACGGCATGCGACTTGCTTATCAAAGCTAGATGTTGTTAATCGAGTTGAATAACAACCAATAATGCCAACTATTTGCCAACCACTACTTTATTAACTCTTTATCAAAATGATAAATAAGCTCTTTAAAGCATAGGACAATAATGATGAAAACGACTAATTTTTTATTAATTTTTTGTTATTTGATAATGATAAACCCCGCTTATGCACTCAAGAGTATTAGCCACAGTGCCCTGCAGGCAGATGTTCAAGAATTTGTGTTAACTCAAGTCGAAGATCAACTTCATAATAAACAAGATATAAACGTCAAAGTTAGCGTCAGAAAAATAGACCCACGCTTAAAGCTCAAGCAATGCGACAAACCATTGGCGTTTGAACTTCAAGGTCAAACGATTAAGCGCAACAACACTGTCAAAGTTAGCTGCCGTTCAGATATTCATCCTTGGTCTATCTTTACTATGAGTACAATCACACAGGAGATGTATGTCATCAGTGCGGCTACCGAGCTACCTAGGCACCATGTTATTAGCGAAGAAGATTTAATACCGATCAAGCAAGATATACACAAGCTAAGGGGTGGCTATGTAACCAAAGGGAAGATACTCATTGGACAGCAACTACGACGCCCCGCCCGTGCAGGCTCAGTTATTTATCAAAATCAGTTACAGGCACCGAACATTATTAAAAAAGGCGATAAAGTGACTATTATCACTACAAGGGGAGCCTTATCAGTTATTCATCAAGGTTTTGCCTTAGAAAATGCCAGTAAAGGTGAGCGAGTACAGGTTAAAAACAAGCGCTCTAGCCGTATTATTCAAGCAAGTGTTATTTCAGCTGGGCGAGTCGAGGTATTGTAAGCAAATATATTTGATGAGGCACAACAAGCTAAGTCGCTGATAAATATAGACTTTTATTTTTTTAGTTATTATTTCACTTTTTATTTGAAAATTTAGCTAAAGTAACTAGTATTAATGCCGATAACTTTTTAGAGCACCATAAAACCATCTAAAGAATGGCTTTATACATTTAAGCTGTAACAGTTACACAAAGGTATATAGGACAAAACGATGACTATTAATATCAACAATCTTGGCGTTAATAATAATACGTTAAGTAGCAATAATAGAGCTTCTGAATCTAGCCGTAATCAGTCAACTGAATCAGCTACCACTGCGACCTCATCAAGCACAAGCGGTGACAGTGTTGCGATTAGCCAACAGGCGTTGAATCTTACTGGTCTTGAAGCACGCATCAATGATGCACCCGCTGTTGATACAGCACGTGTTGACAGTATTCGACAGGCCATTGAAGATGGTAGCTACTCTATTGATGCCGATAATATTGCCGACAGACTACTTGATAGTGATGCACTTTATTAATAGCAATCATTAAGTGATAGAGTAAAGATTTTAAAAAAGTTATGACTTCACTATAAGCTAATTTTGCTACCTGCTTTAACGTCAATACTTTTGTCAGCAATAATATAATTTATTAACCATCTAGCTTCACAAAACCTCATATTATTTTATCCCTATCCTTTGTACAATTTCTTCTCTTTTATTTTACTCTCTTATATTAATTGGCATTTTCCTTGCTACCTTCTCGGTAATTAGTAAAAAAGAGAGCGCAGACGATGAATGCTAAATATTTAAGTACCATCCATACAATGATCGAACAAGATCTTGCCACTAGTCGGCAATTACTTGCCTTGTTAGAGCGCGAAACTGACTCTACTCAGGAGAGAGATTACGCGGCCATGTCCGAGCTATTAAAAGAAAAAACACCCTTATTAGATAACCTTAAAAAGAACGCACAGATACGCTCCAAATTATTACTATCTAGCAATCAAACGGCGAATGAAAAAAATTGGTCACTACTATTAGATTCATTTAATGACCACAAGGTAAAAGAGAGCTGGCAGGAAGTACAAACGACGATATCACGATGTAAGGACATCAATAATATTAACGGGAAGCTAATCAATCGTGGCGTTCAATCACACAGTAAATTACTACAACTCATGCGCGGTAATACACAGCAAGCCGATATTTACGATGCCAAAGGTAGTAAGCGCACATCGAGTTATTCTGGTATGCTAACCCATGCCTAAAGGTTAAGGCCGTTATTTGTTAATGTATTTGCCTGCTCTAATAGGTCATCGAATTCACCATGAACTTTTAGCTTTGCCAAGTCTTGAGGTTGATCAATATCCGATAGGCTTGGCAATTCAAAATAACTCAGTTTAGACGACTTTAACTTTGCAATGGTACTTGCAAAAACCGAACTCTCTCCCCAACGAATATCGGTAAATAACGACTCATTAGGCACCTTAAGACCCAACAACACATAACCACCATCATCAGCAGGCCCAATCACCACATCATGCTTGGCCAATGCTTCACAAGCCATTAACAAATAACTTTTATCGATAAAAGGGCAATCGGTGCCAACAACGAACACACCTTGTATATCTTGCGATTTTTGTTTTTGATGGGAAGAGGTATCATTAGAAAAGCTACAATTTATCGCATTAATAAGGCGCTCACCGAGGCTACCCTCTGCCTGTTGGTACACAGCTAAGTTTGTTAAATCAGATGGGTTACACCCAAGTATTTTTTCTGAAAACACCTGTTTATCTCCAGCAATCCAACACTCTATAGGGCAAATATTGGATTGGCTCCACTGATTTAGGGCAACAGCTGTCAAACGAGAGTGTAGAGCTAAAGAAAACGCCTGTGGTAGTTGCGGTTGTAAACGTGTTTTGGCAAAACCAAGCACAGGTGCTTTGGCAAAGACGACTAAGCGATAATGGGGGTAGGCATAATGCTGGCCTAAGAGAGAAGTTGGGCGGTGAGAGTTATTGGAAGACTGCATAGAGTACTAAATTAATAATAAATTTAACTTTAGAGAAATTTGCACATAAAAAATATTAGGACAAATAATTTTTTGCTAATCGTTTTGGCGATACACCAATAAAAAATAAAAAGCGTAAGCGCCACATTAATAACATAGTTGCTAATATGCCATTTTTCTCCCAGCGTCTCGACGAGGTTGTCACTGTTTTTTTAACAAAATAAGGGCGTGACACTTGTCTTAAACGCTTGCTCAATTCGACATCTTCCATAAGAGGAATATCCTTGTAACCCCCAGTTTTCTTAAAAAGCGCATGGGTCACAAAAATGCATTGATCACCTGTTGCAACACCTGTGATACGAGAGCGAATGTTCATCATTGTTTCTATCATGCGATACATCCAATGCTGGCCACTTAATTTTATTTTAAAAAATCCCCATTGATTGGCATTGGAAACACCTTGAATAATTGCTAGCTGCTCGGTAATGACAGAGAATTGGGTATCACTATGCACAAATAATAATATATCGCCCGATGCCCTTGCCGCACCTACATTCATTTGTTTAGCACGGCCTTTAGTCGACTCGATAAGTATCACTTTATGCTGAGTAACAAGGCTCACAGTACTATCGCTGCTACCGCCATCGACAACAATGACTTCAATATTCGAATCATTAACTGCTGTTAATTCTTGTAAAAACCGATCTATAGAAGCCGCTTCATTCAGTACGGGAATAATAATACTCAGTGTCATTATTTTTTATTACTCTAAAGCACCACCGCAACTACTGCCCTGACCCGCCGTACAACCATAGCAATGCTCACCGATCATTATGCCGTTACCTGCAAGCTCTGCTTCAATTAGCTCGTCTATATGCCAAGATTTTTTGTCACTACCTATAATGGCCACGTTATCTTGACCTTGGTACGGTGTGTGATGGAGTGGCATTTCCAACATTTGATTAAAATCACAATCGTAAACATAACCCTGCCAATCAATACTTAAGAGTGTTTTACACATAACACTCTTCATATTATCGCCCAAGAAATTATCTTTTAATAACTGCATGTAATCTTCATACAGACCTTTCGACAACAACATACCGCCAAAGCGACTGATAGGCATATTGGTAATCGTCAATAGTTGGTCAAACTCAATATTATACTCAGCTTTCAAGTTCGTTTTATATTCTTGTTCAAGCATAACCTGGCTAGGCGGCAAATTAACCCCGTCGGGATTATAAACAAGGTTTAATTCCAGAGATGGGTCTATTCCATACCCTAAGCTGTTGAGCTTTTTTAAAGCGGCAATGGACTCTTGGAAAACTCCTTTACCGCGTTGCTTGTCTACGTTTTGTTCTGCATAACAAGGAAGCGATGCGGTGATGATGACTTTATGCTTAACTAAAAACTCGGCTAAATACTCATAGCCCGATTCAAGTAAGATGGTTAAATTACAACGATCTGTCACACTAACGCCACGCTTAGTCGCTTCTTCGACAAGGTAGCAAAAATGTGGGTTCATCTCTGGTGCGCCACCCGTGAGATCCAGTGATTGGATATTATGCCTATCAATATAGGCAAGCACGCTATCAATGGTATCGAGCGACATTAGCTCAGTGCGCTTAGGGCCTGCATTGACATGGCAATGGGTACAACTTAGATTACATAGATAACCTAAATTAAGCTGGAGCGTCTGCACAGCTTTCCTAGTAATTGACGGAAAGTCCGTTTTTAATAATAATGGCTTGGTGTCTAACATAACATCTCCGAAAACTACTCTCCTGACAAATATTCTGCCCAAAGGTTTATATTATTTGTTAGGATAATATCTTTTATAGTACTCCACCCGTAGCTCAGCTGGATAGAGCGGTCCCCTCCTAAGGGACAGGCCGCAGGTTCGACTCCTGCCGGGTGGGCCACATTGCTTGCTAAATATAGGCTAATTTTGTAACCATCGCTTATATTTTAGAGGCACTTTTTTAGCAAAAAAGAGGTTTATCTCTTTATTTAGTCGGTGGCAACTGTACTCATCTATTGAATGTATTTCAATCACTTTATAGAGTCAGCACTTAATTGTTAGCTTTACAAATTTGGCTAACAACCACACATATTTTGAAAAAATTATACAGGTCGATGAACTTTTAATTACAGCCCTAGTCTGATGTTGTGCACATTGCTTAAGCAACGACAATAATTAACTATTCGTTATATATTGCGCTTACATTAAGCACTTAGTAATTCATAACTTAATTAGGACTTCCTATAATGAGAAACGAAAAAGCAAAAGCAAAACTGTCACTAACTACTGTTGCAAAAAACAAACCTTTAACACTTGCTGCGGGCGCATTTTGCTTGTTATTAGGCGCTGCACCTCTTCATGCTGCTTGTGATCCCTGTGCCGCTGTTAACAAATACTCAAGCTCAAGCAACCCTTGCGCTGCTAAAAATCCTTGTGCCGCTAAAAACCCTTGTGCAGCATGTGCTCCTTGTGGTGCTTGCAACCCTTGTGCCGCTAAAAATCCTTGTGCTGCTAAAAACCCTTGTGCTGCTAAAAAATATTAATTTTCTATCTAAAACACTACTTGAATATTCAAGTAGTGTGTTTTTATTGACACTCTTTTTAATCTTTCCAAAATACCAGCAAAAAACATTATGAATATCTCTTCATGGTCTGCACTTGGCGATAAAACTCCACTAAGCCAACCCAATTTAACAGCTCTCACCTCTGAACAAATAAATGAGATGCGCTTAGCTGGTCAACAGATCAAAGAAGCCTATCGACTTTTAGATAAAGCTGGCTTGAATATTGTCAGTGAAGTATTAAAGGGGCAAGGTACGTTTTATGAGATGGAGCATTATCCAAAGGATGATGTTTATGATCCTGAAACACACAGTCAATATTATTATCACAATCATCGTGGGCTCTCCGATGAACATGGGCATTTCCATACCTTTTTAAGAGCGAAAGCAATCCCCGACAATATTAAACCTGCCACCGGTTTTAAAAATACTAAACCATGGCCAGAAGATGATGAAGCGCTCGCACATTTTGTTGGTATATCGATGGATGCCGATGGTTTTCCAATTGGTTTATTTATTACTAATCGATGGGTAACCAATCAAACGTGGTATAACGCAGAAGATACAGCAGCCTTACTAGAGCACTTTGAAATTGATCACGCACACCCTAACCTGGTAGTCAATCAATGGCTGACTGCAATGCTAAAATTATTTAAGCCGCATATTACATCGCTACTGTTACACCGTGATAACGTAATCAAGCAGTGGGCGATCGACAAGCCCAATGAAGATATACTAGAAGATAGGGAGTTAGAAATAACTGGTAGCTTCGACATTACGCCCGAACAGTGTCTAGAACAATTAGAAGCACTTAATTGAACTTAATAATAAGTAAGATACAGCTAAGCTAATTAAAAAAAAGCCAAACAATTATTTTATACTGTTTGGCTTTTTTTGTTTTAGCACTATATCAATGAACTTTTAATGATACACCTAGTCTGATCTTATACATATTTACTGAAATAGTAACAATATTAATACGAGTTAACGCTACTATCTTTAAAGTAAGCATTATTGTTACGTAACCTAATGAGGATTTTCACAATGAGAAATCAAAAAGCAAAAGCAAAACTGTCATTAACCACTGTTGCAAAAAACAAACCTTTAACACTTGCTGCAGGCGCATTTTGCTTGTTGCTAGGCGCTGCCCCAGTACATGCTGTTTGCGATCCTTGTGCGGCACTTAACAAATGGTCAAGCTCAAGCAACCCTTGTGCTGCCAAAAACCCTTGTGCAGCTAAAAACCCTTGCGCAGCTAAAAGCCCTTGCGCTGCCAAAAACCCTTGTGCAGCTAAAAACCCTTGTGCAGCTAAAAAATATTAATTCTACACCCAAAAACTTAAAGTAAATCACACATAAAAAAAGCCAAACAATCATTTTATATTGTTTGGCTTTTTTTTGTTTATCAAAACTATTTTACCTCTTCATCCATCCCATCAGAAAACACACTAACAGCAGTCACGACACCACTTAGGCGATCTTTTATTTGTGTGATCATATCACCTGCTTGACCGGCAAGCTCGACACCTGACTCCGATTGCGATTGGCAGGTCGTCATACTGGTAATAGCGGAAGATGTTAGGGATTGGATCTTATCGATCATTTCCGAAATTTCTTGTGTAGAGATACTAGTACGTCCCGCTAACTGTCTAACTTCGTCGGCAACTACAGCAAAACCACGACCTTGATCACCTGCACGTGCAGCTTCGATGGCCGCATTTAGGGCTAGCAAGTTTGTCTGTTCTGCAATACCACGAATAGTATTAACAATATTGGTAATTTGTTCAGATTGATTAGCCAGATCATTAATTGTCGAAGCAGACTCTGCAATCGCCTCGGAGATATTATTCATCTCCATTACTGCTTTATGGATAACCTCTGCACCTTCTTGGGCGGTCTCATCCGTCGATTTTGCCAACTCATGTGCTTTGACGGCACTTTCGGTATTTGCCATTTGAACCGAGACTCTCTTAGTAATATCCGATGCAAATTTCACTACTTTATAAGTTTTACCCATTGAATTTTTGATAGGGTTATAAGTTGCCTCTAGCCATAGGGTACCGCCTGATGCATTAATACGCTCAAAGCGACCGCCAAATGCTTCACCCTGGGCAAGTCTCTTCCAAAAATCACCGTACTCTTTTGTCTTTGCGTAGTCGTCCTTACAAAAAATTCGATGATGCTTGCCGCGAATATCTTCTACTTTATAGCCAGCCGCTGCACAAAAGTTTTCGTTAGCACAAATGATAGTGCCCTCTAAATCAAATTCAATCACGGCAACTGAGCGGTTTAGCGCTGTCATTAAATGATCGGTTTTCTTCAGGCCTTCCATTTTTTCGGTGACATCAGAAGCAAACTTAATAATTTTAAAAACTTGGCCATCTTCGTCAAGGATCGGTGTATAAGAGGCCTCTAACCATAAATGCTTGCCATCTTTACGGACTCGCTTAAATTCGCCCGATACAAATTGGCCATTGCCTAATTTTTTCCAAAAATCCTTATACTCGGCGCTTTTAGCTAAAGCCTCTTCACAAAACATTCGGTGGTGCTGACCCACTACCTCATCAAGCGAATAGCCAACGGTATCCAAAAAATTCTGATTAGCCGTGATGATCTCACCCGATACCAAAAACTCAATGGTGGCCATAGAATTTTTGATAGCAGTAATAATTGCATCGCTTTCCTTCAGCTTTTTCTCAATGTCTTCATGTTCCATTGTTTTTTTGTTAAAAAAATTAAACATTTGCTTTACCCTACTTAGATCAACTATGTCGCTAGTTATGCCCAATAATCTACTTATTAATTATTTAACGTCTCGATGTATGCACATCTGAGATCATTAAAATATTAAATACCTTCTTTTACTATAGTAAGGATTGTCCAAAATAAAAGAAAATAGTCGATTATTTATAGTAAGCGCTGCTAAAGCCATACGCCCGGTACAAACCCTCGAATCACCGTCAGATGCTTCTTGTCGAGCTTAGATGGATGATAAAGTCCGTTGAATATAAGCTTAGCTACTTATTACTAATTAGTCAGACATCACTTACATATATCTGGTATAATTGCTAATTAAGCTCGAAACATCTTTGAGTTAATCTTTTTATCCCATATTTTTCAGGTATTCATGACTTCATCAACCCCCAATACAGCAACTTTGTTTGCAGATCTGGGCTTGCCTCAGCCTTTATTACAATCTCTCTCTGAACTTGGCTACGAAAAGCCTTCACCAATTCAAGCAGCTAGCATACCCATTTTACTGGAAGGCAGAGATTTATTAGGACAAGCACAAACAGGTACAGGTAAAACAGCAGCTTTTGCGCTACCCATGCTGACCAATCTAGACCCTAAAAAGAAATACCCACAGCTACTCGTACTAGCACCAACACGCGAGCTAGCCATACAGGTTGCAGAGGCATTCCAACGTTATTCCCGCAATATGGGCTTTAGTGTTTTGCCAATCTATGGCGGGCAATCATATACCAACCAACTTAAGCAGCTAAAACGTGGCGCACAAATTATTGTGGGCACACCTGGTCGCGTTATGGACCATATCAACCGCGGTACATTAGTACTCAAAGAGCTCGAGGCACTGGTATTAGACGAAGCCGACGAAATGCTACGTATGGGCTTTATTGATGATGTTGAGTGGATTTTAAAGCATACCCCCGAATCTCGACAGATCGCTCTTTTTTCAGCGACTATGCCAAAAGAGATTAAAAAGGTTGCCAATACCTACCTAAACAACCCAGAACACGTCAAAATTGAAACCAAGACAACAACGGCGAGTACTATTCGTCAGCGCTATTCTCTAGTTAATAACAACCAAAAACTACACGCATTTGCACGTGTACTAGAGGTAGTAGACTTTGACGCAGTCATTGTTTTTGTGCGCACTAAACTCGCTACTGTCGATGTTGCCGAAAAACTATCCGCTCGCGGCTATCGCTGCCAAGCGCTTAATGGCGATATCCCGCAAAACCAGCGTGAACAAGTCATTGATAAAATGAAGCGCGGTAAGCTCGATATTTTAGTCGCTACCGATGTCGCTGCTCGCGGTCTCGATATAGAGCGCATTAGCCACGTTGTTAACTTTGATATACCCCTCGATACAGAGTCTTATATCCACCGTATTGGCCGTACTGGCCGTGCTGGCCGCCAAGGTGAGGCAATTTTATTTGTCACACCTCGTGAGCGTCGTCTACTTAACGCTATTGAGCGTGCGACGAATAGCCCAATGGAAACCATGGAAATCCCGTCGGCTAATGACATTAACAAAAAACGTGCAAGCGATTTTAAACAGCTTATCGGTGAAACCATCGATAAAGTGGATCTAGAGCGTTTTAGTCAGCTAGTCTCCGAGTTTATGCAAGAAGGCGATAGTGCACCAGAAACTATCGCTGCGGCTCTAGCCTATATTGCACAATCAAACAAACCATTGTTTGAAGCCGAGACAGAGTTTAAGCCAGAAAAACGTGAATTTGACCGAAGTGATCGCAACGAACGCTCTCGTGGGCGCTCAAATTCTCGTGATGGTAATCGTGACTCTCGTGACAATAATCGCGATCGTGGCAAGCGCAAAAAAGGGCCACATAAAGCCGAAGATATGCGCACCTACCGCATTCAAGTTGGCCGTAACGATGGTATAAAGCCAGGTAATATAGTTGGCGCTATTGCCAATGAGGCAGATCTTGACAGTAAAAACATTGGTCATATTAAAATCAATGACGATCACTCTACTGTCGATCTACCCAAGGCAATGCCCAAAGCCATGATCAAAAAGTTACAAAAAGCGTATGTTTGTGGCAAACCAATGGGTTTAACTGAGCCTAATTAATATAGGAACCTCTGACTAAGCCCATGGTTTAGCAGTAATCAGCAATACAAGGTCTTCATGGCAAAGTAGTAATAGCAATGAATCTTATTTTACTTTTTTGTGAAGACTTTATTACCCCTTTCGATAGCACCTCTGATACCACAGGCCAAGTAAGGCTTAGTGACCGCAGGCTCCACCATATTCAACGCGTTCATAAAGCCAAGATTGGCGATACCCTTAGCGTTGGCTTACTCAATGGCAATATCGGCGAAGGTCTGCTGCTATCTTTAGAGGACGACCACTGCGTGCTCGATATAACACTGCAGCTTAGTCCACCACCGCCCTTGCCTCTTACCTTAATACTGGCATTGCCTAGGCCCAAAATGCTCAAACGCACACTACAAACTTGTGCGACGATGGGGGTAAAAACCATCATATTGGTGAACAGCTACCGCGTAGAAAAGAGTTTTTGGCAAAGCCCTTTATTAGACCAAAACGCGATAAAAGAGCAATTGCTATTAGGGCTTGAGCAAGCGAAAGATACCGTCTTACCCGAAGTATTCCTGGAAAAGCGCTTTAAACCCTTTGTCGAGGACACATTACCCGCGCTCTCCGAGACAGCCACAAAGCTCGTTGCGCACCCCAACAAACAGTTTCAAGCGCCTATAAAAGCGAATATTCATCAACAAACATTTTTAGCCGTAGGGCCAGAAGGTGGCTTTATTCAATATGAAGTCGATAAGCTGCTAGAGATAGGTTTTAGCGGCATCAGCTTAGGGCCTAGAATTTTACGTGTCGAAACCGCAATACCCGTATTGCTTGCCCATTTATTTTAATGCCCCACTACTATTTTCTCTTAGATTCCCCCTCTCTTATTCCCCTATTTATAGCTAGCTGTAAGCCAATACTTTTAAGGCTATACAGCTAACAGTACTTACTTGACAAGAAATCAATCAGAACTAGGCTAAAGGGTATAAGAATGTAAATATTTTACATTTATTTGAAAGAATTAAAGTCCGTTATTCAATGATAGCTGTCAACTAGCATTTACGGGTTGTTTTTCTTTTCTCCTCATTAATGCTTCGAGAACTTCGCTATGACGATCAAAAACAAAATCATCCTCTATTTAGCACTGTCGATATCTGCGATGGTGATTTTACTAAATGCTATTAATTACTATGACTATCAAGAATCGTCGATTAGACACGCTACGATTCAACTAGAAGAAGAGGTAAGTTTAGGCGCCAAGTCATTAGAGCAAAAAATGGAAGTTTATTTTCGAGGCTTAGAACTAGCGGCAAAATCCTATAAACCTACTCGGGTTGATAATGCACAATCACCCGACGATATTGTAGAAGATATCGATGTACTCAAAAACCTACAAGTACTATCCAATGCATTAGAGTCTTACTCAGGCCATAGCGACGGTACAACCTATTCTGGCCTACGCAACGGTGCGATCCCTAAATTTAACGCAAAAGACTTAAAACGTGAGTGGTTTTTGCGTATCTTTGCTGGCGAGAAGCGTCTTATCACTAAGCCTTACACATCATCGAATGGCGACTTAGTGATGGCCTTGGCGGTACCCGTCACAGAAGGCAACAACGTTATTGCCACCATGAATATCAACCTTGCCTTAACAGAAATTAAAAACTTTACCGACAGATTAATTGCTAGCGGTAACTTTGATCTAATACGTCCCGATGGTTATATTATTTCATCGGAAACCGAGTGGATAGGTAAAAACCAGTACGAGCGCTACCCAGAACTAAAAGTCATCGAGAACCAAGAGTCGGGTTTTATCACGCTTATGCTCAACGGAGAAAAACACGAAGTTGCGTTTAATACAGTGCCAGGCCTTGGCTGGAAAGTATTTCGCTACGAGCCATCTCGATTAATTTATGCAGACTCTAACGCTAACCTAAAAGAAGTGATTATTATTGCTGTAGTATCATTTACTATTTTACTACTGTTTATTGGTTTTATTATTAATCGCTCGCTAGAACCCTTAGTCCGCCTTAAGGAAACCATGCGTGACCTTGCCGGTGGCGAAGGTGATTTAACGCAACGACTCCCCATTAATGGCAACAATGAGATCAGCGAAATCTCTCATGAAGTGAACCAATTTATTAACAACATTCATACAATGGTTATCGACATAAGGGATTCATCAGAAACCATTAGCCACTCGGTTAATGAACTCGGTGAGTTTAATCAGCAAAACGATGTACGACTCTCGCAACACGGTACAGAAACCAATAAAGTGGTCACCGCGATAGAAGGAATGCGTGTCACTGCAACGAATGTTGCCGACAATGCGATTAACGCTGCAAAACTTACCGACCAAACCACCAACAACGCCAATGAATCAAAGAACGCCATATCGCGCTCTAACGCCACTATCGAGCAATTAATCGATGATGTTAAACAAGTATCATCACAAATTACCGATATTAATGGTGAAATTAATAATATTACCGACGTATTAAATATGATTGGTGCTATTGCAGAGCAAACTAATTTACTCGCATTGAATGCTGCCATTGAGGCGGCTCGCGCAGGTGAACAAGGCCGTGGCTTTGCTGTTGTAGCCGATGAAGTTCGTGCATTAGCCGCGCGTACACAATCGTGCACTGGCGAAATAGAAAAAACATTAACGCGCTTACAGGCCTCGTCCAACGAAGCGATTAACGCTGCTGAGTCATCTCAAGTGACCTGCGAAAAAACCTCTGAAAGTGTTGTTACCATCAATCAAGAGCTCGATACTATCATTGCATCAGTAGAAGAGATGAGCAGTTTTAACAACACCATTGCCACCTCGGCTGAGGAGCAAAGTGGCGTTACCGATAAGATTGCAGGTAACATTACCGAGATTCACGAGATTGTTGCAGAGCTGGTAAACAATAGTAAATCGACTATAGACTCAACTAACAATTTAACAAACAGTAATCAACGTTTAGAAAATATTGTTAGACAATTTAAATTATAAAATACAAAGCAGCGTTTATATTTTTATAGACGCTGCTTATAAATTAACCGCCCCAATTTTATCGTCACCAGCCCACGCTAGCACATCACTCTTATTCGTAGCCTCTTTTTCTGCCAGTGTCTCTGCACTGTAAAACAAGCCTTCCATATTACCGCTAATAACATGTTTACTCTGCTCTTGGGTAACTTTATTGCTGTCATTATTTGCAGTGCGATCTATCGATAAATTTATAAAATCAAATAAGTTGGCATCGGCAAGGTGAGAAGGAGAAACGCGAGTTAAGGCACCAAAAATGGTTTCGGTTCTTCCGGGGAATTGTTTATCCCATTCACTAAGCATTGCTTTTATTGTTTGTCGCTGTAGGTTTTCTTGCGAGCCACATAAATTACAAGGGATAATAGGAAACTGCTTAGCCTGGGCATATTTTTCGATATCGCTTTCACGGCAATAAGCCATAGGGCGAATAATAATATTGCGCTGATCGTCGGCCAGCAGTTTAGGGGGCATTGCTTTGAGCCTGCCACCATAAAATAAATTAAGAAAAAGCGTCTCGACAATATCGTCTTTATGATGCCCAAGCGCTACCTTTGTTGCGCCTATTTCTTCGGCAAAACCATACAGCGTGCCACGCCTTAGACGAGAACATAAACCACAGGTTGTTTTACCCTCGGGGATAACCGACTTAACAACACTGTAGGTGTCCTTCTCGACAATATAATAAGGCACACCCACTTCATCTAAATAGTTTGGCAAGATATGTTCAGGAAATCCCGGCTGTTTTTGATCCATGTTAACGGCAACCAGCTCAAAATTAACCGGTGCTATTTTTTGTAAGGCCATCAATAAGCTCAGCATCGCATAGGAGTCCTTCCCACCCGATAAGCAAACCATTATCTTATCGCCTTCTTCTATCATATTAAAATCGGCAATTGCCTGCCCTACATGGCGGCGTAGGCGCTTATTGAGTTTATTAAATTCAAGCCGCTGTTTGCGATCATCGGTTTCTGGCATGGTTGTGTTCACAATTGTCGTATGTTTAGTCTGTATTTGAGTCTTATATTTGAAAAAAGCCTACTGGCTAGGGCGTCATTGTATCTAACTTTATGGCCAATAGGCCAAACATTATGCACATCGTACCCACCAACTGGCTAGATTTTATCAAAGGCATAGAGTTGCCACACCTTGGGCACAGGACTGCCTACTTTTTGCCGATTAAGCCAATTCTTATGGGAAGAATTTGTCCGCATATAAGGCGGCAATTCAAAGGAATATCCATAGTACTCGTAGCCAGCCCAGCTATCTCGGCTAATATAATTTTAAGCCAAAACTGGCATAGGCTTTGCTCTTACTTTGATATAGAAACTGATATGAGAAGCGGTATAGGAATTCTATATCAGTAACGTATAAATAATTTACCGTTAACTATCTACTGCCCAGCAAGCAGAGAGAGTTAGCCAATGACTAAACCCTTTATTCAGATTATTCATAGAGCATTTGTAGTTATGAACATTTTTGACCGCGTATTCGGCCGTTTATCAAAACCAACATCAGAGCCCAAGACAGAACAACTCGATTCGCATTCAAGCCTTTTTTCACAGGTGAACCGCTATGCCTCGCTGATTGGACTGCAGGACCAACGGCAACTCATCGAGGTTATCTCGCCCGATTTTACCGACAGCTTTCAGAGCATGATTATTGGCGTTGACCTTTATCAGCAGCAATTAATTATTGATGAATTGTCACCCAAAATCCAAAACCCTGAGACACTCGTTGGGAGAAAACTAACCATACGTCATCAAAAAGACAAACAAATGATTAATATCACCGTTGATGTTATAGCATGGTCAGAAGATACCCAGTGCCTGCATTTAGCTCTGCCCGAAGATACCACCTATGCACCACGTAGGCGAGATTATCGAATGGAGCTACTGAGCAATGCACCGGTCAATGCCGTTATTACGCCGGTATACGGCTCGCCTTGGCACTCGACCTTAACGAATATTAGCCTTGGTGGCATGCGTATTATTGTTTCTGGCGATTTGCGCTCAGAGCTAGAAAAGCACAAACCCTTAAAAAAATGCAGCATTGTGCTCCCCTCTAACCATTTACCTGCCGAACCACCCATACACTGTAGTGGCCGAGTTAAATCCTTCCGCTTTATTGGCAGGCCTTACAGGCGCACCGAGATAAGTATTGAATTTGGCGCTATGAGCGAATCCGATCAATTAGCAATAGAGCAATTTATAGAACAGGTCTCTATTGCCGCATAAGCGGCAAGCTATTGATAAAACCACTCACTATTATTTGTATCGAATAAAGACATGTATAATCGACTGACTCCACCACAAGGACTTGTCGATTATTTATGTATACCTTACATATCGCTAATAAAAACTATTCATCTTGGTCACTAAGGCCCTGGGCTTTAATGCATACCTTAGGCATCCCTTTTGAGGAGCAGCTAACCCCCTTTAAAGGCCAAATTAACTACACAGATTTCAAAAAATTTAGCCCAACAGGGCAAGTCCCCTGCCTTATTGATGGCGATCAAATAGTCTGGGAGTCCCTAGGGATTACCGAGTACCTTTATGAAAAACACCCAACGGTATGGCCTAGTACGAGAGAAGCACGTACCTGGGCACGCTGCGCAGCCGCTGAAATGCACGCGGGCTTTAACGCTTTGCGTAACCAATGCCCAATGAACTGCGCCGTGCGCGTTCGTATGCATCAAATAGACAATGCCCTACAAAAAGACTTAACGCGTATTAATGAGTTATGGGAAGAGGGTTTAGCACGTTTTGGCGGGCCATTTTTAGCAGGTAATGCGTTTAGTGCTGTCGATGCCTTTTTTGCACCCGTTGTTTTTAGGCTACAAACCTACGGCTTACCACTAAGCCCACCGGTACAAAAATATGTACAACATATACTTGCCCTGCCCTCGATTAAACAATGGGAACAGCAAGCCATAGCCGAGCCATGGAAAGAGCCAAGCCATGAGGAAGAAGCACTCGCAGCAGGAGTTGTTATTACAGATTTTCGCTAAGAATTGGAATATTATTTTTATTCATAAGGAGCTGACATCTCTCTAATGGTGATGTTAAAAACACCACTATTAGAGAGAACCATCAAACTAGACTGTAGAGGTAACTAAAGCATCCGTTGCGAGATATGCTGTGAAGTAATTCATCATTAATTCATACATATGCTCCCGCTCATTAGCACTCACATACAGTGACAAGGAATCGAGTAGTTTATGAATATTACTACTCACAACGGCAAAGTCAGGGTTATCTGGGTCAATAACATCCATACTCGTGTCTAGTAAATGACCCATAATCAGCTCTATCACCAGATAATTATTGCCCAAGCTCATGGCATCGGGTTTATGCACCTTATTCGATAGTGTTTCACTGGCACTGGCGCTTTTATCTCCATCCAATATGTTCGTGTCTTGTGGTACTCGGTTAACATAAGTTACTCGGTGCAAAATTCGCCACGCTTCCCTAGAACGATTCTGTGCCTCTTTTAAAGCAATCGCATCTGGGTTGTTGGGGTCATTAAACCACGCAGGATCGATAATTTGAGTGTTTGGATCAGAATCATCAAAGAGTGCGTCAATATTCTCATCACTTGGGTCTAAGTAGAAGCTCATAAAGCGATAATCAGTCACCTTACCCGGTAATGCCGATGCTTGGTAATTGATGGGATACTGGCCTTTATCTCGGTCTCCTGGCAGCGGTGTAAACTCTAGTGTGTAGCTAGTACTAGTACTTTCAGTGACAGCAAACACACCATATATATCAGTAAAAACCCATTGTGCTGATATATCACTATTCGTGTTTTTGCTCACACTGTATTGATTCGTAGAGCTTTCAGTTTCACCATTGCTGCCATAGCTGGTTGGTATTTCGCTCAATACACTGTTACTAATTAGCTCAGCTTGCAGATCATTTGGTAAAATTTCCGCCTCGCCGTTTAAAAAACTAATCCAACTATTATAATCACTTGCATCACCTTGAGCAGTAACGAGTATCACTTGATTATTCATTTGCCTCGACAAAAAGCCTTCGCCCTCAACTGATGATTTTAGGCTAAAGCTTTCAGTATCTCTGGATGCACGCGACATTTCTAATTGGAATTTAAACGTGCCCAACGCATTTGCAGAAAAGCCTGTCAAAATTTTAAATATAGCGCCAAAGCCATCCTTTGTATTTACACCTACATTTATACCTGTATTAAGGTCATAATTAACACCAAATGCCTCCCTCCTGCTGGCTGTATATTGCTGCTCCTCGGCAAATAAGCCACCATCTGCCGCCCATACATAGGTATTGACCATGCTGCGTTGTGCATGCTTTTTTTGCCATTCTTTGTTTGATAAATGAGAGTCTTTTTCTACATGGGAAATATCGCGTTGATCAAAATAGCTCTCCCACTGCTTGGTTTCTTTCTCTATGGTTTTTTTAAGGCTATAGGCTTCTTGCGCTTTAAAGTAGCTACCTTTTTGGCCTGTACTACTATCAAGTGCTGTATATTGAATGTCTTGATCAAAACCAATATAACCATCCAGTGTGCCATTTTTAATATACAAAGGATTTAGCCTAAACATAATAATATTGACGTCTTCTGGCGATCCATCGGGAACAGCTGTGTAGTCGAGCGTCGCGCCAGTTTTTTTAGACTTGATGGCAAAAAAATCAGCGGAACGAGATTTTACAATAGCTGCTCCCATATTATTCGGCCTATAAATGCGCGCACTTTGAATATCAGAGAAGTCAGTATTCAGATCTTGGCCGGGAATTTTATATAAATTATTCTCCCAGCCACCATCAACAATAATTTTGCTACTTTTGGTACTGGTAGAATCAATACTTGAGGTGTATTTAATGGTGCCTGAAACAGCATTATTTAAAAAGCCTCCGAGGTTTCCCTGTATTTCACTTTTTTGGATATCTAATTCGGTTTGTGGTAACACCCCCAATAGAGAAGGCGTTTCTATTTTTAGATCCTCACCCAGGTCAATGCTGAGATCCAGATTTAAATCAAGGCTGCCTCCAATATTAAAACTATTAATCGCAGCATAATGCTTTTCTTCACCGTCCTCCAACTCGACTCGACAAGTGCCAAAGTATTTATCTGGGTTGCTCGGTGCTTCAACGGTTAAGTTCTCACTCGGCACCGGGGGTGCACCTTCGATATAACCCACTACTTGTGGCTCAAATTGAATTTGCCCCAAATAAATGTACTCGACTTCACCGGTTTTAAAACCAGTATCGATAATAATCTCTTGCTTGTTATTGATAAATGCATAATTGCGTTGGGTACCGTTAGCAAATTCGACAGCTGCCGGTGTACTAGTTAAGGTCACTTGTTCACTCGCTGCTGAGGGGACATTATTACTGGCATTAATACATAACGCTGAGTCTTCTCCAACGGGTACAGGATATCTAAGCGTTACATCGTCTGAGGCCTCGGATAATGTCACCCAATTCGATGAAGATATATAACCTTGATTTCGATTACCACTTATATCATTAACATAATCACCAGATCCGTCTTCGCATGGCCAATAGCCTTGTAAATTATCCTGGTCACCAACTATCGTTGCATGCATGGCGTTATTTATTTGAGCTTTGCTGCGCTTGGTACTCCATACTCTTACTTCATTTAAATATCCCGATAAGGGATAGCATGGTTCACTCTCGCAATATTTCTGCCCAAGATAAAAGCCCTTGTCTCTAAAACTGTAAGCATTTTGTCCTAGATCTACAGCAACTTGTATACCGTTAACATACAAGCGCCAGTTGGCATCAATCGGTGTCGGCACCCATACATCAGGAATATCTTGCTGACGCAGCGTTTTTTCGCCTTTTATTTGTCCATTTGCTTGGCCTTTTTCATCTTTAACCGTATCGCTCTCGCCTTCATTAAAATTCCAACAAGCTGCTAATTGTGCATAAGCTGCTGCATCATCAATAGGGTTAGTTCTATAGTATTTAATTTGCGATGGATAACGTGCCTCATGCCAAATACGTACATTGTCGACTGTACCAGAAAGATAGTTGTGGGCCATCGATTCTTCACGCCCAATATTAACTGCTGCTTTTGAAGATGCAATTTGACAGGCAGCCGAACTAGAACTATTACCATCAATATGCATTGTTGAAGTACCGTCATCAATATAAATTTTTTGTACACCCGCTATTTCAAAATTTGCCCAATGGCTCTCAGTTGCCTCTGCTGGATCATTCATCGTTTGCAGCGTTTGTGTACTACCATTGGCGAGATTTGTAATAGTAATAGCAGACCCCGTCGTACTGCTACCATTATAAGTATCAATAGATTGAACTGGCGAGTAATCCAGTGCCCAGTACCCCAGTAAATGCTCTTGCTTTGCGACAATAGGAACATTCATGTAATCCAGTATTTGCTGGTGCGTTCTTGCAGTATTCCAAAAACGTACATCGCGCATGTAACCTACATAACCTGCGTTTGCATCAGCCATATCATCGTTATACTCGGCACCCAAAGCCCAAGTCGTTGAATGTTTAATGTTATTGAGATCAACGTTTTTCTTAAGAGTTTGTGACAGTTCACCATCTACATAAATATTAATGTAATAGGTGCCATCTCCATTTTGATTGTTATCGTCTAGTTGAAAAACAACAGCCAGATGTTGAGCCTTGCTAGCGCTACAGTTTAGTCTAACATCGGTTTGAGTATTATCATCAAAAAATTCAAATTCAAGTTTGCAATTATCATTCGAAGCTGAAGCGTAATTGAGCCTCATGATAAAAATATCGGTTGTGCCTTTACCTTGGCTACAAGAACAAATCACCATATCTTCATTGGCACTATGAACATCTGGCGCAAGCCACATTTCTATCGTGGTCTCACTCATTAAACCCAAGTCAGAAAAAATATTAAAATACTGCTGACCATTCAAGTACAGCATATTTTGCGATTGTGGTGGGCGGTACACCGCCGCAATATGATGCCACTTGTTATCGCTACTAATAGGTCGGTCAAGTGTAGTTGTCTTACCCTGCGTATTTTTTGTGTCGAATACAAGCCGATTAGTAGCCTCATCAAAGTAAAGGCGCCAGCTTTGCTCTTTTGAGTCATTATTCCATTTGGAGATAATCGTTTGCGACTGATCAAGCTGATCAAACTTTACCCAAGCTTCTAACGTTAAGAAGTCATCGATATTTAGAGAGGACTGCCCTTGGCAATCAATGTAAAGATTATCCTTCAAATGTACACCATAACTGGTTTGATAAGCTGCGGCCAGATGTACCCATTTATTTTGCAGTGCTAGGCTATCTGCACTGTAGCTAATAATTTGAGCCTCGCTACCACTGGCGAGACCTCTCGCGGCAACCAGTTTATTGTGCTCATTAATCGCCAAGGCATACTGGCTATTATCTGAGTGATAGTTGAGCAATATTTGACCTGTATTATTTTGCGTTAAATAAGCCCATGCCTCCAGTGTAATATCTCCCTCTATTTCCAGTGCAGCAGGCGGCGCGTTAGCTATTGATTCTGCATCTTTGACTGTAACTCTTGGATTTTGTAGTGATGAAGGTACCGGATCTAAAATCCAGCGAGTATCAATACCAGATGACAATGTATAGCTAATCGCACTTTCTTCGTTTGGTAAACTTTGCTCTAAACCATCGTCCAATACATCTACGCTGGTAACTTGAAAAATAAGTGATGCATGGGGGTTAACTCGATCTTGAAATGAATCGGGGGATAACTCAATGCCCTCCGCATCTATCCTAACCACATCACCTGATTCTATATCACCACTTTCAGTCACATTAAAATAACAGTAGCTAACTTCTCCTCGTTGTAATAACGGGCCGTCATTGTTATCAACACTATTGACTGCCTGACCATTGAGTATTTTGATCAATGACGATAATTTAAGCGGTATGTTATTCCATGTTTCCGTCAGGTTATAAGTGGTCTCGCCAGTAGTCGCAATATCCCCCGAGGTAAGCGTAATCACACATGTCTGAGCACTTGGGTTAATATCACTAATAGCTACACTCGCATTGTTCGTTGCCGTACCAGCTAATAAGGAGGAAAATATTAACTGTATTTCCGGGTTAGTATTCGCACTAGACTCGTAACTATTTTGAATATAATGACCCACCCAACACACACCTAACTGCGTACGCCCAACTTGTGTATTGTAATAAGCAACACCTAAATGATTGTCACCTTGCCTTTGATAATAAAGCCGTACAGTACCATCACTACCGTCCAGTAAAAATGGGGCGCTGGCACTTTGCACAGGCTTATTACCATCGTTGAGTATTGCACCGCTAACACTTTGAAAATCACCCATTTGTATTATTGGCATACTCACTCGGCTAGGTGAATTTGCTGGCACCCATGATGTGCCCAACAGCAATAACGAGCCACCAGACACTTGATCTATCGCCTCACCCATACCTTGATCCATGGGCCAACAAGCCAGCAGGCCATTGGTTTGATTGGCAATAGGCTGGCTTCGATAACCTTGAATTTGTTCTTGATTACGTTCTATTTGCCAGAGCCTAGTCTCACTTATACATCCATAGAAATCCGCGAATATATTCGTGCAACCGACAAGCACTTGAATATCTTTGGTTGTGCCTACTGATCTTGATAGAGAAGTAAAATTTTGAGCTTGGACTAACAGGCCGTTTAAATACAGCGTAAACGCACCACTACCATAGCCGCCAGCAGTAACTGCAATGTGCACCCACTTGTCGGACATAATCGGCGTGGTAGATTGCAAAATAAGTAGTTGATCAGTCACTGCTACATCTGTTACATCCTGTAAGAAAACCTGTAAATAGTTTTCCTCATTTAAAATAATCACTAATAGACAAGAGCTTAATGAAACTCCATTGTCGAGTACAATGTCATATATATACTCGCAACTTATCACCGAACGTTGTGTATGGCTAGCTCTAGGCTTTATCCATAACTCTATTGTTAGCCCTTTATCAAAAACATCAGTCCCAGAGTCAACTGAGGTAAAATTTATATCCGTTTGATCCATCTCAATTGCAGTACCCCAAAAAGGTATATTACTTAACGGTAATGCAAGTGCCGCTGATGAGCTGCTTTGCTCTGGATTAGCGCTTATCAGTTTGCCATAGGGGCTAACGGAAAAGTCCAATACTGCAACGGTCCCGTCGCTCGATTGCTGACCCGCCACCAATACACGAGCAGCATTTTTTAAAAGGTTTTCTGAACCTTGAGTTGCCACATTCTCCTGCTGAAAGTAAAGTAATGCTGAAATACCTGCAAGCGATTCACTTAGTTGAAACTTAGCCTCGTAATTTAATAATAGATTAGCATGACCATTAGCATGACCAATGAGTGCTTCTAGCTCGCTATAATCAAATAGCACTTGACTGGTACGTGGGATAGAGTAGCTATAAATAATCCCATCGGATGCTGGTACAAAAATTTGCCAACGTTGTTGGTAGGTTTTTTCCTGTGACGGTAACAGCACCACCGCAAAGCTGTACTGCGTATGAGCATTTGGCCCATAGGTAAATGCAATTTCGGTGCTGGGCTCAATAAAAGGAGTGCCGTTTAAGTCCGTGTAAGCAAAGGTATCGTCATCCGAGGCAGGGACATCTGGGCTTTGACTATGTACATAACAAACCTCGTTAGCTTTTATTAAGGTCTTATCGGTATTATTAAAGACAAAGCGATCCACCAGAATGCTACTGCGATTAGTCGCTCTGAACAGGTAAATAAATTGTCCATCTGAGAGTACTTGAAATGGCGCATCGATTGTTAATTGGGAACTGGTATTCGCCTGCTCATTACTGTCAACTCCATACACAGGTGCTGTTACCAAACTCATCGCAGCATGGCGAATTCGAGTCGGAAAATCGAGTTTCTCATAGGGCGTCCATGCCTCATCAATGATCTCAGAAGCAACTCTTCTATTACTCATCACTGAGTCACTGTCACGACTGCTCGTTTGCTGTGCATTATTTGTATCTAAAAAATTAAAATAAATGTCATTATAAATTTCATTTGAGGCGGCATTAGCACAGTTTACTGCCGCAAATGTAAACACCACATTTTGATGATTAATTGTTGTAATATATTTATAAGATTCATTTTGATAGTGCATAGAGTGTCTCCCTGTGTAATAAACAAGAGAGGCTCTGATGTATTGCTAACGAGTCGTATTGCTTGATCAATATGCGAGTTCTATTGCCGTAGACTTACTACTTCTCTTTTTATCTAATCAAACCGTTACACTCACTTGTAGCCATCAGGGCCTCCAGTCAAGTGACTATCCTGAGTTAAATACATCAAAACTAATATAACGATTCCGGCAACGAGTAAGACAATTCCGACAATATAGAAAATCATTAACTATCAATAACTTAAATAATTTTTAGCAGGTTTCCTGTAGGCTTTCTCGGTATTCACGCGGGGATTGTTGATAGGCTATTTTAAATTTTTTTGCAAAATAAGAAGACGAATTAAAACCTACCATGCTGCCAATTTGCGTGACACTTAATTCGGTTTGCTTTAATAATTCCGTCGCTTTTTGTAGCCGTAAATCGACTATTAGCTGTGAGGGTGTTTGCCCAGTCAATGCTTTGAGTTTGCGCTGAAGTTGCCGCTCGCTAGTGTGCATTTTATCTGCCAGTGTGGCTATTGGCAGTTCTATTTTGTCAATATCTTCACTTATGTACTTGTGTAGTTTTTCGAGGAAGCTCTCATTAAGCCCTAGGCCTGCCCCGTTGGCAGATGCTGGTGGTATATTCGTTTGTGTGCGTGCTTGTGCAAAAAAACGGCTGTAGTAATCACGCAGCTGTGCTCTCTGAATAATAAGGTTGTTGATTCTGGCACGCAGTTCGTGGCGGTCAAAAGGTTTGGTTAAATAATCATCCGTATGTGTTGCCAAACCATCCAGTTTATCTTGTTGTGTTGATTTTGCGCTGAGTAAAAGTATAGGAATATGACAGGTATTAGGGTCTTCTTTAAGCTTCTGACATAGCTCATAGCCATCCATTTTAGGCATCATAATATCGGATACCACTAAATCAGGAATACATTGTTGAGCTAGATCTAAACCAGACTCGCCATTAGAGGACTCTAACACCTGATAATCATCAGCCAAGTGAAAGCGAATATAAGCGCGCATCGCTTGATTATCATCAATGACTAATAATATGGGCTTATTGGAGTTAATATCTAACGCAGTATTAGCTGCACTCACTTGTGAAGTAGTTATTTCATCATCGATAAATAGCCTAGAAAGAGTCACTGCGCTCTTATCATCTACATTGGTATCGTTATATTTACAAGGCAATGTTAAGGTGAAACAACTGCCTTCGTCGGGAGCACTCGTTACCGAAATAGACCCTCCGTTTGCATCTAATAGTTGCTGAACTAATGCTAGGCCAATACCTGTGCTCGCCTGCCAATGAGCTTGTTGATGTTCTCCCTGTACAAAGCGGTCAAATATATGTGGCAAAAGCGTAGGGCTAATGCCTCTCCCGGTATCAGTAATACTTATTTTTATACACTCGGTATCGGCTAATGTTAGCTGTACAGTAATGTGATCTGTTGCTTGAGTATTTTTAAAAGCATTACTCAGCAAGTTATATAGAATTTTTTGTAATGCATCACTATCTATCAATACAGTAGCTACAGTTGTCTCTGTTTGAAAATTTAGGTCAACTTGTTTCTTTTGTGCTAGCGCATCGAATTCAGCCAGTACTTTAGGAATATATGTATGTAAATTTACCCATTCTTTATTCTGCTGTTTTATACCTGCTTCCAAACGAGATAGGTCTAACAACTGATTAACTAAATGGAGTAGCCTCTCATTTTGTGTTCTAGATTGCTCTAAAGTCTGCTGCACATCACGAGTAATAGGACCGTGCAGGCCTGCTAAAATATCATTTAATGGGCCAAGGCTTAAGGTTAGTGGTGTGCGTAGCTCATGAGAGATATTCGCAAAGAAATCCGTTTTTAACCGGTCAAGCTCCTGTAATTGTTCATGGGAATGCTCTATTGTATGAATATATTTTTCGCGCTTGCCCTCTAGCTTCTTTAGAGCTGTAACGTCTCGTATAAACAACAACTGCCCTAGTAGCTCTTTTCGTTTATCAAATAAAGGGTAGAGTTGTACCTCAGCAAATTCTACTAGGCTGTTAATAACAGAAAATTGCATTAACTTTTTTTGGGTGTGGGTAGCATCAAAGTCAAACCCATCTGACAATTTCAAGGACACTGAGACAGGAACCTGAATGCCGCCCTTTTTATCGAGGGGTAATTCCAACAGTTTTGTCGCACTGGCATTAGCGCTAACGAGTAGCCCTTTCGTATTTAATACAGCAATACCATCATCCAAGTACTCTGCCAAATGCTCTTTTGCAATAGGAATAATTTCAAAAACCTTAAACCGTGTCACCCCTAAAAAAACCAATAAGGTTGATAAGGGCGCTCCTAAGCGAATTGGAATATAACCAAACCTGTATAGCAGAAAAGACAGTAAAGGTAAGCCAAGAGCAATGAGCAATAAACTAACGTGTAAAACACGGTATTTTTTATCTTGGAGGAGATGGCCGATCAATAAAAAAAGGCTAATGGCAATGAGTGATAAACTATATAAAATATGAGCCATTCGTAAATAAGACACTTCATCATGCACTAAGGTAACATTGACCGTATTTGTTTGAAATAGCCCGTGAAGATGGTTTGTATAATAAAAAAAACACATAATCGATGGCTCTATTAACAATAAGCATAGTGTTTTTATAGGCAATCGAACACGATAAATATATTCATAGCTTATCCAAAACCACAGAAAAGGTATTAAAATACCCGGAATAAACGCTACCTTTTTAAAGAAGGTGGTACTCACATCAAAATGAGGGGAAACATCTACGATATTAAGTATGCATACCCTAAGGATAAATAGAGAAAATAAACCTAGAGGAATTGCCATAGGTAGATTTCGATGTATCCAAATGGAGCGCATCAACAATAGAGCTATTACAACACCTACAACATTAACAAAGAAAAAAAGTACATCCATAATTTTATTATTTATATCTGGAATGAAAACAAACTTTAAACGCTCAACAGCTTTATTGTTCCGCCACGATTGCGATTAGACTATCAATCAATTTATTAAAAAGATAAAGTATTATATTAACTGTTACAGCTATTACGTTTTAACAATCCAAACAAAACCAGATATTTAAAACCACTAAATTTTTTGAGTATTTTTCCTAAAAATAAGCCAAGTGCTTGTTGTAGCGCCTCTTTTAGCTTTTATACTTTAGTTTACTGCCCTATAGGTAACTTAGAATAGCGACATTGATTAGCCGTTATGATTACTCATAGCTCTACTAATTTTCCACTACCCATAACCCAACAACCTCATACCGAAAAATCTATTGCCACCTAAGCTTTTAGCTAACTAATAAATAGGCTCAAGTATCAGTCTGCTTATTACTTACTACTTGATCGGTTTTTGTTAAGATAAAAGTCACCACCAAGAATAGTACTAATAAGAAGGCTCTAGAGACGTAGGAGTCACTGCAGCCAGCTCCACCTATACACAAAATACTTGTATACTCATGAAATACAAAATGCATGATTGAAAAAAGTAGCCCTATCGAGTAAAAAAACCATGATACGCCAACCTTTTTTAGTTTTTTTAAAATCATAGCCAGTAAAAAAACGATGGGCACTAGAAATGGTGCTCCAATAACTATAATGACGACTAATATTATAAGGTCAGAACCACTACTCATAATTTAACTCCGTAATACCCGCGCAAACAACGAGCAGTTTATTGACATTGCATTCTTTAATTTAAAGTTGATACCCGCTGTCACACTTTATAGTGTAATGGCGATAATAATATATTTTTTATCATATTTAACGATACCTTTTTATGAAAGTCAGTTCGTTAATATACATTATTTATTATCAATATTAGGATTTCAAACATATCTAGTACTTTTCAAGTATTTGTAATATTCGCGTCACAACTGCATTTGAATCCTTATACCAATCTTTAGCGAGTACATAACAAATATCCCAACCAAAGGCTTTGAGCACGCTACCCGGGGTATGGTAGCGGTTAACTAGGTTTTGTGTTTTATAGTGGCGGGTGTTGTCTGTGAGTATACCTAAGGAGAATTCACTATTATCGGCGCGACCTACTGCGATGTCGCATTTCATATCCGATTGTCCGTAGTCGATCTCGACGTGTAAGCCCTCGATGCGAAGACGTTCTGCAATAGCGCTAACCAAAGCGCCGTCGACATCGTTTTTTTGTGGCTGGGAGTAGCCGTATTCTAACAAGGCCGTTTGCATGCTGGCTCTATCGCCCTCAGATACGGCTCTGGCATAGCGCAAGTATTGGCGTAGTGCATTAGCACCTGTGTTATAGGTATTGGTAATTTGCCCCGAGTCGATGGAGGTAACCACAACCATATGCTTTTTGGCACGCGAGAAAATAACATTGAGTCGTTTCTCGCCACCGTTTTGATTAATTGGGCCAAAGTTCATCAGCATTTTTCCTTGGCTGTTAGGCCCGTAACAAACACTTAAAATAATAATATCGCGTTCGTCGCCCTGTACGTTTTCGAGGTTTTTAATAAATAAACCCACAAACTGCCCTTCGTCTTCGCGCTCTTCTTCTGCTTCTAATTTATTGGCAAAGGCTTTGTCTTCGCTCGCTAATCGAGAAAGTGCTGTTTCTATTTCTTGTTGTTGGGCTTGCGAAAAAGCAACAATACCCAGTGTCTCGCCTCGGCTATCGCTCAATAAATGCCTAACTAAATGGGCAATATAATTTGCCTCGCCGGTATTGCGCTGATTAAAGTAGGGGCTATCGTCGAGTTTATGATAACTAATGGGCCTATCGTAAACTTGCTCTTTTATCAGTTTATCGTCCCAGCTATATGGTGGTTGTTTACTGCCTGTTGTGCTTTCGGTTTTGTCGTTATCCTCACCTTCTTTTTTAACAACGAGGATAGGCTCTTTAACAGTCAGTGCAGAGGTACTTGGTATGGTTTGCAATTGCCCGTCATAAAAAGCTTGGTTACAAAAGCCAATCAGGCTTTCGTGGCGGCTACGATAATGCCAATTAAGTACAGTTGTTGGTAAAGCCCCCGACGCACGATTTAAAAAGGAGTCGGCATTTAAGTTATAAATGTGTAAGTTTTGTGGTTGATCATCGTCGTCGCCTCGCTGGCTTGCAAAAAACGACGATGGAGGTAATTGCATTTCATCGCCAACGACGATCATTTGAGCGGCTCGGTATAATGCGGGTACGGCGTCTTCTAGAGGTATTTGACTCGCCTCGTCAAAAATAACGACATCAAAAAGCGATTCGTTTAATGGTAAAACATCGGAGACACTGAGTGGGCTCATCATCCATATAGGTTTTAAACTGCGTATTAACTCGCCCGCCTCCGAGGCCAATAGTTCACGAATAGATTTGTAGGCGCGGGTTTTTTCAAACTCGCGCTCGACGAGTTTGCGCCCACGATTAAATGCACGCCGCCAGTCTTTTTCTTCCTGACTAGTATTTGCCATAGACCCCGAGGCACGCTGTATATTGGCGTGGAAATAATCGCGGGTTTCACTCGTCACTAACTCTGCGTTAGTGGTATGCAGTTGCTTAATATTGTTATCGAGTTCGGCAAAGATCTGTTCAACACGGCCACCATCAAAGCGGTGCAAGGCACGGTTACTGCGCATTGATTTTTCAATGGCCTCAACCATAACGGCATTTTCGATGGCCTCTAACGGTAGGAGTAATGTTCGCATTGAGACGCTTAGCTGCTCATCTAAGCCATCGAGTTGTTGTAATAAATCTGCTACCTCAAAAGCTAATTCGCCTTGGTCTCTCAGTGCATCGACGGCACTGGCAATATCCGCTGGCGCTTTGTTGTGGTAGGCCACTAAGTAGCTTGCCAGTTCGGCCTCGGTATTTCGCAAGCTGCGATCTTGCGCTATTTTTACTAGGGCATCGGGATCATTGGCATAGCTGATACACGCTTTATAAACTTGCCGCATTAGAGCGCTTTGTTCTTGTGGCTCTTGCCATGCAATATTGAGTAAAGGCTCTATGGCCAAAAAGTCCTCTACACCAAATTGTGATTCTATTTCGCGTAATTTTTCTTGTTGTTGATGTTTAGCACTAAGTGCTTGCTCTGCCAGTTTTAAGGTTTGAGTATAACTGTCGTATGCAGCTGGCCCTTTTGCCTTAACAAGTTTTTTAGCATTTCGCCAGCGACTGCTTAAAAAGAGCCACCATTTACCTTCGCAATCTAACGCTGCTTGCAGTGCATTTTTTACATGCTCTATATCAACATCAAGGTTCCAACCTTCGGCATTTTTAGTTTTTGTATCGGCCTTCTCTACGAGTGTATGTAATTCTTGCCGATGCTTTTTGAGCTTAAGCGCGATAATACTGTCGGGGTCTAACAATTTAACCTGATCATCTAAAATCAGAGGCAGCAGCTCACTCACTAATACATTGGCATCGAGTAGAGATTGCCAGCTAGAGGTTTCATCATTTAAAAATGGCAGTAATTTTTTAATGGCCTCTTGTGTGTCTGGCCAATAGTTTGAAATACGATCACAAAAAGACTGTAAATCGGATTTTGGATCGTTTGAGTTTGCGATCTTACCCTTGAGACACCAAACCGGCGTGTTAGCCAGTACAGCACAGCCCGTGACACTTAAAAGGCTATCAGCTATTTCGGTGAGCAGTTTTTTATGGGTAATAAATTGATCCCAGCTTGGCAATAGTGCGCGCTCTTCTACCTCTAACTCTGCTTTGTTGCCACCCGCTGCTATCCAGTTTTGTATGAGTTCTCTCAAATGGGTTTGGCTACCTTCCGCAGAGTTTTGTATCGAGTCCGAAAAAGTTTGCAACTCTTTTAGTAGCGTTTCTATATTACCGAGAATGGTGTCACGTAAGCTGTTTTGATTAGTTTTTATTTCTGTCAGCCAGCTTTGATAGATGCCTTCTAAATCATCGATAAATGCTTTTTTGTCACTTTGCGAATCGTGAATAAGCGCACATAGGCTTTCTAGCCCAACTTGCTGTAGACGGTGATAGACAACATCGAGAGCAACGCGTTTTTCGCAAACAAACAATACAGATTTTTGATGCGCTAAATAATCAACAATAACATTGGTGATTGTCTGTGACTTACCTGTTCCGGGAGGGCCTTGAATAACATAACTTTGCCCACTGCGACCTCGCCAAACCGAATCCGATTGACTGGGGTCTGCGGGCAACACATGGTATTGCGCATTAAGCGGCACCGGTGCTAAAGGCTCCAGTATTTGCTTGGCCTCTTCGTTAAATAGCGTATCAAAATTTTGGCTGTCAAAACTGTTTTCGCCAAGCATTTCGCTATAGTCACGAACAAGGGTCATTTTTCGGTAGTTAAAATTGGCGAGCGTGATCGAACATAAGTCAAACTCCCACTGATTAGCGCTGCCATCTTGGCCACTATCGATAGCATAAAAATCACGCTCGATAACACTCTCTTCGGCGGCCATGGCATTACTAATTTTATCGCGACCTAGATCCTCGGTCATCTCTCGAGAAGGCGCTTGGGCTAAACGTATATTGCGCTCAAATATCTGCACCCCCAAGGCTTCGTATTTATCTTGCCGATAACTATAGGCGAGCCCATCGTAACTACTAACACCCCTACCAGTAATGCGTCTTTTGCGCCGAAAATCATCAAGTTTACGCTTCGCTTTTTTGGCAATTAATTGTATACGCGGCACTGTAATAATAGAGAGATCAACCCCCTTAGCGCTTTTTTCTATCTGACTACTGATGCTTTCATGCAGCTCTATAATTGTGTTCATATCGCCAGCATCAATACGTGCGGGCAGCTCTATCCCGTATAGTTGTAAAAGATGATGTCGCAACACAGGGTTAATTTCTGCCGCTTCCATATCGGCACTCAACATAAAGCTATCTTTAACGCCCTTTTTTTTCTGTATTTTTACAGGGACCAAAATTAACGGGCTATTAATACGCTCCTCTGGTGACTCTTTTAAGTTGTGCCAACGCAAAAAAACTAACACTAATCGCAGCTGAGAAAACCCGTATTCCTTTTCGTCTCTATTGGCTTGTAATCTAATTTTATCGAGCGAGTTACTTAAATAGGGGTAGTCTTCAAACCGTAACCAACGAGATAACGCGACGGCTTTGCCCTTGCCTAACTCTTCGCACAAATATTGATTACCCAACAGCAGTTGTTCTGGGCGTATTGTTCGATGGTCGATCACGTAGGGAACCGAGCCCAATGTTAAGTTTGCTGTGGATCCTGTCTCGCGAAAATATAACAGGCGATTGCGCCTACTTATTTCAAATAATTTATTGCGTAGATGCGTTTGAATAGCGCGCTTGTCATCACCAACCTCTGCTAAATCTGCGCTAGATTGGTCTTCAATATCTTGATCCCTATAGTGGCTTAGTGCTTTGACAACGGTGGACAAATCTTGTGGTCGCAGGCTTCGTGTAAGCTCTGTCATTTGTGCAATCACTTGAGAAACAAGCGGATGCAAGCGGTCGTTTAGTAGGCTAATGTCATGGCGAGAACCCACAAAAGTCTCTAGGTCCTCGGGCTTTGTTAAATCCAGTTGGGCCGCTAAGCTTGCCATAATAAGCCCTAATACATAGACATCGGTCAAGGCATCGTGATGCTCTACTCTCTCTTCCCAAGCAATATAATCGGGGTAATAAGCGACTCTGGCAGCCTCCTCTTCACGGCTAGCTATTCGTTTATCCGTAGCCACTGCTCGGCTACCTGTACGCACTTCGCTATAGTGGCCCGTGATATCCAAGTTTGACTGCGGCATGTTCTTGGTTAGCTCTTTAATTGCCCGAGCGTTATCCGAGGCCAGTGTTGCATCGCTATTGTGAAACCATAAATGCCCTAGGGACACCGAGAGCGCATCAACGCCATTAAGTGGTGCCACTCGACCTAATTCGTGCAACTCAGAGACCTGCTCCAAAAGTGGTAGCACCATACCTAATAAGTCATCGGTGCCGACTGTTTTTAAGGAACGCCACTCGTCTAATTGCTCTAAAAACGTTTGGGTATCAGTATTATTGGGAACTTGCATGATTAGCGGCTTCTATTTTTTCTTGGGCATTGATGAGTAGTTTTTTTACATCGTCTTTTTTTTGTTTAAGCTCTTTGCGAAACAACGGTTCAAATACTTTATATAAATTTAATTGCTGCGATAACTCTAAGGCAACAAGCATACTAACAGGGTGTAAGTCACGATCGGCCGTTGCAAAATCAAGGAGTAAATAACAATAGTACTCTAGCGTTTTATCTTTGGAGTTTGCAATAATATCAATGGCGTCATCGATAACGGGTGGCGTATCTAACCAGACATACTCTGGAAAATACTGTTGCGCCATAGCCTCTAAGGTATCGGTGCGCATACATGGATTTTCGGTTAGCGCATCGATTATCAATTTAGATGCCTTGGTTAAAAGTTTTTGATCGATTAAATCCAAACTCTCGGCATCGAGCTTACCAATAATATATGGGGCAGTTTTTTCATACCATTCGGTTTCTTTTTCAACGGTGTGTAATACCTTTGCGCGGATATAAGTCTCTGGGTGGGAAATACCTTTTGAGCCTACCTCTAGCTGCGCAAGCACTTCATCGGTTTGAACAAGGTAATCGTCAACGGTCACCTCACTCAAGCCCGTCGTTACCTTAATAAGGCTAGAGATAGTTGCCTGCCAATGCCCAGTTACTTTAAGCGCACCAAGGTCGGCATACACCTCGGTAAATAATTGATAACGGCGGCTGGTTTCATAAAAAGGGATTGAGCAGTCTGGCTGCGAGCTACACCAATTAAGTACGCGCATGGCAGTAAAATATTGGCCATTGTCGATGGTGTATAGCTTGTGATGGGAGACTTCGTGTGAAAAAACGGCGAGCAATTCCTCTTCGGTGAGTTTAGCGACGATATCACCCCTCAATACAATGGCAATATCATCGGAAAAAAACACCAGCTCTGCGTTTAGCCCATCGTTGGCGGCTTGTCCTTGATATAGGGTAATTGGACAGTGGATATCCAAAGCGTCACAAGCTTGCTTTACAAGTTCATAAAGGCGCGCGTTACTCTCGGACGTTAGGCGAAACGTCGATTTCAACAGCTCAAGTTTTTGATATTCGATGTGCTTTTCGGTGAATTTATCCGAGGCAAACCAATCCCAAAGACCTTTTTCGTGGGTTTGCAAATGTGCACAGATATCGCGATGGTAATTGAGCGGGGGTAACACCTCTACTGTTGTTTTTGTTGATTCAACATTGTCGTTGTCCATAGTGCTCCTTTGTTAAATTACGCTAACGGCAAACGTCTACCGGCTTGACTGTACTCATCATGTATCGCTCGCACCCGCTCAGCTTTAATATCAAGCTTTTGTGCCCCTAATGACTCGACATAGGTACAGGAGGAAAACTTTCTCGACTCATACTCGTATTGACGTACCCACTGTTGGCGTGAGCGTAGCCATTTAGATTTAACCGGCCACACACCACTACCTGACTTAATTCGTTCTATTCCCATACGCCAAGGCTTGGGACTCACGCGAGCGCGAAAGCATTTTTGATTTTTACACATTTTTGCATAATAACGGTCGGTGCCTATAGCCTCAAAAAAATGGTGAATTTCTAAGCTATCGGGGGCAAAACAGGCATGCATCACCATTACCCTATAGCCATGTGGTGTTTTATAAACACGCAAGCGCCAATCTGGATTTTCCTTAGAAAATTTTCTTATTTTGTTAAGTGACCGCTCCTCGGGTGTTAGCAGCAAACGACTGACAATGTATTTTTTGATTAAATGAAAAACAACCAAAGCACTAATAGCGGCGGCAACTGCTGGTAAGGGCTCAATAAGCGGTGAGCTATAGATAACAAAGGCCACCGCTGCCGCGATCATAAAAAGGGACAAGGCACAACCAAGAAGGCTAGCACCGTCGTTAATATCAACATCGGCAAAGGCCACATCGGGGGTGTTAAGGCATAGGGCTCCGTAGCTGTTACGCGACAGTACGATATCATTAAATGTCTTTATAACTTCTTCACGAATGGGCAGCCCCTCTGCACCGTTATAGGCTACCTTATGATCAATTCGGCGTACTTTTTCACCCATTTTAGCAAGCTGGGCCGCTTCTTTAACGCGCGTCTCGGCAGCAAGCCTAGCATCGGCCTCACTCATGTCAGACCAACCAAAACGCCGGTAAGTTTGCTTGCGCCCATCCAACATTATCGCCAAGCTGGCTTCCGCCCAATACCGAGGGATAATCATGTCCTTTTTCCTATGTGTAAAGTAGCAGGGATAAGCCTTATTTCACCTGTATCAATGAATTACGCTGTATTGGTAATCTAATTATAAGCTTACAAATAGAATGTCAGTTAATGCGCTCTTAATTATAATATTTACTGCACACTGACAACTAATGTACCTACCTAAATGCATCTAGCTAAGATGATAAAATAATACTCTATTAGCCTAATGTATTCACTGTAATACACATTCTCTCAAGTGGCAGGTACAATCCCTCCCATCATAATAGGATCAACAATCAACAAACAAGTTATTATAAGCCATTGTTTCTATGCTAGCTTCCGACAATCTTAACAGGCGTTTTTCAGTCGCACCCATGATGGACTGGAGTGATCGTCATTGCCGTTATTTATGGCGACTACTATCAAAGCACAGCTTACTGTATACCGAAATGGTCACAACAGGGGCTTTGTTACAGGGCGATCAAGAGCGGTTTTTGCGCTATAACGATGAGGAACACCCCCTAGCATTGCAGCTCGGCGGCAGTGACCCCACAGCACTTGCCGAGTGTACTAGGCTTGCCGAGCAATGGGGCTATGATGAAGTCAACTTAAATTGTGGCTGCCCGAGTGATCGCGTACAAAACGGTATGATTGGCGCGTGCCTAATGGCCCACCCCCAATTAGTGGCCGACTGTATTAAAGCCATGCAAGACGCCGCGACTATTCCTGTCACGATTAAGCACCGTATTGGTATCGACGATATGGACGATTACGAAGGCCTGCTACATTTTGTTGCCACCGTTGCCGAGACTGGCTGTAGCACTTTTATTGTCCATGCCCGCAAAGCGTGGCTACAGGGCTTAAGCCCTAAACAAAATCGCGAAGTACCGCCACTGGTTTATGACACCGTCTATAAACTCAAGCAAGCCCTGCCCCATTTGAGCATTACTATTAATGGTGGCATTCGCTCAATCGATGAGACACGCGAGCATTTAGAGCATGTCGATGGCGTTATGGTGGGACGCGAGGCTTATAGCAACCCTTATTTACTAGCAAGTGTTGACCAACATTTATTTAACAGTGACAATCCTATCCGTTCACGCGAGCAGGTCATGCTCGATTATATCGACTACTGCGATCGGCAGTTACTAGCGGGTTCTCGCCTGCACCATATGAGCAAACATGTACTGGGTTTGTTTCAGAGCGAGAAAGGCGCCCGGGCCTTTAGACGAGAAATTAGCGAGAATGCCTATAAAGCTTGCGCCAATACCGATGTATTAAAAGCTGCATTGGCCCATGTTTTATAAAAAATTAACCATTAATCAATTTCATTGTAAAAAATAGAGAGACACTAAAAATGACAGCTTCAGCACTTGAGCAATTAAAAACAATGACTGATATTGTTGCAGATACCGGTGATATAGAAGCTATTAAACGCTATCAACCTCTCGATGCAACGACGAACCCTTCGCTACTCTATAAAGCCGCGCAAATGCCGCAATATAGCGACTTATTTCAGCAAGCGATTGCTTACGCTAAGAGTAAATCCGCTGATGTAGACGAACAAATTGATATTGCCATGGATAAACTAGCTGTATTAATTGGCTGTGAGATTGTCAATATTGTACCTGGTAAAGTCTCTACCGAAGTCGATGCACGCTTATCATTTAGCACGTCGGCAACGGTTAAAAAAGCTCGCCAGTTAATTGCATTGTATGACGAACAAGGCATCGGTAAAGATCGCATCTTAATTAAAATAGCCTCGACTTGGGAAGGCATAAAAGCGGCCGGAATACTTGAGCAAGAAGGCATTCATTGCAACTTGACGCTATTGTTCAGCCTAACGCAAGCCATTGCCTGTGCCGATGCCGGTGTGTTTTTAATTTCGCCTTTTGTCGGTCGCATACTTGATTGGTACAAAAAAGATACGGGCAAGACTAGCTATGAACCCCAAGAAGACCCCGGTGTCTTATCAGTGGGTGATATTTACCAATACTATAAACAACACAATATTAGCACGATTGTGATGGGCGCAAGCTTCAGGAATAGCGGCGAGATACTCGCCCTTGCAGGTTGTGACAGATTAACCATTAGTCCTGATTTACTCTCTGAACTAAAAGAGAGTAGTGAGACAATCACTCGGCAGTTATCACCAGATAATTTTTCGAAAAGCTTTGAAAAAATCCAATTGAGCGAAGCTGAATTTCGTTTTCAACTCAATGATAACGCTATGGCAACCGAGAAATTAGCCGAGGGTATTCGCAACTTTATTAAGGACCAAAATAAATTAGAGCTATTAATACACGAACAATTAGTTGCTCAATAATCGCAGATAAACCGCTGTTGTAGCGAGTATAACGAGAACGAATGATGATTAAATTTATCGATCAATTTTTTGAACGCTTTAATAAGATAAAAAATGATGAAGTGTTATCAAGCAATGATTTACATTTAGCAACAGCGGCTTTACTGGTAGAAGTCGCCGTTAGCGACCAAAATTTTGACGAGAGTGAGCGCGAGCAGTTAAAAAAGTTATTGGCTAGCGAATGCCATCTGAACGAAGCTGATATAAAGCAGTTAATTAGCGATGCCGAGCAAAAGTCAAAAACCGCATCGTCACTGTTTGAATTTACTCACATTATTAATACGCATTGTGACTACACACAAAAGCTCTCGTTAGTTAACAGCTTATGGAAAGTCGCCTATGCAGATAATGAGCTAGACAGTTACGAAGAACATATTATCAGACGAATTGCTGACCTTATTCACGTCAGCCACAGGGACTTTATTCAAGAAAAAATATCAGTGAGAGATAAATAGAAGAGTTAGTTAAGAGATATACTTAAGATTCTCTCAAGGTCTGCACGAGGTCTTTAAAGGTTTCGTGGTTGGTTTTATTTAATTCCATTAATGCGTAATGAGACTCTAGTATCTTAGATTTAAGCACAGACTCATCGGCTTGTTGGCTAGGCTCTAGGTGGGTGAAGCCATTATTGCGGTAGGTAGCTGAACAACTATTGGGGACATCACTCACCATCTCACAAATATCATCTAAGCCCATCGACATTATCAGACGCTTAATAGCGGGATCTTTGCATAACAACAAGGGCGCTTTATTGTGTTTTGTTTGACTCTTTACGGCTAGTTTGGCAATTAAGCCTAATGTCGTGCTATCTAAGCCGTAGGCTTCATTAAGATCAAATAAAACCGTACAAAAATCATCTTGCTTGATGAGATTTTCGATACAATTATCGAAGGGTATACACAACGTCAAGCGGACATCTCCTGACATTTTTATCACATATACACCATTGTGATCGGCAACTAATATCTCACCGGACGATACATCAGACTTCAATTCAAATAACCTCTATATCACTCTTTCTATTTGATTGAGAAAACACTACTTTGGTTCCATTTTATTTACAGTTTTTACCCTTTACGTTAAATCGTGGGAAATAGATAAAATGGCAATATCGTCAGGTAGGCGCTCAAAGCTTAATAATTTTAGCTTATCAGTCATCGCCTCTATACTACCGTCAGTTTGCGAAAGCGATTCTAGCAGATTTTGCTCCTTCGCTAATAGATCATTTCCTGATAATACTTCTAAAATTCCATCGGAAAAGGCCACTAAAGAAAAGCTCTCGGGCAACTGATGGAAATAAACATCCCACTCGTTATCGACGAACAAACCTAAAGGCTTGCCTTGCCCTTCAAGATATTGCGCTTGCCCTTCACTCACAATAATAGGTAGCGGCAAGTGCCCCGCCACGATGTAGGATAACTCGTGGGTTTGTGTATCAATAATGCCAACAATCATCGTAATATGGTTATTAAGGCGCATTGCGATTAATTCATCATTAATAACGGTGACTAGTTCGTGTAGGGCATCATTAATAGCCCCAAAATCCGTTAGCAATTGTCGTAGGCGCACTAATTGCGCCACTAAATTCTTTAGCCAGATCGTCACAAACGCTGGCGCTGAGCCATGGCCCGATACATCGGCAATATAAAAGGCATAGTAACGTTTGTTGAGCAGCGCATAATCGATACAATCGCCACTCAAAAATAAGGCAGGGATAACTCGATGAGTGCATCGATAGTCACGAGCAATAAAGGGGCTCATAGGCAGCATGCTTTGTTGCACAAAATGGCCCGCTCGCTGGTCTTGTTCAAGCTCATTAATGTGCAGGCGCAGTTGTTGATTGGCCTCCTCCAGCTCGGTGCGATAACGCTGGTTTTCGAATCGTAAGCGCCGACGCTCTAAGCCGTGTAGTACCGCATGCATGAGGACTTCGGTATCGGTAATTGGCTTAATAAAGTAGTCGACAGCACCTAAACGCAAAGCGCCTATGACATCATCCATCACGCCTGCTTCTGCGGTAACAATGACAGGGATATCTCGATAACGCTCGTTAAGTAGTTGCAAGAGGCTAGAATCGTGGCCCCAACCAATACTCAGATCAGTAATGATAATATCCGGCGGCGACTGTTCTATAAATGTAAGGCTTAGATGAGCATTGGCACAGCTATGTACTTGAAAACTATGCGCCTTTAGAGCTTCGCTGAAGCATTGACGTATGTCGTCATTGTCATCAATAACAAGAACTGTATAGTCTGAGTTCTGCACGTAAAATTGTACTCACTATGAGTCATAAATATACTACTAACATCGAGAGCTTATCATTATTATACTGCTCTCTTATGTAATTACATTACTCTCTTACGTCCATTCAAGCAACTAGCTATTGCTCTGTACCCTCGAATAAATCAGTAGTTAAAGTACAGGCTATTTAGTGCTCGAAAAACAATCAAGCAAAAGCGTATTTTTTGTCTATACTAGTTACTGGAATCGTTTATTAATAAAAATAGTACCTCCTAATAAATAATGTAAACATCAACAGCAAACAGGGGAAATGCTTACAATGAGTATTAGCGATAGAGATTACAGTGAAAAGCGCGATTTTATTCGCATGAAGGTCAATACACCGGCACAAATATCGACAAAACCCGATGGCGAGCCTGATTGTGATGCAATCTGTAATGACTTGAGTGGTGGTGGGATGTCAATCACACTCAGCGAAGAGCTCCCTCTAAATAGTGAAATTACCGTCACCGTCACCTCGGACCATAGCCACAGCCCTATACTTAAAGCGCGCTGCGCCGTTGCCCGTGTACAAGCTCAAGAAGAAGGCGGTTATCAGGTAGGCTTGGAGATCAAAGAAGTTGTCCAAGAAGAAGCAGAAGAAGATTAACTAGCAACAGAAAAAGCTTTTATAGAACCCATAAATGCACGAACAGGTGCATTTATACGGCTATCTGGATGAGTTAGCAGCCAAATCAGAGCATTCAGCATGGGTAGTTGGATACAAGGTAATAGAATACACCATTGCTTTAGCTACAGTGCATTGTATGGATGCTTTAGGAACCCTGATTAAGCTATTTAATTCTCTTATTTAGCAGGCCCATTTAATACGTCTATTTCAAGCCACAGATACTCTGTGGCTTATTGGCACTGCTTTAAAAATCTTTATCGTCTTCTAAGCTACCCGAAAAATCATCCTGCACATCACCATCATTAATTAAAAATTGGCGACGCTGTAAGTAAGCATCACGAATAAATACATAACGATCACCACTGAGTAACTCTTCGGTCTTGAGTAATTGAGCACGTGTATCGATTAAGTTAGCGCCGTATAAGCTATTACGCGTTGGCACATGGTCAACGTATCGAATAGGGTTTAAATAGCCATCTACAGGTAAGGCAACGCCATCTCTAAAGTTAGATGGCCCAAAAAATGGCAACACAAGATAAGGACCAGAGCCTACGCCCCATGTACCTAAGGTTTGTCCAAAATCTTCACCTTCGGTTTTTTTCAAGCCCACATAATGTGCGGTATCAATAAAACCCAATAAACCCGCGGTGCTATTGACTAAAAAACGCCCTGTGTGCAATAAGGTTTTATTGCCTTTGGCTTGTAGGCCAGCGTTTGCTAAGTTTCTTATCTCGCCTAAGTTCGAGAAAAAATTACCAACGCCCGTTTCTACAACATCTGGGGTTACGAACTGATAACCCTGTGCAATGGGTTTAATTAAATAGCGGTCAAAGCCACTATTAAAACCATAAACAACACGATTGAAGCCTTCATAAGGGTCGGCTTTATTGGCAGTAGGCGAAGAAGCACAGGCGGCTAACCCCACTACACTACCGATGATTAATGCTATTTTTTTCATTGATTTCATGTCTGCTCACACATTCTTATTCGTCTTGATTATATGCGAACTATACCGAGAAGCTTAATCATAAGCTAGATTTATCAAGATAACTGTATCGCAATTATCAACGGCACATTGGCTTACGCCTCGGTTACTGTATTGATGATTCCCACTGTTTATTTAAACGCTTAACAGAGACTGGCACACGTGTTGTCAGTGATTGCGCAAACAATGAAACACGCAGCTCTTCCAGCATCCAACGATACACTTGAAAATGCTCGGGCAGTTCACAAAAGATAACACCGCTATTATTACGCTTCTTATTGGCAGTGCTATTATCGCCTAACTTTTCCTCTAAGCGCGCATATAATGGCTCTAATTGCGCGATCAGTGCCCTATCTTGATTAACATTCATAGGGACTTTTTCTAAGCGTTGTACAATCGCTTTTAAATAACGAGGGTACTGCTGTAGCCACTCATAAGGCGCACTGTATAGGCAACCTCGGTAGAACAAGCCATCGAGCTGTTTATTAATATCACTCATTGCATAGGCAATAGTCAGTACATTTTTTGACTGCTTAGCCTGCTTTTTGATGGCAACAACCGTCGCCAAAGATTGGCCTAAGAGTACGGCAATATGTTCTGCACGTTCTACCCACTGGCCTTTTGCTGCATCAACCACCGAGGAAAAGTCTTGCGCATTACGTATTTCAATGAGCTTATCGTTATTGACACTATCGAAGCAGGTTTGTCTGACCGCCGCGCTAATAATATCGTCGATCACCTGATCGCGATTCCCCATATCGACCACGGTCAAACCCAAATCTTTATTTTTTAACAGGTTTTTGCGTAAGTACTTAATGGTTTGCACCTGATCAAGTATCGCTAGGCGCACCATGCCACGCAGGCTACTAGTGCTCGCCTCCTGATCATTATCGTACAACTTAAGGTCAACACTATCGCCGTTGTCAGATAAACCCGGATAGACTCGAATCTCCAAACCATTTTGCTTTAGCAGGTGCGTTTTAGGTAGCTCACCAAAAGACCAGCTGGTGAGTTTTGCTTGCTCAAAATCATTGCCAGCAGTTTGTAATTGTCCCTGTACATGGTCGCGGTAACGCTCGCGCAGTACTGCTAAATCCCGACCTTGATCCATTAGTTTGCCGCGCTCATCGAGTACATGAATATTAAACTGATAATAGTTATCGAGGGATTGCTCTTGCCAACACTGCGCTGGGATCTCAATATTTTTATAACGATACAACTGCTCAGCTAATACATCACGCAAAGCACGTATTTTTGGTGTCTCATGTTTATTGCCAGCCGTTGGGGTCATCACCAATTTAGGTAAGATTTTCTCGACAGTTGAAGGCACCGGCGCAAATTGTTTACGCCATTGTTTAGGTAACGCTTTTATCATTGCTGTGGCTTTTTCGGCTAATAAGCCAGGCACCAACCACTCTAGTCGATCTTCCGATAATAAATGTAGCGCACTCACAGGGGCTTTAATCGTCACGCCATCGTCACGATGAGTAGGATCAAAGTGATACATAACAGGTACCCTAATACCTCCCATCTCTAAACTATCGGGAAACTGAGCCGCTTCGATATGCGTATCGGAACGCTGCATAAGCGCGTCTCGCTCGATAAATAATAAGCGTGGTTCAGATTTTTCTACTGTGTCGCGCCAAGCTTCAAAGCCATCAAGGTTAATAATGTCTTCGGGTAATCGCTTGTCATAAAATTCATAAAGCACTTCATCATCGACAATAATATCTCTACGTCGAGATTTTGCTTCTAGCTCCTGTAACTCTTTTAATAATTGTTGTTGCCAAACAAAAAAATGTGTATCGGGCTTGGCTTTTTTTATTTTATGTTTAATGCGTTTATGCTCGCTATAGCGCCCTTCAACCAAGGCTGCGCGAATAAATACCTCGCGGCACTCAGCGGGTTTGATACTGCCGAAACTCACGGGTTTTTTATCTCTTAATACAAGGCCATACAAACTCACTTTTTCGTAGGCCATGACTTGCCCATTACGAGCATCATAGTGTGGTTCAACGTGTTGGCGCTTGACTAAATGCTGGGCAACCGAGAGCACCCAATCGGTTTCTATATTAGCAATCGTATGCGCGTATAATTTACTGGTCTCTAATAGCTCACCGGCTAATAACCATTGGGGTTTCTTTTTAAATTGAGAGGAGCCCGGAAAAATATGAAAGCGACGGTTACGCGCACCAAAATAATCGTTAGTTTTTTCCTTAGAAAAATTACCAATATTGTCCAATAAGCCAGTTAATAACGCCGTATGCACTGCGGCATAGTTGGCGGGCTCGCTGTTTATTTTTAGCGATAATTTTTTTGCCCCAACTGTCAATTGTGTATGAATATCACGCCACTCACGTAGGCGCATATAAACCAGAAAATTTTTCTTACACCATTTTTGACACTGATTATTCGATAGGCTTTGCCGCTGGGTCTCGTAGGTTTTCCATAAATTGACATAGGCTAAAAAGTCCGATTTTTCGTCCCAGTATTCACGATGCCGTTGGTCAGCCGCCTGTTGTTTATCAGCCGGTCTCTCGCGTGGGTCTTGTACCGAGAGTGCGCTGATAATAATCATCACCTCATTGAGGCAGTTCCACTCGGCACCGGCAATGAGCATTCTGCCAAAACGGGGATCAACGGGCAATTGTGCTAGGCGTCTACCCAGTTTGGTCAAATGGTTACGCCCATTAATGGCTTGCAGCTCTTGTAATAGCTTGTAGCCATCGTTAATGAGCCGATGATCGGGCATTTCGACAAAGGGAAAGTGCCTTATATCACCCAGCCCCAGTTGAGACATTTGCAAAATAACAGCAGCTAGGTTTGTTCGCAGTATTTCTGGGTCGGTAAATTCTGGGCGCGATAAAAAATCCTGCTCGCTATAGAGCCTAATACAAACACCTTCGCTAACACGACCACAACGCCCCTTGCGCTGATTCGCACTGGCTTGCGAAATTGGCTCGATGGGTAGGCGTTGTACTTTTGTTCTAAAACTATAACGACTAATACGTGCATAGCCCGGATCAATGACATAGCGAATCCCCGGCACCGTTAAGGAGGTTTCTGCAACATTGGTTGCTAGTACAACTCGGCGACCACGGTGGGGCTGAAATATTTTATTTTGCTCGCTGACGCTTAGCCGCGCATAAAGCGGTACAACACTCAGATGGGGTATTTTTTCTCGACGCAGTCGCAGTGCAGCTTCGCGAATATCGCGCTCGCCGCTTAAAAAAACCAGAATATCGCCTTGGTTGTCGAGAGTTGTAATTTCTTCTATGGCGTTAATAATGCCATCTAGTTGCGATTCACTATCGGTGTCGAGTAATGGCCGGTACAGTGTCTCGACGGGAAAGGTTCTACCGGACACTTCAATAATAGGTGCGTTGTTAAAATGTGTTGAGAACTTTTCAACATCGATCGTTGCCGAGGTGATAATAATTTTTAAATCGGGGCGCTTGGGTAATAATTGCTTAAAATACCCCAACAAAAAATCAATATTGAGGCTGCGCTCATGGGCTTCATCGATAATAATGGTGTCGTAACGGCTAAGGTAACGGTCATTTTGTATCTCTGCTAATAAGATACCATCGGTCATCAATTTGACCGCCGTTGTATCGCCTGCCACCTCATTAAAGCGTATCTGATAACCCACCAAATCACCAAGCGGCACTTTAAGCTCTTCGGCAATACGATTGGCCACACTTCTCGCTGCGATCCGGCGTGGTTGCGTATGGCCAATTAGGCCTTTTTGACCCAGCCCCAGCGACAAACAAATTTTGGGTAGCTGTGTTGTTTTACCTGAGCCCGTCTCGCCCGCGACAATAACCACTTGATTTTCGCTAATGGCTTTAGCGATGTCATCTTTGCGTTCGCTGACGGGTAATGAGGATGGGAAGCTAATATCGACTAATTTTTCTCGACGCTGTATCACCCAGCGACAAGAGGCCTCGATATCCGCAACTAAGGATTCTGCATTTTCGCCAGACTCACCTTTTTGCAGGCGTGTAAGGCGTTGCCTAAACCTGAATTGATCGGCAGTTCTACACTCGGCAATGATTGTTTGTAGCGCGGTTAAATGTTGAGGTTCTAAAGCCAAGGGGTTAACCAATTAATTAAAGGAACTTTTAAATGCGTCTTAGTCTTCTCATATAAAGAGAATAATGGGAATAACTAAGAGATGGATTATACGCAAGATATAGCGAAGAAACGCCTAAAAGTGCAAAAATAAAGATGATTTGTCTGAAAACTTAAGGTTCTTTTTAATAGTATTATTGGTAAAAGCCTTTAACAGTCTTTTGGCATACCTATGTCATAACTAGCCATAACCCCAAACATAATCGATTCCTATAAATTCTTATTATTAAGCTTTAGGAAAGGGGTATATCTGATTATAAGCGCATAATACGTGTTTGTCTTAGTTACTGTTTTAGGTGAAACGTTTAAAGCTTCACAGTAACTTAATCATATAATGCTACAATAAATACTTGATGGTTACTTTAAGAACAATTATTTCGCCATCAAAATAGTTCTATTATAAAAATATAACATTTTACTATTATTCAATTAGGAGTCTTTATGAAACAATTATTGTGTTTATGTTTAGCCACATCGGCTTTATTACTATCATCATTTGTTGCTGCCGAAGAAATTTATGCATGCCAACACAATGGCATAGAACGTACGATTAAGGTTGTCTATGAAAATGCTGATAGCCAAGTTCCCTGTCAAGTCGTTTACGAAAAAGATTCGGGTACTCAAACACTTTGGAACGCTGAAAGCGAAGTGGGTTACTGTGAAGCTAAAGCAGAAAGTTTTGTAGAGAAACAACGTGGTTGGGGTTGGGACTGCGCGAAACTAGAATCAGAAGCACCTGCTCAATAAAAACACAACAGTCCTATAACCCTGTAGATAGTATCTATAGGGTTATAGAATATCTAGCCAGTATTTTTATCTTTCGCGTACTAGGTCAATACTTTTCTCTTTGCCGCCAATTCCGTGTACTGAATCTATACCACGAATAGTAATTCGATTAACCGATGCCGGAATATCTAACGTATGGCTGCGTGTAAAGGGTTGCTCGTTAACATGCGGATGAAATAATACGCGCTTGCCAATAACCTTTCCTTGCTCGTCCAGTATCTCCCAACCATTAGCATAGTGATCCCAGCCGGTATCTGCGTGAGCCAGAGTAGTTATAACCTGAAAACTATTACCACCGTTAAAACGTACTTTGACATCAATAACGTCGGCCTCGCCACCCATTGCAGGTAATGCTGCTAAGCAACTATAAAAGATAAATAAAGTAAGGCTTAACTGCTTTAATTTTGCACCGTTCATGCATTTCTCCTTATTCTACTATTAAACACATCTAAAATTTAAACACTTTAAAAAAACAGGTTATAGAGCTTGTATCAATTAGCTCTCCCCTAAAAAACCACCCGATTGATGAGACCACAATTGGGCATAAATACCACCCGAGCGAGTAAGCTCCTCATGGCGCCCCTCCTCTACAATTCGCCCCTGATCCATAACAATCAAGCGATCCATTGCGGCGATAGTCGATAAGCGGTGGGCGATGGCAATGACAGTTTTACCTTCCATCAAACGATATAAATTTTCTTGAATCGCGGCTTCCACTTCAGAGTCGAGAGCCGATGTTGCCTCGTCCAGTACTAAGATAGGGGCGTTTTTGAGTAAAACACGCGCAATGGCAATACGTTGTCGCTGACCACCAGAGAGTTTCACACCACGCTCACCCACATAGGCATCGTAGCCTGTTCTATTTTTTGAATCGGTAAGGCCTTGAATAAACTCATGCGCATGGGCTTTTTCGGTGGCAGCGATCATCTCTAACTCACTTGAATCAGGTCTACCATAGAGGATATTTTCGCGTACCGAACGATGTAGTAGCGAGGTATCTTGAGTGACTACACCAATATGTTCACGCAAGCTATCTTGCTGCACATGGTTAATATTCTTACCATCAATAAGAATCTTGCCCGACTCAACATCATGGAAGCGCAATAGCAAATTCACCAAGGTCGATTTGCCTGCACCGGAGCGACCGATTAAGCCGATTTTTTCACCGGGCTTAATCGATAAAGATAACTCTTCAAATAGCCCTGTCGTTTTATCGTAATGAAAACGCACACGATCAAAGTCGATCTGCCCAGCAGTGACCTTAAGTGGCGGTGCATCCTCTTTGTCCTGCACATGACGATCAATAGATAGCGTATTAATACCATCTTGTACGGTACCTACGTGTTCAAACAACATAGAGACTTCCCACATAATCCATTGGGACATACCGTTTAACCTAAGGTTAAGCCCTACCGCAATAGCAATAGCTCCCGTCGATACTGCGCCCTGCGTCCATAAGTAGATAGAGAGTGCACCCACAGAAAAAATAAGCAGCGAATTAAGTAACCATACAATACATTGCAGTTTGGTCACTAAGCGCATTTGTGGATGTACAGTCTCTAAGAACTGCTGCATACCTTCACGGGTATAGGCAGACTCTTTATTGTTATGGGAAAATAATTTAACCGTACTGATATTGGTATAGCTATCCACAATACGCCCTGTCATTTCAGAACGTGCATCGGCCTGTAGTGTAGAGATATCACGCATACGTGGTACAAAGTAGCACAGCGTGGCTATATACCCCGTTATCCAGAAGAGTAAGGGGATCATTAACCGTAAATCTGCGCTGGCGACTAAAAACAGCATGCCCAAAAAGTATACAGTGACAAATAAAATAACATCGAGCACTTTCATTACTGATTCACGCACAGCAAGTGCTGTTTGTAATACCTTAGTGGCAATACGACCAGCAAATTCATTTTGATAAAATGAATAGCTCTGTCCCAGTAAATAACGATGCATGTTCCAGCGTATTGCCATAGGGTAATTACCCAGCAACACTTGGTGAATAAAAATAGAGTGAAATAAAACCGTTGTCGGAATCGCAACTAAAATGATAAATGACATCCATAATAGTTGAGCAGATTCCTCTTTAAGAAAGGTCTCTGGGTTTTTAGTGGATAACCAATCGACTAACTGACCTAAAAAATCAAATAGTGTGACCTCAAGTACTGCCAACAGACCCGTAAGCATGGCCATCAATAGCAAATGCTTTTCTGCACCACGGGTGTAATGGCGACAAAAAGCAAATAGGCCCGTCGGTGGTTGAGTAGGGTCAGGTGTAGGAAAAGGCTCAATAAGACCTTCAAAGAATCGAAACATCGGATATCCGCTATCTTATATGTTAGTGGATGGAGTTTATCAGGGAGAGGTACTGTATACACTATTTAGCAGGTACACAACTTACTAATAAGCTTACAATAAATAGCCTATAATTTGAGGTCAAGTATACTGATAATTTTCTCTTTTAGCATATCAGCATTAACTTCGCCTTTAACTAAATAGCCTTTAACAAAGTTATATTGCATAATTTTTTCTTTATCTTCTTCGCTGTCAGATGAAGTAAACATCATAACAACCGAAGCACTATAATCTAGCTGCTTACGTAACTCCTGAAACTCAGCCAAAAATTGATGCCCATTGAGCAAAGGCATATTGATATCCAAAAAAATCAGTATAGGAGGGAAAACGTCAGGACACTCAGCAGCATGCTTGTCATATTCTCTAAGGAACTCTAGCGCTTCTTTTCCGTTAACCTTTTCACAAATATTAACATTCAATTTTGTTTTTTTGAGAAAGCGAGTCAAAAGATAACGATCTACCTCTTCATCATCGATGATTAATGTGGGTATATTCAACATAATCTTATTATGACTCACTGGCTAAAAAGAAAATTATAACGCGGTAAACGTAGCTTGATCAAACCCTATCGTAAATACTGTACCTTCGTCGGAGCTATCAAAGCTGATACTCCCGTTTAAATAATCAATGTGCTTTTTAACAATAGATAAGCCCAAGCCCGAACCAGAGTCAATTTCAGGATGAAAACGCTTAAATAACTTGAACATATCCGGCCAATATTTTTCGGGGATGCCCATACCGTTGTCTTCTATTTTTAAGTAGACCATTTTATTTTTTGAAAAAAGTGTAACAGCAATACTTGAATCGCGTTCAGGATGCGCATATTTAATACTATTAGAAATTATATTTTCTATTATTTGTACAAAACGTACTTTTTCACTATAAATTGGAAAATCCAGCAATATATTTGTGGTAATAACACAATGCTTTTGGTTTATCATCCACTCAAGCCTGTGTTTAATATCATCAATAATCCCCTCGATATTAATCTGTTCTCTATTCTCGTTACTTAACTCCGCTTTGGTCAAAGATAGAATATCGGTCACTAATCGCTCTAGTTTGTCGAGCTGCTGGTAGGTTTTTTTAACATTGGCTTTGGCCTCGCCTAATTCGCCATCCTCTATATCGGAGTGAATAAAGTTTAATAGCGACTTTGAGCTAGATAGTGGTGCCTTTAAGTCGTGAGATGCCCGGTAGGCAAATTGAGCTAATTCATCGTTTGCCTGTTGCAAAGAGTGGGTTCGCTCTTCCACTATGCGCTGTAGCTCCTTACTCGTTTCTATATTAAGCAAGTCATTTTCTATTCTGAGCCTAGAAATATCTAATAGCTCTTTTAATTCGCCGGTCACACTATCTTCGATTTTGGCATTAACTTCGCGAGAATCTCGTGACTTGCTTGATAACAAAGAGATAACGCTTCTTATAGATTCAGTAATTGTTCGCGATAAATAGGTAATAAAAATGATATTAAGTAAAGAGATAATAATAATGGCTGGAATTAATGTTCTTAAAATAAACGATACCGTTTCTTCAATCGGCTTTTCGAAATCGCTCGATGTTCGGCTAAAATCGTCGGAGGCTTGCCTTAAACGCTCAATAAAAGGGGCTCTATCTATCTCCCCATTAACATATTGTTCTATATGCATTAGTGCGAAGTTGGCATTTTTGATATCTTCTTCGCACAGAACAACAGCCTTGTAGGTACCAATAGCTTTCATTACTGTCTTGTTAACCATATTGATTGCAGCCAGACAATCTACTGGTTGTTGCTTAATCAACAAAATTGTATTTCTTAGCTCACCAACATCAACCTGCTCACCTCTTTCGTAAGAATCGATTAATTCAGAAAAGTGTAAGTCATATTTAAGGTGCAAAAAATTAAGCTGATGCAGTTTAGCGCCATTCGCTATTTCGAGCGTAGTCCAAATAGTAATGCTGACCTCTATAACGGTTAAGCAAACAATGATTAGCAGCTTTCGTGATATATTCATTAGTAGGAACGCTCTCATCCTTAATAGCCTTAACGACCAGACTAATTACGGTGTGAATATTATTTTTATGAAGCCTCTAGAAAGTCTGATGGGTATTTTCAATAAAGGAAAGTCATTCACAACTTATTTGGAGGCTCTTATAGTTTTTTAGATATTACTGTTTATTCTTTTTTCTCACTATCTTGGGCATCTAATTGATCGGGTGCAAAGTCATCTAAGTCAAATTCTGGCTCTTCATCGATGATACCATCCATTGGTGATTCTGATGCAGTATCATCATCCTCCAAATTTAACATATCATTTAATGCATCATCGTCTTTAGTATCTTCGTCATCTTCGAGTAATTCAGTGGTAAAGTCGTTAGATATCTCATCGGCCTCATCAACTGACTCACTATCATCTGCATTCTCCTGTGGAGGTGTTTCTAGTTCTACTTCATCCACACTCTCTGTCTCTAAGTCCATATCTAGGCTGTCGAGTACGCCTTCGTTAGGTCCTGCTGTATCTTCTACTACATTTTCAGCGGCTTCTTCTATCTCGCTTAGCACCTCTTCAGTGGGCTCGTCGTCCAGAACGTCTTCGGATAATATATCATCATCTTCGATATTATCATCTAAAGACTCCGGCGTAAGGTCTGCTAAGCCATCGTCAGCACTAACCGCTTGCTCTACGCTATCTTGTTCTGCGAGATCTATATCATCTTCAAGCTCATCTAGCTCGTCAATCACCATTTCATCCATTGGCAATTCGCTCATCGCCTCACTAGGCTCTGGAGCTTCATTATCGGTATCGCTGTCGACCTCGGGCTCTTCCTTCTTAGGTTTAACAAATTTTCGATAAAGAAAAAAGATAACACCAATAATAACGAGGTTCACTAAACCAATAACTCCGTACAATATCCATTGCATCATATTATTGCTATCTTCGGGCGTATCACTTTCTTCTGGCTTTGTTGCTGGCGCCTCTGGCGCTTCTTCTGTACTAATTGCCTCTATAGGTTCTTCTTTTGCTGGCTCTATTTTTTCTATCTCGACAGTAGGCTCAGGCTCTTCAATTGTTGTTTCTTTAAAAATGTCATCGAGAACAGGGAAGGCAAATTCAATAGGCTCGGGGATGATATCGCTAAGTTCACCACTAGCATTTCTCGTTGTAATACGAATTGTCGCTCGGTATACACCTTCATCTTTTGGATCAATAGACAAGCGCCATAATTGATCCTCGGTTAACTCAAAGGGCTTAATAAGGCTGCTACCGGCTGGCGGTTTTAGTTTAGCAACGACTTTAGTGCCCGCAATATCAACACTCTGGCTCTGTGGTATAACCTCTATAATAAATTGTGTGTTGCCGCCTTTGCTATTTGTTTGCGTCTCTACCTTAAAAGGCGTGCGTACATTGACGCGTTGAACAGATCGCCTCTGGAAGGTTTTTCCGTCAACATCAACAATAATTTCATATTCTCCAACCGCTTTAAACTGATTTAAAACGGCTTTATAAATACCATCTCCTGGCACAAGTCCATCGGATAACTCTTTAGACCACGTATCTTTTGAAGTAGATTGCCCGAGCTCATTAACCGTGACATTGATATCCAATAAGTCTAAAAACTCTGCACGATCGACAATTTTGTTTTCTTCCCTAAAAGCCAATGATAAATCCACAATATCGTTAACCATAAGGTTCGATGCTATTGATTTAACACTCAAGCTTAAGTCGCTGACAACGGTAATACGACTTTGTGGTTCTAAATCGGCCAGTACTCGCCACTCTCCTTCTAATGGTTGTTTAACCGTTATAAGGTCATAGGTGTCGGTGCGAAACCAGCTGACATTTTTATCTTGCGTATCCTTGGTGTATTCACTTTTATCGGGTGCAAATAACGTGGTTTCTGGCGAATTGGGTTCTCTAAAAATCAGCGCGGTAAATTCTTCGATACTGGAATCGGTTAAAAAGGAATTGCCTTCAAAGGGCAGCTCTTCTTGTGGGACAGCGCGATTAAATATCTGTAAAAAAATCTTCATTAATTCATCGGCACTGTTTGCAATAGCCGATTGCCCACCGGTACTTAAAGCAAGCTTGTCCATCAGCTTTTTGTCGGCTTTATTCGATAGTGACACTGTATGAATAATAAACTCTGCCTTTTGGTATTCGGGCAGAATCTCGTTAATAATTCGATTGCGTTCCCTATCGTTAACATCGGGGTTGCGATCTATATCAACCATGCCATCGGTCAATAAAATAATATGGGTTTGGTATTGCCCCTTGGTGGAATAGTTTTTATCGTAAGCTGCTTTTTCAAGGGCTTCACCAATATTAGTATATTGCCCTACAGAGCTTATACCCGATGATTTAGCCGTAGCGCTTTTCTTCCAAGCTTCATCCACTTCGCGATGTTTGACCAACATGTTAATAAATTGCCCAAAAGTCCAAACACCGGCTTTACTACCATCAGGCAGTAATTTAGTCAGCATATCGACCGCTGGCAGGCGTAAGTTTTCGGGATCATTCTTTTTCATACTGCCAGAGATATCGACAATAATACGTACATCAGAGGGTTTATCGGGAGCAAATTCTTGGCTATAGGCAACGCTTGTTACACCCGATAAAAATATAGCGAGTAAGGTATATAGCGACCTTTTTGAAAAAACAGATATACAGAACGTAAAAAGGTAAGAGAATATAACCATACTGCGATAATTACCTATAGATTTGCTGTTTATTGATTAGCTCATTCTTATTAAGCCATTTGGCAAAGCTCAATTAAAACAATGGCTTGTCATATAGGTATAGCATTAATACAAGAAATCGCAATAATATAGAGCGATACAGCGCCTTAAATGACTACTTAAAATCTAGTGCTAAGGCCTTGTGGAATGCTCTATAAAAGAGGCAACAAAGGAGAGATGAAAAACTAAAAGGGCTGGATAGACTACCTGCTCAGATAACGCCTAAGATATCTGAGGTTCGGTTCTCTCCTGATGGGTACTGGTTTGTTCAGCACTGGAGTTTGATCGCATTTTACTCATGCCAGCAGAGATCAATAAAAGTACAAAATAAATCAAGTAACTCGCCAAAAGGACAATTAAAAATAAACGGGCAATTGGCCATACTGCATCTATTTCGGAAAAAATAATATTGAGCAAGGCTTTAATCCAAGCTGGTGCCCAATAATTAGAGGACTCCTCTATCACTGTGGGTAGCAATAAAAACACGGCACCTAACAGCCTTGTGCAATCACGCAGGTAGCGCCAAGGAATAAATCGCGTCATCCGCCAATAAACAAACAATAGGCCAACAACTGAAAAGAGATAAATTCCCCAGCCTATTAAATATTCTTGAAAACTAAACATAGCACGACCAATAATAAATACGTTTGACTTTATTCTACTTAACCCAATGTATCACGCGTGTTTCAAAATCATCGGGATGAATGTAATCTTCAGATAATACCTTACCTGAGACCGATACGTCTGCATGGTGAACGCTCTTTGCAGTACCTGATACCAGAGGATGCCATGATTCTAACGGTTTATTCTCTGACAATAAACGATAGGCACAGGTATCTGGCAAAAAATGTACATCGGCTAAGCCATCAGCCGTTAGTGTTAAGCAATCGGGCACCTTTTTGAGCCGATTGCCATAGTCGGTACAGCGACAGGTTTCAACATCCAATAATTGACAAGCTATGTCTGTATAGTAAAGAGCACCGTCGTCTTCGTCCTCAAGCTTATGCAGGCAACACTTACCACAGCCATCGCATAGTGCTTCCCATTCTTTATTATTCATCTGGGCAAGGGACTTTACCTCCCAAAAGTTTTCCATCATCGCCTTGCTCATCCCCTAATTAGTTATCACTTAAGGCTCATCGCTTAATTGCTCGACTAACAATAAGCCGTCACTATATTTGTCAAAACTGAGCTTAGATGAACAACATTGATTAAGTATGACCATATGGTTTTTAATCCAGGATTCAAACTCATTCATCGGTAAAATCTTTTGGAGAGAATGTAAACAGCTATCATCGAGCGAAAATAGTACACCGCTACTATCAAGCAACACATCATCGCAATGATAAGGGTAGGTGTTTAAATCGTTATCGGACGTCCAGCGAGAACCACTCTTGATAAAGAGCAATTCATCCTCTCCACTATACTTAATAACTGCAGGCCAATTTACCATAGCGTTTATGACTATTGACGCTCAAGAAAATCATTTGCCTCACTAACAGCTTGGCTACTTTCTTGAGCTTCGCCGTATAGGCTTGGCGGCATTTGTAAATAAAAGCCCTTTGACTCTATTGCCTCAAGTACATCAGCAGCTTTAGCGCGCGCTAATTTTTTATCGGGTGTGATAATGATTGTCATTGCAAGCTCTGTTTTACCCGCCTGTTTCACTAAGCTCTCGGGCAATTTATTAAGGCCATCTTTTTTATCGACATAAAGATACATGCCTTCTTTTTTAGAGCAACGATATATTTCGCACAATAATTTATTATGACCTAAAGACACACTTGATACCTCTGTTGTATCAACAAAGTCGCTGACACATAATTTAATTAATTCCAAGGGTCTCTAAACAAGATCCTATAAATAAGTAACGCTTTATATATTGCTAGACAACAGGTTTAATAAAGGCTTAGCAATCACGTCCTCTCGCCAACCTTTTAATGCGCTAGGCAAGCTTAATAGTGTTTGTTGTGGTGTACGCACAATAAATTCTAACTCTTTTTTACGAATCAAAAACTCAGCAGGCAAATCTAATTTTTCGGCAATTTCAACCACATGTGCCTTTAACTCTTTAAACAGCCTTCTCTGCTCTGCACTCAGAGGTGCTGGCAATCGATCTGGGTAGTTTGTTTCGTCATTTAATACATCTTCGACCAATATTAAGCAATGGTCACCGTACTTTTTAATAAAACGATGGTTAACATCCTTCAATAATGAAAGATGCTCTTTTGTTTTTGGTAGGCGCTGTGCAATATCAAATAAAGCGCTATCTTTGAGTAGCCGGTTGCGAGGGATATCAATTAGACGCGTCTCACCTTCTCGCCAGTTTGATAAGGCTTTTAATACAGCTAATTGTTTGGGTTGTAGTTTCCAGGCAGATTTAATACGCAAGTAGTACTGGGCAGCACCATCAGTAGCACTAGCTTTGTCTATTAATGCTTCGCACTCTACCCTTACCCACTCAAGTCGCCCCTCGAGGCTCAAGCGTTTTGTTAGCTCATCAAACATTGCTAACAAATACACAACATCAAGTGCCGCATAATTAAGTTGCGCAGCACTTAATGGTCGTTGCAACCAATCGGAACGCGTCTCATCTTTGGGGATAGTCACATCAAATAAAATGGCCACCAAATTAGCATAACCCATGGATGACCCAAAACCTGCAAAGGCGGCAGCTATCTGCGTATCAAATAACGGCGTAGGTAACACGCCAAGATAGCGATTAAATACGTCCAAATCTTCTGAACAAGAATGAATCACTTTAGTAACTTGATCATTTTTCCACAATTGTTGCAGTGGCGATTTATCGGTAATTGCTAGAGGGTCAATAAGATAAATATCCGTTTCATCGGCAATTTGTAGCAGGCCCATAATCGGATAAAAAGTGTCGGTACGAATAAATTCGGTATCTAGGGCAATGGCTTTTTGGCTCGACCATATAGAGCAAAGCTCCTGTAAACGCTCGTCACTATCCACCCACTCAAAGCGTTGTGCTGTTAACTCTGGTTTCTGCGCTGGGTTTAATTTTTGCTCTAAGGGTAAGGTCATAAAAGGCAATGCATCTATAAAAACAAAGGTAAATACTTAAAGAGCTTCAAATTTATTTGGAGCCCCTTTAAGTCACTAAAAATTCCGTCGGCTACTAAATGCATGGGCAAGCGTACCGCCATCAATATATTCAAGCTCACCCCCAAGTGGTACACCATGGGCAATACGCGAGACTATAATGCCCGATTCGCGGGCGCGGTCTGCAATATAATGGGCCGTTGCCTCGCCCTCAACCGTTGGGTTAGTTGCCAATATTAGCTCCTCGATCCCTCCCGCTTTTAAACGCTCATCCAATAACGGCAAGCCAATTTCATTGGGACCAATACCATCAATAGGCGAGAGCCTACCCATAAGTACAAAATATTTACCACGATAAGTACCCGACTGCTCAATAGCGACAATGTCAGCGGGTGTTTCTACCACGCATAAATGTTCCGCTTGGCGCTTTACGCTCGCGCAAATACCGCATACGTCTTCTTCTGTAAGAGTCCTACATTGTTTGCAATGCCCAACGTTTTCGATGGCATGTTTAAGTGCACTCGATAATCTATCACCGCCCTCTGAGTCTCGCTCTAATAAATGAAACGCCATGCGCTGCGCAGACTTCCTACCAACGCCTGGCAAACAGCATAATGCATTTATCAGCTCATCAATTAAGGGGCTAAACATAGATAATTATTCTCTCATCGTTTTTTGTTTTTATTAAAACGGCATTTTAAAGCCAGCAGGCAAATCAATACCCGATGCTAAATCACCCATTTTATTTTTATTGCTCGCCTCGACTTTTCTTACAGCATCGTTAACGGCTGCTGCGAGTAAATCTTCTAGTATGGTTTTTTCTTCCTTCAGTAACGAGGGATCAAGCTCAACATTTTTAACATCGTGCCGTCCAGTCATAGTTACTTTAACCATACCTGCACCAGATTCACCAACCACTTCTAACTTAGCAAGATCCTCCTGCATTTTTTGCATATTCTCTTGCATGGCTTTGGCTTGCTTCATTAAATCGCCAATATCGGTCATATTGGTTCTCCTGTTTTGTTTGTCTATTTATATTGAATAAAGTCGTCCTGACTTTATTCAATGTCGAGATAAAAACACTCACGTAAATGCGTCGATTCACTCGTATTTTTATCTCTCGCATGGCGCTGCCATGGCGGCACTTCCTTGTGCCGCGTGTCAATTTACATTGACATTCAATCAACAGGTTCGATAGAACCCTCAATAATTACCGCACCTAAATTGTTTTGTAACTGTTTAACCACCGGGTCCGAGGTAATAGCTAACTCTGCCTGTGCTTGCCGCTCTTTTTGCAAGCGAACAACAATCTGCGCAGGCGTCTCACGATCGGGCTGGCCGCTGGTAATGACTACCTCAAGAGTTTGCTCGAAATAGTCGCTGAGTAAATCCGCTAAACGTTGCTGATGCGCACCATCGTATAGGGTACTTTGTTGCTCATCTAACATAAACGCCAAAACACCTTCTTGCTGCCCCACATAAATACAATTGGCAACGGTACTTTGTAATAAACCACCCGTATCGAGTTGCTGATAAACCGCAAACCAATTATCTGGGCTAAATTGCGCCAGTGTTGACACCACTTTACTTGCCTTTGGCGTGGGCTCCCTTTTGGCTTCCGCTGGTTTAGCCGTTGCATCTGAGTCAGTCGCAGTAATGGGCGCTTCTTTTGTTAACGCATCCATCAATGGGCTTGCGCCTTGATCTGTTAATGCCTCTTTTACATTATCTGCCTGTGATGTGTGTTGCTGTAATAACTGTTCTTGGGCTACTTGCTCATTGCCAGCTTGCCCCATATTGCTTGAGGTTTCGGCTTTAGCCGGTGGGTCTATTTCAAAGGGCGGTGTATTGTCAGTTGCTACCGGTTGCTCTAGATGGCTATTAGCGTATTCATCAAATGCACTGGCCACGTTATTATCGGCGTTGTCCAATGCATTATCTAAGCTATCGCTAAGCGATGCTTGCTCCGATGTGCTCTCAGGCTTTTTTACGCTTTCTATTGCCTCCTGTTGCAAATCGGCGGGCTCTGTTGGTACTGGCGCATCCTGGCTCTCGTTATTCCCGTCGCTCTTATTACTTTCATTATTCTCATTGCTTGCATCTACAAGCTGCTGTTCATTGTGCGACTGTGCTATCTCTTTTTGCGGTAATCGTTTTTTTGGGAGGTCAGCAACACCTTGTGGCTTAAAAGCCAACATACGTAGTAGCATCATCTCTAAACCACTGCGTGCATCAGGTGATAGAGGTAAGTCTCGGCGGCCTAATAACGCAGTTTGGTAATACAGTTGTATATCTTCGCTCGCTATCTTTTGCGCAAATTCATAAATTTGTTTACGGTCACCCAAACTATTATCAATAGCCTCGGGGACAATCTGCGCAATAGCAATACGATGCAGCACGGCAATTAACTCTGCCATTACCTCACTGTAATCAGGGGAATGTTCTGCAAGATTCGCCACGCTAGCCAATATTGCACTACCGTCTTCGGCAATTAAACCATTGAGCACATCATAAACGAGAGTTTGGTCGATGGAGCCCAGCATAGTGCGCGCATCTTGCTCGGTAATTTTGCCATTACCAAAGGAGATAGCCTGATCCGTTAAGCTCAGCGCATCGCGCATACTGCCATCGGCAGAGCGCCCCAGTAGCCAAAGGCCCGCCTCTTCGAAGGGCACCATTTCTTTTTCGAGAACAAACTGTAAATGCCCAACAATACGCTCGGCACTCATATTTTTGAGGCTAAACTGCAAGCAGCGCGATAGCACGGTAACGGGTAGCTTTTGCGGGTCGGTCGTTGCTAGTAAAAACTTAACATGAGGAGGTGGCTCCTCTAGTGTTTTGAGTAAGGCATTAAAACTGCTATTAGAGAGCATATGCACTTCATCGATCAGATAAACCTTATAGCGACCTCTTGAGGGTGCATACTGAACGTTCTCTAATAAGTCACGAGTATCCTCTACTTTGGTGCGCGAGGCAGCATCGACTTCGATCAAATCGACAAAGCGGCCTTCGTTGATCTCGGTACAGGAAGAGCACTGGTTGCAAGGCTCTGAACTCACACCAATATCGCAGTTTAAGCACTTTGCTAAAATCCGAGCGATAGTGGTTTTACCCACGCCACGGGTACCGGTAAATAAATAAGCATGATGTAGGCGATCGTGATCAAGGGCATTGATCAGCGCTTTGAGTACATGCTCTTGGCCCACCATTTCTCGAAATAGTTTTGGTCGCCATTTACGGGCTAATACTTGATAGCTCATGCAGTGTTTGTCTTCTTAGTGTAAATCATAGGGATAAAACCGTGGATTATAACAGCAACAAGCTTTTTACCTAAGCATTTAAACACCGCGATTAAGAACTCGCTATTATTGCGGCAATTGCCATCCAAACTGGTCGATCAATACACTAAAACTACCCCGTGGCTTTGATACAATCACAAGCTCTTTACCCGTTATCGGGTGCTCTAGTTGCATTTTATAAGAGTGTAGTAATAGCCGAGGCGCTTGTAGTACATCGGCAAAATAACGGTTGTGGGTCGATTTACCATATTTGGGGCAGCCAATAATAGGGTGGCTAATATGCTTCATATGCCGGCGTATTTGGTGTTTGCGACCTGTTAGAATTTTTGCCTGCACAAAGGAGTAACGACTACTTGGGTATTTATCGATTGAGGCTGCCAATTCAATGGTATCGAGCTGGGTAAACTCGGTGATGGCATCTTGCATAGGCTTAGGCGGCTTCTTGCCCCCATTTTTATGTTTAAAATCGTCAATGGGCCTTAAAGGGTGGTCGATAACACCCGAGCTTGGCGTAAATCCGCGACAAATTAGCAAATACTCTTTAGTCGCTGCATTGGTTTCCATTTGCTGTTGAACATTGGCAGCTACAACAGCACTTAGGCCAAAAAGTATTAGTCCAGAACTCGGCTTATCGAGCCTATGGATGGGATACACATATTCGCCAAGTTGATCGCGCAGGCGCTGTAATAAAAACTCTGTCTCGCCTTTATCAATATTACTCTTGTGCACCAACAAACCCTCGGGTTTATGAACAGCAACTAGGTACTGATCTCGGTACAGAATATCTAGTAAAGAAGACACTAATTGATTCACCTGCGTCGCGTATTATTCATCAATATAACCCATGGCATTAAAATAACCATCTAGATGGTGTTGAGTATTGATACTTTTGGCAAGTACCAGAGATAGCTCTTCCATATGGTCACTGGGGTCGGTACTGCCTGCATATAAAAATGTATCCAACGCGAATATGTTTTCGTCTCGAATTTCGGCCAAGGCATCGCCAATTGCTGCAAACCGTTTGTCTCTATCGCCTGCCCAATCAAGGCTTTCTTTATCCGCTTCTTGGTTGAGTAATTTAGCGACTGACAAAAACAGATGATCGTCACCGACCTGTGTCCACTCGACAAAAATATACGCTATGCCCTTATAATCTTGCTCTATTGTTTGCTCATCGACCCATTGATGAGTACATACAACATGATAAAGCGTTCTCACATCATCGTCTGTCCCCAATGCAAAGCCGTGTAAATTATTCAGGCCATATTTGCTATCGAGCTCTCTCGCTGCTTTTTTAATATCTTCTTTGACGAGATTTTTTATAGCATTATTATTTTTCATGTATGCATTCTATATACTTTATGTGACATGATAATAAATATTACAGCACTAACAAAAAAGGCGTTAACACTAATGCTAACGCCTTTTGTATTGTGAATGCTCTATCAATTAACTAACGGCCACCTACGGTACCATCGCGGCGTTTATCGGCACCGCCAACGAGTACGGTTCTTGGTTTAAAAAAGTAGCCATAACCAAAATAATAACCAAAGTTAAATCTAGATCGACGCTTACGCTCTTCGACCTTAATAATAGAAAGCCCACTCGCCTGCGCAATAATACCCACTTCGCGCTCTTCTAACGGTGCATCTGGGTTACTATGCCCACGCTCTCGTAGTTCAGCCGCTAAGGCTTCTGCATCGTAATCCCAAGTTATGCCCGGAATAGGCTGTTCCAAGTCAGTGCGACCATTACGGTTCATATAGTGAGGCACATTAATGGCCTCTTGCGGATCAAGGCCGAAGTCAATCATATTAAACAGCGATTGCGCTGTGTAGCCAATAATACGCGAGCCACCAGGCGAGCCCGTTACAATATCAACGCGGCCGCGACTATCAAATACAATCGTTGGCGACATAGAGCTACGAGGGCGTTTATTGGGCTCGACACGATTAGCAATAGGTAGCCCATCGGCACCTGTTGAGGCAAAAGAAAAGTCTGTTAATTGGTTATTTAATAAAAAACCATTAACCATTACACCATTACCAAAGGAGCTTTCTACGGTGGTTGTCATCGATAGTGCATTGCCGTAACGATCAACAATAGAGACATGACTTGTGCCTGAGTTTTTAGTGCGATTATCAGGCGCGCTTGGGTCAAATATACCCGGCGGAACACCTGCCTCTGCGGTGCCTAAATCGGTATCGCTAATGAGTGCCGCACGCGATGCCAGATAATCTTTATTAAGCATACCCTCACTAGGTACTGTGACAAAATCTGGGTCGCCAACATAACGGCCACGGTCAGCAAAAGCTAGGCGCCCCGCCTGCGTAAATAAATGCACAGCATCGGTATCTAGTGGGTCTTTATCACTAAAATCAAAATTTTCTAAAATACCTAAGATTTGACCCACCGCTAGCGCACCGGAGGAAGGAGGCCCCATACCACAGACATTACTCCCTCGGTAATCAATACAAATAGGCTCACGCTCTACAACGGTATAGTTTGCTAAATCCTCTAGCGTCATATCACCCGCAATAGCGACATCGCCCTGCACTGCCGCCACAATATCAGCGGCAATTGTGCCGCTATAAAACGCATCGGCACCAAAGCGTTGTAAAGCTATTAATGTTTGTGCGTACTCTGGGTTGGTAACAATAGTCCCGGCGGGTTTTGGAGTACAATCGGGATTGGCAAAATACTCAAAGGCATTGGCGTCTCTAAAGAATAAGCGATCATCACAGCTTCGACCCAAACGCTCATTAAATGCTAATAAGCTGGCTACTTGGCTGTTGGTTCTCTCAGTTAAAGCAAAGCCTCTTGTTGCTAAACGAATAGCGGGCCGATAAAGTTTACGCAGCGGTAAAAAACCGTAGCGATCATGCATAAACTCTATCATCCGCGGTACACCGGGCACACCAACGGACAAACCACTTTGCCAGGCATTAACAAACCCGCCTAGATTTTCAAAGCGATCCTCGGCTGCTGCAGCGGGTGCTTTTTCACGAGCATCAATCGTTGTTGTTTTGCCACGTCTTGCATCGTAATAAACAATAAACGCGCCACCACCAATACCGCTCGACTGGGGCTCAACCAAACCCAAGACGGCCTGTACAGCGATCATCGCATCGGTTGCTGTGCCACCTAATCGTAAAACGCGCTCACCCGCAGCGGTTGCTAATGGGTTGGCAGTGACTACCATCTCTCGTCTCGTGGTAACGGCTTGTGCTAGTTCATCGGGTAAATTATCTTCTGGGGTTTCATCTTGCTCAGGATTATCTGGCGATGCTACTTGAGCAATAGAAGTCTGTGAAAAAGTCAGTCCAAAAATAAATATGAGCATGACTAATTTAGCAATAATTTGCTTATTCATAGCGCTACACCTCTTATTTTTTATTAGAAATTTTTATCGGGAATAAATGATATTGGATACTGCTTAGACATCTACAACAGCAGTAATATATAGCGACCAAACACTAAATACTAATAGTAGTTATCATTTTGCATAATTGATCGATAACAACGTATATAAACAGTTAATAGTGTAACTATATATAGACGCGCAAATAGTTTTATTAACGTAGACTCAACAAAAGTAGCTATGTTAATTGGCAACTATCGAGCAGCCATTCTTTAAATAAACGAGAGGCCCTAGTTAGGCGCTTATCTACATGATGACAAAGATAATAACTGCTATCGGTATGCACCGTCTCGTCAAAGGGAGCCTCTAGCATGCTCGACAACGCACCTATTTGCATAAAGTCATCGTACATGAGACACACGCCCACACCATTACTGGCAAGTGAGATAGCAGATGCATGGCTATCGGTGTACTGCCTCGCTTGCTTTTCAAGCACGCATAAATTGAGCGGGCTTAACCATTGATCCCAACCCTGTGGTGTACCGACCACATCAATTAAAGGAACGGTATATAGATCTAGTGGCGTGGACAACTTTTTTGCAATAGATGTAATACAATAAGGCCGCATCAGCGGGTTAATAAGCGGGTATGATTCAAAACCATTCCAATCTCCCGAGCCATAACGGATTTCTAAATCGGCGGTGGATATATCAAAATCGGCAGACCAGTTAGTGCTACGCTGACGAATACTGACCTCCGGCTCTAGGCGACTAAAACTCGTCAGGCGAGGCGCTAACCACATGGTCGCGAAAGTGGCATTAATATTAACGTCGACAACGGCATCTTTTGCATCAGAAAAGATTTGCGCAGCACCCACATTCAATTGGCGTAAAGACTCACAAACAAGTGGTAAAAAAGCACGACCTGCATCAGTTAATCTTATCGTACGGTTAGCCCGTATGAACAATTTTTGATCTAAATGGTGCTCTAATAACTGAATTTGCTGGCTAATTGCCGATTGGCTCATGCTCAGTTCTTCCGCGGCACTGGTAAAACTCAAGTGGCGACTGGCCACCTCAAAAGTGCGCAGCCAATTTAACTGTATTGTATTAGTGAGTAGACGCTTCATGTACTTATTAATCCATAAGTTATACTTATTAATTGGGCGATAATATATTGCTTGTTCAAGTGATGGCAAGCCAATATCATTCGTGCCAACAAATTTTTACAAAAAGTACAGCTTAATGGTTTAGCTATACTCAAAATCGCCTGATTTATCGGAGAATTATAATTATGAAAAACAAAACTGATGTATTAATCATCGGCGGTGGTATTGCGGGTGTTAGTACGCTTTATCACTTGACCAAAATGGGTTGGACTGACGTCATGCTGACCGAAAAAATAGAGCTAACATCTGGCTCTACGTGGCATGCAGCGGGTAATTTACCGCATTTTAGCAATAGCATTAATATGGTTAAGCTACAGCAATACAGTATTGACCTATATGCCCGCCTAGAAGAAGAAACTGGCAGTGCTGTTAACCACTTCCCTACAGGTGCTATTCGTCTAGCTCACACCCAAGACCGTATGGATGAGTTTGAGCGCGTTGTTGCGATGTCTGACTTAACCGGCCTTAACCTTGAGATGGTAACGCCCGAGCGCTTAAAAGAGCTTTACCCATACCTTGATACTACCGGTTTATTGGGCGGCCTTTGGGACCCAGCCGATGGTCACATTGACCCAACCAGTGTTACTAATGCAATGGCAGCAGGCGCTAAAGAAGCTGGTGCAACGATTGTACGTGGCAACCCAGTAAGCGCTGTTAAGCAAAAAGAAGATGGCCGCTGGGAAGTCACCACCGAAAAAGGCATTATCGACGCGGGTATTATTGTTAACGCTTCTGGCTTCCGTGCCAACGAAGTAGCGGCAATGATTGGTCATCAACTACCGATGAATATCATGGAACACCAGTATATTGTTACTGACGATATCCCTGAGCTAGTTGAGCGCGACAATATGCTCCCTATGATTCGCGATCCCGATGTTTCTTACTACCTACGCCAAGAAGGCAAAGGCTTTATCTTAGGGCCTTACGAGAAAGGCGGCATTCCTTGGGCAGTCGACGGCGTACCGGCAGCATTTGGACAAGAGTTATTACAACCAGACCTTGACCGTATCGAAGACATCATGGTGACCGCCATGGAGCAAGTTGACCTTATTACACAAGCAGGTATTAAAACGGTTGTTAACGGTCCTATTACCTACACGCCCGATGGTCACCCATTAATTGGCCCTGTACACGGCTACGAGAACTACTTTGTTTGTACTGGCTTTAACTTTGGTATTGTTCAAGGTGGTGGTGCTGGTAAACATATGGCCGAGTGGATTGTTGATGGTCACCCATCACTCGAATTCTTCGAGTTAGACCCACGTCGCTTTGGCCCTTACGCCGATCACGATTTTTGTGTGGCCAAAGGTACAGAAGTTTACGCTAACGAATACCAGTTGGGCTTCCCTAACGAATACGCTATGCGCCCTGCTGCCCGTGATTGCAAAAGAGCACCCGTATATGAGTCGCAAAAAGCCAAAGGCGCTGTATTTGGTGCTTATTATGGTTGGGAACGCGCTAGCTGGTTTGCCAAAGAAGGCCAAGAGCCTGTCGAAGAGCATAGCTTCCGTCGTGGTAACTGGCATGATGCAGTTAAAGCAGAATGTAAGCACGTGCAAGAAAAAGTCGGTCTGCTTGATTTATCGCCATTCACTAAGTTTGAAATCTCAGGTGCTGGCGCGCTAGATTGGATTCAAGCAATGTCGCCCAACAAAATTCCAACCGAGGTAGGCGCTGTTGCACTTTCTCACCCACTCACTAAAGAAGGTGGCGTGGCTTGGGAATTTTCAATTACTAAATTAAGCAGCGGTTGCTACTACCTAATGGCACCAGCGGCTGGCGAGCAATTAATTGAAGACTGGCTAACCACCCGCCTACCTAAAGACGGCTCTGTTAACCTTCGCAATATCACCGAAAAGTACGGTACTTTGGTTCTTTGTGGCCCAGATGCGCGTAACGTATTAAGCAAAATTACCGATACGGATCTCAGCAACGACGGCTTCCCTTGGTTTACCTCGAAAGAAATTACCGTTGCTGGCGTACACGTACGTGCATTACGTATGAACTTTGTTGGCGAGCTAGGTTGGGAATTACACCACCCTATCGAAGAACAACAAACTATTTACGATGCATTAATGGAAGCCGGTGAAGAATTCGAGATTGGTGACTTTGGCCTACGTGCAATGGATTCTATGCGCTTAGAGAAAGGCTACGCCATGTGGGGCCACGACTTAACCTTAGAATACAGCGTACTAGAAGCAAACCTTGCTTGGTTTGTTAAAATGGACAACGCAGACTTTGAAGGTAAAGAAGCTCTTGTTGCACAAAAAGCAGCTGGCCTAAAACGCAAACTCGTATTGCTTGATATCGATACCGATATCGATGCATCTGTTGGTATGGAGCCTGTTTACTCCAACGGTAAGTGTGTCGGTGAATGTGCCTCTGGTGGTTACGGTCACCGTGTCGAAAAGAGCTTGGCCTTAGCTTACATCGACGTAGACGCACTAGAAGCCGATGACCTACAAGTACGCATTATTGGCGGCTACTACCCAGCGACTGTGACTAAAGGTTGTGTTTATGACCGCAAGAGTGAGAAGTTAAAAGCTTAAGCGTTAAAAAAAGCAACTACTCAAAAGCCTGCATTAGCCAACTAATGCAGGCTTTTTTATGACTTTTAGAATCAACTATCATAAGACAAGGCCAAGAGCGATAACAGCCAACAATTAGCAGATACGATGGCAGTATCTGAGCGAGCTTTAAATAGAAAACTACAAAATTACGTCAACAACACACCATTAATTTTAAATGACCGTTTAAGCTAGATACTATTTTTTATACTCCATCAAAGACCTCGATGAAGACCTCTATTACACACACCTCAACAGCCCTACGGGCAGTATTCCTACTCACCGCCGAAGAATCCAACTATAGTACAGCAGGAGTTGTATCGCGAGGGCTTTGGCCCTATCTAATTCGCAAAAATAGAGCCATTGGCGGCTCTCGCTATATTTTCGTAAGCAATTATTAATTCTGTGACTGCAAAGACGAGCAGTAAAAACCTAATGGTTAACCACTGTATATATAATCAATACTAAAAAGACTGCATTAGTGAAAAACAGAAAAAACCATTAAACATCTATAACGGCAAAGAAAGTCTCAATAAATAAATATAATGTACTCTTTATCGAAAAAAAACCACACAAAAACGGCCATTACTCACACAAAAAACGACAAAAAAAAATATATGTCTAAAGTTTCATAACCAACGTTTATTAATTAATGTATATTAAGTTCAATGAAGTATTAATAAATATAAATATACAATACTCAATGGAATGGAAACAAAATGTACAAAATAGTCATCGTCGCCTACGAGCGCTTTCAGCCTTCAGCCCTTTCGTCTTTGCGTGAGCTCTTTCACGTATCTAATCAAGTGTTATCGACACTCAACAAAAACAAAACAAAAGCGTTTGAAATTATTCACGCAAGCCTAGATGGAAGGCCAGTCTGCGACCACTTGGGCACCCGAGAAGAAAGCATTAGCCGAAAGATGTCCGATATCGAACAATGCGATGCTGTTATTTTTTTAGGTACAACCCCTTCCTACGAAAAAGACTTAACAAGAACCTTTTTAAGTAGCACCGATAAAAATTGGATACAACAAAAACTAGAAGAAAATACATTAATCAGCTCAATACTCTCTGGTACCTTTTTACTCGCCGAAGCAGGCGTATTAAATGAACAAGCGTTTACTCTGTGTCCTAACCACAGAGTAAGTTTTTGCAAGAAACACCCTGAACTATCACCCCAAAATTTTAGGCGAACGATAAAAAGTAACAATGTGCTCACAGGTTATATTATGAGGTGCTGGCTCGACATTGGCGTCGAAATTATAAAAGATACACTCAACGAAGAAGAGGCATGCCAATTACTCGATGCATTGTATATTCCTCACAGAATAGATAAAGCACCCAAGCAACAAAGTATTTGTAAAATGAGCCAGTTCCTAATCAACCTTAATAAACTTATCGAAAATACCGAAAACCTAAATATAAATTCCAAAAAACTTGCTGATATGTTGGCTATGTCTGAGCGCACACTAAGCAGAAAAGCCAGGCTGCACACTAACAAGACACCCAAACAGCTCATTGATGATATTAAAATCAAAAAATCCTGCCAATTCTTAACACAAACGGACAAACAAATAAAAGAGATTGCTTACTTAACAGGTTATTCTAGCGATACCGCTTTTCGGCGGAATTTTGTTAGAGAAATGGGTATATGCCCTACCGAATATAGACAACAAGCCTAAAGCCTCTTTTACGCTTACCTGATTTTTATAGCCACTCCCTTTTTTGCACCTGTTAATTAGCGCACAAATACAACATAAGTAAACCTTAAAAAAGCGCTTGCACTAAATAGCCACACAAGCCCTCACCATAACAAACCAACGGCTTATTCACTTTAAACCTACCAACAGCATATAGAAAAAGACAACAATCGTATAAAAAACGACAAAAAAACATTATAATAAGCACCGTATAAAAAAAATGATAAAATTAAGCATTATTGATAAAAAAATTATCATTTACACACTTTAAATGCAAAGCTTTAAACTAAAATGAAAACAATAGTTGTTGTAGCCCACGAAGGCTTTCAACCTTCGGTGCTTTTCTCGATTCGTGAATTTTTTCACGTTGCCAATAAAACCTTGTTAAAAAAACATGAAAAAAAACTATTTAAGGTTATCGCTGCAAGTTTAAGCGGAGAGCCTGTACACGACCACTTACATTGTATAGAGGAGAGTATTAGCTACAAAATCTCCAATATAAAAAAGTGTGATGCAGTTATTTTTTTAGGCACAATCCCCTCTTATGAAAAAGCCCTGACAAAAAACATTTTAAAAGAGAGTGATAAAAAATGGATTCAAGAACAAGCAAGCAAAGGCGTACTCATTGGCTCAATACTCTCTGGTATATTTTTACTCGCCGAAGCAGGCGTATTAGATGGACAAATATTCACTATATGCCCAAGCTATAAAGAGGAATTTATTAAAAATTATCCTCATTTAAAACCTATAGACTCCGAATTTCCTATCAGAAGCAATAATTTTATTAGCTGCTATACAATAGCATGCTGGCTAGACATCGCTGTTGAGGTCGTTAAAGCCACGCTCGATAAAGAAGATGCTAATATATTATTAAAAGATCTATATATTCTTAATGAAAATAAAAAAACAACTGAAGAACAAAATACAAGAAAGAAAGACAAATTTTTAGCTGACCTCTACAAAGCCATTGAAACCGCAGATAACCTAGATATAAACAGTAAAAAGCTTGCTAATATATTGGCAATGTCCGAACGGACACTTACCAGAAAGACACAGTTATATATCCAACGGACACCTAAACAACTAATTGATGAAGTTAGAATAAAGAACTCTTGCCAACTATTAATACAAACGGATAAAAATATAAAAGAGATCGCCTATCTCACCGGTTATACCAGTGATAGTGCTTTTCGAAGAAGCTTTATTAAAGCAAGAGGAATGTCTCCTAAAAAATATAGAAGCGAAAAAAAGACCCTTATTAGTTAAACCGAAATATTCATTCTCTATAATCATTAACAAATTAATATTAAAATATTTACTGTAAATAACTACTTACAGCAATAAAAATTTTTAAAGACCGAGAATAATAATACCGAGTAAGTGTTTTAAATACAGACTTAATACTGGATATTCAGTTTTTGTTTAAGATCTAACAATTGCCTGCGCTCTCTCGTTTGTAGGGCCACGCGCGGCACTGGATAATGGGAAGAACAAGAAAGCTAACCCGCGCGTATTTGCACAGACTCATACTGGTATTGATTTTAGTCTTTTAACAAGCACTTGCCACCTAGGGGTTTAGGGCAGAGGGTTAGGGGCGCTTTTGATGGATTGGAGGGCACAATCCGATGGTTTTATAAGGCGAGCCTGCCCTATAAAAAGCCAGGCTGGGCGTGGTATGACAGCCCAGCCTTAATCTTCAAAAAATTTATTTTACGCTCAGCAATTCAATTTCAAAAATTAATAGCTGATCAGCGCCAATTTGAGGTGGTGCATCTTTACCGTAGGCTAGTTCACTAGGAATATAGAATGTGCTTTTTCCACCTGCTTTCATTAGCATAATGCCTTCGCGAAGGCCGGCTATACTATCAATAATAGATGTAACGACCGGATTACCCTTTGAGGTGTCAAAAACATCACCATTCAACAAGATACCCTGGTAATTAATTTCTACTAGACTCTCCTCTACAGGGCTAGCACCACTTCCCTCTACATGTGTCACATATTGAAGGCCACTTTCAGTCGTGACTACCCCTGCTTTTGATTTGTTAGCCTCAAGAAACACCACCCCATCTTTTGACAATTGCTCAGCCTTTGCCGCTGCGGCTACTTGCCTTTTAGCGGCGTAGTTGTTGAGCACCTCAGTCATTTCTGAATCAGATAAGGCAGGACCTTTCGCGCCCAAGGTGTCTTTAATACCCACTAATGTGGTTTCGACATCAATATCTTGTAATACCTTGCCGTTGATAATGATAGCGCGTGCAACATCATTACCAATAGCATAACTCAGTTTAGCTTTTTCTGAGCTTAGGTCCACACTGCTAGCATTATGTTCTGTTTGAGTGTTTGACTGTTCGATGCCGGTTTTTTCACCACTATTTTCACCACCACAAGCAGCAAGAAGCATCGTTAAACTGCCGATTAATATTAAGGTATTTTTTCTCATTTACAATCTCTTTAAAAAATTGGGAGCGTATTATTAAATAGTATTCACGCTAATCATCAGCAAATAATGATTAACGGTTAACAATGATAAATACTATTAACGTTAACGCTTATATCTCAAGGCGACATACCGTATTTTACAGTATCGACGATCAAGCATCGCAGCTTGAATAACGGAGGTTAATACTGATTTGTCTCTTCGCTACCACTGTCTTCGCTGCCATTTTGGCCATCGATTTCACCATATATATCATTGATTAAATCTAATTCTGAAACTGTATCACCTTCTGTGCTTGTATCACTTTCTGTGCTTGCATGAGCGCGTTGAATCGCTCTTTCTTCATTGATATTCGCAATCGTTGCTTGATCCAAGCCATCGAGATCGTCTAAGGTAATAAATGATTCATCAAAACTGGCTATTGCTTGCTGAATGCCCTCTTTCAGATATACTGATGTCTCTTCGTCTTTCAACATCTCGAATAACCGTTGTTTTCTCTCAGAAGTCATCAGTGGTTCATTACCGGTTATTTTCGTCAGAGCCGTAAAAGCTAATCTTTCGTCAGGCTGAGAAATAGCATGATCAATCATGGGCGCAAGATTTTCGATACTATTTGTCGAGGGTGCATATTCTGCTAGTTCAGACATGGCAAGCAGTGACTGCAATTGAATTTTTGGGTCAGCATCTTCTTTCCAATATTCAGCGTCTACTTTTTCTTTTAAGGCCTCAGACTGATACTTTGTATCAGAATCAAGCTCAGAGTCTAGGGCGAGATTAGCATATACACGCAATGCCGCTTCTCGCACAGTAACACGCTCGTCACTTGTATAGATTTGGTCCAGCGAGAGTAAAACATTATGTAACTCTTCAGGGTCTGAGGGCACTTCATTATTAGCACTTGCCACAAGTTCCACGGCCAACTCTGCAATGGGCTCGCTCCAAACATTTTGCAAGATAGCTAATTTATCAAAATTGGGGTTGCCAAAAAAAACAGAATAAGCGAGCTTGCGCGAAGCCGCGTCGCCAGTAATCAATCCGTCCAAATACGCTTGTAGCACTTCGTTAGTAGGCAAAAAACCTAACAGCATAAATAAGACATGGTCAGCATCTACGTTTTCGCTGGTGATTCTGTCAATGAGTAAACGCGTGAATTCTAAGATTTCTGTTAACGTCGCTTGTGACACCAATAACTTAAAATTCTCAATGCTTTCATTCAGTCGCATAACACCATAAGGCAGTGACAGAAACTCAATCAATGAGGCGAGCACTTGGCTCTGCACTTGAGGGCTGCTCGTATTTTTATTGTCCACAGATTTAACGACTGCACTTGTTTGCTGTTTGGCAAGTTTCGGTAGCGATAGCGATGCTGAAGGTGTGTTTTTATTGAACACATAGTATGCACTGAACACAAACAGCCCAACAATACCGAGGCTAAAGAGATAGGTTTTTTTGTTAAGTATTTTCATAGTTAAGCATGTTTTTTATATTAATACCGGTTCTTTATATTACTATTTGAGCTAGCTACACGACACATAAGCATTAAAAGAGAAAACATTCACGTGCCAAAAGATAAATCTCCACGCTGTCATGCAGCGTGGAGAACAAAATTTAAATAAGTTAGAAAACCTATCTAATACGTCTTCCCCCTATTGTACACCGAGCTGCTGGAGCAAGGCCGCCCCCTTTGTTTGCGCGTCTCATAGTTGCACGATGCTCAAAGTTTCTATTTTTTCTTATAAGACCACCGACATTTCTCTGAATAAGATAGTGCTCACCTCGGGGATGATGATAACCGGCTAAATTAGTGAGCTGACTTGCGTGATTAAACCCGAACCTATCTGCCGAGAATTTTGTTCTTCCATCCTGCGTTATAGACCAACCTGACACTACTCTACTGGAACGAATCGAATGCCACTGCGTTCCTTGAGCAAGCCATCTAGGATTTGCAGTCAAATAGGTATAAGCTCTAAAATTAAACTTAGTGTTTAACACTCGTACGTCATTGCGCCCAGCGCCACGATGATTCATCGCAATAGTACTAATGGCACGCTGAGCTTGTTTTGATGAAATACTGCCACCACGACTCGCAATTCCACCTACAGCACACTGCGAGTTGAAAACAGCGGCATGTGATTGTGATGTAGTCCCAATAAGCGCTAATGCAGTAACTAATGCACCTCCGCCTATCTTGTATACACACCTATTTATAGCGGTAGATGGTAATAATTTTTTTAAAACATTCATATTATGATTCCCCTTGCTTTTATTTATAATGGTTAAGACCAATTAAGCTAACCTAGCAAAATTAAAAGTAGAATCTATATCCCTATTCTATTAATACTAACGATCAAATGCAGAATAAAGCTCTAGTACTTCTTATCTATTTATAATTATGAGCGACTATCTCGTTAAGCTTTTTAACGCATAAGTTAACTTAACCTTTGTTAATGGTAATGGCTTTTTTTTTATAAATCAGTGGTTGCCGACCATATTGTCCGCCTATGTATGCTCTTTAGCAGAAAATGACGCTTCCCGACCAAAAATATAACAAAAGAATTAACAAATGAGACCATGGGTTCTATATTTCGATTTAAAAAACATAAAAACGATGCCCTTAGCGGCATAATAAGCAACAAAAAATCGCTTACTAAGCAACTAATTTGTCAGAATGAATGTAAGAGAATTTTAATCGATTAATGAGGAGTACTTCGCATTTTTCAATTGTTGTAGGTATGTTTTATGCTGGCAACTAACAATATTTAATTTATTTTTATTCGCCCCAAGTCGCTACAGTTGGCCTATATCCATATTAGGGCAAGCAGAATTGTTCCCTTCATTTTTGATCTTACCCTACGTGACCGCCAAGGATGGCGGGAATGCGAATAGATTGTCAGGAACAATCTTCGCGAGCGCCAAGGACGGCGCGAATGCAAAGGGCTTTTCGGGAAAAAGCCTTGTCCATGTAGGGCAGTCAAAAATTGTTCCCTTCATTTTTGATCTACCCTACGTCCATGTAGGGCAAACAAAACTGCTCCTGCGTTTTTGACCTCGCCTAAAGCGCCTACTCTTGGTACCCTACGTGACCGCCAAGGATGGCGGGAATGCGAATAGATTGTCAGGAACAATCTTCGCGAGCGCCATGGATGGCGCGAATGCAAAGGGCTTTTCGGGAAAAAGCCTTGCCCATGTAGGGCAGTCAAAAATTGTTCCCTTCATTTTTGATCTACCCTACGTCCATGTAGGGCAGCGGGCAGTCGATGGCTTGTGCAATACAACTAATCAGTTCGAGTTCGCGTTTATTGATCACTCCATCGTGCTGAATAACTTTGACACAAGCTTTTAGCAGTTTTGGTTTTTGCAGGGGTTTTAAGTAGCGCACCTGATCAAGTGCCTCAGTCATCGATTGCGTTGTTAGCTCTTCTGGCGAGTACCAGCGTAATTTAAAATCGAGCTCACTAGTAGTCACGAGATCAAATATATTTTTAGCCATAGTGTCATCGTAGTTATTCTCGATGATATTTATATTAAGTAACGCTGATAACAGCCTCCCTACTGCAGGCTTACGCTGTGTAAGCGAAAAGCGATGCAATTGACTGACTTTTTTAGGCCTGCAATGATGGTCGACCAAATTGTAAAGCGCCCACTCACGTAGCTCTATTTTTTTATCAATTTTAATAAGGCGCAATAGCTGTACTTTGAATTCTTTATACTGCTTATCACTGAGCGCTTTTAAAATAGGTAGCGCAAGATCTAACAACAATAGTGGTTGCTTGGCCTTCAATAGCTCTAACTGGTAATACACAAAACGAGTTTGTTTAACTAGCTCTGGAGTTTGGTGCTTTTTAATATCTGCCCATTGGTGTTGCCTTACCACCTCGTTACTATCTATTAACATGGCGAACACTAAACCACGCGCAGTATAAGGTTCATGCACTCTCTCACAGAGTATTTCAAAATCGTTTTTTAAATGCGCAAGCTCACTACTTGCCAGCGCAATAGTTGCGTCGCTAGGCTCACCAACATTATCTACAGCCTCGATAATTTTTTTCGCATCAACCTTTTGATTATCTGGCTGTGTTATATGAGTATCTGTTAAATCAATAGCCCCAGCTAAACCAGCGACACCTGCGGCTTGTCCAAAGGTAGTAGCCTCTCCTCGGCTTTTATTCTCGCTGTCGCCTGCCTGCGATACCGCAGCTACTGGGTAGCTACCATCCCAACTGGGATCAATCCGTTTAATACGCTGTTGTAGTGGCGGGTGAGTTGCCATTAATTTATTAAAAAAGCTAAAACCCAAACCTTGAGAAAATAGCATATGGCTAATTTCGCTGGTATTTTCATGGTTAAAGTTTTGTGTCGTTTTACTATGACCACCAATTTTTTGTAAAGCACCACTAATGCCCTCTTGGCTTCGGGTAAATTGCACTGCGGAGGCATCGGCCAAAAACTCGCGCTGGCGCGATATGGCGGCCTTAATAATATTACCAAAAAATACTCCCAAATATCCCAGCAATAATAATGCAAGACCAATGCTCAAAGTAGTACCACGATCACGGCTAGAACGCCCTCTTGAATGCATTAACAACTCACCGGTATTGGCAATAATCACAATGCCATAAATCATACCAATAAGGCGTAGGTTAAGGCGCATATCACCATTGAGTATATGACTAAACTCGTGAGCAATCACACCTTGTAACTCTTTGCGGTTTAGCTGCTCAATAGCCCCGCGAGTCACACCAATCACTGCATCAGCTGATTGAAACCCCGCCGCAAAGGCGTTAATACCTCGCTCTTCAATCACATAAACACTGGGTACCGATGTACCCGATGCAATGGCCATTTCTTCGACGACATTTAATAATTTTTTTTCATCCGCATTGCGCTGATTAGCATTAATTAAGCGCCCACCTAATTGCTCGGCAATAACTTTACCCCCAGCACTTAATTGCATCATACGAAACAGCGATGCAATCAATACAACCGATAACACGCCCAATGCTATAAGCCCTAAGTATTGCCAATCGAAAACTCGAGACGAGATAGACCAAATAGATTGGCCCGTCTCGTAGCTCTCAAAGCGCGCATTGTGCAAGCCCAAGGTATAACTAATGCCCGCCACTAAATAAGCGGTCAATAATATTAAGCCTAATAGCGCGAGCGCAAATAAAAGGAGTAAACGTTTGGTTTGTTTACGTGCAAGATCTTGATGCTCATAAAAATTCATAATGGTTTATCAACTTTTTAGTGAACGCGAATGTAAATAATTTTTTTAAGTAAATAGTTATTGTTAAAAGATTTCTTGCAATAAATGGTATGAGATCACCAAACCATTGATTAGCATTAACAACCCTGCAAAGGGGGTAAAATAATAAGCAAAGGTACGAAAGCGAGAATCCACATAGGAGTCTTGCGGGTTTGCTGGGTCGAGTTTTAGGCGAACGTGGCTATGAATAACGGGTTTTTTGCTTGATGATGATGTCGATATATTGGTATAAGTTTTATTTAAATAGCTATAGCTAAACACAGGCGCATAAAGCTCGACACCCTCATCGCTAGTGGTCTCAATATCAACAACCTCAGCATCTACCTCGACGACCTCTTTTTTAAGCCGTATATACTCTTTAAAATCTTCAATGCCCACATACAGTGCGAAGCCACCCACAAAGGGGATAATAAACATAATAAACCGAAGCGATTCAGTATCCACCGGCTGCTCTTCTTATTAGTTTATTAAAAACTAACTTTAGGTGCTGCCTGAATTTCTGCACTGTCGGCAAATTCTAAAAGAGTAGCATCTTGCGGATGACCAAACATACCTGCAAAAACAATCGGTGGAAAGCTTTGGCGGTATTCGTTGTAAAGCGTGACACCATCGTTAAAGGCTTGTCGTGCAAAGGCAACTTTGTTTTCGGTAGAGGTTAACTCTTCCGATAATTGCATCATATTTTGGTTGGCTTTTAAGTCAGGATAAGCTTCGACGACTACATTCAATTTACCCATCGCCGAGTTCAGCATACCCTCAGCCTGATTCAATAAATCCATTGCAGAACCATCAGAAGGGTTACTCGCTGCTTTTTCTAAACCACTAACAGCTTGATTACGTGCCGCAATGACATCCTCTAAGGTACCGCGTTCGTGCTCTAAATAAGCTTTAGCCGTTTCGACTAAATTAGGGATCAAATCGTAGCGGCGCTTTAATTGAACCTCGATTTGTGCAAAGCCGTTTTGGTAGCGGTTTTTTAGACTTACTAAGCGGTTATAAATACTGACAATGTATAAAAATAATGCAACTAAGATAACCAGAGTAACAATCGTGGTAGTAGACATACTAGCCTCATTTTTTATTATTAAATCCAACGAGTCCTATAATAACAGAAGTTGGTATAGAACTCTCTCAAATAGCTCAACGGGGATATTATACAGTCTTAGTTAGGATTAGTTATGACGGCAGGGGGTAAAATATTTGAAATAAATAATAATTTGTTATTTTAGTAAGTTGTCCTTATTACCATTGCCTATGGTTTCGGTTGCCTCAGCAGACTCTTTGAGCATTGCCTCTTTAGTCATTGATTCTTTATCGGCCATCATCACACCCTCTTTGTCCTTTTGCATCATGGCCTCCTTCTTCATCATGGCTTCTTTTTTCATCATCGCTTCCTTAGATGTATTAGTTTCCTCGCTCGCTACAAACTGTGGTGGCTCTTTGCTCAGCCTAACAGTGACGCGCCTATTTTTCGCTTTACCTTTTTTTGTCCTATTAGACTGCACAGGATAACGCTCTCCGTGCCAGCGTATAACAATACTATCGGAGGGAATGCCATTCTCGACCAAATAATCAAATACACGCTCGGCTCGACGCTGAGATTTTAGTAGGTTTTCTCCACGTATTCCTTCACTATCGGTGTGGCCATCTAAATAAATGGCTTTTACGTTAGCATCTTCTCGCACGTAGGCAATCACTGTATCGAGTCGTCGCTTAACGGCTTTTTTAAGGTCCTCTTCTTCATTATCATACAGTAAGGTCGAGCGCTCTATTTGGTCGTAATTAACGGCTAACAAACTCCCTTGGCATTGCAGATACTCTTGATAACTCTCGCGAAAACCAATGCTCGATACCGTTACTTTAATAGGCTGACTACCCCCATAAAGCGCTTGACGCTGAAAATCCAGCAGTAATCCACGCTCTAATTCGGCCAACATGCGCTCGGATAATTTGCGGCCAATAGTAATGGGTTGGCGGCTCTCTTTAACATTAACCGTCGCCAGTTGATTGCCTGAACGTTGCGATGACCATGGTGGTGGGCGTACAACCAGCACTGCTCTGCCTGTTTTCATACGAGCCATGCTGGATTTTAATTGAAACTGTGTCGCTCTCCCCGCTTCACGCTCAAACACCGCATCACCAAAACCTTCAATAGGGTGAGATAAACGACACATAAATTTAGAGCTATCTACCTGCCAGGCAACTGCATCGGTACGCGTTGCATAATTGATAGAGGCAAAGGTACCACTAGCCAATAACGCGGCGATAAAACCAATGATTATGTTCATTAATGGTGCCTTCACAACAGATGCTTAGCTCTTAATCAATTCTATTAAGAACGCTATCGGCCAATATTCAATTTTCTTAACAACAATCACACTGTTTTTTAATTAATCAACGACTATGCCTTAAAATACCTGCGCTACAGGGACTTTTTCTGTAGGATGCACTTTACTAAAACCCGCATCATTTACTAAATTTATCACCATTAAGGAGAAAGTGTGCCTGACTTTGGATCAATGACATTACTCGCTGACCGCTTTAGAGGCTTTTTGCCCGTTGTTATCGATGTAGAGACCGGTGGCTTTAATGCCAGCACCGATGCACTGTTAGAAGTAGGGGCCGCTACACTCAGCATGGACGGAATGGGTCTTTTAGAAATAGACGATGTGTATAGTTATCACATAGAGCCTTTTGCAGGCGCTAATATCGAAGACTCAGCTATAGAATTTACGGGTATTGATGTAGAGAGTGGTAACAGAGAGACCCAATCAGAATCCAGCGCGCTTAAAGAGCTGTTCCAACATATTCGCAGTTCGGTTAAAGCCCATGATTGCACCCGGGCTGTGATGGTGGCACATAATGCACATTTTGATTTGGGTTTTATGAATGCCGCATCCAATCGTTGCAACATCAAACGCAATCCTTTTCATCCGTTCTCCTGTATGGATACCGCAACCCTAGCAGGGCTTGCCTATGGGCAAACGGTATTGGCAAAAGCCTGCAAAACAGCAGGGATAGAATTTAGTAACAAAAAAGCACACTCGGCTGCCTATGATGCTCAAAAAACAGCAGAATTGTTTTGTATGATCGTCAACAAATGGCAAGCGCTTGGTGGCTGGCCTCTTACAAACAATATGGCCGACTACTCGATGGAAAAATAGCATTCATAAAAAATAATTACCCATAAAAAAACCCGCATAAAGCGGGTTTTTTTATGGGTGAGATTAAACTCAGTCTTTGCTGACATTCAAATCCATCGTCGGATAAGGAATACCAATACCTGCTTCATCAAAGCGGTTTTTAACACGCTCATGAAAATCAAAATGTACGCCCCAGTAATCGGCACTGTTTACCCAGGGACGAAAGACTAGATTAATTGACGAATCTGCAAGCTCCACTACACCAATGGTCACGTCCTTGTCTTTAAGTACTCGGTCATCGGCGTCGGCAATTTCTTTTAGAATGGTTTTAACCTGATCAAGGTTAGCATCATAAGCAACACCTACAACCATATCGACACGGCGTGTTGCCTGTGTTGAATAGTTAGTAATGTTAGAGCCCATAACAGAGGCATTAGCAGCAATAATTGTTTTATTGTCACCGGTTGTTAAGGTAGTAGAGAATATAGAAATCTCTTGAACAACACCGGCAACACCGGCGACCTCGACAAAGTCACCCACTTTAACCGGGCGAAACAAAATCAGTAACACACCCGCAGCAAAGTTAGCAAGTGAGCCTTGCAGCGCTAAACCAACGGCCAAACCAGCCGCCGCAATAATGGCAACAAATGAAGCTGTTTGGATGCCAACTTGTCCAAGAGCCGCAATGATGATGACAACCATGGCAATGTAGTAAAGTATGTTTTGTACAAACTTACTCACGGTTATATCGACATTGCTAGCGTTCATTCGCGCACCAAGAAAGCCCGTGACTTTTTTAGCGATCCACTTACCAACAATAAAAATAGCAACGGCGAGAATAATTTTTACACCGTAAGCTACAACAAATGTGATAATACTGCCCACATTGTCTTGGCTAAATAATGATTCAATGTTCATGATAGTCCTTTCTCCTAATAGTAATGAATAAGTAATGAATAGTTGTGACTGCCCTAGGTTAAACAAGGCATATTTATTATTTGTATCAAGTGATCTATTACAATTGTTGCTAACTACGGTGTTCTACTACAGATATAAAACATTGGACTTATTATTATTTTAAGGCCAAGAATGGCCTTTACTGGCTATAAATATTAGCTATAAACGCCTTTCTTTGAGAGAGCGAATAACAGCAACCGAGCGACGATTTCTCGCTTTATTTCTTATTGAGTTATTAGGCACTAGTGGCTTACTTTCACCAAAACCAATTGCTGTCAATCGAACAACATCGATATTGTATTTGACTACAAGTAATTGGGCAATTGCCTGTGCACGACGTTGTGACAGACCTCTATTATGGGCTTCACTACCATCGCTATCGGTATGGCCTTCAATAGTTGCACGTGTTAGTGGGTTATTTTTCAAAAACCTGGCAACTTTTGCAACCTCAGCAAAATACGTTGGCTTAACAACACTGGAGTCGACATCGAAGTTAATATTAATCCTGATGGTTTTAAGGTCTTTAACTAATAAAGGACAGCCCCTTTCATCTACCTTGGTATTGGGTGGTGTTTTGTAGCAATCATCAATAGTATCGTCGACACCATCGCCGTCGCTATCAATAAACAATAGCTGTCTGACAATACCATTAGCCTCAGGGCCTGTTTGTGCAAATGCTGTCAATGAACACATCGACAACAATAAATAAAAAAAGTAGCGTTGCATGGAGTAGTACCGTTACAAATTATTAATGACAAAATCATCTGCATCTTGCCATGCAGGAAAACGTTCTCGGTAGTCAAAAAGCTCGGCTAAATTAAGCTCAAGCGTTTCCGTCCATTCACCGGCCTTATCCACTAATAACTGCCCAAGATAATCAATTACGAGGGAGTCACCTGTATACTCTAACCCTTTGCCATCTGTGCCAACGCGATTAACACCAACAACATACGCTTGATTTTCAATAGCACGAGCAATAAGCAAGCTACGCCAATGATGCGCCCTAGCCGATGGCCAGTTTGCAACACAAAGCATCAAATCATAATCATTGCGGTTGCGACAGAATACGGGAAAGCGTAGATCATAACAAACCGTCAACAAAATACGCCAACCTTTGTAGCTAACGACACAACGCTCACTGCCCGCCTGATAACGCTTATGCTCATCGGCCATTTGAAACAAATGGGTTTTGTCATAATGCATCACATCACCCGCTGGCGTAACAAACAGCATGCGGTTAACAAAGCGTGGCTTACTATTATCGGTAGATGCGCCTTGGTCAGAAAGGTCACAAGCCACACTACCAGTAATGGCTGCGCCTAAAAAGCGAGCTTGCTCTTTAAGCCAAGCGACAGTGCCATGTTGGTCACTCATTTGTTCAGGCTCTATCGTAAAACCCGAGGTAAACATCTCGGGTAATACAATGAGGTCTGTTTTGCCCTTAAGCGTCTCAAGTTTTTGCGCTAAAGCACGCCTATTTGCCACGGGGTCAAGCCAATACAAATCGGTTTGTACTGGTGTCACTCTTAATGGATTTACTGCGTTCAATGCTGCCAATTTGATACCTTCGATATCATAGCCTGAGCGCTATGCTTCGTCTGGCACCGCACTATCAATCGTCGTCTTTAGTTCACCCGCTTCGTGCATTTCAGTAATAATGTCACAACCGCCAATTAACTCACCGTTAACCCATAATTGTGGGAATGTCGGCCACTCGGCATATTTTGGTAAATTGGCGCGAATCTCGGGGTTAGTTAAAATATCAACATAGGCAAAGCGCTTACCACACTCCATAATCGCTTGCGCTGAACGCATAGAAAAACCACATTGTGGTGCGTTGGGGGAGCCTTTCATGTAAAGAATAACGGCGTTATCTGCAATTTGTTGCTTGATTGTATCCATGATATCCATGGTGTGTAAAACCCTCTAGTCAGTAGTCAATAACATATATACGTGAATATTTACGAGCAGTACTCAAAATTGGCGCCATTCTAACCGATTAGGCGGCAAGCTGCATGGGTTTTGCATCCATAAAAATCACTTAACTGGCACAATTGCCAAAGTAGCTGTGTTAAATCATAATAAGCACAAGGCAGCAACCGCTGCCTTTTTTATTTTTTATACTGTTACTTAACATCCAGTAACCTCAATGGGTTATTGGCTAAACGTTGGGCAGTTTTACACGCTAATAATAGATATAGACATGAATACAACAGCATTAATGAATACCTATGGCCAACGCCCATTGACTCTAACAAAAGGCGCAGGCTGCTTTGTATGGGATACCGATGGCAAACAATACTTGGATGCCTTAGCAGGTATCGCGGTTTGTGGTTTGGGTCATTGCCACCCCACCTTGGTCAATGCTATCAAAAAACAAGCCGAGACTCTTATCCATACCTCTAATTTATACAATTTGCCAGTACAGCAAAAAGCCGGCGAAGATATTTGTCGTGTGAGCGGTATGGAAAAGGTGTTTTTCTCAAACTCCGGTGCCGAGGCCAACGAGGCTGCAATTAAAATTGCACGCAAGTATGGCAGCGATAGAGGCATAGCCATCCCCACTATAATTACAACGACCAATAGTTTTCATGGCCGCACCATGGCAACCTTAACCGCCACAGGTAATAGTAAGATAAAACAAGGGTTTGCACCTTTGTTAGAAGGCTTCGAGCACGTCCCTTTTAACGATATTGCAGCAATAGCCGCGCACAGTGATAACCCCGATATCGTCGCGGTGATGGTTGAGCCTATTCAGGGAGAAGGCGGTATTCAAATACCCGATAGCGACTACTTAAATAAGCTACGTGAACTCTGTGATAACAACGAGTGGCTATTGATACTCGACGAAATTCAAACGGGTAATGCGCGCACAGGGCATCATTTTGCGTATCAGGCCAACAATATACTGCCCGATGTCCTCACCACGGCCAAAGGCCTAGCGAATGGATTACCCATTGGTGCCTGCCTAACACGTGCTAAAACCAACGATGTTTTACAGCCCGGCAACCATGGCTCGACCTACGGTGGCAACCCCGTCGCCTGTGCCGTAGTAAGTAGCGTGATTGATGTTATCGAAACCACCAAGCTATGCGCACATGTCAATGACATTGCTGCTTACATCCAAAGTGGCTTTAAAAAAGCGCTGGCCAGTAAAACCCAAGTCAAAGCCTACCGCCAGCAAGGCATGATGATAGGTATTGAGCTAAATGATCCCTGCCCCGAGTTAGTCGGCATTGCCGCCGACAAAGGCCTATTAATTAATGTAACCGCAGGTAGTGTTATTCGCCTATTACCGCCACTGATTATGAATGAGTCACAAGCAGATCAAGTGATTGAGATTGTGAGCTCATTAATTCAGTAATTGTAGGTAATGTTTATTCACTATTATTTATTAACTGCTACTTAACCGATAAGGTTCTATTAAGAACATACCACTAGACACAAGTAGCCACTAAAATTTTGAGAAGTTTTCCATGACTAGACATTTTTTAACCTTAATGGATTTGTCTCCAGCTGAGCTAAAGCAGGTTATTCAACGCGCTATATTGATTAAAAAGCAACACCGTGACGAAACCGCCGTAAGAACACTCGATGGTAAAGTCCTTGGGATGATTTTTGAAAAATCATCAACCCGCACGCGCGTCTCGTTTGAGTCGGGTATTGCACAACTGGGGGGTAGTGGCTTATTTTTATCCTCTAACGACACCCAATTAGGCCGTGGCGAACCTATCGAAGATACCTCGCGGGTTATCTCTAGTATGGTCGATATTATTATGATTCGTACCTTTAGCCACGCAAGCGTCGAGAAGTTTGCGAGCTATTCCCGCGTGCCCATTATTAATGCCCTAACCGATAGCTATCACCCCTGTCAGTTACTGGCCGATATTCAAACCTATACCGAGCACCGCGGCGACCCACAGGGTAAAACTGTTGTCTGGATTGGCGATGGTAACAATATGTGCCAATCCTATATTAATGCCGCTAAGCAATGCGACTTTCAACTTAACATTGCCTGCCCCGACGGCTACAAACCCGACCAAGCTCTGCTCGACGCCAATAGCGACCGTATTACCTTATTCGACAACGTCGAAGATGCCGTTAAAAATACTGATTGGGTAGTCACCGACACCTGGGCATCCATGGGCCAAGAAGAAGAAAAGCAAGCACGTATTGATGCCTTTAATGGCTTTCAAGTCACCGAAGAGCTTATGTCCCATGCAAATACCGATGCGGTCTTTATGCACTGCCTACCCGCTTATCGTGGTATGGAAATTAACGACACTGTCATGGATTCTAAATATTCAGTAGTATGGGACGAGGCTGAGAATCGCCTACACGCTCAAAAAGCATTAATGGAGTTTTTACTCGGCAAGTTTTAATAAGGAGCTGCACGGTTTGGAATTAAACGTAGATTTTATCGATGCCTTTACCAACACTCATTTTAAAGGCAACTCGGCAGCCATCATCATTACCGATGACTGGCTCACTGACGAGCTGATGCAATCTATCGCAACAGAGAATAATTTATCTGAAACCGCTTTTTTAGTCGCCGACTCGGCATCACCCACCTCACCTACAAAACGTACTCGGCATTTTTCTATACGTTGGTTTTCGCCGATTACCGAAATCGCATTTTGTGGCCACGCCACGCTAGCCTCGGCTTTTGTGTTATTCAAACAAGATCCTAACCTACACACCATTGTCTTTGTGGCAAAAGCCGTCGGTGAATTGTCCGTCAGTCAAACAGACTCTGGTTTAGTCCAAATGGATTTTCCGAATACTAAACCCGAAAAAATCACGTCTATCCCAACAGATTTAAGCAATGGCTTATCGATTAAACCCATCGAGGTATATAAAAACCAACAGGCCTATTTTGTGGTATACCCCTCTGAGAGCAATGTTAACAATGTACTTCGCGATAACGAGGTGCTAAAAAAGCTGGCGCCGCTAGATGTTGTGGTAACGGCACAATCCGCATCCGATGATTACGATTTTATCTCTCGCTATTTTTGGCCCGCTAACGGTGGCGATGAAGACCCTGTGACGGGTTCAATTCATACGGGCCTAGCGCCGCTTTGGTCGGAAAAACTCGGCAAAAAAACACTTGTTGCCTATCAAGCATCGGCTCGTGGTGGGGTTTTACACTGCGAGATAAAAAGTAATAGAGTCTTAATCTCGGGTAATGCCGTGCATTACTTAAAGGGTGTGATCAATCTAGCATAAACCCGCAGTATTTATATACGACGGCAGGCTTAAACAGCTAATATACAAAAAGGCGTAGCCTATGCAGCTACTGCCTGAAGCGACACATCTAATCAATATAAATAACGCACTATCTACATCTAATAAAAATAACTGAGGCCACAGCGTGACTAAGTTCTTTACTAAATTTTTCACCTCAATCTACACCATTATCAGCCAAATACTTTTAGCACTCTTTGGTAAGATGAGTTGGAAAGCCCCCAAATGGCTCGCCTTTTTAGGAGGGCATAAACTCCTATGTACCGGCCTAGTTGTTTTAGGTGCAGCGGGTTATGGCGGGTATATTTATCTAGAGTCATTGCCAAAACCCGTTATGGTAAAGGCCACAGTACAAGTACCCGAGCTACCCGATACAAGTAGTTCAACGCCCTCTGTTATGCGTATTCGATTTAGCTACGACCTGGATGCCCTAAAAGCAGACCAAGTAAAACCCTCTGGTAAGCCCTCGATTGCCCCCATCGAATTATTAAAGAAAGAAATCAAACAAGGCATTAGCATACAACCCAATATCGCTGGCACATGGATTTGGCAAAACGATTACACCATCCGCTTTAAACCTGAGCAGCAATGGGCGCCCGGTGTTGAATACACTATTAATTACGAAAAAGATATTTTTACACCCGAGACTATCCTAGCAAGTGATAGTACAGGTTTTACAACACATCCCTTAAGGCTCGACATTGATAAGCTGGAGTTCTATCAAGACCCCACAGATGCAAGTATACGTCGCGTTGTATCTACTATTAATTCAACGCACCCCATCGACAAAGAGAGCCTAGAAAAAGCAATCTCGCTCTCGTTAACTGTCGCCGATAAAAAAGCTAACGCCACTAAAAAAATAATTAGCCACACCATTACCTACGAAAAACACCAGCGTACAGCTTATATACAAACCGAGGCCTTGGAGCTACCCGAAAAAGAAAGCTATATGGCATTGGCCATTAACAAGGGTGTTAAATCCGTATTGGGAGGCGAAAGCACAGATACCGAGACGAGCGATAAAGTTATCGTCCCAGATATTTATAGCTTTTTAAGGCTATCATCATTCGATAATCGCATTGTTGATAACGAAAAAGGTGAGCCCGAACAACTTATATTAATGAGTTTTACCGACGAGACTGACGAGGAAGAGTTAAAAAAACATCTTGAATTCTATTTATTTCCAAAAGATAGAAATGGCAAAAAAGACTATCGCTGGGATAGAGCAAAAGATCTGAAGGATAAAAATAAACTCAATAAACTCTTAACTAAAGATCGTTTAATAACACCTGAGTTAATTCCAAACCCGCGTTCGAGCTCAAAGCAATTCAGCTTCAGAATCGATCAAGATGGCGGCCGGTATATGTTTGTTCGGCTACGCGAAGGCATGAAATCCATTAATAACTTTTCGCTTAAAGACACGTCTGAAGGTTTTTTTGAGGTACCGCGCTATCCACTATTTTTAGATTTCAGTGGCGAAGGCTCCCTACTTTCTCATTCTGGCGATCATAAGTTAAGCATTTCTAGCCGCAATATTAAGACGCTTAAATATTCGATTGGTCGTCTTGCCGACAATCAAATTAATCATCTGGTTAGTCAAACAGACGGGGACATTACTAATCCATATTTTCACAGCGGTTACTTTACCAAAGATAATTTAGTCGAGTATTTCGAAGAGAGGGTTCACCTAAACCCGCGCCACCCAAAATACATCAATTACTCTTCTTTCGATTTAAGTCGTTACCTACCCGAAGACAATAATCGTTTTGGTTTATTTTTTGTCGAGATAAATGCCGACGACAAAGAATCAAAAAAATATAATCATAAACTTAAAGAACAGCGTCTCATTTTAATTACCGACCTTGGCATCATTGTTAAAAACAATAACGATCATTCTCATGATGTTTTTGTGCAATCAACCTCTACCGGCTTACCGGTTGCTAATGCCCGCATTGAACTCTTGGGCAAAAATGGTATTCCCGTATTAACCGCGACGACATCTGCACAGGGCCACGCAACACTGCCGGTTACATCTGCTTTTGAAGACGAAGAAAAACCTGTCGCCTACATTGTTAAAACAGACAATGATATTTCGTTTATTCCTTACGACACCCACTCCCGTCAAATCAATTTATCAAAATTTGATATTGGTGGCACAAGTAGTAGTGACGATGAATATAGAAAAAACCTAAACGTTTATGGCTTTACCGATAGAGGCATTTATCGCCCAGGCGAAAGTGTGAACCTCGCCTATATTGTCAAACGCGACAACCTCGATAACGTCGAAGGTATTCCGCTTGAACTTATCATTACTGGACCTCGTCAAAACCGAGTCGCCAGAAAGAGAATTTCACTACCCGAACTCGGGTTTTTAGACTACAACTTTGAAACAAGCCCTACATCCGATACCGGGCGATACATCGCCTCACTACATATTGTTCAAGACAATAGAACCGGCATTACTCTAGGTACAACAAGTTTTAGCGTTGAAGAATTTCAACCCGACACGATGAAAATCAACAGCCAATTGCTTGATGTCAAAGGGAAAGCATGGTCGACACAAACGGCATTACAAGCCAAAGTAACCCTTAGGAACCTATTCGATGTTCCGGCACAAAATCGCCGTATAGAAGGCCAGTTAATTGTTAACCCATCAAACTTCTACTTTGGAAAGTATTCCGATTACACCTTTAGCCCCGCAAGAATCAACCCCAACAAACCCTTATTAAATATTAACGAAGCGCTCGACCCACTCACGAGCAACAAAGATGGCGAGGTTATTTTTGATTTAAACCTCGACCGCTTTAAAGAAGGAACCTACCGCTTAGAGTTCAGCACACAGGGCTACGATCAAGCCGGTGGGCGCAGTGTAGGTGCACGTAACAGTATTTTAATATCACCCCTTGAGTTTCTGGTGGGTTATAAAGCTAACGGAAAGCTTAATTACATCAATAAAGGGAGTAAACGTGTTATTGATTTGATTGCTATCGATAATACCTTAGCAAAAATCAATAAAGATGATCTTGTACTCAAAAAAATTGCCGTACAAAAAGTCTCTACCCTCGTCAAACAAAATGATGGTACCTATAAATATCAGACCATCACAAAAAGATCCGAAGTATCGAGCGATGCATTGTCGATTAGCGACAAGGGCCATGAGTATGTTATTGATACCGAAGAAGTCGGTGATTTTGAACTAGAAGTCTATGATGCTGACAATCATAAACTCGCCCGTGTGTTTTATTCTGTTGTCGGCAAAGCAAACTTGACCGCGCAACTCGACCAAAATGCAGAACTTACTGTCAAGCTCAATAAAAAAGATTACGACCCAGGCGAGACGATAGAGATGAGTATCAAAGCGCCTTACAAAGGTGCTGGCCTTATTACTATCGAGACCGATAAAGTACAGTCTTTTAAATGGTTCAAAACAGATACACAAAGCACTATAGAGACCATTACAGTACCCGAAGGGCTAGAAGGTACGGCTTATGTCAATATCTCTTTTGTACGAGACCCTTCCTCAAAAGAAATTTTTACAAGCCCGCTTAGCTATGCAGTCAAACCTTTTAATATCGATAAAAGTAAGCGCAGAGTTAATATCGATCTCGATATACCTAAAAAAATAAAACCCGGAGACACGTTAGAGATTGGTTTTACCACCGATAAACAATCGCGCATTGCGGTCTTTGCCGTTGACGAAGGTATTTTGCAAGTTGCTAATTATCAAACGCCAAAACCATTGAACCATTTTTTACAAAAACGTGCGTTACAGGTGAGTACCTTACAAATTTTAGATTTGATTTTACCTGAGTTTAACTTACTCAAAGAACTCTCTGCCAGCGGTGGTGGCTCAGCAGATAAGTTAGCAGCACTGGCTAAAAACTTAAACCCATTTTCACGTAAAGTGGAGGCACCTGCGGTGTATTGGTCGGGTATTGTCGATGCAAATACCGAGCAAAACAGTGTTAACTTTACCGTACCCGATACCTTCTCGGGCACGCTGCGTGTAATGGCTGTTGCCGTCGCAGAATCAGCCTTTGGCGCGACACAAACCTCGACTTTAGTTCGCGGCCCCTTTGTGATCACCCCCAATGTACTGACTCAAGCCGCACCGAGTGATGAATTTATTGCCACTGTTGGCGTTGCCAATATTATCAAAGGCTCCGGTAAAGATGCCGAGATAATCATAGGGGTTAATTCAAGCGAGCACCTCAGTGTGATAGGGGAGCCAACACAAACCATTAACATTGCAGAGGGCGGCGAAGCCTCGGTTGATTTTAGAGTAAAAGCGACTAATAAATTAGGCGCTGCCGAACTCACCTTTAATGCATCGTTAAAAACTGACAACGGCACAACAAATATTGAGACCAGCTCAACGCGAAGCGCAACCTTAAGTGTACGACCCATTAGCACCTATCAAAGTCAATTTGAAAGTGGCTACTCTAAAAAACTACCGATAACACTCGACGTACAAAGAACACTGTACCCAGAGCTTTCAACGCAGTATGCAAGCGCTTCATCAAGCCCATTGGTGCTAGTCGATGGCCTCAATAAATACTTGGAGCACTACCCTCATGGCTGTACCGAGCAAATTGTTAGCAAGGTATTTCCGGTACTGGGTTTAACCGCTTATGCAAGCTTCGAAGGTAGACGAGAACGTGCGAATGAATTATTTAGCGTTGCCATCGCAAAATTACGTGGGCGACAAATTGGTAATGGTGGTTTTAGTTTTTGGCCCGGTGGTCGCTCGGTATCTACCTACCCCACTATTTATGTCACGCATTTTTTAATCGATGCCAAAGAGCAAGGTTACGCTGTTCCAAAGGATATACTCAATCGTGTTAAAAGCTATTTAACGGATTATGTGCGTGAGCCCTCCAACTCATTAAGCGAAGCGCGTATCCGTGCGAACGCCATTTATTTGTTAACGCGCTTAGGTGAAGTGAGCACTAATTATTTAGTCGACTTACATGAGTCCCTCGAAAAGAACCATAAAAAAGTGTGGAAAAAAGACTTAACCGCCTCTTATATGGCAGCGACTTATCAATTACTTAAAAATGATAAAGAAGCCAACAACTTAATTAAGGGATATAAACTAGCGCAACATAACGCCAAAGGTTATGGCGATTTTCATTCGCCACTCACACAAGATGCCCAGCATTTATATTTATTGGCAACACATTTTGAAAAACGCTTAAAGAGCATTAGCGGCGATCAATTATTACAATTTATCGACCCTATATTTAAAGGAGAATACAACACCATCTCTGCCTCTTATAGTATCTTAGCCTTAGGCGCCTACAGCAACGTTATCTCCGATGCTTTAGTTGATAAAGCCATACAGTTTTCTTTTACTAATCAAGAAAACAAACAAGAAGCACTAACCACAATCGAAGGTGATTTTTTACAAGCGCCTTACGATGACTCGGCCCGTCAATTAACCATTAACCTCGAAGAGAAAAACAAAAACGGACTTTATTACCTTAATAACCAAGTCGGTTTTGATCGTGTTCTCTCCAAAAAAGCGATACGCGAAGGGCTTGAAGTGTATCGGGACTTTTTAGATACCGATGGCAACGTGGTCACTGCGGCAACACAGGGCCAAATATTAACGACTCGCTTACGTGTTCGTGCCCTCGGCAATAAACGACTCACCAATATAGCCGTTATCGACTTACTCCCCGGTGGCTTTGAGATCATTCGTGAATCAGTGTCTCGATCATTTGGACGATGGAATGCCGACTACAGTGATATCCGCGAAGACAGAATTGTCTACTACGGCAGCTTTGATAACACCATTGTTGATTTAAGCTATCAAGTAAGAGTCACGGCAGCGGGTACATTTACGGTGCCGCCATCTTATGCTCAGTCAATGTATGACCGCAGCATTAAGGCGCAATCGAGTGCTGGCGAAATAATTGTTTCAAAAAAAGATAGCACCCAGTAATACGCAATAGCAGCATCGATGTAAAACTATTACCCTGTTTTACATCGCTGCTTATTAATAACTAACGGTTAATCACTGCCAGTAAATAGCTGGTTGTTAGTTAGGTTTTATAATTATTAGTAGGCTCCTTGTATCGATTATGCGCTTTTATTTTTTACGCTTTTCGCGTCGCTCTATCACACAATATTTTTTGGGTGCTGGCTTGCTGGTGCTACTCGTTATTTTTGTCAGCGTTTTACTCTACCTATTTTCACCTAAACCCGACATCTACCAATACACCACCTATTCGAAGGCATTTTTAGATACCAAGGGCAAACTACTGCGTATAACCCTCGCAGAAGACGAACGCTACCGCTTGTATCAACCGCTCGACAAAATCTCGCCCGATTTAATTAACAGTGTACTGCTCTACGAGGACCAACATTACTACCAACACATAGGCATAGACCCGCTGGCGCTTTTCCGTGCCTTTTGGGATACCTATATTAGTAACAAGCGCCGCATTGGGGCATCGACCATTACTATGCAAGTCGCGCGTCTACACTGGCGCATGGACTCATCAACCATTGGTGGTAAAATTCAGCAAATCCTGCGCGCATTACAACTTAACCGCCACTATTCGAAAGACGAGATTTTAGAAGCCTATTTAAACCTCGCCTCCTATGGCTACAACATAGAAGGCATTGGTGCGGCCAGTTTAATTTACTTTAATAAAACACCCGACAAACTCACATGGCTAGAGGCACTCACCTTAAGCGTTGTCCCGCAAAACCCCAACAAGCGTAAACTGGCCTCGACACAGGGCTTAAAAGCAACCGTAACTGCACGCCAGCGCCTATTTACACGCTGGGTAGAGCGTTTTCCAGAAGATAAAACAAAAGAAAAGTTTTTAGGTATCCCACTAAACATTCGCTCACTCAAACAATTACCCTTTGATGCACCGCATTTTGTTAACCATCAATTGAGTAATCTATCCCGCTGGCAAAGCGGTTTAATACACACCACACTCGACCGCAATTTGCAGTACCTAATGGAGCAAGGTGTTAAGTCTTATATACAACAACGCCGCAAGGTCGGCATCCACAATGCCGCTGCCCTACTCATTAACTACCAAACCAATGAGATCAAAGCGATGGTCGGTTCTGCTGATTTTTTTGATAAAAAAATCAGTGGCCAAGTAAATGGTACGCTCGCCAAACGCTCGCCGGGCTCGACCTTAAAACCCTTTGTTTATGCCCTTGCAATGGACGAGGGGCTTATTCACCCAATGACAATGCTGCGCGATGCCCATAAGCGTTTTGGTGGTTTTACACCCGAGAACTTTGACCGAGAATTTTTAGGCCCTGTGTTTGCCAAAACAGCACTAATAGAGAGCCGCAATGTGCCCGCAGTCGACTTACAAGCGCGGCTACGCGAGCGCAGTTTTTTCGACTTTTTAACCCAGGCCAAGGTGACTGATTTAAAGTCGCCCGCGCACTACGGCTTATCGCTAGCGCTGGGGGGTGGCGAAGTCACTATGTTAGAGCTGGTTAGCCTTTATGCGGCACTGGCCAATGGCGGCAAACTTAAACCGATAAAAAGCGTAAAAGCAAACAATACAGACAACCATAAAGAAGCACCCAGTCAAACACTCCTAAGCCCCGAGGCGAGCTTTTTAATACTCGATATTCTTAGGCAAAACAAACCACCTACAAGCCACACAAATTACGCCAAGCTTAGCTATAAAAACAATATCGCTTGGAAAACAGGCACCTCTTGGGCCTTTAGAGATGCATGGTCTGTTGGTATCTCTGGCCCCTATGTCATGGCCGTATGGATCGGTAATTTTGATGGCGGGGGCAACGCCGCATTTGTAGGCCGCAGTGCCGCAGGGCCTTTATTGTTCTCTCTATTTAATGCTGTATTCCCCAACAATGGTTGGCGCTTAGAAGACAGCATAGATGTCGATGCCCTCAACATTAAAAAAGTCGATATTTGCGCCAACACCGGCGATCTTCCGGGCAAGCACTGCCCACGCACCGCGCAATCTTGGTTTATACCTGGGGTCTCCCCCATTAAAGTCTCCAATATTCATCGAGCCATTCATATCGATAGCCAAACAGGCTTACGCACCTGCCAACAATCAACGGCTAAAACAATCCAAAAGGTGTACGAATTTTGGCCCTCAGACTTTTTACAATTATTCCAACAGGCGGGCATCTCACTCAAAACACCCCCCGCCTTTTCGCCCGAGTGCGAACTCTCTGATAAAAGCGCCTTTGGTGTCACCCCCAAAATACTATCACCGCTCGCAACCATCTCTTATGTGATTCAAGCGCACCGCACAACGCCCGATACTATTCCCTTCTCGGCCAGTGTCGATTCCGATGTCGAGTCACTCTTTTGGTTTGTCGACGGTGCTTATGTGGGCCGCTCAAAACCCAATGAGCCTTTTACGTGGCAAGCCACAAGTGGCTCCTTTACCGTCACCCTAGTCGATGACTCTGGCCGAGCAGCAACAACACCCATTAGAGTGGTGCTCGAAAACTAGTTATCGCTTATTTATAATAAAATAGACTTAAAAACCATCAGATTCAGAAGTAGAAAAACTATTAAACAATAGGACAAGCGAATAATAACCAAAAGCTATTAAACAGCCCTAACCTATATAAAAATACATATAAAATAGCCCTATGATTATTAGGATATAGCTAAGTCAGCGCTGCCAAAGACTCATAGATTAGTACTCACTTACATAACCACCTATTCACATTTTATCCACAACTAACCCCCCATTCGATTGACTTGCACTTTCGTCAAAAACGCATTATCTTGTGCAAAGTTTCTGAAGTAACCCTATATATAGGGTTATCATTTGAAATCCGGTACAGGGAAGAAAGACGTAAAAGAGAAACTTAGCTCTATAATTCTGGCGCAATTAGTAGACGTATAGCCATTATAAAAATAAGTAAAACTAAAAAGCGTTATAAAACATTGAATTAAGTTAGTTTCTTTAAGCTTTACATAACATTTCATTGAAAATGACGACACACAAGTACAACTTCGATAGTCGATCTCATAAAGATCTAGCAGCAAGCATACATACCCTGTATGCAGTTATTTGTAGTTATTTGTAGCTACCAAACAGTTACTAATTAGGTAAAACAGTTAAGTGATACGGACATATACTCGGCACTATTGCCAGATATTGCTTCGTTAACTCGGTAAATAATTGATTAAAAGCCACCGCTTTTATCAGCAAAACAATAAGGTTAATGCATTTTTGGAGCACACTATGCATCTCGATACAAATACCAACGCGCCACAGGGGCAGCAACCCCCAACGGCAGCAGCACCACACACATCGACTCTATCGGCAACGGCACCGGGTTCACTGCGTGTTATCAAACGTAATGGCACCGTAGTACCTTACGATGAGTCAAAAGTTGAAGTCGCCATGACTAAAGCGTTTTTGGCCGTAGAAGGTGGTGTCGCCGCTGCTTCTAGCCGTGTGCACGAGACAGTTAAAGTCTTGGCCCAGCAAATTACCCAAACATTTAAACGCCGCATGCCATCGGGCGGCACGGTGCATATCGAAGATATCCAAGACCAAGCCGAGCTTGCCTTAATGCGTGGTGGTGAGCACAAAGTTGCTCGTGACTATGTTATTTACCGTGAAGAGCGCGCACGCCAACGTGCCGATGAAGAAAAAACCAAGCTCTCGGCAGAAGAACTTGCCAGCTACCCTAAAGTTAACGTGACCATGCCCGACGGCAGCATCGTACCGCTCGACATGGAACGCCTACACACCGTAGTAACAGAAGCCTGCGAAGGCTTAAAAGATGTAGAAGCAAAAGCCATTTTAGACGAGGCCATGCGCAACCTTTACGACGGTGTTGCACTGGTCGATATCAATACATCACTCGTTATTACTGCCCGCACCTTGGTAGAAAAAGAGCCTAACTACACCTACGCTACCGCACGTCTTTTACTCGATAAACTACGCGCAGAGGCACTGGGCTTTTTAGGCATAGCACAATTAGCGACCCACCACGAGATGGAGCACCTATACGCAAAGGCACTACCTGCGTATATCGAAAAAGGTATTGAGCTAGAGCTATTATCGCCAGAGCTACGCAGCTATGATCTTGCAAAACTAGGCGCAGCCATTGACCACGAGCGCGATAGCCAATTTACCTATTTAGGCTTACAAACCTTATATGACCGCTACTTTATTCACAGCAACGATGTGCGCATTGAGCTACCGCAAATCTTCTTTATGCGTGTTGCTATGGGCCTTGCTGCCAAAGAAGACAACCCCAACGAGCGCGCCATTGAGTTTTATCGCCTATTAAGCTCATTCGATTACATGAGCTCTACACCAACATTGTTTAACGCAGGCACGTTGCGCCCGCAGTTATCCTCTTGCTACTTAACCACTGTACCCGATGACCTACACGGCATTTATGGTGCGATGCAAGATAACGCCATGCTCTCTAAATGGGCGGGTGGTTTAGGTAACGACTGGACACCCGTACGTGCACTTGGCTCGTATATCAAAGGCACTAACGGTAAATCTCAAGGTGTTGTACCCTTCTTAAAAGTGGCCAACGATACCGCTGTTGCCGTTAACCAAGGTGGTAAGCGTAAAGGCGCCATGTGTGCCTACCTAGAAACGTGGCATTTAGATATGGAAGAGTTTTTAGAGCTACGTAAAAACACCGGTGATGATCGCCGCCGTACCCACGATATGAATACCGCTAACTGGGTGCCCGACTTATTTATGAAGCGTGTGTTTGAAGACCAAGAGTGGACACTATTTACCCCTTGCGAAACACCCGACTTGCACGACTTAATCGGTGCAGCGTTTGAAGCGCGCTACGAAGAATACGAGCGTATGGCAGATAGCGGCGAGATCAAAACCTTTAAACGTGTATCGGCTGCTGGCCTATGGCGCAAAATGCTCGGTATGTTGTTTGAAACAGGTCACCCTTGGATCACCTTTAAAGACAGCTGTAACCTACGTAGCCCACAACAACATGCGGGTGTTATTCACTCATCTAACCTCTGTACAGAGATTACGCTTAACACCAAAGCGAATGATGAAATTGCCGTGTGTAACCTAGGCTCCGTTAACCTTGCGCAACATATTGTCGATGGCCAGTTAGACCAAGCAAAACTCAGCGCTACCGTTAACACCGCAGTACGTATGCTCGATAACGTGATCGACATTAACTACTACTCGGTCGAGACTGCACGTGCTTCAAATATGCGCCATCGCCCTGTTGGTTTAGGTCTAATGGGCTTTCAAGATGCGCTATCTAAGCAACGTATCGCCTATGGCTCAGACGCCGCTGTTGAATTTGCCGACCGCTCAATGGAAGCCATCAGCTACTATGCCATTAACGCATCGAGCGAGCTCGCTCGCGAACGTGGTAGCTACCAAACCTACCCCGGTTCGCTTTGGAGCCAAGGTATTTTACCGCTAGACTCTATCGATATTTTGGTTAAAAACCGTGGCGAAAAATACATCCAGATGGATCGCAGCTCAACACTAGACTGGGCAAGCCTACGTACCAAAGTACAAACCCAAGGTATGCGTAACTCCAACGTAATGGCCATTGCACCAACGGCAACCATTGCCAACATTACCGGTGTATCGCAATCTATCGAGCCTACGTACCAAAACTTATATGTTAAGTCGAACCTCTCGGGCGAATTTACCGTAGTTAACCCTTATTTGGTGCATGATCTTAAAGACCGTAACCTATGGGATAACGTCATGGTTAACGACCTTAAATACTACGAAGGTTCTGTACAGCAAATCGACCGCATACCCGATGACTTAAAAGCCCTCTACGCCACAGCCTTTGAAGTAGAGCCTAAGTGGATTGTTAGTGCTGCTAGCCGCCGCCAAAAATGGTTAGATCAAGCACAAAGCTTGAACCTTTACATTGCCGGCGCCAACGGTAAAAAGCTCGATATTACTTACCGTATGGCTTGGTATAGCGGCCTTAAAACCACGTACTACTTGCGTGCATTGGCTGCGACCTCTACCGAGAAATCAACGGTAGAGACTGGTAACTTAAATGCGGTCTCCTCAGGTGCTGCACCGAGTGGTTTAAGCGCAGGCCCTGCAGCTGTACCGCAAGCATGCTCACTGGATGACCCAGATTGTGAAGCTTGCCAATAAGACACAACAGTAAAAATAGTGAGTAAAAATCACTAATACTTGATCTAAAACAATCTCTTGTAACGAGAGATTGTTTTAATAAAGCCTGATACAGATAACTCAAAAATACGAGAGAAGATTATGTTAAGTTGGGATGAATACGACGAGCCAGCAGAAATGTCAGCGCCCAAAACCGCTGCCGCTGCACCACAGCAAGCACCCGCAGAGCCAACACCTGCCGTGGTTGCAGAACAAGCACTCAACCAGTTAAACAAAGAAATACAAACGGAAATACAACAGGAAGCACAAGCCGAAGTAGCAGCGCCTGCTGCAAAAGCAGAGCCGGCAAAACCTGCTGCATCTAACAAAGAACTATCAAAGGTTGAGGCCGCCAAAGAAGCTATCAACAATATTGATGTGGCACCGGGCCTAGAAGAGCTAGAAATGGGCGCACGCCGCGTAGAAGTCGACGAAAAAGCGATGATCAACTGCCGCGCCGACCTCAACCAACTAGTGCCTATGAAGTACGACTGGGCATGGCAAAAATACTTAGACGGTTGTGCCAACCACTGGATGCCACAAGAAGTTAACATGACGGCGGACATCTCGCTTTGGAAAAGCAAAGACGGCCTCAGCGACGACGAGCGCCGCATTATTATGCGCTCACTCGGTTACTTCTCTACCGCCGACTCACTCGTTGCCAACAACCTAGTCTTAGCGCTATACCGTGTTATTACTAACCCAGAGTGCCGCCAATATATTTTGCGTCAAGCATTCGAAGAAGCGATTCACACACACGCCTATCAGTACTGTATTGAATCACTCGGTATGGACGAAGGCGAAGTCTTTAATATGTACCGCGAAGTCCCATCGGTTGCCAACAAAGCCGCGTGGAGCATTAGCCATACCGCAGGTATCTCTAGCCCCACCTTCCAAACCGGCACCCCAGAGACCGACCAAGAATTACTGCGCAACTTAATTGGCTTTTACGCTGTGACCGAAGGCATCTTCTTTTACTGTGGCTTTACTCAAATATTATCCATGGGTCGCCGCAATAAAATGACCGGCGTTGCCGAGCAGTTTCAATATATTTTGCGCGACGAATCCATGCACTTAAACTTTGGCATCGATGTCATCAACCAAATTAAGTTAGAAAACCCACATTTGTGGTCGGCAGAGTTTCAAGAAGAAGCCACCCAAATGATTCTTGAAGGCACCGAGCTAGAAATAGCCTACGCACGCGACACCATGCCGCGCGGCGTACTCGGCATGAACGCCGCCATGATGGAAGAATACCTACAATTTATTGCCAACCGTCGCCTCGCGCAACTTGGCCTTAAAGAACAATACGCAGGTGCCAAAAACCCATTCCCATGGATGAGTGAAATAATGGACTTACGCAAAGAGAAAAACTTTTTTGAAACTCGCGTAATTGAGTATCAAACAGGTGGAGCGTTAACTTGGGATTAGATTCTTAGTCGTAGTTTTAAATGTCATGGAATATGACGAGTAGTAAATTAAAAGGCCGGTAGTCTGGGGGCTACCGGCCTTTTTTGTTGATAAATAAAATCCACATTGTTGATACGATATCAAAGTAACGAGATACTTCATGGAACAATTTTCTAAAATATTTAATATTAATAGAGAGCAAGCTGAATTAGATTTTGTTGATATATCACCAGGTGAAGACCTACCCCTATACCTAGATCCTTACGCTTTAACGACACGTGAAGACACTTGGTCAAAGGACGCTCACGAGTTAGTGCTAACGTTTTTTTACGAAGTCATACAATCTGTAAGGCATGGAAACAAAAAGAGAGGTGTGCAACTTCTATCACATTTAGGGGAACCAGAAGAAACTCATCTAGGTGTATCAAAAAATGGAAATAAAGGAAGAGGAATCGGAAGTATCCAAGCAGAAGAAGTTTATGAGACACTAAAAGATAGCAAAGCTGCTCAATCTGGCCTACTAGAGGACCTATCCGACCTAGCGTTATTCATTCCAGGTATTGGTCGTGACAAAATATCTGACATTACAACAAATGTAATAAGAAAATCTCTTATAGATTATACTCAAGCCCAATGCCTTTTATATTCTGTCCCCACACGAAAAGTTTCTTCTGGTTTTTATTGGTGCTCTGATAATAGAGCTTGGAAGCAAGACTTCTTAGACCTTCCAATATATGAACACCAAAAGATTATTTTAGTGCCAAAATATACTGTTAGATATCAAGTTGGAGTTGACCATTCTAACTTTAGGCAAAAATTTGTTTTAGAATTTTTGCAAGAAGAACATCTAAGAGCCGATGACTCCTTAGTTACTGCATTAAAAAATCATGACGGATCTTTAAAGAAAAAAGTTGTTTATAAGAAAACAGTAGATTCGCATTACCCAAAAGACAAAGATTTTCTTTCAGACTTTTCTTCAGCTCACCCTGAAATTGTTGACAAATACAAGAATCAATTAAAAGAAAAGGTATCAAAAATACCAGACATTAATGGACAATATTTTATTGAAGCTGATTTAGCAAAACAACTTAAAGAAGAACTTTCAAAGATACCAACAGGAAATAAATCATCAAACACTTACCATAATTTTTGCCTAAGTGTTATCAGTTTTATTTTCTTCCCGAACCTCATTTACCCAAAAAAAGAAAAGGAAATCAATGAGGGAAGAAAGCGAATAGATATAACTTATACTAATGGTAAAGATAACGGGTTTTTTTATAGGATATCTCTTGACAAACACATAAAAGCAAACACAATATATGTGGAATGTAAAAACTATACCGATGACATTAAAAATCCAGAGCTAGACCAACTTATTGGCCGATTTGACGCTAATATGGGTCGTCTTGGTATTTTAATGTTTAGGAAAAGTGATAATGAACAGATATTAATAAAGAGATGTAAAGATGTAGCCAAGCAGTCACACGGAATCATTTTGCCAATTGACGACAACTTCATCAATAATTGTTTGCAATTAATTCAAGATAATAAACGAGAAGAAATTGATAGAAAAGTTAATGAATTGTACCAAACAGTAATAAACTAAGAACCAAAATGCAGCTAAATCAAGAAATCAATATAAAAATAAACGACAACAATATCGGGCTCAGGTCTAATGAGATGACTCGCCTCATTTCAAGCGCTAAGCTTGGAATGACATTAACAAAATGAGGCGAACCATCATGGCTATTAAAATACTAGGAGTAGATTTAGGCAAGCATTGTTTTCATACTTGTGGGGTCGATGAAACAGGCCATATAGTAGACCGAAAAAGATTAAGTCGAAAACAATTTTTATTATACTTAAGCCGATTATCACCCTGCCTAATAGGTTTTGAAGCGTGTGGTGGCGCGCACTACTGGGCCGAGAAAGGAAAAGAGTTTGGTCATACGGTAAAACTAATACCAGCACAGTTTGTTAAGCCATATGTAAAATCCAATAAGAATGATTACTTGGATGCAGAAGCTATTTGTGAAGCAGTGCAAAGGCCAACTATGCGTTTTGTCACCCCAAGAAATAAAGAGCAGCGCGCCATAGGTTTAGTAGTTAAGCATCGTAATCACTTGGTTCAACAGCGTACAGCGGTAATGAATCAAGTGCATAGTTATTTATTGGAGTATGGTATTGCGCTCACTAAAGGCCGAGGTTTGATGAAGAAGTTGTGTGAATTTATGTCAGAAGAGGAGTCGGATTTTCCTGTACTCTTGCAGTCTGTATTGAAGCGGCTCTACAGTGAATATTGCTCATTAAATGAATTGATTAAAGACATCGAACAAGAACTAGCGTTAGCCATTAAAGCGGATCATCGAGGTCAACGATTATTAAGTATTCCTGGTGTGGGATTAATCACAGCAGCGAGTTTATTGGCTTGGGTAGGTGATGCGAAACATTTTAGAAATGGACGAGAGTTGGCTGCTTGGATTGGTTTAGTGCCAAAGCAGTATTCTACAGGTGGCAAGGCTACCCTGTTGGGCATAGGTAAACGAGGCCATACTCAATTAAGGTGTTATTTAATCCATGGTGCTCGTTCAGTTTTACAGTGGCATGACAAAAAGCCAACTCGCTGGAAGCCTTGGACGGATGAATTGTTATGCAAAAAGCCTAAAGCGAAAGTAGTGGTTGCTTTAGCGAATAAAATGGCGAGAACATTGTGGGTTATTTTGTCAAAAGATGAAGAGTATCAAGTGTTAGCGGCTTAGCACTATTAGCTATTTATTGTAATAAGTAGAGTAAAGATTTTCTACCGGGTTTGCCGATAGTGTTTAAATGAATAAAAAGGTCATCCGCAACGACTAAAATCTGGAAAAGGCAGTAGCAGATTGATGCTGTAGGTCTTGTTAGAAAGTTGTTGTGCGTATCTCATTTTGAGCAGTGATTTAGATCACATAAAAAGCTCGGATACATTGACGCAACCTAATTTATTGATTGAGACAATATTGACAGACAGGGGGCGAGTCATACATTGCCTTTTGCCTTTTTAATATTCAGAATAGAAAAAGCAAAACCTCTCCAAGAATTACCAAGCTTTATTTATGATAGTTGAGATCGCATCAGAGTTTTTCTAATAAAAGCGCAATAAGATCATATATTATGGACATCACCCCCGCTGGTTATCTTGTATTTGCCATACTGATACTTGCAATAACCTTATCAGTTTTTGTCAATAAGCGTATTAATAGAGAGTCTGACTCACCTAAGGGGTGCGTGGGCGGTGCCTATATTGGTTTAATTGTTATCTCAATAACATCGCTGTTCATAACATCACTTTGGATTTTCTCTACTCAAGCTTACTCGCTGGTCGTTTACCCAAAATATGAATCTACGATTGTAGATGTGAACAGTGAATGGGTTGAACAAGACTATACCGATAGTGATGGCTTTACTCGCTCAGAAACAGTTGAAATGCATACAGCAGTCTTAGAATTTTATGATGACGACAATAAGCTACTTCGTTTAAATAATAGTATTAGTTCGGGAGACAAGCCAAGAATTGGCGATAAAGTAACTATTGCTTATCACGATGGAAAACTCGTTGAGTTTTCACTGCGTTCTTTTTTGATATTAGTCGCTTTAGCAGTAATGATGATCTTGCTCGGCTCCATAAGCACCTGCTTCGTGCTTTACGCCCTCAATAAAGACATTACGAGAGTTAGAGAATTTGCTTGGAGCTTCGTATTTAACGTTGTTATTCCCGCAAGCATGTTCTTTATGATGTGCGCAATGTTATACGCACTTTGGGATCACCATACTAATAATGGAGATATGCCAGTGTGGGCACAAGGAGTCTCGATCTTTTTCGCAATTGTTCTTGCCATTACGTTAATCTCTTACTTTAAAAGGTTATTAAAAGAACTAAAAAAAGCTAAAAATAAGACTTAACCTAACTTATACAATTAACAAGAAAACAACGGTGTCATGTCTTGAATCTTAAATTGGCGGCTACTCTGATTCACAATGTGACACCTATTTACAATAAGCTTCAGCGCTTTACATATGACTACAAGGTAAAGTACCAGCCATCGACAAAAAGCGGGGTAACCTTGATTAACTGAATTTTTAGAAGCACCTCTTAAGAAGACATGCCTCTATGATTTTTATAGGGAAATTTTTAACTAGCTGTACCACTTGTTACATACATGAATACAAGGGCTGCAAATGTTAATCAATGTCGATTAATATTATTAGGTGAGTAAGCAATCTCAAGCCAAAAAGCCCAAGTAGGCAATCAAGATTGTTCCGCCATAACATATATACAGAAAACCGTATTCAACTTTACCCGGCTTAAGTAGCATATTTTTTTGGGGCTTATTCGGATTGTAATACACTACAACGCCATCATCGCCAACCCGCTTCACTCTCCGAATCATATTCTTAATAACCGAAGCAGTGCCTCTTCCAGTGCCAAAAGTAATATGCGCCAACTTTCTCCCGCTATATTCAACCCCATCTATAGCAAAGTCATATTCAACCGAGATAATAGCCGGAATAGTTCCATCGCCTTCACTATATTCAAGCTTAATTAAATTACCATCTACTGACGGCCACTGCATAATTCTTTTTAATTCAAAGTGATATTTCGCAGTAAAAAAAAGGAACCACGCTGCCCCTAGCTGGAGTATCGAGGTAATATCTCCATTGGTAATTTTTTCAAAAAAATTCATTGCTTAATTTCACCTCTTTAGCTACTACATAAAACATAGGGGGTAAATCTTATGACACACGGCTAGCTGCGTAGCTATTTTAACCAAATGCCCACATACCGCCGAAAACAACCAAACCGACAACAAAAATATATCTTGTTTTAGGTACTTTTATTACTCTCGCAAATAACCATATTATCAGAAAGAAAAGATGCATTGGCCCAGCCCAAAAATGGCTGAAGTTCACAATTCTTCCTACACTTGAATTATCTTTATAGTGATAAGTGTTAACCTCTTGACCAATCAGCGCCGAACACCACTTCGGGTTAGCCAATGTAAACAAATAAGTTCCTTCGGCACGCTTACCATTGGGTGATTTTGCAATAGGTAAATATATCGACATTACCGCGCTTGTAGCCCCACCTCTGCTGGCTCCCTCAAATCCTCCCCTCTTTTCAACACAGCTCGTAACCTCAGCTATTTCAGCCTCGCCAAAAAACATTAAATAGAGCGGCTCTGTCAGGACTCTATGCACCCCAACATGACTGGCATTCCATAGGTTTGCGAAAGATAATAAGAAAATTAACGCCACAATTACGGTAACGGCAAGGTATTTTGATTCTGGCGTTTGCTTTTTTGCGAAATCGCCAAATCTTTCATCGGACATCAGTTTTTACTCGGATTAAAATAATGTTGCATTTAATAACTTATCATAAGTAGAGGGGAAGCAACTAGCTGATTTAGCGATTTCCCCCACAAAAAATCAACAAGTTCAACTTTTTATAACAACAAATGCGCTCTGACCTCTTTTATTGATAAGGAAATATCACATAAAAATTATTACCTATATTCAGTGCTTGTGTAGTCCTACATAAAAAATTAACTAAAAGCCCATTACGACAAGTAACCATCAGTATAAATATATTTTTAGCTTATCTATTTGTGTGCGCGTTAAACATGATAATAAACGCTTTTTCTGCTAGCATAATAAAATATTTTGCAAATGAGTTGGTCAGAGTTAAATGAAAAAAGTATTAATTGTTGTAGCATTATTATTGGCAAGCATTGTATTTTGGTTATTCAGTACCGATGAAAAAGCATCTGCCCCTGCCATTGAATATAAGGGCGAGATCAATGTCACTGATTCTGGCGAAAAGATAGTAACATTTTCAGCAACATCCTCCTCTAACCCATCCCAAACACCGTCTAAACTTCAAGCCTACGCTAATCAAGTGATTGTAAGCAAGCTTGACTCAGTTACTCATGCGCAGTTATCAAACGCTTTAAATAAGTTTGGCATAACGATTGATCGTCAGATAGCGAGTTTTCCATTTTACGTTGTGGCTTTTCCGGTAGATGATATAGATGATGTCATTCAAGCAGTCAACAATATTGATAGCTTGATGGGCGACTATATCGATGGCTACGACTTAAATCATATCCATCAATCCTTTCAAAATGCGCAACCCACCACTTTTCCAAAAGCAGATGGCTGGGGGCCTGAAAACATCATCAAGGTCGAGCAAGCATGGGAGCATCAAGCAAGTTGTGAGGGTGTAAAAATTGGCGTGATTGACAGTGCTTTTTTAACAAACCACGATGATCTACAAGGCATTTTTAAAGAAGGTAGTGGCTTAAACGCAATTACCTTGACAAAAGATATCGAGCCTAAAGATTCAGACCGTTACCCGACTCATGGTACACAAGTATCCTGCCTTGTTGCTGCAAATAGAAATAATATTGGTCGAACAGGTATCTGTCCTGGAGCAGAAATAATAGGAGTAAAAGTAGCAAGCGAATTTCCAAAGATCTGGAGTGATGAATATGCATTAATCGCAATACAACACATGCTCGACAGCAATGTTGATGTTGTTAATTATTCTCTTGCTAAAGAATACAAAGGAATTTTTACCGGGCTCGGAATATTGAACTTTGAAATTCTGAATAGCCCAATGCTTAAGGCCATTGATATGCTTGGTCAGAAAGGTATTCCTTTTGTTACTGCGGCTGGTAATAAAAATTTAGATTTGGATTGGTACCCCGTATTTCCCGCTGGGCATCAAACGCCAAGTGGTAACATTGTCACCGTTGGTGCGACTCGTTTAGATGGAAGCTGGGCTGACAACTGGTCGAATGACGGAGGTTCAAACTATAGTGACACTAAAGTGACTATCGCCGCTCCAGGAGATAGCCTTAGAAGCTGCACAGTAAAACGTGACGACAACGGCATCCCAGCGTCTGCATGGACCGAACGTGCAATATCTGGCACATCCTATTCCACGCCAATTATCACTGGTGCCATAGGATTGTATATTGCCAACCTCAAATCTGAAGGTAAAGCCATTCCATCCGCTAATGATATCAGGCTACGGCTTATGTCTACCGCAGTAAAGGATCAACGCATTTCGGATAAGGTGGCAAGTGGTATTGTAGACGTCGAGGCCCTACTAACTGAAGGCAAGGATGAACCAACGGTCAAAAACGAGTCAGATGGAAAATTCTATGTGGAAATAGACGATGAAGGTACGGTTGTATCTGATGTTACCACAATCCTCTTAGACTACGATCACGCTAATAAAGATTTTTTATTAAGGACGCTTGTTAGTAATGACATGAATACAGGGCTGCATCAAGAAGTCCTTTTTGTTAAAAACTTAGATGGCGCAAAACAAAATTTCAGGCCAGTAAAGGTGTCGCTCACAAACTATAATACACGGGAATCACTAGAGAGCAACATGCTCTTAAATCTGCTCAAAATATACGCCAACAATTCTTTTCCTCCTAGTATGGAAATAGAGATAAACCCTAAAAAAATTGAACGCGAAGAAATCTATAAAGAAAAAGTGCAGGAGAATCATTTTTCTACATCAGGCGAAATTGAATCTTCCTTTCTGAAAGAAGCAGAAGACAGTCAATATACATATAAAAAAATAAATTCTAAATGCCCTAATTTTAAGCGCCAATGCCATGTATATATTAAAACATTGAGAACCTCAGAGCCTGACTTCGGGGTTCAAGATAATGACAGTATCGATGCCATGATTGAACAAAGCAAACACCTAAGTAAAAGCCAACATGTACATCATCATGGGGATTTTAGGTTTATAGCGTACTATTTCGATGTGCAAACTGGGGTTAAAATGCGCACTACCGCCGTTGTTGCTGATCGTGATAATAAAGACAACTATAAAATTACAGTAGAAGACTATATTCATCAAAAAATTGACCTTAGTCCGACTGAAGAGAAGTGGCAAACAGGTGGGGTTATTAAATTTGATATATTAGAAAATTACAGCTTTAGCTATAACTAAAGTAGTCATTCTTGATACTAAAGGAGGCAGAGCCGTTTTCATTGGTTTAATTGGGCTCTGCTCGCGTTTATTTTTGCTTTACAACTAAAACTCTTTGCTTTGATATTAGCAGCTAGCCACTGAAAATTAATCAGCAACAACAGGGTCACAACAACGGGGGCACGTCTTGAATTTTGAATTGGCGGCTACTCTGATTCACAATCCAAGATGTGACACCTATTTACTTATTAACCGAGCTTTAGTTTTACAGCCATGAACATAAAACCTAAAATCGTAATAACGAGTGCACTATACTTATTGTTAGCAATACTTGTTTTAATAGTCTCTCTTGGTAATTTATCAAGCCTGTCTGAAGCACTATTTTATGGTGTTCATGATTACTGCTCGCGTAATAGCTCTTCAGAGAGCCTTCTTATCGCCAATTTTTTAATTTTACCCTTGTATATATTTAAACTTGTTTTAGTTTTTTTTGTCCGAGACAGAGTGAGGAAAAACATTAAGGAATATTCGTGTTTTTCTTATACGACTAAAATAGGCACATATTTTAATCGAGTGAAATTGGCATTGATATTTCTCTACCCAATAAGCTTGTTGTTAGGGGTAGTTTTACCCTGTGCTTTTATTACTTAGCAAAGCCCACATAATAACTGGGGACAAATAAGCGTTTTAATTTATTATGATTTAATAGCGATCTTATTTTTTAAATTAGAAAATACTAAAAAATAAAATGCTTACTTATCCCCAATTATTGCCCGCAAAACTTGACGACGGCAATGACTAACGTTAGCATGCCGCGCATAAAACATGGATCAGCTGATTAACGCCAAGGAGTGTGGATCATGGTAGAACTAGTCGAACGTTACCGCATGGATACGGCCCATCTATTACAGGCCGAAGCAGATATTCAGCGAATCCCCCAGCAGACTTTAAAAGACTTAGCCGGCACACAACGGCTAGAGGATGTTATTGATCGTTTGCAGCAAGGTGAGCTATTTTATTGTGACAGCCACCCACAAAAACCTTATTGCGTATACTTTCGTGGCAAGCACTACCTAAACCCTGCAATTCGTACCGTAGCCAGCCCCCTTGCAATTAAACAATTGCGCTCACGCTATGCATTTATCACCATAATAGACAATGAAGAACCGCCCGCACAAATACAGCACGGCGGTTTGACTCGTCAATACTACTCAAGTAGCCAGCCACTGGCAGCCCAAGCAGAGCCCTTGCCTGAATATACCCAAGTGCAAGAGACGCTTAAAACAATCGATATACAAGTAGAGGTGCACTACGATTTGGTACTTAAGCAGCATTGGAGCGACAGCTGCCAACTATGGAGTGTTGATGACAATGGCGCTAACTACCAAACAAGTGTCAACCTGCGCAATAAAGCATTGGTTAAGCATGAGCCACATGTCATCACCGTTACCTTCCGCGATGTGATTCCTAAACACTATTACTCCTGCGTGGTAGACCAAAGTGATGGGCATACCATCAAGCTGTTCCAACACCTATTGATCACAGAGGATATGGCCATTCCTCGGCACTAAATAACCACCTTAAAGGATTTTTCATGGCACGCCCGATACAAGTACGTACCGATCTCATTTTTCAATTAGATACCTATAGTCTAGGAGATACCCAGCTTAGCTACCACCTTAATGACCTGCTGGTCAGAGTCGAAAAAATACGCCCCAGCGGACAAAACAATGAGATCCGCTACGGTGTGATGGTGGACTTTGTCGATGACGATAGCTTTTGGAAAAAAAGCTATATTCTTGAGATCCCTGTCGCCGCGACCAACGCCGTCGATCGCCAGCAGGCGCAAGAAGATATTATTGACCAATACCTAAATGAGATGCGCGGCAAATTTACCACCCATTATGCGAAAGAGACCAATAACGAAAGCGGCACCGTTGATGAATTTGATAAAATATCCCGCAGCCTCGACTCGGCCGATGGTAAGTGGAATATTTATCGCCAGTTTCGCACCAAAGAACTCACGCCCTTTTCTGACTGGCTGCTAAAAGGCGAATACGCCAGTAAAGAAGCCCTAGAAGAAGAGTTAATTCGCTCGCGTATGGGCTTTGAAACCGACCAGGATTACCTCATCTCAGTAGACTGGGCCTGCCCCTATATCTGTTATACCCAAAAAGGCAGTATTGCCCACTCTAAAGGTGCGTATGGTGGGCCGGACATGTTTCGCCCTTTTCATAACTACGCGTGGCAAAAACCGGAGTTGGCGACCAAAATCACCGTACAGCGCGATACCCAATACGCCAAGAAGTATCAGCGAGGTATCGAACTCAAAGCCAACAACTATGCCCTATTTGCCTTTTACTGCCATGTGATCGACCAGATCTGCCAGCTACAAGAGGAAAATGCCGAGGCTATTCGACACTACCACACCTATGTACAAAATCTCAGCTATATCAAAGAAAAGCTAAAGGCCCATGGCCCCTTGGCCAGCTTATCCGAAAACCAAATGAGCCAATTGCCACTGGCCGACTTAGAACAAGATTGGGATGGCGATACCGACGACCACTCTTGGGGTAATCGAGGCGACGACCATATTGGCCACTTTGCTCTAGGCTTAAAAGACATCGACGACTCCATCGCGCTATTTAGTCAAATTATCCAATCAGAAAGCGAATCCGGTCGCAATAACGAGCGCAGTATCGATATTGAAGTTCTCGCCCACAGCTTCAACTTGGCCTTTTTCGATAACGACGTTGCCAAGGCGAACTACAGCGACTTATGGTGTTTTAACAAAGATCCTTTCGGCATCGATCTATTTTGTCATAAGGGCGGCATGATGCTTTGCACCATGCGCGATGCTGAGTCGGTGTATAAAAACTTTTTAGAGGCCAATCTCTACGAGCATTACATTTTAGATGACCCCAACCATGGTTATAAACCCCATAACGAAGAACTAGAAGACTGGGGCAACCTGCTATACCGTAGCCATAACATTACCTTTAATATCTGGATGGCCTACTATGGCATCCGCGAAAGCCTGATCAAATTTGATAAGGCTCAAGTGTTTAGTCAACAGGTAGTGCCCAATAACCCACACACCGGCGATATTGCCGAGTGGTTTAAAACAAATGTTATCCACCAACAAGACGTTAACTATCAACAAGGCCTAAAAGCTAGCTCTGGCACAGCACCGCAAGACTACAGTAAATGGACACTCAACGACGAACAAGTGCGTAAACTGGCCAACTACATGGTCGGTGGCGGCCAGATAGATGCCCTCAAAAATATCGAGGGAAAACTCGCAAGCCAAATCCAACACATCTTTGCCAATACCAACTTTAAAGACATTCCTTTTGATAAAATTGACCAGCTCCACGACCATGTACTGGCCTACAAAGAACAACTCGTCACCGATGTGCCCGAAGCCCGCGTGGGCGGCATTACCCATGCAGGCAATATCGCCGGTGCGAGCATCAACCTATTACTTAGCGGCGTGGTGTTTAGCAACGCCTACAAACCCGACGCCGACTCCACACTCAAATACCGCGCTTGGAGCATGGCCTTGGGTGTTTTCTCCGATGTGGGTAATACCATTGCCAAATTCAGAGGCATCGACGCCACCCTCTCCCGCACCGTAGCCGCAAAAGCCGGTGGCCGAGTTGCACTATCCCTCGGTGGGTTGCAGCTCATTGGTGGTGGTGTGGGTGGTGTACTGGGTGCGGTTTGGTTTAGTTACGATATGATTCGAGGAGTTACTAGTGGCTTTGAGAAAGACGCACTATTAGATTTAGCTTCTGCTGTCGGGGCTGCGATAGGCGTAGCTGCATTGTTTGCAACAGGCACTATTTGGGGTTTACCTGCGGGTGCGGTTTTAGGATTAGTCTCCTTTATTATGGTGGGCACCGCCCAGCTCCTTAAATTTTTACGCACCTTTAATAATACAACCGAAGATACCTGTAAACAATTAAACGGCTATTCGCTGGCCAAGGGCGGGATGGAACGCTTTGAGCAGTGGTTTAACGAGTTAGAGGCACAAACCGTCGCCCTACCGCCAAGTATTATCAGCGCCGGCGACGAAAAAGCCATCGAAAAATTAATACAACGCGTCGATGCCTTTATTACCGATTGGGACACCTACGATAAAGTCGCCGCGCTGCCCGAACCCAATCAATAAATTCTTCAGGATATAACTACCATGGCTTTATACCTAAGCGCAAAAGACTCGCCCAATAGCCAACAATGCCGACAGTTATTAGGGGATTTAACGCAGATAAAAGAAAAGCGTAAAGGTAGAATGCTATATATATATATGTCTTTATTTATTGCTATGCCTATTGCATTCTTTGCTGCTGGCTTCGGCTTCGGTAATAGATCAATGACGAGATTACTCGGTGATACTCTCTCGGTATCATTAGGGCTTCTATCTGTATTACTGTCTCTTTTTTTTGTTATTTGGTTTATTTCACGAGAACTCCAGCTCGTCGAACAAACTATTGCCGAGCCACTGTTTAAAGAGATTGTCCCCCTATTAAATACTGGTGAAAAGCCGCTGTTAGTGGTCTCGGGTATGATCGCCAGCACACGTATGCCTCCGTGGTTAAGTAGTGGCCATCCAGGGGCGTTTTTTATCTTTACCAGCGATCGCCTGTTAATGATCACCTTAAATACACTGTTTATTACTGGGCCTAAGTTACTCAATCACCTTACCAATGGCACCTTTGGGCAAGTGGTCGATACCATCTACACCGTAGATTTACTCGACAAAGACAGTATTACCTTTGGCGGTATCAATAAAAAGAGGTTTATGTTTAGTTTTTCTCATACGCAAATCACCTTAACACCCATGGGTGAAACTGACTCACTAACTATCATACTTGCCAATAATCTTACGCGAAGCGGGCGATTACTTAAAATCATTCGTGACCGTTTAGAAAATGGCTATAGCAATAATTTTTAATTTCAATAATATTTTACAGTATATAACCACCATGGCTTTATATTTAAAGTTAAATAATGCTCCCAATGCAAATCAATGTAGAAAATTATTGGGTGATTTAGAATGGGCAAAAGAAAAGCGTAAAGGCAGAGTACTATATATATATTTGTATCTGCTCATTGGGATTCCAGCTGCTTTATTTATGTTATTTCCCATTCTCTCTGAGAGATCGATTAGATTGCTTTTAGGCAATACATTCCTTACATCATTTGCAATCCTATACGGGTTACTACTTACTGCTTCTAGCGTCTGGTTTACTTCACGAGAAATCCAACTTGCCGAACAAACTGCAGCCGAGCCACTGTTTAAAGAGATTGTCCCCCTATTAAATACTGATGAAAAACCACTGGTGCTAGCCTCGGGTATGATCGCCAGCGGCCGTATGCCTTCATGGTTAAGCAGCGGTCACCCGTCAGCATTTTTTATTTTTACCAGTGATCGTCTTTTAATGATCACTTTAAATACGTTATTTATCACTGGATCTCAAATACATAATCATTTTGCCAATGGTACATTCAATCAAGTGGTTGATAGCATTTATACTGTAGATTTACTCGATAAGAATAATATTATCTTTGGCGGCATCAATAAAAAACGTTTTCTATTTAGTTTTGCACACACACAGTTTACGTTTACACCTGTGGGTGAGACTGACTCAATTACGATTGTACTCAACAATAATCTTACGCGAAGCGGGCGATTACTTAAGACGATTCGTGACCGTTTAGAAAATGGCTATAGCAATCGTTTTTAAGAAGCTAATAAGTTAAAAAATTAAAAGGGCTGAGGTTAACGGAAACTCCCTTGACACAGCAGAGCGTTGACCCTAATAAAAGGGCAAATCAACAGGACAGGTTTTTGCTCCTACAAAACCTGCATTCCCTACATCCATGTAGGTCACGTTGATTTGAGGTGAACTGCCACAGGACGTGGCATAAAACCGACCTATTATTATGATCATAAGCGAAGGCACCCGATAAAAAATTGCTCCTGCATTTTTTAAGTACCCCACGTCCCTATAGGGCAAGGGCTGTGTATGGGGATGTGTTCGACCGCCAAGGATGGCGGAAGTGCAGGTAACGCAGGAGCAGTTATCTGCTTCTTTGGTTACTTTCTTTACTCATATAAAGAAAGTGACATCCTCTATGGGACACTTACGATAAAGTCGCAGAACTGCCAGAACCCAATAAATAAATTCTTCAGGATACAACCACCATGGCTTTACATTTAAAGTTAAAGGATGCTCCAAACGCAAATCAATGTAGGGGATTATTGGAAAGTTTGAAATGGTTAAGGGAGAAGCGTAAAGGTAGAATAATATATCTGTATATGTCTTTATTTATTGTTTCGCCTATTGGATTCATTACTGCTGGATTCAGCTTCGGTAATAGAACGACGACGAGATTACTCGGTGATACTCTCTCGTTATCATTAATGTTTCTATTTATATTACTACTTACTTTCTCTCTCCTCTGGTTTATTGCACGAGAGCTTCAACTCGTCCAGCAAATATTTAGCGAGCCCATGTTTAAAGAGATTACACCCTTATTACATGCCGATGAAAAACCACTGATGATGGCCTCGGGTATTATCGCCAGCGGCCGTGTGCCTCCGTGGTTAAGTACCAGTAGTCCATCGGCATATTTTATCTTTACTAGCGATCGCATGTTAATGATCACCGTAAATAGCCTGTTTCTTACTCTATCTCAGATAAATAATCATTTAGCCAATGGCACCTTTGAGCAAGTGGTCGATACCATCTACACCGTGGATTTACTCGATAAAGACAGTATTACCTTTGGCGGCATCAATAAAAAGAGGTTTATGTTTAGTTTTTCTCATACCCAAATAAAATTAACGCCCGTGGATGAAGCCGGCTCACTCACTGTGATACTTGCCAATAAGCTTACTAAAGGCGGGCGCCTACTTAAAATCATTCGTGACCGTTTAGAAAATGGCTATAGCAATCGTTTTTAATCTTAATCGCCAACGAGATCAAATAGATGAATAAGTTCGTATAGATATAAAGTTTTTAGCTACCAAACAGCTTTTGGCCATGTCGGTGATAGATCGGTTGGAATTTGCTATGATACGCAAAAGGAGGCGCATTCGTTTTTATACAAAAACACAGAGAGTTTTATAAACCAATAGTTGCGCCCTATCGACCTAACACTACCTTAAGCAACCCTATAGGCCTCAAAATGAACTTTATTAAAAAAACGTTACCTCTACTCATTGCACTTGCGGCTATTACTGCATGTAGCGATGGCGATCAGGAACCAAAGGCAACAACAAAGGTTAACAGCGAGCTAAATAGTGCCGGCGAAGATCTAAAAAGCGCAGCAGAACACACGAAAAAGGCAGCATTAGAAGCAGCCAACAACATTAAAAAAGAAGCAGAAAAAACAGCAGAGAATGCAAAAAAAGCAGTTGAAGCTGCCGCCTCAAAAGCTCAAAAAGCTGCTGCAGATGTCGTTGAATCTTCTGGTGAGCAGATACAAAAAGCAAAAAAATATGGCGCCGATACCATTGGAAATGCTGCTTCAAGTATTGAAAAAAATGTTCTAAATAAAACCGATGAAACCAATAAGTAATAATATCAAGGGAAGGCTTACACCTATTCTTTATAAAAACCAAAGCCTTCCCTACCCCTTAATATACCCAGCCAACAGGTTCATCTGGTTGTATCTGATCTGGCATACCGCCTATAGTAAATAACCACTTTATACGCTTGACACAGATTAAGGCAATGTATTAACTTGCTTGTTCTGCTCAGATAGATGAGTGATATATAAATATAATAACACTCAGTAAAGGAATGAGTCTCTCGTGGTAATTATCCCTACAGAAAAGCGCTTTGATTGGAATTACGCCCCTGTCATTCTTTTTGCTATTGTGCTCATTAATATACTTATTTTCTTTTTTTATCAGTCTGGCGATAACGAGAAGTATGAAAAAGCTTTTTACTCCTACCAAACTAACGATTTTCTAAAAATTGAATGGCCATTTTTCAAAAAGTACCTCTCCGAAAAAGGTGAGCAAAAATCACTCAAAGAATTTGAACATCTCTTTGATGAGAACATGCATGGTGACCTGAGCTTTCAAATTATTCTTCGATTGGATTTTTATGACTATTTACTATCCCAAAAAGAACTACAAACATACCTTACCTCAAACGATATCGGCGACTGGCATATAACACGAGAGCAAATCCATAAAGACATCCAGTCAACCAGTACATCTGCTTTTGGTTTAACACCGTCGGACACCAAAATTTTAAACTTGCTAAGCCATCAATTTTTGCATGGAGATATCATGCACTTATTAGGCAATATGTTCTTTTTAATTATTTGTGGCTTTGCTGTAGAGGCCGCCATAGGGCGCTGGCGCTTTCTTGCGTTCTATTTGGTTTCTGGCGTAGCCGGCGGGTTACTACATATTGCATTCAACCTTAAAGAAGTAGCGCCTCTTGTCGGTGCGTCTGGAGCCATATCGGGCATTATGGCCATGTACCTCGGTTTATTCCGCCTTAAAAAGATCGAGTTTTTTTATTGGTTTTTTATCTTTGTTGGCTATTTTAAAGCGCCGGCCCTATTTATATTATTCTTTTATATTGGCAAAGAGGTTGTTCAATTTTTAAGTGACTCGGGGTCTAATGTAGCCTTTATGGCACATGCTGGGGGTTTTGTGAGCGGCAGCTTGTTAATAGCTGCATGTTACTTTTTTATACCCAAGGTATTTAACAAAACCTATATAGAAGAAGACCAATCCATCGACCCGATACAAGAAAAGCTATCGACTATTTATGAGTTTATAGCGAAATATCAATTTGATGCAGCAGAGAAAGCCCTAGCCCGAGCCATAGCAGAAACAGGCAAAAGCTTTGATTTTTCGGTATTGCAATATAATTTAGCCAAAATCAAAAATAACAATAGCCATGTACAATATGCATTAGATATTTTTAACAATAAACGGCCTACACGCCAAGAGGTCAAAAAAATAGAACACGTATGGACAGAAAACCCAGACTTGCATGAGCAATTAAACCAAGACCAAATAATAAAAGTAGGCATGCATCTCTTATCTCTCCCTAACCCAGAGCCTGCTGCAAAAATTTGTGACCGCCTTGTAGAGAAACAATGTAGCGATTTATCTTTAGGTATTCTTGCTCAAAAATTATCCATCGCTTTTGGCGAAGCCAATAATAGTAAAAGAAAGCAAAACTATGAATCTATCTCTAAAGATATACTCGCGAGAGATATGTAATGGAATACTGTAAATACCACCCCTTAGTCCCCGCGACTTATCACTGCGACTATTGCTGTATTCAACAGTGTGACAATTGCATTAACGAAGATAATAAGCGGCAAAGTACACGCTGCTTTATTTGTGGCAGCGACGTAGAAAGCCTAGGAGGGCGTTATACTGCAGAGCCTTTTTGGCGACGATTGCAAGAAAGCTTTCGCTACCCATTAAATATCGACACAGTGATTTTAATTGTAGGGTTCGCTTGTTTATCAGTTGTTGTTTCCTTTTTACCTTTTGCGATTATTTGGCAAATAATGTTAACCGGTACTTTTATGAAGTACTGCTTTACCTGCCTTGAAAAAACAGCCAAAGGGTCATTTAAAGCACCCGATATTACAGCAGCCTACGGTGGCGGCCTTATTATTGCGATACAGTTAATAGCCATGCTTGTTATTATTGCAGGTGCAGCCTTTTACATTAACCTTTGGCTTGGTATAGAGGTGGCAGCACTATTTGGCGGTATTGTCATGTGTTGTATTCCAGCAATACTCATTAATTTTGCCTTAACGCAAAATATTCTCAGTGGTATTAACCCACTAAAAATTATTTATCTTATCACTGCCGTTGGCCTACCCTATGGGCTGCTTTTAGCACTAATGATGGTAATGGTAGGCTCCGTTGGTGTTATCAGCCAAATTATTGGATATAAACTTTCTTTTTTAACGATTGTTTTACAGTTTTCTATCTTCAATTATTACACTATTGTCACCTTCAGTATTATGGGTTACATGATTTTTCAGTATCAAGCGCAGCTTGGGTTTATTGCTCAAGAGGATAAAAAAACAAATACGCATATCCGCTCAGATATCGAACGCGCACTGGTTAATATCGAAATTCATATAAAAGAAGGTGACTATAATAAAGCTATTAAGCTTTTTTATAGCACAATCAAACAAAACCCTAACGATAAAAAGGTTTGTAACAAGTACTTTGATTTTTTAATCGCTATTAAAGACAAAAAACTCATAGAAGAGTACGCCTCCTTTTACTTCGAGTTTTTGCATCAATCCCATAACGAAGACCTAATCAACCGCTCCTACAAAAAAATACTACTGGCACACCCAAATTATATGCCGGATACCGCAGTAGATAGACTAATGTTGGCTAAAGAGTGCAAACAAAGCGGCGATTCACGCACGGCCGTTAAGCTACTTAACGGCATTGGCAAGGCCTTCCCTAACTTTAAAGATCTTGGTGCCGCTTATGAATTAATGTCCGAAGCATTACTAGATATACCCAAAATGGCAGATAAAGCCGACCATTTTTTAACGCTCAGCAAGCGCTTTAGCCAGGCCGAACATAAAAAAACCATAGTGAAAACACACAGCAAGAGAATACCACCAAAAAATTTAGATAATAAAAGCCCAATAAATATTGATGATAAAAGCACCGAAAAAGACAATACGTTGAATTATGATGGCGGCATTGATTTTAATTGACAACAACGTAAAACCGACGCAACTATTTAATTCACTGAATTTAGTGCTTTTTCCATAAAGGGTGGATACATCAGTTTTTAGTAGACTGTAGACATGTTATTAAACAAGGGAGCATCTATAAAATGCTTCAATACTCATCAGCATTCTGGCTGCATTTTTCGTGCAGCCATATTAAACTAATTAGGCGTTATGATAAAAGTGGATTAATATTCATGCCGCCGTCGATATTATATTCACCACCGGTTATAAATGACGCGTCATCTGATGCTAAGAAAGCTACCAAGTTAGCTATGTCTTCAGGCTGGCCAAAACGCTTTAGTGGAATTCTGCTTTGCATGGCGGCAGCAAAGTCATTTAATTGTTCTTCTGGCATCCCCGTTTTTTCGAAAATTGGGGTAGCAACAGGCCCTGGGTTGACGGCATTGACTCTGATTTTTCTTGGGGCCAACTCGCTAGCAGTGGTTCGAGTGTAGGAGTTCATCGCTGCCTTTGATGCGGCGTAAATGGCGGTATTAGGCATGCCTGTGTAAGCGTTAATCGATGACAAATTAATGATAGATGCGCCGTCCATTAATATAGGGAGAAATTTTTCAACGGTAAACACGGCTCCCTTAAAGTTAATGTCCATTAGGTCATCATATACATTTTCGGTAATTTGGCCGACAGGAGCAGGAATAAAAACCCCTGCATTTACAAATAAGATATTGAGCTGACCAAATTCACTGGTTACTTGTTTAACCAAGTTATCTATTGCCGACAAGTCTTTTACATCAGCAACAATACCTTTTACACCTCACTCATTTGCAGCAGCCATTACTCTCTCTTCTGACCTACCGGTAATGATTACATTGGCTCCATTAGCCTTAAATTTCTTCGCTGTTGCATAGCCTATACCACTGTTACCTCCAGTAACTACTGCAGTTTTTCCGGATAAATCATTCACTTTTTTGAACCTCTTAAGTCTGTTTGTTGATTAATTAAATTTTGTACCAATCGGTAAGAAATTGACAATCTATACTCATCGGTACATAATTGCAAGCAGATAACAAACACCATTGAGAGTAGTAAAAATGAAAGCTGGCCGTCACCGTTGTTTTGACAAAGAAATTGCACTAGAGCAAGCGATGGACGTATTTTGGACCAACGGTTTTGCTGGAACCTCTATGTCAGACCTAACCACCGCCATGGGCATTAATAAACCCAGTTTATATTCGGCCTTTGGCAATAAAGAAAAACTGTATAAAAGCACCTTAGAACGGTACGTTCAAAAATATGGAGCGATCCATGCCGAACAGCTTTTTTTAGAAGGCAAGAGCTTTAATGAAAGGCTGAGGAGCTACTTAACGTCTATTGCTCAGATGGCAACAGAGCCGAAGTTACCCGGCGGTTGCTTCGTTTGTTTAAGTACTTGTGAAATGGATGGAGCTAGTATTCCCGTTGATGCTATGCAGACTATATTTAAAATAAACCAAGTAACAAATTCCTCTTTGACAGATTTTTTTAAAAGCGAAATAGCCGCAGGTAATGTCAGTAGCGAGCGCTCGCCCAATATCATGGCAAATTACATTATGTCACTGCAATTTGGCTTAGCGGTTATGGCTAGAAGTGGCGCTAAAATTTCAGAACTAGACGAAATCATCACACTGTCTACAGAACAATTTTAACGCCAAACTTATTGCACAAGGAAAACACAAATGGCTGAAATTAAACGCCCAGTAAATATCCACAAGTATTATCATGCCCACCCCTATTTCAATAGCCAAACGTTGCAGTTTGCAAGTAAGTTTTGTGAAAAAGCAGGGACACTTTTTGATGTGAGAGTAGGTAGAGTTCATCAAAAGCCGGTAGGCCCACACCCAGAATGGAGCTGCCAAATAAGTTTTTCTGATAAAGATTTTGACCAATTTGTTCCATGGCTCGAGCAAAACCGCAATGGTCTTACCGTCTTTGTCCATGGAGTCAGCGGCAATGGTCTTAAAGATCATACTGATCATGCTTATTGGTTAGGTGATAGCGCCCAACTCAATCTAGCTATGTTTATCGCTGAGTAAATAAGACGTTAGGACAGCATAATATTCATTATTTCAACCTTATTTGTTAGATCAACTAATTAGTGTTACATAAGAGCTTCAGTACTCCCCCATATAGTCTTTTCTTTTTTTAACATCTATCGTCAACCCTATCACCTTCTCAATATCCAGTATTATTTCAGCCAATAACTCTCGACCATCATGATCAAGTAAAAAATGCATTACATTCAGAGATTTCTCAAGTTTGTTACTGTAGATAGTCAAATGGGCTTGAGCTTCGTTAGTTGTTTTACCATCAGGTGTCGTCCAAAATATCTCTGAACTGGAAAAGTCACCTAATTGATATTCTGATTTCCACACTACATACTTTTTGTTGAAGAAGTCTATATAAGCAACTCGGCGAACCAGCCCGTCAGCGATGTAGAGTTCTCTTCGGCAAAATAAGCAGTAAAATGCTACCGGTAAAAAAATTAAACTAAGTGATTTTTGCGATAAAGTCTCCTCAAATAAAAACCCAAGCCCAAATATTAAAAAAAGGAAGCCGATAAGAGCAAAAAGACCATTTTTAAGAGGGCTTAAAGAAGTAATTTTTAGAAGAGAATTTTCACTTATATAGTAATCTTGTTTGGTATATTTATTTTTTTGATCAATTCGAGTTAACGTATCGAGATCTGTATATATTGATTTCATATTTATGTGCTGACCTGTTTTCTGAACTATTCGTTGAACTATATGCTGAGCTTCCCTGAGTTTGTTAGAGCAACAACCTACTCACTTTATATACTTTTTAAATCTTGGAACATTTATTCCTAACCACATAAATATCGAACCGATGAAGGCTAAAAAGATACATGAGAGTATTCTTTTGAACAGAGAAAACTCTTCCCATATTAACATCGACCGACTGGGGTCTTCAGGGTCGTAAAAGACATTAATTCTACCACTAGGAGGTTCTAACTGTTGCAAGCGCCTCGTTGCTGCATCTTGGTCGATTGTGGGCCGAGTGTCTGATAAGTTCGAGCTGATTCGATCGTTGTTATACTCTTTGCCTGCAACAGAGTATTGATATTCGATTATAAGTTTATAATTTCTGTAACTCCCTTTACCGGTAGTCCAAGACTTGAAGTCAATCGAAGTAACAGAACCTTTTGTGCTAGGCCAGTTTTTTGAACTGTTGGTGAACTCGTTAATTCTGATTCCTGTAAATACATAACCTACAGCGTAGCCATAAATTGCTATGGAGACAACTATTAAGAATATCCTACCAAATTTAAGTCGAGTACCTCTTTTCATTTGAGTCTCTTATCGTTGTTAATTGTAGGCTACACATATTTTAGGGATGAGATTAACTACGCCTGTTAAGTTTGATCTAAAATACCATTTCAGTACATTTTTTTAACATATAACTCAAGTGCTGTAATTTTTTTTAAGCAATGACAATGCTTTAAGGCATTTTTTCTTATTAATAAATGCACTTGATATACCCACAGTATACCAATCCCCGACATCTAGGCTAGTCAGTAAACTCTCTGGAAAATACTGATTAATGGCTCGGATATTATTAACTTTTATTTGGATCGTTACAGCAGCACCAACACCCTTTCCCGTTCGAACCTTTCCCAACTCGATGTCATTAACATCACACCACTCAACAAACAAAAACTCATGATCGCATTGTTGACCAAACGGGCACAGGAAGAAAACTCCACAGATATCAGCCTTTAACAGCACAATCGCTGGCAACCAAAAGGTTTTTATTCCAACAGCAAGTGCGACTAAAGAAAACACATAAATAACATATTTAATGACCAGTGGCCCAGCGGGTACGACCGAATCATAATAATACGCAAATGCAAAAAAACTTAGACTCAGCAGCACACTAAAACCCGCCAAGACTTGCAGTGCCAGCTTTGGTACTTTATAAATCAATTCGTCAGTGGTAGTTTTCATTTTACGTTTCTTAATAAAGATATAGGCTTTTATTTTTAATCGTTTAATCGTTTAATCGTTTAATCGTTTAATCGTTTAATCGTTTAATCGTTTAATCGTTTAATCGAGTATATTGTGTCTATTAACTACTTCACCGTATTGGCTGATCGGCGAGGTACTATTGTTCGCATCGAATAGGAATAATTACTTCATTGAAGCAAAATATCTCTATACCTTTTGTTCTTTTTTTATGCTTTTTCTTTTATGCCGTATAAATATCCCTCATCTAATCAGCCCAATTCACCACAATTGAACAACTGGGCTAAGTTAACATTTTTGGCTCTCACTTTTTAAAAGACTCGACTCAAAACCTGACGTTACAACTTGCTTATATACTACTAAAGCTCTTCAGCTAAAAAACCAATAAGCAATAGCAATGGCCGCCAAAATACCCGCTGCATCCGCTGCCAAGCCACAAGCGGCTGCATGGCGAATTTTTTTAATACCTACGGAGCCAAAGTAAACCGCTAAAACATAAAAGGTAGTTTCGGTACTGCCCTGCACTATCGACGATAGGCGACCAGCAAAGGAGTCTGCACCATGTGACTGCATGGTATCGATCATCATTGCTCTAGCACCGCTACCACTAAAAGGTTTCATTAAAGCGGTAGGTAGAGCATCAATAAAACGGTCATCCATATTGAGTGACAACACTAGGCTGCGAAGGCCCTCGGCGAGCAAATCTAAAGCGCCACTGGCGCGAAACACACCAATTGCCACTAGCATGGCAACCAAATAAGGAATAATCGTTACCGCAGTGCTAAAACCTTCTTTAGCGCCATCGATAAATGCATCGTAAGCATTAACCTTTTTGATCACTGCACCTGTAATAAATAACATCACTAAGGAAAACAATGTCACGTTACTAATTAAAGCAGATTGCGCCAACATCTCGGCCTGCGGCAAGTGTGAGAAATAAGCCAGCAAACCAAATATTAGGGCAGAAAAACCCCCTAAATACGCCAAAATCACTTTATCGAATAAGTTGATTTTTTGTACCGCAGCCACCGTGAGTAAACCCATTAATGTCGAGGCATAGGTTGCGATCAAAATAGGAATAAACACATCGGTTGGGTTCGCAGCACCCATCTGCGCACGATAGGTAAATATCGTGACTGGGAATAACGTCACCGCCGAGGTATTAATCACCAAAAATAAAATCTGGGCGTTGCTGGCAGTATCTTTAAGTGGGTTGAGTTTTTGCAACTCCTGCATCGCCTTAATACCCAATGGTGTTGCTGCATTATCCAAGCCTAGCGCATTGGCCGACATATTCATGACTATTGCCCCTAGCGCCGGGTGGTTTTTGGGTACCTCCGGTAGTAGGCGAATAAACAGCGGGCTAAGCCAAGTCGTTAAAATTTGAATAAAGCCACTACGCTCACCAATCTTCATAATGCCCAGCCATAAGGCCAAAACACCGGTTAGCCCCAATGCGATTTCAAAGGCGGTTTTAGATAGGCTAAACATCGCTGTCATCATCTGACCAAATATCTGCGTATCACCAAAAATTAATAACTTGATGAGCGCAACGACAAAAGCTGAGGCAAAAAAGAAAATCCAGATAAAATTTAACATGCGCTTATTTTACAGCTTGGTATCGAAATAAGTAGGGTCAAATACAACTTTTAAAAACACCTCTAACTCGATTTAATGGATAAAACCTGTACACTATCACCACACATATCATCTATAAATCTAGCTAAGGTTAATTTCTAGCAAAACCACTGCTAATAACACCAAACCGGAACCATCATGAAGCTACTCGTACGTAATTTAGACCGCTCAACAACGCAAGAGGCCTTAAAAAGCTTATTCCAAGAATTTGGCGCTGTTCAGTCTTGTAATTTGGTAATGGATAAAGACACTGGGGCTTCTAAAGGCTTTGGCTTTGTTGAAATGCCTAAACAGGGCGAGGCAAAAGCGGCGATTAAAAATTTAAACAATAAAACGGTCAATAATAGTAAAATTCGCGTTAAAAAGGCCGAAGAGAAAAACCCTTAAAAACTGATTAATTAACAGTATAACAAATAAGGGAAGTGTATTTATTTTCGTGTTAATACTTATTAAATTCTACATATTAGATAGTTGCACATTTTTTATTGTCACTAGAATATAGCTTACTTAGTATGATTAACGACCTAGTAATATGTAAAGCCAGTTTATCTGACACTCACCGAATACAACAATGTGTTGACGCAGCATATCACCACTATATTGATCGTATTGGAAAACCACCTGGACCAATGTTGGACGACTATCATAAACTTATCCAGCAACACTCTGTTTTTACTGCAAAATTAGATGAAACTATTGGTGTTCTTGTATTAGTAAAGGTATCTTCAGGTATTCTATTAGATAATATCGCTATTCATCCTGATTACCAAGGTAAGGGTTTAGGCCAGAAGTTACTAAAATTTGCTGAATCACAAGCAATTGATCAGGGCTTCAAAAGTCTAGATTTATATACTCACGAATGTATGACTGAAAATATAGCAATCTATAAAAAACGGGGATATATCGAAAAAGAACGTAAGGAAGAATACGGCTATAGACGTATCTATATGAGAAAGCTACTCTATTAATACAGTAACCTTCGGCTGGGTCTCAACATGAATTTATTTACACTCCTTTTGTTTATCCCTGCGTGTTTTGCACTAAATTTGGCACCAGGGCCTAATAATTTACTCTCGATGAACAACGCAAAACGATATGGATTGCGAGTGGCATGTTTTGCTGGCGTGGGTAGATTAGCAGCTTTCGTTATTATGATTACATTGGCAGCATCGGGGCTTGCTAGTGTTTTATATGCTTCTGAGCATTTATTTTTTACTATTAAAATAGTAGGCGCTTGTTATTTATTTTGGTTAGCCTATCAATTATGGATAGCTGACCCCATCGAAGATACCACTCAATCTGTAGATAAGATGACAAACATTAGCTTAGTAAAACAGGAGTTTCTATTAGCAATAGGTAACCCAAAAGCTATTCTTATTTTTACTGCGTTTTTACCTCAATTTATAGACCCTACACAAAATATAGAATTTCAGTTCTTTATATTGGGTCTATTATTTTTGGCTCTAGAATGGCTGGCTATAGTATGTTATGCATATTTTGGGGTTTATTTACGACAGTGGTTTTCGCGACCAAGAACAAGAAAGTTATTTAATAGATGTTGCTCTGGGCTATTAGCAAGCGCTGGTTTGGGTTTACTCGTGGCGGACAAAGAGTCATAAGTGATCGTCAGAATTAGGTAAATTATCTCGGTTTAACATGTATGAACTTAGCAAGGTTAAAAATATGAATATCTTAGTACTCAACAGCGGCTCATCCTCCTTAAAGTTTCAGGTAATGGATGTAGAGATTACCGAATCAGGCGAATGCGCGGCTGAGTATTTAGCGGAGGGTATCGTCGAGAGTATTGGTAGTTACGCGCAAATTACCTACCACGTTACTGGGCATGCCAAGGTACGCCAAAATGAGCCGGTTAAAAATCACCAAGTCGCTATCGATATTGTATTACGGTGGCTCATCTCGCCGCAGTCACAAATTAAAGGCATTGAGAGCTATGGCGATATCCACGCCGTTGGGCACCGTGTAGTGCATGGTGGTGAGTTATTTGTTAAGTCGATTATTATCGATGACAAAGTAAAAGCGGGTATAGAAAAATGCATGGATCTCGCGCCGCTACACAACCCTGCCAACCTAAAAGGCATAGAGGCGGTCACTACTCTACTGGGCACTAAAACACCTCAGGTAGCTGTGTTTGATACGGCCTTCCATGCCACCTTACCTGAGGAGGCCTATCTCTACGGCCTGCCCTATCAATTTTATCGCCGCTATAAAATCAGGCGCTACGGCTTTCATGGCAACTCACACCGCTATATTGCCTATAAGTACCGTAAGATTAATCAAATAGCACGTGAGCAAACCAATATTATCTCCATACACTTAGGTAATGGCTGCTCTGCGTGCTCTATACAAGCAGGTATTTCTGTGGATACCTCTATGGGGTTTACCCCGCTGGATGGCCTTGTAATGGGCACACGCTCGGGCGATACCGATGCCTCTATTTTGCATTACCTACACAGAAAAGAAGGCCTCAATTTTGACGATATGGACAATATGCTCAATAAGCAATCGGGGCTTTTGGGCATCTCTGGCTTAACCTCTGATATGCGTGAGCTATTGGATGAAGTTAATGAGCACGATGACCGTCGCGCTAAATTGGCCATCGAGATTTTTTGTCGCAATGTGCGTAAATATATTGCCGCTTACTATGTAGAGGTTGCTGGCAATGTCGATGCCATCGTATTTACGGGCGGTATTGGCGAAAACTCAGCCGAAATACGCCGACGCATTTGCGAGCCACTTAGCGCAATTGGTTTAGACTTAAACGATAATAAAAATGAGCAAGGCCTCTCTGAACAAGGCTATCAAAGAATATCTACTGACAATAGTAAACTCGCTGCTTGGGCTATCCATACCGATGAAGAATATATGATTGCGGTAGATACTATTCGTGAAGTCGAGAAAAAAACCTAGAGGACTCACAGCTAACTTATTAAATGGCAAGTTAAACTTTATAGAAAATCATTTACTATTAAAAACAGATACCAATGGAACCCCTAAAATTTATCGATAAAAATGTTAAAAATACATTTAACTCTTATCCAAAAGATATTCGAGATAAGTTGTTATATATTCGTGAGCTAATATTTACTATCGCTAACGAACACGAAGAGATCGGCGATATAGAAGAAACATTAAAATGGGGTAACCCAAGTTATTTAACCAGCAAGCCAAAAAGCGGGACAACAATAAGGCTATCAACACTGACATCGATTGAATATAAATATGCAATATCTGTTCATTGCCAAACAACACTAATCGCTGAATTTAAACAGGCATATAAATACTTAGAATTCGAGGGCAATAGAAGTATCATATTAGATATTCGCAAAGAATTGCCAATAAGCGCGATAGAAGATTTTTTGTACTTGGCATTAACCTATCATTACAGAAAAAACAGTAGTCGGGCCAGCAAAATTAGGCTCGATGTGAAACAATTACAATAGCACTGTAGCAAACGGAGTTTTTATGAAAGCCTCTAGCATTATTAGTGCTGTTTTATGCACATTATCGGCCATTCTTTTATCAGCTTGCGACGCTAAGCCCGAAACTAAAAAAGATAAGCCTCAAGGTGTTATTCCAGAGTATCAACTCAACGCTTTAGAAAAAGCTAAAGAGGCTAAAAGTGCTATAGAAGCCGCAAAAGCTGAACAAGAAAAAGCACTAAAAGAGCAAGGCCTCAAGTAGTGAAATTTATCGTAGCATTCAGTTTTTTATTTTGGTTTATGGCAAGCTTTACACAAGCAGAAGAAGACCTAAAACCTTTTACAACCGATGGCTGTAGCGCATTCCCCGATGGGACCTTGTCGCAAAATGAATTATGGTTATCATGCTGCACAGCCCATGATTTAGCCTATTGGCAAGGTGGCACATATCAGCAACGATTGGAGTCAGACCAAGCACTAAAACAATGCGTAGAAAAAGTTGGAGAACCCTCGATAGCCATATTAATGTTAGCCGGAGTTCGTGTTGGTGGTACGCCTTACCTCCCCACAAAATTTCGCTGGGGTTATGGCTGGCCCTACCCTAGAGGCTATAAAGCGATAACGCCTGAAGAACAACAACAAATAGAAAAAATATTAAAGGAAGCTCTGAAAAAATAATCATTTATTCAAAGATTCCTTCATTAACGATAAATAATACACACTGCCTTTTATAATACGGGATATTTAAGTAGCAGAACTTGCCTCTTTGATACGCGCTAGTACTGCCTCCTTTCTTTTGCGACGATCAATATCGTGTATTTTTTTATCGATACTTTGTAGGTCGAGCATTTCTTCCATCTCAACCCACCCGGCTTCTTGATCATTATCATTGCCCTGTAAGCCAGCAATATGTTGACGTGTATTCTCTAACTCGCTCAGTTGCTTAGGCAAATTACCTGATTTTGCTGGGGCGTTTTTAACAATTTGCTGTGCTTTAGCAAGGCGTAAATCACGGCGATATTGCACGACCTCTGATAGCGCTTTACGCAAGGCCGCCTCTGTATTAAAAATACGTTTTGAAAGGCTATCGCGTTGCATTTGTAAACCTGCAAGCATTTCTTCGTAGCGAGCAATATCCTCTGCTATTTCGTCGATTAGCTCATGCTTATCATTTTTGTGCAAAAATTCTTGAGCTTGGGCTTCTCTTTTGGTGATTAAGCCTTGAATCGATTCACATTCTCTCTCAAGTTGCTTTCGAGTCACGAGCATTTCACTCATCATTTTTTTACGTGAGCTAATAGTCCTCTCAACATCGACAATCTCCTGCTCAAAAATACGAATCGCATTATCATCTATGATAACTTCTGCCGATTCTCTGGCTATTCCCCGAGTTAATGTTGTTAATTTTTTTAAAATACCCATGACTACGCTACCTCTTTTGCCATTTCGTTAATGATCTTTGTAGTACGCGCATCACTCACTTTATTAATCAAGCGATTGGCTTCGTGTTGGTCACGTAAGGTCTTAGATAAGGTGATTGTTGTACTCACTAAAAACAAAGAGCTTAAGGCAAAATAACCTTTAATAATCAAACTTCCCGGTACCAGAACAATCCCCGCAGCAATGGCTGTGATTGCAATAGCAAAACTGACTTTCACAAAGAAAATCCAGCTCTCTGAGGTACTTTGAATATCATATTCGTTCATAACTAACACTCCGTATATTGGTTGAGGACGCTCAGTATTAATTATTTTTGTAGGGAAACAAGGGGAAACAAACAAGTATCACAGGGTGATACTTTACGTAGCGGTGCAATATACTTAAGGTTTAAAAGGCTTATTTTCACGGCAAAGATAAGGATGGATGAGACTGCTACACGTTGTGTAAATTTATGTGTTTTAGCTTTTGACAGACTCTACGCTTACAAACATTAAGCGCTTGTCGAAGCGAGGCGGTACAATCGAAAGCGGTGCTTGCCTATAAAAATGTAATTCTGCGACAATTACATTTGGTCATTTTCTTTTAGTGTTTTTATTTGTCCTGCTTACTCCTCTAGCGACATGCTGTTATAAATCATTTTTGCGCGCCCACCGGTAAAACAGTAGCCGTGTATTTTTTTGTTAGACTCTACAATTTTTTTAAAGGCGAGAGTTTTATCTTGAGTCAATGCCTTAGGTGCAAAATCAATTAAATGCGCCTCTATGCCATGCTCTTTTGCTGCCGTTTGTATATCTGTAAAGTAAGGTTGGCCTGTCGCTTCGTTATCTGGTCGGTTGCACACAATAAGTTCAACGCCTTCGCTAAGCAAAGCTGGTATATCTTCAATAAAAACCTGGTCAGACACACTAAAATTATCGTTAATTTTTTCTATTTTCATCGTCTCTATTCCTAAAATAATACCAACAAAGTTTTTTACTGTTTAATCCCTTTAAGTCCTTCTACAGGTACTTTTAAATAAGTCACTTCATTATCTTCAGCGGGAGGAAAGTACCCTGCTCTCATATTTACTTGCAGTGCAGGCAGTATCAGTTTTGGCATAGACAAGGTTGCATCCCGTGCCTCGCGTAGGCTAACAAAGGCCTCTTCTGTAGTGCCTTGCTTAACATGTATATTGGCAGCAATTTGCTCCGCCACTGTTGTCATATGTTTGAGTTCGCGACCATTGGGTTGATAGTCGTGGCATATAAAAAGGCGTGTTTTACTCGGTAAGCTAAGTACTTTTTTTATCGAGCGATACAGTGTACGTGCATCACCTCCTGGAAAATCAGCTCTAGCTGTACCACCATCGGGCATAAATAAGGTATCGCCCACAAACGCTGCATCACCTATCACGTATGTCATACAAGCCGGTGTATGGCCCGGTGTATAAATGGCCTGCCCGACTAAAGCCCCAATTTGATATTGATCGCCGTCGTTTAATAGCTCATCAAATTGAGAGCCATCTCGCTCGAACTCTGTGCCTTCGTTAAAGGTTTTACCAAAGGTTTCTTGAATATCAACAATATGTTGACTGATCGCAATTTTGCCGCCTAAATGTGATTGTATATAAGGCGCCGCCGATAAATGATCGGCATGAACATGGGTCTCTAAAAGGTATTTAAGGCTTAAATTTTGCTCTTGAATGTGGGCAATAATTTTATCAGCGCTTTCAAATTGAACTTGGCCTGCTGCGTAGTCAAAATCTAAAACAGAGTCGACAATAGCGCATGCGTTAGAGCTTGGATCTTTAATAATATAAGAAAACGTGTTCGAGTCACTATCAAAAAATGGTGTCACTTCTGGAGATAATACTGAGTTACTGGGCATATTTTAGTTCTCCTATATTCAATTGATTTCTGTATTTTTTATAACTGGCTGGGCGAATCCTAATGGGGGCAATCATAAATCGCCCAGTCAGTTATATTGTATAAGTGGCGATTTACGATGCCACACTGGTGTAACGCAAGTATGGCCGAATTTGCCTAAAACCCTGAGGGAATTTCTTCTCGGCATCTTCATTACTCACCGATGGAGGAATAATGACATCGTCACCTAGTTGCCAATCTGCTGGGGTTGCAATGCCGTTTTTATCACCTGTTTGTAGTGCATCGATAACACGTAAAATTTCATCAAAGTTACGTCCAACACTCATTGGGTAAGTCATTGTTAAACGTATTTTTTTATCTGGGTCGATAATAAATACACTCCTAACGGCTGCATTGCTACTTTCGTTATCGTGGATCATGTCGTAAAGCTTGGCAATTTTTCTGTCTGCATCGGCAACAATAGGAAACTCCAATACAGTATTTTGTGTGTCATCAACATCTTTGATCCACTCTAAATGCTCTTGTACACCATCGGTCGAGAGTCCCAAAGGCTTTGTATTGCGCTTAGTAAACTCACCTGCCAGTTGTGCCGTGCGCCCCATCTCCGTAGTGCATACGGGTGTGAAGTCGGCTGGATGACTAAAGAAAAAGCACCAGCTACCACCTATCCAGTCATGAAAGTTAATATTGCCTGCCGTCGTGTCAACTTGGAAATTCGGGGCTATGTCGCCAATTCGCAATGCCATGGGGTTTTCCTCTAATAATGGGTTAATCGCTATTGATTAAAGATCTCTAAGACCAGTAGGGATATAATAAATATTAGCGATACCACGAGGAAATTGCTTACCCCTATATAACCAATAGGAATAATTAAATAACTTAAAGTTATATTGAATATTACCAAAAATATGCCTGTTAGAACACCGCAAGCGATGTTAAAAAATGGAAAAATAATCAATATAGGTGAGAGAGGCTAAGAGCGAAAACTCTATAAGACATTGATAATTAAAGAGAATATATATAAAATTTACGCAAAAAAATTATAGCGCTAGCAATTATTAACGTTAATAAAAATGCCTTGCCCCGCCGTTCAGAGCTTACTAAATAGGTTTTATATGCGAGAAGAAAACAGCAGCATATTTTAAGGTGATAAAGTCGCTTTACTTCGCAGGCCAAATCGGCTTTGGCATATAAATAATAAAATGTCGTCGTTAATACTCACCAATAATGTAATTATAGTCAGCCTAAATAAAAGCTTTTTGATATTTATCATTTAATAAAAAGGAAGTAAAAGATGAAAGCAGTCTCGATCATTAAGTATGTGTTTAGTATTGTAGGCCTTGCCATGCTCATTGGTGCCTACTTTATTTATAGCAACACACAGAGTTTTTTAACCACCGCAGTAACAAGCAATGGTACTGTTACAGAGCTTATTCGCTCTCGCTCAAGTGATTCTGTTACTTATGCTCCCGTCGTTAAATTCAAAACACAAGATGGCCAATCTATCGAGTTTACCTCTTCTTCTGGGAGCAACCCACCGAGTTATTCAACGGGAGAAACTGTCGAAGTGTTGTATCAAATAGGTGCGCCTAATAAAGCAAGAATCAACGGATTTTTTGACCTCTGGGGTGGCGCTATTATTTTAGCGGGTTTAGGTGCGGTATTTTTTATTATTGGTTTTTCCATACTGATATTTACCCACCTAAAAAACAAACGTATAGATCACCTCAAAAGAAATGGTTCACCTATTTGGGTAACGTTTCAGAGTGTTGAGCTTAATAGCTCCTATAAAGTTAACGGTAAAAGCCCTTATCAAATACACGCCCAGTGGCAAAACCCAAGTACATCTGAGACGCATATCTTTAGCAGTGACAATATATGGTTTGACCCTAGCGAGTACATAAAAGACAAAGAGTTGACCGTACTAATAGAACGAGACAACCCTAAAAATTATTATATGGATACTTCGTTTTTACCAAAGCTTACAAAATAACTATGGTATTAGGCAGGCGTTACAAACCTAGACGTATTTATTAAAAAACCGATGTCTGTGTATAACTGGTTAGCTTTTCTAAGGCAGCCTGCCCTAAAAGAGAATTACCATAGTCGTCTAGCTCTGGCGACCAAACTGCCACGCTATATTGTCCGGGTGCTACCGCGACAATGCCACCACCAACGCCACTTTTTGCAGGTAGGCCAACGTGATAGGCAAAATTGCCCACAGCATCGTAGAGACCACAGGTTAGCATAATGGCATTGATGCGTTTATGTGTGTTGTTGGCGCTAAAGCATGAATTAAAATTAGAGCAGCCACGATTAGCAAGGCACTCGGTCGCACGCGCCAGGTCAATGCAATTCATGCTAATAGCACACTGTTTAAAATAACAATCGAGGGTACGATCAACATCGCTGTGTAAATTATTTAATGCTTTAAGCAAATTAGCAATGGCGGTATTTAAAAAGCCCGTCGCTTTTTCGCCTGCGGCAACAACAGGGTCGATACGGTTATCGGGATTGTTCGATAATCCCGCGATAAAGTCTTGTATACGCTTGGCAGGAATAGAGCTATAGGCAGCAATAATATCAGAGATAACAATAGCACCGGCGTTAATAAAAGGATTGCGCGGAATACCTCCTTCTGACTCTAATAATAGTAGCGAATTAAAACGCATACCTGAGGGCTCACGCCCCACACGCTCCCAAATCTCCTCACCATAAATATCCAGTGCCAACATGAGTGCAAATAGTTTGGAGATGCTTTGAATTGAAAACGGCGCGCTTGCCTGCCCAATAGAAAACTCCTCGCCATCGATGGTACGTAGTGCCATACCAAACTGTCGAGGGTTAACCTCTTTTAAGACAGGAATATAATCAGCAACTTTACCTTTGCCGTAATCCTCGACAACCTCTCGATAAATACGCTCCATCACCTCTGGCAATGTATTAGTATCGAGTTGTTGAGTTTGATAGGGAGTGCATAGTGTCATAGTTTTATTGATTTTAAGGCTAGAGAAATATCAAAACATCGGTGGCTACTATAACGTTTACTCAAAAAATTACCATAAGATTGATAGCCATAGAGTGCTATTTATACTATATATGCTGGAGGTACAGGGGTTCTGAAATACCGAATTATATAGTCACTTGTTAAGTGGATCCTCCACAATGTTATTTGTAATTGTATTAAGTACAAGCTTATTACAAATCATGAACCTATGAATTAATGTTTTGGTTACATAGTTTTTTGCTAAGGGCCAATGAGAGCTCTTTGACGGAATTACCATTTGGTCGAAAGGAGTTCTATAACTAAAAAGACTAATGTTTTCCAATGTATTTTCTGTTTCCTTAAGCTCGTTAATAAGTGAGCTTCCAGGCCTTAAGTCTTTTGCACCTTGGCCAACGAATAAATACGCTAACAATGATCCATTATGCGGACCAGATACAGCATGAAAGCTAGTGCATTTCGCTGCACCACCTAAACATTGAATGTAATACCTTGATATTAGGCATCCCATGCTAAAACCAACAATACTAAACTTCTCATGCAAGCCAATATTTTCTTTAACAAATCCATCCAGCTTTTGGGCCAGATCCCTGATGCCGTATCTTGCATCAGAGGGCTTTAATGCTGGTACATATGTAGAGATACCATACTTATTTAAATGCTCGCTCATTCTTAAAAATAAACGACCATCATCAAAAATTCCGTGGACTAGCAATACTTTCATAGCAGTTAACGCCTACAGTAAACGGTTGGCGGAGCAGCGCGCAGTCAGTCCAGCGACGTTAGGAGCGAAGTTAATTGATTTGTTATATGTTCTTTTCATTTGATCTTTTTGTTTTTAAAAATTTAATAAAATCATCGTCTTCCAAGTTAAACAAATCAAACCCCGTTCTCTCAAAACCATCGGATGCTTTTTCTATAACGTGGCCAACACCATTGTTCTCTTGAGAGTAATCCCACTGTAGATTGTATATAAGTTGGTTAAACCGAAGATCTGGATACTTAAGCCAAAACTCATTTATTAGCCCTAAAATTTCAGGTATACGTTCTGGATCTCTCATTTTAATTATCTACTTTTGATAAATATGACGCCCACCACTCCGGAAAACCACGAATCCAGCGAGTAAGCTTTCCGAGTAATGGCGTTTGTTATGTGCCTTTTTAGTTTATACATTGATAAAATTCGGCTTTCGGAATATTCTTAAAACATTCCTCTATTTGCGCATTTTCTTTCGAAGAAATTAGTTTAGAGTGAGTCCATCCGCTATTTCTTCTAAAGTTTCTTATGCATTCATAGATATCCAACGCTTCCATATGAAAATCTTCGCAGGTCCCTCGCCAACTAGGATAGGTGCTTTCTATAGTTATAACTTCAAATATATTACGTAAGCGGTATTTACAATCGTCCACTTTTGACGGTTTAAATGTTCTGCACTTTCTGGCAATCACTGTCGCTACATCAACGTTATATGTCAGTTTAGCTAATTCATCCGTAAACGTTTTTTGCTCTGCAATAGTTGTGATTACTATTTGTTTAAGTTCACTAATATCTATTTCCAGCATGTATTCCGACGCTTTGTGCGTATACCCAGCGGTACTTAAATAGAAAAACTTAAACGCCGAAACGCACGCTATTACAATCAATCCAAAGAAACCTGCACTATATATACTCATTTTTTCCACAGATTATGGCACATAACGCCAGTGTATGGGGTGACTGGAGCAGGAGTAAGTCCAGCCCGAAGGGCCATTGTGCCTGTACTTGTTATATTTATTGCCATGATGTGAAATTTAAATACCCTAAGTATAGATAAAATATTGTGCAACCTGGATATGCTAGTAACTTAATAGTATTGTTTATCTTGCCTAGTTCTGGATGTGACTTCATTCCAAACCAACAAGATGTAATGCACAAAATAAAACCAACTACTAACAATGAAATATCTATAACTTTGTTACTTGAATAATAAACTGGAATTAAGAGTAAAAAACTAGAATATATAATTAAATCTGCTGGTTTAATACCTAACCACTCTTTTGTTGATTCCTTCATTTGTTCTCCATAGAAATATAACGCCGCAAACAGAGGCGCGCTGCTTTTGCACGTCTTTTTTGCTTTCTCTTGTTATAAGTTGTAGTCACACGATTTACATCTATTTGTTAATAGGTCTTTTGAGTACCATTTGCCAAAAAAACTCTTTGAACAACTCGGACAACGTTTTGCTAATAACGGAGCTAAAATAACAACCGGGAAACCAATGAATAATGACCACAGAAGAACCTTTAGTGACAAGTCTTTGGGTACAAACAGTCCAGAAATTAAGCTGAATATTGTGCCAATAATAATTAGGCCAATTCCAAAATTTCTAAGAAGTACTGCCATTTTAAGATTTATCATATTAATACTTATAATGCTCGTATTTGCGGTTGGTTTGTAGCGCAGCGGAAAACCAGTCCGACAACATGCGCTTGTTAGCTTTTATTGTCATTACCATTACCGGTTGAATTTTCAACCCTAGAGGCAAGATCATCGACTAGTGATGACAATACTTTGTATGCCTTATCACTGAATAACCCAGCTAGTAAACCTGCAAATGCACTACTGTATGGGTTTGCTGGTATTCTCGATTCAGCAGGGTTAAGTAGAAATAGATGCTGCCCTCCTTTAAGGGCAAGGTACACAACAAAGCCTGTTGCTAAACCAGAAGTCATTGAACGTACAGACATGCGCTGCCCGCTACGAAGCCCATAGATCATTGCTCCGAGAGCACTACAACAAATGATTGCCAGTGCTAGCAAATGATCTGACCTCATTTCGTAAATAAAAGCGATATATTCGGAGCTTGTAATACTGTCTAATAAAGAGCCCGTTTCGACTTTTTCGGTAGGAGCATTGCTTATTGCGCGCTGATACTCTCTTGTAAGTGCTTTTAGTGTATTTCGATTACTTTCGACACCTGTGTTTATTAAGGTAGTTATTTTGTCATTCAAACTGGTAAAAACATCCATATCTTCCAGTGCTATTGAGCGCTTTTTATAAACCGATTCTGGAGTTTTTGCATCGGCTTGAGGAATACTTAATGAAACATTTGCAAGTTCTTCGTTGATACTAATGATCTTTGCTTGCACTGAATTAGCAAATGACTCTCTGGAAGCCATTTCGGAAACAGATATGACAGCCAAGACAACCAAGGCAACAACGCCTACGAGTTCAAAAAGCTCGTAATATACGTCGAGCACACGAAATTTTAAGCCCGGTTTCAATGATATTGTTTTTTTTCCTTCTTCATCTGCCATTTGATGTTCCTATTTGAAAGCTAACGCCGCGCTCTGCGGCAAATTTGGAGCGCAGCGGAAAAATTTGTCCGACAGCAGCGCCTTGTTAGCTTTTTTTATATTGCGTTAATGGACTCGACTGTATGTTTCTCCGCTCACAACACGCTGAACTTGCTGATGGTTACGTGCATTTACCATTTCAACTATTTTTTCTAGTGGGATCCCCAAATCATTCAATTTTCTAATTTCTTGAACTTGCTCAATGGATAGCCGCCCTTCAGCGCCACAAATAATTTTTGCAGCATAATCATCATCTTTCCAAAGTTCGCTAATAAGCAAGTTTGGAATCCCTGCTTTTGGATGCTGACGCTGATATTCAATTATTGCCTTATCTCTTTCTTTCAGTGTGACTTTCTCACTATTAATGAGGCGATGCTTATGAAGAAAGCGCATTCCTTTGAAGCCGCCAGGAATCATATTTAGGGATACACCTTCATCCATATATTGATCGACAAAGTCTTCTTCCCAAGACATGATTTGTTCATAGCTATGATCACCCACAACTAATTCACTGCTGAGCATCACGTTTTTCTTGCCTGTGAATTCTCGCCATGTTTGATGAAAAAGTTTGTTGCTACCTGACTTTATTTCACTGAAGTGCTCATTCATCCGTTGAAGCCAGTTTCTTCCAGTAACCCCAACGTAGATATACTCTTTTTCGAAACCACCATTTTCATCGAGCAATGCGATCTTATGGCAGTATCCGTAATGTTGATTTTTTATCTTTGGGTAGCCTTTCATTATGTACTGTAGCGGAAAGGATATAGTCCATGTTGTTCCTTCGAAACGAGCGACCGTAGCATGAACTACTACCCGAGCTTCTTCATTATTCCGACGGAACTCTTCAAATGCAAAATATGGCTTCACCATAGTTTCAACTGGTTCACCTTCTACGCAGCTATGCGTTATATCGAAATCAAGTTCATTAAAAAGCTTCCATGATCCTGATTTATACCTACGGTTACTTTTTAACAGCTTTTCACCAACACCTTTTAGTGCCTCTGGAACTCCAGCTATATCTGTTTTATATGTTCCTTTTGGGTTCATAATGCTTGCGCCGTCATCGTTTAATACGGCCATAAAGCACTCCATTAAGAAAGAAAAGTTCCACGTCGAGAGTGGTGCCCACTTTCCAACTATGTTTTTGACTGCCTCGGGATTGATGTACTTGTAATTGTGTGTTTTTGCTTTTTCCGTTTGTTTCATCACCATTGCTTGCAAGTCATTTTTCAGAGGACTTTTTCTTCCAGGTGGAGCTAATGGCAGCTTCTTTTTAAACATTGCTCGGTATCCATTTCAAAAGCTAACGCCCACATAAAAGGCGAGCGTTAGCGAGTCCAGCCCACGTTTTTTGTGGGCGATTTTTAATGTGCTTGTTATGTGTTTTAGCTAAACCAGGGACCATCATATGGTTCTACCTCGGGTTTCCATATAAATTTGCAGCTCGTCTCCTCGCGACTTCTAGGTACCAGTATTTTAACGTATGACTTTTCTATGTATGGGCATTCGTCGCTAGGCTTATATAGGTGCACTTCATAATACCGCTTTGAATCTGGTTTATAACCCAAATCATTTCCCCACTCTTCAGATGGGCTACCCGATGTTTTTGCGGCACAACTTGCGAGCTCATCCATTTCTTCTTTAGATAGGTTGTCAGCCACATTTTCTCTAAAAGCCAAACGGGCCATTTCGATAGCCTCATCCATTGTTCGTTTTTTATATTGGTGCTTCATTTGAGTTTACACATAACGCCTCAATAACCGGCGCAGCTTTGCTGCGTCCGGCGCCACAGGCGCGAAGTTAATTGATTTGTTAGGTGTGTTATTACCAACACTACGATCTCCATGTACCTACCTCTGACAAAAGCACCTTATATGAAATGGGATGGATTACGAAATTATATGATTTTCCATAACCAGCTAACGGCTCGGGCTTTTTCTCAGCAGTGTGATACACAACTATCAATACCTCTTCAGTATCGGCGAGTAACGCCTCTAATTCTTGCTTCTCGTTATTCGATATTTTTGCTTTACTAAGAATTTTCTTTGGTGATTTAAAAATATCAGAGACACAATATTCCCAGCCATCGGCTTCAGCTTTCAATGGATGAGATTCAATAGCAGCGAAAGCAATTTCTTTCGTTTCACCATCTATCATCTGCTATACCCTCCTTACACATAACGCCTTGCTCAGCGGAAAAATGCGAGTGTGAGCGAGTAGTTTTTCCGATGCAGCAACTTGTTAGGTGAAAATCTGTTCATTAAATAATGTATATATAGAGCCAGATTTATTGGTGTAACTTATAACATCATTTGGAGATATATCATCTTCGAACATATATGAAACTGCACCATTTTCAGTTGGCCTTGTTTGACGTACATACTTGTCATATTCACTTGTAAAAAGGTCTACGAGACGTTGGGCTTGATCTGAATCGTAAGCGAGTACGATTAGTTTTATTTCATTAAACCCAAATGCTCTGGCATGCCCATGAAATATTTTGAACTCAAATTCATTATGTTCTTCAGATACTTCCGGAAACCCTGATACACAAATTGGATTATTTCCGACTATTTCATATTTATGCTGCGCGTCTCTGAGCAATATATTTTGAGAGGACTCAATAGCGTCATTAATTTGCTGTATACCAACCGAGAAACCTAATAGGGCCGTAATCATAGATAATTTAACTGGATTCATATTTCACCTAACAGTATATTAGGCAGAATTCCGACTATGCAGCAGTTTTTTCTGCCGGTTTTCTGCTATTAATTTTCATTAAATCATATCAAATTCAAATACTTATAGCACTTGTTTAAAAGATTCTTCATTGCAGAAAAGAAGCCATGTTGCATAACGAGACCAGATGGAGGTCTTCTATGCACTCAAGCTGTATAAATATTTCCTTTTAAATCAACCTGTTAAATCTTTACCTCGTTAAAAAGAAGCCACTCGAATATCTTACTCATGAGACCTTATCTTGTCATTTTAACTATTTTTTATTATAACTATGTTTTTATACAGCACTTTATGGATACCACTGGGGAGCGGTATTTATCACAAGTATGGAGAGGCAAAATAGCTTCTGGCTTTACTATATATGGACGGGACTAGGCTTAACCGGTATAGAAGAGGACGACAATAATCGTCTTGGCATTTACTTTGGGGCTGGTGGCCAAGCAATGCTATAGACCCCTGAAGAAAAGCCAAATCGAATAGATAAAGATACAGCCTATAAACTGGGTAAACCTATTGCGCAAACATGCCTACGCTTTAATTAGCTATTTGCCGCTATTGATAATCTAGGTGAAATCGTTATGTCCCAAGAAAGTGTCGAGTTTTAGGAGGCTCATCACCTTTATGAAGCGCATGGATTTGCTCTTGTAACTCGGCATCTTTACTGGTTATACGCTTATGGTGTCGTAAGTGATCTAACCAGGAAACATCCATAAATTGCTCAACAAAAACCTCTGGGTCGTTAGACTCTTGCAATATATTCCAAGTATAAGCACCGTATTGTTTTCTCACGCGCTCTAACTGATACATCAGTGATAAAAATTCTTTTACGTCGGCTTTGCCCACCTTGTATTCAACTGTCACCATCACGGGTGAGCGCTCAAGCAGCATGTCCTCTTCACATTTTGAATCGACTACTACAATGGGTTCTGGCCAATGCGTTGATGGCGATAAATCGAGAACTTTACCTTGATTAAGGTCATAGTTACGAGTAAAAAACGTACCTATCGCAAGCGTACCCGCGGCAATAAGTAAGGCACTACTAATGCCTATTTCGCTTGCAATTAACCCCCAAACAAGACTCCCTAAACTCATAGAGCCAAAAAAGACCATCAAATAAATGGCAAGCCCACGCGCGCGTACCCAGTCGGGTAATGCTAATTGTGCCGAGACATTAAAGGTTGACAGTATCCATAACCAACAGGCACCAAAAATAACACACATCAACATGATGAGTTCTTGGATTTTTATCGAAGCAGCTATCATTAACACAACAACGAGTAACAGGGAGGCAACTAATACTAATCTCTGTGGTGAAAACATGCCTTTTACACGAGGCAGTAAAATAGCACCAATGACAGCACCAATACCTGTCATACCAATGAGCAAACCAAATAATTTAGCATCACCTTGCAGCTCTGTTTTAACTAATAGCGGGAGCAGTGTCCAAAAGGCGCTTGCCGATAAGAAAAACGCAAAGGCTTTCCAAAAAGTCGCCTTTAATGGAGCACTGTAACGCACATAGCGTAACCCTGTTGCAATAGCACCTGGAATACGTTCTTTGGGTAGATCACCGATGATTCTAAACGGACACCAAAATAGTAGTGTTGCAATAATAAATAAAAAGCTAACGGCGTTAAAAGCAAAAGGAGCGGCAATACCGATACTCGTAATAAGCACACCCGCTATAGCAGGCCCTATGGCACGGCTTAAATTAAAGCCCACACTATTAAGTGCAATAGCAGATTGCAGCTCTTCTTTAGGTATTAATTGAGGGACGATCGCTTGCTTAGCTGGGGCAACAAAAGCCGAGCCTGTACCTAGCACAAAAATAAACAACAACAACAGCGAAGGGGTTACCTCGCCTTTATACACTGCATAGGTAAATAAACCGGCTATGACAGCCATGATGAGTTGAACAACAATGAGTAATTTACGCTTACTGACAACATCAGCAATTGCACCAGCAGGTAAAGCAAACAAAAAAATGGGCAATGTTGTCGCTGTTTGTACCAACGCCACCATCAAAGGGTCTGTTGATAAAGATGTCATCAACCAACCAGCACCGACCTCGTGCATCCTAAAGCCCATAGTAGAAAACATCCCAGACAACCAAAGTGCGCTAAAGATCTTTGACTTAAAGGGTGCCCAAGGGCTGACTTCCGCTGTGCTGGTACTCATATTGAACTCTCAAATAAGCAATTAAATAATGTTAAGCCAGTACAAAAATACATATTATGTCTTAGGCTTTCGACAGAAGATGTATAGTATGGTTTCATTCTTACTAGAAAGCAAAAATGCAATTTGTTTGCAGCAAGCGATAAACACCTTTGAGTATAATTTTGGTGAAAATAAACAGCCTGCATTGAGGCTAAAGCTGGGGGTTACATCTGAAAAAACCACTCCCTACTTATTTAGAGGTCATTTATAGAAACTCCTTAAGCCGCTATTATAGATAAATTTATGACACTAAATGTTGAATTTATACTCCATTACTAAAGTCGATAAAAACTTCGTGGAGAAACAAGATGAGCTGGTTGATTACAAAATTTTTAATAACCGCAGGCGTTATCGTACTTATATCAGAGGTGGCTAAATACAATGATAAGGCAGGCGCACTGATAGGTGCGCTCCCCACTGTTACTATTCTCGCGCTTATTTGGATGCACATTGAAGGGCAAGCAGCCGATAAATTATCAAAACATGCCTTTTATACATTTTGGTACGTCATCCCTTCTCTACCAATGCTGCTTCTCTTTCCTTATTTGTATACTCGACTTTCGCTTTGGTTATCACTAGCCGCCTGCGTATTATTAACGATAGTTTGTTTTCTTATTATTATAGGCATCACAAAATTGTTTGGCATTAATCTGGTATAGGATAGAAATCTATCAACAAGGAATCATGCTATAAATGGAGTCGGTACAAAATCAACAGACTATTTAATGGTTTATTTACATGCATTCATTAAAAATGATACACGTGCTTTGTGCTTACTTAACAGGTTTAGGGTTTTTGCTACGAGGCATATTGATTCTTTTACAAAACCCACTTAGCCAGTATCGCTTAACTAAAACATTACCTCATATAATAGATACTTTTTTGTTAATAAGTGGGGGGTTACTGGCTTACAGTCTCTCTTTTTCGCCATTAACACAGCCGTGGCTAGCGGCTAAAATTATTGCACTATTTTTATATATTGGGTTCGGCTTGTTAATGCTTCGTTTTGGTAATACCGCAAAACGACAATACCTAGGCTTACTAGGCGGCTTATTAGTTTATAGTTATATTATTGGTGTAGCTCACAGTAAATCAGTATTGTCTTATTTTTTCTTTTTATAAATAGGTTAATTTTTATTTGCTTACTGTTGTAATCACCTCCTCCTCGATGAGCCTCTCTGCCGCACATTTTAGATATAATTGTTATTGCAATTTTACAGGTGAACAACCCACTTTCTTTTTACATTCAGCATATAATCTGCATAAAAAATAATAAGATGCTTAGTCACTTTATTGCGATGCCCTTACAGAGCATACGATTAGAGGCAGACATTATTTTTTACTGGGTATACACTCAATAGCTATCTCATATGTCGTTTATGATAGTGATAAAAATTATCATGGTGAGCAACGCTAAAAACAAGTAACTTTTTATTTAGCTCATACTAATAAGTGTTTCATCCATACAAATATATTTTAGAAAAAATTTCATCAATGTATTGCTAGGAGAACAGTAATGATATATCCAAACCCAAATACTGCCGATTCTGACATTTCTTTCAAACCCCGTTACGAAAACTACATAAACGGAGAATGGCTAGCACCCAAGAACGGTGCCTACTTTGAGAATGTTTCACCGGTTAATGGCAAAGTATTTTGTGAAATGCCTCGCTCAAGTAAAGAAGATATAGAATTAGCACTAGACGCGGCTCATAGCGCAAAAACCGCATGGGCAAAAACATCAGTTACCGAGCGCTCTAATTTATTACTGAAAATTGCCGATCGAATCGAAGCAAATTTAGAATTACTGTCAATCGCAGAAACTTGGGATAACGGTAAAGGCGTTCGAGAAACACTCGCAGCCGATGTGCCTTTAGCCGCAGATCATTTTAGGTATTTTGCCGGTTGTATGCGCGCGCAAGAAGGCGGTATTAGCAATATCGATGAAACAACAGTGGCCTATCATATTCAGGAGCCTCTAGGTGTTGTTGGGCAAATCATCCCTTGGAATTTCCCACTACTCATGGCTGCCTGGAAGATACCTCCCGCGCTCGCTACCGGTAACTGCATTGTTTTGAAACCCGCCGAGCAAACACCGCTATCTATTTGTTTATTACTAGAAATTATTGGTGACTTAATACCACCAGGGGTACTCAATGTTGTACACGGCTTTGGCCAAGAAGCAGGCGAAGCACTTGCCACTTCTTCTCGCATCGATAAGCTTGCCTTTACAGGCTCCACGGCTGTTGGCAGTAAAATCCTTAGCCATGCCGCCAATTCTTTAATACCCTCTACGGTAGAGCTCGGAGGCAAGTCTCCTAATATCTATTTTGCAGATGTGATGAACGCTGAAGATTCTTTTATAGAAAAATGCCTAGAGGGCGCCGCTTTGGCCTTCTTTAACCAAGGCGAGGTGTGTACCTGCCCTTCACGTATTTTGGTACAAGAGAGTATCGCTGATGAATTTGTTAAACGCCTAGTTGAGCGATGTAAAACTATTAAGCAAGGTAACCCACTCGATACCGACACTCAAGTTGGCTCACAGGTATCAAAAAAACAATTCGATGCTATTTTAAATTATATCAATATTGGTAAAGAAGAAGGCGCAGAAGTATTACTTGGCGGCAATGTACACCAAGGCACTAGCGATATAAACGATGGTTTTTACATTGAGCCTACACTCTTAATGGGTGCTAATAATATGCGCGTTTTCCAAGAAGAAATTTTTGGTCCAGTGGTGGGTATCACCACTTTTAAAGATGAAGCAGAGGCTGTTGCGATTGCTAATGATACCGACTATGGATTGGGCGCCGGTTTATGGACGCGCGATATTAATACCGCTTATCGTGTTGGGCGTGCTATACAAGCAGGACGAGTGTGGACTAATTGCTATCACCTGTACCCAGCACACGCAGCCTTTGGAGGCTACAAAAAGTCAGGTATTGGCCGCGAGAACCACCGCATGATGCTCGATCATTATCAACAAACTAAAAACTTATTAGTCAGTTATAGCCCAGACCCCCTAGGCTTCTTCTAATAGCTTTACGACTAGGCCTCTGTTGTATGATGTTGGCTGGGACGACTTTAGGAAAAACAAAGGTTTGTTCCAGCTTTTACCTACCGCATAAAGAGAATACATAGGACCTTGCTGTATTTTTATTTTTCTAGCTACCTGAGAAGAGCATGCATCTCATTAGAGCCGTATCGATACGGTATAAAGGCAACTGAGCTGGATAAGCCTGATGACACCATTGTTGAAGTTGCCAAATTTGTATTAAAAACGGGCGATAGCGTTACCAGCCAAGACAAGTCTATTGTTACTTGTATACAAGAAAATGGGACTTTGCCATTACTACTCTACCTAAATAACATCACCAAAATAACGACTGTATAAGCACAATATCGACGATATTAGTATAGAATTATGCAAATCTTTTAATATTCGACACACTCATTTTATTATAATCAATAAAACACTATGCTCTTATACCGTTCTTGCAAATACGTCTATTTACTACTTATTATATTATTAGTCTCTGCCTGTACCAGTAGTGGCTTTATCCGAAACTCACCGATCGATCAGGTTGGCAAAGATAATAGCTATTCGCTTAGGGACTTTAACCGCTCCCTATCACGCCCCAACAACAGCATTATGCTGGCTTTTTCCGGTGGGGGTACACGTGCTGCCGCACTGTCTTATGGTGTCTTACAGGAATTAAACGAAACACATGTCACTGACACACACACTAACTCAACAATAAATACCTACCCCTTACTTAACGATGTTGGCCTGATTAGTTCGGTTTCTGGAGGTAGTTTTACCGCTGCCTATTATGGACTTTATGGTGAAAAAATATTTACCGACTTTGAACCGGTCTTTTTGAAAAAAAATGTTCAGCGTACGCTTATTAACTTCTTATTAAGTCCTCTGAACTGGTTTAATAAAATTAACCGAACTGAAAATGCTATACGTTATTACGATAAAACCGTTTTTAATAATGCCACTTTTAGCGACATGCTCAGGCCTAACGCGCCCATGGTGTTAATCAATGCGACTGATCTTACCCAAGGTACACGCTTTTCATTTATGCAAGAATACTTCGACTTATTATGTTCTGACCTATCGGATTTTTCAGTCAGCCGGGCAGTCACTGCCTCATCGGCGGTACCGCTATTATTTACACCTGTTGTTGTCAAAAATCATAGTGACTGTGTCAATGGTTTGCCCCAATGGTTAAAAAATGCAAAAGCACGTGAAAAAGATGACCCCGAGCTTGCGTTAATCACGTCATCACTTGAAGGTTATTTTAATAAAGAAAAAAACCCATTTTCTCATTTTATCGATGGTGGTATTTCCGATAATTTAGGGTTGCGCTCTATTTTCGATATTGCGCGTATTTCTGGTGGTACCGGTGAGCTACTTAAAGGTTTTGATATTGACCTTGCCTCACGCTTCGTTGTTATTTCTATCGATGCCTCTACAATACCCGAGACATCTATCGGTAAAGATCAATTACCACCAGATTTTGGCGAAACTCTCAATAAAGTCACTGATATACAACTACACCGCTACAACACGACAACAAACTCAGTAATGTCACAAAGCCTAAAAGAATTAGAAGCAACTACGAGTAAAACAAACCCAGTGGAGACTTACTTTATTAAGCTTAGCTTCGCAGACATTAAGGACGATGAACTCAAAGCGTTTATTAATCAGGTACCGACAAGCTTTAATTTAGAAGACCAACAAGTCGACAAAGTGATACAGGCAGGACGTTACTTGTTAAAAGAAAATAGCGAGTTTAAACGTTTGCTACGGGATATTGCCGCTACAAACAATAAATAAGCACTTGTTTAAATGTCTTTCTGCACAGCGATTTTAAATAAGTGCTCGTTGGCATAAGTGTAAGTATTTATTCATAAAAAACTATTGGGTAATTATTCTTTTGAATTGCTGCTGAATGCTGGGTGATGCCTGCTTGTATAGATATAACAACCAATCAATAGAAACAGCAGGCGTATTGTTCTCTTTAGTCACCACAGACTCATTCGACTGATTAATAACAGACGTGTCTACGGGTGCTAATCGTGCATTGTGTGGATTCACTACGATAGGACCACGGGATAAATAGTTTAGTGCAGCAGTGGATTGTGTCTCATTAAATAACTCCAACTCACGTTCAAAATCACGCCCAATTTGAACACCGTCCTTCTCAAGTAGTGCAACTTTTAGTGAGGCTTCTTTAGCGCCCTCACCGCTTAATGCCCAGCTAGGATCTTTATTAAATGCCTCTAGCTCAGCCTCATTGCTAATTTGGGGGGCATCTAATTTAAGGACTTGATCCTTGCTTTCAAAAACCAGTACAGAGGCTTCGGTTCTCTGATAACGTAAATCATCATCGATCTCTATCTCAGCATTAAATTGTACTAAAAGCTGGTTAACCCCATTACTTAAAGTAAGAGGGTTCTTCCTATACAGATCGTGGCTCTTATCGACTTTTTTACCATTCACAGCAATCAAAAAAATATCTTCGTCTAAGTGAAGCTTAGTATCAGCCGTAACAGGCAAGCTAAACAATAGTATGCAAATAAATAGAGTAGGATTAAAAGAAGAAATGGCTTTAAAAAAACTAAAAAGAGTAATATGCATAAGTCTTATCCAATAAATTAGCATTAATAATCATTAAAACTAACCTATTTATGTTACAGAAATAATACACGCCTTAAATAATGGCTTAGCTAACCACCCAAACTAGCTCTATAGCACAGAGCGTGGGTATATAGTGATAGCGCCTAACTTACGCCACATAGGCTCACGTTTTTCGTCTATCCGATCTCAATAAATTATACCCACACTGGCATGCATTTCACGACTGCTGTAATCTACGCCCCACATAATTGGCATTACAGTCAGTATTTAATAATAACTACTCCTACTATAATATTACTCACATAAGGATATTTAAATGAAAAAAACTCTACTGATCACTACAGTTGTACTCGCTATAGTAGTAGCGGTACCCAAGTTTCTTTCAGGCCCTATTAACCAACATATCGGTACTGTTGTTGCAAAAATCGACAACACACCCGGTTACAAAGTCGCCATCCTCGAGCAACACGCCGGATGGTTTACCAGCTCAGCTAAAATTAACGTATCCTTCGATATCAATACTATTGCTGCACCTGACCAGAATGCCAGCAATCCATTCGAGCATCTCAATGGCGATGTAACACTAAACATTCAGCATGGGCCCATTTTATTAGCCAACGGGGTTTCGCTAGGTTTGGCTGCATGGTCTATTGAGGCCGACAAATCCTTACTGAGAGACACGCTCACCTACTCTGACTCACAAAGCCTTTACCGTATTTACGGTAACACTGGCTTTTCAGGAAATAGTCAATACACCGATGAAATACTTAAGTTTTCTACTGCTGAGACACAAAGTACATTCAGTGGCTGGACAGGAAAAGGGGTAATGTCAGCTAATGGGAGTTACTACTCTGGAGTCACTGACGGGGTCAATATTAGTAACTCAGACCTAACTAGCAGCATAGATACAATTGCATTAGACATACAGTTAGAAGGTAGTTGGCTAGCCGCCCTAGAGAACCCTATCTACAACTCTACCGGCAAGCTTACTGTAGGCTCTCTTAACATTACACCTGCGGAGCAATCGGCAATCATTATCGATGATATTTCTTTAGGTTTTGAAACACAAAAAAACGCTGATGAAACACTAGTAGATATGATTGTCAATTATGGGCTTAAGAAGGTTGAGTCACCTAATTTTGTAGCAAGTGATTTTGTTATGGACATAGAGTTTAAAAATTTAGAAAAAGAATTTCTCAAAGCCTATCAAAAAGTGGCGGGAGACCCAACAGGGTTTGAAGCAGGCTTACAAAGCCTGATAGAAAATAATCTGTTAACTCAACTGCAAGCATCACCAGAAATCAACATAAAAGAATTATCAATTAATATCGATGGCAAAAGCTTTTCGGGTAATTTACTGACCAAAATAGAAAACGTAGATGCTTTACCTGCGCAACTTAATGATCCTAAGTTTTGGCTACTACATACGGCGGCCAGCACCGATATTAAACTTGATAAAGCATTGGCATTAACACTAGGTGAATCCTTTTTATTACCTCAATTAGCCAGTAACCCAAGCACCCAAAGCATGCCTGTATCGCAACAAAAAGAAATAGTCGCAGCGCAAATCAATGGCACAATCAACGGCTTAATCGCACAGGGGCTAATCGTAGAAAAGGATTCAGGCTATGAAGCTAATCTACGTCTTGAGGAAGGCCAAGCAACCATCAATGGTCAGGTAACACCGCTACCCTTTTAAAAAAGTAACAGTACAAGGTGCTAGCTTTTAGTCTTTAAGACGATGAGGCAAATGCTAGCTCTTGTAGTAATACTTAATTATTGCGTTTTGTGTGCCGCCTTTTTCGTTAGTGATATTGACGGCACCTTTAAAACTCAATAACCGCCTACTTTTTAAGTCATAAATTAATGCGAGTGGTTTAACAAATAAATTAAGCACAACATTCGATGGCTTTATTAAAAAGCAAGCCTGGGTTTCTCTATCATAGGTTTCTTTATAACAGCTCTTAGCAGTAGACTTTTTAACGGTTAATTTAATCGTATCTAAATGTACAGGCGATAAAAAATCCATCACCAGCTTTTCGCCAGCTACTAGCGTATACCAATACTCACGAACAGCTTCATCAAAACCTGCATCGATGACTAAATCATCAGATAGTTTTATTGTTACTGTCTTAATATCACTTTTATTAGGCTTTCGATAACTCACATTAATGCCTGAGTTATCACTACCGTCAAAAATTACGCTGCGCAATTCATTGTGACGCAAGTCTTTTTGGACAACGTTAGGACGAGTTGGACTGGGAGAATAATCGATACTTTTAGTGGCGATAAGAACCTGATCAGTATTTCTGTACTCTACTCTTGTCTTTTTGTTATCGCCTTCCTCAAAAATATGATATTCACAATAAAGAGGCTGGTTAGTTGCAACATCGCGCACCTCACCAATGATATTAGCTTTTGGAACAGGCGGGAGATATTGACGGCAAAATTCTGGTGTATGAGCTTCTGCAAAAATATCAGAAGAAATAAAAGAAAGTAGAAATAAAGCAGCAAAAGAGCAGTATCGAATCATCATGCTTACAAAGCTTACGTAATAGGCTTACCTGTCCGGCGTGGACCATTAATAAATATGTTGCCGACTATGCACCCCAATAATTAATCTGCAATGGTCCTATAGTTGTACTGATTTTTTGCTGCCTCAGATTAGTCAACTGACAACAAATATACCTTAACAGATTAGTGGTGCTATTTGTGATATAACAGGTTATCGATCAACTTATTTCACCACAGGTAAATTCAGGCAACGGGGTTTTGCCATTAGCATTTGTACGGTCCCGATAGTTCTTTCTCGAAAGCCCCCTTCACAATAACAAAGGTAGTAATCCCACATCCGCACAAAGACATCATCGTAACCTTGCTCCTTAACGGCCAATAGTTTATCGGTAAACCTTTCACGCCAGTGCTCTAAGGTCCTTGCGTAATCGAGAGTGATATCTTCTATGCCAACGACTTGCATATCAGTATCTTTAGCAACATGATTCAACAATACCGAATTACAAGGCAGGTGCCCTCCAGGGAAAATATATTTTTGAATAAAATCAACGCTATTACTTGTCAGTGCATAACGTTGGTCCGGCATTGTGATCGCTTGAATCAACATTAGCCCGTCACTTTTGAGGAGCTTACTACACATTTCAAAATAACTTTTATAATACTCAGGACCGACAGCCTCTATCATTTCAATAGAGACCAATTTATCGAATTTACCCGTTAAATCACGATAATCATCAAGTAGTACTGTCACTCTATCGTCTAAACCCTCGGCCTTTATTTGCGCCTTGGCATAGCTATGCTGCTCTTTAGAGATCGTCGTTGTCGTCACACGACAGCCATAGTGTTTTGCCGCATGAATTGCCATGCCGCCCCAACCAGTGCCTATCTCTAGCAAGTGGTCTTTTTCTGTTAAGCATAGGCGCTGGCAAATGTGATCTAATTTATAGGTTGCTGCACCGTCTAGCGTCATGTTCTTATCGGGATAAATAGCTGCCGAATACATCATAGTCGGGTCAAGGAATAATGAAAAAAAGTCATTACCCAAATCGTAGTGTGCTGCAATGTTTAACTTGGAGTTTTCTTTACTGTTAGACCTAAACAGGCGATGCGACCAACCCATCAGGGTATTACTCAGCTTCGACCAGCCATTATTTAGCTCAAGCACTAACTCTATGTTTTGACAAAGCACCTGAATTACATGGACGAGGTTCGGCGAATTCCAAGACCCTTTCATGTAAGCCTCAGCAGTACCTATAGCGCCGTTAAATAAAATATCTCTGTAGGTAGAGGTATGTTGGATAATAATGGTTCCACTAATATTCGCCTCAGACTCTGACTGGCCAAAGTATGAATACTGACCATTATCAACAAGTGTTAAACGCCCTTGTTTGATTTTTGACAACCAACTAAGTATCAACTTTTTAGCCCAACTATCAACAAAAGCCGATGCTGACTCGCTGACTTTTTTGTTATCAATACTAACTGCTCTCATGAATCGGCTCCTACTAGCTTGTTATTCATTGTTTAATACGCAATTTTTTAAAATTGTCTTTCTTTTTGTAAGGTTTTATTTGTTTTATGGCTATAAGCGGTCTGTATTAGTGCTCGGACTACCGTAAAAAGGGATTCTTTTGATAAAAAGTTTAAGTGCTTGCCAATAAATACCTAGGACAACTTTACTCGTCATTAGTGGGTATCGCCATAAAATAGAATTCATGGCCTGACTTGTCATTGCTTCACGTTTTAGGGTTAATGTCGCATCAAATACCGATTGTTGATGTTGATGTACATCGATATGGACCAATAGGTCTTTATCTGGGGTTTTTCCAGCCCAGTGATATTCAAGGTCCATCGGTTGAAAAGGCGATACGTGCATTTTTTTAGTAAACGTAAATGTTTGTTTTTTTGAATTATTTTTTTCTAAATCAGCCACATTTAAAATATATTGGCAACGCTCACCCCAAGGGGTATTAGTGACTTCTGCAACAACGGTTTCTAGATGCTTACCTGTCTTGTCAAAGCAGTAATAACAGGTAATAGGGTTAATAATAAAGCCAAAGTAGCGCAAATTAGCCAACATCCGAATAGGGCCTTCTGGCCTTTTACCATTTTCACGCTCCAGCCAATTAGCCAGTGCATCATACAGTGAGCCGCTTTGTTTTTTATCAAAAAAGTCAGAGCGCCTAAATTGTGCGATATTAAATTTTTTATTAGACCACCAAGGGCTTTTAGCAAATACTTGATCGATTTCATGTAAATCGAGATACACCATAAATACCTTATAGAAAAAAGCATGTGCTTTGGGTGTAAAGCGTCTGTGCCTTACTTTACCTGAGTAGATAGCACTATTTAGCTCTATATTTTTAGATATCGCCGCCATAACTTACAGTGTTGATCCTAGTTTCTCAGTAACCCGTAGTGCGCTAAGCACACCATCTTCGTGAAAACCATTGGCCCAATAAGCACCACAAAACCAAGTTTTATTAACACCGTTAATATCACTCCATTTTGCTTGCGCCTTAACGCTTTCCATAGAGAATACTGGATGCGCATAATGATAAACACCTAATATTTTGTCAGGGTCTATTGCTTCTGTTTTATTTAATGTCACACAAAAAGTATCCTCGCTTTCGATAGCCTGCAAAATATTCATATCGTAGGTTAATACCGGTGGTTTGGTCTCAGCTGAGGCATCTTGATCATTGGTAATTCGATAGTTCCAACTTGACCAAGTTGAGCGCCTTTTGGGCAGTAAACGGGTATCTGTATGCAAAACCACCTCATTATTTTGATAAGGTATTGCATTTAATACGTCTATTTCATCATCACTGGGGTTCGCTAACATCTTAAGCGCTTGATCGCTATGCGCGGCAATAATAACTTCATCAAACTCTTCGTAACTACCGTCCATCAATTCAAGCTGCACACTTTCTCGCTCACGATGAATAGTTTTTATCGGCGTATCAAGGTGGATATTATCTTTAAAGCTGTCAATTAATGGTTCGATGTAACTGCCAGAACCACCCTCGATAACATGCCATTGAGGGCGATCATTAACACTTAATAGGCCGTGATTTCGGAAAAAATGTACAAAAAATTGTAGCGAGAAATTCTTCATGACCGTAGTCGATGCCGACCAAATGGCCGCACCCATAGGAATTAAATACTTATCGGTAAATACTTGGGAGTAGTTTTTGCGCTGTAGATACTCACCTAGGCTAATCTCAAGATACTCACCACCACTCTCGACATCTTGTAATGATTCTTTATTAAAACGTAAAATGTCACGAATCATCGCCCAATGCTTTACATTCAATAAATTTCGACGTTGAGCAAACATTGTATTTAAATTGGTGCCACTGTATTCCAAACCTGTTATATCACATGAAACACTAAAACCCATATCCGTTGGTTTGGCAGAAACACCTAATTGGGCCAGTAGCTTTTGAAAGTTTGGATACGTCCAATCATTAAAAACAATAAAACCTGTATCAATGGCGTAATCTCTACCATTGTGGACGATCTTCTTTGTTGCGGTATGCCCCCCTAAACGGCTATCAGCCTCAAAAACAGTGACCTCGTGCTTTCGGCTTAGTACATAGGCAGCAGTTAATCCAGAGATACCTGCACCAATAATTGCTATTTTCATTTATGCCCTTAACAGTTGTAATACATATAATTTTATAGCTAAGTGTACTCAGCCACGACGCAGCTTAGGTGCCAACAAGCGATACCACAGCCATGAACAACAAGACATACACTTTAGCAGCCAATAAAAGCGTCTCGGGAAATTAATAAATAATTTTCGCTTGTTCATATTAACTATAATTGTTTGTGCTGCTTTTTCTGCCGACATAATAAAAGGCATAGGAAAATCATTCACATCGGTCATAGGCGTTTTAACAAAGCCTGGGCGAACAATACTAATATCAAACGCATCCGTTGGCAGATCCATTCTGAGCGCTTTTAAAAAGTAATCGGCTGCCGCCTTTGAGGCACCATAAATTTCTGCACGCGGAAACCCAGTAACAACAGTTAGGCTCGTTACCCCAACAATATAGGGTTTGTGTCGAGAATTTTTAAGCAGTGGCATTGCAATGTTTACGGAATTAACTAAGCCAAAAAAGTTAACATCGAACACTTTTTTATAGCTAAGTATATCGAGTGTTAAATCGTTTTCATATTCGACAACACCTGCCGCCAAAATGACCACATCGATGGCTTCAACACGGCTAAACAACTGCTCACGCACTTGCTTGATCTGTGAGGCATCAGATACATCTAAAGGTAGGGGTAATATTTTTTGAGGGGAAATTTTGGCAAGGTCATTAAGCTTGGAGACACTACGTGCACTGACAATAACAACAGCACCCATATTAGCAAGATCAATTGCCAAACAGCGACCAATACCAGAGCTTGCCCCCGTTATCCAAACCGTCTTACCCTCCCAAGATCCCTTGCTATTTCCCTGTTCAATCACAGACACCTCGGAATGACTCACAATTATGCGGCTTTAATCATACGTGACTTAATCATACGAATGGCACCACCGAGTAACGGAATATGCTCATAAAGCATTGATCCCATATCATAAAAGTCTTCATGGGATGTGACTTTGCCCTCTGAAAACTGAACAATACTAGTGCCAACCAGCTCTAGTCGCGCATTGTTTTTTATAGCGCTATGGCTATATTCCATTCTCCATTTAAGGCAGGTAGATCGCTCACTGGTAATTTCTTCAGTGAAGATAAACCGACAATAAGTCACATTCGAACAACTCTCTTTAAAATACGCTTTTAACGTCTCTAGGCCTTTGATTCTATGTAGAGGGTCTACAAAGACAACATCTTCAGCATATATCTGATCGAGACAGTCAAATGACATCTGATCGAATGACTCGTAGTAATGTTTAAGTTTTGCTATCGGCGTTGTCATACTAAACCCACTCCATTGTGGTCGGTTTGTTAAAAGACCTTAGGAACCGATCTGAATGTTTTCTCGGTGACGAAAATTCCACTCAGACCTGTTCCTAAACTCTTTAAATACAGAAGGCGTTGTATGCCTATAATTTTACTAACAGTTACGTGTCATATATTTATACAGATCACCCATAATTAGTAGATCCAAATAACAGACTATAGCGTAATAGTGTGTAGTAGTTATTGGATAAAATTAGTCCTATCGCAAGATACGACCACTTACTCAATATATTCACGTAGACGAGGCGAAAACTTGTGCATAAAGCTGTAGAATTGAAGCCACATTATTTACATAATAAAGCTTCCATGGAATCAGATACTAGTACTAAAAAACCAACCTCATTTTGGAACGAACACCTAATCAAGGTTGGTAAAAGCCAAGATAGGCGGTCCTTTAAAGCACTTTATGAGCATTTTGGCCCATTGCTGAAAAGTTACTTTATGTCCAAATTTCCCAACCAGTACTCATTACAAATGATGGATGAGCTTGTACAGGAAACGATGATTAAAGTTTGGCAAAAAGCCGGTAGTTACGATCAGAGTAAGGCAGCAGCTAGTACGTGGGTCTTTACTCTTGCGAGAAATACCCGTATTGACATGCTTAGACGTCAAAATAAGTATGCGAATACGACATCAATAGAAACAGAAGATATTTGGGAAGATTCAACAGAAAACGGCCCTTATCATATGCTGCAAAGCCACAGGCAGGCAGATGATATAAGAGAGTCACTAGAGAAATTACCCGAAGAACAAGCGCTCGTGATCCGCAAAGTGTATATGGAGTCGAAATCACACAGCGAAGTAGCTGAGGAGCTGAATTTACCGCTAGGTACGGTTAAATCAAGGGTTCGGCTTGCGCAAAACAAATTACAATCTTTAATACAGTAACGATTAGAATTTATATCTGTCAAAAACAGCTATAAATAAATGGAAAAGCACCACTATTAAGAATTTTTACAGGCAAGCATTATGATACAGCATCACCCCGACGATAATTTACTGGTCGAATTTGCGAATGGCACATTAGATACAGCACAAGCTATTGCCGTCAACACACACTTACACTTTTGTACTAAGTGTCAGCAAAATGTTCAAAGAATAGAGCAAATAGGCGGTGTGATGCTCGCGACATTGGAGCCTCAGCCGCTGGCTGAAGATAGTTTTGACAAACTCATGGATTCCCTTGAGGCACTGCCTGCAACAACTGCTAAAAAAGCGTTAAGTCCTAAGCCACAACGATCTGAAAATAGTAAAGAGGCCGAAGAGTTATCCAAGCAATATGGTCCACTACCTACAGTTGTGACCAAAATGATCAATAATCGATCTCTCAAATGGAGACATGTTAATTCATCGCTAGAGACGAGACCCCTAGTTGCCGGCCAACAAATACACCAAGTCTCGCTACAAAAAATCAATGCAGGCGGCATTGTGCCTGAGCATGATCATCGTGGTACAGAGATGACTGTTATTCTTAAAGGTAGTTTTTCTGACAAACAAGGTATTTATCAAGAAGGTGACTTCGTTGTCAAACAGCCTGGTGATATACACCAACCAATTTCAGCAAGCAACATAGATTGCCTCTGTTTATCAGTAGAAAGCGCTCCGGTTAAATTAACCGGCTTTTGGGGCCGTATACTTAACCCATTTATTAAGCACTACGCGGCTTAACTCAAGCCTCGCTAACCCTTTTTTACTTCCCTTGCTTTGGGCATCTATTCGATGCCCTTTTTCTTTTACATGCCTTAAAAATTACCTATATCGAAAAAAACACCGTAATGGGTTAGACTTTTAAACTATGCTTATTAAAAGTGTATTAATAACTTGTTCAATAATGCCAATTAAGGCGCGAGGAATAAGTTTGACGGGACCTAATAAGTGGCAAACGGCTCTAGGGAGCTATTTTAGGGCAATCTGAGGCTCGCTCTCGCTACTATGTAAACCTACTACTACACTTAGCACGCACTGCTGTGCTAGACAAAAAATAGATGCCAGCAGTAACCATAAAACTAGCGTTAACAGGCCCTAGAAACCTATGTCCGATTCACCCACATTTTGCACTGATGGAACACAATGCCAATTAGAGCCTAAGCTCGATGCATTGACTGAGGAGGTAAAAAAGCTATCTGACTTAGTCAGTACGGACACATTGACAGGCCTTGCAAACTATCGGCATTTTACCAATGCAATCGGCCAAGAAATGGAACGTTCTAAGCGCACAGGACAACCTACCACGCTAATTATGATAGATGCCGACCATTTTAAGCAGGTAAATGATAACTGGGGTCACGAAGTCGGTAATCAGGCATTAAAACTTATCGCCGATGCCATCGTCGGTAATATTCGCCAGCTAGATACCGCTTGTCGCTATGGCGGTGAAGAATTTGCTGTTATTTTACCCAGTACGGACACAGCCACTTCACTACAAGTTGCAGAGAGAATACGTGCAGCTATCGAAAAAGCGCCGCTGACGGTAAATTTAGCAGATGGCAGTGCAACAACCCATCCATTAACTGTCAGCCTTGGCATCAGTAGCTACCCCGGTAAACTCGACAATGATAACTGGCACCAACTTGTAGAAAGAGCCGACAACCAACTCTATGAAGCCAAAAAGAATGGACGCAATCAGGTTTGCCACACCGAGATTGAAAGTGACAATCAGCAAGTGAGCGAGGATGAAAAATCGGCACTATTTAATATGTTTAATAACGACGACTAATCCTTTCGAGGCTTATTCAGCAGCTCCCAATAAATCTTTGAAGACAATTTGCGCTTTTAGCAAGCTAGCAACAGACATGGCATCGACGATATCACCGGCATGCACCATCGCAATGGCTTGCGCCAATGGTAGATGCCTCACACAAATGTCTTCTGTATGCTCATGACTTATCTGCCCCTGTGATAAATCCCGTGCTAAGTAAACCGTAGCAACCTCGTCGGTAATAGAATTTGATAACTGTAACTGCAACCATAGCTGCCACTCCTCAGCAATCAAACCCACCTCTTCGTCCAGCTCGCGTTTAGCCGAGTCTAGACACTCTTCGCCGTCTGGGGAGCCACCTTCGGGGATCTCCCATGTTTTACAAGAATGAGGGTAACGCGTCTGTTGTACAATCCATGTCCAGCCTTTCTCGTCGATAGGCAAAATACCTACCGCATGATTTTTAAAGTGCACACGGCCATAAATACCTTTTTTACCACCTGGTGTAATCACATTATCGTGATTAACCTGTATCCATGGGTTTTCGTAAACAACATCACTACTGCATTGTATCCACGCTTGTGGATTATCACTAGGTTTTTGTGATGGTAATGCGTTGGCTGTTTTTTTGTTACTTGGCATAGTCAATTAACTATTAATCTTCGGGCAGTTCGTCAAATGCTTTCTTTTTACTTTCAAACCACATTTGCATCGCCTCTGGTTTTTGCATCATTTCTTGCATGTCTTGCATCGCCTTTAAATGGGCTTCATCTTGTTGCTGAAACATTTCCATACCGTGCTCTTTACTTAATTGAGCAATTTCATCGAAAGATGTAGCCTGAAAAGATTTATCGCAAGCACCACCTAGTTGTTTACATGTCATTGTTTTCATTATCAAAGCTCCTATTAATTATGTTAATTAACCTATAAATCCGTCATTTATTCACGCAAAGCCGACGCTATTTTTTGTTGCAAATAAGGCACAACATCGCTTTCAAACCAGCTGTTTTTCTTTAACCAAATTTGATTACGTGGCGAAGGGTGTGGCATAGGCAGATATTTGGGTAAATAGTTTTCCCATGCTCGAACTCGCTCTGTCAGTGATAAGTTTTTATTTATTTTTGGCTCCAGAGGCTTAAGATAATATTTTTGAGCATATTGCCCAATAAGCAATGTTAATTGAACATTAGGTAGCTTTTTCAGTATTAGATCATGCCATGTTGTAGCGCACTCTTTTCTCGGTGGTAAATCGCCCGTTTTTCCCGTACCTGGATAGCAAAACCCCATTGGCATAATGGCAATTTGATTCGGATCATAAAATAAGTCTTTTGTGACTTGCATCCATTCGCGCAGCCGATCACCCGATGGATCGTCCCACGGAATACCACTTTCGTGTACACGACGCCCCGGAGCTTGCCCTATTATTAATATTTTTGCCGATTGAGCTAACTGTACAACGGGCCGCACACCATGAGGCAAATGTGATTCGCACAGTGCACACCCTTGTATATCTTCCACTAAGTTTTTTAAAGGGATTGAAGGCATCGGTTGATTAGTCATATGATAGGCAATTCATTTGATTTAAGGAATATCTGATCGCCCGCTTTGGTATTAGGGCTATCTATATATCTATATGATAAAAGTACTAAACAATATCACAAAAAATAATGCATCATTACCGTTATTTTTTGTATTTACCGCTGAGTTTCTTGGCCCGTTAGCTTGTAAAGGAAACCCAGCGCTAGTCATTAACACTAATGAGCTACCTAGCTTAAAAGAGCATCTCGAATTTATTCGATCCGTACAACGCGATAGTGCTCAACAAACATTACTGCCGGATAATGTTACTTTTAGCTATATTAGTACGCATAATAGCGGCGAACTCACTGATACTCGTGAGTTTTCTATTCGCTGGTTTTCGTCAACAAGTATTATTCAACGCTGCGGACATGGGACCCTAGCAGCGGCTGCTTTTGTAGATGGTCACATAATAAAAAGCCCGCCAACTTTACCTAGCGATACCTGTATACGCTTTTACTCCGATAAAGAAGAACTCAATGTAGCCATTCACTCTAATGGCAATTTATCAAATTTGGCTAAGCAGTACTCTTTGCGGCTAAAACATGAGGTATTACTGCCAAGTGATCACCAAAAATACTTCAACAATAAAATAGTACGCGAAAACAAAACTCCCGATGAAGATGGTTATTTGATTATTGAGCTAAATTGCGAGCGTGAAGTAAAGGACTTTATTCTTACGCAAACTATTATCTCCATCATTAATAAGCGCGCATTGATTATTACAGCAAAGTCACAAAGCAAGGACTATGATATTGTATTTAGATACTTTGCACCCTTTTATGGTGAGTTAGAAGACAGTGCGACGGGTTCTGCAGGCAGTTTATTGATGCCTTTTTGGCAACAAGCCTATTTAAATGCTGCTAAACAACCAACTATTGGACAGCAAAACAATAGCACTGATAATCAAGTATTATCAGTGCCGCTACGTTGTTATCAAGCTTCTGAAAATGGTGGCTTTTTTACGCTTTACAATAATGAATACCCAAGCTACAAAGAAAACACTGTAGTGGTCGCCGGCTATATTAAAGAGGCCAAGTATTAAAAAATACTTTATTACAAAGTATCTTCAAAGGTTATACCCGCAAATAACTACCCGACTAAATTACCGAAAAATAATGAACGCTGAACAAATCATTATCATCCTTCCATACTTTTTCTAATTGAAACCCTGCTTTTTTAGCCAACAAAGAAAAGCTATCTATCGTGTATTTGTAGGAGTTTTCTGTATGAATAGTCTCACTCTGTTTAAAAGAGACTTTATTTCCATCAAGACAAACCGTCTGTTCGATATCACTGACCAAATGCATTTCTATACGGCTTTTATCTTGATTAAATACAGCTCGATGACTAAATGACCCAGTACTCAAAGTAGCATTTAATTCTCTATCAATACGATCTAATAGATTTTTATTAAACTGCGCGGTTATACCTTTTTTATCATCATAGGCTGCTTCAAGGATGGCTGTATCTTTGACTAAATCAACGCCTATTAATAGGCCATCTCCAGAATATAGATTCTCGGCAAACTGCTTTAAAAATACAATGGCATCATCGGGGTTAAAATTACCAATAGTAGAGCCCGGGAAAAATATAACGCGCTTATTGACCAGAGGCCGTACAGGCAACGTAGAAAATATTTGATGAATCTGCTCTTTGTTGAGAAAATCAATAACAATTGGATCAATACTCATCTCTGGAAACTGTTGAGAGAGTACATCGCTCGAATACTGGAGGATTTCTTGCGAGATATCCATGGGGACAAAACCCACAGGGTTTGTTAGTTTTTCAAGTATCATGCCGATTTTTTTGACAGAGCCGGCACCGGGCTCTAACAACAATGCTTTTTCACCAATTAAGGCTGCCATCTCACTAGCATAGCGCTCATAAATACTACATTCTGTACGTGTGACGTAATATTCGGGCGTTTCACAAATAGCTTCAAATAATTGAGAGCCTTTTTCATCATAAAAGTATTTACACGGTAATGTTTTTTGAGAGCTAGAGAGACCATCAGTGACCTCTATTAAAAACTCTTGATCTATTTGATGTTCACTTTCTTGACCTTCGTGAGCACTATTTACAGCTAGCGCTTGTTCTGCTGTCGACATATTAATTCCTATTAACGAGAAGTGATTATCTGCTTAGATGACAGGCCGAAATATTTGTTACTATTATTTAGCCAAACGAATACCTGTAAACTGCCACTGCTGATGGGCATAAAAAAAGTTGCGGTAAGTCGCTCGCGTATGGCCTACAGGTGTTACACAGGAACCACCTCGAAGGACATTTTGGTTCGACATAAACTTGCCATTGTACTCTCCGGCCACCCCACTAAAGGGAGAAAACCCCGGGTATGCACCATAACCACTGGTCGTCCACTGCCATACATTCTCAAAAGCCTGCAAAAATGGGCTCGATGATTGAGATTCACAGGCAACCGATGGATGCAATGTAATCCGGCTCATATCTTGTGAGACAAGCGGCTTTGCATCCATTTGTCGAGCAGCAGTTTCCCATTCAAACTCCGTCGGTAGGCGCACACCTAACCAGTTTGCGTAAGCACTCGCTTCGTAATAATTAATATGTGTGACAGCTTGATGATTATTTAATGGCAATAAACCCGACAAGGTAAATTCAAACCACTGATCCTGTTGTTTAACCCAATATAAAGGCTGCGCATTATGGTTTTGTGCTAGCCGCTGCTGTAACCATGCCCAACCATCTGCCAACCAAAAATCTGGATTATGGTAGCCACCACTCGCTATAAATTCAGCATATTCACTATTAGTCACTAGTCGCGATGCAATCGAAAAATCATGCACATAAACACTGTGCTCTGGTCGCTCATTATCAAAACTAAACTGCGTGCCATCGTAACCTACCGATACCAAACTACGCTCGATGGGCAACCAGGATAACTCAGGTGCTGAATTTGTTAAGCGCGTGAGACCAGACGTAGAATAAGACTCAGATAAAGGATTGTGAGAAAAAGCATGCTTAATATCGGTTAACAACAGTTCTTGATGTTGTTGCTCATGATTAAGGCCCAGCTCTAACAAACCTGATAACTCTTTTATAGATGACTCGTTAAAACTATCTAATTGATCAAACAAGGATTGGATCGCAGTATCAACAAACTCTCGATAGGAGAGAATCTCAGCCAAAGATGGACGGCTAATCAAGCCTCTTTGAGCACGGGGATATTGCTCACCAATACCGTTATAGTAGGAGTTATACAAATAATTATAGGTTTCATTAAAGCGTTTATAACCTTTCAAGAAGGAGCATAATATAAATGTTTCAAAAAACCACGTGGTATGCGCTAAATGCCATTTAGCTGGACTAGCATCTGGCATAGATTGTAATTGTGCATCTGCTTCTGATAGGGGTGCCACTAAATTCAGTGATTGTGCGCGTATATTAAGGTAACGATCAATGATCATTACCGGTTTATCGACTGCAAGCATTCCCATAGTAAAAGACTCTGAAATAGTAATTAGTGATAGATTAAACGTATTAAAGGGCTAACTTATATTATTGAGTTTTCACCCCTATGCTTCATTTGCTCTTCAAGGGCAATCTTAGGGTCGTAATCGGGGTGTTTTAGAATCTCATCAATATAGCGCTGAATATAAACACGGCCGCGAAAGGTATAAACAACAATATAAACCATCACTATCAATGTGAATAAAAGAATAACAGGCAGAGTAAAAAGCAGCGCCAATGTGCTGCCTACAATAAGAACGACGAGGACTTGAATTTTGGCATTAGAGAGTAATTTTGCCTTACATTTGATGGCCTCTTCTTCGGAGTGTATGCCGTTATTTTGAAAAGTCCTACACAGCATATAAAAATCTAATTTCTTTTTGCGTTCGAGTTTATCAAACTTAATCATTATTACTATCCTATTGATGAGATGGCTCTCTAGTTAACAGTTAGCCATAAGCTGCCGTATTATAAGCCCTTAAGGGTTAACAGCATATTTAAGAGCATCTCTAATGTGACTTTTTACACTCAAGAGATACTAGACTAGGCCAATGATAGCAGCGTCGCGGCAAAGTCGGAATACTGTACATCCTTGTGGGCAGTGTCGAGATCTCCCATGGGTGAATATAATGACCTTATTTCTAGAAATATCCTTAACTAAGATTCTTTTTATAATTCACGGTTTTATCACTAAATACAATCTCAAGTTACCTATATCTGTGATAGCTATTTTTCAGTAACCTAAAAAACGCGTCAAATACTAAGCCACATAAAGGTTCACTAAGTAAAGGTACGCCAAATAAGCACAGCCCACACAATCTAACTCATTATACAGCTATAGGAACTCTAGTAAGCCATTAATCGAAATACCCTAAAACAAATCTAACTGCTTAAGGGATGGCACTTGCATATCTCTGAACCGAACACCAATACCAATCAAACGAACGGGTTTTTTATACCTCAGCCACGCCTCTTTAAGCAAACCTCTACAAACATCCAGCGTTAGCTCTGTATTGACACTCTCCATTGTTGTTTTAGTAAAATCGGCAAACTTTAACTTAACAAAACATTTATGTATTGCCTGTTTAGAATCTACGCCCTCTAAACGTTTACTGAGCTTTTCAAATAACATCAATAATGAAGTATTACATTTATCGACATTAGACATATCTATAGAAAACGTATGTTCAACACTCAATGACTTTCTGTAATCACGTATTTTAACAGGACGGTTATCTTCACCTCTGCTCAAACTATAGAGACGTTTACCAAAAACCCCAAATTCGGATGCTAAACAAGACTCTGAAACCTGCTGTAAGTCCTTACAATTAAATACGCCTTTATTATGTAATTTGCGCAGAGAGCACGGCCCTACTCCTGGGAGGCAATCAACCGGTAAATGTTTTAGAAAAAATGCCACCCTATTGGGCTCCACAACAGTTAAACCATTGGGCTTTTGCCAATCACTTGCAACTTTAGCCAAAAACTTATTGCTTGATACGCCCGCAGATACAGTAATTCCTATTTCGCTCTCGACCCGTCTTCGAATTTCCTTAGCTATCAATGTTGCACTGCCTAAACAATGGTGCGTAGCTGTAACATCGATATAAGCTTCGTCAAGAGAGACCGGCTCTATTGTATCGGTATACTCTAAAAATATACGCCGCATTTCTATAGCCGCTTCTCGATACTTTGACATATTGTTGGGTAAAATAATTAACTGCGGGCATAACCGTTTAGCATGGGCAGACGCCATAGCAGAGCGTACGCCAAAAGCACGTGCCTCGTAACTGCACGTTGATATAACTCCACGCTTAGCAGGGTCACCACCAACAGCTACAGGTAATCCTTTTAGGTCTGGAGTATCTCTAACTTCTAAGGCAACAAAAAAACAATCTGCATCGCAGTGAATAATTTTTCTCATTATTGTCTATTTCACTATCTTCATTAATTGGCCTTGTGCTGATATATTTTTAACAAAATACTCACACAAATAACGTATCAATTTCTAACAACAGCAACTATAACTGTATCTATATACAGTATACTATTTTTAGCATAAAAAAATAGATCAATATCAACAATTAGAGAGTAAAATATTTGTTAAATAAAAATATTTAGTCATTATTTATTACGTATACACTTATTTTACTCATCAAAATCAGGAAAACAGAATGACTACTGGAGTTTGGGACCCAAATGCAAGTTCATCATCGCAGGAACATACCAATAATTACCAACTTGATGCCGATTTCTTGAAAAGAATTATCAACACGGTAAATATTGATGAGCCTCAAAGCATCAACAATTTATTATCTGAAGACGAGCTAAAAGAACACCGAGATATAATGCTCCTACCAAAAGAAACTTGGTTTAGCACCTTAGAAAACTTTAATAACGAAGAATTAATAGCATTGATTCGCTTTTTTACACTAGCAGAAGTACAATTTACAAATTGGCAAGCAGAAGAAAGGTCTCCTGTCATTTGGATTGCAAAGCTGTTAAGAAAACGTAAACATGCTATCCACAAAGATTTGCTAATTTGGATTAAAAACAATAATAAGAATAAGTTTTTACCTTTTGGGGCACTTTAGACGTAAAAAATTGAATTTTTTAACAAAAAAACAGGTTTTTTATCAAAAAAAAGTTGTGCTTTATTTATTCTTTTATTATTAGCTGTATAATTGCTGGATTATTAAACTAGCGCTACACTTTTATTATTTATTGATAATTTAACAACCCTTTTACGACTAAAACTCTTTTTATTACTAAAATAGGAACATGATATGGCCGCACCTAAAAAAGCATCCGCTAACCCGGTACAAAAATTAGAAGCAGAAATTGCTAAACTCAAAAAAGAATTAGGCAAAGCTCGCGCTCAGCAAATCGCCTCGCTTAAAAAGCAAATCACCTCAACGACGAAAGCAGCGAATGCTACTGCTAGCAAAGTAAAATCTGCAAGTGCTAAAGTTGTTTCTATCCGTAAAAAGAAGAAAACAGCAGCTTCTGCTAAGCAATTAGCCGCTGCAACTAAAGTGGTAACTGCTGCTAAAGCCGCTGCTGCTGCTGCTAAAGCGGACTTAGCGGATGCAAAAGCTGCTCTACAACAAGCTGCTGCAAATAACAAAGAAGCCGTAGCCATTGAGAAATCAGTTGCTAAAGCAGAAGCCTCTCTTGCTAAGAAACAAGCTGCTGCTGAGAAAAAAGCCGCTGCTAAAGCGAAACTAGCTGAAAAGAAAGCCGCTGCTCGCTCTAAAGTTGCTGCCAAAGCTGCTGCCAAAAAAGCTAAGCTAGCTGCTGCCAAAAAAGCGGCTAAAGCGAAACTAGCCGAAAAGAAAAAAGCCGCTAAAGCTAAAGAAGCCGCTAAAAAAGCCGCTGCTAAGCAAAAGCTAGCTGCCAAAAAAGCCGCTGCTAAAGCGAAACTAGCTGCTAAAAAAGCTGCCGCTAAAGCAAAAAAGAAACCCGCTAAGAAGAAAGCGACTAAAAAAGCTGCTACTAAAAAGAAGCCAGCTAAAAAGAAAGCTACCAAAAAGGTTGCTAAAAAGAAAAAGTAGTCGTTAATCACTACTAATAACTACAAAAAAGGCCTCTAGCTCCACTAGAGGCCTTTTTTATGTCTCGCCTTACATTTACCTTCCTACCAGTTGATAACTCAAATCATCACTGGATATGTTTTACTCGAGGGCACCTACTTCTTTGATGGCATTGCTTCAGCCCTGGGAGAAACCTTTATTTGATAATCATTATCACTTATAACTTTACATTCTATCTTATAAAGTAGCGTTTTGTTTTTACTACTCATCGAATCGAAGGATAATTTATAGACTGTCATACCATCTTTAACCAGTGGCGAGTCAAGGTTATTATCCTTGAGAATTTTTGGCCTCTTAAACTCATTAATTCGGTTTTTCATCTCCTGCGTGCATATTTCTTTATAACGTTGGACCCTCTCACGCTCTTTACGTAAGCGATTCTCTTCTTTTTTTCGAGCAAAAGGGTCATAGGGATCGCTAATCAATTGGGTATTATTATCGAATTCGACAGAGAATGAATAACGCTCCTGTGTTCGGCATCGAAAACTAAATATTAGATGATCTAGGCTTGAGCGACCCTCTATCAGTTTTCCAGATAATAACCGGTGGCATTTTTCAGTTTTCTTTACAGCGGCAGCGGCATTTTTTAAGTCGCCCAAGTAAGATTGATAGTACGCTGGTAACCATAGGTTCGCATTGTCTAGCAACGCATCATTCGCACTAACAGGATTAAAGGAGCATAAAGCAGCAATAAATAATAATTTTTTGGTGTAATACATAGGTCACTTTTAACGAATCATCGTTAATAAGTGTAGAAGCTAGTTGCTAGCCTTGCCAGTATTACCACCATTGTTGAAGAGCCTTTAAATAAGCCGTGGGGATTGGCGTAAGCCATTGAAAACTCCAATCAACTTATTCAGAGGCTCCTTAAAGGCTGTCTTGATTCCCTATAACTTTATAGAGGATACGTTTACAATAAACGACAGAACATAGAGAGAAAGAAGGTGACTTAAACCGATGGATAAATTCGAAAATATTAGCGTTGCTGATGCGAAATCTCTTATTGCGGAAAAACCCGTAAACTTTGCTGATATTCGTGATCTTGATAGTTTTAATGCGCAACATATAAAAGGAGCGCAACATCTTACCAATGAAAACCTACAAGAGTTTATTCAGGAGTCTGACCCAGATTGCCCACTCATTGTTTACTGCTTTCATGGGCATTCAAGCCAACCCGCTGCACAACTACTTATAGATAGGGGTTTTGAAGAGGTTTATAGCTTAATTGGTGGTTACGAAAGTTGGGTGGACCCCATTAATCATAGCTAAAGGGATCTCTGACGTGCCTTTTTACTTTCGAAGACATATCAGAGGCCAAGGTATCATGAGCCTCTTAAAATACCCTACGTCATGCAACTCGAATTTTCCAGAAGAGAATAATAAAGAGGCCTCTAGCTCAATAGATTACTAATACATAGTGCTATAAGGCCATACCTGGCTCAGGGACCTCACCGGCAACAATACTCAGGTTTCCAAAAGTATCTGTCCATTCCAACAGTAGCCTTGCAAAGTCGATACACTGGTTATGTAGCGCCATTAACTCCTCTGGGCTGTTTTTTTGACCTTTAAATAACTTCATTTCTCGATGACGATTGGACAGTGGATTATCTGCATATTTAGAGCGATACATTTCTAGCTTCCAGCGAAGGGTATCAATGGTATGACGATAGTAAATAAGCTTAGTTTGCAAAGACACCACATTAAAATTCGTTACGTTACCAAATTTACTAAAATCTGTACCAAAGATTACCGCTTCTCTAGAGTTTTCATCGACACTCACATCCGCTGTTCGTGAAATCGATAACAGCACAGATAAGTCACCAAATACTTCACCCGGTGTCACGTAATTAATATGTTGTGTATTATCACCATGGTCTTGTACTGTGACGACGAGCTGGCCTTTAACTAAAAAATAAGACCAACTATCTTTTTGCCCTTTTCTTAATATTGTTTCGCCGCTATCGAACTGAATAATCCGTGAATAGCGAAGTAGCGCTTGGTAATCCTCTTCGTTACTTTTTTTAACTGATTTATAAAATGGGATAGCTCGAAGCACTCGCTCTAAGGTTTCTTCATTGAGTGTCGATATATCAAGAATTTTCATCGTGTTTCCTTATCGTTTTATCGCATATAATCATCTAATTATATATCTAAAGTATTATTCAGCTGAGTAATTTTGTCGAGGTAGCCGGCTTACTTTTTGGAAATTATTATCGAGCAATACCTAAAAATGTGACCCGCTATACTTTATTTAAGTGGTGGCAGCCCAATATTAAAGCCTACACTATAAACAGTCTCATTTTTTGCAATTTTGATACCCGCTCACTTTATTTTTAGTGTAGTAATTATAAAAAAATGCCACCTCTATGGTTTTAATCATCGTATAGTAATAAGAAAAAATATTCATACTAAAGAGTGCTAAACCATCATGTCATTTGAAAAGCTGTCTTTTTCTAACCAGTTTTATGAGCTTGGAGAAAGCTTTTTTTCCGTTGTTCAGGCAACGCCTCTTCGCGATCCTTTTTTGCTGCACATCAATAGCAATGTGATGGCTTTACTCGGCATACCCATGAGTGACATAGAATCTCGACGTGGCTTAGATATCTTTTCTGGTAAGAGTTCACTCGCTGATCAACCGCCATTAGCAATGGTTTACGCGGGTCATCAATTTGGGGGTTACAGTCCACGCTTAGGAGATGGGCGTGCAATGTTATTAGCCCAAGTGAATACCGATTATGGCGTATTAGACATCCAACTAAAAGGCGCTGGGCCAACACCTTACTCACGTGGGGCCGATGGTCGCGCAGTATTACGATCATCTATACGAGAATATCTAGGGTCCGAGGCCATGCATCAGCTTGGCGTGCCAAGCACTAGAGCATTATGCTTAATTGGTAGCGAAGAGCCTGTTATGCGAGAGGGCATCGAGACAGGCGCCACTGTCACCAGAGTTGCTAAAACATATATTCGCTTTGGTCATTTTGAATATTTTCATTACAACGGCCAACACGCAGAAGTTAAACAATTAGCAGACTATGTCATTAAGCAGTTTTTACCCCATGCAATAAATGCAGTGGATAAATATAACCAACTATTATTAATGACTGTTACCGCTACCGCTAAATTAATCGCAAAGTGGCAAAGCATTGGCTTTGCTCACGGCGTTATGAATACTGACAATATGTCGATCATTGGCGAAACTCTGGACTACGGCCCCTATGGGTTTTTAGATGATTACGAACCCGGCTTTATTTGTAATCATACCGATCAAACTGGGCGCTATGCTTTTGATCAACAGCCCTCTATTGGTTTATGGAATTTGAGTGCATTAGCCCATGCGCTTTCGTCGCTTATTAGCAAAGACAGTACTCGCGAAATACTACACCAGTATGAACCTATACTCGTTGATACTTATGCGAGCTTAATGAGAAAAAAATTAGGCTTTATCACCGAGACAAAAGACGATCACAAGCTATGCTCTGGGCTATTAAATCTAATGGCACAGGATAAAGTGGACTACACCGTATTGTTTAGAAGGCTTTGTGAATTTCATACCCTCGATGAACTATCGTTATCTGACGATATGAAAAAATCCGCATTAATTGATAACAACTCACAGATAAGTGAGTTATTTACACAGCAAGATAAATGGAAAACATGGGCTTTTGACTATAAGCAACGACTTAAAATAGAAAACTCATCGGATATTATTCGCTGCGATAAGATGAAGAAAATAAATCCCAAATTTATCGCTCGTAATTATCTATTGCAAAAAGCGATAGAAAAAGCTGAAACCAATAAGGACAAGAGTGATATCGATACCTTATTTATGCTATTACAAACCCCTTTCGATGAGCACCCCGAGTTTGATGATTTTGCAAGACCACCAAAAGCGAGCGAAAAGCACTTAGAAATTAGCTGCTCAAGCTAAACCAGCACCCAACTAGTCTATATTGAGTTCGATTCATTTTTTGAGGCTGTTTTGGTGCTCTTTGGGGCCGCTCTATTACACATTTAAAATGCGCGATTCTTATATCCTGTAAAAATTAGCACTCATCCTTTTTTGATCTACACTTAAAGTATCCATAGATTGGCCATTTTAAAAGGAATACTATGAACTCCGCCTCGGATACAAGTCAGTTGAGCAATAGTCAACGCGCAATAGATCAACTCGGTAAAGTATTATCAAAAAATAATATTGATGTACCTATTCTTCCTGAAGTCGCCCATCGTGTTATTACTCTTACACAAGACCCTGAGTCAAATGCAGAGCAATTAGCGGCTGTGATTCAGTCAGACCCAACTATAGGTGGGCATGTGATGCGTATCGCTAATTCTTCCGCATACACCCCCAACTCTAATTTAGTCTCTATACAACAAGCCGTTGCACGCTTAGGTATGATCGAGATCGGTAATATTGCATTACTCACCTCGGTAAATACTAAAATGTTTAATGCACCTGCTTACAAAAAACATATCGATACTATTTGGCAACATGCATTAGCAACAGCACTGTGGTCAAAAGAGGTCGCACGAGCCATGAGAAGCAACGTAGAAGCCGCTTTTTTATGTGGTTTATTACATAGCATTGGCCGACCAGTCATTTTACAAACTATTTCTGAGGCAGAGCCTAGTATCGATTTACTCAGCGATGGCGAGTTAGAGGCAGTTTTTAATGAATTTGAATCAGCATACAGCGAAGCTGTCACGACCAAGTGGCAACTTCCCGAAATAGTTGCAGCTGCAATAAGTTTTTACAAAAGATTTAACGAAGCCCCTACTCAACCAGATCTCGCGGCAACAATTGCCTTTGGTACACAACTCGCCTCGATGATGTTGGCAGAGCAGCCATCAAAAGAAGAAGAAGAGCAACTTTTATCATCTAAAGCGCTAACCCTCATTAATTTATACCCCGATGAAATAGAAACTCTCATTGGTAAAAAAGAGGCTATCAAAACAGCCATGGATGCACTTTTAATATGACATATGATTACGATTTAATAGTAATAGGTAGCGGACCGGCGGGTCAAAAGTCAGCGATACAAGCAGCAAAATTAAACAAGCGTGTCGCTATTATTGAACAAGATCGCTACCTAGGTGGCGCCTGTGTCCATAGAGGAACTATCCCCTCAAAAACATTGCGTGAAAACGCGCTGCGTATTTCTCATTTAAGAGCCAATGCCAAGTTATCGGATTTTGTCGTGAGCGATAACTTTGAGATGTCTATTTTGATCGATAGACTCGATGATGTACTAAAAGCACACGATAGCTATATGGAAAAACAAATCGAACGCAATCACATCGACAGGCTTCATGGCCGCGCCAGTTTTAAAGATGAACACACAATAACTCTTATGCAAGTCGGCGGAAAAACGCGTGAACTAAGTACTGAAAAAACCATGATAGCCACTGGCTCTTTCCCACGTTGCCCTGACAATATAGCCATTGACCATGAGCATATTTACGATAGTGATTCTATTTTATCGATGCTCTACCTACCAAAAAGCTTAATCGTATTGGGCGGTGGTGTGATTGCCAGTGAATATGCCTCTGTTTTTCAAGCACTGGACGTTAAAGTCACCATGATCGACAAGTACCCCACTCCACTGGGGTTTTTAGACACTGACTTAACTGATAAATTTGTCCATGCCTTTGAAACCATGGGTGGCACTTGGCAAGGAAATACAACCGTTAAAAGCGCATACTGGGACGATAAAAAAGTCGTCGTTGAACTCGAAGATGGCAGCCATATAGAGGGCGAAAAGTTACTCTGTGCTGCTGGACGCCTAGGCAATGTCGACACATTAAAACTCGACAATATTGGGCTCGCACTCAACAATAGAGGCTTAATTTCTGTCGATGAGCATTTACAAACAGAGATCCCCTCAGTATACGCGGCAGGTGATGTGATAGGCCCACCCGCTCTTGCTTCAACGGCAATGGAGCAAGGTAGACGAGCCATTTGCAATGCCTATGACATGCCCGCAGGCCATATGAGCCAAATGATTCCAACAGGTATCTACGGCATCCCAGAGCTTTCCTCTGTAGGCCTATCGGAGTCGGCGGCACGGGAACAGCACGGCGATATTATTATCGGCAAAGCCTTTTTTGAAGAGATCGCACGCGGTCAAATTTCGGGAATCCAAGATGGCATGCTAAAGATTGTTTGTGATGGTGCCGGAGAGTCTGTACTTGGCGTTATGATCGTCGGCGAAGGCGCAACTGAGCTGATTCATATTGGTCAGATGGCGATCTTATCCAACGCCCATGTTGATATCTTTGTCGAAAGTATCTTTAACTTCCCGACATTGGCAGAAGCCTACAGAGTTGCAGCATTATCAATAATCGGTCAGCGCAATAAGGATACAAACACCTATTAAGGCTTTTGCAAGCTCCGCTTGGTGTTTGCGCTAGCTATCTTTTTGCGCAAGTGCCCATTGATAAAGGTCGCGTTTATTAAGCCCGGTTAATTTTGCACACATAGCGGACGCTTTTTTAATCGGTAATTCTTCTAATAGTGTGGTCATCATATGACTAACAGGCTCGGTGATCGACGAAAACTCATCGGCCTTTTTATACCCGCTCACCATTACCACAAACTCACCGCGCTGCTGATTACTATCGGCCGTTAATTTATCAACCAATGTCTGTAAATCACCCTCTAATACTGTCTCAAAGGTTTTTGTAAGCTCACGTGCAATAACGGCACGCCTTGTATCACCTAAAATATCTCGCATATCACTGACAGAAGCCAAAATGCGGTGACTCGATTCATAAAATATTATAGTGCGCTCTTCATGTGATAAAGCCTGTAAATACTGGCAGCGCGCATTTTTTTTTGCTGGCATAAAGCCCTCAAACACAAAGCGATCCGAAGGTAAGCCCGCCACGGATAGTGCAGCCACCATGGCACAAACACCAGGAATGGGGACTACATTAATACCCTGCTCACGCACTGTTTTTACTAACTGAAAGCCTGGGTCAGAAATCAACGGGGTTCCGGCATCAGAAATTAAAGCCACTGATTTACCACTTGTTAATAGTTGGCAAATTTTTTGTAGACGCTTGGTATCACTATGCTCATGATAGGCAATCATTGCTGTTGTAATATTAAAATGTTGCAACAGCCTAGCACTATGTCGAGTATCTTCTGCGGCGATAAAATCGACACTTTTGAGCGTATTTAATGCTCTGTGAGTAATATCATCAAGATTACCAATAGGCGTGGCAACAATATAAAGCTCGCCAGATGGTTGATTTATCATAGGATTGTCTCAAGAAATAAAATATAGCTTAAAAATAGTCGATAGATTTATTATTTTGTCATGCCTTGGCAATGATTGGTATTGGCTAACCCCTAGATAGTGTTCAAATAATTACCCATGCTTAAAAAAATGATGAATAATAGGCTTACTTTCTATTTGTCAGCTTTTTGTAAATCACTTACAGTGCATACAGTCAGTACTTGGATAGCAAAGGAAAACCCAAAATTTATGCTAACAAAGCTCGCATTACATGCGAGTGAAGAATCGATTCACACATTGAGCGCTTCGCTCACGTATAATGCGATAATCTAGTTAGTCAGTTAATATCTATCAATAGCACCCAAATGGTCACTTTATGCCTGTTTTAACGCCGCTCAAACATATTTATAAAACTATTCGTTGCTGTTGCTACTTGTTAGGGATCACCGTGGTGTTATCAGCCTGTGGGAGCGGTCCAATAAAGTCACAAGCACCCGAGTTTACGCTACAAGGGCTAGAGCGAGAGATTAAACAAATAGAGCAACAAAACACCCCTGAAGGCGTCTATAAGCTAATTGATGTAGCCGACAAACTGCGTGTACTCGGCGAGACAGAAAAAGCCTTAAGTGTTATTGATCGAATCAATACCGATATATTACCCGATGATCAATATATCCGTTATGTCACCGTCGCAAGCGATATTTATAGCGATGACCAATCGATATTTCAATCGAGCGAACTACTCAGTAACGAACGCCTTCAAAGCCTTTGGAGCCAGCTTACTATCGAGCAACAGACACAATTTCACCGCCAACGAGCACAAACCTTCAGCCAAATTGGCAATATTGAAGCAAGCATCGCTGAGCACATTGTACTCGACAACCTATTAATTGACCCTCTCGACATTATGGAAAACCATGAGGCGCTCTGGCAAAACCTTATACAACAGCCACTGCAAATATTAGCAAGCCCACGTGATAACGCAGACTTTACCACTCAAGGATGGTACGAATTAGCGACTCTTAGCAAACAAAACGAAACAAACCTTGAGGCTAAACGTGTTTCCATTAACAACTGGGTTAGTCAAAATCCCTCACATCCAGCGGCTGCCGAACTGCCTCTTGATTTACAACTATTGAATACACTGATTGCAGAACGACCCAAAAAAATTGGCTTGCTGCTCCCCGTTAATGGAAAACTGGCACTGGCAGGCAAAACAATACGAGACGGTTTTCTTGCTGCCTACTTTAATCAAGGCCTAGAATACCGGCCCGAAGTGGTTTTGTACGATACGAGCCAAGCAGATATTAACAGGATTTACGATCAAGCCATTAGCGAAGGTGTAGATTTGGTGGTTGGTCCATTACGAAAAGAGAATGTCACACAATTACACCACAGAAAAGAAAGCCTAGTAACAACACTCGCCCTTAACTACATAACACCTGGGACAGTTGCATCCGATAACCCTGATGTCTCTTTAGCCGATAGTACAGAGTCTATCGCCCCTGAATTATTGTCCAATACTGCAAATCAATCAACAAACGTAATAACGGATAGCACTCTTGCTGAGACGGTAAGTATCAGTGACTCAGCACTGACGAAAGAACCAGAAACCGCAGGCAATACCGATTTACCCTTTTACCAATTTGGTCTATCTCTTGAAGATGAAGCGCTGCAGACAGCGAATCGTGCATGGCTAGAAGGTCATCGATATGCCATGGTTATTGCATCTAAAGCCGATTGGAGCCAACGTGCTGTGCAATCCTTTACCGAACGTTGGCAGGAGTTTGGTGGTAGCGTCATCGTTAGTAGTACGTTAAATAAAAGTGATAGCTACTCTACGATGATTAAATCTGCACTCGATATCAATAAAAGTGAATCGAGAGCTCGCCAACTCAAGCGACTATTTGGCAAAAACTTTGAATTTGAGCCTAGACGCCGCCAAGATATTGATATGATTTTTTTAGTCACTCGCGCTAAAGAAGGACAACAAATTAAACCCACACTTTCTTTTCACTACGCTGGCGATTTACCGGTTTATGCCACGAGTCAAATTTATACCCAATCACAAAGCGTCGGTCAAAATAAAGATTTGAACGGTATACGGTTTATTACGCTACCTTGGACACTGTACCCCGAAGAGCATGATGAAAACTTACTAAACAGTAAGGTTAATATCCCTGCTAATTTTTCCCGCTTATATGCACTAGGTATTGATGCATACTATCTACACGACCGACTTAGGCAACTCGAGAAACTACCCAATACATCTATTTTTGGTACAACAGGAAAACTTAAATTAAGTATCGATAAACGTATTATACGAGAGCAACCTTGGGCCCAAGTAGTCGACGGAGAAGCAAAGCCCTTACCGCAGCTAACACAAAAGGATAATAGATTTGAGTAGTTGCAACGAGTAGCCATCGTTCCATTAAAAACATAAAGAAAGGATATCTTATGTTTAAAAAAATCAATGTCACCAAAATTAAGCAGGCGATAATACCAAAAGCCCCTAAGAAAACAGCACCTATAAAGACCACGCAACAACATAGTGGCGGTAAAGCTGAGCAATTGGCACAGGCTTTTTTAGAGAGACAGAACTTACAGTTTATAATTAAGAACTACTACTGCCGTCGTGGTGAGATAGATCTGATATTTAAAGATAATGATGCACTTGTATTTATCGAAGTACGCTATAGGCGACAAATATATTTTGGTAGTGCCTGTGAAACGATTGATAACACAAAACAAAAGAAGCTGATTAAAGCAGCAGAGCACTATTTGCATAGCCATCAATTAACAGAGTCAATGGCTAGCCGCTTTGATGTTATTGGTATTACACCTAACACCAAGAGTGTGACAAAAAGCCCTTGCGAGGCACAAAATACCAGCTCAATTATCAAAGACAAGAACAATAATGAATACCGTATTGAATGGATTAAAAATGCCTTTCAACGATTTTAAACAATAGTAATACAAATATAATAGTGATGAATTTAAATCTATGAGTGAAGAGAGCGTTTATAAATTATTTCAGCATAGTATAGAAGCAAAAATGGATGCTGGAGAAGTATTATTACCCGATATTGTCGAAGCGGCGCACATGATGGTTGAATGCTTACTAGACGAAGGCAAAATCTTAGTATGTGGTAATGGGCCCTCTGCAGCATTAGGGCAAATTTTGACCAACAGCTTGATTAATCGTTTTGAGAGAGAGCGCCCGAGCCTACCCTGCTTCACCTTAGGCTGTGACTTAACCAATGTAACCGCTATTGCTAATGAAAAAAGCTTTAATGAAGTCTTTGCTAAGGAAATTAAAGCATTGGCCAACGATAAAGATCTCCTGATACTATTAAGCTCTAGCGGCAATTCCTCAAATTTATTACAAGCCATTCAAGCTGCACACGATAAAGACATGAAAGTTATTGCACTCAATGGCCGAGATGGTGGAAACATCTCCTCATTACTGGATGTCCAAGACAAAGAACTACGTGTGCCGTCAAATTCTCGCGGGCGTATTCATGAAGTACATTTGTTAATTATTTTTTGTTTATGTGACCTTGTCGACCAACAATTATTTGGATCTTTTGATTAGTGAAGGCTAAACCTATAGAATTTTATAGATAGATAACAACATCCACACAACCAGTGAGCTTAAGAGAACGAATTATGATGAAAACACTCAGTCTACTATTTGTTTTGCTATTGATTAACGGCTGTACACCAATACTCGACTCTACCACCAAAAAACCCATTGAAACCGACCCAAGTTCGCGTTCCTTTGGCACTTATATCGACGATAAACGCCTACAGACCATTGTGCGGGTTAACATCAATAAAGCAGATCCTATTTTTAGGCAAGCTCGCATAAGAGTCATCAGTTTTAAAGGCCTCGTCCTATTAATAGGGCAAGTCCCCACCGAGGAATTACGCCTACTTGCAGGCGAAACAGCTAATAAAGTAGAGCCTGCACGAAAGGTATTTAACGAGATACACACGGGTGCAAACATCTCCTTTTTACGTGGTAGCAATGACACATGGATAACCTCAAAAGCTAAAACGTCTTTACTCGCTAACCAAAATGTTAACGGCCTTAAAATTAAAGTCATCACCGAAAACGGTGTCGTATATTTAATGGGCGTCATTGATGAAGGTAAAGCCAATATCGCGGCCAATTTAGTCAGTAATATACGGGGCGTAAAAGAAGTCGTTCGAGTATTTGAATATCTTAACTAAATAAAAATAAAGCCCAGTTGATCACTGGGCTTTATTAAAAGCATTAAACCCCAAAGCCAATATATTTTATACCATGTCTCAATGCTACTGATTGCAAATACAACTCTATTTCTGAAATCAAAGCTAGAGAAGGCTTTAGGCTTATCTTAATTGAAAAATATATGTCATCTTCTAGCAATTCGGCTTTTACATTGTAGCCCTTTTTCTCAATTTCATTCTTTACTGTTTCAGCTTGCTCCATATTTTCAAAGGCATCTAGATCAAATATAAACGTTCTAGGTTTAGTCATGTCATAACCAGCTTCATCCATCCACTCTAAAAACTCTTCGGTGGTTAAGTCTCCTTCTTCGTAGCCCTCATCCAGTTCTTTAAATTGCGAGGCGAGTGTCTCACACAAATTACTGTTAGACATTAAAACTTCGATGGCGGTTTTAATACTCTCTAGTTGGCCAACATTTAAAGAGATCGCACTATACATATCACTCTCTGGATCATGAGTAACATCACCAATAGCTATATTCTCTGCATTACAGTAGCTTATCACCAACATTGCCCAAGTATGCCCATCATAAGAAAGCCTTGTGTCTGACGGATGAAAAACTAAATAGTATTGACCATCATCGAGTTTTTCGATTCCTATTATGAAATTATTATCTGTAGTCATGACTAATATAATACCCAGTTATGTAGATATCGGTTTTTAGCTTATAGAGAATTTCAATAGACAAATCACTTTTCCAGAAAACATGATTAATGAGTTTTTTGTCAATTAATCTTCTAACTCAGCCCAACGCTCTAGTGCTGCATTTAACTCTTCGTTTTTTTTCGCAAGTGTCTCAATAATACTCTGCGACTCATCGGCACTTTGCTTATAAAAATCAGGCGCGGCCATTGTTGTCTCTAGCTCTTTAATCTCGCCTTCGAGAGTTTCTATCTTAGCGGGTAACAAATCCAACTCGCGTTGGACTTTATAACTGAGCTTTTTCTTTTTAGGCAGTTTAACGGCTGCTTCTTGTCTGGTATTTAACCCAGGCTTTTTGCCACTTAATGGGCTTTCGTGGTCTCGCAAGCCTTTACCTTGCTTGACCCAATCGCTATAACCACCAATATAATGCTCAACTCTTCCGCTATCTTCAAATACTAATGTACTGGTGACAACATTATCAAGAAAGTCTCTGTCGTGACTCACAACAATGAGCGTACCCGAATAATTAACCAATTGCTCTTCAAGCACTTCTAACATTTCTACATCGAGGTCATTAGTTGGCTCATCAAGGATTAAAAAATTGGTCTCTTCAGTAAACATTTTTGCCAGTAATACACGATTACGCTCCCCACCAGATAACGCTCCCACTGGAGTCATCGCACGCTTAGGGCTGAATAAAAAGTTTCTCATGTATCCGATAATATGACGCTCTTTACCGTTTATTTTTATATATTCTTTACCGTCGCCTACATTGTGTGCAACGGTCTTAGTGGTATCGAGTTCACGGTGTATTTGATCGAAATAGCCTATTTTTAGGCCCGTGCCTATTTTAAGACTGCCTTCATCGGGTGCCAGCTCACCGAGTAATATTTTAAGTAAGGTACTTTTACCCACACCATTATTACCAATCAAGCCAATACGATCACCTCGCATGACTTTTAGCTTAAAGTTTTCGATCAACTTTTCTTTACCAAAGCTATGGGTAATACTGCGCGCTTCAATGACTTTACGACCCGACTTTTCTTCCGACTCACCGATCTCGAATTTAGCTTTACCTTGTCGTTTAAGCCGCTGACCATATTCTTCTCTCATCGACTCTAGTGCACGAACTCGCCCTTCGTTACGCGTTCGGCGCGCTTTAATGCCTTGGCGAATCCAGTCTTCTTCTTCCGCTAGGCGCTTATCGAATAATTTATTTTGTGTGTCTTCTTCTTCGTTGGCTTTTTCTTTTAGTGTTAAATAATTTTGGTAGTTACCCGGCCAACTCACCATACGACCACGATCAATTTCAATAATACGTGTCGCTATTTTTTGTAAAAACGAGCGGTCATGGGTAATAAATACAACACTTCCCTGAAAGCCTCTAATCATATGCTCAAGCCATTCGATGGTGCTAATATCTAAATGGTTAGTTGGCTCGTCAAGTAATAGCACATCCGGTTTAGAAACCAACGCTTTACCCAAAGCAACACGACGTTGCCATCCACCCGATAATTCATCGAGTTTTTTATCTGCGGGCAGACCAAGCTGTGTGATGATCGTTTCTATTTTTTGTTCTAAGTTCCAGCCTCCCGTAGCTTCGATATCCTGTTGTATATCTTGCAGTTTTAATAAACTTGTCTCATCGCTTGCGGTTTCGGCCAGTTTGTTAAATTGATCAATTTTAGCTTGCTGAGAAGCAAGACCCTCTGCGACGACATCAGTAACATTACGATGAAGGTCTTTGGGTAGTTGTTGATAAAGCTGGCTGATACGCAAGTGACGCTTAAAATGCATTTCTCCGCTGTCTTGCTGTTGTTCTCCCATAATGAGTTTAAGCATGGTCGACTTACCGGCACCATTACGACCGATGAGACAAACTCGCTCTCCGGGTTCTAATACAAAATTGGCATGGGTTAGAATTTTTTGATCGCCAAACTCTAGCGAGATATCATCGAAACGGATTAAAGACATAGGTTTTAAAACAACTAAACAGATAAGAAATGTGAGGCGGGATTATAGCTTAATACGACTACGATAGCTTTAAAAGCCCTAGTAGATGTAGGTAAAAAGAGGAGCTACTAGCGATAGATAGTGCGAGCAGAGATACAACAGCTACGAGCATAGCTATACACTTAAAAAATCACCATTAAACCACTTTGATATGCCAAGGCTCAAAGCGTACACCTAGTTTATTGCCATGATCGTAACGGATAGCAATATAGCCGAGGTCCTGCATTCTTTTATATTCGTCAGTATCGGCAAAATCATCAGTAAAATTTTTACCGCCCCAACCAATACGACCAACATCAAAGTCGCCAATACCATGGTAAGAATAACCAGGAGGGGCAAGCGAGCGAGATGCGCGTGATAAATTACCATCAACACGAATGGTTTTTGCTAAAAACAAATAGAGTTGTTTAACGTTAGAACGTATACCGGAGGTTAAAATAATAGAATCGCCGACATCATTTTTGAGTTTTTGATAATAAGACAGTGACTCATTTTTAAAAATATAATGTCCAGACCTTGGGATTTTTACCACTTTAGCTTTATTAAACTGGCTCGTTAACTCATCAGTTACTTTTTTACCATAAAAGCCATAATTAGCGGCATCGGTAAAAAATAACTTCTCAATAAAGGCAAGTTCGGCCTTAGTAAACTCTCCAATAGCAGAATAGCGTTTTGCAAAACGAATAGACTCATCAAAGCTCACTAAATTGAAATGCCCATAGCCTATGGTTTTTTGTAAATTCTTCAGCCGCTTAAAGGTTGAACGTAATAGCGGTGTATCAGACTCAGTGACAAAAACGTCATCATTATAGTTACGAGCAAAATCAACGGCCTTGTCCACTACTTTTACTTTTTGCTGCTTGTCGGTGCTAGCAACAACAGGCTCGCTACTCGGCGTCGACATGGTATTGGAGTCACGGGCATCCATATCTTGGGTCGAGGTATTATGAGTAGGCGAATTGGCTGCCGAGCTATCAGCAACAGAGTTTTTAACCGCAGGGCTTGTAACTGTAGGGGTTGTAGCGATAAGGTCATTGGCCACTGGCTCTTTTTGCGAAACCAGTAACTCCGTAGGCCTTTCATTGTCGCTTAGAGAGTCGAACAAGGATAACTCAAGCTGCAAGTCCAAATCGACTAGGGATCTTGCACTGTCATTGACAAGGCCCGATACAGTAGCCTGATGAGACGAAAATAAAGAATTAGCACCCCAGTTAGCTGTTATTGCCGTTGCACCAACACCGAGTAACCCTTGAATAACTTGCCTACGCTTCATGAATCGACCTTGCTTTCAGTGAGTTTTATTACTTCTTGTTACAGTAATTACTCTATAATACGCCATTATAGCCACATTGCTATTAGTCAGTAAGCCATTAACTATTAGCAAATAACTCTAAGCACCGCTAACATGCAAATCGCCATACTGACAGCACACGTTCAGTATAAGTATTAATCATCATAAGACTAATACTGCCTTAATTAAAGATAGCAGTAAATTCGCGCTTAGCCTAACTTTAACGACAAAATCCCTATGTCCCCAGCTAGATACACTCAGGGCTCCATCGCTAGACATCTTATTATTATGACAGGCTCCTCGACAATGGGTCTGGCTACTATATTTCTATCTGAATTGGTCGATATCTACTTTCTTGGGCTTATAGGTGAGGCCGAAATAGCTGCTTTAGGGTTTTCTGGGCCTATTATTTTTTTTAGCCTCTCACTCAATATAGGGCTTTCTATTGCTTGTAGCGCATTGGTATCTATTGCATTAGGCTCGGGCAATACGGCAAACTCTAGGGAAAGCGTCACCCACTCCCTCGTCTCCTCTTTATTGGTATCTCTACCTGTTGCGCTGCTCTTGTGGTTCTACCTACCCACGTTATTGGGCTTACTGGGTGCAACCGGCAACACCCTAACGCTCGCCAACGAATATACAAGTATTATTATTCTGGGTATGCCCATACTCGCTGTAGCAATGTCGATGGGCAGTATCATGCGAGCCAAAGGTGATGCCAAAAATGCCATGTCCATTTACATTGTCGCAGGTGTCATCAATATGGTGCTGGACCCCTTATTAATCTTTGGGCTCGATTTGGGGGTAACAGGTGCTGCCCTTGCAACGGTCATTAGCCGCATTGCTATGCTTGTTATTGGCTACCATATTATTGTTAATCGAGACAATCTCGCGGGTCGCTTTAGCTTAGCGCACTACCAAAGAGAGTTATCTGAATATGCCAAGATCGCTTTTCCTGCCATATTGACCAATTTATCAACCCCGATAAGTATCGCCTATGTCACCTATACGATGGCCCAGTTTGGTGATAGTGCTGTTGCAGGTAATGCTATTATTAATAGAATACAGCCCGTAGCATTTGTGGGTTTATTTGCCTTATCGAGTGTTATTGGTCCTATTGCAGGTCAAAATTTTGGGGCTAAAAAATTCGATCGCGTATCAGAGACTCTATTTGAATCTGTCCGCTTTACGCTATTTTATTGCCTAGGGGTATCCGCTATTTTATGGGCGACGCAATGGTGGTTTGTGCCACTGTTTGGAGGGTCTGCCGAGGCCAACGAACTCGTCTACTTATTTTGTAGTGGTGTTAGCCTCATGTTTATTTTTAATGGAATTACCTTTTTAACCAATGCCTTGTTTAATAATCTTCGTGTAGCCCACTACGCAACTATTATTAATATACTAAAGGCTACGGTAGGCACTATACCTTTTGTTATCATCGGTGCTAAGCTCGCAGGACCAGAAGGCGTATTATGGGGTTTATTCGCAGGCTCAATTTTAGTGGCAATCATCGGCCTCGCACTTGCTTACAAGGTCACCAAAAATCTTTATAAGTAAACCGTTCATTACAATAGTTAGAGTATTATTATGAAAACAATAAGCGTTTACACTATTTTATTATCCGCTTTATTAACAGCCTGTACCAATACACCAACGATTATTAGCTTTAATGATCAATCTATTGGCACTTACAACCCCACAGCTGGCTGCAGCAAATTATTACTACAACAAGATTGCTCTAGAGCGGTAGGAGCAACCAGAAATATAACAATAGACGAAATTGAATTACGTATTGCAGGCAGTATCAATGGCCGCGCATTACTCATTATGTCTAAACCCAGACTAGCACGCCCCGATAGTGTCGCATTAAAAAATGGCAAGATTGCTGTGGATAATTTCTTTGCTCGTAGAGACATTGCTATCATCGAGACAAAACCCATTTACGGCAATAACGTTATTATAGGGTTTCACTACACTTTAGATGTCGATGGCTATTCGCAACTAAAAGCATTATCGACCAAAAAATAGCGTTAAGAGACCCCAGAACATCTGGTTTGATTATGCTGCATACAGCTCTAATTATTGCTAGTGCAATATCTGCGCTGATCTTAAGTACAAATTTGACTGAAATATCTGGGGCACAAAAAGGTTAGATCAACGTCTATTATTTCGCTCCCCAGTGATTTTAATTCCGACAGGCTTTATTATTTTCGCAGTTTGGTGGCGTATTTATTCCCGTATTACTTCTTAATTTTTATTGCTATACAAGCAGTTCAAGTACACGCCTTTGCCAAGGGTTATTAAGTCTTGGGTAAAGTAACACCCTTCTGCCCTTGGTATTTACCACCACGGTCCTTGTAGGAGGTTTCGCACACCTCGTCAGACTCAAAAAATAACATCTGTGCCACACCTTCGTTCGCATATATTTTTGCAGGTAATGGCGTCGTATTAGAAAACTCCAGTGTAACGTGGCCTTCCCACTCAGGCTCCAATGGTGTGACATTAACAATAATACCGCAGCGAGCATAAGTCGATTTACCTAGGCAAACCGTTAGCACACTGCGAGGAATACGAAAATATTCCACTGTGCGTGCAAGCGCAAACGAATTAGGCGGAATAATACACACATCACTTTTTACATCGACAAAACTTTTTTCGTCAAAGGCTTTGGGGTCAACCACTGTTGAATGTACATTGGTAAAGATTTTAAATTCATCTGCACAACGTACATCGTAGCCATAACTAGAGGTACCATAAGAAATTAAGCGATCACCTTGTTCGCCATAGCGAACCTGATTTGCCTCGAATGGCTCTATCATATTCTCTTGCTCGGCCATGCGACGCATCCAATGATCTGACTTGATACTCATTTTTTCCTCACTTATTTCATTTTGATAGCTTTTGTTTTGGCAGCAATTAACTGACCTCGACACCGCGCCAAAAGGCGACATAGCCCTTTATATTTTTGGCTCTAGATTTAGGCTCACAATAATACCATGCCGCGTCTTTATTTTGCTCACCATCAACATCCAAGGTGTAATAATTGGCAGTCCCTTTCCAAAAGCAGTAGGTTGTTTTATCGCTAGCTTGTAAGTAGTCTTCTTGAACTGATGACAAAGGAAAATAATGATTACCTTCAACGACAATTGTCTCATCGGATTGTGCAATAACGGTATTATTCCATATCGCTTTCATCGTCATACCTCAATAGCTACTTTAATTAAAACAACAATGGTTAGTCTTCGCTGATAACAATTTCTGGCATATCGGCTGCCGAATGTAATCGCTGTAGCCATAGTTCAGCCACAGCCTTTTGTGCCGTCTCACAATAGCGTTTAGCAATGGCACTATCTGGATCGGCAACCACCGTTGGTTTACCACTATCAGCCTCTTCACGAATCGACATCGCTAAGGGCATGGCACCCAATAGCTTGCTTTTGTAATCTGCCGCAATGCGTGCGCCACCACCTTCACCAAAAATATGTTCCTCGTGCCCACAATTACTACAGTGGTGCACTGCCATATTCTCAACAACGCCTAAAACAGGAATACTCACCTTAACGAACATCTCTATGCCTTTTTTAGCATCGAGTAGGGCTATGTCTTGCGGGGTTGTTACGATAATAGCGCCCGAGACAGGGACTTCTTGCGAGAGCGTCAGCTGAATATCACCCGTACCTGGTGGCATATCCACAAACAAGTAATCCAAATCATCCCAGTCGGTCTGAAAAATCATTTGTTGCAAAGCACCAGTAGCCATTGGACCACGCCAAACAGCCGGTGTTTTATCCGAGAGCAAATAACCCAAGGACATGGATTGCAAACCATGGGCCTCAACAGGAATCATCGCTTTTTCATCGCGAACTTCTGGCTTTTTCTTTTCAGCTCCCAACATCTGTGGCTGGCTGGGGCCGTAAATATCGGCATCTAAAATACCCACTCGCGCACCCATTTTAGCTAGCGCAAGAGCGAGATTAACCGTTGTGGTAGATTTACCAACACCACCTTTACCCGAGGCAACCGCAATAACATTGCGCACATTATTGATGGGCTTTTTACCTTCAACACCCACACTGATCGGTGCCTTCCAAGCATCATTGATAACAACTTTATCAACATCCTCGATCGTGGCTAGTTTCTGGCTTACTTCATCGACAATAGCTTTTCGCTCAGCCTCTCCGGGATAACCTAAGGTCAGGTTCAGCGATAAGCGCTTGTCGAGATACTGAATATTAGTAATAGCCTCAAGCGCCAGCAAATGTTGGCCCGTATGCGGCTCCTTAATCGTGATAAGCAATGGCAATACATGCTGCTCTATCCATGCAGCAAGATTAGGAGAAATAGACGAAGACATAAAAATTCACACATTAATCAGTAAGAGGCGTGCATATTACCCACCAATAGGCGAATAAACCATAACTAAGACATACTTCAGCAAAAAGAAATGACAAAATCGGAGGGTAATGCCTAATCTTTTCAATAAGTCAGTTTTTATTGAATTAACCAGACTTCCTAGCCAATATTTATCAGTAAAAAAGTAGGGTTATAAAGTATCCCTATAACCTGCAAAAATCACATGAAATAGTCTCGCCTCTGTACCAGCAACCTCTGTAGTAGAGGCTAAAGTCGGTAAAGCTCGCGAGCCTTGTTTATGACTTTTTTGCATATGTTTATAGAGAAAAAGCATTAGCAGAATAATCCAATATTCATAATCAATATTAGGTGAATCAATGATATAATTTGCGCCGATTATTTCACCATACACTGGCGCAAAGTCCATCAAATAGATAACCAGCTCTCGATCTAGAAGATACCGAGGGCTATTTGGCATCGCCACTATCAGCGACACACAAAGAAACAGAGTTTATGAGCCGTAAAATTTTAGTTACAAGCGCACTACCCTATGCCAATGGATCTATACACTTAGGCCATTTGGTGGAGTATATTCAAACGGATATCTGGGTTCGCTTTCAAAAGCTTCGTGGTCACCAATGTACCTATGTCTGTGCAGACGATGCCCACGGTACGGCTATCATGCTCAAAGCTGAGCAAAATGGTATTTCTCCTGAGGGGCAAATTGCCAATATTAAGGCCGAGCACGAGAAAGACTTTAGCGACTTTCAAATCGCCTTCGACAACTTTCATTCAACGCATTCTCCCGAAAACCAAGAATTATCTGGCCTGATTTATCAGCGTCTAGTTGAAAATGGACATATTGCAACGCGTACCATTACCCAAGCCTACGACCCAGAAAAAGAACTATTTTTAGCTGACCGTTATATAAAAGGCACCTGCCCAAAATGCAAAAGCCCAGACCAATATGGCGACAATTGCGAAGTATGTGGCGCCACCTACTCTCCAACTGATCTAATTGATGCCAAATCGGTCATCTCTGGAGCCACCCCCATACAAAAAGACTCCGAACATTTCTTTTTTAAGCTCCCAGAATTTAGCGAGTTTTTACACAACTGGACACGTGCGGGACACCTACAAAGTGAGATGGCTAATAAACTAGCTGAGTGGCTAGATGCTGGCTTACAAGAGTGGGACATCTCTCGTGATGCACCTTATTTTGGCTTTGAAATTCCAGGGCAGACAGGTAAATATTTTTATGTATGGCTAGATGCACCCATTGGCTACATTGCAAGCTTTAAAAACTTTTGCGAAAACCAAGATAAAAACACCCAGGGACTAAACTGGGAAGATTACTGGCTAGACGATAACAGTGGCGACCCCAAACTCAACAACGGTACCGAGCTGTATCACTTTATCGGTAAAGATATTGTTAACTTCCATGCGCTATTTTGGCCTGCCATGTTGCACTCTGCTAAATTTCGCACACCCACTGCCGTCAATGTACATGGCTTTTTAATGGTTAATGGCAGTAAAATGTCAAAATCACGCGGCACATTTATTAACGCTCGCACATACCTTAATCACTTAAAGCCAGATTATCTGCGCTATTATTTTGCCGCGAAATTATCTAATGGTGTCGATGATCTCGACCTTAATTTAGATGACTTTATTCAGCGCGTTAACTCTGACCTTGTCGGCAAGGTCATTAATATTGCTAGCCGCACAGCCCGTTTTATACAAAAATCTGGCGGCTCTTTAGGTAGCACCATAGAGAACGAAGCACTTTGGCAACAATGTGTCAGCGCAGGCGAAACAATTGCAGCACTTTATGAGGGGCGCGAGTTCGCTAAAGCTATGCGTGAGATTATGAACCTCGCCGATGCCGCTAATGAATATATCGCCGCAAAAGAGCCATGGACACTCGCCAAAGTCGAAGGTAACGAACAAGTAGTCGTCGATATTTGTACACAAGCACTTAATATGTTTCGTGCCATAGCCACCTATTTAAAACCTGTCCTACCTGTTTTGGTTGCTAATGCCGAGGCATTCCTAAACGAAGAGTTAGATTGGGCCAATGACATCCAGTTTAAAACCAACCATAGCATTAATAAATTTAAACCCTTGCTAGGACGCGTTGAAAAAGACCAAGTCGACGCTATTGTCGAGGATAGTAAGGAAGAATTAAACGCAATGAATCAGGCAGAGAATCAAGCAAATGATGCTCAAACATCCGACTCTGAGTTGGCAAAGGAGCCATTGGCACCTGAAATAGATTTTAATGCCTTTGCACAAACCGATTTACGCGTCGCAAGAATTGTTAAGGCCGCTCATGTAAAAGGTGCCGATAAATTATTGCAACTCACCCTTGATTTAGGCGGAGAGACACGTAATGTTTTTTCGGGGATTAAAAGTGCCTACAAGCCCGAAGACCTAGAGGGGAAACTGACGATCATGGTGGCCAACCTAGCACCACGAAAAATGAAATTTGGGCTCTCTGAAGGTATGGTGCTGGCAGCCGGACCTGGCGGCAAAGAAATTTACCTATTAGAGCCACACAGCGGTGCAACACCCGGCATGCGAGTCATGTAATGAACGAATTTATACTGATATTGCTAAGTACAATTTTGGTGAATAATTTTGTGTTGGTTCAATTTCTTGGGCTATGCCCATTTATGGGTGTGTCGAATAAATTAGAAACTGCCATTGGTATGGCGAGTGCAACAACCTTTGTGTTAACTCTCGCCTCTATTTGTAGTTATTTGGTACACGCCTATGTGCTGGAGCCCCTATCGTTAACCTACTTAAAAACCATATCGTTTATTTTGGTGATTGCCGTTGTTGTACAATTTGCCAAAATGTTTATCGAAAAAACCAGCCCGCTGCTCTATCGTGTTCTTGGTGTATTTTTGCCACTCATTACGACTAACTGTGCCGTCTTGGGTGTAGCTTTATTGAATACCACCAAGGCACATAACTTTTTCCAATCGGCCACCTATGGCTTTGGTGCAGCACTTGGATTTTCACTCGTATTGATTTTATTTTCTGCCATGCGTGAGCGCCTAACCGTTGCCGATGTACCCACACCGTTTAAAGGTGCGGCCATAGGCATGATTACAGCTGGGCTTATGTCTCTTGCGTTTATGGGATTTGCTGGTTTAATTCAGCTATAAAGAGTACTAATTTTTTATTGGTATTAGGTATTAATATTGACTGTGATGTTAGCGTTAAATGGCATCACTTAAATGATGGCGTGTATGTTCGAACTTATTATAAATAACCCCATTAGTGCCGCCTTGATTGGCCTTGGTGGTCTTGCATTAATTTTTGGTGCCATATTGGGGTTTGCTGCCGTCAAATTTAAAGTAGAAGGCGACCCTATTGTTGAGCAACTGGACGCCCTCTTGCCACAAACTCAGTGTGGTCAATGCGGTCACCCTGGCTGTCGCCCCTACGCCGAAGGTATTGCTAATGGAGAGGCCATTAATAAATGCCCTCCCGGTGGACAAGCAACTATCAATGCCATTGCTACTTTGCTAGATGTAGATGCTCCCTCTCTTGACGAAGAACACGGTGAAGAGGCCGATATTAAAACCGTGGCATATATCCGTGAAGACGAATGTATTGGTTGCACCAAATGTATCCAAGCCTGCCCCGTTGATGCAATTTTAGGCGCCGCAAAACAAATGCATACAGTGATTGGCGATGAATGCACCGGTTGTGATTTATGCGTTGAACCCTGCCCCGTTGACTGTATCGATATGCTATCTGTTGAACAAACGGTAAAGGATTGGCACTGGGAAAAACCACCCACAAATATACAAGCATTAGCGGCTAATATTATTGCCACCGACCGTTTTGATAATAGTGATAACGCTACCACTGACGATACAAGCACCGAAGATACTGATGGTGATGATGATGAGGGTCGTGCCGCATGAGTCAGCCAACATCAGCCCAATTAATCAAAGTACATGAGATTCCCGGTGGTATTCATCCGCCAGAAAACAAAGCACAATCAATGCAATTACCTTTGGGTGAAGTATCAGTTCCTGAGGAACTTATTTTTCCACTCAATCAACATATTGGCACACCGGCAATACCGATTGTCAACGTTGGTCAAAGGGTTTTAGCGGGAGAAAAGATTGCCGAGGCAGTGGGGGCTTTAAGCGTACCTATTCACGCATCAACCTCCGGTACCATTACTGCCTTAGAGGATCGCCTACTTCCTCACACTTCGGGAATGAGTGGGCCTTGCATTGTTCTTGAAAGCGATGGCGAGCACAAATTTACAGCCTTTGAGGGCTGCGAAGACTATCAACAACTCAGCAGCGCAGAGATTATCGAAAAAATTCGCCAAGCGGGTATTGCAGGGCTTGGCGGCGCAGGCTTCCCTACCGCGATTAAACTCGACCCTCGCAATACCTCTATCGATACACTTATTTTAAACGGCACCGAGTGTGAACCCTATATCACCGCTGATGATCGCCTCATGCAGGACTACGCCCGCGATATTATTGCAGGCGCTCAATTACTCGCATTTATTTTAGGTGAACCTAAAAACATTATTGTGGGCATAGAAGACAATAAGCCCGATGCCATTAAAGCAATGCAAGATGCAGCCAAAGGCAGCAACGTAAAGATTGTCAGCTTCCCTACTAAATATCCATCGGGTGGTGAAAAACAGTTAATACAAATATTAACCGGAAAAGAAGTCCCCTCGGGCAAACTACCTGCTACTTTGGGTATTGTCGTACAAAATGTAGCTACCGCTATGTTTGCTTACCGTGCGGTACGCTTTGGTGAACCACTCACTTGGCGTATCACCACACTCGTCGGCGAAGCGCTTAAGGAACAACGCAATATCAAGGCACTATTAGGCACACCCGTCGAACATCTATTAAATGAACTTGGCTTTAACAATGATAAAGCATCACGCCTTATTATGGGTGGCCCAATGATGGGCTTTGCACTACCCGATGCCTATGTACCCATTGTTAAGACTAGCAACTGTATTATTGCACCCAGCCACAGTGAAATGCCCGACCAACCACCAGCGCAAGCATGTATTCGTTGCGGTCTATGTGCTGAGGCTTGCCCTGCTAGTTTATTACCACAACAACTCTATTGGTATGCAAAAGCCGAGGAATATGATCGCCTGCAAAACCATAATTTATTCGATTGCATCGAGTGCGGTGCTTGCTCCTATGTCTGCCCATCGACTATTCCGTTAGTTCAGTATTACCGTGCCGCTAAAGGGACAATTCGTCAGCAGCAGCAAGAGAAAATAAGATCCGATCACGCACGTCAGCGTTTTGAATTTAGGCAGGCCCGTATTGAAAGAGCCGAGGCTGAAAAAGAAGCCAAGCGCCTAGCGCGCAAAGAAGCCGCCGAAAAAGCCAAAGCACTCGCCGCCAAAAAGAAAGCCGAGGCGGCTACAAACCCCGAAAAAAATACCAGCGAATCGGCAGAAAAAGCGCCTCTTGATCCCGTAGCCCTTGCGATGGCTAAAGTAAAAGAAAAAGAACAAGACCCAGCAGTACAAAAAGCCAAACTGGAACGTGCTTTGGCGAGTGCACAAAGTAGAGTAGAAAAACTACAAGTACGCTTGAATGATGCAGAAAATGATCAAATTGAAAAACTGACCTCGCAAGTCAAGCAAGCTGAACTTCGTGTACAAGATGCACAAAAAAATCTCGATAGCTTTGATCAAACGCAAAAAGCCCAAAAGCAAGAGAATAAAGATCCAGCTTCACCAAAAGGTGGACCACAAATCGACGCTAATAAACGCGCAGATATTGACGATTTAAAACCAGCACCAACAAAAGTACTCGATGCTGCAAGCGCAGCTATTGAGCGCGCTAAGGCAAAAGCCGAAGCAATGGCCTCCATGAGTGAAGAAGAAAAACTAATTGATCAAGTGGCTTCATTAAAAAAACGTGTCGCAAAGGCCGAGGAAAAGCTTCAAAAAGCCGAGGCAGAAAACAGCGAACATATTGCTGCGTTTAAAGCCGGCCTCACAAAAATGCAAAGCAAACTTGCGGCTACCCAAGAGCAACTCAATAGTTTACAACAAGAGAAGTCATAAAATGGCGTTTATTCGTGTCACGTCACCCCATGCGCATACCGCTAATACTACACAGGATATTATGCGCTGGGTTATTCTTGCAACCCTACCAGGGCTTGTTGCACTGACGCATTTTTTTGGTTGGGGCAGTATTATTAATGTCTTAATCAGCTGCCTAACCGCTATCGCCTGTGAGGCGTTAATGTTGAGTCTACGCAAGCGCCCTATTTTATTTTATCTAAAAGATTACAGTGCACTCGTTACCGGAATTTTATTAGGACTTGCGCTGCCGCCCTATGCACCTTGGTGGCTAGTTGTTATTGGTAGTACATCGGCAATTATACTCGCTAAGCAACTTTATGGTGGTTTGGGCTATAACCCATTTAATCCGGCAATGGTTGGCTACGTTATATTGTTAATTTCTTTTCCCGTTGAGATGACACGCTGGGCAATACCCACCACACTACTTAGCGACGGCCAAACTTTGCCTTCTTTAGGGACTGCTTTACAAACGGTTTTTGGCTCAGGGGGTGTAGATGGCTATACCGGTGCAACACCATTAGATTTATTTAAAACACAACAAGGTTTGCTGGTCGAACAAATCAATGCGGCAGAGCCAATTTTTTCACTCGCAAGTTTTGCCGGTGCGGGCTGGGAATGGGTCAATGTTGCCTTTTTGGCCGGTGGTTTGTTTTTACTTTATAAACGCGCATTCACTTGGCATGCCCCTGTTAGCATGCTGCTTGCATTAAGCATTATGACATTTTTGTTTTATGGTGGAGGCAATTCAGAGAGTGGCGGCTCCCTGATGCTGCACTTATTTTCTGGCGGCACTATGCTCGGTGCGTTTTTTATTATTACTGACCCGGTTAGTTCGGCGGTGAGCAATAAGGGGCGTATCATTTATGGTGCAGGTATTGGTATTTTAATTTATATTATTCGTGTTTGGGGTAACTACCCAGACGCTATTGCCTTTGCTGTTTTATTAATGAACTTTACAGCCCCATTTATAGATTACTACACCTTGCCACGCACCTATGGCCATAGTAAATCTACACGTGCAACACGGGGGCGTGACTTATGAATCCAGAAAGCCCAAGCTCACCTTCTATACCCTTATCAATGAGCAAAAATAGCCTACTGCTGTTTCTATTTGCATTGCTAACAGCCGGCATTTTGGCCACGACATTTGAAGGAACAAAAGAGGCGATTGCACTTGCCGAGCGTAAAGCGGCCGAAAAAGCACTATTGGAAATTATCCCAGCTAATCGCATAGATAATGACTTGCTACTCGATACTATCGAAATCCCAAGCTCGGCATGGCCTGAGCTTGGTTTAAAAAATGGCGGTAACATTCATATCGCCCGTAAAAATAACCAAGTCGTTGCGGTTATTATCCCCGCCGTTGCACCCGACGGCTACAGCGGTGACATAAAGATGATCGCAGGTATCAATAACAACGGTACTATTGCCGGTGTTCGTGTATTGACCCATACAGAAACACCCGGACTGGGTGACAAAGTTGACCTCAAGAAAAGTGATTGGATAACACGCTTTGATAATAAATCCCTTGAGCAACCATCGATTAGTCAGTGGAAAGTGAAAAAAGACGGAGGAGATTTTGACCAGTTTACAGGTGCTACAATTACACCAAGAGCCGTTGTCAGGCAAATTCGTAAAGTGCTCGAGTTTGTAAAACGCGAACAAACCTTACTATTTACCGTAGAGAACCCCGAAGGTTCTAGCCTTTAAAACCTGATAAAAGCAATGAATTAATAAACCGTGGCCAACACAATGAATACAACAAGCGACGATATAGTCACCGAGAATGAGCCCACACAAGAGGCACTCGCGGCATCTGACATAAACTATAGTGAGATCACTAAAAACGGCCTATGGTCTAATAACCCTGCTTTAGTGCAGCTACTTGGCCTATGCCCTTTACTTGCTGTCAGTGGCTCGGTAGTTAATGCCATTGGTCTAGGTCTCGCCACCCTGCTCGTATTGATTGGGTCAAATATTGTTGTGTCGCTCATTCGCAATATTGTTAGCGATGCCGTCAAGTTACCCGTTTTTGTTATGATTATTGCATCCTTTACTACCTGTACCGAGCTATTAATGCGCGCGTATACCTTTGAGCTCTACCAGATCTTAGGTATTTTTATCCCGCTGATTGTGACTAACTGCGCCATCCTTGGCCGCGCCGACGCCTTTGCTTGCAAAAATAAAGTGATCCCATCGGCTATCGATGGTTTGATGATGGGGCTTGGATTTTTATTAGTCCTCGTTTGTATTGGTGCAATTCGCGAGGTTTTTGGAGCAGGTACCTTATTTGCCGATATGCAGCTACTTTTTGGAGAAGCTGCCCGTGATTGGAAGATCACAGTCTTAGGTGACAATTACCCAGGCTTTTTAGTGGCCATCTTGCCACCCGGGGCTTTTTTAGTCGCTGGATTTTTAATTGCTTTCAAAAATATGATTGATAACTATAATGAAAAGAGACGATTAGCGGCTCAACCTAAAAAGATCATCAAGGGTGCTAAACGCGTCAGAACAACTGGCTCTATTAGCTAATAATAGAGATGTGTATACTATTTTTAACGGAATAAGCGCAGGCAAATTGATTTTGATACGGCTAATGTACATGTAGTCTTATCTAAAGCATAACCATACGCTATTGAAAAACAAGGGGCTTAGAATGATCATTTATTTCTTACCACTTAATAGTACTCAGCATTTACGAACACACATCAAACGACCCTGTACCCGAGTCATTACTTATTTTTTGTTATGCCTCACTCCCTTCTTGTTAGCACCAATGACATCTGCAAGTGATTATGAATTTGCGTCGATCGAAAATCTAATCGAACAAAGAGTAGGCGCCGAAGTACTACGAAAAATCTATAAGAACCTCGATATAGACATCACTGTAACGCCAATGAAAGCAGAACGAGCAGAGTTGGAAGCAACTGCCGGCCTAAAAGATGGGGAGGCTCTAAGAATTTTCAATTACGGAAACGAACACCCTTCTGTTATTAGAGTTCCTACCTCTTATTATCAATTAAATACTATGGCTTTTTTTAAAGCGGGGAATAGCGTCTCTATTAAATCTATCAGTGATTTAAAAAGATATAGAGTTGCTTATATTAAAGGGGTTAAACATACCGACGCTATTATTGAGCAGCTGGGTAATAAGGTCAGAGATGTCGATAATACAACAGAGATGATGCGACTCATTAATAACGGAAGAATCGATATTGGAATAATAAGTCGAGCTGATGGTTTAAACACAATAAAAGAACTAGGGCTTACTACTATTGATTCAATAAAACAGCCGCTATCGACACTCAACCTCTATCACTATTTACATATATCCAATACCGACCTTGTTGAACCAGTCAATAATATGATTGTAAATATGAAGGACTCAGGCACCTTACAAAAATTGATCGAAGAGACAAGAAACCGGTTAATTAATCAGTAAATACAAGGCTATTGAGGCCGAATACTATCTTTAGATTTAGCGGCTCCCGTTAAATAACCCTGACAAAGATCACAGCCATACGCCTTAGCCATGTCCCAGGCTTCTGTGGTTTCGACACCTTCAGCCACGGTATTTAGGTTTAATCTCTTAGCTAGCTCAACTGTCGATTTAACAATAGCTTGTTTTTGCTTATCCTGTTCGATACCAAACATAAAAGACTTATCAATTTTCAGCTCATTAAAGGGCAATAATTCAAGCTGTTTAAAGGATGAATAACCTGTACCAAAATCATCAATGGCTAAGTTAAATCCATTGAGGCGTAGGCGCGATAAATACTCAATTGCCATTGCCGTATTGTCAATTAATGTTCTTTCAGTGACTTCAACAGTGACCAAATCCGCAGGAACACCATGGCGCTTAACTAAGGCGAGTAAATCATCATAGAAGTGGGCATCTGCCAATATACTTGGGCCAACATTAATACTAATTTGCGTTGGATGCCCCATTTGCATCCAGATTTTAATTAACTGAAAGGCCTGAGAGTATATTTGCAATTCAAATTCGGCTGATTTGTTGAGCTTATCGTAAAGGTATAAAAAACAATCGGGAGCGACAATGCGGCCACTGGGTAAAACAAGCCTTGCCAACGCTTCAATACCAGCAAAGCTTTTATCGCTGAATTTAAAGCGTGGTTGAAAATAAGACTGCAAACCATTATTCAATAAGGCATCGATTAAGTCACTCTCAATAACACCTTCGGGTAGTAATGGCGATAATGGTGTATCGGTATATTCGGATGCTTCGGCAATAAACTCTATTAAAACTTTAGTATCTATGGGCTTATGCAAGGAGCCTATAAATTTAATTTTATATTCCTTGATCATCTGTGTAACAGATGAAACGAGAGAGGCATCCATAGCCGTTAAAATAATGAGCGAGCCTGTATAGTGATTAATTGATAAATGTCTTATAAAAGCGATGCCGTCCATATTTGGCATTTGCAGATCGCAGATAATCAAATCAATTGGGGTACTGGAATTTTGCTCACGGGCTACACAATCTAAGCCCTTTACTCCATCGGTAGCTGTCAAAACTTGCTCAACACCAATTTGACTCAAGCAGTTAGTAATATGCTCCATTTGAAAGCTATGATCTTCGACAACTAAGACTTTTAAGCTATTCTGCCCACCCATATTATTATCTACCTAGTATTTTCCTAACTCTGATAACGACGACTTAAATGCGGCTATATTATCCTCTAAATCGGAAATTAGCCCAGCTAATGTATTAAAATCTAAATCATCTGCTCCATTTTCAATTATTTTCAGCGAACTTACAACTTGGTCTGCTTTGACTATCGAGGCTGCTCCAAGCATTTTGTGAGCAACATTTTTTATAATGGCTTTATTATCGCTTTTTAGGCCTTCGTTTATCTCAGCTAGGTCGTTGTCGGTAGCACGCCAATAGGATTCGAGCATCGGCGCAACATTGTCGTCACCTAAAAATATCTCACTTAATTCTCTGAGTTTATCCCTATCAAGCATAGCCTTATTATCAGTTTTTTCAACATCATCGCCCCGAGAAGTCGCATTACTGGCTATCCAGTGCGAGAGGCATTTGTCTAAATCGGCAATTTGTATGGGTTTAACCAATAAGTCATTCATGCCATTTTGGATGCATTTTTCTTTTTCTCCACTCAAGGCATTGGCTGTCATCGCTATAATAGGTATGTCTACTTTACTATGTTCACGAATATAGCGGGAAAGTGCATAGCCATCGGTATTTGGCATATGGCAATCCGTTAATACTCCATCAAAATTACCATTTTTCCACGTACTCATCGCCTGATATCCATCTTCTACAACCTCATATTGATACCCCAAATGATCTAACTGCCGAGTAATCAAACTTCTATTGGTCGGGTGATCCTCGGCGACGAGTAATTTAATAGATTTTTTAGGTGACTGAGCATTATTAGCGCTGGGTAATACATCCGTGTCATCGACGATATCAAGAGAAATATCTACAAGGAGCTCCAAAAAGCTAGGCTGTAACGGATTTGTGTTTAACAGTGCATTATTAGGCATAAAGGAGTTAGCACTAAGGTTATCTTCGTTGACGAGTTGTATCACCTTAGTATGAGGAATAAGTTGTTTTATATAGCTTGTTGCATTCCCTAGTTTTTCTTCTCTCACCAAAGATAGCAATAATGCTTTATCAATAAAAATGATATCAACATCGAGCTTATCAATCATTGCTTTTAACATTGCGGTTTTTTCAGAAATGATACTTGGAACATGAACACTCCCTCCCGAATACGTCAAATGCTGTTCCAAAATATCGCAAACCAAACGATCATTACTGAGTATAGAAAACCTAAAGCCACACCATTTTTCTTTTTTTGATACATCAGTGTGGCTATATTCGACTGCTTGGCTGTAGTTTATTTTTGTGCCGAAATTCATGTTACTTTCTAACTCAATACTACCCCCCATAAGCTCAGATAAGCGTTTACAAATACTAAGACCTAAGCCACTACCAGAGAACTGTCGCTGAGACTCAACACCTACCTGCACAAAATCTTGAAATAGCTTGGCTTGGTTGTCTTCACTAATACCAATACCTGTATCTTTTATAGAAATGCTCAATTGATTGGTGCCATCATCATTGCTCAATAGTTTGGCATAAACAGATACACCACCTTTAGAAGTAAATTTAATGGCATTATTCAAAAAATTATTAACAATTTGGGAGATTCTTGCAGCATCGATTTGAAATTGGCGATTAAGTTCAGGGCTCACAAACATTTCTAAAAATAAACCTTTATCATAGGCATTTTGAGCTAGCGTATTAACGCAAGCCTCTATCATTTCGTTGATATTCGCCGGTTCAATAATCAAATCCATTTTGTTGGCTTCTATTTTAGAAAAATCCAGCACGTCATTTAAAATACTGAGCAAATTCTCAGAAGACGTTCTTGCTAGGTGAGCCATTGTCATTTGCTCTGAGGTTAACTTTGATTTTTCTAATAGTTCGAGCATACCCATAATGCCATTCAACGGTGTTCGCAGCTCATGGCTAATTACCGCAAGGAAGTTTGATTTAGCCTTATTGGCCATTTTAGCATCTTGCTCGGCAATCAATAATTTTTTAGCAATTCTTTTACGCCGATTGATTTCCTTTTTGAGTTTATACAACCATAAAGAACCAAAAGCCAAGATAAATAGCACTGCGGCTAAAATTTGATAAATTAATCTATAGTTGATCTTTTCGCTGTACTCAACAGCATTCCATTTATCGTAAATTGCTTGCTGCTCTTTAGAGTTAATGATCGCATCTAACGCTCTATTTAAAATAGCCACTAATTCAGGTTTATCTGGCTGCACTGCAAAAGCCAGGCTCAAATCAAAATCTGATTTACCTACAAGCCGAACATTCTGTAAACCTAATACTTTAATATTGTAAAGGGCTTGTGGAGAATTTGTAAAAACAGCATCAATTTTTCGAGTAGAAACTCCCACCAAGGCATCTTGAATGGAATCAAAAAAATAGAATTTTTGATTGGGGTACGTGGTAACAACTGCGCTTGTGATGCCATAGTCTTTGACTAGACCAATTCTCTGGTCTCTTATCTGCTCAAAACTATCGACATAGTCTTCTGTATTACGCATCACAAACACAACAGGTGTTTTAGAATAGTTTTTGGTAAACAATAATTGCTCACTCAGAAACGAACTAGATGTCTCGGATAAGATATCAACCTCGCCAGATTTTGCTAACTCAACTGACTCTGTCCATGTTTTGGTTGGAATAAACTCAAACTCTACACCCAGCATTCGTTGAATAATTTTAAGATGATCAGCTACTTGACCTATGTATTGACCATCTTCATCAAAAGCTTCATAGGGCAGCCAATCTGGGTCACCGGTAAAGGTAATGGGAGAAATGCTCTCTAAATATGCTCTCTCAGAAGTCGTTAATTCAATGCTGGAGCTATCATTGCTTAAAGCAACAGGTATAGATAGCCACCTCGAGACTATCTCACGTAATAATGTGGGATCGGCAAAGCTACGGGCTTTTGATATTATGCTAAACAGCTCAGGGGCTTCGTTACTAACAAAAAGCGTAGCTGTTAAAGAGATATCCGTCTCCCCTGCAAATATTAAGTCTTGATAACCGTTCAATGCCAGAATACTTCTACTAAATGTCCTTGGAGTAACAAAAGCACCTAACTCACCACTAGACACTTTATTAAGGCCATCTCTTGTATTATCTACTTCTTCAAAAATAACATCGGGATACTCTTTAAACAAAGTTTGGGCATAACCATAATTTGTTACAATACCGACACGTCTATGATTAAAACCCGTAAGATCTTTAACGGGAGAATTTATGTCTTTTGTGACAATAGCGATACTACTAGAGACAGAGCTCTCAATAGGAGTAAATGTCTTATTGAGAATAATATCCGAGCTATCACCGGAGATAACATCAACTTTTCCATCGACAGCTAATTGCAATGCCCGAACCCTGTCGTAGACTGGAGTTATATCAAATTCAAGGCCAGTGATTTCTGTTATTACATCAAGGTAATCAGCGGCAAGACCGGTATAACGGCCCGATGCACTAAAAGTACCTAATGGTTCCCAATCAGGAATGCCGGTATAGCGTACAGAGGAATTATTTTTTAACCACTCACGCTCGCTGCTTGTCAATGTCGACAAAAAGTCAGTATTGGCGCCTGTCTGAGCCACAGCAGCGGGTATCAGTAACGTAGACTGTATTAATACAATCGCTATAACTAACCCATAATTTAAGTGGAATAAATTTAGACGTGCAGATTTCATAGGATATTTTCAAGCAGCTCTTATCTACTACCACTAATCTTAGTTTAACTCAGCTTAAAAGTCTCATATTTAGCATTAAATAAGGGGTATTATTCTCATACCCCTCTCAATTTAATTCAAGTATCGATATACTCACGCCTGATTTATAACTATAGGGTTCTCAATGAAAGTTATCTCAATTAATGTCAACGGCATTAGAGCTGCGGCTCGTAAAGGTATGTTTGAGTGGTTAAAAATAGTGGATGCCGACATTATTTGCCTGCAAGAACTTAAAGCACAACCCGAGCAAATAGACGGTGAGGAGTTTCATCTAGACGGATACCATCGCTATATTCATTGCGCCGAAAAAAAAGGCTATAGCAGCGTTGGTATTTACTGCAAAGTAAAACCCGAAAAAGTCCATAAAGGTATAGGCGCTATTAGCACAGCAGACTGGTCCGATGTCGACCGAGAGGGTCGCTATATACAAGCTGACTTTAAAGGATTTAGTGTTGCATCACTGTATATGCCCTCGGGTTCTTCTAAAGAAGAGCGCCAACTGTTTAAGTATGACCTAATGGAGCGTTTTGAACCCGTTTTACAAAGCATGTTACGCAAGCGACGAGAATTTATTATTTGTGGCGACTGGAACATTGCGCATAAAAAAGTGGATCTTAAAAACTGGCGAGGTAATCAAAAGAATTCGGGATTTTTACCCCAAGAACGAGCATGGATGGATTGGCTATTAAATGATGGTGAAAACCTGCGTAAAAAACCTTTACGTTTTGGCGATGCCTTTAGAGTTATCAACAGCAATGAGCACGAATATACTTGGTGGTCTAATCGTGGCCAAGCGTGGGCAAACAATACAGGGTGGCGTATTGATTACCAAATCATAACACCCGGATTGGTCGAAAAAGTGATACCAGAATCAGATTTGATCTACAAAGAAGAGCGCTTTTCAGACCACGCCCCTCTGGTTATTGAATATGATATTTAATCCTAGAGCACTATGTTTTACTGTTATGACTAACAAAAGAGTTATTGGGTGAATTGTTTATAAATCATAAACACGATAAATATACCAACAGCCATAAAAATCACCTTATTCGTGCTACTAGAGCGCTTATTAATACCTTGGTGAGTAGTAGGCTCACTCTGCCCCGTTGCACTACTAGCATTGTGGCTTACCTCAGGCCCTTTGGTCTCCTCACAAGCCCCCTGCTCTAGGGTACCGTCGCGATAACTATCGACAATATCTTTGCTTTCCTTTAAGCCGATATTGCGCAGCTCTCTTAGCATTTTAATCGCCTCAATAGTATTTCCGGTATTAATGAGCTCAATGATTTCGGGCTCAAGGTCCGTTGTTTGCTGTTTATTCATCTATTTTGTCTCCTTAAAAAATATCCAGGTATTGGGTGGGTTATTGAGCCTGACTAGCCATTGTGTTAATTAACGGCCAGTTCAATATCACCCGACTCCAACAAAGTGATTAACACATCTTTTTCTACTTCACTCACAGGGGTCAATAATAAACCATCGCAAATTTCTTTGGCGAATAATTCACCCACACTAAAAGCGACGCCGTTAACAAATAACGACTTATCAGAAAACGCAAAACGACTATAAACCGGTTGCAGCAACGCTAGGCCATTTTCATTAATAAGCTGGTTGATGCCCTCTAAAGTGAGTTCATCTTGATCAGCTTCCTCACCTTCTTCTATAGGTGGCAAATAACGAGGCTCGGTAACTAGTTGGCCAAAGGATTTATTGATAGCCCCCTGTATTTTTTGTGGTGTTAATGTTTGTACTAAAGCACTTAATTGAGTTTCGACAACGGTATTTATCCGAAAACTATTTTCATCTATAGAGCTGTTTTCCGAACCATCTACTTTATCTCGGTAGCGCTGGTTTTCATCACCTAATTGCGCAATGTCATCGATTAGGTTTTCAAGCGTAGCCAGTAATAATTCCTTTTGCGAGGGCGCTCTAAAGCCAACTGACAATGTAATACAATCATCAGTCACTGCGGTACCCCAATGAGCTACGCCTGCAGGGATATACAGGACATCCCCTGGGTTTACCGTCATGGTTTGCTCGGTGACGAATTCATCCAACAATTTAACCTGAGCGTTCGCCTGTAACGTCGAGGCATCATTACACATTTGTCCAAGCTTCCACTCTCGGGTGCCCGATACCTGTAATAAAAATACATCGTAATAATCAAAATGAGGGCCTACACCACCACCGATAGGTGCAAAACTTGCCATAATATCTTCCAAGCGCCATTTAGGTAAAAACGAAAACATCCCCATAACAGCATTCACTTCCTCGATCCATTGATCGACACCTTGTACTAATAATGTCCAGTTTTTTTCGGGCATGGACTGTAAGTATTCTTCGCTGAAAGGCCCCTGTTCACAACTCCATTGGCTGTTCATCCCAAAACCTTTGATGATACGTGCCTCGCCATCTTCCTCACAGGCTATAGCCATCAAGTCGCTAGCATCGACAACACCCATTAAGTCATTGAGAGAAGCGCGCAGTAAAAGCGCTTTCTTTTGCCAGTATTGCCGTAAAAAAATTGCTTCTGTAAGCCCTGTAGATTCTGAAAATATCGACACACAAACCCTATTCATTCGATGTAAAGCAAAACATCATAACGTAAAACTTTAAAAAATATGACACATTCCTGTCATATTCCCTCCTTAACATAGCGACCTAATTTTTGAATCTATCTTATGGACCCAATATGATATTACCGACTAATAAAATAGCGCTACTGGCAAGCATGGCCATTACCTTAGCATGCACGAATAGTTATGCTGATTCCTTTCATCGCATTTCAACTTGGTCTACTGCCAGTAACTTGCCTAAAAGTGCGGCCATCGAAACTGAAACATCAGCAGAAATAATAACCGCAAGCTCCGATGGTAAAACACTCATTTATTCAGATAGCCCGTTAGGCGGTATAGGCTTTATCGATATTAGTGATGAAAAGTTACCCAAAGCGCTTGGTTTTTTACAGCTAGATGGAGAGCCAACATCCGTTGCAGCATCAAAAAAATACGTGCTTGCTGGAGTTAATACATCAAAGAACTTTACATCACCCAGCGGTAAATTAACGACGATTAACATCCAACAACAACGCATTGTTGGCAGCTGTGACCTAGGTGGCCAACCTGATTCTGTAGCAGTCTCTAAAGACAACAAATACGTTGCTATTGCCATCGAGAACGAAAGAGACGAAGACCTTAATGATGGTCTTTTACCACAATTACCCGCGGGTAATCTTGTGATTGCCCCTCTAAAAAATGGTAAGCCAAATTGCGAACAAAAAACAATCGTAAGCTTGAATGGTCTCGCAGAAATTGGCCCTACAGACCCAGAGCCAGAATTTGTAGATTTCAACAACAACAATGAAATTGTACTGACACTTCAAGAAAATAATCATATTGTTGTAATCAGTGCTAAAGATGGAAAGATTACCAATCATTTCTCAGCAGGTTCAGTCGATCTAAAAAATATAGACACTGAGGAAGAACGTGCGCTTACATTCGATGGTCAACAAAGCAACCGTAAGCGCGAGCCCGATGCTGTTAAGTGGATTGACAATGATCGTTTTATTACTGCAAACGAAGGTGATTACGAAGGCGGCTCACGTAGCTTTACCATCTTTAATAAAAACGGAAAAGTACTATTTGAGTCTGGCTTAGATCTTGAGTATCGCATTGTAAGAGCAGGCCACTACCCCGAGAAACGCTCAGGCAATAAAGGTGTAGAACCAGAAGGGATCGAAGTTGCGCGCTTTAGTGGTAATACGTATTTATTTGTACTAGCAGAGCGTTCAGGTATCGTCGGCGTTTACAAAGATACAGGCGGCAAACCTGAATTTGTTCAACTATTACCCGCAGGTGTCGCACCCGAAGGTGCCATTGCTATACCCGAACGCAACCTGCTAGCAGTGGCCAATGAAAAAGATTTAATAGAAGATAACGGGCCACGCTCACACGTCATGCTGTATCAACTTAGCGACCAAGAACCAAACTACCCACACATAGAATCGATTAGCAAAAAAGAACGTCCTATTGGCTGGGGAGCATTATCTGGCTTAGTCGCCGACGATAAAAAGCCTGGTATCTTATACGCTGTAAACGATAGCTTTTACAAAGAACAACCCACCATTTTTACTATCAACGCTAATAAAACCCCAGCAAAAATAACAAAAGCAACAATCGTTACCAAATACGGCTCGCCTGCAAAAAATCTAGATATGGAAGGTATTACAACCGATGGCAAAGGTGGATTTTGGATTGCCTCCGAGGGTAATTCTAAAAAATCGGTGCCTCATGCGATTTACCACGTGAGTAAAACCGGAGAAATAAAAGAAGAAATACTTTTCCCAAAAGAGCTACTAAAGCATGAGATACGCTTTGGTGCAGAGGGCATTACACGTATCGGCGATACTTTGTGGATAGCCATACAACGCCCATGGAAAGACGACCCTAAAAACATGACTAAACTTGTCTCTTATGATACTAATACTAAACAATGGAGTGCCGTACACTACCCTCTCGACACAGTAAAAAAAGGCTGGGTAGGACTATCGGAAATTAGCGCTCACGAGGGTTATCTCTACATCGTTGAAAGAGACAACAACGTTGCCGATGCCGCAGAAATAAAACGGCTCTATCGCGTCAGCCAAAAATATTTAAGCAGTAGTAGCCTGCCTGGCAAACTACCTATTGTTAAAAAAGAATTAGCCTATGACTTTATTCCAAAGCTACAGTCTTTCAATGGTTATATTGCTGAGAAACTAGAAGGATTTACTTTCGATAGAAACGGAAACGCCTTTGCCATCACTGACAATGACGGCGTCGATGACAACTCTGGCGAGACTCTATTTTTTAACATAGAAAAAATTCAATAGCACACTCAAGAAAGAGGTTGAGAGTCAACCTCTTTCGCTTTACCCCCTCCCTAAGTATTTTCACCTATCTTTAATTACAATAATTTTTATTTTTCACAACACTACCAATTAACTTTATATATTTATTTTTTAAAAAAAACTTTAATATAAAAGAAATATAACTTACATATTACTGAAACATTCAGCCACTAACATACCCTTCCGTTAACCAAGCAAACATTTAAAAAATCTTTTTAATTATATTTTACCACAGGGGTTATGTATGAAATTATTACCACTTGCAGTAGCATTTGGCCTTATCGCTACGTCTGGAGCAGCAAACGCCGCTACTATTTTTAAACAAGGTGGGTTGACTTATAAAGTTGACGGCGACATTCAAATACAACTTCGCAGAGACAATGACGAAGACAACAACACAGAAATTGACATCGATGACTCTGAGTTAAAAAACAAAATCACTTACGATTTAGGTAGCGGTTATAAAGCTTTTGCAGAAGCGCACTTCGACATTGGCAAGGATGAAGACGGCGAGGTCGAAGCCGAAGAAACATTTGTTGGCTTCAAAAATAAAGTATTTAAGATTTCATTTGGTCGCCAAGATTATGTTACTGACGACTTCGCAACTGAGCGTGCTATTGAAGAGCCATTTGCAGAATCTGCATTTGAAGAAGATAGCGCTACCGGCGCAAACGATCGTTTTGATAACGATGGCGCAGTAGACGGCGAAGACGTTATCTCAGCATCTATCAGAGCTGGTGCATTTGACATTCACTTTTCACAGGATTTGGGTGGAGAGGATGAGGACGATTTTTCATCATCTGATCTTTACGTGACTGCAAAAGTAAACAAGTATTTTCAAGTAGGTGTTGCCGCACAGGTATTAGAAGAAGAAGGTGGTTTAGAATCTGACACTTACGGCGTTAATTTCGAAGCTAAATTAGGCCCTGTATCACTAGCAGGTGACTACAGTGAAAAAGACATCGACGATGTTGATAATCTCGACATTGAAGTGCTTAATTTATCGGCTGGGTTTAAAGTAGCTAAAAACACCAAAGCCATTATTGGTTACACTAATATTGACAACGATAGCCTAGGCGATGTTGACGTTTACTATGCAAACGTGACTTATAAATTTCCTAAAGCGAAAAACGTGAGTGTATTTGCAGAGATTCAAGGCATCAGCGACAACACTAATATCGACGATTTTAGTGAAGATCAAACTGGCTTCCTAGCTGGCATGCGTATCAAATTCTAAAAAAGCTTTGCCCCCCCCTTATTAGCCGGCTTATGTAAGCCGGCTTTTTTATTACTGTCGATTTAACCGTCTAAAACAGTGGCCTTATCTACACACGCGAACTATTATATAATCTTTGCTTAAATCCTACTCCCAGAGAGAACACTTATCACATGCCAACTATTTGGGTCGATGCCGACGCCTGCCCGGTTGTTATAAAAGAAATAATTTGCCGTGCGGCCAACCGCACACAAACACCGGCTGTCTTTGTTGCCAACCAATCAATTAGCTTACCTAAATCAAAACATATTAAAATGCTACAGGTCAGCAGCGGCTTCGATGTTGCCGACGATACAATAGTTGAACGCGTAGTGAATGGCGATATTGTTATTACGAGCGACATACCATTAGCCGCTGAGGTGCTCGAAAAGCAAGCACTTGTGATTACTTCAAGAGGCGAGCGCTACACGCAAGACAATATAAAGGCCCGTTTGAATATGCGCGACTTTATGGAAACAATGCGTGCAAGTGGTATTCAGTCAGGCGGGCCTGCGGCACTGAACCATGGAGACAGGCAAGCATTTGCAAATGCTCTCGACAGATTATTGACCAAGACTCAAAAAATATAATACAAGCTATAATGTAGTCACTGTTAGTGCTTGCCTGTTACTACTTTACCCCACAAATCTTTAATACGGCTATCTCGTCCACAAGAGCTTCTATAAAAACGATACCGGAGACTACTTTTTTTGTAGTAGTCCTGATGATAGGCCTCAGCAGGATAAAATGTTTTAGCCTGTAGAATTTCAGTCACAATTTTCTCAGGAAAGGGTTTGGTTTTTTCTATCTCGGATAAAGAATCATTAAATACTTTCTGCTGATTCTCATCTTGGTAAAACAGTGCAGTTTTATAAGAAGAGCCCTTATCACAAAATTGCCCATGTGGGTCTGTAGGGTCGATCGTGCGCCAATAAAAATCTACCAGCTCTCTCAACGAGACGATATCGGAATTATAGGTTATTTTAACCGCTTCAAAATGGCCAGTCTTGTTAGAAGAAACCGACTTATAGCTCGGGTTATCGGTGGTGCCATTAATGTACCCTGATTCTGCACGCAACACGCCTTTGTGTTTTTCAAAATCTGATTCTGTGCACCAAAAACAACCACCAGCAACAATGAGCTCTTTTTCTTTAATCAATGCTTGAGCATTACTCACACCACTTTGCATTAACCATAAACTCGCTATCAATAATAAAATATTTTTCATTTTCTTCTCACACTTACATAATTAAACGTGTTTGGGGGTAAGCTGCATGCCAGCCAAACCAAAAGGCACGTCGATAGGGTAGACTTTTTAATCGCTGTTTATCTTGCGATGACACTAAATTTTCTTCTCCAAGTATCCATTCATTGCCCTCGACATCAAGCAATGTCCTGTCTTGGTCATAAGAGACAAAATTAATACCTTGAGGATCGTATACACGGTTAGCACCCGAAGTATCGGTTAATACAATAAACTTTTGTTGTCCTATATTACCTTTATAAATAAAGTTTTTATTCAAATATTTTGTATCAATCGCTAATTGCTCTTTGGGTGAAGCCGGAAACACCAAGGCAACCACTTCTTGCTTATTCTCTAAGCGGTCATCATTAAAGGGGGTATTAAACATCAAACGATGATCAGAAAAATAATCACTATAAGCAACGCCTTCACCGTAATCACGACGATGCCCAGTCTCTAACGATAGTACCGTCGTATCGGGATGGCGACGTTTCCACTCACCCCAAGTGGTTGTCACCATACCCAAGTGTTCAAGCTTTATACCTTTATCAACCAACGGCCCTATCACTGGCTCGCCTTTAACGGTACTCCACAATGACTGTGTTGCCTGATCATACATAAGCTTATTAGAGCGATATAAAAAGCCACTGGTGCCCAGCATGTATTTTTTACCATCGACACTGGTTTTAAAAGGAATCACCGTACCGCAAAGCGTGCAGTAAACACCGGCAATATCAACACCACCAATAGTGTCTGTAAACATTTCGTGCCAAGCGAGAATTCGCTTAGGATAAGCGCGCGCATCACCATTCACCTCAATACCAAAAACGATATTATCGTCATCTAGGTATGTCGCTTTTTTAGCATTAATCATCTTAGGGTTGCGCAGTGGTGGAATACCATCCTGTAACACCCCACCCCAACGCACCTCATCGATACGAATACGAGCAAGATCACCGCGCCCACTAAAATACTCTTGGAAAACAGGATCAATTCTTTTATAGAGCTCGGCTTTAAAATCAGGGTAGCTTGCCGAGCGATTTTCAGCTTGATTCCATAGCCAAGAATACCACTTGTGCGTATCCCCGATGAAATCTTCACCCGTCTTTCTTTTTAATAAGTCATGAATCTGCTGATACAATACAAAGCTCGGTGGCACGCTCATTAAATCAAGCATTTGCGGGAGATAGGCATCATCCCAATATTGATCGATATCTAACAAGGCATGATTAATTTCAACGGAGTCTTTCGTTGTTAGCAAGGTATTGAAAGCAGTGCTTACTTTTGCATCATCCTTTTTACCCTCACCCGCTGCGCTCTGCGCATGTAAATTGAGAGAAAACAGGGCAATACACACACTGAACAAAAGAGCACAAAAGGAGCCGGGAATCTGAATTGTTGTATCGCGAGCAGGGTTCATTATTCTCTCTTTTAAGTGATTTCAATGTAATCTAACTTTATAAGATCAATAAGCGCCTAAAAAGTTGCACGATTTATAAGGCACTCATAGCATACCGCAAGCAAGAGATTCTATTGTCTAACCCCCCGGACAATTTGATCTTGTATTGTCTCTAGGTTCAGTGCGGACTCTTGCTTAGATTGGTTCGTACAACAGGAAGGTTCACGTGGGCATGAGCTGTTTCTGGGGCAAATAAGGCGAGCCCGATTATCAATACCACGCTCAACCCAAGCAACATTAAGAATTCTAGCCACACTCATCAGCTCTTTTTTAATGCTTAAGGGTATAGGTGCCGTACCACCATCTGCCAAACAAGCCTCTTTTAATGCAAGAGCAAGTTCGGTGGCATCTTTGCCTTGGGATTCGATGGCAGGGTTCAAATCAAGCCCTGCACAAAGCACATGGCTATTACCCGCCAAATCATTCACTTTGACTGACTCACAGGAATATATCCTCGGTTCGTTATTTGTCTCTAAAATAGATATTTGTGAAGAACTGCTTTTCAAAGGCGAATCGATCATACGAAACACCGCCCAGTGCTGACAAGGGTCTTGCACCATACGCATATTTCCCCAAGGCAGTGGAATACCATTACCACGGTAGACTGCTTTAAGTTTACCCGGCGGATAAGCATCAAAATAATGCCAATGAGGATACGGTGATACCGCTGTCATACGCCGCATGACAACCGATGCCGACACTTGCACCATATGGCGTACATTGATTTCATAATTATAGCGATCTAGCAACTGCCTAAAAGGAACTTTAGGGCACAACAATGCACTGGCAAAAAAGCTACATTCAAAATCACGCCAAGCATTTAAGATGTCTTGCGCATCGACTGAGTTTTCTGAGCCCGAGTGATAATCACGTACCGAACCACCCCCTGCCACCGACACACTTTTAAAACCTTCATTGCCGTGCAATACTCGGTGACCAATTTGTACCGCCAAATCATACTTTAAACGCATAGGCCGTAACTGCAACACGCTGTTGACATAAATACGATTAGGTGGCGCAAAAAATGAGCGCACTAAATTCTTTGATTTACTGCCCATTTCATCTTGAATTTCATCGGGCAGGCGATCAAACCAATGGATTTCAAGCCCCATATCTTTACAAATGGCAATAACCGCCTCAAGACTAAGAGGCATTTGCTTACGCCCTACTTCCTCAGCGGCACGCTCAAGGTCAGGGAAATGATTTTGTTGTTGCTCCTGATGCGCACGAATAAGCAGTTGGGCAAATTGTTGGCCAGATACGCCAGTTTGAGAAAGCATCTCAGGTACAACACTTTCCAAAATATCGTTAGAGAACAAAAATTTCGGCTCAAGTGTCATCCCTGAGATGCCACCAGGTTTACGTTTGACCGGCTTAATGGCATCCTCTTCTGGCGTATCATCCAAAAACCAGCTGACGTCTTTTTGAAAAACTTGTGCAATAACAGCGAGCATTTCTTCACTGGGAAAGCGTTTACCGCGCTCAATCATGGATAAATACGATACCGACGGCGCTAAATTATTGTCATTTTTAATACAACGGGCTGACAAATCCTCCATAGTCAGATTATTACGCTTACGTAAATTGCGTATCTTAGTCCCCAAAAAATGGGCGTTACGCATGATACCTTTTGTCTTTTTCATAGTACTCTACCTCTAAATCACAATACCCTTTGCCGATTGCCTAACAATAAATAAAAGAAATTGTGAAATTACACAGCCTTTTTTGTGAAATTTACAGTGTAAAATTTTTATTGTAAAATTCGCACAGTATTTACTATATAATGATCTTCAGTTGTTAAGCAAAGAATTAAACTAATCGTTGAAGATGAGAGTACAATACTCGACCAATAACTCATGGTGTAAGACATGTGTTAACAACCCTTCGATTAAAACCCAATGTAATGAGCGTAAACATGACTACAAATAGTTCTAATCAGTCACTATCTATCGATATTAATGAATCTTTCCGTCAATTCATCGATAGTGAGGTAATGCCTCTCACCAATATCGATCCGGATCAATTTTGGCTAGACGTTCAAACACTAGTCGATGACCTTGCTCCTCGTAACCGCGAGCTACTTGAAAAACGTGAAGTGATTCAGCAACAGCTGGATGAATGGCACAAAAACAATGATTATCAAGCGACTGATATAGAAGACTATAAAGCGTTCTTAAAAGAGATTGGCTACCTTGTAGAAGAAGGCCCAGATTTTAAGATCGAGACAGAAAATGTCGACGATGAAATTGCAACAATGGCAGGCCCGCAATTAGTTGTACCTGTAAAAAATGCACGCTTTGCATTAAATGCAGCCAACGCGCGTTGGGGCAGTTTATACGATGCACTTTACGGCAGCGATGTTATTCCTAAAACGGGTAAATTAAAGCCATCCAAAAGTGGCTATAACGAGCTACGTGGCCGCGAAGTCATGAAGTACTGCCGTGACTTTCTAGACAAGCACTTCCCTCTTGATGACGGCGCGTCTCACCACGATGTAACGCTCTATCAAATTTACTACCAGCAATTTACTGCCGTTCTTAAAAAAGGCACCTACATTGGCCTAAAAGATTCTAAGCAATTTGTTGCTTTTAACGGTTCTAAAAATGCACCTAATGAAATTATTCTTAAGAATAATGACATGCACATTAATATCCGTATTAATAACTACACTAGTGTCGGTTCTTTAGATGATGCAGGTGTTGAAGATCTTCGCGTTGAAGGTGCACTAACGACTATTATGGATTGCGAAGATTCAGTCGCAGCCGTTGATACCGAAGACAAAATCGAAGTTTACCGTAACTGGTTAGGCCTAATGACAGGCAACCTGAGCACTAACTTTATTAAAGGCGGTAAAACCGTTACTCGCTCGCTACAACGTGACCGTATTTTTACAGGCCGTGATGACGAGCCTTATTATGTACGCCGCCGTAGCTTAATGTTTGTGCGCAACGTCGGTCATTTAATGACAATCGACACCATTAAAGATAGCGAAGGCAATAATATACCCGAAGGCATCATGGACGGTATTTTCACATCGCTGATCAGTACCATTGACTTATTGAACAGTGATAAGAACATTGCCAACAGTAAAACAGGCAGCATCTATATTGTTAAACCTAAAATGCACGGCCCTGAAGAAGTCGCCTTTAGCTGTGAGCTATTCCGACGTGTAGAGCAGTTACTTAGCATCCCTGCTAACACCATCAAAATTGGCATCATGGATGAAGAGCGCCGCACAACGGTCAATTTAAAAGAGTGTATCCGTGCCGCTAAAACACGCTGTGTATTTATTAACACAGGTTTCTTGGATCGTACTGGTGACGAAATGCACACCAGCATGCACGCTGGCGTATTCTTACCGAAGAAAGACATTAAAGCACAGCCATGGCTACAAGCTTACGAAGACTGGAATGTCGATATTGGCCTAGCGTGTGGTTTATCGGGCAAAGCGCAAATTGGTAAAGGTATGTGGGCACAACCCGACGACATGAAAGCCATGATGGATAGCAAAAGAGCTCATCCAGAATCAGGGGCAAACACTGCTTGGGTACCTTCACCAACAGCGGCAATGCTACACGCGATTCATTACCACGAAGTTGATGTGTTTGAGCGTCAAAAAGAAGTGGCTAAACGCCCTCGCGCCAATATTAACGATATCTTGACGATACCGCTTGTACCTAAAGGTCAAACCTTATCGCCAGAAGAAGTTGAGAAAGAAATAGAAAACAATGCACAGAGTCTTCTTGGCTATGTTATTCGTTGGATCGACCAAGGCATTGGCTGCTCTAAGGTGCCCGATATCCATAACATCAACTATATGGAAGATCGTGCGACCCTAAGAATCTCGGCGCAACTATTAACCAACTGGTTGTTGCACGGCATTACCACAAAAGAGCAAATCGTCGAGATCTTTAAACGCATGGCCGCTATTGTTGATGAACAAAATGCGAACGACCCTGCTTATGTGCCAATGTGCCCATCAATCGATGAGGATGTCGCATTTAAAGCATCGCTTGAGTTGGTGTTTAATGGTACAGAGCAACCTTCGGGCTATACCGAACCATTGCTACATACTTATCGCAAAAAGATAAAGTATATACGGGCCAAAAGAAGAGAAGCCGGTTTAAAAGAAGGAAAGCCGGCCTAAAAGAAAGATAGTCCTTATTGATGTTTACAGTGTTAATTGAGTCAATCAGTTAATGCTGTAAAAATTAGAATGTATTGAAGCGATAACAGTCGGTTATTAATACATTCAAAAGAAATTATATTGGATATGGATAGTCACTCAAATTAAGCAATAGACACTATCTAATAGCGGTAAAGTTTATGTTTTTTTGTACCTATTTTAGCTTATAAAAAAACATATTAATTTTGTTTTACAAAACCTTTACAGCTTGTATTAATCGCCGTATTATCGGCGCCCTAAGTATAGCCAGCCTATTTTTTAGGCGAGCAATTTAGATCTTAAAGATCTAAACAATTAATATGTACTCAGATGCATAACCCAAAGCAATGACCCAGTTTTATACAGGCGCTGCCTTTGTTATTTTAAATTATAGTTAGTGGTTTTAGCTATAAAACTTTAGTCAAACCAACAGAGAGATAAACAATGTCAACTTACACTCAAGACATCGCAGCAGTTGCTGCTCTCCGTGATGCCAATGGCAGCTCATGGGATGCAATCAACCCAGAATCTATAGCTCGCATGCGCGCTCAAAATAAATTCAAAACTGGCATCGAGATCGCCCAGTACACTGCAGATATTATGCGTGCAGATATGGCGGCATTTGATGCAGACAAAACTAAGTACACTCAGTCTCTAGGTTGCTGGCACGGTTTTGTCGGTCAGCAAAAACTGATCTCTATCAAAAAGCATTTTGGCACTACTGAGCGTAAATACCTATACCTTTCAGGCTGGATGGTTGCTGCACTTCGCTCTGAGTTTGGTCCTCTTCCTGACCAATCTATGCACGAGAAAACAGCTGTTGCTTCTCTTGTTGAAGAGCTATACACCTTCTTACGCCAAGCTGATGCACGTGAACTAGGTGGCCTTTTCCGCGAGTTAGATAAAGCACGTGAAGCAGGCGACGAAGTTAAAGCAAAAGACGTTCAAAACCAAATTGACAACCACGAAACTCACGTTGTGCCCATCATCGCTGATATCGATGCTGGTTTTGGTAACGCTGAAGCCACTTACTTGATGGCTAAGCAAATGATCGAAGCGGGTGCATGTGCACTTCAAATCGAAAACCAAGTCGCTGACGAAAAGCAATGTGGTCACCAAGACGGTAAAGTTACTGTTCCTCACGCTGACTTCCACGCGAAAATCCGCGCTTTACGTCACGCCTTCTTAGAGCTAGGTATCGACAACGGTCTTATCGTTGCACGTACTGACTCTGAAGGTGCTGGTCTTACTAAAGAAATCGCGGTTGTTAAAGAGCCAGGCGATGCGGGTGATATCTACAACTCTTACTTAGACGTTGAAGAAATCGACGTAAGCGACATGGCCGAAGGCGATGTATGCTTCAACCGTGACGGCAAGCTAGTTCGTCCTAAGCGTCTACCTTCTGGTTTATATCAGTTCCGTCAAGGTACTGGTCATGAGCGTTGCGTATTCGATTGTATCGGTGCTATCAATGCCGGTGCTGATCTACTTTGGATCGAAACAGCTGTTCCGACTGTACACGAAATTGCTGGCATGATGGACGATGTTCGTAAAGTACACCCAGATGCGAAACTTGTTTATAACAACTCTCCATCATTCAACTGGACACTAAACTTCCGTCAGCAAACTTTCGACACATGGGTTGCTGAAGGTAAAGACGTATCTGCTTACGATCGTGCAAACTTAATGTCTGCTGAATATGACGAATCTGAATTGTCTGCGACTGCTGATGCTCGTATTAAAACTTTCCAAGCGGATACTTCACGCGAAGCGAACGTATTCCATCACTTGATTACTCTACCGACTTATCACACAACTGCGTTGTCTGTTGATAACCTAGCGAAAGAGTACTTCGGTGATGCAGGTATGTTGGGTTATGTTGCCGGCGTTCAGCGTAAAGAAATCCGTCAAGGTATTGCATGTGTTAAACACCAAAACATGTCAGGTTCTGACATGGGTGATGACCACAAAGAATACTTTGCTGGTGAAAACGCACTTAAAGCTGGTGGCGAGAAAAACACTTCTAACCAGTTCAACTAAGCTACAGTGTTAACTTAGTCAGTACTTTTGTACAACTAAGATAACAATTTAAAGACAAAGGCGGCCCCTAAACAGGAGCCGCCTTTTTTATGCCCTCCAGGGATGGAGGGTACATTACCTATAGGAAGTAGGTACTTAGCGTTAGCAGGAGCGGAAGCTGCAAAAATGCAGGCAAGTTTTTGAATTTGAATGTACGGAAATACTATTTACCGTATTCATTTTAAAGAATTCAATGAATTTTTACGTTAGAATTCTAGGCTGTTTTTAACACAAACTAATTAAGTAACTTCAATATGGCTAATACACCCACTTTTCTTAAAGACGCTAAAGATTTGTTAACCCCACAGGGGTTTAGCACAAGTAATACTTGGTATCACGGCACATCATCGGCATTAGTCGACTCTATTAAAAAACAAGGCTTAAAACGCTCCGGTGATAAAGCCTTAAAAGCTGCCGCAAAAAAAACCATGACGACTATTGGTAATAATTATACTGAGTCAGTCGAACCGGTTTTTTTAACGCAAAGCAAAGAACTTGCTTTTTATTGGGCTGAACAAACTGTAAGAAACCGCAACGTACGTATTGAGATTGAAGGTGATGAACAACCCACCGTCATTGCAGTTAAGTTACCAGAATCATTAAACAAGCAAGTAAAACCCGATGTGGGTGCAGCAAGCATACTTTTACTTAAAGAGGGTGAGAACTTTATGGCTTATCTTGCAGGTATCTATCAAGAAAATAATTGTGGCATACCTGAAATAGATTTAATGAAAGCAGATCGTTTAGAGTATTTGAACACTTTAGGAATGGCTTATTTTGATGCCGATATCGATGCCTCATACCTAGAGTTAATAGTCGAATAACGATAGATTTTTAAATAAAATATATGATAATTTTTTATATAGTTTAGCCAGTTTCAGGGGCTCTTTTTTTGCTCGACATATTAATAAAAGCCCCTAAGATAATTAAGCCACCCCCAATAAAAGTCCAGTACGTGGGCACTTCAAAAAATACTAACCATCCTAAAATAGCTGCAAAAACAACCTGCAGATACGAAAAACTCGTGGCTTTGCTAGCTGTTTCTGTTTGCATAGCTTTTGTTAAACCAAACTGCCCTACTTGTGTAAAAATACCCACCAATAACAACCATAACCATGTAATACCCTGTGGTACGACAAGATTATCACCTAACAATAGCAATGAGACAGGCAACGCGACTAAAGGAAAATAAATAATAATAACCGAAGGGTCTTCGCTCTCGCTGAGCTTACGTACTAATACATAAGCGACACCACTACCAAAGGCACCACCAATGGCTGCAATAACGGCGAGCAGAGAGTAATCGCTACTAATTTGTGTAAATAAAAACTCTGGCCTAACAATAATAATTAAACCAGAAAAACTAAGCGCAATGCAGAGTAAGGTTGAGCGTTGTATGCGTTCACCTAAAAAAAGTATTGCCAAAATAGCCGTAAACATAGGGTTTAAATATTGCAACATCGTTGCCTCGGCAAAAGGCATATTGACCAGCGCGTAATACACACACATAAGCGCAAAGGCACCGGCTAAGCCACGCGACAGTAACAAGCCTTTACGATTACCCCATATATTGATGCGCTTACGCTTTACATCGGCGTAACTTAAAAAAATCGATACGACTGCACGTGCAGCAATAATTTCTAATACAGGTATACCATCGCGGTACGCTAACTTAACAAAAGCTCCCATGAGAGCAAAACCTAATGCACTAAACAGCATATAACGTGCACCTAATGGAATGCCTAATAAAAAGCTCATAGAGGCTTGGCCATAATAATGGCGTCTTCCCGGGCGCTTGTTGGAGAACCATTCTTGGATAGTGCTGGATAATAATTAGGTCGAATACCTACTTCGTTAAAACCTAAATGATCATAAAGAGAAAAAGCCGCTTTATTAGAAGCGCGCACCTCTAAAAATAAAGAATGAATGCTTTTATCAAAAGACGTAAAAACCAGCTCCAGTAATTGGCTAGCAATACCTTGGCGTTGATAATCGGGCGATACAACAATATTTAGTAACTCAGCTTCATCAGCCGCAGTTGAGGTGATTATATAAGCCACTAATTTTTTATTAACAGACTCATCGGTGAACAATACCTGACAATGATGGGATGAAGAAACACTCGATACAAAGTCTGCGTGGCTCCAGCCTCGTGGGCTTATTTTTTTCTCTAGGCTCAACATAGCCTCTACATCTGCTAATGTTGCCTCGCGCAGATAGAACTGATGATCACTAATTAGGACATCCATTAATTGTTCGAGCCTTAGAAATAGAGTTAGAAGAGAAAAGTGCCGAGAATAATTATTCGCTAACCATCGGCATTAATTGCAAGGCACTCCATGCAATGCGCTTACTCGGTGGGTCCTGCAACATCGAATATAAACTCGGCATCACAAAGCAATTAATATGCTCCCAATCTTTAATGGTATGCATCGAGCCCATAGTATTTTCAACATCAAGGGTGTCATCCAACGCAAATGTTGCTGCCTCTTCGCCCATTAATAATAAATGCTTTAGAGGGGCTTTAGTATCTTGAGCAGATACATAGGCTTGCACCATCGCACGTGCTTGTTCTTTATCACTGTTGTAGTCCTCGGCACTGAGTGCTTGCCCACCTCTTTTATCAACAAATAAGGGCCAGCGCAGGCTTTCGCTAACGGGTAACTGTACTGTAGGGTAACCCACAGCCAGCAGGATATTTTGTAATAAGCGATCGGTTGGCAATGCCTCGCGTACTTTTCGTGTATCCAGTATCAGCATATCTTTTACCCGCCAAACACTAAAGATAAACTTAATGGGTGCGAGGGTATGGCTATCGTCTTGAGGTGGCAAAGTAGCATGATCGCTAACTGGGTTATTCGGTACAGGTGTAGCAAGCTCTCTTTTAAGGCCGCCACCCAGTGCATCTAGCGGCCCGCCTACATTAATGGCTACATCCGCGACTAACCGCTCAACAGTGCTATGTGTGTGAGTCTCTGCCTCTACTGATGCGTTATCAGTCATTGCATCGCGCGCTACTATATCATCGGCATCATCGACGAGATTAATAACCTGATTAGGTGCAGTCAGTGGTAAAGCAGCAGGATCAAGCAGCAATTCGTCGGGCAATAGCAGCGAAGGCGCAGCGCTCGGTAATATGCGCGTGGGCATATAATTTTCAATACCCAGGAGCGATAAATACTGTTGGCGTCTGTGCTCTAACATAGGTTCTAACCCTAAATACCTTCACGCTGTGGGTGAGTTTTGTGCTTACCTGCCGCCAATAAATTGAGCGCCTGTACGTAGGCTTTTGCCGAGGCAGCCACGACATCAATATCGGCACCCACCCCATTAACAATATGGCCTTCTGACTCTAGGCGAACGGTCACATCAGCCTGAGCCTCGGTGCCTGCGGTAATAGCATTAACAGAATACAATTTTAAATCAGCCTCACTTTGGGCAATCTTCTCTATCGCTTTAAACACGGCATCAACAGGGCCTGCACCATCAGACTCAGTAGTCGTTGCTTGGCCATCCACCACTAATCGCAGGTTTGCATGGGGACTTTGACCCGTTTTACACAGTATCTCCATGTTCTCAAATTGGTAAATATCTTCTTGGGCATCATCACTGTGACCAATCAATGATTGCAAATCTTCATCAAATATTTCGTGTTTTTTATCGGCCAGCTCTTTAAAGCGACTAAACACAGTTTTGAATTGCTCGTCGGAATCAAAGGCGATACCTAAGTCGTCAAAACGTGCTTTTACAGCAGCGCGGCCAGAGTGCTTACCCAACACCAGTTTATTGGTATTCCAGCCCACGTCTTCGGCGCGCATAATCTCGTAGGTTTCTCGGTGCTTTAAAATGCCATCTTGATGAATACCCGATTCATGGGCAAAGGCATTCACCCCCACAATGGCCTTATTCGGCTGCACAGGAAAACCGGTAATACTTGATACGAGCCTTGATGTAGGCACTATATGCTCAAGCTCTATTTCGGTTTGTACTGGATAGATATCATGGCGTGTACGCACAGCCATGACGACCTCCTCAAGTGCTGCATTGCCTGCACGCTCGCCCAAACCATTAATCGTACATTCTATTTGGCGAGCGCCATTCATGACTGCTGATAAAGAGTTAGAAACACCCAGCCCTAAATCATTATGGCAATGGGTTGAGAAGATAGCCTTATCTGAGTTTGGCACATTCTCAATAACGCGACGAAACATCTCGCCATATTCATCGGGCTCACCGTAACCGACGGTATCGGGGATATTAATAGTACCTGCACCCGCGTTAATCGTTGCCTCAATAATCCGGCACATAAAATCAAAATCTGAACGGCTCCCATCCTCTAGAGAGAACTCCACATTATCGGTGTATTGGCGCGCATGCTTAACTGCAGCAATCGCTTGTTCAAGCACCGCCGCAGGCTCCATCTGTAGCTTGTATTTCATATGAATCGGTGATGTCGCAATAAATGTATGAATGCGCCCACTATTAGCTGGTTTAATCGCCTCACCCGCTCGGTCAATGTCCGAAGGTACTGCGCGCGCTAGACTACAAATTGTCGAATCTTTTATGGCCTCGGCAACGGCTTTTACCGCCTCAAAATCACCAGGGCTTGCAATAGCAAAGCCCGCTTCGATAACATCGACTCGCAGCTTTTCGAGCATTTTAGCAATACGCACCTTTTCGTCTTTTGTCATCGAGGCACCAGGGCTTTGCTCACCATCGCGCAAGGTGGTATCAAAAATAACGAGTTTATCTTTTACTGTTGTATTAGAAGCCATAACTGTATGCCAAAAAGCCGGTAACGAAGATTTACATAGTAAGGTACTATTATCACTGATTGCCCACACAGATGAAAGCAATAAGCCGTAGACAACACAGCTACATCCGTTGGTATAATCGCTGGGTATATAAATATATCGTCTGCTCGGCATTATTGTATCTAGTATTTATGTTTTACTGGCTATGCTCTACTAAGCAGCTCGACTCCATGTTGATTTTATAAAGGATGAATTTTGCGCCTATTACTGTTATTGCTTGCCTGTCTTTGTACACAATCTGCCCTCTCCAATACTCAGCGTTACTCAACAGACGCTCTATTTGAACAGTTTTCTCAGTCTATTTTCAAAGTGCGTATTATCGATATTAACTCTGGTAGCCAATCGACAATCGGCACAGGGTTTTTGGTAGAAGATGGCAGCTTATTAGCCACTAATTTTCACGTGGTTTCTGCCTTGGTCAACAAGCCCAACCAGTACCGCGCAGAGATTGATATCGCAGGCGAGAGTCACACGCTAGAGCTTACCTCTTTTGATGTTGTACACGATTTGGCCATACTACAAGCACCCAATAAAACAGTACTTGGACAAGCCTTAACACTATCGCTGGAACCTCTTAATAAAGGGCACACGTTATATTCTATTGGGAATCCCCACGATATTGGCATGACGGTTGTTGAAGGCACCTATAACGGTTTAGTGGCTCACCGCTTTATCGATTCTATTCATTTTAGCGGCGCGATTAATTCAGGTATGAGTGGTGGCCCAACCATTACTGACCGTGGCGATGTGGTAGGTATTAATGTCGCCTCGTCGGGTGATCAAATTGGCTTTTTAGTGCCCGTAGATAAACTGGCTAACTTACTCTCCACACTAGATAACGAGACCAATAACACTCAAACACACTATGAATTGATTCGTCAGCAAATAACTGATTTTAGTGAACAAGCGATCGATGAATTATTGCAGAAGGACTGGCCATTAGAAAAACTGGCGGATACGCAGGTGGCGGGTCAGATATCCGAGTCACTATCTTGCTGGGGCGATAGTGACAATAATGAAGACAGCCGCCTAAAAACAGTGTCGAAGGGCTGTAGTAATAAAGACTATATTTATATTAACCAGAACTTCACCGTGGGTTCTATCGAATACGAATACAAACACTTTAGTGCAGACTCATGGAATAGCCTTTCGTTTTATGAACACATCAATCAGTTCACATCTGGGGCAAGGCCAAGCAATCGCGCCCATAAAAATCACGTCAATAATTATGCTTGCCAGAATAACGTAGTAGCAGCAACCGATAAAACATTTGCCAAAAAAATTAGTTACTGCGTACGCTCTTACAAAAATATTAAAGATTTATACGACACTTTTTATATTGCCACCAGTATCGATCGGCCTAAGGAAGCCATGATGGAACACTATACTTTATCAGGCGTGACAGCGGCTTCTGCTCATCAATTTTTAGAGCGTTTTATGGAGGCAGCATCGTGGCAATAGTTATAGAAGTCATTAATCGGACCGGTCAGGTACAGCACTGTCAGGTATTTGATAAAGACACCATCACAATAGGCCGTGCATACACTAACGATGTGATTATTGCAGATCCCTACATCGACCCGGTGCACGCCTCAATTAGCGCTATAGATGATAGTGAACAGGGACTTTATTTTACCTGCGAAGATCTATCCAGTATTAATGGTATATCCGATAGCAAAGGACATAAACAGTCGGCAAAGAGCCATTGGCAAGCAGGTCAAGTCTTTAGCTTAGGCAAAACACTCATACGTATTAACTCAACAGACACTGCCGTACCCGCTGCTGTGCGCTTATCGGCATGGGAGCAAATCAGCGACAGCCTCACTAGAGCACGCGTTGTTATTCTCGTCAGCGTACTGTGTGTGCTATTCACCGCAGTCGATACCTATTTGTCATCCTTTAGCGTCCAAAATAAAACAGCAGAGTACGCGATCGTCATTTATTTATTATTAAGCATCGTGGTTTATGCTGGGCTATTTGCATTTTTAGGCAAGGCGCTGCGTCAAGATAGCCGTTTTTGGCTGTACTATACCTTAGTGGGCCTATCGATAATTTTTGTGGCTATTTATGATTTGCTCTCTGGCCCTATCTTTTTTAATTTGAACTTAGGTGTCAGTCATTGGTTTGATTCTATGGCTTATGCACTGGTTATTGCGCTATTGATTTATTTCTCGATTCAATCAGCATCATCATTCAAAATTTTCACACGTATTGCTATTGCCAGTATTATTCCTGGCTTAGTTATTATTAACTTAACGATTAATATGAGTAGAAATAACGAATTTAACTGGCGCCCGCAATACGATGTTAGCGCGTATTTTCAGACCTTGTATATTGCAAAAAGCGATACAAAAAAAGAAGTCCTGGACAGCTCAAAAGCACTTTATCAACAAGAATAAAGCTCTCGTAAAACAAAAACCCCATCAACGGCTAATGCGCTTGATGGGGTTTACTTGAAAGCTTCTGAATAAGCCGCGACTCATTTTTCGCTTGCTAACACCTCTATTTAATTAAACTCGATGTTTTTGCACTGCGGACCAATTGTATAAACTCACTGCGGTAACCAAAATCATCAGCACCTTTATTCTCTTGAGCAACTTTAATAACATCATCGTAGTTGTAATTATTAAGGTATTTACCGCCTTTTAATAACTGTGCAAAACCTGCAACAGCACTGGCAAATTGCGCCTCTTGTTTGAGTATCGTTGAAGACGCTTGATTTGTACTAATGCTTTCAGTAATCAATTTTGATTGGTTCTCTGTAGGTAACTTATAACGCATTTTTACAAAACCGTATTCGCTACCACTCGCCAAGCCGGCGCTTGCTGCCTCTTTTTTTGTATCCGTTGATTGATAACGAAGAGGATCAACAGAGCCGGTGATATCTGCATTTTTGGGCGTAATTTCATAAATGGCAGTGACCGTATGACCCGCACCAATATCGCCGGCATCGACTTTATCGTTATTAAAATCTTCACGATTTAAATGACGTGTTTCGTAACCCACTAAGCGATACTCAGAGACGGTATTAGGGTTAAACTCAACCTGAACTTTTACATCCTTAGCGATAGGAAATAAGGTAGATGTCGCCTCATCAATGAGTACTTTTTGTGCCTCGCGGAGCGAGTCGATATAAGCCGCTATACCATTACCGTTTTGCGCAAGTGCCTGCATCATTTGGTCGTTATAATTACCCTGGCCAAAACCAAGTACAGAGAGAAATACACCCTGCTCTCGCTTACGCTCAACAAAGCCTTTAAGTTCTTCGCTATTACGAATACCCACATTAAAATCACCATCGGTTGCCAAAATAATGCGGTTAACGGCATCTTTATTAAAATTGGCCTCGGCTAGTTGATAAGCAAGCTTAATACCCTGCCCACCGGCGGTAGAACCACCCGCATTTAAGCGATTAAGCGCATTTAATATGGTTTGTTTATCTTTGGCAGGCGTTGGGGCTAACACTTGGCCTGCTGCACCGGCATACACGGCAATAGCAATCGTATCTTCTGGGTGAAGCGTATCGAGCAGCAAACTCATCGATTGTTTAACCAGTGGCAATTTATCTTGGCTATTCATAGATCCCGAGACATCGAGCAATAACACCAAGTTACTACGTGGTTGCTGCGCCTTGGGAATGTCGTACCCTTTCACGCCAATAGTAATCAGCTTTTTACCCGTGTTCCAAGGCGAAGGCTGTACGGTAATAGACGGCTTAAAGGGCTGCGCTGTAGACTCGGCGAGTGGGTAGGCATAGTCAAAATAATTAACCATCTCCTCAACACGTATGGCATTTTTTTGTGGCAATACACCTTGGTTGAGCTGTCGGCGTACAAAGCTGTAAGAGGCGGTATCGACATCAATCGAAAAGGTAGATACCGGCTCCTCGCTAACAAGTTTAATTGCGTTAACCTCTACCGCCTCAAACTTATCGCGACCCTGCTCTTGGTAACCTTGAACGGGCGACGTGTCTGGCGCTTGAATAAAAGGCTCTGGCTCAACTCTTTTATGTTTAACCTTAGGCGCAGAAGCGAGAATCTCTGATGATTTACTCTCTAGTGATTGGCTGCTTGCAAGGCCCTGTACAGATGGATGTGCTTGGTTAACATTTGGGGCAAGCTTAACAGTTGCTTCTGAGGGCGTTGAAACTTGCGGAAGTGTGCTATCACTGCGAACAGCGTCACCTGATGCAGCAATAGATGACGTTTCAGCGAGTTCCTGCCTGCTTTCAACTTTTGCTAATTCTTTCTTTGCATCATTTTTTGCTGCACCGACAATAGATGCTTGCCCCTTACTAGAATCAATCAAGCTGATGTCTTCACCCACGATCATAATCGTAGGATCGAGAGGCGGACGATAGGTTTGTTGAAATAGCAATGTACCCATCACCGCAACCGAGAGAGTGGCCACACCAGAATAAAAAAGTTTGTTATTAAGCGTTTTCATAATATTTATCCTACTAGCTGTTAAAAAGTTGCTAATAGGACGAGACCAAACCCAAAATCCTTGGGTTTTATTTTGATTATCTTCTTGTTGTTGCTGATTAAACTCAGCCATCGCTAAATTTATGGCACGCTTTTTAGCATTTTTATCGATAGGCGGTGAATCCATATCCGATAATAATTGCTCTAAAGGGTCATTTGATTGATCATCTTTCATCATAAGTCCTGCCCAAATTTCGACTGGAATTTTTTACGCACTTCATGGAGTCGCCATGAAATCGTACTCTCTTTAACACCTAAAATATCCGCAACCTCTGCATGCGTAAAACCTTCGGCATGCACCAGTAATACTGTTTCTTTCATACCTTCAGAAAAATTCTCGAGAGATTTGAGTAGTTGGTGAATAAGAATAGGTTTATCGGGTTGATCATCGTAAGGGGCATCTAATTCTTGGTTGGTATCCTCTGGAGAATAAGCGCCATCTTTGTGCTTAGCCTGTGCCTTTTGCCAATCTTTTGCACAGTTAATCACTAAACGGTATAACCAACTGGTAAAACTCGACTCAAAACGAAACTGCCCTAAACCACGGGCCAACTTAATGCAGGCTTGTTGAGCCACATCTTCGGCATCTTCACGATTGCCACACCACTTAAAGGCAAAGCGAAAAACTATATCGTAATGCGCATCAAGCAGGCACTCAAAGGCTTGGGCATCGCCCGCCTGTGCTTTTTTAATTAACTGCTCATCATCGGGCATAGTAGGCGTTTGTACTAACTAATTGATTAACCATAACGATTAGACGGTATAAAGACAAAGATCCTTGGTAATTATTTACTCGCTATTTTTTAGCAATAGCTCTGTTTGGGATTAAGATACCTGTAAGCACCAAGAAGAGCATGGCACCTTGGGTTCAGTTCGGTACTCCTTTGAGAATAAAAAGGAAACTTTTAAAAGCCCCATATAATAGACTATTACTAGCATCGCACAGTATTGTACATTTATACTAATTAACAGATCCATAAGCAATTAATAGCAGGGGTAATCATGGCCAAGATAATACATAGTATGATTCGAGTACTCGACCTCGAAGCATCTCAATCTTTTTATCAAGAAGCATTTGGGCTAAAGGCAACCCACGAACTCGATTTCAAATCCTATAAACTGGCGTATTTACGTAATGAAGAAACAGATATGGAGATTGAATTAACTCTCAACAAAGGTGAAACAACACCTTACACCCATGGCACAGGTTATGGCCATATAGCATTTTGTGTTGATAATCTCGATACAGAATATGAGCGATTTAAATCACTGCATTTTGAACCGACCGATATCGTCGAGTTTGCACCTGACAACAAACTGGTTGCGCGCTTCTTTTTTGTTAAAGATCCAGACGGCTATAAAATAGAAGTCTTACAACGGCATGGACATTACCAATAGTAGTGAGGCTAATAACTAAAACAGCCCCCTTATGAGCAAATGATTATTGTTCACAGGCTATTAATGAGCACACTATCTCGCATTAACCTTCGAGTATTAAAATTTATTTATATAGTTAACAATTAATTTCATAAAACGTTGGATGCTAGGTATTAATCACCTCTCTTCAATAAAGAGAGATACAATGAAAGTCCTTGCAGGCAAATGGAAGGATATTAACTAACAGAGAGGCCAGACATTATCGTATAGAAACAACCGCACAGAAGCACCAATATATAGGATAGAACCACCTTCCCTACATTATTTATTTTGCTTTGGATATTTCGGCGATATATTGAGATCGTATTTCTTCAATGAGCCCCTCTTCTTCCATCTCTGTTAACACTTTTACCAGTTTCGGGACCAAGTCAGCATTCTTTTTATGAAGGTAATGAAATAGCGGATATGTTTGAAGTGTGCTTTGGTAGGTTTGACCATTTTCTTTTTTTATAAAATCCGACACCAGCGGTATGCTTGTAATACGAGCAATGATAATAACATCGCATCGATTCTTCCCAAGCATTCCAAAAAGCTGCTTATTTGAATTGACAGTAATAACATCAAATTCACGAGTACCAGCTTCGGCAAACTTTACACCATTGCGAATACACGTCCGATGAGGAGATAACTCCTCCCACGTATCAATCGATAAATCCTTCTGTGTAGTGATTGCAATTCCCTCCATCATACCAATAGGAACAGGAACCATAATCAAATTTTTGTACTTTAAATGAATATTTTTAATGCGATACAACTCTCCATCCGCTTCACCTGCATTCGCACCGTATATTGCCCTCTCTGCAGGTAGATCTACTGCAACCATCTCTATGCCAAGACGGTCATACGCCACGTTTAAAACTCGCTTGCTAATCGCTGCATAGGATGACTTTTCAATCGCTGTAAATTCCATTACATCTTGAGCCTGTAAAAAGCTCGCGCTTAAATATAAAGAAATAAAAATAAAAATTTTCATAATCATTAACTCTAATGAAAAAATGGAGAGATATCTAGAATAAATCTTACTACAACCTTGAAATAATTCTACAGCTAACAAGGTTATTCTGATAATAGCTGGCATAAAAGATATATACACATTAACCAAAAAAAATAACCCAAAACAGAGAATTTAGAGCCTATGGATAAGGCTCAATAATTAGTGAACAAGGTAGTAATTTATCGATATTTTACCGGTAATATCAGAGCAAGAAGAGTTGAACACCCCATAAAATATCTTTTCCGCCCCCAATTCTTAATTCTAAACCACTGATATTATTAGTCTTTTTGAAAAAATGATAACTAAGCTCATCAGCTCTTGAAGACAAAGGCTAATCAGGCTTACTATAAGTCTATTAGTTTGCCAGATAACTGGTTGATGTCGAAGGAAATGACCATTAAAGAATTTTCCCAACAAATATAAGCTACAAATTAAGCTCATTACCTTTAATAAGCTGTGAACCTTTGTTGAACGACACTAAAGAATATGAAGAATAAATTACTAAATCATAGCCGTATTGCCAAAAAATTAGTTGTTGGCATCGTCTTGATTAGTTCTTTACTCGCAATCATTACGACTTCTATCCAACTATATTTTGATTATAGACAATCTGTTAATTCCATCCATGAGAATTTGAATCAAATTGAATTAAGTGCTCTACCCAGTATTGTTAATGATGTCTGGGTCTTAGATGACAGGCAAATTCAGACCCAACTTGACAGTTTGGTAAGACTGCAAGATATCAGCTATGTAGATATTAAAGTTTCTGACGAAATTCGCTGGCAAGCAGGCCAACCACAAGACATCTATATGATCAAACGTAGCTATCCTTTGGAATATAGACATAAAAGCCAGGTACATAGCATTGGCACATTAGAAGTACATGCAGACTTGCAAACCCTCTACACCCGGCTTATGGATAAAGTATTGTTAATACTCACTTCAAACGCCTTGAAAACTTTTTTGGTCGCAGGTTTTAGTATTCTATTATTTTACTATCTCGTCACTCGCCACCTTTATCATATTCTTGATAGTGTCCAAAATTTTCGCGTGACCAAGGCCAATTCCCCCATCAAATTGTCTCGTAGCAATGGCCAAAACAACAAACCAGATGAGCTCGATTTGCTCGTGTTAGCATTTAACCAGTTGCAACTTGAGGTGACAAAATCCTACCAAAAAGTTTTTAAAGAAAAAGAAAAATCACAAGTGACTCTGAACTCTATAGGTGATGGCGTAATCGTCACAGATAAGTCCGGCTTGATTGAATCGCTTAACCCGGTTGCCGAGCACTTAACGGGGTGGACAAATGCAGAGGCTATTGGCGAGCCAATTAACAATGTATTCAAAATCATCAACGAAATCACACGAGAAACTGTATTTAGTCCTGTAGAGCTCGCCGTTACACGTGGAAAAACACAATCTTTTGATAAAATAATTTTGATCAACCGTCAAGGGAATGAAACTGCCATTGAAGATTCGGCAGCACCGATTATCGACACAGAAGGCAACATAATAGGTACCGTTTTAGTCTTTCACGATGTGACAAATGCCAGACAACTAACGCAAGAGCTAAGCTGGAATGCGAGCCACGACCCTTTAACTCGCTTGGCGAATCGTAGAGAATTTGAAAATCAAGTCAGTCAAGTGATTGAGGCATGTATTCATCATCATGCAACACACATCTTGCTGTTTCTTGACCTAGACCAGTTCAAAATTATCAATGACACTTGTGGCCACGCCGCTGGCGACGAACTATTAAAGCAATTATCTTCTTTACTCGAAACAGAGGTACGCAAGAGCGACACCTTAGCGCGATTAGGCGGCGACGAATTTGGTGTATTACTACGAGAATGCAATCTTGAAAAAGGTAAAGAAATAGCTGAACACCTAAGAAAAATAGTAGAGGATTTTCGATTTGAACGAAACAATAAGGTTTTTCGTGTAGGCGTTTCTATTGGCCTTGTTCAAATAAAGCAAAACAGTACCGTTGAGGAGTTAATCCGCCACGCAGACATTGCTTGCTACCAAGCAAAAGCCGCTGGGAAAAACCGCATCCATATATATCAAGATAAAGAAGGGCAAGAAAAAGAGGGGGAGCTATTACAGTTCAATCGTATTGTTAATGCTCTAGAAAATAACCAGTTTGAACTTTTTGCACAACCAATTGTTTTTGCAAAATCTATGCAAGTACATCACTACGAAATTCTGATTCGGCTACGCTCTGAACATGGTGAACTTATCTTGCCAAACGAGTTTATACCATCTGCCGAACGCTACGGCATTATGTCAAATATCGATCGATGGGTGATTCGTCACTCATTTGAGTGGTTGGCAACGCAAGAGGCAGGCGAGATAAAAATAGCCATCAATTTATCAGGAGCGAGTTTAGGCGATACGCAGCTTCCACAGTTTATTGCCCAACTTTTTGACGAAACCAAAGTAAACCGCCAACAAATAAGTTTCGAAATTACCGAAACAACCGCGATTGCGAATATAACTCAGGCTTTAAAATTAATAAACGACTTAAAAAAATTGGGCTGTATTTTTGCTCTTGATGATTTTGGAAGCGGCTTATCGTCATTTTCTTACTTAAAGATTTTTCCAGTCAGCTACCTAAAAATAGATGGAGTATTCGTCCGCGATATTATAAAAAACCCGATAGACTATGCAATGGTACAAGCTATTCACCAAATCGGACAAGTCATGCAAATAGAAACCATTGCAGAATACGTAGAGAACGATGAACTCATTGCTGCTTGTCAGAAGATGGGAATTAATTTTTTACAAGGATATGGTGTTGGGCGGCCTGTACCAATTTCTACATTAGTGATTGCCGATAGCAAAGTCGGAATCAATAAAAAGTAAAACATTAAGCTGTATCAAATAAATACACATCCAAATACAGTATAAATAAAACCACTTTAACTAAGCTGTTCGAAAAACTGAGACAGCCTCGAGTACATTGGCCAACGTAGCGGCCACTTCTTGATTAACATCAAGTGACTCGAAACAAAGTAGTATATTCTTTTCACAATTTGTTATTAGTCTACCGTCTCCGTATTCGACATTTTTTTTCGGTAGATCCTTAACGCACGCTTTCACTAACTGCTCTAAGCCTTGCAGTAATAACTTCTCGGAAGTTAGCTCGATAGCTTTAATCTGCTCACGTAGCTCACTCCAACCCTTCTGCTTTATTGGCCATTGAGCATTATGGCTATATTTCATAGTAGTTCTTACCTTTCGTAAAGGCTCTATGGTTAACAGGGAATAATCAGCCGTAAATTGGCTCATATCTACTGATAATTGATGGGGTAGTTCACCGTAGTACTTACCTACCCAACAACAGCACAGCAATAAGGGTACATTGACACCTGCAGTATCCTGCAACGTTAAACATGCTGACTGGACAGCAGGTTTAGCATAAAATGCGGTTGCAAAGTCCCATAGTGATGGCGTTATTGTTGCTTTAGTCATGGCAATTTACATAAAAGAGAGTTTAGAGAATATTCAATGAAAGATAATATCATTTTAATTGGCATGCCGGGTTCAGGGAAGAGTACTATTGGTGTGAGACTGGCCAAACACTTAGGTTTAGAGTTTATCGATACCGATTTAGTCATCCAAACTAATCAAGGGCGCTTATTGCAAGATATTGTCGATAACGACGGTCACGAAGTACTGCGCGAGATAGAATCGCAGGAATTACAAAAACTCAAAATAGACAAAGCACTTATTGCAACAGGCGGCAGCGCGGTTTATAGCGCTGGCGGGATGAAAAACCTTAAAGAGCAAGGTATTGTTATTTATTTAGCAGTGGCTTATGAGGAGATAGAACAGCGCATTAACGATAGCGAGAACAGCCGCGGAATCGCCAAAGCCAAAGGCCAGACCCTTAAAGATATTTATGATGAGCGTATCCCACTTTATGAGAAGTACGCCGATATTACCGTTAACAATAATGATTTTATCGAAATGGAGGTATTAGCTGAGGCGATCGATACCTATAAGGAAGACCATTAAATAGCCCTTCCCCTTACCTATTCAGAAAACAAAAAAGGCGATTACTATAAAAGTAATCGCCTTTTTTACTAGTGCCTAAAAACTTAGGCACATCTGTATTTAATGAAGAATTAATTAAGCCGCTGAAGATTGATCTTCAACATCGCTTAAATCAACGGGCTGACGTACAAGTTCGCGCTCATCAAAGTGATCAACATGAATCACTTCCATCAGTGCAGTATTGTAATCAGACAAGGTCTTCGCTTCTGTTTCAGAGATGACACCCGCTTCTTTAGCCGCTTCGATTTGGTATTTACCCAAAGCGCGCTTCACTTTACCTGCCTTAACGCCTTCTTTGATTTTATCAAACAATGGCTTTAGCTCATCGCGTTGTTTAAATACAGCATCCAACTGGCCCAATGGGTTCGTTGGCATATCTTTAACATACACGCTTTCTAAATGACGACGGCGTGTTTCGGTGTCTTTAGTGAATAGTTTAGAAATTTGTGTATCAAGTGCATCACTTGGTGCATTGAATCGAGCACCTAACGGGAACACCAAAAACTTCAATTTCATTGCCAATAATTTGCTTGGGTAGTTTTGAAGAATCTCTTGCATCGCTAACTGATACTGGCTCGTTAAGTAATTCATACTCCATTGTACTAATGGATATTCCTCTTCAGGGCAGCCTTCATTCTCGTAGTGTTTTAACACCATACTACCTAAGTAAAGCGTACTTAATAAGTCACCTAAACGTGCAGATAGCATCTCTTTAAACTTGAGTTTTGATTGCAGTGTTAGCATGGATACATCGGCAACCAAAGCAAAGGCACTACTGAGGCGATTAAGATCACGATAATGCTGCTCAAGCTTGGCATTACCCTCTACCGCACCTAATTTGCCGCCACTTAAACCCAACACTAAAGAACGCGCAGCATTAGAGATGGTAAAACCAACGTGGCCAAAGAATGTTTTATCAAACTCATCAACGGTCTCGTCATTAACATCCATACCTGCTAGCTCCATCTCACGCAATACGTAAGGATGGCTACGCGTGGCACCTTGGCCAAAGATCATTAGGTTACGGGTCATAATATTTGCACCCTCAACCGTAATCAAAATAGGCACAGAGCTATAGGCATCGGCCACATAGTTTTTAGGGCCTGTCATTACTGCTTTACCACCTTGGATATCCATCGCATCGATAGAACACTGGCGCGCCATCTCAGTTAGGTGATATTTCAAGATTGCAGAAGGCACACTTGGCTTTTCGCCGTAGGATAGTGCCTGTACCGTATGCGTGACTGCTGCATTAATAATGTAGCTGAAGCCCGCGATACGTGCGAGAGGCTTTTGTACGCCCTCAAACAAACTAATAGGCAAACCAAACTGCTGGCGAAGTGATGCATAAGCAGAGGTACCGGACAGCATTTGCTTCGCATAACCGTTAGAGATACTAGGTAGCGTCACACAACGACCTACAGACAAGCAGTTAACGAGCATAGTCCAGCCTTTACCGGCCATATCTGCACCACCAATAATATAATCTAGCGGGATAAACACGTCTTCACCGAATATAGGACCATTAATAAAGGCATCGCCAATAGGCTTATGACGGCGGCCAATACTAATACCTTTAGTTTCGCGAGGGATCAACGCACAGGTGATACCGTATTCGTCTTTATCACCCAACAAATGATCGGGATCTTCTAGCTGGAATGCTAGACCAATCAATGTAGCGATAGGCGCTAAAGTAATATAGCGTTTTTCAAAGGTCAGCTTAATGCCTAGGATTTCTTTACCTTCGAATTCACCCTTACAAATCACACCTCTATCAGGCAGTGAGGTTGCATCAGAACCCGCTAATGGGCCAGTCAGTGCAAAACAAGGAACATCAACACCTTTTGCAAGACGTGGAAGGTAATGGTTTTTCTGCTCTTCAGTACCGTATTTAATGAGTAGTTCACCAGGTCCTAATGAATTAGGTACACCAATAAAGTTACCGATACAGCCACCACAGATAGAAGTACGGCTTAGCACCTCAGCTTGAGCGACACCAGAAAGCTCAAGACCGCCGTATTCTTTAGGGATAATCATCCCTAAAAAGCCTTCATCTTTAATAAACTTAACGATATCTTCAGGAATAACTGCGATATTGTGGTTAATGTCCCACTTATCTGCCATGCCACATAACTCAGTAACAGGGCCATCCATAAAGGCTTGCTCATGTTCCGTTAATCCGGGCTTTGGAAGGTCTAATAATTTATTCCACTGTGGTTTACCGCTAAATAGCTCGCCATCCCACCATACTGTACCGGCATCAATAGCTTCTTGCTCTGTTTGAGAGATTTCGGGTAATACGCTACGAAACCACTTAAAGATTGATTTACTCAAGAATTGCTTACGTAAAGGCCCTTGCGCCAATAGCAATATACCTGCTGATAAAATCACCATAATAAGCGCTAACAAACCAAAACCTGATACAATCACCTTAATAGCAGTCAATACTGCCAATAAAATACCTGCCTTCATCAAAGAGGCTCTGCTATAGGCACTGTAAAGAATCACCCCTACGGTTGCCAAAATAAAGAATAAAGTCATTGTTCACCTCTATATAATATATAAATATTGTTTTGATATAATTATTTCATCTAAATAAAAAACGAGCGCTCGCTCTATAAATCATGTTAATATTACTTCCACACTTATACAAGCAGTATTTTAGATGTTTTGCAAACTAAAAGCTTCTCTGCTTCTAATAAATTAAAAATAAGAAGAGTGCTCCTATTATGGGTTTAACGCTGAATAACGACAATACAACAAATATCAATAACTTTGAGGAATATTCCGAGCAATTTGAGTATCAAAATCAACACCTATATAACCTGCTGTTCGAGAGAAACCAAGACCTCATCAAATCAAAGAAAGTAGGCGTTGCCTCAGCAAATCTTAAAAAGGTCTTCGAATCTACATTTAAGCTATCGTCCAAAATCGGTTTTCACGAAATGTCTCTGCGTGATCTATCAAAGGACACTGGCCTCAGTATGGGTGGCCTCTACTCCTGCCTAACCAAAAAGGAAGATATAGCCCTAATGGTGCTCGACATTGTCGAATTAGTCTCTGAAAAAAATAATCAGGCGGCCCTTGAGCAAAGCGACGAACTACAAAGCTTAGAAATGGCAATAAGAAGCTACTTATATAGCAGTACTATCTTACAACCTTGGTTCTTCTTCCTTTACTTTGAGACACGCTCATTATCCAGTGAGAATCAAATTAAATCTAAGAAGATAGAGCTAACTACGATAGCCACGCTCGAAAAGATCATTCAATCCGGTGTCGACAAGGGGATTTTTGACGTTAACAGCCCCTACTTTGTAGCTACAACAATTCTCATTGTTCTACAGGATTGGTATTTAAAACCCTGGAAGAACAAAGAAAAGAACATTAGCCTCGAACAGTATTCAAAACACCTGTTTAGAATGGTTAAAAAATTATTAAGAATTTAAAAATATTATAAAATATAAACTGGTAGGTTAAACACTATGAATAGATTTTGGTTAGACTCATATCCCAAAAAAACTCCTCATGATATTAATTTGGATGAATATGCATCAGTACCCGATGTACTGGCACATGCCTGCAACAAATATCCTAATAATATTGCATATTCAAACTTTGGCACAACAATGACGTTTTCCGAAGTTAACGAAAAGTCATTACAATTTGCTGATTTCTTACAAAATACCTTGGGTTTAAAAAAGGGCGACAGCATCGCCATTATGCTACCCAACATTTTGCAATACCCAATAGCCCTTTTTGCAGCGATGCGTATAGGTGTTATTGTTGTAAACGTTGACCCAATGTATACGGTTCGCGAATTAACGCATCAATTAAATGATGCGCGTGTAGAGACTATTCTATTTTTAGAAAACTTTGGTGACACCGTTGCTAAAGCGATGCCCAAAACAAAACTCAAACGTGTTATTTCTACCCGAGTTGGCGACTGCTTGGATTTCCCAATGAATATCGTTATCAACTCAGTATTGCGCTACGTTAAAAAAGCCATTCCAAAATTTCATATCCCTGGGATGATGAATTTCAAAAAAGTGCTTAAAAAAGGCAACAAAGAAAATGTTACCGAAGCTAAGCTTAATCACCAAGACATACTATTTTTACAATACACAGGGGGCACCACAGGTGTTGCAAAAGGCGCCATCCTTACCCATGGGAACCTAGTCGCTAATATGTTGCAGGCAAAGGCATGGATTGGAGATAAACTACAACCCGGTAAAGACGTCATCGTTGCGCCACTGCCGATTTACCACATCTTTTCAATGACAGCTAATGTCTTAACTATGATGTCATTAGGCTGTACAAACTTATTAATCACTAACCCAAAAGACTTTGAAGGCTTTGTAAAAATCCTCAAGAAGAATAAATTCAATAGTATTACTGGTGTTAACACACTCTATAGAAAACTAATGAATGCCGAGGGCTTTAATGAGATCGACTTTAGTGGGCTAAAATTAACATTGTCGGGTGGCATGTCGGTGACTAAAGATGTTGCCGATGACTGGAAGAACATAACAGGCTCCGCCATTGTAGAAGCCTATGGACTTACTGAGACATCACCTGCGGCGACAATCAATCCGTTAGACCTTAAAGAACATAATGGCTATATTGGTCTACCGCTTTCGTCGACGCTCATTCAAATTAAAGATGAGGACGGCAATGACGTAGGCATTGATACAGAAGGAGAGCTTTGTGTCAAAGGCCCACAAGTAACACAGGGTTACTGGAAACGCCCCGATGAAACTCAAAAAGCATTTACCGAAGATGGCTATTTTAGAACGGGGGATTTCGCAACAATTAACTCCGAAGGTTATATTAAAATTCTAGATCGCAAAAAAGATATGATTTTGGTCTCGGGTTTTAATGTATTCCCGAACGAAATCGAAGCTATATTGATGCTACACCCAGACATCATAGAAGCAGCAGCGATTGCCATGCCAGATGAATTATCGGGTGAAGCCGTTAAGATTTTTGTTGTTAAAAGTAACGATAAGCTAACAGAAAAAGAAGTCAACGCGTATTGTAGAGAGCAACTCACTGCATATAAATGCCCTAAAGCGATTGTCTTTATGGATGAGCTGCCAAAATCTAATGTTGGAAAAATATTACGTAAGAACTTACGCTAATTAATCCTATAAAACTTTGCAGATTAGTAACAACAAATAGTTATTGCTAATCTGCAATTTTTTATTTAACAAAATAACATTTAATCAGTATTGCCTTTTAAAAGAAACCACTAGTCGGGACAACAAACAATGCAATCATTCCCTCACACTTTTAAGCCGTTAGATTTGGGTTTTACTCAAATTAAAAACCGTGTTGTTATGGGTTCTATGCATACAGGTCTAGAGGAGGCTGATAACGGCTTCGAGCGGATGGCAAGTTACTTTCGTGAACGCGCACAAGGTGGTGTTGGCTTGATTATTACCGGTGGTATATCACCTAATTTTTCTGGTCGTGTAGCACCCCACTCATCTCAATTGAGCTTTCCTTGGCAAGTCGGCAAACACAAAATTATTACCGATGCCGTACACGAGACAGAAGGCGCAAAAATTTGCCTGCAAATACTACACTCTGGTCGCTATGGTTATCATCCTTTATGTGCTGCGCCGTCAAAAATTAAATCACCTATCTCTCCTTTTACACCACGGGCGCTAAGTACTTGGGGTGTTAAAAAGACAATTAGGGATTTTGCTAATTGCGCTAAGCTTGCACAAAAAGCCGGTTACGATGGCATAGAGGTGATGGGTTCAGAAGGTTATTTAATTAACCAATTTGTTGCGCCAAGAACCAACAAAAGAGACGACCAATACGGTGGCGATATTAATAACCGTATTCGTTTTCCACTTGAGATTATCGATGCTGTTCGCAATAAGGTTGGAAAAAACTTTATTATTGTTTTTCGCTTATCCATGCTCGACCTCGTTGATAATGGTTCAACATGGGAAGAAGTGGTAATGTTTGCCAAAGCACTCGAGTCTGTAGGCGTTGACCTTATTAATACCGGTATTGGCTGGCACGAGGCGCGCGTACCCACTATAGCCACCATGGTCCCTAGAGCCGCCTTTACTTGGATAACAGAAAAACTCAAACAAGAAGTATCGACCCCTTTAATTACAACCAACAGAATTAATACACCCGAAGTCATCGAAGATGTTTTATCGAGCGGGCACGCTGACATGGTATGTATGGCTCGCCCATTTTTAGCCGACCCACATTTTTTGAGCAAGGCCGCTAATGGTAAACCAGAAGCCATTAATACTTGCATTAGCTGTAACCAGGCTTGTCTCGACCATGTATTTCAACAAAAAATTTCCAGCTGCCTAGTAAACCCTAAAGCCTGCCACGAGACCGAGTTTATTGCGACAGATAGCTTTACATCAAAACAAAAAACTTTTGCCGTTGTTGGCGCAGGCCCCGCTGGATTATCATTTGCCATAGAGGCTGCCAAGCTTGGCAATAACGTCACCGTTTATGAGCGCAATGATGAAATAGGCGGACAATTCAATATTGCTAAAGAAATACCCGGCAAAGAAGAATTTAAAGAAACTATTCGCTATTTTAATTATCATATTGAAAGTCTAGGTATTACCCTTAAACTCAATAGCGAAGTAACGCCAGATAACTTGATAGATAGTTATGATCACGTCATTATTGCAACAGGTATTCGCCCAAGAGTACCCGATATTGAAGGTATAGCATCACCCAAGGTACTTACTTATCAAGATTTACTGTGGAAAAAACAAGCCGTTGGTCAAACAGTGGCTCTCATTGGCGCAGGTGGCATAGGTTTTGATGCCGCAGAATTTTTAGCACACGATCATAACAACCTACCCACCTCTCTCGATAAAGAAGCCTTTTTTGAAGAGTGGGGTATTGATACTAGCTACAAAAACCGTGGAGCAATTAAACCTAAAGTGTCTGAAAGCTCACCACGTAAAATTTATTTACTACAGCGTAAAACCACAAAGATGGGTAAAGGCCTTGGCAAAACCACTGGCTGGATACACCGACAATCGCTCGCCGATAAAGGCATAGAAATGATAAGCGGTGTCAACTACAAAAAAATTACCGATAAAGGTTTAGTCGTTACTATTGACAATAAAGAAACGACCCTTGAGGTCGATAACATCGTACTTTGCTCGGGCCAACTATCCAATAACGAACTCTATCACTCATTAAAAAAACACCAAGATAATGTGCATATTATTGGCGGTGCCTCACTGGCATCAGAAATAGATGCAAAAAGAGCCATTGATGAAGGTATACGCCTCGCGCATACACTCGCACAATAAGCACAGCAGCTATTGCTTAACAATTTAACTATTACGGACTTTTATTATGTCAGCTTCTACTAGCAAAAATCGTATCGCCGTTGTTAGCGGTTTAAGAACACCCTTCGCACGACAAGGCACTTTTTTTCGTACTGTCAACGCAATTGACCTTGGTCGTATGGTTGTTAAGGAGTTACTAGCGCGCACCGATGTAGATGCAAAACTGATCGAACGTTTGGTATATGGCCAAGTCGCTATTTTACCCAAAGCGCCCAATATAGCGCGAGAAGTCGTCTTAGGTACTGATCTACCCGTTACCTGCGATGCATTTAGCGTATCGCGTGCCTGTGCAACCAGCTTTCAGTCCGTTGCTTGCGTATACGACAGTATTAAAACGGGTGATATTAAAGTGGGAATTGCCGGTGGTGCTGATTCATCGAGTGTTGTTCCCATTACCTTTAGCGATAACTTTGCCCTTAAATTAGTACAGGCCAATAAAGCGCGTACTATGATGGCTAAATTAAAAGCCTTTAAAGGTACAAAACTTAAAGACCTCACCCCCAACCCGCCCGCTATTGCTGAGTACACGACTAATATGCGTATGGGCGATAGCGCTGAGCAAATGGCAAAAGACCATGGCATTTTACGTAAAGACCAAGACGAGCTAACTATTCGCTCACACAAACTTGCCAACCAAGCATGGGAAGAAGGCAAACTTGACTCAGAAGTACTACATGCCTACACCGAACCTTACAAAAAGGCCTTTATACGTGATGAAAACATCCGTGCAGACTCAACCATAGAAAAACTATCGTCACTGCGCCCCGCCTTTGATCGCCAGCACGGTAGTGTCACCGCCGCTAACAGTACACCATTAACTGATGGCGCCTCGGCACTGCTATTAATGCGAGAAGATGTTGCACGTGCAGAGGGTTACGAACCATTGGGCTATATTAAGCATTACGCCTTTACCTCTAACACAGTCGATACCGATTTATTAATGGGGCCAACACAATCATCGGCCAAAGTGCTTAAAAAAGCGCGCATGAGCTTAAATGACCTGACACTTATCGATATGCACGAAGCCTTTGCCGCGCAAACCTTGGCTAATGTGCAAGCCTTTGGCTCTAAACAATATGCCGAGAAATTCCTCGACAGGAAAAGTGCATTAGGTGATATCGATATGACTAAGTTTAATGTATTAGGCGGCTCTTTAGCCTATGGCCACCCATTTGCCGCAACCGGTGGTAGAATTCTTGTACAAACCCTAAACGAACTCAAACGCCGTGGTGGTGGTACTGCATTAACCACCGCCTGTGCCGCTGGTGGTATTGGTGCTGCAATGATTATAGAGGCCGAATAACAATGAGTAACGACAAGACAGACACAACTAAATCTTATAGCAGCGAGCTAAATGATCAGGGTATATTGACTGTTTCTATCGACGTACCCGGCGAGAGCATGAACGTCTTTAACCAACAAATCTCCGATGATTTTGCAGAGCTTACCCAAGAGATAGAGCAAAACCGCGAAATTAAAGCCGTTATTTTTATGAGTGCTAAAGACTCTGGCTTTATCGCCGGTGCCGATATCAAAATGCTCGATGGCGTAAAGACCGCAGCTCAAGGTAGCGAGATATCGAGCAATGGTCATATCCTATTGAACAAAATTGCCAATAGTAAAAAACCGCACATTGCCGCAATCGATGGCGTTTGCCTAGGTGCGGGTTACGAGTTAGCACTGGCCTGCCACTACCGTATTGCGAGTGATAACCGCGCAACCAAAATTGGCCTACCCGAGGTAATGATCGGCATACTACCTGGCGGTATGGGTAATACAAAACTGCCTCGCCTTATTAACTTACCTGCCGCACTCGACATGTTGTTATCGGGTAAACAACTCGATAGTAAACGCGCCAAGCGTTTGGGTATGATCGATGAGGTTGTCTCTAATAAAGTCCTCAAGCAAGTTGCCGAAAAAACTGCATTAAAATTACTTAAAAAAGGCTTACCCGAGCGTAAACTTGCCCTTAAAGATAAAATCATGACGCTTCCATATATTAAGGATTTCGTGATTAAAAAAGCACGTGAGCAAGTACTTAAAAAAACCAATGGCCTCTACCCCGCTCCACTCGCTATTCTCGATGTGGTTCAGCAAGGTATTAACTTACCACTAAAAGAAGCGCTCGCAATTGAAGCGAAAAACTTTGGTGAACTTACGGTATCGCCCGAAGCACAACAGTTACGAAAGTTATACTTTGCAACGACGACACTTAAAAAAGAACGCTTTATGAGTGATGAAGCCGCCGCTGACATTAAGCCACAAAAAGTCTCTAAACTCGGTATTTTAGGTGGTGGTTTAATGGGGGCAGGTATTGCGACGGTATCTATCGATAAAGCAGGTGCCAGTGTTCGCTTAAAAGATATTCGTGACGAAGGCTTAATGAGTGCCTACGCCTATGTGAATAAGTTTTATAAAGCGCGCGTTAAAAAACGCATCTTAAACAAAGAAGCCGCACAGAAAAAAATTAATCGCCTAACAGGCTCACTCGACTATTCGGGTTTTAAAAACTCCGACCTTATTATCGAGGCCGTTTTTGAAAGCTTAGACCTAAAACACCAAATGGTGAGCGATATAGAAGCATTAGGCAATGAACAAACCGTTTTTGCCAGTAACACCTCTTCTATCCCCATTAAAGATATTGCCTCTCAAGCAAAACGTCCTGAAAATATTCTAGGCATGCATTACTTCTCGCCCGTTGAAAAAATGCCACTGCTAGAGATCATTAAACACGAAGGCACCTCTAACCAAGCATTGGCAACGGCAGTGGATTTTGGCCGAAAGCAAGGCAAAACAGTGATTGTTGTTAACGATGGCGCTGGCTTTTATGTCAACCGCATTTTAGCGCCTTATATCAATGCCGCACTTGAGCTTGCAATGGAAGGTGTCGCACTGGATAAAATCGATGATGCACTCGTTGGCTTTGGGTTCCCAGTGGGTCCTATCAAACTACTCGATGAAGTTGGCCTAGATGTAGGTAGCAAAATCCAACCCATCTTAGAAGAAGCTTTTGGCGACCGCATGGCAAGTATAGGCGTGCAACAAAAACTCATCGACAATAAACGTTTAGGTAAAAAAGTGAGCAAAGGTTTTTATCGCTACGACGATCCTAAACTTGCCAAAGACATCGATGAGTCTGTTTATACTGAATTAGGTATTACACAAAAAATAGAGATGAGCCCAGAAACTATTGCCGAACGTTGCGTTTATCGCATGCTCAACGAAGCTGCACTGTGTTTAGATGAAGAGGTTATTTTCTCTGCACGTGACGGCGACATTGGCGCAATCTTTGGTATTGGCTTCCCGCCATTTTTGGGTGGGCCTTTCCAATATATGGATACCCTTGGTATCGATAAAGTCGTCAATAAACTCAAAGAAATCGAGCTCACACAAGGGCCAAAATACCACCCTGCGCCTGTGCTAGTCTCTATGGCTGAGGCGAATAAACGCTTCCATAGCGATCAATAAGCTCTTATCAACTGATTCATGGCTTATCTTGCACGCTCACAATGAGCGTGCAAGATAAGCCATTGTTTTAACCACCTCAGACACTCTCCACCCCCCTCTTCCTGCGTTATATTTTTATTGCTATCACTCGATCCATCTAAACACACAAACCACTAAACCTTTAACAACGCTGTTTGTCATAATTAACTGTTGTTGTAGCTGACGACAGCAATCGAATACCAACTATAAAAAAGACTTTCATGTCATTAACAACAAAGCTACTATTTTACTCATTAAGCAGTCATTACTCACAATATCTCAGAGGGTTAGATCAATGAAGGTAATTGGACATTATATCAATGGAGAAATACGCCAAGACAGCACACGCACCCAAGATGTGTATAACCCAGCAACGGGAGGGATCAGTAAACAAGTAGCACTGGCCTCTAAAACAATGACTGAGGAGGCAATTGCCGCTGCCGAAGCAGCATACCCTGCATGGCGCAATACCCCACCCAATAAACGTGCACAAGTCATGTTTAAATATAGAACTCTCCTACAAGAAAATTCCGACAAAATTTGTGCACTAATTGGTGAAGAACACGGAAAGATCTCACACGATGCCGCAGGAGAGCTGCAACGTGGCATCGAAAATGTTGAATACGCCTGTGGTATTGCTGAGTTACTAAAAGGTGAGCACAGCAGAAATGTCGGCCCTGGCATCGACTCTTGGAGTGAATTTCAGGCATTAGGCGTTGTAGCAGGTATTACTCCCTTCAACTTTCCAGCAATGGTGCCACTTTGGATGTATCCATTAGCGATAGCCTGCGGTAACTGTTTTATTCTCAAACCCTCTGAAAAAGACCCAAGCGTTTCCCTACTACTAGCCGAGCTACTGAGCGAGGCAGGCTTACCCGATGGCGTGATGAACGTGATCAATGGCGATATAGAGGCCGTTAATACCTTACTTGAAGACGAGCGCGTCAAAGCCGTTAGCTTTGTTGGCTCTACCAATATTGCCTCACAAATTTATGCTAAAGCCTCTGCTAACGGTAAGCGTTGTCAGGCCTTAGGTGGCGCCAAAAACCATGCCGTTGTGATGCCCGATGCCGATATTGATAATGCCGTTAACCTGCTATTAGGCGCGTCTTTTGGCTCCTCTGGCGAACGTTGTATGGCATTACCCGTTGTCTTGGCTGTGGGCGATAAAGCCGGTGACCTACTCGTTGAAAAAATGCAGGCGGCTATGCAACCATTAAAAACTGGCGTTTATACCGATAGCAATAACGACTTTGGCCCAGTTATTACCAAAGAGCACCAACAAAATGTGTTTGCACATATTAATAGTGCCGAGCAACAAGGCGCTAAAATTGTTGTTGATGGACGAGACGTAAAAGTGGCTGACCATGAGAACGGCTATTTTGTTGGCGCTACACTAATTGATAACGTAACGCCGGATATGTCGAGCTACCAGCAAGAGATTTTTGGGCCTGTATTACAAGTTGTACGTGTAAACTCTATGCAAGAGGGCATGGATTTAATCGATGCTCACGAATACGGTAATGGTACCTGTATTTTTACCCGTGATGGCGAAGCCGCTCGTTATTTCTCTGACCATATCAAAATCGGTATGGTTGGTATTAATACACCGTTACCGGTGCCTGTTGCTTACCATAGTTTTGGTGGCTGGAAACGCTCTCTATTTGGTGACCTTGCCGCTTATGGCCCCGATGGTGTGCGGTTTTATACTAAACGTAAAACAGTGACTCAGCGCTGGCCATCTGCTGGTGTACGCGAAGGCGTGCAATTTGCCTTTCCTAGCTAGGGAGTATGATTAGTGGCAACAGTAAATAACTACATCTATTTTTTACTGTGCAAAAAACTCACGAATTAACTGACCCGACAATGTCACCTCTGGCGGGATTGTCGGCAAGTTATCCCGTGAAAACCACTGAGCATCTTCTATCTCTATATCATCGACACAAATATCACCCGAATCATATTCGGCAAAATAACCAACCATAAGCTGATGTGGGTACGGCCATGACTGGCTTGAATAATAATGAAGGTTTTTAATCTTAATACCTACCTCCTCCAACACTTCACGATGTACCGCGTGCTCTAGTGTCTCACCTGCTTCGACAAAACCCGCAAGGGTTGAATATAAATCACCCGACTGCCTGAAATGATGTGCAAGTAAACATTGGTCGCCACGGGTAATTAACACCATAATACAAGGCGAAATGCGAGGATAAAACACAAGAGAACAAGGCTCACAAGTCAGCGATAATTCGCCAGTATGACTACTGGTTTGCCGACCACACTGCCCGCAAAACTGATGCTGCTTATACCAAGTAATCAGCTGCATCGAGCGACTCGCTAATTGGTATTCGGCATCGGATAGCTGTGGCATTTGTGAGCGTAATGAGACTAAATATTGTTCTTCGATCGCTTGATCTAATTCAACAACATAGCAACGTGCTTGCTGAAACTCACCAATATAAATATAAACAGGGTCAACTTGTGAGACACCTGCTAATTCGACCGCTCGGGATAAATGCCATTGTCGTGTATCAATGGCATATAGCTGTTGATCTTTTATGCCTATAATATAATCTTCTGGACGAATTAACTGGCTATCTACGACTAAGTTCATAAAGTAATCATCTTAAACATATGGGTAAATATCTTCATGTAAAATATTTACGTAGACAGCATATTTACATATTCAGTTATTTTCTGTCAAAGCATACAACTTACTCGCCACCAAGCCAAAAGTTAAATCAGCCAATAAAACATACAATGGCATCAATATACCAATATTTAATCCTGCTACACCGGCTTTACCCATAGGGAAAAAAACAAATAAGGTTACTAATGCTGCGCCAACAGCAACAATAACACCTCTAAAAATCCAGTTTTTTGGCAAGAAAGGCAGTAAAAATAATAAAGCCCAAAGCCCACCCCAATAGGCCTGTTTATATAAAAAACTTGCTTTAGCAAAGGATGGTAAATCTAAGCCCATTAATACGGGTAAGCCGACCAAACCCGTTATTACTAAAAAGATGACATTTGCCATACCACCTATACTGCCCGCGGCAAAACTTAATAAAACACGTTGTAACATAATCTATACTCGGTTATTGATGTTGCTTATTAAACTCAAAAAATGTCATTGCTCATTGTATTAAAACAACACTCCTGCACATTTAGTATGAACACTCTATATACCATTCGGCACATCAACTGGAGGAAAGTCCACATCAACAGCAAAGCTTTCGTTAAAGTAGTTAGTAAAAATATTTAAGGCGACATGGGTTACAATCTCGACCAACTCTTCGTCGCTAAAACCTGCATCGCGCATCGCTGTAAAGTCTTGCCCACTAGGGTGGCCTTGACTCTTTACAATGCTGAGCGCAAAACTTAGTGCTAGCTGAGTTTTTGGGCTGGCAGATTCACCGCGTAAATTACGCGTTAATTCATCGCCTGCGATACCCGACTTATCTCCAATAAATGTGTGTGCAGCAGCACAATAACTGCAACCATTAACCCCTGCTACCGCCAATGCGATTGCTTCTCTTATTTCATTACCTAAAACGCCATTAGCTAAAGCGCCACTAAAACCTAAAAACCCCTCTAATGCCGCAGGCGCATTAGCTAAGGTAGTAAATATGTTAGGGGTAGCCCCTAGGCTCGCTTTGACATTCTCTAAAAGCTCGGCCGCTTTTCCCGTAGGCTCAGAAACTACTGGTATTTGTTGCATAGGTTTCTCCAAATCTTTTAATTTATATCGTATGCAATTAAATTGCATACGATATAATATATGGATCGCTAGGCGATTTGTCAACACTTGCGATTAAATCGCGTACAATATATTTTATAACTAAGGTAATATTTTCTTTGTAGGCAAAAACTCGATGGAGAGACACTCATGACAGAGACAAAACAAGAGACAGATGCGCTATCGGACTTTTTATGCTTTGCACTCTACTCAACACATCACGCCATGAATCGCACCTACAAAGCATTATTGAAAGAAATCAATATGACGTATACGCAGTTTTTGGTGATGGTCATTTTGTGGGATAAGGACGAGCAATTGGTGAGTGATATTGGTAAATCGTTGTTTTTAGAGTCGAGTACCTTAACGCCTTTGCTCAAAAAACTAGAGTCTATGGGCCATATTAAACGAACACGCGATAAGCAAGATGAACGGAAAGTCCGTATTACCCTCACTAAACCAGGAAAAGAATTACAACAAGCAACGCACTGCTTTCCCGAAAGTTTACTGAAATCTTCGGGCATGAAACCCGAAAAAATTAAGGCATTAACTCAAGATATACTCAAGTTAAGGGAAAATTTATTAAGCAATATAAGCGATTAGTGACAGAGCGTACTTTATTATGATAACGCTCGCCTAAACGCCCTACTTTCAATCATCGATGACTTTTTATGGATTGAGGCTTTTCCTAAGCAGAATCATCTTCTCTTCAAGCTCTGCTATTTGTTTATCTGTCTCTTCTAGCACTGTGGCAAATTGATCTTTCATCTCAGGAACCGTGGTAATTGATTTTGCAAGAACCTCACGGTGTACCGTCATGTATTTGAGATCGCACTTTATCGTAAATAAGGCAATAGCATCTGCCTGTTGTCTTTTGGCTAAGCCGGCAACCGTGTTATAAGCTTCTACGATATCTCTGGACTTATCTTTTAAGCTAACCCCAGATGACGCGCCTTCTGAGCTATCAAAAGCATTAATTATTTCATAAAATAATGGCTCATTAGCAATACCTGATACCTCTACTGCATAGCCCGGTGTGCCTTCTTTTACAACGAAGGACCCTTTATTTTCTCCATCTACAATAGGTAATTCACCTAATACTAACCATTTCAAATTCACATACAAGCTGGTCGATATTTTCTTTAACTGACTGACCGTAGGCTCGCCACCACTTAAATATCGATTAATACCGCTATTAGAAATCCCTGTCAGTCTAGAAAGTGCTGAGGCACCACCGACAATCTCCGTCAATAAATTAATACGCTGTGTAAAATCTTTGGCGTTTGTCAGCTTAATGTCGTACTCGGGTAAAGACAGGATATACCGGCCAATTGCCTTGGGGTCGTTAACATCTTTAAGCTTCATACAATTACTCTAAAAGGTTAATTTATTTATTTTTTATCTCTAAAGAGTTTACAATTTAACCCCATAGAGATATATTGTTTCTCAGTTACCTAATGTGGCCTTTATATAGCACAGTGACAATCATTAACGGAGCTACAGCCTACCTAAATTGTATAGGTGTTGGCTGCTGACTAAAATTTAGCGGCTGTAAATTGGCATCAATGCAATTTATACCAAGGAGTAAAACCTCACACCATTCATAAATATCGCTATGCTCCTTAGCCAAAAGATCGAACAGTGACAACAATAACTATCACTTAACTTTAAGGAATCACTTCCCAAAAAGAGGCTCAATAAAAGCCTTCTAAACAGAGGGATAAACCATAGCCTATAGCCTATATCTTAATCAAATGGGCAAAATACAAAAGGATACATCTCCTTGTGCCCTCTGGAAACCTATGTATCTTATATTTGAGGTAAGCACATTGTTGATGATAACGGATATACGCCCAATTTGAACATATATTTAAGCATTTTCAATACTAACTGATGGGTATTCATCACTAATTATTGCAGCATTAATTATGACTTAGGAGTTAAAAATGGATAAACAACTGCCTGAAAATAATAAAAAACCGATGGCCTCTCAAGGCTCAATTACATCTGCCGAGCAGCAACGCGATGAATTAGTGCTACGATTTATTAGGCAGGCAAAAATGTTGCAGGCAACGATAAAAACCTTCAAGGATTGCTGTTTAAACGAAGTAGACATTTTTATCGACTCCACTATAGATTATCAAAATAAAACAACGAATGAAGCCATGGACGATGTACAACTCTTAAGTTTTGATGGCAAATATAAAATACGGTGTACTTTTTCTAAGAGTATTAACCTTGATAAACACTTACAAATCGCCAAAAAATTAATCGATATTTGCGTGAATCGCTGGGGTAAAGGCACGTATTCTGACGCAGAAATACTGATCAAAGATGCCTTTAAAGTAGATAGTACGGGGCAAATAAATATAAGGCGCATACTCAATTTAAAACGCTTAGACATCAAAGACGATGAATGGCAAACAGCGATGCAGTTTATATCTCAATCGGGGCAAGTTATAAATAATAAGAATTATATCCACTTATACGAACGTGTAGAAAACAACGGCAAATGGAAGCCGATTTTATTAGATATAGCTTTTTTATAAAATATCTCACCTTTGCTGTTCCATTTATCACGAGGGCAAGTGCTTTATCTCTTACCTAAAAAGCAAATCCGTTTTAGGCATTCAACCAGAATGTGCAGTCAATATTAAAAAATAAGGTCTATGGGTTTGTCATAAATAACCATCAAGCTTTAATTTCTGGCCGACGACTGACAAGGCATTCTTTTAGGACCAAGAAAATGTTTAACTTCTGGTGGTGTATCGCCTTGATGTAGATTATGGATCTGCTGTTCGAGCGCGTAATCTTTTCCTGCCAAACGCTCTCTATGCCTTAAGTGGTGAACCCAAGATACATCGAAAAAACACTCGACGAAGATATCCGCTTGATCGGACTGCTGCAGCACCTCCCAACCGTAGGCACCGTATTGTTGCCTTGCTAGTCTCAGCTGACACATTAACGCTAAAAACTCTTCTTCATCACTGCCCTCGATTTTGTATTCAATTATAACCATTACTGGTGAACGCTCGTTCAATAACGATTTATCTTGATCTGAATCGACTAAAATATTCGGCTCTGCCCAGTGTTCAGAGGGAGCAAGGTCAATCGCTTCTCCCAGATTCAGTTTCTGTTTTCGCGATAATATCATTCCCAAAGTTAAGGTAGCTGATGCAATAATGAGAGCCGTCTTGATGCCCATTTGACTGGCAATAGCCCCCCAAATAACACTACCAAGGCTCATCGAACCAAAAAACACCATAAGGTAGATTGCCAAACCACGAGCTCTGACCCAATCAGGTAAAGCACTTTGAGCCGATACGCTAAACGTTGATAACGTCCATATCCAACTGATGCCAAAAAAGATACTGCCAAACATAGCAAGTATTTCATCGACGGGTAAATTAGGGAGCAGGTAACTAAGTAATGTGTTATTAACAGGAAATGCAGACATCATCATAGTGCCGATGATAAATACCGCTGCAATCCAGGTTATTTGGTCCGAGCTGAACTTCCTTTTTACTTTAGGCAACAGAAATGCACCAATTACGGCTCCCAAACCAATGGCTGCGATTAGCAGACCATAGACATCGGCACCGGCTTGCATCTCTGTTTTAACAAAAATAGGGAGCAATGCCCAAAAGCCACTGGCAGAGATAAAAAAAGCAAAGGCGCGCCAGAGTGTCGCTCTAAGAGGCTGGCTGTAGCGCGCATAGCGCAGACCAGCTTTAATTGCTCCTGGTATAGCCTCTTTTGTTGTCTCTTTGCTGGCTTGCTTTGGTTTCCACCACAAAAATGCCCATATGATGGCGATAAAGCTTAGGGCGTTAATGAGGAAAGGGCTTTCGGGACCTAAGACTACAATTAATATTCCGGCAATTCCAGGGCCAATAGAACGGCTAATATTAAAGCCAATGCTGTTCATCGCAATGGCTGACTGCAAGTCTTCTTTAGGTACCAATAAGGGGTTAATAGCCTGCTTTGGCGGTGCCGTAAAAGCTGCACAAGTACCAATCAAAAAGATAAACAACAATAGCAAGTAAGGCGTCATCGCATTTAAATAAATCAATACGGCTAACATAGTGGCAATAACCGCCATGATGATGTTCACGACTAACAGCATCCGCCGCTTACTAGAAACATCGGCTATGGCGCCAGCAAGCAGTGCAAAAAGGAAAATAGGCAGTGTTGTTACAGCTTGTACCAGAGCCACAATAAAAGGATCATCGGTCATAGTTGTCATCAACCAAGCAGCACCCACTTCGTGCATTCTAAGCCCTATGGTGGATATGACAGTTGCACTCCATATCACAGTAAAATCTTTCGACTTAAAGGGAGCCATGGCACTATTTTCTTTCATAAACTAAATCACTCTGAGAAATAGGAAGAACGTGTATCTTTAACCGATTAAAATGTTATCAATATAAAGCACTATCATGATAACGGTAAAGCGCAAAGAAATATAATAAAGAGCTAATACACAATTGCTTTTACAAAACACCTACTAAACAACTGATTATGAAATGGTGGAAAAGTAAGGATTATCTTTAGTACATCCTACGAACACTTCACAAATCAAAATATTCAAACAGTATGAATATAGACGTTGAGCTTTTACAGAGGTGTAACTTATTAGGATAATTAAGGGATAACTAGAGAAGTGTAAAACCTATTCCGCGCTTTCTGAATCTTCCTTGTTGATTTTTCTACACATATAAAAATATGGAGGAGAAGGAGGGATTATCTTCGGTATATCCTGTCCCTCACCTTTCGGGCGCTTCACGGATCAAATCGTTCGAGCTACATGGATGTAGTGAATGCAAGTTTTACATAGAGCAAAAACTTGCCGAACATTTTGTCTGGCAAGGGTTTGATAGGCAAGAATGCATGAATATCGCGAACACAGGGATGTGTAAGAGCGACCTCACCCCTCATTACTCCATCCATAAAAAACCGCCCAAAAGGCGGTTTTACTTACTATAACAATATGGCGGAGAAGGAGGGATTATTCGGCGCATCCATGCGCCTCCCTTTCGGGCTCGCTACGCTCGTGCAAAAACATTCCCGATGTTTTTGTCGAACCGGGGTTCTCATCCTAATCTCCTTTCT
>CANLBN010000007.1 GCA_947488935.1 uncultured Pseudomonadales bacterium
TGGATGTAGGTAATTGGCGCGAGCAGGAGCGGTAGCCATTGCCGTATGGATGTAGGTAATTGGCGCGAGCAGGAGCGATAGCCATTGCGATTGTGCCAATGCCCTATACTTCGCGCAAACCAGGGTGGGCTTCCCCATCTCACCATACGCACAGGTTTTTTAGAGGTGGTGCAATATTTAACTTGATTTTACAAATGATAATCATTATCATTTGTAAAAGGTCGTTAGCCAACTCACTAGTAGCAATACTGCCTATTATATTTTGTAGTATTTATTGGCTGCTTGTGTTGGAAAAATGCGTATTACCAACCTTCTTCGAGAATGCTGTACTTGAGTGCTAGGTACGATGTTCTTCTGTCGTTTTATAAGTCTCCAATAAATACTTAAGATTAATGAGTGTGCACCTTTATAGGTTCATCATAAGTACTCTATTTTGAGGGGAAAGCTATGTTGTTAGATAAATTATTTGACCGACCGATAGTGAAAACACAATTACATGAAAATTACAAAAATGCTTGTGAGAGATACGGCGAGCTAGCACATAAGGGTGTTGAAAAAACATTGGGGCTGACAGAATTAGATGTAGTTGATCAACAGTTAGGTGTAAATAGTATCGCACTAAAAACTAATTTTTTAGAGATTATGAATAGCTTACCTTCTTTGGGGTACACAGCAACAAGGGTTTATAACAACATAGCTATACAAGAGTGCAAAGGCTTTTATATGGCAACAGTTTGTGAAAATACTATTAATATTATAATGGCCAATGCTAAAGAAGCTGGAGTTAAAGTACTGCTAGATAGCTGGCAGTGTATCTATGCTGTAAGAGAATTGACTGAATTGGGGTATCGCTATAGCTTACAAATTTTTGGTGAAAATGGCAAAGCAGTAAAAAAAATATTTATGCAGCCACAAAGCAATTTTTATGCATATCAAGATATTATTGATGGCCATAAAAGTAATGAAGAGCAAACGCAACAAGCAATACAGAAGTCTATATCAAACATTCGGAAGGATGTAGATGTTAGAGAATTGATTCTCGATTGGAGAAAGGAAGGCTCCATAAACCATGCAGAAGAATTAACCAAAAAATATAAGATTAGCTATCAAGAAATATATCGATATATCGGAGATGTATATGCTGAGGAGCTCTCTGTTAAAAAGCTCGAAATTATTATGGAGCAAGCAGCAGAAAGAAATATGCCAATGAGTTTTTATACATTCAATAATGGGGTTTCGCAATATTATTCTGGCGTATTGGATAATGTGTATGCCAGCGGTGATTGCCTACATTGTATGGCCGCAGACTTTTCTTTGCAGATATTGGAAACAAGTATTGCTAATGCGTGGCTTGTACGTAAAGCAACATCTAGTGGTATTGTCACCTCGCTAGAGTTTTATGACTCTTACGGCAATCAATTGCTTAAACTACATGGCCAGTATAATAAGTATGGAGAGAGTATCCATTGGAAGAGGTTGGCAGAGAGTGCTTTACAGTATTGCAGTAGTGGCTATTTAATTGGAGGCAATAAAAGCAATGCGGCCTATATGGCTAGCAGTATAAGCTAGTAATAAGGCACTGTATTTATGAGCTAACCTTTGGCCAAGTGAAAGTAAATGTAGTGCCTTTGTTAATCTCAGACTCTAATCGAATACTGCCTCCAAAGTTGGTAAGTATTTTTTTAACAAGGGCAAGTCCTATGCCGCTACCCTCAACTTCGTCACGGGGGCGTAGGGTTTTAAACATGTCAAATATTTTCTCGTGAAATTCCTTGGGTATGCCTGCGCCACCATCTTTAATGGAAAATTCATAAAAATCTCCAATGTCTTTACCTTTTATAATAATAGTATCTTTTTCTTTGTTGTGATGCTTCAATGCGTTGCCGATTAAATTGTGAAATACTTGTTCTAGGGGCATGCGTGGAATGTTAATATCTTTTAAATTATCAGAAATCTCTACTTTAAATGCCTCGGGAATATTTAGTAGTTGAATAACATCATTGGCCAATTTATCTGCTGAAATTATTTCTGTGTTTTCTATATTTCTTCCGGCGCGAGAATAACTCAGTAAATCATCTAGAAAGCTCTCCATACGTTTAATTCGGCTACGCAGTAATTTTAGGTGATCTTTACTTGTATCACTTATATCAGCAAGGTCTTCCTCTAGCCATTGGCTTATATTGTTGATGGCGCGTAATGGTGATTTAAGGTCATGAGAGGCAATATAAGCAAAGCTTTCAAGTTCTTCATTGCTGCTCGAGAGCTTGGCAATAAGCTGTTCACGCTCTTTACGTGCTTCTTGTAGGTTGAGTGTTTTCCTATATAAGAGGCGACTGCGTTGGTTAGAAATTAGCGCAGTATAAATTGAGAAGCCAATCAATAGAGAAAATAAGATGCCAGATAGCAGTATAATGGTTGTTGTAAAATGCGAATTACGTTGTTCAAGAAATGCTTTTTTGGGCCATAATGTAATTTCCCATTGTTCATTGAATAAGGTGGCAGTAGCTGAGGATATCAAACCTTTTTCAGGTAAATTGTCAAAGCTATCATAGACTTTGTTTTTGCCAGAATCTGTAATGCGGATATTAAAAAGGTCGTGAAAGCTCGAAGGAAATGCCTTACGGGTAAAGTCCTCAAGATTGTATATACCTACAATAAATCCATCAAAATTATTACCGATATACAAGGGTATATAAGTGACAAAGGCGTCATACCCTTGAACGATTCTAATTGGAGGGGTAATTGTAATTATGTCTGATTCTTCGGCAATTCTGAGAGCTTCTCTATGCTCACCGTTGAAATCAATGTTAAGTCCTAGGAGCTTTTCGTTACCTAAAAAGGGTATTAGGCGCCTTACATAATAGTTCGCGTCAACCCATTCAACAGTGGTTAGTGCATCAAGGTCATTGATAAGCTGAGTGACATCAGCATTCCACTCCTGCTGAGGAATGCGTTGGCGGGCTTCCCAGCGCGCAGCTAAACGATTGAGTGATCTAGCAGAGCTGTTAACTTTGCTTGTGATTTCTTGCTTGGTCAAATAGGCTTGCTTTTCAATAACTTCTTGGTTGGATATTTTGTATTGTTCTTCAAATTTAAACCATAGAATAATAGCAACAACTAAAACAATAATGCCGACAAAACTTGCAATTAGAATAGGTTTTTGAGTCTCTTCTCTTTTGACTTCTGTAACCGATTGTTGGATGGTTTCTGTATATGCAGAAATAATCATCAAGAAAGCGCTAAAAATTGCCGTGAAGATTAAACCCCCGCTCAGTAGCAACAATAAATCCCATGATATAGCTTTGCTGTGTTTAGGTTCTTTTTGAATGAAAGTAAATTGCCATTGTCGCCCAGCAACATCGAGTGTTATTACTTTTTTTATGGCGGCAATGTTTATAGGGATATCTTCTTTTGCTTGCTTTTTATCTTCTGTTCTAGAGTCGTAAAGCAGCTTTTTTTCTTTTGTTGCTTGTAGGTCATTGACGATCATATGCATGCCTGCATTCACTGCCGCTTTGTTGATCGGCGATAGCATACTAGGCAATAAAAACACACCAGCAGTATAGCCGATTAGGTTTTCTTGCCGCGATAGGACTGATCCGTCTAGGGTGTTGTTTTTATAAACTGGTTGATAAATTAATAATCCATACTCTCCTTTTTGTTGAACCAAAGATATCCGGCTAGTAGATATTGCTCGAGCTTTATCTCTAGCGAGGCTTAATACCTTTTGGCGAGCATTATCGCTGATAAGATCGGGGGCAAAAATATCATGACCATGAGCTTGCTCATTACCTTTATAAGGTGAGATATATGTAACAGGGAAATAGATGTCTCGCCGATTAGCTAGCTTCATCTCTCCTGAACTGCGATCTCTGATAGCAAAAAGAGGGAAACCCTGTTGATGGATTTCATCGACATGGGTTTTACGCTGCTCATGAGTAATTTTAGGGCTCCATGATAAAGAGTGTATTGTTGGGTTCTTTTCTATAAAAGCTTGCGTGAATAAAGAGAATTCTTTGTAGGTAACATTTTCTGATGCGTTTATAAAGGATGCATTAGCAGCTAATATGTTAGTGTAGATTTTTAGGTTTTTTTCAAAGCTTTTAACGATGCTTTCTGCTAAAAAATCAAATTCTTTTTGACTTTCTGTATTAATAGTATTTTTAATATTATGAAATGTAACGATTGTTATCAGCAATAGTATAAATACAGGGATGGCAACAATAATTTTTCTAAGTTTCGAGCTCGAAGAGCTAATTAGTAAAATTATGGGCGTAAATAGTGCAACACCAATGGTATCACCTATCCACCAGGTAAAGGCGCTCTCAAAAAAAACTTCTCCAGTCAGCAAGCCTGAAAACATTAGCGTTAGTGGGCCTATTAACGCATTTATGAAGCAGGCAATGATACCGCCAAATATAAATATAATGGCTATTTCATTAATTTTTACGAGTTTGGTTGACGTGTTGCCCATAAAGCTTTTTACAAGGTAAGCCCCAATAACTGCTTGTAATAAAGCGCCAACACCAATTGCTGTAGCTGTTAATGCCGATGTCAAAGTAATGGATGAAATATCATTTTGGCTTATTGTGAAAAGGTTAAGCACTATAGCGCCTAAGAGAATGCTAGGTATGTATCGATAACCCCACAGCAGTATGCAGGCAAGTCCTATACCCGCTGGTGGCCATATAGGGGATACAAGTTCGGTGGTGATTGATAGTAATAGTGGTGATCTGCCAGAAATGACGTAAACAGAGAAAAGCAGTAGTGATTGTAAAATGTATGAAGACGTGATTTTCTCAAAAATAGTTTTCATCGCTTTCTATTTGATCTGGATGTTTTGAGCGAGTAATATTTTAGTATCTTCGAATGAACAAGGCTTCGAATAAAGGTAACCCTGCCCATAGTCACAGCCATTTAATTGTAAAAAGGCTGCTTGTGACGGTGTTTCAATACCTTCAGCAATAAGCTTTAATGAGAATCGTTTTGCAAGGTCGATAATAACTTGTATGACGGTTTCTTGTTGTGGATTCATTCCTATCCCTTGCACAAAGCTCATGTCAATTTTTAGAGTATCTATAGGTAATTTGGTTAAATAACTTAATGAGGAATAGCCTGTGCCAAAGTCATCAATAGCAATGCTAATGCCCAAATTATGTAGTGATTTTAAAACTTCTATAGATGACTCTGGGTGTTCAATTAAAACTGATTCCGTTACTTCTAATTCTATTTGTTCTGGGCGTATATTTTGCTCACTTATAAAGTGTTCAGTTAAGTGCAAGATGTGGGGGTTTGAACACTCACTACCAGAAATATTGATAGATATTTTTAAGTCGGGATTTATTTCAAAAAAAGATAAAGAGGCTGCTCCTGACTGCTTCATAATCGATTCTGTTAATAAAGATATCAGAGAGAGTTTTTCTGCATAAGCGATAAATTTTTCCGGAGAAATAAACCCCTTTTTAGGGTGATGCCATCGAGCTAATGCTTCTAGCCCAATAATTTTATTGGAGGCTAGGCAGTATTGAGCTTGAAAGTAGGGAGATATATGTTGCTCTTTAATCGCTTTTTCTAGTTCGGTTTCTAACAGAGTGTTTTCTTCATGAGTTTTTCTTAAGGCATTATCAAAGTGACGGTATTGTTTTCGCCCTGATTTTTTTGCATCATATAATGCTTGATCTGCTTGTTTTAATAGTACTTTAGGGTCATTAATATCCTCATTTGGAAAAAGCGTCATACCGATAGAAACGCTCAATTTTAATGTTATATGTTCAATAACAAATGGTCTCTTCATTTCTGTAAGAATTTTCTTGGCAGCTATGTGTGCATGTTCGGAAGTGATCTCCTCTAAAATTACCGCGAATTCATCCCCGCCCAATCGAGCTGCAGTATCAGTAGTGCGAATATTGTCTAATAATCTTGTTGAAAAGAGTTGTAAAATCTTGTCGCCAACAGTGTGGCCATGCTCGTCATTAATTTTTTTAAAAAAGTCGAGATCTATATATAAAATAGCATGATGACGGTCATAACGCTCAAGTTGCTTTGTTAAATGGGTTAAGCGATTAAAAAACAAACCACGATTGACAAGTTTGGTGAGAGGGTCATGATTGGCTAGATATTCATACTCTAAAGACATCTTTTTATGATGAATTGAATACCGAATAGAGCGTTCTAAAATAATGGTATTCAGGTTTTTTTTACTTAAAAAATCTGAAACCCCTGCCTGTAATGATTGTTCGTCAATATATTGCTCATCTTGTCCAGTCAGTATAATAACGCTGGTATCTGAGTTGGTTTCTGCAACCTTTTCTAGTAAATCTAAACCAGTATAAGCACCAAGGTAGTAATCGATAAGGCACACCTCAAACTGCTGCTCTCTCAGTAACTCAATAGCATGCTCAAAGTTAGTTGCCATAGTAATATTATAGGTGGCATGTTTTCCTGTTACGAGTAGACGCTTTATATTCTCACGATCAAACTGATCATCATCAACGAGTAAAATACTAATGTTTTGGGCAGATTTATTCATTAATTATTCGTTCTGATAAAGTATTAGTATAGCGCCTCAAGCAACTTTGTTAAAAATGGTTATTCTAAGCATATAGCGCAAAAAATGTACTGTTGAGGAAATTCTAGCTTATCTCATCTTAGTGTAGCTCACAAATGGGAAATTAGCTTGGAGATGAGTAATGATAGTTAGGGGGGGATTTTAGGAATATTTAGTGGCTGTAGATACCTCTAGGCCATATATTGAAAGGCTTACAAGGTATCTACAGAGAATCTAACTGGTTGGTGAGTTATTCACTACCGACTTGTAATTGTAAGTAATTTTGTAAGCCAATTTTATCGATTAAGCCCAGTTGTGTTTCAAGCCAATCGACATGCTCTTCTTCATTATCGAGTATTTCGTTAAATAAATCTCGACTTACATAATCCTTGATAGAGTCGCAATATTCTACGGCTTCCCTTAACAGAGGTATTGCTTGGTGCTCTAGCTTTAAATCGCACTCTAGCATTTCCTGTGTATTTTCTCCGATATAAAGCTTACCAAGATCCTGTAGATTAGGTAGGCCTTCTAAAAATAAAATACGCTCGGTTAGCATGTTAGCGTGTTTCATTTCATCGATAGATTCGTGATATTCATAATCTCCGAGTTTTTTAAAGCCCCAGTCCTGATACATTTTTGCATGCAAAAAATACTGGTTAATCGCAATGAGTTCGTTTGCTAATGCTTTATTTAAAAGCTCAATAACCTTGCTGTCGCCTTTCATAACGTATCCTTAATTAGCCATTGTCGTAGTATTGATTGCGCTAGTATACGCTGCTACCAGATACAAAGACTACTATAAATATAATAGCTTTTTCTTTAATCGCGGATTGATAATAGTTGTGATTTGGATTGCCTTAAGGGTTTTAATTAGTACTGTAAGTTAGGAGACCTTTGAGCAAACTGTGTATGATTTTTGTTGGTTAAAATATCTTACTTGTTGTAGCTGATAGAGATAATAAGCATTTATTTGTGCAAGAAGGGAGGAGGTGATTAGGTACTAATACTAATAGAGTACTGTTAATTGCGAAGCTAGCTTTAACGTATGCTGTTTTATTTTGTGAAACTCTATTCAGGCTTATCCCAATGTCTCTTAAACCTCAGTTGTTGTACTTTAAGGTTAGCGAGATGGAAGGGTTAGCGAAATAGAAACTTGATGTGTGGTGTGGATAATATGGGTTAAGCAGAGTAAAAAAGAGGCTCAGCGAGTGGTTGGCTGTTATTGCCATGTACACAAAGCTGCTCTGTGATTGCTTCGTCTATAATAGATCTGGCTAGCGGCAGGCACTTACAGCACTGCGTAGCCACCCCTAGCTCTTTTCTTACATCTCTTAGGCTAGCAGCTCCCGCGTTAATAGATTCCCGAATTTGGGTATCTGTGACCCCTTTGCATAGACAAACAAACATAGAAAATAGTCTTACTGTTAGTGATTTAGATGCGAACAATAGTGCAAATGATAATTATTGTCAAATAGAATTTCATCTTATTTGGAAATAACAACAAGAACGCTCCTCAGCTAACCCAGATAGGGGTTAGCTGGTCTTTAAATACAGAGATCTCATCATTCAAGTGATTTAGATGACTAAATAGGCGTTTGCTGTTGTCTTCTATATTATGAGCAATGTCGACAGCCTGCTCGGTATGCTCATTAATCGTCTCTGTATTTGTCGATATCTCATGAGAATTACCTAGTTGCTGCTCTGCAATCACCGATACTTGCATCAACTCCTGATTAACCTTTTCGGTAAGCCCGCTGATTTTTTGGCTCTTCCCTGCTACTGCTTGGGAGTCGGATAGACAAGACTCCATATTAATTTTGCTTTCATTTATGGGTGATTTGTATAGTGGTAGGGATGTGAAATTTTTTAGGATGAATCATTGGTAAAAGTAATTAGCGCTGATTATTTAATATTTTTTATCAATTGTTGTAGGTTGTATAGTAACTAAGGTGTTTAATGTTGAAATGTACGAATGTCAATATTGTACTTTTTAATGCGTGAGGCAAGAGTCGTTGGTTTTATCTTTAATAGTTCGGCAGCACCTTGTTCGCCAAAGACTTTACCTTTGGTATGGCTAAGCGCCAATAAAATATTTTTACGGTCTTGTTGTTTAAGCTCATCATCAGTCATTATTTTTGGTTGGCTAGTATCGATAGTTTGTGCTGATGTATCTGTTTGCATAAAGGCTGAATTATCAAAACGGATCGTACCGCTTTGAGCAAGAATAACCTGCCTCTCTATTACATTTTCTAATTCTCGAATATTACCAGGCCACTGATAAGTAGTTAGTTTTTCAAGTTCAGAAACGGGTAATTTTAAGTCGTTTTTTTTGGCACGATTAGAGGCTTTCTTCAAAAAATGTTGTGTTAACAATGGAATATCTTCTCTTCTATCTCGCAGCGGGATGGACTGTATAGGAAAGACATTGAGTCGAAAGTATAAATCTTCGCGGAATTTTTGCTGTACTGATAGCGCCTGTAAATCTTGATTAGTTGCGGCAATAATGCGGACATCGACTTTGCGGGTTTTATTGTCGCCAATGCGCTCAAGCTCTTGCTCTTGCAGTACGCGTAACAGTTTGCTTTGCAAATGTAGTGGGATCTCGCCAACCTCATCAAGAAATAAGGTGCCGCCATCGGCCAGTTCAAAGCGCCCTGGTCGCTCACTAGTGGCTCCGGTAAAAGCTCCTTTCATGTGCCCAAAAAATTCGCTCTCGAAAAGATCTTCTGGAATAGCCGCGCAGTTAACGCGAATGAGTGGCCGCTCGCTACGCTCGCTATTTTCGTGAATGGCCCGAGCGATAAGCTCTTTACCTGTGCCCGATTCACCATTAATAAGAACCGTTGCAGCAGTGGGGGCAACCAAATCAATTTGTTGTAATACAGTTTTAAGTGCTTGACTACGGCCAATAATTTTATGGTGGTTAAATTCGGAGCTAATCTCTTCTTTCAAGTAGGCTTTCTCCATTTCCAGCCTATTTTTTAAGGTTTCAACCTCGTTGAGGGCGGCCATTAATTTTTTTTCCGATGCTTTTTTTTGGGAGATATCTCTAAAAATAACGACAGCACCAACTAAGAAGCCATCATCTTTAATCGGGGTACTGGTGTATTGCACATCAATACTTTTACCTGCTTTATTCCAAAAAACATCTTCCTCAATAGTCTGCACAACGCCCTCTTTGAATGCAGCAAAAATAGGGCAGTCCTCAGCATGAAAATGTGCCCCATCTGAATGCGAGTGGTGCACCATGGTGTGCATGTTTTTCCCAGCTAACTCTGCTGCGCTGTAGCCGAGTATTCTTTGTGCGGCAGGGTTAACAAAGGTAGTGGTACCATTGGCGTCAACACCATAAATGCCTTCGCCTGCGGCATCGAGTATCAGCCTGTTTTCTTGCTCGAATTCCTGAAAAATACGCGACACACGACCCCAGTGCCCAATGCCCGATAGATAATGTCTTTGTGCATCGGACTGTTCTCGGTACTGATCAATGACTGCCACGGGCTGTAGGCTAAAATACACATGCATAATATCGCCAACTACTTTACAGGTGCCATTGATTTCAATACGTTCATTAGCGCCTGCATTAGTGTCAAGTAACAGGTGATCGCACCAGCCCCTACCAATATTAATAAGTTCTTGAGTAAAAACAATTAAATCAGGAAAGCAATGTGAAAATAACTGGCTAACGCGTTTAGCTTTGATCTGTTCAATATCCATACCCAAAAGTTGGCAGGCTTCTAAGTTGGCAGCAACAAGCTTGTCATTAATTGGGTCGATAACGAGTTGAGCGGTTGCAGAATAATTGAAAAATAATGGGTCAACTAATGTTGTGTCAGCTTTGTTAAAAGCGAGAGCGTCGTCACTGATTGTCGAGTCAGTCGATGATATTGCGGATTGATTATTGAGTCCCATATACCCTCTTAACATTCAGCGCGTGTCTTGATACGTGCGCAATAATAATTTTTATGGATACTTTCTTTTATACAAAGGCACACTTATATCATCTCTGTAAATTTCTTACTCAAGACTTATTTAAAATTCTTGTTTTAAAACGCATTCAATAATCAAGCCAGTTTATGAAATTTCGTAATTACGATTACTAAATATCGTGGTTTACGTAATTTCGTAGTTTAAAAAAATATTTAAATAAATAAAAAATCAATATTTTCAATAGCTTATTGGTTTATTGCTGGTTGGCATAACCGTTGCTATTACCTAAATAGTGTTGATAAGAGTGTGATCGCCTTTGTCAGCTAAAGCTGATATTTAAGGCTTTATTAATTGGCTAGTGATTGGGATGCACAACGAGTGAGCACAAACTTTTAAATGCACAAAATTGAAGCGTGCATTGCCTTGTTGAGTCAATGATGAAAGCGCGCTGTTAATTAGCAGTAAAAATATTTACCCATATAAAAATAGAGGACTGTATAGATGACTTCGAAAAGTTTAGGTAACCCCTTTGATGGGAAAACACGTCTTACTCATACCACGGGTTGTCGTTGCGAAAGTTGCGTTGCTCAAAGTGCAAGCGCAGAAGGCTTATCGGATTATCAACAGCGTGAGCTCTATGAGCGACAAATAGAAAAACAAGAGACGCAGGCTCCAGCCGCTAGTCAAGATGCAACTAGCGCAAAGGCTCCTGCATTTGATAGTAGTGACGATATGATGGATCGCGCGATAGAGAGTGCAATTGTGCGCGGTATGTTTGGCCATAACGATGCATCGCGTAGACAATTTATAAAAATGGTTGGCGGCGGCACACTGGCAGCGGCACTAGGTAGTATTATCCCACTCGATCAAGTGAAAGCAGCGGTTAAAGATTCGATTGGCCCTTTGGAGAAAAAGAAATTAAAAGTCGGTTTTGTTCCAATTACCTGTGCTACACCCATTATTATGGCGCAACCTATGGGCTTTTACGCTAAGTACGGCCTAGATGTAGATGTGATTAAAACCGCAGGGTGGGCTGTTGCTCGTGATAAGTCACTCAATGGTGAATATGATGCTTCTCATATGCTCACGCCAATGCCATTGGCAATGTCTATGGGTGCGGGCTCTAGTGCTACCCCTTATATTATGCCAGCGGTTGAAAATATTAATGGCCAAGCGATTGTTTTACACAATAAGCATAAAGATAAGCGCAACCCTAAAGACTGGAAAGGCTTTAAGTTTGGTGTACCTTTCGATTATTCAATGCATAATTTTTTATTGCGCTATTACGTGGCAGAATTTGGCATAGACCCTGATAAAGATATTCAAATACGTGTAGTACCACCACCAGAAATGGTTGCTAATTTGCGTGCAGGTAATCTCGATGGTTACTTGTCCCCAGATCCATTTAATCAGCGCGCTGTTTTTGAAAAAATTGGTTTCTTACACAAGCTAACAAAAGATATTTGGGAGGGGCATCCCTGTTGTGCATTTGCCTGTAGCCAAAAATTTGCGACAGAAATGCCTAATACTTACGCGGCATTATTTAAGTCGATTGTTGATGCCACTCAGTTTTCGTCAAGGGCAGAAAATCGAGCCGATATTGCTAAAGCTATCTCTCCTAAAAATTATTTAAACCAACCAGAAATTGTTGTTAGGCAAGTACTCACAGGGCGTTACGTTGATGGCCTTGAGAAGAAAGTATTCGATGTGCCCGATCGCATTGATTTTGATCCGTTCCCATGGCATTCGATGGCGGTATGGATTTTGACCCAGATGAAGCGCTGGGGTTACGTTAAAGGTGATATTGACTACAAAGGTATTGCCGAGCAGGTTTACGTTGCCGCCGACACAGCTAAGGTGATGAAAGAGTTAGGCTACACGCCACCATCAAAGACTTACAAAAACTATACGATTATGGGTAAAGAATTCGACTACAACAAGCCCGAAGAATATATCAATAGTTTTGCGATCAAGAGAGGGTAGTTGTGAGTAAAGTTAATGCTAGAGCGATATTATTATCGCTCATTATTTTAGTGGTTGCTGGCGGTGTTTGGGAGGCGCTCAACCAGCCTCCTGCCGCCACTGAGGCGCTTACGGAATACGAGCTGCTGTTAGGCACCTCTGATAACGAGGCGCGAGTGCCGCCTCCATCACAGGTGCTAAAACACGCATGGGCTGAGCTGAGTAACCCTTTTTATGATGCCGGCCCCAATGATAAAGGTATTGGTATCCAATTAGCGTACTCACTCTACCGAGTACTTGCGGGCTATTTTGCAGCTGCACTGATTGCCATTCCTTTAGGTTTTATCATTGGCATGTCGCCGCTTATTCATAAAGCACTCAACCCTTTTATACAGGTACTCCGACCAATATCACCTCTCGCGTGGATGCCATTGGCTTTGTTTATCATCAAAGACTCCGAGCAATCTGCCATATTTGTTATTTTTATTTGCTCCATTTGGCCGATGCTAATCAACACTGCTTTTGGTGTTGCCAATGTGAGAAAAGATTGGGTTAACGTAGCGAGAACCCATGAACTTAGCCAGCTAAAAACAGCTTTTTTAGTTATTTTGCCCGCAGCCGCGCCGACTATTTTAACGGGTATGCGCATTTCTATTGGTATCGCATGGCTAGTGATTGTTGCCGCAGAAATGCTAGTAGGTGGTACCGGTATCGGTTATTACGTATGGAATGAATGGAATAATCTTGATTTAAACAGCGTTATCTTTTCGATCTTAATGATTGGTATTGTCGGGATGCTACTCGATATGGCATTAGGTGCCGTCGCTAAATTAGTGAAATACGAGGAGTAGAAGATGTCAAAGAGTTTTGTCAGTTTAGAAAACTTAAGCAAAGTCTACCCTTCTAAAAATGGTGACCTTACCGTCTTTGATGAAGTAGATATAAAAATTAATAAGGGAGATTTTGTTTGTATTATTGGTCATTCTGGCTGTGGTAAATCAACCATACTCAATATCCTAGCGGGGCTTGATAAACCCAGCAGCGGTAGTGTGATTATGGATGGTAAAGAGGTTGATGGCCCTAGCTTGGATCGTGGTGTTGTTTTTCAAAACTACAGCCTATTACCTTGGCTGACAACACTGCAAAATGTCAATTTTGGTGTTGCTGCCAGACAACCAAATTGGAGCAAAGATAAAGTACAGCAACATAGTACTAAGTACTTAGAGATGGTTGGTTTAAAAAGCGCGCTTAACAAAAAGCCATCTGAATTGTCGGGTGGTATGCGCCAGCGTGTGAGTATTGCGCGTGCCTTTGCAACTAATCCAAAATTATTATTACTGGACGAACCCTTTGGCGCACTTGATGCGCTGACACGTGGTGTTATTCAAGACGAATTATTAAAAATATGGAGCGAAACCAAGCAAACAGTTTTTATGATTACCCACGATGTGGATGAAGCTATTTTATTAGCTGATCATATTTTATTAATGTCTAATGGGCCTCATGCACGTGTTGCAGAGTCCGTTAAAATTAATATTTCCCGGCCCAGAAATCGGGCTAATATCATTGAAGACCCAGCCTACTACAAGATACGTAACCACCTCGTCAATTTTTTGATTAACTGCCCTGAAGAAAGGCCAGCTGCTAAAAGCAATAGCGATGGTACGCCAGTAATGATTGATCCAAGCCTTGATAGTGTTAGCAAAGTCGAAAAAGTAAGCAATATAACGGAGACCGGTAATGTTAAAAAGTTAACCGTGTAGTTCTTCCAGCTAGTTATGAAATATTAAACAAATTTATTAAGTATAGAAAATATAGTCAATATTAGGAGATATCATGGATAAAGTAACAATGACTGAATTAATTATCAGTACTAAGTTAGAAAAAAAGCTGAGTTGGGAGGGTATAGCGAATGATTTGGGTATGTCACCTGTTTGGTTAACCTCTGCTTGTTTAGGTATGAATAGCGCGTCGCCAGAAAAAGCCAAAGCCATTGCAGATTATCTAGGCCTAGATTCAGAAGTCGCTGAAGCGCTTGAAGTTTTTCCGACTAAAATCTGGGATCAAGCTGTGCCAACGGACCCACTAATCTATCGCTTATATGAAGTGGTGGGCGTTTATGGTGGTACCTTGAAAGAAGTGATTCAAGAAAAGTTTGGTGACGGTATTATGAGTGCGATTGACTTTTCGATGGAGGTTGACAAAATCGAAGATCCAAAAGGTGATCGAGTGTTACTGACAATGAATGGTAAATTTTTACCTTACGCCAGTTGGTAAAAAGTAGCAGGTAAAGAAGGACTAGATATAAGTTCTTCTTTATCTTTTTGAATTTTAACGATTTGCTAGTGACACTTCTTTAATAATTATCGTTCTAGCTTTAGATTTCACTTTTCATCGTGTTTATATCAAGTACGCATTAGCTTGTTTGTCCCTCGTTAGTTTTATTACCCTTCATAGGGGCTATGATTCTATAGTCCAGTTAGGTCCGCTGTATTAAGTCTATGTTATTTTATAATCTGCATTGATCAGAGTATGCTGGCATTACGTAAGTAGTAACAAGGGGCTTAGAATGGCCGCCAGTATTTATCTAATTATTGGTTTAATCGACTGCAACAGGGACATTCTATGAATGAAAAGGATAAAGCGATAATTGATAGCGCTCTGCTTATTATTGCTAATCACTTGCAACAAACAACACTAATGCTGGATGCTACTGAGCTAGTTAAAAATTACTTGCAGCTAAAATTAGCAATGCGGGAGCGCGAAATATTCTCTGTGCTGTATCTTGATAGCCAGCAGCAGCTTATCGAATATAAAGAAATGTTTTCGGGTACTCACGATGGTTGTCCAGTATTCCCTAAAGAGATTGTCAAACACGCTATTTTGCGTAATTCCAGCGCTATTATTGTTGCTCACAATCACCCGGCCGGTCGTGCAAAGGCGAGTAATCGCGATATTATAATGACCCAACGCATCCGTGAAGCTGCAAGCCTTTTCGACATAAAATTAATCGACCACTTTATTGTTGCCCGAAACGAAATAATCAGCTTTAGTGAAGAGGGCTTGCTCGCTTATATTTAGTGTGATTTAGCTATCTTTTTAGTTAAAAAGCTTAAAGTCTGCACGCAAACCAAAAGAGCTGTGCCTGAAAAGGAATGAAATGGGGCGTCAAGCAAAAATATGACGATGCAACGAGTTTTTCCATTTTTTGAATAATTCCCTCAATGTCATCTTTGATTTCCTCTACCAAAATAGTAGTGTAGAGCTGAAAATTGCAGATTCAGTACATAAAAAAACAAGGGTTTTCTCTTTCCCTGTTCATGCCTATGTCAAGAGTTCTTGCAACGAAAGAAGCAATAAGGCTAACCAAGCGGCGATTCGCTGTGTGTGATTTGAGCTAAATAGTTACTAGGAAGTAATCCATATTAATACTTACTATTGATTGATAATAAAGTGTCGACAGGGCTGCGAGTTCCCGCACATCGTTGGTTAATGACATGGGTATAAATTTCTGTTGTTCTTAAATCCGAATGCCCCAATAACTCTTGTACCGTTCGAATATCACTCCCATTCATTAACAAATTAGTTGCGAATGAATGCCTAAAAGTATGTGCAGTTACACGCTTATAAATACCTGAGCCTTTAACTGCTTTCCTTAGCTGTTTGGCATAAGTAGTCCCGTGTAAATGGTGGCGACAAATATAACCATCATAGGGATGTCGGCAACGTGTGGTGGAAGGAAATAAATATTGCCAAGCAAAACTCATGAGTGATTTACCATACTTACGTTTTAACGAAGAGTCTATCGATGTAAAACCATAGCCTTCGGTAAGATCTGTTTGATGGACCTCCTTGGATAAGGTTATTTGCTGTTTGACAGCTGAGAGCAAGGTGCTTGGTAATAAGGTATAGCGATCCTTACGTCCCTTTCCTCTAAAAATAAAAATAGAACGATTATGGAGGTCAATATCTTTAATTCGTAAAGATACAGCTTCATGGATACGAAAACCACAGCCATAAAGTAATGCAGTTATCAGCCAGTATTTCCCTTTAAGGTGATTCAATATTGATGCTATTTCTTGGGGAGATAAGACAGTGGGCATGTTTTTAGGGCGTTTAGCAAAACCATACTGTAAATTTTCGATGTCTCGTTTAATAACGTGGCGATACATAAATATGAGGGCACATAGCGCTTGGTTTTGAGTAGACGCACTGACGCGCCTTTGAACTGCCAAGTAATTTAAAAAATGCTCAATGTGTGAATTATCCATCGTTTCGGGATGGCGCTTATCATTGTATAAGATAAAGTGGCGAATCCAATAAAGGTAGGTTTTCTCTGTTCTTAGGCTGTAATGTCGGGTTCGTAATTCTGAGCGTACCTGCTCAATAAAAGGGGAGGGTTTCATAATCCATTACTCCATAAAATACTGTATAAAAATACAGTTATAATAGAAAATAGCTAAAATGACAAGCTGAGGTCTCATGAGCAAGATATTCAAGAGGCTTCTTTCTTAACGGTAGGAAAATTTAACCGATTGATTTTAAAGGAAATATTTATATCGTTTGAGTGCATAGAAGACCTCTCTGAGGTCTCGTTATGCAACATGGCTTCTTTTCTACAGTGAGGAGTCTATTGAGTAAGTGCTATAAGTATTTGAATTTGATATGATTTAATGAAAATTAATAGCAGAAAACTGGCAGAAAAAACTGCTGCATAGTCGGAATTCTGCCTAATATACTGTTATATGTACTACTATGAAGTTTAGTGATCTTTATCAAGAAGCAATTTCTATGTGGCCAACTTATATAGATATAAGTGATGGATATCCAACAGGAACTTCTGGATATCTATTCCCAAATTTGACGAGAATTCATGATGAAATTGAAAGCAGTATTGCAATTGAAAATAATTGGATGCAAGTTATGGACTGGACACTTTTCCAATCATTTCATTCAGAGAGTAAAACTCTGCATAAAAATGGTGAGTTAACTCTAAACCCCAGAAAAGTGGAAATTGAAGAAGTAGAAAAGAGACTTATGGAAAACCTTGATTCCGAAGGCTGGGAAGAACAACTAAAAGAGTATGTAAATGACATATAACAAGCACATTAAAAACTGCTCCACTGCGTTTCACTGGACACTCGCAAGCGAGTGCCTTTTATGTGAGCGTTATACATATATAAATTAAATTCAGAGGGCTAAAATGAAAGTACAAATCAGTAAATTTTCATCTCACCAAACAGCAAAAGTTTTTGCCATATTAATGGCTGCTTCTTTTTTTCTGATGATGATCCCATTCGCATTAATGACATCTTTGATGCCATCGCCTGTAGGTCCTGACGGTAACCCTGTCAATGTTGGATTCCCTTTCGGAATGATGATATTTGTTATGCCTTTAATTCAAGGAATATTTGGCTATCTAATGATTAGGGTTGGATGTTGGATTTACAATAAATTATTTGGAAAAATTGGCGGAATTGAGTTTGAATTCGAAGAAAAAAACGTATAACAAGCCACTGAAAAATTGACGGTTTACAGCCGCCCTTTAGCGGGGCGTTATAAGTACTAAGTATGAGCAAGGTAAATAGATACAACCTAATTGTAGTATTTATTTTGGCTTTACTGCCGTTGGTAAGTCACTATTTTACGGGAAAACAAAACCCTGCTGACGGAATAGGTTTTGATTTCCTGCTCTATAAACCCTTTGACTTCGCATATGTTCTTTTTGCAGTTATAGTAATTTCAGTAGTAAATTTTAGGTTTAGCAGTGATAACTTAAAAAACGCTTTTAGAGCTTTGGTTTGGAGCTTAGGGTTTTTCGTTGTTTCTTTTTTATTGTTAGGTGAGTTACATTTGAAACTTGGTGGGCAATTGTGAGAGTTCGGCTTATAACAAGGCCATTAAAAATCGCGCTTTCAACGCTGGACTCGCAACAAGTTGCTCGCCTTTTATGGCGGCGTTATGTTCTTAATTGCTTATGAATACAATTGATGTAAACGGGGAATGGCCTTCAATTGAAGGAAAAATTCTCCAAGAAATGTTTTGTGTTGAAATGTACTATGAGGGTCAACTTGAAGAAACTGCGAATATTACGTTTCTTAAAGTTGAGGACAAATGGTTAAGGTTATATTTTGATTGTGAAATTGTTTTTTGGCGTTATAACGAACCACCCTCAGAATCCTGTGAGATGCCAGAGCATAAAAGTTATTTTAAAAATAGAGATGTAGCAACTGAGCTAGGATTTAAAAGTGAAAAAATCACATCATTAGAGTTACGAAATACTAACCCTGGTGTTGATATAGAATTTAAATTTGAAAATGAAAAAAACATCATTCTTTATGATATTCATGACAAATCAAACTTCAGAACATAACAAGCCACTCAAAAATGGACGGCTTACAGCCGCCCTTTAGTGGGGCGTTAGGAAGGCTTCATGAGCTGCGTACACGAAAAAATTGAAGCTGCATTGGATCGATGGCACGAAAGCCATTGGTATCTGCATCAAATTGAAGGGCATTATCATGACGCAGATGCCTTAAGGTATTCAATGAATGCTTTTATTCGATCATTGAGGGAAATCCCCGATATGGTAACGATGGCTTTACAGAACCATGAGGGATTTCCTGCTTGGCATAAACCGGTAAAGAGTGCATTGGAGTTAGACGATCATCTTTTTTCGAAAATAATTCAGCATCGCAATCACATTGTCCACAAGGCGATGTTAAAGCCTGAAAGCAAGGCTTTTGTGGCCTCTATTCGAGGGTACACAATAAAAATGCAATTTGGATTCTATGTTGACCCCTTTGAGGATAGTGATTTAGCTATACAGCGGTTCATACAAATGTCAAAAAAAGATCCAATATTAATGCAAGCATTAGCGCCGGATGAGGTTCAGGTTTTAGCTTTAATTCGAGAATGGCACGTTGAAGGTTTTGGCGAAGAGCTAATAGAGTCTTTTCGCAATGCTTGGGTGAGAGTGACCACGTATCTATCTGAAATATTAGTTTTCTTAGGTGGAGAGCGTTTTCCTGACGGTTTGCCAGATTGCTTTAAGGATTCAAGAAATCATAGGTATAAAAAATATCATGGACTTCATCATGAAGGCTAAACATTTTCCTAACAAGTTTGTCCAGCCGACGTTTTGGTCTTCGCTCCTTTTTGTGCATGGCCTCGGCCATCTTTGCACAAAATCCACTACAACCAAAACGCGGCTGACAAAGGCGTTAGTGATACATCAAAAAGGAACGAAGAAGTGGTTAAATATTTAATTTGTTTATTAATAGCAGTAACTTCAAGCTCGGCGCTTGCAAATACTTGGTTTAATGATATCGGTGGTAGCTATAACAGAATAGAGCAGGAGGTAAATGGGACCATCTGGTTAATGCGCCCCTTAACCGATGCTGTGCCACTAAATATATCTGGGTGCAGCTTTTCGCAAGTAAAGCTGAATCCCCCAGCGGGCCGTGAAGATTCCTATTTGTCAATGGTTTTAGCCGCTATCGCCTCTAAAGGGAAAGTAAATATTTGGGGTACTTGTAGTGCCAATACAACTGTCGTAGGAACAAGGCTTCACATTGAATTGTAAAATCACTAACAATGCGTTTAAGCGGGACGCGAGAAAAGCGTCGCGCCCCTTAACTTAAACGTTATGCATAAAATCGTTATGAATAGTTCATTTATCAAGCTTTATGTAGTATTCGGTTTATTCTGGGCTAATTTCTTTCTTATCCCAGTTTTAGGCTACTACGCTAATTCTTTAGTTGGCTATTCAATTTTCACTTTCTTTGTTGTTCTTTTGCCTTTGTACGTACTTTGCGGCAAGGATGTCTTGGAACATCTTTCTACTGCTTCACTATCAAAAAAACACGCATATATAGCTTGGTTAATTGCTAGCCTGCCTACACTGCTATTTGGTTTGCTTGCAGTAGGTATCGCTATCGCAATAATCTTGTGGGTTTTATATAATTTCCTAATCGAGCGTCAACCGGAGTTTACTGGCGGTGCTATTTTTGGTGGTTTTGGCATCGCTCCTATAATACTATATTTTGGTTTACGCTCTTTAAAAGCACTATGGGTTAAATCAAGCAATGCATAACAAGGTGGTCAATCCGACAGCTTTTCCGTTGCTCCTTTTTGTGGTTGAATACCACAAAAACAACCAACTCCAAAGCTGCGGCTTACCACGGCGTTAGCTATCCTAGTCACTTGTCGAATATAGAGGCACAAATGAGTTTTGATGTAGCAATTTTTTCATATCACAAAGGCGTAACAGAGGATGAGGTTAGAAAAGCCTATCAAGATCCAAGTATTGAATGGGAAATCTCATCTGAATTTTCGAGTTTCAAAAAAAGACTACTGGCTAAATACCCTTTTTTAAAAGATTTATCCGACTCGGAGATTGATGCTTCGCCGTGGGCTTATGATCCTGACGGAAATGGAGGGTATATAATTATGGGGTTTGTTAGTGGCCAAATAGCTACGGAAGCTCTTGATTATGTAATTGCTGAGTCTCATGCTTTGGGGCTTATAGTGTTAGATCCGCAAGGAAATGAAATTCTCCGACGTGATAAACCTTTATCTTAAATTATTGAAGCTAACAAGTGTAGCCACAATCGCCCAGCAAAAAACTGCTGGGCTGGATTCACTACGCGTTGCTTCGTTCACCTGTGCTACAGGCGTTAAACAGCCCCTCGCGCATCGAGCGCTCGGATCTGTTTAACGGGTCGGAGTTCAGGTAGGAACGCAGACGGCTTGAGATTAGTGGATAGTTAAAGTTGGTAGCAATAAATTTACTCGGAGAGTTGGGTGAGCGCGAGAAGCCGTCTAACAACGCGTTCCAGATATCCGCTATCGCGGTACCTGAACTCCGACCCGTTATACATTTTAGAGAAATCAGATTATGAAAAATTTAATTAGCATCTGTTTTCTCTTAGTGGTAATAGGGTGCTCCGCCAACGAAAATTTTCCTAAATGGTTATCCGGAAAACCGGATAGGACAATGCACGAAGAAAGAAGTAGAATTTATACATACGTTTTCAATCAAGTGCTGGAGCAAACCGGAAAAAATATATCATCTGAAAAACTAGCGAAAGATCGTGTCGTCAATGCCGTAAATAAAGCAGTGAACGATTGGGAAGACAATAAAGGCAGCGAGTATTCAGACGAATTAATTTATCTTTTTACGAGTGAGGGTCATCCAATACATTTTGAGTTTAATCTCAAAGGTGAAATTATAGAAAGTCATTTGAGGTAATCATGTATAACAAACGCATTAAACACGCCGCTTAGCGGCTGGGACCTCCACTGCGTTGCTTGGTTTGTGCTTTTCAGCTACGCTGGCACAAATCAACCAACTACGTTACGGCCCCTTATGCGGGCGTTAGGTGTCTTCATGAAAAAACTAGGTGACGTTGTGCCAAGTTTATACGCTGAGGCTCTTGGTGAATTACAAGTCATCGGAAGAGACGATGTTATTGAACAATTTCCCGAACTTACTTTCGAGCGTCATACTTATGATGAAACAGTTCATGCTATGTATATTTATGTCGGTGGTGTTAGGGAGCTAAATCAAGTAGAAAAGTCCACTATTAACGTTAAGCATGGCGAGTGTCTTGAATTAAAAAGGTTGCCAGGCATGATCATTCTTGATATTGACAACCTAAATCGTGTAATGGGTATTGAGGTTTTAGATAGGCCTGACATTTATGCAGAAATTAGAAAGTACGCAAACACCTAACAAGCACATTAAAAATCGCCCGCCAAAAACGCGGGCTGGACTCGCTACCGCTCGCCTTTTATGTGGGCGTTAGATACCTCATGAGTTTAGATTTAAAGAAATACGCAATAAGAACTGATTCGAGCGCTGCTTCAATAAAAGCACTAGAAATTTTAATTGACTGCAAGTTTTCGGCTCACGATAGTTGTTATTGGGGGGAGTACTGGATTTTCAGGCATTCAATAGAAAACCACAGTATAAGGGTTTATCATAATTTTGATCCAATGTGGGACTCAAATAACGATGACCCTGATGAAGAATATTTTGAATTTGAGTATAAAGAATACAGCATGCTTATAGATGTCTGTGGCTCTTCAGATTGGGTAAAACAATTAAGTTCTAAAATTAAGACTATTCAAAACATTGTATTTGTTAAGTAGTAGAATTAGTGAAGCGATATCTAACAATTCAATTAATTCGTTCGCTATACTCACTGGGACAAAAATTCGTTGGCTTTCCTTCGTGCCGCAATCATTATAGCCAACAAGTTTTAGCCCATTATTGAGGCGTTAGAGAAAACCATGGATATAGCACTAAATAAAATACTTCCTATTGATAGTCTTCGTAATTACTTGAATAGCTTAGGCTTTGATAAAAAGTTCATACTAGTCAATAACTGGGAAGGCTATGATTTTAGTGATGATAGCCAGCCAGTAATATATAAACTTGATTCAGAAAAGAAGTATCACATGTTTCTGGACTTTGTTTATTTGATAGTAAATCATACCTCTGAATTACATAGATTATGTATCGGCTTATCTAAAGCATTCAATTGTAGTGTATGGTTTAGTGATGCTTTGTATCAGCCAAACTCTAATCCATGCTGGGGTACCTTATATTCAAAGGGGAAGGTTTTTATAGCTAGCGATGTTGAGGTTTACAGTTACCCAGAAGATTTTAAATTTACCTCTCTACAAATACATGAAGAAGTTGTTAAATCAAAAGTGTGTGAAGAAAAGCGAGATTTATTAAATGAAACTCTCTAACAAATCAATTAACTACGCCCTTCGGGCTGGACAGCCTACGCGATGCTTCGGCTGCCAGTTATTGAGGCGTTAAACAGCCCCTCGCGCATCGAGCGCTCGGATCTGTTTAACGGGTCGGAGTTCAGGTAGGAACGCAGACGGCTTGAGATTAGTGGATAGTTAGAATTAGTAGCAATAAATTTACTCGGAGAGTTGGGTGAGCGCGAGAAGCCGTCTAACAACGCGTTCCAGATATCCGCTATCGCGGTACCTGAACTCCGACCCGTTAGCTGTCTATTGAGCATCACATGCAAGAATTAGTTAAGCGAATTGAAATCACTTCTTTGTCTGAACCAAAGTCCCCTTGGAAAAAAGTAGGAGCTTGGGGTGTTGGAGGTATGAGAGCTATTGGCTATTCTGATTGTTCTCGTTATATTGTTGTGGAAACCTCAGATGGTAGGGGGCTATTTGATTGCATAACGGGAGAGAAAGTCCTTCATGATAGAAGTGAGTATGAAAATCAAGAGTTAAGGTTGCTCTGCCAAGGTTTTGGGCCGTTAAGTGGAACCTCTATTCGTATGTCAGGTTTACATGGGGGAGGTCTTCCTTTATTCACTCATGACGGATGGTCGATAGAGATGATCTCATCTTGGCCTAATAATGAAATTTTGCTTGTAGAGCCTGGATCTTGGCTTCATGGTGGAAAATATGGAAAACCCGCAAAATTCCAGAAAATATGGTCAGGCTATGAATTACGAGGTTATGGTTTTTCTTACTCAGGTGAAACACTCTGTATTGGTGAATCTAGTGATTTGGTTATATATTCTAAATCCTACAGCTAACAAGTGTGTCATGTTCGCACGCAAAAACACGCGTGCTGGACGGCTTACGCGCTGCTCCAGCCGCCCCATACACAGGCGTTATGTAGTACAAATATGGAGACATAAATGAATTTAACGGCACTAGCACTTTTAGGATATATCGCTTGGTTTTTGTTGCTTTTTGGCGCGATAGCCATTTTGCGTACAGATTTAACAGTATCAGGAAAAAGGTTGGCTAATAGCTTTAAACCTGATGGCTCTGATGTTTCGGCGTTTTCTAGTCGCTTGTGTCGTGCACATGCAAATTGCTATGAAAGTTTTCCTTATATTGGTGGTTTAATGCTATTTGCATTAGCAACAGGCGCTGAAGAAATTACAAATCAATTAGCGCTGGCGGTGCTTTTAGCACGAATTTGTCAATCCAGTATACATATACTGTCTACTAGTGTCCGTGCAGTGCAAATTCGGTTTGTTTTTTTTCTTGCCCAGTATCTAATAGGTATTTATTGGACTATAAAATTAATTTTAAGCGTTATTACATAACAAGTTGCCGCACAATCGCACTTCACGCTGGACAAACTGCTGCGCAGTTTGCCTGTGGGCAGGACGTTATGACAAAGGAGTGAATTAATGGGTGAGAAATCAGCATATTATATTCCTGATGATCAAGAGCACTTGATAGGAAAATTAGAGCAATTAGCTGATCAGTTCTGGGAAAAAGGTATCTTCCTTTCTACGAAAGATGCGCATATCTATACCCGTATGAAGGAATATAGGGACTCCAACCATCAGCTCCCATCTTGTGAGCACGAGTTCTCATATGCTGAAATGGGGTTGGCTGACGAAGAAATTGAAATGCCAGTGCCGTCAAACGTATATGATGCAAAGTGTCCGAAATGTGATTCTGAAATTTACGATGAGTTTACAGATGCACTCGTGGATGAAGATGCTTCAAGTTCGTTACCGGATAGAAACATAACATGCCCAAATTGTAGTAATAGCTTTCCGGCATCAGAAACAAAAGCTGAAGATCCAGGTTTCGTGTTTGCTAGAATATACATGTGGGTTTCAGATATCGATGATGATGACTGGGAGCCATCGTTTAAGCGAACTGTAGAATCTGTGTTAGGGCCATGCAAAGAAATAGTTGCATGGGATACATAAGTCATAACAAGGCAAAGCAAAAAGGACGCGGAAAAGCACCGCGCCTCTGTTTGCGGCGTTAAACAGCCCCTCGCGCATCGAGCGCTCGGATCTGTTTAACGGGTCGGAGTTCAGGTAGGAACGCAGACGGCTTGAGATTAGTGGATAGTTAAAGTTGGTAGCAATAAATTTACTCGGAGAGTTGGGTGAGCGCGAGAAGCCGTCTAACAACGCGTTCCAGATATCCGCTATCGCGGTACCTGAACTCCGACCCGTTATGTGTAATAGGAAACAAAGATTATGAGTTTAGATAAAAATAATTTACCTGATTTTTCCGGAAAGGTAATTTCTTTGCGCCTAGTGGACTCTGAAAGTAGTCACGATTTAGATAATCCAAAATTTGAATATCAAGGTGGGAAACTATTTATAATTGGTATTGTTCCTGTTGGTTGTAGCGAGTCTGGATGGGATGCTGGGCATATTGGTGCGGCCGAATGGGCTCAAGTACGTAGCTATGTTTTATTCGACAATCTTGACGCTTATACAAAGGGAGTAAAAGTATCGGAAGATTTCTATAAGGAAGAAAGTGAGCAAAACACATAACAAATCAGTTAACTTCGCTCCTAGCGTCGCTGGACAGCCTACGCGTTGCTCCGGCTGCCCGTTACTGAGGCGTTAAGTGTCAGAATCGACCATGAAGAATAAACGTAACCTCGAAATAAAATGTACTGCACCAAGATTTGCTGATATATATCGAGATGGTGGTTCTTATGGATTTGGGTTTGGCGCCAACGACGGTAAAATATACGAGTTGCACATAAAGATTGTCGTAGATTCCCCTGCTGATTGCAGACGTTATTACGAGCCACTATTGTTTCGTGAAAATTGTAATTCAAAAGATGTCGCTGCTCATCCAACTTGGCATGAAGCCTCGGCTCTAATTAGGGATGTAAAATTTAAAAATGAACGTTTTCAAGAGCTAAAGTGGATTATCGATAATGGTGGTTGGTGTGTACCGAAAAACACTTAACAAGAACATTAAAATTCGCCCACAAAAGGCGTGGACTGGACTCGCTAACGCTCGCCTTTTATGTGGGTGTTAACTGTATATGGATAAGAATTACGCCTACATAAGCATCAATGGGAAAGCAGATACTTCTTTGGTAAGTAATGCTTTGAACATAGAGCCTACGAAATCATGGAATGTAGGTGATAAGAGAAAAAGTGGTTCTATTTATGATTTTTCTCACTGGGATATAAACTTCCCGAATTTGAGCAAGAATTTATGGATGAATCATTAGAAAAAGTCGTTGCATTCATTGAAGAAAAGAAACTAGATTTCAGTTCAATCCCTGATGGATTTACGGCTTTTATTTCTTGTGCAGGTTTTCATGAAAAACGAAGCCCTGGCTTTCATCTTTCAGTGGGTCTAATTAAAAAATTAGGTTTAATAGGGTTAGCTATAGATTTTGACTTATATTGCCATAATGAGTAAAGCAGTTAACAAGTGTGTCATGTTCGCACGCAAAAACACGCGTGCTGGACGGCTTCCGCGCTGCTCCAGCCGCCCCATACACAGGCGTTAGGCTTACAACGGGATAAATATGGAATTAAGAGTTAATCGTGACGGTTTACCAATCCTAGATCAATTTAGTGAGGAGGGATTTATAGATTGTGTGCTAAAAATAACCGACCTTGAAGAAGATGAATGTTTATATAGATTCAATCTTCGTGCTTCATATGGCGGGATTGATTTAGGCTTCAGGGTTGAAGTTGTAAAAGGGATTCAAGGAGGGTTTGACTCTGATATGTCGCCTATCCGAGAGCATGTTTATAAAAAGGGAATTAAGTTTTTTCGTTCAGGCTCTGAAAGTGACCACTTTCTATGTACACTTGCTAAACTCTATGGTTTTAGTGAGGGAGAACTCAAAATGATTGAAGAAGAATCATTTACAGGAATAGCTTTGCATCAGGGTCATATAGATATGGCCTCAGAACCGATCAAGATAAAAATTTTTGGCAAAGATCAAGATGAAGATTTAGAAGAGAATTACAATGAATCATTTTTTAATCTTGACCTAAAAAATGGCTTTGTATTCTGGAATGAAAAAGATCAGGAGTATAGGGAGCAACTTATTCGTGGGCTCTCAGTATAAAAGCCTAACAAGGCCATCAATCTGACGGCTTTTCCGTTGCTCGTTTTTGTGCTTGAATAGCACGACACTCACGACTACAAAGCCGCAGCTTATGGCGGCGTTCAATGATGGAGATAATATGAAGGATCTTTTCCCCGGCCACTTCAAAGAAAGTGAAAAGAATCTAAAACAGGTTTGGGATTCGTGCATATTTGTATTTGATGCAAATATATTATTGAATTTTTATAGGTATTCTGATTCTACTAGGCGCGAGTTTCTTCAGCTTCTTCAAAAAATACAAGAACGTGTATGGCTTCCACATAGAGCTGCCGAGGAATATTTAAATAATCGACTATCGGTAATCGATCAGCAAGAACGCTCATATGATGAAACGGCTAAATCTATAAACTCTTTAAGGAGTGATCTGGATAACGCTCGCCAACACCCATTTGTTAGTCAACAGACAATGAATCAAGTCAACAAGATCTTTGACCTTCTTTGTAATGAGTTGTCAGAAAACAAAGGGATTCACACTAAACGTATTTTAAATGATGAAATTAAAGAGTCTATTTCTTCCATATTTGAAAATAATGTAGGGCAGCCATATTCTAGAGAAGATCTAGAAAAGATGATTATTGATGGCGAGGAGCGTTATAAGCAAAAAATCCCACCTGGATTTAAGGATGGCACCAAATCTGGCGATAGCGATGTATTCACAGAGAAGTGTCGCAAATATGGGGACTTGATCGTTTGGAATCAAGTTATCGACAAGTCGATTGAAGCTAAAAAGGGCATAGTTCTTGTAACTGACGATAAAAAGGAAGATTGGTGGGAAAAATTCAAAGGCAAGACTGTTGGCCCTAGACCTGAGTTAGTGAAAGAATTTAAAGATAGAGCCGAAAACACATTTCATATGTATCAGGCTGATAGATTTCTTGAGCTAGCACGAGAGAATTTGAATGAACAAGTTAGTGATGAAATAGTTGAAGAAATAAGAGAGGTTAGAAGACGAGACAAGATAGCATATAAGAAAATGAAAGAAATGGAATTCATCAAAAGAAGAAAAGTAAAAGTTCATCACCTTATGGATGAACTTGAACAGACTCGTCATCAAATGATGTCATATGAAAAAGAAATGAGCATGCTGCAAGAAAAAAGGCATATGCTGGAGAATGAACGTAATAGTTTGAGAGAACATCGAAATCATATACTACATGATGGTGATAGAGAGGTTGATAGTGACCGTTTGATGCAACATTATGAGTCAGTTTCAGAAGATTACGCCCAAATCAAACAGCATTTAGATCACTCTAAAAGTAAATATAATGACATGTCACGACACATGATGAGCCTTGAGCAAGAGTTAGCTCATAGCATGAAAATCATTGAACAAGAAAATGCAGTGGACTCGTAAACTCGCCGCTGATTTTGGCGTTATGTGTTAATGCTCGTAGCTAGCAGCCTTATCTTATAAATTATTCAACCTAATGGTTGACTATTATTAATCCACAAGTATACTGAGCCATATGGTTGAATATAGTAATGGCGAAATTATCTCTGAGACACTTAAAAGTATGAGTGATGTTACTCGTCGCTCGCTTTTAACTAGGCTCTGTCAGGAAGGCCCTTGTCGAGTGACTGATTTGGCCTCTTATTATGATATGTCTCTTAATGCTATATCCAAACATATAAAAGTCTTAGAAAGATGTGGGCTTATCACTCGTAAGACTATCGGTAGAACTCATTGGATAGAAGCAGAATTAAAGCAGATTCATGTCGTAGAAGAATGGTTTAAAGAACTTAAGTCCATCTGGGAGCTCCGCCTTGAAAAACTAACTGAACTAATAGAAGTGGAGAAAAAGGATGAATGACCTAACTGTTAATGTAAGCAAAATTATTGAAGCACCAATTACGAAGGTATTTGATGCATGGCTGGATCCAATCATTTTGGCAAAATTCATTTTACCTATGCCTGGAATGGAAAGTCCACAAGTTGAAAATGAAGCGCATGTAGGCGGTGAATTTACCATCACGATGCAGGTTGGAGATAGCAAAATACCTCACACAGGGAAATATTTAAAAATTGATCGCCCGAAAAAACTATCTTTTACGTGGGAATCGCCAGAATCGGTTGATGATAGCATTGTGACATTAAATCTCACAGAGTTACCTGATGGGAAAACAAATATTGAACTCACTCATGTGAAATTTATTGACGAAAAACGTCGGTCAAACCATGAAGGTGGCTGGGGCAATATTTTGAAAAAATTGGATGAGGTAACTAGTGCTTAGTCAGTTTACACCTCCAAAACACATAACAAGTCAAACCAGTTCGCAGCTATCGCTGCCGGACTCACTAACGTTCGCCGCTGTTTGAGGCGTTATATTTTTTTGAGAATATGAAAATTTATATAGATTGGAACAAGATCAGTGAAGTTGATGACTTTTATTCTCAACTTTTCCCTCAGGTAAAGGCACCTGGTTGGCATGGTCGTAATCTTGATGATTTAAGTGATAGTTTAATAGCAGGAAATATTAACGAAATAGAGCCTCCTTTTTGTATTATAAATCTCAATATTGAATTTTTAAGTGAAGAGTTTAAGGAGTTCTTTTTAAGGGTGAATGAAATTTATAAGGAAGCAAATTTAAGTGGTAGAAAAATCAGGGTATTTAGTGAATAAAAAACATAACAAGTGTGTCATGTTCGCACGCAAAACCACGCGTGCTGGACGGCTTTCGCGCTGCTCCAGCCGCCCCATACACAGGCGTTAAACATCCCTTCGCGCATCGAGCGCTCGGATCTGTTTAACGGGTCGGAGTTCAGGTAGGAACGCAGACGGCTTGGTATTAGTGGATAGTTAGAGTTATTAGCAATAAATTTACTCGGAGAGTTGGGTGAGCGCGAGAAGCCGTCTAACAACGCGTTCCAGATATCTGCTATCGCGGTACCTGAACTCCGACCCGTTAGAAGTATAAGTAATGAATTTCAGTAGCCATCAAAAAAAACTAGTTGAGTTAATTGAAATTGCCTTAAAAAAGGGTAAGATTGAGCTTATTAGCGATTTCAAGCCTATTTTAAATGATGCATCAAAATTATTTAAAACTGATAAATTTCAATTTTGGCTTCAACAAATTAGACAGCATCAGGTTGAAGAAATACCAATGACCAATTACGGTCTTGACCTTGCTAAGCAACAGGTTCGTAATCTGGTATTAGCCGATCGTAATTCAATTCAAACAGACATTACTTATATTTGCGAATGTGTTTTTACTTATTTTAACGATAATGATATGTGCTTTATGCAAGGCGATTTTCATTACTATGTAAATATAGAGTCAGGTGTTTTATTTAAAGAAAGTAATATGGGGGTAGTTGAGCCATCAGAGGCTAACCCTGAAAATGGCAATTATAGAATTGCTCTTAAATCAGAATTAAAAGTTAATGAAAATGAGTTTTATGTGTAGTAATACTTCTAACAAGCGGCTTAAGTACGCTCCCTTTGGTCGACGGAAGCAGCAAAGCTGCTCCCGCTTAGCCGAACGTTATATGCATCAATGATATGATTGACAATCTTCCCCCAGTAATAGATTCATGCAAGCTCTTACTCTATGCGGGCACCGGTTCTGATGTCGAGTTTACCGATCGAATTAATTTGCATGTGGGAAGCTCTGATGGCGAGTTTATACGAGTTGGCGAACAGCCATATTTGATCATTGCCCAACCATATTCGAATCAAGACGAATATTTATTGATGTTCTGTAATTCTTCTTTTGAGACAGTAGGCGTAATTAATTTTGCTTCACTGCATGAAGCAAAATTAAAGGCTGAAAAAGGATATAGAGGTATATCTGATAAGTGGAAACCGTCACCTTTTACGGAGAATGAAGTTTCAAACTATCTCCGAGATGAATATGAAGTTGACCCTACTTCAGAATGGTGGAAAGATGAATGCTCTTTTTGCGAAAAGTCATCTGAACTAGAAATGCTAATTAAAGGAACTAAAGCCTCTATATGTAAAAGCTGCATAGAAAGTTTTGCGAGTGAAATAAATGAGAACATATAACAAGTTGCCCAATTTCACTCCGCTGCAAAAAGACGCAGCTCCGCGGGACGCGTTTTCAACGCGCCCCTTGGCAAGGCGTTAACTGATATGTATAAAGAAAGAGATCCAGATATAGAAGCAAAGGTAACGCTGTTATCTACCAAAGACGGAGGCAGAAAACTCCCATCTGGCACAGGTTATAGACCAGCACACCTCGTTAGAGAAGATTATCTAACTACAGGTGTGCAACATTATATTGAGCAAGATACTTTAAGGCCAGGTGAAAGTTGCTTTGCTAATATTTGGTTCATAACCCCCGAGGCTTATCCTAAATCTTTATGGGTTGGTAAAAATATTCAATTTCAAGAAGGTGGCAGAGTTGTTGGATATGCGGAAGTTAAAAAAATCAATAATACTGTTTTGCTTAGAAACAGTTAACAAGGCGCTTAAGCTAGGACGCATTAACGTGCGCCTCTTACTTGGCGTTAAACAGCCCCTCGCGCATCGAGCGCTCGGATCTGTTTAACGGGTCGGAGTTCAGGTAGGAACGCAGACGGCTTGGTATTAGTGGATAGTTAGAGTTATTAGCAATAAATTTACTCGGAGAGTTGGGTGAGCGCGAGAAGCCGTCTAACAACGCGTTCCAGATATCCGCTATCGCGGTACCTGAACTCCGACCCGTTAGTTGTCAAATATGAACGAAGAAATATTAGCCGATCTAAGTACAATTAAAGATTTACAGGTTGTAATTATTATCCTGTTGAGTTTTATTGTTTTGGTGCAGGTTACAAAAATTTTGGCTCGTTTATATCGAGATTGGAGCTCAAACAAAGAACATGCGTTCATTCATATAGCATCAGATTTATACGACAAAGGTAGTTATCAAGAGCTTTCCGAATATTGTACAAATAGAATGGAAAGATGGGCCGGTAATCCATACCCAATCTATTGGCAAGCAAGAGCCCAGTATAAGCTTGGGAATCTAGAAGTGGCAAAAGAGCTTTTTGAAAAGGTGTTAAATATGGAACCTGAATGGGAAAATTCGATAGAGCCTCATTTAGATAAGTTAAAAAATAACTAACAAGGCCATCAATCTGACGGCTTTTCCGTTGCTCGTTTTTGTGCTTGAATAGCACAAAACCAATCAACTACAAAGCCGCAGTTTATGGCGGCGTTAGGTTACCAAATAATGGAATTGAATTTCTTCTCAACTCTTATTTTAGTAATGCTGGCTGTGTGGATCATACAGGCTTTAAGGCTTGCTTTTTCACAAAAAGAGTTCACTTGGAAGTCTGCGTTAAATTTCATTGCTAGCGCCTGTCTTATTGTTGGAGCAGTAGGTTTTTTGGGTTCTGCACTCTCGGCAACAGCTGGTTTAGGTGCTTCACAATCCTTTGAGTGGCCAATTGGTGCAACAGATAAGGCTTTAGAATATTCTAATGGCAACATCGTTGTTCCGCATGAGCCATCTGGGAGAGTACAAATTTACGATAAGTCTCTTCAGTTTATAAGAGGTTGGTCTGTAAAGGCATCAGGCGGCTCATTCAAGTTGTTCCCAGCTGAGAATTCTACTTTCTATATATTCACCGCACGAGGTAACATGAAGTATCATTATGACTTACATGGTAAATTACTATCCTCAGAAAAATATAGCGATGCTTATCCTGCCGATAGTACAGAGTTAGTAAGTATTTCAATACCTACACCCGTATATCTTCAGGTGTTCACGCATCCATTCGCATCGTGGTTTGTCGCTGCATTTGGCATGTTTTTATTATTTATTACAGGCGAGGTTCGTGGTCAAAAACTTAATAAGTAGCTGCACCGGAAAAATACTCGCTGCGCTCCCATTTTTTCGGCGAGCAAGGCGCTAGAAATTACATATAGCAAGATTCGGGTCGCTATCAACAATCATAAAAAGTAATAATTCCTATAAATCACTCAATATAGGAATAACCATGAAATTAAATATAGAGCCATCAATAATGTATTTTGGTACACCTGTTGTACTAATCAGCACCTTGAACGAAGACGGTACAACAAATATTGCCCCTATATCATCAATATGGTGGCTAGGATGGAGCTGTATGATTGGCTTAGATAGCACCTCAAAATCCACAGAGAACTTAAAAAAAAATGGTCAATGTGTTTTAAACTTGGCATCGGGCGATTTAGCAAATAAAGTGAATAACCTTGCACTATTGACCGGAAGCAAGGAAATACCTATTCATAAAAGGTTACTAGGCTATAAATATTCTAAAGATAAATTCACAGATTCTGGTTTTACTCCTAATAAAAGAGATTCAGAATCAATTAACTGCGTAAATGAATGCAAAATACAGCTCACTGCTATCGTTAAAAATATCAGCGAGTTTGCCAAAAATGATGCCCGTATGGCAATTCCAGCATATGCCATTGAGTTACAAATTACTCAAGTTAATGCTTCTCCAGAGATTTTGCTAAACGACAATAAAAATAAAATAGATCCCAATAAATGGAACCCTCTGATCATGAATTTTCGTAAATTATACAGCTTGTCTTCTGAGCTAAACGAATCTAGGCTGGCAATAAAATCAGAAGACCTGTATGCACCTTGGAAAAAAAAGGGTATTGTACGTTTTCTAACAAACAAGGTTTTAAAACTTTCAAACAAGAAATATGGCCACTAAAATTTCTAACAAACGCATCAAAGAACAGCCGCAAAAACACGCGTCTGGACTTCCTTGCGCAAAACTTCAGTCAGCCCTTTCTGCGGGCGTTATATGTATAAAATCGAAATTTAGTACTACGTATGAAAACTGAAATTGAAGATACAGAGTTATTTGGGAATCTCGCGGAAAGATTCAGATGTTCTTTGGCAGAGTCATTATTTGACTCCCTTGAAAAGAGTGATCTTTCGATAGAACAACGTGAAGAGATTGTTGGTAATTTTCTTGGTGATTTATCTATCAGCCTAGATCAAGGAGAATTAAGTTACCAAAATAAATTTTACCGCCCCTTACTTGGTTTTCTTGACAGCCAAAATCTTCAATTTTGGGATAAAAATACGCAATTAATATTGCCAAGCGAGGAATACGATCATCATGGTAACGTTTGGCCAGAAGTTCAGCAAATAAGTGAAAACATCAAAAGCACATAACAAGGCAATTAAACATCGTGCAACAAAAATACGTTGCACTGAACTCGCTAACGCTCGCCTTTTATGTGGGCGTTGTGGCACTAGAAGATGAACGTCGTATCTGTTTTTGAAAAATTTCTGAGTAGTGAGTTTGGAGAAAGGTACGACTCCACTATCGAACAACAAGAGCTCTTAGATGAAATTGTTGCAGGTTATTATGCCGACGAAGATATTTGTGAACTGTTATTTTCTAAAACACCTGAAAACTATGATTCAGACAAATTAGCATCTTTCTTTAGTATGCTGTTTTGGTAAACTCCAGATAGTGGTTCGCGTATGTTTAAAACATTAGAAAAATGGTCTCTGTCCGAAGATGGAATTAATGCTTGGAAAAAACAGACGTTCTAAGAGGCAGCTGGATCTAGGCGTATTGTGGAGCATTGCATGATTTAGGATTTGGCGAGTGCCACCCACAAAAGTCGGATGGCGACCAGTGTCAGTGCCCATTTTAAATAGAAACGAAATTGCTGGTCAGAAACGATATGGATATACCGTTTTCCGACCCAGGTTCCAACGAACCCAGTAACAATTGAAAGAGTAATCCCCAGTAGATATGGTTTAAAGTCAAAACCGATCCAAAGGTAGCCGACAATTTTCATAACCGTCATGGTTAATAAGCTGCCAGCTAACGTGCCAACCACTACTCTCTTAGTATAATCGCTGCGTAGCATTGTGCCTTGAAGTATCCCGCCAACTCCGGTAACGGTACTTACCCAAGTATGAACTATCCCAATCCAAAGATAGAGGTATGGAAAATTTACTTTTGTTTTCGGTGCCGGCAACCAAAGGATAAGTAGGATCGCGATTGCTAATAGCAAAATCAACATTGATTCTGACATTAGTGCGAAGGTTTGTGCGCCTACTAGTGCGCCGATTACTGAGCCTAAAGCGAATGGCCGAGCTACATTCCAATTAATATCGACAAAAAAATGTAAAAAGCGAGAGAGCTCGGTGCCAACGACAATGGCTCCAATAATTGGAATAGCAATATTGGCTGGAAAAATAATCGTAGCGATGGATACTAATAAAATTGACCCGCCAAAACCGGCCAAAACACTGAGTATGCAAGAGGCAAAGCTAGCCGTAACCAATAGAAATATTTCGAACTCACTCAAACCGCGCGCTCTCGTTAATAGCTAGTTGCATTTAATATTCCGTTCATAAAGATATAGAGGTTGGTGGTGACTAAAACACGTAGATTAACTTTCTTTTATCATTGCTCTGGTCCATCCGGAAGTCATAAGTGGTCACAGCGATAAGTTTGCCAATTATCAATAATGTTCGCGCTATACTTTTCCAAGCTGAGTGCTAATCCATAGGATATGGGGCTATGGCAATAAGCAAAACACTCCTTGTATAAACCTATCTTTGTATTTTTATACTGCGAAAAAGAATCTCGCGGTTAGGGTGCTTTGCATACGATAACGGCAATTAATTAATTTAAAAAAAATTTTGGTCATTGATGGGAAGTAGGCGGTAATAGCCTTCTTCCTCCCTAGGTTTCTTAAGAAGCAGCTGTGCCATTAATAAATAATTTTGTAGATTGAGGAGTCTGGTTGACGATGGCCTGCAGGGCCATGCAAGATTGCTCAGATACTTTAATTAGTTCGCGAATATTCTCCTCTGACTCAGAGCTTTCAACGATTACATAAGTCTCAAGGCCATCACAATTGCCATGCAGGTCAGCATCTTTCTCGGCTTCTGTTACTAAGCTTGTAGAAAATTTCATACGTTGTTCAATACGCAGGTTATCTATTTTGAGTTTTTTCGCCCGTATAAATGAAGAGAGATGAGTCAAAAGGCAGAATGCTATCCCGCTTGCTAGATAACCTAATGGAGGGGGCGCGGTGTCATCTCCGCCTAATGCGCCGCCTTCGTCACAGGTGATGGAAAAGGTGCCCCAGCTCGGTAAGTTTGGCTCGACGGTTGCTCTTTTTTTCATTTTATCAAGGGATTCGGCGACCAGATTGACTTCAAATTCCATTCTTTCGCCTTGTTTAGGTCGCTCGAATGGAGTGACTTTAAATGATTCAGGCGTCAAGGTTTGTTCAAGCTTAGATACTATTACTGAGTTACTCATTGCAGGCTTCCTCTTTGCGTGTTTATGAAATTGTATCGACCGAGTAAATGAGTTGTCTGTATGCTGAAATCATTGTGGTCGGCTAATACAGGGGGCGCTTATAAAGCGCCATAATTAATTTTCGCCTTCAGTATTAAATTGGCGCCATTTTCTCTATGACCATTTTATTAAAAATGCTCACTTTATCCCTTCGAACATAATTTCTTCTTTTTAATTGACGGCATATTTCAAAGTAATAGTGAGCATATTATTGCGCTCACTAAAACATTAAAAACTATGCAGAAATTACCTGTAAATTAACCGCTAAGGCGTCTTCTGCATTTTGTTTTAATTGCTCATCATCACTATCAAGGTGAGCGAGAAATCCGTGCCCGGATTTAGCATAGACGTGTACATCCAAAGCCGGATTTGAGTCGCTAATTCTGGCTAGTTCTGCAATAGTTTCTCGGCCAGAACTATCGTCCGAGTCACCGACTAGTGCTGTGACTGGTTTTTCCAACTTTTGTACATATTCTATAGGAGGGGTTAATCCATCTTCATTGGGGAGGCCTGCAGGAAATGGATAATAAGCAACTAGTTTTGGTTTCACGTTTCGTCGTGCTAGTTCAAATACAAAATTACCGCCAATACAAAATCCAATTACTGCATCAATTTCGTTAATTTTAAGAAACTGCTCAAGCCGATCTACGGTTTCTCCATCCCTCAATTTATGGCGACGCTCGAAGGCGGCTTCTCTAGTGATTTCTTTTAATTCGCCTAGATCAGAAAATAAATCCATTAAGTAGGATGTCCAACCATGAGTAGTGAAGTAGGTAGCAAAACTTTGATAAAACTCGTTGCAGCCATATATATCGGTAATTATCGCTACTCGTTTCGATGGGCCAGATGATTCAGGCGAATATTCACGGTATTTGAGGTTAACAGCTGTTTTAACTTCATAAGAACCTGGTACGGGCAGGGAACCGACTCGATTAGGGTGACACATATTGATGTTCTTCCTTTGGTATAGTGAAATTATAAAGTGACAATAAAATTACGATTTATTGCGCTCATCCTCTTTAGCAATAAGAAGATGAGCGGGCTACGTTAAGCAGGGTCTAGTACAAAATCCTTAGTTATGACATTCTCTCCGTTCACCTGTGCAGTGGGAAGAACGAGTTCATCAATAACGGCGTCACAGCAATCGCTGTCCACATAATCCTCACCTTCAAAATATACTTGCGTGATATGTTCCACCAAACCTTCACCGTGCGCTTTGAAATGTACGTGTGCAGGTCTCCATGAATGACGCCCCATCATTGTTAATAGTTGACCGGTATGTCCGTCATGAGGGATTTGGTATGGCACGGGCTTGGTTGTCTTTACCTCGTAGTAGCCAGCCGCATCGGTCGTTAATTTAGCCCGATAGTGATCTGCTGGAATACCTGGGTGGACACCGCTGTAAGTACCGACTGGTGTAGAATGCCAAACATCGAGTTTGACGCCTTCAATCGGCTTACCATCAGTACCTTTAACATGGCCGCGTATAGTCACTTCTTCTCCGTTACTTTCTTCCAGTACTTTTATATGTTCACCATTTGCTATTTCTGGGGCGCCTTCAAGATAGAAAGGACCGGCAATATTCGCAGCGCTACCCTCATGTTCTTGGTTCGCCGCAACGGCTGTGGTGATCTCAAAAAAGTTTCGTAGCATTAACTGCAGCTCAAATGTTTCACGGGATGCACCTTCTAGAAATTCGATAGCCTGCTTAAATTCATCGTTAGTCACACTATGTTTGAGCATAACTCCACGGATTACATCCACTAAGTCTTCGACTATTGCGTTTACTCGTTCGTTTTTCATGCTAAATCTCCTCCAGAAAAAATTTGTAAATGTTTAAATGCAAACCCATCCGTTATTTCAATTAAAGATAATTATCTTTCTTGTTATCTTAATTAACATGATGTGTTTTAAGCTAAATTCAGTGGTTTAATCACTAAGCCAGCGATCAGTCAGTGTTTCGGTATCGATATGATCAGTTTCCAGAGTTTCTCCTTCAAGTAGACCTAGAATCTTTTTCATAGCCATTACCAAATCCTGTGGCGCGCTATCGCTGATCTCATGGGCACGCCAGCCGACGATAAAGTCTGGTCGAACCAACAGAGCGCCGGTCTCGGCTGTTTCCCGGCAGTTGGCAAACTGACCATAAGCGTCTTCGTGGGGTTGCCCTGGTCCGATTACGTGCACGCGCACCTCGATACCTAATTCATCCTTTACTGCCTGCGCTGCGTCTATCCAACCTTCACCACCTAAGCCCGTCAGTATGGAGAAGCCGCCCTTGCCGCACAGATCCAGAGTAGATAGCTTGCACTGGTTGTGTGTTATTACTGCGTGGGGCACGTTGGCGCCTGGTCGGCTGCTTGCCTCATGATACATTTCTTTGTCTCGTTTGAAGCCTGGATCAGGTGAACCATCAGGTGCAATAGCTTCCGAAACATAACGCTGGTTTAGCTCAACGCCGTGTCCGTTGTATATAATATTGGTCTCATCCATCGCCTTAAGGAAAGCCGCTCTTTGCTTGGCTCCCTCGGGTGTGGATTCCTTCAATTTGGCTATATTTGCCCGCATCTCAGCAGGGTCATTGGTTTCAGTTAAACCAAGTGATGCCATAACAGGGCCGAAGAGCGCAAGGCTATCGTTGGCACGTGTAACAATCTTGTCTGCTTCAGGCGAGCGCTCAGCATTATAGGTCTCAAGTAATCTAGGCGATGCTTGGCCTTTCAATACCAAGGCAATCTTCCAACATAAATTAAAGCCATCCTGGATAGAAGTATTTGAGCCTAAACCATTCGTCGGTGGATGCCGATGTATTGCATCACCCATAGCGAAGACTCGTCCTTTTGAAAGGTGAGTCGCACGGACATTATTAACCGTCCAGGTAGAAGTAGACTCAATCTTAACTTCAAGCTCTGGGTCGCCAACTAGGCCACGAACAATTTCAATGCCCATTTCTTCAGTGACATCGGGAGGGCCGACCTCAACATCATAACCCCAGATACAGAGCCACTTATTCCAGGGGCGAACCATTCGTACTACGCCCATGCCAAGACCGCCCACTTGCGAACCTGGCTGGATTACCCAATAGAGCACACTGGGTCTGTGTTCAACGTATTTAGACAGATCTGCCTCAAATACTACATTGATAGACCCCGAAAGCCCCATTTTACCTTTAAGTGGCAAATCAAGATCTTTAACGATTTGTGAATTTGCGCCGTCTGCGCCGATTAAATATTTGCAACGAATTTGATATTCGTACCCAGTTATTCGGTCCCGCAAAGTTGCTGTCACGCCATCGTCATCCTGAACGTGGCTAAGGTATTCGGTATCGTAACGGACGTTAGTTTTCTTGGGGCCGGCGGCGCTCAGTAGCAGCGGTTCAAGTATATGCTGTGGCAGGTCACACATCATTGTTGGGCTCGCCAAGTCATAATCTGCTCGCCGCGACGGCTCCATACCCCAGGTCAAAATGCGTCCAAGTTCATCACCGGCTAAACTTGTGCAATAGGTGTTTTCTCCCATTAGCTCACGGGGAGCAGCGAGGTTTATAGCCTGTTTCTCTAGATCTAAATCGCGCAATACTTCCATTGTGCGTTGGTTGGTAATATGTGCTCTCGGTGTCCGGGCAGTCCAGGCAAATTTATTAATCACAATGTTGTTGATGCCATAGCTGGAGAGCAGGGCGGCTGATGCTGCACCCGCAGGGCCGACACCAACAATAAGTACTTGCGTTTCCGCAATTCGACTTGACTCAGGCATTGCGTTTCTCTCTACATAGGTATTGGATGTTTTTGTTGTTTTATATACTTGAATTGGAAGATATCTATTATGACGAAATAGATCCAATACCATATGTTAGAGGTCTTCATACCTGCAGGGCATAACAATAAAAATAGGCATGATCGCAAGGGTGGCGAAAAATGTAAGCGTATAGGTTGCTAGATTGTCTTGCAGTATCGTTTTATATCGCCTCGTGATTATGTGCTCGAGGTATTGCGTATTGAAGTTTGCCTTTCGAAATCAACCCCCCGCCTGACTAAACTTTGTCATTCTTGTTGCTCAACTTCCTATCTTGTTACTCAATTTTCCAAATAACGGATAAAAATCTCGTTAAATATATTGGCCGACAATTGTTTGGGCGCGTACTGGAGTTCGACACCGAGAATAGTGTCGATATCAATAAAGTATTGGGATAACTGAAAAACGGTATTGGAAGCGCCGAGTTGGCCTTGTTAACGTGGTACCACAAGCTGATGCTAAACCTATTTTTGGAATGTCATTACATTAAGTGTAGCCATTAATAGGATTCAAGATATTGGTGAGAAATAATTAAGATTTTAGAAGTCATTAAGATAAAAATAATAGGGCTCTAACTATGATTAAAAATAAACTAAAACGCAACTGCACGTTTTTGCGCTTAACCCCACTATATGCTGCTTTAGCGGGCATTTCTCTAGTGTCTTCACCCTCGTTTGCTTTTGAGCTTGACTTAGGTGGCGGTATAGGTGGTGCTTTGGATGTTACCACATCTTATTCAGTAGGTTGGCGGACAGAGGATCAAGATAGCGGTATTACTAGTCAGCCAAATAATGATGATGGTGATCGATCCTTTGGCAACAAAGGTCAGGCGATCACCAATCTATACAAGGTGGTGTACGATCTGTCTCTTAAGAAAAGTGTCGGCAAGGATTCTCTTGTGGGTATCTTTAATAGAGGTACGGCATTTTATGATGAAAGAATTAAGGATGCGAGTAATGAACACGATTCGCCGAATACGCTTAACGGCAATGCGGCTTTTGGTGGTTCTTTGACGGATCTTCAGTCTTTTACTGAGGCGACTCAGGATCGAGCGGGCGCCGATGCAAAATTTCTCGATGCTTATTTCTTTTTGAATGGGCGGCAAACTAGTGCAAACGCATACTCAATACGCGTTGGTGCGCAGGTGATTAACTGGGGTGAGAGTTTATTTATCCAGTCGGGTATTAGTAATGCAATTAATCCTGCTGATGTTACTCAGGCTAATTTACCGGGTACTGAAGTAAAAGAAATATTGCTGCCGCAGCAAGGAGTTTTTGGCAGTTTGAGTGTGTCTGATAATGTCAATCTTGAAGCTTACTACCAATGGCAGTGGGAGCATACTATTGCGCCACCCGTCGGTACCTTTTTGAGCAGTAATGATCTTATTGCTGATGATGGTGGTGAGGTTGCATTTGTGGGGCCGGGTGTTTTCTTTACGCGTGGTGAAGATATTGATCCCGATGACGGTGGTCAATACGGCGTTGCGTTGCGTTGGTATTCAGAAGCTCTCAATGATACAGATTTTGGTTTCTACTTTATTAACTACCATTCTAAATTACCTAGCTTGGCTATCAATGGAGTGCCTAATTCTGTTGGGGCTATTGGGGCTGGGCCTGGAGATAATACTTACCAATTAAGGTACTTCGATGATATACAGCTTTATGGGCTGAGCTTTAACACGGTATTTTTTGATACCGCGTTCTCAGGTGAGATTGCTTACCATAAAGATTTTCCTTTGCAGACAACTGCTCTTGGTTCTGCTGCTGTTGGAGCAGCCGTGGCGGCTCTTCCAGATAACTTCGACTTTAGTACTCGTGAAGACCTTGTGATTGTTCAATTAACAGTAAACAAGAGTTTAAATCGCACGCCCTTTTTAGGTGGTTTAGCTGACGATGTCGGCCTTTTGATGGAGGTAGGTGTCGTAAATACACCTGGTCTTGATGATGGCGAAGTATTCCGCGCCGCTACTCCTGTTGATAGCACGGCATGGGGTTATCGATCTCAGTTGACGCTCACCTACTTTAATCAGATTGGTGAATGGTTTCCGACGATTTCAGGTACTGACTTGATTGTGACTCTGAACTTTGATCACGATGTGGAGGGTGATTCCGCTATACCTGCCGGTAGCTTCTCTGATAATGCTAAGTCCGCGGCTATTGGATTCAAGGCTTCTTGGCAAAGTGAGCTTGAAGCGGAGATACGCTTTAATGCGTTCTTAGGTGATGGTGGTGATGATCTCACTTTTCTTAATGACCGCGACAACGTGACCTTAAATCTAAAATATCGCTTTTAGTAAGAGTCTAAAGAACAAAAATTAAAATAAATAAAGTGCTAACTTTATAAAATATAAGTGGTGAGGATAAAATTATGAAAAAGTATATAGTGATGGGAAGTGTTGTTGCATCAATTTTATTTGCTGCGCAATCCAATGCTGCGATTAGTAAGGAAGAGGCCGACCGTTTGAGTGGTGATTTAACTCCAATGGGGGCAGAGCGAGCGGGTAATAGTGATGGTTCGATTCCGGCTTGGACTGGTGAGCCAATTAAAGTCCCGGCAGGTTACGATGCTTCAAAACTTCAGCATCACCCCGACCCATTTGCAGATGAAAAACCACTCTTTACAATTGATGCCAGTAACGTGGATCAGCATGCAGATAAATTAACAAAAGGGCAGTTAAGTCTTTTCAAAAGCTATCCTGACACATTTAAAATGCACGTCTATCCGACCCGTCGTACGACAAATTACCCTAAGTGGTTAGAGGATAACACTTACAAAGTATCGCAAACCGCAGAGTTGGAAGTTGATGGCAATGGTGTTAATAAAGCCAGGGCCGCGGTACCTTTTCCTATTCCAAAAAATGGTTTACAGGCGGTTTGGAATCACTTGCTGCGCTTTCAGGGAGTTTATCGTAAATCAGATTACATACAGGTTACTCCTGACATCAAGGGGCGGTATGCAGTGGATAGAGTCGTTCACTATGATTATTATCCTTATTATGATGCTAATCGTGAAGATGATGGTTTGCTGACTATGTTTATTGCTAATCAGCTCGCGCCTGCTGCTGTGGCCGGGGACAGCTTTCTTTTTCACGACTATGTGAATCCCAAAAAAAATGCGCGTAATATCTGGCGTTATTTTTCCGGTCAGCGTCGAGTGAGACGTGCTCCTGTATTTGTCTACGATGCGCCGATTCCTCCTTCTTACGGTTACCGTACTATCGATTCGATGGATATGTTTTTTGGTTCGCCGAACAAGTACAACTGGAAGTTGGTTGGTAAAAAAGAAGTTTATATTCCCTATAATAATTATGAGTTGCAGAGTCCTAAATTGAAGGTCAAGGATATTGCTACCCCTTTCCATATCAATCCAGAATATGCGCGCTATGAATTACACCGAGTGTGGGAAGTGATAGGTGAATTGAAAGAAGGAGAGCGCCATATCTATAAAAAACGTCATTTCTTTATAGATGAGGACAGTTGGAATATTTCTATTGCCGACTTATACGACGAGCGTGATCAGTTGTGGCGTGTACTCGTGAATTATCTGAAACACTATTGGGAAGTGCCAGTAACCTATACTACCTTAGAAGTTCATCACGATTTAATTGCGCGTCGCTATAACGCTCTGCCTTTTCTTAATGAAGAAGATGAGACGCATGATTTCTCTCTGTCTCCACCGGATGATTCATTCTTTACACCCGCATCCTTACGCCGTATTGGTTCAAAATAATAAAGTTGGCGTCTAGATTGATGTCTAGATTGATATAGGTAGGCCTGACGGATCCAAAATTCCGGCAGGCTTTGCCTAAATAAAAAAAATTAAAATCGAAGTAACAGGCAGTAATGAGTATGAAGCTATTAAGAATTACTCCGCCATGTGAAATGCAGCAACAGAAAGACATTCAAGGTGGTGGTCTTAGGTATGGATTGATTCTCTACTATATGAGTGTGCTTTTGGCAGTTGTGTCGTTATTGGTTATTAGTGTGAAAGCGAGTGATAGCAGTGCAAATGTTAGTGACTTAGATAGTGTTAATACGGCAGGGATATTCGATATAGCCAAGAGCGCTGATGCGTTAACGGTGCCGGCTATTGAAACGCAAGAGTCACTGAAAAGCGTTATCCTTGGTGGGAGTTATGCCGATGAACGTATGGTCTTCGTTGGTGAGCGCGGCCATATTCTTTATTCTGATGATCAGGGTGAATCTTGGAAGCAAGCGGAAGTTCCTGTGCGCACAACATTGACCTCGGTGTTTTTTATATCACCGGAAAAAGGTTGGGCGGTTGGGCATGACACTGTAATTTTGGCCACTGAAGATGGTGGGGCCAGCTGGACTAAAGTTCTTGATGGTAACAAGGCTAATTCCATTGTATTAAAGACGGCCCAGCAGAGATTTGCTCGTATCAAAGAAGAGTTTTCTCGCGCGGCAGAAGATGAGAAGTCAGCACTTCGCGATAAGCTGGATTTCGCTGAAATATCCCTCGATGAAGCGGTTCGTGATGCAGAGATAGGCCCTAGTAAGCCATTAATGGATGTCTGGTTTGCTGATAAAAATACCGGTATTGCAGTGGGTGCTTCAGGATATATGTTACGTACCACGGATGGTGGTCAAAGTTGGCAGGATTGGTCTGAATCTATTGCCAGTCTGGATTTTCTCCATTTTTATAAATTAACCAGCAACAATAATGGCTATTTATTTTTGCTGGGCGAGTCTGGTCAAGTTTATCGATCTCAGGATGTCGGGCTAAGCTGGGAAAAATTGTCTGTCCCATATTTAGGAAGCTTTTTTGGTGGTTTGTCTAAGAAAAGCGATGGCAGTGTGTATATCTATGGTCTGAGTGGAGTAGTTCTAAAGACGATCGATAATGGTGATTCTTGGGCGAGACTCCCAACCAATACTAAAACGATTCTACAGGGCGGCACAATTATTTCAGGAGATCGTATCGCTATTGTTGGTTTAGGCGGCGGTATGATTGTTGAGCTTGATGATAAGTCGGGTTTTGAACCTCTAAAGACGGGTGTACGCGAAGCCTTCGCCTTTGCACTAACAGCCAAAGATGAAAAAGTAATTATAGCCGGAGAAAATGGCCTGCGTATGTATGATGCGGCTATCGGAAAAGATGAAGACGGAAATATACAGTCTGCAAGTAGCCTGCATTTTATGTCTAACAAACACGAAAATTCCATCCAATAACACCTCTTAAATAAATGGCTTGTATCAATGCATAAAAATAAGGTTGAACAATTTGTAGAAAGATTAATTTTCAATAACCGCGCTCTAGCACTGTTTTTGATGGTGTTTGCGACTGTAGTTTTGGGATACCTAGCCCTCCAGGTAGAGCCCAAAGCAGGTTTTGAAAAGATGATTCCTGTCAATCATCCCTATATTCAAAACTATAAGCGACATATTGAAGATGTTCCCAGTGGTAACTTTGTGCAGCTTGCTGTTGAGCACAAAAACGGTGATATTTTTGATGCCCATTACTTGTCGGTGCTGCAGAAAATTAGCGATGAAGCGTTTCTCTTGCCAGGGGTTGACCGTGCCGCAATGAAGTCGCTTTGGACCAAAAACGTACAATGGCGTGCGGTGACTGAAGATGGTTTCGAAGGCGGTATTGTTATTTCTGATTCCTATGATGGTTCCATTGCCTCACTGGAAGTGGTTAAAGCGAATGTCTTGCGCTCTGGCGAAATAGGTAAGCTGGTTGCCAATAATTTCAAATCGTCCATTCTTAATCTGCCTTTGTTAGAAATTAATCCAGAAACAGGTGAAGCTCTGGATTATCATGAACTTTCTAATAGGCTGGAGACAATTCGAGAAAAATACAGCAGTGATAGTATTTCCATACATATTATCGGTTTTGCAAAATTGATCGGAGATTTGATCAGTGGTATTGGCTCTGTCGCTACGTTTTTTGCAGGTGCCTGCCTTCTGACAGTTGTACTTTTGTATTTTTATTCAAATTGTATCCGCGGTACTACTTTGACCATTGTCTGCTCCATTACAGCGGTTATTTGGCAATTAGGTTTTCTGAAGCTTCTAGGTTATGGATTAGATCCCTATTCTATTTTGGTGCCTTTCTTAGTGTTTGCAATTGGCGTTAGCCATGGTGTGCAGATTGTCAATGCTGTAGCACTGGAATCTGGCGACACTCAAAATAAAGAACAGGCGGCACGTAAGGGTTTGCAAGGGCTTTTTTCTGCCGGTATAACCGCGCTACTTAGTGACGCTATTGGTTTTGTCACGCTTCTGTTTATTGAAATTCAGGTAATTAGAGAGTTAGGTATAGGTGCTGCGCTAGGTGTGGCGGCTATTATTGCGACTAATTTAGTGTTGTTGCCAGTACTTCTTTCTTATTGGGGAATGAGCAAAAAAGGTATAGCTCGCGCTAAAGAACGTGAAAACACCAGCGATAGATTTGTTGTAATGCTGAGCCATATAGTCAGGCCTGTGTATGCTAGAAAAGTGATAGTCATTGCTGTGGCATTAACCGCAGCGGGATTATATGGAGGGCAATTCTTACAGATTGGTGACCTCGACAAAGGTTCGCCAGAATTGCGCCCGGACTCGGTTTACAATAAAGATGTGGGCTTTATTGTTAATAATTACTCCACCAGTTCAGACATTATGATAGTGATGGTTGAATCAGGTGATTACAAGTGTGCGGCATATGAAACTCTAGATTTGATGGATCAGTTGCAGTGGAAGCTTCGCCATGTCAAGGGAGTGCAAAATACTGATGCGGGTACCGATGCCGCAAAACGTATGGGGGTTTTGCTAAATGAAGGCAATATGAAATGGTTCGCTTTTCCTCGAGATCAGCGTGCTCTTTTCTCTAACGTGAATTCTTTACCTGAAGGGCTTTACTTTAATCATGCTTGCGATTTTGGCACCTTGTTTATAGCATTGGATGACCATAAAGCGGAAACGCTTACGAATGTGACCAATGCCGTGACTGAATTTCAACAAACACATGGGCAAGAAGATGTAAAATTTGTCTTGGCTGCCGGTAGTGCTGGTATTGCTGCAGCCACTAATCAAGAGATCGAACGAGCACAAACTATTATGTTGGCTGCCGTTTACAGTGTTGTAATTCTGATGGTTTTTGTGATGTTCCGCTCATTCACGGCCGTAGCCTGTATTGTTATCCCGTTAGGCATTACATCTATATTGGCTCAGGCCTTAATGGCTTATCTCGGAATCGGAGTTAAGGTTGCTACCTTGCCAGTGATCGCGCTGGGAGTTGGTATCGGTGTCGATTATGGTATTTATATTTATAATTGCTTAAGAGAATATATAGAAAAGGGTTTGAGTCTCGAAAAAGCTTACATTAAAACATTGCAAACAACGGGCAAAGCAGTGACTTTTACGGGTATTACCTTAGCGATAGGTGTTTGTACCTGGGTGTTCTCGCCTATTAAGTTTCAGGCTGATATGGGAATTCTTTTGACCTTTATGTTCTTGTGGAATATGTTGGGGGCGCTTGTTCTGGCACCGGCAATTGCATACTGTTTTTTTCCAAAAGCCAAGCTTGAGGAGGCTGACACAGCTACTTTGAGTAAAAGCACTACTGGATAATGAGCTGTTGACCTAAATGGTTAAAAGTGGCAATTATGTTTTGGCAATATGAGGTAAACTTTTACTTATTAATAAGCGCAAGTTTACGTTAATGTTATTTATTGGGTGAATGGTGGTAAATTCGTATTTATGTTTGAATTTCGTCGGTTAAAACAGTTTGTTGTCGTTGCAGAAGAGCTTAATATCGGCAGGGCTGCGGTGCGCTTGCATATGAGCCAACCGCCGTTAACCCGAAGTATCCACCAGCTAGAAGAGTCACTCAATACACCATTGTTTTTACGCACCCCTCAGGGAGTGGAACTGACCAGCGAAGGTGAAGTGTTTTTAAAGGAAGCGCGCAAAATTCTATTAATGGTGGAGCGCAGCTATGAGTTACTTGTTCAAGCTAAGCGCGGAGAAATTGGTCGTTTGGTGATTGGTTACTATGGTTCGGTGATTTTTAATTTATTGCCTCGTATTATGGCGGATTTCAAGGCGCGCTGTCCCTCGGCAGATTTAGCGGTCCACAATATGAACAAGAATGAGCAGCTCCAAGCCCTACGTGAACACAGAATTCATATTGGCTTTGCTCGTCATGTCTCCGATGAGCCAGATATGGTGATTAAAACGATTTTACATGAGCCAATTCTAGTAGCGCTACCAGAAAGACATCCTCTTGCTAAGATGCCAGACGTTTCTCTTGAAGACCTGATAAAAGAACCTTTGGTTGTTTTCCCTAGATCGCCACGGCCAAGTTTTGCAGACCACGTGACTTCTATTTTTCGGAGTGAAATTGGCTTTGCGCCCGATATTATTCAAGAAGCGGACGATGCAGAGACTTGTATTGCATTGGTCGGCGCTGGCGTGGGTATCAGTCTGGTGCCTGAATCACTCAAGAGTTTACAGGTCCCTGGGGTTACATATATACCTTTATCGAAGGTCAATCTAACAAGCGAAGTTTCTTATTTTCATCTAGCAGAGAGAAGAGCCCCTGTTCTTGATGCGTTCCTGAGTTCTATAAGGTGTATGGATGTTGATACTTCATATTAATTAGCTCAGTCTCCTTTCCTACGTTAAATCATACAGCGATATCTCTACTATTTTACTGTTAAAACCTCTCTCCTAGGCCAACAGCAGGCCAGCTTTAAACATTTTTTTGTATTTTCAATATAGGTATCAAAGCGCCTAAAATATGGTATTGGATCCAATTTCTCATACTCGATATATTACTTAAAAATAATTAATGTATTTACAAGGCATAAATCATGAAGGAATTTACCTATAGGGCACTGCCAGGCCATATTATTTTCGGTGGTGGTAAGCTTCAATCACTAGCTGAAGAGATTGATCGATTAGGTTGTACTAGAGTGCTTGTGTTAACCACCCCTGAACAATCAGGTCATGGAGAAATGGTTAAAGGTCTCATTGGTGATCGTTGTGTTGCTACTTTCAATCAAGCAACTATGCATGTCCCTACTGGGATTGTTGATGAAGCCTTTAGCGTTACTGAGGCCGCAAATGTAGATTGTATAGTGTGTATTGGTGGTGGATCCACAATAGGTCTTGGTAAGGCAATGGCTTTACGTAGCGATTTGCCCATTGTGGCTATACCTACGACTTACGCGGGTTCGGAAATGACGCCAATTTGGGGTTTGACGGAAAATGGCATTAAAAAAACCGGTCGTGATCAACGTGTGCTGCCGACCTCGGTCATTTATGACCCAGATCTCACAATGTCTTTACCTCCATTTATCTCTGGTCCTAGTGGTGTAAATGCCATCGCTCATTGTGTGGAGGCGCTATATTCACCAGACGCTAATCCAATCACCAGTATGGTTGCAGAAGAGGGTATCCATGCGTTGAGTTCGAGCTTAGCTACGATTGTAAATGAGCCCGATAACAAAGAGGGCCGAGCCAAAGCTCTATACGGTGCTTATCTTGCTGGCACTGCCCTAGCTGCTGTGGGGATGTCGTTACACCACAAGCTATGTCATACACTTGGCGGCAGCTTCAATTTACCTCACGCAGATGTTCATACCATTATTCTACCTTATGCTACTCGTTATAACGCCAATGCGGCTCCCGAAGCTATGCAGCGTATATGCCGTGCTATGGGTACGGAGAATGCTGCTCAAGGTTTGTATGATTTGAATCGCTCCATTGGCGCCAAGAGTGGCTTGAAAGATATTGGCTTTGCAGAGCAGGATATTGAAAAAGCTGCCGATATCGCTACTCAAAACCCCTACGCTAACCCTGAGCCGGTCACAAAAGATGGGGTTATCAATTTACTTACGGACGCCTTTCATGGTGTTCGTCCTTAATACATTATTAGTTCATCTTTTCGCAAGATAGGGTGACTATTTTTTATAGGCGTGGATTTAATGACTATGAAAACTATTAAAAAAGTTGAAACACAAATCATGGATTTAATGGCTGTGGAAACTATTCAAAAAGTCGAAACACAAATTGTGGATTTGCCTCTTAAAAGAATCCATAAGTTTTCAGTGACCTCTATTGTCACAAAAGCTTATTTGATAGTTCGGATCTATAGTGCCAACGGTTTAATGGGTATTGGTGAAGCGACTACTCCAGGTGGACCTTGGTGGGGTGGTGAGGCTATCGAGTCTATAAAGACAATCATTGATGAATACTTTGCGCCCTGCTTAATAGGACAAGACGCGCTAAATATTAATCAAATTATGGCAAAGCTGGATAAAGTCGCTGTGCATAATACTTTTGCCAAGGCGGCAGTTGAAATGAGCTTGCTGGACTTAAAAGGGCGCGCTCTGAATGTTCCTATCTATCAATTACTGGGTGGTCTTTACCGAGAGTCTTCTCGAATTAATTGGCCTTTGGCTATGGGTGATTCCAAAGCAGATATTGCAGAGGCCGAACAGATTATGGATGACGGTATAGCCCATGATTTTAAAGTGAAAATGGGCTATCTATCGCCACAAGATGATGTTAATTATCTAGGTGAACTGTGCAAGGGTTTATGTGATAAAGCGACTGTACGAGGTGATCTCAACGCTGCATGGAATGAAAGTCAGGCGCGAGTCTGGCTGCCTGCTTTGGCTGATCATGGTATGCATTTAATTGAGCAACCGATGGAGTCTTGGAATAAAGCGGGGATGGCACGTTTGCGAAGCATGATCAGTATGCCTATTTTAGCCGATGAATCTTTGCGCACGACTCAGGATGCATTGGAGCTGGCGGCGCTGGCTGCTGCCGATGCTTTTTCCTTTAAGCCTTTGAAGTCTGGTGGATTGTTGGTCTGCCAACAAATAGTTGCTATTGCTGCAGCTTCTGGTACCTCTTGTTATGCGGGAACCTTTCTCGAAAGTTCTATAGGAACTTCGTCAATGATGCACTTGGTTGCCGCTACTCCCAATATTGATTATGGCAATGAACTGGTTGGTCCTATTTGGTTAGCTGACGACATAGTGCAAGAACCCATGGAGTACCGTGATGGTCATGTATGGGTGAAACACGGCCCTGGTTTGGGTGTAGATCTGGATGAAGACAAAGTTAAACACTATCTGCGTAGTTAAAACTTAGAGGTTCTAGGTTGCACCGCTGTCTTAAAAGTAAGTATCTATCTTGAACTGAGAGGTTGAAAGAACGTTATGTCGCGTATACTTCCCGGACAAAGTATTCCTGAAAATATGTTCGATACCTTAGATGGTAGAGCTTGGCCAGTGCCGGAGTCTGAGGCGACAGCAGATATACCCAATTTTTATTTATTGGTTATTTACCGTGGCGTTCAATGTGGTTATTGCAAAGATCAGTTAGTTGAATTAAACGAAAAAATTCCATTACTAAATAATCGAAATGTAGATGCTATTGCAGTAAGCGTCGATACTGAGGAGCGTGCGCGTCAAGCGAAGAACGATTGGGGTTTAAGTCAACTGAGACTGGGCTTTAATTTGTCTACCGATGCGGCGCGCAAAATGGGGCTTTATGTTTCCTCTGCTAGAAGAGAGACAGAGATGCCACAATTTTCTGAGCCCGGCATATTCCTTATAGATGCTGATCAAAAGCTATTCGCAGCTTGGATTGCTACTTACCCCTTCGCCCGTCCCCACTTAGATGAAATCATTAAAGGTATTGATTTTATTCTTGAAAAACAAACTCCTATCCGTGGGGCAGATTAGCCTCAAAAAACTTAAAATAGACTTAACGAGAATAAAACATTGTGAAAACCGTAACACAGATAACTCAAGAAGAAGCCGCTACAAAAGTGAAAACTGGCGATGTGTTAATTGTTGGTGGTTTTGGTATGACGGGAAACCCCGTGCATTTACTTCATGCTATAGCTGAAACAGAGGTAAAAGAACTCACTTATATTGGCAATAACGTGGGTGAAGCAGGCTTAGGCGGTGGACGCCTACTCCGCAATAAGCAAATTAAAAAGGCGATTGGTTCTTACTTTACGAGTAACCGTGAAGCAGTAGCTGCTGCGCAGTCGGGTGAGATGGATACGGTATTGTTGCCGCAAGGAACTTTAGCTGAGGCAATTCGTGCTGGCGGTGCTGGTCTTGGTGGCTTTTTTACGCCTACTTCTGCAGGCACACCACTTGCTGAGGGCAAAGAAACCCGAGTTATAAATGGTAAGGATATGGTGTTTATCGAGCCTTTGCGTGGCGATGTAGCATTGATACGTGCTTGGCGAGCAGATACTGCCGGCAATCTGCAATATCGCATGACAGAAAGCAACTTTAACCATGTGGCAGCAACAGCAGCGGATGTAGTTATTGCAGAAGTAGAAGAAATTGTACCTGTTGGTGAGTTGGACCCAAGCCAAATTCATACTCCCAGTTGTTTCGTCGACTACTTAGTTCAAGCTCATGTCACCCTTGAGGATTTAGGTTCTTCCGCTTCAGTGGCGGCCAGTGATAAAAAAGTTGATGACTCACGTGTTGCTATGGCTAAAGCCGCGTTAGCGGAATTACACAAGGGGGATATCGTGAATCTGGGTATCGGGATCCCTACTTTGGTGGCCGATTATATTAGTTCTGAAGATGGCATCATTTTGCATACTGAAAACGGTATGCTTGGTGTTGGGCCCGCACCCGAAGAAGGAGGAGCACTCGATTACCCGGTAAATGCCGGTAAGATTCCTGTGACTGCTTTATCAGGCAGTAGCTATTTCGATAGTGCAACTTCATTTGGGATGATTCGAGGCGGTCATGTTGATGTGGCTATCATGGGTGGCTTACAAGTAGATGAGCATGCAAACCTTGCTAACTGGGCTGTACCTGGTAAGCCTTTGCTAGGTGTTGGTGGTGCCATGGATTTAGCTTCAGGAGCAAAGAGATTAATAGTATTAATGACTCATCTAAACAGAGATGGCTCGAGTAAAGTGACCGCAAATTGCGACTTACCGTTAACGGCTATTGGCGTGGTAGATACTTTGATAACAGATTTTGCGGTTTTTCGTTTCACCAATCAAGGCATGAAACTTACTCAGCTAATGGCTGGGGTCAGCTTGGCTGATGTTGCCCAGAACACCACCGCATCCTACACCATAGATCTGGACAGCTGATAATAATCTCTTACAGCAACTGTCAGAAGGGCGACCGTCAATGTTTGTTAAAAATATGAGAAAGTTCAGTCTGCTAGTCACTGCTCTCGCACTCTTTATGGTTGGGTGTAGCGCTAATGCTCCACAAACTATTCAAAAACCGGAAAAACTTTCCAGCGGGCGCCCTAATATATTGTTGATCGTCGCAGATGATATGGGTTATACCGATCTCGGCATTTATGGTGGAGAAATTCGCACACCTAATATCGATGCCTTGGGACGAAGCGGTGTGTTGATGACCGATTTCTATGCTTCCATGACGTGTTCTCCCACCCGAGCTATGTTGTTGACGGGCATGGATAATCATCTGGTAGGGCTAGGCAATATGTCGGAAACCGTTGCAGATAATCAGATTGGGTTATCCGGCTACGAAGGTTATTTAAATAACCGAGCCATGACCATCGCGGAGCTTCTGCAAGAGAGCGACTATCACACCTATATGGCAGGGAAGTGGCATTTGGGAAGTCGCCATGAACAAAGCCCGAAAGCGAGAGGTTTTGATCGTTCTTTCTCATTGCTATACGGAGCAGGAAGTCATTTTGATGATGCTATTGGTTCCGATATACATCGCTTTAAAGGGCTGTACCGTGAAGATGGCGAGTTGATCAAAACATTGCCTGAGGATTTTTACTCTAGCCGTTTTTATACCGATAAAATAATAAGTAATATTGATGAAAATGTTGATGACGGCAAGCCGTTTTTTGCTTACCTAGCCTATACCGCGCCTCACTGGCCGCTACAAGTTCCTGATGATTATCTCGATAAGTATCGTGGTGAATACGATGCTGGTTACGATGTAATTCGGGAGCAGCGTTTTAAAAGTATGATCGCAAAGGGCTTGATTCATAAAGATGCAGAGATGCCGCCACGCCCAGCTTTTCTGCCACCATGGAACAAGCTGCCCGATACTGAAAAACGCAGTCACGCTCGCAATATGGAGATCTATGCGGCCATGGTGGATTATATGGATATGAGTATTGGTCGCTTGATGGACTATCTTAAGGCCAAAGGTTTGTATGAAAACACCATAGTTCTGTTTATTTCTGATAACGGCGCTGACCCTTTTGACTTGCAACGATCACCAAAAGCGATTGCTGATCTAGCTAACAGCTTCGACCAGAGTATAGCTATGCGTGGGCGCAAAGGCTCTTTCAATTTTTATGGCCCTGAATGGGCTCATGTAAGCCAAGCACCTTTTAAGCTATTCAAGGGTACTTCCGCAGAAGGTGGTTTACGGGTTCCGGCTATTTTATCTTGGCCTCAACAGACAAAGATTGGGAGAGTTGCCAACGCACGTATCAGCGCCACTGATGTGCTGCCGACATTTTTGGCTGCTGCCGGCGTTTCTCGTGATCCAAATTATTATTCTGCCAAAGATAAACTTGTACCCAGAGGAAAATCCATGTTGCCGTTGCTAACCCCGGGTGTTAATAAAATTCATGGTGAGCAAGATTACCTTGGTGTGGAACTCTGGGGTCGGCGTGCTTTGTATCAGGGAGATTGGAAAATAGTATACCAGTCAAAGCCATTTGGGCCGGGCTATTGGCAGTTGTTTAATCTAAAGCTAGACCCTTCTGAGCAGAAGGACCTATCCAAGGATGAGCCAGATGTATTTTCTCAATTATTAACGTCTTGGGATAAGTATGTCTCAGAAAACAATGTAGTACTACCGGAGGGGCCTTTGAAAGTTCGTCCACCTTCACAGCCAGTAACACACTAATTATTTTAACTATTGAGAGAGCGAAAAAATTGTGAAACGGGTAACGAGAGATGCCTTTATATGTGATGGAGTGCGTACCGCTTTTGGACGTTATGGTGGCACATTAGCCAGTGTTAGACCGGATGATCTGGGTGCTGTCCCTATTAGGGCTTTAATGGAGCGCAATCCTAGTGTTGCATGGGAGCATATCGACGACCTTATATACGGTAATGCTAATCAGGCAGGAGAAGATAATAGAAATGTAGGCCGTATGAGTTTACTGTTAGCGGGCCTGCCAATCACAGTATCTGGAACAACAATAAATCGACTTTGCGGTTCTGGTATGGACGCGGTTGGCATGGCAGCGCGTTCGATCAAGTCTGGTGAGACAGAATTAATGATCGCAGGTGGCGTTGAATCCATGTCAAGAGCGCCTTTTGTCATGCCAAAAGCAGAGACTGCCTTTAGCCGAAAAAATGAAATATACGACACTACGATTGGCTGGCGTTTTGTGAACAAGTTGATGAAGGAAGGGTTTGGTGTAGACTCCATGCCTGAAACAGCAGAAAACGTAGCTGAAGACTTTGATATCAGTCGAGAAGATCAAGATACGTTTGCACTGCGCAGCCAGCAAAAAGCCAAGGCGGCTCAAGACGCTGGATATTTTGAGCAGGAAATCGTTCCAGTTTCCGTACCGCAGCGAAAAAAAGATCCGATTATCTTCGACAAAGATGAACATCCACGCCCTGAAACAACAATAGATAATCTGCAAAAATTATCGACTCCTTTTCGCAAGGGCGGGTCGGTAACTGCAGGTAACGCTTCCGGTGTTAATGATGGTGCCTGCGCCTTATTATTGGCATCTGAAACGGCTGCTAAAGAGAATGGTTTGACACCAAAAGCCCGAGTGGTTGCAACGACAACTGTGGGTTTAGAGCCACGCATTATGGGATTTGGCCCTGCGCCCGCCACTAAAAAAGTATTGGCGAAAGCAGGGCTGTCTATTGATGATATGGACATTATTGAGTTGAACGAAGCCTTTGCATCGCAAGGGCTAGCGGTTATGCGTGACTTAGGTTTAGCCGATGATGCTCCGCATGTTAATCGCTATGGTGGAGCGATTGCATTAGGCCATCCGCTGGGTGCCAGCGGCGCTAGGCTTGTAACTACTGCTATGTATCAGCTTCATGAGACAGGGGGACGTTATGCACTATGCACTATGTGTATTGGAGTAGGGCAGGGAATCGCTATGATTATTGAGCGAGTTTAGAAATAACAAAACAACAAAATCGAACCAGTCAGTTTAAACGCCTCTTTTAAAATCGGGTACTGGCAACTTAAGTCATCGAGGCTTGAAGATTTATTGGCTGAGCGAGGCATTTCAGTGAGTTACGAAAGCATTCGGCGTTGGTGTATCAAGTTTGGTTCGTTGTATGCCAAACGTTTGCGTCGAAAACATAAGGGATGTGTTGAGATACGGTAGAGAGGCACACATACTCTGTAGTTAAGTTATTGACAAATAAAATATTAATTTTTAATATTTTATTTGTACCGTTATAAATTTTTTCTCACTTATTTTTAATAGCGTTCTACATTATTTATTCAATTATGTAGAGGTTAGATAATGTCTATAAACACAAATAACACAGCGTACCCAATAAGTGCTTATGATCTTACTCATATGGCTTGTAATCAATTTGAACAACTCGAAGCCCTCAGCAAAGCGTTGATTCTGAAAGTAAGCCTGCTGATGATAAACCAGTAATCAACCTTAAAGCCTTGTGTGCGGCCTTATACGAGCTACAGGAGATTAATTTCTTTATTGCTGACACTAGCCTAGCCGTCTACTGCAACAAGAAAGTATAGTCGATAGCGATATGCTAGTGTCTCAAGGATATGGTATTCAATTAGCTGTCGTTATCGAACAGCTCTCAAATAAAGCAAGTGAACTTTATAAAGGCATTGAAGAAGCGATTGGCATAAAAGTACGCAAAGAATACAAACTGAATTTCAAGCATATTTGATATGCCATCAGAAGCGATTTTTATCATAGTTTTTAGCTGCTTTTAACGAGAATTATAAGTAGTAGATACCTTAGTTTTTGAAATAGAGCTGTTAATCAGCGTCCCACCATGTAATGGAGCTGTTAATTTTAGCTCCATTGTAGAGTTTACTTCAGGGGAGTACTGATTAACTATGTCGTAGGTTATAGTCCCTGTTCCTGACCCTATGATATTAATACTTGAAGCCTCTAAAGCTGCATTAACTAAGGCTGAGAATCTAACATCAAAATTTGCAATGTCACCTTCTATAGAGTTCAACTTATAATCCATTTTCATATCAAAATTAGCTGCTTTTCCACCTCCAATCGGAAACGACATAGGCATTTGCACAGATGTTGTTTCACCAAGTTTGACTGTTCTTTCAGCTAGTTGATTTGAACTTCCTAGCTGTAAGAAAACAGTTTTCATTATGGACTCTAATTCACCATCAACATTTGGCCCATTCATAGAGGAATATTCTAAGTGTCCACCTGGCCAGGCTTTACCCAAAACTGTCGCCCCTTCTAATTTCCCAGGCGGTATTCGTCTGTCTAGGCCATTAATAGACATCTGATTTCTTTGTTGATCAATATGCATATCTACCAAATAACTACCATCAGCCTCGTTAGCTCCGGTAGTAATGATTTGAGAAATTAAGCCGCTACCTAAGACTTCCATTGGAAATTGAGCTTTTAACTCCTCTGGTAGTAGTTCCTTATTACCATCGAACTGCATACTTGTATTTGATGTTGTTTCAGTTGTAATTGTAAATTTCGAATTCGATTGATAGCCAAGTATCAACTGGACTTGGTCTTCACCAAGGGCAGGTAAAGATAAAAGAAAGAGAAAAATATATTTCATAAATAAGGGCTATAAGATAGAAGAGTTACTATAAATATACTTCGTCGATGAAAAATAGAAAAGTATAATCTTTACGGAGGCATTCTACTTTGATTAATTACTATTAGGTCGTTGCTGATTTGCGTTTGCCACCAAAACGATAATCTAACCGCCAGTACTGTTGTCCTTTAACCGTTACATACAAGTATATGCCTTTGCCGTCAGCCAGCTTGTGGGGCTTATCTTGCGGTTTTGCTTTTTTAGTCTGAAATATTTGAAGAGCCATAAACACTGTTATTTTCCGGTATCTGGAGGTGTTTTATGGGGCGTCTTAGGATAGAGGAATTAACTCAAATGCGTCCATGCATTTGCCCGCTATGGGGCGCTACGCGGTTCATAATGTTCGATCTACAAGGATGTAGAGAATGTAAGTTTTGCAGGAGTAAAAACTTGCCTGCCATTATGTCGAACCCGCGAGGGTTGATGTGCATGGATGCACGAATGTCGTGAGCGCATGGACGCGCAGCAATGACCTCATCCCTCCAATTAGGATTAGTGCAATTAGTTAATGCTAATAAGGGTGTGGAGCTTTGGGGTTTTTAATAATGGCGGAGAGAGAGGGATTCGAACCCTCGGTACCGTGAGGTACACACACTTTCCAGGCGTGCTCTTTCGGCCACTCAGACACCTCTCCGGGATTAATAATGGCCATATAGGCATTTCTGCTGACCTTATTAAGGATCGGCATTATACACAAGTTGTTTGAGCTTGCATCTGTTTTACAATACCAAGCGAATATATAGCTAAATGAGGAGTTGGTATGATGGATGGTCATTTAGGTATTGTGAAAAAACCACTGTTGCTGAGTGAGTTAGGTCGATTTGCCAAAATCGATAAGGTCATTATTGATTCGCTAGAACAGGCTTTGTATAGGGTAGAGCTGGTTATTGGTGAGGATGTCTTTTATCTATTGGAAAAGCCCAGTAAAAACTTAACACGGCGGAGTATTATTGAGATTCAACGGGTGTTTGTTGGCTGCAATGTCAAAGAGATGCTACTGCGACATACAAGCCCTTATGATGAGATGATTGGCCTTAGTGAAGGTAACGCCAGTAATGAGTTGCTCGTGCCTGTGGGCAATTACTTTGCAACAGAGGGTAATGCCGTTATTGATGTACGAATACATTAGTAATCGTCTATGCGAAAGCGCAGTTTAGGCAAAAGCGATTGCGCCTTTGCCAATGCCTTCAAAGGCTTTGACGGTAAAGTTATCGTCGTAAGCGCTTGCTTTGAGTGAGTTTGCAATGTGTTGTGCAATAAATTCAACGGTCGAGTCGGTATCGATTAAATAGCAATGTGTCGCTGGTAATGTCAGAGTAAAATCGCCTTGCTGTGCGCTATAGGCAAAATGATAATAGCGTTCCTCGTCTATATAACTCTCGCTCACTAAATCTTCTTGAGTGCCAATATAAATGTCCTGCCATTGTGTACACCATGCTCGCTCTCTATTGAGGTCACGTTGCTCATTGCAGTAAATGGCAAGGGTAGAGCGATGCCCGTGAGCTATGCGCTGACAGTTGCCATTATGCTTTTTAAGTCCGTGGCTATAGTGGTAAGAGTGATGCTCAATTGGCTCTGGCGTAAAGGTCAGTTGGATTTTATCAATGGTATCGGGTAGTAAGCTTTGCAGTTGCTCAATGCACCAAGTGGCGACAGATTCAGGGCTGACAATATTGGCGTCTATTAGCGTAATTGCCTCATTAGGTGAGGCACAATCCAAACGATAGTTTGAGTCACCGTAGTGCCACGATAAATCGATCATATCATCGGCTTGTTTAAGGGTGAGTTGCGGAGATTGTTGGGCAACGACTAAGCTATGGTCGATGGTGTTATCTAACCAGTTGCGTAGTGTTTTTTTGACGATACCAAAATCACAAACCATACCTTGTTGATCGAGCGCTCCTTCAAGCACAATACTTGCTAACCAAGTCTCACCCACTAGGCCTCTTTTAGGGTCTAGGTAGCTAAAATCCACATTGGTAAGATTGTCGACAAATAAGTGCATGGTAGGTGTCCTGAAATAACAGGCACTATAATATAGCAGTTGTTAAATTGTTGATACTGGATGAATGAGTATCACGATGTTATTCACCCATTATGATGCTTTGTTAGCGCGATAGAGTTTAAGTACTTTACGAACGTAGTGTTGAGTCTCTTTGTAGGGTGGGATTTTATGACCGTATCGGATGACTGCATTTTCGCCTGCATTATAAGCAGCAAGCGCAAGTGTATAGTTGTTATTAAAAAGTGTTAACAAGTAGCGCAGATAACGGCTACCGCCATCGATATTGTCTGCTGGATTGAATGGGTCGCTTACATCAAAGCGTGCAGCTGTCGCAGGCATTAACTGCATTAAGCCTTGAGCGCCAGCTTTAGAAATTGCTCGTGGGTTATAAGCCGATTCCACACGGATAACCGCGTGGAGTAAATCATAGGGCAATTGGTAAGTATCTGCTGCTTTGCGAATATGGCGAGATAAAGCGCGTTTATTGGCCGCTTTATGGTAATCCTCTTTTTTGGGCTCCCAACCTCTGTGTGTTTTAACCAGTTGTGTATAGCCTTTATGTTTTGGTGTATCGGTTAGTAGGAGCCTACCCTCTGGGGTAATGTAGCGGTATATTTCGGCGTGGCTTATTGCTGATAATGCTAATAACAGTAGCAATGAAGGTATTAAAAATAGATTTTTCATGGTATCTCTATGAAAGCGTATGTAATGTTTGCGAGTAAAAAAGAGTTATTATTATAATTTTAGACAATATTTCCCAAGGTGTTAGGGAGTTTTAATAATTAGTTGCACTAAAGGCATGGCTTGCCTTGAAACTTTTGTTAAAAATCTCCATAATCAGCGCCCTCTCTTTGAGAGCATTATGGAGGGCTCAGTTGGTCCCCTCGCAATGATTAACTATGAACTCCGCCAGGCCCGGAAGGGAGCAACGGTAGTAGTGACATCATGTGCCGGGGTGTGGCTGGCTGAGAACTCCACCTTATTCTCCCCGTGCCTTTTATAGTGTTATTTATTTTTCTTTCTTGAGCTTTCGCACCACACCTTCTTGCATGGTTGTAGCGAGTAATAGGCCGTCTTTGTTGTAAATCGAACCCTTTGCTATACCTCGGCCATTAATTAAAGAAATTGGCTCGTAAATGCTATGTAGCCATTGATCAACTTTTATATCCCGATGAAACCATATGGTATGGCAGATAGTCGCTAGCATTGTCTCTTTGATATTAAAGCGATAATTTACTGAGCGTAGGCTAGAGGCTAATAGTCTAAAGTCCGAGAGATACGCAAATATTGTATTGTGCATTGTCTGGCTGTCAGCTATAGCTTGGTTGGTCTTGATATTAAAGTGTTCGATGGGAGATTGTTTGTCTTGTGAGTGCTTAGGTAGGCGAATGGTAAAGGGTTGCTGGATAGTGACCTTTTTTCCATGAGTATCAATTGCACCAGAGTCATCTTCTAAGTTTATTTCGACACCTTCTTTAAGGCGTAAATCCTCTATAGGTGCTGCTTTGGCATACTCAAATTCAAATTCTTCCTCTACTTGAAAAGAGCACATCATGGTAAAAATAATATTGCCTTTTTGCGTGGCCGTCACGGTGCGGGACGAGTAGCTTCTACCATCACGTGTGTTTTCTACATGGTAAATAACCGGTAAGTTGTGGTCTCCCATACGCAAAAAATAGGCGTGTGCCGAATGGATTTTTTTATCAGTCACTGTCTTTTGGGCAGCAGCTATTGCTTGCCCCAGTACTTGGCCACCAAAAATTCTTCCTGTTCCTAAGTCTTGGCTGACCCCACGGAATAATTGCGTATCAATTGCTTCGATATGTAGTAGATTTGTGAGTTGTTTAAAGACAGCTGACATGGTGAGCCTAAGTAGCGTTGTTATGTTTTTAATTATAACAGCTCTTGTTGTATCCGTAGTGTTAACGCTTACATTTTATGTAGTGGTACTTCGAAGATAGTGCCCTAACCCTACCGAGCTTAAATGGCTAAGAGCTTGTTGGTAATCGGCTAGAGTGTTGATATTAAAAAAAGGGTCTATTGGCTCACTATGACCCATACTTTCGGTATGTTTCGCTTTAAATTCTACCGTGTTGCTGTATTGCAAAGCCCAACGGTTGACAGCCCTAATATGCTCAACTTCTACGGCATTCTTTAGCGACTCATAGAGTGCTACTGACCAAAGTCCAAAGGTTGGGTGCGTGCGTGTGTTGTGCATAGCTATTGCGGCTTTTTTTCCATTTAAATTTCTAGCAAGAGTTTGAAGTAAATGATCAGGAAAAAACGGGCTATCGCAGGATACTGTGACAACCCAAGGCTGGTGGTTGTTTTTGGCCCAAGATAGGGCTGTTAAGATCCCTGATAGGGGGCCCTGAAAATCGGCTAAGCTATCATCAATAATCGGTAGCTTGTATTGGTTTAAGTCTTTGTTCTTAATAAAAGGGCCGTTGATCAAAATGCAATCTGTTTGCAGTTTTAGGCGCTTAATAATAAAGGCTAGTAATGTCTGTTCTGTTTTTGGATATATATCAGATGGGGATGCCTTTCTTGTCTCATCATCAAAGGAAAGCTGCCATTTAAGTTTGTGGTCGACTTTGAGGCGATTGCTTTGTCCGCCTGCGAGTATAACGACGGGAATATTATTAGCTAGAGGGGAGGGGTAGTGCTCCATAATTGTCTTCGAGATAGTTAATTATGGAGCTGAGCTTATCATTAACAGGGGGGCATTAATAAGCATGTATTACTGTTATATAAAAGGCAGTGGTTACTCTAGTACGTCAGGCCAATTTTTATTGGCTCTGCTGATGTGCTTATTCTTATCCTTTATCCATCTTTTATAAACACCTTTGTTGTAATTGAGGTAAAGCTTGCCTTGATGCACGGTAAAGAATTCGGGCCTTATAGATGCCGTTGTATTGCGTGAAACCGCATAAGCGCAATAGCCACCATATTGTGGTGCATATTTTTCAGGGTTAGCCGAAAATTTATCCAAGTTTTCTTGGGATGAAAAGCGCCATGTTGCCCCTTGATAAGTGGTTGTGTACTTTGTGGACCCTTTAACTGGCTTACCTTCTGTAAAGTAGGCAACAGTATCATAGCCGCCAATTGCTGATTTGGTCTTCCTGTCGGTATAAATAGGGTCTAGTGCAAAGCTTGCCACGTGAAAGCCAAGAAGAATAACTAAAAGGCCTAGTTGTTTTGCCGATAATGTTAAAATCTGCATTGAGAACATCCTATATGCATTAAGTCTGTTTCTTTAAGAGTCCAAAAGATGTAAATAGTTCTTTTAATCCTGCAGTTATTTTATTGGTTGGTTTTTGAACCTTAAAACGTACTTGTGAGTTGATATTATTTTTTATCGCAGAATGACGCTCAAACCCAGCTTTAATGATCTTTTGCAACTGTAATAGTTCTAGCGGTTTACTCAAATACCTAAAGACTTGCCCAGAGTTAATTAGACTAACGGCGACCTCGGCATCGGTTTCATCGGCTAGGACGACGGTTATTAATTCGGGTCTCTTTTGTTTTAAGAGGCTAATAGTATGAATCACTTCGTCGGTATCTGAAAGCAGCTCTATGACTAATACCCCTATTGAGGGTCTTGCAACAATGGCATTAACTGCTTGGCGGATTGACTGAGTGCTATAAACGGCGATGGCTTCTTGTTTGCAAACCTGACGAATCTGGTTGCGTAAGGATTGGCTGCTGCCCATAATTAATGTGGCGTGGTCCGATATCGCTTTCTTCTGAGGTTGTGGAAGGGGAGCTTTGGCTTGGTCGCCAGCTCCCTCTATTGTCGCCGAATTTTGATTGGCTGGAGTTGGTGCTTGCTGCGGGGAAAATCCAATATCTATTTGTGATGCTTCAGCGGCTTCTTTAATAACAGCCTGAATACTCTCGTTACTCCAAGGCTTATTAATAAAGCGATAAATTTCACCTTCATTAATCGTTTGAATAATGGCTTGCTTATCCATAAACCCGGTTAATAATAGCCGCATAGTCTGTGGATATAGTTTATGAACTTGCGCTAATAATTCATTACCAAGCATATTAGGCATACGCTGATCGCTAACAATCACATTAATAGTGTTATTAGCGAGTATCTCAAGTGCTTCTTTGCCTCCAAGGGCGGTAAAGACATTATACTCTCGTCTAAAGATGGAGCGTAAAGACGTGAGAATTCGCTGTTCGTCGTCGACAAATAAAACATTATATTTTGTTGTATCACTCATTAGTTTGACTCAGTTTAAGTGCTCGCTGTATTCAAAGGTAGTTGTATTACGATAGAGGTACCTACATTAGGTGTTGATTTCACTTCAATTTTACCATTGTGCTCTTTAACGATCTTGTAAGAAATAGACATTCCAAGCCCAGTTCCTTCACCAATGGGTTTGGTTGTAAAAAATGGATCAAACATTTTTTGTGCGGTGTCTTCATCCATCCCTTCTCCTTGGTCAGTAAATGTTATCTCTAAAAATTCACCACCCTCTTGTGTTGTGATAGATAAAACGCCCCCCTTTGTTTTCATAGCCTGACAGGCATTTGTTATTACATTCAAAAAGAGTTGATTCAGCTTAGAAGGTGTACAGCCAATATTAGGTATATCACCATAGTGCTTTTCTATCTCAACACTGTTTTGTTTAATATGGTGCGAAGCAATTTTAATAGAGCTTTCGATGCAATCATGTATGTCTACTTTCTCTGTTGCCTGTCTATCAAGTCTAGAGAAGTTTTTGAGGCTTTGAACGAGCTGAGATATCTCATGAAGGCCGTGATTACTATCTTTTAGTAGTTCTTTGTTCTCATTGATAACACCGTCGTTTTCTATACGCTGATACACTCTAAGTACAGTTGTAAACAGTTGCGACAGTTTTGCCGCGTCTCTATCGGCTTTTCTTGCTTCTTTGTAAGCCATGCCAATGGCTACATTGAGTTCGTCAAGATCAGTCGTTATGTTAGTCTGAACGGTGTTAACGTTGCCATTAATATAGCCAAGTGGTGTGTTTATCTCATGGGCTATACCTGCCACCATTTCACCGAGTGAGGCCATTTTTTCTGATTGAATGAGCTGCTCTTGAGATTCTTTAAGCTCATTGTATGCCTCTCCAATTTTTTTGGTGCGATCCTTTACTTGCTGTTCAAGATTAGCATATTGTCTGCGTAGCAAATAGGCAAAGATAATCAAAATAGCTAATAGAACACTACCATAAGTAATGAGTACAGTCCTAAACTTTTTAGAGGCATTGATTTGCTCATTATGAAAGTTTGCATAGGATTGCTCAAAGGCATCGAGCCTCTCTGTTGTTGATGTAGCTACGGCTTCTTCAAAGTGTTTTTGTACTAATTGTTTGGTTGAAATAATTGCTGACAAGGTATCGACATAATCTTGAATTAAAGGGGCTTCTTCATTTTCATTGTTGGCAATATTGCTGACTAAAGCTGTAAGGTTGTCGTCAAGTAAATCTTTTCTTTCGGGGCTTAAGGTTTCTAGAAAAAGGTAAAAATTGATTTTTGTTTCCAATAAGTCCTCTACTAAAGTATTAGGCTCGGCTTCTTCTGTTTTGGCGGCGCTAACTAATGATTGGATATCTCGGTACAAACGGTTTAATTTTTTATCAAGCGCTCTAAGCTTTTTCTGCTGCTCGACAAACTGTTCGGTACTTATTTGTTTGGCGACTAAATTGTCTCCAAAGTCCTCTGCTTTTGCGTCGAGGTCAGGGCTGCGCTCAATTTCTTCAAAAAGTGCTTCAAAACGTAATTCATCGAACTCTGAACTAATGCTGTCATTAAGCTGGTCGAGAGTTGTGTAGGCGCTGACTTTTTCGTAGTTAAGCTTAAATAGTAGTAAGTTAATACTGCTGTCGAGTGTTTTTAAAAATCGTACAGATTTACTTGTCTCCAAATATACACTTTCATCAATAGTTGTACTTTGTTTTATAGAAAGGTAGCCGAGGTATACACCAGCAGCGATTAAAAATAAGACAGTAATTGTGTATTTCTTCATTGATCGTTAGCCGTTTTTATTAGGATTTCACTCAGACACTAGTATAATGACTTAGTTCGTGTAGGGCTATCTGCTCTTTTGTCATTTGCTATAAATAACTATGGTCGCATTATGAATTTACATGATTTTCGTCGTCAGTATCAATCAAAGGGGCTGGATCGGCAAGATTTAGATAATAACCCTTTTTTACAATTTGAACGTTGGATGAGTGAGATTGTTGAATTAGATACCTCTGACCCTACGGCAATGATTTTGGCGACTGTTGAAGATAAGCAGCCGACCCAGCGTATTGTTTTGTTAAAACAGGTTGATGAATCAGGCTTTGTATTTTTTACTAACAGGCTTAGTAGTAAAGGTAAGCAGATGTCGAAGAATAAATTCGTCTCTTTGCATTTCCCTTGGCATTTCGTTAATCGACAGGTCATTATTCAAGGTAGTGTAGAGTTGCTCAGTAGAGATGAAGATATTGATTATTTTCAGTCTAGGCCAAAAGCCAGTCAATGGGCAGCGAGGGCTTCTAAGCAGAGCGAGCCATTGTCATCAAGACAAGAACTTATCGATTGTTATGAGAATGAAAAGCAGCTGTACCCCGACCATGTACCGACACCTGATGATTGGGGAGGGTATCGAGTTGTGCCATCGATGATTGAGTTTTGGGAGGGCGGTGAGGATCGCCTACATAATCGCTTTGTCTATGAGCGACAGCCGGTGTCTTCTACAGGAATACAGTGGTCTATTTCGCGTTTATCCCCCTAGTGATCAGTGTATTTCAGAAGGGTTTATAACGACATTTTTATTATCATTAGCAAAAACTGGCGATTATTATTTTTAAATTATCTATTTTAGAGCATGCCTTTGTACGTATATTTATCCCTCCTTTCTGTGGTTTTTTATTTTATGGTGGTTGGGCTTTTTGGGCTAATTCTGAGCATGGCCACATGCTTGCACTAAAAGCAGCTATCACCCAGGGAGGGTATAGTTTTACGGTAACGCTATCCTTGGCTCTGATTGTTGAATGGTTGTTTGTGCGTTGTAAATACTGGCCTTTCCACTTAACGCTTATTGGTATTATTGCCTGTAGTTTTTTATATTTAAGCTCATGGGGAATTAACTATATTGCCGGAACGCCTAATATATTACTCACTATTTTGCCCGGAGCTATGGTGAGTACCGTATATACCATTATCTATATTATTGGCTTGAATAAGTTAGATAAGTCTAAGAGTAGTCATAAATAAGGTATACATTCCTAAGGGTGAAGCGCCATAACTTCTTATTGATAGTTCTTGGGTTACAGGGTTCACTAAAGGGCTTTTAATATGAAATCGACTACTTTGAAATGCTTAGTAGTAAGTTGCTAGTTTAAGAACTACAATAGCGCTATGAATATATCAGTCAAACAGGCAATTATTATCGCGGCAATTGATATTGTCGCGGGCTGATTAATTACAAACGGATGTTATTAATCAACCCTCGTGCTGAAAAGTCCGGGGGTTTTTGTTTTTTAACCCTCCCTATTATTAGGTTTTACCAAAGGCTAAGTGCAGATATAAGATGTTAAAAGCATTGATAAAAAAGATATCACCGTCCTCTAAAAAAGTTGACGATACATTTGATTACTACAGGGCCACCAAAAAAGCGGATATGACGCCATTGGTTGTTGTGACTGGTGTTACACGTGTTAAATCGCTTGAGTCAAAGTATAAGAATGATATTTGGCTTAAGCGAGAAGACCGACAGCCGGTTTATTCTTTTAAGCTAAGAGGAGCCTATAATAAGTTGAGGCAACTACCGGCTAACTCTAATGTAATTACCGCCTCTGCGGGTAACCATGCTCAAGGCTTGGCTTACAGTGCCAATCACTTAGGCCACAGGGCACGTATTGTTATGCCCAGCACTACACCACAAATTAAAGTAGAAGCTGTGCGCAATTTTGGTGGTGAAGTCATTATCTATGGACAAAATTTCGATGCAGCTAATGCCTATGCGAAAGAGCTCGCCAGTAAAGAGGGTGCGGTTTTTGTGCCGCCCTTCGATGATCGAGATGTGATTGTGGGCCAAGGTACCGTTGCACGAGAGTTATTAGAGCAATTAGAACACCTAGATGCTGTATTTATTCCTGTTGGTGGCGGTGGTTTATTTGCAGGTATGTCGGCCTATATCAAAGCTGTTAATCCAGATATTAAAGTCATTGCTGTAGAGGCAGAGGATAGTGCTTGTTTTGCCGCAGCGATGGACGCGGGTGAGCCAGTCGATTTAGATTATGTGGGTAGTTTTGCCGATGGTGTTGCGGTTAAGCGTATCGGCGTAGAGACGTTTCGGGTTGGCAGTGCGCATTGTGATGAGGTAATTACTGTCTCAAGCGATGAAATTTGTGCCGCTATGCAGGATATCTTTGTATCTATGCGAGCCATTTCAGAACCTTCGGGCGCTCTTTCATTGGCCGGGCTAAAAAAGTGGTGTGATCGAACGGGCGAGACAGGCAAACAGCTAGCTGCGGTACTCTCTGGTGCTAATCTTAATTTTAATACACTGCGTTATGTTGCCGAGCGAACAGCGCTTGGGCAAAAAAATGAAGCCTTACTTGCGGTGACGATTCCTGAAGAGCGCGGTAGTTTTAAAAAGTTTTGCGAGGCAATACATAGCAGGCCTATCACAGAATTTAACTACCGTTACAGTACGGGTGCAGATCAGGCACAAATATTTGTGGGTATTGGCTTGCGCAATGGCGAGGAGGAGTTACTTGAGGTTAAATCAGAATTAAGCGCTGCTAGTTATGAATTTGTGGACCTTTCCGATGACGAGCTGGCAAAAGTACATTTGCGTTATATGGTGGGAGGGCGTGGTGGCTTATTAGCCAAGGAGCGATTATTTCGCTTTGATTTCCCCGAGTATCCTGGTGCGCTATTACGGTTTTTAGAAACCTTAGGTTCGCACTGGAATATCAGCTTATTTCATTATCGCAACCAAGGTGCAGCGATTGGTAATGTGCTTGCAGGTATTGATGTGCCAGAGTCCGATAATGATAGATTTAGCCAGCATTTAGAACAGCTAAATTATGACTATTTTGAAGAAACGGAAAATCCTTGTTATCAGCGTTTTCTGGGTTAATGACCTATAATAATAAGGGGCGTGTTTTATCTACTATAAAGCATAGCCCTATCTGACAAAGTAGTATCTTTTTCACTAGCTTACTGTATACATAGTAAGCTGTAGCCACTCAAATTAGAGCGTCTTATGCCCATTGAGCTCAAAGATCTCACAATACCTGTGTGGATTTACGATATTGATAATTATTGTATCCACTGGGCAAACCAGCCTGCACTAGAACTTTGGGAAAGTAATTCTCTAAGTGAACTTTGCTCTAGAGATTTTAAGCAAGATAACTCCCAAGCCGTAGAGGCGCGCGTTAGGGAATACCAGCGGGCATTCCTAGAAAGCAATGTGTCATTTTATGAAAACTGGCATTTTGTACCTAAAGGTGTTCCAAAATCTGTCTTTTGTCAGTTCTCGGGTTATGTGCTTGATAATAATCGTATGGCTCTGCTTATTCAGGGTATGCCTACGGCCAAATTGGGTCATGATTTGCAAGTTAACCTAACGGCAATGTTGTCTGATTATACCGTAGAAGGGCGGCTTATCAGTGGCAATCCCCCTTTTTTGAATGCCATGGGGCGTCGGGTTGCTCACCTACAAGATATGATTTTAAGCCCCGCAGTGCTTAAAACAATTTATCGTAGCCTTTCTCAGTCAGGGCGTTACGAAGATGATGTATTAATGGAAGGTGTTAATGGTGAGCATTGGTATCATTTAATCGCTGCTAATGTACAAGACGACACCGGGCAAGAAAAAATATTATTGCACCAATACGATATTCACCGCCGTAAAATGAGTGAAATTAACCTTGCCAAGGAAGTGTTGACAGATTCTCTTACCGGTTTGCTCAATCGCCGAGGTTTAGACAAAAGGCTCGCAGAATTTGCTGCTGGTGAGGCGAATTTTGACTTTTTTTATATTGATCTTGATGGCTTTAAAATTATCAATGATTCCTTTGGGCATGGTGTAGGTGACCAGGTTTTGCAAACGGTAGCCGATAGATTACTGGATAACTCACCCGATAACAGTGCAGTTTGTCGTTTTGGTGGCGATGAGTTTGTGGTTGTCGTGCCCATCCATTTAAAATCCATGGACGATGCGGTTGTTGATAAAGATGCCTTAGCCGATCAATTGGTCAAAGTTCTATCGAATAGTTACTACCATGATACGCAGCCTATGACGCTTTCTGCGAGTGTTGGTGTCGCCCAGTACCCACAAGATACCGACGACTTAACGAATATTGTGTTGTATGCCGATGCGGCAATGTATCAGGCAAAGCGACTAGGTAAGCATCGCTGGGTTAACTACACAGCGGGCATAGAGCAAGTGATATTGCGCCAAGGCGTTATTGCGCAGAGTTTAAGTCGTGCCCAAAGTAGGGGCGAGTTAGAGTTATACTACCAACCAATATGGGAGGTCTCCCGTGATGGCAGTGTAAACATTCTTTCTTTTGAAGCGTTATTGCGCTGGCACAACCATGATATCCCAGACGTTACCACTGAAGAGGTTATCCAGGTTGCTGAGTCAATAGGTATTATTAACGACATTGAGTGTTGGGTCGTGAACCAAGCATTAACCGATCTATTGTATTTGAGAGCACATGTATCTCCGAACGTAACCATGTCAATTAATGTATCAGCGGTTCATTTGCGCGAAGTAAGGTTCCCTCAGTGTTTATCCGAGGCGCTGGAGGATAAGGGCTTATCGCCTCAGGATCTAATCATTGAGTTGACAGAAAGTGCACTTGTTGAAAATATGGCTGATCATAACAGTGTTGTTCGTCAACTCGTTGAGCAAGGCATCAATATTAGTATTGATGATTTTGGTACAGGTTATTCCTCGTTAGCCTATTTACACCAGATTCCTGCTACAACGGCAAAAATTGATCGCTCTTTTGTCGAACAAGTGGAAAGTAATACCCAGCCGCTAAGGCATATCCGATCATTAATCGAAGCGCATGGTATGAAGGCCTTGGTAGAAGGCGTTGAAACACAAGAACAAAAAGATAAGCTGCTCGATTGTGGTATTACTCTTCAACAAGGGTTTTTTCTTGGTAGGCCAAAGCCATTAGATTATTATATTAAAAATAAAACCACTGGTAATTGTGAGCAATAACGGCTTTTGGTAGATTTATAGGTATTGCTAACAAAGGCATTTCTTGGCCTCACTTATCATCATCTGTATACTGCTAGTCATTAATCTCGTCCTAATAACCCAACAAAGAATTACTTACTCTAATCATGTTTGAAAACCTTACTAGTCGTCTGTCTAAATCCCTTAAAAATATATCGGGCAAGGGTCGCCTGAGCCACGCTAATATCCAAGATGCATTGCGTGATGTACGTAAATCACTGCTAGAGGCGGATGTTGCTCTGCCGGTTGTGAAAGGGTTTGTCGATAAAGTGCGTAAGCGAGCAGTAGGGCAGGAGGTGGCGCGTGCACTAAACCCATCTCAACAATTTATCAAAATCGTGCAAGATGAATTAACGGTAATGATGGGGGAGTCGAATGAGTCCTTAAACCTTGCAGCACAACCGCCAGCTGTTGTACTGATGGCGGGCTTACAGGGTGCTGGTAAAACAACATCGGTTGCTAAGCTTGCGAAATTTCTGCAAGAGCGCGAAAAGAAAAAAGTTATGGTAGTCAGTGCCGATGTGTATCGACCTGCTGCCATTCAACAACTAGAGACATTGGCGGCAGAAGTTGATGCGACTTTCTTTCCATCATCAACGGATCAAAAGCCTGAGCAAATCGCGAAAGACGCGATTGCTGCTGCTAAAAAACAGCATTTAGATGTTGTGCTTGTTGATACTGCAGGCCGTTTGGCAATTGACAATGAGATGATGGCTGAAATACAAGGCTTACAAAAAGCGATTAACCCTATCGAGACATTATTTGTTATTGATGCCATGATTGGTCAAGATGCCGTTAATACAGCGCAAGCTTTTAATGACGCCTTACCCTTGACGGGTGTTATTCTCACCAAAGCTGATGGTGATGCGCGTGGTGGTGCTGCATTATCGGTAAGGGTGACCACAGGTAAGCCTATTAAGTTTTTGGGTATGGGCGAAAAAGTCGATGCACTTGAGCCGTTTCACCCAGATCGTATTGCATCACGTATTTTGGGTATGGGTGATGTGCTTTCTCTTATCGAGGAAGCTGAGCGCAAAATCGATAAAGAAAAAGCTCAAAAAATGGTCGAAAAAGTCAAAAAAGGAGTACGTTTTGACTTGAACGATTTGAAGGAACAGCTTCAACAAATGAATAATATGGGCGGTATGGCTGGCATGTTAGAAAAAATGCCAGGTATGGGTAACATGACTCAAATGGCTGAGCAGGCAAATATGGGCGGGCAGTTCAAAAAGATGGAAGTCATTATTGATTCTATGACACCCAATGAGCGCAAAAACCCTGAGATGCTTAATGGTTCGCGTAAACGCCGTATTGTTCAAGGTTCTGGTACTCAACTACAGGATTTAAATCGCTTGCTTAAGCAGCATAAGCAGATGGCAAAAGTGATGAAAAAAATGAAGGGCGGCGGCATGAAAAAAATGATGCAAGGCCTAGGCGGAATGATGGGCGGGGGTGGTGGTTTACCTCCGGGTCTTGGACGCTAACTAGCAGATCCAATTTTTACGGCTCTATTGTATCGCCTTTGTGCCTGTCCTTTTGTTATTTAAATATTGATGCTGTTTCGATATCACAAGGTAGTATAAATAGGGGTGGTTTATATTGAGGGAGCTATTAAGAAATAAAGCATTTTTGTTTGCAGTTATCTTTTATTTTTTTGGGGTGGTTGCTTATTCTGTGGTTGAATTTTTTCAAACTCAGGAATCCTCTTTAAATAAAATCGATGCTAAATCCTTAGCGACGATTAGCTTTGCTGAAAACCTATTGCACAAGAAGTTGAATGCGCAAATAGTTGGCGAAGGTTTATTAACCCCCGATGAAGATTTTTTATTAGCACTTGAATTACAAGAATTAGCCGAAAGTATCCCCGTTGTTTATATATATAGCGTTATTCAACGAGATAATAAGATCCTTTTTACAAGTGCCAACCCTCTTTTAGAATATTTTCAAAATAACGACCTACTTTCCTACCGACCTGTTTATTTGACAGAGTATGCAGATGCCCCACCGGAACTATTTAAAGCTTTTAGTGAAGAGTTAAAGCAATATGCCGAGTACCGAGATCAATGGGGTAACTTTCGATCTTTGTTTTTTCCTTTAAAGCATGTAAGTGGGCAAACCTATGTGATAGGGATCGACGTTAATGCCAGTGATGTTAGTGAGCTTGCCTATACAAGCCTATTTAAAGCATTGGTATATGGTTTGTTGTTGGGTGTTATTGCCTTCCCTTTAATGTATGTTGCACTAAGGTCAATTAGGCGGGAGTATGCTCTAAAAGTAGAGGCTCTTTATTTACACCCCATTACGGGCTTGCCTAATAAGCGACGTTTGCAAAGTGCCTTATCAGATAACGCACAACAAGCAGTAAATTGTCATTTACTGCTTGTTGAAGTAGGGAATTTTTCGCAGGCCTCGACAGCTATTGGTATCGCTAAAACAGATCAATTAATGTTGCAATTAGCACATTCTATTAGTGATGTTCATACAGAGTATTTTGATCTTTACCAGGTATATCATTGTGCCGATGATCTGTTTGCCGTCTATTCTACTTATGATTTTACGCCCTCGCAGTTGTCTACAATGACCTCGGACATATTTTCGAGCCTTGTTGATAGGCCTTCTTTTGAGCAAGGTGAAGAGAGTGTCCCCCTCATTATTAGAATGGGTGCCGTTAGCAATTATCCTGATGCGCTTACACTGGCATCGTTATCACTTTTGCATGCCAAACAAAACAATCTGTCTATTGTTCTCTACGAGCCTTCTTTAAATCTATCGGAACATTCGAAGCGATATATTGATGTATTTTCATTGTTTACCGATGCACTAAAGCACAAACGCGTTAAAGTGTTTTATCAGCCTATAGTTAATGTGGCAACTGGGCAAATAGAAAAATATGAAGCGCTGGCTCGAATAACCGATGAGAGCGGGCAGATTATTAGCTCTCCCGATGAGTTTATGCCTATCGCCTATCAGTCAAGATTGTGCCATAAATTGACAAGAGTAATGATCGATAAAGTCATTGAGGCGATTAAGGGCACTGACTACATTGTCTGTATTAACCTGTCTGTCAAAGACCTGTTCGATAAAAAGACACGTGAATATATCGTTCAGCAAGTCCGTAAGGCTAGAGTTAGCCATCAGATAGATTTGGAGTTACTGGAGCATCAAATTATTACTAATCACAGATTGGCGGCAGCTTATATTAAGCAGCTTAAGAGCGCTGTCAGGTTTGTAGGTATGGATGATCTTGGTAAGCATTACTCTAATTTTGATCGCCTATTAGCTTTGCCTCTCGATTTTCTAAAAATTGATGGGATGATTATCGAGGCAATGGAGAGGGATGACGGTGCTCGCGCTATAGTAGAGGGCATTATAAGGTTTGCCGAAGAGAAAAATATACGCGTTATTGCCGAGCATTGTTGCAGTGCATCTATTTGCGAATATCTGGTTGAAATGCAGGTCGACTTCTTGCAGGGGTTTTATATAGGCATTCCTACCGATGGCTTTGATACGCAGTTTGATGAAAAACAGCAATACAGTGGATAAACTTAGGTTTTGTGGCTATACACATAGGTTTTTTTCCCGTAGAATACGCCGCCTTCTCGGGGCTCTGTGTTATTAAATACTAGGGCCATTTGAGTCATAATTTACAGAGTTTGTCTTGCCGTGAGGCAATGCCTTAATTAAAAATTGATAGGATAGAAGCCAATATGGTTACCATTCGTTTATCTCGTGGTGGTTCTAAGAAACGCCCATTTTACCATCTAACTGTTACCGATAGCCGCAAATCTCGCGATGGCCGCTTTTTAGAGCGTGTTGGATTTTTTAATCCTGTAGCTCGTGGTCAGGAAGAGCGTGTACGTATCGATCAAGAGCGTATTGATTACTGGTTGTCACAAGGTGCTCAACCTTCTGAACGTGTTGCTAAATTATTAAAAGACGAAGCTAAAGCGGCTGCTTAAGTATTACTCTTTTATCAAGGTTTACCCTATAAAAGCCTAGAGTCACTCATTGGATAAAGAGTTTATTGGATAATGAGTAATCTTATTGATGTTGGTCGTATTAGCGGGGCTCATGGCATTAAGGGGTGGGTAAAGGTTAATTCACAGACCGAACCCGCAGAAAATCTATTTGACTATCAACCTTGGTATGTGAAAACGGCTCATGGTGTCAAACCCGTTGAGCTAATAGAGTGGCGTAGCCAAGGTAAAGGCTATGTTGCAAGATTGAAAGGGATTGATGACCGTAATCAGGCAGAGGCTTTTTGCCCCGTTGTGATTGCCGTAGAAAAGGATAGCTTTCCAGCTCTAGAGCAAGACGAGTTTTACTGGTTTGAGCTTGAAGGTTGTAGGGTGATTAGTCGCTTTGATAATACTGAATTTGACCTAGGCGTTGTTAAACGAATAATGCCGACAGGTGCCAATGATGTATTAGTTGTTCAAGGTGATGAGCAAAGTATCGATCAAACTGAACGTTTGATCCCCTATGTACTGGGCCATTTTGTGACACTCGTTAGCCTTGAAGATAAGGCCATTTATGTTGAGTGGGATCCTGAATTTTAAGATCCATGATGATAAGTGGTAATAAATAGCTAGTTAGTGAAACGTAGAGTATTGAGGTCGCAGATTGACTATGAAAAAAATAGCCATAGTCACGTTGTTTCCAGATATGTTCGCTGCGTTAACCGACCACGGTATTACCAGCCGTGCGATTAAGCAGGGTCTGTTAGAGCTTACTTATATTAATCCGCGGCAATTTGCCAAGGATAAGCATCAAACCGTTGATGATCGCCCTTATGGGGGTGGACCAGGAATGGTGATGAAGATAGAGCCTCTTAAGGCTGCTATCGATAAAGCTAAAGCATTACTCGGTGGTTGTGTAAAAGTTATTTATTTATCGCCACAAGGTGCTTTGATTAAGCAGTCAGTTATTGAGAGTTTTGCATCTTCGAGTAGCTATGATCGCTTAATATTGATTGCGGGTCGTTACGAAGGTATTGATGAGCGCTTAATTGAAGCCGAAATCGATGAAGAGTGGTCGATTGGCGACTATGTGTTAAGTGGTGGCGAATTGCCTGCAATGGTTTTGTTAGATGCAATGATTCGTCTTTTGCCTGGTGCTTTAGGACATGAAGATTCAGCAAAAGAAGATTCATTTAGCCAAGGTTTACTCGACTGCCCGCATTATACACGGCCAGAGACATACCAAGGCCAACCAGTACCAGAGGTGTTATTGTCTGGTAACCATAAGGCAATAAAGGCCTGGCGAGATCAGCAAGCCTTAGAGCGAACGTGGTTGCGACGCCCAGAATTACTAACAGATGTTGAGTTGAGCTCAACGCAAAAAAAATTGTTGGATGTATTTAAGCAAAGCGATGAATCTTCCAATACTAATGATTAAGAGAACTCTAGCTGTGAAGCTACAGACCCTATGAAAAGAGGAAAGTATTATGACTAACAAAATTATTCAAGCACTGGATAGTGAGCAGATAAAAACTGATGTCCCTGAGTTTTCTCCTGGTGACACTATCGTTGTTCAAGTAAAAGTAAAAGAAGGTACGCGTGAGCGCCTTCAGGCTTTCGAGGGTGTTGTTATTGCTCGTCGTAGTCGCGGATTAAACTCTGCTTTTACTGTACGTAAAATTAGCCACGGTGTTGGTGTTGAGCGTACTTTTCAACTACATAGTAAGCTGGTTGATAGTATTACTGTTAAGCGTCGTGGTGATGTAAGACAGGCTAAACTTTACTACTTACGTGAATTAACGGGTCGTGCTGCACGTATTAAAGAGAAGTTGGGCTAGTCAATTAACCTTGTTATGCCTTAGTTCAAAAAGCCGGAGTAAATACTCCGGCTTTTTTGTTTTTGACGATAGTATATGGCTATTATTCTTATAGCTTTCTCAATGCTTTTTGTGCAGTTAGGGCGTCCCGAAATTTTTTCCACTTGTTATACTGTTAATACCAATATAATTATAGTTAAATGACCGATTAAAGAGATTGTAAATGAACTTTAACGCATGGTTGTTCTCGAATAGTGTGTATTTGTTAATCACAATTAAACGGTGAAAATAGTGCCCAACTTTTTATCTGGTAGCCATCGCTTCTTAGCACAGCTACTACCACTACTCTTACTTTGCGTTAGCACAAGTAGTTTTTCTGAAACGTTATTATCGGAGAAGCCACAATCTGACTCGGGCATTACGGCCGAACAGCAAGCTATGATTATTAAGCGGCTGAAACAGGCTCGTCCCGAGCTTAATTATACGGATATTGTCAAATCGCCGGTGCCTGGGTTATACAAAATCAAGATTAATGGGCAGGTTGCGTTTATTAGTGCTGACGGGGCTCATCTTGTTGCTGGCGATATGTTTGAAGTGCAAGACGGTAATTTGCTTAATTTACAGGATAAAGATCGTCGAGAAGCGGAGGTTGCTTTTGAACCTCAGCGAGCAAAAATGATTAGTGCAGTTAATAAGGACGATATGATTGTTTTTTCGCCAAAAGGCGAAGTAAAAGGTTATGTGAATGTATTTACCGATATCGATTGTGGCTTTTGTAGACGCCTGCATAGTCAAATCGACGGCTATCTCGAAAAAGGTATAGAGGTAAGGTACTTAGCTTTTCCTCGTGCGGGTGTTAATTCTAGAAGTGCTCAAAAATTAGCGACAGCGTGGTGTGCTAAAGACAAGCAGTTATCAATGACGCATTTTAAGGAAGGCAAAAATATGCCCATAGAGACCTGTGAGGGTAACCCCGTTGCCGATCATTACATGTTGGGTCAAGAAGTTGGTGTCAGTGGTACTCCAGCGCTCGTATTATCTTCTGGTAGGCTTATTCCTGGTGCAGTTAGCCCAGAATATTTAGCCAAAGAGATGGGGCTATAAGCTTTACATTTTTCCTCTTAAGCCGACGGGTTACCGTTGGCTTTTTAATGTTTAACACAACGCCAAAAACTCTTTATCTAAGCCAATAAGCAACCGTCACTATTTAAAAATACCAAGTAGCTTCTGGATAAGTTACAAATGATTCACGCGGGTTAAAATAACCGGCTAGTTTTTGCTTGTATAGGCTTAGGTTATTGGCGTGAGCAAGAATGGAAGCCATTAAAGGTTTTTCCAATAGCTCACTATTAGCTTCGATCTTTGATTCAAATCAGACCATTTTTCCTCACCGAAAATCCCACTTAAGCTTGTTCAGAGGCTCCTTAATTAACTTTCATTGACAGTGCGTGAACGCCCTTGTAAGGTGGCCATTTTTTATCGTTTGATGGGAGTTTTCGTTGAAACAAGTAAATATAGGTATTTGTGGTCTAGGTACAGTTGGCAGTGGTACTTTCAACGTATTAACACGTAACCTAGAGCAAATACAGTCTCGCATTGGCGGTTCTATCAATATTAAACAAATCGGTGCTCGCCGTGATAATCCCGCTTGTGATTTATCGACTGTAGAGGTGACTCGCGATATTTTTGATGTCGTTAAAAACCCCGAGATTGATATCGTCGTCGAATTGATCGGCGGTACGACTGTCGCTAAAGATCTTGTTTTACAGGCTATTGCAAACGGTAAGCATGTTGTTACCGCTAATAAGGCACTGATCGCAGAATTTGGTAACGAAATCTTTGCAAAAGCAAAAGATAAAGGCGTCACTATTGCCTATGAAGCAGCGGTTGCTGGTGGTATTCCTATTATTAAGGCATTGCGCGAAGGCTTAGCCGGTAATCGAATTAACTGGCTGGCTGGCATTATTAATGGCACAGGCAATTTTATTCTCACCGAAATGGGTGATAAAAAAAGAGATTTTGCTGATGTCTTAAAAGAAGCACAAGAGAAGGGCTACGCAGAAGCCGATCCAACCTTTGATGTTGAGGGCATAGACGCTGCTCATAAATTAGTGATTCTGGCCTCGCTAGCATTTGCAATGCCTTTGCAATACGACAAGGTATTTACCGAAGGGATTAGTGGTATAGAGACAAAGGATATTGATAATGCTGATAGGCTTGGTTATAGAATTAAGCATATTGGTATTGCTCGCCGTGTAGATAACTCCGTTGAGTTGCGTGTTCATCCGACATTGATTCCTAAAAAACGTGTCATCGCCAATGTTGACGGTGTTATGAATGCAGTACTTGTTAATGGTGATGCGGTAGGGCCAACCTTGTATTATGGCCCCGGTGCTGGTGCTGAGCCAACGGCATCTTCTGTGATTGCCGATATTGTGGATGTTGCTAGACATATTCACAGTGGTGCAAACACCGCTATACCTTCCCTAGGTTTTGATGCGCTTAGTGATAAAGACATCATGGACATCAATGATATTGAAACATCTTATTATCTTCGCTTAGTTGTCGATGATAAACCGGGTGTTTTATCTCAACTAACAACAGCACTGAGTGATGCAAGTATCGGTATTGAGGCTGCGCACCAAGAAGAACCTGCCGAAGGTGAAACCAATGCAGAGATTGTTTTATTGACTGATAAGTCAGCAGAATCCAATTTGTTGTCAGCATTAGCCAAAATAGAAAAGCTTGAATGTGTGCAAGGCGATGTTAAAAAAATCCGGGTGGAGTCACTGGGTTAATTTTTGTCGTCTTATAGTATAAAGAGTGAGAAAATAATTAAAGAGCTTAGATTTATTCTAGGGGTCTTTAACTAAATCTAGTCATAAAAAGTTAAAGAGAACAGCAGTGAAATATATTAGTACGCGTGGTGAAGCGCCAGCACTTAATTTTGAAGATGTCGTCTTAACGGGCCTTGCCTCTGATGGTGGACTTTATTTGCCAGAGACTTTACCTAACTTTTCTAAAGAAGAGATTAGCTCATGGGCAGGTTTACGGTATGAAGAATTAGCCTTTAAGGTGATTAGCCCTTTTGTTGATGGCGAAATTAGTGATGACGATTTGAAGGCAATTATTGAAAAGTCTTATGCGAGCTTTAGACATACTGCGATTGCACCACTGGTACAAACAGATCATAACGAATGGGTGCTAGAGTTATTTCAGGGGCCAACACTTGCCTTTAAGGATTTTGCCTTACAGTTTTTAGGTAATATATTTGATCATATTCTTAAAAAGCGTGATCAAAAAGTGGTTGTCATGGGTGCAACATCGGGTGATACCGGATCGGCGGCTATCGAAGGTTGCCGCCACTGTGACAATATTGATATTTTTATTTTGCATCCGCATCAACGCGTCTCTGATGTTCAGCGTAAGCAGATGACAAGCGTGTTGGCCGACAACGTTCACAATATTGCGCTTGAGGGTAACTTTGACGATTGCCAAAATATGGTGAAGGAAAGTTTTAGGGATCAGTCTTTTTTACCCGACGGTCGCCAACTCGTTGCCGTTAACTCCATTAATTGGGCGCGTATTATGGCCCAAGTTGTCTATTATTTTTATGCCTCACTTGCACTAGGCGGGCCACATCGTAAGATATCTTTTTCTGTTCCTACGGGTAACTTTGGAGATATTTTTGCGGGCTTTCTTGCGAAAAAAATGGGTCTGCCGATCGATCAGTTAATTGTTGCGACCAACGCTAACGATATCTTACATCGCTGTATTAGCGCGAATGATCACAGTAAAAAAGAGCTGTTACACTCGCTATCGCCTAGTATGGATATCATGGTGTCGAGTAATTTCGAGCGCCTTTTATTTGATGCCTATGGCTCTGACGGTGCAGCGATTGCTCAATTAATGGAAGATTTTAAATCAGGTTCAATGGTTTTATCCGATGACGCATTTAAAAATGTTACAGAAAATTTTGATAGTTATCGATTAGATGATGATGCAATGGTTAAAATAATTGCCGATGTGTTTGATAAAACCGAATACTTGCTAGACCCACATACAGCGATTGGTGTTGAAGCTGCAAGGCAAGTGCGTAAAAACCACGATGTTCCTATGGTTTGTTTGGCAACGGCGCACCCGGCTAAATTTGACGAAGCGATTGCTAAGGCGGGCCTACAACATCCACAATTACCGCATCATATGTCTGATCTATTTGAGCGCGAAGAGCGCTACCAAGTACTCAATGACGATATCGCAACAGTGCAGAAATTTATTAAAGAAAATATACGATAGCTAGGTCTCATTGCCATCTTACAGATAATAAAAAAGCCAATGATCGTCATTGGCTTTTTTTCTTTCAGAATGGGGAGAAACGCTAAAATTTATACACAAAAGCGATTTGTCAGCTTATTAATATCTTCGCTCAAGCTCGTTAGTTCGCGGTACAGTACTTGCGCTTCTAAGGTTACATCAGAAACTTTGGTTGAGGCGTCGTTGACTTGCATAATACGGTCGCTTAGTTCCATTGTTACTGAGGTTTGTCCATCAGTGGCTGCGGCCACTTCTTTTGCCGTTTCAGAAATACTCATCACCGAGCGGGATAGCTCTGCAATGGATTCCCCTGCGAGTTTTGCCTGATCAACACTGTTAGACATGCCTGTACGGCTATGCTCCATCGAGGCGACGGCCTCTTCAGCTCTAGCCTGTAGAGAGCTAATGGTTGTCGTGATTTCATCGATAGAGTTTTGTGTGCGTTGTGCAAGTGTGCGTACTTCATCGGCGACAACTGCAAATCCCCTGCCTTGATCACCCGCTCTTGCGGCTTCAATAGCGGCATTAAGCGCAAGTAGGTTGGTTTGTTCTGCAATAGAGCTAATCACTTCGGTAACAGAGCTGATATTTGCACTGTCTTCACCCAGTGCATTAATAACGTCACTGGCTTTTTCTAATGATTCGCTGACTGTTTCTATCTCCAAGACCGCTTTACTGACAATTTGTTTACCGTTATTCGCCTCTTCAGATGCATTGACTGCAACCTCAGCAGTACTGTTTGTGTTAGCTGCGATATCTTTCAAACCCTCTAGCATATCGGTCATCGCTGTCGATATTTGGCTAATATCGGTTTGTTGGTTTTGGATACCTTGGGTTGCTTCAGCTGATTGTTTACTAAGCTTGGAAGATGTTGTGTCGAGAGAAACCACGTTTTTACTAATATCTTTAATAAGCGAGGCGACACTATTTTGCATCTCACTGAAGAACTTTGCAGAGCAGCCAAGTTCATCTTTTGTAAAGCGTGACATATCAATACACTGGCTGAGATCACCACGGCCGACACGTTGCATTTGTTGGTTCAGTACAGCGAGTGGTGAATTTATTTTTCGTGATAATAAAAATCCAGCAATGCTGATAAATATCACCATAAAAGCGCTGATGCTTAGCATAGAGATGGTGATATTGTTCAAATGTTTGTCACCACTTATTCGCATCATATTAGTATCGTTGCGCATATCAGCCTGAAAAGCTTCTACGGGTTTTATCATAGCGTTAAAGGGCGCAAGCATAGGCCCAAGAATCGTTCTTCGTGCCTCAGCAATCTTCCCGTCATCAATTAATTGAATATAGTGCTCTTGAGTTTTTACGTAATCAGAAAAATTTTGACGGAATGTCGCAATAAATGCTTTATCCTCTGGCTTTGTTACTGTCTCTTCAAAGTCAGTTAGCACATTCAGCGTTCGCTCACGATTGTCTTCAATAATGGGCTTGATGACTGAATGTTCTTTTTTGTCTTCTGTAAGGCCATAATCAAGAGCAAAACGTCTATAACTTAGTGTGTAGTGTCGCAGGTCAGACACTTCTTTGAGAAGAGTAACATTATTACCAACAATAACTTCTACATCCTTTTTAATAAGATTTAAGCTATTTAAAACATAGATACTGATCGCCACACTCAACAGGATAACAACAGAAAAGGTAACAATAATAAAGTTTTTAATCGACAGAGATATTTTCACATTCGTCCCAAAATAGTCATTGATACCTTAACGGTAGTTAAGGTATTAGAAAATATCAAATAATGGCTCAGACTTTATTGAATTTGCGTTTGGGTATATAAGGATAAGTAATACATCGCTACGCATACAGCGTGGTAGCGATGTGTTAAAAGAAGGGAAGGGGATAAAAGATCGTGCATTTTAAGGCTCTATGGACCAGAGTGAGCCCCTTTAGTTGGGTAAACTGGCAATATAGTCACGCCAACTTCTAAGAGATGTTATATCGCTAGCGCCTTCAAGACCATAATCTTCGCAGATAAAACCACTGACCCAATCGCCATTAATCGTCTCTAGTTTACCAATGCCTAATGGTGCCGGGATTCCGGCCACGAAAGAGCCAAAGTGCTCTGTAGGTACTGCCCATATCTCTATTAAGATAGATGCACCATCTGCTCCTTGCTTTACTCGTTTAAGCCCTGGTCTAAAAGGTGGGCCACCCGCTAGCGCATAAAAGTGATAGTTTTTAGAGGTTGTGCTTGTCTCTAGTAATAATGCGTTTCTGTCTGTGAGTTGGTGATTGAGTGGCATACCCGATAAATGTGCACCACATACAGCAACAGGGATATATCCATCGAGTGATAACTGTTTGGTGCTTGAATCCGTAGACGGTGGCATAGCCATATTACTTGCACCCATACCCCAGGATTTTACCGATAAATATCGGTGGCTAATTTGCTGCAATAATTTATCTTCTAACTTGTTGGCAAACAAAGTAATGCCAAAGGGTAGATTGCTGCCGGTAAATCCGGCAGGTATAGCCAGTGCACTATAATCGAGTAAGTTAATAAAATTTGTGTAGTAGCCCATATGGCTATTGAGCGCGATAGGATTTTCCTCTAGCTCGGCTATTGTGTAGTGATTACTCGTTGTGGGCATAACAATGGTATCGACGCTTGCTAGTATTTTGTCGCATTGTTTTTTGAATTCGGCAAGTTGGTAAATGCCGTCAAAAGCATCAACGGCCGTCTTGGTATTTGCGCCTTTAATGATCGCCGATACTGTTTGATCGCATTGCTTCGTTGTATCTTCTATAAAGCTACCTACAGCATGATAGCGTTCGGCAACCCAAGGCCCGTTATAGAGTAGGGTGGCAGCCTTTAAAAAAATGCTTAAGTCGATAGTGACTAGCTCTGCCCCCGCTTTTTCTAACTGCTTACAGGCCTGCTTAAATAGAGTTAAATACTCTGGATGGCCAAAAAACTCTAAATCCTCGTCCTTTGGGATACCGACTGTAAATTTTTCAGTGATTTTCTTTTTGGAGAATTCAGCGTGTCGTGAGTAGATATCCTCGTTATCGTAGACACTACTAATATCGAGTAAGGTATCTGCATCATCTTGTGTTGTGGTAAAAAAAGTCACGCAATCGAGCGACTTACAAGCAGGTACTACACCGCGACAACTGAGTAGGCCAACAGACGGTTTTGTACCAATAATATTATGTAGTGCGGCGGGTACACGGCCAGAACCTGCGGTATCTGTACCTAAAGCAAAACTCACTTGCCCCGTTGCTACCGCAAAAGATGAGCCCGAGCTAGAGCCACCAGAAATATATTTTTCATCAAAAGCATTAGTGACAGCACCGTAAGGTGAGCGTGTACCTACAAGACCCGTGGCAAATTGGTCTAAGTTTGTTTTACCTAATGGTATTGCTCCTGCATCAATTAATTGTTGAACAACAAAGGCATGCTCGCTGGGGGTATAGGCAAAGTCAGGGCAGGCTGCGGTCGTTGGTATATCCTTTACATCAATATTGTCTTTTACGGCAAAGGGAATGCCCCATAGAGGATAGTCTTCAATATTTATCGTTTTTAAGTGTTCTAAATAAGGTGTTAATTGCTCTTCATTCAATACACTAATCCACGCATTAGAGGATTGCATGTCTTGAATTTTTTCTAAGCATTGCCTAAGCAGTATCTCTGGTGATAGTGCTCCACTGCGATAAGCGTGTCGTAAGGCTTCTATATTCATTGATGTTATATTCATATTGTTCACAATTAATAGTTGTACAGTTTTTATTGGGTCAGTTAGTTTTTTATCTCAGTGTTTGCGTTGCTAAAGCGTCATGTTTTATTTTCGCTAATCACAAATAGTATCTGGCCTGTGTTGAGTTGTTGGCTCTCTTTGACAAGTACGGACGAAATCGTACCGGACTTACTGGCAGTAATAGGGAATTCCATTTTCATCGATTCAATGATGGCAAGAGTGTCACCAGCTTGAACGGCTTGGCCTTCTTTTACATTGAGTTTCCACAGTGAGCCTGGGATATGTGAGTTAATCGCTTCTTCATTGTCTTTAAGAATAACTTCATCAGAGTTGCCGGTATCGTCGATTTCAACGGCATCAAAATTAAGCCCTGCCGCTTCCCAGCGATCTCTCTCATCCGAGAAGGCGGTACGTTGTTGGGTTCTAAAGCTTTCGATACTATTAGTGTTTTCTGCCAAGAAGTTTTCGTAGTCTGCAAGACTAAATTCACTTTCTTCAACGCGTAAAGAGAAGCGACCTAGGGGGAAGTCACTACGTATTTGTGTGAGCTCTTCGGCGCTGACCTCGTAAAATCGAATTTGATCAAAAAAGCGCAACAGCCAAGGCTGAGAGAAGTCACTCGTCTTATTGTATCGGTTCCACATTTGTAGTGTACGACCCACAAACTGATAACCACCAGGCCCTTCCATGCCATAAACACACATATAAGCACCACCGATCCCGACGGCATTTTCTGGTGTCCATGTACGTGCTGGATTATATTTTGTCGTCACTAATCGATGACGCGGGTCTAGTGGTGTGGCAACAGGTGCGCCTAAATAGACATCACCTAACCCCATCACTAAGTAGTGCGCCGACAACACAATATCTTTAACCTCATCAATGGAGCTAAGGCCATTAATGCGTCGAATAAATTCAATATTACTGGGGCACCAAGGCGCATCGGGGTTAACCGTTGTCATATACTTTTCGATAGCAACTTGTGTCGAAGGGTCGTCCCAAGATAGTGGTAAGTAAACGGTTCTTGTTGGGACTTTCATTGATGAAATATCCCCTAGCTTTTCTTCTGCTTCGATTAACAGTTCAAGTAATAGGTTTCTGGAGAGTGAGAGATTATCAAAATGTATTTGTAGCGAGCGAATACCTGGAGTGATGTCGATAATTGGTGTGAGTAGTGTATTTATTTCCTTCTCGCGTTCAAGCCATAACATTAGCGCATGCACACGAAAACGTAAGTGTAGGTCTAATTCTAGATCGCCATACTCAATTAAAATATTATCATCACCAGATATGCGATAGCAGATTTTGGGCAAGGTGCCGTTGGCTTCCTGTTGATGCAATATTGGCGATGTGTGATGACTAACTTCACTAATTTGTTTGTCGTCTAGGTTATTTTGAGGTTGGCATAAATCCTCAAGAAAGCTGTGCTGAGCTTTTTCTTGTCGCTCGGCCTCTTCCATAGAAACGGGAACAAACTGAATAGTGTCCTCAGGTTTTAGTTGCCCTAGCTTCCAAAGATCGGCTTTGATGATGGTCACAGGGCAAACAAAACCGCCTAAGCTTGGCCCGTCAGGTCCCAAAATAACAGGCATGTCACCCGTAAAATCAACCGCGCCAATTGCATAGGCGTTATCATGAATATTCGATGGGTGTAGTCCAGCTTCACCGCCATCTTTTCTTGCCCATTGTGGTTTTGGACCATTTAAGCGAACACCGGTGCGGCTAGAGTTAAAGTGTACTCGCCATTGAGTGTCAAAAAATATGTTGATATCGTCTTCGGTAAAAAAATCGGGTGCGCCATGAGGACCATAAATAACAGATATTTTCCAAGCGGATGAATACCTTGGTTGCTTAGCATTTGGTAATTTTAATAAAGGTGTTTCTACATTATCGATATCTTCGAGGGGTAAATAATGGGTTGCTAAAACATCTCCTTCGCAAAGTGCGCGACCACTGTGGCCACCAAATTGGCCAAGCGTAAATGTACTTTTACTGTTGAGATAATCACTGACGTGTAAGCCTTTTTTTACCGCTAGATAACTGCGCATACCGGCATCGCTTAATTTGCCTAGCTCCAAAATACTACCGGCATTCACTTCTATTGCTTGCCAAAAATCTATTGCTTGCCCATCGAGTGTGGCACTCATTGGCGCACCAGTGAGTGCAATAATAGTTTTATTTCTAAATTGCAGAGTAGGGCCTGTGAGTGTTATTTCTAAACCCGCAGCAGCTGAATGATTACCGACTAACTTATTAGCCATTTGAAACGCAAGGTTGTCCATGGGGCCTGAGGGTGGTACACCAACATTCCATAAACCTATACGGCCGGGGTAGTCTTGCACTGTCGTTTGTGTGCCCGCTTTACGTACATCAATACCAATACTTTGGTAGTCAAAAGTATTTAAATAATTCGTTGTAAATAAGCTGTCTTTGACGGTATTGTCTTCTAAGATTCTTTGTAGGTAATGAAGGTTAGAGACAATTCCTTCTATACAGGTATTGTTTAACGCCGCGATAAGTTTTTTAATCGCTGTTTCTCTATCTGGCTCATGGGTAATAATTTTGGCAAGCATGGGGTCATAAAAAGCCGAGATGGTAATACCTGAATTGATATAACTATCGCAGCGGCAATCATTTGGCAGTGAAACATTTGTGAGTAGACCACTGCTTGGTTGAAAGTTTTTATAAGGATCTTCTGCGTAAACACGCGCTTGAATAGCATGACCTTTAGGCTGGTGTTTATAACTCAGTAATTCTTCTGCCTCATCTGCGGCAACTTTGACCATCCACTCGACCAGGTCAACACCGGTGACCATTTCGGTCACACCATGCTCAACTTGCAAGCGAGTGTTCATTTCTAGAAAGTAGAAATCTTTCGAGTCGACGTCATAAATATATTCAACGGTACCCGCTGAGCGATAATTTACGGCCTCTGCCAATTGCTTGGCGGCATTAATCATATTGTCGCGTATAGAGATGTCTAGATTGGGTGCGGGTGTTTCTTCGACAACTTTTTGATTGCGTCGTTGTAATGAACAATCTCGCTCGCCTAATGTAGCGACATAACCTTTACCGTCGCCAATTACTTGTACTTCGATATGGCGGGAGCGGTTGATATACTTTTCGAGAAAAACACCGTCATTGTCAAAGTTGTTTTTGCTTAAGCGTTTTACGCTATCGAATGCTTCCTTTAATTCTTGTTGGTCTTGGCAGACTTTCATGCCGATGCCACCACCACCTGCGGTACTTTTCAGCATTAATGGGTAGCCAATTGTCTCGCCAGTACTAATGGCATCCTCTATATCTGTTAATAAATCAGAGCCGGGCACAAGAGGAACGCCATTCGCTTTGGCTAAATCACGGGCGGTATGCTTTAAACCAAATTGTTCAAGTTGCTCGGGTGTTGGGCCAATAAATACAATGCCTTCTTTTTTACAGCGCCTTGCAAAATTAGCGTTCTCACTTAAAAACCCATAGCCTGGATGGATGGCTTCTACGTTGTTCTCTTTGGCGATATTGATTATTTTTTCTATATTAAGGTAAGTTTCACTGGCTAAGTTGCCGGGTAGCGCAATGGCTTCATCGGCAAGCTCAACATGCTGTGATGATTTATCGGCTTCGGAATAAATAACAACTGAGGTGATATTCATTTTTTGCAATGTTCGAATAATACGAACAGCAATAGCACCACGATTAGCAATTAATATTTTTTTAAACATAAATACATCAAATCTAAATGGGCAGAGCCGTCTCTGCATTCTTAATAAGCTACAGGGCCGTCCCTATAGTGCGTACGGTAGTGGTAAATAATTAGCTAAGCATCCCAAATTAAAATTTCTATGGGTGTTGGGTTGTAGGCGTTACATGGGTTATTTAACTGCGGGCAATTGGAGATAAGCACAAGCACATTCATATGTGCTGTTAATTCAACGTATTTACCGGGTGCTGATATACCATCTTCAAAGGTTAGACCGCCTTCCTTTGTGACGGGTACGTTCATAAAAAAATTAATGTTATGGGTAATGTCATCTTTAGTAAGTTGGTATTCTTCATGTTCGGCAATGGCAAGCATCCAGCTATCTCGGCAAGCATGCATACAGCGTTTTTCGAGGTCGTAACGCACAGTATTTGATTCGGTTGAGCAAGCGCCACCAACGGTATCGTGCCTGCCACAGGTGTCTGCGGTTATCTCTAGTAGTGTATTATTTTCGTTGGTTTTTAATAAACTTCCAGCAGTTAAATAGAGATTGCCCTGTTCGCGGATGGTGTCTGTGACACTATAGCGCTCTGTTACATCATCGGCGTTATAAAATAAAGTGTCGGCGGCTTGATTACCTTCCGAATCGACAATGCGAATAGTTTGCCCTTTTTCGATCACTTTAATAAAGTAATCACCGGCATCTACTGTTTGTGAAAAGCTGCTTGAGCCTTTGTTGAGTTTGCTTTCTTTGATCATGATCTATCGTCCTATTGACTGTCTTCCGCGCGTATTAATTTAACCCTAAATGATAAAGTGCATTATTTTTAAAACCCCGTTGGTTTTCGGGCCTAAAATTCATGCAATAATCATCGTCAGCGACAGCTTGAGTTTTTTCCAGTTGTAATTCGACAGGCTTTTGAGGGTAGCTCTTACTATCGTTGAAAGGGTGAGGGCAGGTATGTAGTAGCACAAGAGTATCCATCTCAAAGCGCAGTACTACATAATCATCTTTTGCAGCGCTTGCCGACAACTCTAAATTACCTTCAGGTGAAGGGGTGACTTTGCTAAAGAAATTCATGTTAGCCGCAAGGTCACGACGCCCTAAATTATATTTAGCGAGTTCGACTAAAAAGCTATCGTAACCATTTTGTTGCCATTGATTACTGTCAGTTTGATAATTTCGCTTGCCCCATTTGGCCTCTATATGGCTTGCATGGCTGTTGCCGCAAACGCTATCGTGCCAGCCAAAGCTATCTTCGATAATTGAGCAAAAGATCCGTCCCATATCAGAATACAGGCAATGGCCTTTAGTGAGTTTAAAGGTATGTTGGCACTTGAGAGTATCTGGCGTGTTTAATTTTTCGCTTAGCAGCATTGGGTTGTAAAATAACATCCCAACATTAGCGCCGCCTGTTAAGTCTTTTAGAGTCATTTGTGTGCCACGTCTGGCAATAAATGACCAGTGGGCACCGCCTTCAATAACCGTTGTGTACTTATCTACATTCATTGTTAACCTTTAGTGGCTGTTAGTGATTATTCGTTGGGTTCTATGTCATCGCCGGCTTGTGTAAAGCGAATCATATTGAGTTTGTCATCGTCATCATCTTCACTAGGCGGGTGAATTAATTCATCCAAGCGTTTTCGTGTTGCTAAAAACTCTGGGCTAATAAATTGTTCCGGGTTTCGTGGCCTTGGAACGGACACTTCTATTAATTCGTGAACTTCACCAGGATTCGCTTTCAACACTAGAATACGATCGGCAAGGTAAATAGCCTCATCGAGATCATGGGTGATAAACAAAATAGTAATATCAATATTGCGCCATATTTCTAATAGGTAGGCCTGCATTTTTGCTCTGGTTTGCGCATCCAATGCACCGAAGGGCTCGTCCATTAATAAAATTCTGGGTTTGGCAGCTAGGGCGCGAGCAATGGCGACGCGTTGTTTCATGCCACCGGATAATTGATCGGGATAATTGTCTGCAAAACGCTCAAGGCCAACTAAATCAATCCATTGCATTGCCTCGCTTTCTGCATGTACCACAGAGGCTCCTTGATTAAGTAAACCGAACATCACATTCTTTTTAACGGTCAACCATGGGAATAAGGTATAGCCTTGAAATACCATACCGCGATCAGGCCCTGGCCCACTGACCGGTTTGCCATCGAGCAAAACCTCGCCACTACTTGCAGATTCTAGCCCGGCAAGAATGCGAATAAGTGTCGATTTACCACAGCCCGACGGGCCGATAACACACACAAATTCACGGCGATGAGTGACAAAATTAATATCTTTGAGTGCCGTTACTTCGCCATTTTTTGAGGGGAATTTTTTACCTAGGTTTTTAACATCGAGAATAATATCACGTTGTTTTAGTGCGTCGAACCGGTTCTTAACAGCGGGATCTTGGTCGAGGTAACTGGGTAATACTAAAGGTTTCATAATGACTCTTTTAAACAAACAGTAAATTTTTAAGTAGTTCTTTTACGCCTTATTACTAGACTTATCCCAAGGAAAAAGGCGTTTACCCAACCTTGATAAAATGATGTCTGAGAGCAGCCCGATCACACCGATAATAAAAATTGCAGCAAAAACATTATCAAAATTTTTGTAGCGCGCTTGTTGCGTGATAAACCATGTAATACCAGAGCTGGTGCCAATGAGCTCAGCAACGATTAAGTATGTCCATGCCCAACCTAACAGTATGCGTTGATCCCGATACAGCTCTGGTAATACCCCTGGAATAACGACCTTAAATAAGAGTTGTAAACGCTTAGCACCTAGTGTTAAGGCGGCTTCTAGTAGAGATAAATCTAGCTTACGTGTTGTATTGGCAATGATGAGTACTTGTTGAAAGAATGTACCAATAAAAATAATAGCGATTTTGGGGCCGTCGTGTATGCCCAAAACGGCGACAGCTAAGGCGCCAAATGCTGGTGCAGGTAAGTAGCGAAAAAACTCAACAAAGGGCTCTGTTAGACGCGAGGCTGCCGCATAGGTGCCGCAAATAATACCTAGCGGTACAGCAATGATCGACGATAAAAAGAAAGCGGTAAACACAACAGTAATACTGTGCCATAGACTTTCGTGCAACCATTGTTCGCTGCGCCTTTGTGGCTCTGTTGTAAAAGAGGTATACAGCGCACGCACGACTTCATCGGGCGCTGGTAAATAAATTGGGTTTGCAGGTATGCCGTGGGGCAGTGCTTTTGATTCTGATGCCATTTTTGCCGATTCAGTATCAAACACTTCGCGCTTAAGCATCATGCCTTCTTTAAAATAGCCTACGCCACCTGGGTCGGTTATTTGTACATTAGGGTGCCAAATAAAAGGCACATAGCTTACTAAGCACCATATTAATATTGGTAAAACAAAAGAGGCCAGTGTTATAAGGCGATATTGTGCTGTAGGTAGTTCCACACGTGGTTCTAACCATTTCTTTGATTTTTTATTATTGCTCAACGTCTTAGCCTTACTGGTAACTTTAGGTAATAAAAATTTTGCGAAAGTAATTGGTGTTAAAGCAATCCTTTGCTTTTGTTCTATTTTATTTTGCTAAGGTTAAGCTGCCATCAATATAGCTATCGATGTCTTGTGGTTTTTTATAAACATCGTAAGTGACATTGAATTTATCAGATACTTTTGAAGATCCGTAAAGTGAGTTGAGGCCTTCTGCTTTTTGAAACACAATTTTGGCTTCTTCACGGCTTAATAGTTTTGTACCTTTTAAGAGTGGTTCATAATCGGCGGGTTTTATACCAACGCGTGAGCCCATAATCGCTAGTGCATCAGCCTGGGTTTTTGGGTCATTGATATATGCGACAACTTGATACCAAACATCAACTACTTTACCCCACGCTTCTTTATGGCTGGCATAGCTTTGTGGCGTTACTGCGAGTACGTCATAAATTAAGCCTTGGTCATTCGCTGAGGTATAAATTGCGGTAGAGCCTGGTACTTGTTGCAAGGCCTGCCCAGAATTTGGCTGCCATGCAACAATGGCATCGACATCACCGGAGGCTAATACTTGAGAGGTTTCGTTGGTGGGGACGTTAATTAATGTAACATCACTTTCTTTTAAACCAGATTTTTCAAGTGCATTTAATAATAATAAGTGACCAACAAACCCGATTTCTACACCAATTTTCTTACCCTTTAATTGGGCAACATCGGTGATTCCGGGTTTTGCAACGATCATGTCATTACCGTTACTAAAGTCATTGACGAGTATCATAACGCTTGCGGCACCAGTTGCTGCCGATACAAGGGCATCTCCATTAGTCATACTAACGGCATCTAATTGACCAGCGGCAAAGGCATCAAGTGATGCAACGTAGTCGAACCATTCAAAAGTAACGTCTACGCCTGCTTGTTCAAACCATTTTTTTTCTAGAGCAATTTCCCATGCAACCCACCCAGGCCAATCGCTGTAGGCAATTTTTAAAGGTTCGGCAGATACTTTAGCGCTAAGGCTGATTAAAACAGCGATAAAAGAGACGCCGATAAAGCGTGTGATCAGTGAGTATAAGTGTTGTAATTGTACGAGCATGTTTGTTTCCTTTGTAAGTCAGTTACACAGGTGTAAAAATCGAGAGGCATATAAGAAACACAAAAAATGTTACTTGCTGACCTCCCGGGCTTTTATCCCTCCGTGTAACCCCTCAAAGAAAACTCACTCAATATTAGTAGAGATTAAGTTAGAGAAAGGTCGATCGCTCTCGGACCAGGCATTTATATTGATTGTGATTCAGTATAAACCGGAACCCTAGCGATTCTATTGGTGAAACATTTACTGATATTGAGCCGCAAACAATTAACCGAACAAAGCGATTTTGTATTTCTCAATATCTCTCGACGCTATTTTATAGAGAGCATAATATATGCCAATAAATAAATTATATATTTATCAATGGCTTACTGATTTTTCAAGGTGAAGCCTTTAATGGCTTGCACTAAAATGAAGCTTTTCCCGGTGTTTTTTGGTGCATTGCTCATTAATTCTCAGCTGTATTTATCAATAAACAGTGTATAGCTGTACAATCTAGCATTACTTATTTTATTCAAATAGGTTTTACAGCAACAAAAATAGCTAAGGTAATTATTAATATCACTATGACGACTATTTGCCAGCGTAAAGCGCTTATTGATGTATCTCCAACTATTGAGGAAGGTTTCAGCTCCTCGGTATCGCCTCTTCTACAGAGAATTTATAGGGCTCGTAATGCCTTTACTGATCAAGAAATTGATTATCAGTTGCTCAACATGGCAAAGCCGCAGGCACTTAAAGGTCTGGATGAGGCAATTGAAGTACTGGCTACTGCAGTAAGGCAGCAACAACGCGTACTCATCGTCGGTGACTTTGATGCCGATGGCGCGACCAGTTGTGCCTTGTCAATTTTGGCATTGAGGGCAATGGGTTTACAGCATGTCGATTTTTTAGTCCCTAATCGATTTGAATATGGCTATGGTTTAACACCAGAAATTGTCGAGGTTGCTCAAACTTATACGCCCGACTTAATTATTACTGTCGATAATGGCATCGCCAGCATTGATGGTGTGGCAAGATCCAACGAATTAGGCATTGATGTCATTGTGACAGATCACCATTTACCTGGGGCTAAGTTACCTGCTGCCAAAGCCATTGTTAACCCCAACCAAGAGCACTGTGAGTTTCCTAGTAAGAATTTAGCAGGTGTTGGTGTTGTTTTTTATTTGCTCAGTGCACTACGGAGCCACTTGAGAGAATTAAATTGGTTTGTAGAGGAGAAAATACAAGAGCCAAATATGGCAAGTTTTCTCGATCTTGTCGCACTAGGCACGGTTGCCGATGTTGTGCCGCTAGATCGCAATAATCGCATTTTAGTGCACCAAGGTATTCAGCGGGTTAAAGCAGGTAAAGCACGACCAGGTATTTTAGCGTTGCTTGAAGTCGCGGGTAAAAATTATCAACGCTTAACTAGCCAAGACTTTGGTTTTATTGTCGGGCCACGAATCAATGCAGCTGGAAGGCTCGATGACATCTCTGTCGGTATTCAGTGTTTGTTAACTGATGATATGGATACAGCGCGTGAGCTTGCGGGGCAAATGGACAGCTTGAATCGAGAGAGACGATCGATAGAGGCCTCGATGCAAGCCGAGGCGCTTACGTCGTTGACTAAATTACAACTGGACGATCACGATTTACCTTGGGGCCTGTGTTTACTAGAAGATAATTGGCACCAAGGTGTTGTTGGTATTTTAGCCTCACGTATCAAAGATAAATATCATCGTCCTGTTATTGCCTTTGCTGAGGTTGATGACCATACCATTAAAGGCTCGGCACGCTCCATTAATGGTTTTCATATTCGCGATGCGTTGGATACTATTGCTACACAAAACCCTGAAGTGCTGCAAAAATTTGGCGGTCACGCAATGGCAGCTGGATTGACATTAGCACGTGAAAACTTTCAACGTTTTTCTGAATTGTTTGACCAAGTCGTACGTGACTTATTATCGGAAGATCAATTGCAGGAAGTACTACTGAGCGATGGAGGACTAAATGCACAGGAGGTGAATTTAGAGAATGCCCATTTGATACAAATGGCAGGTCCTTGGGGGCAACATTTTCCTGAACCTGTTTTTGACGGCCACTTTATTCTAATAAGCCAACGTATAGTCGGTGAGAAACATTTGAAAATGACACTTGGGTTTTTGGATGATCCGCAAAAAATAGTAGATGCCATTGCTTTTAATGTTGATACGGCTATTTGGCCTAATAATAGTGTTGAGCAAGTTAATATTGTGTATCAGTTAAGTGTTAATGAATTTAGGGGAAATCAAACGGAACAGTTAATTGTTCGTTATCTCGAGGCTGTAAATTGAGGTGATGAGCAGGCGGTTTATTTAAAATTTATGGGATAGTGGTAAAGGCAAAATGCCCATCCATCTATTCATTAGCAGGAATAGGGGGATGGGCATTCTTAAAAATTAGTGGTTTTAGGCAGCTGATAAAGCGTCGTTATTAGCTGGCTCACTTACTTTTGTTTCTACGACACTTGTTGCACTTTTAGATACAGAGCTAATGCTATGAGAGTCGATTTCGCGCCATGGGTACGCCGCAGCGCCTTTTAATAATAGGTGTCTAGAAACACCAATATCCAACAATCTGCTGTCAGAGCATTTTAGTAATTGTCTGGCCGTTTTATTTAGGTTCGCAGTAACAAAAAGATTGTTTAATGCATTTAAGCTTTTAGCTAGTAAGGTTTTCATTTTCCTCTCAAAGTTTAGTTAGGGGGTTGTTTGTAAAAAATATTTAGGCGTATGCTTAAGCGACAGATTGAGCCTTGTCGTCATTGGCTGGTAAATCAGAAATCAGTGTGCTTTCTTGAGCGTTGACGAAGTTCGCATCAATAGTATTAACTTCATCAAAGTTAAGTACAGACCAATCTTTTAATGTAATTTTTTGGGCGACGATATCACGAGTTAAGCCTAGGCCCTTCAATTGCTTGTCGGTGAGATTCAACAACTCTTCAGCAGACTTTTTAGATTGAAGGTTGCTAATGTATAGGGTCACGATGTTTATGATTAAGTTAACTGCTAATTTCATTTTCTATTCTTCTTTACAAGGTTGTTCATTAATCTTGATTTTATAATAGTGCAGACATAGCTTGTCGACAAACGAAATAAATTCCTCGTATAAGTGAATTAAATTAACCTGTCTGATGGTAATAAATGTAGAGAGTTTTAGAATAAAAATAATGAGAAAAATAAGGTGAAATACAGAGCAAAATCGTGAAAGGGTATGAGAAAAATTATAGGAGTCCCTAAAAATTCCACTCTGGCTTATTCAGCGGTTTCTATAAACTTAGCCGCCTTAGCCTTGCATCTTCTTGGCTGTTTTTCCAAAGGTCGTTAAAGACAACTTCAAAGCGCTTTACTTCTGGGCGTGCATCATAATTAGCAAAGCCCGTGTAAGTGTCCTCTTTATGTTGTAGCCAGATTTTATTATCGTCGATAATGACAAACTCATAATCATCCTGTGGCTCGGCCGTGATTTTTTGGATGCCTATTTTGCTCGGTAAGCGTTGGGCAAGTTTAAGGACTTTATGGTTAACCTCGACAACAATTTGTGGACGCTCGACAAGAATTTTAATATCTGATCGATGAGAGCGTCTGGCTGTTGAAGATAATGCCTCTACGATTTCTTCGTGATTAAAAAACAGCGGGTTAAGCCGGCGGCTGAATATATAAATACGGTTGCTGGCTTGCTTTAACGCCTTAATTAAATGCTCTGTCATATCCTCTTGGGTATCGAGAAGATAGAGCTTGTCACTGGTTTGGGAGATAGAAGACATAGGGATATTAAAACGTTTGTGTGTGAATACGTCAATCTTACTTTTTATGAGTGGTTGGAGTGTCGATGAATAAAACGTGCGTTATATAAACGTGGAGTAGCTTGGCAATTAGAGATCAATTTTTTTATTAAATTGGACCACAAAGCGTCCAATCAGCATTCTTACCTGAGCGACCATTGCATATAAGAACCCACCACAAATAAGTAATAAGCCGATCAAGGTGACAATTTCTTGGGCTAAAGAGGGCTCCAATAGCTGGTTAGCACTATACATAAGCACTAAACCCCAAAAGAAAATCACTACACCCATTTTAAACCGAGGGAATATCTTTGCTGCAGGTACTGAATAATGCTCACGCAAGGCGCTTTTCCAGCTCTTGCTAGCAGGAGGGATATCGAATACTTGCTTGTCGTTACCTAGGGACATCAGGTTGCCTATTGGAAAATACGATTAATCACCGTGTGAGATACACAAGTGGTATATAGGCAAGTATAGACAATTTTTTAACGCTATGACGGGTAATAAATGGTTATGAGAGGAGTATTAATTAAAGAAAATTCTCAGATTAAAGGCACCTGGAATAAGCGAGCTTTTATTGAAGGTTTCGTTAATAGTCCAGAATTAGCAACTTCGCCTTGGATTAGGCTATTTTTTCCAAGCTTTAGACGCTGCTTCGTCACTGCTTTTGGCTTCTACCCAATACTCAGTGTCTTTTGTTAATGCCTTTTTCCAAAAGGGGGCATCGGTTTTTAAAAAGTCCATAATAAACTCACAGGCATGGAAAGCCGCTTTACGGTGGGCACTGTTGATACCCACAAAAACGATCTGTTCACCAAGGCCCATAGTACCTATGCGATGGACTATGCGAGTGCTAATAATTGGCCAGCGCTCAAAGGCTTGTTGGCAAATGTTCTCTAGAGTTTTCTCAGTCATTCCAGCAAAGTGCTCTAAAAATAGGCCTTCTCCATTACTGTCATCAAATTCACGGACTAAGCCGCAAAAGGTCACTATGGCACCAATGCGTGGTGCATCGTTACAGAGGTTTTGGTACTCATCGCTGTGAGAGAAATCGTCGGTTTGAATAGAGATGGATATATTCATAGCAAACTCTAGGATGCGTTAACCGCCAGTCACGGGAGGGAAAAAAGCAATCTCGTCACCATTTTTAATGGCAGTATCGTCGTTGCCCATCTCTTGGTTGATGGCTATGAGTACAGTTGGCTTAGCGAGGCTATCCCAAGGTGTGCCTCTCTCGATTAATGTTGCGCGCACATCACTAGCCGTATTGAAGTTATCGCTCCAGTCTAGCGACTCACTATCACAGTTAAGCTGATCTCTGAGGCTTGCAAAAAAACGCAGTTGTAACATAGTATTTCTCGAGGTTTTATATGTGCTATGAACTAGGTAGCTTGCCAATCACCGGATTTACCACCTTGCTTTTCAAGCACACGAATACCATGAATACTCATGGTTTTATCAACGGCTTTACACATATCGTATATGGTCAGGGCGGCAATACTGGCTGCTGTTAGCGCCTCCATTTCGACACCTGTTTTCCCGGCCAGTTTACAGGTCGCACGAATACCCACACGATTGTGTTTAGGCTGTGGGATAAGGTCAATTGTGATTTTAGTCAGTGCTAATGGGTGGCATAAAGGGATGAGGTCAGAGCATTTTTTAGCCGCCTGAATGCCAGCAATACGTGCAGTTGCAAAGACATCGCCTTTAGCATGACCACCCTCAATGATTAATTGTAGTGTGGCGGGCAACATAGTGATGTAGCCCTCGGCAACCGCTTGGCGTGCAGTGACAGATTTGTCACTGATGTCGACCATATGGGCCTCTCCATTACTGTCGACGTGGCTTAATGTGCTCATAGCTTTCTCTTAATTAACCAGTAAGTTTTTTAATACTACGGTATAAATGTCACTCAATGTGTTTAGGTCATCAACATTAACACACTCATCGACTTGGTGGATGGTGGCATTAATGGGTCCAAGCTCGAGTACTTGGCTACCTGTAGGTGCAATAAAGCGCCCATCCGATGTGCCACCTGCGGTCGACAGCTCAGTGTCGCGACCAGTGACTTCTTTAATAGCATCAACCGATGCACTGACTAATTTACCTTCGGCTGTTAAAAAAGGTTGGCCACTCAGATGCCAATCGATCTCATAATCTTTTTCTTTGGTGAGCCCATATTTTGTAAAAATGGCCTCAGTTCTCTCTTGTAAAACGTCGGAGCTCAACTCTGTCGAGAATCTAAAATTAAAGATAACCTCTATCTCGCCAGGAATAACATTGGTAGCGCCAGTGCCACCGTTTATATTTGAGATCTGAAAGCTGGTTGCTGGGAAAAAGTCGTTGCCATTGTCCCATTGCTCGTTGGATAACTCAGCCAATATCGGTGAAACTTTGTGGATGGGGTTATCGGCTAAATGTGGATAGGCGACATGACCTTGCTTGCCTTTAAGCACGAGCTTGGCACCTAATGAGCCACGGCGACCATTTTTAATGGTGTCTCCCACTAATGTTGTGCTCGATGGTTCACCGACTAAACACCACTCCAAATGAGTATTACGCTCTTGTAGCCATTCGACTACTTTTACGGTGCCGTATTTGGCTGGCCCTTCTTCGTCGGCAGTGATTAAAAAGGCAATTTGGCCATTATGTTCTGGGTGTTTTTCTATAAAGGCCTCGCATGCCGTTACCATGGCTGCGAGGCTTCCTTTCATGTCAGCAGCCCCTCGACCATAGAGCATCGAATCTTTTATCTCAGGGGCAAAAGGCGCAACTTTCCAATCACTCTCGCGACCTGTAGGGACAACATCGGTGTGACCGGCAAAGCAAAAAATAGGTGCGTCAGGGTTATTGTCAGCGCTACCATTACGAATAGCCCATAGATTATCGACGGCCTCACTACCTTTACCAAAGGTTAGGGTTTGGCAGCTAAAACCTATAGCCTCTAGGCGCGCTTGCATAAGAGGTTGGCAACCCGCATCTAGAGGTGTAACCGATGCCTTTGCTATTAGCTCAGCAGCTAGGCTAACCGTTGGCGAAAGATTAGTTGTTGGCATGAAGTTCTTCATTTAATAGGATGGCTGTTTTATTGGTTTTGCATTCAACGGTACCGGTTAGTGAATTACGTCTAAATAGTAAATCAGACTTACCGGCAAGGTCTCGTGCTTTAACCTCTTTAACAAGATTGTTGGTGTCGTCCAATACGTTGACTTTTGTGCCAGCAGTAATATAAAGACCAGATTCAACAGTGCAGCGATCACCTAATGGGATACCGATACCGGCATTGGCGCCAAGCAAGCACTCTTCACCAACCGAGATAATGATATTACCACCACCTGATAACGTGCCCATTGTTGAGCAACCACCACCAAGATCTGAGCCGTTACCAACAACGACACCCGCAGAGATACGACCTTCGATCATGCCAGTACCTAGAGTACCTGCATTAAAGTTAACAAAACCTTCGTGCATCACTGTTGTGCCTTCGCCAATATAGGCACCAAGGCGTACACGTGCTGTATGTGCGATACGTACGCCACTAGGTACAACGTAGTTGGTCATTTTAGGGAATTTATCGACGCATTCGACGGTTAGGTTGTCACCATTTAAACGTGCGTTAAGCTGGTGCTCAGGGAGCTCTTCTAAATCGATAGCGCCTTTATTGGTCCATGCTACATTAGGTAGCACCCCAAAAATACCCGATATATCTGTCTCGTGTGGCTTAACTAAACGGTGTGATAGCAGTTGTAATTTAAGGTAGGCACCGGGTACGGATGTAGGTGCGGAGTTCTCTGCAAAAAAGCTCAATACAACGGGTTTTTTACTGCTTGTAAACTTCTCTGCAATCGTTGCTTGCTCGGTCTCACCTGCTGTACTTAGCTCATTGGCCAGTGTTTTTAATTGAGAGTGATCGAGACGGCAGTTAGTAGGGTCTTCTGCGGAGCTGATAATCGCTTGGATAGCGCCTAATAAAGCGGCAGAAGGTGCAATAATTGGTTGTGGGTAATAAACTTCTAGCCATTCGTGTTTAGTGTTGTGTGTACCGACACCGAGGCCAAAACAGTATGCTTGTGACATAGTATATCCTTAATGCTGAATAAATTATTGTATGAATTGGAGTATGCTATCTGATGATTTAGATAGTGTTATTTCAATAGTAAATTTTGATAAATATCTGCCTTAAAACCCACCATAGTTTGGTTGTTGAACTCTATTAATGGCCGTTTAATCAAGGTAGGTGCTGCTAAAATTGCCTGTATGGCAGTTTGTGCATTCATGGCATCTTTAGTGTTTGAGTCAAGCTCCTTCCAGGTAGTACTGCGCTTGTTAATTAGCGTCTCCCAGCCTAGTGTATCAATCCAATTGCCGATTTGATTTTCGGTTATACCGTCGCTACGGAAATCATGAAATTGATAGTCAATTTGGTTTTTCTCAAGCCATTTGCGTGCTTTTTTAACGCTGTCGCAGTTTTTGATGCCGTATAAAGTTGTCATGTTAAAGCGTATTTTTAAAAGTTGATTTTAGCGCTAGTGCATAGGCCAGCACCCTAAAAATGGGCGGGTATTGTAACAGAATTTTGAATAAATAAGATGGGTTAAACGTATCGAGCCGATAGGAATTTATAGGTAGACCTTATACGGAGTTGAGTAAGTGGCCCATTTTTTGTTTTTTGATTTTTAAATAGTCTTGATTACCCTGATGGGGTTCTATCTCGACGGCAATTCGCTCGGCTATTTGAATACCATTTTCTTGTAATGAGGCAATTTTTTTAGGATTGTTGGTCAGTACATTAATCTGTGAGATGTCTAAATCTTTGAGTATTTTTGCCGCAACATTAAAGTCACGTGCATCTTGGTGGAAACCGAGTTTTTCATTAGCATCAAAGGTGTCATAGCCCTCGTCTTGTAGGTTGTAAGCCTTTAGCTTATTAACAAGACCAATGCCTCGGCCTTCTTGGCGGAGGTAGACAATTAAGCCACCGTGCTTGGCGATATAAGCCATTGCAAAATTCAATTGCCCCCCGCAATCACAGCGGTGAGATGAGAAAACATCGCCAGTCATACACTCGGAGTGTACACGCACATTGAGTACTGCCGACTTATGCTGCTCTTCGCCGTTAGCGATTAAGACGATATGGGGGAAGTCGATAAACTCGCTATCATAGGCAAGCATATCAAAGTCGCCGAAGTCAGTCGGTAGTGTTGTTTTTACAAGTTGTTTCATTTATGGCTTTTGGCGGTGACTTTTGATGGTAAATGATGATTATCTGATGTTTACCGTTTGAATGGCTAGTTTGCATAGTCTTCAAAAGGTTGCTGATCATAAGTCATCGATGCTTAAAAAACAAATTGCAATCGCCTTTGCAGCGTCCCTTTTGACCTGTTTTATAAAGGAGCTATGGCTTTTTAACTTTTTTAGGTTTTTTGCGGTTGGGGTAGCAAGTCGTACAAATAGGGCAAATAGTGCCATCACACCCTCTGGCCGTACAGTATTCACGACCATAAAAAATAATTTGTAAGTGTAGCTTATTCCAGCTCTCGATAGGGAAGAGCCGCTTTAGGTCTTTTTCGGTTTGTACAACATTTTTACCATTGGTAAGTCCCCAACGCTGAGCTAAGCGATGTATATGGGTATCTACGGCAAAGGCGGGCACATCGAAGGCCTGAGACATGACAACACTGGCCGTTTTGTGGCCAACACCGGGTAATTCTTCGAGTAGCGCCATATCTTTAGGTACAGCTCCGTCGTATTTATCGACCAGAATATTGGATAGCTCTGATATTGCTTTTGATTTTCGTGGTGATAATCCGCAGGGGCGAATAATGGCTTTTATATCCTCTACTGCTACTTTTGCCATATCAAAAGGGTTGTCGGCGAGTTGCCAAAGCGCCGGTGTGACTTGGTTGACGCGCTCATCGGTGCATTGTGCTGAAAGCAACACAGCTACTAATAAAGTATAAGGGTCTTTATGGTCGAGAGGTACGGGGACTTCGGGATAGAGTGCTTCTAGTTCATCGAAAATATAATCAACGCGTTCTTTTTTTAGCATGACTACAATGTGCTCACAAAGGATTTAATACGGTGTGCGGCTGTTTCGCATTCTTCTATTGAAGCGACTAATGCCATGCGTACATGGTTTTTACCTGGATTAATACCGTTAATTTCACGGCTCAGGTAACTACCGGGTAATACGGTAATATGTTGCTGCTCAAATAGCTGCTTGCTAAAGGATTCGTCATCTATGGGTGTTTTTGCCCAAAAATTGAAACCTGACTGTGGTTTGATCAATGGCCATGTATCTTTGAGGATATCCTCCACGAGAGCAAACTTGTCACGGTATAGCTGACGGTTTTGAGTAACGTGCTCCTCATCTTGCCAAGCGCTAATACTCGCTAATTGGGTTGGCAATGGCATGGCGCAACCGTGATAGGTGCGATAATTAAAAAAGGCATCAATAATGTTTGCATCACCAGCCACAAAGCCTGAGCGTAACCCAGGCAGGTTAGAGCGTTTGGATAGGCTATGAAACACCATGCAGCGCGAATAGTCATCACGCCCCAGTTCTGCGCATACCTCTAGTAGGCCAACGGGTTTATTGTACTCTTCCATATAAATCTCGGAATAGCATTCATCGCTTGCGATAATAAAGTCATATTGATCGGCCAAGCTGATCAATTTTTTATAGTCCTCTCTCGATACAATCGCTCCTGTTGGATTGTTGGGAGAACAAACATAAATTAATTGGCAGCGTTGCCATTGTTGCTCTGTAATAGCATCCAAATCGAGCTGGTAGCTGTTCTCGGGTACGCAGTTTAAGTAGAGTGGCTCAGCACCTGCAAGTGATGCTGCACCTTCGTAAATTTGATAAAACGGATTTGGCATTAGCACGAGAGGGTTTTTATTGCGATCAACTATAGTCTGTGCAAAAGCAAATAGTGCTTCGCGTGTACCGTTAACCGGTAATATATGGTTTTCGGCGCTCAGGGTGCCTGATGTAAGCGAAAAGCGCGTGCTTGCCCAATCGCTAATTGCTTGGCGCAATTCGACAGTCCCCTTAGTGGAGGGGTATTGGCGAAATTTTTGTAATTGATCACTAAATACCTGTAGTGCAAATGCAGGTGGCTCGTGTTTAGGTTCACCAATAGACCATGCGATATGAGGTAGCGATTTGTCTGGCGTAGTATCTGCCATTAAGGTGCGCAGTTTTTCAAAGGGGTAGGGCTGTAGTTTTTGCAAATCAGGATTCATGATCGATTATGTTCTGAGTCAGTCGTTAAATGGCTGAATTAGCATTCAGTTTTTGTTGGATAGTCGCTTGTAAGCTTTCGCAAAGTTTAGGGTCGCTAATGCGGTTGCCTTCAAGATCGGTAATAAAGAATATATCTTCTACGCGCTCTCCTAGCGTGGTGATTTTTGCGGCGACTAATTCTATATTAGCCTCAGCAAATATACGTGCAAGTAGCGCCAAAAATCCAGGCCGGTCGGGGCTGAACACTTCAAGAATTGTATGTTCGTGAGAGAGATCATTGCTGATGCTTGTGCGTGTAGGGTTGTTAAAGTACTTGAGTTGTCTTGGCGTTCTGCGCTTAATGATATCACCGTAGTTATCAATTAATTTGAGTTCCTCTGTAATGGCAGAGATAACCCGTTGAATTTTTTTAGGGTTGTTATCAATAGGGCAATTATTTTCATCGAGAACATAAAAGGTATCCATCGCAAAACCCGATGCAGTGCCATAAATACGCGCATCTAGAATGTTTAATTGTAATTGGTCTAGTGCATTAGTTACCGCTACAAAAATATTATGACTGAGTGGTGCCCGTATAAAAATTTGTGTGACTTTATGGGTGCCGGCTGTTGTATTGTCATCGACCAATACTAATGGTTTGGTTGCATCTTTTTGCGTTAGGATAGCCTTTGTATGCCAAACAATATCTTTTGGGTTTTCACGTAAAAAATAATCATCGCCAGTGGTTTGCCATAACTCCAGAATAGCTGTTTCGTCTAATGTGGTTGTTTGCTTAAGTATGTCTATGGCTGTGGCGCGTGTCTCGGCAATGCAATCTTCTTTATCAATAGTATTTTCTAGCCCCCGGTTTAGTGCACGCTTTGTTTCATTGTAGAGTTGCGAGAGTAAACTGGCACGCCAGTTGTTCCATATGTCTGGGTTTGTGGCGTTCATGTCTGCGACGGTAAGTACATAGAGATGATCTAGATGCCTTTGGTCGCCTACCATTTTTGCAAATTCGTGAATAACTTCTGGGTCCGATAGGTCTTTCTTTTGAGAGGTCGATGACATTGTTAAATGCTTTTCGACAAGCCAGCTAATGAGATGAGTTTGCCTTGTCGATAAACCATGGCGCTCGCAAAAATTGATGACTTCCTCGGCACCTAAAATAGAGTGGTCTCCGCCTCGACCTTTTGCGATGTCGTGATATAAACCTGTGATGTAAAGTAGTTGTGGCTCGGCTAGGCTGTGCATAATTCGATGCATGGCCGGAAATGTCTCTTTTGCCGATGGGCGCAAAAAGCGACGCATAAATTCAACAAGGTTTAGTGTATGGTCATCAACCGTATAAATATGAAAAAGGTCATGCTGCATTTGACCGATAATCAAATCAAACTCGGGTAGGTAGCGACCCAAAAGGCCATAGCGCTTCATTCTTCGCAATTGTGTGACGAGTTTGTGGGGTGACTTCAATAGCTCTAAAAATAATTGTTTATTTTGCTTATTTTCTCGAAATGGTTGATTAATTAGGTTGCGGCTCTCTCGAATAAGACGAATAGTCGATGCTCTGATGCCACTAATGTTCTCGTCTTTGCCGACTAAAACAAAAATCTCTAATAGCGCCGAAGGTGTCTCTTCGAACACTTTGTTGTGGGTAACCTCAATAAAGTTACCTCTTAGCTGAAAGCGTTCGTTGAGAGAGGTGATTGTATTAGATTTGTCTTTATTGATAATGGCTTCGTCTAAAAACTGTAAAAGCACATCATTAAGTTCACGCAGCGAAAGCACGACACGATAATATTTATGCATGAACTGCTCAATAGCGAGCTTATTGTCTTGGTCTTCGTAGCCAAATAGTGCGGCCAGCTCTCGCTGGTATTCAAATAATAGGCGTTCTTCGGCGCGATTGGCGACCATATGCAAGCCGTAGCGGACTTTCCATAAATACTCTTCGCCAGTGATTAGCGTTGCGTATTCTTCGTCGGTAAAAAAGCCTTTTCCTTCCAGCGCTGCGAGTGTTGATACATTGAAATAATGCTTGGCGACCCATTGAATATTTTGAATGTCGCGAAGACCGCCGGGTGCATTTTTTACATTGGGCTCTAAATTGTATTCGGTATCATTGTATTTTTCGTGACGCTCTTCTTGCTCGCTAAACTTAGCTAAAAAGAAGGCTTTGTTCGACCAGATTTTACCGGGCTCAGTTGCCGATTTTAAGTGAGTGAATAATTCTTTTGGCCCTTGTAATACCCTTGATTCTAATATGCTCGTAGCAACGGTAATATCTTCGCGTACCATGTCTATACATTGCTCAATAGTGCGTACGCTATGGCCAATATTTAAGCCGATATCCCAAAGTAATGTTAAAAACTCTTGACCACTTTCGTAGTCTTTATTGTTAGGCTCGTTACTGAGTAGTAATAATAAGTCGATATCAGATTTTGGGTGCAATTCGCCGCGCCCATAGCCACCAATAGCAATTAGACTGACATCGTCACTCCAGCTAAATTGATGCCAAGCATAGTGGAGTATGCAGTCGATGATATGTGCTCTTTCATAAATCAGGCCACGGGCAGATTCGCCTTCTTTAAAACGTAAATTATATTGATGGTTTAATGCCTCTAAAGCATGTTTAAAAACACCAATGACATTTTTTTTATTGGCAATATCTTGTTGAAACTGAATTTGGTTAAAGCAAATAGGTACAGGTAGTTCTTCAATTAGCGGGACTAACGCATTCGCGGATTTAGGCAAAGTTTTCTTCCTTGCGTGCGGTTAGTACTTCTACGCCAGTCTTAGTCACCAATAAGGTATGTTCCCATTGAGCCGATAAACGACCGTCTTTTGTTTCTACTGTCCAGCCATCACTTTTTAATTTGGTATGTGGTTTGCCGGCATTAATCATGGGCTCAATGGTGAAACACATGCCCTCTTGTAAGGCCATACCAGTACCTGGTTTGCCATGATGGAGAATTTGAGGGTCTTCATGAAACGTATGGCCAATACCGTGGCCGCAGTATTCGCGGACAACGGAGTAGTAATTTGCCTCGGCGTGTTTTTGTATAACGTGACCAATATCACCTAGGCGAGTCCCAGGTTTAACTAGCTCCATACCTTTATAAAGGCATTCTTGGGTTATTTCGACTAAACGTTTGGAGTGACTGCTGGCCTCACCGACAAAGTACATTTTGCTGGTATCGCCGTGGTAGCCTTCATAAATCACGGTAACGTCAATGTTGATGATATCGCCGTTTTTGAGTATTTTTTTGGGGGAGGGGATACCGTGGCAAATCACATGATTAACCGATGTGCACACAGATTTAGGGAAGCCCCTATAGCCTAGGCAAGCCGGAATTGCCTTTTGAACGTCGACGATATGGTCGTGACAGATCTTGTCGAGCTCTTCGGTGCTTACGCCTGGTTTGACGAATTCACCGATCATTTCAAGAACTTCTGCGGCCATTCTTCCGGCTACGCGCATTTTTTCTATTTCTTCTGGTGTTTTAATGGATACGGTCATAATATTCCAAGCGGTGTTTATCGAGCTCTACCCGACTATATTTAGTGATACAGCCACATAGTATAAGTTACCCTTATTTTAAGGGCTAGTTTTTAAGGCCACCTTGTGGGCCTAGTTGCCCCTATTTTAACGTAAATGGTGGGTTTAAGCGGGTTAATTGATGCAATGTCGTGCATAGATAAAACTTATTAAGAGAATCTCTTTCAGCTTAAATACAGGCCTATTTATAAGTGTGATTTAAAATTCTTTCTATATTTTCTTGTTTGTGGTATAAAGCCGCCCGCAAAGTAGCTATTTTGTATCTGCTTTGCTTAAAACTAATCGTCACACATGCATCGTCACGTTAATCTGGGTGCTCTTCGTAACGCTAATAATGGGTTCGAGAGTTGATTTTTCGGGATGTGTGGAGGCCTAACCCAAACAAATAGGAAATATTATGTCTACAGTTAGTATGCGCGACATGCTTCAAGCTGGTGTTCACTTTGGTCACCAAACTCGCTATTGGAACCCTAAAATGGGTCAATATATCTTTGGCGATCGCAACAAAATCCACATTATTAATCTTGAGCAGACTGTTCCTGCGTTTAATGAAGCGCTACAGGCTATCAATAAGATGGCATCTCAAAAGAAAAAAATTCTTATGGTTGGCACTAAGCGTGCTGCCCAAAAAAGTATCAAAGAGCAAGCGGAACGTTCCGGTCAGCCTTTTGTTAGTCATCGTTGGTTAGGTGGTATGTTGACTAACTACAAAACAATCCGTGCGTCTATTCGCCGCTTTCGTGAGCTCGAAGCACAGAGCCAAGACGGTACTTTTGAGAAATTAACTAAAAAAGAAGCGTTAATGCGTAAGCGTGCAATGGAAAAGCTAGAGCTATCTATTGGTGGTATTAAAGATATGAGTGGCTTGCCTGATGCGCTATTCGTTATCGATGTTGACCATGAGCGTATCGCTGTGAACGAAGCCAATAAATTAGGTATTCCTGTTTTTGGTATTGTTGACACCAACAGTAATCCTGAAGGTATCGATTACGTGATTCCTGGTAACGATGATGCTATCCGCGCTATTAAGCTTTATACCACGGCTATTGCAGATGCTTGTTTAACTGGTGCAGCCAGTGCGCAATCTACACCCAATAAAGACGAATTTGTTGAAGTAGAAGCAACCGAAGAAGCAAAAAGCTAATTTGTATGTACTTAATTACCAGAGGTTAGAAGCTTCTGGTTGATGAAAAAGAGGGGGCTAAGCTCCCTTTTTTAATAATTACGTATTAAAAGTGGCGTTATTGACATTCACATTATTAATTGTTTTGTTGGCAGGCTTGAGTAGTACGAGCAGTCGATAAGATAAAATTTACAAAATTTAAAGAGGATATAATCATGGCGGCGATTTCTGCTTCAATGGTAAAAGAGCTACGTGAGCGTACAAGTTTGGGTATGATGGAGTGTAAAAAAGCACTTAAAGAAGCTGATGGTGATATTGAGTTAGCGATTGAAAATTTACGTAAAGCCAGTGGCTTAAAAGCGGCGAAAAAAGCAGACCGCACCGCAGCTGATGGTGTTGTGGCAATTCGTGTGGCTGATGATAATAGTTACGGTATCGTTGTTGAAGTTAACTCTGAGACTGATTTTGTTGCACGCGATGAAGGTTTTTTGGGTTTTGTTGGCGTGGTTGCCGACAAGGCATTTGCTGATAAGCAAACCGATGTTGCTGCATTAATGTCTGGCGAGCTTGAAAATACACGTGAAGCGCTTGTTCAAAAAATTGGTGAGAACATTTCAGTTCGCCGCGTTCAATTAGTCGAAGGTGGTGTTGTTGGTGCGTATGTTCATTCAAATAACCGTATTGCTGTTTTAGCGCAATTAGAGGGCGGTAGTGGTGAGTTGGCTAAAGATATTGCTATGCATATCGCTGCGGTAAATCCTCAGGTTGTGAGTGGCGATGATATGCCAGAAGACGTTGTGGCTAAAGAAAAAGACATCATTAAGGCGCAGCCAGACATGGCAGGTAAGCCAGATGAGATTGTTGAAAAAATGATGGTTGGCCGAATCAAAAAATTCCTTAAAGAGAATAGCTTGATAGAGCAGCCTTTTGTTAAAAACCCAGAGCTTACCGTTGGTCAGTTGGCGAAAGATGCCGGTGCCTCAGTGAGTGCCTTTACACGCTTTGAAGTCGGTGAAGGTATCGAGGTGGATAACGTAGATTTTGCTGCTGAAGTTGCTGCCCAAGTAGAAGCTGCTAAATAAGAATAGATAATTATTCGATTGTTTATTCCCCTCTATTTTGAGGTTTTTTGCGGGGTAAGTGTTGTCCACTTACCCCGTCTTGCTGTTAGAATACCCCTCCTTATTTGTATATGTGCCATTCTTTGTTCAGTGTTGCTGGATTTGATGGCTGCTATATGCTGTTTTCTTGCTCTTTAGGTGAAGCCGATTTATGTCAATCAAGCGTGATAAGAAATATAAACGAATATTGCTCAAGCTCAGTGGCGAAGAACTCATGGGAAAAGAAGGCTTTGGTATCGATCCCAAAGTACTTGATAAAATGGCTTTAGAGATTGGCCAGTTAGTGGGTATTGGTGTTCAGGTAGGTCTCGTTATTGGTGGTGGCAACCTATTTAGGGGGGCCTCGCTGAGTGAGGCAGGCCTTGATAGAGTAACCGGCGACCATATGGGTATGCTGGCAACAGTCATGAACGCTCTTGCTATGCGTGATGCTTTGGAGCGCTCAAATATCACCTCGCGGGTGATGTCGGCGATCCCCATGAGCGGTATTGTGGATCACTACGATCGACGCGGCGCTATTCGTTATTTAGAATCAGGCGAGGTTGTTATTTTTGCAGCAGGTACAGGCAATCCATTTTTCACGACGGATTCTGCGGCTTGCCTAAGGGCTATAGAAGTGGAAGCCGAGCTTGTACTTAAGGCAACCAAAGTCGATGGCGTTTATACCGCTGACCCAATGAAAGACAAAAAAGCGACCAAGTATGATTGTTTAACCTATGATCTTGCCCTTGAGAAGAAGTTGGGAGTTATGGATTTAACGGCAATATGTTTATGTCGTGATCATAAAATGCCAGTTCGTGTTTTTAAAATGTCAAAGGCCGGCGCATTGCTGAATATTGTTGTGGGTGGCGATGAGGGTACACTAATAGAATAGGCTTAGCTTAATGGTTCTGAATGATTGTTTTATCAGTGGATTATCGAAGCTTAACTGGATTTCTAATTTTATTTTCTGTGCTTTTTGTTAAGAATAAATTTTAAGGTTAAAAATATGATTGAAGATATTAAAAAAGAAGCGGCTGTGCGGATGCAAAAAAGCATCGATGCTCTAGGCTCAAATTTCAATAAAATTCGTACAGGGCGTGCTCATCCTAGTATTCTAGATAGCATCACCGTTGATTATTACGGGTCAGAAACTCCGTTGTCTCAGGTGGCCAATATCTCAGTTCTAGATGCTCGTACCTTGTCAGTTAGTCCTTGGGAAAAGCAATTAACGCCAGAGATTGAAAAGGCGATTATGAAATCTGATTTGGGGCTTAATCCTGCAACGCAAGGTGATTTGATCCGCCTTCCCATGCCAGCATTAACAGAAGAAACTCGTAAAAACTATATTAAACAAGCAAAATCCGAATCAGAAAATGCCAAAATCTCTATTCGTAATGTTCGTCGTGATGCACTAGCTGACGTTAAAGACCTTTTAAAAGAGAAAGAGATCGGCGAAGATGATGAACGTCGTGCTCAGGACGATATTCAGAAGATAACTGATAAGTACGTTGCTGATGTGGATGCTGCCTTTGCAGTCAAAGAAAAGGATCTGATGGAAATATAGCGCAACATTATATAATAATAAAAAACTAATTTACTGGTAACTACTTTGACAGATCAACTCTCTCCAGTTTCCCCCAAGCATATAGCGATTATTATGGATGGTAATAACCGCTGGGCTAAGAGGCAGGGCCTGTCTGGTATTGCAGGGCATAAAGCTGGTGTTGAGCGCTTGCGCGATATGCTCGAGGGTTGTCGCGAATACAATATCGACGTGCTGACTGTCTTTGCTTTTAGTAGTGAAAATTGGAGTCGGCCCATTGCTGAAGTGCGTGGGCTTATGTCTTTGTTTGAGCACTACCTCTCTGGTGAGGCTAAGCGCTTAAAAAAAGAAAATGTGCGATTGAGGGTTATTGGCGATCGTAACAAATTCGATAAAAAGTTAGTTAAGTCTATAGAAAAAGCCGAATTACAGACGCTGGGTGGTAAGCAGACATTTAATATTGCTGCAGACTATGGTGGCCGTTGGGATATTGTTAATGCGGCTAAGAGAATCGCGGCCTCGGTTAAAGATGAAGGACTTGCTTTGGATTCTATTGATGAAGAGCTATTTAATTCACATACGGCTCTAGCCAACTTACCGCCAGTCGATTTATTGATCCGCACAGGCGGAGAGTCAAGGGTGAGTAACTTTCTATTGTGGCAGCTTGCTTATTCGGAGCTCTACTTCAGTGATTTATTGTGGCCTGACTTTGATTGTGAGGCATTAAAAGCAGCCATTGACAACTTTACTGCTCGCGAACGCCGATTTGGCCTAACCAGTGAGCAACTTAAGAATACCTCTGGCAAAGTTTTAGATCATCAAAAGGGTTCGAGCTGTGCTTAAATTGAGAATAATAACAGCCCTTGTTTTGGCCGCCTTATTTTTGTCGAGTTTGTTTTTATTACCTTGGGGCGGCTTTGTTGTCTTTGCGGGGATATTTACTCTTATAGGCGCTTGGGAATGGGCAAACTTGGCCGGATTTAAATCCCCACCTGAACGATTAATCTTTAGTGTATTAACCGCAACTGCTATGTTACTGATAGCTTGGTATACCGGTGTGTTCGACGGTGTAATAGTGTTATCTGAAATGCGCCATTTTTTATTAATTTCCGTTGCGTGGTGGGCTGTTGCGCTGCTTTGGGTGCAAGGCTATCCCTCAAGTGTTGTCTTGTGGGAGTCTCGCTGGGTAAAAGCGCTGATGGGTTGGGTGGTGTTAATTCCTTGCTGGTTGTCACTATCTTATTTACATCAGGGTAAAGACGGCGCCTTATTGATTTTACTGCTAATGGCAACCGTTATTGTTGCCGATACTGGCGCTTATTTTACGGGTAAGGCTTTTGGCAGGCATAAATTACTGTTTGAGGTAAGCCCTGGAAAATCCTGGGAAGGTTTTTGGGGAGGGCTTGTTGCTTGCTTATTACTTGCCTTAGCAGTCAATTTTTATACCGATTTTAAGCAGTGGAAGGCATTGTTTATTGTTATATTTTTTACTGCCCTTGGCTCGGTTTTGGGTGATTTATTAGAAAGTATGGTCAAGCGGCACCGCAATGTTAAAGACAGTGGCAGCGTATTACCTGGTCATGGCGGTGTGCTAGATCGAATTGATAGTGTGACTGCTGCGGCCCCTATTTTTACTTTGGGTATTATCCTGTCTGGCTGGTCTTTATGAGTAATTCAGTACCTGAAGGCTCTGCGGGCTTGCAGGTGATTACCGTTCTGGGTTCTACCGGTTCTATTGGGGTTAGCACCCTAGATGTTGTTGCAAGGCACCCTAGCAAATTTAGTGTATTTGCCTTAACCGCAAATACAAATGTTGATGTGCTAGAGCAGCAATGCCTCTCTTTTAGCCCTACCTATGCAGTTCTACAAGATAGTGCTTCGGCACAAGAGTTAAAAAAACGACTAGCCAGTACCAAGATAAGCACTGAGGTGCTAACGGGTAATGATGCATTGATTAGCGTCGTTGAAGATGGTGCGGTGGATACGGTGATGGCCGCTATTGTTGGTGCTGCCGGATTGTTGCCTACTTTGGCTGCGGTCAAAATGGGCAAAAAAGTGCTGTTAGCCAATAAAGAGGCTTTGGTGATGGCTGGCGGCTTATTTATGAGCGCATTGAGTCAAAGCCAGGCAATTTTGTTACCTATTGATAGCGAGCATAATGCTATTTTTCAGTGTTTACCGAATACTCTAAAGCAAAGGGATAAGACTAGCTCTAGCTACGATATCGCAGGTGTTAAGAAGGTATTGTTAACGGGCTCTGGCGGCCCATTTAGACAGTGGCCGATAGAGGCCATTCAAAAAGCAACGCCAGATCAGGCTTGTAATCATCCAAATTGGTCGATGGGCCGCAAAATATCTGTTGATTCTGCAAGCTTGATGAATAAAGGCTTGGAGTTTATAGAGGCTCGCTGGCTATTCGGCTTAGATCCTAAGAATATTGAGGTCGTTATTCATCCTCAGAGTATTATTCATTCTATGGTTGAGTATAATGACGGCTCGGTACTTGCCCAGCTGGGGCAGCCGGATATGAGAACGCCAATAGCGCATGCGCTTGCTTGGCCATCGCGGATTGATAGCGGCGTAAAATCTTTAGATTTTATGAGCTTGAGTGGGCTTGATTTTGAGCGCCCAGATCTTGAGCGTTTTCCAGCTCTGTCGCTGGCAATATCGGTTGCATCGCAGCCCTCATCAGCTGCTACAGTTCTCAATGCGGCTAATGAAGTGGCAGTAGATGCATTTTTAAACAGTAGGATAGGCTTTGGTAACATTGCCGCTGTACTAGACACTGTTCTCTTTTCGGCTAATTTTTTTGAACTGGATAGTATTGACGCTGTCTTAGACGCGGATTTATACGCGCGCAAAATGTCGCAGGCTGTAATTGCTTCATTATAAATTAATAGTATAGGGGTCAGAATATCAGTTCATTATTTGTGAATGTTGTTATAATGCATGTTTATATGCTTAAAGATAATTAAAAAAGTGTAGTTTATTCGGTATGTTGACAACAATTCTTTGGTTCTTATTAGCGATTGGTATATTAGTGACCTTCCATGAGTTTGGTCACTTCTATATTGCTCGTCGTTGCGGTGTCAAAGTACTGCGCTTTTCAGTGGGTTTTGGCAAGCCATTATTTACTAAAGTAGGTAAGACAGGTACGGAGTATGTTTTTGCTGCTATTCCTCTCGGCGGCTATGTCAAGATGTTGGATGAGAGAGAAGGTAACGTAGCGCCTGAAGAAGTGCATATGTCCTTCACGCGTAAAAGCGTTTGGCAGAGAATTGCGATTATCAGCGCGGGTCCTATAGCCAATTTTATTTTAGCCATTGCCTTCTATTTCGCTTTTGCTATGTTGGGTACCAAAGGCGTGGTTCCTGTTATTGGTGATGTAGCGCCAGGTAGTTTGGCTGAGCAGGCACAAATCGAAAGTGGCTTTGAAATAGTTAGTATTGATAATAAAAAAGTATCAACATGGAATGAAGTTTTTGACAAGTTAGCAAGTAGAATTGGCGATACAGGCACAATTAATGTTGGGCTTAAGGATTTCTCATCGCAGACTACGAACTCTGATTTGTCTACGGTTAAAAGAATCCCGATTGAACAATGGCTTGGTAATGATGATCGCCCGGATATTCTTGGAGAGCTAGGCCTTAGTCCATCAGAGCCAGAAACAGACTGGATACTGTCAACTGTCGTTGATGGCAGTGCGGCGCAATCTGCTGGTTTACAGATCGGAGACGAACTAGTATCGGCAAATGGTCAGTCGTTAGTTTCTTGGAGAGAGTGGGTAAATTTTGTTAGAGCCAACCCTGGATCTCCTATCGATGTAATGATTAATCGTGATGGGCAATCCACGAGTATTCTGTTGACGCCAGAAGCGATTGAGGAAAATGGAGAGTTAATTGGTAGAGTTGGTTTGTCTGCATCATTGCGCTGGCCAGAAGCAATGATCAGAGAAATCAATTACTCGTTGCTAGAATCTATTCAATACGGATTTACCCGTACTTATGATCAAGTTCTGGTTATTTTGTCTTTCTTTAAAAAAATACTGCTGTTGGATGTATCCATAAAAAATATGGGTGGTACCTTTACTATTGCGCAAGTCGCTGGTGATAGTGCAGCGGCAGGCTTGACCTACTATATTTCCTTTTTAGCGTTTTTTAGTGTCAGCTTAGGTGTATTTAATTTATTGCCAATTCCAGTTCTTGATGGTGGGCATATTATGTTTTATTTAATAGAAGCAGTTAAAGGTAGTCCTTTACCTGAGCGTATACAAATGATTGGTTATCAAGTTGGTTTATTAGCAGTGGTGAGTTTAATGGTTGTCGTCCATTATAATGATCTTATTCGAATTCTTTCTTAATGCTGTCGCATATTAATTCACTTAACGTATAGAAAATTTATGAAGTTGTTTTTATCTAGTTTCGCTCTGCGACTATTTGTTAGTTTGTTGATTAGTTTTTTGCTGTTTAATAGTAGTCGTGCCCAAGAAATCTACCAGATAGATGATATTAAAATCCTGGGTTTGCAGCGAGTTTCGGCAGCGACGGTGTTTTCTGCCATTGATATCGAAGCGGGAGCGCGAGTATCCGATGTGCAGATACAAAATGCTATTCGTGATCTATTTGATACGGGGTTCTTTGACGATGTAAATATTGGTCAAGAAAATAATGTGCTGATTATTAACCTTAAAGAACGGCCAGTGATTAGTCGAGTTATTATCGAAGGCAATAAAATCCTTGATGAAGAGGCTTTGTTAGAAGGTTTAGGGAATATTGGTTTAGCGGAAGGGGAAGTATTTAAACAGTCTGCACTAGAGGCTATCTCTAAACAACTTAATGCGCAATACGGTGCACTAGGGCGCTACTCAGCAGAAATTAACACGGTGACCGAATTTCAAACTAACAATCAGGTGGTTGTTGGTATACAAATTAATGAGGGTCGTGTTGCCAAGATTAAACAAATTAAGATCGTTGGCAATAAAGAATTTAAAGAAAAAAAGCTCCGCAGTCTATTTGGCCTTAATAAAACAGGCACTTGGTCTTGGGTTACTGGCAACGATAAGTATGCTCGTGAGCAATTATCCGGCGATTTGGAAAAACTAAAATCATTTTATTTAGATCGTGGTTTTTTGAACTTTAGAGTCAGATCTACTCAAGTATCACTTAGCCCTGATAAAGAAACGGTTTTTATTACGGTTAATATCACTGAGGGAAAGAAATTACGTATCGGTGAAATAGCCATCTCTGGTGAACCTATCCTTCCAGAGGAAGAGATTAGAGTATTAATTGATATTGATGAAGGGGATGTTTTCTCTCAGTTAAGCGTTACCCAAACCGAAAGTGTACTCCAACGAGCTTTAGGTAATGAGGGCTACAGCGCGGCGAGAGTTAGTGCTATTCCTGAAGTTGTGAGTACCGATAAAGAAAATATCGATGTTGTTAATGGCGATGCTGAATCGATCAAACTCACTTTTTTTGTGACGCCTGGCTCGATTAGTTACGTTAGACGTATTAGCTTCTCGGGCAATACCGCGACATCTGACCATGTACTAAGACGTGAGATGCGCCAGCTAGAAGGTGCACCGGTTTCGACACAAAAGTTAGAACAATCGAAAGCGCGTTTGGAACGATTGGGCTTTTTCGGTAATGTTAGTTTAGAGACGCGCGATGTCCCAGGTACAGTCGATCAAGTCGATGTCGAATTTACCGTTACAGAACAACCAACAGCAAATGTTAACCTCAGTTTGGGGTTTTCTGGTGATAATGGCGTTAATGTTGGTGCTGGCCTACAGAATAATAACTGGTTAGGTAGTGGTAAAAACTTTGCCTTTAATGTGCAAACAGGCCGTTCCCTTACTGCATATAATGTGAGCTTTCGTGACCCTTTTTATACTCCCGATGGCGTGAGTCGCAGCGTCAGATTATTTTTTAGACAAAGGGATTTTGACGAAATTGATGTATCCAACTTTGCCTCGGATACCGTTGGGCTTAATGTTGGTTTTGGTTACCCTATTTCCGAAAACTCTCGGTTAACTTTTGGCGTTGGTCTGCAAAATATTTCTATCCAAGCAGGTACAACCGCTCCGCAAGAGGTTCAGGGGACCCCTATACTGAGGGACGGGGTTGAAAATTTCTCTGTATCTAATGAATTCTTTGAAAATGTCATCTTGCCGAGTATTGGTAACTCTGGTACCAATGTTGCTGAAAATATTGATGATGCTGATACTAATGGTAATGACTTTATAGATGAGTTTGACAGCTTTAGTGGCCTCGACGATAACGAATTTAATAATTTGGCTCTTGATTCTAATGGCAATAGATTAGTAAATACTTTAGCTCCTGGTGTAGCCTCTGGTTTTCAAACTGTTGATCCAGCTACTATTGCTCAAGACACTCCAGAAGGGTTTCTCGATGAGTTTGGAGACGACTTCACAACTCTTACCTTTGATTTGGGTTGGTCAAAATCCACACTTAATCGCGGACTTTTCCCAACTAAAGGGTCATCTCAGCGGTTTAGTGCTGAGGTGGCAGTACCCGGTGGCGACTTGGAGTTTTTCAAGTTAATTTATACCAATGATACTTACTTCCCGCTTACTAGCAGCACTGCGCTACATTTACGAGGTCGCCTTGGTTACGCTGATGGTTATGGTGATATTGATCAGTTACCCTTCTTTGAAAACTTCTTATCAGGCGGTATTGGCTCGGTTCGTGGCTTTGAGAATAGCACCTTAGGTCCAAAGGGTACACCAGCGAATGCCTTTGTCGCTGTACCAGTAGCCCTTAATTCTGAGGCTGCGGATTTGGGTAATATTAACTCTAATGACCTTGATTTTGTGTATGTTCAGCAGGCTAATGGCCAATTATTGACGGCAGGTGCCGATGAAGACGATCTAGATACTATCGGTGGTAATATTTTAGTAGAATTAAGTGCCGAGCTGATTGTACCTATCCCCTTTATTGGTCTTAGTGACAAAGCGCGATTGTCACTTTTTGTTGATGCAGGTAATGTTTTCTCAACAGATTGTGGGCCTGCTCAGGCCAACTGCGATAATATTGACTTAGGTAATTTAAGTGTTGCTGCGGGTGTTAGCATCCAATGGTTGTCGCCTGTTGGCCCATTGAGCTTTAACTTTTCTAACGCCATCCAAGAGCAACCTTTTGATGAGCCTGAGACATTTCAGTTTACTTTAGGCCGCTCGTTTTAGTATTAATTGTGCATCAATACTATTGATGAAAAAGTATAGGATTTAATTATGAATTATATTGCCAAAATCTGTTTATTGTTTGTTGTCATAATGCCCTCTATTAGCTTTGCCCAGCAAAACGTATTTGTTGTTGACATAGAGGCAGCAGCTTTACGTTCTGACTACGCAAAGAGCTTTTTAAAAGCAGCAACCAAGAGCGATAATTATGCTAAAGGAATTGCTGAATACAATAAACTAAGATCAGAATTCAAAGCGCTAGAGGATGATGCAAAAGCAAATGGCTTGACGTGGTCCGATGAGCAAAAGAAAACATTTAATGAAAATTTTGATAAAAAAGTAAAACAGGTGAACCAACTAGGTAGCCAATTGGAATCGGCAAGAAGCTCGTTGCAAGGTAGGGTTATTCAGCAGTTAACCCCAGATATTGAAAATATTGTCAAAGATATTATCGAAGAGAAAAAAATAGACCTATTAATGAATGCAAGAGCTGTTTTTTTTCAAAAGCCCGAATTTAACATTACATCAGAGTTAACTAAGAAACTTAATGAAATAAAGCCGCCTCAAAAGCAGTCTGATGAAAATAACTAGATAATTCGTGAGTTTACGTCATGCATAGCTACACACTAAAGTATTTGTCTCAATATCTTGATGCAAATCTTGATGGGCATGCAGGGTTTGAAATTAGTGGTTTAGCGAGCTTGGTGTCGGCCAATGAACAGCAATTAGCGCTTTATATGGGTAGTCGTTATAGTGATCAACTGAGTAAAACTCAGGCAGGGTGCATTTTATTAAATGAAGACAGCGCAGCAGAATATAACGGTAATAAATTAATTGTTGCTAATCCTTATTTCTCCTATGCCAAGGTAAGCGAATTGTTTGCTTGCAAACAGATCAATAGTAGCGGTATACACCCGAGTGCCGTTGTTGCCGATAATGCGCTTATTGGAGCGAATGTCAGTATTGGTGCGAATGCTGTTGTTGAAGAAAACTGCCAAATTCTCGATAATAGTAGCATTGGTGCAGGTTCTTATATTGGTAGGGGTGTGACAATTGGGGAAAATACAACGGTATATGCCAATGTCACGATTTACCATCAGGTAGCAATTGGTGACGACTGTATTTTTCACAGCGGCTCAATTATTGGTGCGGATGGTTTTGGCTTTGCGCCATCGAGTGATGGCTGGCAAAAAATTTATCAGTTGGGTAGTGTTCGCATTGCTAATAACGTCGAAGTAGGTGCAAATACCACGGTTGATCGCGGTGCTCTTGACGATACTATTATCGAAGATGGTGTTAAAATTGATAACCTTGTGCAAATTGGCCATAACGTTAAGATAGGTGCAGGTACTGCAATTGCTGCTACAGCGGCTATTGCAGGTAGTACAGTTATTGGTAAGCGTTGTACCGTGGCTGGTTGTGCTGGTATTGCGGGGCATTTATCAATTGCAGATGATGTTCACATCACTGGAATGACACTTGTGTCAAAATCAATACGTCAGTCTGGTTCCTATTCTTCGGGAACAACAGTAACAACAACGCGGGAATGGAGAAAGAATGCTGTTCGCTTCAATCAGTTAGATAAACTGGCTAGGCAAATAAAATCAATTAAATAAATAAGGTTTGGCTTATGATGGATGCTGTGGAAATAAAAAAATGGTTGCCACACCGATACCCATTTTTATTAGTGGACAGAGTAGTTGAATTGCGTGAAGGTGAATATATTCGCGCCTACAAAAATATTAGTATTAATGAAGAAGTCTTCAATGGGCATTTTCCTCAAGCACCTATCTTTCCTGGTGTTATGATAATTGAGGCAATGGCGCAGGCTTCGGGTGTTCTTGGGTTTAAGAGCTTGGGTAAAACACCCGATGATGGCTCGGTCTATTTATTCGCAGGTGCCGATAAAGTGCGTTTTCGAAGACAAGTCGTACCCGGGGATCGCTTAGAGTTAGAAGCAACCGTGCTGTCGAAGAAAAGTAATATTTGGAAGTTTGAGTGTCAAGCCTCTGTTGATGGCAAGCTTGCGGCTTCTGCGACTATTTTATGTGCTGACCGTAAAGTCTAGAGTGAATGTCTATTCATCCTACTGCTATTGTTGATAAAGATGCTGCTATTGCCAGAGATGTTAGTATTGGCGCGTATTCAATTATCGGCCCCGATGTTGTTATAGAATCCAACTGTATTATCGAGCCCCATGTTGTTGTTAAAGGCCCAACCACGATTGGAGCCAATACACATATTTATCAATTTTCTTCCATAGGTGAGGCGACGCCCGATTTAAAGTATAAGGGTGAAAAAACTACACTAGTTATTGGTAAAAATAATGTTATTCGAGAAGGTGTTACCATTCACCGTGGAACGATCCAAGATCGTAGTGAAACGACTATAGGTAATGATAATTTGATTATGGCCTATGCGCATATTGGACACGATAGTGTTATAGGCGACCATTGCATTCTAGTAAATAATACTGCTCTCGCTGGTCATGTGCATATTGGTGATTGGGCAATTTTGGGTGGATATACGCTTGTGCATCAGTATTGTCGTATTGGTGCTCATGCCTTTACGGGTATGGGTAGTGCAATTGGTAAAGATGTACCCGCTTATATTATGGTTACTGGTGCGCCTGCTGAGGCAAAAACAATAAACTCAGAAGGCCTATCTAGGCGTGGTTTTTCCAAAGATGCTATTCGTGTTTTGCAAAAAGCATTTAAGATTGTTTATCGCAAGAAACTAATATTAGCAGAAGCCATTGAAGAGCTAGAACAGCTGGCGATTGATTGTAAAGAAGTGCAGTTATTTATCGACAGTATTCATTGCGCTACACGTGGTATTGTTCGTTGATGAGCGGCTTCTTTTTTCACACTGAAATATAAATCATGAAAATCGGTATAGTATCTGGTGAAATCTCCGGCGACACCTTAGGTGCTGGCTTAATAAGAGAGCTAAAAGTTTTTTATCCCGATGCACATTTTGTTGGTATTGGTGGTGAAAAAATGATTGCAGAAGGTTTGGATAGCCTTTTCCCTCAAGACCGATTGGCGGTTGTAGGTATTGTAGAGCCTCTTAAGCGCCTGCCTGAATTATTATCGATAAGAAAGCAATTATATCTTTATTTCACACAGCACAAATTTGATGTGTTTATTGGTATTGATTCGCCCGATTTTAATACAAGCCTAGAAGAAAAACTCAGAAAAACTAATATAAAAACAGTGCATTATGTCAGCCCATCGGTATGGGCATGGCGACAAGGTAGAATCAAAAAAATTTCTCGCGCTGTAGATTTGATGCTAACACTACTGCCTTTTGAAAATGCCATTTACGAAAAACATGGTATACCGGTTAAATTTGTCGGCCACCCTTTAGCAGATAAGTTTCCTCTAGAGAATGATGACGAGGCGGATAAAAAAGCGCTCAAAGCTCTATTGGATAAAAAACAAATACCCTGCGATACCTCTCGCCCAATACTTGCTTGTCTACCAGGTAGTAGAGCCAGTGAAGTTAATTTAATTGGCCCTGTGCTTTGGCAGTCAATAAAAGAGTGCATGGGTACTGTCAAAAACCTACAGGTGATAGTGCCCGCTGCCAATTCAGCCCGACGAGAACAGATCGAAGCACAATTAAAAGAGCACCCAGATTTACCTGTCAGCGTTGTAGATGGTTTCTCACACGAAATTATGGCAGCGTCCGATGGCGTTTTACTTGCATCGGGCACTACCGCATTAGAAGCAATGCTGCTTAAAAAACCAATGGTAGTGGTCTGTAAAATAGCACCGCTGTCTTATTATTTGATCCTATCGTTATTAAAAGTCCCTTATTTGTCCTTGCCTAATTTACTGGCCAATAAATTGTTGGTACCTGAATTAATACAAAAAGATGCGACGGTCGAAAATATTACAAAGGACGTGCTAGATATGCTGTCATCGCCTAATAAACATATTAAAAAATTTACAGAGCTTCATCAAAGCCTCATGGCTAATGCTGATGTTGAATCTGCAAAGGCCATTCATAATTTACTATCAGAGAAGCATAATGCTTGAACCATTTGTTAGTTGCTACCAAGGCATACTTGTTGCCGGTGTCGATGAGGTGGGTAGAGGTCCTTTAGCGGGCGATGTTGTCACAGCTGCTGTGATTCTCGATCCAGATAATACAATTGAAGGTTTAAATGATTCAAAAAAATTATCAGAAAAAAAGCGTGATAGTTTATATGAGCTGATCAAAGAGAAAGCATTAGCGTATTCTATTGCACGTTGCTCCGTTGAAGAAATAGACAGCATTAATATATTACAAGCCAGCCTGCTTGCGATGAAAAGGGCAGTGGAGAGCTTATCAGTACAACCAGAGCATGTACTGGTTGATGGTAATAAGATTCCTAACTGGGCATATAATGCCGAAGCCGTTGTCAAAGGTGATGCGAGAGTAGCGTGTATTGCTGCTGCCTCAATTTTAGCCAAAGTCACGCGTGATAGGGAAATGATCGCTTATGATGAAATATATTCAGGCTTTGGTTTTGCAAAACATAAAGGCTACCCCACTCAGCAGCATAGAGAGGCACTTAAAAAACTAGGTGTTACACCTATACATAGGCGCTCATATGCACCAGTCAAAGAGTGCCTCTAAGGTGTTTTTGTAATATCAATAGTGTATTTATAAAAACTGTGATCATGGCTAATACGATTTGTTAAGGTTAATGATAATATATAGGACGCTAGAAATTGCATAAAATAAGCATCATAATAAACACCATTGTTATGATTTAACACAGTAGTAAAGGAACCTCAAATAACGCTTGCAAGCCTTAAGGGGCATAGTTAACTGCGTTGAACTTCTTGTTATGGGTGGCTGCCATTTTTACTTAAATACATGGCAGGCTCACGCAGAAGACCCAAAGGTGAATTAGAGGTTCCTAGGTACTACAGTAATGTAATATAGGAAAATTATGGTACAAGATCGTAAAGAACCTACTTTCTCATCAACACCTGATAAAAGCTCACAAAGTGGTGATGCAGAAGCACGAAATGTCTCTCGAACAAGAGCTAATACACGCCCACAGGTAATGATTCAAAAGCAGCCATCATCGCTATTATGGATTGCACTACTTATTGCACTATTAGCATCAGCAGCAAGTGCCTATATTTTTTGGCAATTTACTCTCTCTCAAAAAATAGTAGCCGAGCAACAGGAGCGCTTGCTAGAACTTGAAAATAAATTGTTATTATCCGATGACGAGTCTACACAATCATTAACAGTACTAACCGCGAACGTTAAAGACTTGGATAAAAATGTTAGTGTGGCGATGAGCGAAGTTGATAAATTATGGGCAACGCGTAATGCTAACCTTAAGAAATTGTCAGCTGCACGAACCGAGTTAAATGAACTCATCGAAAAGACAGGTAAACGTATTGATACAAGTACTGATCAATCTAAAAAAACAATCGATAAGATAGACGATCAACTCAAAAAAACGTTAGTGGCTATTAGACAAAATAAGCAAAACTCTTCTGAACAAGAATTATTACTTAAATCCTTACGTGAAAGATCTTCTGAGCAAAATCAAGCCATTGATAATATTCGTTCGACTTTAGCTAAAAATACAAGCAATGCTGGTAAGGTTGCCAATCTTGAAAAAGAATTAGAGCAGCTTTTACAACAACTTAATACGCTTTCACGTCGGACAAAAGAATACGATGAGGCGATAGAGTCTTTTGATAAGTTTAGACTGACCACTAATCGCGATCTCATTACTTTAAAAAGTCGTGCAGGTATAGCACCCCAATAAAAATCATTATATAAGCTTTATACTATTGCGTAATTAAAGTGAATTAAATAGCCAATAAAACGATGATGCTGATTATTTTTGAGCGCTGATCAGCAAAAATGAATGTAGCTAAAAGGTAGCAAATATTATGACCACAATAATTAAACAAGATGACGTAATTGATAGCATTGCCGATGCGTTACAATTTATTTCCTATTATCACCCGCTTGATTTTATTCAGGCAGTTCATCAGGCTTATGAACGAGAGGCCAATCCTGCGGCAAAGGACGCGATGGCTCAAATTTTAATTAACTCCCGCATGTGCGCCGAAGGTCATAGGCCCATTTGTCAGGATACCGGTATCGTATCTGCCTTTGTTGAAGTGGGTATGGATATTCAATTTGAGGCTACTATGGGCCTTGAAGATATGATTAACGAAGGCGTAAGGCGTGCTTATAATCACCCAGAGAATTTATTGCGCGCGTCGATCCTGTCGGACCCCGACGGTGCCCGTAAAAATACAGGTGACAACACACCTGCTGTTATCAATTATAAAATTGTTCCGGGCGATAAAGTTGAGGTACATGTTGCGGCAAAAGGTGGTGGCAGCGAAGCAAAGTCCAAGTTTGCTATGCTCAACCCTTCAGATTCGGTCGTTGATTGGATATTGAGTGTTGTACCTACCATGGGTGCCGGTTGGTGTCCCCCTGGTATTCTAGGTGTGGGTATTGGCGGTACGGCTGAAAAGGCAATGATATTAGCAAAGGAATCGTTACTGGAGCCCATCAACATACAAGAATTGCAAGAAAAAGGCGCTGAAAACCGAGCAGAAGAGCTGCGTTTAGAGCTTCATGATAAAGTGAATCGCCTTGGTATTGGTGCACAGGGCTTAGGTGGTTTAACCACAGTATTAGATGTTAAAGTAAAAGATTTCCCTTCGCATGCGGCTAACAAAGCCGTGGCAATCATTCCAAATTGTGCGGCAACTCGCCATACACACTTTACGCTAGATGGCTCAGGTCCCGCGACACAAACGCCTCCAAGCCTAGATGATTGGCCAAAAATTGCTTGGGAGATCGGCGAAAGTACACGTCGTGTTAATTTGGACACGGTGACACCAGAAGATGTGCTTGAATGGCAGCCAGGAGAAACCATCTTACTATCGGGCAAATTACTCACGGGCCGAGATGCTGCGCACAAACGTATGGTAGATATGATCAACAAAGGCGAAGAGCTCCCTGTTGATCTTAAGGGGCGCTTTATTTATTACGTAGGTCCAGTCGACCCTATTGGTGACGAAGTGGTTGGCCCAGCAGGCCCTACGACGGCTACTCGCATGGATAAATTTACGCGCACTATGCTTGAAAAAACTGGCCTATTAGGCATGGTTGGTAAAGCAGAGCGTGGTGTTCAGGCCATTGAAGCTATCAAGGATAACAAAGCGGTGTATCTAATGGCGGTAGGTGGTTCTGCGTATTTAGTTTCTAAAGCGATTGTTGGCTCGAAGGTATTAGCTTTCGAAGATCTTGGCATGGAGGCGATTTATGAATTTGAAATTAAAGACATGCCCGTAACCGTGGCTGTCGACTCGAAAGGTGAGTCTGTACACCAAACAGGCCCCGAAATTTGGAAAGCTAAAATTGAAGAGGGCATATTAACGATCCAATAAATCTATATTAGGTAGAGTTCTTTATAGTAGTGGCCCTATAGACCTTATAAGGAAATCACCGTATAACTAATTGCTTAGACACTTAGGAGAATAGCTATGTCACCTCAAGAGAAGCAACCCCTTAGCGCGCAAATATGCGAAGCTTGCCAGCCAGATGCCCCATTGGTTGGTCAGCACGAACAGGTAGAGCTACTTGCTGAACTAAGCGATTGGCAAATTATAGTAGAGCAAAATGTACAGCAGTTAGCAAAGCAATATACTTTTAGCAATTTTGTCGATGCATTGGCCTTTAGTAATAAAGTAGGGGAGCTTGCCGAAGAGGTTGGTCATCACCCTGCTATATTGACCGAATGGGGTAAAGTAACCGTTCGTTGGTGGTCGCATAAAATTGCTGGGCTTCACAAAAATGACTTTGTAATGGCTGCAAAAACTGATTTAATAAGAAAATAGATGGTTTTTGTTGATTATTAGGCATTTTAGTTATTTGTTGCTTGAGTTGTTGGGCAATAAAGCCCAGAATTAGGACGCAAATACTCAGTACTACATAATTTTATCTATTCTCGATTTTTAACAACAAAAAAATTAAAAAATAGGACTTTAGGAGGTCTTCATGGTTAAGAAAATAGCAAGTTTAAGTGCCATTGCATTAACAGCTGCTTTTATGAGCACGGGTTCATTCGCTCACTCAGGTGATAATTTAGCAGATGGTTCTGGTAACAAAATACTAGACGGCAGAGGCGAGTGTGTATTAGCGACTTTTGGTGAAGAGCTTTGTAACGTGCCAGCTCCAGCGGCTCCTGCACCAGCACCAGTTGCTGCTCCAACACCAACACCTGCACCTATTGTTGTGCCAGAGCCACCAAAGCGTACTGTTGAAAACGTAAGTTTCTCTGGCGATGCTCTATTTGCTACCAATAGCGCTGTATTAACCGATGCGGGTAAAGCCTCTATTGATCCTATTATTGATGGTTCTCGTAACTTCAACAACTTTAAGATTTCATTATTTGGTCATGCTGATAGTCGTGGTGATGCTGGATATAATCAGCAATTATCTGAGCGCCGTGCGCAATCAGTTGCTAATTACATGATCAGTAAAGGTGTTGCTGCTTCTGCGATCTCTGTTTTTGGTCGTGGTGAGACTGATCCTGTTGCATCAAATGCTACAGCAGAAGGTCGCGCTAAAAACCGCCGTGTTGATGCGTCCTTCAGTGGTGAAAAAATCACCTTTAAATAATATAAGCATTGTATTATTGACTTAAAAGCCTCGCTAGTTTGCGGGGCTTTTTTATGGCGCCTCTAATAGCCTGAGTGGGGTTTTGGTGGGTAAAAATGGCTCAGTTTAGGTGAAGACTGAAGGCAAAAGCGGACCATTGGCGAAACTCTCAATATCTCGGTTTCTGCTCATGCGAATTATCTATGTCCACGTAGGCATGGTTTCCACTCCCTACACACGCCAATTGCCCGCATCTATGTAGGCCACAAAAAATACAATGATTAAGACCTGAGAAAAATCATTCGTTGCTCTCAACGATTGGGTATATAAGAGGCCACTGGCTAGGTAGCGTAAATGAACACATTATATTGGCACGATTATGAAACTTGGGGGGCAGCTCCGAGTATTGATAAGCCCTCACAATTTGCAGGTATTCGCACCGATGAGGATTTAAATATTATTGGTGAGCCTTTGGTGGTTTTCTGTAAACCTAATGATGATTGTCTGCCACAACCCCAAGCCTGCCTAATCACAGGTATTACACCTCAGGTAGCTTTGCATAAGGGTAAAGCAGAGCATGATTTTTTTAAGTTAATTCACGAGCAACTCTCAACACCGGGTACCTGTGGTGTTGGCTATAACAGTATACGCTTTGATGACGAGGTCACACGCTTCGGCTTATATCGTAATTTTTATGACCCTTACGAGAGAGAGTGGAAGCAGGGTAATAGTCGCTGGGATATTATTGATATTGTAAGACTAGTCTACGCTCTAAGGCCAGAGGTACTTAATTGGCCACTACGAGAAGATGGAACACCTAGTTTTAAGCTAGAATTATTGAGCGAGGCCAATGCTATAGAACATATTTCGGCCCATGATGCACTTTCCGATGTTCATGCAACTATTGCACTTGCTAAGCTAATAAAAGTAAAAGAGCCTAAGCTTTATAACTATTGCTATCAATTACGTGATAAACATCGTGTGAGTGCATTGATCGATATAGACCAGAGAAAGCCTTTTTTGCATATCTCATCGCGCTTTCCTGCCGCTAATGGTTGTGCTGCTTTATTGGCACCATTAATGAAGCATCCAGAAAACAATAATAGTATTATTTGTTACGATTTAGCGACAGACCCTGCCGATTTGTTAGCTTTGGGTGCCGATGAAATTAAAGAGCGAGTTTATGTCAAACAATCAGATTTAGCGCAGGGAGTTACTCGTATTCCTTTAAAAGAAGTCCATTTGAATAAATCACCTATAGTGATTACCGCGAAAATGTTAGATGAGAAAGTAGCGCAGCACTTAAATATTGATAAACACCAATGCGAATTACATTGGCAGCAATTGTGTCGTGTTGATTTAAAAGACAAATTAACAGAGATCTATGGAAATAGATCATTTGATGTTAGCACTGATAGCGAACAAAGGTTGTATGACGGCTTTATTAACAATAGTGATCGTGCATTATTTACCGATATCCGCCAAGCGTCTCCCGAATCTCTCGGCCTATTTGCCGATAAGCTGAAAGATAAGCGCTTAAAAACACTCTTGTTTCGTTATCGGGCACGCTATTACCCCGAAACCTTAACCGAGTCTGAACAGCATCGATGGCAGGAGTGGCGCTATCACCGGCTAACCGATAAAAATATGGGTGCAAGCTTAACACTGTCCCAGTATTTTGCTGAATTGGATACACTTCGTCATCAACAGGGTATTGACCAAAATATAATAGATAAACTCATAGAATATGGTGATGCACTTTTGTAATAATAGCGCCTATGGCGAGTATTTTTTTGGCAGCTAATTGATCAAAAATCAGGTGCTGAGAATTAATAAGATAGGACATCATCTCTTAAAGTGAGTATCATATCGCTTTTGTAAATAATGCTGCCACGTTTGAGCATTTTGTTGCATAACTACTATTTTAAGGCTTTTTTGTGAACTTTACTGGCGCCCATATTTTATCGATACAACAATTCGAACAGGCTGATATCGAAGCAATATTTAATGTGGCCGATGCAATGCTACCCTATGCGCGTCGACAAAAAGCGACTCGTGTACTAGAGGGCGCTATTATGGGTAATATGTTTTTCGAACCCAGTACACGTACCCGCGTAAGCTTTGGTAGTGCATTTAACCTACTGGGTGGTAATGTCCGTGAGACAACGGGTTTTGAAAGTTCGGCAATTGCGAAAGGCGAGTCACTTTATGATACTGCTCGTGTGTTATCGGGCTATAGCGATGTTGTTTGTATGCGTCACCCGCAAGCAGGCTCCGTTGGCGAATTTGCCAAAGCGAGCCGTGTTCCAGTTATTAATGGTGGTGACGGCTCCAATGAGCATCCTACCCAAGCCTTATTAGATTTATATACTATCCGTAAAGAGTTGGCCTCTAACGGGCGCGATATAAATGGCGCGCGCATCGCCATGATTGGTGACTTAAAGTATGGCCGCACAGTGCATTCACTATGTAAGTTACTGAACCTCTATAAGGGTATGCGTATTAGTCTTGTGTCCCCTAAAGAGCTGTCGATGCCGGCTGAATTGGTCGAAATGATGCGAGAAAATGGCCACCAAGTCACTGTGTCAGATGAGTTGAGCTCGAGTATTACCAATGTTGATATTGCTTATTCAACACGCATACAAGAAGAGCGTTTCCAAACAAGAGAAGAAGCAGACCTGTATCGTGGGCGCTTTCGTCTTAATCAAAGTATTTATACACAATTTTGTGAGCCTAATACTGTTATTATGCATCCTTTGCCAAGAGACTCTCGCTCCGAGGCCAATGAATTAGACAGCGATCTTGATGAAAACCCTAATTTAGCGATTTTTCGTCAAGCTGATAATGGTGTTATTGTACGTATGGCGTTATTTGCCATGGTATTAGATGTTGTGCACTTAGTTGATAAGCACACACATGATGTACGCTGGTTCCCTGGTATTGGCCGTTAACTGTAGTTTTAATTAATAAAAATTTATCCAATGAATCAATTTGATGATATTCGACCCTATAGTGATGCAGAAGTCGTCCCTATGATCAATCGGCTGTTAAAAAACAAAGAGTTTTTAACAGCCGTTACCCGTTTTCGTTTTCCTACGCTAAGTAATTTCTTAGTGCCTCTTATGTTACCTATTGTTAGGCATTATGTTGCAAAACAGGTACGCGAAATAAAGACGATAGATGACGTACAGGTACTGATAAAGCGCTACGTTGATCGTATGCTTCGCGAAACCACCAGTGGCCTAACGATTACGGGTAAAAGACATCTTGATACGAGCAAAAACTATTTATTTATTAGCAATCATCGGGATATAGTGGTTGACCCAGCGATGGTGAATCTTGCTTTGCATCAGTCTGGTTTTAAGACACTGCAAATAGCAACGGGAGATAATTTATTTACCAAGCCCTATGTATCGGACCTAATGCGCATTAACAAAAGTTTTATTGTTAATCGCTCGGCTACTCGGCCACGAGAAAAACTAAAAGCAGCAAAACTGTTATCGCAATATATTTATCATGTTGCGACAGAACTCAAAGACAATATCTGGATAGCTCAGCGCGAAGGGCGGGCTAAAAATGGTGTGGATAGAACCAATAGTGCGGTTATTGGTATGCTGGCACTTAATAAGCCTAAATCTATTGCGCTCAGTGATTATATTCGCGAGCTCAATATCGTACCGGTATCTATTTCCTATGAGCGCGACCCTTGCGATATTGCTAAAGTAAAAGAATTATATGCCAATAAGGAATACGGCGAGTATGAAAAAGAAGAACACGAAGATATAACCAGTATTGCCAAGGGTATTACTGGTTTTAAAGGTCGTATTCATGTCGCTTTTGGCGAGCCACTTAGTGGGCACTACGAGACTACTGACGAAGTCGTTGCTGAACTTGATCGGCAAATTATTTCAAATTATGTATTGCAGGCAAGTAATTGCATTGCTTACCAAGAGTTACATGGTAGCCTGCCAGACAACATTGAAATTACCCACCAAAAGATCCCCTTTAAAGAAGATAACTTCTTAACGGAGATTCAACAATTTCGTCAACATATTGCCCAGTGCGATGAAGCCTATCGCGATATTTTATTAGCGATGTATGCAAATCCTATTGTTTGCCAGCAATCACAAAAAACGACGCAAGCTAAGGCCTAAATCAAATAGCCACTGTTGTGGCTAAAAAGGTGCCAATCAAGGCCGAGGAAAGTAGTTTGGTTACTCCAAATAAACGACGAGAAACGCCCAGTGGTGCATTTTTAGCTGCCAGACCATTTTTTCACTCAGCTGCGTTAGAAATCGCTTGTGTATGTTTAATACACGGTGCTCTTTCTGCCTCGTTGAACAAAAAAATGGACACTGGCAGTGATTATTTGATTAGTGTGAATAGGCCTTAATTAAACGATGCTGAGCGATGAACTTAAAGCGACGATACAGTCAGTTTATCGCGAGTTTTTAGCATCTCGTGAATTAGCGCCGCGTCATGGGCAAAAACTAATGATTGCTAATATTGCCAATACCTTGGCAAATATTAGAGTAGATAACCACGGTGTTCGATTACATTTAAATTCAGATTCCGTTAGCACAAGCTCTGAATTAAAAAATAATAAAAAACTTACCAATGATAAACAGGTCAGTGAAAAACAACCTGTAGATAATCCCCATTTGTGTATCGTAGAGGCAGGCACGGGTACAGGTAAAACGGTCGCTTATTTATTAGCAGCTATTCCCATTGCGCAAGCTCTCAATAAAAAATTAGTGGTCTCTACCGCAACTATTGCGTTACAAGAACAAATTGTTCAAAAAGATTTACCTGAGGTAAAAAATAACACTAGCCTGTCCTTTAATTTTAGCTTAGCAAAAGGGCGTGGGCGTTATTTATGTTTATCTAAATTAGATCGCATTTTAATGCATAACGATGCTGAGATTGATTTGACACAGTCATTTTTGGCCGATGATAGCGCCCCTGTTGATGATCAAGCGATAACTGTTTATAACTCAATGGTCGATGCCTTAAGCGCCGGTAAATGGGATGGTGACCGCGATAGTTGGGAGCATGAAATAGACCCCAATGTTTGGGCGCCAGTAACGACTAATCATCGTGAATGTACAGGGAGGCGTTGCTCCAATGTTAATAGCTGTAGCTTTTTTAAAGCACGCGATGCTATCGATAAATATGACCTTATTGTTGCTAATCACGATCTTGTCTTAGCCGATTTAGCACTAGGTGGTGGGGCAATTCTGCCAAAGCCTGAGGACACCATTTATATCTTTGATGAAGGCCATCATCTTCCCGATAAAGCCTTAAATCATTTTGCTTATCACACACGTGTAGCAGCAACGAGTAAATGGCTAGATCAAAGCCATAAGGCGCTATCAAGTATGCTGGGTGATATCAGTGGTGCAGGCAATGTCGATCATTATGCCGAACAGCTGCCCTCTCTCTTTTTAGATGCTAAACAAAGCTTAGAGAGAATATATCCACAATGTCAGCAGTTAATGGATGAGCAATTCTCTAACGAGAATAGCAGCAATAATTTTGGTACTAATGGGTTTAATCGAGACACTAAACGTTACCGTTTTGAGCAAGGAATCCCGCCAGCAGAGTTTATAAGTTCAGCAGAAATTCTTACTCAAAAATTTGATCGCCTTAATACTGTATTGACTAATGTTGCCAATGAAATACAAGAAGCTATGGAGGACGGTTATTGTGCAGTCCCCAAAGTTGATTTAGAAACTTGGTTTCCTGTCGTGGGTAATTGGCAGTCTCGTAGCGAAGCGAATTTTAGCTTATGGAAATCCTATGACATACCGGGTGCGAGTAGCATCTCAAAAACAATACCAACGGCTCGTTGGATAACCTTGGTTGAGTTTGCCGGTACCATTGATTTCGAGGTGTGCTCAAGCCCGATACTTGCCGCGAGTACGTTGAGGTATCGCCTGTGGGAAGAATGCTACGGTGCGGTGATTACCTCTGCAACACTGACTGCACTGGGTAGATACGATCGCTTTATGATGCGTGCAGGTACAACAGCGGATCAGCACTACAGTATTATGCCAAGCCCCTTCGATTTTACCCGCGCGACTTTACAGGTGCCTAAATTTTCAGTCGAAGCCAATAAGGCTCATGAACATACAGAGAATATTGTTGAGTATCTGCCTGATTTATTAGAAGAGCAAAAAGGTAGCCTAGTACTTTTTTCATCGCGCAAGCAAATGGAAGAGGTGTTTTATCAATTGCGCCAGTCTGTGCGCGATAAAATTTTAATGCAGGGCGAGCTATCTAAGCAAGCAATGCTCGTCGAGCATAAAAAAATTATTAATGCAGGTAATGCCAGCGTTTTATTTGGCTTGGCAAGTTTTGCAGAGGGAGTTGATCTTCCGGGTGATTATTGCAGCCATGTGATTATTGCCAAATTACCTTTTGCAGTACCCGATGATCCAATAGAGGCCTCTCTTGCTGAATGGATAGAAGCAAAAGGCGGCAATGCTTTTATGGATATTACTGTGCCCGATGCAGCAATGAAACTCGTACAGGCTTGTGGTCGCCTTTTACGTAAAGAAACGGATTCAGGGAAAATTACTATCTTAGATAAGCGTATTATTACCAAGCGTTATGGTAAATTATTATTAAGTTGCTTGCCCGGCTATCGGGTAGAGCTCGGCAATTAGTGCTCTAATAAGAGTAGAGTAATAAATAAAAAGGAGGCTAGTAAAACAGCCTCCTTTTTGGTTTATTGTTTTTGAGAAATAAATCAGTAATTACTGATTAAGTGTTTCAAAAATAGAAGCCGAGATACTTCTGTCTCCACTACCGACAACTTCGCGAACATCAGTAAACCAACTCCAACCTTTTCGGCCAGTTGTTGTTTGAAAATCTAAATCCAAGCCACCGATAGTTTGGTTGTTAATTACTGTTGTGAGTCTGCCACCTGCAATATCATTACTGCGCAATTCATTGTGGTCGCCGCGATCAGCCATCAAAATAGGGAAGTGATTAAACAATAATGAACCAGGTCCACGTTCGCGTGCTAATTGGCCATTAGAGCGAATACTGTCGCTACAAGAGCGAGCATCGCTTGCAAAACGAGCACCGCAGGCACTGTGCATACCGACGACGCTATCGTCATATCCGCGAATAAAACCTTTAGTAATACGCACAAATGCATCACCAGCACCAGCAACACGTAGGCGAGGGACACTATTATTTTGTTGTGCGATGCTACGAGCTGCAGCAACACGTAAGTCGTTAAGTACACCAAGGCTGCCTGGTACAAAGTTAACATCTAATACCGCACCTGCAATTGAGCGTACGACACCAGTAATAGGGCCGCGGGTTTCTGCGGTACTGACTGCAAGATCGGCAAGCCCTGTACCACCACCAGCACCAGCGAGATCAATAACACTCAGTACTTTAAAGCGGTTTTGGTCAATACCCCATTGGTTTAAGCGCGATAATGCATCTCGTAGGACTAAATCCCCCGTTGAGTGAGTGACAAAAATACAGCCATCTGCACATAAGCCAGTTCTTTCAAATTCTAAAAATTGAGAGCGTACAACGTCTTTAATGCGACCTTGTACACGCTCATGAGAGGGGTATACCAATGTTGCCTCTGCGCGTGGCCCCCAAAAAGCAGCCCAATATACATCAGACTCTTCTTGTAATTGAGCAAAGTCAGGGCGTGTATTTAAATGCTCAGAAATAAAACCATGGACAAGTACAAGGTTTTTACCTGCCAGAGTTGCTTTCGCATTGAAACTAAAGAGCAATGCAGTGAGAATAAATAATATTTTAAACTTCATAGTACACCTATTATTGTTATTGATATGGGTTATTAAATGTTGATATTGCATTAATTTATCCTGTTAATGGCTTTTACTGCGGTCTTTCCTTAACTGTGTTTTATATTCAGTGATCTTTAATTATTATGTTATTGCACTGAATTATTATTAGCGCCAAAGCTATTTAAAAAGTCTAAGCGTTCTTGGGCTAATTCATCGACGAACTCTTCGTTGTCGTAATCCGAAAAAGGAAAGCCATCTACGTTAAACTGCTGCTGTGTAACCGATGTCGGTGTATCAAGTGCCTCGCCGACTTCTGCTCCACGATAGCCACTGATATTTTGTAATAGGTAAGGGCCTTCTGATTGCTGTGCCTGTAGTGCACTAATATGAGCGTTAAGGTTAATCGTGCCACGGCCAGTTGCCAGTCGTGATTCAGCTTGTAATTGGATAAGTGGGCGGCCATTACTGGCATCAACTAATAATCCACGTACAAAATAATAGCCATCTTCAAAAACATTGAGCTCCAGAGGAACAATCAGCTCAGGGCCTTCGGGTCTCGATTGCTGTACGCCAGATATTTGTGCCGCGGCCACCCTATAGCGAAATGGAACCGTTGTATTGAGGTCGCGGTTACCAACGACAACATTGAGCTTTGCGACCATTTCAGGGCTTAATAGAGCGCTATTTAATTGTTTGGTATCGATGCTTGTAGTGAATATATTGCTACCTTGGTCAACTTCTGTGAAAGGCTCAGGGATGGTTATTTCACCGTTACTGCCCGCTAATGTTCCATCAACGCTCACTAGGCTGCTATTGGATGAGTCGAGTACTTCAACCCTAATATTAATAGTCTCCCCGATAAAATATTGAAATGTATCTGTAGCCGCAATAATACGAATTGGATTCTCATCATTATCGCCTTCAGGGAAGGGCGTGCTCACTTGAGCTTGTTCAAAAGGCCTAAACGCTCTGACGTCTTCTTGGTTACGGACAGGTTGAGAGTTGACGGGAAAACGAATATTGTCGGCATATTGTCCTGCAACTTGTTGAAGAGTCTCTGCGACAACATCGTTTTCATAAGTATTAAATAATGATTCATCAACCGGTGTTTTTTCTAGTGTGTTATCACTAATAGCCGGGTCAGTTTTACTATTACTGGTTGGAGTATTGGTTGGAGAGTCATCGCTCTGTTTAAGTTTACCTGTAGATGATGCAAGCGGGTCTACTATTGATGCATCTTTTGGGGGAGTTTGATGAGCATTGCTACTAGATACATTGCTATCTATCGCTGTGGGCCATAGGCTACTGAATATAACGGTGGTTACCAGGGCAACTGTACCACTTGCGATGAGCGCGGTTGAACGTTTCATTGACTTACCTTATGCAATGAAACATGTCTAAATTGCTGTGATTTAGTGCACGCTATCTATTTATGAACATTGCTATTTATTATTATTTTTAGTCATTTCTCAGTAATAACTTTATAACGTTTGAGTTAACAACTTAAATTTTTAGTGATGCGATCTTACAATAAAGCGAGCGCTCGCTCAATATCTGAGATGTTAGACTTTAGTCTAGTTTTGTTTGTGAGCTCTAGCCAGTGGGACGATAGCTAGTTACAGAAAGATAGTGGGGTTTGTGATTGGGTGCAGAGAGTAAGCAGAGGTTTTTTTGCTAGATAAATAATATCGATTACGCGCAATTGATAGAGACACTCTATCTTGCAAGTAGTAAGGCAATAGCTTGAAAACGAGTCATCAATACCAAGGAGAGGTCAATGTTAGCGGCTTTTTTATCATGCTTAATAATAAATTGTGCCGTGATGGCAAAGCACACAAGTACCATTAAGCAATGGGGTATTAACCGCCTCGCAATTTACGGCTTTACATCTTCTCCATTACATCAATACCTAGTATCTCTAATCCCATTTTTAATAGGGTAGCAGTTGCATCGCATAGCTGTAAGCGGCTATTTTTTTCGGCCTCACTCACGCCCTCTTTTAATATGGGGCAAGACTCATAAAAACGCATGTAGAGACTGGCAACATCATAGAGATAATTACACAGTAAATGAGGATAGGCGTCATTGCTAATTTGTTCTATTATCTCGACACTTTGTAATAATCGAATCGCTAAGGATTTTTCATCGGCATGGCTTATCACAAGCTCACCGCTTATTTGTTGTGGTGTTATCTCAGCTTTTCTAAAAATACTTTGTATGCGAGTGTAGGCATATTGTAAATAAGGTGCCGTATTGCCTTCAAAACTGAGCATTGTTTCCCAGTTAAAAATATAATCATTGGTACGTGTTTTTGAAAGATCGGCGTATTTAATTGCGCCAATCCCTACTTTGCGACCAATAGTTTTATATTCATCTTCGGATAACTGAATGCCTTTTGACTCACTGCGTTCACGCACTAATTTTTCGGCGCGCTCGATTGCTTCATCGAGAAGGTCGGCTAATTTTATAGTGCCACCTGTGCGTGTTTTAAAAGGTTTGCCATCACTACCCATCATGGTGCCAAATGCGTGGTGTTCGAGGCTGATGGTGTTATTGATAAATTGTGCTTTACGTGCCACTGCAAATACTTGTTGCATATGCAATGATTGGCGAGCATCAATAAAATACAGTAAGCGATCGGCTTTTAGTGTGTTTGCACGGTATCGTAACGCGGCAAGATCTGAGGTGGCATATAAATAACCGCCGCCTTGTTTTTGGATAATTACAGGGCTTGGGTTGCCGTCTTTATCGGCCAGTTCTTCTAAAAAAACAAGGGTAGCACCTTGGTCCTCTACGGCGAGCCCTTTGTCTTTTAGCTCGTCAACTAAAATGGATAAGTCATCGTTATAGGCACTTTCGCCACGGACATCATCGGGCGTTAATGTCACATTGAGCTTTTGATAAATTTCTTGGCTATGGGTCAGAGACGTATCGCGAAAGGCATGCCATAGTTCGAGCATGGTTTCATCGCCGGACTGTAGTTTAACCACATAGTCACGCGCTTTATTGGCAAACGCTTCCGACTCATCAAAATGTTTTTTGGATTGTTGATAAAAACTTTCGAGATCTTTTAGCGCAAGGTCGGCCTGTTCACCGCCTTGCAAGTGGTTTTCCAGCTCAACTAGCAGCATGCCAAATTGTGTACCCCAGTCACCTACATGGTTTTGGCGAATCACCGAATGGCCTTGTAACTCCAATAAGCGAACGAGTGCGTCGCCAATAATTGTCGAGCGTAAATGGCCTACATGCATCTCTTTGGCAAGATTCGGCGCAGAGTAATCGACAACGATAGTTTGCGGATGTTGAGTTTTAAGTAATGCTGTTGGGTTTTGGCAGAAATGTACTAATTGCTGTGCTAGCCAGTCGTTACGTAAATGAATATTGATAAACCCAGGGCCTGCAATCTCAAGTTTTTCAGCAATGTGATTGATATCGAGTTTATCAATAATTAACTGGGCTATCTCGCGTGGTTTTTGCCCCATTTTTTTTGCAGCAGCCATAGCGCCATTAGCTTGATAGTCACCAAAGCCTGCTTTTTTACTGGGGGCAATATGCGGGCTACACTCGGTAGGAATGCCAGCAGCCTCCATAGCGTGTTGGAAATGACTAGATAAAATAACTTTAATGGAGGAAGAGTCAAACTGGCTTAGGGTCATGGCTAATTACTAAATGAGGTATGAGTGGAATAATGGATTGGTTTAGCCCGCTATTTTATCTGTCTGTTCAGCACAATGCTAGGTATTCCCTATAAAGCGTCATGTTCATTTATAGCTAGATAAATATAATAGATGAAAGCTAGCCTATAGCGGTATAAACTCGCGTTAACATTTAACCGTGAGTAAGCAGTATGGGTGATGTGATTGCCTTCAAAAAGAAAAGCGTATGGGAAAAACACAAAGGTAAAAGTTTATGTCGTGATGGCTTTCATAAATGGAAAGTGGTTACTAAACAACAGTTTGATGTTAAGCAAGGTAAGTTGGTCACTAAATACAAATGTGAGCGCTGCCAAAAAGAAAAAGTAAAATTACTCTAGTAATAACGCCTTATATGATCCCTATTTTATATCAAGACGATTCGCTATTAATTGTTGATAAACCTGCTAATTTGCTAACGACCCCTGGTCGAGGCGAAGATAAACAAGATTGCCTCATCAGTCGCTTATTAATGACATACCCCAATGCAAGAATTATCCACCGTTTAGACATGGCAACCTCGGGCATTGTGGTTTTAGCACTCACCCATGCAGCGCAGGTGGCGATGGGGCATTTGTTCGAAAGACGGCTTATTGATAAAACCTATGTCGCTATTGTTGATGGTGAATTGTCCGAGGCCTCGGGTGAGATTAATAAACCGCTAATTTGTGATTGGGAAAACAGGCCTATTCAAAAGGTGTGTTTTGAGACAGGTAAACCCGCGTTAACCTATTATGAGCGAATAGATTATGACCGTGCTCAACATACTACACGAGTAAAGCTCAAACCCAAGACCGGTCGCTCTCACCAACTGCGTGTGCATATGTTGTCGCTTGGGCATTCTATTTTGGGTGATTATTTTTATGCGCCTGAACCAATACTCAAAAAAAGCGAGCGTTTGTTACTGCACGCAAGTGAGATCGCCTTTGAGCACCCTGTCTCTAAGCAAGCTATCGTCATACAATCAAGCATTCCTTTTTGATGGGGCGTCTTACTTTTTACAACATTTATAAGTAGGCACACTAACAAGTTGTTGTGACTCTGGTAGAATGCACGCCAAATTTTATAGGGCAACGTATCACGGCTCTTTTTACCCTTGGAGGCTTATTCAGAGACTCCCCTTATTACTTTGTACAGAATGACATCTATGGAAACTCCTCAAATTGGTCAGCGTTGGTTAGTCGATACCGATGCCTCACTAGGTCTTGGTATTGTTATTGAATGCGAAGGGCGCAGTATTAGTTTGGAATTTCCGGCAACGGGCGATATTCGCCAATACGCGATTAAAAATGCACCGCTGACACGGGTATTGTTCTCAGAAGGTGAGACGATTTCGACCGAAGATGGGCAAACCCATCGAGTTAGCCGTGTAGAGAATATTAACGACCTGTTTATTTATATTAATGAAGCTGGCGACCCAATACCTGAGACACAATTAGCCGCTAATATTCAGCTCAACCACCCCTTAAAAAGACTGCTAGCACTGCAATTGGATAAGCCCAGTTGGTTCGATGTCCGTGAGCAACTATCTCATGCGCATCAGCAGTGGTTGCGCTCAGATATGATTGGTTTAATGGGTGCGCGCATTAGCCTGACGGCTCATCAATTATATGTTGCGCAGTCTGCAACCAGTCGTCTACCTGTGCGGGTTTTATTGGCCGATGAAGTGGGTTTGGGTAAAACCATCGAAGCAGGCCTTATTTTACAGCGCTTACAATTACAAGGGCATGCCGCACGTGTATTGATTTTGGTGCCCGAGTCATTGTGTGTACAGTGGTTTGTCGAGATGCTGCGCTGTTTTTCTATTTATAGTAGTTTGATTGATGGCGGTGCTGACCTTGGCGATACGGACCTTAACGATACGCGTGTGTTTATCGCCTCCCATGATTTTTTAAATGAAGATAAAGTACTGGAAGCTGATCCTTGGGATATGGTTATTGTGGATGAAGCCCATCACTTTAATTTATCCGAAGAGGCGCTTGAAAATACGCAAGGCGAAGTCGCTACAAGTAGCCTACTTGAGGGCTTGACTCAAGCTCGTCAAAATAGCCAACTACGTAAGTTATCGGCCCACACTAAGCATTTATTATTACTCTCGGCAACGCCAGAGCGTTTAGGTTTAGAGAGTCACTTCTCGCGTTTACAATTACTCGACCGTGAAAAATTTCATTCCTTTGATGAGTTTAAAGGCTCCTATGAGAGCTACCAGGCGCTAGCCGATGATTTGCAAGAGCTATTAGGCGGAGACGATGACGATCAAGAACTCTCGGTCAATGATGCACAAATAAGCAAGCTTGCCGAGCATTTCTCGTTTAATCTTGATAGTGGCACTATCTCTAAAAAGGCACTCACCGAGCTGTTACTCGATAGCTATGGAACGGGCCGTATGGTGTATCGTAATACGCGCCATGCCGTTGAAGGCTTCCCTAAGAGGAAACTAGTCCGTCATATTATTGATGGTGACGATGAGAAGTTTGCGTGGTTAGTGGACTTTGTTAAACAACATCAAGATGAAAAGTTGTTACTGATTACCCATGAGAAAGATGATGTCTTGCAATTAAAAGAGTCGCTGTATCGCAAAACAGGTATCGATTGCCCTGTATTTCATGAGGACATGACACTGATCGAGCGCGATCGTGCCGCCGCTTATTTTGCCGATAGCGACGACGAAGGTGCGCCATTATTATTGTGTTCGGAGATTGGTAGCGAAGGGCGTAACTTTCAATTTTGTCATCGCCTTATTTGTTGGGACTTGCCAGAGCACCCAGATGTACTTGAACAACGCATAGGTCGCCTTGATCGAATAGGGCAAAGTCAGGACATAGAGATCCACGTCTGTGTTGAATCGGTACTTGCCGAGCAACGATTGCATTGGTTCCATGATGTACTCGCATCGATAGAACAAATTAACCCTGCTGCTGGTTTAATTCATGATCAATGGTTTGAGAAATATTGCGCAAACCCAAAAGAGGTTGAGCCAGAAGTGCGCGAGCAACTTGCCGATTGGCTACAACAGCTAGAGCAGGGCCGTGATCGCCTACTAGAAATGAATAGCTGCCGTAGGCCCGATGCTGACCAATTACTCACAGCCGTTCAAAAACATGAAAGCGAGACGCATCCACAGGCATTACTTGAGCAAATGACCGATGTGTTGAATATTCATTATGAGCAACTCGATGAAACCCGATACCGTCTTGTGCCATCGGATCAGATGTTGGTGCCTATGATTCCCGGTATTCCTATCGAGGGCTGTGAGGTGACTTTTGATCGTGCTACGGCTACCTCCCGTGAAGATATCGAATTTATTACATGGGATCACCCACTGATGCAGGGCTTGGCTGAGATGATTGGCCTATCGGACTTAGGTGTGGCGAGTGTTGGCCTATTACCTAATAAAAGCTTAAAACCGGGTATGTTGTTTGCCGAGGTATTATTTACGATTACTGTCCAGTCGGAACATGCCCGTCAAATACAACCGTATTTAACGCAGTCTGGCCTACGTGTGGTCGTTACTACCAGTAATCCCGCTAATATTAGTGCGGCGTTGCCATCGCAGCAGTTAAGCCAGTTGGTACAAAAAGCCGATAAAAAAATACGCAAAGCGGTAGTTGGTGACTATCGTGCACAGATATCAGAGCTTGTTGATAAATCCGAATCCCTTGCTGAACTGGAGACTAAAGAGGTTATTAAACGTTCTTTAGCACAGCTTAACGAGCGCGCCCAACTTGAACTCACTCGGCTCAAGCAATTGCAACAGCGTAATATAGATATTAGTGACCAAGACATTGAAACCTTAGAGACGCGTTTTGAGCATGCACGTAATGCTCTGCAATTATCTTGTAAGCCCGTTGTAAACGCGATTCGTTTATTAGTGACCTATCGCCCTTAAATTAATTGAATAAATAATCTTTAATTATTTATTCAATTAATATGGTTAAGTGTTGCCTTTTTAAGATAAAAATTCTCATTAATCGTTTTTTCTATCGCTATTTTGTGGTGTTGTTTTCATCTGTGCAAATCATTGTCGTGAGTTAGACCATAGTGGGTTTTTATACGCTTAACTTTTCTTGTATGATAGCGCCGTTTTTGGTCTACCCTCTTTTATTTTTATCAATATCAACACAAGAAATTTATACACTCTACGAGATTATTTCATGCTTCGCGCTCTTACCTTTTTGGTATCTATTTGTTCACTTTTCCTTGTTTCTTCTCTTGTTTTTGCCTCCGATGCTAGTGCCATAGCAGGGAGCAGCCGATACGATTTAACGACATCATCAATAGGGTATATTTGCTTAGTGGTATTCGCCATTGCCTATGCTCTGGTGATTGGTGAAGAGTACTTACACCTGCGAAAATCAAAACCTGTTTTACTGGCAGCGGGAATTATCTGGACACTCATTGCTATTTATTATGCTAACCGTGGTTATGACTCCATCGTTGAAGAAGCGCTGCGACATAACCTGCTTGAATATGCCGAATTATTGCTCTTCTTATTGGTCGCCATGACTTATATCTCTGCACTTGAAGAGCGCAGAATGTTCGACTGGCTACGTGTATGGCTGGTCTCGCGTGGTTTGGGTTATAGGCAACTATTTTGGACAACGGGTGTACTTGCGTTTTTTATCTCACCCATAGCCGATAACCTAACAACTGCATTAGTTATGTGCGCTGTTGTATTGGCCGTTGGTGGTAAAAACAAAAACTTTGTTAGCCTTGCCTGTATTAATATTGTTGTTGCGGCTAACGCCGGTGGTGCATTTAGTCCCTTTGGCGATATTACAACCTTAATGGTTTGGCAAAAGGGCTTGGTGCCATTTCAGCAGTTCTTCGTTTTATTTTTGCCTTCCGTTGTTAACTTTCTTATTCCTGCGGCCATCATGACCTTTTTTATTACGAAAGGTAAGCCAGTATTAGAGGAAGGCGAAGGCCGTGTCGAAATGAAGCGCGGTGCTAAGCGTATGGCCGTGTTCTTTTTGTTGACGATTATGACGGCAATTATTGGTCATAGCTTTTTACACTTGCCACCGGTTTTTGGCATGATGACAGGGCTTGCTTACCTACAATTTTTTGGCTACTTCTTAAAGCGTACACTGCCAAGCTCACTAGATCGCAAGCGCAGGTTTTATCAAGATAACCCAGAAAAACTAGATGAGCTCAACAAAATTACCGAGTTTAACGTGTTTAGTCATATTCAACGTGCCGAGTGGGATACCTTGATGTTCTTCTACGGTGTTGTGATGTGCGTAGGTGGTCTGGGCTTTTTAGGTTACCTAGGGCTTGTATCTGAGTTGATGTATACCCAGTGGAACCCACTCTATGCCAATATTACCGTGGGGGTGCTCTCTGCGATTGTCGATAATATTCCGGTGATGTTTGCGGTATTGACCATGAACCCTGATATGGTGCTTGGGCAATGGTTACTCGTCACACTAACAGCCGGTGTAGGCGGTAGCTTGTTATCCATTGGCTCAGCAGCCGGTGTTGCGCTTATGGGGCAGTCAAAAGGGCAGTACACATTCTTCAGCCATTTGAAATGGGCACCAGTAATATCCCTTGGCTATATTGCTAGTATCTATTGTCACCTATGGGTTAATGCGGCCTTATTCTAATAAAAGATTTTAAGTTAAATAATTTTTAACCAAATAAACAATATTCATAAAAAGAGTTACAAAAAGGCTGCCTAGGTAGCCTTTTTTATTGGGTAAAAGTAAGACAAACGTTAACATTTGTAACTCCAATAAGTTATCAAATACCAATATCTGAACCATATATAAAATGATGTATGAAAATATAGTGTTAATTAAAAATATTCAAAACCACAGCATAAGGTCTTGTGAGTAACATATTTAAGCGGCTTCTTTTTAACGCGATAAAAATTTAAGGGATTGATTCTAAAAGAAGTTTTTATAGGGTTTGAGTACATAGAAGACCCCTTTGTGGTCTCGTTATACAAAATGGCTTCTTTTCTACAGTAAATGCTTTTTTAAACAAGTGTTATAAGTTGTTGAGTTTGATATGATTTAGTGAAAATTAATAGCAGAAAGCCGATGGTTTAGTATGTTGCATAGTCGGAATTCTGCCTAATATACTGTTATGTTCCGTAAGAATACTATGAAAAAAAGATGGCACGGTTCAAAAGATCAGGTGACTTATTCAGCAGAGTTGAATGGCATTAAATTTGAGTACTTTGGAAATGCAGGAGACAAAGAAACTTCTGGTGGTGGCAGTTTACTTCCTCGGCATTTTTTTAAGCCTAGATGGCAGGAGTTTTTTAAGGAGGTATTCTCTCAAAAAGACTTCGATAATATTTGTCATGCTATAAAAGCTGAATATGAGTTATTTCAGAAAGATCCTGAGAAGTACAAGCGAAAACCTTATCAATCAAAGTAGGTAATTATGAGTTATTTTAAGCAAGAACATAACAAGGCTGTCAATCGGACGGCTTTTCCGTTGCTCGTTTTTGTGATTGAATAGCACAAAATCAATCAACTACAAAGCCGCCAATTACAGCGGCGTTAAACAGCCCCTCGCGCATCGAGCGCTCCGACCCGTTAGGGCGCTTAGTAAAGTATGAGAAAATTTTGGATAAAGCTAGTTGTATTTTCATGTGTGTTTATTTTAGTTAGTTTTGTATCTGAACTGATTGCTGGGAATTTATGTGGTCATATTCACTTAAGCCAAGGTATTATTTGCGGTATAACATTTTCCATTTTACTGTACGTATCCTTAATTATGAGTGCGCTGCTCGCTTGGAAAACCGAGGTTTCTTTATCAATGTTTTCAGGGTTAATTCCGATACCAATGTTTATTTACAATGCGGTGCATATGAAGGTCACAGGAATATCTAGCCAATTGCACTCTCAAGTTATAGATATATTTCAGCATTATTTATTTTCTTATATATTGCCTTGTTTAATTGTTGCTGTAGTTGTGTCATGTGCTACAAAACTAGATCAAGCTAATGCGTCCTAACAAAGTTATCAATCCGACAGCTTTTCCGCTGCTCGTTTTTGTGCTTGAATAGCACAAAATCAATAAGCTCCAAAGCTGCGGCTTATAATGGCGTTACATTCTGTCAAAGCTTCGGCAAATTATTTGATGAAATCGAGTAATATGGATAGGCTTTTCATTTTGATAGGCGTGTACTGTGTAAACAGGCCATTTTGGGCCTTGAATATTCTTCGCTATGTGAGTTAGCTTGCCTGATTGTATTAATGGTTTGGCTACAATATCGGGGATTAATGCAATACCTAAGTGACTTAAAGTCATATCAATGGCTCCAGATAAGGTATTGCATTTTGAAAATTCATTTAACTCTACATTTTCTCTTTCATTACTTTTTAAATGAGTTACTGTTGTCTTTGCCTTTTGCCATGAGGTGGTAATCCAGCGGTGCGTAATTAATTCTTGTACAGTGGAGATGTTTCCATTTTTACTTAGGTAGAGTGGTGTTGCACAAAATACCTCTACCAAAGACCCAATAGGTAAAGCTCTATATCCACTATCTGGAAGTTCTCCAATATGTATTGCAACATCTAAGTTATGCTCAACTAGATCGAGAGGTTTATCATCAGAAATTAGTATGGGCTCTAAGTTAGGGTACTCGCTGAGTAGCTGTTTTATTGCGGGAATAACTATTTCTGATTGTAAGCTATTTGGAAAAGTAACAGAAAAACGCCCTCTTGGATCTATTCCTGCTTCGTCTAAATCATTAAAAAGTAAAGATACTTGATCTTGCAATACATTACAGCGCTCAAGTAATTTAGAGCCTAATGCGGTTAATGAAACTTCTCTTGTTGTTCTTTTTAACAACGTTGCCCCTAACTCGGTTTCTAGTAAGCTTATTTGCTGGCTGATCGAGGATTTTGATACTTTTAAGTGTCTAGCTGCTTCAGTAAATGATCCTTTTTGCGCTACTACAGCAAAGATCATTAAGCGGGGAATCACCTTAATATTGTTCATTTTATATTAACAGTCTGTTTATTTATTGGCTATTGTTCTTAATTTTTCTGATGCTAGCATGGTTTAAGTTGTAACAAAACAACTAACATTAACTGGAGATTAACTATGTCAGCATATATTATCGTGGGGTTTACTCCCAAAAATACTGAGTTATTACAAGAGTATAGTGCTAAAGCAGCATCTACTATTTCTGAGTTTCAAGGGGAGTTTTTAGTAAAAGCAATATCTCAGCCATTGAATGGTAAGGTGCATCCTGAATATCAGGTTATTATTACTTTCCCAACAAAGGAGAAAGCGGAGGGATGGTATTCTTCACCACAATACCAAAGCTTGGTTAGTCTACGTGATCAGGGCATGGATGCTAATTTCCAGCTTGTAGGCTAAAGTGTATTCTGGTCGTTAAATGTAACAAGTGCAAGCAACGGACATTTTTTGCGCGGCTTCTTTTGTGCTTTAACGCTACGCTAGCACACAACAATCCACACAAAAAATGCCGCTGTTGCTGGCGTTAACTCCTTTGCGAGGGATGATATGGAAAAATTTATGAAGGGGGCAACTAGTCTAGCAAGAAACCCTCTAGGAATAATCGCTTTATTCATCGTAATGGTTTATGGAATTGCTTCTTTGGTGGCCACAAGCGATTCATTGGCTGCGCAAGACAAGTCAATTCTTATCTACTTTCTAGCAATTTTTCCTTGTTTGGTATTGGTTTCATTTGTGTATTTGGTAGTTTCTCATTCCAATAAGCTGTATGCGCCATCAGACTTTAAAGATGAGAAAAATTACATAGATGCAATTTCTGTTGGATCAAAAGAAGAGTTAGAAGAAAAAGCGGTCAATTTTGGAAAAGAGGTAGAAAAAATTACTGGAAGTATCGAAGGCGAAATTGAAGTAAATATAGATCCGCGCACCATGGTGACAATGCAGTATGTTAACCGTTGGAACAGCCCAGATATTTTGGAAAGCAGGAAACTATTAAGTCATATTACTAAAGAAAAATTAATATCTGATAAAGAATCAAGAAGTGCTGTGATATCAATTCTAAATTTTCTGGAAGAATTATCAATTGCAATTAATAGAAGCATAGCTGATGAAGAATTGGCTAAAGAATTCTTTCAAAGCATATTTGTAAAGATGAATGCAATGTTTCAAAGTTTTATATATGAGAGAAGAAATAGGTCAAATAGTAGAGATGTATATATAAACTTTGAGGGCACGGCTAAAAAGTGGGAAGGTGTTAACAAGTCAAGTCAGCAGGACGCCAGCCAAGCTGGCGCCTCTGCTTGAGGCGTTATAGCGATAATGATTTTGTATAAGCCTGGTTTTATGTCTAACTCTGTATTTACAGGCCTATTTTTAATGGTTCCCATAATTCTATTGTTCACTTACTCCGCTATAAGTGAGCCTGTTTTTTTTGTAGATGGAAGCGCTGGCAATGATCTAGTGCGTGCTGGTTGGGTCTTGCTCTTTTTGTCACCTATTATCTGTTTGGTGTTTGTCGCGTTCTTTTATACATCTTCTAGAATACTATTTCTATTCAAGAAGCTAAATCTTCTAAACCATGAATTATTTATACTATTAACATCTGTCGGCCTTAGTTGCGTATTAGCGTATGATAATTTGATATTTTTTATTTTGTTTCTATTAATATTTAGTATTTCACTATCAATAGGCACTATGGTTTGGCATTTTTTAGAGAAAAAACGTTATAACAAGTTCCAAAGTAGAACTGCGCGCTTAAGATAAGAGAGGGCGCAATTATTTTATTGTGAATTTGAATTATCTGCCTCCGATTATTGGTAAATAGTATACAAAATAATAATTCGATGTCGGCAGATAACAAGGTTGTTAACCAGAGCCTTTTCCGTTGTTTTTTTATGTTTGAATAATATAAAAGTAAACAACCATAAAGTCTCCGTTTACAACGGGGTTAGGCTAATTAAGGAATAAGGATTTCATATGTTTAGAAAAATGATATTGCTATGTACACTTTCATTACTTTTGGCGATTGATCTCTACGCTGGGGATTTACCTAGCCATATTATCAAGATAACGGAGCAATCAGAAGTTACCGATTTTAAGAAGCTAGACAATGCATTGGACGATCTTACAAACAGTGTAAGTGCTTGTGTAGACTCAGGGAAAAGCGACTACGAAACTTGCTCTTGCCAATTTCCAGAGAAGCTTGAGGTTCTTCAACTCACAATTGATGAAGTAACCGCCAAATATCCAAGTTGGGGGGTTGAAGGAAAAGGTCTTTATTATTACGACAGGGAACAAAATCAATCCTCAAATATATTTATATCCACAATTTCTACCCACTTAATAGAGCAATGCAAGTAACTGAGTCTAGTCATTATTGTAAGTGGAATGAAAAAAACATGGGTTCAGGTTTAATCAGATGGCTCCCTAAGCTAAATACCTATACAGCTAACTACGCTTAACAAACATGGTAAGCGTAGTTACTTTTTTGATTAAAAACCGTAATCCAAGTTAGGTAGGCAGCGCTCCATAAAATCAATAAAGTTATCTTTTTGAGATAAGGCGATAATAACTGCGCTGAAGTCATCCCATCCGGGGTAGATGTGAACCAGCTTAAATCCTTTGCTGTTTAGGTAGCGGTCGTATAGTTGATATTGTTCAATAACGTCAGCACTATATTGTTCATCGCTTGTATAAACATCGTCTTCGATTGATAAGCGCAGTGTTTCTCTGGAGCGATCAATCATCTCGACGACGACTTCTCTCTCTCGTGCATCTTGATGGATGATATAAAGATTGTCATCATGCTTATTTTGCAATGAGCATAATATTGAGAATAGCGCTTCTCCGTTTACTGTGTCGCTGTTATAAATAGACTTATCAGCACTGATCATGCGCGATAAAGGTTTTGTGTAAATTTGTCGTTCTTTATTGGTTGCTGCTGCTGATATATAGTTTACAAATGTGAGAGCCGTATCATTTATAATTTTATTTTTCACACGCTCTAAACGTGCCTTCTCGTTTGCCTCAAGTGCTGCTTTGCGAGCATTATCATCTTGATCAAAATAAGCTTGAGCTTTTTCGTAGTAAATTTCATTTTTTTCGTTTAATAGGTGGGATAGTGTTTGTTTTGTCTCTTCTCTCGTCAGACCTCGAGCGGATTGAAGGTTGACATAATGCGGCGTCATAAACCATCGCTCAGTGGGGGCGATATTTTTCTCTTCAAGCAATTTTAAAAGTAGTTGCGCAGCAAGTTCTTTGTTTTTATGTTTATAGGCTAGGTAATCAGAGAAATTTCGATAGAACGTCCAGCCTGGCCCATTGGTATTATTACTGAGTTGTTCTGTAATGTTTAATATTGGTCCCTCTGCGAGGCTAGACGCATATTGAACAAATTCATCATGCCAAATGCCATGGTCAAACAATGTTGCTAATAATTGGCATAGGCCATGATTTTGATCCTGTGAAGCAGCTTGAATATCATTCCAGTTAGGAGCACAACCAAATCTACCTTCGCATATTTGCTGTATGCGTTTAATTAAGGGTAAAAATTCTTCGGGGTGTTTACTGAGTATACTGCCTAAACCTTTTGCCCATTTAGGTGATATTGCTTGTTCGAGTTCATTGGCAACAAAATCGTACAGTGCTTGGGTAAACCCTAAATACCACAAAGGCCCATCGACGCTATTGGATCTTGTGCGTGCCGTTAGAGGGTCACGTTCAATACAATTCATAATCAATTCAAAAAGCTCAGGGCTAGTTGAACCTTCGTTTTTTCTGAGCAAGATAGTGAGTGCCCATGCACGATGATCCTCTTCTTCGTCTTCTAGGGCAACACGAGAAAGAATCTCTGTCTCATTTTCGCCATAGTCATAGTTCTCTTTGAGCGCATCGTATCGCGCATCTTTGCTTTTGCACTGTTGCAAGCGTTTATCGAGAATCGTTGGCCAGTGTAGACGCGGCCCAATAGATTGGTCGAGCTCCATCACATTTTTGAATAGCGAGGCATTGGGCTCTTTAATTAATTTTTTGTTCATTGCAGCCAGTGCGTCTGCATCTTCACTGTGCTGAATAAGTAATAAGCGGTAAGCGTCGAGTTTGGAATCTTGTGTGCCTTTAGCGATAGAGGCAATGAGTTCAGGTATCGTCATAAAAATAATTTCCCTGATTAAGTAATCAATAAAGTCAGTACTGATTAAAATACCTGAGATACATAGTGATTGGGTATGTATCTCAGGTTTATTTAGATAGGTGTTATTTCTTAGTGCTGGTGCCCGCCTGGCCCATGTACGTGGCCGTGTTCAATTTCTTCGGCGCTGGCTTCGCGAATATCGGTGACTTCAATATCAAAGTGTAGGTTTTTACCCGCTAGAGGGTGATTGCCATTAACGGTCACTGTGTCGCCGTCTACTTTAGTGACGGTAACCACTTGTTGGCCGTGTTCTGTCTGTGCATGAAAGTCCATACCGGCTTGAATATCGTCAACGCCTGCAAACATGGCTTTTGGCAGCTCTTGTATGAGTGATTCATCAAACTCACCATAGCCATCGGCGGGTTTTACAATGACTGATAATTTATCACCTACAACTTTACCTTCAAGTTCGCGCTCAAGCCCTGGAACAATATTGCCAGAGCCATGAAGGTACGGTAATGGTTCTTGGTCTTGTGATGAGTCAATAGTATTGCCGTCGTCATCTTTAAGGGTGTAGTGAAAGCTAGCGACGCTATTGTTGGTAATGCTCATAAAAAGTTCTCTCAGTCATGTAATGGTGTTATCAAGTAAGCATCCTGTTAGGGAGCTCACTTAACTCGCTTGGGTAATAGTTATAAGCCGACAACGGTTTTGTTGCCAACAGTTGCATCAGTTAGCTCGATGCTAAATTGTTTTTTATTATCTTTTAATTGTATTAATTTAACAAATAAATACTGCCAATCAGGGGCAACCCAAATAAAAGTAACGCGACGCTTTTTTTCTCGTACGACTTTTATTTTTATGGTGTCAAAGCTGCCTGCCTTAGTTGTTAGCGTCTCTTTGCCTATAATTTCGAACTGGTTTTTCTTAAAGCGATTTTTATGCACGATATTATAAAGGATGTCGTGCTTATTTAATAATAAGTCTTGTTGTAGTTGTAATTGAAAGCTTAGGCGGTCGAGTGCATCCGCTATATAGTTAATGTTTTCTTGTTGTTTTTTAGTGGTGCGAACAATAGTTTTTTGGTGGTGGTCAAAGGTGAGCTGTGATTTCTTGATAGCACCTGTGATGTTGCGTTTGGCAAAAAATTGTTGCGGTCGAATATTATTATTCTCCCACGTAAATTGAGAGCTCTCTTTAAGGCTCGCAAGCCATGAGCTTGCACTAAAATTAAGCTCGTAAAGCCCATTATCTAACAGCTTATATTCACGATAAGCACTAACGGCAAAGCCATTAATCACTGCATCGTAATTGGCTTTAAAAAAAGAGATATTTGTCTGGGGGGTATCAAGGTCTCTAGCTAAGCTATTGATACTAAAGAATAAAGCGAATAAGAACAAACATGTATGTTTTAAATTGCTACTCATAATAGTATCCATTGCCTGCCAAGGAGCTACGTCGTACGTGAATCTATTTGGTGTCCTGTTTTATCTAAAGGTTCACCATCGAGTAATACGGTATCTTCTTGTATTGCGAGACGCTCTCTGGCAAACCAATTAACCGCCATGGGGTAGATGATATGCTCTTGTGTTTGTACGCGTTTACTTAAGCTATCAACGGTGTCATTTTGTAGGATCGGTACGATAGCTTGAATAACAATAGGGCCACCGTCGAGTTCTTCTGTAACAAAGTGCACACTGACGCCGTGAATGTCGTCTTGGTTATCCAGTGCACGTTGATGCGTGTGTAGGCCTTGGTATTTAGGCAGTAACGAAGGGTGGATGTTGAGCATACGGCCTGTGTAATGTCGCACAAACTCTGGTGTGAGTATTCTCATAAACCCCGCCAGTACAACAAGGGTCGGTTGGTAGCTATCTATGGTGTTTGCCAGCGCTTTATCAAAGCTGGCTCTGTCTAAGTAGTCTTTGTGAGCCAGTACATGGGTGGGTATATTATGTTTTTGTGCACGTGTAAGGCCATAAACACCGGGCTGATTACTAATCACTGCCTCAATATTGATGAGCAGCTTATTCTCTAGCTGCTCATCAATTAATGCTTGTAGGTTTGAGCCACTACCAGAGATTAATACAACAATTCGACAAGGCGCTTGTGAGTGTTCAAGCGTCGGCATTTAAGCAGTGCCTTTAAGAATAACTGCGTCACTCTGGGCTTGCTTATCGTCTATTTGCCCAATAAGCCATGCATTTTCACCGCAGTCTTGTAATATGTTAAGGGCTGCTTCTGCATTATCTTTGCTAACGCAAATGACCATGCCAACGCCACAATTAAAGGTGCGGTACATTTCTGTTGAGTCAATATTGCCTTTTTGCTGTAGCCAATTAAATATTGCTGGCATATCCCAGCTGTTAGTATTAATTACGGCGGCGGTATTTTCGGGCAGTACACGAGGGATGTTTTCTAATAAGCCACCACCAGTAATGTGTGAGATGGCGTGAACGGGCAAGGCATTAATTAACTTGAGTACCGATTTCACATAAATGCGTGTAGGCTCTAGTAATGCCTCTGCCAATGTTCTTGTGTCTTCTGTGCTAACAGCTTGGCTAAGATCGGCATTGCTATGCTCGATAACTTTACGAATCAATGAATAGCCATTGGAATGTGGGCCGCTAGAGCCAAGAGCAATCAGGACATCGCCAGATGTGACTTTACTGCCATCAATAAGCGCGTCTTTTTCGGCAACACCTACGCAAAAACCAGCAAGGTCGTAGTCTTCACCTTCATACATGCCAGGCATCTCGGCGGTTTCGCCACCGACTAAAGAACAGGCCGAAAGCTCGCAACCTTTACCAATGCCGGTGACAACATCTGCTGCAACATCGATATTGAGTTTGCCAGTGGCATAATAGTCGAGAAAGAATAAAGGCTCGGCACCACAGACAATGAGATCATTAACGCACATTGCTACTAGGTCGATACCTATGCTGTCGTGCTTATTCGCATCCATTGCAAGGCGTAGTTTAGTACCAACACCATCGGTGCCCGATACCAATACGGGTTTTTTATAGCCTTCGGGTATCTCACATAAAGCACCAAAGCCTCCTAAACCCGCCATAACTTCTGGACGACGGGTACGTTTTGCAACACCTTTGATACGCTCGATTAAGGCATTGCCTGCATCGATATCAACGCCAGCGTCTTTGTAGCTGAGAGATACATCGTTAGTGGATGATGAGTGAGACGAGGAGGCTTGATCGGAGGAGTTGCTCATAAAGGAGTTGCTCATAAATAGTGGCGCGATGTTCCAAGGATTAAAAAAGCGACATTCTATCAGTTTGTTATTCACACCAGTAGGTTTATTAGGCGATCTTTGGCATCTTTCTCTTTTCAAGCTTAACAAGACTTTAACAGTAGAGAGCGAGTATGGATTTTTACTGTGTTTTTATGTCAAACTAGCTCACTATTTATATGCTTAGCAACTCATAAAGAGAGAGTATTGGGTGTTTTCGACATCGGTTTTTTTTACGGCAAGGTCCGTTAGGTCAATTTTAGCTAATCTTGGGCTTGTTAAGCTGAGTCTATTAAGTGGTGTTTTCGTTTTTGGCTTAATGTCATCACTTGTTAGTTATGCTGCTAAAAGCGTTGATATTTACAGCGTACAGGAATTAGTTGTCAATCAGTCCGATGAGGTGCGCAAAGAGGCTGCCTCTCGTGGTTTGGAGACGGTATTTGTGCGGCTTGCGGGTAGCAAAGCTGTATTACAAGCACCGGCTGTGCAAGAGGCGATTGCTAAGGCCTCTATTTATGTTTCTGAGTTCGGTTACCAGCAAACGAATAAGACGATCACTATTGCTGGTGCGTCAAAGCCTGCCAGTCTGTTGGTGATGCGCTTTGCACAATTGCCACTTGAAAAAGTGCTCAAAAATAACCGGCTGCCTATTTGGCTATCTAATCGCCCCGATATTCTCGTGTGGGGAGCGTTTAATCGTGGTAAAAAATCCTACATGGATGCTGGCTCTGTGATGGCAAGGTCACTGAAAAGATCGGCTGCTAAGCGCGGATTACCGATTACTAGCCCTGTACTCGATTTAAGCGATCGTTCGAGCTTATCGGTTTCTCGTTTATGGGCTTTAGACGAAGGTTCTATTCTCGACGCTTCAAAACGCTACGATACCGATGCTATTTTAGCCGGGCGCTTTAGTAAAGCCGGGCGCGAGTGGAATGGTAATATGCTCTTACTGCATCAGGGTAGAACACAGTATTTCTCGGCTAATGGCACTAGCCAAAATAGTGTGGCGCGCTCGATCATTGATCAAGTAACCGATCACCTAGCAAGTATCTATGCGGTTGCCCCTAATTTATCAGGCGATGAGCGTTTTTTGACCTTACAAATTAATAATGTTTCGGATTTTAATTATTATGCCTCGGTGATTGCATATTTGGAGTCGTTGCCTTTGGTTGAGTCACTTAACGTGGTAAAAGTACACGAAGGCCGACTAGTCGTTAAAGCGAATTTAAACTCAAGTATTAATCGTTTAATGAATACTGTTAAATTAGATAAAAAGCTAAAGTTTATTGAAATACAAGCACCTAGCCCTTCGCCGGGTAGTGCTTTGGGTGGTGTAGGTGGTCTTAATTCAACGACTCAGCTTGTAGCGACACCTTCAACTGATGTTATCCACGAATTTGTTTGGCAAGAATAACCTCTGTGCTTAAACAACTTCCATTAGCTATTTCTCTTGAGAGCTCAGCGGTTTTTGACAATTTTTTTGTCTCCGAACCTAATCAATTACTAATATCCGATTTAAAAAACTTCGGTACAGATACCTCGCCTGATCATTTTGTTTATTTGTGGGGAGAGCAGCACGGCGGCCTTAGTTATTTGCTAAGTGCGATTCAAAATAACCTGTCCCGGCTTTCAATGCAGTATCTTCCTTTGAGGGATTTAGCGGCTTACCCACCTTCGATGATTTTAGAAGGCGTTGACGAATTACAGTTAGTTTGTATCGACGATATTGACGTGGTTTGTGGTAATGACGAGTGGGAAGAGGCGTTATTTCATTTATTTAATCGCTTACGTGACCAAGGTAGCTATTTGGTTATTGCCAGCCACATTTCTCCTAGAGAGCTACCTCTCAACTTACCGGATTTATATTCGCGCCTACAATGGGGTATCACGCATCATCTAAAACCACTGAGTGAGCTTGATAAGCGTGCGGCGATAAAAATGCGTGCGATGCAATTAGGTTTAGAGTTACCCGACGATGTGGCTAATTTTTTATTAAAGCGTGTTAAACGTTCTTCTAGTGAGTTGTTTGCAATGATGGCAACACTAGATACCGCATCGTTGGCTAACCAGCGTAAATTAAGTATTCCTTTTGTCAAACAGGTACTGTCACTTTAAGATTTAAATCTTAAGGCTTAATAGTCAAACGCTGTAACCAACGGCTTGCAAACATGCCTGCTATAAACACAACAATCGTTGCGATGAGCCCAAACCAGTCATGAAAATCTCGTGTTGGGGAATAAACCTGTACGACATAGCTAATAAAATAGGCGAGCATTAAAAAGCATAACCAGCTATAGCTGCGATAATATTTTGCCAATAGGCCAGGTAAAATTGCCATTAGAGGCAGCGTTTGTAATAACCATACCCCCCAAAAACTGGGCGATGATGTCCATGAGTCTAATACAATCACGCCCAATAAAATAATGTAGCCCATAAAGGTTAGCCATAGAGCGTGGTTAGTTTTTTTATCTTTTGTCATTAATGTCATTATTTATATTTCTCTAAAGCGTATCTTAAAGTCTATCTAATGTGATTTTTTATGAAGAGGTGTTTAGTTTGAGCGCTGTTGAGGCAATGCGTTTTCCTAGTGCTTTACTCAATATTTGTTCTTCATCACTAATAGTATTTTTGCCGTTGTGTCCTGCAAGGTGTGAGGCGCCATAAGGTGTGCCTCCAGTGCTTGTCGACATTAATGAGGGCTCACTATAGGGTAGGCCAAGTAGCATCATGCCATGGTGTAATAACGGTAACATCATCGTTAGCAAGGTGCTTTCTTGTCCACCATGTAGGCTGCCTGTCGATGTAAAAACACCCGCAGGTTTGCCAATTAGATCGCCATTTAACCAATGGCTACTGGTACTATCCCAAAAGTATTTCATCGCAGCGGCCATATTGCCAAAGCGCGTAGGGCTGCCTAGTACTAGTCCGGCACAATGCTTTAGGTCATCGGGTGTGCAATAAAGTGCACCACTTGCAGGTATTGCCTCGCTAACGGCTTCACACTCACTCGATACTTTAGGTACCGTGCGAATGCGCGCTTCGATACCGGCTTGCTCTATACCGCTAGCAATATGTTGTGCCATTTTTTCGGTAGCGCCATTAACGCTGTAATAAAGTACTAAAATATAGGGTTGAGTCATTGCTTTATAACCTGAATACAAGAATATATGGGTGATAATGGATTATTTGACTCTAATTAAAGTAGAGCCAGTACATTCTCAGGGGGGCGACCAATGATAGCCTTATTGCCTTTTACTACAATAGGGCGTTCTAATAATTTGGGATGCTCAACGATGGCATTAATCAGTGTTTGCTCATCAAGCTCGGTATTGCTCAAATTCAATTCTTTATAGGCGTCTTCACCACTACGCATAATAGCGCGTACCTCTACATTCAGTTTAGTTAAGAGGTCTTTGATCATACTTTTATTGAGTGGAGACTCTAAATATTTCACGATAGAGGGCTCGATACCTTTTGCTTCAATTAAGGCGAGTGTTTGGCGTGACTTGGAGCAGCGTGGGTTATGGTAAATGATCATAGCGTTATTCTCGAGCTTTTAACGTTTCAAAGGGCTAATAGTTTACGTGTTAGCTAATAGTTTGTCTTGCCTGTATTGAAGGTAGCACTGAACAAGTTGTATAGGGTTTTCACAGACCACGGTTTGCCATCCCTAAAATTAGCTATTGCTTATAGTATCGGCTGTACAAAAACTGACCGAAATAAATTAAGCTTAAAGAGTGGAGATTTGGAAAAATTGTCTATACTCAATAGTGAGGTTGGTGCTAGTTGTTGTGTTATATAGCTCTTCTAAAAGCCTGCCATGTTTATTTAACAAATAATGAAAGCATTGTTATGGGAATACCTCTACTAATTTGTGATGACTCTAATATGGCCCGAAAGCAGGTAGCTCGCTCGCTACCGACTGATTGGGATGTCGATATAACCTTTGCGACTAATGGTGTTGAAGGCCTGCAAGCCATTAAAGAAGGCAAGGGCGAAATAACATTTCTAGACCTGACTATGCCTGAAATGGATGGCTATGGTGTGTTGGAGCATGTTTTTTCTGAAGGTTTAAACGCGATGGTGATTGTTATCTCTGGCGATATACAGCCAGAGGCTCATGAACGCGTTAAGAAAATGGGTGCACTCGAATTTATTAAAAAGCCTATCAATAAAGAGAAGTTATCCGATGTTTTAAATGCCTACGGCCTGCATAAAAACTGATTGGACCATGATGTTTCTCTAGATTATTGATGCCGTTTTTATTAAAAAGAAATAATAAAAGGTTTGTACCATGAGCGTTAGCCTACCACTCAATGAAGAGCAGCGAGACTGCCTACAGGAATTAAGCAATGTTGCTATGGGCGCTGCGGCTGAATCACTGGCGGAGCTCACGCAGAGTTTTGTGCATTTGCCTATTCCCATTATTCGCTGTGTGTCGACTGCCGAGCTGGTCTCTTCCTTTGATGAAATAGCCGATAACTTACCTGCCTGTGTGATCAGTCAAAATTGCTCTGTAGGTGATGTCTTTTTTCGAGGTTTAATGATCGTCGGTGACGAAAGTCTTACGAATTTGGCAAATAGTACTGGTCGTACTTTAGCGTCGGAAGGCGATCACCAGCAGTTACTCAACGAGCTATTCGATACGGTGACTAAGACATGCTTTGAACAATTAGGTGATATGTTTGAAATGGAGGTCGAGCGTCAAGCAGCGGTAGTGCAAGCTTGTCATATTTTACCTGAACTATTTGATATGAATATTGTGATCAAAACGTCAACAACGATTGCCGTCGAGATCAATTATAAAACCGAAGCTAATCATTTTGATTGCCATTTGTTGCTATTGTTTCCCGACAATATTTTCCAAAAATTGGCAGATCAGTTGGATACCCTATTACACTAATACCCGTCTCTTTTTCAGAGGCTCTTTAATGTACCCGTAACTTACCTGAAGCCCCAGTTTTTATACTCTTTTCTCAATGTCTTCTCAATTATTATGTTTGAATAATTTATTGTGCGTAGTCACTAGATACGCGTTATTATTCTGGCTACGAATAAGCTTTTAATAATTAATTAAATGGATACATCTAATGAGCCGTTTTGCAAAACGTTTTACAGGTTTTTCGGGTACAGCCTCGCTGATGGAAGATTTAGGTGATGCCCTAAACAAAAACCCAGAACTGCTTTTTATGGGAGGTGGTAACCCCGCAAAAATAGAGGTGGCAGAACGATGTTTTGCAAAACACTTACAAGCTATTGCCCAAGATGAGCATGTTTTTCATAAGTTAGTTGGCGAGTATCAACCCCCTCAAGGTGACCCTGCATTTTTAAACTTGCTGGCCGAATTTTTGGCTACGCAATATGACTGGCCGGTAACGGCAGAAAATATTGCAATCAGTAATGGTGGGCAATCGGCCTTTTTTAGCCTGTTTAATATGTTGGCGGGTGATGACGATAATGCACAGCATAAAAAAATATTATTACCGATGGTGCCCGATTATTTAGGCTATGCCGATACCGGTCTCAATGCCAATATGTTTAAGGCCTATCGCCCCAAAATTAATCAGCTAGATGATACATTTTTTAAATACACAATAGATTTTGATGCCCTAGAGGTAGACGAAAATATCGCAGCGGTTTGCTTGTCTCGCCCAACTAACCCTTCTGGAAATATTGTTACCGATGAAGAGATAATCGCATTAAAAAAACGTTGCGCAGAATATGGTGTTCCTCTTATTCTCGATCTCGCCTATGGTAAACCATTTCCTGATGTTACTTTTGTCGATCACAATTTATTGTGGGATGAGAACACCATTTTAATTTTTAGCCTTTCAAAATTAGGTTTGCCAGGTGTGAGAACCGGCATTGTTGTAGCCGATAAAGACACAATAAAGCGTTTTTCCCGTGCTACTGCGAGTTTATCATTAGCTCCGAGCAACTTAGGGCCCGCGCTTGCTAAGTCATTAATTCGCTCTGGCGACTTATTGCCATTGATGGAGCATACGATTAAACCTTTTTATGAATCACAGCTCCAACAAACCTTGAGTTATTTGTTGCAGGGAATAGAGGGTTTACAGTTGAAAAACTCGCCTCTTAAAATACATAAGCCCGAAGGGGCTTTCTTTTTATGGCTGTGGCTGCAAGATTTACCGATTACAAGCCAAGCATTGTATGAACGTTTAAAAGAAAAGGGATTATTAGTATTATCTGGCCATCATTTTTTTCAACCGCTCGATGACCCACAGTGGGTACATCAACATCAGTGCTTGCGTGTTAATTTTTGCCAACCGATGGATAAAATAAAGCAAGGCATAGACCTATTACTTGAGGAAACCGCAGCGCTTTATCAATAAAGAGGCTGATTGGAGCGCTAGTTGATATAAGCAAGAGAGTAGAAGGTTAAAAAACAATACAAGGTATGTATTATTTCCAGCGATTAAACCATGCGTTCATCACTTTGCGCGAATATTTGTGGGTGCCGTAGCTGCCATTGTAGCGTGCGAGCCCATTGGCAATATTGCCTTTTTCTCGATCGATATAATGTCTAAGTATTGTGGTGCCGTAACGTAAATTAGTATCTAAGTTAATTAAGTTGTCGTCAACTCGGCCAATTTCTTTTTTCCAAAAAGGCATCACTTGCATCATTCCTTGAGCACCTACGTAAGAAACTGCATAGGGATTAAAAGCGCTTTCTATTTGTATGACGGCTAATACTAGTTCGGGCTCAAGGTTTACACGTGTGGCTTCTTTATGAACTTTGCGCAAAATACTCAAGCGTTCTTTAGGGTCCTTTATATAGCGCTTCAATTTATGTGTCATCGCTACCAACCACACCTCTGCATCAAAGCGATCTTCAAAACTATCGGCTGCTGAAACAGCCTTTTTGAGCTCAGTTCTTAATTCATCATCAATTGCTTGACGTTGGTTGGTGCTTGTATTGTCGGCATAGGTTTGTTGAGAGAGGGATAAACTAGTAAAAATAATAACTAATAAGACGCTGCTAAAAAACCAATGCTTAATAGTGCTCGTTTTGATTAAATAAAACGAGCACCTCTGTAGAGTTATTTTTTTAGAACAGTTTTTCATTATTATTGTTTATTATTAAATAATTTACGCAGTACTAGAGATCAGTTAAAAACCCCATCAATTTATCGACTTCAATATCTTGGCTATTTTCATCGCGGCGCCCTTTGTATTCTAAGGTGCCTTTTTCCAAACCGCGATCGCCGACCACGACGCGATGGGGGATACCCATTAATTCAGTATCGGCAAGCATAACACCTAAACGTGCTTTGGGTGTATCCATATAGAGTACGTCGTAGCCTTTTGCTGTTAGCTCCTCATAAAGAGCATCACATTTTTCACGCACGGCCTCAGATTTATGGGCATTAATGGGTATGAGAGCAATGTCAAAAGGTGCAATAGAGGCTGGCCAAATAATGCCGTTATCATCGTGGTTTTGTTCTATGGTTGCAGCGACGATTCTTGTCACACCAATACCGTAACACCCCATAGACATCACTTTACTTTTTCCATTCTCATCAAGTACATTGGCATTGAGTGCTTTGCTGTATTTATCGCCTAGTTGAAAAATATGGCCGACTTCAATACCCCGTTTGATCTCAATAGTACCGTTACCGCAGGGGCTTGGATCGCCTATTTCAACATTGCGAATATCAGCAATATTCTCAGGCCCATTCATGCCTGCATCAATATCACGCTCCCAGTTGATGCCTACATAGTGCACGTCTTCTTTATTGGCGCCACAAATAAAATCACTCAATAGCGCAGCAGCGCGATCAATAACCACCTTAATTGATAATCCCTTTGGCCCTAGCGACCCAACCTTACAGCCAATTTCGGCTTCTATGCGCTCCTCTGGTGCAAAGGTGAGCGGGGCAGCAATGCCTGGTAGCTTCTCTGCTTTAATTTCATTTAGAGTATGGTCGCCACGTAATATTAAAGCGACGAGGGGTTGTTCGCCTTCTTCATTCGCTTCACCCAATACAATCAAGGTTTTAACCGACTGGCTAGGTGAGCTGTTTAAAAATTGCGATACCGCCTCGATAGTATGCTGGCCGGGTGTGGAGACTTCTTTTAGATCGGCAGCGGGTTCTGGGCGGCTGCCTTCTGTTATTGCCTCTGCCATTTCTATATTTGCGGCGTAATCACTGTTACTACTAAAGGCAATATCATCTTCGCCGCTATCGGCCAATACGTGAAACTCATGGGATGCTGAGCCGCCTATTGAGCCGTTATCGGCAAGTACAGGTCGATAATCAAAACCGATACGATCAAAGATAGCGCAGTAGGCTTTGTGGGTATCATCGTAGGTTGATTGTAAGGACTCTTGATTAACATGAAATGAATAGGCGTCCTTCATGATAAATTCACGCGAGCGCATAACACCAAAGCGTGGGCGTATCTCGTCGCGGAACTTTGTTTGGATCTGATAAAAGTTGGCGGGTAGCTGTTTATAGCTGCTTATTTCATTGCGTACTAAATCGGTAATGACTTCCTCATGGGTTGGCCCTAAGCAAAAATCGCGACCGTGTCGATCAGCAATACGTAATAATTCGGGCCCATATTCTTGCCAGCGGCCAGATTCTTGCCATAGCTCTGACGGTTGTACTACAGGCATTAACAACTCTTGTGAGCCTATTTTGTTCATTTCTTCGCGTACAATATTTTCGACTTTGCGCAATACACGTAAACCTAAAGGTAACCAAGTGTAAAGTCCTGATGCTAATTTGCGGATAAGGCCGGCACGTAACATAAGTTGATGGCTGATAACTTCAGCATCGGCAGGGGTTTCTTTAAGAGTGGCGATTAAAAAACGACTAGCGCGCATTGAATAGTATTCCTACAAGAATGATAAATGTATTATTAAAGGTGTGTATTTTCATCAAATTAGCGCAAAAATACTACTAAAGAATGTATTTATATAAATTGATATCACTATTATTGTTTTGTAAGCAGTATATTAACGATTGAGATTAGTCCGAAATTTCTATAGCCAGTATTGAGAGAGTTATGTCAGGTCAGCCATTTTTATTGCATCCACAGCTACAAACCGATACCTATATTGTTGGGTGTTTTCCACTATCATTGGTGTTATTGTGTAAAGACGCCAATTATCCTTGGTGCATTTTAGTACCGAGGCGTACTGGTATTCGGGAGATTCACCATTTAAGCAGCGAAGATAGGCAAGCGTTTTTGGCCGAGTCCTGCTGTTTGGCTGAGTGTATGGAGCAGTTATTTACACCTACAAAAATGAATGTCGCAGCCTTAGGTAATATGGTGCCACAGTTACATATTCACCATATAGCGAGGTTTGAGAGCGACGCAGCATGGCCGGCCCCTATTTGGGGCAAAGAAGTAGCTAAAGACTATGACAGCGAAACCCTAAAGGCACGCTTGCAAGGTTTGGGAGCGTTGCTCGCTAATTGTGGTATCCAATTCGAACTAGCTGCCCAAATAGTGTGATATGTGCTGGTTTATTAATGCTGGTGTGAATAAGTGCTGGGGAAGTTAACGCGAGTAAATGCGTTTGTATTGATGATACAAACGCATTTACTATTAGGAGGTGTGTGTAAATTACACAGCCATTTCCTTTAACTTTTTCAATGGACGAATTTTAACAGCAACGCTTGCGGGCTTTGCTTTAAATACAGTTTCTTCGCCAGTAAATGGGTTAACGCCTTTGCGTGCTTTTTTAGCTGGCTTTTTAACCGTGGCGATTTTCATTAGGCCGGGTAGGACAAACTCACCACAGGCGCGTTTTTTGATGTGACCTTCGATAATGTCACTCAGCTCATTAATAACAGATTGAACCTGCTTACGGCTGAGTTCGGTATTCTCTGCTATTTGAGTGATCATTTGAGTTTTTGTGTAACGCTCAGAGATCGCCTTGATCTTTTTAGGTGCTGCAACTGCTTTTTTTGCAGGTGCTTTTTTCTTTGCAGGCGCTTTCTTTTTAGCTGCGGCCATAGGAATACCCTTTTCGTATAGTTAATATCTTGGTTAAAAATAGTGATCAGTGGAAGCTCTTCATAGAGTAAGAACCGCCAACGGATGCTATATATATAGTATATAAAACGATCCTTCAAGAAAAAAAGCACTATATTCGGTGTTTATGGACCTTTTTGAGAAAATAGCCTCAAATCGGCAATTTCTTTAGCTCGTGTTTCTTGTTAATTGCCTACTACACAAAACTCGATATAAGGGGGAGGCTTAGCTTATGTTTAATCGATAAATTCGGGTTTCGGGCGCTTAGCGCCTAAGGTATAATGCTCGCCTTTTGAAACAGCGTTCTACCCTGCAGGATTTATTCATTATGCCGATTTACGAATACCAATGTGACGATTGTGGTCACGAGCTCGAAGCTTTGCAAAAAATGAGCGACGACGCTTTAGTCGATTGCCCGCAATGTAAGCAAGCTAGTCTCACTAAAAAAGTATCGGCTGCGGGCTTTAGGTTAGCGGGTAGTGGTTGGTACGAGACAGACTTTAAATCGGGTAATAAAAAGAACTTGGCGGGTGACAGTAGCTCTTCCTCGGCTGCTTCGGCACCGGCAGCAACAGCAAAATCAGATTAATAGCATTATCAATAGATAAACATAATAGCCACCTTTTATCCCATTGAGGTGGCTCATCATTAAATAAAGGAAACACTATGCGCAGTGAATACTGTGGTGCACTAAACACTACTTTTATCGACCAAACAGTTACCTTATGTGGTTGGGTCGATCGTCGACGTGACCATGGCGGCGTTATTTTTATCGACCTTCGCGATCGTGATGGTATTGTTCAGGTAGTGTTTGACCCCGATGGCCAAGAGAATTTTGCGCTTGCCGATAAAGTGCGTAGTGAATATGTACTTAAAGTGACCGGTAAAGTACGTGCACGTGATGCAGCCACCGTGAACAAAAATATGGCAACAGGCGAGATCGAAGTCTATGGCACCGAGCTTGAGATACTCAGCGTTGCCGAGACGCCGCCGTTCCCTTTAAATGAACACAGCAATGTGGGCGAAGATGTACGTCTTAAATTTCGCTACTTAGATTTACGCCGCCAAGAGATGCAGCATAATCTGCGTTTTCGCTCGAAAGTCACCAATGCCATTCGCAACTACTTGGATGACAACGAGTTCTTAGATATCGAAACACCGATTCTAACGCGTGCAACACCTGAGGGTGCACGTGATTATTTAGTACCTTCGCGTACTCACGAAGGTCAATTTTTTGCATTACCACAATCGCCACAAATCTTTAAACAACTATTAATGGTCTCGGGTTTTGATCGTTACTATCAAATTGCTAAATGTTTTCGCGATGAAGATTTACGTGCCGATAGGCAGCCTGAATTTACCCAAATCGATATCGAAACCTCGTTTATGAGCGACGAGCAAATCATGTCGGTTACCGAGGGCATGATTACTCACATATTTAAAACGATGAAAGGTGTCGATTTAGGCGGCTTTCCGCGTATGCCTTACAGCGAAGCAATCGCAAAATACGGGTCAGATAAGCCAGACCTGCGTATACCATTAGAGTTGGTTGATGTTAAAGACCTAATGACAGAGGTGGATTTTAAAGTATTCTCTGGCCCTGCCAACGACCCCAAGGGCCGAGTTGCTGCGCTTAAAATAGCGGGCGGTAGCGAAAAACTGAGCCGTAAAAAAATTGATAACTACACTAAGTTTGTCAGTATTTATGGTGCTCGCGGGTTAGCCTATATTAAAGTTAACGATAAAGCAGATTTAGAAAACGGTTTGCAATCCCCTATTGTTAAAAACTTGTCCCTAGATGTTCGTAAAGAAGTGCTAGAGCGTGTGGGAGCCGAAAATGGCGACATTATTTTCTTTGGCGCCGATAAAGCCAATATCGTTTCTGAAGCGCTAGGTGCCTTGCGTTGCAAGATAGGTGAAGACCTTGACCTTTACACCTGCGAGTGGGCGCCACTTTGGGTTGTCGATTTCCCTATGTTTGAAGAGATAGAAGGTGGTTGGACATCTATCCATCATCCATTTACGTCACCTTCTTGTAGTGCAGAAGAGCTCGTCGCAAACCCAGGTGAAGCATTATCCGTTGCCTATGATATGGTACTTAACGGTACCGAGTTAGGCGGTGGTTCTATTCGTATCCATGATCAATCTATGCAGCAATCTGTATTTAAAGTATTAGGGATAGGCGAAGAAGAGCAGCGTGAAAAGTTTGGCTTTTTACTCGATGCACTACAATACGGTGCTCCACCACATGGTGGCTTGGCCTTTGGTCTAGATCGTCTAATTATGTTGATGACCGATAGTGCATCTATTCGCGATGTGATTGCTTTCCCTAAAACTCAAACAGCTGCGTGCGTAATGACAGATGCCCCGGGTGATGTTGATCGTAAACAACTAAGAGAGCTTAATATTAAGCTAGTAGAGAAAAAGCCAGCTAGCGAATAGTAAAGTACATATTAATAAATAGTAGCTTGCAACGTTTTAGTTGCAGGTTGCTTAAATTATTGCACCAGTTAACTAAGGTACATTAGGCATGGGGCTCCCCAAGCGCTATCAAACCCCCTTTGTTTTGTTGTTATTAATGGCTTTTTTAATGCCCTTGGTTTTTTCAACATGGATGGCGTTAATCAATAATTTTAGCCAAGAGGCGGCTGCATTCACGGGTAAAGAAATCGGTATCTTGCAAAGTTTACGCGAGATACCCGGCTTTTTGGCATTTACTGCTGTTTGGTTATTGCTCGTTATTCGTGAGCAGCGGCTGGCTGTACTATCGTTGCTCATATTATCTATCGGTGTACTATTAACGGGCTACTTTCCTTCCATTTTGGGCCTGTATATAACAACGGTTGTTATGTCCGTAGGCTTTCATTATTTTGAGACTATACACCAATCTCTCATTCTTCAATGGGTTCCCAAAAAAGAGGCGCCGCATTTTTTAGGGCGAGCCTTATCAGTTAAAGCTGCAGGTTCTATTATTGTTTTTGGCTCTCTTTGGGTAATGCTCGAATACTTTAACATCAGTTATGTCACTATTTATACTCTGTTTGGTGGTTTAGGTATTTTATGTGTTGCCTTTATCGCTATGAGCTTTCCACAATTTAGCCAAAAAACAACACAGCATAAGCATTTGGTTTTACGTAAACGCTACTGGTTGTTTTATGTGCTGACTTTTTTAAGTGGAGCAAGACGACAAATTTTTGTGGTGTTCGCAGGGTTTTTATTAGTCGAAAAATTTGATTACTCGGCAAGTGCTATTGCCTTACTTTTTTTAGCTAATTATGTGTTTAATTTATTTTTTGCGGCAAAAATTGGTAAGCTAATTGGGGTTATTGGTGAGCGCCGTGCGTTAACCATCGAATACATTGGTTTAATCGTCGTGTTTGTTTCCTATGGTTTAGTAGAAAATTCGACAATTGCAGGTGCTCTTTATATTGTCGATCACTTCTTTTTTGCTTTTGCTATTGCGATTAAAACTTACTTTCAGAAAATTGCAGGTGACGGTGATATTGCTTCGACGGCAGGCGTTAGCTTTACCATTAACCATATTGCAGCAGTTGTACTACCTGCATTGTTGGGCTTTATTTGGCTAAATGATGCAAGTTTGGTGTTTTATATTGGAGCAGCAATTGCCGTATTATCCCTGATTTTGTCACAGCTGATTCCAGATGATCCATCTATAGGTGGTGAGATTAGAAGCCATTCGCCAATTCATCAACCGCTACTAAAGCATTAATAAGTGATAAACCGGTAGCCTTGGTCTAATTTGAGTAGGCATTTATAGGTAAACACATAAACCCATTAAAGTACTGCTTCAATAGCTGCTTGTAGTTTAGGTGAACTAGGTTCGGTCGATGTATCAAAATGTGTAATGCTTTTGCCGTCACTGCTGATAACAAACTTGGTGAAATTCCAGCTCGGTGCCTGGGTTTGTTTCGCGAGTTCTTTAAATAAAGGGTGTGCTTTATCTCCCGTTACTGAAATGGGTGACATCATGGTAAAGCTCACGCCATAATTTAGATAGCAAATACTCGCCGCTTTTTCTTCAGACTCCGCAGCCTGCCTAAAATCATCGCTGGCAAACCCAACCACGGTTAAGCCTTTATCTTTATAGCGTTTATGTAAGGCTTCAAGCCCCGAAAACTGATGAGTAAAGCCGCAGTGGCTAGCAGTATTTACCAATAATAAAGGCTTGCCTGCAAAGGCATTGCATAAATTTATTTGTTCTGTAGAGTGGAGTTTTCGAAAAGTTTCATTGAGCCAGTTAGGGCATGCCTCACTATTATTTGCATAGCTAGAGGCAGGCAATAAGGCGGCTACTAAGAGGCTTATCAAAGATAATAAAAATGATGCCATCAGGTGCTTTGTATTCAATAATTGCTGAATTAACATAAGTTTGCCTTTAAACCGTAGTCATTATAACTTTTATATGGCTACTTATACGACGATGATAGCTCTCTGGTTTGATGATGGTAGTGTATCCATTAATGAGTCATTTAATACCAACTTTAATTTTGATGAAGTAAAAATGAAAGAAAATATACAAGTTTATGGTCTGGGTTTTTTATTAATTATTGGTGGCTTCTTACTAGCTAACCAATTTGTTAAACCAAGCCCACCACGTAGTATAACCATTGCCACAGGTAGTCAGTCTGGTGCTTATTACGCCTACGCTCAAGAATATAAAAAGCGCTTGGCTGAAAAGGGCATAGAGTTGAATATTATTAGTACCTCTGGCTCTATTGATAATATTCAACGGCTTAAAAATCAAGAGGTTGACCTTGCCTTTGTACAAAGTGGCACGGGCCAGATTGATAATGCCAAAGATCAAGAATCTACGTTAGTTTCTCTGGCAAGCCTTTACTATGAGCCTTTATGGTTATTTATGCCAACCTCAAAGGCTGTTTTTAAAACAAGCGATTTAAAGGGCAAGCGAGTTTCTATTGGTTCCGATGGGAGTGGTACGCGTGCCTTAGTGAGAGTATTACTCGAAAATAATGGTATTAATAATAACAATACGGAGTTGTTCGAGGTAGACGGGGATGAAGGTGCTAGGCGCTTGATCGAAGGTGAGCTTGATTATACCTTTGTGGTTGCGTCAATGAATGCGCCATTAATAAAATCGCTACTGGCTAACAATGATATTGCCCCTTTCGATTTTGAGCGTGCTAAAGCTTATACCCGCCGCTATCGATTTTTATCATCGGTAGAGTTGCCTCGTGGTGTTATTGATTTTAGTCGGGATATTCCGCAAAAAGATATCAACTTACTATCGGCGGCCGCAACGCTTGTTGCCAGAAATGATATTCACCCAGCTCTGGTAGCATTACTTATGCAGGTGCTAGACGATGCACATAGCGAAGGCGGTGTACTCGAAGAGCCTGGCCAGTTTCCCTCAGAGCATTATGTTGATTTTCCATTAGATAGTAGTGCTCAGCGTTACTTCGATTATGGGCCTCCATTGCTTCAGCGCTATCTACCTTTTTGGGTGGCAGTATTGGTTGATCAGTTAAAGGTATTTTTAATACCGTTGCTTGCGCTGATGATTCCGCTAATGAAAATATTGCCACCTGTTTATCGCTGGCGTGTTCGCTCGCGTATTTATCGTTGGTATCGTGATCTCCGTAGTATCGAGGAGCGAATGAGGGCTGCAAATGAAAAAGATACCGAGATAAAATTACTCGCCGAATTGATTGGTTTACAAGAAGAGGTGACGAATCAAGCTGCACCATTATCTTACACCGATGAGTTGTATCATTTGCGCTCTCATATCGCTTTAGTGCACGAAAAGATATCGAACAAAATTTATAATGCCACTGATCCAGAATCAATTTAAAAATAATAATTAATTGATAAGGCCATTTTAGGAAATACAATGGAAGCAAAATATCAGCCTGGTATCTTTAATGTAAAGAACGAAAGCGATGCAAGAGCGATTATTTTGACGCCGGAAGGTGTGACCACAGATGAGCGTTGACAAAAAGAAACACCTTTTTTAACGCAAGATATAGGTCACTTTTTCCAGCCAGATGATAATACATTAATTCTTGATTTTGGTTGTGGTATAGGGCGAGTTTCAAAAGCACTTATTGATAATTATCAATACAGTGTAGTAGGTTTGGATATTAGCCCGTCTATGCGTCAGCTGGCTACAAATTATGTTGCCCATAATAATTTTTCTCCACAGGTAATTGACAAGCTGGCTAACTATGGTGCTCAAATTATTATGAGACCCAAACAACGCTTGCCCTAGAAGGGCTTGTTTTGGCGGTTTCTGGTTATCAATGAGCCCGGTGTTGATCGATTTTTGGTGCGCGATGCAGATAGTGTTTTTTCCGAAAAAGAAAGGCGCGCTGTTGATCAATGGCTGGCGTCTGATAAGTACTTTCACATCATGCGTGATCACTATGTGCAGACGGATCTTATTCAGGCTGGAATGTGGGGTGGTGTTGCTAATATATTTCCACCGCTCAATCAGCTGCTAGAAAAATTTCAAGTAGCTACCCCGTCAAAAATGATCGACCAATTATTTGCTAATCAATTTTTATGGCCTACGGTTAAGCAAAGTGTATTGATTCACGATAGCTTTTATCAAACCTTTGGCTCGCAAACCCTTCCCTGAAAAAAGACTAACCCCTAGACTATAGTTGCAATGAGTCAGTTATAAATTGCATGAGATATGCAAGTTTGTATAAGCCTATTAAAATTGATCTAGCACATGATAGTTGCTGTTGTGGTGTAAGACCTTAGTCGTAAATTGCCGCTATTATTAAGGAATCCATTGGCTTGTTTTCTCGATCAGTTGCATTATGTGTCTTTGCTTTATATGATCTCTATCGTTTTGTTTTACTTGCACTTTAATTATATTAAGCAGAGTGCGGCTAAGATTTTAAAATAATAAATAAAGGCTAACACGAGGACACTAGTATGAGTGCTAAACAAACAGCAACTTCTCTGCTCAATCAATTAGATGACAATGCTAACTGGGAAGAAGTAAAAGATACCATCATGAAAGTGTATAAGCGTGAAACAGGTGACGCCAAAGCAGATGCACTTGCCGCTATTGTTTTAACGGGTGTATTTGTCGCTGTATGTATTGCTTGGGTGAGCAGCCAATAACTCAACAATAATGTAGCTAGATGCACAAAGCCCGTTAATCTATATCTAGCTGACAAGGGTATTACTCTTGTCAGCATATATTAATCCTATTTAGCCCTCTCTTTTAACTCTCTCTTCGCTAGAATTGTTAGCGCGTTCCTCTGACGTGATTTTTCCGCTATATTGACAACTAAAAACTCAATTCTCTTTTGTTAAGCTAACTGCCAGAGTGCGGTATTTTTATGATTAATGTTGATTCGGCTAATTACCCGTACACGTCTAGAAGAACAGCAACCTTTGCCAAGAACGGTATGGTTGCCAGCTCTCAACCTTTAGCGGCAGACGTAGGTTTGTCCATACTTAAAGCAGGCGGTAATGCCGTTGATGCAGCCATAGCGACCGCGGCCGCATTAACTGTAGTTGAACCTACCGGTTGTGGTATAGGAGGGGACGCCTTCGCTTTGGTATGGATTAAGGATAAATTACATGGGCTAAATGCAAGCTCTGTTGCACCTACTGGCCTAACACCCGAGGCAATGAGCGAGTATGGCTATGGCGAGGGCCACAAAGACGAAAAAATGCCGCTGCATGGCTGGCTCCCGGTAACGGTTCCTGGTGTCCCATCTGCCTGGGCGAATTTGCACAAGCGCTGGGGTAAATTGCCTTTTGCTGATTTATTAATGCCAGCCGTTAAATTAGCGCGTGAGGGCTTTCCTGTTTCTCCTACCATTAGTTATCTCTGGGCAAGAGAAGCTAAATTAATGAGTAAAGTATTAACCGACGATGCGCTAAAAAAGAACTGGTTTGATGTGTTTTCTTTTGATGGCCGCACTCCAAACCCTGGAGAGCTTTTCTCCTCGCTTGGTCATGCAGATTCATTACAAAGTATTGCCGATTCCTACGGCGAGAGTTTTTATCGTGGCGAGCTTGCCGAAAAAATAGATGCCTTTGCGCGTGCGAGTGGCGGCTTAATTCGTAAAGAAGACCTTGCAGCCTATGAACCCGAATGGGTTGACCCTATCAAATTGAATTATCGCGGTTACGATATTTGGGAAATACCGCCAAACGGACAAGGCTTGGTGGTATTAATGGCATTAAATATTTTAAAAGGCTATGACCTTGCTAAAGCAGGCGCGCGTGATTCTACCGAGGTTATCCATAAGCAAATAGAGGCGATGAAACTCGCCTATACCGATGGCAAAGCATTTATCACTCAACAAGACTCTATGCCCTATGATGTTGAGGATCTATTAGCGGAGGCCTATGCACAGTCGCGCCGTAATCAAATTGGCGAACAAGCGGTGATGCCAAGTGCAGGTAGCCCTCAAAAAGGCGGCACTGTTTATTTAGCCACTGCTGATAGTGACGGCAATATGGTCTCTTATATTCAAAGTAATTTTCATGGTTTTGGCTCGGGTATAGTCGTCCCGGGTACAGGTATTAGCCTGCAAAATCGTGGCGCTGACTTCTCGCTTGATCCAAACCACCCGAATTTTCTACAAGCCGGTAAAAAAACTTTTCATACTATTATCCCTGGGTTTATCAGCAAGGGTGATCAGGCCGTTGGGCCTTTTGGTGTTATGGGTGCTTATATGCAGCCTCAGGGGCACTTACAGGTTGTTAGCAATATGATTGATTTTGGCATGAACCCACAAACAGCTCTCGATGCACCACGTTGGCAATGGTTTGGTGAGAAGACAGTAGGTCTAGAGCCAGAATTAGGGGCAACGGTTCTTAAAGATTTACAAAATAAAGGCCACGATGCCAGTGCTGCAACAGACCCTACGATTTATGGGCGGGGGCAAATTATTATTCGAGACCCTCTCACGGGCGTACTCTGTGGCGGTACAGAGAAAAGAATAGACGGGACAATTGCCGCTTATTAATGATAATTCCCTTTTAGGCTCTGTGTTTTCTTTAAAACCCTTGATTTTTTGTAGCCATCCTCACATACTGATCAAAAATACTGGATATAAAAACAGTGGCTATTATCTTAGGGATCGATCCCGGTTCACTCAAAACAGGTTTTGGGCTTATTAATGCACTTGGTGGCCGTTACGAGTATGTTGCCAGTGGTGTTATTCGCCTCCCCAAAGCAGAGTTGCCAGAGCGCCTACATGTTATTTTTGAGAGCCTAATAGAGGTTATTGAGGAATACTCGCCGCAAGAGATGGCAATAGAAAGCGTATTTATGTCTAAAAGTGCAGGCTCTGCCATTAAGCTTGGGCAAGCACGCGGCGCTGCTATTGTTGCAGCAACCAGCAGTGATTTACCCGTTGCCGAATACGAGGCAAAAAAAGTAAAGCAATCCGTGGTTGGCTCCGGTGGTGCCGATAAAGCTCAAGTGCAACATATGATCAAACAGCTATTAAAACTCTCGGCAACCCCACAAGAAGATGCCGCAGATGCTCTTGCTGTGGCCATTTGCCATGCTAATACCCAGCAGCATTTAATTGCCATTGCCGAGGGCAAGCGCTTTAGGCGTGGCCGCATGGTTTAGTGATATGTGGTGCTTAGATACTTACTAAACGATCAATAAAAAGACTGAGAAATATTATGATAGGCCGTCTAAAAGGCAATATTATCGAGAAACAACCACCGCAGGTATTGATTGATGTGAATGGTGTAGGCTACGAAGCCCAAGCACCCATGACGAGCTTTTATCCAATGCCTGCGGTTGGCGAGCAAGTTATCTTACATACACATCTATCGGTCTCAGAAAACGCTCATCAACTCTTTGCCTTTTACACACTTGAGGAGCGCAAGTTATTCCGCACATTGATTAAAGTCAGTGGCGTTGGCCCTAAAATGGCTTTGGCAATTTTGTCGGGTATGCCCGTGAACGAATTTGTACAATGTGTGATAGAAGGCAATAGTGCAGCGTTGGTTAAAGTGCCAGGCGTCGGCAAAAAAACCGCCGAGCGTTTAATTATAGAGGTTAAGGATAAGCTAAAAGGGTGGGAGAGCCTCGATTCCACTGTGGCAACCTTTGGCGATGCTATGCAGGCCTCACCGCAATCTGCAATTACGGCCGATGCAGAGAGCGCTTTAACCGCTCTGGGTTATAAACCAACTGATGCAGCTAAAGTGATTGCTAGGGTGCAAAAGGGTGAAAGTATAGAAACCAGTGAAGAGTTAATACGATTGGCTTTGAAGAGTTTGGCTGGGTAAGTTGATTTGGTATAGACTCTCTTTTTAATAAAATTTTACTTTCCCTAGTGCGTAAAGATATTCAGATGGACTTGTTATTATGAAATACACGTATATTATTTTTTTACTCTTAACTTCAATGGCGGTACAAAGCCAAACGCCGTACCTTCACAGTAAGAGAAGTAGCAATTCAGAAGTTCAAGCATCTATAGACAAACATTTATCTTTAGCTCAAGTAAAGGCTATTAGGTTGCTTGAAATAGGTAAATATTCAGAATTAATTGACCTTATAACTTCGCTCGAAGCTAGTTTTAATGAAAATATAGCAAATGAGGTACCTCTCTCTTTAGAGATATATTCCATTTATTATTCGGAAAAAAACTTAGGTGATAAATTAGATAAATTTGTTCAGGCATATCCCGATCACTTTCTACCTTACTTACTTAGAGGTACATTTTATGTAGGACAAGGTTGGAATAATAGAGGAGGGAGTTATTATGATGATACGACTAAACAGCAAGTACGGGGTATGGATTATTTTCACTTAAAGGCATTCCCTGATCTTAATCAGTCTTTAGTGATAAACCCAAATTTTATGTATTCTTATTTAATTAGAGCCGCTATATACAGACCTAGAGGGGCAGCAAAAGATTTGATGTGGGAAGATATTCGAACTGCATTAGACTTAAATGAGGCTAGTTATGAGGCGTGGACTCAGTACCTGAATGCGTCTTTACCCAGATGGTATGGAAGCGAATATATTTTGCACTCTCGACTTAATGAAAGTCAAAGATATGTAAAGGCTAATCCAAGATTAGTTGGTATGAAAGCACTTGTTGCAAGAAATAATGCTGAGAAGTATTGGTATGCAAAACAAAAGAAAAAAGCTATAAAAGCGTATATAGACGCAGAAAAGTTAGGGGATCATGAATGGGTAACAAGTGAAACTGCCAGAGTTTTACTGTATTCAGGGAAAGATAATGACCTTGCGTGTGAATATACTGATAAGGCAATTAAGTTAGAGCCGTATAGTCCTAGAACTAATCGATTTGCATTATATTGCGAAGCAAATAGAAAGCTTGGTTATATAAAGTGACTTTAAGCTATGCTGTTTGTTCTTCAGCTATGTGTGAATCTTATATTTAAAGTATTATTAGGTTTTTGCCTAAAACAATAAAATCATGATAACCAAAGATAATCTACAAGCAGAACGAATGGTAACTCCGGCGGCAATGCCACAAGAGGAGCGACAGGATAGGGCTATTCGCCCTAAAACTCTTAAGGAGTACGTAGGCCAGCCACAAGTGCGTGAGCAGATGGATATTTTTATTCGCGCCGCACAAAAGCGCAGTGAGCCACTGGATCATACCTTAATCTTTGGCCCGCCAGGCCTAGGTAAAACCACACTTGCTAATATTATTGCCCACGAAATGGGCGTCGAGATGTCGTCGACATCAGGCCCTGTTTTGGAAAAAGCCGGTGATCTCGCTGCATTAATGACAAACCTTCAACCCGGTGATGTGCTATTTATTGACGAGATTCATCGACTCTCGCCGGTTGTAGAAGAAGTGCTTTACCCTGCCATGGAAGACTACCAACTCGATATCATGATCGGAGAGGGGCCTGCCGCTCGTTCTATTAAACTCGATTTACCACCATTTACTCTAGTCGGTGCGACTACACGCGCAGGGCTTTTAACATCACCTCTGCGTGATCGTTTTGGTATTGTGCAGCGTCTTGAGTTTTACAATGTCGAGGATCTTACGCACATTGTTGGTCGCTCTGCATCGCTTTTGGGGGTGCCAATGGACCAGCAAGGTGCTTTTGAGATAGCAAAACGTTCTCGCGGTACCCCGCGTATTGCTAACCGTTTATTGCGTCGTGTGCGCGACTATGCCGAGGTGAAAGGAGATGGGCATATAAGTAATGATATCGCTGATCAAGCGCTTAATATGCTCAATGTTGATACCAGTGGTTTTGACCATATGGACCGCAAGTTGTTACTTGCCATGATCGAGAAGTTTGGTGGTGGTCCGGTGGGTATCGATAGCCTTGCAGCGGCTATCAGTGAAGAGCGAGATACGATTGAAGATGTACTCGAGCCCTATTTAATACAGCAGGGCTTTATTACTCGTACCCCTAGAGGACGTGTGGTCACGGCGCTGGCTTACGAGCACTTTGATTTGCCGGATTTAACCAATAATACTCATAAAAACTAATTGACTGATTGGCAATATCTGCTTTGCGGATATTCTCTGGCCTATATATCGTTTGTATCAATAGTTAGGAATAAAATGAAAGGTTCTTCTACTATTTCCTCTTCAGAAAATGAATTTAAATTACCTATCCGGGTCTATATCGAAGACACCGACGCAGGTGGTATTGTCTATTATGTTAATTATTTAAAGTATATTGAGCGCAGTCGTACCGAGTTATTGCGTTCGATGGGTTATGGCAAAACCGCTGTATTGGGTGATAATTTATTATTGGTGGTGCGCCATGCAGATGTCGACTATCTCTCATCTGCACGACTAGACGATGAAATAATAGCAACAGCACAGGTGCAAAAAATAGCAAGAACCTATGTTGTTTTTCATCAAGAGGTGCAAAGAGGTGAAGAGGTATTATGTAAAGCAACAGTAAAAATTGCCTGCGTACAAGTTAGCCATCATAAAATGAAGCCGGCGCGAATACCTGACTCTATTTATGCTTCTTTACAGAAAATATTGTTTGATTAATCGATAGATAACTTGATGTAACCCTATGACGATTCTTGAAAGATCAGAACTCATATTAACTTTTGTTATAACCATTCTATTGTTACTATTTGGCTCATTAATTTCACCAAATAGTGCGTCTATCTCTCAGCTGATTTTATACGGTGCTGCACTATTACTGTTGCAAGGTTTAATGCGTGATCTATGTATTCTCTTTCGTCAGCGACGTTTGTCTACTGTAAAACAAAGTAAAAATAATAAAAAAAGTACCGCACAGATACCTTCGAATCCTGTTAAAGAACCGTGTTTTTGTTTGGAATCAGCTGTTGGTTTAACGGGAGTTATTGCTGGCTTATGCCTATTGAGTATAGGCTTCAATGACACAATATCTTTAAATAGCTATTTTTTTGCTGCCTATATTAATTTTATTTTGGTTTTAGGATTTTTCCTAAAAAATTATGTATTTGGTTGGAGTCCTTGGAAAATTTATAAAGAACCCGATCACATGAATGTAATATTTCAATGGAAGTCATAAATAGAAGTGTTACTATTGCGCGCACTTATTTCTGATTAAAAACTTATTCTATAGCTTAAAGGGTTATTGGTTTTAAATAACAGGTTTTACTGCATATGATAAAAGAAGAACAAACCTTATCGATTTGGTCGCTGGTTAGTGAGGCGGGTTTAGTTGTGCAATTGGTTATGCTATTGCTGTTACTTACATCGGTTGTCTCTTGGGTGATGATCATTCAACGTGGCACTTATCAGCGCAAAGCCAAATCTTTATTTAACGATTTTGAAAAAACATTTTGGTCGGGAGTTGATCTCACTCAACTCTATCGACAAGGCAACGATAGCGCAGGTTTAGGCAAAGCTTTAGGTCTAGAAAATATTTTTAGAGCGGGCTTTAAAGAATTTACTCGCCTGCGCCAGCAAGACAACATAGATGACGATACCGTTATGGTGGGGGCTCAACGTGCTATGCGTGTCGCACTTGCACGTGAGCAGGAACAGTTAGAGGCGAACTTGCCCTTTTTGGCCAGTGTTGCATCGGTTAGCCCGTATATCGGTTTGTTTGGTACAGTTTGGGGGATTATGAACTCATTTAGAGGGCTCGCCACAGCTGGGCAGGCATCGCTTGCGACAGTAGCGCCGGGTATTTCTGAGGCATTGATTGCAACAGCAATGGGCTTGTTTGCTGCTATTCCAGCTGTATTGGCCTATAACCGCTATGCGGCTCGTGCCGATGTATTGACCAGTAATTACGAGACCTTTGCCGAAGAGCTAACGGCAATATTGCATAGACAATTGCATCACCGATAAATAATGAGCCACTATTATTATGTCGTATAACGTGTTTACACATAAAAAAGCCAGAAAAAAACCCATGGCAGAAATTAACGTCGTGCCCTACATCGACGTTATGTTGGTGCTATTAGTTATTTTTATGGTAACAGCGCCTTTATTGAATCAGGGTGTTAAAGTTGATTTGCCTCAGGCAGCCTCTGCTCCTATCGACAACAAAGATCAGGAGCCTTTGATTGTCTCCATCAAAGCTGATGGCAGTTACTATATAAAACTGGGTAAAGACGAAGAGAGCGCTAAACCACTGACTGAAATCAGTGAGCAGGTGAGTAAAGTTGTTAAGCTAAGGCCTGAAACACCCGTGCTAGTTTGGGGGGATACCAATGTCCCTTACGGTAAGGTGGTTGAGTTGATGTCTCGCCTAACTCAGGCAGGTGCTGAGTCGGTAGGGCTAGTGACGGAGCCACCTCGTTAGATTTATGGGTATGATGCCGTATATCCCAGCCATCATTATCAGCATATTGCTGCATGGTTTGGTAATTGCCTTGGTTTTTATTGGCTGGCAAGCAAGCCCGCCTAAAAAAGTCGAGCAGCCTGCCTTTATTAAGGCAACCCTAGTCGACTTAAAAACACAGGGTAAGAAGGCTGCGCCAAAATCCAAGGCAAAACCAAAGCCTGTACCTAAAAAGATTAATTTAGAAAAAAAACGCAAAGAGGCAGCTAAGAAAAAAGCAGCAGAAAAAAAGCGTAAACAAGCATTAGCCAAGAAAAAAGCAGCCCAAAAAGCAAAAGAGAAGGCAGCACAGAAAAAGTTAAAGCAGCAAAAATTAGCCAAAGAAAAAGCGTTAGCTAAGAAGCGTGCACAGGAAAAAGCACAGAAACAAGAACAAGCCAAAAAAGAGAAGCAGCGGCTGCAAGAGCAGGCAAAGGCAGAGCGGCAAAAGCTTGAAAAACAACGCTTGCAAGAAAACTTACAACGCGAACGTGCACGCCTAGATGCTGAGCGAGAGGCAGAGCTTGCCGCTGTACAACTTGAGGAAGATAAGCAAGCCTCACAATCTTACATTGCAGTTATTCAGCGGCGAATCAACGATAATTGGAGCCGGCCTCCCTCTGCACGTAATGGTATGAAGGTCGAGCTGCGTATACAATTGGTGCCTACAGGAACCGTTGTTAATGTTGCCATACTTAAAGGTAGTGGCAATGCTGCATTTGACCGTTCTGCTATTAATGCAGTTAACAAAGTGGGTCAGTTCTCTGAAATTAAATCGATGCCATCGCGTATTTTTGAGCGAGACTTTCGACAATTTACTTTACTCTTTCAACCACAGGATTTAAGACAGTGAAATCACTCTTTACCCTATTTTTTGTCTACTTAAGCCTAGCGTATAGTGTGAGCGTGCGCGCTGAATTGGTGATTCCTATTGTCGAGGGTGTCGATAATCCAACGGTCATTGGTGTATCACCTTTTGGCTATAGCGGTGCTCAGGCATTGCCTGAGAATATAGCGTCTATTGTTTCAGCTGATTTAAAAAGAAGCGGCCAGTTTAAAACCATAGCATCATCGGATATGTTGTCGTTTCCAAACCAACAACAAGATGTTGTGTATCGTGACTGGCGCCTTTTAGGCAGTGAATATTTAGTGATTGGTAATATGGTTGCAACACCCACAGGGTATTCAGCCAACTATTCTCTATATGATGTTGTTAGCCAACGGATTATTCTTAACAACTTTAAGGTGAATGTGGGGCGCGATGGTTTGCGCCAAATGGCCCACCATATTAGCGATAAAGTTTACGAAGCCATTACGGGTATTCGTGGGGTTTTCTCCACCCAGATTGTCTATGTTAAACAAACACCACAAAGGCAGTATCAGTTAATATTAGCTGATATGGATGGTGCTCGTGAGCAAGTATTATTACGCTCTAAAGAGCCATTGTTGTCTCCCTCGTGGTCACCCGATGGTAAATATATTGCCTACGTCTCTTTTGAAACCAGCCGTGCGGCTATTTTTATGCAGGAGCTTGCAACGGGCAAGCGTAGGCAGCTGACTAATTTTCAAGGCTTAAATAGCGCACCTTCGTGGTCACCCGATGGCAAAACACTGGCATTAGTGCTGTCAAAAGACGGAAACCCGGAGATTTATACCCTAAATATAGCCAGTGGGCGCTTTACACGTATTACTAATCATTTTGGTATAGATACCGAGCCGAAGTGGTCTAATGACGGAAAAGCTGTGATGTTTACCTCAAATCGAGGAGGTAAACCACAAATTTACCAAATAACACTTTCCAATAAGCGGGTAGAGCGTTTAACCTTCGATGGTGATTACAATGCCAAGCCACAGCCAACACCTGATGGCAAAGGTATTGTTATGGTTCATCGTTTTGATGGGGTGTTTCATATTGCCGTACAGGATATAGCAACAGGTAATATACGTGTGTTAACACGAACAGCACTGGACGAGTCGCCTAGTATTGCACCTAATGGTGCTATCTTACTTTATGCAACAAAAGAGAATAAACGGGGTATTTTGGCGGGTGTATCATTAGATGCGGGCATTAAGTATAAATTACCTGCTAAATCTGGTGATGTAAGAGAGCCCGCTTGGTCTCCCTTTTTAACTAAGCGGTAAATACGTAAGGCATAGGGTACAAGATACAAAGGCATATTGATTAATATAGGTTTAAACAAACCCAATAGTTATTTTAAGCCTATGCTAGAGCTAACAATGGCGGGTGTGCTATTATCCTGCTCAAATAAACTACTAACGCTAAGCGTTATGTTATAAATAACAATTTAAAACAAGTCTATGGAGACAATCATGTTAAGTAAGACCATCAAGTTAGGTTTTTCCCTTTTAGTTGCTAGTGTGATTCTAGCGGGTTGTGCGAGTACAGGTACACCTGCAGGTGGTACAGAGTCAACGGATAATAATACAGGCAATTCAGGCGCTGAGTCTTCTGGTACTAATAATGGCGGTGCGACTGGCACGGGCGGTCAATCAGGTGGTGAATCGTCGGTTGATCTTGGTACTGTCTTTTACTTTGATTTTGATCAGTCAACGTTAACAGCAGCGACACGTGCACTATTGACTGCACACGCAGCAGATTTAAAAACATACCCACGTAATATTCGCCTAGAAGGTCATGCTGATGAGCGTGGTACTCGCGAGTATAATATTGCTTTGGGTGAGCGTCGTGCTAATGCCGTACGTGACTATCTTCGCTCTGAAGGTGTGACTACACCTATTGAAGTCATTAGTTTTGGTGAAGAAAAGCCAGTAAACTCTGGTGGTTTTGAAGCCGCGTGGTCGTTAAATCGTCGCGTTGAACTTAGATAATATCTGTTAGAATTATTTTAAGACATATTATGAAAAAATATTCTCTTATTAACGCAGCCAAAGTGGCTGCGGTGCTTGCCTTGAGTAGTACTAGTTTAGTTTACCCTTCGCTGGTGTTTTCGCAGGCAACGGTGAGAGATTCTTCACCTGTATCTTCGACTCGTGCTGTTACAACTAATGGCGCGACTTCGAGTGGCACTATTGCAGCAGGTACAGGTGTTTTACCCTCCAGTAATACGAGCGATGGTGTATCGGCTCCACCGGTAAATATACCGCCACCGGTTAGTTCGCCCAATACGGCTTATCAAATACAGCAGTTACAGCAAGAGATATCTGAATTAAGGGGTTTGGTTGAAGAGCAGGCTTTTCAATTAAAACGCTTAAAGCAACAACGTTTAGATGACTATCTTGATTTAGATAAGCGATTAACTGAAATAACCAGCTCAAACACAACGAGTAACCAAGGGGCTCATCAAGTCTCTAGTGGTAGCTCTAGCAATGACTCTTCTAATACGACTACAGTAACCTCGGATACTAGTGTGACCGGTTTGTCGGGTAGTTTACCTACTAGGCCTGTTAACGATGGTGAAGAGGGTAAAAAGCTTTATCGCAAAGCGATTGATCAATTGCTCAATCAGCAAGATTATAGTGGTGCTCAAAATAGCTTTTCCGATTATCTGAGTAAGTACCCAGGCGGTATTTATGAGCCAAATGTTTACTATTGGCAGGGCCAAATTTATTTGACCGAGAGTAATAAAGGTGCAGCCGAAAAAGCATTTACAAATTTAGTCGATCAATACAAAGACCACCAAAAAACGCCCGATGCTAAATACAAATTAGCGACAATTTACTTTGAGCAAGGTAAAAAGGACGAGGCAAAGAAATTACTTAACGACGTCGCTGCTAGTGATACAGATGCCTCTCGTCTAGCCAAATCTTTTTTAGCAAACCAGTATTAGTCTCTCCAATCCGCTATAATGGCGGCTTCATTACTTAATTCTTTTCTGCAAGTTAACTTTCATGGTAGTTGATTCTCTTCGAATTACAGAAATTTTCTTATCTGTTCAGGGTGAGGCCGCGACTGCGGGTTACCCCACGGTATTTGTACGCTTAACGGGCTGCCCGTTGCGTTGTGTCTATTGCGACTCGGAGTATGCTTTTTATGGCGGAGACAAATACCCTCTCGATGATCTTGTGCAACAGGTAAAAGATTATGGCGTACAACATGTGTGTGTCACTGGTGGTGAACCTTTGGCTCAGCCTGGATGCCTAGCATTATTATCAGAGCTTTGTGATTTGGGTTTACAGGTCTCTCTAGAAACCAGTGGGGCAATGTCTTTGGAGGGTGTTGATAAGCGTGTAAGTATCGTCATGGACCTTAAAACACCAGCCTCTGGAGAGGTTTCTCGTAATAAATACGATAATATCGGCTTACTTGAATGTAAGGACCAACTTAAGTTTGTGATTTGTGATCGACAAGATTACGAGTGGGCGATATTTAAAGTTAACGAATACGATTTAACTCGCAAAGTAGGTAGCGTGTTTTTTTCCCCTTCTTATGAACAGCTAACCCCGTTAGCACTAGCGCAGTGGATTATCGAAGACAAGTTACCTATACGCTTACAAACACAGCTACACAAGGCATTGTGGGGCGATAAGCCCGGTGTGTAAAAAGTTTGTTGCAGTTTAAGCGGTGTTTTTTGATAGAAATATATTTAGATAGGAATGTATATGACTGATTTACCCAAAGCAGTAGTATTAGTCTCTGGTGGGCTTGATTCTACAACTGTATTGGCTATTGCTAAATCTAAAGGGTTTGATTGCTATACGCTCAGTTTCGATTATGGGCAGCGCCACCGCACAGAGTTAACGGCAGCAACTCGTATATCAGCCCAAATGGGTGCTAAAGAGCATAAAACCATAACACTCGATTTACGCTCAATTGGTGGCTCTGCGCTAACCGATGACACCATCGATGTACCTGAGGAGTTAGGCGAAGGCATACCGGTTACCTATGTGCCAGCAAGGAATACCGTATTTTTATCCATTGCATTGGGTTGGGCAGAGGTACTTGGGGCAAATACTTTATTTATTGGTGTTAATGCCGTCGATTATTCAGGCTACCCTGATTGCAGGCCAGAATATATTAACGCCTTTGAGCAAGTGGCAAACTTGGCCACTAAATCTGGTGTAGAAGGGCAGACCTTAACTATTCAAACACCACTGATCGACTTAACAAAAGCACAGATAATTAAGAAAGGCTTAGAGTTGGGAGTTGACTATCGGGAGACTATTTCGTGCTATCAAGCCGATGACAATGGCCTTGCATGTGGCCTTTGTGATAGTTGCAGGCTACGCCGACAAGGCTTTATTGACGCAGGGATTGAAGACCCAACACGATATATACGTTAAGCATGAATCTTTTGGGCGAAAAACACAAAAAAAGCTTGAGTTTTTCTAGCGAATGATTATTATGTGCGCCTCTTCGGACATCAACCGTTAACAAGCTTTGGGTCGTTAGCTCAGTTGGTAGAGCAGTTGGCTTTTAACCAATTGGTCGCGCGTTCGAGTCGCGCACGACCCACCATTATTAAAGGCGCTAACAGCTAAGCTGTTAGCGCCTTTTTTATTTCTGCTACTAATTATATAACTGGAAATAAGGCTATTTTATAGTGGCTAGCCTTTATGCTTGACTTACTTTTTGTGTGATTTTTTTACACAGAGCAATAATCTCTTTTGCCTCTGATTCTGATAGTGCGGTTTCACAAAAAGCCTGTTTGGTGACATCGCCACTCTTAAACGATAGTTCGCGGCCGCTATCGGTTAGCACAATATTTTTTTGGCGTTCATTATCACTCGGTACCACTCGTTTAATTAACCCCTTTTCTTCAAGACGCTTTAGCAAAGGTGTCATCGTTGCCTTTGTAAGGCCAGCTCTTTGAGCTAGTTGGCTGATGAGAATATTATCTTTCTCCCACAGTGCCATTAGCACAATAAATTGGGTATAGGTCAAACCTAGCGGCTCTAACAATGGCCGATAAATACTGCTTAGCTGGTGTGATGCCGAATAAAGAGCAAAGCATAGCTGTTTATCTAGTTTAGCAACGGACAAAAAATACTCCTGAGCAGTAAGGCTTATATCAATAAATGTAGAGCAATGCCTAGATTCTGCCTGCTTATAAATCTCTATGCAAGAAATTAGTTGTCAAATAGTTAGCTAGCATATAGTATGTGCACTAACTATTTTGAAAGGGATATTATTATGTCGAATAAAACAATAAGCCGAGTAACTAAAGATAGAGTTATCCGTACTGTTATCGGTTGTAGTACAGTTTTACTGACTATGCAGGCACCTATGGCTAGTGCCGATGAGGCAGCATTAAATACTATTGATTCATTCGAAAAGATTTTTGGTGTCACTAAAGGAAAGCGGCGAAATCATACTAAAGGCTTTTGTTTTAACGGCACATTAACCCTCAATGATGCGAGTATTCTTGCCTACAGCAATAGTGAGTTATTTACTGGGCAGTCTGAGGTTATTGGCCGCCTATCTCATAAGGGAGGCAAAAGCGCGCCCTCGGACGCTAACATAGGCCAGTACGGCATGAGCCTAGCAATTACTACAGCCTCTAATGGCATTAATCTTATGTCAATGAACACCGAGGACTTCTTTCCAGTCTCTACGCCTGAAGCCTTTGCCGAGTTAATGCGGGCTAAAGCCACGAGTGGCGATGCTGTAAAAGCATTTGCGAAGAATAGCCCTGAGCTGCAACGTTATGCTGCTCATATGGCAAAGCGACCCAAAGTATTAAAACCCTACGAGGGAATTACGTTTAATAGTGTTAATAGCTTTTATTTAGTTGACGCTAACAATAAAAAAACAGCGGTAAGATGGTCTTTTATACCCTCGGCCACGCAGTCAATAAATGTAGAGCCAAGCCAAGATTTTTTCTACGAAAATATGCAATACAGTCTCGATAAAGGTGAGGTTGTTTGGGATATGGCTATAACAATCGCTAATGCTGGTGATGTCATTGATAATGCCGCCATACAATGGGTAGGGGAGCATAAAAAAATTATTGCAGCAAAGTTGAGGGTGTCGTCTATTAGTACGGAAGAGGCAGGTCAGTGTGATGACATCAATTATGATCCAATGGTGTTATCGGCAGGTTTAGAGCCATCTGCTGACCCTATATTACAAGCTCGCCGTAATATTTATGCTATAGGCTTAAGTAAACGGCTCACTGAAAAACAACATATAAGCAAGGACGAGAAGTAATAAAACAGCCATAAGGATAGTGGCTTTTATTGGTCTACCCATTAATAATTATGTGAGGAAACAACAATGAGTGATGTATGGCTAAGTAGTTTAAAAACAGACAGCCCTCAAGCAGGCTTTGAGCTTGCCCTTAAGCTTTCTAGAATGGGAGTTAAATATACACAACCATCCGATGAGGTACGAAGTAAGCTACGCCCAATCTATGAAGAAAACGCCGATAGTTTGATTGCTAGCTCTCACGTAGTTGCTACTCATTTTCAAACAGTTGCTGCAGCTAATAATTACTGGAGTAGCTAGCTCTTGAAAAGGTATTAAAAAATTAATCAATAGAAGTAAGTTTATAGTTTTTAATTAAAAGCTTTCTTATCTTGCTGTATTTTCTCTCTATTAAAACTTTATACGCTTTGGAGCTTTATAAAAAGTATCTATCGCTTTTGAGTTAACCCTTTTTGGTAATTTGCTATTTTTATGTTGTACCGAGGGCGCTTGCCGAGACGGACTGTTTAAAATATGGCTGAGTGATCTATGCTTCTCGTGCAGTAGGCATGCCTCAATCTGTTTGTTGATTGTTGTCAATGTCATTGTAAGAGGGATATTGGGGCATTGTGTTGCCCCAAAAGTTAACTCTTTAGCTTGCTCATTATTTACTTTGGTCTCAGTGCTTATGCAGCATGAACTATTGATACTTGTGTGGAGTCTAGGGCTTGCTGATAAATCCTCTTCTTTCTCTGCATTTGCTTGCATTTGTCCGGCAATAAGCATAATTGCAATAACAATAGTTACGGCTACGACTTCTATATTTTTTGGCTTAATTGATACCATATTCTGTCTCCTATTAAGAAAATGTAATGTGTCTCGTTTTCATGGTTGTTAATGCGTATATTGGCATTAAGAAAAGCAATGATGCTGATAGATGAAATATATTAGACAACGTTGGTTAACTATAGGAGATTTTTTTTGTAAAAAATTGAACTCTATGATAAATTAAAAACATAAGAATTTTGTGTGCATTACTATTTATTAAAATAGAGTAATTCTCGAGCTTTTGTGGCAATTAATAATAATTTATAAAAAATTGCATATTCTCTGAACTCGATGCTATCGATCTTGGTGGGTTGATAGTTTATTCAAATAATCCTTATTCAGTAAGCATTCAATAAATTAGTTTTTTAAAAGGCTAATTGATAATCTGCTTGCCTGGATGCGATGGTACTTGATTGTTTATAAATAACTATTTTTAAGTCTATCGTTAATAGGAGGTTTTTAAATTATTCCTGTAATAATGCCTTTAACTTTAGCTGCTGTTTTATTTACGTAATTTTTTATTATGGGTTTAATGATTTATGAGCGACATGATACAAATGGTATACCTTAGTTTTGCGACAAGGCGATTTAAAATGGATGTCGACAATAGTATCGAAGCTATTTTACAAGAGGCGCGTTCACATAACGAAAAAAATGGTATTACAGGCCAACTTATTTATCGTGCGGGTATTTTTGTACAGTTTTTAGAAGGCAGCAGAGATAAAATAGAACCTCTGTTGGGGCGTATTTTGCTGGATCAAAGTAGGCACGAAAACCTAAAGGTTTTATTTAAACAAGAGCTTAGCGAGCGGTTATTTCCAGATTGGAGTATGGCCTATAAACAGCTTGATGATACAGCTTTAGATATAGTGAATTCTATTGTGCCTTGGCAACAACTAATAAATACCTCGAACAATGGCGAGAAAATTTCTGCAAATAGAATATTAAAAGTTTTTGAAGAATTAAAAGCATGAATCCTTGTTTTTTTTAGGTTTGAGATATGTCTGATAAAATAGATGATGTTAATCAGGTTGTCATTACCAATGGCTGCTTACAAATTTTATATGTTAATGGTGTTAGCTCCGATGGGTTTGGCCAAACTGCAATAAAATCTTATGTGGAGCACCTAGATATCTTCCTTGTTTTTGAAGGTGAGATAGAAATCAATGTTTACAACCAAAAAAGAAAGTTGCAAGCAGGGGATTTATTTTTTTGTACTCGTTCAACTTATGTCGAATCAAAAAATACTAGTGGCGCCTTTAGTTATGCTCGACTACGTTTTATTAAAGATAAATTAGAAAATTCTCTGTTAGAGAAACGATTCGCTGCATCTATTCTTGGTTGTAGCATTATTAAGCAAAAAATATTTAATCACTGCCTTTCCTTTATAGAGTTTTTTGATAACTCATGTGATAAATTGCCTATTGAGGAAGCAGAAATGGTTCATCAAGAAAATATCGAGATACTATCCATATTAGAGATTATGATCGCGCAAGAGCATGAGCATTTAGAAATTGTACCTAACAAACTATCGTATAATGCGCTAGTTGTTGAGGCTGTCGATATTTTTGAAGAAAATATTGAAGCCAATATGAAAGTGAGTGATGTTGCTGAGACGATCAATATAAGTAATTCTTACCTTATTCGTATTTTTAAAAGCAACTTGGGTGTTGTCCCCAATGTTTTTTGGAAAACAATGAAAATTAACTATTCGTTATCTTTGATTAGCTTAAAGTTAGAATCAATATGTGATATCTCTTATATGCTTGGCTTTACCGATCAATCCCACTTTACCAATTGCTTTAAAAAGTATTTACATACAACACCAGGCAACTTTACCGCCTAAAAATCACAGTTTTAGTCTATTTAACTTTAGTATGCTTAAATCGTAGAGTAGCAAGGTCGATATATGGCATAACCACTAAAGAATCAACCGCTAAAAAGCCCCTAAGCAACCTGAGAATACCTTAGTATTTTAAAGCTGTGGTTGCTCAATGCCTCCATTCTCTTCTAGCAATTTAACAATAGGCTCATATTTGTCGTGATCCATCATTAATCGACATTGCATGGCTAAGGCCGTAGGCGTAGCTGCCAAAATATCCGAGGCAGGGTCCTCGGCAGGGTGGTTAATGTCGGCGCCCGCTGTAATAAGCGCTTCAACACTTTGTAAATTTCCGCCAAAAATTGCGTGATAAATAATAGTGCAATTCCATCGCGGGTCAACTGTATTAGCATCGCCACCTGCTTCGAGAAAAGCCATCAATGACTCACTATGGCCTTCGGTCATGCTATCTAATAGGGATTGTAGATCTATATCTGTGGTCATGGCTGAGGTGATACCTACATAGTTTTATTTGGCGCATTATGCAGGCTAATTAGTATGCTAACAATAAAAAATAAGATTATTATGAGACTATTTTTATTGTTATTCGTAGTTTTTTCCACTATTTAGTGATCAGGAAAAAGCGACACCTATCTAAGATTAAAGTTTAATCAATTTAATGCGTTTTTTCGTTGTGTATATTTACAAATTAGATTACTATCAGGTTTTAGAGCGAGCGCTCGCACTTTTATGGATTTGCCCCGTTAAAAGTAGGGCGCTAGCTATATATAAAAACAGTTCGTACATAAGTATAAAAACAGGAGACTCCTATGTCTAAACCTTCGCTGACTAAATCGCTACTCAGTAGTTCTATCAGTCAACACTCTAAACTATTTTATGGTATTGGGCTGACTGCTCTACTCACCATTCCTGCACAGCAAGCATTAGCTGGTGGTTTTCAGCTATCAGATCACAGTATTACCTCACTCGGTCGTAACCATGCAGGCTATGGTGTTGTTGGTGATGACGCCTCAGCAGTGCAGTTTAACCCAGCCGGTTTAACGCTACTTAAAAAGCGTCAAATTCAGTTAGGTTTAACATTCAATGATATCGATGGCGAAGTAGAAGATAATGGTAGTACGGGTGTTGCTGCTGCCGGCCTTAACGGTAACAGTGACGACGATGGTACGCCTGATAATGCATCGGCGCCCAGTGCCTACTTCATTCAGCCAATTAATGATCGTCTAGTATTTGGCTTGGGTATCACTGCGCCGTTCGGTACCGATACCGATTATGACGATGACTTCTTTGGCCGTTTTAGTGGTACAGAGACAGAACTAACGATTATCGATATCAATCCATCTATCGGCTACAAAATTAACGATATTGTGAGCGTAGGCTTTGGTGTTAGTTATCAAACACTAGATGTAACTCTAGATTCGGCACTTGCTTTTGGCCCATCTCCAACTCCTGAAGGTGCTTTTGAAGCAGATGGGGATAGCGAAGACTTTGGCTTTAATGTGGGTGTGACTTTTAACTTGCCAGATAAATCACGCATTGGTTTAAGTTACCGCTCAGGTATCGAGCACGATATTGATGTGGATACGGCAACAAGCACGCCATTAGGTAATAGCACAGATGGTGCAAGCGCGGATTTTGAATCTCCAGCAACGGCTTATCTTGGCTATTACAAGCCTATTAGTAAAAACTACTTTTTAACAGCGGGTATTCGCTGGACCGAGTGGAGTGTATTTAACGAAATTAGGATTGATTTTGATACCGCAGGCGCTCCTGATGCGGTAACAGAAATTGATTGGGAAAACTCCTTTACCTACGCCATTGGTTTAGATGGCCGTATTAATGATAAGTGGACTTGGAGAACAGGTGTATCCTTTACTGAAACACCAGTGCCTACAGATACACGTTCAGTACGTACTATCGATTCCGATAGAACTGCAATTAGTTTTGGTGCAACCTATAAAGCAACCAAGAATCTAACTCTAGACTTTGCTTATCGCTACATTAGTTTTGATGAAGCTGATATTAATCAAAGTGTTGTGGGTGCTGGTGGTGCTGCTGCAGGTGTTACTCTAGGTTCAGTCGTTGCTGAAGTAGAGCCAGAGGTTCATACCCTTGCTATACAAGCAAATTATAAATTTTAATTGTTAAATCCTTATAAGCGCTAGCTTACTATAAGCTAGCGCTTATAAAACTAAAAATTTATATAAATATAGCTCTTTGTAGGTTTCAAATGTAAAGGGCTATAAATAATAATAAAAGTAGGTTTATTAAACTACGTTTCTGTTTTCATTCTAGGTTCATTTTAGGAGGCACCTCTTTTGAGAGTGCGGGTCTTAGACAGCCAGTGTTGGCTACTAAATTAATTCTTATTCAAATATGTCAAAAAATTGATTGATGTGAACAAATAGCAGTGGATATACACCGCTGTTTGTAAGATTAATTCGATTTAATTGAACCTTGGAGCGAGCGCTCGCTCTAATATTTGTGATTTTATCAATTGTACTGTGCACTATTTGTCGCAGTAAAAATAGTAAGAATCGTTTGTGCACGTAATGATAAAAACAGGAGTCATTCCTATGTCTAACCCCTTACAGGCTCAGTTGCTGCTCAGTCGTTTTATTGGACAGTACTCTAACTTATGGAGTGGTAGTGGGTAGCTCAGCAATATTGATGTTCAACTACTGTTTGTAAAAACAAAAATAAAAACTCATAAGGATATTAAGTTTATATAACTTCCTATTAGGTACAATATTATGAAAAACAACATGGTCAAAGCAGGTTTATTAAGCTGTTCTCTTTTTCTCTTAGCATCCTGTGGAGGAGGCGGTGGTGGCGGTGATGACGCTAGTAGTTCTTCTGCTTCTTCGGGTAACGCAGACCTTTCTACTTTTGTTGCGGTAGGGGATTCCCTAACCGCAGGTTTTGCCGATGGCTCTTTATATTTTGATGGTCAGCTAGATTCATATCCTAATATCCTTGCAACGTCTTTTGCCCAAGCCGGTGGTGGTACATTTACTCAACCATTCGTCAATGATAATTTAGGTGGTTTACTTATTAATGGTAATCCTACCTCGGCAGCTCAGTCGCGATTAGTTTTAAATGGTAACAGTCCGGCGCGTCAAAGCGAGAACCTTATGGTGAGTGCGCCCACAACTGAGGTGCTTAACCTTAGTGTTAGTGGTGCTGGTGCGCTAACAGGGCAAGGCCCTTTCAACAATTTAGGTGTTCCAGGTGCCAGAGTCACACAGCTAGCGCTTAATGGTTTTGGTGATGCGGCAGGGCTTGCTAGTTCTACAGCTAATCCTTTTTATGTGCGCTTTAACCAAAATCCAGGTGCAGGGGTACTAAGTGCGACTCCTGGAGAGTCGCTGCTTACTGCTGCTACTGCTCAAAACCCAACCTTTTTTACTCTATGGATTGGTAATAATGATGTCCTAGACTTTGCGACTAGCGGAGGTGTTAATGAAACTGCGGGTACAGGTGGTGGGCAAATTACACCTGTTGCAACTTTCCAAGCATTATATAACCAGCTTGTAAATGGATTAACCGCTGGAGGTGCAGAAGGTGTGTTGGTAAATATACCGGCTATTCAGGATATTCCGTTTTTTACTACAGTGCCTTTTAATGCAATTACATTAAATCAAGCGCAAGCAGATGGCGCGAATGCTGCGTTTAATGCATACAATACATTAGCTTTGCCTGGTGCCGTTGGTGCGGGATTAATTACTCAAGCAGAAGCTGATCAACGCATGATTCGGTTTGTTGCAGGTCAAAATGCTGCACTTATATTGGATGAAGGTCTTACAGATATAACAACTGTAAGCACTGCGGCGTTGCAGTTTCGTCAAGCTACAGCAAATGATGCGATCTTGTTAACAACAGCAGGTTTATTAGGAACACAGCGTACTTCTGGTGATGCAACAACAACTATTGGTGTTGGTAGTCCTTTGACAGATGGAGAAATATTGACTGCACGTGAAATTCAGCTAATCACAACTGCTACCGCAGGTTACAATGCAATCATTTCTGGTTTAGCGTCAAGTAACTCTAGTCTTGTTCTATACGATGCTGCTGCAGATCTTGCGCAATTGGGTGCTGGAGGTATCAATATTGGTGGCGGTACAACTATTACATCGACGTTTAATACTGGTGGAGCCTTTTCTTTGGATGGTGTTCACCCTACAGCTCAAGGTTACGCTGTCATTGCAAACGGCATTATCGAAGCAATCAATGATGGGTTTAGTGCAAACCTTAATGAGGCTGATGCAACTGAATTCTCCACTGTCTTTAACACATTTCCTGCGGGTACAGACTTTTCAGTCCCTGCTGGTTTTTCAATGTCGAGTAATGGCTTTTAATTTGTGAGTTTTTTAAATCCATAAGCCCCTTTAAGCCGCTCTTTGAGCGGTTTTTTTATTTTTTTGTCTCTGATTTGCTGCTCAATAATCCAATTTATGGCAGGTTTTGCCTGTTTACAGAAGGACAGTAAATTACTAATACACACTACTTTTGAGTGAGTATGACTCGATCAATCTAATTCTACGCCTGTGACCATGCTTTACTTATTTAACTCAATATTAGTAAAAGCAGGTTGCTATTCCCTCTCTAGCCTCTCCCTGCTAAAATACGCGGCCATTTTATGCGCAAAGGCTGTTACTCAGTCTTGTGAGCAAGGTATACCAATATGACAGAGCCCACCACTCTAGAGCAGCAAGTTCCCCCGCTAATGGATAAGACCCGTGAGTTAGTCAAAACACATTTGGCGGGTACATCGACGGGTAGGCAACGCTACGATGAGCAGCAAACAGCTGAATTAACAGCGCGTATTAAAGTGTTGCTAGCGGAAAAAAACGCCGTCTTGGTTGCGCATTACTATACCGACCCGACTATTCAGGCGCTCGCTGAGGCCACGGGTGGCTTTGTTTCAGACTCTTTAGAGATGGCGCGTTTTGGTAAAGAAAACCCAGCCCAAACCTTAATAGTGGCTGGCGTTAAATTTATGGGAGAGACGGCCAAGATACTAACCCCCGAAAAACGTGTGTTGATGCCAACGATAGAGGCGACTTGCTCACTAGATTTAGGCTGCCCTATCGATGAGTTCTCGGCATTTTGTGACGCTCATCCAGAGCGTGAGGTTGTCGTCTATGCCAATACTTCGGCCGAGGTAAAAGCCCGTGCAGACTGGGTAGTGACCTCAAGCATTGCCTTAGATGTTATCGACTACCTCGATAGCGAGGGTAAAAAGATAATCTGGGCGCCCGATAAACACTTAGGCGATTATGTACAGCGCGAGACAGGCGCCGATATGCTGTTATGGGATGGCGCCTGCATTGTACACGAAGAGTTTAAAGCCAAAGGCATTGAAGACCTAAAAGCGGTATACCCCGATGCGGCTGTGCTTGTACACCCAGAGTCACCTCAATCGGTTATTGCTATTGCCGATGCAGTAGGCTCTACCTCGCAGCTAATTAATGCCTCTAATACCTTGCCCAACCCACAGTTTATCGTGGCAACTGACGAGGGCATTTTTTATAAAATGCAGCAACTCACACCGAATAAAGAATTTTTAATTGCGCCTACCGCTGGTAGTGGAGCAACCTGTCGTAGTTGTGCAAACTGCCCGTGGATGGCGATGAATAATCTAGAGCGAATTATCCACGCGCTTGAAGAAGGCACCGACGAGATTCACGTGAGCCAAGAGCTGGCTCAAAAAGCGATGCGACCATTGCAGCGCATGTTAGATTTTAAAGCAAACCATATGTAAAGCTTATGCTATAACATATGCACATTACTAAAACGCGTTCTATTTATAGAGCGCGTTTTACGTTTAATCTTACTTATGATTAGTAAGATTAATTAACTGGCTGGCCTACACTGAGTACAAAAGGCATATAGCAAAAAATAATAGATTAGTAAGAAGAGCTACCCTATTGAAAAGTACCCCTATTGATAGTTGGACCAAAGAGCACGCCGAGGAGTTGTATGGCATCCCTAATTGGGGTTGTGATTACTTCTCGGTATCGCCTGAGGGCAATGTAGAAATTATTGCCCCGCCTGTACCTACAGATTCAAACCAAACAAACTCAGTACAAAACTCATCCGCACGCGTTGCCTTTATCGATATTATCAATGCAATGCGCGAGCGTGAACTCGATATGCCATTGCTATTGCGCATCGAGAATTTACTCGACCACCGCATTAGTTATTTAAACCAATCCTTTGCAAAGGCAATTGCAAACTCGGGTTATCAAAACCATTATCGTGGCGTGTTTCCTATTAAGGTTAACCAGCAAAGCCATGTTATTAATGAGATCACTCACTTTGGCTCGCAATATAATCATGGCCTCGAGGCAGGTAGTAAAGCAGAGCTTATTATTGCTCTGGCCAATATTAACGATGACGATGCTTATATTATTTGCAATGGCTACAAAGATGCTGAGTTTATCGACCTCGGTTTGCATGCCATTAAGCTTGGCGTTAAGTGTTTTTTTGTTATCGAGACACCATCGGAATTACCGACAATTATTGAGCGCAGCAAACGCTTAGGCGTAAAACCAAAACTGGGGGTGCGTTTAAAACTTGCTTCAAAAGTCGATGGCCATTGGAGCGCCGATAGCGGTGACCGCAGTATTTTTGGCCTTAATACTATTCAGTTAATGGATTTAATCGAGCAATTAAAAACGGCCAATATGCTCGATTGCCTGCAGTTAATGCATTTCCATTTGGGCTCGCAAATCCCAAATATTCGCAATATTCGCACAGGCATGAGCGAAGCTTGTCGCTACTATGTGGAGCTAGTGCGCGAAGGCGTGCCGCTGCAATATATTGATCTCGGTGGTGGGCTTGCTGTCGATTACGACGGCAGCCAGAGTAACGATACACACAGTATGAATTATCAAATTAATGAGTACTGTGTCGATGTGGTCGAGGCCATTATGGCAGCACTCGACCCAGAAGATATTGCTCACCCAGTGATTATTACGGAGTCAGGTCGTGCAACCATTGCGTATTCTTCTGTACTTTTATTTAATATTTTAGATATTAGTCATTTTGACCCTTCGCCTCTCCCCAATGCGTTGCCAGATAATTCTCACGAGATGATTCATAACTTATTTTATGTCGTCGAAAATATTAACCAGCATCGTTTGCAAGAGAGTTATAACGACGCCACTCACTATCGCGATGAAATGCGCGAGCTATTTCATCGAGGGCAAATAAGTCTTAGAGAGCGTGCGTTGGGGGAGAATATTTATTTATCCATTATGCAGCGCATTGTGAATAAGCTGCCTGAGCTTGATCGCATTCCACAGGAGTTAGAACATTTAGGCGAAGAACTTGCCGATATTTATTACGGTAATTTTAGCGTGTTTCAGTCTCTACCCGATGCGTGGGCGATCGATCAAATATTCCCAGTGATGCCATTGCATCGCCTTAACGAGGCACCCACGCGCGAGGCCATTATTGCCGATATTACTTGTGATTGTGACGGTAAGATCGACCTGTTTAGTACGCTCAATGGCGAGCAACGGCGTACCTTGCCACTACATCCTTTAAAAAATGGTGACGATTATTACTTAGGTGTTTTTTTAGTGGGCGCTTATCAAGAAACATTAGGCGATTTACATAATTTGTTTGGCGATACTAACGTTGCCAGTATTCGCATTAATCAAGACAGTAGTTTTGATGTAGTCTCAGAATTCCAAGGCGACAGCATTGCCGATGTATTAAGTTATGTCGAATATAACCCAAGCCGTTTACAGCAAGATTTTAGAGACATAGCCGAGCGTGCCGTTAAGGCTAAAAAAATATCTGTGGCAGACCGCCAATTAATGCTAAAGGATTTTAACGAAAGCCTTCGTGGGTATACCTACTACGAAGACTCTTTATAAATAAATAAAACAGTAAAAAATTAGAGGAATTGTCATGGCTAAAGTTGTGATTATTGGTGCAGGTGGTGTTGGTGGTGTTGTTGCACATAAATGCGCGCAAGTACCCGAGGTATTTAGCGATATAGTCTTAGCCAGCCGAACAGAGGCTAAATGTATTGCCATTGCCGAGCAAGTTAAACAAGCAACGGGGCAGATGATAAAAACAGCAACAATAGATGCCGACGATGTGCCGGCGCTTGTTGAGTTTTTTAACCAAGAAAAACCTTTTATGGTTATTAATGTGGCGCTGCCTTATCAAGACTTAACGATTATGGATGCTTGTTTAGAGAGTGGTGTGCATTATTTAGATACCGCCAATTACGAGCCTTTAGACGAGGCAAAATTTGAATACAAATGGCAATGGGCTTATCAAGAAAAATTCCAGCAAGCGGGTTTAACCGCCTTACTTGGCTCGGGTTTTGACCCTGGTGCGACCAATATGTTTACCGCACATATGGCTAAACACTACTTTGATGAGATTCATGAGCTAGATATTATCGACGTTAATGGCGGCGATCATGGTTACCCCTTTGCCACTAACTTTAACCCCGAGATTAATATTCGCGAAGTTACCGCAGATTGCCGCCATTGGGAGAGCGGTGAATTTATAACAACGCCGGCTATGTCGACTAAAGCGAAATTTACTTGCCCAGAAGATGTCGGTACTTACGATATTTATCGGCTTTACCACGAAGAGCTAGAATCTTTAGGTAAACACTTTCCCTCCCTAAAGCGTGCTCAGTTTTGGATGAGCTTTTCAGATAATTATTTAAAGCACTTAGACGTGTTAGGTAATGTCGGTATGACGGGTATCGAGCCTGTTGAATTTAATGGCCAACAAATTGTACCTATTCAGTTTTTAAAAGCCTTATTGCCAGACCCAGCAAGCCTTGGCCCACGCACGAAAGGTAAAACCTGTATTGGTTGCGTGGTAAAAGGGATTAAAGACGGGCAAGAAAAAATTGCCTACACCTACAATATCTGTGACCATCAGGCCTGTTTCCGAGAGGTAAGCTCACAAGCAATCTCCTTTACAACGGGTGTACCGGCGATGATTGGTGCCAAAATGATGATCGAGAAACACTGGCTCAAGCCTGGCGTTTGGAATATGGAGCAGCTAGATCCCGACCCATTTATGCATGATATGAATCGTTATGGTCTCCCATGGAAGACCATTGAGCTAGATTCATTTTCTTTAAGTGATTAATACATAATAATGCAAAGCGATACCTTTAAAAAATTCGAGCCGCATTTAGCCAGCAATAAACTACCATCACCTTGTTTTGTGGTGGATGAATTTGCAATCGAGCGTAACTTAAAGGTATTGGCTTATGTGCAAGAGAGGTCGGGTGCAAAAATATTAGCGGCACTTAAGGCATTCTCGCTCTGGCACTTGGCGCCACAAATTAGTCGCTCGCTCTCGGGCATTTGTGCCAGCGGCTACCACGAGGCACGCTTAGGTTTTGAGGAATACACCAACAAAGGCGAGAATGGTGAAGTACACGTATTCTCCACCGCCTTTAGCGATAAAGAATTTAATGCAAGCCTGCCTATTGCACACCATATGGTATTTAATAGTTTTAGCCAGTGGGATAAATTTAAAAGCCAATGCTTAGCTTATAAAGATACGGCTAATAACAACCTACAGCTAGGCTTGCGTATAAACCCCGAGCACTCCGAGGGTACAACACCATTATATGATCCTTGTGCGGCGGGTTCGCGTTTAGGGATTCCCGCCTCTGAATTTATTGCCTACCACAAAAAGGGTAATAATTTGGATGGAGTGACTGGTTTACATTTTCATACCCTATGCGAGCAAGGTCTTGCGCCACTTAAGCGAACGCTAGCGGTTATCGAAGAAAAATTTGCAGCCTACTTACCACAGATGCAGTGGGTAAATTTTGGCGGTGGTCATCATATCTCTGCACCTGAGTACGATGTCGAAGGTTTAATTACATTAATAAAAAACTTTGCTAAGAAATATAATGTGCAAGTCTATTTAGAGCCAGGAGAGGCAATTGCGATTCGCGCTGGCGTACTCATGAGCGAAGTGCTTGATGTGACTAATACCGATAGGCCCCAAGTAATACTCGATACCTCCGCAACTTGCCATATGCCTGACACCTTAGAGATGCCATACCGTGCCGATATTTTTTATAGTAGTGGCGGTCAATTGCATAAAGCAGGTCTTGCAGGCGAGAAAAAGTATACCTATCGCTTAGGCGGGATGACTTGCCTCGCCGGTGATGTGATGGGCGATTATAGTTTTGATACACCATTAACCGTAGGCGATAGGCTGCTCTTTGACGATATGGCGCACTATACTATGGTTAAAACAACCACTTTTAATGGTATACAATTACCAGCCATCGTACTTTGGAATTCTGATACCGATAAGATAAATGTAGTACGCGAGTTTAATTACGATGATTTTAAAACGCGTTTATCCTAAACAATATTTTTAAACATTTTAAATCACATTTAATTAATTTTTACTTATTTTTTATTTAGCCTATGTCGACAACTATCCAACAACACCCACATTTTTTAAGCTCCGAGATTGAACAGAGCAGGCCCGAGGATGCGTTCTTTCATGTAATACCGGTGCCTTTTGAAGAGAGTGTCTCTTACGGTGGCGGCACGGGCCTTGGCCCCGCTGCAATACTGCAAGCATCTGATCAGTTGGAGTTATGGGACGGTAAAAGTAAACCCGCTGATTTAGGTATTTATACGGCAGATGCTATTGACTGTAGTGGCGATGCTAAAGATGTTATTGAGCGTATTGCCAATGCCACGCAATGTGCACTACAGCATAATAAAATGCCTGTTGTATTAGGTGGTGAGCACACAGTAACTTGGGGAGTAATCAAAGGCTTTTTAGATGAGGGTTTATTTACCGGAGAGAATGCCAAAAGTAATCAAGGTAAAAGCAAGCCAAATATTGGCGTTGTACAAATTGATGCGCATTGTGATTTACGCCATGCCTACGAAGATAATTTATATAGCCATGCCTCGGTAATGAAACGTATCGTTGAACAAGATATAGCGCTTTATCAGCTAGGTATACGTGCTTTTTGTGAAGAAGAAATAGAGGCGCGTAAAGCTTTTAATGTAAGCTATATCGATGGCGATGAAATTGTCCCTAATAATATTCAAGAGATAACGCTACCAGATGACTTCCCCGATAATGTATTTTTTACCCTCGATATAGACGGCATGGACCCTTCGGTATTCCCCTCAACGGGTACGCCAGTGCCTGGTGGTTTGGGTTGGTATCAAACACTGAATATTTTTGAGAGCGTTGCCAAGCAACGCAATATTGTGGGTTTCGATATTATGGAGTTTGCGCCTATTAAAGGGTTTCATGCCTATGATTTTGCTGCGGCATTGTTAACCTATAAATTAATGGGAATAGTGCAAAGAAATCGTTAGGTAGCAACTTGGCTACAATAAAAAATTATCGTTTCTTATCATCAACGAATATTATGCCTACAGTATACTTTCTCTATACTCTTTGGGTGCCATACCAAATTTATCTTGAAAAGCACGGGTAAATGAAGACGGCGACTTATAACCGGTTGCTGTCGCAACCTGTTGGATGGGTTGCTTGGTGTCACCGATTAATGCCAATGCTTTTTGTAGGCGCCACTCCGATAAGTACAGCATAGGGCTTATGCCGACTAAGTCTTTAAAGCGCTCAGCAAAGCGACTACGTGACATAGCAACCTCTGAGGCTAATGAATCTAGTGTCCAAGGGTTTGTTGGGTTAGTGTGAATAATATGCAATGCCTGTGCAATTTTAGTATCTTTTAGTGCTTTAAATAGTGGTTTTATATCACTTTGTTGATCGATCCCGAGTCGTAATAATTCTATAAATATAACCTCAGACAAGCGTTTAATAGCTGCATTAGAGCCTGCAGATTCTATAAAAGCCTGCCTTGTGATAAGGCGAATTATCTCATCGAGTAACGGGTTTTTAGCGCGTATACTAGAGGTGATAACAATGTAGCTTGGTAATGCTTTAAGAAAGGGGTGTTCTGATTTTTTACGAAAATCAAAATGACCACACATCAGTTGTGTCGAAGCAGCATTGTTTTGTTTGCCAACCACTAAAGTATGCTCACCATTGTAATCGGCATCGTTAAGTACGGTCTCTAGTGTTGGTGCACTTTTTTGTGGTGAGTCAGCAATAATATGAGATGCGCCGTAGGGAATTAAAATTAAGTCGCCTGCGTTAAGTTCAACAATATCATGTGGGGCGACATAAAAATAACTACGACCTTGCAGTACTAAGTGAAACCTTGCAGCTTGAGAATGTTTAGGAACCTCCACAGACCAAGGTGGCGAAAAGTCAGTACGAAAGTATAGAGTCCCGTTTAAATCGACGGTATCTAAAATATCTTCAAGAATATCCATGTTAAACCTACATAAGTGATGATTTACATATCAAATAATAGTTATTCAAGAGCAAGCAATACCGATAAGGGGAGTTAATTACTGCTAACTTACCAGTAAGCTCTAGCTCATAAAATAGTTATTATATTAAACGACAATAGCCCCACCGATAACTAAAATAGCTGCCCACGATACTAAATATACAGGCGTACGTAAGTAAGGAATACCCAAAACATAGACAACAGCATACGCGACTCTAGCAATAAAAAATATGGCTGCCCACTGGTTAATAGTGTCAAAAATAGTGCTGTCGGCTAAGAGGGCAGCGGCTACCACTACAGCAATAAATGCAGGCATAGTCTCTACCATATTTAAATGCGCGCGCTGTGCTCTTTGTGCCCACAATGGCGGTGTTGGCTGCTCCTGCGGAAAGTTTTTTGGATAGTTGCTTAAAAAAGTGGGGAGTCCCCAAACAAATAGGCGGGCCACAATATACGGTGTCCACATTAAAAGAGTCAGTAAGCCACTTAGGGCTAAAAAATAATAGGCTTGTTCCATTGTTTTGTACTCGTAGTTTAGAATGAAAAGCACCAAAAACACGGCTAATGTCTTGGCGCTTTTTAAATATTGATAAGGTTAATAGATAAGCACGTTTAGTGTGTATCTATGTTCTCGTTTTGATTGTCCTTTATAAATCTGCAGCAGCAGTGTGTTGAATCTTCTGCCAGTTTTTTTCAGCTTTACTGATAGTGCCTGGAATATCTTTCTGAAAAGCATTAAAGATTTCTTCGTTTAAGAAAACATACAGTTTATTGTCAACAACCGCGGCAAATTTGGGGTCGCCGTCGAATTTTTTACCAACAGAGACACCAAATGTGCAAAAGCCACCGTTCTGAGGCGTAAAGCTTGTTGGGTTTTTCTTAAACTTTTTAGCATTTGCCTTTGAAGAAAAGTAGTAAGCAACGCCGTCGTGAACCTGAGTGTAAGCTGCGGTACCAGTTTGGCGGTTGCCAAGCTCTAAGAAAGCAACAGGGTCGCTACCGTGTAAGCCAAGTGGTGCTCCAGCTGCGGTTAAGCCTTTTGATGAGTTGTATTCGTCAGCCGCAAAAACGCCAAATGAACTAGCAGTTAACGCCAAAATGGCAACAGTGTTACGAGTATACTGAATAAGTTTAGTCATAGTGTTGTTCCTTTTGTTAGTAATTTAATAAATGGTCAGTTTGGTGAAATCGTTTTGTGTTAACACGAAAAATATTCTCTTTTTTTTGGGATAAATTGACAATGCTTGGCAGGAAAATAGGGATTTATTGAAAAAAGGTTGGGACTATTTGTATAGCTTTGCTTAAAATACTTAAGGTATTAACCTAAACTGAATAATTTTTTAGTAGTAAATATGTATGTTCTTCATCTGATGTTTGCCAAACGATGGTTGGCTGCTTATAACAATTTACACCTTGCCCGTACTTTTTGTATTATCCTCTGCTGTTTAGGCGGCTAATGATTTTGTTATCGATTTTATTGGTGAGGCGACTTTTGCAGCGGTGTATAGATAAAAGGATAGAGGTCGGTGGCTTGTCGGGTATTGACTGTGGTGAGCAGAATAATATCTACATTACTATTGTCGTGAATTTATTTATAGAGCCGATTCGTTTGTTGCACAGCTAGTTCCTGCGAGTGCATTTTCTAGTAATTGATTGAATTGTTAGCATCAGGAGGGAGAGTATTGTTTTTTATTGGGTAAAAAGTTTGCTACTGATGGTCAGTTTGTGCGGTTTTTAGCATTTAAAATACCTGCTTATTAAATCTAATGCCCAATCAACAAAGTGATTAACATAATAACGTATTGTTGATTGGATATTACTATAAAAGTACTGTGGCATTATTTACCATACAAACACAAGTAAGCAGTCTCGACTTCAACTTTTACCTGAAACTTCTGGTTAGCTTCTACTTCAAAACTCTCGCCTGCATTAAAGGTTTGCCATTCGCTCTTGCCAGGTAGCAATATGATTAATGCACCACTGGTCACACTCATAGTCTCGTGCTGGCTGGTGCCAAATTCATATTCACCTATAGCCATTACGCCAACGGTAGCGGGTAGGGTTTCTGTTTTAAAAGCGATGGAAACTACTTTCCCATCAAAATATTCATTAGTACTAAACATAGTAGTTCTCTGTAAATCTATGGTGAATGGAGCGGGCGAAGATTATACAGTGTTCGTCTGAAATGGGTATTACTCTGTGTGATTATTAACACAGAAGAGCTTATCTTAAACTCGTTTATATGTGGTTAAACGAGTTTAAGAACGATCGAGAACGCCAGCTAATTCATTATGATCAGCTGTTATTTCTGTTTTTATAAATTCAAAAAACGAACGCACTCTCGCAGAGTTAGCAAGGTCACGGTGAGTCATTAACCATAAGCCGACGTCAATATCTTTTAGTTTCATATCAACACGCTGTAGATTTCTCGATGCTTCACCAATAAAGCAAGGCATATAAGCTAATCCCATTCCTCCTTCTGCTAATAATGCTAATGCCCCAAAAGAATCTGCTTTTGCAATAACATTATAAGGGTTGAGAATGCTGTCTACTTGGCGTGCAACGTTGCTACCGCCTATTTTTGGTGTGAAGCCTAGCCAATGAGCAGACTCAATAGGTCGTGGTCCGTGCAAGCTATTGATATATTTTGGTGAGCCATAGACACCGAATGCGATATCACACAAGCGAATACCTGATAGACCCTCAGAGAGTGTCGTGGTAGGTCTTATGGCAACATCAGCGTCCAACTGGCTAAGGTCTAATAGCCGAGTGGTGGTAACAATTTCTAGCTTTATTTTTGGGTAGGCCTGATGAAATGCAATTAAGTGGCGCTCAAGAATCAAGCGTAAGAGGGTGTCCGTCGTGGTTAAACGCAGAGTACCTTCTAGTTTCATTTCTTGGCCAAACACTTTTCGTTCTAGTGTTTTTACGGTGGTTTCTATCACCAGTGCGGCATCTAAAAGTTGTTTGCCTTCTTCTGTGAGTTTGTACCCGGTTGGCAATTTGTGAAATACCCGCAACTTGTGGCGGTGTTCAAAGTTGCTGAGCCGCCTCAGTACAGTACTGTGATTAACACCTAAGACTCGGGCTGCGGCTGCGACTGAACCTGAATTTGCCACTGTTAGTACATACTGTAGATCATCCCATCTTATGCTGTGCATTTTTGCATACCAATATTGCTTATTTGATGAATTTACTGCGCTAATAATAAAGGTATATTGCTTAAGCAATCCAGATTTATTTACATTAATTCTCTACAAGGGCCACACAAATGAAAAAAACAATGATAAAAATTTTCGGAATCATGCTAATAAGCTTTAGCTATTTAGCGGTGGCGGCAGAGCCATTTGAAGCAGAAATCACAGCACGTCAAGCATTTATGCAAGTGCTCAAATTCAATATGGGTATCGTTGGCGATATGGCTAAAGGTAAGCGTGATTACGATGCAAAGCTAGCAGAAAGCGCGGCTAAAAATATCCACGCCGCATCTCTCATGGACAATGGGGCGATGTGGCCTAAAGGTTCTGATAATGCTAATACTGAGTTGACCATTAAGACAGCCGCACTACCAAAAATTTGGTCAAATTTCCCAGAGGTTGTAGAAAAGCACAAGGCCTGGATCGAGGCTTCTGCTGCGCTTTCGGCTAATGCAGGTAAGGGGCTTGATGCATTGCGCGAATATATTGTTCCAGTAGGCAAGTCTTGCCAAAGCTGCCACAAGAGTTTTCGAGTTAAATAAATATTTAAGATATGAGGCAATTGCAGTATTGCCTCTAGCCACCAATAAGCAATTGATAGCCACTTTCTTAAATTTATATTCTTAAATCCATATTCTTAAGTCTATTGCGAGTAAAGTGATGATCAATATAGTTGTTGAACAAAAAGTAGAAATTACCCCTCATTTACTGAGATTGACGATGGCGGGCAAGGGATTGGCTGAGTTCCCAGCGGATGCAAAGGGAGGCTATATCAAGCTACTATTTAATACGGGCAAAACATCAAAGCCAGAGATGAGAACCTACACCATCCGCTATATTGATCGTCAGAATTGCACCATGGAGGTAGATTTTGTTGTACATGGTGATGAAGGGCTGGCGTCGTCTTGGGCGCAATCCTGCGAGATAGGTAGTGAATTAGAAATCCGCGGGCCAGGGCCTAGTAAGCCACTGAACCAGCAGGCAGATTGGTATCTTTTAGTCGGTGATTTGTCGTCCCTACCTGCTATCAGTGTCAATCTGGAACAGCTAAGACAAGACGCCATTGGCTATGTCTTTATCCTTGTGGATGACGAGTCAGACATTCAAGCCATTGATGCTCCCAAGGGCATAAAGATTGATTGGCTTGTGATAAATAAAAAGACTAAAAATCGGGCTGAGTTAGTGATGCAAGCGGTAGCCATTAAAGCATGGCTAGAGGGTGAATGTGCTGTGTGGTTGGCGGGTGAATTTGAGATGGTGAAAGCCCTCAAAAAGTACTTGCGTGATGATCGACAAATAAAAAAACAAAACGCTTATTATTCGAGTTATTGGAAACAAGGCTTAACCGAGCCTGATCACAAAAAAGAAAAACAATCACTATAAAGGCAGTAGAGCCATCACATTTAATGACGAATAAGATCCTATCTTATTCGTCATTTTTTCTTGTGTTATCACTGCAAGTTTTAGGGAGGTAATAAGGCGCAGGGGTTATTGTATTTTACTCTAGCTTACATCTTGGTGCTCAAAGGGTTTAATTAGACTATCATTACGAATTTTCAATCGCTAGAATACTCAGCCGATAACAATATAGATAGAGTCCATGACCACCAATTTTGTCCATTTACGCCTGCATACCGAATACTCATTAATTGATAGCACGGTAAGGGTTAAAAAGCTCATTGCGGCGGCTGTAGAGATGGGTATGCCTGCGATAGGGGTGTCTGACCAATGTAACTTTTATGGTCTTATTAAGTTTTACAGCGCTGCACAAAACAGTGGTGTTAAGCCGATTATTGGTGTGGATTTATGGATTCGCGAAGAGTTAGAAGATACTAAACAGTCGACCATTTGCCTCTTGGCGATGAATCATGCGGGTTATTTAAATCTTATCCGCTTGATCTCACGCGGTTTTCAAGAAGGGCAATATCACGGTGTGCCCTATGTGCGGCGTGAGTGGATTCGCGAACATAGCGAGGGTGTCATTGTGCTCTCGGGTGGCCGCCAAGGCGATATTGGTCAGGCATTAATCGGCGGGCGTGAGAGTGAGGCAAGAGCCTTATTGATCGAGTGGCAACAGGATTTTCCCAACCGCTTTTATATCGAGCTGCAACGGACTGGTCGCCAAAATGAAGAGGCCTACTTACACGCGGCTGTCGAGTTAGCCGAAGCACAGCAAATCCCTGTGGTGGCGACTAACGATGTGTGCTTTTTAAGCAGTGATGAGTTCGAGGCTCATGAGGCACGCGTGTGTATTGGTGAGGGTCGCACCCTCGATGACCCACGCCGTGAGCGCCGTTACTCCGAGCAGCAGTATTTACGTAGCCCAGCCGAAATGGCAGAGCTATTTAGCGATATCCCAGAGGCATTGACCAATACGGTCGAGATCGCCAAACGTTGTAATGTCGATATTGAGCTGGGTAATTATTACCTGCCTGACTACCCCATCCCTGAGAATATTGCAGAAGATCCTTTTTTTGCTGAGCATGTGTCCTACGAGACACTAGAGAATTATGCTAAAGCGGCAATGGCCGGGCAGTGGGCTAAAGAGGGAGATGATCGAACCCATACCAATGAATACAGCGATATGGTGCGCACCAATGTCTTCTTCCAAAAAGTCTCTTATGAAGGCTTGTATAAACGCCTTTCGGTTATATTCCCGAATAAAAAACTCGAAAAAGGCACCGAGGAATACACCAATACCTTAAAAGAGTACGAAGATCGTCTGCGTTATGAACTCGATATCATTATGCAGATGGGTTTCCCGGGTTACTTTTTGATTGTGATGGACTTTATCCAGTGGGCCAAAGATCACGACATTCCTGTGGGCCCTGGGCGTGGTTCGGGTGCTGGCTCACTCGTTGCCTATTCGCAAGATATTACCGACCTTGACCCACTTGAATACGATCTACTGTTCGAGCGCTTCTTGAATCCAGAGCGGGTATCGATGCCTGACTTTGATATCGACTTTTGTATGGATAATCGCGATCAGGTCATTAACTATGTGGCCGAAACCTACGGTCGCGACGCGGTTTCGCAAATTATTACCTTTGGTACCATGGCGGCAAAAGCCGTTGTGCGCGATGTCGCGCGTGTACAGGGTAAATCCTACGGGCTTGCCGATAAGCTCTCAAAGATGATACCCATGGATATTGGTATCACACTCCAAAAAGCCTACGACCAAGAAGAGGGCTTGCGCGAGTTTTTAGCCAATGATCCCGATGGGCAAGAAATTTGGGATATGTCCTTATTATTGGAGGGCGTTACACGTAACGTAGGTAAACACGCTGGGGGTGTGGTGATTGCCCCCACTAAACTCACGGACTTTTCGCCGCTATTTTGCGACGAAACCGGTAAAGGGTTGGTTACACAGTACGATAAAAACGATGTTGAATCGGCAGGGCTGGTTAAGTTCGACTTTTTAGGGTTGCGTACCCTCACCATTATTGACTGGGCGGTGAGGATGATTAACCGTCGCCGCAAAGAGGCGGGTGAGGAGCCAATCGATATTGTCCATATTGATCTTGCTGACCAAGCTACCTATAAAATGCTAAAAACCGCCGAGACTACAGCAGTATTCCAGCTGGAATCCCGGGGTATGAAAGACCTCATTAAGCGATTACAGCCCGATGACATCGAAGATATGACGGCGCTGGTGGCACTGTTTCGCCCAGGGCCATTACAGTCGGGCATGGTGGACGATTTCATCAACCGTAAGCACGGCCGTGCGCAGGTGGCCTATCCTGATGCGAAATACCAGCACGAAAAACTCAAACCTATTTTAGAACCCACCTATGGCGTTATTGTTTATCAAGAGCAGGTCATGCAAATTGCTCAGGAGCTTGCGGGTTACTCATTAGGCGGTGCCGACTTACTTCGCCGAGCAATGGGTAAGAAAAAACCTGAAGAGATGGCCAAGCAGCGCGAAGTATTTGAAACCGGTGCAAAAGATCAAGGCGTAGACCCAACGCTTGCCATTAAAATTTTTGATTTGGTAGAAAAGTTTGCAGGCTATGGTTTTAACAAATCTCACTCGGCAGCCTACGCTGTGGTGTCCTTTCAAACGGCATGGTTAAAAACCCATTATCCGGCAGAGTTTATGGCAGCGACTATGTCATCGGATATGGATAAAACCGACAAGGTCGTTACCTTTGTTGAAGAATGCCGTTCGATGGAGTTGAGCTTATTACCACCCGATGTTAATAATGGTGAATTTCAATTTACCGTCGATGAAGATCAAAATATTATTTATGGTTTGGGTGCCATTAAAGGTTTGGGCGAAGGTCCAGTCGAGAGTATTATTGAGGCGCGTAAAGACGGGCCATTTACCGACCTTTTTGATTTTTGTGCCCGTGTAGACGCGCGTAAACTCAATAAGCGAGCCTTGGAGGCACTCGTGCGCAGTGGCTCTTTTGATAGAATTGGCCCACAGATTTTTTTACCTGAGGAGCCAGTTCGCCCCAATAGGCCAAAAAAAGCACCCGTGTTAGATCTTGACCTTACTCGCGCGATTTTATTTAGTGCACTTGGCGAAGCGGTTAAAACTGCCGAGCAAAAACAACAAAACATTAATGCCGGAATGAGCGATTTATTTGGTGATGTATTACCAGGCTCGGGCAGTAGTGATGGTGAAAATTACGATGTGTACAGCGACTTTAGTAAAATTCGCCGCTTTAGTATTAAAGAGCGCTTAAACGGCGAGAGCGATACACTCGGTTTGTATTTAACGGGCCATCCTATCGAAGAGTATGACGCTGAAATTAAATATCTCGTCTCGTCACGCATTGCAGACCTCAATGCCGATAAAAAGTCACGCAAAATAGCAGGGCTAGTGGTTGCTATGCGTGTGATGAAAACAAAGCGTGGCGATACCATGGGTTTTATTACGCTAGATGATCGATCCGGTCGTATCGAAGTCGCTGTGTTTGCCGATACCTATACACAATATAAAGATAAACTAATTAAAGATGCACTGCTTATTGTTGAAGGCCAAGTGAGCCAAGATGATTACAGTGGTGGTTTAAAAATGCGTGCTGATAGTGTTGTCTCATTAAGTGATGCTCGACAAGAACAATTGAAAGCGATTAGTCTTTATTGGCTAAGCCAATCACTAGATACGGATTATGAGAAAAAACTGCTGCGTATTATCGAGCCTTATCGAGTACAACTTAATCATGAGGGGGTAAATTCTACCAGCGCTAATGTTAGGGGTTGCGATCTTTTAATTAATTACCAACGTGCCGATGCAAAAGTCTTATTAAAACTGCCAGAGGCCTACCGTATACAAGCCGTTGATGGCGTTATTATGCAATTAAAAGAAGCCTTTGGTGTTAAAAATATTACTCTAAAATATTAGCTGGCTTAATCATTTTGTTTAAGCGTTTTTAGTTAAGGTGAAGAACTCACGAAGGCTCCTTAAGATAATAATAAAGTAGTAGGTATAAAAATGAGCGATAAAAAAGACGAGAAAATAAGTCAGCAATCAAATAACGAGCAGCTTATTGCTAATGTCCCTGATTTTTGTTTTCCTAAACCGGCTGAGAGACCTCAACAATTCTCACAAGCCGTATCGACGATTGCACCAGAAAAATTGAATGAATACCGCAGTGCTTCTGCTTTTATGCAAGCCATCGCCGAAGAGGCAATGATGTGGAAACAGCAGCTACCGGAAAACTTCAAGCCTGCAATATTGGCCATTATTAATGGTGGCACTCAAATTACAGTGACGGGTTTAGCTCAGGTAAGTTTTCATGGAATTCGCATAGAAGGCACATTAAATGGTGCACCTTGCTCATTGCTTGTGCATCAATCAACAGTACAGATACTTTGCTTTGGGCAAGAGATTGTTGAGCAAGAAGAGCGTAGGCCTATAGGATTTATTTGGCCTGAAAACGAAGTCGAAGTTTAAAAAACTACCTGCGTTGCCATTGCTGCGTTAAAAACTTGCTCAAATCGGTCATTTATAATTATAAACTCCCTCTTTTCTCAAGTTTTTGCCTTGCACTGGCTGCCTCGCCAACGTTTTTCAATGTATTTAGTTAACTCCCGTAGATTAGCTAGGGGATCGGAAGCGCTTGGCGTTGCGGCGTTTATCCCTCAAGAGGGTGCCTTAGAGCGTTTCTTATTTAAGTATCGAGCCCAAAACGCCACGAATAATCGAGCGTCCTAATTGTGAGCCAATGGCACGTGCTGCACTTTTAAAAAAGGCTTCCGTTGTACTTTGGCGGTTACTTCTTCTGCGCGGTGCTCTAGCGGTTTGCCCGCGGCTTGTTTGGCGGCTCTTAGCTTCTTGTTTTTCTTTTGCAGCTCTTAATTTTTCTTGTTCTTTTTCGAGATTTTCATTCTCTTCGGCAAGTTTGTTTTTTTCTGCACGTTTTTTTAATATCTCATAGGCAGATTCACGATCCACTTCCGTATCGTATCGGCCCTTATAAGGTGAACGTTCTATATGTTGACTACGTTCCTCGCCGGTCATAGGGCCTATGCGTGACTCGGGCGGGCGTATCAAAATTCGCTCGACAGGTGTAGGTTGCCCTTTTTCATTCAAGACCGAGACTAGGGCTTCGCCAATACCTAGTTCTGTAATACATTGTTCGGTATTAATGGCAGGATTTTCTGGGAATGTCTCGGCAACAATCTTTACAGTCTTTTTATCTTTTGGTGTAAATGCACGCAGTGCATGTTGTATTTTTAAGCCAAGTTGACCGAGGATTTCTTCAGGTACATCTAGTGGACTTTGAGTGACAAAGTAAATGCCCACGCCTTTAGAGCGAATTAATCGTACTACTTGCTCTATTTTGTCGACGAGTATTTTAGGGGCATCATCAAATAACAAATGAGCTTCATCAAAAAAGAGCACAAATTTTGGTTTGTCGGCATCACCAACCTCGGGCAGGTTTTCAAATAACTCTGATAGTAACCAGAGTAGGAAAGTAGCATAAAGTTTTGGTGATTCTCGAATAATTTTTGAAGCATCGAATACATTAATAATGCCATTGCCTGAAAAATCATTGTGGATTAAGTCATTTAATTCGATAGCAGGTTCGCCTAAAAAAAGCTCGGCCCCTTGCTCTTCTAAGACGATGAGTTTACGTTGAATAGCACCTAGGCTCGATTTAGAAATATTACCGTATTCGGATTTAAGCTCAGCAGTATTATCACCAATCCATATGAGCATCGAACGTAAGTCTTTTAAGTCGAGTAATAGCCAGCCGTTATCGTCAGCTATCTTAAAGCAGGCATATAGCACGCCTGTTTGTGTCGCGTTAAGTTCCAGTAAGCTTGACCATAATAGTGGTCCAATTTCGCTAACAGTGGTGCGTAAGGGGTGGCCATTGGTTGCATAAAAGTCCCAAAAAACCGTGGGGAAGGCGCGAGCTTGATAACCTTCGATATTGATGGCCTTTATGCGCTCATCAATCTTAGGGTGTGGTTTGGCAGCTTTGGCAAGGCCAGAGATATCGCCTTTTACATCGGCCAAAAATACGGGCACACCATTGGCAGAAAAGCTCTCAGCGAGTGTTTGTAGGGTGATTGTTTTACCTGTGCCGGTAGCGCCTGTAATTAAACCGTGGCGATTCGCCATTTTGGCATTGAGTTTAACTTGGCAATGGCTATTGCCTCCGATGAGGAACTCAAGTGACGACTGGCTCACATGTTTCTCCTTAATCGCTATGGATTGGTTTATTAATTATTATTTTGTGCCAGTATACTATCACGTGTAGATAGTACCGTTTTATTTGTTATTCATGCTGGCTATAAGTCTGTAGAGCCTGCCATGTTTTATTAAATGAATAATAGATGTTAGAAAATATGCTTTCAAGAAGATTAAGAGCAACCGCTCTAATGTTTTTTCTCGACGAATGTCGTCCATTAGCGTATCTTATACATCTTTTGTAAAATCCCCATACACCCTAATTTTGTAGATAGGCCAGGCCCTTATGAACCCAAATTACCTCGATTTTGAGCAACCCATTGCGGAACTCGAAGGTAAAATCGAAGAGTTACAGCTGGTAGGTAACGATAACGATTTAAATATCACCGATGAGATTGAAAGACTTAAAGATAAGAACAAAAAGCTGACCGCAAGTCTTTATGAAAATTTAACCCCTTGGCAAGTCGTTAAAGTTGCTAGGCACCCACAGCGTCCATACACTACCGACTATATCGCACGTATTTTTGACGATTGGGACGAGTTACATGGCGACCGTCATTTTGGCGATGATGCAGCAATCGTAGGTGGTGTAGCACGCCTTAATGATAAGCCTGTCATGATTATTGGCGAAGAAAAAGGCCGTAGCGTACCCGATAAAGTAAAACGCAATTTTGGTATGCCAAGACCCGAGGGTTACCGTAAAGCATTGCGCTTAATGGAAATGGCCGAACGTTTTAAAATGCCCATTATTACACTCATTGATACACCGGGAGCATATCCAGGTATCGATAGTGAAGAGCGTGGTATTAGTGAAGCCATTGCGCAAAATTTGGCAGTGATGTCTCGACTTAAAACGCCTATTATTTGTACGGTAATTGGTGAGGGTTCATCGGGTGGTGCTTTGGCTATTGGTGTGGGTGACCACCTTAATATGTTGCAGTATTCTACCTATTTTGTTATCTCGCCTGAAGGTTGTGCCAACATCATCTGGAAGACCGTTGATAAAGCGGCTCAAGCTGCTGAGGCAATGGGTGTTACCTCCGAGGTACTACTCGATCTAGGTATTGTTGATGAAGTTATCCCAGAGCCTTTGGGTGGTGCGCACAGAGATATTGATGCTATGGCAGCCGGTTTAAAATCACGTCTTATTGCACAAGTTGATGATTTACTCGAAAAGCCTGTCGATGAACTCGTTGAGCAACGCTATCAGCGATTAATGTCTTACGGCAATTAAAATACGTCTAAAAGATAGATACTTAAGGAGCCCAATCATTGTATTGGGCTTTTTTATGCGCCAAACCTTTTTATTTCTAAACTTATAGGCCAACAACTAGGAGGCGAGAGCGTCACGTTTTAAAAGGCTAAATAAATTCATATCGTGATAGCGGTTATCCCAAAAACCCTTTTCACGAAGCCTAGCTTCAAAGGTAAATCCATTTTTTTTCAATACTTTTTCTGAGCCTATATTTCCCGGTACAACACATGCCTCTATACGGTTGATATGTATGGGTAGTTTGCCATTGTAAGCACTATGTATGACCGCTTGAATAGCTTCGCTAGCATAACCTTTACCCCAAAACTCAGGGGCTAGTTCATAGCCAATAATTGCCGAATGGTCGTAGCTAACCCAATTATTAAAGCCGCAGGTGCCAATCAGTTTTTGCTTATTACTGCTTGGCGAGCGCTCACGAATTGCCCAGCGTATGCCTGTTTGTGTCTTAAATTTGTCTTGCAAAAACTTGACTATTTCTAGGCCTTCCTCGGGTTTGCTTAGGCTTTCCATATCATAAAACTCCATGACTTTTGCGCTGGAGAAAATATGATAAATATCAAGATCATCATCATCTTGTAATTCGTTTAATACAAGACACTGTGTTTTGAGAGTGGGGAATGCCTTAATAGCCATTAAAAATTAGGCCGTTAGTAAGCGATCATATTTTTTGCTTAAAAAATCATAAAACTGCTCTCGTAAATTATTAATATCGCGCTTCATGGCCAAAATATCGTCCTCGCTAATATCCGTTCTGCCAACGTAGACTTGTCGTCTAAAGTGAGCAACCTTAGAGCCATATAAGCGTAGGTTTTTTTCAAGGGTTTTTTCACCAAGCATCAATAATTTGGATTCAGCGTCTGAGAGCTTTTTGAATTCATCGACTAATTTTTGACTGACCGCGTCGAGTTCTTCTTTGCGATTAGCGGGCCAGCGATTACCAAAACGGATAGACTCGACAACTAAGGCCGAATACTTGGCGAAAATATGACTGACATGGCCAACATCACCGGATATGCTCTCTAGAATATCGAGCCTTCGTTGTTCGGCTTTTACTGGTTTTGGCTGGCGTTTATTCATTAATATAATCGCAAATAGTGAAGCAATTAGCGCCCCTACGCCTACTTTGATTGATGTATCAAGCAGTTGCCATATAATAGTTGAATCCATGACTTACACCTTATTCAAATAGTCAGAAAAACGTCGATTTATTGTGCCAATTAGCACTTTCAACAAATAAAGCAATTAATACGCCACAATAGCGCCTTAATCGATAATGAGATGAGCTTATACCGTCTCTAAACCAACAAAGAGAATTTAAGTGACCCCCAATGAATGACGTTATAGTAATTAAGCCTATGAGCTATACAAATACCCAAGAAAATATCGACTTTATTGAGTTACTCGATCATTATGCGCAGGATACAATGGGTGGGGGTGAGCCTTTGGCCGAGAGCGTAAAGGCGGGCTTAATCGATAGTTTAAAAGCAAGGCCGCATGCTATTAGCTTATTGGCCTACCAGCAAGATACGGCTGTTGGTTTATTAAATGCTTTTGAGGGGTTTTCTACCTTTGCCAATAAACCACTGATCAATATACATGATATTGTTGTGAGGCAAGGACATAGAGCAAATGGTGTTGGCCAGTATTTATTAACTGCGGTAGAAAAAATTGCAGTGGCTCGTGGCTGCTGTAAGCTGACACTCGAAGTACTCTCCGGCAACGAGTTGGCTAAAAATAGCTACCAGAAGTTTGGCTTTACAAGCTATGAGTTAGATGAATCAATGGGGCATGCATTATTTTGGGAGAAAAAAATAACGGCACGCTAATGAACTTTGAACGTGTTCTTAACGTCCTTAACGTTCAATTATTATTTTTATTCTAGGAGTGTAATTTTAAAATGAGTGATCAAAACATTGTTGTTAAAAAAAGTATCCATAGTGTTGATGAGACAATGGATAAGTTTGAAGCAATTGTCAAAGAAAAGGGCTTAATGGTTGTTGCTCGTGTAAACCATCAAAAAGCTGCGCAAGCGAATGACCTAGAATTAAATGAGGCCCAAGTGCTTATTTTTGGTAACCCCAAAGCAGGCACATTGCTTATGCAAAAAAATATTCAGGCAGCGTTAGATTTACCAATGCGTGTTGCTGTATATACTGACGACAACAAGGATGTATATATCAGTTATCGCAAGCCTGCGAGTTTAGCCGAGAGCTATGATTTGGGTGAATTACCCGTACTTGGTGCGATGGCCGAGGCACTTGATAAATTAACTTCGGCAGCATCGAGCTAATATTGATGTGGCTTCGAATAGCCAATGTTTATTCGAAGCCTTTAACTATCAATCTATCAGACTAGCCTCCATTATTCAGAGGCTCCATATGACAACTGTAGGGTAGCCTAGGCTTTAAAGTGATTATTATGGAACAGATATTAGTTTATTCGGATAGTTTAAGTTGGGGTATCATTCCAGGTTCTAGAGAGAGGCTAAGCTTTGATAAGCGATGGCCTGGTGTCTTTGAAACTACCCTTAATCAAATGGGTGAGTGTGTCAGAGTGCAGGAAAACTGCCTTAACGGTCGGCGGACAGTGTTCGATGACCCTGATAAGGAAGGTCGTGATGGGTCTCAAGGCCTTGCCCAAGTTATTGAAATGCACTCTCCCTTAAAGCTTGTTATTTTAATGCTAGGCAATAATGATTTTCAGTGCAGTGATAGTACTGAGCGTTCTGTAGCGAAAGGTGTTGCTCGATTAATACAAATTATACGAGAGGCTCCAATCGAGCCTGGCATGTCACAACCAAAGATTATGTTGATAGCTCCCCCTCCTATTATTCAACCAAAGGGTACAATGGTCGAAAAATTTAAAGCTATTGGCGATCGGGTTGTCGATTTATCGGATGAGTTCAAAATTATCGCCAAGTCCCATTCAACGTATTTTTTTTCAGCGGCTGGTGTGATTCAAGCAAGCGCAGTCGATGGTATTCACTTAGATGAAGAACAACATAAAAGATTGGGTGAGGCTATTGCTTGCGAAGTAAGTTCGCGCATTATTTTTTAGCCGCCAGCAATCTTTACCACAAGGCCTTGGGCTTCTAGTAGGGTTTTAATTTTTTCACGTTGATCTGTTTGCACTTCAATGACGTGATCTTTGATACTACCACCTACACCGAGTTTCTTTTTTAGCAATTTTGCCAATGTTTTTATATCACTCTCTACCGGTAGGCCTTTGATTAATGTGACACCACTACCTTTGCGGCTTTCTCTAAATAGCCGTACGATACCGTCGCTATTATCAACGACTGTTGCACTGTCAGTTGTTTTAATACGCCCGGTTTCCGTCGAGTAAACAAGGCGGCTATTATTAGACGAATTGTTTGATAAAGAGTTTGATGAATAAGTTTTTTTACTCATTATCATTTTCCTCGTGCATACTTTTTTCAGTGGCTTTATTTTTAGCTTGGCTTTGAGCCTTAACTAATTGATTCGTAGAAGTCCCTATAACAATTAATATGGCACCGAATATAAATATAACAAAACTAGGCATTTGTGCCCCAAGCCAGTAATAACTCAGAGGCGCCAATATAACACTGAATAGCAAGCCGATAGATAGTATTTTCTCTGCCTTTGCCGGTAATTGTATAGGTGCTTCGCAATGCGGGCAGGCGAATACTTCGCGTTTTATATAAGCTTTATCAGCCCCAGAGCCTTTGAGTGCTTCTAAGCTAATGTTTTGGTGACACTGGGGACATTGTTTCGCTGGCATGGTTATCTTCTTAACTGGATAAACTGGTTTGTGATGTTAGAAGGGACGTTATTATAAGAGTGATCGGCATTCAGAGCTACTGTACTTTGGTGCTATTTGGGTACTACAGGGTATTTGCAATACAATAGGTGGATGATTATTTTTAGTAGTCAATTACAATAGATAACAAAAGTAGGCTGAGACATGAGTAATACCTCCGATAAATACTCACTTTTAAAAGAGAGGCTATATAGTACTATTTTTGGCCATGATACCCCTGAGGGTAAATTATTTGACATGGTCTTGATTTATACCATTTTAATCAGTGTGGTTGTGGTTGTTTTGGATTCGGTAAGTTATTTATCAGGACAGTATAGTGTTTACTTTAGAGCGCTGGAATGGACTTTAACGATCTTCTTCACCATTGAGTATGGCCTAAGAATATACTGTTCTCCTAATAGATGGCGCTATATTTTTAGCTATTATGGTATTGTTGATCTGCTGGCAATTATCCCTTCTTACTTGAGTTTATTTGTCAGCGGTGTCAGTTACTTACTCATCATTCGCCTACTGCGTGTGTTGCGAATTTTTCGCGTTTTAAAGCTAGTTCGTTATTTGAGTGAAATGAATGTATTGGCTCGCTCACTATTAAGCTCACGGCGTAAGATTTTGATTTTTTTTACGGCTGTACTTGTATTGGCGACGATCTTTGGTTCCCTCATGTTTATGATTGAAGGGCCTGAAAATGGCTTTACTAGTATCCCTAAAAGCATTTATTGGACAATCGTTACCATAACAACGGTAGGTTATGGCGATATCACGCCACAGACTGTATTTGGTCAAATTATAGCGGCCTTAGTGATGCTGACAGGCTATTCGATTATTGCCGTGCCTACGGGTATCTTTACGGCACAAATGTCGCAGGAAATTATGCGTCAACGCCAGTCTAGCGTATGCCAGAACTGTGAGCGTAGTGGCCATGAAGAAGATGCCAAATATTGCAAACATTGTGGGGTTGATTTGCCCCAAGAAGAGTTACCCTAAATAGGGTTAAATAACAGTAAATCGGAACCATTAAAAATGACTATGTCACCTAAGAGCATGCCAAATGATGAGTGTAATAAAAACCATGAGTTACTCCAACAACAAATAGATGATCTGCAAAGCCGCGTATCTCACCAAGAAGATTTATTACATTCTCTTAATGATGTTATTGCAAAGCAAGATGCAGCGATTAGCTCGCTGCGCAGCAAACTTCAGCAAAACCAAGAAAAACTATCAGATGTTGCTTATAGTCTTGAATCAAGCTCTATTGAAAAGCCTCCTCATTATTAATTAACCCTACTATTTGTAGGTGCTAATGGCAGTTTAATCTCATTAATACTTTTGTGTTTTTACCAGCATTGTCTACAATTTATAAAAGCGCTTTTAATTATTTTTCATATTAATGTGATTCTTCTATGCGGGATTTTCCCTTTCGGCCAAGAACAGGCTCTTCCTCACTACCAGACTACTTGCTGAATAACAGTGAAGGGTTCATTGTTCAAAAATTATTTAATTCTTTGCGCTCGGCCGTCCTTTATCTTGATAAATGGGGTGCTATTATCTCTGCCAATATTATGGCGGAGGAGTTATTTCACGATGAGGCATTAATCGGTAAAACGGTTTTAGAGTTTTTATCGGGTTGGGATGACAAAATACATGCACATCAAGAAGTACTTATGGTGGCTAGAACTGGCGTCTCGGTTATAGGTGCCATTGAACATGCCTTTATTCACGGCAAAGAACATTGGTTTCAGGTTGATAAAGTGGCCGTTCGTGACGAAACGACAGGCGTTAAAGGAGTACTGGTCACACTTGATGATATTACCTTACTAAAACAACAAGAGCTTCGCTTACAGCAAAGCGAATCGCGCTACCGAGCATTTGTTGATAACAGTCAAGACGCTATTTGGTGCTACAGTATTAATCCGCCACTACCTATTAACTTACCTCGACAAGAGTTAATTGACAAAGTCATCTCAAGCGCGACCTTGCGCGATTGCAACCATGTTTTTTCCAAGATCTACAACACAACCCCTGAACAGTTATTTGGCATGAGTTTTAAAGAAACTGGTACCTACAGTTATGCCGATAACATAGAAGCATTTGTCGATAATAATTTTCGGCTTAGTACCGAAGAAATCGTATGGAGAAACCATTCAGGTAATGATGTCTGTCTACAGATATCGGCAAATGGCACCATAGAAAATGAACAACTTGTCGAAATTTGGGGAGTTACACGAGATACCACTGAACGCCATCGTTATATTGATCGATTAGAGTACCAGGCAAATCACGATTTGCTCACGGGCTTACCGAATCGAAATAAGCTTAAAAATATTGCTACTACAATGATTGAACAAACCCAAAATGGGAAAAAATTAGCGTTAATCATTGTTGATTTAGATAGTTTTAAAGATATTAACGATACCTTAGGGCATCATGTTGGTGATGAGATCATCAAACAAATAGGGCCAAGGATCTCTAATGCCATTAATGAAATGAATACAACGATCTGTCGCTTAGGGGGTGATGAATTTGGTGTACTCTTAAATGACATTAAAGACCCGCAGCAAGCCCAATTAATTGCTGAACAGATTTTGCTGTGTATTCGCGAGCTTTTTTATATTAATGAGATGGATATTGAGTTGCGAGCGAGCATTGGTATTGCCATGTATCCTTGTCAGGCATCAGATTTTTCAACATTGCTACGCTATGCCGATGTGGCTATGTATACGGCTAAACAATCATTATCGAGTATCGAGGTATATAGCTCAGAGACAGATAAATACTCTACAAAACGTTTATCGTTAATGAATGAATTGGGGCGAACGATTCGCGAAGGGCAATTAGAGCTGTATTACCAACCCAAAGTCTCTTTAATTACCGGTGAGATAACTGGAGTAGAGGCGCTATCTCGTTGGATACACCCAACGATGGGATTTATCTCGCCATCTGAGTTTGTACCCATTGCTGAAATGACCGACATGATTAATGAAATGACGGTATGGGTATTAAGCGAGAGTCTTGCCCAAGTTTGGCGTTGGCAAAAACAAGGCTTGGATATTAAAGTGGCGGTGAATATATCGGCCAGAAACTTACTAGACAGAGATATTGTTAAAAAAATTAAATCTTTATTACTCCGCTATCAATTGTCACCATCGTGTTTGGAATTGGAGATTACTGAAAGCATCATCATGAATAACCCCGATTATGCCTTAAAAATATTAAAAGAGATTAATGATATAGGTGTTGATCTTTCTATCGATGATTTTGGTACAGGTTACTCATCTCTTGCGTACTTAAAAAAGTTACCCGTTAAGTGGTTAAAAATTGACTATGCGTTTGTTATTAATATGCTCGAGGATGAGCATGATCAAATTATTGTTAATTCAACCATTAATATGGCGCATAACTTAGGCTTAAGTGTTATTGCCGAAGGTGTAGAGACCCAAGAGATATTGGATAAATTAACGCAGATGAAGTGTGAGTGCGCGCAGGGCTATCATATTGCACGCCCTATGGCGGCAGAGCAATTTGATCAATGGATTGTTGAGTATTCAAAAAATAAAAAATTCACCATGCCGTCTATAAATAGTGACATAACAATCAAAAGGCTCAACTAGTTAAGCAAAGGCAGCGATAAAAATATAAAGCTATAATTTTGTCGCTTTACGTATTTCCTTGATATCTTGTAGGCGCTGTTTTGCCTTGGCCACTTCAACGTCGTTATCACTAAATTTCTTGATGATATTGTTGACTTGGTTCTCTGCTCGGTCGAACCTTGCGCTGAGTATAAAAAATTCGGCTCGTGCTTTATGCAGCTCTAAAATATCACCTGCTAAGCCTGCGTATTCCGCCATATTAAACCAAATAGATGTCTCTCCCGGCCGTATGATGGCAAGTTTGTTAAGCACTTCTACCGCTTTTTTATAATCATTATTAGCCGCATAGAGACGGCTTAAGTGTATATTTAATGGATAGCTATCCGGACTTTTTATAAGTGCTTGTTTAATGCGGTTAGTGGCCTTTAACAGTTGTTTAGCGCCAGCATCGATACTTGACTGGGCAATAATAAGGGCAGGATGGTCAGGATGTTGCTCCATTAGCTCAGAGATCAGAGGTTGTGCTTCGCTGTACTCTTTAGCCGCAATATAGGCGAGTGCTAAGCCATAGCGGGTGCCTATTTCTGATGCGCTAAAACCCCTTAATTCACTTTCAAAGCGGCTAATGGCCTGCTGTGGTGACTCTTCTATACTGAGCAATACACGTGCACGCATCAGGTCATAATCAAGACTCGATGTCGGTGTATTACTTGGATAGGATCGCGCTCGGTTTTCAGCATCGGCGATACGTCTAGCCGTTACAGGGTGAGTTAATAAAAATTCAGGCGGTGTCGAGCTAAAGCGTGTTGCGCGTTGAATCTGCCCAAACATATCTGCCATAGAGTGTGGGTTAAAGCCTGCTTTAACGAGTGTTTCCATACCAAGCCTATCGGCTTCTTGCTCAAACGCACGGCTAAATCGCAATTGACTATCAATAATGCCTGCTCGTGTTGCTTGCAAGGCTGCAATACCCGCTTCGCCACCACCTGCAACCGCAACCAGAATACTACCAATGAGTGCTGCGGTACTCAGCACGCTTTGGCCTTTTTGCTTTTGTACACCACGTGCGTAGTGTCGTTGACTTAGGTGAGCCAATTCGTGTGCTAAAACGCTTGCAAATTGTGCCTCGGCTTGTGCGTAGGCAAATAGCCCTGTATTAACCCCAATAATGCCGCCAGGCACTGCAAATGCGTTAATTGATTTGTCTCGTGGGATGATAAGCGTAAGGTCATTGCCTGCTTCTGGATTATGCTCGCTGAGGCGCTTTAAAAGGTTTTCTGTGTACTCGATGAGTAAAGGGTCAGAGGAAACAGGTACTTGTCTGCGAAAGAATTTAAGCCAAGCCTGCCCTAAGCGCTTTTCTTCTGCTTTAGACGTAGTAGAGACTTCACCTATCGATGGTAATTGTGTTGGAGAGAAATCAATCTCTTCTTCATCAATCTCTTGTGTATTGCTACTCTCAGCGCTCTCGGTGTTTTCTGCATTCCCAGCACTCTCAGCAAATACCGTTGATGAAAGTCCTACATAAAATAAACTGCAGAGGCTAATTATCAGTATGCGTATCATAAATCCCTTGGCTCTTAGAGTAGTGTATTAAGAGGATGTCTTATTTATGCGACCTAATCAAGCGAGTAGTTATCAATGTAATACATCCATAAAAACTGTTATGGAGCTTATCCAATTGATGGTCAATTAGTCGAAGCATACTCTTCATACTCTTAATAGACATATATTTCTGTTATGGTTCAACTATGGTGTAAGCACCGTATTATCTATTGCTGATATTTAGTTTACTATAGGGCCAAAAAGCACTATTACTATAGACTGAGTCACTATTTAGTAAATTCTGATTGCTGCTTGTCAAACAATGACTCAAAATACCTATTGCGCCGTATGTCAGGCATATATTTGCCCGACAAAAATTCTAAGGGGCCTCTTAACAAGTCTGAGTGGTATTTTTGGTGAGGGAAAATGGCCTGATGTGAAGAGAAGGTTAAAGTTATTATTGGCTAAATCTTCAACAATACATCCGGTTATTTTAGCCCACAAGGAATCTTCACGACTTATTTGGAGGCTCCCTAACAATTAAAGGTCTCTCTTATAAGGTGTATATTAAGCACGGTGTTAACGCGCTAGGTTTAACCTGCCCAGAACCACTACTCAAGGCCCGCGTTGGATTGCATGCGGTGGCTATTGGTGAGTGTGTTGAAATACTCACAAGTGATGTGAGTTCGGTTAAAGATTTTCATCGCCTTGTGGAGTTAACTGGGCATCAAATGATGCTATTTGAAGAGCTCAATAATAATGATTTCAATCAAGAGATAGAACTAGTCTATCGCTTTGTATTACAAAAAGGACACTAAGCCCTATGCTACCCATTATTCGTAACTGGATAGATCGTTATTTTCATAATGAAGAAGCAGTACTGCTATTAGTTTTATTGATCGTTAGTTTTTTTGTGTTGTGGGGTATTGGTAATGACCTCGGCCCTGCACTCATTGCATTGGTTGTTGCTTTTTTGATGCAAGGTATGGTGCAAAGCTTAAAAGATAAAGGCATGTCACATATTTTGGCCGTCACATCAGCGCTATTACTACTGATTGGTACAATGGTATTAACTTTATTTCTCCTTATTCCCCTTGTGTGGCAACAATCGAGTAATTTAATTTCTGAAATTCCAACCATGATTGCCCAAGGGCGAGAGCTACTCTTGCATTTGCCAGAGCGCTATCCCTCTTTTATTAATGAGGCACAAATAGATCAGTTAATTCGTCATATTAGCCAAGAGCTTGCAGCTATCGGGCAGAATATTCTGTCAGTCTCGCTTTCAAACTTACCGATATTATTAATTAGCTTGTTGTATTTTATTTTAGTGCCGTTATTGGTCTTCTTTTTTTTAAAGGATGCAAAAGGCATGCTTGGCTGGCTGGGCTCTTTTTTACCTAAAGAGCGCCCGGTGATGAGTGAAATTTGGACCGAAATGAATCTACAAATTGCCAATTACGTAAGAGGTAAAGTAATAGAGATCATTGTTGTTGGTGTCGTATCTTGTATTTCGTTTATTATTCTGGATCTAAAATTTGCCTTGTTACTTGGCTTGGCGGTAGGGTTATCGGTTGTTATTCCCTACATTGGTGCTGTGGTGGTAACACTCCCCGTGCTATTGATCGGCTACTTTCAGTGGGGGTTTGGCTCTGAACTCGCGATACTGACCGTTGTCTACCTTGTTATACAGGCGCTTGATGGCAATGTTTTAGTTCCTATTTTATTTTCAGAAGCTGTTAAGTTACATCCGGTCGCTATTATTTTAGCGGTACTTGTTTTTGGTGGTTTGTGGGGAGTATGGGGCGTGTTTTTTGCCATACCACTCGCAACACTCGTTAAAGCAATAATTAATGCATGGCCGACGCGCTCTTATGGTCTAGAATCCTGCGATTCAGAAACAGAGAGTGTTGAGACGTAAAGTAATTTTAATAGTTAAGGAAGTGTGTGTGATTTTTTTGCGGTTTTTTTGTCATAATTTTTCTGTTTTAATTTTATTTTTTATTGTAGGTTTTAGCACTAAAGGTATTGCTACAGATAACACTCAAGAGCAAATACTTAAAGGCAGTATCGATGATCGTCAATACCAATATCTGGTACTCGATAATAAACTCCGTGTTATATTGATATCCGATGCCAATGCTGACAAAGCAGCGGCGTCGCTCGATGTTAATGTAGGCAGTTATCACGATCCAGTTGAGCGCGAAGGGCTTGCCCACTTTCTAGAGCATATGCTGTTTTTGGGGACTAAAAAATTCCCAAGCCCCGATGAGTACCAAGCTTTTATTAGTGATAACGGTGGTTCTCATAATGCTTATACCAGTAGCCACCATACTAATTATTTTTTTGATGTCGATGCTAAAAAACTCGACCTAGCACTTGATCGGTTTTCTCAATTTTTTACTGCCCCTTTATTCGATGCAGAATATGTCGATCGTGAGCGCAAAGCGGTTCACTCCGAGTATCAGGCAAACCTGCGCAATGATTTCAGACGTTCCTATGATGTGTATCGCACCATAATTAACCCAAAAAACCCAGAATCTAAATTTAGTGTAGGCAGCCTTACTACTCTAGCAGACAGAGAGGGTGATAAGGTTCGCGATGACCTTTTAGACTTTTATAAACGCCACTACTCAGCTGATAAAATGAGCTTGGTGGTATTGGGTAAAGAGCCGCTTGCAGAGCTTAAAAAAATGGTTGTAGAGCGTTTTTCACAAGTCCCTGTATCTGTGCCAGCCAATGAAAAACCGGCCAAAGAAGAACCTTTGTTTTTAGACGGTCAATTACCAATGGAAGTGCTTAGCAAGCCAGTAAAAGAGCTGCGACAAATGTCGATGAACTTTCCTTTACCTTCTGTTCGTGAGTATTATCAAGAAAAACCCCTAGATTATATTGGCTACTTTTTAGGCCATGAAGGTAAGGGTAGCCTACTATCTTTATTAAAGTCAGAAGGTTTAGCCGAGAACCTGTCGGCAGGAGGCTCTGACAAAAATAATGGCACGGCGGCTTTTTATATCACCATCCAATTAACAGAAAAAGGTGTTGAACAGCGCGAAAAAATTCGTGCGCTGGTGTTTTATGCACTTGAACAGATTAAAGAAAATGGCATTGAAGAGTGGCGATATAATGAAAAGCGGCTGTTAGCAAAAACGTCATTTCAGTTTCGTGAAAAATCCAATGCCATTTCGACCGTTAGATCCTTAGCATCAAATTTACATGATTATCCAGCCTCAGAGGTGATTAGCGGGGACTACTTATTAAATAATTACGATGCTGAATTGATTAAACGATTTTTATCCCTGATGACACCTGATAATTTGTTGGTTACTACTGTATTTCCCGATGTTAAAACAGACCAAGTGACACAACATTATCAAGTAGCCTATACCAACCAAAAAATATCGACAAAACTGCCCAAGTTAGATAAAGAACTACTAGCAAGCTTTTCACTACCGCAAATAAATCCGTTTATTCCAGAAAATATTGATTTGTACGATATTAACCCGTCGTTACAAGAGTTCTCTCGCCTACAGGCAGGCACGATTGATTTGTGGGCTAAGCAGGATTTGAGTTATAAAACACCTAAAGTCAAAGTGTTTTTTAGGGTGCTATCTCCAATGATTGCCGGTGACCTTAAGGGGGGTGTTCTATCGGGGCTATATGCGGAGTTAATTCGTGATCGACTTAATGAATATACTTATCCTGCGTTGTTGGCAGACACCGGTATGTCGATTCAGGATAATAATCGTGGCATTGATATTACGCTACAGGGCTATCACGATAAGTTGCATGAATTAATGACATTATTGCTGCAAGAGATTGATCGAGGTGATTTTAGTAAAGAGCGTTTTATGCAAATTAAGTCCGACCAACTTCGCAGCTTACGAAACAGCGATAAGCGCACCCCGTATCATCAACTATATAGCCAATTAGCTATTAACTTAACCGACTCTTATTTTTCAGACGCTAAAAAAATAGAAGCCCTAGAAAAAATAACATTAAAGGACCTTGAAGAATTTGCTATACAGTGGCGAGTTAATACGCAAGTAAAAGGCCTTTACTACGGAAATTTTGATCAGGCATGGCTAGAACAATGGCAAGCCTATGCTAAACGTTTACAGGTAGTGCCTGCCGTGGCTTCAAAAAGTATTACGCAAGAGGTCATTGATAAAACAGTTGCTCCTGTGAGTATTATGCGTGTTGATAACAGTGTGGTTCAGTACGATGTTCAAAATGTTGACCACAATGACCAAGCCGCTATTTTATACGTGCAAAGCCCATCGGATACGTTGGCAGATAAAGCAAAAATGTCTGTATTGCGACAAATAATGCAATCACCTTTTTATTCATCCCTAAGGACAGAGCAGCAGCTCGGTTATATTGTTTTTATGGGAAACCTTCGCTTAAAAGAGGTGCCCGGTTCTGTTTTTGTTGTGCAATCGCCTTCGGCTAGTGTCGATGATATTCAAGCAGCAATTAAAGAGTTTATCGCAAACTTTGAAAATAAATTACCTGAAGACATTGAAGTGTTTAAGCAAGCAGTAATTACCAAATTATTAGAAACGGCACCTAGTTTGGCGGCAAACGCAAATATTTTTTGGAACGATATAATCCAAAGCGATGGTCGTGTCGATAGGCGGCAACAGTTGATTGATGCGATTGAAGCGTTATCTGCTGCTGATATTAATCGTTATTATCAACAAGTTATGTTGTCTTCAAAACATAACTTGTGGCAGTTTAGTCGAGAGCCTGCTAATAAAACTGAGCAGTCGCTCTATAAAAAAGGTGAGCAGTTCTATTTGTATCACTAAGTTTTTCTGCTAATAAATTAAAAAACCTCTTTTATTTGTGTAAAAGAGGTTTTTTTATCGTTATAAAAGTAATTATGCGTATCTACGTAAAAATACTGAGTTCAATTTTGCGTTATACTTTGTATATTACACGCGCTAATTTTATACGCCCAATATTTTTAGTCTTAATCGTCTGACCAGTTTATGATATTTGTTCATTTTTTATGTCGTTAATGTTAATGGCTTTTTGTAAGATTACGGCTTGTATAAAAACATTTTAGATACGTGAATTTGTTTTTTTATAATAATAGTTGGTGTTTGCGACGTAGATAATAAGATATCTGTTTGTTTTTTTGTGTTTTTGATAAGCATAAGCTCTTTTTGGTTAATAAATAGCGTTTTCTATCTTCAAAAAGAGAACTATGTGTTTCTAAAAATGCCATCGCATAGTCTATTTTGCAGTGATGTTGTCTTATTGAGCTATAATTTAGTCTGACAGCAGTCGTGTAAAAATGTATTCGATACAGATATTCTTTAAAAAAGAATCAAATATCATTAAAACTCTAGAATAGATATTGTGTTTAAAGAGCGATTCAAGAATAGCTCTAGATAAAATCTTTATTACTTTACATTAACTGACCTAAATTTTTAGGTAGCAAAAAGGAGAAAATATGCAGCATGATACTGAAACGCAAGAATGGCTTGATGCGCTCTCATCCTTAGTTAAACATGCAGGAAAAGAAAAAGCCGCTGAAGTTCTTTTTGATTTAAGTACGCTTGCAATTAAAGAAGGCATCGACGTCTCCTCAGCAATTAACACTCCTTATATTAATACCATCCCTAAAAACGAAGAAGCCGAGCGCCCAGGCAATGCCGAGCTAGATCGTCGTATTCGTTCATTCAATCGTTGGAATGCCATGGCTATGGTTATGAGAGCCAACGATAACGACGAAGGTTTAGGTGGCCATATTGCCACTTTTGCCTCTGCGGCAATTTTGTATGAAATTGGTTTTCAATACTTCTTTCACGCCGACGGTAACGACCGTTTAGGTGATTTAATTTACTATCAAGGCCACAGCTCACCGGGTATTTATGCACGCTCTTATTTAGAAGGGCGACTTAATGAGGAGCAGATGGATAACTTCCGCCGCGAAGTCGATGGCAAAGGTTTATCTTCTTATCCGCACCCGTGGTTGATGCCAGACTACTGGCAGTTTCCAACGGTATCGATGGGTTTGGGACCAATTACGTCTATTTATCAGGCGCGATTTTTGCGCTATCTAACGGCTCGCGGTCTGTTAAAAGAGAACGAAGACCGTAAAGTATGGGCATTTTTAGGCGATGGAGAATGTGACGAGCCAGAAACCTTAGGGGCAATATCTCTTGCTGCCCGTGAGCGTCTCGATAACCTTATTTTTGTTATCAATTGTAATTTACAGCGCTTAGATGGCCCGGTACGCGGTAACGGCAAGATAATTCAGGAGCTCGAAGGTGTCTTTCGTGGTGCTGGCTGGAATGTTATTAAAGTCGTTTGGGGTAGCCAATGGGATGGCTTACTCAAAAAAGACAAAACTGGCCTATTGATTAAACGCATGAACGAAGTTGTTGATGGTGAACTACAAGCCTGTAAAGTACATGGTGGTGCCTACACCCGTAAACACTTCTTTGGTAAATACCCAGAGCTATTAGAGCTAGTTAAAGATTTATCCGACGAAGATATTTATCGCCTACAGCGTGGTGGTAATGACTCAAGTAAAGTCTATGCAGCCTATGCAGAGGCGGTTGCGACTAAAGGCCAACCGACAGTTATTTTGGCGCAAACCGTCAAAGGCTTTGGTATGGGCTCCTCGGGTGAGGCAATTAACGAGGCCCACTCGGTTAAAAAGATTACCATTAATAACCTTAAAATCTTCCGCGATACCTTTAATTTACCCTTTACTGACGATCAGCTTGCAGGTTTACCCTATTATCGCCCAGATGAAGATAGTCCTGAAATGGTCTACATGCGTAAGCAACGTAAAAAATTGGGTGGCCACCTGCCTGCACGGCGCAACGAAGTAGAGCGCCTAGATACCCCAGAGCTAGATGTATTGCAGTCGCACCTAACCGGTACCGGTGAGCGTGAAATCTCAACGACAATGGCCTTTGTGCGCATTCTTTCTACCATTGTTAAAGACAAGGCCATGGGCCATCGTGTTGTACCGATTGTGCCAGACGAAGCACGTACCTTTGGTATGGAAGGTATGTTTAGACAAGTGGGTATTTATGCGGCCGCTGGTCAAAAATACGTGCCGCACGACTCTTCGCAAATTATGTTTTATAAAGAAGATGAAAAAGGCCAAATGCTACAAGAGGGTATTAACGAAGCCGGGGCCATGTCTTCATGGATTGCCGCTGCGACCTCTTATAGCACCAATGGTGTATCGACCATCCCGTTTTATATTTATTACTCGATGTTTGGTTTTCAGCGTATTGGTGACCTTGCGTGGCTTGCGGGTGATATGCAGGCGCGTGGCTTTATGATCGGTGCTACAGCTGGGCGTACCACGCTTAATGGCGAAGGCCTTCAGCACGAAGATGGCCATAGCTTGATCTTTGCCAATACTATCCCTAATTGTAAATCCTACGACCCCGCTTATAACTTTGAATTGGCTGTCATTATTCAAGACGGTATGCGTCGTATGTATAAAGAGGGCGAGAACTGTTTTTACTATGTAACGACCATGAACGAAAACTACGTTCATCACGCCATGCCAAAGGGTGTTGAAGAAGGCATCATTAAAGGTATGTACAAACTTAAGTCGGGTGCGAGTAAAAAGAAAAATCGAGTACAGCTGCTTGGTGGCGGTGCTATTTTGCGTGAGGTAGAGGCCGCAGCTGATATCTTACGCGATGACTTTGGGGTTGAATCCGATATTTGGAGCTTAACCAGCGTCAATGAACTCGCACGCGAGGGTCAACATATTAGCCGACACAATATTTTGCACCCGCAAGACAAGCCCAAAAAGGCCTATGTCACCGAGTGCTTAGAAGATGCCAAAGGCCCGGTGATTGCTGCAACGGATTATATGAAAGCCTATGCAGAGCAAATACGTGAGTTTGTGCCAGCCTCCTATACGGTATTAGGCACCGACGGTTATGGTCGTAGCGACACACGCGATAAATTGCGCCACTTCTTTGAGGTTAACCGCCACTTTATTGCAGTCGCAGCACTGAAAGCACTCGCAGACGAAGGCACAATTAAACCTGCTGTTGTCACTAAAGCCATTAAACAATTTGATCTGGATACCAATAAACCAGATCCGATGACACTGTAAGGGAGGAGACGATAGTGAGTATACAAACCGTTTCTGTTCCTGATATTGGTGGTGGCGAAGCTGAGATTATCGAAATCTCTGTAGCCGTTGGTGACGTAATCGAGCTTGAGCAAAGTGTTATTGTTTTAGAAACCGACAAAGCGTCAATGGATATCCCTTCTTCACTGGCAGGTAAAGTGACTAAGGTGAGTGTGAATGTGGGTGATAAGTTATCTGAAGGTGATGTTATTTTCGAAGTCGAGGCCGAAGGGGCCGCTGCTGACAGCGAACAAGCGCCAGAGCCTGCCACTAAAGAAGAACCCGCACCGGTAGCAGCAGAGCCTGTGGAAGCTGTGGCAACCACGGGTGTTCAAGTCGTTGATGTTTGCGTACCCGAAGGTGCAGAGGGTGCAGAAGTTATTGAGGTTATGGTAGCAGTGGGTGATGAGGTTAATGCTGATGACTCGCTTATTGTACTAGAAACAGATAAAGCCTCGATGGAAGTGCCAGCTCCTAATGCCGGTAAAGTGGTTAGTATTGCAGTCAATACAGGTGATACAACCGCTGAGGGTGGTGTCATACTGAGTCTCGAGGTGGAAGGCCTCGAAGTCGAAGGTGGAGTTGACGTTAGTGCATCCGTAGCAGAGCCTGCTGCAAGCCAAGAGTCAGCAAAACCTACGCCGCCTCCGGCTATACCTGAGACAGCCTCAGCTCCTGCTACCAGTGATCGTGATGTAGCAGTGATTAGCGCAAGCCAATCAAAAGATGTCTATGCTGGGCCTGCTATTCGTAAGTTTGCACGCGAGATGGGGGTTAATCTAACGATTGTTAAAGGTACTGGCGACCGTAACCGCATTACCAAAGATGATGTTAAAAATTATGTTAAAGACATCATGACGGGTAAGCAGCCACTTGCCTCGGCAGCGCCAAGTGCTATCACAGGTGGTGCAGGTATACCGAGTATTCCTCCTGTTGATTTTACGCAATTTGGTGATATTGATCTTGAGCCGATGACTAAAATCAAAAAGCTAACGGCGCAGAATATGTCGCGTAATTGGCTGAATATTCCGCACGTTACCCAGTTCGATGATGCCGATATCACTGATCTTGAGTCGTTTCGTAAAAGCTTAAAACCAGAGGCCGAAAAGCGCGGTGTTAAATTAACCCCGTTACCATTCTTACTTAAAGCTTGTGCGGCTGCGTTAGTTGCTGAGCCGAGTTTTAATGTATCAATGCATCACGATGGTGTTCATATCGTACACAAAAAATATGTACATATTGGTATTGCGGTCGATTCACCTGCGGGCTTAGTGGTACCCGTGATTCGCGATGTTGATAAAAAAGGCCTGTGGGAATTAGCCGCCGAGTTTATGGAAATTATCGATAAAGCCCGTAACGGTAAACTTGGGCCTAAAGACATGCAGGGTGGTTGCTTTACGATATCGAGTTTAGGTGCAATGGGTGGGCAAGGTTTTACCCCAATCGTTAATGCACCTGAGGTAGCTATTTTGGGTGTCTCTCGTGCAGAGATGAAGCCAAAGTGGAATGGCAGCGAGTTTGAGCCACGTAATATGTTGCCACTGTCGTTGTCTTACGATCATCGTGCGGTAAATGGCGCTGATGCAGGCAGGTTTTTTACCTACTTAAATAGTGTTATTGCCGATGTAAGGCGTTTATTACTTTAAGGCGTAACAGGTGTTTTAGGCAAAGCATGAAAACTAAGCCTTTCGCTCTTTAAAATACGCTATAATACAAAAAGGCGAGGAATCTTAAAGATTCTTCGCCTTTTTTGTTGCTGGTTGTTTTTTCAGCCATTTATTTTAATTGTATGTAGCCACTTTTATGTTTTCACTGATTACTAAAAATTCTTATAACGTAAAAAATGATGTGCTTTCGGGCATTACTGTTGCGTTAGCCCTAGTGCCAGAGGCTGTTGCCTTTGCTTTTATTGCAGGTGTTGAGCCAATGGTAGGCTTATATGCCGCCTTTATGATGGGCCTGCTTACCAGTATATTTGGTGGCCGCCCAGGTATGATCTCCGGTGCGACAGGTGCAACAGCCGTTGTGATGATAGCCCTCGTTGCCGACCATGGTGTTCAGTACTTATTTGCAGCCGTTATTCTTGCGGGCCTTATACAAATTACCGCAGGTATTTTGCGCCTCGGTAAATACATTCGTATTGTGCCTCACCCTGTGATGTTGGGTTTTGTAAATGGTCTTGCGATTGTTATTTTCTTATCGCAGGTTGAGCTATTTAAAATAACAGACAACATTACTAATACCTCCAGTTGGATGGAAGGCACACAGCTTTACACCATGGGTGTGTTAATTTTATTAACCATGATGATTGTACATTTTTTGCCAAAACTAACCACGGCAATCCCAGCGGGCTTAGTGGCTATTGTTGTACTAACGCTAGCCGTTATTGGCCTTGAGTTAGATGCACAGACTGTCATTGATTTTGTGCGTACTAAACTACCGCCAGCCGAGGCTGCCGTTGCCAGCTTACAAGGCGATTTACCAAGTTTTGCGATTCCGAGCGTCCCCTTTACGCTTGAGACATTAAGAATCATCCTTCCTTACGGGCTTATTATTGCTGCTATTGGTTTGATTGAATCTTTATTGACCTTGTCGTTGATCGATGAAATTACCAATACCCGTGGTCGTGGTAACCGCGAGTGTGTGGGCCAAGGTATTGCCAATACAACTAATGGTTTTTTTGGCGGTATGGGTGGTTGTGCAATGATCGGCCAGAGTATGATTAATATTAATTCCGGTGGCCGTGGGCGCTTGTCTGGCATTACTGCTGCGCTGGTTTTATTGGGTTTTATTTTATTTGCCTCATCATTAATCGAAGTCATACCGTTGGGTGTACTCGTGGGTATTATGTTTATGGTCGTACTCGGTACCTTTGAGTGGTCGTCACTTCGGCTAATTGGCAAAATTCCTAAAACAGATATGTTTATTGTTGTGCTTGTCTCTGGTGTGACGGTGGTAGAGGACCTTGCAATAGCAGTTGTTGTTGGTGTGATTGTCTCGGCATTGGTATTTGCGTGGAAGCATGCACAGCATATTTTGGTCGATAGCTATATCGATGAGAATGGCTACAAAGTGTATGACTTGCGTGGGCCTATATTTTTTGGCTCGGTTTCAAACTTTAAAGAGTTGTTTGACCCAAAAAATGACCCAGAGCATGTTGTTATCGAATTTAAACGCTCGCGCGTGAGCGATCACTCGGGTATTGAGGCGCTTGACTCACTCGCTGAAAAATACCAAGCAGAAGGCAAAAAATTACACCTACGGCATTTAAGCGAAGACTGCCGAAAATTATTAACTCGTGCAGGTAATTTGTGTGAAGTTAATGTATTAGAAGACCCAGATTATAGAGTGGCTTCGGACAAGTTAGGATAAAAATCATAGACTTAAATACCCTGCTAACGTAACAACCGGTAGGGTATTTAGGTGAGTGTTTACGCTTTGTAGAGCGTTAGTAGGCCAATAACAACAAAGCCAATTCCTGCGGCATATTGCAGATACTTTTCATTAATATAATTAGATAATAAATTACCCGCCAATACACTAATTGCCGCAGAGATAATAAAAACCAAAGAGGCTACAATAAAAATGGTGAATTTATTAACGTCTTTATCAGCGGCAAATAACATAATCGCTATCTGGCTTTTATCGCCAAGCTCGGCAATAAAGATTGATGTAAAAATCAGTGCAAATATCTTCCAGTCCATAATGTTAGCTCGCGTTTAAATGTTAATGACGAGTATCTTATCAATAGTGAAAGGATGTGTTTTTATCAGTATTAATTAATTTATCCCTAAAAAATACTACTACTGAGAGTAGCCATCAAAAAAATCACCTAAATGATTAATTGCCTCGATTAAATCGTTTTTGTGTGGCAAAAATACAATTCTAAAATGGTCAGGCTCTGACCAATTAAAACCAGTCCCTTGTACTAATAGCACTTTCTTCTTAACTAAAAAATCGAGTATCCATTTAACATCGCTAGTGATGTTAAATTTTTTGATATCCACCTTAGGAAACAAATACAAAGCACCTTTTGGTTTAACACAGCTAATACCTGGAATACTGGTGACTAAGTCGTAGGCGGTATCTAGCTGTTCCTTTAAACGCCCGCCTGGCAAGATTAAGTCATTAATACTTTGGTAGCCACCAAGTGCAGTTTGTACACCCAGCATAGCAGGGCCGTTGGCGCATAAACGCATAGAGGCAAGCATATCGAGCCCCTCAATATAGTTTTGAGCGCGGCTTTTATCGCCGGTAATTACAAACCAGCCCGAGCGAAACCCTGCCAAACGATAAGACTTAGATAAACCATTAAAACTCAAGCAAAGTACCTCTTCGCTTAGGCGACCCAATGGAATGTACTCGGCGCCGTCATAAACAATTTTGCTGTAAATTTCATCGGCAAAAATAATTAAGTCGTGTTCGCGAGCAAGTTCAACTATCTCTTTTAATAATGCCTCGCTATAAACGGCCCCCGTTGGATTATTGGGGTTAATAACAACAATGCCTTTGGTGTTGGGGGTGATCTTACTCTTTATATCAGCAATATCAGGGAACCAGTCGGCTTGTTCATCGCATTGATAATGTACAGCGTTACCGCCTGATAAATTAACGGCAGCTGTCCATAGTGGGTAATCTGGCGCGGGTATTAACACTTCATCGCCTTCATTCAGCAACGCTTGCATAGCCATCACAATCAGCTCGCTAACACCATTGCCGAGATAGATGTCATCGATACTGACATTAGGGATATTCAGGCGTTGGGCCTCGTGCATAATTGCTTTACGTGCCGAAAACAACCCCTTGGACTCCACATAACCTTGGGCATCGCGCAAGTTGCTAATGACATCGTGAATAATCTCGTCCGGTGCATCAAAGCCAAAGGGGGCAGGGTTGCCAATATTCAGTTTAAGAATGCGGTGGCCTTCTTCTTCGAGCTTTACAGCTTGTTGTAATATAGGTCCACGAATGTCATAACAGACATCGGCAAGTTTCTTGGATTTATCAATTGTCTTCATTAGCGTAAACTGCTTATAGCCCTTTAGTGTAAATATCGGTCTTGTTACTCATCGATGACCCAATAGTGTTAAATAATAAAACTAAATAACGTTAAATGAGTCAATTATGGGTATTAGTTGTTATGTATCACTGATACTAAGCGATGAATAATTAGCCAAATAAAAATAGTAGAGAGTTATTATGTCAGAGAACAACATGAAAGACGATGCACAGTACAAACAAAAACTAACCCCCGAGGAATACCGTATTTGTCGCGAGAAGGGCACAGAGCGTGCTTTTACAGGCTGCTTTTGGGATACCAAAACCGATGGCACCTACCTGTGTAAATGCTGTGGTGAGGTATTATTTAGCTCCGAGACTAAGTACGACTCTGGATCTGGTTGGCCAAGTTTTTATGAACCAGCAAAGAGTGATGTTGTTTTAGAAGAAACCGACTCGACACTGGGTATGACACGTACAGAGGTGATGTGTAAACAATGTGGTAGCCATTTAGGGCATGTCTTTCCCGATGGACCTGCACCAACGGGTTTGCGTTACTGTATTAACTCCGCCTCACTCGAACTAAAAACCGATTGATAATAAAAATGAGTAAGTTTATGAGCAATATTGTTTTTTGGCAGGCAGGTTTGTTATTGCTATTGTGCTTAAGTGTCATTGGCCTACGTGTAGAACTTATTGCTTTTAAAAGTTTTGGTGGTATTTTTGGTTTAAGTTTACTCGCAAGCCTAATACTTGCTCTTATTGTTTTGTTTAAGTTTGTAACCGTTACTTATGCAAATATACAGTATGCAATACTAGGTTTAATTATTGCAATTGCGATTACCGGTGGTGTTGCTTACTTATTCAAACAAGTAAGCAGCGTTCCGCGCATACATGATATATCAACCAACTTAACGGATATTCCACAATTTACAAAAGCGCTAGAACAACGCAAAGCCAGCGATAACTCACTCAACTACGACGAAAAAGTTGCAAGCCAACAGCAAACTGCCTATCCAGAACTTACTACCTTGTCTAGTTCGCTCTCTTTAAATGATGCGATTAAAAAATCCACTGACATTGCCGAGCAGCTTAATTGGAATGTGCACTTTGTCGATGAAAAAAATGGATTAATCGAAGCAAGCTACACCAGTGCACTCTTTGGTTTTGTGGACGACATTGTTATACGTATAATGATAGCTGATACAGATAAAACTAAAACTTACATCGACTTACGCTCAGCATCACGAGTGGGTGAGAGTGACTTGGGTGCAAATGCAAAGCGTATAAAAGAATTTAGTGCTTTATTTGATTGATGATCGTTATTAGTTGTGCTGTATTGACACGGGTTAGCAACTTATCCTTCTGTTTTAATTATTGTCAAGCCGATTGCCTTCGCCTAGTGGCAATATCATATTTAGGTTTGCTAAAGGCAGAGCCATAAGTAGAGTGCCCTGCTCAAGTATTTACGGGTGCAAAACTATGGCAAGAACGTAGCATGGCTCTCAAAGAACTAATTAAATCAGCTAAATGGAATAAAGAGAGACTATCTCTATCGATAATTGGCGAGATTACGGTGAGATAAAAGGGCGTGTAATAAACTGACAACGTTAAAAATTGAGTGAGTCATTTTTGTTAGATTTTAGTTTATTAGTATGATAAAAATAAGCGCTGCTGTTAAAAGTAAATTAGTGCATTAGTAACTTCTTTTCCTCTTAATAACTGCATTCCTACTCTGATCTTATCGCCTACACGCATAAAAAAACTAATGCATACTAGTAAAAACCAAAGTGCAATGAGATAGCCTATAAATTTTGTTGCAAATAATAAATTACTGAGTGTCGCTGTGAGTTGATTATATTCCGGCAGAAGGTTTTCTTGCAGATTTAGGCTTGCACTCTTTAGAGCATAAATAGCCGTTAAATCTGGATTAAGGTCTATGTCGATCTCTAAGTTAGGCAAGGGGAGCTTGGGTATCTTGATTGTAGGTAAGTTAAATGCTTTGAGATGAAACTTTTTAGGTAGTAAAAAGTTGAGCGCGTCAACGACCTTATTCATGGTTGTTTCTATTTTATCAGTGATGCTTTTGAGTCTGCCCCAAATATTTTTGACAGATTTTCTGATGGGTTCAATGGTTTTTTTAACTTCTTTATTTATTGTTTCGCCAGCTTCACTTATTTTTATTATTTCGCCATACATTCTGTCAGCTTCATTTTCTATATCGCTAATAATCTCTTCAAATTCTTGTTTTTTGCCATCAATGTGCTCGATGGTTGTTGCTATCGAATTGCTAATGGCTGAAAAAAGCGTAAAAACAATAATCAGTAGGCTCCCTATAATGATTGGTGGTAATAGTGTTTTTAACAAGATGCCAACACCAAGTAATTGCCTTGGTAGTTGAGTCGTAATAGTTTTTACCACTGATTTTGTCATATTGTTAACCTCAAAGTGTTTATGCTTTAGGGATAAAAAGACTGCTTACAGTATTATTGGTATTTGTTCGTTTTGAGGGGTGTGTGTTTATTATTTGCTGCTAATAATAATCCCAACATAGCACAAAACATCACCTATAAGAATAGGTGATGTTTTGCAGTCTATAAGTTTGTGTTATGAGGAAACGAATTAAGGGGTTAAAGCTTTTGACGCTAAAGTAAAGTGGTTTTGTCTTTTTACCCGTCTGGTTTTTTGTGGTTATTTATAAGCTAATTATATTTCGTTCCTTTTTGTAGAGGAATAACTATTTGGCTCAGTACTAAAGTAAGTCTTGTTGTGTAGGAGGCTTATATGCCGGCTGTATATTTATTGAGCTATTTTTTACAAATAAAAAATATTTTAAAAATCTCACGATTTCCCCTAAACATTTCGGCAATTCGCTGGATACCTTCTTTATAAACATACGTTATTAAAAATAATATCCGGTAAAGATATGCTACTAAGCATCATTCTTTAGGCCAATTTTGGGGGGCAAGTATGCCAGCGGCAGTGGGTGGAGCAGAATTAGGGTTAGCAAACATACGTAACCTAGGGACACAAGGACAAGGGATTCAAGGCCAAGGTGGCGTTGGCATTTATGTGAATACCACCACGGGTAATTTGGTGCTACAGCAGCAAGACCAAGTACTTGTGGGCCAAGGTGGTGATAACGGTTTATTGCGTACCTATAATAGCTTGGGCCATTACACCGACGATAATGGCGATAA
>CANLBN010000008.1 GCA_947488935.1 uncultured Pseudomonadales bacterium
GGGCCTGCTTGTCGATTAAAGAGTTGAGTCGGATGCTCTGATTTTTGCTTTGAGTGTTTTAAATGGTGGGCCCGCCCGACTTGAATGGGGGACCTGCTTGTCGACTAAAGAGTTGAGTCGGATGCTCTGATTTTTGCTTTGAGTGTTTTAAATGGTGGGCCCGCCCCGACTTGAACGGGGGACCTGCCGATTATGAGTCGGATGCTCTAACCAACTGAGCTACGGGCCCTGAACTTGTTCTTTTTCTCGATGACTTCGTTGTGTCCTCGTAAATTTCAGTCACATACTTCATGTATGTTCCTTCAATTTTCTGCGGGACGCCTTGCCATCAAGAAAAATATCGGCGTTCAACCGATTAAACTGCGATGTTGTTGCTGCGACCACCATGGATGGTGGAAGTGTAGTTATTGATTGGATCAAATAACTACCTCACTCTGCTCAGTCACATACTTGATGTATGCTCCTTCGCAGCGTTCCGCTGCTCCTACCCACAAAGAAAAATCTCTGCGTTAAAACTTTTGTTTCGTAAAAATATGTTGTATCTACAAAACACCTCTCTTGCGAGAGGTGCGTATGATACAGATTTTTATCTATTCGTCCAAGAAACTTCTTAAGTGATCGGAGCGGCTTGGGTGGCGTAGTTTACGCAGTGCTTTTGCTTCGATCTGACGAATACGTTCACGCGTTACATCAAACTGTTTGCCCACCTCCTCAAGGGTGTGGTCGGTGTTCATGTCGATGCCAAAGCGCATGCGTAGTACTTTTGCTTCGCGGGCGGTTAGGCCTGCGAGTACTTCGCGGGTAGATTCCATCAGGCCGATGTCGGTGGTGGCTTCTACGGGCGATACGATGGTGCCGTCTTCGATAAAGTCGCCTAGGTGTGAGTCTTCGTCGTCGCCAATGGGTGTCTCCATTGAGATGGGCTCTTTGGCAATTTTAAGCACTTTACGGACTTTGTCTTCTGGCATTTCCATGCGCTCGCCGAGTTCTTCTGGCGATGGTTCACGACCCATTTCTTGGAGCATCTGGCGTGATATACGATTGAGTTTGTTAATGGTCTCAATCATATGTACCGGGATACGAATGGTGCGTGCTTGGTCGGCAATGGAGCGTGTAATGGCTTGTCGAATCCACCAAGTCGCATAGGTTGAGAATTTATAGCCACGACGGTATTCGAATTTATCAACGGCTTTCATTAGGCCGATGTTGCCTTCTTGGATTAGATCCAGAAATTGCAGACCACGGTTGGTGTATTTTTTCGCAATCGAGATAACCAAACGTAGGTTGGCTTCTACCATTTCTTTTTTGGCGCGGCGTGCACGGGCTTCACCAATTGACATGCGGCGGTTGATTTCTTTGATGGTGCCGATATCTAGGCCAGTTTCTTCAACGGCTTTCATAAGCTTGCGTTGAGCGCGCATAATCTCTTCTTGAGAGTGGCGCAATACGTCGGAGTAGTCGCGTTTCTTTTTGACAACGTCAGGAATCCAGTCGAGGTTAATCTCGTTACCAGGAAACTCTTTAATAAAGGTTTTGCGTGGCATTTTAGCTTCGCGCACACATAGCATCATTATCATGCGCTCTTCTTTGCGAACGCGGCGCAAAACGCTACGGGCAGCAATATACATTGGCTCAAATTGACGCGGTGGCAGTTTGAAAAACTTTAAGCTATCGCCTAGCGCCGAAAGCTCTTTATCAGCCTGTTTGCTTTCGCGGCCATGTTTGGCAATACATTTTTCGGTTTTAACCCATTGCTTTTTAAGTGCCCCAAAGCGCTCTTTGACTTCTTCTGGGTCTAGGCCTGTATTGGTTTCTTCTTCCTCGTCATCATCATCGTCGTTATCGTTTTTTTCTTTCTCTTCGGCTTTAGCCGCTTGAGCAGCTGGGCCGGCAGCAGGAACATGCTCGGTAGGGTCTAGCCAGCCAGAGATAATATCGGGGATGCGGCGTTCTTCTTTTTCAAGTAACTCGTACTCTCCAAGAAGGTTGGTAACGGTACCTGGCCAATAAGCCAGTGCATGCATTAAGTCGCGAGTACCTTCCTCAATGCGTTTTGCAATGGCAATTTCGCCTTCGCGTGTGAGTAGTTCAACGGTGCCCATTTCGCGCATATACATACGCACAGGGTCTGTGGTGCGTCCGGCTTCTGTCTCAACGGCAGCTAGTGCGGCAGCTGCCTCGGCAGCTGCAATTTCGTCGGCAGAGGAGTCGCCATCGGTCATTAAAATTTCTTCGGCATCAGGCGCAGATTCGTAAACCTTGATGCCCATGTCGTTAATCATCTGAATGATTTCTTCGATCTGATCGGGATCGGAGATATCATCTGGCAGGTGATCGTTTACCTCGGCATAGGTGAGGTAACCTTGCTCTTTCCCGCGCGTAATCAGCTCTTTGATACGCGATTGTTGTGTTCCGGACATGTATGCTCCTGGATAAGGGTTTGGCCGCTACCGATGGTAAATTTAGGTTGTCTATTAAGTCCGGCGTGCTCTGTTAAATGTTATTTTTATCAGAGTTTGGCCAATACCTGCTTGCCCCGAAGCTGTAGCTTCTGGTGTTTTCAAGTGCAGGGGGAATTAATGATTCAAAGGCAAACCTAATGATGCTCAGTAGTGTGTGCAGATATTCTGCGCTAAACCAACCATTATAGTCGATTTAATTGTATTGATTCCAGCCTAAGATGGTGTTAAAGCAAGAAAAATCAAGAGATAAGCTTAATATTTTTGTGTGTATGTGATGAATGGCCTTTTTAGGGCAAGTTAAGTTACTGATATTATCCGAAGGGTGCTCCTAACGCTATTTGGAGAGGGCTTGTGTCGCGTTTCTATAAAGCTGTTTTTCAGCTTCGGTTAGTGTGTGCAAGGGTTTATTGTTGAGTTGCTCGAGTACACTTTGGCAGTCTTTGCGCATTTGCTGTTGTGTTAAACGAGAGACGGTATCTACAAATTCTTGTTCGTAATTAAAGGCGTGTTCTTCTTTTTCGTGTTTTAAATCGTCTATGTGGTAATAAAGCGTGCCTTTTTCTAGGTAGCCTTGCAAAATTTGCCCTTGCTCTGGCCCATACATGCCTTGCCAGTGTGCAACGATTTGTTCTTTTTTGTATTCGGGTCGCTGTTGTAAAAACTCGATGACCTCTACAAGTAGTTTGGTTGTTGGGTCGTTGCTGTGGTTGAGGGTCTCGGTGTCTTCAATTAATTGGGCAAGCTTGGGTTTAAACAGCAGTAAAGCAAGTGCCTTATCTGTGGTTGCATTTTGGTTTTTTACAGCCTGTTTTACAGCGGTTTTGTGGTCGCTGGGCAAGGTGGTTTGTTGGTATGTATAGTCTGGCGGTATTGGGTCGTATTGCTCAGTATCTACCGGGGGTTTGTGGGTGCTTTGTGGTGAATAAGCCGCCGTTTCATAGGGCTGGTGTTGGTGCTGCTCAGCTTTAGAGTACTGGTTTTTAGGTGCTTGGACGCTGCGCTCATTTGTTGGTTCAGGCGCATAGGCTTGTGGCAGCTCGCTCAATAAAGTCATGATGGTGTCAATATTCAGCTGAGTACGATTAGCCAGTTGCTGAAACATGAGTTCGCGGTAAATGCCCCTTGGTAGTTGATCAAGCATGGGGGCAGTGATTTTGCACAGGTGGGCGCGCCCTTCCATGGTTTGTGTATCAATATTACTGCCCATTTCGTCAAATAAAAAGCTCTCCAGCGGTGTTGCGCCTTCAATGAGTTTGGTGAATTTATCGGCACCTGTTTGGCGAATGAGGGTATCGGGGTCTTCGCCCTCGGGCAGATACAAAAATTTAACTTTTCTGCCGTCTTCCATAGTGGGTAGGGAGTTTTCGAGGGCACGCCTTGCTGCTTTACGACCTGCTGCATCGCCATCAAAACAAAAAACAATTTCGTTGGTAAAGCGAAAAGCGCGGGCAAGATGATCAGCCCCGCAGGCGGTACCCAATGTAGCAACGCCATAGCGGATATCAAATTGTGCGAGTGCGACGACATCCATGTAACCCTCTACCACTAATAACCGGGGTAGTTGTTTGTAGGCTTGCCTCGCTTCATAAAGGCCATAAAGCTCCTTGCCCTTAGAGAATATGGGGGTCTCAGGGGAGTTTAAATATTTGGGTTTATCGTCACCGAGTACACGACCACCAAAACCAATAACACGGCCACGTGTATCGCGAATAGGAAACATAATGCGGTCACGAAAACGGTCGTACAGGCGGTCTTTTTCTTCGTTATGAATTAACATGCCAGCTTCGAGTAGCCGGTCTTGCTTTTCGTTGGAGGTGCCAATAGCGCTTGATAGATTATCCCAGCCAGGGGGGGCGTAGCCAACACCAAAGTCCTTGGCTATTTGGCCACTTAGGCCTCTGTTTTTTAGGTAATTAACAGGCTTTTCTCGAGTGTTGTTTTCTCGCAGTTGTTGCTGATAATAGTTACTGGCAGACTCCATTAAGCTATAGAGGGTATTGCGTGCCTGCTCTTGTGCTTGCTGTCGTTCGCGCTGTTTTGGGTCGGTTACTTCTTCGCGAGGCACCGTTAAGCCTGCAAGTTTGGCAAGGTTTTCGACAGCATCAGGAAATGGGACGCGCTCGTATTCCATTAAAAAGCTAAGTGCATTACCCGTGGCGCCACAGCCAAAGCAATAGTAAAACTGTTTGTCGGGGCTTACGGTAAAAGAGGGGCTTTTTTCATCGTGAAAAGGGCAGCAGGCGGAGTAATTTTTGCCACTTTTTTTCAGTTTTACACGATGATCAATGACCTCGACAATATCAATGCGGTCGATTAAGTCATCGATAAATGCTCTAGGTATATTGCCGGCCATGCTGTCTTTACGGTAATTAGATGTATTGGCTTAAAGTGATGCGAATGCTGATAAATCAATGGCGTCATTAAAGCAGGTTTGCGAGTCAAATGCTTTGGTTAGAAGCATTGCACCCTCCATATTTGCAATTATTTGTAGTGCCATTTTCTGGGGTGTTTGGCCTTCGGGTATGGCTGCTTTATGCTCTATTAGCTGCGCCGTTAGCCACTTTTCATGTGACTGAAAAAACACTTTTAACTCACGGCTAACTGTGTCGGGCAAAATATCAATTTCTGCGGTAAATAAACCACATAGGCACATGTTACCTTTCTCTTTTGCCGCCTCATAAAAAAGATTCGCGTAGGCCTGTAACTTGCTGTGCAGTGTTGTATGGTTATTGCCTATCTCACTGAGTATTGCTTCAAAACGCTGGGTATAACGCTTGGTAAGCTCGGTGGCGAGATCAGCTTTGGTGGGAAAGTGGTAGTGAATACTGGCGCTTTTAATACCAATCTCTTTTGCGATTTCACGAAAGCTAAAGCCGTTATAACCACCGGTACGGGCTTGCTTTTCAGCAGAGGTTAAAATTTTTTCGACAGTATCAGATGGCATTACAGGTGACCTAGTATTTTTAAGACGAAATAATAGCACAACTCAAGCTTTGAGGATTGTTAATACTTAAGGGACTTTCCAGCAAGGCGTGAATGTTTTTTCGTGTGTTAAAAAAGTTGGCCGCTCTAGGTTGGGCTTGGATGATTTAGGCAAATCGGCCTTGTTTGAAGTATTGGACACTACCGATACCAATACCGATTAGCAGTACTAATAGGCTTTGCAGCAGCAGGTTATCTATAAGTAGTAGTGAAATTCCTCCAAAGGTGAGCATAGAGCTAATGGCAAAAAAGCGGGCTTTAGGCGGAATGCAGCGATGAGTTTCCCAGTGCTTTAGCGATTCGCCAAATAAGGGGCTATCGAGTAGGCGTTGATGCCACTTGGGTGATGATTTGGCAAAGCACCAAGCTGCGAGTAGCACAAAGCACGTCGTCGGTAGCACGGGTAAAAAAGCGCCAATAAAGCCAAGGCTTAATGATATAAGGCCAAGTAATTTATACGATGTTGTTTTCATAGGTTTGTTCTTTAATCTTGGTCGCTATAAATATAATCGTTCTTTTAAACCTAGCACTTTTGGCGTTATTCACAAGTTTTTAGCATTTATGACAATGGGCTTTTGTGTCGCTTACAGTGATTTATCGAGATGTAATGGCATGATTTATCTCCTTTAAGGTGTTTTTTTTGGTGTATATCAATTAATAACATCATATTTGTTGAGGATATAATACGATCTAAATAACGTTAGGTAAAAGTAATTGAATAAATGGCTTTAATTTGTTTTTTCTATTGCTGGGAGTGTATATTGCGACTCAGAAATGATTATAGAAACGGTTAGGGTTTTGTATGAAGGGGCTTTTGCAAAAGCTTAGGCAAATATTGAGTGTTTTTGGTTATGGTTGGCAGGCAATTGGTTTGGTGTGGCAAACCTCTGCTCCCTATACTATTTGGTTGGCGCTACTGACATTGGTAGCTGGTGTTTTGCCTGCCGGTATTGCCTATTTGGGTAAGTTAATTGTCGATGGTGTGCTTGCTGCCTCTAAGGCTTTTGGCGAAATAAGCCACTCGGATGCTACGAGTATTTTTCAGCAGTTTTTATCACTAGAGCTGTCTTCTCAGTTAATTCTCTTTTTTATCGCTGAGGCACTATTAGTTATTTTACTGATGCTGTCTCAACGGGGTATTTCTATTATTCAGTCCTTGTTTAGAGGCTTATTGGGCCATAAGGTCAATATGATGATCTTAGAGAAGGCGCAAACCCTAAGCCTTTCTCAGTTTGAGGACTCTGAGTTTTACGACAAGCTTGTACGCGCACGTCGCGAGGCCTCGACACGCCCTTTAGGTCTTGTGACTAAAACCTTTGGGCTTTTGCAAAATGCCATTGGTCTCGCTGGTTTTGCAGTTTTGCTGGTGCAGTTTTCTCCCTGGATTATTATTCTTTTAATTATTGCGGCCTTACCCGGTTTTATTGCTGAGACGTTCTTTTCTAACAAGGCGTTTGGTTTATTTCGATGGCGTTCACCCGAGGCACGTCAGCAAAATTATTTAGAGACCCTAGTCGCACGAGAAGATAACGTAAAAGAGGTAAAGCTATTTGGGCTAGAAAAGCTATTTACTAGTCGTTATACCGCTATATTTAACAAGCTCTATCGAGAGGATCGCAAGCTAACGATCAGGCGTGATAGCTGGGGCTTAATGATGGATGTCTTTGCCAGTATCGTGTTTTATGGTGCCTTTGCTTGGGTTGTTGTCTCTACAGTGATTGGGCAGACAAGTATTGGCGAAATGACGATGTACCTCATAGTCTTTAAGCAGGGGCAGGCGGCTATTAAGGCAAGTCTCAGTGCTATTAGTGGTATGTATGAAGATAATTTATATCTGTCTAATCTCTATGAATTTATTGATCAGCCGGGGCTTGAGCGCGCGGGTTCAGTGTTGGTGGGTGCTGTACCTAATGATGGTATTCGTTTTGAAAATGTCACTTTTTATTACGATATTTATCAAGGTAATGAGAATGGAGAGGGCGGTACTCAAGCGAGTAGTTTGCCCGCGCTGTCTAATGTGTCCTTTCATATTGAGCCAGGTGCGAGTCTGGCTATTGTGGGTGAAAATGGCTCGGGCAAAACAACACTTATAAAGCTACTAACGCGATTGTATACACCGACAAGCGGACGTATTTTGCTAGATGGCACAGATTTACAAGAGTGGGATAGCTCGGCCTTGCACCAGCAGATGGGGGTGATTTTTCAAGACTTTATTCGCTATCAATTGACCGTTGGTGAGAACATAGGTGTTGGGCGTGTGGACCAAATAGGGGATGAGTTACTTTGGCAAGAAGCCGCTGAAAAAGGCCGTGCCGAAAAATTTATTGAGAGTTTACCTACTGGTTATCAAACACAGCTAGGGCGTTGGTTTAAAAGTGGTATAGAGTTGTCGGGTGGCCAGTGGCAAAAAATGGCATTGGCGCGCGCCTTTATGCGTAAAAATGCGCGCATATTAATTTTAGATGAGCCAACGGCTGCAATGGATGCTCAGGCAGAGGCCGAGATCTTTAATGAATTTAATGCCAATATGGTCGATAAAATTACTATTTTGATTTCTCATCGATTTTCGACTGTGCGTACGGCCAATACTATTATTGTGATAGATAAAGGTTGTGTGCTTGAGATGGGTTCGCATCAAGAATTAGTATCGCAGCAAGGTGTCTATGCGCGTTTATTTGAGCTGCAAGCGAAGGGTTACCAGTAATATGGCTTCACTGTTCTTGTTTTGTGTTTTTACGTAGTTCGTGCGGCGTGTAATTATAGCAGCGCTGAAAGGCTCTATTTGGCGTGCTATATGTCAGTTAAAGATACTGATCTTGTTTATGTTGAAGCGTATCCGACACTGACCAAATAATGTTGTATTAGTGTTGAGTGCTCAAAAAAGCCAGAGCTATATGCTCTGGCTTTTTATATACAATCGGGATTTATTGTTAAACGAGTTTTAGCTTAGACAAGCTTCGATTTAACCAAGCCGCTAACTTTGCCAATATCCGCACGACCTTGGAGTTGTGGTTTAAGGATTGCCATTACTTGCCCCATGGCCTGCATGCCTGTCGCTTCAACTTGTCCGAGAGCATCATCGATAAGTGCACTAATTTCGTCATCGCTGAGTGCTTTGGGTAAAAATTCACCAATGATGCCGATTTCAAAAGTCTCTTGGTCGGCTAATTCTTGGCGACCAGCGTCTTCGTATTGTTTAACCGAGTCGCGACGCTGTTTGACCATTTTATCGAGTACAGCAAGTACACGTGCATCATCGAGCTCAATGCGCTCGTCTACTTCGATACGCTTAAACTCTGACTGTATTAAGCGAATGACGCCCAAGCGCTCTTTTGCGCGTGCTTTCATTGCTACTTTCATTTCATCTTTGATGGTCTTTTGAATGTCAGAGCTCATAGTGTTATCTTCGGTTAATTATGTAAACGACAGATGCAAAAAAGCCTTTGCACAAGCAAAGGCGATTAGATATGTTGGTTTTTTAGGTAGTCGCTAAAATAGCGGACTTACCAAAAAAGCACTTAGTATAAACGATGAAACTTTTTAGATTCGCGTTGTACTTTTTTAGCGTGGCGCTTAACAGCGGCAGCAGCTTTACGCTTACGTACAGTGGTCGGTTTCTCATAGTGCTCACGACGGCGAATTTCAGATAAAACGCCTGCTTTTTCGCAAGAGCGTTTGAAACGGCGCAATGCGATATCGAATGGCTCGTTCTCTTTTAATTTAACAAAGGGCATGAATCTTCCTGTGCGTAGTTAATATTTTAAAATCGGTTTGAAACCTATCTTTATCACTGTGTAATAGGCTTCTTCAAGGGGCGCAGATTCTACACATTCACGAGGGCGACTACAAGTGCTTTGGGGCGTATTTGTCCTTTTTTATCTCATGGGGGTGGGGGCGGTCAATCGAGGTGTAAATGTTGCGGGCTCTGGCGAGACTTTTAGATTCTTTTGAAAGGCTTCTGGTATTATGTTCTATATTGAGTGTTCTATAGCTAGTGTGGGCGCAAGCAGATAAAAGGTTGGGTTGTTAATGATAGTGTTGGGTATCGAGACCTCGTGCGATGAGACGGGTATTGCCTTGTATGATAGTGACCGAGGGTTATTGGGGCACGAGTTATATAGTCAGATAAAAGTACACAGTGAATACGGTGGTGTTGTTCCTGAACTTGCCTCGCGTGATCATGTGCGCAAATTGTTGCCTTTGCTCGACAACTTACTGAAGCGTCTAGGTTTGAGTAAAACAGATATCGAAGGTATTGCTTATACCCAAGGGCCAGGTTTGGTGGGTGCTTTAATGGTTGGCGCTTGTACGGGTCAAGCATTGGCGTTTAGTTTGGGTATCCCTGCTATTGGGGTACACCATATGGAGGGGCACTTACTGGCACCGATGCTAGAGGACTCTTCGCCAGAATTTCCCTTTATTGCGCTTTTGGTCTCTGGTGGGCATACGCAGTTAGTGCGTGTCGATGGTATTGGCCACTATAAATTATTGGGCGAATCATTAGACGATGCAGCGGGTGAGGCTTTTGATAAGGCGGCTAAAATGCTCGATCTTGATTACCCTGGAGGCCCAAATATCGCTCGTTACGCACTAAAAGGTACGCCTGGCCGCTTTAAATTTCCGCGTCCTATGGTTGACCGCCCCGGGCTCGACTTTAGCTTTAGTGGTTTAAAAACCTATACTCTAAATACGGTTACCGAGCATGCACAAGTAGCCAGTAGCAAGCCAGAAAATGATTCCATTGATGCCTTTAATATCGGCCTACCCGATGAGCAGACCTGCGCTGATATTGCTTATGCTTTTCAAGATGCAGTTGTTGATACCTTGGTGATTAAGTGCCGTCGGGCACTTGAACAGGAGGGCTTATCACGCCTAATTATAGCTGGGGGTGTCTCGGCGAACGAGTGCTTGCGCGAGCGCCTTGAACAAGCACTAGAGAAGGTGGGTTCATCGGTTTTTTATGCCCGCCACGAATTTTGTACCGATAATGGCGCTATGATTGCCTATGCCGGCTGCCAGCGTTTATTGGCGCAGCAAGTCGATGGCTTGGGTGTTAAGGTAAAGGCGCGTTGGCCACTCGATGAGCTCGATGCGCTGGAGGTTCCCTGTGGATAAAGTGATTGTTAAGCAGCTTGAGCTACAAACGATTATTGGTTTGTTTCCTTGGGAACGTGAGGTTAGGCAGCGTGTATTGGTCGACTTAGAAATGGCCGTTGATGTTGCTAAAGCGTCCGAGACCGATGATCTAGAATTTGTCGTCAACTACGCCGAGGTTTGTGAGTGTGTCGCTGCGTTGGCGGATGAAGGTAAATTTAAATTGTTAGAAACCTTTGTAGAGCGCATTGCTGCAATGGTTTTGCGTGATTTTGACGTGAGTTGGATTAGAGTTGCGGTGAGTAAAACCGATGTCATGCCGCAAGTGAGTAGTGTGGGTGTACAAATTGAGCGCTCTCGATAATGCCTCAAATTGTTATTGGTGTTGGTAGTAACATTAACCATGAAAAAAATATTCGACAGGCACTTGATCATTTAACACAAGTTTTTGGCGATATTTTGGCCTCCCCTATTTATAAAAGTGCCCCGCGTCATAAAGCCGGTGGTGATGACTATTACTTTAATCTGGTCGTCGGTTTTGACTCGATATTATCGGTAGAAAATATTAAAGCGTCTTTGCGGGGTATTGAGCAGCAACAATTGCGTGAGCGCAACACGGGTACAGTGACTATCGATTTAGATTTACTGCTTTATGGAAGTTGGGTTGGCAGCCTCGATGGTAATAATGTTCCTCATGATGATATAACGCAGTGCGAATTTGTATTGCGCCCACTAGCTGACTTGCTACCAGAGGCTATTCATCCTGTCATTGGCGATTCTTATGCGTCTTTATGGCGGGTGTTTCAGCCCCAATTAGCATTAACGCCGGTACTTATCGATTAGTTTTCTGTTTGTGTTAGAGCCAGCCTTAAAATATCCCTCTATATAAAAATACTTCTGCCGCCATCCACTGCTAATATCTGGCCTGTAATATAAGGCGCTTTTGTTACAAAAAATAGCACAGTCTCGGCAATATCTCTGGTCGTGCCCTCGCGTGCGAGCGGTACTTGGGCAAGGATACGTTGCTTTTCTTCGTCGGTATGTTCTGCTTCGTTTTCTGGCCAAACAATAACGCCGGGTGATACTCCATTGACACGAACATCGGGTGCGAGCTCGCGTGCGAGGGATTTGGTTAACATGGCGCTGCCAGCCTTTGCTATCGTATATGGGCTGTATTCGGGTAGAGGATAGTCGGCGTGAATATCAACAATATTAACAATGGAGCCTTGTTGTTCTTTTAATGTGGGCGCTAATGCTTGTGATAAAAAGAAGGCAGCTTTGGTATTGCTGTCAAGTAAATCAACCCACTGTGCCTCACTCACTTCTAAAAAAGGTGTTGGGTAATAGCTGGAGGCATTATTGATGAGTGTATCGATACGCCCCCAGTGTTTGAGTGCGTTATTTGCGAGTGTGCGGACTTGATTTATATCGATGAGGTCTGCGCAAAAATTTACCGCCGAATTCGCTCTGATATTATTGAACTCTTCTGTGAGCGTAATGGCTTCTTTCTCTGAGTTGCGATAGTGGAGTACGACATTAAAGTTATTTGCGTGGAGTTGTCGTGCTGTTTCAGCACCAATGCGGCGACTACTTCCGGTAATAAGAGCGACGGGGTTTGTCATAATAAATACTTACGGCTTTTGTTGTGGATAGTTCACTTATTTAAAGGCTCCTATAGTAGCATACGCACCTTTATATGCAGATTCGACCTTTTGGCGAGTAAGGTAGCGTTAGGCGCTTTAGATGGGAAGTAATAAAAGATGATAAATATCTTTGCTTATGTGGCGCTGGTTGTTATTTGGTCGACTACGCCGTTGGCAATTAAATGGAGTGCGGCCGAACTGAGTTTTGCTGGTGGTATATTTTGGCGAATTTTTTTATCGGCTGTGTTGGTTTTTTGTATTTTACTGATACGAAGAGAAAAGCTATTTTTTAAGCCTAAGGTTTGGCGTTTTTATTTTATAGCGTCGATGGGTATAGGGCCCAATTTTTTGCTTGTCTATTGGGCATCCTTATCTATTCCATCTGGTTTGATTGCCGTTATGTTTAGCACGACGCCTTTTTTTATTGGCCTTTTATCCTATTTTTGGCTAGGTAATAATGTGTTTACGCTAAAGCGTGTGCTTGCTTTATGTATTGCGGTGGTCGGGCTTGTTATTATTTTTTCTGATCAGTTGGTCGTGGTCGGCGAAAATGGCGTATACGGTGTTTTGGCAATGCTTATTTCTATTTTGTCTTTTGCGTTTAGTACAACTTGGATGCAAAAAGTCGGTGCAGATATTCCTATTTTACAAACGACCGCTGGCGGATTAATTTTCTCCATACCCTTGTTGGGGGTTTTTTGGTGGGTTTTTGATGGTACTTCACCATTGAATGTGAGTTTTTTAGGAGGCGCTTCGATTATTTATTTGGGTGTCGTAGGCTCTGTTGTCGGCTTTTTGTTGTACTATTTTTTATTGCATAGAATCACCGCGTATCTGACATCGACGGTTGGTATGATTAGCCCTGTATTTGCTGTGACGCTCGGTATTTTTGTGGCAGGCGAGGTGCTTAGTTTGCAGTTGCTCGTGGGGGCATTATTGGTTTTATTGGGTGTTGTAATCTATCATGTCAAATTTTCTTTTTTACCCTTTGTGGGGGCAAAATAGCCTTCTTTAATAATAAGTTATCGCTAGGAGTTTTTAACGGGAATTATTGCTCTATCTTCGAGTCGCATTGCGGTGAGTGTGCCACCCCAAACGCAACCTGTATCTAGTGCAAAAATATTTTCTTGGTTGGTTTTGCCTTGTAATGCCGCCCAGTGCCCGAAGATAATATTATCATTTTTAGATTTTCTATTTTCAATGTCAAACCAAGGGTAATACCCTGTTGGCGCATCGCTGATGTAGGATTTTGTTTTAAGCTCTAATTCCCCACTGGGCGTGCAAAAGCGCATACGAGTAAAATAATTAGTGATCAATCGTAGACGATCCATCCCTGTTAGTGATTCATCCCAGTTATTGGGCTCGTTGCCGTACATGACACTTAAAAAAGAATTAACGTTCTCGCTTGCCAAAATGTTTTCTACTTCTTTTGCATAGCGCAGTGATTCACTAATGGACCACTGTGGTGGGATACCTGCGTGTACCATTGTGTAATTAAGCGTGCTATCGCGATGAATAAGTGGTTGCTGCTTGAGCCAATTGAGTAGGCTGTCGCGCTCTGGTGCATTAAGGATATCGTCTAAGGTATCTGAGGGGGTGGGTTTTTTAAATCCGGCTGCAACAGCCAGTAAATGTAAGTCGTGATTGCCAAGAACAACAGTAATGTTCTCTCGTATTTCGTATAAAAACTGTAGCGTTTGTAATGATTCTGGCCCTCGATTAATTAAGTCGCCAGCGATCCACAGCCTATCTTGATCGGCATTAAAATGAATCTTTTTGAGTAGTTTTTTTAAGGGTTGCAAGCAACCTTGTATATCACCAATTGCATATGTTGCCAAAGTGAAACCAACCTATAAGCATGAGGAGTTCGAATAAATCATACATGATTTATTCGAGGGCTCTATAAATTAATGAAGTGAGCGAGGTGTGGTCAGCATAAAAGTAGGAATAGGTACGTCAAAACCTTCGCCGTTATCGGTTTGCATTTGATAGGAGCCTTCCATTGTGCCAGCTTGTGTTTCAAGTATAGAGCCGCTGCTATAGGTGTAGCTCTCCCCTGGTGGTATGCGGGGTTGTTCTCCAATAACTCCCATGCCTTTGACTTCTTGTATAGCATTGTTAGCGTCGGTAATAATCCAGTGACGGCTAATAAGCTGAGCAGCGTGGGCACTGTTATTTTCGATAGTGACTGTATAGCTAAATGCAAAGCGGCTATTTTCTGGCTCTGAGTGCTTCTCTAAATAATTAGTGGCTATTGAAACTGTAATCTCGTCTGTATTAATTTGTAAGCTAGGCATAATATTGTATTCGGGGTTTTATGTGGCAAGTACTTAACACTGCATAAGGTTAATGGCGTCGGTGGTTCCTTGCTAAATTTTTTCACGGGTAGTTTATCGTAAGCAGGCTCTATTGTTCACTATTACTAATTAGATTACTAATATTAACGTATTCTTCAAGTGTTATGTTTTCTGGGCGTAGGCTAGTATCTACTGGCAATGTATCTATTTGATCTTTTGATAGCAGTTGTTTAAGGCTGTTGCGCAGTGTTTTTCTACGTTGTTGAAAGGCAATATTGACCAGCTTTTTAAAAATACCATAATCTTTAGCAACAAAAGGTAGCGTTTTAAACGGCGTTAGACGAACAATGGCTGAGTCTACTTTTGGTTGTGGTGTAAAACTCTCGGGAGGTACGCCAAATAAATTCTCTACTTGGCAATAGTATTGCACCATAACGCTTAAGCGGCCATAGCTTTTCTCTCCCGCGGTTGCTGCAATGCGCTCGACTACTTCTTTTTGCAGCATAAAGTGCATGTCGAAAATCTTATCTTGAAAACTCAACAAGTGAAAAATAATAGGGGTAGAAATATTGTAGGGCAGATTGCCAACAATGCGCAGGGGTTTTTCGTGGGCAAGCGTATCAAAATCAAATTTTAATGCATCAACTTGATGTATTGTGAAGTGGTCGTATTTGGCGAACTGTGCCAATAATATAGGGATTAGGTGCTTGTCGATTTCAATAACATTGAGCTTTGGACAATGGGATAACAATGGTGCAGTAATGGCGCCTTGTCCTGGCCCGATCTCGACGAGATTGTCCTCGGATGTGGGGGCAATGCTACGAACAATACGCTCGATAATGTCAGGGTTGTTTAAAAAATTCTGCCCAAATCTTTTTTTTGCTTGATGGGTAAATGCAGAGTTTCTCTCAAATGAAGAGTGAGATGCCATGATGCTTGTTGCCTGTTCAGATGAAATAGATAAAGCGTATTAAACGTTATTTGCCATTTGTTGTGCATAAGCAATAGCGGTGTTAAGGCTGCCTGCATCAATTTTGCTATTGCTGGTATAAGGTTTGCCAGCAAGATCTAGGGCGGTACCATGATCGACAGAGGTCCTGATGATAGGTAGGCCAAGTGTAATGTTTGCAGCGTTGCCAAAGCCCTTGTATTTTAATACTGGCAACCCCTGGTCGTGATACATGGCAAGTACACAATCGGCCCCTTCAAGATGCTTTGGTGTAAATAAAGTATCTGCAGGTAAGGGGCCCGTGCAATGAATGTTTTTTTGTGACAGCTTTTCGAGTGTAGGAATAATAATATCTATTTCTTCCATGCCCAAGTGCCCACCTTCGCCTGCGTGTGGATTAAGCCCACAAACTAAGATGTTAGGTTTTTTAACCCCAAATTTATGCTGCAAATCGTCGTGTAGAATTTCGATAACCTCTGTTAGCGATTCTTCGCTGATTGCATTGGCAACATCTTTTAGTGGTAAATGCGTGGTTGCCAACGCAACTTTTAGGCCGCTTGTCGCAAGCATCATAACCACGCGCTTGCGCTCGGTCTTGTCGGCTAGGTATTCGGTGTGACCACTAAAGTTAACGCCGGCATCATTGATAATACTTTTTTGTATCGGTCCTGTGATTATGGCTTGCGCTTGTTTTTTTTGGCAGGCTTCGATGGCAGTATCAAGGCAGTTTAGTACATAGTGCGCATTGGCTTTGTCTAGCTTGCCAGCAATAACCGATGCTGCACAAGGTATGCTAATGATTCCTAGTTCTTTCTCGGCAAGTTTTTGAGGGGCTTTGTCAAGATCAATGGGCTTTAGTGCAATGGGTAGTTCGAGTTGTTCGGCACGGGCCAGTATAAGCTCAGGGTCAGCAATGGCGACTAGCTCGTAGTCGCTGGCTCGCTGTGCATGAATAATGGCGAGGTCCGGCCCAATACCTGCGGGCTCGCCTGGTGTGTATAGCAGGCGTTTAGTTAGCACTAAATAAGTACTTCAATATAGGCGTTTTCGCGTAACTCTTTGATCCATAGGTCTAGTTCGTCTTGGAAGCGACGTTGACGAAGAATATCAACGACTTGGTTACGTTTAACAACATCAAACATATCTTCTGTTCGCGAATCATCAACTTTTAGGATATGCCAGCCGAACCGAGAGCGAAAGGGTTTGCTTATCTCTCCAACTGGCGTTGATTGCATAGTTCTTTCAAAGACGGGTACAAACTGGCCAGGACGAGACCAGTCAAGATCGCCACCATCTTGCTTGTTGCTAATATCTTCAGAGTATTTACGCGCTAGTTCGAGAAAGTCAGCGCCATTTTGTAATTCTTGATAAATCTCGTCTGCTTTAGCTTTAGCTTCTCTATCAGTAAATAGTACTGAGGTTTTTATAAGAATATGACGAGTCTTAAAGCGTTTGACCATGACCGGCTCGGCACCACTGCGTTGCTTTAATTGGAGGATATGAATGCCAGCATTACTACGAAATGGCTTAGTGATTTGATTGGGTTTCAAATCGCTAATTTGCTCGACAAACATACTGGGTAGCTGTTCTTTCGCGCGCCAGTCGAGGTCGCCACCTTTACTGGCATTAGGTCCTTTTGAGTATTTGGTTGCGAGGCTGGCAAAACTTTCTTTTTTATCTTTGATTAAGCTGATGATTTCTTGGGCTTTTTTAATACTGGCGGCATCGTCATTGTCTTCAAAAGGCAGCAGTATATGCGAAAGTCGAAATCGCACTTTTAGCCAGTTTTGGCCAGCAGAAGATGATAGGTACTCGTCAACTTCGCGCTTGGTGACTCTAATACGGCTAGTGAGATTGCCTTTTTGAACTTCCTGTAGGGTAATGCTTTCTTTAATAGTTTCACGTAGCTCTTTTGGTGTGAGGTTTTCACGTGCAAGGTAGTCTTCAAAACTAATGCCTTCTGATTGTGCACGATTTTTGAGCTCGTTAATTCTTTGTTCAATGTCTGTGTCGGGTATTTGTACATTAACGCGCTTGGCAATGCGTAGTTGTAGTTTTTCGATAATAAGTTGATCAAGGACTTTTTTTCTTATCTCATCGCTTACGGCAACATTAGGTTGTTTGCGTGACAAGTGTTCTAGCCGCCGTTCGAGCTCACTATTCAAAATCACTTCATCTTCAACCACGGCAACTGTGCTATCCAATATCTGCATAGCTTGTGTATTAATGGTGGTGCCAATGGCGGCGAGTGCTACAACAATTCGTGTAAAGGTTTTAAGGTAATGCATAATCTGTTCTATCTATTTCTCGTCAATCTGTGATTAATGTATATCATTGCTGGCCATAAATGGCTTGCCAGTCTTCAAAGCCGTTAATGTTTTCTTGAAACAATGAATCGGTTTGCCCACTGGTACCACCAAGGCCTTTCAGTTGAAACTGAATAAACACTTGTTCGTCGAAATCGAGATCGTCATCTGCTATGACATTCACCAGCGCTGTATCGAGCTCGCGCCTAAAGCCGAATCGAATACTATAACAACAACCATTATATTCGATCGCAGCTAATGTATCGAGTTCCCGATCGAGTAGCGTGTCATAGGCGCTATAGACTAACAAGTGCCAGCGATCGCTATATATTGGGGTGATAAAAGAGACGTCTACTTGCCTTACGTTGTTAAATTCATCAGCTGCGCGAACGAATCGGTAATTTGCATTGAATACATGCTTGCTGTCACTTTGATAACGTACGCGAATATTGCCCAAATCGGTTTCATTATTTTCATCATCGTAGAGAATATCAGCGCTGAGTCGCCAATTCTTACTGGGGTTTGCCGTTAGTTGAGCAGCAATTGCTGAGCGGTTATCAGTTTGCTCCTCATTGGATAATGTGACTTGTCGATCCTCAAAGAAGCGAATTTGGCCAGCGCTTGCGCTAAATAATTCACGGCCAGACTGATTAGAGAAGAATCTTGTCGTTAAGCCAATGGCCAATTGGTTTGCGTCGTCGATACGGTCGCCGCCTGCAAAACGTGTATCACGGAATAGTTGATTAAAATTAAAGGTAAGTTCAGATGTGTCGAAGTCAATATCTTGCCCATCGGTGGTGATGTCAAACAAGTCATCGTGGCTTTCGAACTCACTGTAAAAATAGAACAGGCGTGGCTCAAAGGTTTGTAGGTAGCTGCCAGCGTCACGCTCAAAGAATAAACCGCCATCGAGGCTGAATTGTGGCACTGTGATGCTCGGTGAGTCATCGGCATCGGCTGCAAAGTTGTCGGCATCGAGGTTGTATTGCAAGTGTTTGAGTGCAACAGCAGGCCTTAAAAAGCCAGCTTCTGGTTCATAGTTCCAAGCGGCTTTATAATCCACTCGCAATCTGTCGCCCGTTGGTCTGTCGTCGTTGGTCGTATTACTATCGGTGCTATTGGTGTTGTCAAAGCTTGTCCACTCATGGTCGAGATTAACCGAAAAGTGGCTGTTATCTCGCTCAGCAAACCGATAAAACCCGTCTGCCGTGAGAGACGGCAATTGGGTAAAAGGTTGTATGATGGTGTCGTCTAATATCTGATAGCTAATCGCATTTAAGCCAAAGCGCCAATTGGGTAGTTGGTAGCTGGTTAATAGGCGCTGGTTTAAAAAGTTATCGTCTTGCGGATTGGATGTTTGGCTATCAAAGTCTCTAAAATAGTCAATATCACTGACGCGGGTAAAATCAATTCTTGTTGACCAACGTTGATTGGCGCCACCTGTTTGATCGAGGTTAAACAACCAGCGGTCTTCGCCTGCAAAGGGTGCTGCGTCCTCTTCTACAATGCTGCCATTGTCTATTAAGTCTTGGTCATCGTCGTCTACATCGCTGTCATCATCACTTAAAAATGCCGCATTAACATTGGTTTGAAAAAACCTGCTTAAGTGGCGAAAATTGCCTTCAAAAAGTGCGCCATGGCCGCTAACAATATGGGGTGTAAATACCAAATCATAGTTGGGTGCCAAGTTAAAGTAATAGGGGGTAGAAATATTCAGGCCGTCATCGTCAAAATTAAACGTCGGTGTTAAAAACCCAGATAGGCGTTTATCACCAATTGGGAAGCGCAAATAGGGAAAGTAAAAAACAGGTATGCCTCTGATGTGGAGACGCACATTGGTTGCAACGCCCTGTTGAGATTTTGGATTAAGTGTGATCTGGCTGCCTTTTAGCGACCATGTGTCGTTGCCGGGTGCACACTGTGTATAGGTGGCTGACTTTAGCTTAAGTCTATCGTCGCTTGTTTTGTCAATACGTTCTGCGGTTCCTCGTATGGACTCATTTTGTAGTGCATACGTTGCTTGATTAGCGGTTAGCGTATTTTCGTTTTGCTTAACGATGGCGTCGCTACCTAATACTAATAGGCCAGGTTCTCTCAATTCTAGTCGGCCATCTACCACGAGGATACCGCTCTCTTGATCGAGCTGTGCTTGATCGGCTTTAATTTGGCGGTAACCTTGAGTAACAATCACATCACCGATTAATATGATTTGTGTGGCGTCCTCTGCTGTGGAGCCTTCTTTTTCAAATACTCGTGACCGATTTGCTGTTGCACGTATAGGGGCTGTCTCAGGGTTTAGCGTTGCATCATCATCGGTGCGAACGGGTGCGATATAAGCGCCGCAACTACCCGGTGCTAATGCGTCTCTCTGAGAAGGTGTTAATGCTGATAATGGCACCCAATCTAGTGTTTGAGAGAGCAGTTCATGGGAGCGATTTGATGAACTGATAGGGTTGTTGGTAATGGCGTTATTGTCGGCTGCCATTGCTAGGTGGCTAGTAGCTATGCCGCCAGCCATGCTAATAGTGAGTGCGATTGATCTCGCAAGCTTAGCAGAGCGTTTAGTAAAAAGAGGGGTGTTACTGTGAGGAAAAATTTGCATGCAGCTATATAACCAATAGATGAACAAGTAGTAAGGATGATTGTTCGCCTCTTTATACCATTCTTGTCGTTATTATTTTAGCCAAGATGTACGGTCAATCGTTGATCGGCGATTTTTAAAGGGGTAATTCTACTTCAAAACGTGACAAATGTGGTGAGGTTTGTCATTCTTCGCGCATATTAAAAATAATAGATGCATCAGGAACAAGTGTGGAGTAAGCAGTAGATGGAACAATCATTACAATTATGGATTGCCGAAGTATTAAAAAAGCATAGCAATATCGCTACCGATAATCCCATTCAATTAAATAAATTAAATGGCGATGCGGGATCACGACAGTACTTTCGGGTCAATACACAGCCATCGTTGCTAGCGGTATGTGCGCCTGTTGATTCGGATAATAGCGAGCAAGCTGGCTACTTTGCAAAAATAGCCAAGGTGCTACATAAGCAAGGTGTGCCCACACCACAGATTGTCGATTGTGACGAGAAACAAAATTTTCTGTTGATTGAAGATTTTGGTGATAGTGATTTTTTATCGGTACTCAATGAAGAAAGCGTCGATTTGCTCTATAGCGAAGCACTTATGGTGTTATTGAGAATGCAACAAATCCAGCCCGAATCGCTATATGAGCTTGGTGTCGATTTACCGGTCTATAGTCAGGCATTACTACGAGAAGAGATGGCATTGTTTAGCGAATGGTTCGTTGAAAAGCTCTTAGATAGGGCTTTAAGCAGCGATGAACACCTGCTAATTAATGGAGCGTTTACTTTCTTGGAAGAGCATGCCGAGTCGCAACCTCAAGTGTTGGTTCATCGCGATTACCATTCTAGAAATATTATCTACCGTGAGGGCGAGGCACCGGGCATTATTGATTTTCAAGATGCTGTGTGGGGGCCTATTACCTATGATTTGGTGTCTTTATTAAGAGACTGTTATATCGAGTGGCCACCAGAGCAAGTTAAGCGTTGGCTGCTGAGTTATGGCAGTTTAGCTACCGAGCTTGGCTTGCTCGATGAGGTAGATGAGCGTCAGTGGCAGCTCTGGTTTGATACGATGGGATTGCAGCGTCACATTAAGGTGTTGGGTATTTTTGCACGCCTTGCATTGAGGGATAATAAACTCAATTACTTGAAGGATCTCGCTCTCACATGGCGTTATATGGTATCCGTTGCGAAACAATACCCTCAAATGGGCGCTTTTGTGACTTGGTGTGAAGCACAATTAGTGCCTTTGATGGAGCAGCAAGAATGGTATCAGGCCTCAAACTTAGCTGAGCAGAAGTCTAGCAACCCAAGTACAGCCGGAGAGCCTGCTTGAAAGCAATGATTTTGGCTGCAGGGCGTGGTGAGAGGATGCAACCCTTAACCAATAAAACACCAAAGCCTTTACTAAAGGTGGGCGGCCGCCCATTGATTGAGTATCACCTGCACCGTTTAGCGCGAGCGGGCGTTAAAGAAGTCGTTATTAATATTGCGTACCTAGGTCATCAAATTCGTGATTACCTAGGGGATTCGTTCTCTCCCGATGCTTGCGAGAGTGTAACTGATCATTGGGGCTCTGAGTCCTTAGGCAATGAGCCTTGTCGGTTGGCTATTTCTTACTCCGAGGAGCCAGAACCGTTAGAGACTGCAGGTGCAATTTTGCATGCATTGCCGCTATTGGGTGACTCCCCTTTTTTGCTCGTTAATGGCGATATCTGGACGGATTACCCCTTTGAGACTTTATTGAATAACCAGCCTTACAATGGTCTCGAACAGCAAAATCTAGCTCATGTTGTTTTAGTGAATAATCCCGAGCATAACCTCGAAGGAGATTTTTCACTGAGTGATAATGAGGCTGCAATAAATAATGAGCGTAGGTTGTTAAATAAGCGCTCTGAAAAAAATTATACCTTTAGCGGTATCAGCGTCATCAATCCTAAATTATTAATGGACTATCCCAACAAGCGAGAGAAATTTCCGTTAGCGGAGGTTTTACGCTTTGGTATAGAGCACCAACAAATAAGTGCAGAAGTATATGCAGGACAATGGCGAGATATCGGTACCGTTGAGCGCTTAAAATCCCTCGATAGCTATTTAAAAGATGGCCTAGCCCAGTAGCTTTATTTAAGGTACTTCTAAAAGGCTCCCAAAAAAATCGACAATTAATAGTACCTCCTTATTATAAAGGCGAGTATCTCTCCTTTTTCTGAATATACTGTGAGTCATGTTTATAATTACGAATACGGCTTGTATAAATCTTGATCAGTCATTTTTGAATTTTAAATTATACAAACTTAAAAACGATGACTGTTTAACTGAGTGGTGTATTCGCCTGTTTATATCTGTAGGTAATTTTTTTAGAAATTTGTCGATCTATGTCAATTTTATGTGTGATAGCTTTTGACAGTCTTAATATATGCTGATAGCTTATATATATTGAGGCACAGCCATAGGCCTAATCAAATTAGAAGGATACTTTAAAGCTTATTGCTACTAATAGGGATGTTTTCATACCTCTATAATACCCATCTAATTTAAATCCCCCAATAAAATAATAGTCGGGATTGAAGCACCACTGCACCAACGAATTTAATCGACAGAAGTAAATAAAACAAAGGAGTTAATAATATTTATGGATAAAAAAAGAGGTTGTTTTTCAGTTTTTCGTTTGTTTTTTAGTATTTTATTCTGTTTGTTCTCTCCTATCTTGATTGCCGAGGAGTATTATTGGATTGGATATCCTGGAAGTTTTACATCTAAGTCTCCTGCCCAATCATGCAGAGAAGCAATTGAGTCGCAAGGTTTTAGTTATTATGCCGGCATGGAAAAAGTAGCAGGAGGGATTGTGGGTTGTTACGGCACACATAAGATAGCAGGTCATACAGCTAGTTATGCATCGGCTGTCAGGGTTAGATGTCCGTCAGGTATTCTTAGAACCAACCCAGGTATATGTGCTCCCTCTGCCTCTAATACTGGCAATAACCCTAACCTTACCTGCAATCCTATTAATATTGCTGTAGGCAATAAATTTTTCCGAACGGTTGATTATCAGGATTCTGATTTTACTGTTTCCCGGTCTTATAATTCCTATAGAGGTTATTGGACGTTTAACTACACACAAACACTTGATTTGGAGCCCGATGTTACTGGTTTCCAAAGTGGCATTTCCTATACGGGTAGTATTTATTCTTTAGTGCAGGGCAGTATCCATTCACATAGGCCTGACGGCTCGGGTATTTCATTTCGTTATGGTGGCAATGGTTTAGATATTTACGATTCTCCCTCTCAAAGAAAGGAGAGATTACGACTTGTTGACCCAAATTATATTAACCAAGTTATTGAAACCTATAATGACACCGATGAGCAAGGTGTTCCGACCCAACCCAATTTTTTAGCGCACACACATGATTTAATCACTTCAGATAACAATAGTATTGAAGAATACGATAGTGAGGGTAAATTAATTGCCATACGTGGGTTAAATCAAGGATCTATACATCTAAATTATGAACCCCCGTATGAAGATAAACACTGGCCTTCTAGAGTCGTAATTAATAAAAACGGTCGTCACTTAACCTATGTTTACGATGAAGAGTATTTTCGCATTAAAGAAATTATTCTCCCTGATACAACACGCATCCGCTATGATTATTTCATGCCCAGTGCAGCAAATGGTCAGCAACATAGAATCATGCAACAAGTGACTTATATTGATTCGGCTAATCAGGAAGCCCTCAAAAACCAGTACCTTTTTGAGAGTGAAAATATTGGATTTCGAGCTTCTATTACAGGTGTTATCGATGAAAATGGTAACCGCATTTCCTCTGTTCGGTACGATGTTTTTGGCAGAGCCATTAGTAGTGAAAGAGGCCCGTTGAATTCGGGTATCGAGCGTACACAAATACAATACAATAATGATGGTACTCGCACATTAACCAATGCTCTTGGCAAAAAAAATATTTACCATTTCACACAATTTAATGGCGAATATAAAATGACACAAGTTGAAGGATTAGCTTCTGAAAACTGTGCCAGTGCCAATAAAAATTATACCTACGATACCAACGGTTTTATGGCCAGTAAAACTGACTGGAAAGGTAATACGACTACTTATATCAACAATGATCGCGGCCAAGTGCTTGCTCGTACCGAAGCCAGTGGCACACCCCAAGCACGCACCATTACCACCGAGTGGCACGCCGAGTACAACCTTCCCACAAAAATAACAGAGCCATCGCGCATTACCACAATGACTTACGACACGAATGGTCGTTTGCTCTCACGCAATATCACGGAGCGATAATCATGACTGATCCAATATATTGCTTAATTCATCATTCGTCGAAAAGTTTAACTATTTCTGCCCGCCCGTCCTTGATTGTTATTTTTTTGCTTGCCATGTTTAGTTATCAAGTATCAGCAGAATCACCGAATGCCTATTGGAAGAAAAAGTGTTCAAATCACTTGGCAGAGAACCCAACAGCAGATGGTAAGGTCGTCCTTGTATCCTTTATTAAAAATAGATATTTACCTAATGGGACAGCAGAGGCTCGTTGTTGGTTATATGTTAAGGCTTCAAGTGCTAGTTTCCCAGAAGGGCGTCGTGGAATCGCGCTTATCCGAATGGGTTACGCCCCTTTAAAAGATCAAGATGATAACCAATGCTCAGAAGGTAACCCCATTAGTATCAGCAGTGGCCGGAAACAACAAAAAGAAACACTATTTACATGGGCTGGCCCCTTCCCTTTTGATATAGCATTAAATTATTTTAGTTCACTCAATACATGGAGGATGCCACAAAGCCATCACTTAACCATTAGCATGGCTAGACGTAATAATAACTGGGTGATTCCAACGGGTTGGGAAAATAGAGGGCGCATCCCGATTGAAGAGTATGAAATGCCAGCACTCTCAGAGGGCCCTATTCTAGAAGAGTACTCGATAAACATTGAGCGACCCAATGGGCGTTACCTTACCTTTCAATATGAAAGTGATGCTTGGAAAGAAATTTACAACAAAAATGCCTCGCTCACACAACGTTTTGATACTAGTGGTGAGTTTATTGGTTGGCAAATGGTGATGGACAATATTACCGAGCAGTATAACCTCGATGGCCTCATTACATCGCGTGCTTTTATTGGAAATTACATTATCAGCTATACCTATGATGACTTGACGACAACCATCTCAGATAATTATGGGCGAGAGGCCAAGCTTCACAAAAATCAGGACGGTCAAATAATTAAAATCACTGATCTAGCTGGTTCAGATTTCTATTTAGAGTACACGACTTCTAGCTTATTGCATCGCATTATTTACCCCGACGATACACCAGAAGATTTAACTAATAATCCCTCTAAGACATTTATTTATGATGATCGTCAATTTTATAAAGGATTACTTATTGGTATAGAAGATGAAAATAATTACCGTTATGCAACTTGGGATTATGATATTAATCGCCGGGCCATTTTAAGTGAGCATAATAATGGTGCCGAACGCGTTGAATTATTCTATAGCAGTGACCGTCGTAATGGTAAACCGATTACGGTAGTGACAAATAGCTTGGGTAAGCAAACGACCTATTATTTTGATTCTATTAATAGCCAGAAAAAAATAATTGCTGTTGATGGCCATGCCTCCGAAAATTGCGCTGCTGCCAACAAAGCCTACACTTATGATGCCAACGGCTTTATGGCGAGCAAAGCCGATTGGAAGGGTAACACGACAACGTATATTCACAATGATCGTGGGCAAGAGCTTTCTCGCACCGAGGCGAGTGGTACCCCGCAAGCACGCACCGTTACCACTGAGTGGCATGCCACTTTTAATCTACCCACCAAAATTACCGAGCCGTCACGCATCACCACCATGACCTACGACACGCATGGTCGTTTGCTCTCACGCAATATTACGGAGCAATAATCATGGATAGCAATAAAAAGATAGCAACAAAACAATACATAATTGGATCAACAACAGGATGTGTTATGAATAAGCCATTAATTCAGCGTTTAAAAAATTATAAGCATGTATTTAGTCAAGGCTTACTGACTCTTTCTCTCGCGGTAAGTATCAGCGTCACACCCTCGGTATTGGCCCAACAATCCACAAGCTACACCTACAACTCACAAGGTTTAGTCTTAACGGAAGATGGCCCTCGTTCCGACGTGGTCGATGTGACAACCTATACTTACGATACTGCCGGTAATCGTTTGTCTATTACCAATGCCCTTGGTCATGTGACACAACTATTGGATTACAACGGCCGAGGCCAACCCACACGTGTCATCGATGCTAATGGTACGGAGACATTACTCACCTATCATATTCGTGGTTGGTTAACCTCGATTACGGTAGTGGACCCCAGTGGTAATGCCACGCTCAATAGCGTGACAAATTACACCTACGATAACGTCGGCCAGTTAATCGAGATCACCCAGCCCAATGGCGTCGTACTGACTTATACCTACGATGCAGCCCGTCGTTTAACAGGCATCAGTAATGGTTTGGGTGAGAGTATTACGTATACCCTCGACAATGCCGGTAATCGCACGGCAGAAACCATCAGTAATAGTACCGGTACGATCACCTATACTGTCACTCGTGCCTTTGATGAACTCAGCCGTGTGATGGACATCATCGGTGCTGAGAATCAAACCACCCACTTTGATTACGACGTTAACGACAACAACACGGCCGTGACTGACCCTCGTACCAACGTGACGAATCAAACTTATGATCCTTTAGATCGCTTAGAACAAACAACGGATCCTGCTAATGGTACCACCCAATTCGGCTACGACGACCAAGACCGTTTAACCAGAGTGACCGATGCCAACGGCAATACCACCACCTATACCTACGATGGCTTTGACAACCTGACCCAAGTGGCCAGCCCGGATACTGGCACAAGCACTTACACTTACGACAAGGCCAATAATCGTATTAGCATGACGGATAATAGAGGCGTTGTGGTTAACTACACTTATGATGCACTCAATCGATTAGCGACGGTCATTTATCCTGCAACGCCCGAAGAAAACGTTACTTATACTTATGATGATATTATTAGCAGCAACAAAGGCATCGGTCGCTTAACCCAAATCACCGACCACAGTGGCTCAACCAATTACACTTACGACCATCGCGGCAACCTACTCAGTAAAACCACTATCGTCGATAGCCAATCCTTTACCACGAGCTACACCTATGACCTAGGTAATAACCCCATCACCATGACCTACCCCAGTGGCTTAGTGGTTAACCATACCTACGATACGCAGGGCAGAATCAAAGATATTACCGCCACACGCCCGACAGAAACACCGATTAACATTATCAGCAATACCGAGTACTTGGCCTTTGGCCCCGTTAAAGGCATGAGCTACGGTAATGGTTTAACCAGCACATCCACCTACGATCAAGACTATCGCTTAACCACATTGAATGCCGGCAGTACATTAACTACTACCCTCGATTTTAGTTATGACTACGATGCCAATGGCAATATAACCACCATCGATCACCTCAACCAGCCCACCAACAATCAACTGTTTAGTTACGACGTATTGAATCGTCTATCTGGTAGTACGGGTGATTACGGTAGCCTCAGTTATCAATACGATCCCATTGGTAATCGCTTACAAAAGAGTACGACCAAAAATACCCAAACCGATACCGAAGACTACAGCTACAACACAGGTAACAACCAGCTCAATACGGTCACCACGAACCCGGTGACGGATAACACCACCAGTAGTTACCAATACGATAACAATGGTAACCCACTTCATATCGACGATACTGCTGCCAATACAGAAGCATTAACCAGTACCTATAATAGTGCCAACCGTTTAGCGAGTATCAGCAAACCCAGTATTACTGCCAACTACACCTACAATGCATTAGGCCAACGCACCACCAAACAGATTGTGGGTAATGCGACTATTTACTATGTCTACAACGAGGGTGGTCAACTCACGGGTGAATACGACCCGCAAGGCAATAGCATAAAAGAATACCTCTACTTTAATGGCCAGCCTTTAGCGCAAGTGACGCCAACAAATAGTTATACTTACCACAATGATCATTTAGGTACACCGAGGGCATTAACGGATCAAAATAAAAGCATTGTGTGGCAATCAAGCTACACGCCCTTTGGAGAGGCCACACAATCAGTAGCAACGGTAGATAATAACTTGCGATTCTCTGGCCAGTATTTTGATGAGGAGACCAATTTACATTACAACTACTTCCGGTATTACGACCCTAAAACGGGGAGGTACATTACCTCTGACAGAATTGGGTTAGGTGATGGGCCGAATACTTATGCCTATGTTGGTGGTAATCCGTTAACTTATGTTGATCGAAATGGATTAAGTAAGACGAATGCTATAAGTCAAAGTTTGGCAGAGGTACTGGGTGTAACTAGTGTCGCTGCTGGAGCTAATGGATTTAATCATGCCGACCCTCTTGGAATCGGATTTACACCAGGGTCTTCAGGCACTTCAGGTCGTGGGTTTGGCTTGCCTGTTGCGCCGGGTAAGTTGTTAATCTGTATTCTTTCTCCATCTATTTGCACTACTTTACTTTCAGATAATAGCACTTCGTCTAGTTCTGAAATCTCTCAACAATGTGAACCCAATAGTGCTGATTGTGAGACAGAACGAAAAGCTTGCCATGAAATATGGCTGGAGCTATATGAGAGAAGGGGGCGGCCGATAGGAACTGATGTGAATGCTGAATATAGAAAGTTCATGAGAGGTTGTTTGTCCGAAGAGTGTGCTAAAAATTTTTAGGTAGTTATTATTATGAATGATATTTCTAAATCAATGGCATCTGAAATGATCGCTATATCTGTCAAAATCGGAAATGGTATCAATGATGTTGCGGCAATCTATAATCTGTTGGAAGATGTAACTGATGATCAGGTTAGGAAAAAGTTTAATGATTCTATTGGGGTACTACTCGCTGCTAATTTTGAGCTAGTTGAAACGATTATGCAGCGTTACCCTGAGTTAGATCCTGATAAAGATAAAAAGATTGAATTAGATCCAGAGCTGCAAAAGGTAATAGATCAGCGCAATAGCACGAGCTAATGATATTGCCATATAGTTGAAGGATAGATTTGGTAAGGCTTAGTTTGATTGTGTAAGTAAGTGCTTTAAATAGTACGATGTTTTATTCAAGAAAGACTTAGTTATATTGTAGTGCTCAGTTGTTTCATATTGAACAGGGCATAGGTTACCTTCCTTTATTTCAAAAATTGTGGCATTAGTGTATGCCATAATGATTGGTGAATGAGTTGCAATAATAAATTGAGAGTTAGTGTTTACCAAATCGTGTATCCTTGACAGCATAGCCATTTGACGCTTAGGTGATAGTGCTGCTTCCGGTTCGTCTAATATGTAAAGTCCATTACCACTAAAGCGGTTCATCATTAATGAAAAAAAAGACTCTCCATGGGATTGCTGGTGCAAAGAAAGCCCTCCGTAGGAGTTTATAATTGGTGCTCCTCCAGGGCCTTCATCAAGCTCATCAATATTTGTAGCGACATTATAAAAACTTTCTGCTCGAAGGAAAAAACCGTCCTTAGCTTTGCGAAAGCTCTTTGCTAGTCGAATATATTTATGTAGCTCTGAGTGTGAAGAACGCGTAGAGAAGCTAAAGTTCTTTGTACCGCCTTCTGGGTTAAATCCCCAGGCAGTAGCAATAGCTTCTAGTAAAGTGGATTTTCCTGAGCCATTCTCTCCAATGATAAATGTTACCTTTGGGTGAAACTCAATGCTTTCAAAGTCGCGAACTGCATCCAAATTAAAAGGATATTCATTAAAAGATGGTACTTTATCCTTCAGGAGTTTCATGTCGAGCAAGTAATGTTTGGCTTCTAATGAATTCATATTTTTGTTTTATGCTCTGTTATTTTTAGTTTCTTAACGAGTAGTGCTAAGCACGGTATTTTTAATGATCGGAATAGAAGCAGTAATATAGCTCATATTTCTACTTTTTGTTAATTAAAATATAGGGAAGTAATTGTATGGTCGAACAAAATAAATGTAGTTTTTGTGAGAAAGACGCTAAGGATGTTAAGCATCTTGTCGCTGGCCCTTTGGGCTCTATTTGCGATAAGTGTATAGTTTTATGTCAAAGTGAAATTGATACTATCAATAAAAATAAGAAGTATCGTTATTCATTTGAGTTGTTATTCGATTTCTTTGGTAAGAATGTTCTTGATGAGTATGTCACAGTCGGCCTTGAATTTAGCTTAAATCTACGGTCAGATTTACAGATAGCTCTTGAACACTTGCTAGGTGACTTTACTGTCGATAAGGTTACAGGTTTGAGCCAGAAAGGCGGGTATGATAACAATGATTTTACACATCTTTTAGAGAATGGTAATCGTGCGACCGCGTTAGGCCCCTTGCAGTATGAAGATGTAGATATTGGTGAAGATTCACCTAAGAAATGCCTTAAAAATGGTTTGTGGTTATTATCTAAGCAAACTCAGAAATTAGCTCTACTATTGACAATAAATAATGACTATATGGGTAAGAGCCTCATTAATGTTGAAATAATTTCGCCTCAAGGAAAGAAGGGTAATAAATTATCAAGCGATATTACTGAATTTATAAAAAACACCCTTGAAGAATCAAGGTCATATCGAGGGAAAATACTATCTCTTGATATAGCAAATTATTATCAAGGTGGCTCTAAGGGAATCAATGTTCACAAATTGGAGAAGGTCAGCAAAAAAGAAATTATTCTATCTAAAGAAACAATTGAATTAATCGATAGGAATATTGTGAGCTTTGTTAAGCAGCGTGCACAATTAAGATCCCTTGGTATGTCGCTTAAAAAGGGGGTAATGTTTTATGGCCCACCTGGAACAGGAAAAACTCATACTGTTCACTATCTCGCAGATAAATTATCTGATCACACAATATTTTTAGTGACTGCCGAACAGATTGGCAATATTGGTGAATATATTAATCTTGCGCGGTTATTACAACCTTCGATCATTGTTATTGAAGATGCAGATCTTATTGCAAGATCTCGGGAAACAATGCATAGCTTAGGTGAAGAAAGCCTGTTAAATAAATTGCTTAATGAAATGGATGGCCTTAGGAAGGATTCGGAGTTAATGTTTATTTTGACAACGAATAGACCAGAGAGCCTTGAAGCAGCTATTGCATCAAGACCGGGTAGAATAGATCAATCAATAGAATTTCCGTTGCCTGATCTTGGTTGCCGTAAAAAGCTGATCCGCCTCTATGGTCGGGGCTTAAAACTAAATACACCTTTAGTATCTGATATTGCAAAGAGAATAGAGGGAATGAGTGCTGCTTTTGTTAAAGAGCTTATGCGCCGGACGGCACAATTTTATATTGAATCAGAAGCATCTACTGTCAAGATAGAGCATGTTCATTTAGCTTTGGAAGAGCTATTAATTACAGGCGGAAAACTCAACGCTAAATACTTAAAGGGAAGCAACTATTTAATTAAAGCCTAGCCATCTTGCTAGGCTTTTTTATTTTTAATACGTTTAGTGCGCAATATTACCGGTTGAGGTGGGCAGTCTTTATCAGCAGGCTGTGCAATTAGGTGCAGCGCCTGCATAAGGTATTAACCATGAGTAAAAGTATTGAAGTAAAGAGAATTCATGACGAGGAAGGTAATTTAATAGCAGAAGCTGAATACTGTTCAGGGAAGTTATCAGGCTATAATAAAGTTTGGAATTCTTCAGGAAGATTATTGCAAGAATCTTTTTGTCTTGAAGGACTTATACATGGACCATATAAAAGCTGGTGGGATAATGGTCAAATTAAAGAAGAAGGGCGATATAAACATGGAGAAAAAATAGGATTATATAAGTGGTATAAAGAGGATGGTTCTTTATGGTCATCAGAAGAATATTGCAAAAGTGAAAAGTACTTGAAGCCTAGGCGTAGAGATTAGGCTTTTTGGTTGTTGCCTAAGGTAAAGCCCAAAGTGACATTGTTCAAGGTGTCATGTTCTAAGTAATAATTGGTGTCAGATAAACAAACTGTGATTGCAGATGGTAATTACAGGCATATAGCAGGCCTTCTATGTAATATACTTGTGCATATTCCTTGGAGTGCTTCTCCATCACAAGTGCATAGAGCAATTCCAGTGTGTAATATTAGAGTCGATACAGTGAATTGGGGTGCCCAATGATTAAAATAAAATGCCATGATGAGAATGACACCGTTATAGAATTAAATGCCAGTAGTTTAAGTATGGCAAATTTAGATAATATGGAGCTCCATAGAGCATTCTTAGAGAATGAAAATTTATCTTATTCGTCTATTAAAAATACGAATTTAAGAGGTGCTTTTTTAAGCGGAGCCAATTTAACGGGTAGTGATTTATCTGAATCGTCACTGATAGCAGTTCTTGCAGACAATGCTAACCTACAGGATTGTGTATTAGTTATGAGCCAACTTAGGCATGCTATCTTTGAGAAGGCAGAATTAAAAAATGCAGACCTGACTGGAGCAGATGTAACCGGAACAAATTTTACGGGTGCTGAATTATCAGGTGCTAAGATGCTATGTTCTGGTTTAGATGAGGCTATTTTAAAGGATGTAATATACAACTCATCAACAATATGGCCAAAAGACTTCAATCCGCCTGCTTCCGAATAATCGGGGTCCGCAACTGTCTGGACAGTATTTTGGTGAAGAGGCCAATTACATTACAACTACTTCCGGTATTACGACCCTAAATTGGGGCGTTATATAACGAGCGATCGGATTGGGTGATGGCCCGAATACATATCTTTATACACAAGCTAATCCACTAAGCTATATCGATCCTACTGGACAGAATGCGATTGTTGAAGGTGTCGGTATTTTATGTACTCGATATCCTAGAGCTTGCCTAAGAGCTGCGGTAATAGTGATTGATTCAATCAACAATATTGCTCAGGTTCTCTCAAGTACAGATACCGAAACGGGTAGTGAAGAAGAGGATAATGACTGTGAATGTAAAGATGACTACCCTTATGGTCCTTTCTATCGAGACCAGTCTATGAATAAAGATGTAATAGATACAATAGTGGCATCTCAACAGCTTTGGGGAACCACTAGGCGTGATGGTTATGCTCCTGCTGCTAAGGCAAAAAGAGGGCCCATTCCGTCAGGCATTTCAGGTGTGCAATTTTGTAGTGCTTTCCCACCTAGATCTGATCAAGCTCCATGGCTTGCTACTTGGTATAAAGGTGACCCTGGTGTTTTTCCTGTACCTAACAAGCCGGACCATGTCGGTATCGATATTAGAACGACAAAGGTGCAAAGATAGATGAGTCCAAATATAGCTAAAATGAGAGAGCAGGATTGGTCAGAGATTAGTTTCCCCGTCCAATTGATGGCCTTTGCTATTGATTTTTCTGTTGTGGAGGAAAAGTTGTCTTTACGATTTGATTCGGAGGAAGATGATGAGGGAATTATGTACTTTTGTTTCGCTGAGGTTAGCAATAAGAAAATTTTCTTTGAATCTCGAGGTAAGGAGTCAACTCAAGGTGCACATACTTTAGTATCTGTTTTAAGCTATGAAACAGACTGGCAATTTATAATAGATTTTTTGATAGAAAAGTTATCAATAAATAAAAGTGACTTGATGTGGGTGCAGTCTGAACTTTCCCCTTCTCAATGGGAAGTGGGTATAAAAACTAATAAAGGAAATGAGAAATATTTCTTTCCTGATGAATCTAGAGCAAAATCATCAGTTGATTATTTTAAAAGTAATGCTATTGAAGTGTTAAATATTTCTAAAATACACCTACCATAATGACCACTTGGGGACGCCGAGGGCATTAACCGATGCCAATAAAAGTATTGTTTGGCAGGCTCAATACACGCCCTTTGGAGAGGCAACCCAAAGCATAGCAACAGTAGAAAACAATTTAAGATTCTCTGGCCAGTATTTTGATGAGGAGACCAATTTACATTACAACCACTTTAGGTACTATGATCCGAGTACTGGACGTTACGTCCAGTCCGACAGAATAGGGTTAGGTGATGGGCCGAACACGTATCTCTATGTTCAAGCAAACCCTTTGATGTACACAGACCCAAATGGGTTAGCTACTTTTTATGGAGGTGGAGACGTAAGTTTTGTACCTGGAGTGGGGGGTATTGCTGGAGCTGGAACTTATTGGACAACAGATGATGGTCGTGGTCGCTCAGGATCTGGTAACTATACTTCAACAGGTGGTCGTATAGGTTTTGATGCCGATGTTGCTTTTGGTATTGGTTTTACACTTGGTGATATATGTGATTTTGCTGGAGATGGTGAGAGCCTAGGCCTTGATATTGGACCTATATCATTGGATATAAATTTTGGAAGCGATGGTAATTTTAACGGTTTAGGTATCTCTATTACTACACCTTTACCTGGGGTGTCATACGGTAGGAGTAAAGTAGAGGTTTATCCGACTAGAGATCCTCAGGATATTATAGATAACCCTACAGATCCTTGCTGTCCTTCATAAATTATAAATATATATTTCGCTTTTGATTTATAAGTGGGTAAGAACTATAAGGATTTACCGGTAGAAACTAGATGATTTGTTCAGAAAAATGTTTATGCCCGCATTGTAAAAATAAAAGTATCTCTGTTTGGGCTAAGTTAAAAGTTGGCCCTCTAAATAAAATAGTATGTCCTGTATGTCGCGAGAAAAGTGCTGTATATACATTTCACGGGTTTGTAGTGATATTCATTTTTTCCGTTATATTTTGGTCTTTTTTATTTGTTTCCGTAATAATTAATTTTATTTGGTTAATGATTTTGATTATTCCGGTAGCTTTCTTTTTAGAAAGAAAATATCTGTATAGTGTCAAGCTGAGGCCAGTTAAATCAAAGAGGTAACTAAAAAAGTAGGGTCACAAAATTAAAGGGGACGTAACTATTTAATCGAAGCCTAACCTTTTGCCAGTTAGGCTTTTTTATTTTGGGTTATTGTTTTAGTGTTAAGGCCGCATCACCTGCTGTGTGGTGATCAGTTCGGTAATCACTTCCTCCCCCTGTTGCTGTAACCATTGCTGGTTCAGGTAAAACTCAAAGTGACACTCCTCATTACTTAGAGCGGTATGTTCTACATAATCGGGCGCAGTCATTGCCCGAATGGCCGTATCATAAAACTGATAACTCGCCAGCAACCGGTGTAACCGATCCTCCAGCCTTGTTAACTGCTCTCGTAGTAATAAAGTTTGTGACAGGGGTAAACCTGCATTATCATCGCGTGTAGTTTTGGAAAAATAGGTAAAAGTCGGGCTGCCAGTTGCGCTATTATATGTGCTGGGCACTATTTCTCTACCTGTGAATTTAGTAATAAAAATGGTACTTTTCAGAAATTTTTAATTATCAATAGCGAATAAATTAAGCGTGAATATAGTACTCATTATAGGCAGCTCACCTGATGCACTACGTGCTAAGGCATGGCCAAAAGCGCCTTTTGGTCATGTTGTTGCCATGAATAATGCTTGGAATATTCGTGATGATTGGGATTATCTTGTCTGCCCAGAGGATTTTGCCAAAGAACGCCGTCCAGCGACTCTAAAGGCACCTCAACGTATTGTTGAATATACCGAGTATGTACCTAGCCAAAATGTGTATGGTGGTGTGGTGTATATTGGCGGCACTATGGCTTTTACGACGGCTTATTGGGCATTACATGCATTAAAGCCCGATGTATTGGCCTTTGTTGGCTGCGATATGGTTTACCCTGCAAATACGGCCACCCATTTCTATGGGCAAGGCTCTCCAGACCCACTGCGTGATGATATTACTCTGCAAAGCCTAGAGGCAAAATCCATACGCCTACAGGCCCATGCTCTTAAGCAGCATTGCTATTGCATCAACTTAAGCTCATTGGAGGAGTCTCGTCTCGTCTACCCTGTAATTGGTGAGAAGCAGTTTTTTAGTAATAATAGAGCTGAGCTTATTAGGGCGCTTGCCCAGCAAATTGATGATCGCTATAGCGATAAAAAAATCAGTGCCGTAAAAGAGCGAGAGGAATCTCTTAATTACAAAGTAGATAGCGGCGATTATTGGCGTTATCTCGACCAGTTAGATGCAGACAAGTTGTTGGAAATTGATCGGCAGTGGCTATCTGTCTTTAGTTAAATGTCCTTTTTTGTTGTAGCTGGAGTGCTAGATAGCTGCTATATGTCTTTATTCAACGCTCGTTGACAAACATTTCAATAATCCTGCCGAATGCTCAGTATTTGCTATAGTTATAAGAGATTTAGAATTTGCTGCCTTTTTAAATAAAGGCGGTAATTTATAACTATGTACTTAATGAGCCTATTTTTATGAGTTTGCAGCGCCGCTTAATTTTAGCCGTCTCCTTGCTATTGATTGGATTGCTAGCCGCCAATATGGTGGTCAGTGTTTATAACGCACGACAAAATATTTATCAGCAGCTAGAGGTGCATGCACAAGATACGGCCACTTCTTTGGGTTTTAGTATTTCGCAGGCGGCTCTTGCTAAAGATACCGCGCAAGTGCGTTTGATGGTCGATGTGATTTTTGACCGTGGATATTACCGTCGTATTGCTTATCTCGATATCGATGGTAACGAAATTATTGCCAAAGAAGCCCCCGATGATATCGCCAGTGTGCCGCAGTGGTTTACCGATTGGGTGCATATCCCAGCACCCAGTGGTCGCGCTGTTGTGTCCTCGGGTTGGTTCCAGTTAGGCGAAGTCGAGGTCGTTAGTCATCCAGGGTTTGCCTACCGTGATATTTGGCGGTCTTTTAAAGAGCAGTTATGGTTATTTTTAGCCACTACAGTACTTTGTTATGGTCTGTTAGGTATTGGTCTCAAGGTTATTTTGCGGCCTTTAAGGCAGGTTGAGCAGCAAGCTGAGGCAATTTCTCGTCGCGAGTTTTTGCAATTTCCACTACCTAAAATCCCCGAGCTACGAAGCGTTGCACTGGCAATGAATCGTATGACTGACAAAGTCAAAACCATGTTCAGCCATCAAGTTGAGCTAAACGATAGGTTGCATCAACAGCTACGTACCGACGAGGTTACCGGTCTTTCCAATAGGCACGACTTTGATGAGCGCTTGCAGTCTTATATTAAGTCCGAGCGCACCTCTAATGTGGGTGTGTTAATGCTTATGCAGGTTGGTGATCTCCAATTGGTTAATCGCCAAGGGGGGCGTAAAGAAGGTGATGCTTACTTGCAAACCGTCGCCTCTTATTTAAAAGAGAATTTAGAGCAATTTCCAGGCGCTATGTGTTCTAGGCATAGCGGTGCCGATTTTGCTGTTTTTATTCCGGCGATAAGCACCGAAGAAAGTAAGCAGCTAATGGAAGCGTTTTATAATGACCTCCAAGCTATGGAGTGGAATGGAGAATATATACAGTCTATTTACTTGGGGGTGATTTACGCCAGTGATCTCAGCGAGCAAGTGGGTAGGCAGCAACTTAATTTGCTGATTGCTGCCGATGGTGCATTAAACCAAGCGCGTAATGATCAACAAGGCGGCTATCATTGGCAGCTGTTGGCTAATGCCGCAGATCAGGCGATGTTAAGTGCTAGCCAGTGGTCGGTATTAATTAAAGAGGCTTTAGCAAGGCAGGCCTTTGATTTTAAATACCAGCCCATATGGAAAGTGAGTGAGAATGGCACGGAGCAAAAAACATTAATGTTTAACGAAATGCTCACGCATTTATCCATGGATGGCGAGGATTACTCGGCCAGCGTCTTTATGCCAATGGCTATGCGTCTACAATTAATGCCAGAGTTTGATCGACAGGTGATCGATGCTATTTTTAAGGCCAGTGATAACACTACGGGAGATATTTGTATTAATATCTCCACTGCTGCCCTAGAAGACGAAGGCTTTGTCGAGTCCGTCGAGGCACACTTATCCTCTAACCCCGAGTTAGCGGCTAGGCTTATTTTTGAGTTGCCGGCTAATAGCTTATCTTTTGTCGAGCAAGTTGTGCGCGATTTTGCCAAAGTCGTCAAGCGCTACAACGCGAAGTTATCGTTGCACCATTTTGGTCGTGGTACAGCGGAGTTTGCCTATATGCAAAGCTTGCCGCTCGACTATTTAAAAATAGATCGCTGTTTTATTCAGACCGTGGTTGAGGATCTCGATGCACAATTTTTTGTGCGCTCTCTTGTCACTATCGCCCAAGGTTGCGATGTCACTGTGCTAGCGGAAGGGGTCGAGACCGAAGAGCAATGGCATAAGCTCATTGAGTTAGGTATTCAAGGTGGCCAAGGGTATTGGTTGGGCCGACCACAAAGAGATCCTGTTGTTGGATAGTCGCGTGGGCAGTAGGGTTTAAGGGATTTTAATAGAGTCAGTCTTTAGTGCTAAAAATAGGCACTAAAGGTTTGTTTGTGTGTATTTAATGCGTAGTTAACTTGGCGCTAAATAACAGGTAGACTATGCACCTATAATTATTGATTAGTCGAGAGCCTCAATTCTTTCAGCGGCTTCTGCGAACCCTTCGGATACACACTTATGAACTTGCCAGCTATTAAAACAAAATTTCTTGCACTGTTTAAGCGCGGTAGTAAAAATATGGGTGCCAGTGTCCCATCTGGTGCTAAAGATTACTTTTCTGATCTAAAACAATCGATCTCCGAAGGCTCTGTAGTTATTCGTATTGTGATAGCTGCCATTGTTTTATACATACTGGTGGTGCTCATTCTTGGTTTTTATTTTAGCGGAGAGCCCGATGTTCTTTTATGGCAAGACGATTTTAAATCAACATCATCATTAACATCACCCGTTGTAGAAGATGTAACGGGTAGTGTGACTACGGCAAGTTTGATTGTTGTTGCCGATACCTTATTAAACAAGCCCGGTGGTTATCTTAGTAACGATATCCTACCGCCAGGTGTGCTGCTTGATAATATTCCTAATTGGGAATACGGCGTACTTGTTCAGGTGCGTGATTTAAGTAAAGCATTTCGAGAGGTATTTAGCCGTTCACAATCGCAATCGACAGAAGACCGTGATTTAGTGATTGCCGAGCCGCGTTTTAATTTTGATAGCGAAAGTTGGATATTGCCCTCGACAGAATCTGTTTACCGAGAAGGCATTAAAAAACTGAATGCTTATCATGCACGCTTAGTGGACCCCACTCAGGCGGGAGCGCAGTTTTATGCACGAACCGATAACCTTGAATTTTGGTTGGGTAGTGTCGAAAAGCGTCTGGGTAGTTTATCTCAACGGTTAAGCGCGAGTGTTGGTCAGCGTCGCCTCAATACCGATCTTGCCGGTCAAGCTGATGCCAAGCAATCGACACCAACGGCAAAAGAGGTAGAGATAAAAACACCTTGGAGTGAGATTGACGACGTATTTTATGAGGCGCGTGGTACAACTTGGGCGTTGATTCATTTTTTGCGTGCTGTCGAAAAAGATTTTTCTGATGTGCTTATTAAAAAGAATGCAACGGTAAGCTTGCAGCAAATTATTCGTGAACTAGAGGCAACCCAAGTCTCTGTGTTTAGCCCAATCATTTTAAATGGCAGTGGCTTTGGTATGATGGCAAATCATTCCTTGGTTATGGCCTCTTATATTTCGAGAGCGCATGCTGCCATTATTGATTTGCGAGAACTATTAACTCAAGGATAGTTTTTGGGTCACTACTGCCAAAAGTAATCTACAGTGGAATCAAGATTATTCTCTATAGTGTTTTTGCTCCATGAAAGGTTTTATTTTAACTCGCCAGCGGCGCGATATTAAGAATGCTTGCGAGCTAGAGCTTTGGCTTGCGAGCGATCAAGGCCCTGTTAAATTAATTGTCCCTGAGCAATATCCAGTCCTTTTTTTTCGACAAGCAGATGTGCAAGATGTCGATAATATTCTCCCTCAGTTTTCAGCTGCTCATTATAAATCTGTCGATTTAAAAAATAATAATAACGAGCCTATTATGGCGCTGTATTGTGCTGGCGAGCGACAGCTTCGAGAAATAGCGAAGCTGTTTTCTCGCTTAAGGTTGCCTTGTTGGGAGAAAGACATAAAAGTAACGGATCGCTTTTTAATGGAGCGATTTATTACGGCAAGCCTTCGCTGTGATGAGCTTCCCGAGTCATTTAATAAACCACATCAAACTTCATTTAAAAAACTGACTGCCAATAAACTGGTAACGTGTTTTTATCAGCCTGATTTTACTGTCGTCTCCCTCGATATAGAAACATCAATGGATGCAAAGACCTTGTATTCTATTGCTATTTATAATGAACAGCACTCGCTTGTTTTTATGGTGGACGAAAGTTGTGACTCCGTCAGCCGAAATACTATTCCCTTAAAACATGGAGGGGAGTTAACGCTTGTTGCCTGTGCTTCCGAGCGTTATTGTTTACAGCAGTTTTTAAAAGCCTTTGCAAGTATTGACCCGGATATTATTATCGGCTGGCATGTGGTTCAGTTTGATTTATGGGTGTTAGAAAGAATATGTAAAATCCAACAAGTTAATTTTTTGTTAGGCCGTGGAGGTCAAAAAATTAATTGGCGTGAAGATAGCCAGCATGAAGGCAGGCATTATGCACTAGTGCCTGGGCGCGTTGTATTAGATGGTATTGAACTACTGCGCACGGCTTTTTATAATTTTGAACGTTTTTCTCTTCAGTTTGTAGCCACACAATTGCTGGGTGAAGGTAAGTTGCTCGATGAAGATTCTCGTGGACAAGAGATCAGTGAGCTTTTTATCAACGATAAGGAATCATTGGCCGCTTATAATTTGCAAGACTGTAAATTAGTGTGGGATATCTTCGAAAAAACAAAACTACTCGACTTTGCTATTGAGCGCGCTCGCCTAACTGGACTGCCGATGGATCGCATGGGTGGCTCGGTGGCAAGTTTTGATTATGCTTATTTGCCGCGACTGCATCGAGCGGGTTATATCGCCCCCAATTTGGGTGAGTTACAGTCCGATGTAGTGAGCCCTGGCGGCTATGTCATGGATTCTAAACCAGGTTTATATCACCATGTTTTAGTGTTGGATTTTAAGAGTTTATACCCTAGTATTATTCGTACCTTTAAGATAGACCCCTATGCTTTTTGGGCAGCGCAACATCAGCAGCTAGATGATGAGTCAGTTGTTGAGGGGTTTAATGAGGCCAAGTTTTCGATAAAAGATAACCTGCTACCCGATATTATCGGTGAGCTGTGGGCATCTAGAGATGAGGCCAAGGCGGCAGGTAACAAACCGCTATCCCAGGCTATAAAAATTATTATGAATTCATTTTATGGTGTGCTGGGTTCAACGGGGTGCCGTTTTTATGACCCGAGAGTGTGCAGCTCTATTACTCTACGGGGGCACGAGATTATCCAGCGCACGCGTGAGTGGATTGTTGGGCAAGGCTATGAGGTCATTTATGGCGATACTGATTCTGTGTTTGTTTGGCTTGGAGACGATATCAGCGATGGGGATGCTAAGGACATAGGCAAAACACTAGCGAGTGGTTTGAATACGTGGTGGAACCATAATATTAAAACAGAATTTGGCGTACAGAGCTATTTAGAGATCGAGTTTGAAACTCATTATAGTGATTTTTTAATGCCAACGATTCGCGGCTCTAGTAAGGGCAGTAAAAAGCGTTATGCAGGTATTATAAAAAAAGCTTCAGCAGATGGAGAGCAAGTATCCGAGGAGCTAGTCTTTAAAGGCTTAGAGACCGTACGTACAGATTGGACAGGGCTTGCAAAAGAGTTTCAGCAGGTGCTCTACCTAAAAATATTTAAAAGGGAACCATACCGAGAATACATTTGTCGAAAAGTCGATGATTTACTTGAAAACCGCTGTAATGACCAACTTATTTATCAAAAAAGGTTACAGCGTAAACTGAGTGAATATCAAAAAAGTACACCTCCACATGTTAAAGCGGCAAGAAAACTATATGAACTCAGTGGTGAGCTTTTAGGCCGAGGCGATACGATCTATTATATTATCACTGTCAATGGCCCAGAGCCGGTTAGCCATCAACTCAGTATTATTGATTATCAACACTATATCGATAAACAATTAAAGCCAGTGGCAGATAGTATTCTCAATTTTATTAATGATGATTTTGAGAGTATTATTGATCAACAGATGATGTTGTTATAAATAGTTCTTCTAAAATGAGTGTGAGTCACTCTTAAAAATCCTAAATAAAGGCGATAACTATGAAAAAAATGATTGTATCTCTTCCATTAATTGCTTTTATTTTTCACTTTTTTATAGTTGCTAATGTTCACGCGCAATCGGAACCAGAGATTGTGCAGCCTCCGCAAGAGCGCCCTGCGATGAACAACGCGCGCCTCGATGAGATAATAAAGCGTGTTGACGAAAATGCTAAAGGCCAACCTGGTTTTTGGTCATTTATTGTCGAGAATGTTGAAGTGCAAGTGGTTACCGATGAAAGATCTAATCGTATGCGCATCATCTCGCCCATTTTAAAAACGAGCAGCTTGGACGAAAAAACACTTTATCGTTTGATGCAGGCTAATTTCGATAGTGTATTAGATGCACGCTATGCCATTGCCAATGGTATTTTATGGAGTACCTTTATACATCCTCTTGGTCAATTAAGTGACGAGGATTTTCTTGTAGGCTTAGGTCAAACGGTTAACTCTGTGATTACTTATGGCTCGACTTATACCTCTGGGCTACTTAGTTTTCAAGGTGGTGACAGTCGAGGCATTATTCAGCGCGACCTTATCGATAAGCTCAAGAAAAAAGGGCAAGAGATATAGTCGAGCTATACCTCTCTAGGCTTTTAAGGTTGGTACTTAAAAGCTGTGTTCTTCTTTAGGAAATGCTCCCGATTTAATCTCGCTAGCAAAGCCTGCAAAAGTATCCTCGATGCTTTGGTATGTAGATAAAAAGTTTTTTGAAAATTTGGGTGGCGTAGGTGTAATGCCTAACATGTCGTTAGCGACTAAAACCTGCGAATGCGTATTGGGGCCCGCGCCAATACCGATAGTAATAATGTCGACTTCTTCTGATATTTTTTTTGCAAGCGTTTGCGGTACGCATTCTAGTACTACTAAATCGGCACCTGCCTGAGCAAGATCTGCTGCATCTTTAAGGATTTGTGCCGCCTGTTGATCATCTCGCCCTTGTACACGGTAGCCACCAAACTTATTGACCGATTGGGGTGTTAAGCCCAAGTGCGCGCAAACGGGTACGCCGCGCTCACTCAGCATATTGACAGTCTCGACAAGCCATTGTCCTCCCTCCAATTTAACCATGTGTGCCCCAGCCTGCATTAATAAACCCGCATTGCTCATAGCTTGCTCAGGTGTTGCGTAGCTCATAAATGGCATATCACTAATAATGAAGGATTTTTTGTTACCACGTGATACGGCAGCGGTGTGATACACCATATGCTCGATGGTTACGGGTAGTGTACTGCCGTGTCCTTGTACTGTCATACCTAGGCTATCGCCTACGAGTACTATGTCGATACCGGCGCGTTGGGCAATAGCGGCCATGGGTGCATCGTAAAGTGCGATACACGAGATTTTCTCATTGGCTTGTTTGTAGCGACGTAAGCTATTGAGCGTGATAGATGTTTCTAGTGCTGGATTATGTGCGCTCATAGTGCTTGCTCATATGTGTTGGGTAAATGCTTTTAGAGAGGCTGGATTATAACAAGGTTGACGTAGGGTTGTAGTAATGGCGGCCCTGTTTGATAGTCAGAATATAATCGACTAACTGTTGATAGGATTCTTCTCGATTGACCCAGTCTATTTCATTGGCATTGACAATCAGTAATGGAGAGTCATCGTAAAAGTGAAAAAAGCGCGTATAGGCATCGTTAAGTGTCTCTAAGTATTCTGCATCGATAGTTCGCTCTGCATTAATACCTCGGTGTTTGATTCGACGTAGTAAAGTATCGATAGAGGCTTGCAGGTAAATCACAAGATCGGGTTTAGGGGCATCGATGACAAGTTGTTTGTACACTTGTTCGTAAATGGCCATTTCATCGTCGTCGAGAGTTGCTTTGGCAAAGAGAGGGTCTTTATCGATTAAAAAATCAGAGACGCGCACGGGCTGAAACAAGTCATCTTGTTTAACTTCGTGAATTTGCTGCGCACGCTGAAAAAGAAAAAACAATTGTGTGGGTAGTGCATGGCGAGTTTTGTCTTCGTAAAAACGCTCCAAAAATGGATTTTTTTCAGCTTCTTCGAGTAGTGTGTCGTAATTAAATGTGTTCGCTATTTTTTTGGCAAGTGTGGTTTTGCCAACACCAATAGCACCTTCAATAGCGACAAACTTTGGTAGGCCTTTCGAGATGGTGGTTGTGTCTGTTACTGTGGTGGTATCCACGGCTTTTCCTTTTTGTTCTTTATTGCTCAATAAAAATGTCTTTTAATAAACGCAAGTCACTCGTATCGCAGGCCGTTAAATAGTCTTTTACACTGCGACCTTTAGGCAATACTAAGGCGGGTGCAAGGTCAAATAATGGTTTTAATACAAAGCCGCGCCAGCTCATTTCTGGATGAGGGATCTCTAATCTATGAGTACTAATACTATCCTCACCAAAGAGAAGTATATCCAAGTCGAGTGTGCGAGCGCCCCAGCGAATATTACGCTGTCGTCCGTGCCGCTTTTCAATGCTTTGTAATTCATCGAGTAGCTCTTCGGGAGCCAATGTTGTCTCAAGCTTTACAACGGTATTGATATAATCGGGTTGGTCACCAGGGCCAATTGCTTTGCTGCTGTACCAAGGCGCGCACTGAAGTGCTTGCGATGAGGTCAGTTGTGCTAGCTCGTTTAATGCGCTATTAATTTGCTCGGCAGGATCGCTCAGATTACTGCCCAACCCAATAAAGACGGTTGTGAAGTTATTCATGCTGGTCTTGTGTGTTTGTCTTGTTTTTGGGTTTGCGTCGTCGCCTTTTTTTATTAGGCATTGGTGCGAGTTCAGTCACCATGGTTTCGCGTACTTCTTCGTTGGCAAATTGGTATTGATTCCACCAGCTGCCGAGCTCATCGAGTTGTTCTCCAGCAGCTTCACGCATTAATAAAAAGTCATAAGCGGCTCTAAATTTAGGGTGCTCCAACAAACGCTGCGCGCGTTTTCCTTGACGTTTAGGTAAGCGCCACTGTAGTTCCCATATTTGTCGCATAGGTATCAAGAAGCGTTTGGGGACCATAATGCGTTGTAGCTGCAGGCTAATAGCTCGCTGTGAGGCCTGTTCAAAGGCATCAACCTCCGAGGCGCCAGCTTCTTGCAGTTTTAAAAATTCATTATGCATAGCAGGCCACATAAGGGCAGCGTAAACAAAGGCAGGTGTAACGCGTTTATTCGTGCGAATACGCTTATCTGTATTGGTGATCATTTCATCGATCAAAGGGACGTAGCTAAAATGATTCTCCATCACTCGTGAGCTTTCAGGGAATAATTCATCCAATAGGCCATATTGCCGCAACAGTCCGTAAGTGGCAGTGGCATAGCCGCTCAAAAATAGTTTGAGGATCTCTTCAAATAGGCGTGCAGGTGGCACGTGGGATAGTAGATGTGCCTGCTCATGAATAGGCTCTTGTGTCTGTGCCTCGATATTAAATCCTAATTTTGCTGCAAATCGAATAGCCCTGAGTAGCCTTACAGGATCTTCTTTATAGCGCGTGGCGGGGTCGCCTATCATTTTTAACTGGCGGTTATGTAAGTCTTCAATGCCATTGGTGTAGTCATAAATACACTGATCCTTTGCGGAGTAGTAAAGTGCATTTGCCGTAAAATCTCGTCGAAGTGCATCACTTTCTAGGTCGCCATAGACATTATCGCGCAATAGCTGGCCAGTATCAGATTCTATTTGCTGGTTTGAATCACTGTTTTGTCCGCGAAATGTTGTTACTTCTATGATTTCTCGACCAAAGCGTACATGTACGATGCGAAAGCGACGCCCAATAATGCGAGAGTTGCGAAATAGCTGTTTGACTTGCTCGGGTGTGGCATCGGTCGCGACATCGAAATCTTTAGGCGAGCCCTTAAGTAATAGATCCCTTACTCCACCACCTACAAGGTAGCCTTGAAAGCCTGCTTGATTCAGCCGGTTCATTACCTTTAGTGCGCTTTGGCTTACATCACTCTCACAAATACCATGATTGTCTTGGCTGATGATCGTAGGGTCTATTTTTGTATGGACTTTCTTGGTGGCCATGCCTTGTTTAGATGTTTTACTGCTTGGCGATAATCGTTTAAGTAGGCGTTTAATCATAAATATTACTTCAATGCTCTTTAGCATGTACATACGCACTTTACGGCGTATTAAAAGTGGATTCTATCATGTTGTGTGAGATGTTGTGGGTAGAGCTGCTTAATTGTATAGCCAATAGAAAGATAAACGGGTCACTAGTATTGATGTTAAGTAATTGGTTGTTATTTGATGGGTGCTTATTGATGTAGGCATTTATCAATAGGGTAGATAGCAAAACGGGAAAGCACTTTAAAAAGTCTTTCCCGTCGTTGTGAACAAGTCTAGTCACTGAGTCATTTATTCTTATTTTATGGGCTTCCTTGCTGGTCTTGGCAACTGCCAAAACTGCTCCCCTATTTATTAGTCAAAAAGTCTTTCTTATTATTATTTATTGTTTTTATGTAATGTTATTTATTTTTATTATTTATCGTTCTTATTATGAATCTGTATATAGCATTCACCGTGCCAGAATTGAAAAACCTTTATTTATCAATAGCTTAACTGTTTTTTGCGTTTTTTATTACAAAAGTGAATAAAGAATTTGTTACCTTTTGTTACTCTCAGGTAACGTTTGTCGAGTTTGGGTAACGAAATGTCAGTATTAATGTCTTACAAATAAGTCTCTTTTTTATAAATATTAGTTAGAAAGTTAATATTTTTAATTTCTTTCAGTTTTGGTTCAGTTTCCATCCCTTAGAATAGAGCCTATATTGATAAATAACGTATATTTCAGTACAGAGGTCAGCATATGAATAGGTTAACGAAGTTTACGCACGGTATTAGCGCTGCTCTTGCACCTGTATTAGCTGTCTTAACGCTAAGCACTGCCAGTGTTGTCGAGGCTCGAGATACTCACCACCACGAAGGTCACGGGCACCCTAGCCATGATCAATCTTTTGGTTTTCAAAAGGTTTATCACAATAGCTACAAAAAGCATAAGCAGCATCATTACAAAAAGCACAAGCAATACAATCACAAACAGTATAAAAAGCATGGTCATCATAATGGCTATGGTAAAAAGTACCAGGAGTATAAAAAGCATCATAAAAATAATTATGCGAATAAGTACCAGCATAATAAACACTATCCGAATAAGTATTATTATCCGCCGGGTTATGGAAAAAAGCAGTTTCAAAAGAAACATCACTACAATGATTTTAAGAAGCAGTACCAATACAGTGACCCGTACAAATCTAAGTACAAATCACATAAGAGTCACTCAAGCTTTAAGCATCGTAATATAGGCTTTAAGAAGAGTTATTGGAAAGCGCATAAGCGTCACGGATATGAGCATAAGCGTATTAACAGACATCATTACTACTACAATGATAAAGGCTTTTATTTTCCAAGTTTTGGCTTTATAGAGCATGGTCATAAGCACCATGAAGATTGTGACGATTGGCATTTCAGCCCATATGTAGCAGCTTCTATTTTGTCGTCTATCTATCACAAATAAGATTTAAGGCAGTTAAAGTACCTTAATTAAAAAATGCTGTTATTTTTTAACAGCATTTTTTTTGCGAGGAATTCCCAGCTTTTGGCGGCGTTCCCACAGGCATTTACGGCTGACACCTAACTTTTTGGCGAGATCTGTTTCACTCATTGACTCTTGGTTTTCGATGACAAATCGTTGGAAATAATCCTCAAGTGATAAGTCTTCATCGGAATCTATCTCGTGTATAGATGCGCTGTGACTGTCACCTTGCGTGATATCGCGCACTATCTCATCTAGCTCGTGGTGTTGCTCTGAGCTAAAGCTCATGACATCAACATTTAATGAGAGTAATTCGTGGTCGATGGTACTGCTGCTTTCACACAATATAACCGCGCGTTGAATGGCGTTTTCTAGCTCGCGAACATTACCAGGCCAGTCATAATTACTGATGACTGTCATTGCATTTTGGGAAAGTGACAACAGTGATTTGTCGTAAGTATCGCAATAGTGGCTAACTAGTGCCTCTGCGAGCATAAGAATATCATCGTCACGATCGCGTAATGGTGGTATTTGTAGTTGAATAACATTTAATCGAAAATATAAATCTTCTCGAAATAGGCCTTCTCTACAGCGTTTCTTGAGGTCTCTGTGGGTTGCAGCAATGAGGCGAACATTAACCTTTTGTATTTGTGTAGAGCCAACAGGTCTTACCTCTCCTTCTTGTAATACACGCAGCAACCTTGCTTGCGCCTCCATGGGTAATTCACCGATTTCATCTAAAAATAAGGTGCCTCGATCAGCGGCGACAATAAGACCTTCTCGGCTACTGGCTGCACCGGTAAATGCGCCCTTTTCATGACCAAATAGTTCAGATTCAATGAGTGTTTCTGGAATTGCGGCACAATTAATACAGATCAAGGCGTTATCACGGCGCTTGCTAGATTGATGAACGGCTCTTGCGGTTAATTCTTTACCTGTGCCTGTTTCACCGTGGATCAGCACGGTGGCGTCAGTGGGAGATACTTGGGCTATACGCCGATAGAGCTCTTGCATAACGGCACTATTGCCGATCATACCATTGCCATCGTCGGCCTCATCTTGTGTAAGAAGAGGTTTTATATCTACGCTGGGTGTATCCGAGAGAATACGCTTAACCGTGGTTAGCATTTCGTCGTGATCAAAGGGTTTGGCTATATAGTCAACAGCGCCCATGCGCATAGCATCTACCGCAGAGCGGAGGCTGGCATAACTTGTCATAATCAATACAGGCGTATTGATGGCAATGGCAATTAGGGATGTGCCCAATTCGCCAGGAAGGCGAAGGTCACTGATAATAAGGTCGTAATTCTTGGGATTATGCTTTGTTGTTGCTTCTTTGACGGAACCGGCTTCACGAACATCATAGCCGTTTCGCTCGAGTAGTTTTCTAAGGGCCATTCGAATAATGGCCTCGTCTTCAACAATTAAGATTTTACTCATAGAGTATTCGTCTAACCTTACAAGGGGTAATTTACAGCAGTCACTTATGGTAGATAAGAGTACCCAAGACAGCCACTATATAATTTAGGGAGGGCTATCTATACAACGCTATTCTACATAGCTTAGCCTAGATTGTCTGTTAGTTGCATTGCTCTTTCGTCTAGTTTGTTAAGAGAGAGGTTTCTCTGTATCAAGGGTTGGAGTGCTCATAAATGATGTGCCCTCTTTGAAAAGTGGTAATTGTAAGGTAAAACAGGTCCCCCGGCCTTGTGCAACCGGGCTGGTTACTTGTATATCGCCGTGGTGCTCTTTAATAATACTGTAGACAATGGATAAGCCAAGCCCTGTGCCTTTACCGGTTTCTTTTGTTGTAAAGAAGGGGTCCATTATTTGTGCTAAATACTCTGCAGGGATACCTGAGCCTTCATCGATGATGTCAATTTCGCAGTGGTTTTCATATAAGCGGCTGTTAAGTGTTATAGAGCTAAAGTCGGGGCTGGCGTCGTTCGCATTACCTAATAAGTTAAGAAATATTTGTATAAAACGCTGCGCATCTCCCCAAATAAAGGTTTGCTTATCGATATCATTGCGGTATTCGATAGGCTTACGGTCAGTTTGTAGTGATAGTAGATGTATGGCCTCGTTTGCGCATTCTTGTAAGTTGACCTTGTGAAAGTCATCGGTCGATGATTTGCCTGTATGAGCAAAGGTCACCAAGGATTGCACGATACGACTAATGCGGTCTGTTTGGGAAACAATAGCATCTGCTGTTTCAACGCGTGCGTCCTCTTCTTCGTCGTAACGAAGGTTTTGAGCCAGACAGGCGATGCCAGTAACAGGATTACCTATCTCATGGGCTACACCTGCAGCAAGTCGACCAATGGATGCAAGTCTTGTGTTGTGCAGGAGTTCCTGTTCAAGTAGCTGCATCTCGGTGATATCTTCGATAAGAATGACCTGACCTTCAGTGCGCTCTTGTGTCACTTCTTGTAGTGATGATTTATGTAGTCGAAACCAATGGGTATCTCCTTGTTGGTCAATCGACTGCTTATTCGTATGGGTTTGTGCGTCATTGGCAAAGTCAGAAATCAACTCTCCCCATGGTTTTGGCAGGTCGCTGAGTTTGGATCCGGTGACTTGGTTAGCCGGTACATGGGTAATGGCTGCCATGGCGTCATTCCATAGCAGTATTTCATCATCAAAGCCTAAGGAGCAAATAGCAATAGGTAGCGTTTGTAATGTATTGCGATGATGTAGCCTTAATCGATTAACATCTGCCGGTAATCCGTGTAATTTTTTACCAATACGGTCAAGCCTGCTCTCCATCAAATTTATATCAATTGCCTCTGCGGCCTCGGTAGAGGATGGTGATTGATAGGGAAAGTGTTCTTCAATAATTTCCGAGGCCATGGTATGCCCAAGTAGGCCCGATAAATTTGTACGTATACGCGTGCGTAAGCGTCTTAATGAATAAGGACGAGTTTCACTTTCTTTCAAACCAAGAATTTTTAAAGCCCGATTAACTTCTTTGTCTGCAGCATCTTTACCAATGCTGAGAGCAAGTTTTTCTTTGAATTCCGTGGTTGATTTAATGGTTAATATGCGTCTAAAAGGAGAGCTTAATTCATCTTCAGCACAAATGTCTGCATGGTACTGCTCTTCATTTGATGTAGGTGTTATGTAAGAGACGATGACGAAGGTAAAAATATTTACGCCCAGCGAGAGTAAAGTAATGGCTTCCCAAAGCGGAGTATTACTCGGCAAATATGGACTAATCGCCAGCAATAGCACTTCGGTAAAATCCATAAACATAAGAGGAATAACTAAACCAAGTAAACAAATGAGTGAACCTGTAGTAAGCCCTGCATAAAAACCGTAGCGATTAGCCCCAGGCCAATAGTTAATAGCGATAATGCCCGGGACAAATTGTAGTGCTTGTATTGCTGCCAAAATAGCAAGCTTTGTCAGGGAGTGTTCATGGTCGAGGGCAAGATAAAAGAAATAACTGGCAAGTGTAATACCGATAATAATTAAGCGGCGTAACCAACGTAATTGTGCATAAATATCTGTTTGGTTTTTGAGGCTGAGTAAAGGCAATAGCCACTGGTTTAACACCATAGTTGATAGCGATAATATAGAGACAATCAATGCGCCTGATGCTGCCGATAAACCGCCTATCCAACTAATTAATGTAATGACAGGTGCGTTGGCATATTGTGGTACTGCCAAGGTAAAGTAAGTGGGTGTTAGTGGTACATCGAGTTTAAATCCAGCCCATAAAATTGGAAAAACAGGTATTGCCATGAGTAATAAAAAGAGGGGAAATGCCCAGGTCACCGTGCGAGCAATTTGATTAACAGATTTACCCGTTTGACTCATATAAAAGACATGGGGCATTAATACACCCGTGCCAATAAAGGCGAGCAATAAAGTATGAGTGGATGAGCTGCTTTCTGGGTTGTATAGCTTAATTAAAAACTCGCTATTATTAAGCAGCCATATATCGAGCTCATCGAGACCGCCAAAAACACCATATAAAGCAAAGCCGCCAACGATTAATAAAGCGATTAACTTTATTAAGGAGTCGAAGGCCATGGTAGTAATTAGCGACTTATGATGACTGTAACTGGCGCCAAAGGTAATACAAAAAGCAATAATAATTAAACAATAAAAGAGTGCAAAAGTGTCGCGTTGTTTATTCCAATTGAGCCCTTCTTGTAGAGTCCTTGGTAGCGGTTGAGTGATCAATAAAATGGTGTCGGCAACGGCTTGTATCTGAATAATTAATAGAGGGATTACCGATAGTAAAATAAATAAAGTGGCAATATTGCCGACAAGTTGACTGTTGTAGCGAAAGACTAATAAATCGGCAATAGAGTGTAATTGAAAACGCCGGCAAAGGTCAGCGAGCGGCGCTTGTATAATGGGTGCGAATAGAAAAAAAGTACCAATACCTAAATAGTAAGCGAGCGCGCCATAACCAAATTGATTGGCAAGATCGATAACACCATAATAGGACCATGCGCTAAAAAAAATGCCTAGAGAAATAACATAAGTGGCAGGATGGTGGGTGATTTTTTTAGGGATCCAGCCATTATTTACCGCGTGGGCAATAAAAAATAATATAAATAAATAAGATAGGCCAAGCAGCGCTATAAAGGTTAGGTTAAATGTCATGAGGATTTTTGTGATCGCTGAAAAAGATAGGCACCAATAATAATAAATATCCAAAGAATAAAGGGTTTGTACCAAGAGCCCTCGGGTGCAATTAACCAATTAAATAACGTCGGCGTAAAAATATAGCCGATCAATAAAATAAAAAAGATAAAACGTTGATTATTCATATCAATTAAATGGTGTCATTATTATTGTGATGGTTGGTAAAACAGAGCTTAACAAAGCCTTATCAATAAGCATGCGCATAGATGTTACGCATCTGCCAAAGCGGGCGCAACCGATGATTTTTTAGGAATGAGAGCTCGGTCCCAGTTGTCACTGGCCCAAGCAAGAATTTCTGTACATTGTTGTAGGCTTTTCTTGTGACCTTTTGCTAATGTCATTAACAAGGTCTTTGGGGGTGGATGACCTAAAAATCGCAATGCGGCAGTGATGTTGCTTACAGCGAGATCATTGTTGATAGGCGCGGCTTTTGTCTGCTTGCTTAATTTGTGTAGATCACTGCCTAATGCCAAAGGCGTATGCCCGTATACAGGGAGTTGTGTTCCCGAAACCGCTGTGTTGCTTGATAAAAGTAAGTAAAGATAGCGTTGCCAATAGCTTGAGTCGAGTAGATCCTGCCCGCGAATAATATGGGTAATACCTTGAAATAAATCATCAACAACAACGGCCAACTGATAAGAGAATAGGGTGTCTTTGCGTTTGATAATAAAATCACCAGCAACATCAAGGTTAAGTTGTTGCTGACCTAAAAAAATATCGGTGAATGTCTCGCTGTCTGCTCGCAGATTAGGGTGCTGGCAGGTATTTACACGCCAAGCAATAGTTGACCCATTAGGTGGAGTTTGGTCTCTACAGTGGCCATCGTAACGCCCTCCGAGGGACGAAATGCGTTGGCGAATGCAGTTGCAGGGGTATATAGAGTCTGACAATTGGTCAAAAGCATCCTGGTAGGCATCTAAGCGCTGGCTCTGATATACGATCTTATCGTCCCAAGTGAACCCATGGGCTTCTAGTGATTGGATAATGGCATCGCTGGCACCGGCTTCTTCGCGAGGGGGGTCAAGATCCTCTATACGGACCAACCATTTGCCTAGGTGAGCCCGAGCATCGCAAAAGCTAGCAACCGCAGAGATAAGGGAGCCAAAGTGTAATCTGCCAGAAGGCGATGGGGCGAAACGGCCAATATAGGGTGTAGTCGCTTTGTTTGGTTTGTCTTTGTTATTGCTCATAGGCATAAATATACAATAACTAGAGTTGTATAGCCGTTAAATTGAGTCTGTTATAAGCAAAATATAGGTAAGGAGATAACATCATATAGCGCTTCTTGTTAAATCGCTTAAAGGCGGCTATATGATGTTATAGCGGGCTTAATTCCGTGGGTGAAATTAAGCGCCTATTTGTTTTTCTTTGATCTCTGCTAATGTCTTACAATCTACACATTGTGTTGCTGTTGGGCGAGCTTCAAGGCGTCGAATACCAATCTCTACACCGCAAGCATCGCAAAATCCATAATCATCGGCATCGATCTGCTCGATTGTCTTATCAATTTTTTTAATGAGTTTGCGCTCGCGGTCGCGAGTGCGTAGCTCTAGGCTAAACTCTTCTTCTTGACTGGCACGATCCGCAGGGTCAGGAAAGTTAGCTGCTTCGTCACGCATGTAACTCATGGTGCGATCAACTTCTTCCATTAGCTCATTTTTCCACGTAAACAGTAGGTTTTTAAAGTGCTCCCGCTGCTTGGCGTTCATGTATTCTTCGCCTTTCTTTTCCTTATAAGGCTCAAATCCATGTAAAGTCAGCGTTGCGTTGGTCTTTGGCATAAGCTGTATCTCTTGTTAATGCTTTTATTGGCTTAAATTAGCGATTTAACTAGCTAGCGTCGCATTTTAACCGGCGCGCAACTTACCAGATTTTAATCTTAAGTGCTAGTTATTTCATGCTTGTCGTATAAATAACATACCAGTTTAGATGCTGCCCATTCTCGTATGGTTCAGTCACTCGTTTATATATTATGTTAGAGGCTATAAAACAGTTATAGCTAATTGGTGACAATTAGTCCAAATACAATAGTTGGCTGAGAATAAAAGGTTATAAATAAACCCCAGTTGCCCTCCTTTTTTGTAATAATAAGACCATGATACTTTCTCCTTCTCTCAAGCAGGCCACCTTTTTGCGCCGTTACAAACGCTTTTTGGCCGATATTGAACTGGCCAACGGAGAAATTATAACAATTTATTGCCCTAATACCGGTGCTATGACGAATTGCATGGTGGAGGGAAGCCCTTGTTGGTACTCAAGTTCTGAAAATACCAAGCGCAAATATCAACACACTCTAGAGCTAGTCACAGCAAGTACGGGTCATTTGGCCTGTATTAATGCGGCAAAAGCTAACGACTTAGTTAGAGAAGCCATCGAAAATAATAGGATCAAAGAGCTTTTGGGCTATAGCCAGTTAAAAGCTGAGGTGAAATATGGCACTGAAAATAGCCGTATTGATTTTTTGTTGTCTGACCTTAACGAGCTGGGAGCAGAAAAATTGGCACCTCAAAGAGCAGACTGTTATGTGGAGGTAAAAAGCGTCACGCTCGGGCTTGAAGGTGGCCAAGGTTTGTTTCCTGATGCTGTTAGCCAGCGTGGAGCTAAACATCTGCGCGAATTGATCGCTATGGTGAAAAAGCAGTATCGGGCAGTACTTGTTTTTTGTGTGCAGCACGAAGGTATTGAGTGTTTCTCCCCTGCTCGGGAAATAGATCCAGTTTATAGCGACACATTAAAGGAAGCTGTTGATGCAGGTGTTGAGATCTTGGTCTATAAAGCTCAGATATCGAGCGCAGAGATTGTGTTAGAAAAATCAATACCGTGTAATTTGTAGTGTGTTTTTTATTACATTGAGTTTTTGTGTGATGAAAAAGTATGATTAATTTTTAAAAGGATAAAAAATGGATCCCTTAACACAAGGTGTTATTGGTAGTGTTGCATCGCAACAGTATGCTAAAAAAAAGTATTTTATAATGGCAACAATACTTGGATTTTTTTCAGGTATGGCTCCCGATTTAGATATTTTAATTCGTTCTGATACCGATCCTCTATTATACATAGAGTACCATCGCCACTTTACACACTCCTTGGTTTTTATTCCTTTTGGTGGTCTACTTTGTGCGTTATTTTTTTATTATCTATTTGCCAAGCGTACTGGTTTTGGCTTTAAGCGCACCTGGATATTTTGTACGTTGGGTTATGCAACCCATGCTTTATTGGATGCCTGTACAACCTATGGCACGCAGCTACTTTGGCCCTTTACTAATACTCGCTTTGCCTGGAATACCATATCAATCATTGACCCTTTATTTACTGCTCCCCTTCTTGGACTAATTATTACTGCGGCTGTTAAACGGAATAATTTTTTTTCGCGCTTGGCATTGGTATGGGTTATCGTTTATATATTATTTGGTATCGTGCAACGTGAGCGAGCGGAAGCTATTGGTTGGCAATTGGCCGAGTCGCGAGGGCATAAACCAACCGAACTTGAGGCCAAGCCAAGTTTTGCAAATCTACTCGTTTGGAAAATTGTTTATAGCACAGAGCAAGGTTATTATGTGGATGCGGTAAAAGTTGGTGTATCGCATAAAGTTTATGAAGGCGATTATATTAAGAAGCTAGATATTGAAGAAGCGTTTCCTTGGCTCGATGCTAACTCGCAACAAGCTAAGGATATTGAGCGGTTTCGATGGTTTTCTAATGGTTATATAGCGCTATCGCCTGATCATGCAAATAGAGTCGTTGATATACGTTATTCGATGATCCCTAATGAAATTAAAGCGCTTTGGGGTGTGCAGTTAGATCCGTCTAAATCAGGTGATGATCATGTTGAATACATTATCGATCGCAAAAGTGATAGGGCGACCTTGAATAAACTGTGGTCAATGATTATTGATTAAGGAAGCTATGGGCAGGGTTAAACGAAAAGTGATTTACAACTTGTTCAGAGGTTTTATATCGACTTCTCCAAAAAGAGATAATAACAATGAATATCGCGGATAGAATAAATGATCTGTATTCGCGCTTTGGCCGTTTGTCAGGCATCACGATCGAGTGCCATAAAGACTTAATTGCTATCGGTGTGAATAACACCGTCGCCAGTGCCGAAATATTTTTGCAGGGTGCACAGATTGCTCGGTTTCAACGTAAGGGTGAGTCTCCAACTCTCTTTTTAAGCAGCCAGTGTGTGTATAAAGAGGGGCAGGCATTGCGAGGTGGTGTGCCTATTTGTTGGCCTTGGTTTGGTGTTTTGCAAAAAAATAATGACCAAATCACATCACAATATAAACACCTTGATGCTGCATCAGCCATGAGTCATGGCTTTGTACGACTCATGGAATGGCAGCTTGATAGTGTTGATGTGTCAAGTCATGATTTGACTGTATTAGAGTTTAGTTTAGATCTAAATGCCGATAAAAATAGTGCAGAGCCCTTTTATTATAAAAAGTATTGGCCTTTTGTAACGCAGTTACGTTATCGCGTTGAAATCGGTGAAAGGCTAACCGCAAGCTTTGTAGTATCTAATCAAGGTGCTGAGACGTTTTCTTATACATCAGCTCTACACAGCTATTTTGCGATTGATCACATTAAAAATGCCATTATTAGTGGTTTTTCAAAAACAGAGTATATCGATGCACTAGATGGCTGGAAGCAAAAAACTCAGCTCGAAGACATTGCATTTAATAAGGAAGTCGACAGAATATATAAAAGCGCCCCTCCTAAAATTATTTTAAGTGATCGCAATCGTTTTATAACACTGACTAGCGAGGGAAGTAAGAGCACGGTCGTTTGGAATCCGTGGCTTGAAAAGTCCAAGCATTTGTCGCAGTTTGCCGATGATGAATATCAGTCGATGGTCTGTATAGAGACGGCTAATGCGTTGGATGATAGCGTAACTCTAGCTGCAGGTGAGCAACATGCTCTAACAATCGCTATCTTTTAAACCTTGCACGTGTCTCTAAAATTTCTACTCTTTATAAATGCTCTTATTTTTAATGTCGGTATTGTTGATCAGCGAGACTAATACAAAGCTTAGCAACATTAATAAATACCACGAGCTTAATTTAGCGAGAGACACTAATTGCCACTGATCAGTTTGGTTGGGGTATATCCAAATATTGGTAAACGTGGCTATGTTTTCTGCAAACCAAATGAATAACGCGACCAAAAACCAGCCTACTAATAATGGCATATGTCGATATGTATTGATGACCTTAAAATAAATATGTGTTCGGTAAAATAAAAAAATAGTCGTCAATAATAATATCCAGCGTAAATCCCAAATATAGTGATGTGTAAAAAAATTTAAATAAATGAGTATCACTAATATAATAGTGGCAGTTTTGCTGGGATAGTAGGAATATTTAAATTCAAAAATCCGCCATACGCGTGCAATATAACTACCTACAGCACTGTACATAAATCCGGTAAATAAAGGTACGTTGCCGATGCCAAAAAAGTATTCCTCGGGGTATGTCCAAGAGCCAATAGCATCGGAGGTTTTAAATAACTCCATCAACGTCGCAACAAAATGGAACACGATAATAACAATAGATTCGCGAAGTGTTTCTAGTTTAAAGGTAAGTAAAAATATTTGAAAAGCAATCGCAGCCAGAAAAATAAAGTCGTAGCGATGTAGGCCTTCTATTGGGTACCAATAATTGCTGGCAATCATCACGCCTAGTAGAAACCCTCCAAATAAACAAGCATAGGCTTGCTTTAGGCCAAACACCCAAAATTCATAAATAAATTTGTTAAAGTTCATCGGTGTATTTAGGCTCTATTTGTCGAGATTCTAAAAAAATATCGACTACTTGCGTAGTCGTTTCTTAATTTTTGGTAATTAAATGAATCGCACGTGAGGCAGCAAGTAAGCCAAAGCTTGCAGTAATCATTGTGCTGGCCCCATAGCCACTGCCACAATCGAGCTTCTCTCCAGCTTCAATAAATGCCTTGCTACTGGATGTCTCGCCCTTGTTATCTGGATAGGTCATTGGCTCAGTTGAGTATATCGCTTCGACGTCAAACTTTTGCTCAGTATCGCGACTAAAGCCGTGTTTTCGGCGCAAGTTATTTCTTATCTTTAAAAACATGGGGTCACCGGGTGTTTTAGTTAAATCACCGTAGGTAATCTTTGAGGGGTCTTTTTTTCCGCCAGAGGAGCCGATGGTAATAATCGGGTAATTATTTTTTTTACAATAGGCAATAATTTCTGTTTTGTCGATAGCATCGTCAATGGCGTCGAATACTAAAGAGAATTCAGCCGTAATATATTCTGCGATATTATCCTTGCCTAAAAAATCCTCTATACAGTTTACAATAAGTTCAGGGTTAATCTCTTTTAAGCGTTTGGCCATAATCGCAGTTTTCGATTTGCCAATTGTCTCGCAGTTTGTATGTATCTGCCGATTAGTATTGGTCACACAAATTTCATCTAGGTCTACTAATGTAATTTTGCCAATACCAGAGCGTACTAGAGCCTCTGCAATCCAAGAGCCTACACCACCAATACCTACAACGAGAATATGGCTGTGTAGTAATTTATGGCATGCCTGTGTGCCATATAGCCGAATCAGTCCACCAAAACGATGTTGATAGCTTTGGCTAAAGGAAATATTAAAAGCGGCTTTGGTTAAAGGCATAGTAGTGACGGTATAGTAGTGAAGACATAGCGGAGTGGGAGTTTTGTGGTAGCTAATTAATATTGACCATAATAATGATACTTTTTAAGGAGCGTCTGAAAAACCCTTTACGACGTATTCAGACACACCTTAAATCGGAGCAAAGTCAGCGAGATATTTTTAGCGTTAGCTAACCCTATCTTGCTGGCGTGTCTATCTACATTGCAGTTCTCATAAATGGACGGTAATCAGGCTCCCAAAAGTTTTCCTCGATAGCTGCGTCGATCATCTCATCACTGACATCAGGGCTGAGTCCATCTTCAATGGCTTGTTTGTAAACGAGCTTGGCAATAAATTTGCTGACATTACGAATATCGTTTAAATCAGGTAGTAAGTCGTCTGTACTTTTATTATGTGTCGCTGCATATTCAGCAAGTGCGTAACTCGATGCCATTAACATTTTATCGGTAACGCGGCTTGCTTTACTGGCAACAACACCAAGGCCAACACCTGGGAATATATAGCTGTTATTACACTGAGATATTGGGTAGGTTTTACCATTTAACTCGACAGGGTCAAAGGGGCTGCCCGTTGCAACAACGGCGTTACCATTGGTCCATTTTAAAATGTCTTCGGGAAAGGCTTCTACTTTTGATGTTGGATTTGAAAGCGGGAGAACAATCGGCTTTGCTGTATTGGCTTGCATTTGCTCGATAACTTCTTGAGTAAATAGCCCAGCAACAGTAGATACTCCGATGATAACGGTAGATTTAGAGTGGGTCACGGTTTCGAGTAGGGTGGCTGTATCGCCGTCAACTCCCCACTCGGTGATGCGCTCATCGGATTGGCATAAGCGTAATTGGAAATCTTTAAGGCCGCTCATACTACCAATCACTAGGCCGCGGCTATTCATCATGAAGATACGTCTGCGAGCTTGCATGTCGCTTAGGCCTTCGGACACCATTTGTGCAACAATTTGCTCGGCGATACCACAGCCAGCAGAGCCTGCACCACAAAAGGTAATCACTTGGTCTTTAAGTTCTTCGCCCTTGGTTTTACAGGCAGCGAGTAGCGTGCCCACAGTAACCGCGGCAGTACCTTGGATGTCGTCATTGAAGCAGCAGGCTTTATGGCGGTAGCGATCGAGCAGGCGATTAGCATTGTGGCCGGCAAAATCTTCAAATTGAATAAGTGCATCGGGCCAGCGTTTTTGAACACCACGAATAAATAGCTCGACAAACTCATCGTACGCCTCACCGGTAATGCGAGGGTGTTTGGCACCCATATACATAGGATCATCGATAAGTTCTTGGTTATTTGTACCTACGTCCAGTGTGATAGGCAATGTGTAAGCAGGGCTAATACCGCCACAGGCAGAGTAGAGAGCGAGTTTACCAATAGGAATGCCCATGCCACCTAGGCCTTGGTCACCTAGGCCTAAAATACGCTCACCATCGGTAACAACGATGACTTTAATATTTTGTTTGGTGGCATTGCGTAATATGCGACGAATTTGATCTTTCTCTTCATGGCAAATAAACAAGCCTCTATGGCGGCGATAAATCTGAGAAAAGCGCTGGCAAGCTTCGCCCACGGTTGGCGTGTAAATGAGCGGCATAATCTCTTCAAGGTGTTCTGTTACCAACTTGTAGTAAAGTGTTTCATTGGTATCTTGTATCGCACGTAGGTAAATATGCTTATCCATATTGCTCGTAAAGTCATTGAGCTGGCGGTACGCACGATCTACTTGTTCATCAATGGTTTCTATAATACCTGGTATTAAACCTTGTAGATTAAAATCCCGTCGCTCTTCCATGGTAAATGCGTTACCTTTGTTGAGCAGTGGTGTTTCGAGTAAGGTCGGGCCTGCAAGAGGGATATAAAGTGGGTCTTCATTATTTGTTGACATAATAGTATTTGATCACCAATTTGAGTGTATGCGGAGATGCCAATAATTTATTGCTCGATATGAATCGATGGCATTAACTTAGCAATATAGCCGTTATTAGAACAACAAGAACCATCCGGGTCCTACCAGTTTAGTTAAAACAAGTACAAGTAAAAGATGAATGGTGGGTAAAATGTACTCCAAAAAAGCAGAAATGCTTCTTCGTTGCTTGCCTAATGGCTAAATTGTACAGTATTGAGCTGATAAATTTAAGATGCCTATGATTATCTGTTTTTCGGTAAGCTTAAATTAGGCCGCAATGGTGATTTGTCGATGCAGCAAAATAAGTAAGAGAGCCTATACTAGTTGTATAAGGGTTACTTTGCTTATTTTCTGGAGAAGGAACTATCGTTAACGGTAGCTCTCTAACTACATCACAAATTATAATTGAGATCATTTAATGTCCACATATAATAAAGAATCCATAACATTTAACACCGGCCTGACTGAGAACGACGTTACTGATGAGAGTTTATTCTTAAAGCGTCGTCACTTTATTAAGGCGGGAATGTCGCTGTCTGCCATGGCTTATTTCCCCCAATTGGCGATGGCCGCAGCAGGTGATGCTAAATATGCTGGGCTTAAACGCACCGTCGATCTTGATCTCGAGCCACATAGCTACAAAGACATTACCAGTTATAACAATTTCTATGAGTTGGGTTACGGTAAAGGTGACCCTATTCGAAATGCAGCAGCTTTAAAAACAGACCCCTGGAGCGTTACCATCGAAGGTGAGTGCGAAAAGCCAGGCACCTATACGCTGGAAGATATCTTAAAGCCACATGATTTTGAAGAGCGCATTTATCGTTTTAGGTGTGTTGAGGCATGGTCAATGGTTATTCCTTGGGCGGGTTTCCCTCTGGCAGCATTACTTAAGCGCTTTAATCCTACATCAAAAGCAAAGTATGTTGCCTTTGAGACAGTTTATGACAAAGATGCCCCATTACCCGGTCAACGCCGCAATGTACTCGATTGGCCTTATCGCGAAGGCTTACGTATGGATGAAGCAATGAATCCACTTACCTTTATGGCAACAGGTATCTATGGCAAGCCACTACCTAATCAAAATGGTGCGCCGCTGCGTTTGGTAGTGCCATGGAAGTATGGCTTTAAAAGTATAAAATCCGTCGTGAAGATACGCTTTACTGAGACCCAACCAGAGACAAGCTGGAACCTATCAGGCCCGCAAGAATATGGCTTTTACTCCAATGTAAACCCAGAGGTGAATCATCCACGTTGGAGTCAAAAACGCGAGCGTGTTATTGGTAAATTATTTAAGCAGCCTACTTTAAAATTTAATGGCTATGGTGATCAGGTGGCATCACTGTATACCGGAATGGACCTGCGTAAGAATTATTAATAGGTAAATTATGTTGTCTGTAATTTCGCGTAGACGCGTTTTAATATCGGTTAAAAAAGCAATTTATTATTGAGTGACGTGTGAGTTCTATTCAGGTTGTACAGACAAGCTTTTACAAAAAGTATAAAGCAGGCATTATAACTGGGGCTAAATTGCTAATAAGCCTTGGTTGCCTGTTGCATATAGGCTATTTTACAACTGCTCTTTTTTGTTGTGTCGACTTTGCTAACCCCGTCGAAGAATTGTCCCATGCCACTGGTGAATGGGGTTTACATTTTTTGTTGCTGAGTTTACTTATTACTCCCTTGAGGCGCCATTTTAAGTGGAACGATTTATTAAAGTTTCGACGCTTTTTGGGGCTTTGGAGCTTCTTTTATATATTCATTCATTTTTTTGGTTTTATCTTTTTCGATCACTTTTTTAATCTGGCATCAATTATAGAAGATATCATCGACAGACCTTACATTGCCGTTGGGTTTGCCGGGCTTGTATTGCTAACGCCTCTTGCAGTGACTTCTTTTAAGCGCTTACAAAAAAAGTTAGGCAAACGTTGGTTTAGCCTGCATAAGTTGGTGTATATTATTGCGATACTTGGTGTTGTACATTATTGGTGGTTAGTTAAAGCGGATATTTTTTGGCCGGTTATTTATGCACTTGCTGTTGTTGTGTTGCTGGGTGATCGACTGTATTTTTATTGGGTAAAAGATGCCGCGAAAAAGCAGCGTTTGAAACCATCGAGCAAAAAAGATACCACAGGACAGCCCAGTGTCATGCCAAAGAGTTAGAGATTTTTAAATAAATCGTCAATGATTTTTGTGAGCTTTGGCAATCGTTTTTGCTGCCTTAATAGGCGTAGGTAGTTGGTGTTAGCCCCAAGATAGCCCGTTTTCTTCTCACTACAAATACTGCGCAAGTTTTCAACGACCCACTAGAGATGAATAACCCGAATAATAGAGAATAGAACCATGGATAACGAATCATCCCCTTTCGAGCGATTTTGCTTGGTGCTTGGTCAGTTACCCGAGGGGCGAGTCTGTAGTTATGGGCGTTTGGCTGAGCTTGCCAGTTTAGGCAATGCACGACAAACCTGTCGTTGGTTGCGTGAGTTGCCTAAAGACTCACGTCTACCTTGGTATCGCGTTGTGAGTGCCCAAGGGAAATTAGCTGACTTCTCTAATGCCGCAAAACAGCGGCGTTTATTAGAGGCCGAGGGTATAGTCTTTACCGATAAAGGTCGTCTACCCAAGCATTATTATATTTAACGCGTCTTTTTTGTTGCCTGCATAAATGTAGGTCAGTGGCACGGACAAGATCTGAAGCGACTGAGATTTCGTCAACAACTCACAATTACCTCCAATTCCCACCTAAATGTAGACTATTTTTCCCTTTATCCATTTGAAAAACCCATGGGCTAATAATATGTTGCTGCCTGTCTCTAGCTATTGTTTAATGGTTTTTTAGCTTGTTATAAATGATGGGGCTTAGAGCCTCCCGTTGAAACTGTAAAAGCCTTAATAGTACACTGATAACATAATGGAAATAATTCAACCAATAAATACAGTGGAGCAAGCTAAAGTCATTGAGCGAGTTCGCTATTATATTGAGCTGGCATCAAGCCTTTATGGGCAGCAGTTCACAGAGATTAGTGTAATTTTTAATCTGCGTGGTAAAGCCGCGGGTATGTATCGGTGTTATCGATCGGCTAAGCAGCCAGGGGTAGCACTATTAAAAGCCGCTAACAATAACTCGACAAGAAGAGAAATTCGCTTTAATCCTTGGTTATTCGCTAAATACCCTGAGGATAGTTATGATAATACGGTACCCCATGAGGTTGCTCATTACCTGAGTGATTGTTTGTACGGTTTAAATAGGATTAAACCCCATGGGCCGGAATGGAAAAGTATTATGCGCGATTTGGGTGCAGAGCCTAACGTCCGTGGCAGTTATACCCTAGAGGGAATTCCTGTGCGCAAGGTTAAACGTTACGATTACGCGTGTGCCTGTCGTCAGGTTGAATTAACCAGCTATCGTCATGTAAAAATTCAAAAAGGTATTCAGCAATATCGCTGTCGTGATTGTAATGAAATGCTGATGCCCATCTTGAAAACTGCAGAGCTAATGAGTTAGCTATAAAAGTCTACAAAGTAGTTTTATATAAAAAAGAGAAGAGCCGTGCTTAAGTTTATTTTTATTTTAGTCTTTGGTTTTGTTGTTGGTGCTGTGGTTGTTGAAAACAAACAATACCTTACTGATACCGTTGCTATTCCCGTTTCGTTTTTGCCCGACGGTGGTGAGTACGATGGTGAGTTACTAAAGGGTGAGTTAAGCGGTAAAGGACGGATCATCTGGCCCAATGGCGATAGTTATGAGGGCGAATTTAAACAGGGCTTGTTTCATGGCCAAGGGCGTTACGAAACAGTCAATAATATTTATACCGGTGAATTTGTCAAAGGTGTTGCCCGAGGTACTGGCACTATTAATTACCCTGATGGTAGTGTTTATGAGGGAGAGGTAGATTTTGGCGAGGCAAATGGTTTGGGTTCTCTTCGCTTTGCCAATAAAAAATACACCGGTGAATTTAAAGATAATGTATTCAATGGCCAAGGCAAGTTGCTCGATAGTAATGGCGATATTTACGAAGGGCAGTTTGCCAATGGTTTGTTTAATGGTGACGGCTTATTTACCTCTGCCAATAGCAAAATCTACCAAGGGAAGTTCGTCGATGGCGAATTGACCGGGCAAGGTGATTATAGAGACGGGGATGTCATTTATACTGGTGGTTTTAAAAACTGGATGTTCGATGGTAAGGGGCGCTATCAGCATAAAAAAAATATTTACGTTGGAGATTTTGTTAAAGGGCAGTTTGAAGGAGCTGGTCGTCAGACCCATGGTGACGATATGAGCTACGATGGTGAATTTGCCGCTGGGCAGTACAGTGGCCTTGGCGTTTTAATTAAAAATGATGAGCGTTATGAAGGGCAGTTTCAAAATGGGCTTAAACACGGCAAAGGAATTTTAACTTATCCCAAGCCTATTGATGGCATTTCAAAAATAGAAGGGGTTTGGGGATTCGATAAGCTGGTAAAAGCAGATAATAATTTGGCAGAGTACAATAGTGAGGTTGTTGTTGAAGAAGCGCTTTACAGTCAAGTATCAAGTATAGAGGAGCAGCTTGCTGCGATTGATGTACAAGATCCTAACGCTATAGAAATGTATTTTGTAGGTATTGCTGGTGATGGTTCGCAAGGTGCCTTTCGTCGGGAAGTGAAGGCCATTAAAAATATTTTTGATGAAGAGTACGATACTAAAAATAAATCAGTGTTACTGATTAATAGCAATGTCACTTATCAAGATATCCCCTTAGCTACACCGACAAGTATAGAAAAAGTGTTGCAAGGTGTGGCAGAAAAAATGGATGCAGAAAACGATATACTTTTTTTGCATATGACAAGTCATAGCTCTAAAGAATTTAATTTTTCGCTAGCCCTAGATGGTTTGAATATAATGGACCTCAGCGCGAAGCGCATGGGTGAGATCGTTCGTAAGCTGCCTGTAAAATTTAAAGTAATCGTTGTCTCTGCTTGTTACGCCGGTGGTTATCTAGAAAAAGTAAAAGACGACAATACCTTAGTTATAGTTGCCTCTTCGGCAGATAAAACCTCTTTTGGCTGTAGCCATAATACAAATATGACATATTTTGGTGAGGCATTTTTTAAAGATGCATTACCAAACTCTTCAAGTTTTATTGATGCTTTTGATCGCTCGCGTGATATTGTCCGCGGTCGTGAGGCTAAAGAAAACTTCGAGTATTCGGAGCCCTTAATTTTTAAGCCTAAGGCCATTAGAGAACATTTGCTCAGTTGGCGAAAGGAATTAGCCGACAGGATTAGGCAGCGTAACATCACTATCGAATAGTATAGAAGCCTGTACTTATTTTTTTCGTTCGATTTAATTTTATTGTAAGGAGCCTCTTAATAAGTCGTGATGATTTTTCGCTTGCTTAAATAACCCGCCTTTTTGTTGGCTGCATGGATGTAGGTAGTTGACCTGAATAGGAGCTCAAGCTATTGAATGTTTTCTACCAGTCTATTATTCACTTTAGTATTCTCCTCAACTCGGTTATTTTACTTCTCGAAAATCACACTCAAGCTTGTTCAGTGGCTCCTTAGCGTTTTGGAGTATTTTCTTGGACTCGTTAGCCTTGTATCAATATGGATTAGTCGCACTGATTTTTATGTGGAGTGGCATGGTACGCTCAGCATTAGGTTTTGGTGGGGTTGTTCTTGCGTTGCCATTTTTATTAATTATTGATGATCGTCCTCAAGTTTATTTGCCCATATTGGCTGCCCATTTGTTGGTTTTTTCCTCGCTCACGGTTGTTAAGAATCACCGCTTAGTTAAAAAAGGTATTGCTGAGCCAAGCGTCGCATGGCCTTTTTTGGGTAAAGCCTTACTTATTATGATTATACCCAAGTGTATTGGCGTATTCGGCTTAATTACCTTACCGACTCAAATCATGAATACGATTATTTTTACTATTGTTGGGCTATATTCAATTTCTTATGTACTCAATTACCATATCGAAAGTAAGCATAAGTTTGCCGATATCTTGTTTTTGATCGTTGGTGGTTATATTAGTGGAACATCGCTTATTGGAGCCCCATTAGTTGTGGCTGTATTTTCAAAGTATGTTGCACGCTCCCAGCTACGGGATACATTATTTGCTCTGTGGTTTGTCCTTGTCTTGATCAAAATGGGGTCATTTGTGATCGCAGATATTAATTTACAGCTTATCCATCATTTATGGCTATTGCCCTGCGCTGGTTTAGGTCATGTATTGGGTTCGCGTGTACATCAGCATTTATTAAACACAGATAGCGTTAAATTTTATAGAATGTTAGGCCTTGCGTTGCTCATTACGAGTACGCTTGGTCTGATAAAGGCATGGGCTTAATCAATTGGGGAGGATTATTTTTAAATGTGATGCTCAAATTATATAGCTAGCTGTGCTTATTAATTGTGTAAAAGGCAACTATAAACACATTGCTTATTTCTGTCGCTATGTGCACGATTGCCACCCTTCTTTTTTATATTTTCCGATCTGTTTAAAAAATATCTTACTCTCATAATCTAGCTAGTTTTCTCGCTGATTTTGCACCTGATTAGTGCGAAGTGCGCACTTGTCGCGTGCGGTTATTTTCTTGAGCTGTACTTGTTTTGAGCATGTTGGGCTTAAATGCCCATTTTAATAGCTTAGGACCTTATGCCTAACATTGGTATGTACCTTGCTTATACATAAAGTATAAAGCATGGACTAAAAGTAACAGGAGTGTCATTGATGTTGATTGGGTCATTACAAAAATAGTATGAATATAGATAGGTATATGGTGAATCTGTTCTTTGAAATAAGAAGAGGTGTGCCACTTAACTTGCAAGCCGATATGAAAATATCGAACTCTGATATTGGGAATGTGATGATTGAGGTCCATAAGCAATGCGAAGATGAAAATATACGCTTGCTAATAGAGATTTTTTTGGAGCGAGCAGGTGATAATTGGTTTGAAATGTTAGGTCGGGGATCAAGCTTAACCAAAAAACCTCAGCGCTCCGAGATCTCAGTTGAGGCAAGACCACAAGTTAAAAATCAGGTTGTGCCGCAGGAGGCAGCGCTATCTAAACCAAGGCTTATTTACCGTGGGCAAGTAGTTGAATATTAACTTAATATGCTTAGCCCGAATTTAAAAAGCGACCTTAGTTTATGGCTTATCTAAAGTATTTTTAAAGAGCAATTACTATAACTTTTGTTATATTGGGGTTGGCGGTAGGTAGCCTAGACTAGCATATAGATGTAAGTGCCTTGATATTTCTAATTAATAAAACTAATTGGATCAATAATCGTGATTTTCACTCTTTTTGCCATATTTTTATATAAAGGTATAACAAAAAGAATAATTGGTTTGATGTATAAGCTTTAGGTCTTTTTATACTTAAATGTGGCTTATTGGTATTTTTTTAATGCTTATTTGTTATATCTATTTGCTGTTCATCATAGATTGATGGCATTATGATTAACTACGGTTAACTACTTAAAGACAATATGACTTGTCTAAAGTGATAAAAATAAATCTATTTAGTGGCCGTATGTAAGTAGATAACAGGTTTGCATTATCTCTAGCCTCTTAACAGGTACTATGTGCTCTTGCTTATCGGGTTAAAGGTACAAGACAAATATTATAATAATATTAACTAATTTCTATCTCGTTTGAGAAAACACTATAAACAAAACTAGGAGAAACTCATGATTAAAATTTCATCCCTTATGGCCGGTGGTTTAGCTGTTGGCTTAACGCTAGGTGCTCAAGCAGCTACTTTAGACGACGTTAAAAAGCGCGGTGTCTTATCTTGTGGTGTGAGCACCGGTCTTGCTGGTTTCTCTCAGAAAGATGAAAAAGGTAACTGGAGCGGCTTAGACGTTGATGTTTGCCGCGCTGTTGCAGCAGCTGTTTTGGGCGATGCTAGCAAGGTACAGTACAAACCTTTAACGGCTAAAGAGCGCTTTACTGCACTGCAATCTGGTGAGATCGATATGTTGTCTCGCAACACAACGTGGACTCATACCCGTGACACCTCTCTTGGTTTAAACTTTGCTGGTACTATTTACTATGATGGTACAGGCTTTATGGTTAGCAAAAGTTTAGGCGTTAAATCAGCTAAAGAATTAGACGGTGCTAACGCATGTATTCAGGCAGGTACCTCTACCGAGCTTGCAATCTCTGATTACTTCCGTGAAAACAACATTAAGTATAAGCCTGTTACTTTTGATACCTCTGACCAAACCCGCTCAGGTTTTGAATCAGGACGTTGTGACTTTCTAACCTCTGATCAATCTCAACTTTATGCACTACGCATTGGTTTAAAAAATCCATCGGGTGCAGTCGTACTGCCTGAAGTTATCTCTAAAGAGCCTCTAGGTCCTGTTGTTCGTCAAGGTGATGACCAGTGGTTTAACATTGTTAAGTGGTCACTTAATGCAATGATCGAAGGCGAAGAGCAAGGTGTTACCTCTGCTAACGCTGCTGATAAAGCCAAAAATGGTAAGCCAGGTAACAAGCGCTTACTAGGTACTGAAGGTGAGCTAGGTAAAAACTTAGGCTTAAATTCCGATTGGGCACTTCAAGTAATTAAGCAAGTAGGTAACTACTCTGAATCTTTCGAGCGTAATGTTGGTTCAGGTTCTCAGCTTAAAATCTCTCGTGGCCTTAACGCATTATGGAAAGACGGTGGTATTTTATACTCACCAGCAATGCGTTAATCTCAAGTAGTAAACAAGTGGCACATTAGTGCCACTTTGTTTTTAGCGCTTGCTTTTTATCTCTTCGCTGTAAATATTTAACCTTAAAATCTTAAGTAGCTTCGCTTTATGTTTAAACAAAAAACAACAGAACAAATTAAAGCAGCCACCCGTAAAACCGAATCCGGTTCGCATGCTTTTTATAATAATCCAAAATACCGTGCCGTTATTTATCAAACACTGTTAATTGCAGGCTTGGCCTATTTCTTTTATACAATTATTGGTAACACATTAGGCAACCTCGAAGCCGCAGGTATTAAAAGTGGTTTTGGCTTTTTAGGTAATGCTGCCGGTTACGATGTGTTGATGTCATTGATCCCTTTTGAGTCTACAGATAGCTACCTGCGTGTATTTATTGTGGGCTTTCTCAATACGATTTTAGTCTCTATTTTGGGTATCGTCCTTGCGACCTTACTGGGCTTTATCTTTGGGGTAATGTATTTTTCTAGAAACTGGCTGATTAAGAAGGTCTCCGTTGTTTACGTAGAGACATTCCGTAATATCCCACTGCTACTACAAATTCTTTTTTGGTACTCCGCAGTATTGGCGACACTACCTGGTGTCCGCGACAGCCTAAGTTTAGGTGAGGCAATCTTTTTAAATGTGCGGGGTTTATTTATCCCCAAACTAGTTGGGCAAGACGGTTCAACATTGGTTTATGTTGCGATTGCTATCGCCATTGTTGCCATTTTTGTTATGAAATCTTGGGCCAAAAAACGCCAAGATGAAACGGGTCAGCAGTTTCCACTCCTTTACGCGAGTTTAGGTATCTTTTTTGGCTTGCCACTGTTGGCTACATTAGTGGCAGGAATTCCTTTCGTCGTAGACTACCCTGTGTTGCAAGGCTTTGGTTTCCGTGGCGGTATAACGGTAATCCCTGAGTTGATGGCATTAACTATTGCTTTATCGGTATACACGGGTGCTTTTATTGCAGAAGCTGTACGTGCGGGTATACAGGCGGTGCCTCATGGGCAAACAGAGGCAGCAAGAAGTATTGGCCTTAAAGAAGGCAAAATAATGTCTTTAATTATTGTGCCTCAAGCAATGCGCGTGATCGTGCCACTGTTAAACTCCGAATATCAAAGTTTGGTAAAAAATTCGACGTTGGCTGCAGCAATTGCCTACCCGGATTTATTTAATGTCTTTGTAGGGACGGCGTTAAACCAAACAGGTCAGGCAATTGAAACAATCTTTATGGCGATCATTGTGTATTTTGCAGTGAATATGTTCATCTCATTTGTGATGAACCGTTTTAATCGTAATGTTGAGTTAGTGGGGCGTTAATTATGGCGAATACATTTAAAAGTGATCCTATCGAATTTAAACCTGCGGTAGCTCAACCAGCACCAGACTCTACTGTAGGTATTGTAGCGTGGATGCGAGTTAATCTATTCTCGTCTATTCCAAATGCTATGTTTACTATTTTTATTATGCTGGGTTTAGCAAATTTTATCCCGGGTATTATTGATTGGATGTTTATCTCATCAACTTGGAGTGGTGTAAACCAAGATGCCTGTGTAGGCGATGGTGCTTGTTGGGTATTTGTAAAAGCTTGGTCGCAGCAGTTCTTTTATGGAAGTTACGCTACAGATCAAATCTGGCGTGTTAACCTCTCGCTGATACTGCTCTTTGTTGTTATCGTACTTTCCTTTACTTTACCAGCCAGTTATCGCTTAAAAGTCAGCGTTCCTCTATTTTTGGTCTTACCCTTTGTGTGTATTGCGATTCTTGATGGACGTTTATTGGGTCTTGAACATGTAAATACTGACTTTTGGGGTGGTTTTTCGCTTAATGTGCTTATGGCGGCTGCGGCAATTATTGTTGCGTTTCCCTTTAGCTTTTTATGGGCGTTAGGTCGGCGCTCAGACATGCCATTGGCGCGCTCAATCAGCGTTGTGTTTATCGAGTTCTTCCGTGGTGTGCCGGTGCTTGCATTGTTCTTTATGGGCTCTGTAATGCTACCGTTATTTTTTGCTGAAGGTACCAATGTCGATAAATTAGTACGTGTTTGGATTGTGCTCATCTTCTTTATGTCAGGTTATATGGCTGAGGTATTCCGTGGTGGTTTTCAGGCAATTCCAAGTGGCCAGTATGAAGCCGCAGATTCTATTGGTTTAGGTTACTGGCAAAAAACACTACTCATTATTTTGCCGCAAGTGATCAAAGTCTCTATGCCAAACATTTTGGCAACCTTTGTAATGCTATTTAAGAATACTGTTTTCTTATTGATTATTGGTATTCCAGAAGTTCTTCAAACATTACTGACCGCATTGAGTAACTCTAATTGGTTGGGTGGACATGCCATCGAAGGTTATGTGTTTGTCGGTGTGATCTTTTGGGTATGCTGTTTTGGCATGTCTATGTTGGCCAGCAACATTGAGAAAAAACTAGATACTAGCCACAGAAATTAATTTGCCTGATTAGGCAGTAAAAATAAAAATAGAAATAGATAAATTATAAAGGTTTACTATGAGTACAGAATCGAAAATTGCAGATAGCGTAGAAGATACCATTATCATTAAAGACTTGAACAAATGGTATGGTGATTTTCACGTATTAAAAGACATTAACTTAACCGTTAAAAAGGGTGAAAAAATTGTTATTTGTGGCCCGTCGGGTTCGGGCAAGTCAACCACAATTCGCTGTATTAACCGACTTGAAGAGTTTCAGCGTGGCTCGCTAATTGTTAATGGCGTTGAGATGGTTGAAGATGTTAAAAACATCGAAGCGATTCGACGCGAAGTGGGTATGGTGTTTCAGCACTTTAACCTATTCCCGCATTTAACCATTCTCGAAAATTTAACCCTTGGTCCAATTTGGGTGCAGAAAAAACCCAAAGCCGAAGCCGAAGAAATTGCTATGAAGTATCTTGAGCGCGTGAAGATACCAGAGCAAGCAGATAAGTTTCCTGGGCAGTTATCGGGTGGTCAGCAACAACGTGTTGCCATTGCACGCTCGCTTTGTATGTCGCCACAAATTATGTTGTTTGATGAGCCAACATCAGCACTTGATCCAGAGATGATTAAAGAAGTACTCGATGTTATGGTTGAGCTTGCCGATGAAGGTATGACAATGCTTTGTGTCACTCACGAAATGGGCTTTGCTAAAAAAGTCGCCGACCGAGTTATCTTTATGGATGCTGGCGAGATTGTTGAGCAAAATACACCAGAAGAGTTGTTTAATAATCCACAAACAGACCGTCTACAATTATTCTTGAGCCAGATCCTCGATCACTAATCGAGAGCTTAGAACTACGTAGTGTAGGTTCATATTGTAGTTAATAACTACCTAAAAAGGCTGCATTATCGCTATAATGCAGCCTTTTTTATTGCCAATTTAATCATTGCTTATGAGTTTTACTCCCGCAAAAGTTATCGACTCTCCACAAGAGGGTATTCATAAAGACTTACAAAAAATTGTAAGTAAGCACCTAGAGAGCGAATTTAAGCGTCCGATAGCTGCTTATAATCAAGAGGCGTTTAATCAGTTTTTAGAACGTAAAAGTGAGCTAGGGGACCCTAAGATAATACTCGATAGTGCCTGTGGTACGGGTGAGAGTACGCGATATTTTACTCATAAATATCCAGACCATTTGGTAGTAGGTTTAGACCAATCGGCTAAGCGTTTGGCAAATAATGAGAATAAAAAACTTGCCGATAATGGCCTCTTGCTGCGCTGCGACTGCACAGATTTTTGGCGTCTTATGGAGCAAGAAGGCATTAAGGCAGACAGGCACTTTTTGCTCTACCCAAACCCTTGGCCTAAAACCCAGCACTTGCAAAGACGCTGGCATGGTCACCCGACCTTTAAAAATCTTTTAGCCGTTAGCGAATCTATCGAGCTGCGCACAAATTGGCGTATTTATGCGCAGGAATTTAATGCAGCCTTAGGTGTTGCTAAGCGATATTCGGCAATAGATGAATATAAAAGCGACATTGACATTACTGCCTTTGAGAGAAAATACCGTTTGAGCAGTCATGCGCTGTGGCGAGTTTGTACTATTGTAGAAAGTGCTTTAGAAAGTGCTTAAATAAAATGATGAAATGGTAAAGCCATATGCGCTATTTAAAAATATTTTGGCCGCCCATTATATATGCTATTGGTTTTAGCTTTTATACATTACTCTTACAAAATGCCTATGTAAAAGGTATTAGTCATGAGTTGCAAAACAGTTTAATAGAGAGCGCGCTTTTACTGTGTTATTGCTTGGTGCTTTTAGGAATTGCCCAGTTGATATATGGGATTTTTAATCTGATCAAGAATAAAAAACAGTATTTTCTATTACATATAATGTCTGCATGCCTAGTGTTTTTTATATTTGGCTTGCTGATATATTCGTTCTCTTTAGGTAATTTTCCGTATGCCTAATATGTTTTTATGTAGTAGCTATATTTTTCTTAACAAATCTTTTATTGCGATTTGTAGCTCGCTAACCACAACGGGCTTATGCAGTAGTGTCGCATCGTATTCTTGTGCCTCGCGCAAGCGGTCTGCCGCCGTATCACCGGTCACAATGACAGCCGGTACTTTTTTCTTAAAGTGTTTGCGCAAGGCAATAATCGCCTCGCCGCCGGTTTTATTCTCGCGCAAGCGATAATCGACGATGAGTATATCGGGTACAGTATTGTTGTTTTCTTTTAATGCAAGTGCATGGTCGAGTGACTCGGCAGCGATGCAATAGCTCCCCCAAGAATTGATCAAGCTTTTCATAGCCTCTCGGATATTTTCATCGTCATCGATAAATAAAAAGTTTAATCCAATAAAATCTTTTTCATTAATAGTGCTCAGCATATCGCTGATAATGGGGTCATTCGATAAAGGTAAAACTATTTTAAAAGTAGAGCCCTTGCCCAAGCGGCTATTCAGTATAAGCTCTGCACCTAATGTTTCGCAAAGACCTTTTACAATGGCAAGCCCAAGCCCAAAGCCTTTTTGTCGGTCGCGCTCTGGGTTGCCGAGTTGGTGAAATTCCTTAAAAATATTACTTTGCTCTGGGTCGGGTATGCCTATGCCGGTATCCCAAACTTCGATGCTTGCGTAATTATCGCGCCGCCTGCAAGAAACTAACAGCCCGCCAGTTTTGGTGTAGCGTATCGCGTTAGTAATAATGTTGCGTAAAATTAGCTCGAGTAAGGCAGGGTCGGTGTGGGCGACCAAATTAGTCTCGCGCGACCGATAAAGTAATTGTTTGTTGTCAGCTGTTGCGCCCAACTCCTGTTCTAATTTTGTCAGTAAGCTGTGTAAATCGACCGCTTCAAATGTTGGCTCTATTACCCCAGCATCGAGTTTAGAAAAATTAAGTAAAGTATTGAGCATGTCACGCGTAGCATCGCTGGCTAAATTAATATGCTTTAAGACATTGGCTTGTTGTGATGTTAAATCGAGTTGCCCCATCGTCTCGATAAACAAACCCATGGCGTGCAGAGGTTGGCGTAAATCGTGGCTGGCAGAGGCTAAAAAAACCGATTTATCGCGATTAGCTTTTTCGGCGTTGCCTACTGCATCTTTTAATTGCTCAATGAGCTCGACATTGGCAAAACGTAACTCAATAGAATGTTTAACGGTGCGCTCCATATTGTAGCCGCAGTAATACAGTACCAAAATGTAAATAATAATAGCGGCAACAATGCCGTAGTACACGCCACCAATCGACCAAAATCCAATCAGAGCTCCAGGCATGCAAGTCAGTAAAAATGCAGTGTAGACAGGAAAGCAGGGTGCTTGCATAACCAGTGCGCCAGCAGCGGCGCCAGCACTTAGCATAAGGATATAGGAGAGTAAAACTGGATCGGAGTCGGGCTTGATATAAAGAATAGAAAGTAAGCCAAATAGTGTGCCCATAATAAATAAAATAACGACTTGATGGCGTGCCTCGGCAAGGGGTGAGAATTTTTTTGCAATACGAAAATAATGTATATAAGAATAAATGGTAATGCTGCTTGTGCAGGCGAGCCAAATAAAAATGGTGCCGTCGTTTGAGAATAAATAAACAGCAAGGGCGCCAATCAAACTAGTTAACCAATAGGCGGCAACAGTTAATACATAATTATTGTGTATTAGCTGAATTTGTTCTTTAAGGGTATTCTCTTTGCGAAAAATAGGTAACCAATACAGGGCTCTTTTTATTATATTCATAAGCAGTGATCAGTAACCGTTAAAAAGTTGTACTTTAAGATGTGTAGTTAATAAGAAATAATCCCTTGTTTTTGCGCCACCATAATGGCTTCGCTTCGGCGCGATACACCCAGACAACTTAACACAGAGGAGACATGCCCGCGAACCGTATTCTCCGAGACATTGAGTGCCCGTGCAATTAATTTATTCGATTTTCCTTCGCAAATAAGTGCAAGTACCTCTAACTGGCGTGCTGTTAATTTTTTATCGCTTTCATCATCGATTATACTCGATGATTGTCGGTGTTTATTCTTTAACGTGTTCTCTTGTTTGGGCAAGTGATTATCGTCTATCAAGTTGCCCGTTAAAACCTGTTTTATCACTCTATGAATTTCTTCGGCTGTTGCTGCTTTATTAATAAAAGCAGCAGCGCCTTGCATGAGTGCTAATTGCTTCTCCTGTGGTTTATCACTAGAAGAAAGCATAATAATGGGGGTTAGTGGGAACCTGTCTTTAAGGATAGTAATGCCCTCTATTCCCGTAAGCCCTGGCATTTGAATATCGAGCAGTAACAGATCAGGTGATTCTAGCGTTAAATTTTTTGCCTCAAGCACCGAGCCTGCCTCAATGACATCAGCAACGCTCTCGTCTTGTTGCAAAATCATGCTCAAGCCCGTTCTAAACAGCGCATGGTCATCGACAATCAAAAAGCGTTGGGCACTCATTTTATAATCTCATCTAACTAGTGGCTTATAGCGATCTATTGTATGTGCAAAAAAGGACGAACACACTAGTCCAAAAGGACTATATACAGCTATTGTTAGTATTTTTAATATGTTGATATCTTAGGTCATATTCTAAATTCAAAGAGTGAAGGGTCTGATGGGCTTGTGCTTGCATTTAAAAGATAGATTTTTACAACACGGATTTCCTCTTACGTGCAAATTAATGCATATAATCAATGCTATGCGCACCACTCTTTTTTATGCGATGGCGTTTGCCCTATTGTTAACGGCATGTGGCGGTGGTGGCGGTAGCAGTAATTCTGATTCTGCCCTTATTCCTCCCCTTGAACCTGATCAGAGTAACAACGGTGTTGGTTTTGCGGCGGCGGTGTTAAGTGACGGCTCTAGTGTGACCAGTGCCAGTGGAGCTAGTCAAAACGTTCGTCTGCTCGACGGTATAAACAACACTTGGGAGGTGACGGTTAGAGGGTTCGACAATATCGAATGCGTGGTAAGTGGCGATTGCCTGAATCTCGACTTGCAAGCTATCAGTTCAACGGCCGTCTTAGAGCAAGCAAGCGCTATTTCAACCGATGCCTATAACGCCATTATTGGGCGCTTTCAAACAAATGCATCCCTTGAATATGAAGATGCTCCTTACATCATTAACGATTATTTGCATTTCGCCTTTTCGCAGGACTCAACAGAAGACATCTCCACGGTAGAGCCTATAGCAGTAACCTATGACGTATTGGAAGATGGCAGCCGTGTTACCAACCCTACGGATCAAAACGGTGTGTCTGGCAGTATTGATGCACTCACCATAGACGTCGATTTTTTCAATCAGCAAATTACCGCCTTTACTATTGAAGCAGGCAATGATGCAGGTGCAGGCACTGGTGGTTTTAGTATGACTGCATCGCTGCCCGCCCCAATAGTGCTGGGTGGCTCAAGTGTTCACTCCTTTGGCCTTGTAGGCTTGGTGACTGACGATGATAGCGGCTGTAGCTCAGGCTGCCTGAATGATACGGCTACCGGCATTGTGAATATGGTATTTTTAGGCGGTCAGGCGCAGGCGGTATTGGTGTCTTATAACCTGAGTGCCGATACGCTCGATACGCAATTGGCCGGTGTTTTTTTATTGGAGCGTCCATTACTGTTTGATCGCAGCACTAACCCACTGCCACTGATCAATCGCCCAAGCTCTATTGCCGCAGTTGCCAATATTGCCGCTGATAGCGGCGTGTTTGAATCCTATGCCGGACTGGCTTCCAACAGTGTGACTGGCAGTTCGGTCGAGCAAGTAGTATTCGATACTACTAACGTTTACGTAACCGCCTATGAAGCAAGTAATAATTTTTCTAGCTCTGTAGAGCGCGGTACGCCGGTTGCTGTGGGTGCAATCACAGACCTTGGCCCTAATGATGATGTCGAGGCCTTTTGGGGGCTTTGGAATGCGCAGCAAAGGTTCATTATTGATGGTGTTGAGGAAGACGTGATCGATTGGCTGCCGTATGCTTACTCGGATCAGGCTACGGCTTTAGCACCGACTTCTGGCTTAGTCACCTACCAGCTACGCGGTGGTAGTGCTGTAAATGAGCAGGGGCAGGTGGTGACTCTAAATACGCTCACCATGACCATTAATTTCTCCAACCAGACAATTGATAGCTGGAACCTCAGCGCGTCTTATACCGATGCATCTAACACCATTAATTATACGGCAGCTAATAATGGAGTTGTTAATCTAAGCGGCGTCGATGCCTCCGATATTTCGATTCCATTAGTTGGAGGATGCACCGGTTGCGGAACAGGTGGTAGCACAGTCTTCGATCTGGCAGGCTCAGTATCACTGTCACTGATAGGCAATAATGCCGAGGCGGTAATTGGCTCATTCCAATTGGATAGCCTGGCCAGTACCGATGGCAGCCATAGTGGTAGCCCCAATGGCTTGTATAGTTTGGCTGGCGCCTATGTTCTAGAGCAAGGTGTGGCGATACCGAGCGCACCGAGTAATGCAGTTGCCCTAATGGCAACGGTGTTTGATGTGCCAGCTGCAAGCAATATTGGTGGCACTATTAGCCCAAGGACAACGCTATCGGTCAGTGGTACGGCTGATGGAGCTGATGGTATTAATATCCTGATGAATGCAGATAATCCAGCGTTGATTCCAGCGGGTTCTCTCGGTGTGGTATCCGGTGCTTTCGACAGTGACTTCTCTGCCTTCGATCAGCTTGGTGCGTTTGGAGACCCAGCGTGCTTAGGATGTATTGAGCTTGATGTTGATCTTCAGAGTGCAGCGACTGATCTGCTTGATAGCAATAGCTTTGTCAATACGGGTTATGCGGTTAATTGGGGTCGTTGGAATGCCACAAATACGATTGAGTACCTAAGTGAACCTTATGATTCAACAGGTGATATTCACTTTATCTACTCAGAGGATTCAACCGATCTCTCTGCCTTAAGCACCACCACAACGGTTCAATATGCCTACAGCCCAGCAACTGGTTTGGGTACCACGCCAACGGATCAACTGGGTAACGTCGGTAGCCTGGATCGGGTTGAGATGGATATTAATTTCGGGGCTCAGGCGATTGAAAGATTTGAGATGGATTTATCCTTTGATAACAGTAATGTCTGGAGTGTTGTTATGAAGGACGCTTCGGTAGCACTAAATAATAACCCGGTTAGCAGTTTTGAGGTGGAGGGTGCCTTTGGCAGCACGGCTGTACAGAATACCGGCGTGGTCTTTGGTGATGTGAACATTACGGTGCTTGGCCCCAATGCCGATGCGGTGATGGTTTCTTATAATCTCTCGGTTATTGATAATGACTTACCTGATAATGAAGCCGTCGGAACTTTCATCCTAGAGCAAGTCGTTTCGGGCGCTAATTAGTGCGGGTATGGATAAAGTTTTTTTACTCGAGTGATAGTTTTTTGTCGAAGAAATAGCGTTTGTCATTAAAAACAGTCCTTTTGGACTATATACCCACCACCCCAGCCTCTGTATTATTTTTGTTATAAGCAATAAACAATTAATAACCGCTTAAATAATAACAACGAGTGATACACAAGGTGCCCTATGCAAGTTCCCGCTGCGCGTTTTAAAAAACTGACTGTCGCCATTATGGCGCTGAGCCTTACCCTGCAAACCGCCGTAGTGGCGGCCAACCCCACCGGTGGCACGGTGGTGCATGGGCAGGCGAGTATCGGTGGCTCGGCGGGTAATGTGCAAATTAATCAGCAAAGCAATACCGCCATTATTAATTGGCAGGGCTTTTCTATTAACGCAGGCGAGCTAACACAATTTATCCAGCCCGGTAGCAGCAGCGCCGTACTTAACCGCGTCACGGGTAATCAGCTCTCTAACTTACAAGGCACGCTGCGCGCCAATGGCAATGTCTACCTTATTAACCCCAACGGCATACTGGTTGGCCCCAATGGCCAAATCAGTACCCAAAGCTTTATAGGCGCAACGCTCGATGTTACCGACGAGGACTTTTTAGCCCATATCAACAATGGCGATGCGCTGAGCTTTACCGGCGACAGCACAGCTGCCGTGGTTAACCTTGGGCATATCGAGGCCATGGGTGGCGATGTGTTTTTAATTGCCCAGCGTGTCGATAACCAAGGCACTATCAATGCCACCAAAGGCTATGTAGGCCTAGGTGCTGGCCGCCAAGTGCTACTGCAAAGCAGTGGCGATAACCGACTAAGTATTACTCTAGCCAGCGATGATGCCAGTATTACCCAAGCCGGTAGTATCGAGGCAGCCCAAGCCGAACTACGCGCCGCCAATAATAATCCCTTTGCCTTGGCTATTAACCACACCGGCATTACCCGTGCCAACAGCGTGGCCGAGCGTGATGGCCGTATTATTTTGTTTGCCGAAGGCAGCAGCGCCCATGTCGAAGGCACTCTGGATGCCTCGGCTCCCACTGAGGGCAACGGCGGCTTTGTTGAAACCTCCGGTAGTCATGTCAGCTTTGGCGATAACCTAAGCATTGATACCTCAGCAGCAAACGGCGAAACAGGCACATGGTTGATCGACCCAAATGACTTCACCATCGCCGCTACCGGCGGTGATATCACTGCCACTACGCTACAAAACCAGCTGAGTAATAATAATGTGGTGATCGAAACCGCCACTCAAGGCACCGCCGGCGGCAATGGCGATATCTTTGTCAATGAAGCTGTAAGCTCAACCAGCACGAACAGCCTTACTCTCAATGCCGAGCGTCATATCGAAGTTAACCAAAGCATTAGTATTGGTGGGGATATCAATCTTAATGGCGGTGATGGCGCCAATGGTGCTGATGGCACAGCGCCCAGTGAGGCAGGTTCGGTAGGTGCTGCGGGCGGTAACGTTACTATTGCCATCGATGCTGCAATCACCAGTGCCCAAGGGAATATCAATGCTACCGCAGGCAGTGGTGGTAACGGCGGCAATGGTGCCAATGGCGCGAATGTTCCCTCAAACCCATTTGTTCCCCCAAACCTAAATGATCCTCGCCGAGGTGGCTTTGGAGGCAATGGTGGTAATGGCGGTAGTGTTACTAGCAATGCCGCGCTGACAGCGAGTTTAGGTTCGGTGAACTTAATTGCGGGTTCTAGTGGTAATGGAGGCGCAGGAGGTAATGGTGGTTCTAGTGCTAGGTTGGGTAATATAGATAACACTGGCGGTTCTGGAGGTTCGGCGGGCTTTAGTGCAGGAAGTGTCACGGTCAATGCGGCAATTGTTGCAGAAAATACGATCACAGTGACAGCGGGTAACGGTGGCAATGCCGGTAATTCGGGTGGTCGAAACACTGATGGACGCAGTCAGCCTTTTTCTGGCAGTGGTGGTGGCTCTGGCGGAACAGGAGGGTCTGTGACCATCGCGGACACTGTCACCACCAACACAGGTGCCATTTCAATCAGTGCGGGCAATGGTGGTTCAGGAGGCTCAGGCAGCGATGCAATTAATGTAATGCAACAGCGATCTATCAATACTTCAGTTGGCCAGCTTTTGACCGGTGTTAACGCCAGGGAAGGTGGGGATGGCGGCAACGGCGGTGCAGGTGGTTTCATCACACAAACGGCAAACCTTAATAGTGGTGGCGATGTCTCACTCATGGCCGGTAATGGTGGTAATGGTGGTGATGGTGGTGATGGTGGTAATGGTGGTGGTACTGGTGGTCGTGCCCTCATAGATTTTTCTACTATGCAATTTGATGGGGCAGGTGGTGCTGGCGGCAACGGCGGCAACGGCGGCATCGGCGGCACTGTGTTCAGCTCTGGTTTAATACAATCAACGGGTGATATTGTAATAACAGCCGGCAATGCCGGCTCGGGTAGTCGGGGTGGAGTTGGCGGGATAGCTGCAGGTGGGTTCTTTGTACAAAGTGGCGGCGCAGGCGGCAATGGTGGCTTTGGCGGTATCGGCGGTAGTGTGAACTTGAATAAAAAGGTAAGTACAAACAGTGGTGCTTTAACCATTCAGTCTGGCAATGGTGGCTCAGGCGGTTTTGGTAATTTTGGTGGACTAGGTGGTGCTGTTATTAGTGTTTTTGAAGAACGTATAAGTAATGGCGGTAATGGCGGTAATGGCGGTAATGGTGGTTCTGCTAATAATGCCGGAAACGTTGCTATCAACGCCGACATTCGTTTTACCGAAGCCGGTACGATTACGGCGGGTAATGGTGGTAATGGTGGTAATGGTGATATAGGTGGTAGCGGTAGTAGCGGTAGTAGTAGTGGAGGTACCAGAGGTTTTGATGGTTTGTTGGGTTCCGGTGGTAATGGTGCAGACGGTGGCAGAGTCGATATCAATGCCAACATAACAGGCCTCAATGGCGTCTTAACAGTCACTAACGGTAGTGCGGGTAACGGTGGTAGAGGTGGTATAATAGCGGGGACGGATATCATAGGCTCTAATGGTAGTGCAGGTAATGCACAAGATGTGCAAATCAGCGGTAATATCAACAACGGCTCAGGTGACATCAATGTCAACAGCGGCGTGGCAGATTTGAATGTTGGTGGCACAGTCAGCTCAAACAGTGGTGATGTCACACTCAATTCAGGACAAAATTTAACAGCCTCGCAGCTCATCAGCGGTAACAACATCAGCTTGATTGCAGGTGGCCTGAACGCGGCACTGGGCAGCACCGGCAATGGTGCAATTCAAATCGACGCCAATGGCAGGATTAACGCCACTGCCAACAACGGCAATGGTGGAATTTTTCTCTCCAATCAAGGTGATTTCAACATCGCTGGCGGCAACATTGACGCCGGCACTGGCGATGCCGAACTCACCGCAGTGGATGGCAACCTAACAACCGGTTTAGCAACAGTGAATTTCACAGGGAATAATCTGACTCTGGCAACCACTGAACAAGCCAGCAACAACACCGCCGGTGATCGCAATATTCAAATTGGTTCAGGTGGTATTAGTGCGGCCACGACCAATCTCACGTTAAACTCTGCCGACGATGTGATTATTGATGGCGCGGTCACTGCCGCCAGCGTCACCGCCACAACGGGCGAGGGTAAAAACAGGGTTGGATTAGTTGACCTAGCCAATGAACCCAACCCCCTAAACGGTGGCAGAACCGGTAATGCCGGTGAGCGTGGGGGTGACATTATTGTCAATCAAACCATTGCCAGTACCCAGGGCGATATTACCCTTACCGCAGGCAACGGAGGTTTGGGTGCTGATGGAGAGGACTCAAATATAAATGGTGATAACAACTTCGCTGCTGGTGGCACAGGCGGCAATAGTGGTGGCACGGGTGGCGCAGGGGGTGTCGGTGGTAGTATCACCATTGATGCAGCCTTGAATGCAGCAAGAGATATACAGCTCACCGCTGGCCAAGGCAGTAACGGCGGCAACGGCGGCAACGGTAGCGGCAACGGTGGCGTCGGTGGTGGCGGTGGTGGCGGAGGTGGTGGCAATGGTGGTGGTACGGGCGGTGCGGGCGGTGCCGGCGGCAGTGTAACGATTAATGTGGCCTTAGATGCAGCACAGGATATACAGCTTACGGCGGGACAAGGCGGCTTCGGCGGCTTCGGTGGCAATAGTGGTGGTGGCGAAGGCGGCTTCGGCAACGTCACCGGTGCCGGAGGCAATAGTGGTGGTACGGGCGGTGCGGGTGGTTCAGGAGGTAGTATTACCCTTAATGCGGCCTTGAATGCAGCAAGAGATATACAGCTTACCGCTGGCCAAGGCAGTAACGGCGGCAACGGCGGCAACGGTAGCGGCAACGGTGGCGTCGGCGGTGACGGCGTCAGCGGCCTCAGCGGCGGCAATAGTGGTGGTACGGGCGGTGCGGGTGGTTCGGGCGGCAGTATTACGGTTAATGCAGCCTTAAATGCAGCACGGGATATACAGCTCACGGCGAGACAAGGTGGCGAAGGCGGCAACGGCGGTATCGGTGATGGCGACGGCGGCGGCGATAGTCTCATCGGCGGCAATAGTGGTGGTACGGGCGGTGCGGGTGGTTCAGGCGGCAGTATTACGGTTAATGCAGCCTTAGATGCAGGCAATGATATACAGCTCACGGCGAGACAAGGTGGCGAAGGCGGCAACGGCGACATCGGTGATGGCGACGGCGGCGGCGATAGTCTCATCGGCGGCAATAGTGGTGGTACGGGCGGTGCGGGTGGTTCGGGCGGCAGTATTACGGTTAATGCAGCCTTAGATGCAGCAAGAGACATACAACTCACGGCGGGACAAGGCGGCACAGGCCGCGACGGCGGCTTCGGCGACGGCTTTCCCGGCAACTCCGGCTTCGGCGAGGGCTTTCCCGGCAATATTGGTGGTACGGGCGGTGCGGGTGGTTCAGGAGGTAGTATTACCCTTAATGCGGCCTTAGATACCGGCAATGATATACAACTCACGGCGGGGCAAGGCGGCAGCGGCGGCATCTTATCAGACATCGCCGGTGCAAACGGCACTAGTGGTTTAATCACAGGCAGCCAAATAGATGCTTCGGCAACCAGTGGCAGTATTACTGTAACAGGATCAATTAATCCGAATGTCGGTAGCAGTGTGTCATTGCTAGCAGGCACAGCAGCAACACAACTGCTCACCTTAAACACACCACAAGATTTCAATCTCACTGGTACAGGTTCATTAAGCCTGCAAGGCTTTGGTTTAAGCCTTGCTAATATACTTAGCACTGAAAATGGCGATATTACACTCAATAGCGGTGACGGCGACTTAACCTTAAATACAGGTTTTAGTGCCAGCAGCACCGGAGTGGGTAATATTGTATTAGCCGCGGGTAATAACTTTCATAACGATACCGGCGGCAATAGCCTGTTCAGTGTCGATACTGGTCGCTGGTTAGTATATTCCACACGCCCCGACAATAACCGTAACGATATCGGCAATGATGCCAATGCAATTGCGCATGACTTTGTGCAATATGACACATTATTTGATATCAATAATCTCTTACCAAGCACTTTACCAACAGGCAATGGCTTTGTGTATTCTGTGCAGCCAGTGTTGACGGGCGTGACCGTGAATGTCAACAATCAAACGATTGATTATGGTGACAACATTTCCAGCATTGCAGGCACAGATTTCACTGTCACCTCGGGTGTGGGTGGTGCTTATCAAGTGAATGGTGCGAATGTTGATGCGGCAGAATTTGAATTAGCTGACCCAAGCACGATTAGTATCAATGCTAACGATGTGCAGTTGAATTTGGATAGTTCTGTGACCAGAAGCAGCTCAGGTTTTGCGGCGGCGGGGACTTATACAAATGGAATTGAAGCGGGCGTGATTGCAGGTTCAGCACTCGCAAGACAAGGCATTGCCTTGGACGGTTCGGCTGATTTGACAGTGAATAGAAGGGATCTGAATGTTACCTTAGCGGCGGATGATAAAGTCTATGACGCAACAGATGCAGCGGTGCTATCGTTGGGCGCTGATGACCGTGTGGCGGGTGACGTCTTGGCTATTGATGCCGGCACATCCACCTTTGATGACAAAAATGTTGGCACCGGCAAAACCGTGATAGTGACCGGAGCCAGCTTAACGGGTGCGGATGCTGGGAATTACAATTTTGTTGTGGCAAACCCAACGGCGTTGACGGCGGATATCACGCGCGCTGATTTAACCGTGACGGGCGCCAGTGCCGATGACCGTGTGTATGACGCGACCAATAATGCAAACATTTCGGGTGCAAGTATTAGTGCTTTAGGTAGCGATGTGGTGACGTTGAATCTTGACAGTGCCAGTTTTACGGATAAGAACGTTGGAACCGATAAAGACGTGAACGCAAGCTATAGCATCAGTGGTGCCGATGCGGGTAACTATAACCTAGTCAACCCCACGGACTTAACCGCCAGTATTAGCGCACTGGATATTGCCGTTAATGGCGGCATCGCCGACGATAAAATCTATGACGCCACCACCACTGCCAACGTATCGGGTGCGAGTGTAAACGCTTTGTTAAGCGATGAGCTTAACGTGAGTTTTACCGGCCACTTTGCCGATGCCAATGTAGCCAATGGTATTGCGGTTAATGGGGTGTTTAATTTAAGCGGTGCCGATGCCGCTAATTACAACCTGACGAACAGTAGCTTTACCGGCAGTGCCAATATTACCCCGGCAACGCTTACCGTTAATGTTAACGATGTGAGCAAAACTGCTGATGATATTCCCTTTGATGCAACACGCGATAACAACGGTGTGAACTTTACAGGTTTTGTGGGTGGCGAAGACGCCAGTGTGCTAACGGGCGATGTAAGTTTTGGCGGTAACGCACAAGGTGCAGTGTTACCCGGGCAATTTAGTATTAATGCCTCTGGCCTAAGCGCGCAAAACTACACCATTAACTTTGTAGATGGCCTTTTACAAATTAATGAGTCTAGCGCCAGTGATTTTGCTGCGCGTAATGGGCTTGATGATATTGCATTGTTGCTTGCAAGGTTTGGCGAAGAAGGCACGCTAAATAATTACCAAGGTATGCAAGGCGGTGTGCTTAAACTGAACGGTAGCGATAAAAAAAGCGACGAGCAAGACAAAGCGCTCAGTCGTGCGTCTTCTTACAAATAATAAAAATAAATAGCAGGCAATCATGAATAAAAAAATACTAGCAAGTGCGCTGTTGTTGCAAACAGCGCTTGTCGCCCCTTATTTATGTGCATCGGAGTTTGAGCAGCTTGCGCCTAAAGTACCCAAGGCAAGCTCTGGTACTTTAGAGTTGCAGCCAGCGCCTAGTGCAATTGATAGCGCGCATAAAAATAAAGTGCTGACTACCTTGCGCGGCTTGGTGTTGATAGACTCGCCGCAGGCGGTGCTTAAAAATATTGCGCCGACAAAAACCGGTGTGACAATTGACGTAAAAGATAGCGTTGCCGATAAGGCTCTTGCTAAATCTTTAGCGCCTTTTATTAATACCGATTTATCGCTTGCACAGCTGGATAAAATTACCAATGCTATTTTAAATTTTTATCAAAAAAACAATCGCCCAGTGGTAGATGTGATTGTGCCAGCAGGTCAAGATATTACCGAGGGTATTGTGCAAGTGGCTGTCGTGTTTGGTCGCTTAGGTGAGGCAAAGGTTAGAGGGCAACACTATTTTAATGAATCGCTATTGCAACAATATAACCGCCTACAAAAAGGCGAGGTGGTTTCGCTTACACAGTTGCGCCGTACTTTATACGGTTTAAATCAAAACCCTTTTAGGCAAGCTAATATTAATTTGCAGCGCGGTAATACATTTGCCGAGTCGGATATTAATATTAATATCGATGATGTTCGCCCTTGGCGTGTATATGCCGGTGGCGACGATGCCGGCTCCGAGAGCATTGGCAAGCGCCGTGGTTTTGTGGGTTTTAATTTGGGCAATGTAGGCGCTTGGGATCACACCTTTAATTACCAGTTTACCCACCCTACCGAAGGCGAAGACTACGAGGCGCACTCGCTAAGTTATATCATACCGCTAAAAAAATGGGGGCATAGCCTGAATTTTTTAGCGAGCTATTCTGAGAGCAGTGACGATCTTGATACCTTTATTAGTACGAGTGCGCGCAATACACAATTGGGTGTGCGTTATGTGTTGCCTGTACATAGCGATGCAACCTTGAATGGCGAGTGGGTTTTTGGTTTTGACTATAAACGCTCGAATAATAATTTGGCCTTTGGTGGCACACAAATACTCGATAACGATACCGACGTCTCGCAATTTTTTACCCAATACAATATTCGTTATAAGCAAAAGAATCTTACACACCGTGCAGGCGTGCGTTTAACCATTAGCCCTGGTAATTTAGGTGGCAATAACGACGACGATACCTTTGATCAAAACGTCCCTGGTGCCGAGGCGGATTATGTCTATGTTAACGCCAATTATAATTTAAGTTGGCGCGTGAATAACTATTTGGAATTAAGCAGTGATGTAGCTGTACAATATACAAATGATATTTTGCTAAGCAGTGAACAGCAGGGCTTGGGTGGCTACAATACCGTGCGTGGTTACGATGAGTTTAGTGCCATTGGTGAGCGCGGTATTATTTTGCGTAACGAATTGCGCGGCCCTAATTGGCGCTTTGGTAATGAGCATAACTTACGAGCGCTTGTTTTTGTTGATGCTGGCCAAGTCAGTAGCACACGCGACGGTGTTGACGATACTGAGCTTTACTCGCTAGGCATTGGTGCGCGCTATAACTTTAGCCGCTACTTGAGTGGCCGTGTGGATTACGGTTGGCAGCTTGAGGAGCTGGAGAGTCAAAGTAAAAGCAGCCGTGTGCATTTTAGTTTGGTGTTGAGTTACTAATGCTATTACGTGTTTAGCTTCCAATCTATTTATTGAATATAATCAATAAAATAATAACCTCCTACCTAATATTATAATCACCTGAGATACATTGGCTGACAGATTATTTTGATGTGAATGTTAAAAGATGACTTTCATTTGCCGTGGGTGTGTTGTTGATTTCTAACAGTATATTCACGCTTCTTTACTTTTATAGATGTAGCCTAATTTTATAGTGTATAGCATCCCTTTTATATGAATGAAATTAATTAATTAGATTGATCAATTATATAAGTATTTAGTGTTACACTAATCCTACAAACGATAAAAAATAAAAAATAATAATACTTATCCTTTTGGGTTATTGGGACTGCATTTTTTATGCAAAAAGATTCTAACTATCATCATATTCTATTCGAAAAGGCAGTGATTGGCTTAGCTCTGTGCAAGATGAACGGAGATTTGGTTGATGTTAATGAAGCTTATGCCAAACTTATTGGACGAACGCCCAAGCAGGCTTTAAAGCTAAGTTATTGGGATATTACACCCGATAAATATAAAGAGCCCGAGTTGGCTGCTTTGGCCGATTTAGAAAAAACAGGAACCTATGGCCCCTTTGAAAAAGAATATATTCATAAAGATGGGCATCTTGTACCCGTTAGGCTTTCAGGTCAGTTAATTGAATTAGGTGGTGAACAGTATATATGGTCTTGTGTTGAAGATATTACTGATACTAAAAAAGCCGAGCGAAGGTTCGAGCGTTTACGCAAAAAATTAGAGCTGCTTTCATTTAAAGATGGCTTAACCAATATTGCCAATCGACGTATGTTTGATGCAACACTTGAGAAGGAATGGCAGCGAGCTCAGAGGAACCAAACACCGCTATCGCTTATTATGATAGATATCGATTTTTTTAAGCAATACAACGACTTTTATGGCCATCAACAAGGGGATGAATGCCTTAAAATTATTGCTAATTTACTTAAGAGAGTATCCAAGCGTTCGATGGATTTAGCGAGCCGGTATGGTGGAGAAGAGTTTGTGTTACTGCTGCCAGAAATAGCGCAAGAAAAAGTAGAGTTATTGGCTCAAAAGTGTCTTGATGTTGTTCGCGAAGAAAAAATACCCCATGAAAAGTCTAAAATATCCGATGTGGTAACAGTGAGTGCTGGTGCATGTACGATTATTCCTGCGGTTGATTCTCCTTCTCATAAACTCATTGAGTGTGCAGATGAGTTGCTTTATAAAGCCAAGAAGTCAGGGCGCAATCGTTTTTTAGCGGCATAGAAACATCATGATTTTTCTATGCCACTAAGCGGATATTGGATGCCTAGTTAGAGAAAGTTTCTAGCTAAACATTTTTTTGTTCTTATTATTACCTTCATCAATAAAACTTATTCGTAGTCAGACATGCTTGGGCACGAGCACAGCAGGTTCTTGTCGCCATAGACATTGTCTACTCGCCCGACCGGTGGCCAGTATTTAGCGCTTCTGTCGGCCAAGGTATCCGGGTATACAGCCTGTTCTCTCGAGTAGCTTATCTCACTATCGGGTTTTAATAAAAATTCAGCAGTATGTGGTGAATTACATAATGGATTGTTATCTTTTGGTAGCTCACCATTTTTAATTTTAATACACTCGTCGTGAATAATGCTCATAGCGCGGCAAAAGCGTTTGAGTTCATCGAGGCTTTCGCTCTCGGTGGGCTCTATCATTAATGTGCCTGCGACAGGAAAACTCATTGTCGGTGCATGAAACCCAAAATCTATTAAACGTTTAGCAATGTCATCGACGCTAATGTCAAATTCTTTTAGTGGTCGTGTATCAATAATACATTCGTGTGCGACTAAACCATTATTGCCGGTAAATAAAATAGGGAATTTATCACTGAGTTCTTTGGCGATAAAGTTAGCGTTTAAAATGGCGACTTGTGTCGCACGACGCAGGCCATTGGCACCCATCATGCGCATATACATCCATGATATTGGCAATATAGAAGCACTACCAAAAGGTGCCGCACTTACCATTGCGCCATTGCGTTCTTGATTAATATTATCTTTAGGTAAAAAAGGTTCTAAATGTTTACCAACGCCAATCGGGCCAACGCCGGGGCCACCACCACCGTGAGGAATACAAAAAGTTTTGTGTAAATTTAAGTGAGAAACATCGCCACCAAATTTACCTGGCTTAGCAACGCCTACCAATGCATTTAAGTTGGCACCATCAATATACACTTGCCCACCTGCTTTATGGATAAGCTCGCATACATCGGTAACATCGTCTTCAAACACGCCATGAGTTGAAGGGTAGGTAATCATAATGGCAGCAATTTTATTGGGGTAGGCTGCAATTTTTTCTTTAAGGTCATTAATATCGACATCACCTTCATCAAGGCAGTTAACGACAACGACTTTCATATTGGCCATCTGTGCACTTGCGGGGTTTGTGCCATGTGCGGAGCTTGGTATTAAACAAATATCGCGTTCAAAGTCACCGCGTGATTCGTGATAAGCTTTGATCGCAAGTAGGCCCGCGTACTCACCTTGTGAGCCTGCATTGGGCTGTAGTGATAGGGCATCATAACCTGTAACGGCGCACAACATTTCTTCAAGTTGCTTTATCATGATTTGATAACCGCGGGTTTGAGAAGGCGGAGCAAAAGGGTGGATATTGGCAAACTCGGGCCAAGTAACGGGCTCCATCTCGCTGGCGGCGTTGAGCTTCATCGTGCATGAACCTAGTGGGATCATGGAGCGATCTAATGCGATATCTTTATCGGATAAGCGGCGCAAGTAGCGCATCATTTCGGTTTCGCTATGATGACTATTAAAAGCTTCTTGGCTTAAAAAGTTATCGCTGCGTAAAAAATTATTGGGCAGGTAGGCATCGGTCGCGAGCGCGTTATAAATTTCTAAAAGTTTGTCTTCTGTAAGTGAAATATCAAACCAAGAGAGAATGGTTTGTACCTCGGCGAAGGTGTTGGTCTCGTCGAGAGAGAGTGTAATACTGTTGTCTTTTGCATTAATGTTGTATGCATCACTCTGCGCTTTTTGTACGATACCTTCGACATTGTTAACGGCAATATGCAGTGTGTCGAAGTGAGTTGCGTTTAATAGAGTAATGTTGTTGTTAGTTAACACTTGTGCCAGTGTGCTCGTTAATCCGTGCACACGTTTAGCAATAGTTTTTAAACCCGATGGCCCGTGGTAGCAGGCGTAAAATGTTGCCATCATGGCGAGCAATGCTTGTGCCGTACAAATATTTGATGTCGCTTTTTCTCGGCGTATATGTTGTTCGCGTGTTTGTAATGTTAAACGATAAGCAGGTCTATTATCTACATCGATAGACTGACCGACTAAGCGGCCAGGCATTGAGCGTTGGTATTTTTTTGTGGTGGCAAAAAATGCCGCGTGAGGGCCACCAAAGCCCATAGGTACACCAAATCGTTGTGTGTTGCCAATTACAATATCGGCACCTAGCTCCGATGGCGGTGTTAATAATGTGAGAGCGAGTAAGTCGGCGGCGAATACCATCATGGCTTTATGTTCGTGCGCGGCTTGGCTGAGTTCTGTTAAATCAAAAACATCGCCATAGGTACTTGGGTATTGTACGAGTAGGCCAAATACATCGTCCCAGTCTGGAATGGTTTCGGTCTCGTCAAATTCTACAAGCTTAATATGTAGTGGTGCGGCGCGAGTTTCGAGAATAGTTTTTGTTTGTGGATGGCAGAACTTTGATACTAAAAACGTATTATTTTTACCGCGACCTGCGCGATGACAAAGTGCCATTGCCTCGGCTGCTGCTGTGCCCTCATCAAGTAGTGAGGCGTTAGCGATATCCATACCGGTAAGCTCGGTCACCATTGTCTGAAAATAAAATAGTGCCTCTAAGCGGCCTTGAGATATCTCTGGCTGATACGGTGTATAGGCGGTATACCAGGCTGGGTTCCTCAGTACATTGCGTTGAATAACTGCGGGCGTGTAGGTGCCGTAGTAACCTTGGCCGATTAGTGATGTAAATATTTTATTTTTCCTAGCAATAGCATGTAACTCTTTTAATGCCTGTTCTTCGGTTAGTGCTGTATTTAACGCTAGTGGTAAATTATCGGCAATGGCCGTTGGTACAATGGCTTTTGTTAACTCGTCCAAATCACTATAACCCAAACTTTGTAGCATGCTATCAATGTCGTCTTGTTGAGGGCCAATATGGCGATATTGAAATTGATTAGTTTGTTGATTATTCATGAATATTCTCTGTCAGTGTTTAAAAAAATAATAGTGATTTTTAGTGTAATAATAGTTGTTAAATGACTGATTAAATAAAAGGGTACTTAACGATGCATGCCTCTACTTGTTTTTTTCTAATTTGCACTTGAATGGAGGAGTCTATCGATAGGTCGCAGTCACTTTTAATGCGAGCAATCGCGATAGACTTTTGCAATGTAGGCGAAAATGTACCACTGGTAATTTCGCCTATCTCTTCTCCATTGCTCAATAACGTTTGATGCCCACGTAAAACGCCTTTGTCTTGCAGTATTAGCCCTACCATTTTGTAACGGGGGTTATTTTTTAGTGCAGCAACACCAATAAAGTCTCGTGCATTTTTATTTTTATCAGTAAGCGCAACGGACCAAGACAAACCACACTCAATGGGAGTGTGTTCTTCGTCGAGGTCTGAGCCGTAAAGTGCCATCCCTGCCTCTAGGCGCAAAGTATCGCGTGCACCCAAACCACAGGGTTGAATCCCATTGTCGATACATTGCTGCCAAACATCGGCTGCTTTAGTGGCAGGTAAAATAATTTCTACCCCGTCTTCGCCGGTATAACCGGTGCGACCAATAAATATTTCATCGGAGTGGTTGTTGGTAAATGCGCCTTGAAAACGCTTGAGTTGTTTAGTGGTTTTGGCAATATCGTCGCTAAATTTATTATCAATAATATCGAGTGCTTTTGGGCCTTGAATGGCAATCAGGGCAAGTTCTGGTTTTTCGGTAATGGTTAGGTGCGAAAATTTTGAAGCTTGCTGTTTGAGCCATGCCATATCTTTTGCATTGGTCGCAGCGTTAGTGACTACTCTGCAATAATCATCTGCTAAGTAATAAACAATAAGGTCATCAATAACGCCGCCTGCCTCGTTGAGCATACAGCTGTAAAGTGCTTTTCCGGGTAGGGTCGAAATTTTATAGATATCGTTAGCGAGCAGTTTGGATAAAAAAGGCAGTGTATCTGCGCCGACAATATCGGATACCGTCATATGAGAGACATCAAAAACACCGGCATTGTTACGAACAGCGTTGTGTTCTTCGACTTGTGACGAGTAATTAACAGGGAGTGCCCAGCCACCAAAATCTACAATACGTGCGCCGAGTTTTTGATGTTGTTCGTGCAATGGTGTTTTTAATAAGTCTGACATATTTGAACCCTGTGTTTAATCTGTAATTGATTCAAGATATTGTTCTTTATTTAAATAATTTGCCTCGTCAAAGGGTGCTGCTAAGCGAATCTTTATAAACCAGCCATTGCTCTCGGGTGATTCATTGACGAGTTCTGGTGAATCTTCTAGCTCTGCGTTTACTTCTAACACTTCACCATCAATAGGGGCATAGATGTCGCTAGCGGATTTGACTGATTCAACAACGGCTATGGGTTCGCCCTTTTGGCAAGTGACACCTACATCGGGGGTTTCTATATAGACTATTTCACCTAGCGTTTCTTGTGCGTAATCAGTAATGCCCAATGTCGCAATATCGTTTTCGATAACGAGCCATTCATGGTCTTCGGTGTAGTAAGTCGTGGTCATAAGTCTGATTCCGTTTTTCTGAATGAGTAGCAATGCGGGTGGTTTACGTGTGAGTTCGCTAGTGGCTATAACAGCGTGGGTACTATTATTAATATTACAGCTCGATATGTAAAATGAATAATTTAAATGTCTAGATTTGTATTTTAAATCGAATGATTTATCGAGCTAAGGCGTGACCTTTAGGCGATTTGCCTTGCGTGGTGTGTTTATAGAAGGGAGAGCTAAGAGTGTTGGTGCCTACTTGAGATGCTCTCGGATATGGTTAGTGAGGACGCGACAAGCCTCGCTCATCTTCCCGTCGGCGGAGAGTAGCGCTATACCCATAGTGCCAAGCTGTTTTGATCCCCTTGGTGGAGGTATGGCAATTAGGGAGTCAGGCACTGCGCGCTCGGCTAATACAGTAATACCTAAACCTTCTTCGAGAGCGGCTCGCATACCCGATAGATCCATAATGGTATAGATAATTTGCCAAGGAATATTGCTTTCGTTGAGGTGTTTGATGGCTCTCTTTCTGTAAATGCAGCCTTCCGGGGCGACAATAAGGCGAATAGGTTCGTCCTCTTTGCTTTGGTAGCTGGATGAAGATACCCAGACGAGCTTGTCGTTTTTACTGAAGTGTTTATGTTGGTTTACGTTATTAGGTTTGGGGCGGTCGTAGGGGTGGTTTTCATCCAGTAAAGATAGAATTAAGTCATATTTATCGCGTTTAATATCGTCGTTTAAGTGGCGACTCAAATCACACATGACTTCTAGTGCAACTTGTGGGTTTTCGCGTGCAAAGCTGGCAACAATTTTGGGGAGTAATACAATGGCGAATTCACTGGGTATACCAAGGCGCACTTTACCTACTATGGCTTTGCTGTCGAGTTCGCCAAAGGCGCTATCATTGAGTTGTAGTATTTGTGTTGCATACTTCTTTAAAGTTTTACCCGATGGAGTTAGCTCAAAGTTGTGGCCCTTGCGGTAAAACAAGGGCTGCTCTAGTAATGACTCCAGTTTTTTTATTTGCAAGCTAATGGCTGATTGCGAGCGTGCTAACTGCTCGCCTGCCTGAGTAAAACTACCAAGCTCGGCAATTTTTATAAAGGAGCGTAATGCATCAATGGGCATGTTTTTATTCATGAGTGCAGCTTAGGTTTAGATATGTATTTTACTATTTTATCTAAGGGCAGGCTTATCTATTTATAAGCCTGCCTTCTCTCTACTATTAATTGATAGGTTCTACTATCAATATGGTGCCATCTATCTTCACAATTCGACAAGGCTCTCCCTGTTTTATGAGAGTTTCGCTGTTGAGTGGATTTGATCGAGCTTGCCAATCAACGCCCGAATGACGAACAATACCTTCAGCGCGACTTATGTCTGCTTTGCAAGTGACTTCGCGACCAATCAAATCGCTACTCTTATCGGTTGGAATCTCTTTTGATTGAAAGTTTTTTAAGGGCTTCCACAAAACAAGTGCAGAGAGACAACCGAGGGCGCCAACGCTAAAGACTTCGCTTTCCCAGCTGGTCAATATTCCTGCATAGGTGAGTAGGCCAGTTATAAAGCAGCCAATCGCAAAAAATAAAACAAAGCCACTTAGCCCCATAACTGCAAGTTCAATGACAAAGGCGATACCTGCTAGTAAAAATAATAAGCTGGCATGATTGTCTGAAAAATATTGAATGATATCCACTCTAATTGTCCTATTTAATTCGTTATACCGAGTCTTTTAGTGCGCCAGATACGGCGATCGCTTGGGCGACAGTATTGGATATATTATCACTTGTTTTACCATCGGTGAGTACGACCGTACTTTGAGCGGCAATTGCTTGGTGTGCAGCGATAGCATCTTGTGCGAGTGTCAATGTGACTGCCTTGGCACCTTCTGCGGTTGATGCCGTTTTACCAATAGTCTCCAGTGCAAGCGCGTCGGCTTCGGCTACTAGAGAAATTGCAGCGGCTTTACCTTGAGCTTCCAGAATTTGTGATTCTTTAGACGCTTCAGCGGCAAGAACTTGCTCAGCTTTGGCGGCTTCAGCATCGAGAACACGCGCTTGTTTTAAGCCTTCGGCTTCGGTAATCGCCGAGGTTTTAACACCTTCTGCGGTTAAAATGACCGAGCGTTTTTCGCGTTCTGCAGTCATTTGTTTTTCCATATCTTCGCGAATGGTTTGTGGTGGCTCTATGTCTTTAATTTCATATCGAGTGACCATAACTCCCCAGGGTTGGGTGGCCTCGGTCATTGCGGTTAGTATTTTGGCATTTATTGCATCGCGATTTTGAAAGCATTCATCGAGTTCTAAAGAGCCAATAGCGTTACGCATAGTGGTCATGGCTAGTTGAATAACCGATAGTTTGTAGTCGGTAATATTGTTCGTTGCAGCAGCGGCATCTACTACTTTTAGGAATAAGATCCCGTCAATATTTAAGGTGATATTATCTTTGGTGATTGCTGATTGAGAGGTAATGTTTAAGGATTGTTCTTTTAAGTTTCTGTCTGCCACAACCGATTGTATAAAAGGGATGATGAAGTTAACCCCCGCTGAGAGTGTTTGGCTGTATTTACCCATAGTGTAGACGACAAAACCTCGGTTTTGTGGCACAAAATAAATGGATTTTTTAATGGCATATAAGCCGATAATTGCCAGCCAAACTAGTGGGCTAGTTACAAAGTTAAGTAAGAGTTGTTCCATCAGTACGTTCCTGTTATTAAGTATTATAAATTAATGTGTTTTGGGATAATTGCGCTGAACCTACAGCATAGGGTTGTCACAGTATCTGTTGTGGGTCCGCCTGTCGATGCTTATCTATCTATTCGGGCTCCACAGGCTCAGGTATGGGGATCATCTCAGTATCTTTGACTTCTTCCATTACCATGTATGAACGTGACGAATTAACATGAGGTAGTGCAAGTAGGGTTTCACCCAGTAATCTCCGATAAGCGTGCATGTCCTTGACGCGCGCCTTTAATAGGTAGTCATAGTCTCCCGACATCAGATGACACTCCATAACCTCTGGTAGTTTTCGTACGACGTTACGAAAATTACTAAAGACATTGCGCGATGTTCTATCTAATCGGAGTTCTACATAGGCGAGTAGTTTAGCATCGACAAAATCAGGGTTGATTTTAATTGTGTAGTGTTCGATACAGCCTATTTTCTCAAGTCGTTTGATTCGGTTAAGGCAGGGTGTAGCACTGAGGCCAACCTTTTTGGAAAGCTCTATATTTGATATACGGCTATTCAGTTGTAATTCGCGTAATATCTTTCTATCAATCTTATCCAAATTATTGTTATTTCTATCACCCATAAAAGTCTCGTTAACTAATATTTTATATGTTTTTAGTTGATTATGCTTTGTTTGTTTAATATTAAAGCATAATTTACTATTTTTATATAAATAAAAGATAAATTGACTTTTTAATCCTCTTTATAATGTTGGCATTATCAACTTGACTGTTTTAGTCGTTATTTATGCCGCCGTAGCAGCATTACTGAGGAGTATAAAAATGAAAATAGGTGTACCTAAAGAGATAAAGAATCACGAATACCGCGTAGGCATGGTGCCTGCTTCTGTTAAAGAGTTAACTCGTCGTAATCACGAAGTGCTTGTACAGGCGGGAGCTGGTGCTGGTATTGGTTTTAGTGATGAAGCATACATTGATGTGGGTGCCACTATTGCCGCTACCGCTGACCAGGTGTTTGCCGAGGCAGATATGATTGTTAAAGTTAAAGAGCCTTTAGCTGAAGAGCGTGCAAAATTACGCTCTGGGCAGGTTTTGTTTACCTACCTTCATTTGGCGCCAGATCCAGAGCAAACTAAAGACCTTGTTAATAGCGATGCTATTTGTATTGCTTATGAAACTGTTACCTCAGACTCTGGTATGTTGCCGCTATTAGCGCCTATGTCAGAAGTGGCCGGTCGTATGTCGATTCAGGCGGGTGCTCACTCTCTTGAAAAAGCCCAAGGTGGTCGCGGTGTTTTATTAGCCGGTGTACCCGGTGTTGCGCCTGCTAAAGTGGCTATTATTGGTGGCGGTGTTGTCGGTAGTAATGCGGCGCAAATGGCTATTGGTATGGGCGCGCAGGTAACTATTTTAGATAACAATATTAATTCATTGCGCCGCCTAGATGCCCAGTTTGGCGCATCTGCACAAATGGTTTATTCAACGGGTGAGTCTTTAAAAGAATATGTCTCTGCTGCTGATCTTGTGATTGGTGCAGTATTGGTACCGGGTGCGGCTGCGCCTAAATTGGTTACCAAAAAGATGATCGATAATATGAAGCCTGGCGCTGTTGTGGTTGATGTTGCTATTGACCAAGGTGGCTGTTTTGAAACATCAAAGGCAACTACTCACCAAGATCCTACTTATATGGTGGGTGATGTTGTTCACTATTGTGTGGCCAATATGCCAGGTGGCGTTGCAAGAACGTCTTCTTTTGCACTAAATAACGCAACTTTGCCATATATTATTGCTCTTGCTGAAAAAGGCTGGAAGCAGGCTTGTGCCGATGATAAGCACTTATTAAACGGTTTGAATGTACACCGTGGTCAGGTTACTAATGGGCCTGTGGCAACTAACCTTGGTTATGAGTTCGTCGCTCCGGAATCAGTTGTTGCGTAAACCTTTGGTTGGATGAAAGCAGTACAAGGACGCACTGTGTATATAGCCAATAGGCTACTAAGAATCCCTTAAAAATATTTTTTAGGTGTGCTAATCAAATAGAGTAAAGTGGATCTATTTAATTGCCGGATTAAGAGTAAACTGGAATGGGCGGCTGTTGCATAAACAGCTGCCTATTTTCGTTTTGAATAAATAAAAAAATAAGGTTTGTGTCAATGACAATCAGTACTTTTGATCTTTTTAAAATTGGCATTGGCCCATCGAGTTCTCATACCGTCGGGCCAATGGTTGCAGCAGAGCAATTTGCGGCAGGTTTGGTAGCAAAAAAACTATTGGCCGATGTGGCTAGGCTTAAAGCTGAAATGTTTGGCTCGCTAGGGCTTACGGGCAATGGCCATGGCACGCCTAAAGCTGTTGTGCTGGGATTAATGGGAGAAAAGCCAAGCTCTGTTGATGTCGATAGGGTCGGTGAAATAATTGCTGATGTCACAGCCAATAATCACCTGTATTTGCTGGGAGACGAAGGTAAAACGATTACTTTTTCGATGGAAAAAGATATTGTTTTACATCGCCGTAAAACACTGCCGTTTCATGCCAATGGCATGCGTTTTACTGCTTACAATGATACGGGTGATGAAATAGATTCTCGTGCTTACTATTCCGTGGGTGGTGGTTTTATCCTTGATGAGAGCGAGGCTGAGAACGGCGTTATTATGGAGGATGACCGCAAGGAGCCTTATCCCTTTGACTCTGGCGCTGAGTTACTAGCGCTGTGTAAAGAGCACAATTTTACCATTGCAGAGTTGATGATGGAGAATGAGCTTGCCAATGATACGAGAGAGAATATCCGTGCGAAATTGGATGAGCTTTGGGACGTAATGAAGGCCTGTGTTCAGCGTGGTTATGAACAAGAAGGTATTTTACCTGGTGGGCTAAAAGTTAAGCGTCGTGCACCTGGCTTATATAACGAATTAAAAGGACGTTACGCCGAGGCAACTGATCCATTAGCCGTGCTCGATTGGGTGACATTATATGCGTTGGCAGTCAATGAAGAAAATGCAGCCGGTGGGCGTATGGTAACGGCGCCGACCAATGGTGCCGCAGGTATTATCCCTGCTGTTATGCATTACTATATGGATTTTATTGATGGTGCTGATCAAGTAGGTGTGCGTGACTTTTTACTGACTGCTGCTGCTATCGGTATGTTGTATAAAAAGAATGCCTCTATTAGCGGTGCGGAAGTGGGTTGCCAAGGTGAGGTGGGTTCTGCCTGTTCAATGGCCGCAGCTGGTTTAACATCGGTTATGGGAGGTACGCCTAATCAGGTCGAAAATGCCGCTGAAATTGCAATGGAGCACCACTTAGGCTTAACTTGTGACCCTGTTGGGGGGCTTGTGCAAGTGCCGTGCATCGAGCGCAATGCAGTTGCTTCGGTTAAGGCGATTCATGCAACGCGTATGGCTTTGCATAATGATGGCTCTTCTCATGTGGTATCTCTTGATAAAGTGATTAAAACCATGAAAGAGACAGGCCGCGATATGAAAACCAAATATAAAGAGACATCGCGCGGTGGCCTTGCGGTTAATGTGATTGAGGTCCCAATCAATATCATCGAATGTTAATTTAGCTGCTCAATGCGTAAACCTTTGGGTTTGCGCTTTCTATCTATGTTAAGATTTTCACTTTGTTATGTTTTATTGTTAGCAAGGTGAAAATCTTAGTGTCACGCTTTATTCTATTCTTATTCTTCTTTAATTTTTTTGTGCTTTCGCATATTGCTGTAGCGCAAGATGATATTGATGCCGAAGGCGAAGTTGTCGAACTAACCTTTGAGCAAAAACTATCTGGGCTTTATAAAATACTCGATGAAAAAGAGAAGGAGAAAAAAAGCCTCAAACAGCGCCTAAAACTCGAACAAGACACGTTAACCCAAGATCAGATCAAACAAGAGTTAGGCGCAGTTGATGATGTTATTGTTGGTGTTCGAGGCGAAATTGTTGACTTGTCTACGGGTGGAGTTACTCTGTTTACAGAGCCCCCTACCGATAAAAAAGATCTTGACTGGCGTAATGATTTAGAGCTTATTTTTGAGCCACTTCTTGAGCAATTGCGAGATATCAGTGAGCGCCCTCGCTTAATTGAAAAGTTAGAAGCCGATATTGCTTATTGGAAAAAGAGAGAAAAAGCGTTAAGCAGTGCGGTTGATAATTTAACGAGTAATCTTGAGCAAGTGTCGAGTGCTTCATTAAAAAAAGAAGTCAAAGAGCTGCTTAGTTCCGCAGCATCAAGAAAAAATACCGCACAGCAAAAACTGGATTTATTGAATAAAGATCTAGCGGGCTTGAAGGAGTCTAAAAACCCAATCTGGACAACGTTAGGTGATATTTTTACGGGTGTTATTATTGGTATATTGCTGCATTTTATTATAGCGATTGCAGCGGCTTTTTTTGTTTATCAGTGTATTCGCTTATTGTCTTTGATTCCCATTCGACTACTACGTAGGAAAAACCCCGACGAAACTGTATTTGTCGAGCGCGCTATCGTTATTGGCCGTGTTGTTATTGGTGTTATGTTAATGGTGCTCACCTATTTTGTTGTGCTTTATACATTTGGTGAATGGTTGTTGTTAGTTATATCTTTATTGATCATTGCGGGTATTATTTTGGCGCTTAAAGATACGGTGCCAAAATATATTATTGAAATTAAAGCATTGCTCAATATGGGATCTATTCGTCAAGGTGAGAGGATAGTTTTTAGAGGCCTACCTTGGCGTATAAGCCGGCTTAATGTACATACTCGTTTGAGCAACCCATTGTTGGGTAGTAGTCTTCGAGTTCCTCTTACTGAAATTGTTAATCTGAGTTCTCGTGCGTCTCATGGTGATGAACCTTGGTTTCCAACAAGTATTGGCAATATTGTTTTGCTAGAAGATGGTGTGTTTGGTGAGGTTGTTCGACAAACGGCAGATGTAGTCGAGATTGATTTTGGTGGGTCGATCTTTACTTATCAGACACTTGATTTCTTAGCTAGGCGCCCGCAAAATTTATCGAAGGGCGGTTTTTCTATCTATGAGATTTTTGGTTTAGACTACCAGTATCAAAATATTATTACCGAAGAAGTGTTAAAAACATATAAAGAAGAGCTGGCGATGATTATGCGGGCTTCTGACTATGGCGACTTTAATACATTCTTAACGGTCGAGTTTAGCCTTGCTGCAGCTTCATCATTGGATTTTCGTATTATCGCCAGTTTTAAAAGTGATCTAGCATCGGATTATTATAGACTGAAGCGTTTTATTCAAAAGAGCTCGGTTGAAATTGCGAACAAACATGGGTGGATAATTCCATTTCAGCAGGTTACAGTGCACCAATTATCGCAAGAATAACAGCTGCTTACTCTATAAATACTAACCAAGAGGAATTATTAAAAATGAGAAAAATTGTTGCTTTTTTTGTATGGAGCTTATTGTTAATTAGCCCGGCGTATGCCGAAAAGCTATTGCTGGAATTAAAAGACGGTATGGTAGAAATTGAATTGCTGCCAGAAAAAGCACCAAAACATGTGGCGCGAATTAAGCAATTAGCCGAAGAAGGTTTTTATGATGGTATTGTTTTTCATCGTGTCATCGAAGGCTTTATGGCCCAAACAGGTGATCCTACTGGCACTGGCCGAGGCGGTTCTGGTAAAAAATTAAAGGCTGAATTTAATAGTGAAAAACACACGCGTGGCACTGTGTCTATGGCTCGCTCATCGCGCCCTAATTCTGCTGACAGCCAATTTTTTATTGTCTTTAAAGATGCTTTGTTTTTAGATAACAAATATACCGTGTGGGGTCGTGTCGTTAAGGGTATGGAGTTTGTGGATAATATTAAACGTGGCGAGCCACCAAGAAACCCTGATAAAATCATATCCATGCGAGTTGCTAAATAATTGCTAGCAACTTTAGTGGTAGATTATTTCTTTTCTAAAGGGTGCTACTCTAGCTAGCACTCGGTTCCTCTCTCGATGGGTGAGTCCTGCTGCTCTCATGGCATTGATAAGCAGATCGACAATCCGATTAAAATCACCCTCAGTGATATTCATTCCTCGATGTACTTCTCTAAGATTATCACCTTCGTATTTGCAGGGGCCATCGATTATAGAGCATAAATGGGTTATGAATGATTGGTGGAATCTGTCGACATTGGATTTTGCAAAATAGGTAATGATAATTTTATCATTACCTATTTCATCAACAAAATGATCGGCTATCTTTTCCACAGTTTGTTTTCCACCAATGCTGTTGTACAAATTGCTTGGCTGGCTTGCACAGCCAAACATCAGCATTAATGTGAAAAAAATAATTAATTTCATAGAGTTTTTTTACCGAGTTAACTTCATTAAAAGTGGCCTGTCAGTGAAATATAAAAGCCGTTCTGATTATCTACGCCTGCGATTGTGCCTAATCTAAGCCAAGCAGCTGTTAGGCTAACGAATTTGTTTGGAGAGTAGCTAACAAATAAGTTTTTCCAGTCGTCTTCGGTCGTATCTAGATTATTGGGTTTTTCTCTATAATCGATGCCAAAGGCTAAATAGCGGTTGACTAAAATTGCGGCCGAGGCCTCTAGTACAATTTCACGATCATCGTCGGACCCACCAAAACCAAGCAAGCCCAGCTGGTTAGCGTTAGTGTAACGAAATGTGGTATTCCATAAGGCGTTGAATCCAAAAACGGCGCCAAGATGAACTTTGGTGAGCGATAAATAAAAATCAGTACCGTTGTCGCTATCATTGGCACCTAATGCATCGGCTATTGCAGAGTCTTTAAGGATCTTGTGTTGAATTCCTGCGCTAACTTGAGGCCAAGTACTGTAAACGACATCGCCATATAATCTTGCTTTAATGCCGATAATGTCTTGTTTAATCTCATCATTTGTAGCATCAATATTGAATTTTTGTTGTGCAAAGCTCACCTCGACTCTGTCATAAAAACTGGCAGATACGCCGACAATGTCTAACTCATAGTCAGTAACTGTCGCCCGAGTAAGGAATGCAGTCGCCGATATTTGTTCTCGGCTATCGTATCCCGATAGTGTCGCCCACGGCACAATGCCGCTGCCTCCCGTCCCTTCTACTTGTATAACGCCTGTTGTCGATATCAACTTGCCATCTGCTGCATACACAATAGAGGGCAAGTTACTGACCGTTAAGCCAAGTATTATGGTAATTAATAAATTATTATTTAATAGCCTTATAATAAAATATTTAACCATATTGCTTTTCCTCTTGCTGTAGAAAATCCCAAAGTTCATCAGCGGGTAGAGGTTTACTAATGTAGTAGCCTTGTATCCAAGTACAGCCCCATGTACTTAATAGCTCAAGGGACTCATTGTTTTCAACGCCTTCGGCTACAATTTCTAGGTCAAACATTTTAGCTAGGGAAATAATTGTTTGAACGATATTTTGGTCTTCAGGATTTTTATCGAGCTTTAAGATAAAGCTTTTATCGATTTTTAATTCATTGATTGGCATGCTTTTAAGATAGGATAGTGAAGAATGTCCAGTTCCAAAGTCATCAATAGACAGAGAAAATCCGGCATTTCTATATTCACATAAGGTTTTTGCAGCCTGTTTTGGGTCATCCATTAAATCACTTTCAGTGATCTCAAATGAAACACAGCTTGTTGTTATGTTGTGTTCGCTTAATTGATCATTAATAAAAGAAAGTAATTCAGAGTTTTTGATATCGTGTACTGATAAATTGATGGCGACTTGATAGTGTGCGCCTTTTTGTTGCCATTGTTGTATTTGCAAGAATACTTTTTTAATAACCAGCTTAGTGATCATCTGGATTAAACCTGCTTGCTCTGCCATAGGTATAAATACTTCTGGAGAGACAAAGCCAATCGTTGGGTTATTCCATCGCAGCAGTGCCTCAGCTTTGCTGATAGTGTTGCTGTCTATATGTAGTTTTGGCTGATATGCCATGGAAAACTCATCTGGGCTATGGTGGAGTGCATTTTTTAATAAATTTAAAATGTTTAGCCGGGTTAGATATTCGTCTTCAATAGAATGAGAGTAGTGGATCATGCCATTTGGCGCAGACGTTGCCTTGTCCAATGTCATTGTGATCCTACGGAATAGATTCTCCTGGGTGTTGTTGTTACCGCACAAGATTAGGCCAAATGCCAAGCTAGGGCGTATTTCAATACCATTAATAAGAACGTCTTGCTCCAGGGTTTGTTGTATGCTCTCTTCAGTATTTTTGTCAACGCATCCACTGATAAATAACAGCATTTCATTTGTGCTTATCTTTGCGGCAATATTTGTTATTTTTAATACGCGTTCCGATAAGGTCTTTATGTATTCGTCTCCACTAGCATACCCAAAAGTATCGTTAATGCTTCGATAATCATTAACGCGTATGCCAATAATCGAAAAGTCTGTTGAATCACTTCTTTTTTTAATGATTTCCTGTATGCCGAACCGATTGAGTAACCCGGTGAGTCTGTCATGATTTGACTGATAAAGGATTTTTGCTTCTCTGTTATGTATCTTAGTCTGCATTGTTTTAAATGAGCTAAGCAGTTCACCTATTTCTCTTGAATTTGCTTTTATATTAATTTGGTTGTCGTATTGGCCATCGGCTATACGATGGGTTTTTTTGGCTAAGAGGGAAAGTGGCAGGGTTAAGTTTTTAGAGAATATGGCAACGACTAGCAATGAAATTGTGACGGCGATCATTGTGGTAATAATTATTTTATATTGTAGGTTATTAAATTCAGAGAATAATCGGTCTATGTTTTCTGCTAATAAAATAGAAATACTCAGGTCTTTTGCCTCGAGTAGACTAAATTTTTTCGATATAAAGTGGTCTTGCTGAATAATCGATGATAAGTCTATATCCATACTGTTGTCATTTGTAGATGATATCTTTTGTGTATCTGTTTTGCTTAAGGAGCTAATAAAAAGAGGCGCTTTATCTGTTTTTGAGGATTGAACAATAATGTCTAATTTTGTTAAGTCCTTTAAGTTGCTTATAAGTTCTTCGTCGACTTCAAAGCCTAGTTGAGCTATAGCGATTGTCTCAGGTGCATCAACAGTCAATAAAATCACTTGATATAAAGTCTGGTCGAACTGTAAAAATGAGATCGCCCCTCCATCCTTTATTGCAGCTTTAAGAAGCTCCATATCTGGAAATACTTTTTTACTCATAAATGAGCTTGAGGTGCTTGAAATTATATTCCCATCTAAATCGATAGCAGTCATTAAGTCAGCTGAGATGCGCTCACTGTGGTTTTTTAAAACGCTTGCTATTGTGTTTTTATCCTTTGTGGCGATAGACTGCTTAAAGCCAAAGTCATCGGTTAACACCAGTGCAGAGTTATAAAGTTGGTCTTCTCTGCTTTTAAAAATACGTTTAAATATTTCTTCTGCAACATCCAATTCTCTCTCTAGCTGATTTTCAGCATGTTTGGATGTGGCAAGCCATACAAAAAATATAATAATAAATGACGTAAGGCAAAGCAGGCTCGTCACCAATATGAGTATCTTGTTGTTAAGTGTTGTTAGTTTCACTTATTTATATCTTGCTCTGAATGTATTAGATTTTTTGGGTGCACGCTGCACTAGTTCAATTTCTGCCTGCCAGCTGTATTCGTCTATCTGTGTTAGCTTGTAGCGGTTTTTCTTGTTTGTTTGCTTGGCATCAAAATGCCAGATGGTCGCCAATTGTTGGGGTGGATTAGCAAAGCTCGCGATACCTTTTTTATTAGTCAGGCCTGTGCGTTCTTGCCCTTGTACATAGATATAGGCAACCATGTCATCGTGGATGTTACAACCTAAGGCGACGACGCCTTGCTTATCGAAAGTAATAGGTGTTTGAGGTGTACCACTGTATAGCTGAATTTCAAAGGGTTTGGCCGCTGAAAAGCTATAGACATGATGGCGAGTGTTATCGCTGTTTGGGAATATAACTTGCTGATTTTCTTCAATAATTAATACTTTGGGCGAGAATTGCTGGGCCAGCTGATCCATTACTGCGAGTTCAGGGCTTTTTAGCGTATCTTGGGGTAGTGCTACAAAGCTGATGACTGCATCGTTCACAGGCTTTTTGTCCTGATCTACAACGGTAATCGTATATTTAGCGCTAGCGGGCTGTGACAAGCCTGCGATGATTGTAAGCAATAGTAATAATTGACTGAAATTCTTCAAAATAAGCACCTCTCATAAGAGTATAGAAAAGATTGCTTACTTTGCTATGTATTGTAAAAAGGATTTATCTAAAAATAACCTTATCCTCTGCAACGGCTGCTACTTTAGTTGGCAAGTGGATAGTTTTATCGCTGTTGGAGTAATTGGTGAAGTGTATCCCAATCGATGGCTGTCGAATAAAAATGACCTTGTGCGTACTGACAACCAAGTTTTTTAAGGTGATCAGCTTGCCTAGTGTTTTCTACTCCTTCTGCAATGACTTCCAGTCCATAGATTTTGGCAATTGATATCATGATATCGATCATTTGCATATGCTTAGAGCACTGATTATTAATCTCACTAATAAAGCTTTTATCAATTTTAATATAAGAGCCTGGGAAATTAATAAGTTGTGCAAATCCGGTATAACCCGTACCAAAGTCATCCAAAGTTAAGTGAAAATTAAGTTCACGTAGCTGGTTAAGCCGGCTAATAATGATGCTTTCGTAGGGTACTAACTTAGTCTCTGTTATCTCTAAATGTACATTGCGTGCATCTATCGAGTAGTGCTTTAGCAGTTGTTGTATTTTTTCAATAAATTTTGCATCTAAGAGTTCAGTCGAGGATATATTAATAGCGTGCCAGATATTTGATAATATCTCTTTGTTTTCATTGATTTTTTTAAATGTTTTTTCTAATACCCACAAGTCAATTTCTTTGATTTGCCCACTTGACTCCGCTATAGCAATAAATTTTTCCGGCCCAATTTTTTCTAAATAGGCTTCCTTACAGCGTATAAGTGTCTCGACACCGACGATTTCGTTGTTGTCTTGCAGGTTATAAATGGGCATGTATTCGAGTTTGAATAGATCGTTTTTAAGTGCGTCATTAATATGGGTCTCGATATCTTTCCTGCGTTGAAGCTCGTTAATGATACTGTCGTCATAGAGGTAAAAGTTGTTCTTTCCATTCTTTTTAGCTTCATACATTGCAGTATCTGCATTATGTATCAGCATTTCTGCACTCATATTGTTTTCTGAGTACATTACGCCGATACTCATATTGATAGATGTATTAAAGCCTTTTAAGTCGAATGGGTCCCTTGCGCTATCAATGAGCCGCTGTGCAATATTTTTGGCCGCCTGTATATTTTCGATATCTACAATAGCAATAATAAACTCATCGCCTGCTAACCGAGCAAAATTGACGACCTTGTTAGGGCCAATCACGAGTTCATTGTGGCGTATTAATGTCAAAATGCGTTGACTAAAGGCTTTGAGCAGTTCATCGCCAGCGATGTGGCCAAGTGAATCATTAACTGTTTTAAAGTCATCGATGTCTATATAGAAAAGCGCGATATTTTTCTTATTCTTTCGGTTCTCCTTAACTGTAGAATCTAGCCAGTCATTAAAATATCGGCGGTTAGTAATACCTGTCAGTGAGTCTTCATGAGCATCTTTTTTAAGCATCAATTGCTGTTTATTAACAATGTTTGCGTAAATGGCTGAAAATAGAATAGAAAAATAAAGCCCGATAGCAAAGCGTAAAACAACATCTATAGTCGTTGATTGCGTTGCTGCAGCTAAGCATAGCGTTGTTAAAGTAAGAGAAATTGCGAGTGCTTTTTTATAGGTAGAGAAATAAAATAAACAGCCAATAAAAGGGAATAAAAAAACGAGCCCGCGATAGTGGTAATAATAGCTGGTTATGAGTAAATCGAGGCAGATCAAAAAAGCAAAAATCGCTAAATGAGTGTCAATCGGTTTTTTTGCAATATGACGAATCAGAGAGTGCCCTGCGACTAAAGAGCCACTGAGTAAACAAACCGCGATGCTAAATGTTTCGTTGAATAGATGATGTAAACCATAACTGAGCGTTACTGCAATAGCAGCAATATGCAGAGCTACGATAATAGCGGGGTTGATCAACTTAAAATTATGGGGAGTCGTTTCTACCAATTTATATATTCCATGGCTAGCTATATTTAAGGAGGCCCTAATTTACTCACCCTTCTTAAGATCATAACTGCTCTTCAGGCTGGTTTATTTAGCATGTTAATTTATAATAGCTTAATTTTCGCAGTTAGAGATGTTTTATGAGTCAGTCGAATATTTGCCCATATGCTTTATATACGGCTGATGATACACGGTGCCTAGAGAAAACCATACTGGCACAAAGCCCGATGTCTGGTCTCGACCTTATGCATCGCGCCGCTAATTGCGCACTCAAAGCCTTGAGTGAATATTGGCCTAATGTAAAAAGATTGCATATCTTTTGTGGTGGCGGCAATAATGGTGGCGATGGCTACACTATGGCTGCACTTGCAGCTAAACGTGGCCTAGAAGTCACGGCTTGGCAGTTAAGTGCAAACAATACTAAAGAGCCGTATCAGTATGCCTTGCAAGAAGGTGTTGATATACAGCCTTTTTCTGAGCAGGCTTGGTATTTGATGCAAGGGCAAGATGAAGAAATAGAGCAGCCGACGGTTATTGTCGATGCACTGCTTGGCATTGGTAGCCGTGGCGCTTTAAAAGAGCCTATCAAACACGCTGTTAATCTTATTAATAGCGCAAAATATCCTGTATTTTCTATTGATATACCAACCGGTATTAACACTGACACTGGCTCCTTGCTTGATTTGTCTGGGGCTCAAGACAAGCACGCTGTAAAAGCTGATGCAACGATTAGCTTTATTGTTCGTAAGATAGGAGCATTTGTTGGTGATGGCCGTAAACACGCGGGGACATTATTTTTTAGTGATTTGGGTGTAGGACAGATAGAGCAGCATAGTATTAATACGTCTGTCAGGCCCGCCGCTCAGATTCTCGATCACAAGAGCTTTTTAGCACTATTGCCTAAGAGAGCACTCGATGCGCATAAGGGCAGCTCTGGGCATGTTTTAGTTATTGGTGGCAATATAGGCTTTGGTGGTGCTCCTTTAATGGCCGCACAAATGGCAGCCCGTACGGGGGCTGGTTTGGTTGGGGTTGCGACTCGGAGTGCAAATGTCTCTGCAGTTATTGCTCGCCAGCCAGAACTTATGGCCGTTGGTATTGAGTCAGGACAGATGTTACTGCCATTACTCGAAAAGCCAACGGTATTGGTTGTGGGCCCGGGCCTCGGGCAGGCTGCTTGGTCTGAGCAGCTGCTATACCATACGCTTAACGAACTCGATCAGGGTAAAAAGTTAGTCATTGATGCCGATGGGCTCAACCTATTGGCATCGGGCAAACTTTGTCTACCTGCCTCGCAATCGACAGAGAAAACTCAATGGGTACTAACACCACACCCAGGCGAGGCTGCGCGCTTATTAGGTACCAGTATTGTTGCTGTTCAAGCCGATAGAATTGCTGCTATCAATGCTTTACATAATAAATATGGCGGTACTATTGTGCTCAAAGGTGCAGGTACGTTAGTGCTCACTAGTGATAAGCGACTCTTTGTTTGTGACGCCGGTAATGCGGGTATGGCAACGGGTGGTATGGGCGATGTACTTAGTGGCCTGATAGGTAGTTTAATCGCCCAGGGGCTCAGTACTTCTGATGCGGCCTGTCTTGGTGTGGTATTGCATGCAATGGCTGGGGATCTCGCTGTAGCGGAATCTGGTATGAGAGGCTTATTGGCGACAGACCTGATACCCTATATTCGTATGCTACTCAATGACGTACAGGCTTAACCGATGTTTAAAAAAAAGTGTTTGTATCTTGAGGATGAGCAGCAAACCGTTGCTATAGGTGGCCAGATTGGTGCGCAATTAGGCTGTGGGTTGACGATTTTTTTGGAAGGGCAGCTAGGAGCCGGTAAAACAACACTAACACGTGGTATATTGCAGGCATTTGGTCATTCAGGCTCTGTTAAGAGTCCTACCTATACGCTTGTTGAGCCTTATGAGCACTTTGAGAGGCCGGTTTATCATTTTGACCTTTATCGGTTAGGGCACCCTGAGGAGCTAGAGTACATGGGAATACGAGAATACTTTGACGAGGATTCTATATGTTTGGTTGAATGGCCCGAACGAGGATTGGAGTATCTCCCCGAACCCGATGTTATTTTAGAATTAATACCTAAAAAATCTGACACAGGAGAAGTGGGTCGCCAACTGACAATAACAACAATCAGTGAAAAAGGTGATAGCGTTTTAACGCATTGGAATGATTAATTGAAATGATGAGAAATATAAGTGTGTCTATAGTAGCGTTGTGGAGTTATGGGGTAATTAAATCCCGTGTTTCAACCCGCTATTTTGCCAGTGCTGTTTTGTTACTGGGGGCACTGCTTTCTTCATCACTTACCTTAGCTGCCACTTCTGTCGATGGGGTGCGGGTATGGCGAGCTCCTGATCATACACGTGTTGTTTTTGATCTTAGCAATGGAGTCTCTCATAAAATATTTTCTCTGAAGGCCCCTGCTCGACTAGTTATTGATATTGAAAATACAAAAAATAATGCGGCTTTGGCATCGGTTGACCTCTCTAAAACCCCTATCAAGCGTATACGTAGTGCAACACGTGACAAAAGCCATTTGCGCTTTGTATTTGACTTAAAAGACGATATTAGCCCACGCAGTTTTGTACTTAAAAAGCATGCAGGCAAGCCTAATCGCTTAGTGGTTGATTTGTATGATAAAAATACAGTTACTAAAAAGACAATTGAGCAGGTCGCTGCGGCAGCGTCGGTATCAAGTAGGCGCGATATATTAGTGGTCGTTGATGCAGGCCATGGTGGTGAAGACCCTGGCGCTATAGGCCCTCGCAGGGTTAAAGAAAAAACAGTTGTGCTCGATATTGCCAAGCGCCTCGCTAAAAAAATCAACGCCACTCAGGGCTATAAAGCTAAGCTGACTCGTACCAATGACTACTACATTCCACTAAAAAAACGCCGTGATTTTGCGCGTAAACACCGCGCTGATTTATTTGTTTCTATCCATGCAGATGCCTTTAAAACTCCGCATGCTAAAGGTGCTTCGGTATTTGCACTGTCGCGCCGAGGAGCAACGTCTGAGACAGCACGGTTTTTGGCGCGTAGAGAAAATAATGCAGATTTAATAGGTGGTGTTGGCGATGTTAGCCTAAAAGATAAGGATAAAGTTTTAAAAGGTGTATTAGTTGACTTATCCATGAGTGCTACGCTGAGCTCGAGCCTCGATGCGGGTAAGCATATTCTTAATAAAATGGGTGGTATCGCTCATTTACATAAAAAGACCGTGGAACAGGCGGGCTTTTTAGTGCTTAAATCGCCTGATGTTCCTTCAATTCTTGTTGAAACCGGGTTTATTTCTAACCCTGGCGAGGCTAAGAAGTTATCTTCTGCAAATTATCGTCAAAAGATGTCCAACTCAATTTATACGGGAATACGCGAGTTTTTTGAGAAAAACCCACCGGGCGGGACTTATCTGGCATGGAAGCAAAATGGTGGTAAGCCGACAGTCGCTAATGCTCGTGTTAATACCAGTGCTCATAACAACAGGCGTATCTACAAAGTGTCTCGTGGTGATACTTTATCGGGTATTTCGGCTCGCTTTGGGCTTTCTGTCAATGCGCTTAAACAGATCAATCGGTTAAAAAGTAATTCGATTAGTATTGGCCAAAAACTCATTGTTAGCGAGGTTGTGTCGAGTAATGTGCTGGCTGCTACAGACAAGGCTGCTAGGCCGTCTAGGCGTATTCATAGAGTCTCCGGTGGTGAAACGCTCTCGGGCATTGCACTGCGCTATCAAAGTACGGTGGCTGCTATTCGCAGGCAAAATAAATTGAGCGGTAATTCAATACGTATTGGTCAGCGTTTAGTGATCCCAAGCATTGATGGTTGAATCCTTTACTGATCTATCCTTATTTTATAGGGTTTTTCACTTTTCAATAGATTTTTCTCCTTTCCTACCCTTATAACAAAAAGCATCTATACTCATAGTAATTAGTGACAAATGTGTCACGTTATGTCCATTTTAAAATGGCGATAAAATACAAGTTTTACTGAAGAGTTAGCCAATGCTTAAACGTTTAATGAACAAGCTATCCGATGATAGTAATCATCGTACGACAAAATCCTCTGCGTCTGTCGACCTAAAAAGAATGGCTCCGCTATCTGAATTTACTCCCTTTGTGGATTTACGGCAGGATGCTCAAATTCTAATGCTTAATTTTTCAGAAACGGTCGTTCTCAAAAAAGGCGCTTTATTATTTAATGAAGGTGACGAAGATAATCGAGATTACTTTTTGATAGCCGGAAAAATTTCGGTGCTCAATAGCGATGGACGTGAAAAGACGCTCGAAGGTGACTCGCCAGAGGCTAGTCGCCCTTTGAGTTTTTTGAGACCAAGGCAATTTACTGCAAAAGTTGCATCTGCTACGGCGACATTTTATCAATTACCCCATCATGTGGTAACGCTTGCCGAAGAGCGAACGAGAAAAACGAATAATGTGAATAGAGATTTTTCTGTAGAAGAAGACTTCTTCCAAAAAACACTGTTGCAACGCATCGAAAAAGAGGTGAGTAGCGGTAAGTTATCGCTAGTCTCTCTCCCTGAGGTTGCCATGAAAGTTAAAAATATTTGCAGCCAGCCCGATACAAGCCTTGACGATATTGCAGACACTGTTGTGCGAGATGGCTCGATGAGTATAAAACTTGTACAGGCGGCTAACAGCCCGCTGTATCGCGGTGCAACAGAAATAAAAACAGTCAATGATGCTGTCTGTCGTTTGGGTAAAGAGCTTATTCAAAAGCTGGTGTTTTATTTTGCAACAAAAGAGCTGTTTAAAGCGCCAAGTAGGGTGTTAGATGAAGTCTTTAGGCAAGCCTGGGATAACTCCGTTAAGCGTGCAATCATGGCGCAAACAGTCGCTAGACGGTCGGGGTTTGATGCTGATATCGCATTCTTGTGTGGCCTGTTTTTTCGTATTGGAGATTTGTTAATACTACAATATGTGTCTAAAAATAAAGAAAATGTTAATGAGCATAATAAGCTTAAAGATATTTCTGAAAAAGACTCGGCGGCCAATAGTAAATTAGTGATTGCTGAGTGGGATTTGCCCCAAGAAGTCATCGATGTTTTATCTCATGGTGGTGATTGGATGTATGACTCCAATGAGAAAAACGACGCCAGTAATGGCCAGCCAGATTATAGTGATTTAATGGTAGTGTCGAATGTATTGTTGAGGGTCATGGATGGAGATTCTGAAAACCTTCCTGCTCTAGATACTATCCCGGCTGCTAAAAAAATCATTAATGACAGGTTTAAAGCCGATACCAGTGTTATTGTAGAATACCGTAAAGCACATAAAGCCTTTGGTATTATGTAATTTTATATCTGCTTGGTGCTTATTTATCGTAGATTCTACTACCTATAAATCTTATAGGCTGCTTTAACAACCTCTCCGTGACGCTTAGCAAGGGCTTTGCGGTTGTCGTCGTAGCCTCCTCCAATAACCGTGGCAACCGGGATACTATTTTCTTTGCAAATAGTGAGGACACTTTCTTCTCGCTCTCGAATACCCTTATTTGAAATGGAGAGTAGTCCTAAGGGATCTTCTGCAAATATATCAACGCCTGCGTCATAGAGTATTAAGTCAGGTTTTTGCTGACTAATGAGCGTGGCCAATGTCGCGGTTACTGTCTCTAAATATTCTCCTTCGCTAATGTCTGGCGATAATTCTATATCTAAATCACTTTGTGCCTTGCGGGCTGGAAAATTTTTTTCACAGTGAATCGAGCAGGTGAATATACGTGGTTCCTTAGCGAGTATGGTAGCTGTGCCATCGCCTTGATGGACATCACAATCAAAGATAAGCACTTTTTTTGCTTTGCCTTGTTTAAGCAGTGCTGTAGCGGTAATGGCCAAGTCGTTTAGAATACAAAAGCCAGAAGCAAAATCGAAATGGGCATGATGGGTGCCGCCTGCAAGGTGACAAGCAATACCATGCTGCAGTGCAAGTTGTGCTGTAAGGAAGGTACCGTTGGGTGATATCAAACTCCTTCTGACTAGATCATTACTCCAGGGTAGGCCCATTCGCCGTTGTTCTTTTGTGCTCTGCTGATTATTGATAAAGCGATGAATATAGTGACGACAGTGTGCGGTTTCTAGTAAGTCCTGCCGTGCTTTGCCGGGGCGAAATACATTATGGCGATGCAAAAAGCCCTTATCCTTACAGTACTGAGAGAGCAAATCAAATTTGTCCATGGGAAAGCGATGTTTGCCTGGGAAGGGGTAGCTGTAAAAAGGATGTGTTACTAAAGGGATTGTCATTGGATACCATAGAATATGCAGGTTGTTTAGTTCATAATTCCCTTTTAATTTTACGCAGAAAATACATCATATGCCTACTATAGAACGTCTAAGTCCACGTCTTGCTAACCAAATTGCAGCGGGTGAGGTAGTTGAGCGCCCAGCATCTGTTATTAAAGAAGTATTAGAGAATAGCTTGGACGCCGGTGCTACACGTATTGAGATCGACGTGGAAGACGGAGGTATTAAATTAATGCGTATTCGTGATAATGGCAATGGCATTGATAAGCAGGATTTATCCTTGGCGCTTGCGCGTCATGCCACCAGCAAAATTAAACTACTCGATGATCTTGAGGCTGTTGCAACACTGGGGTTTCGCGGGGAAGCGCTTGCGAGTATTAGTTCAGTCTCTCGATTATTGTTAACGAGTAATAGCAGTGACTCTCATAATGGTTGGGTGGCGAAGACGGAAGGGCGCGATATGGTAGCTGAGATTTCTCCCGCACCACATCCAAGAGGCACAACGGTTGAGGTAAGGGATTTATTTTTTAATACCCCAGCGCGGCGTAAATTTTTGCGTACAGAAAAAACAGAATTCTCGCGTATTGATGATGTAGTCAAGCAACTTGCGCTTGCGCATTTTAAGGTTAGTTTTGAGTTGCGCCATAACCAGCGTGCTATACGCAGTTTTCGAGCAAGTGTGAATGAGGCAGATCGCGCCCGACGTGTTGCACAAATTTGTGGCCCTGCATTTATGGATAGTGCACTTGAGATAGATATCGAGCGCCATGGTTTGCGCTTGTGGGGGTGGGTGGCACTGCCTACGTTTTCGCGAAGTCAGGCAGACTTACAGCACTTTTATGTCAATGGTCGTGCGATTAAAGATCGCCTTGTGAGCCATGCGGTTAAAAAAGCCTATAGCGATGTATTGTTTCATGGGCGTCACCCCGCCTTTGTTTTATTTTTAGAAGTCGATCCGGCGACGGTTGATGTTAATGTGCATCCAACAAAACACGAAGTCCGTTTTCGGGATCATCGCTCAGTACACGATTTTATTTTTAGTGGTTTGCATCATGCACTTGCTGATGTACGACCTGAGCGCCAAGTACAAGTTGAGCCCGCTGAAAATATTTTAAATAGAATACATAGTGCCAGTGGCGTAAATGATATAGAGACTTCACCCACACAACAAAAAGCCATGCCGCTTGCATCGAGTGAGTCAACTTTTTCTGATCCAAGTTCTAGTTCATCGGTAAATGCACAACCGCTTAGTGCTAATTTTTTCTCGAATCAATCGAGTCAAGCTCCTCAAGTTCGTGAAACGATGCAGTTTTATCAAGCTGCCGCTCAAGAGTCTCCTGCCAACAGTAATGTAGATGATAGCGCAGAAATTCCCCCATTAGGATTTGCTATTGCTCAACTCAAAGGCATTTATATCTTAGCCGAAAATGCCGACGGTTTAATAATGGTTGATATGCATGCCGCTCACGAGCGCGTTACCTACGAGCGAATGAAGCTGGAATTTGCTGAGAATGCTATTCAGCCTCAGCCATTGTTAGTGCCTATTACAATAGCGATGAGTGAAAAAGAAGTCGCTGGCGCAGAAACTCATATCGATACTTTTACTCAGTTAGGTTTTGTTATCGATAGTGCAGGGCCAGAGAGTTTATTGGTGCGACAAATTCCAGTGGCCCTTCAAAAAGCTAATGTCGAGCAATTAGTGCGCGATGTTTTATCTGATGTGATTGAGTACGGTACAAGCGATCGTATCCAGTTACATATTAATGAATTATTATCGACGATGGCATGTCATGGATCCGTGAGAGCTAATCGCAAACTAACGATTCCAGAAATGAATGCGTTGCTGCGTGATATGGAAATTACTGAGAGAAGTGGGCAGTGTAATCATGGCCGCCCAACCTTTATGCAATTCTCTCTCGGTGAGATTGATAAGTGGTTTATGCGCGGACAGTAATTCAAAATAGCAAACTATTGCTCTTCTAATTTTTGATCAATTAATGCTTTTATCCATTTTTTATCGCGCTCTTGGAAACCTAAGTGGCGATAAAAAACTTCCCCCTTTCTATCAATTAAAAATGCAGTCGGTAAGCCGCGCACATTATAGGCGCTTGGCATTTTACCTTGTGGGTCTAAAAGAATGGGGTAGTCAACGGGATAGTCTTTTAAAAAAGACAATGCTTCTTTTATATCGGCATCCACATTAATTGCGATCACCTCGACGCCTTTATCTTTGTACTCGTTGCGTAATTTATTTAAAAACGGAAAGGATTGTCGACAAGGACCACACCACGATGCCCAAAAGTCTAAATAAATAATTTTACCTTGATGATCTTTCAATCCGGATAACTTCCCGGGAGTGCTACCTATTAGTTGTGGTAGAGGGATATCAATTGCTTGTTCCTCGACATCGAGGGCGAGGGCATGCGTGTGATTGGTTAAAAGGATGAATGCTGCGAGTAAAAAATACTTTCTCATAGGATGTTATTACTTTATTAGTGTTTTGCTGAAGGTTAATCAGGCCGCTAAGGCATGGAACAACGGCTAAGCATAGTTATGTTAAATTCATTAAGTTCGGGCATCAGTTTAGCGACATTTTTATCCAATAGGTATAAGCGTTGAGTGTTGTAGGCCAGCTTTTCTGACTGCTGTGAGCACTGAAAACTATTGACCAAGCCACTGATGTTTTGATAGTGGTGAACCAATTCATGTAGCACAACTGATTCTCCGATGGGCGTAGTAATATCAATATTTTCAGACAAGTAAATGATTTTTTCTTGCCGGTTATAAACAGCATGCATTGTCCAGTTATATTTTTGTTGTAGCTCCTTGTGACTCATAACAACGACTGTGGGTGGTTCTTCTATCACCATCGATGTATGAGTGTGCAGCCACTCTATAAGAACAATTAATAACATTTCCATTATGACTCCTGCTTCATCGTATCTCGATGTGGTGGATTACTTAACGGTATTTTGTGGATGGTACTGTCTTAATTATATGCTAGAACTCTACTTGCCAGTGTTGTTGAGGCCGGTGCTTTTTTGGCTGCATTATTGCCAAGATAAACCGTCTATTTTGTCAGTAGGTTTATCTTGGTGTATTTGCATCTGCTCGTACTGAGTTAATGTCTCTTTCTTAAGTTTTAACGTTTATATTCAAAAAATATTAAGCTTTGATGGGTTTATAACGCATACGTTCAGGTCTTGCTTTGTCACCTTTACGGGCTAATAAATCTTCGTGATACTCGGTGTAATTGCCTTCAAAGAACACAACTTCGCTGTCGCCTTCATAAGCTAATATATGCGTTGCTATGCGGTCAAGAAACCAGCGGTCATGTGAGATGACCAGTGCGCATCCCGGAAAGTTTAATAGTGCGTCTTCTAGTGCGCGCAATGTCTCTATATCGAGATCATTCGAGGGTTCATCGAGTAAAAGTACGTTTGCGCCTTGTTTGAGAGTATTGGCCAAGTGTAGGCGACCGCGTTCACCACCGGATAAATCGCCCACACGCTTTTGTTGGTCTGAGCCTTTAAAATTAAAGCGACCTACATAGGAGCGCGATTGCACCTCGTAGTTGCCAATGGTAATAATATCGGCTCCACCTGAGATTGCCTCCCATACACTTTGGTTATCGTCGAGGTTCTCGCGGCCTTGTTCAACGTAGGCAATTTTGACGGTGTCGCCAAAAACAATGTCGCCGCTATCGGGTTTTTCGTCGCCATTGATCATGCGAAATAGCGTTGATTTACCGGCACCATTACCGCCCACAATACCCACAATAGCCCCTTTAGGGATATTAAAATTCAAGTTGTCGAGCAGTAAGCGGTCATTATAGCTTTTGCAGACATTATGAAATTCAATGACCTTGTCGCCTAAGCGTTCGCCAGGCGGGATATAAATCTCATTGGTTTCGTTACGTGTTTGAAATTCTTGCGATTGCATTTCATCAAATCGCTGCAAGCGTGCTTTGTTTTTGGCTTGCCTGCCTTTAGGGTTTTGGCGCACCCATTCGAGCTCGGCCTTAATGGCCTTTTGTCGAGAGGCCTCTGTGCGCGATTCCTGTGCAAGGCGCGCTTCTTTGTTTTCGAGCCATGTCGAATAATTACCCTCGTAAGGGATACCGTGACCACGATCTAATTCAAGAATCCAGCCTGCGGCGTTGTCGAGAAAGTAGCGGTCGTGAGTAATGGCGACCACAGTGCCGTTAAAGTCTTGTAAAAACCGCTCCAACCAAAAAACCGATTCTGCATCCAAGTGGTTAGTGGGTTCGTCGAGTAAGAGCATGTCTGGTTTTGAAAGGAGTAGTCTACACAGTGCAACGCGGCGCTTTTCACCGCCCGATAGTTTGCTGACATCAGCATCCCATGGCGGTAGGCGCAGCGAGTCAGCGGCTTGTTCTAGTTTATTGTCGAGATTGTGGGCATCCCACGCCTGGATAATATCTTCAAAGCGACCTTGTTTTTTGGCGAGTTCGTCAAAGTCAGCATCGGGCTCGGCATAGTCGGCGTAAACCTGCTCAAGTCCTGCAAGGGCATCAAGGGCTTCACGCACACCATCTTCTACATTGCCACGAACATCTTTGGCTTCATCGAGTTGTGGCTCTTGGGGCAAATAGCCGACTTTGATGTCCGGCATTGGGCGTGCTTCGCCATTATAGTCCGTATCAATACCCGCCATAATACGCAGCAAGGTAGATTTCCCTGAGCCATTGAGGCCAAGTACACCAATTTTTGCACCAGGGAAAAACGACAGTGATATATTTTTAAGAATTTCACGTTTAGGTGGGACAACTTTACCAACGCGGTTCATTGTATAAACGTACTGTGCCATAAAAATTAACTACCTTTAAATCAGAAGGGTTGGGTTTAATAGGACCTAAATGTATAGGTGCCGTAAATAACGGTCTTTAATGGGCATGATTATACGCGAAAGTCGTTATTGTCATTATAAATTGGTGATTTTATTCGACTTTTAATTAAATGAAATAATTGCTATAAATTTCATATGGGCTTTGGGTTTACCTTCGTGTAGAATTCGGTCAGTTTTTCATATTTAGCCAAAATGGCACCTATTATTCATTTAGGTTAATGAAGGCAAATTCACAGTAAGCACTCTTACTATTTTTGAGAGAGCATAATAAGAGAGTAATAAAACTTATGTTTGATAAATCACAAACTATTGAATCATTCGACCCTGAATTGTCATCATCTATCAAGTCAGAAGAGCGTCGTCAGGAAGAGCATATTGAATTAATTGCCTCTGAGAATTACACCAGTCCTATGGTCATGGAAGCTCAGGGTACTAAGCTGACTAATAAGTATGCCGAGGGTTACCCAGGTAAGCGCTACTACGGTGGCTGTGAATATGTCGATAAAGCCGAAACTCTTGCGATTGATCGCGCTAAAGAGCTATTTGGAGCCGATTACGCCAACGTACAGCCGCATTCTGGCTCGCAAGCTAACGCAGCGGTATTTTTAGCCTTGTGTGAGCCAGGCGACACAGTGCTTGGCTTTAGCTTAGCGCACGGTGGACACTTAACTCACGGTTCGCATGTGAGTTTTTCGGGTAAATTGTACAATGCCGTACAGTATGGTTTAAACCCAGAAACGGGTGAGATCGACTATGAAGAAGTTGAGCGTTTAGCGCTTGAGCATAAGCCAAAAATGATTATTGCGGGCTTCTCTGCATACTCGCAAATAATGGATTGGCAGCGTTTTCGCGATATCGCCGATAAAGTAGGTGCTTATTTATTAGTGGATATGGCGCACGTTGCAGGCCTAGTGGCAGCAGGTGTTTACCCAAGCCCTGTACAAATTGCCGATGTAACCACCTCGACTACCCACAAAACTTTACGCGGCCCACGTGGCGGTATTATTCTAGCGAAAGCTAACCCCGAGATTGAGAAGAAGCTGAATTCAGCGGTATTCCCAGGTGGCCAAGGTGGCCCATTAATGCATATCATTGCAGCAAAAGCGGTTAGCTTTAAAGAGGCGATGAGTAACGATTTTAAAGCCTACCAAAAGCAAGTCGTTGTTAATGCGAAGGCAGTTGCTAAAACCTTTATGGAACGCGGCATTAAAATCGTCTCTAACGGTACTGAAAATCACTTAATGCTTGTTGATCTAATTGGCAAAGAGTACTCAGGTAAAGATGCTGACGCAGCCTTAGGTGCGGCTAATATTACCGTTAATAAAAACTCGGTACCTAATGATCCGCGTTCACCGTTTGTTACCTCTGGTCTACGTATCGGTACGCCAGCAGTGACTACTCGTGGCTTTAACGAAGAAGATTGTATTGAACTGACCCACTGGATGTGTGATGTACTCGAATCTTTAGAAAATGGTAATTCTGAAACTGTTATCGAAGAAGTAAAAGCAAAAGTACTGGAAATATGTGCTAGATATCCTGTGTATGCTTAATCTCTACAGCTCAAGTAAGTGTTTACTTACTTGAGCGCCATTAGGCAACGACTGTTATCAGTAATTTAATGAGAGTCGTTGCCAATTTATCCTTAATTCCTTCCCTTATAGTCTTCTGGCTAGCCACATTTAGTTACCATATTTTTTCTATCGTACATTAGACTTATCTCTATATCCTTTTTTCTGAATATGGGTCTATACTAAAGTGAATATACCTTATGTTTTACCTTGCATACTGTGCAGGCCGGTCATTTTTCTATAAGTTAGGATATGTTTAATGTTGTGTATCTAAGTGAAATGATTTGTTGATGTCACAGAATGTGTAAAAAGGATCGTATTTTTTGCACCTGTATAGAGCCAAGCGCCGTCAAAAAAATATAAAGTGGAGCAGAAAGGCTTCCATGTGTGCTCGTGCTAGGAGTAAAGCCTTTGAAGTGCCCTCTATTGAAGGCCGGTTTCTGGAATTGATGAATGCCAGCGCGCAGGGAGTGCTAATTCAATCTTACGACTCTTACCCCTTGTATGTTAATCAAACCTTTGCAGATAGCTTAGGCTATTCTGTTGCTGATTTAATGAATTCAGCGTCTCTAAATTATTTATACAGTATTAATGAATCCCTAAAATTACAAACATACTTTAAAAGGACTGCCTTTAACGGTACCTCTAAAAAAACGTCGGGTTTTTGCGAAATTGAAGCTAAGCATAAGCTCGGCTTCGATATCATTCTTCACTATTCTATTAGTCATATTAAATGGTTAGGCAAGCCTGCGTTGTTAATCTTCTCAACGGATGTTACTGAAAGAAATCTATCTCGCCGAGCGTTGTCATTGAGTGAAGAACGTTTTCGTGACTTTGCAGAAAGCGCGACGGATTGGTGCTGGGAGCTAGATATACAGCTTCGAGTGGTATTTGTATCAAATAATTTTGAAAGAATTGCGGGCTTTAAAAAAAGAACGATTCTTGGCAAGACTTATCTAGATTTTATTAAATACCATTTTCCTGATGTTTGGCTTAGTGATGAGCAAGTAGCATTATCAAACAAGTTTCAGGCACTTTTGCGTAAAGGCACAGAGTTTACTAATTTTGAATATTTTTGGTTTGCTCCCGATGGTAGAATTTTGGATATTCGTTGTAGTGGTAAGCCTATTTTTGATGAATCTGGTCATTGTAAAGGCTACCGTGGAGCGGTGTGTGATATTAGTGAAGAAAAGAGGTTGTCGGAGCAGTTAAGTTTTTATGCAGCCTATGACTCCTTAACGCATTTATCAAATAGGCGGCATTTTGATTCCAAGCTTAGTCTTGCAATCGATGATGCCATTATTGACAACAATGAGCATGTTTTGGTGTTCATGGATTTAGATCATTTTAAAATTGTAAATGATGCTTGTGGGCATGCCGCTGGGGACGAGCTTCTCCAGCAAATTGCGAATATGTTGTGTGAGGTGTTTGGCGACAGAGAGTTTATAGGGCGCCTTGGAGGTGATGAGTTTGCGGCTCTTATTCGTGGTAGCAGTATTGATCAGGCACTTAAAATAACGTCAGAGTTACATGAAAAAATCAGCCAGTTTAAATTCATCTGGGAAGGGAAAGCATTCGTTGTTGGTGTGAGTGTTGGTGTCATTAGTGTTAATCGGGAGACTGAAAGCGTATCGTCGCTACTGCAAAATGTTGACAGTGCTTGTTATATTGCTAAAGAAACGGGTCGTAACAGGACACATGTTTTTTCAGAAGAAGATGATGATTTGCTCAAGCGTAGAGGAGAAATGCATTGGGCAGGCCGTATCACACAGGCTCTAGAGCGAGATGATTTCACCTTGCATGCTCAGCAAATTTCATCAATCAATGAATATGAGTTCCCATCCTATGAATTATTAATTCGTATGAAAGAAGGTGATGGATTAATAACGCCTAACTTATTTTTGCCAGCTGCTGAGCGTTTTGATCTATCCATTAATATTGATAAGTGGGTAGTGAAAACAGCGTTCAAATGGTTTTCTTTACGTCCGGCTATCCTGTCAAATCTTCAGTGTGTTTTTATTAATCTTTCAGGTAAAACCGTTGGGCAAAAAATCTTTTTAGACTATGTTATTAATATGTTTAATGAGTATAAAATTCCACCAGAAAAAATATGCTTTGAAATTACCGAGACAACGGCTATATCAAACTTATCCGAGGCTGTTAATTTTATTAACGATCTAAAGAGTATCGGCTGTTATTTTGCTATTGATGACTTTGGCAGTGGTGTTGCCTCCTTTTCCTATTTAAAAAACCTGCCTGTTGACTACTTGAAAATCGATGGAGTTTTCATTCGAGATATTTGCACCAATGAAGTTAATTTGGCTATGGTTAAATCCATTAACGATATCAGCCATGTTATGGGTAAAAAAACCATTGCTGAATTTGTGGAAGACGATTCTACGTTTGCGATGTTGCGAAATATGGGTGTTGATTATGCACAAGGCTATGCGCTTGGACGCCCGCTGCCGCTAGAGAATATAGATACTGCCCCTCCTTTTGCTAAATCTAATGTTTGATCCCAGTCTTTAATCGAAGTGCCCTGACAAGTGAATAGCCATTGGTGATGTAAAATCTTGCTTTATGCACCATTGCATACAGCATATTTTCATCGATATTATGGTAGTATGCGCCTTTTATTTTTGCGGGTTTATGTATGCATTGTCCTTTTTGTAGTGATGAAGATACTAAAGTCATTGACTCTCGTTTGGTCGCTGGAGGTAATCAAGTGCGAAGGCGTCGCGAGTGTATTGCTTGTCATGAGCGCTATACTACGTACGAAATAGCAGAATTACTGATGCCTCGCGTTATTAAGCAGGATGGCTCGCGAGAACCCTTTGACGAGAACAAGCTACGCGCGGGCTTTAATCGGGCATTAGAGAAACGTCCAGTGAGTACCGAGGCGGTTGAATCTGCGCTTGATCAAATCAAGCACTTTTTGCAAAGTACGGGGGAGAGAGAAATCCTTGCACGGGCTATAGGTGAAAAAGTGATGGCCCAATTACAGCAATTGGATGAAGTTGCTTTTGTACGGTTTGCCTCGGTCTATCGCCGTTTTACAGATATTAGCGAATTCAAAGATGAAATTGATCGATTGCAACAGCAATTGCCTGATCAACGCGATTAGTTTTAATTCGGCCCATAAAATACTCGGTACATTCCAATCGCATTTACTATCATTAATAAACCGAATCTGGCTCACCTATGAATGACATTAAATGGATGTCTCTTGCCTTACAGCTAGCACAAAAGGGTCGTTATACTGCAAGGCCTAATCCCTGTGTCGGATGCGTAATAGTTGCGATAAAAGATAATGTTGAGCAAGTGATTGGCGAAGGTTGGCATTATCGTTCCGGCGAGCCTCACGCAGAGGTTAACGCTATTGCTGATGCACAATTGAATCGCAATGTTATAAACGGAAGTACCGCCTACGTTACTTTGGAGCCGTGTAATCATACGGGTAAAACTGGGCCTTGCTCCGAGGCGTTGGTTTGTGCCGGTGTAAGCCGAGTGGTTTATGGTATGAAAGACCCTAACCCACTGGTAGCAGGCAGTGGCCTGAAGACGTTACTTGAGGCAGGTATTAGAGTTGATGGTCCTGTGCTTGAAGAGCAAGCCTATGCTCTCAATCGAGGGTTTGTTGGTCGTATGTTGCACAATAGGCCACAGGTGAGATGTAAAATCGCAACAAGCTTGGATGGTCGTACTGCTATGGCTAATGGAGAAAGCCAGTGGATTACAGGCAAGCAGGCCCGTGGCGATGTGCAAAAATGGCGGGCAGCGAGTTGTGCTATCGTGAGTGGTATTGGTTCGGTATTGCAAGATGATAGCCGCTTAACGCTTAGAGCGTGCGAGCTGCACTTAGATAATGCCCAAGATATTATTCAAAACCCGCCGTTGAGAGTGCTACTGGACGCCTCATTGAAAATACCACTTGATGCTGCCATATTGAGTGCTGATGCTAAAACATTAGTCATAGTCTCTGAGCAAACCTATGATAGCGATCGCGATAAAATGGCTAAGCTGCTTGCCTTGGGAGATCATATCTCGCTTGCGAGTGTAGCAGTTGACGATGAGAGTAAACTATTACTAGAAAATGTGCTCGCTTTACTTGCGAGTCGAGGGTGTAATGAAGTTTTGGTTGAGTCGGGATCGAAGCTTGCGGGTGCATTTTTGCAACAAAATCTAATCGATGAATTGATCATCTACCAAGCACCGGTTTTTTTGGGGCACACTGCTCGACAGATGTTCGATTTGCCTATAGAGCACATGTCTCAAAAGAAAGTGCTAGAAGTTATTGATCGCCGCCAGTTAGGGCAAGACACAAGAATAGTTGCACGCTTGATGTGCGGAAATAAAGCATAGATTTTGAGTTTAACTCACAAAAATTAATTAATTGTTTAAAAGGTGGTTTGTGTTTACAGGTATTATAGAAGCAATGGGAACAGTTAGCCTATTAGAACCACGTGGTGGTGATTTGCGTGTTCAGATTGATACAGACCAATTAGACTTTAGTGATGTCAATATAGGTGATTCTATATCGACTAATGGTGTTTGTTTGACTGTGGTTGAGCTGCCCTGTGACAAGTTGGGTAATATTGCTGGATATTGTGCTGATGTGTCCGTTGAGTCATTAAACCTTACGACCATTAAACATTGGCAGATTGGCCAAAGAGTTAATTTAGAAAAGGCGTTGACGCCACAAACTCGTCTAGGTGGCCATTTAGTCAGTGGGCATGTTGATGGCATTGGTGAGGTGGTTAGCCGCTATAGCGATGCACGTGCCGAACGGTTTTTATTAAAGGTGCCTAGGGATTTTGCAAAGTATATTGCTCATAAAGGCTCGATCACCGTTGATGGCACAAGTCTTACAGTTAATGCCGTTGATGGTTGTGAGTTTGAACTTGCGATCGTTCCCCATACCTTAGAAAAAACCATCATGGGGTCCTATCAAGAGGGGACATCAGTTAACTTAGAAGTAGATCTAATTGCGCGTTATTTAGAGCGCTTATTATTAGGTGATAAAGCAGCAGATAAAGCGAGTAAAAAGTAGCGCGAGTTACTTTGTAGCTGCATAAAATAGATGATTAAGATTAAGTATCTTGGAATAAATAGATGAATACAGTTGAAGAGTTAATCACTGACTTGCGTCAGGGAAAAATGATTATCCTTATGGATGATGAGGATCGTGAAAATGAAGGTGACCTTATTATGGTTGCTGAGCATGTACGCCCGGAAGATATTAATTTTATGGTCACTCATGCACGAGGGCTTATTTGCTTGACCTTGACCGAGAGCCGCTGTCGCAGGCTGGAATTACCATTAATGGTTAATAATAATCAGGCGCAGCACTCGACAAATTTTACCTTGTCAATTGAGGCTGCTGAAGGTGTTAGTACCGGTATTTCTGCCGCAGATCGGGCGCATACTATACGCGCTGCTGTTAATCGTGGCGCGACGGCCGAAAGCATTGTTCAGCCGGGGCATATTTTTCCATTGATGGCACAACCTGGTGGCGTATTGAGTCGAGCAGGGCATACAGAAGCAGGCTGCGATTTGGCGAGGTTAGCGGGTTTTGAGCCCGCTGCTGCTATCATCGAAATCATGAATGAAGATGGTACAATGGCACGTCTTGACGATTTGAAAAAATTTGCTGTTGATCATGACTTAAAAATAGGGACTATCGCCGATTTAATTCACTATCGCTCGGTTAAAGAAAAAACAATCGAAAAAACCAGCCAAAAGCAAGTTAAGACACGTTACGGTTTTTTTGAGTTAAGTACCTTCAAAGATTTAGCGAGCGGTGATATTCACTTTGCATTACACAAAGGTGATATTGCGCAAGATGATATTGCTTTAGTACGTGTGCATGTTTTGGATGCCGTTAAAGATGTTTTGACGTTGCAGCCTGGCAGCGATGATTTTACACCATGGACGTTTCACGATGCGCTTAGTCTTGTTGAAAAAGAAGAAAAAGGTGTTGTGGTATTGATGTGTTACAACCAAACAAATGTTGATATGGAAGAGTCCATAGACTTAATGCTTGCAGGAAAAACAAAAAAAGCGACATCAGATAATGTTTATCGTCAAGTAGGAACTGGTGCTCAAATTTTACGAGAGCTTGGTGTTAATAAAATGCGTTTAATGTCTGCACCATTTAAGTTTTCTGCTATTTCAGGTTTTGATTTAGAGGTTGTCGATTTAATTGAGAGCCCCGAGAGTGATTTATAATTTTGGTAGTGTTTGCTCGAAAATAAGTGAAGAAATCAAAACTTTTTAAGAATTATTAGGATGTATATTATGGCAGGTTATTTGCCTAAACCCGTTGAAGAATTTCATAAAATTCCTAATGCGCGTGTCGCTATTATTGCTGCAATGTGGCACAAAGAATGTGTTGACTCAATGATTGATAGGGCTAAAAAAGAACTTGTAGCGCTAGATGTAAAACTCGACGATATTTCAGTCCATAAAATCCCTGGTTCTCTTGAATTGCCTTATGCTGCACGATGCTTATTTGAAAGTGATAGTAGCCTCGATGCAGTGATTGCTTTTGGTGTTGTGCTTAAGGGAAGTACAACCCATGATGATTCGGTTATACAAACCGTCGTCGATGGTTTTAGCCGAGTCTCCGATCGTTTTCATAAGCCGGTTATCAATGAAGTCATTGGTGTTAATACTATTACTGATGCGCAAGATCGCTCCGATGAGTCGCTAGCTAACAAAGGTGTCGAAGCCGTGTTTGCTCTCTCTGAATTATTGCACTGGAAGCGATCACTATAGATTGCTGCTGAAAGAACATTTGTTAGTTGTCTGGCAATAAAAAATACTATTTGGAAGTTATTATGAAAGTGTCACCTGCAACTCGTCGTAAAGCCCGGCACTATGGTATGCAAGCATTGTATCAATGGCAAATGACACAAACCGCGCCACATATTATCGAGTCAGAATTTAGAACTGATAATGATATGACTCATGTTGATACGGATTATTTACATGAGCTGGTGCAAAAAATACCCGAGTGCGCCGAAGAGCTAGATGCGCAGTACCAAGAGTTTCTACAGGACAGAAGTTTAGAGGAGCTCGATGCAATTACCCAGTCACTTTTAAGAATGGCTGCCTATGAGTTTTCCTACCGACCGGATGTGCCTTATAAAGTTGTTATTAATGAGGCAGTGTCACTGGGTAAAAAATTTGGTGCAGTTGATAGCTTTAAATTTATTAATGGTGTGCTGGATCAGTTAGCGCTAAAGTTGAGAGCAATCGAAGTGCAGGCTGAAAAGAAATCACGTAAGTAATATTTTAGACGTGCCCTTATCATTGCCTATTGGTTATTTAATTGAAATCTTAATGGTGTCACTATTTTGAAAGAATTCGATATCATTAATCAGTTTTTTAAAGTGCAAGGCGTGCCGAGTGCTAACTCGTTGCCAGTAAAAAATTCTGCCCTTAAAGATTCGGTAGTAAAAAGCATTGGCGATGATTGTGCCATATTGTCTGTGCCTGATAAACATGACCTCGTCGTCTCTATGGATACGTTGGTGTCTGGTCGGCACTTTCCAGATGATGCATTGCCAGGTCAAATAGCTACGCGTGCTTTTGGTACTTGTTTGAGCGATTTGGCGGCGATGGGAGCGATACCTTGCTGGTTTACTTTAGGCCTAACAATGCCCGAGGCAGACATAAAATGGATTGCTCCTTTTAGTGAATCTCTACTCAGCATTGCGCAGGATTATCAATGCGAATTGATCGGTGGTGATACCACCCAAGGCCCTTTAACAATTACATTGCAAGTGCATGGCATTGTTGAGCAGGGTAAAGCCCTCAGACGTGATCAGGCAAGCGTGGGTGATTACGTTTTTGTAACGGGTTATCTCGGCGATGGTGCAGCGGCATTAGCACTAATCAATGATGAGGCGGCTAACAATGCAATTGCGGATGCCGATAAAAAATATTTAGATAGTCGCTTTTATTGTCCACAGCCACAAATCCAAGCGGCATTAAATATAGTGGATTACTCACGCTGCGCGATTGATATCTCCGATGGTCTTTTGGCAGATTTACAGCATGTCGCAACGGCGAGTCAGGTGGATATCGAAATCGATGTCGATAAATTGCCTATTTCATTGGCCTGTAAACATTTAGTTGATAGTGCTACTTCGCTAAGTTTTGCCCTAAGCGGTGGCGATGATTATCAGGTTGCTTTTACTGTGCCTGAAAACCATCTTCCAGATGTAATGCGGTTGATTAACGACGAATCTATCGCGGCGACAGAAATTGGTAGAGTAGTTAAGGCCTGTTCCGCAAATAATGACTATGGCGTACGTTGTTTTGATAATGGCAAGGCAGTGCTAGCTGATGAGCTGTTAATTCATAATAAGGGGTATCAACATTTTACTTCCTAGTTTTTTCACATTGCTAAAAAAGCCAATACCGCTATTAGCCTTGGGCTTTGGTAGTGGTCTGGCACCAAAAGCACCGGGTACCTTTGGTACTTTGGCGGCAATACCTTTGTATATTCTTTTTTCTTCTGCTGCACTTGAATGGCAGTTATTCATTGTTGTTGTTGGGTTTTTATTAGGGGTCTATTTGTGTGATGTCACCGCAAGGTATTTGGGTGTACATGATCATCCTGCTATTGTATGGGACGAGTTTGTCGGCTTTTGGTTGACGATGATAGCCTTGCCTTTATTCAACACAGAGTTAGATTGGCTCTTGCTGGTGTTAGGATTTATATTCTTTCGTTTTTTTGATATTGTAAAGCCATGGCCTATTCGTTGGGTGGACAAAAAAATCCACGGTGGCTTTGGTATTATGTTCGATGATATCTTGGCAGGGATCTATGCAGGCTCATTGTTGTCTGTTGTTATCTATTATTTATACTAATTTTTAAGAGGATAAATACCAATGCCTGTATTCTCTCGATGGCTTATTTTTGCAGTGCTGGCTGGCTTTTCGGCTATTGTATTCAGTGCTAATAGTATTACGGTAAAAGGTCTCTTTGGTGGTGCCGCGCTATTGATCATTGATGGTGAGCAAGTGCTACTTAAAAAAGGCAAAGAAAAGTTTGGTGTTAAGTTAATTAGCGCAACTAGCAAAGATGCTCTTCTAGAAATTAATGGGCAGCGCCAACGCGTAGGGCTCTCGAAGCAAATTGGTGGGCAGTATCGCGCTCCCGATAAAACAATTGTTAGGCTAACTAGCCAGCGTGGTGGTCATTATTGGACGCGGGGGCAGGTTAACGGGCGTGGTGTCGATTTTTTGGTGGATACCGGTGCGAGCCTTATTGCGATGAATATCTCGACGGCAAGACGTTTGGGTATTGATTATGAAAAAGGTGAGCGCAGTGGCATTAGTACAGCTAATGGTGTTGTAGAGACTCGCCTAGTTACTCTTAATAAAGTCACCATCGGTGGCATCACGCAATATAATGTTGCGGCTTCGGTGAGCCTTAATGATGCTTTACCGGTCACGTTGCTGGGTAACAGTTTTTTAAGTCGCGTGAATCTACGTACGGATGATGGCGTGCTTGTGATGGAAGCTAAATAATTGCTTGAACATGATTTAACATTAGAGAATGCGATTCGATTTTCGAGATTTGATGAAACGAGCTTTTTGTCAACGATTGTTCCTCGCCCCTTTGAATTGGAAGAATATACGTGGTCTACGCCAGAGCATTACTATCAAGCTCACAAGTTTGAAGATATGCCCTACGCGCAAGCGATATTAGCCGCAGCTACTGGGCGAGAGGCCTTTGATTTGGGTAGCAAACGTTTTAAGCGCAAGGTGCAAGGCTGGAAGGATAAGCGCAGAGTGTGGATGACCCGCGCTCTATATCGTACCACTGCGGAATACCCCGATATTAAAAAGGCATTGCTAGAGACCGAGGACGCTCTGCTAATAGAAACTTCTCTCTATGATCATTTTTGGGGGATTGGTCGTGATCAGCGCGGCGAAAACACCCTAGGTAAAGTGTGGATGGATATTCGCCAAAAAATTCAGTCAGCTTAACTTTTCTTTCTCTTTGTTATTTAAGCTTTTCCCATATTTTACTCCCTATATGGCTTTGTGCCACCTAGGTAAATCTGGGGATAACGTAGCTCAATACCAAAGGTAATGTGACTAAAGTCAAGGCATTGCCAATAATAACAATCGAGGCGACTTTATCGGGTTCCTGATTGTAGCGTTCTGCGAACATAAAATTAAGAATAGCTGGCGGTAGCGCACCAAATAAAAATAATGCACCGATTTCCATTGTTGACAGTGCTATTTGTAAGTACTCAAAAACGGGTAAGATCATTGCCACCAAAATAAGCCCCGTCACAGGACAGCCCAAGCCCCCAATAATACCTATTTTTAGTGTTTTAAATGATGAGCTGGCAAGTCGTACGCCGAGGCTAAATAGCATAAGTGGTATAACAATTTGCCCTAGCATGTCGATGGGTAGTAATAGCGTTTGATTAATGGTGATACCGCTCGCGCCTAGGCCAATAGCAATAAATGTGGCAACGGTAAGGGGAGATATCATTGAACGTAGATTGCTGTGCCCACTATTGTTAAGCCATGCGCTGCCAAAGGTAAAATGGATAGTGTTTTCTACTAAAAATAGAATCATTGCGATGGGTAGAGCGGCCTCCCCAAAGGTTAATACCATTAGCGGCAATGCCATATTGCCCGCGTTATTAAACATCATTGGTGGGGCTAGCGTTTTCATTTTTATATCAAACACTTTTGCCACGGGCCAAATTAAAACCCCAGAGCCTATAACAATAAACAAGGCTGCACCTATTAACGGTAGGTACTCCCTGACGTCTACGGACTGACCTACCAGCACTGAAAAAATCAATGCAGGTACAAAAACGTCCATATTCAGTTGATTGGCGACTTGCATATCGGGCTTGAACTTTTTTCCGCAAATCAAGCCTAGAGCAACAATGCTGAAGATGGGAAAGGTAATTTCAATAATGCGTAAGAATATATCCATTAAAATTATATGCTTTTTCGAGTTAGTGGATTTATTGTTGTAAATGTAGGCTTAGGAAGAGTGTGACAGATCTCTAAAGAGAAGTAATGCTGGTATGACCATTAGTCATACTTCTTATGGTGAATTATGCGCCTAGCAAGTACAATACATCTCCATTTTTGATTAGAAGTTTTTGTGCCATGCCTGAGTCTATGCCCGAATTAAAAAATGACCGCTTTTTACGTGCTTTGCAGCATGAGCCCGTTGATAGGACTCCGGTTTGGATGATGCGCCAAGCAGGGCGTTATTTGCCTGAATACAGGGCGACTCGTGCTAAGGCGGGTGATTTTATGAGTCTCTGTAGCAACCCCGAGCTTGCTTGTGAAGTTACTTTGCAGCCGCTGGAGCGCTACCCCGAAATTGATGCGGCTATTTTATTTTCAGATATTTTAACGATTCCCGATGCGATGGGCTTGGGTTTGTATTTCGAAACAGGGGAAGGCCCCCGTTTCAAAAAATCAGTCTCTACAGCGGCCGATATAGAGGCGCTACCTATCGTTAATACTGCCAAGGATTTGTCCTATGTCACCGATGCTGTCTCAGTCATTAGGCGTGAGCTAAATGGTAGAGTACCTCTTATTGGCTTTTCTGGCAGCCCATGGACTTTAGCGACCTATATGGTGGAAGGTGGTTCAAGTAAAGATTATGCTCGAACTAAGACACTGATGTATCAGCAGCCTGAGGTTTTTCAGCTATTGCTGGATAAGCTGGTTGCCTCGATCATTGATTATCTCAACGCACAAATCAGAGCCGGCGCGCAGGTTGTACAACTATTTGATTCTTGGGGTGGTGCATTGTCTTACAGTGCATACCAAACCTATTCCTTACTGCCTATGCAGCGGATTATTGATGGTTTAATAAAAGAGCATGAAGGACGTCGTGTTCCTGTGATTTTATTCACTAAAGGTGGTGGTCAATGGCTAGAGTTAATGGCAAATACCGGCGCAAACTGCTTGGGGCTAGACTGGACGACTGATATTAAGCAAGCGCGTCAGCGTGTCGGCGAAACAGTCGCTCTACAGGGTAATATGGATCCAGCTATACTTTATACTAATCCTGCCAGAATACGAGAAGAGGTTGCCGATATACTCAAAGCCTATGGTGAGGGTAGTGGGCATGTTTTCAATTTAGGTCATGGTGTCACACCACAGGCAACCCCTGAAAATGTCGCCGCTTTTTTTAGTGCTGTCGCTGAATTGTCCCTATAGCGATGAGGAATTAAAAAGGTTATAGTTAATTGAATAATAAATAAATGGTGCCTTTTTCATGGTGGTAAGCACGGCTTTGTGCTCAAGCTCTCAGGTATTCTTTATCAGTTCCTATATACTGCGGCACTTTCTGTATATTTATAGCTATATATTTATAAGTATGGATTTATAGATATATCAAAGGCGCGAGCAAACTTAGCTCTTGCGGCCTTGGTGCTTGACAGTAAAAAATCTAATTTTTAGGGGGCTTTATACTGAGCTTCTCAGTGTATTTACTATTAGATGAGAAAGTTTAATAATAAAAGTACCTATCAATTTAAAGAAAGCTTATAAACTATAATAATTATAAATAGTAGCCTTGTAATAGTTTATCGGTTTTTTATCTCGAATACCGAGGGAAATAAGTGTGGGTGTTAAACAAATAAAAATTGACGTGACTGAGGTGACGATCGGTATGTATGTATCGGGCCTTGATCGCCCTTGGGGTCAAACGCCGTTTCCTATACAAGGTTTCTATGTTCGTGATCTTGACGAAATAAAACAGCTTAAAACTCACTGTAATCATGTGTATATCGATGTTACCAAGGGTGCTGGGCCTGCCGCGGCCAATTTGCGTACGCTGGCACCTAAAGAAAAGAATCGTAGTTCGAAGAAACAAGTAAAGCCGCCATCGTCTGCTTCATTGGCCCCCTTAAAGGTTAATTCTCGTACCTATAAGCAACAAGAGCCGCTTGAAAAAGAAGCAAAGCGCGCGCGTCAATTGCATCAGCGTGTTTTTGGGGCTGTAAGCGAGGTGATGATTCAGATTGGTAGCGGTAACATGACTTCGGTGCACGAAACAAAGCGTGTTGCAGGCTCCATGGTGGATAGTATATTACGTAATCCCGATGCTTTTACGTGGCTGTCGCGCATCCGCGATACCGATGAGCATACCTATGGCCATGCAGTGCGTTCCGCTGTCTGGGCGATTTTGTTTGGACGACATATCGGCTTAGCAAAGGCTGAATTAGATACGCTTGCCCTTGCCGTATTAATAAAAGATGTAGGTAAAACCCATATTCGCCGAGAGCTACTATTGGACGACGATAGAACCACTCAGGAACAAGCAGAGTACGAAGGGTTTGTTGATAAGGGGGTGGCGATTCTCAAAAAAATACCGGGTGTTGAACCGCGTGTTATCGCTGTTGTTAAAACCCATTGTGAAAGGATTAATGGCAGCGGCTTCCCGCGAAATTTAAAAGGCGATAGTATTCCTCTTCTCGCTAAAATTGCCGGTATTGTTACTTTCTATGACGGGGTGACAAACCCTCGTGGAGCAAGTAATCCTATTGCACCATCTCAAGCTGTTTCTCATTTGTATGAGGTTCGCGGTATTGAATTTCAGGAGGATTTAGTCGTCGAATTTATTCGAGCTATTGGGCTTTATCCCACCGGCACTCTTGTTGAATTAACAACGGGCCAGGTGGGTGTTGTTGTCGAGCAAAATTTTGAGAGGCGTTTAAAGCCCAAAATTATGTTGTTACTTAATGAATTTAAGCAGCCACTTAAAAAGAAAAAATTATTGGACCTTGCAAAAGACGATATGGATAAACAAGCTCTGATTGACTCTGGTAAAAAGCGCTTAGATGAAGTGGATAAGATTGAAATTGCTCAGGATCTTGAGCCAGGCAGTTATGATATCGATATTAATGAAGTGCGCGATAAATATTTGCTAAAAGGCTTTAAAAAGAACCTCTTCTCCTTTTTTAAAAAATAATAAGTTAACCTACTCCACTAGTTTTATCCAAGTAGTATAGTCAGCCATACCCCTGCTGTGAGAATCACACTTAACATAACCGCTGCGGAACCAATATCTTTAGCTCTGCCGGATAACTCGTGCTTTTCTAAGCTAATACGATCTATCGTTGCTTCGATGGCACTATTGAGCATCTCTACTATCATCACAAAAACCCAGCTACCAATAAGCAAACAATATTCTAGAGCAGTGTTGCCACTCCAAAATGCAATAGGTATTACGACAAGTAAAATATAGCACTCCAACCTAAATGCTTGTTCATATTTAAACGCAGATTTAAGCCCTTTAATTGAATATCCTGTCGCTTTATATAGACGTGTAAGGTGGTTGGTTCCTTGATTGTATTCAGACATAGGCGCTATCTCTAAAAAGAAGAATTTAAATCATAATAAACTTATTTTATTTTAATTGTATGAATACCCTTCCTTATTTTTCTGTTACCAACTAAAGCTCTATTAAGGAAAAAATTGGATAACGCTGGTATGTGGGTCACGATGTTTTTCTTGGGCTTTTAACTCTTCAAGATAAGTATTCCACATGCTTTGTTGATTGAGGCACATCTCGACCAGGTAATCCCAAGAATAAATACCTGAGTCGTGGTCATCGTCAAACACTATTTGGAGGCCGTAGTTGCCAATGGCTTTCATACTTTCTATGGCAACATGTATTTTTCCGTCAACTAACACTTCCTGACCGGGTCCATGACCAGTCACTTCCGCTGATTTGGAGTGCACGCGTAAAAACTCAGCAGGTAGTTTATAACTAATACTATCGACTACGAGTTCGAGTACTTTTGATTCTTTGTGTAAATGTACTTTGCTTGGTTTAGGGTTTGTCATAGGATAAACCGACTTAAATCTTCATCTTTGGCAAGCTCGCCCAAGTGCTGCTCAACATAGCTGGCGTCAATGGTAATCGTCGATTCATTATTCGAACCATTGTTAAATGAGATATCTTCCACAAGCCTCTCCATTACCGTATGTAGGCGCCGGGCACCAATGTTTTCAGTGCGCTCATTGACCTCCCATGCAGTTTCTGCAATCTTTTCAATACCGTCATCGGTAAAAATAATATCTACGTCCTCTGTTTTCATTAGTGCAATTTGCTGTTTGGTAAGTGAGGCATAGGGTTCGGTTAGAATTCGTTTGAAATCTTTTGAGGATAAGGTTTCTAATTCAACGCGAATGGGTAGGCGACCTTGTAGTTCTGGAATTAAGTCCGAAGGCTTCGCTACATGGAATGCGCCTGATGTAATAAATAAAATATGATCAGTCTTAATCATGCCATGTTTTGTACTTACTGTGGAGCCTTCTATTAAAGGTAATAAATCACGTTGTACACCTTCGCGGGAAACATCGCCACCGGTTCCTTCACTACGTTTAGCGACTTTATCTATCTCGTCAATAAAAACAATACCGTTTTGTTCGGCGCTCTCAATGCCTTTTGTTTTTATCTCTTCTTGATTCACAAGTTTAGCGGCTTCTTCATCGCATAATTGTTTATAGGCTTGCTTAATAGGTAGCTTAATTGTTTTAGTTTTTTCATTACCTATCGATGAAAACATGTTTTGTAATTGATTGGTCATATCTTCCATGCCAGGAGGTGCCATGATTTCTATACCTACTTTACTCGCAGTCACTTCGATCTCAATTTCTTTGTCATCGAGTTCGCCCTCACGTAATTTTTTTCTAAATAACTGTCGAGTACTATTACTGGTATCGCTGCTTTCCCCTGTTGGAGCATCACTGCGAGCAGGTCGTAGTAATGTATCAAGTATTCTATCTTCGGCGCTATCTTCAGCTCGACGCTTGACCTTTTCGACTTCTTGTTCGCGACACATCTTAATAGACATATCGACAAGATCACGAATAATGGATTCAACATCGCGACCAACATAGCCTACCTCGGTAAACTTTGTTGCTTCTACTTTTATAAAAGGGGCATTAGCTAGTTTTGCGAGACGTCGTGCGATTTCGGTTTTACCAACGCCAGTAGGTCCAATCATTAAAATATTTTTTGGGGTAATCTCGTTACGTAAGTCATTGCCTACTTGCATCCGACGCCAGCGATTGCGTAGCGCAATAGCAACCGCACGTTTAGCGTTATTTTGTCCGATTATGTGATGATCAAGTTCGTGAACAATTTCATGTGGAGTCATTGTTGACATGTAAAATCTCTGTAATTATTGAGCGGGTAATAAATTGTTTTAAGCTTGTTATTTTTCGATAATAAGCTCTTCAATAGTGTGGTTATGGTTGGTGTATACACAGATGTCACCAGCAATGGTCAATGCTTTAGTGGCAATGGTTGTTGCATCAAGCTCTGTATTTTCAAGTAGTGCTCGTGCCGCAGATTGCGCATAAGGACCACCCGACCCAATAGCAATTAGGTCGTCCTCTGGCTGAATAACGTCTCCATTTCCCGTGATGATGAGAGAGGCTTCTTCGTTGGCGACGGCAAGTAATGCCTCTAGTTTTCTCAACGCTCTATCACTACGCCACTCTTTGGCAAGCTCTACTGCTGCGCGAGTCAGTTGGCCATTATGGCTGTGAAGCTTTGCTTCAAAGCGCTCAAAAAGAGTAAAGGCATCAGCTGTGCCACCGGCAAAGCCAGCGATAACCTTATCGTCATAAAGGCGCCTCACTTTACGAGCGTTGCCCTTCATTACAGTGCTGCCCATTGATACTTGTCCATCGCCACCTATAACGACTTTGCCTCCACGGCGAACCGATACGATGGTGGTTCCTCTATATTGTTCCAAAATTAATTCCTATTCTCAATTTACAATAATTTGTATGATTTATTTGCAGCGATACAGGCGTAATTAATGGGGCTGTTTTATAAAAAAACAAGCAGATAGCTGCCCTACGCTGTGCAGGCTTACTGCTTTTTACGTTTTAGCAGTAAGGGGCTCATGCCTCGGGAAGCAAGTACGCTTCTCGCTTTTGCCATTTTCGAGCGTGTTGAAAAGGGGCCTGTAATAACGCGATACCAAGTTTGTCCATTTCTGGTGCTGGGCTCTATATGTGCTTCCATATTGCCAAGCAGTAATTCTGCCCGTAGTTTATCGGCCTCATTATTATTTTTGAATGAGCCTGCTTGCAAGAAGTAGTTAATATCGTCAGGGATCGAAGCTTTTATCTCTGCTGATCGATCAGGGACTGTTATTTCTCTCTCTTTAAGTATTTCGTAAAAATCGAAACGTGGCTGTGGCGTGACAGTTTCTTCTTTCGTCTGTGCAACAGGCTGCTTTTTAGGTGTGTTGGGCGGCCTGTTGGACAAATACAGTAATAGGGTTATGAGTGCGGCGACTAATAGGCCAATAACAACCCATGCCCACAGTGGCGCACGATGAGTCTTTTTTGTCTGCCGGCGATTATTGCGAGGCTTCTTGTGTTGGGTGCTCTTTTTTTTAGTGGTCGTATTTTTTGTCATTGTGGTGTTAAGGGCGGTTTCTTGTGGTTTTTATAGGCGAGCTGATTTTACGTTGATGGCTGCAAATTATAAAGGCTTTTAAAATTCCTGTGGGTCGACATCGACTAACCAGTGTAAGCCTTGGGGTTGTTTGCTTGTCTCTAAATATGGACATAGCTCTTGTAGTAGTCGTTGCCTTTCACTTCGAGAAGACATTTTTATGTGTAATAAAAAATGATATCGGTTGTTACGTTTTTCTATCGCCGCTGGTAATGGCCCTAGGTATTGTAGTCCTGGGCGAGGGGCAATAATATGCTCTGCTTGCAGGCGAGCTTGCTGCAAAAATTGCTCGGCAATATGCGGACTTTGTGCATGGGCGCGAATCACAGCAATAAATTGATAGGGCGGCATTGCGGTTAGCTCGCGCTCGCTGAGTAATGTCTGCGCAAAGTTATGGTAGTTTTGTTTCAATAATTGCTGTAACAAAGGGTGTTCCGCAAACTGTGTTTGAATCAGCACTTGGGCAGGTTTATTGTCTCCATTGCTCTCACGCCCGATTCGACCTGATACCTGTGTGAGTAGTTGTCCCATACGCTCAGCGCCTCTAAAGTCGCTGCTAAAAAAGCTCTGGTCTACCCCTAAAATAATGCCTAGGCCTAAATTTGCAAAATGATGCCCTTTGGCGAGCATTTGTGTACCGATAATAATGCATGGTTCGCCAGTATTGATTTGCTTAAATATCTTATCGAAGCTACCTTTTCGTGCAGTACTGTCTTTATCGACGCGCAAAATAGGTACATGGCCAAAGCGCTTTTCTAACTCTTCTTCTTCTCGTTGAGTGCCGGTACCCAAGGCCTTTAAGTAAGAGCTATGGCAATTGGGGCAATTATTTGGAATAGGGGCTCTGTTGTCGCATCGGTGACAATGTAGATATTGCCTCGTGTTATAGGAGTTTGTTGGGTGTTTATGCAGCGTCATAGGGTTGTCGCACCCCTCGCATTGGCTCATCCATTTACAGTCTTGGCAGATAAGTGTTGGCGAGTAGCCGCGACGGTTAATAAATACGAGCACTTGTTGTTTCTTGATGGTTTGCTCGATGGCCGTGATAGCTTCCTCTCCAAGGCCATGATTGGCGGTTTCTACGCATCTAATCGTTGGCAGTGTTTGAGTGTTTGCACGTTTATTGAGGGTTAGGTGTTGGTAGCGTTTTTCAAGAGCGTTGTGAAGGGTTTCTAGGGCGGGGGTGGCGCTGCCAAGAATCAAAGGAATATTAAGCTTTTGGGCGCGCACGACAGCAATGTCTCGTGCGGAGTATCTAACCCCTTCTTGTTGTTTGTAAGAGAGATCGTGCTCTTCATCGACGACGATTAGCCCGAGCTCATTCAGTGGGGAAAACACACTTGAGCGCGTGCCAATAACAAGAGGGTATTGGTTATGTCTTATAGACTGCCAAATGCTAAAGCGTTGTTTGTCACTTAAGTTTGAATGTACGGTTGCTATTGGTACGTTGAAGCGCTGCTTGAATCTGCTAACGGTTTGTGGGGTTAGTCCAATCTCTGGAACAAGAATAAGCACCTGTTTATTTTTTGCCAGCACATTATGTATGGCCTGTAGGTAAACTTCTGTTTTGCCGCTACCCGTTACGCCGTCGAGTAAATAGGTCTTAAATGCATCATATGTAATGCAGTTGAGGGCCTTGTTTTGCTCCTCATTAAGGGTTAAAGGCGCCTCTTTGAGTAGAGAGGCCGTTTGCTGTAGCGGTGAAAAAGAGCGTGTGGTCGTTTGTTTTTCAATAAATCCTTTCTCACAAAGTACCTTGAGCGTAGCAGAGTTAACATTGTGCTCTTTGAGTTGTTCTTTGCTAATGCTTTTAAAATTTTTAAAGAGTGCGAGTGCCTTTTGCTGTTTAGGTGCGCGCTTGATGGTCTCTTCGGTGGCTGAGCTTGTCTCGATGAGCCGCCAGCTTAATGTGCTGTCTTGGGGGATAGTGATCGGTTTGCGTAAAAGTGTGGGTAGAGCCAATTGACAGATATCACCCAGAGGATAGTGATAGTAGTCGGCGCACCACTGGCACAGAGCGAGTAGCTCTTGGTTGAGTGTGGGGCTTTCATCAATGACCTCATTGATACTACGCAGTTTATGTTTTTTTTGTGTCTTAGTATGACTAAGGTCAGCCTTTGGGGGCTGCTGCTCGGGAATGCTCTCAATTACAATGCCTACAATCGCCTTTTGGTGGCCAAAGGGTACTGATACGCGCGTTCCTGGGGTAATGGGCTCTACTTGATTTGATAAGTATTCAAATAGTTTACGTAGAGGAGAAGAGACCGCTATTTTAAGTACAGTATTGATAGTGTGTTCTCGGTTGCGTGCTCAATAGCCCATGGGGGTGTGAAAATATATAAGTGATTATAGGTATTTATCACTGCTACGTGCTAATGGTTTTGGGCGATATGCGATAATTCTTGAGTTGATAGTGAAATCTGATAGAATTGCGCACCCTTAAAAGCAGCTCGCCGTGCTTGGCAGGTTTTTAAACTTATCGATAGATCAGGTGGCGGCGGCACAAATAGTGAGAATACAATTATGAAAAGTGAAATACACCCAAATTACGGTGATATGACAGCAACGTGTAGTTGCGGTAATGTCATCAAAACAGCATCAACTATGGCGAAAGATATACATCTTGATGTTTGTTCTTCTTGTCATCCTTTTTATACTGGCAAGCAAAAGAAAGCGGATACTGGTGGTCGAGTTGATCGCTTCAATAAGCGTTTTGCAGGTCGTACAACTAAAAAGTAAATCTTTTTTACCCTAAAGCCGAGATAAACGTTTTAAATAACGGTTTGCCTCGGCTTTTTTGTGTGCGCTTGTTTTGTCTGTAATTATTTCACTCGCCTAGATCAGTTTAAAACAGATCCTCGGGAGAGACAGTATTGTCATCAATGCTAATAGTCTCTATATCTTCTAATTCAGCTGGGGCATTTTCTTCTAGGAATAACTCGTAAATTCCATTGGGGTCCGAAAGGCGTGCGCGTTCGCCAGTTTCAGCGTTGACCCTTATTGTGACAATACCATTAGGTTGTGACCGAATAGTATCGGGTACATCCTCTAATGCAGTTCTCATATAATCTATCCAAATAGGTAGCGCTGAAATACCACCATATTCTCCACGGCCCAGTTTTCTGTTGTCGTCGAAACCCACCCAAGTTGTTGTAACGGTACTATCATTGAAGCCAGAAAACCATGCATCTATAGGCCCATTTGTTGTACCCGTTTTCCCTGCAAGGTCATTGCGTTTTAATACCTGTGCACGCCGTCCTGTGCCACGCTTAACAACGTCTCGCATAACCGAGTTCATAATGTAGGCCACTCTTTCGTCTATTACTCGCTGCGCTTGCTTGCTTTCTAACTCTATAGTGATAGGTTTTAGAGCTCCAGCATCAATGGACTCTTCAGCATTAGTTATCGTTTGAGGAGTTGCTGAAGCTTGTTTAGTATCGCTGGTTGGGACTGCCTCTAAAGTTGCATCTACTACAGGTTTTGCATCAGACTTAAAGGCTAAGGGTTTCTTATTGGGTATAACGAGTGGGTTAGCTTTATAGAGTACTTGGTCGTGACGGTTGCGAATATGATGGATTAAATAGGGTTCTATCTTGAAGCCTCCATTGGCAAAAACGCTATATCCTGTTGCAACTTCAAGTGGTGACATAACGTAGCTTCCAAGAGCCATTGACAGATTGCGAGGTATCGCTTTTGTATCCATACCAAAGCGCCCCATTGATTCAATGGTTTTGTTAATGCCGATGGTGCGTAATAGTCTGATAGAGATAAGGTTGCGTGATAAATACAATGCTTTTCTTAAGCGTGTTGGGCCATAAAATTTCCCACTGGAATTCTCAGGTCGCCAGGCGCCTTCTAGGCCCTTATCCTCGATAACAATAGGTGCATCGTTTATTGTACTCGCAGGCGACAAGCCATTTTCAAATCCGGTGGCGTAGATGAAGGGCTTAAAGTTAGAGCCTGGCTGGCGTTTTGCCTGCGTCACGCGATTGAAACGGCTACGAGAAAAGTCAAACCCTCCTGAAAGTGCATTGATGGATCCGTCATCAGGGTTTACAGAAACTAAAGCTGCCTCTATTTCAGGTGTTTGGCTCAGATGCCACTGTTTGTCTTTATCTTGATAAATACGGATAACGTCACCGATTGCCACAACATCAGCAGCGGTTTTGGGCGCTTTTCCTGTCACGTTTTCATTAATGAAGGGTTTGGCGTCACTTGGGCCATTTTCCCATTTTATGTCTATCTTTGTGCCTAGTGCTGTTAGGGCAGAGATTTCTTTTTCATTGGTATGGATGACAACGGCTGGCTCTAAATTACCGTAAACTGACATTTGTTTAAGCTTTTCTAACCAGGGGATGAGGTTGACGCCTTTAAGTGTGTTAGTGCTTACTTCCCCTAGTTCTTCGGGTTGGCTGAGTGGCTCTAGAAATGTAGGGTCCCACTGATCTTCTGGGCCTCTATAGCCATGCCTTTTATCGTAATTTAATAGACCTGTGACAATGGATTCTTGTGCTGTACGTTGCAGCTTGCTGTCTACGGTTGTATATATTTTATAACCGCTTGTGTAAGCCTCTTCGCCATATAGCTCTAGTGCGTACTCTCTAGCAGCCTCGGCGATATAGGGTGCGTTTAAGTCTAGGTTTTGTCCGTGGTAACGGGCAGTGACAGGCTCGCTCATTGCAGCTTCAAGCTCTTCTGGGCTGATTTTTTTAAGCGATGCCATTCGTTTTAGAATCCAGTTTCGGCGAATCAAAGCGCGGCTAGGATTAATGATGGGATTGTAAGTAGAGGGTGCCTTGGGGAGCCCCGCTATCATGGCGGTTTGTGCGAGAGTTAATTGATTTAATGGTAGCCCATAGTACACTTGAGCGGCAGCTTTAACACCGTAGGCTCGATTGCCAAGGTATATTTTATTAAGATAAAGTTCTAAAACTTCAGGTTTTGATAGATAACGCTCTATTTTAAGGGCAAGTAGTATTTCGTTAAACTTACGTGAAAAGGTTTGCTCGCGAGAGAGGAAAAAGTTTCTTGCGACCTGCATGGTGATGGTGCTGCCCCCACTTTGTATCTCCCCAGAGAGTAGTAGTTGAGAAATAGCGCGTAGTAAGCCTTTTATGTCCACACCATTGTGCTGGTAAAAGCCGTCATCCTCAGCTGATAAGATTGCATCTATTAATGCTTGTGGGGATTCATCAATTAATATCGGGTCCCGTCTTTTTTCGCCAAACTCGCCTATGAGCTTATTATCAATAGAATAAACGCGTAAAGGTGTTTGTAGTTCGACCTCTCTGAGCGAGTCAATTTCAGGTAAATTCGGGCTAAGTAATAGGTAAATCCCGGAAAGTCCGGCGATTAAGCCCATAAATACCAATAAAAATGACCAAATTGTAAATTTAAGTAATTTTTTATTAATTGTAAATTTCTCCATAATAATTAATAGCTTAGAGACTTATCGAGCTAAGTATATCGATTATACGACATTTTCATAGCTCATATGTGAACTGTGTTGTTGCATGAATAAGTTAAAGTGCTATAACATAAAGATCACCTAAGTTGCGGAAATAGATAGAAAAAGACCTTATGAGTTTCTTTAAACGCAAAGCAAAAGCCTTAGTTGGCCTTGATATTAGTTCTACGAGCGTGAAGTTATTAGAGCTTTCTCGCCATGGTAATGGCTATCGAGTTGAGAGTTATGGCGTCAAGGCGCTACCTATCGGTTCAGTCGTTGAAAAAAATATTAGCGATGAGGGCGCCGTTGCTGAGGCAATTCGTCAGGTTGTTTCTCAGTCAAAGTGTAAGCTGAAAGATGCCGCCGTCGCTGTTGCCGGCTCCTCTGTTATTACTAAGGTTATCGATATGCCTGCGGGTATGGATGAGGATGCCTTGGAGTCCCAGATTACTATCGAGGCTGATCAATATATCCCCTTTCCTCTCGATGAAGTTTCCATCGATTTTGAAGTGCAAGGGGCTGTTGACGATAACCCTGAACAAGTTAAAGTTTTATTGGCTGCTTGTCGGCGTGAAAATGTTGAATTAAGAGCCAGTGTGCTTGAAGACTCTGGTCTTCACCCTAAAGTCGTTGATGTCGAGGCCTATACCATTGAGAGAGCTTACCCACTCATTGCACAAGAGTGGATCGATCAAGAAAACGTATTGATTGCTATCGTTGACATTGGTGCAACAATGATGACGTTGAGTGTCTTGCTCAATGGAGTAACAATTTATACGCGTGAGCAATTATTTGGTGGTAAACATCTGACCGAAGAAATCCAGCGACGTTATGGTCTATCCTTTACTGAAGCAGGGCTTGCCAAAAAACAGGGTGGGTTACCCGAAGATTATGAAGAAGAAGTGCTGAACCCGTTTAAAGATTCTGTAGTTCAGCAAGTTACTCGATCACTACAATTCTTTTTTGCTGGTGGTCAGTACAATAAGGTTGATCAGATTGTCTTGGCCGGTGGAGTTGCTTCAATTGAAGGGCTTGCTCAAGTAATTGAAGAACGCTTAGATACTAAAACCTCAGTGGCTAACCCTTTTGCCGGGATGTCTGTTGCCTCTAGAGTTAATGCTTCAGCATTGTCTAATGATGCTCCTTCAATGATGATTGCTACAGGCTTGGCCTTGAGGAGTTTTAGCTAATGTCGAATATTAATTTATTGCCATGGCGTGACGAATATCGTCAGGAAAAAAAGCGTGAGTTCTTTTCTGTATTGATATTGCTGTCAATTGTGACCTGTTTAATTGTATTTTTGTGGTTTACCTATACTAATTCTCAAATAGAGGCACAGAAGCAAAGAAATAGCCTACTACAGTCTGAGATTGCTCAATTAGAGAACCAAGTTAAAGAGATTGAGAATTTACGAAAAAGGCGTGAGCAGCTAGAAGCGCGCATTAACATTATTCAGGACCTCCAATTTAAGCGTCCATTAATTGTCCGCTATTTTGATGAGTTTGTACGAGCGGTGCCTGAGGGTCTTTATTTTAGCAAGCTAGATAGGGTCGGTGACAGGTTTTCGATCCAGGGTGTTACTGAGTCAAATAATAGGGTGTCAACTCTAATGCGTAACTTAGACAGTTCTGATTGGTTTGAAGCGCCTAATTTAAAAACCGTAATTGCCGACAAATTTGATCTCTCAGTGGATGCTATATCACCTAACAAAGAGGTTGATGAATAACATTATGGCTTTACAAGATACGATAGAGCAGCTTAACAATCTTGATATTAATGAGATCGATTGGTCCCGTATTGGCGTATGGCCACTGGCTGGCCGCATGTTTGTTTGGTTGCTAGTTATTGCTGCGATTATTGCGGGTGCTTATTTTGGTTTGATTGAGGAAAAATATAAAAACTTGAATCAACACGTTGCTCAAGAAACCACACTAAAGCAAACCTTTCAACAAAAAGCACTAGAAGCGGCCAAGCTAGAGCAATATATAGAGCTGATGGCACGGATGGAGAAAGATTTTGAATTTTTAGTTTCTCAGCTTCCCGAAAAAACCGAAGTGCCAGGGCTTTTGGATGATATTGATGAGAGGGGACGTAATAGCGGTCTAGATATTGTCAGTATTAAGCTCCAGCCAGAGGTGGTTAGCGATGTTTATGTTGAGTTACCCATTGAAATTATTGTAAATGGTACATACCACAATTTTGGTACCTTTATTAGTAGTGTCGCTGGAATGTCACGTATTGTGACACTGCATGACTATGAAATTACTGAGGCTGATGGGCAGCCATCTTTACAGATGACTATTAGAGCGAAAACATATCGTTATTTATCTTTTGATGAGGGTGGTCAATAAGTATGTTTAAGTTTTTACCTATAGTATTGTCAATTGTTGTTGTTGGCTGTAGTTCATCTAATTCGAATCAGGATTTAAAAGATTTTATTGCAGAAAACAAACGTAGGCCGCCTGGCAAGGTTGAGGCTGCACCTAGTATACAAGCATACGAGTCATTTGTTTACGATGTTTATAGTCTGCGGGGGCCCTTTGATCGCCCAGTTAGTGCTGAGGTTCAGCAATTAAGTGCTGCCTCTTCAAGTGATGTGAGCCCCGATTTTGAAAGGCAAAAAGAGCGTTTAGAACAATTCGATTTAGCCACTCTTTCAATGGTTGGAACAGTCACAAAAAGTGGCTCGCTCTGGGCTTTGGTTAAAGACCCTAATGGCTCGATAGAGAGAATTAGGCCGGGAAACTATATGGGGTTGAATCATGGAAAGATTACCGATCTATCAGGCTCTAAGATCGAATTAATTGAAATTGTATCGAGTGGTGAAGGTTGGTTGGAGCGTCCCAATATACTTGAGTTACAAACGGCAGAAAGCAATAAATGACATTTTTAATAATAACAAGCAGAGTATTTCGAAGGGTTAAAGTTATGGCTAATATGCGTGTGGCTATTATCGTATTGGGGTTGGTTTTTGGAGTTTCTAATAGTTTTGCAGCTACCTTAAATGATTTGCAGTTCACAGAGTTACCTGGTGATAGAATCGAAGTGAGGGCTATTTTTTCTGCTCCACCATCGCAGCCTAAGGGTTATGCTATTGAGCAGCCAGCGAGAATAGTGCTGGACTTTGATAATGTAGATAGTGGCTTGCCTCAAAAAAAATATCCGCTATCTTTTGCTAATGCACAAAGTGCGGTGGTTTTAGAGGCAGGTGATAGAACGCGTTTTATTATGAACCTATCTTCTCCTTCGACATATTCAACCTCTATCGAAGGCAATACCTTGATTGCTATTATTGAGGGAGTTTCTGGTAATGAGACATATTTACGCAAAGAGCAAGCTACTGAAAATACACAATCTTTTTCTGATGACAATGAGCGTCGTATAACACAAGTTGATTTCCGTAGAACCGAAGAAGGTGGTGGTACTATTTTACTGAATATCTCTAACCCCAAAGTAGAGGTTGATGTAGAAGAGGGAGCCTCTGGTATTGTTGTGAATTTTTCTGATACGGATATACCATCTAACTTACAGCGCCGTCTGGATGTATTAGATTTTGCAACCCCTGTTAAAACAATCGAATCCGTTAGTCAGGGTGGTAATGCAACTGTTTCTATTGATGTAATTGGTGAATACGATTATTTGGCCTATCAAGCCGATAATCAGTATGTAATTACTGTTAACCCGCTAACTGCCGAAGAAGCAGCAGCAAGGCAGGACAGATTTCAGTTTGTGGGTGAAAAATTATCATTAAACTTTCAGGATATTCAAGTGCGTGCAGTACTTGAGATCATTGCCGATGTAACGGGCCTGAATCTCGTGGCAAGTGATACGGTACAGGGTAATATTACACTACGCTTAGATAATGTGCCTTGGGATCAAGCGCTTGATTTAGTGTTAAAGTCTAAAAGCTTAGATAAGCGTCAAGTAGGTAATGTTTTACTTGTTGCGCCTGCTGCTGAAATTGCAGAGCGTGAGCGTCAAGAGATTGAGACGCGTAAGCAATTGGAAGAGCTTGCTCCATTACGTACAGAGTTTATTCAAATTCGTTATGCTAATGCAGAGGCTTTTTTAAATCTATTTGGTGGAAATGAAGGTGGTGGCTCAGGCGATGAATCAGGCGATGGTGGTGGTTCAGGGGAGATCAACATATTATCTCCTCGTGGCAGAGCTATTGTTGACCCTCGAACTAACTCAATAATTCTGACTGAAACAGAGGCCAAAATTACTGAATTTTTAGCTTTGGTTGAAAAGGTTGACGTACCCATTCGACAGGTATTGATTGAGTCTCGAATAGTTGTTGCTAATAGCGATTTTAGTAAGGAGCTTGGTGTTCGCTGGGGTGCTATTGCGTCGAGTGATAATGGTGGAAGAGTAACGTCGATAGGCAGTGGGCTGGACTCGTTGCAATCCGATGGCGGTGGTCCGGCTGGATTTTTTGCTGGCGCTAATACGACCGACCTTGTGGAAAACAGCATTGTTGACTTGGCAGCGCCAAATGCAGGTGCGGGTACTTTTGGATTAAGCTTCTTAAATAGTAAAGTACTTCTAAGCCTCGAATTATCTGCTTTTGAAAGTAATGGCTCAGCTGAGGTCATATCTCAGCCTAAAGTCATTACGGGAGATAAGCAGCAAGCAACTATTGAGTCTGGTCAGTCCATTCCCTTTCAGACATCCGATGATGGTGATGTATCGATACAGTTTGAAGAAGCAGTACTAAGGCTTGATGTAACGCCTCAGATAACTCCAGATAATCGAATCATTATGGATTTAATCATCACTCAGGACTCTGTCAGTGGTCAGGAGATTGTTTCAAATACATCCTCTGTTCCTATTATCGATACAACAGAGTTAACTACGCAGGTGTTAGTCGCCGATGGTCAAACAATCGTGCTGGGTGGTATTTATCAACAAACTATTTCAGATACTGTAAATAAAGTGCCATTTTTTGGTGACCTTCCCTTTGTTGGTCGTCTGTTTAGGCAGAAACTGAGTAGTGATGAAAAACAAGAGTTATTGATATTTATTACGCCAAGAATTTTATCCGATAGCCTGATTACTAATTAGTGCTATTACAGGTTAATGATATCCCCTCATAAAATTGTACTTGTTGGCCCTATGGGGGCTGGCAAGTCTACCATTGGACGCTTGTTGGCCAAGCAGCTCAATTTGCCATTCAAAGATAGCGACGTAGAAATTGAAGAGCGCTGTGGTGCTAATATCCCTTGGATTTTTGATGTTGAAGGCGAAGAGGGCTTTCGACAGCGTGAGACCTCTGTTTTACGCTCTTTGATTAATGAGCCATCATTGATATTGGCAACAGGTGGTGGCATTGTTCTAAGCGAAGAAAATAGGGCGTTAATTAGCCAGGCGGATATTGTTATTTACTTGGTCGCCGATATTGAACATCTGGTTAAACGAACCGAGAAAGACAAAAAGCGTCCTCTATTGCAAGTTGCTAACCCCGAACAAAAAATCCGTGAGCTCATTGAGCAGAGAGATGCACTCTATCGGCAAGTTGCTACACGTATTGTCATGACCGATTCTAGAAGCCCAAAAGTTCTAGCAAAACAAATAGCCGCCAATATATTATCTTGATAAGATAATTATAACTTAGTAGCAAACCCCTGTGTTTGCTGCGTGTATATTCCCCTTTTCTTCATGGCGATATAATTTTATGCAAAAACTAACTGTTGAATTAGGTGAGCAAAGAAGTTATCCCATCTATATAGGGGCTGGCTTGTTATCTAATCAGAGTTATTTCTTTCCTTATATTCATGGGCATCAGGTTTGTATCGTTACCAATGAGACCATTGCTCCATTATATCTTGATGCAATTCGGTCGTTGCTGGCAGATAAGTATCAAGTTGACGTTGTCGTACTCCCTGACGGAGAGCAATATAAGCAGCTAGATACCGTCACTCAAATTTATGACTGCTTACTTGAAAACAAGCATAACCGTACAACTACATTGATTGCTCTGGGAGGAGGCGTTGTTGGTGATATGACAGGGTTTGCTGCCGCTACTTATCAGCGTGGCGTTAACTTTATCCAAATACCAACAACGTTACTTGCGCAAGTGGATTCTTCTGTGGGTGGAAAAACAGGCGTTAATCACCCGCTCGGTAAAAATATGATTGGCGCTTTCCATCAACCACGGGCGGTTATTATCGACACCGATGTGTTGCAAACGCTGCCGGCTCGGGAGTTATCGGCGGGTGTTGCAGAGATTATTAAATATGGCCTTATTAGTGACCAGACATTTTATGATTGGCTTGAGATAAATGTTGTATCGCTGATGTCTCTAGAGCAGGCTGTGCTTGTCGAAGCCATTTTAAAGTCGTGTCAAAATAAAGCAGATGTTGTTAGTGCCGACGAGCGAGAAGGCGGCATCCGGGCTATTTTAAATTTTGGCCATACTTTTGGGCATGCTATTGAAGCAGCGCAAGGTTATGGTAATTGGTTGCATGGCGAAGCAGTCGCAACAGGTATGTTGGTCGCACTTGATTTGTCGGCGCGTATGGGATGGGTTGATAATAGTGAAGTCACCCGGCTAAAGTCGTTACTCGATAAATCTAATTTGCCTGTCACTGTTCCGGTTGATATGTCTAACCAACAATTCCTCGATATCATGGCTGTTGATAAAAAAGTACTAAGCGGTAAATTGAGATTGATTTTATTAAAAAGCATTGGTGATGCAATCGTTACCGAAGAGGCCTCTGTAGTAAAAATTACGGAGTCTATAGCGGCTTGCCGTTGATGTATTTGAGTAATAGTTTTATTGTTTTTTGTGCTAACTATCCAGCAATTAAAAATATAATGGGTGGTCGTTATGTCTGACGATATCGTTCAAAATGTTACTGAAAAACAGAGCTCTGTTTCAAAAAAAATTGAATCCAGTATAGATGATCGTACTATGCAAAATTTTGTTGATCCTTTTGCAAATAATATTGAAACCCCCTTCTTCACCACGGCTAATATACGTTCCAAGCTCGATGAAGTCGTTCATCTTTGCCAGTTTGGTGGCAATGTTGTTGCATTACTTGGCGATAAAGGTGTTGGTAAAACAGCTTTTTTAACTGAGGCCTGTAAAGAGCTGGCCGATACTTCATTTTGTTGTGTTGTTGACTCGGCGTTAATGATGAGTGCCGAGGATATTTTTAAGCAGATTATTTCTCAGTTGGAGCTAGCAGTTATTCCTCCCTCTACTATAGGGGAAATGTTAGTTGTTTTACGTAATGCGATGTCTGATGCTAGCTTTCATCGGGTCGTTATCGTTATTGACGATGCCGATTTTTTGAATGAATCTATTGTTTCCGGTTTATTAAGCTTATTTCAGGGAGCACAGGGTGGGCAGTTTCATCTTCTTTTGAGTGGGAATAACCATTTAATTGAGCGGCTGGATAGTCTAGATATCATTGATGTATTAATTTACGACGTCAATCTAGATCCGTTTACGTTTGATGAGACAAAGGAATATATTGATTTTAAATTGAGCTCGGTAGGGAAAGACAGCGCCGATTATTTTAAACAGGGCGAAATAGATTCAATTTATAAGCGCTCTAGAGGCTTTCCTGCCGAAATTAATGCCGCCGCTCAAAGCATCTTACTGAGTAATGAAAGTGCTGACGATCTAGAAGCTCTTGATGTCGAGCGAAAAACTGGCTTGCCTTTGCTGCACATGGGGCTGCTTATTGTATTATTGGCAGCGTTAATCATGTTACTTATTTATATGGGTGATGATGATTCGCCAGCGGAGGCAAACCCGGTTTCAGTTGAGATACTGGAGCAACCTATTGCTAAAGAGGCTGAGCCAGATGCTATTGATCTTGCAATAGCAAAGCTCAATACTGAAAATCAGCCTGCTCAAGAACCTGATCAGTCGCCTACAAATGCTTCTAGTGACGTTGCTAAAGGCCCTGCGGAAAATACTGACAGTATTACATCATCGAATACGCTTGAGCAAAAGGCTCAACAGGCTCAAGCAATTCAAGGGGAGTCTGAGCAAGTGATACAGAATAAGCCTAAAGTAAGCGATGAGCTTAAAAATGAATTGAAAAAAGAGCTTGAACGCGAGTCTGAATTATTAAAAGCTCAGTCTGAGGCTAATAATGCAGAGAAAAAGGTGGGTGTAGTAGAGAAAAAAGAGAATGAATCCTTTAGCGCCGACGAGCGAGTAGTTTTAGCGTGGTCTGATACGGCCTTTACATTACAAATCATAGGTGCAGAGCAAAAAGAAAGTCTAGAGCGCTATATTGCTGCCCAGCCGAATGCTTCCAAGTTGGTATTGGTCTCATTAGTTCGCAACGGTAAGCCTTGGCACGTTATTGTCACAGGTGTTTATGAAACATCCCAGCTAGCGCGTCGAGCTGTGCAATCTTTGCCCCAAAATCAAGTTGATGGTGGGCCATGGCCTAAAAAAATATCAGATTTAAAAAGGGATATGCGTCTATTTCGGCGAAAATAGCCACATTTGGCGACAAAATAACTTTTTTTATAACCATTCATTGAAAAATCTTCCCTTAAAAGGTAATATTCGTCTCATCAAAAAAGCCCCTGTCATTAGGGGCTTTTTTATCTGGGAACCTTTTATAGCTATAAAGCTATAGGAGGGTCGTCACTGCTACAGCCTGCTTGTCACAATTCGGCTATATCAAAAGACTAGGTTAATTCTTTGTTCAGTTAAACACTGGGCAATATTCCCTTGGATGTATATCTGACGCTAACGTAAAGTGGCCCAGAATACTTACTAACATTGTTAAGATCTTAATGATCATTATTGAGAGACCGTATATGAACAAAGGCCTCTATAGCTTAGATGAATTTAAAGATAATTGTGGTTTTGGGTTAATTGCTCAATTAAAAGGTAAGCCCGCACACAGTTTATTAGAGAAAGCCATCGAGTCATTAACGTGTATGACTCACCGTGGCGGTATTGCCTCGGATGGTAAAACAGGCGATGGTTGTGGTTTATTGTTACAAAAACCCGACCGTTTCTTTCGTAAGGTTGTTCTAGCTGAGTCTGGCGTTGAGCTTGCCAAGCACTACGGTGTTGGTGTGATTATGCTGGGTCAAGATGAGCTAGAAGCCAACAAAGCAAAAAATATCTTTGAAGAGTCCATGGCACAAGAGGGTATTCCCGTTGTTGCGTGGCGAGATGTCCCTACTAACAGTGATTGCCTTGGCCCCATCGCTTTGGCGAGTGTGCCACAGTTTAAACAAGTCTTTATTAATCAGCCTGAACATCTTTCAGAAGCTGAGTTTGGCGCTAAACTCCTAATTGCACGACGTAATGCGAATAAACAACTACGCAACGACGACTTATTTTACGTAGCAAGCCTAAGCCCTAAAATTGTTTCCTATAAAGGGTTAATGATGCCGGTAGATTTACCGCGCTTCTTCCCGGATCTTGCCAATCCCGAAGTAGAGACTGCTATTTGTGTTTTCCACCAGCGCTTCTCGACAAATACGATGCCGCGCTGGCCGCTAGCTCAACCATTTCGTATGCTTGCTCATAATGGTGAGATCAATACGGTTCAAGGTAATCGCAATTGGGCGACAGCACGCACCTCAAAATTTGTTTGTGATTTGCTACCCAACCCAGAAATACTAGCACCAATGGTCAATCGTTCAGGCTCGGATTCATCGAGCTTGGATAATATGCTTGAGCTATTACAAGTGGGTGGTATGGATTTGCATCGTGCTATTCGTATGTTAGTGCCGCCTGCTTGGCAAAATATCTCGACTATCGATGATGATTTGCGGGCATTCTATGAATACAACTCCATGCACATCGAGCCTTGGGATGGTCCAGCAGGACTTGTCATTACCGATGGTCGCTACGCGGTTTGTACCTTGGATCGCAACGGTTTGCGTCCATCTCGTTGGGTCATTACTAACGATGATGTTATTACCGTAGCATCTGAGATAGGTGTTCATGGTTATAAACCCGATGAAGTTGTCGCTAAAGGTCGGTTAGGGCCAGGTCAAATACTATCGGTGGATACTGAAACCGGTGAGTTATTCCACACTGCAGATATTGATGAGCAGTTAAAGTCAAGCAAGCCTTATAAAAGATGGCTCGAAGAGAACGCCAAAATACTTCATGTAGAAGAGGCCGCTATTGAAGGTATTCAAGGCGATTTATTGAATACCTATATGAAGCAATATCAAGTATCTACCGAAGAGCGTACCCAAGTGCTGCGCCCATTAGTAGAATCTGCTCAAGAAGCCGTAGGCTCGATGGGTGACGATACGCCAATGGCTGTGCTGTCTCAAAAACAGCGCTCTATTTTTGACTATTTTCGGCAGCAGTTTGCTCAGGTGACCAATCCACCTATCGATCCATTGCGTGAAGCTATAGTGATGTCTTTAGAGACGTGTATGGGGCGCGAATTATCGGTTTATACCGAGACGCCAGAGCATGCTAACCGCATTATTTTAGACTCCCCAATTCTAACGTCTGCAACTTTTAGCGAACTAGTGGGTGATCATGCTCGCTATCCAAAAAGAGAGCTGAGTTTACACTATTCGGCTGATGCCTTAACGTTAGAGCAAGCGATTATTAATATTGTTGATTCTGCTATTGCAGCAGTTCGCTCGGGTACGGTGCTTTTAGTATTAACAGATAAAGATCTCGTAGAGGGTCAACTGCCTATTCCTGCACTACTTGCCGTCGGTGCTGTGCATCATCGCCTGATCGAAGAAGGCATGCGTTGTGATATGAATATTATCGTCGAGACTGCAACGGCTCGTGATTCTCATCATATGTCGGCATTAATAGGCTTTGGTGCCACGGCTGTTTACCCTTACCTTGCTTACAGTTTGATTAATGACATGATCGCGACTGGCGAGATAGTTATGGACAAAGTCCAAGCTTATCAAAAATATAACAAAGGTATTGATAAAGGTATTTTGAAAATCCTCTCTAAGATGGGTATTTCGACAATAGCCTCATACCGTGGTGCGCAGTTATTCGAAGCTATTGGCCTTGACGATAATATTGTTAAACTTTGTTTTCCTGGCACCAGTAATCGTATTCAAGGCGCAACTTTTGCAGACCTCGAAGAGGATCAAAAAATCCTGGCGAGTGATGCCTGGAAAAAGCGTAAGACTATTTCCCCAGGTGGTATTCTCAAGTATGTGCACGGCCAAGAATACCATGCCTATAACCCTGATGTTGTTCAAGGTATGCATAAGGCTGTACGTACTGGCGACTTTAAAGACTGGCTTGCGGTTGCAGATTTAATTAACACGCGTCCTATTGCCACACTACGAGACATGTTAAAACTCTCAGATAAAGTGGCTCCAATCGAACTCGATGAAGTTGAGCCGATGGAAGCAATTGTTAAGCGTTTTGACTCTGCTGGAATGTCGCTAGGTGCACTGTCGCCCGAGGCTCACGAAGCTTTGGCTGAGGCACAAAACCGCTTGGGTGGTCGCTCAAATAGTGGTGAGGGCGGTGAAGATCCAGCGCGTTACGGTACTATTCGCACCTCAAAAATTAAGCAAGTTGCCTCGGGTCGTTTTGGTGTGACTCCGCACTACTTAGTCAATGCCGAAGTCATTCAAATTAAAGTCGCGCAGGGGGCTAAGCCCGGTGAAGGTGGCCAGCTACCTGGAGGTAAGGTTAATAGTTTAATTGCTCGTCTACGTTATTCGGTGCCGGGTGTTACCTTAATTTCGCCACCACCACATCACGATATTTATTCTATCGAAGATTTGGCGCAGCTTATTTTTGACTTAAAACAAGTTAACCCCAATGCACTCATCTCAGTTAAGCTCGTCTCGCGTCCAGGCGTGGGCACAATCGCAGCGGGTGTGGCAAAAGCCTATGCAGATCTTATTACTATCTCTGGTTACGATGGCGGTACAGCGGCAAGCCCGTTGACTTCTATTCGTTATGCAGGTTCCCCTTGGGAGCTTGGTTTGAGTGAAACACACCAAACATTATGTGCTAATGATCTTCGCCATAAAGTGCGTGTGCAGGCTGATGGTGGCTTAAAAACAGGGCTTGATGTTATTAAGGCAGCCATCTTGGGGGCCGAGAGTTTCGGTTTTGGTACTGGCCCGATGATTGTTTTGGGTTGTAAGTACTTACGTATTTGCCATCTTAATAATTGCGCAACCGGTGTCGCTACTCAGAGAGAAGACCTGCGTTCCGAGCACTACAAAGGCACAGTCGAGATGGCGATGAATTTCTTCCGTTTTATTGCCGAAGAAACCCGTCAATGGCTGGCTAATTTAGGTGTTCGCTCACTAGAGGAGCTAATCGGCCGGGTTGACCTGTTAGAGCAGATCGAAGGTGTGACAGCCAAACAACAACAACTTGATCTTAAGCCAATTATTCATACCGATGAGTTATTGCAATCTAAGCCGCAGTTTTGTCAGGTTGAACAAAACGATCCCTACGATAAAGGCGAAATGGCAGAGCGTATGGTGGTTGATATGCTACCGGCAATTACGGCTAAGACGGGCGGCGAATATAGCTATACCTTGACCAATTGTGACCGCTCGATTGGCGCGCGTTTGTCGGGTGAAATAGCCACGCTATATGGCAACGATGGTATGGTTGCTAACCCATTAACGGTTAATTTAAGCGGTATCGCAGGCCAAAGTTTTGGTGTGTGGAATGCGGGTGGGCTTAACCTCTATCTAGATGGTGATGCTAACGATTACGTTGGTAAAGGTATGGCTGGCGGTAAAATTGTAATCAGACCACCGGCAGGTTCTAATTTTAAAAGCCAAGAAACAAGCATTATGGGTAATACCTGTTTATATGGTGCCACCGGCGGGCAATTATTTGCTGCAGGCCGCGCGGGAGAGCGCTTTGGCGTACGTAACTCCGGTGCGCATGTTGTGGTTGAAGGTAGCGGCGATCACTGTTGTGAATATATGACAGGTGGTTGTGTCACTATTTTGGGTGATACGGGTGTTAACTTTGGTGCAGGTATGACCGGTGGCTTTGCTTATGTTTATGATCAAAGTAATAGCTTCGATAAAAAATATAACCCAGAATTAATCGATACACATCGCATTGATGTGAACTCCGCCCATGCACAACAGTTACAACAAATTATAGAAAACTTTGTTGAAGAGACAAAAAGTCGTTGGGGGCAATATTTACTCGATAATTTTGAGAATACAATTAAGCAATTCTGGTTGGTCAAGCCTAAATCAGTATCAGTAGAGCAGTTGCTTGAACATACTAAGGTAGAAGAAGCCGTCGCTTAAGCTTACTTGTTAAAAGTACCTTGGGTGAGAAGCAAATAGATAGGTGATGTGATGACACAACGATTAAATAATGATTTTCAATTTTTAGATGTAGCGCGCCAAGATCCTGCAAAAAAGGATATGGACTCTCGTACACATCAATTTGTTGAAATTTATAACCCTTTTACGACCGATGAAGTGCAAGATCAATCTCATCGTTGTCTTGATTGCGGTAATCCTTATTGTGAATGGAAGTGTCCTGTTCATAATTTGATTCCTAATTGGCTTCAGCTGATCTCTGAAGGCAATATCTTTGAAGCAGCAGAGTTAAGTCACCAAACTAATTCGCTACCAGAGGTTTGTGGGCGTGTATGTCCACAAGATAGACTTTGTGAGGGTGCTTGTACTTTAAACGATGGTTTTGGTGCAGTGACTATCGGTAATGCAGAAAAATATATTACCGATACCGCCTTTGCAATGGGCTGGAAGCCTGACATGTCCAATGTTGTCTGGACCGATAAAAAAGTCGCAATCATTGGTGCTGGCCCTGCCGGTATTGGTTGCGCCGATGTGCTCGTACGCAATGGTGTTAAGCCTGTCGTTTTTGATAAATACCCAGAAATTGGCGGCCTGTTAACCTTTGGTATTCCTGAATTTAAATTAGAAAAATCAGTCATGACTCGCCGACGCGAAATCTTTACCGAAATGGGTATAGAGTTTCGTTTAAATGTTGAGGTTGGCAAAGACGTTTCTATGGCAGAACTTCTCAAAGAATACGATGCGGTATTTATGGGCATGGGTGCTTACGAATACTTAAAGGGCGGTTTCCCTGGTGAAGATCTTCCTGGTGTTTATGATGCATTGCCATTTTTAATCGCCAGCGTAAACCGCAACCTTGGTTTTGAAAAAGACTCAGCCGATTTTATTAGTGTCGAAGGTAAGCGAGTCATCGTACTCGGCGGTGGTGATACCGCAATGGATTGCAATCGTACCTCTATTCGCCAAGGTGCTGCGAGTGTTACTTGTGCTTATCGTCGCGACGAAGAAAACATGCCTGGTTCTCGTCGCGAAGTGGTCAATGCTCGCGAAGAAGGTGTTGAGTTTTTGTTTAATCGCCAACCGATAGAAATAGTCGGTGATGGTAAAGTTGAAGGTATTAAAGTTATTACAACTAAGCTTGGTGAGGCCGATGAAAATGGTCGCCGCCGACCAGAACCGATTGCTGGTAGCGAAGAAGTGATTCCTGCCGATGTCGTTTTAGTTGCCTTTGGGTTTAATCCTAACCCACAAGATTGGTTTGCTGATAATAACGTCGATATCAATAATTGGGGTGGAGTCATTGCACCTGAAAAGCAAACCTATAAATTCCAAACCAGTAACGAAAAAGTATTTGCCGGTGGTGATATGGTGCGGGGGTCAGATCTTGTTGTGACTGCGATTTGGGAAGGCCGAGAAGCTGCCGATGGCATTTTAGATTATTTAGATGTCTAGCTTTTAGTGTATCAATTAATGTAAAACAAAAAAGACCTTCGGGTCTTTTTTTGTTTTTAGGCGTTAATATTTCAGGTTTTCTGTCGCTGCGTTCCCCAGCGACTCATCTCTACCAATATCGGATAAAGTGTTTCTCCATCGGCTGTGAGTGAATACTCCACACGTGCAGGTACTTCGGCAAAAACTTGTCTGTGTACTAGAGCATCCTTTTCAAGCTCCCTCAGAGACCTTGTTAGCATACGATCAGATGCATTGGGGATTAATCGCTGAAGCTCTGAATAACGCTTTGTTCCCATCATTAAATGAAATAACAAAACGGGTTTCCATTTACCGCCAATAGTGGCGACGGCGACCTCAACAGGACAGACTTCGATTGTCATATCTAGATCGAATTCGAAGCTCATAGTATTTATTTCCAGAGATTTTTTAGCCGTTACTTACACCCGTGTAAGTAACGCACAGGCTTGCACGTAGAGGGCGTCTATCTTTATAGCTTAGCATAACGCAATGGACCGAGATAGGTTGTTTCATGCAACCTTAATAAAGCTGAGTTCATACATTTTATAAGAGGGTTTCAATGCAAGACACAAACGAATTAAATAAAGTAAGGCAAAATTTAGACTCATGGCTAGCCGCGTTTAACGCAAAAGATAGCGATACGCTATTTTCGCTTTACGATCCAGAAAGCATCTATGCAAACGCCAGTGCGCCTTTAATGCGTGGTGTTGAGCAAATAAAGCCATGGTATCAAGAAGCGTTTAAGGCTGTTGCAGGCACCTTGTACCACAAAGAAGAAGCGGCATTTATTGAAGGCAATATGGCATTGCTATTAGGGGCTTATTACTTTGCTCCCCCAGAGGGTGTTAGCGCACCTGATGAGGCGCATGTAACTGGGCGAGTGTTATTGGCTTATCGACGCAATAGTGAAGGTGAGTGGAAGTTGTTATTTGATATTGATAACACACCACCTGATATAAACCCTGCACTTTTTGATTAAGCAATCATTTTCTAGGATCACATATTATGAATACAACACGTAAAATTGCCGAGCGGCCACACCAAATTGTTGAAAGAGTTGTAGAGTTCATCAAGCAAGGTGACTTAGACGGCGTCGTCTCCATGTTTCACCCTGACTGCAAAATTGCAATGGACCCAACGGGAGCACCAATGGAAGGGCACGATGCTGTGCGGGCTATCTTCAAAGACTTTGTCGAGAATCGGGTTAATTTAAAAGCTTCGGTCTCTGGCGAAATGATTAATGGCGACATAGCAATACTGCAGGGTGAGTGGACAGTCGAGGACCAAGACGGTAATACCCTAGGCGGTGGCGCCTCAACGGAAGTGGTTAAACAACTGGAGCATGGTGGTTGGAGCTACTTTATCGATTGCCCCATCAGTATGCCTGAGCCTGTTCGCAGTTAGCTTTGTAAAAGGGTTGGCAATAATCAGTGGGCAGGCTTTAAGTATTTACCCATGCTCAGGCTTTAAATTGGCTCTTTCTCGACCGAAAAAGATCCGTGAACAACGATCAAAGTGGTTGCCGCATTCGCACATTAAAGTTTTATCTTGTGAAGACCTAATAGCATCCTTTACTATTGCTAGTATTGCCACAAACCATGGGATCTGAGTATGTCATCAAGAAAATTGCGTGAATTGAGTGTTCTTAAAAAGTACGATCTTACACCCAATATGCTTAGAATCGTTTTAACGGGAGATGACTTAAAGGATTTTCCTGAAGGTCAAGAAAGTGGCTATATTAAGCTGCTCTTTGTATCCGATAACCCCAAGCCTATTTTGCGCACCTATACAATTAGATACTTCGATTTAAAAAAACGAGAGCTAACATTGGACTTTGTTGTTCATGGAGTTAATACCGACCCGTTAGTTGACGATGAGCAATTTGGCCCAGCGATTAGTTGGGCAAATAATGTCGAGATTGGTGAAACAATTACTATCGATGGACCTGGGCCTACTAAGTTAGTTGACCCTAATGGTGAGTGGTTTTTCTTTGCAGGCGATATGACGGCCATGCCTGCTATTAGTGCAAACCTTGAGAGTTTGCCCGAAAACTCTAAAGGCCATGCAGTATTAGAAATACTGACAGAGTCTGATAAGTATCCAGTTAATGCCCCTAAAGGGATAGAGCTTCACTGGGTTATCAATAGCGAGCCTGATAAAGCAAATACAATATTGCTTGATGCTGTGAGCAATATTGAGTGGTTGGAGGGTTCCCCTCATGTATGGGTCGCTAGCGAGTTTGATGCCATGAGAAGTTTGCGTAAATATTTCAAAAGCACCTTTGCCGAAAAAGGTTTATCCGTTGAGCGTGGTCAAATTTACGCGAGTAGCTACTGGAAAGCTGGTGAAACAGACGAAGGCAATAAAGCTGCTAAAAAACGCGATAATGCTGAGGTTGCATAAGCGCTTAATTGTCTTGCTTGGCTAACACCATCCCAAACTTCTCGATCTGTACTTTTTAAGTAGGAGGTAGGCGATTTATTAGATGCTGTTATTAGCGAGTCTATGATTATTTTTGTCCAGTAGGCTTAAACGTTGTTTGATACTGGCTTCAATACCTTTGGCATCGAGCCCTATGGAGGCAAGAATTTTTTCGCGTTTACCATGATCGATATAGCGATCGGGTAGGCCTAAATTCATAATCGGCAGCACTATACCTTGCTCCGATAGGTATTCGTTCACGCCGCTGCCAGCGCCACCGGCGATACTGCTTTCTTCGAGTGTGACGATTAATTGGTGAGAATGGGCTAATTGTTCGATAAGCTCATGATCCAGTGGTTTCGCCCAGCGCATATCGCAAACCGTTGCATCTAGTGACTTGGCTGCGGCAATAGCGGCAGGTAGTAGTGTGCCAAAGCTAATAATGGCAACGTCTTTACCTGCACGAGCGGTATGCCCTTTGCCGATGGGTAGCGCTGTCATTTTTTCTTCTATTTTTACGCCAGTACCTTTACCGCGTGGGTAGCGTATAGCGGCAGGTCCTTCAAACTGATAGGCGCTAAATAATAATTGGCGGCATTCGTTTTCGTCGCTGGGTGTAGCGATAATCATATTAGGAATGCAGCGTAAAAAACTAATATCAAAGCTGCCGGCATGTGTTGGGCCATCTTCGCCAACAATACCGGCCCTATCAATGCCAAAGGTAACATCGAGGTTTTGCAGGGCAATATCATGGACTAGCTGGTCATAAGCGCGCTGCAAAAAAGTGGAGTAAATAGCCACAACAGGTTTTTGCTTTTCACAGGCAATACCAGCTGCCAGTGTTACGGCGTGTTGCTCGGCAATGGCGACATCGTGATAGCGCTCTGGATATTGTGTGGCAAAGTCAACCATGCCAGAGCCTTCGCACATAGCGGGTGTGATACCTACTAAGCGTTCATCTTGACTGGCCATATCACATAGCCACTGCCCAAAAACATCTTGGTATTTAGGGGTGGCTTTTGTGTTTTTTGCATTGGCCGAGTTAACCGGGGCAACCGGCGGTTTTGGCTCCAGCTTATTGAGAGCATGGTAACCAACAGGGTCTGCCTCGGCGGGTGCAAAGCCTTTACCTTTTTGGGTAATAATATGGAGTAACTTCGGCCCTTTGATTTTTTGTAATTTGTTTAAATAACTCACCAGTGTTGGTAAGTCATGGCCATCGATTAAGCCTACATAGTTAAAACCCATTTCTTCGAATAAGGTCCCTGGCGAGACTAAGCCTTTTACGTGTTCTTCTGTGCGACGAGCGGCTTCCCAAGCATGTGGGATTTTAGTTAGTACTCGCTTGCTATTCTCGCGCAAGCCATTATAAAACTCGCTGGCCCATATTTTAGAAAAATACGTCGCAAGCCCACCAACATTGGGAGAGATAGACATATTGTTGTCGTTGAGAATAACCAATAAGTCTTCACCGGTATGAGCGGCATGGTTGAGTGCTTCGAAAGCCATGCCTGCTGTCATGGCGCCATCGCCAATAACGGCGATATGCTTATTGGTTTTACCCGCAAGCTTATCGCCTAGAGCCATACCTAATGCGGCACTAATAGAGGTACTTGAATGACCCACACCAAAGGTGTCGTATTCGCTTTCGGCGCGCTTAGGAAACCCCGATAAGCCTTGGTATTGCCGGATAGACAGCATTTGATCGCGCCTACCCGTTAATACTTTATGCGGGTATGTCTGGTGGCCCACATCCCAAACGAGCCTGTCGTCGGGTGTGTTATAGCTGTAGTGGAGCGCGAGGGTAAGTTCAACGACTCCCAAGCCAGCGCCAAAATGACCACCTGTCTGGCCTATGCAATAAAGTAGGTATTCACGTAGCTCTTCAGCAACTTGGGGTAGTTGCTGCTCGTCAAGCACACGCAGATCAGCTGGACTATTAATGCTATCCAGTAGAGGTGTACTTGGTCGAACTAGTGGTATTTCACTTAACATGGTTTTTTGACAAGCCGTGAATCTAAATGGGGCAAAGTGCCGTTTGAGTCGTTGTTATTAAGGTTACTATTGTAGAGTTTTGTGTATTAAAAGCCCAGTTAAAAGCTTTTGTTGCACTAATATTATTCAAATGGGGCTATCTTCATACTGCTTAAAAATCCCTTTTAACGATATACGCAGCCAAGTGCCGTAGGTGATCTGCATGGGTATCAAAAATTGATAATGCCGCTAATGCGTCATTATAAAGAGCGTTTGCCTTGTTTTTAGCACCTTCTAGACCAAGTAATGATACGAAAGTGGGTTTGTTATTGGCAATATCAGCTCCCTGCTGTTTGCCGAGGGTTGCGGTATCTGAGGTTACGTCAAGGATATCATCTTGTACTTGAAAGGCGAGGCCAATAGCCTTGGCATATTGCGTTAGCGCACTTAATTGGGTCTCGCTAATGCCAATTGTAGATACGGCGCCTAATTGTATGCTGGCTGTAATTAAGGCACCTGTTTTTAAATTGTGCATCTGCGTTAGCTGTTCAAGGGTTAATGTTTTATCAATAGCGGCTAAATCAATAGCTTGGCCGGCTACCATACCTAGACAACCGCTCGCTTTAGCGAGTATTTGTACGCAACGCAGTTGCTCGGATACTGTGTCAGTACTCTCGATGGGTAAGGGCTCGCTTAGCCAGTCAAAGGCGATGGCTTGTAGCGCATCACCGGCCAAAATAGCTGTGGCTTCGTCAAACTTAATATGACAAGTCGGCTGGCCTCGACGTAAGTCATCATCATCCATTGCTGGTAGGTCGTCGTGGATTAAGCTATATGCATGAATAGACTCTACAGCGGCAGCGGCAGTATCGGTTAAAGGGGTGCATTCTCCAACAGCTAAGGCGGCACCGTAAACTAGCAATGGGCGTACACGCTTGCCACCACCGAGCAGGCTATAGCTCATTGCTTCGCTTAGGCGCTTGTCATGGTGTTCGTTATGTTTAAGCTTCTCGTGCAAAGTTTGATTGACGCGCTCGCGATATACTTGACAGAATTGGTTAAAAGGAGTCATGGATGTATGCGCTAATACAGGTATCTAGTTATTTTCGCTTGCGTCAAAGTCGATGAGTTGTAAGTTGTCATCTTCTCCTACCAGCATCGATACTTTTTGTTGTGCCTTCGTTAGGTGTTGTTGGCACTGCTTGGTTAAATTTATCCCTTTTTCGAAAGCCGTTAACGACTCTTCTAACGATAATTCGCCACTCTCTAGCTTGTTGACCAAGCCGTCTAGGGTGTTAATCGATTCTTCAAATGATAATTTTTCTGGTTCTTTTGACGTATCTTTAGGCATAGCGACGACGACTTTTATAATAATTAGTAATACTTTGATTGATCCTAAGTAATCTTTTCAATATTAACATGAAGCGAGCTGATTTTACCCATGTGAAATACAAAATAACGTCTAAACTGAAATAAAGGCCCAGTTTTGGGTATTTATAAAATACATGTTATTTGATCTTGTGAGGTAAATTGTGGATTTAGCATCGCTGATTGGTATTCTGGGTGCCATCGGGCTTATCGTCGTTACTATGTTGTTAAGTGGCGACCTCTCTATGTTTGTCAATGTGCCGTCTTTGGTTATTGTTATTGGCGGTACTTTTTGTGCTGTTATGGCGCAATATAATCTTGGGCAATACCTTACCTTTGCCAAGATCGCCGGCAAGGGCTTTAAAAATGGCTTGCCCGATACCGCAGAGTTAATCGATGAAATCGTTGCTCTTGCAGACGAGGCGCGTAAAGGCGGCCTTTTATCGCTGGAGGGCAAGGAAGTGAGTAGTGACTTTTTGCAAAAAGGTATCCAGTTGCTTGTCGACGGTCATGATCCCGATGTTGTTAAAAGCCTACTCTCTAAGGAAAAAGGCGAGGCAGAAAAAAGACACGCGCTAGGTGCATCTATCTTTACATCGATGGGGGTTATGGCTCCTGCTATGGGGATGATCGGTACGCTGATCGGTCTAGTTGCCATGCTTGCGAATATGTCTGACCCTAAATCCATTGGTCCTGCAATGGCCGTTGCGCTCTTAACAACGCTTTATGGTGCCATTGTCGCTAACGGTTTTTGTGACCCAATGGCGGCCAAGCTAGGCCAAAAAGCATCGGAAGATGCAATGATTAAAAACTTAGTGATTGATGCCTTGCTTGCTATTCAAAATGGGCAAAACCCCCGTGTAATCGACAGTATGCTACGTAACTACTTACCTGAAAGTAAGCGAGAAGTAGAAGAGGCTTAATGATGGTGTTTATAGGCAAGTCATCGCTTATCTGTAACCCCCCTTATTTAAAAATATGAATAGAGAACTGTTTAAATGAATGAAGAAGAAGAGCATGAATGCGACTGTCCTGACGGTCTCCCGCCATGGCTTGCTACCTTTGCGGATCTTATGTCATTGCTTATGTGCTTTTTTGTACTATTACTTTCTTTTTCAGAGATGGATGCAATTAAATTTAAGCGATTAGCCGGCTCTATGGCTGAGGCGTTTGGTATTCAGAATAAGCTGAATGTATCTGATGTGCCAAAGGGTACGAGTATTATTGCACAGGAATTTAGCCCAGGTATTCCAGACCCAACACCGATTAATGAAATTTGGCAAAAAACAGAAGACATCACCGAGATGAGTCTCGAAGTCAAAGAAAACAACGAATACGATGTAGAGGCTGGTGATGTTAATCAAGAGGCGGGTATTAAAGCGAGAATCAAAGAGCAGCTGGAAGAGTTAATCGAAGAAACCAAAGAAGACGCGAAGCAACTCGCTAATGCGCTCCATAAAGAAATTGTCGCAGGTGAGATAGAAATAGAAACCGAAGGCCGAAAAATTATTATTCGTATTCGGGAAAAAGGCTCGTTTAAGTCTGGCTCCCATGAATTGGCCGATGACTACTACGATGTGCTCGATGAAGTGCGTGGTGTGTTAATGGAGCGTCCAGGGAAAATACAAGTGCAGGGGCACACCGATAATATTCCTATTCGTCGCTCAGCACGCTATCGCTCTAATTGGGAGTTGTCTTCATCTAGGGCTGTGTCAGTGGCAGAGCAGCTATTGAAGAATAATGACATTAATCCCAAGCGTTTCGAAGTGTCTGGGATGGCCGATACGCAGCCGCTTGTCGATAATAGTACGAGTGCAAATCGTGCACGTAATCGGCGTGTAGAAATTATTGTTAGACAAGGGCTAGGTGAGGATATCTCTGAAGAAGAAAAAGATGTTCTGAAGGCTGATGGACAAGATATTTTACGCGAGCTCGATTTAGAGCCGGACTATTTATTTAACCTTAGACCAGAAGAAGTATTTTAATGAGCGAAGAAAAAGCAAAGAACCGTCGTCGTTTTTTTCGGATTACCGATGCGATACATGTCGCTTATGAGGTGATCGATGAGGAGGCAACACTGGAGTCACTTGAAGTTGAGCACAACGAGGTTATGGTTGATGCAATTGCTGTTATCGAACAGCATAACGAAGACATCAGTCGTACTCTTTCGGAGCTCGGTGAAAGCTCGCCAATAGCGGCAAAAGCGATAACGGCTGTCAACGACAAGATGGACACTTTATTGAATTTGCTTGAACTCGATAATGTTATTATTCAGAAAAAATTACAGCGGGTAGAGTCCGCAAGTGTGAGTGCCTGCGGTATTGCGTTTCCTATTGGTGAGATGCTAAAGACCGGACAGCGATTAAAATTAATGCTGCGCTTGGAGCCTTCAGATACAAGGCTTAATGTTATTGGCTCAGTTGTCGACTGTAATCAATTGGGCGAAGAGTATTATCTGCGTGCTGAATTTATCGATATGGATGATACCGATAGAGAACATCTCATACAGCATATTGTACAACGACAAAGCGTATTATTAAAAACCCTGCGTGAGCAAGTTGACGAAAATTCTGATGCGGACAACCCTTCTGCTAGTGAGTAGGTGTTAAGTCTAATGCTTAAGCAGACTTAACTTGCTCATAAGCTAGCTGAAGAATGCGTGCGTCATTGCTAGCACGATGGCGATGAATACTTAGCTCTTGGGCTATTTGCGGTTTTTTCTTGTTCAAGCTTTCGTATTGCTCTTCATCAACGACATACATAATATCTAACAGTTTAAAGTCTTGGTGAGTTCTTGCTTGGTGAAATAATTTAATTAGCCAAGGGTTATCTAAAGTCCAGCAATCGCAATAAACTATATCTCGATTTAGTAAATGATTAATATGTTGAGTGACTTCTGTAATGGATTTTCCGTATTGCAATAGCTCACTTTTGCTAATGCCATGAATCTTTTCCGCGCTTTTATCCCAGTGCTTCCAGCTATGATCGGGCTTAATAAGGCTGCACCAGGACTCGCCATTTTTTAGCACGATACCAATTTCAATAGGGTAGCTCTCTGGATGTATACCAGAGGCCTCGATGTCCAAGGTGTTTATCTTAATATTATCCATAATCTCGATTCGTAAAATAATTAGTATGAGTATATATTATAGGTTCTCCTCGGCAAATTCTGCCAAGCGGCTACGTTCAATGCCATTGACATGCATAATGCCAGCGTGTTGATAAGGTTTACTTTTTTCTACTAAATATGTCAGGCCAGATGTAAGCGGCGTAATATATTTGTTATCTATTTGTGCGAGGTTTCCTAATACAACAATTTTTGAATTGGTTCCAACGCGAGTAATGATTGATTTAAGTTGAAATTGAGTCAGTCCTTGGCTTTCGTCAATAATAATATAGGCATTATTAAAAGAACGTCCGCGCATAAAATTGAGCGATTTAAATTGGATGTTGGCTTTTTCTTTAACGTAACTAATGCTGCTTACACTGTGTTCATCGCCATTGTGTAGAGTCTCTAAGTTGTCATCAAATGCTGCGAGCCATGGTGCCATTTTTTCTTCTTCTGTTCCAGGTAAAAAACCAATGTCTTCAGCAATAGGAGGAGTGTTTCTTGCGACAATTAGTTTGCTAAAGCGCTTTTCTTCAATAATTGCATGCAGGCCATAGGCGAGTGCTAGTAAGGTCTTGCCAGACCCCGCAGGTCCAGTCATAACTGTCATGTCTATATCGTTGTTGTCGAGAATAAATAGACTCATGGCTTGCTCTATGTTTCGTGGCTGGACACCCCAATATTTTTTGTTTAATAATGTGTGCCTGTTAAGGTCGAGTATGTGGACATCTTGATTGTCAATTTTTAAAACGAACCCGACAAAGTCGGTGTCGTCTAAAATAAACATTTTTGGGTATACTTGCTCGAAGATGTTTTTGCTAACTACATGAATAGTCTTTGAGCCTTGCCTTTCGGTACGAACGTTTTTAATGCCATTCCAAAATCCATCTTTAAAAAATTCATAGCCCGTCGATAATAAATCGACATCATCAATGACTTTGTCGTTGCGATAATCTTCAACTTGTTCCAGGCCAGAGCCTTTTGCTTTTAGGCGCATATTAATGTCTTTAGTGACGAGACAAACAAAAGCGTCGGTGTTTGCATTTTGGAGATTTAAAGCCACATTGATTATTCGGTTATCGTTGGCGTGTTGCTGTGTAGAGTTTAGGTAGGGGATGTTTTCGTCCCCTTGAATTTTTTGATCTTGAAAGACTGATAAAGTCCCTTTTGCTTGTTGTATTAGCTCATTATGTATTTTTATCCCTCTTTGTATTTCTTTTGGGGTAGCATTGCCGATAATTTTGTCGATATTGTTGATCGCAATTCTTGCCTCCCTACTAACGTCTTTATCTTTTCGATCCTTAATAATGTCTAATTCTTCTAGCACGGTCATCGGTATGACAACGCGATGTTCTGCAAAGGAATGAATAGCCATTGGGTCGTGCAGTAGCACATTGGTATCTAATACATAGATTTTTTCCATTAATTCTACCTCAGTGTTAAATAAAAGAAATTAAAGGATGTGGCAAACAGGTATAGCGTGATGCTGACGATTTTTAATGATAAAAGGGTTGTTAAAAGGCTAAGTAAAGGAATGTGTAAATAAGAGAGTAAAGAAAGTGATAAAGAAGCCGCAAAGAAAATTGAAAGGGTGTGAGTTGTGGGCTTGCTAGGCATTATTTCTTCCTCTGTTTTTTAGCGGAAAATAAATGCCTGTCAATACTGGGTTTTCTTTTTGTAGTTATTAGCCCCAAGATACAACCCTTCCTTTTTTAAATAAAAGGTTAAGTAAAAAATTAATATTCTCTTAATGCTTAATGTAAGACTACGTGCATTGCTTATGTTTGGTCAAGTATATTTTAATGAAAACATCGATTAATTTGCTCTGCGTTTTAATGCTTGCAAATATTTTTAGCGGCGCTTAATATTACTTTTCTTGTTGCTGCCCTTACGATTGTCCCACTGCCCACCTCGTGCTTTATTAAACTGCCCTTTATTAGCTTTGTAACCTTGTTTGTCGTCAGACGGAATTAAATGTTCTGGCCCATTACCAATTAAGTCAGTGCGATTCATCTTGATGAGTGACTCGCGAAGGTGCGCCCAGTTTTTAGGATCGTGGTAGCGAAGATAAGCCTTTTGCAGTCGACGTTGATCAATGTTTGTCGCAACAAATAATTTTTTGCTTTTATAGCTCAGCTTTTTAAGCGGGTTGCGCTTGCTGTGATACATGGCGGTGGCAAGTGCCATGGGCGATGGATAAAAAGTTTGCACTTGGTCTACGCGAAATTTATTCTTTTTTAACCACAGGGCAAGGTTTAACATCTCGTTGTTATCGGTACCTGGATGCGCTGCAATAAAATAGGGAATCAAATACTGTTTCTTACCGGCTTCCTTAGAATACTTTTCAAACATATCTTTGAATTTATCGTAAGTCCCCATGCCGGGTTTCATCATCATTGATAATGTGCTTTTTTCCGTATGCTCCGGTGCTATTTTTAAGTAGCCACCAACGTGATGTGTGACTAATTCCTTAACGTACTCTGGATCTTCTACGGCAAGGTCGTAGCGTAGCCCCGATGCGATGGCAATACGTTTAATGCCAGAAATTTTTCGTGCGCGCCGATAAAGGTTTGTCGTGCGACTGTGATCGGTATTGAGGTTTTTACAAATGGTTGGATATACGCAGGAGAGGCGTCTGCAATTTGCTTGTATGCGATCATCTTTGCAGTTTAAAAAGTACATATTGGCAGTAGGGCCGCCAAGGTCCGAGATAGTGCCCTTAAAATCAGGGACTTGGTCGCGAATTTTTTCTATCTCGTTGAGTACAGATTCTTCAGAGCGACTTTGAATAATGCGACCTTCATGCTCAGTAATGGAGCAAAATGTACAGCCACCAAAACAACCGCGCATGATATTGACTGAGGTTTTTATCATCTCGTAAGCCGGTATATTGGCATCGCCATAGGATGGGTGCGGTCTACGTTGATAGGGTAGGTCGAATACGCCGTCCATTTCTTCAGTTTTTAAGGGAATAGGTGGCGGGTTTACCCATATCTCTTTATTGCCGTGCTTTTGGGCAAGCGGCCTTGCATTATGTGGGTTGGCTTCTTGGTGCAATACACGCGAAGCGTGTGCATAGAGTGCTGAGTCGTTGCGTACCTTCTCGAAGGATGGCAAGCGAATATAGGTTTTATCTTCGTCTAATTCGTCCTTTAGTTCGCCTCTGCGCTGCAATGGCATCGGGATAATACGAATGGGTTCAAACTCGGCCTCTGCATCGTTCTCTTTTTTATCTATGCCTAATTTTTCTTCGGTGCTTTTTTCGTCGCAATTACTGGGAGATTGATCATATTCGTAGGGGTTGGTGTAAACCTCTGGGTGTTGGCCAATATCACTGGGCCAATCAATGCGAGTGGAGTCGATCTCTGCCCAGCCACTGGGAGGTGACTGCCTGACTATAGTGGTGCCACGAATGGTTAATAGCTCGTCAATATTGCGGCCATGGGCTAGTTGGTGAGCAACCTCAGCAATTGCGCGCTCGGCATTACCGTATAAAAGAATATCGGCTGTGGAGTCTACAAGTACCGAGCGGCGTACTTCGTCACTCCAATAGTCGTATTGGGCGATACGTCGCAGGCTTGCCTCGATGCCACCTATCACTACGGGTATTTTGGCATAGGCTTCTTTGCAGCGTTGACTGTAAACGGTGACTGCACGGTCAGGGCGCCTATTGGGCTCTGCATCGGCGGTATAAGCATCATCATTACGGACTTTGAGATCAGCAGTATATTTGTTGATCATGGAGTCCATATTACCAGACGTAACACCAAAGAATAGGTTCGGTTTGCCAAGCGCTTTAAAAGGCTCTGCACTTTTCCAGTCAGGCTGGGCAATGATCCCTACGCGAAACCCTTGTGACTCTAAAAAACGCCCCATAACAGCCATGCCAAAGCTTGGGTGGTCCACATAGGCATCGCCAGTCACGATAATAATGTCACAGCTATCCCATCCAAGCTCGTCCATCTCAGCACGGCTCATGGGTAAGTAGGGAGCCGCGCCAAAGCACTCGGCCCAGTATTTGGGGTAGCGAAACAAATCGGGTGCTTTAGCGAGTCCGTCTTTAGCCATAGTATTAGGTAATCTATAAGGTTCTTTTAATGAATAAATTTAATTATGTTTATTTTCTCAGATTATGCTGCTAGATGACATGTTTATCTCATATCTTTCCGTTAAATCAATGAGTGTTTTACAGGCTTGAGAAACCTTATTTGTCCGTGTATTATCGCCCCCCTTTATTTATTTGAACAATATTTGGCCGGTTAATATGCAGTTATTTCGCCACATTCAGCCACTACGTAAGCTAATCTCTGGGGCAAAGTCCGAGGGCAAGCGCATAGGCTTTGTACCGACTATGGGCAACCTACATAAAGGTCATTTGGCTTTAGTTGAACTCGCTAAATCGCGCTGTGATATTGTCGTTGCCAGTATTTTTGTAAATCCATTACAGTTTGGTTTGAACGAAGACTGGGATAAATACCCGCGTACCTTTGATGCAGATAGTCAAAAACTAGAAAGCGTTGGTTGCGATTATTTGTTCTTCCCCGATGAGCGCGAAATTTATCCCAATGGCATGGCTGAGCAGACTCGTGTTGTCGTACCGGGTATGACGGATCTTCTTTGTGGCGCTAGTCGGCCAATACATTTTGAAGGTGTAACAACGGTTGTCTCTAAGTTATTTAATATTGTCGAGCCCCACGAAGCCGTTTTTGGCCTAAAAGACTTCCAACAAATCGCTGTTATTCGGCGCATGGTGGAAGACTTATGTATGCCCGTTGAGATTGTTCCGGGCAATATTGTGCGAGAAGACGATGGCCTTGCGATGAGTTCGCGTAATATTTATATCACCGAAGCTGAGCGCCCGCGTGCAAAACAGTTGCAATTAACGCTGTGTTGGCTGAGTAGCCAAATTAAAGAGGGCAGGCGCGATTATCTAAGCCTTGAACAAGAAGGGCAGGCACAAATTGAAAGCGCTGGGTTTCGCCTCGATTATTTGCAAATTTGTTGTAGTGATACGCTTATTCGTGCAGGAATTGATGACAAACAGCTCACGATTCTAGGAGCAATGTATACCGAAGCTGCTAGGCTTATCGATAATGTATCTCTCACTATTCAAACCCCTTAAGTTAAAGAAAGAGAATAACCATGTTAACCACCTTATTAAAAGGCAAGCTGCATATGGCGGCAGTGACTCAGGCGGAGCTTTGGTACGATGGCTCCTGTGCAATCGATGCTGATTTAATTAAATTGGCAGGTCTGCGTGAATTTGAGCAAATCGATATTTTGAACGTCAATAATGGTGAGCGTTTTACGACCTATGTTATTGTGGCTGAGGCAGGTTCTGGCACTATTTCTATGAATGGTGCGGCTGCACGTAAAGTGCAAGTGGGTGATCGAGTTATTATTGTCTCCTATGGGCAATTTGATGAGCAAGAAGCCAGTGAATATCAGCCAAAATTAGTCTATTTAGACGAAAATAACCGCGTTGAGCGTACAACCAATACAATACCTGTTCAGCTAGCATAGACGGCCAAAATTGCTATTTCCTGCCTATTTTTTAGACGTTATCCTGCTTTCACCAAAAGTCTAACCTGATTGCGCTTGCGCTCTGGCGAGCCAATCAGTAGGCTTACGGCTCCTTATTAATAACATAATTATTTGGGGCCACAATGTCTGTTTATAGCGTTCCTCCAGCGATTGCTGAAAAAGCACATATAAATAAAGAAAAGTATCACTCTCTTTATCAACAATCTATTACTGACCCTGATGGCTTTTGGGCTGAGCAAGCAAAGTTATTTTTGTCTTGGCAAAAGCCTTGGGATACGGTGAATGAATTTGATTTTCATAAAGGTATCGCCAAGTGGTTTGAGGGCGGCCAATTAAATGTTTCAGAAAACTGCATCGACCGTCATTTAGATACCCGTGGCGATCAGACTGCAATTATCTGGGAGGGTGATGACCCCGCCGACTCGAAGCATATTAGTTATAAAGAGTTGCATGCTGCGGTTTGTCGCCTAGCCAATGTATTAAAAGAACGCGGTGTTAAAAAAGGTGATCGCGTTTGCATTTATATGCCAATGATCCCCGAAGCAGCGTATGCGATGCTTGCCTGCACGCGCATAGGGGCTGTCCACTCCATTGTTTTTGGTGGCTTTTCTCCAGATGCATTGCGCGACCGTATTATAGATTCTGATTGTCAGGTTGTTATTACAGCCGATGAAGGCTTACGTGGCGCTAAAACAGTCCCGCTAAAAGTGAATGCGGATATAGCGCTTAGTCAGTGTCCAGATGTACACACCTGTGTTGTTGTTAAGCGTACCGGTGCCAATATCGCTTGGAATGACATGGTTGATGTTTGGTATCACGATGCAGTTGAAGCCGCCTCACCACAGTGCCGTGCTGAGACAATGGAAGCTGAAGACCCATTATTTATTTTGTATACCTCGGGTTCTACAGGTAAGCCTAAAGGTGTATTACATACAACAGCGGGTTATTTATTGCAGTCTGCTATGACCCATAAATATGTTTTTGACTATCAAGAGGGTGAAGTTTATTGGTGTACTGCCGATGTGGGTTGGGTGACGGGCCACTCTTATATTGTCTATGGGCCACTAGCTAATGGTGCGACCACGCTAATGTTTGAGGGTGTACCTACTTATCCTAATGCCTCTCGTTGCTGGGATGTCGTCGATAAACATAATGTTGCCAGTTTTTATACAGCACCCACAGCACTACGTGCACTAATGGGTGCTGGCGATGACTGGGTAACAAAAACTTCGCGTAAATCCTTACGTATTCTCGGGACTGTCGGCGAGCCAATTAACCCAGAGGCATGGGAGTGGTACCACAATATTGTTGGTGAGGGTCGCTGTCCAATCGTTGATACATGGTGGCAAACCGAGACCGGTGCACATATGCTAACGCCGCTACCGGGTGCAACAGATTTAAAACCGGGTTCGGCAACATTGCCATTTTTTGGTGTGCAACCTGCCATTCTTGATGGTGACGGTAAAGAAATCGAAGGCTCAGGCGAAGGTAGTCTAGTGATTAAAGCCTCTTGGCCTAGCCAAATACGCTCTGTTTATGGCGATCACCAGCGTTTGATCGATACGTATTTTAGTACTTATCCGGGTTATTATTTTACCGGTGACGGTGCGCGTCGTGACGAAGATGGCTATTACTGGATCACTGGCCGTATGGATGATGTGCTTAATGTGAGTGGACATCGCCTAGGTACAGCCGAGATAGAAAGTGCCTTGGTATTACACCCTAAAGTCGCTGAATCTGCTGTTGTAGGGTATAACCACGATATTAAAGGCCAAGGCATTTATGCTTATGTAACATTAATGCAAGGTGATGAGCCCAGCGATGAGCTTAAAAAAGAATTGGTCGCACTATGTGTTAAGGAAATTGGTGCAATTGCCCGCCCGGATCTTATTCAGTGGGCACCAGGATTACCCAAAACACGCTCGGGTAAAATTATGAGACGTATTTTGCGTAAGATTGCTACTAACGAGATCGATACCCTTGGCGACACATCGACCTTAGCTGATCCATCGGTAGTTGATGAGCTTATTGGCAACCGCTTAGTTAAGTGATGAATCTTAGTAGCCTCTGAAAGCTCATTCACCGCTTGCTCTGAGGCTATTTACCTCTTAAAACCACGTATACTTTTATTGGTATGCGTGGTTTTTTTGTATTAATTTATCACTCTTTTGTTGAATTTATTTATCCATTTGCGCTTAAATAGGCATCATTGATAAATGAGCTTTTGTTTTATATTAAAAGGTAGCTCCATGTCCGACGACGATGATTTTTTAAGTGCCATGGGTGATGTCAGGCCAATCGCAGTTGAAAAGCGAGAAACCTTAAAAAAACCAACGCTTGATAAGGCCACAATCTCACTAAGGCGTGAGGCAGCGCAGGCCAACCTTGCCAGCCAAATAGACCCTTTAGCAGACGGTGAGGTTGTGCAACTTGATCCTCGTGCGATTTTAGAATATCGCAAGCCAGGTGTGCAGCATGGTGTCTATAAATCGTTACGGATGGGTAGGTACCAGATTGATGCGCGCTTGGATTTACATCGCCTGTCTGTTGAGCAGGCTCGACAACAGGTTTATCAGTTTATTAGGGATTGTTTAGGTAACGATATCCGTTGTGCACTCATTACTCACGGCAAAGGTGAGGGGCGTAAAAACCCAGCCGTCATTAAAAGCCATCTTGCCCATTGGTTACCTCAGGTCGAAGAGGTGCTAGCGTTTCATTCTTCGCAGCCGCAACATGGGGGGGCAGGTGCCTGTTATATTTTACTTAAGAAAAGCGAAAAGAAACGCAAAGAGAATTTAGAAAAGCATCAGCGGCGATAATATTTATAAATGCCTTTGCATAAGTTAATTATTATTGTGGCTGTAGTTTTTGTTCAGGAATAAAGTCAGCGAGTTGATGTAATTCGATGGTAAAAATTTCTGAGATATTATTTTGCCTAAATTGTAGTAAGGCTGTTGGGAATTGTGCCACAAAGAGAGAGTCCTCAAGTGAAAGCGATAGCGTTAGCCCTTTTTCCTTTGTTAATATCATTTGTCCTTCCTCTAAAAAGATCCGTTTACCTCCAGCTATGAGGCTAATACTGTTCAAAAAAATAGGCTTTTCAATAATCGTTCTAAATTGAAAAAGATAACCTTTTACCGCCTTTGAGCTACTGTTTTTGTTAAACGTAGCGCGCATGCTAATAGAGCTATTGTTGTTATTAAAATAGCGTGTCGAGTCAACAAATGTATACAGTTGCTCTGGAGGGCGGTCGGGTTTAGTGTTAGTGGTTTGTGTGCCACAGCTTGCAATAAATCCACTGATAAAAATACAAGTAAGTAGGGGTTTGATTTTAGGAAAACAATAAAAATAATTTATTAACATCGGTGCTGTCTCTGCTTGCTTGTGTGTTTTATTGTAAAGAGCCTAAGGCTTATTGTTAGGCTCTTTAATGTCTATCTACTCTATCGGCCCATAAGTCCTTTAACGGTATTTAATAAGTCGGCTGGTAGTACAAACATTTTTGTATTATCTGATTGCGCCAGATTTTCCATGGCATTGGTATATTTTTCACCCAGTAGGTAGGCGACGGGTAAATCATCCTTAATCGACTCGCTAACGAGCTCAATGGATTTTTTACTGGCAGTGGCCAATACAATTTGTGCTTCGGCGTCACGTCTGGAGGCTTCTAGGCGGCCATCGGCCTCTAAAATAGCGGCTTGCTTTTCGCCTTCTGCTTTTGTAACAGCAGCGCGGCGTTGGCGCTCGGCTGCTGCTTGCTCTTCCATTGCCTGTTGCATAGTCGGTGATGGGTTTATATCTTGAATTTCTACCGTCTTCATAATAATGCCCCAATCAGCAATATCATCGGAGATAGCAGCTTTTAATTTAGCCTTAATTTGATCACGTGAAGAAAGTGCCGAGTCGAGAGCCATCTCACCAATAATAGAGCGTAGAGCTGTTTGGACTAGGTTGCGAATGGCCAGCACATAATCCTCAACACCGTAGACCGCTTTTTCAGGTTGTACGATATTTATATAGGCGACGGCATTAGCAATAATAACGGCGTTATCTTGTGTTATAACTTCTTGAGAAGGTATATCAAGCACAATATCTTTGGTGGTTATTTCATAGGGAATGGTATCGATATAGGGGACAATTAAATTAAGGCCCGGAGATAGAGTGCGGTTAAATTTCCCCAGACGTTGGCAAATAAATTTATAACCTTGGGGAACAATGCTGACACTCTTGAGAAGAGTAACAATAATTAGTACAACAAAGAATGCTGCAATATATAGAGCTTCCATAGTAGTTTCCTTTAGGATAAGTCAAAAGTGTAAAAAATGGTAAATGGTTATTTAAAGAATCCCAAAATAATAATGTACTGGCTTATTTGCGCTTAACAATAAGCCGATTTCCCGAAATGTCGGTAACTTCAACTTTATCTCCATTTTCTAGGGCTTCCTCAGAAATAAATTCCCATTCGTCGTTACCAATAATAGGTGCGGGAAAGCGCAGGCGGCCTTTGCTTTGCGCCTTATTAAAGTTAAGTACTAGGCCAATTTGTCCGGTAATAGCCTCACGAGAAAGGCCTGCGAGTGTACGATTGCCCATTTTAGGTGAGATAAACTTGTGCCAAAGCAGTAAAAAAATAGCAGATAATATCACCCATAGAGCCAGCTGTAGGCTAAAACTAATACCGATCGCGAGCTGTAAAATACCGACGACAATAGCCGCTAAGCCGAGCCATAACATAACAAATACAGGCGCAAATAATTCTATAGTAATAAGAGCTATTCCAAAGATAATCCAGTGCCAGTAAAAAATATTGTTACTTAGGTATTCGACCATTTGCGCCATCCTATATGTTAATCAATTCTAGCCCAAGTGTAACAAAGTAATGATTCTCTGTCTCAGTAGCACTACGGAATTTTATAAGTCCCAAATTACTGTATTATGACGAGATTAAGTGGTCAAGATAGTGTATCGATGAAGCATTCACCCTCTAAAAAGCAGCCCTTCGTGCTCTACACTATTGGCTATGCGACTAAATCAATAGAAGAGTTTATTAGGCAATTAAAACACTACTCGGTAGATGTGGTGGCAGATGTTCGTTCAGTGCCTTATAGCAAGGTGTTCCATGTTTATCATAAAGAGTCCATTGCTGGGCATTTAAACGCGAGTAATATCCAATATGTTTACCTTGGTGAGGAGTTGGGGCCTCGTTCTAAAGATAATAGTCATTACGATGAAAGCAATCAGGTGGTTTTTGATCGCCTTATGCAATCTGGCCTATTCCAGCAAGGTGTTAACCGCTTACATACGGGTTCGCAAAAAGGGTTTTCCATTGCACTTATGTGTGCCGAAAAAGATCCAGCAACTTGCCATCGTAGTTTGTTGATTGGGTATTTTTTGCAGCATCATACCTCACCTTTTGGCAGTGATTGTGAGATATCACATATCAGGCATGATGGTAGTTTGGAGACTCAACAAGAATTAGAAGCAAGACTGCCGGAGATGAACGATGTCAAAGTCGATATGTTTATGTCTGCCAAAGAGCAGGCGAGACAGGCTTACGAAATTCAGCTCAAAAAAACATCCTACCGTAAAGAAGAATAACCACGCCTTAGCGTAAAAAATAAATGGCCAGCGCGGCTATAGACAGCCCCCAAGTCATTGGTGATAAATTCATTACCGTCGTGCTCAAGTTGGGTGATGCACTAATAATAGCGGCTACTGCAACAATGAGTGCGGTCACTGTGCGTGCTTTGCGCTTGGTCGCTTGTACTTTGTGTTGATGGTAGTCCTCGGCTGCTTGCTTTAGCGTCGGGGCCATGTCGGTGAGCTGCTGCACTTTCTCGATATTGTTAAATACTTTCATTGGCAGCTCTGGAAATTTCTCCATCCATTCCGGGCCGTAGCGTTTTAGTTCGTGATAAAGCGCCTTGGGGTGGAATCGATTTTTCAGCCAGCGTTCTAAATAAGGGTGTGCCGTCTTCCAAAGGTCAAGCTCTGGATAGAGTTGTCGACCTAGCCCTTCTATATTCAGTAAGGTTTTTTGTAACAGAACAAGTTGTGGCTGTACTTCCATATTAAAGCGGCGGGCAGTATTAAATAAATTTATTAACACTTTCGCAAAGGAGATTTCTGCCAGAGGTTTTTCGATAATAGGTTCGCAAGCGGTACGCACAGCGGCTTCAAAGTCGCCTATTTTTGTATCTTTAGGTACCCAGCCACTTTGTACATGTAGCTCGGCTACTTGGCGGTAGTCTCGTCTGAACATCGCTAGTAAGTTACGTGCAAGGTAATATTGATCTTCGCGCGCGAGCGAGCCAACAATCGCTGTGTCGATGGCGATATATTTGGGGCGCTCTGGGTGTTCGCGGCTCACAAAAATATTGCCCGGATGCATGTCGGCATGAAAAAAATTGTGATCAAAGACTTGGCTAAAGAATATTTCTACGCCACGCTCGGCGAGTTTTTTCATGTTAGTGTTTTGTGCTTTTAGTGCTTCGATATCGCTAACAGGGATACCATAGATACGCTCCATAACCATGACGCTTTTATTGCAGTAATCCCAGTGTACTTCGGGTACATACAGTAATGGCGAATTGGTAAAGTTACGCCGCAGTTGCGAAGCATTAGCTGCCTCACGCTGAAGATCTAATTCGTCAAAAATTGTTGTGCGGTAATCTTCTATGACTTCAACGGGCTTCATGCGTGCGCCGTCTTCCAGCCAGTTTTCTAAGCGTTTAGCAATCCACAAAAGCAGTTGTGTGTCTTTATGGATTATTTTTTCTATGCCTGGGCGAATCACTTTTACAACGACATTGCGCCCATCTTTTAATGTGGCTGCATGTACCTGTGCAACCGATGCTGATGCTAGTGGTTGCGTATCAAGCTCTGCAAATACCTCGTCGAGGGGTTGTTCGAGTTTTTCAACAACAATGTCACGAAAGTGCTCAGGTGAAAACGGTGCAACATTATCTTGCAGCTGATCTAGCTCAACGATAATGTCCGATGGAATTAAATCAGGTCTAGTCGATAATATCTGCCCAAGCTTAACAAAAATGGGGCCTAGTTCTTCGCAGGCGCGCCGCAATTGTAGCCCGCGATTTTTTATTTTATTGGGAAATAGCCCAAAAATAATGCGTAGCGGTAGCGGTAATTTTATAGGGGCTAGGGTATCGAGCCGGTAACGGCACAACGTTAAAATAATCGTCAATGCTCTTAAAAAAACAGTCACTCTTGAGCATCCTTATTATTCGTTGGCGCATTTTTTTGCGTTTTACGTACAAGTTCGGTAAAGCGAGCTTGTAGGCGCTCTGCATCCATTTTTATTTCGTTAACCGTATCACCAAATGCGACTAGCTCAGCTTTGCTTGGTGTCACCTTTAACTCTTCGGTAATGTACTCTTTGAGTTTGTGGGTTTGCTCACTACCTTGTTGCTTAGACCAGCTCAGGCCGCTGCTAATAATTTTGCCTGCCATTGGCCCTGCGATATCACCGAGAACACTACTAATAGCATCTTCCCAATCAATATCTAAGTTGTTGAGAATAGACTGCCAGCGCTGTAAAAGACCGACACTCCCAGCTAATTCGACGCCGCTGCCAGCAAGTGTGGTTGGTTTTTTTAATAATGAGATTAACGCCAGCGGTGTGCCGGTAAGCTGTGTGGCCGTAGGTGCTTCGCAATGGCTCATAATACGCACGCCATCACTGGTACCATGGCAATAAATAGTGAGTGCAGGCGCAGTTGACTCGATAGCAAGAACATCGTTAATTTCAGCAATTTTTTGTTTGCTGGCGGGGTCGTATTTAAGTGCGGTATTGATAATAGATTCAATACTCGCTGTGATAGCGGCAGAAATACTTGGATCCATTGGTTTATTTGCTACCTTTTGACAAAAGCTGCTTAAGAATGACGGTTTTTCCTGTGCTTAACATTAGGGTTTGATTCCCTTATGTAATGCAACAATACCACCAGTCATATTATAAAATTCTGTATTGGCAAAGCCTGCGGTATCCATCATGCCTTTGAGTGTATCTTGATCGGGGTGCATACGAATAGACTCTGCCAAATAACGATAACTGTCGGCATCGTTGGTGATCATTTTGCCCATAAAGGGTAATAGGCGAAAGGAGTACTGGTCGTAGACTTTCTCTAACAAACTATTTTGTGGCTTAGAAAACTCTAATACTAATAAGCGGCCACCCGGTTTTAATACGCGTAAAATTGAACGCAGTGCCATGTCTTTATCGGTCACATTACGCAAACCAAAGGCGATGGTGACACAATCGAAGGTATTATCTGCAAAGGGTAAAAACTGTGCGTCTAACTGCGCATACTGCACATTATTATTGACGCCACGATCAATCAGTCGATCACGACCAACATTCAGCATCGATGAATTAATATCCGATAAAATGACTTGACCGGTATCGCCTACAAGCTTAGAAAATTTATAGGCCAAATCACCCGTGCCGCCAGCGATGTCGAGTACTTTATTACCGGGCCTTACACCTGAGACTTCAATGGTAAATCGCTTCCAAAGGCGATGAACACCGCCAGACATTAAGTCGTTCATTAAGTCATATTTACCAGCAACGGAATGAAAGACGCCGGCAACGCGATCGGCTTTGTCTTCAGTGCGTACTTCTTCGTAGCCAAAGTGGGTTTTCTCAGAGGATTGGCTAGATTCTTTATCGGCCTGCTCGGTGTTGCTTTGCTCGGTGGTAGACATAAATGCTCTTTAATTTTTACTTAATGTAATTCGCTAAAATAGATAAATCGAATAATAGGCTCCATTGTAACGTTTGTGTGCATGGTTGTCTTTGTTGAATAATGAGGTGATTAATCTCTGAGGCGCTTCTCGTTGGCGGGTCTAGGCAATGACTACTAGGGATAGTGAACATGAGAATTTGCAGGAACAACAATCGATCAAAGCAGCGCCCTATTATAGATAACGTCTGTAAGCCAGACGTTATCTGGTATTAATTCAAGACTCTATCATTTTATAAACCTAAATCGCTCAAGCCTGGGTGATCATCAGGTCGTCTACCTTGAGGCCAATGAAATTTGCGTTCGGCTTCCGTAATGGGTAAGTCGTTAATAGAGGCAAAGCGATTGATCATCAAGCCATCTTCACCAAACTCCCAATTTTCGTTGCCGTAGGAGCGAAACCAATTGCCATCGACATCACGTGATTCATAAGCGTAGCGAACTGCGATACGATTATCAGTAAACGCCCAAAGCTCTTTGATCAGACGATATTCTTGCTCCCTCGCCCACTTGCTCTCTAAAAAAGCTTGTGCTTCTTCACGATTTTTAACAAAAGTAGTACGGTTACGCCAATTGGTGTCGAGACTATAAGCCTGCGCTACTTTAGCTGCATCGCGAGAGTTCCAACCGTCTTCTGCAAGGCGTATTTTTTGAATCGCGCTTTCTTTGGTAAAAGGAGGGAGTGGTGGTCTAGTGCTCATCATAAATTCCTCTTGGGTTCGATGTAGACAAAGTTGTCTATTTAACGTTGATAATCTATCAATTGTAGACAGACCTGTCTACAATGAAATGTATGAAAAATATTTCTAATGTATCGGGTATTGTTATATGCCAGTAAAGAGCGCCCGGGAGCGTATTTTGTTGACGGCTCATGACTTATTTTATTGTTATGGTATTCGTGCAACAGGTGTCGATCGTCTCATCGCTGAGTCTAAGGTGACTAAAACGACCTTTTATAGGCACTTCCCGAGTAAGAAGCAATTAATTATTGAGTTTCTTGAATACAGACATACAAAATGGATGTCTTGGTTTACAGGATGCTTGGATAAACACGGAGGAGGTATCGATGCACTTTGCCCGGCATTAGAGGAGTGGTTTGGGGCTGAGGGCTTTAGAGGTTGTGCCTTTATTAATAGTCTTAGCGAGTTAGGTGAAGATATTCAAGAAATAGCCCCAATCACCCAAAACCATAAAGAGTGTGTTGCTAATACAGTGGCTACACTTCTGCCAGATTCTAGCAGTGCAAAGTGCCGTGCTATGAGTATTGTTTTAGCCATAGACGGTGCAATTGTCCGGGCGCATTATGATAAAGATCCAAAAGTGGCGCTTTTGTTACTGGAAGGTATTATCGAGCTTATGGCTAAAAAATAAAGCTTTCTATCTGATGGGTAACACTTTATTTGTGTGTTTAGCTATTTTTAATAAAGCTTTTGTTGTGTTCAAGCTAGAGTCAGGATTTTCCCATCACTTGCCCCATCATTACTGGCGATTGTGCTTTAAGGCCATCACTCCATTCCATTACATCGTTACCGAATAATACTATTGCCGTCGAGCCTAGCTTAAAGCGGCCCATCTCTTCGCCTTTTTTAAGGCTTATGGGGTCTACTGCGTTTTTATCTGACGGGTAGTGCCATGTGCGCACTTGTTTTTTAACGGGAGTTATCAAGCCTGCCCAAGGCGTCTCGATACTTGCCACGATCATGGCGCCGACTAATATCACAGCCATGGGTCCGAGTTCGGTCTCGAATAGACAAACAACGCGTTCGTTACGTGCAAATAGTCGTGGTACATTATTGGCAGTGGTCTCGTTTACCGAGAACAGGTCTCCAGGTACATGCAGCATATGCGTCAGTGTGCCTGCAATAGGCATATGTACTCGGTGATAATCTTTAGGCGATAAATACACAGTGGCGAACTGTCCATTTTTAAATGGCATCGCTAGGGCTTCATCGCCGCCTATTAGCTCCTGTAGGCTGTATTCTTGCCCTTTGGCTTGGAAGATACGCCCATGTTTAATATCACCTAATTGGCTAATGCAACCATCTGCTGGACACACAATAGTGTCTTTCTCGGTATCTATTGGGCGTTCGCCCTTACGTAGTGGCCTAGTAAAAAAGTCATTAAAGTGTTGGTAGCTCTCGGGGTCGGGGTTTTCGGCAATACTCATGTCGACCTTATAGCGCCGAATAAACCAGTTGATCAAGGTATTTTTAAACCAAGGTGACGTGCATTCAGCTAAGCAGCCTGCAAGGCGAGAAAGAAGCTTTTGCGGGATAATATATTGGCAAAAAATAAAGAGAGTGGCTTTCATAGAGTTATTTACCGATCATTCACTTAAATGGCGCAAGGGTCTTACATACGTTGTTAGCACGCCATTGTAGCCGAATGATCGATGATTTACTTGGACAATTAGCCCGACAGGTAAAGGCAGTTAGTAATCGCAGTACTTGAGGTTGTTGAGTAGGTGCTTGCCAATCAATTTGAAGTGTTCATGACGTTGTGCGCTCCAGTCATTGTGCTCACAAATGGCAATGGCATAGGGTTCGCCATGGCTAAATAGCGACATAATGCCACAGGGTCTTGGATCCCAATGTTGGGCGAGGGCTGTAGGGAGTTGTTGCACTATGCGAGGTAGTTTAGGTTTGTCGGCAATGATAACGACGGGTTGATTAAGGAGGTGTGTGAACAGCTCTCCACAGTCATTAAAGTTGATATTTAAATGGGCTAAGGCGCTACCTTTATGACCTGCGTGGTATTTCAAAATCAGGCGATTCTCTTTAATCACAAAAATCATGCTGCGCTGGACGCTAGCGCCTTGCATAAATGCCTCTAGTACCAGCTGTAAGCTGTTGTCGCTAATTTTAGAATGCTTTAATTTGATTAAGTACTGTTTAAGTATAGATACCTTGTCATTTGCTTTATCATCACTGAGTTCTTTGTGTAAGCCACGATAGCGATAAAGCGGTGAGAAACGTCCTTTCATCTCCTGAGGTAATTCAAGGGTGCTGGCAATACTGGTAACTGCTTGATTAAACTCTTGTTCGCTTAAGGACAAATGTCGCGCGGCTAATTTACCTAGGCGCTTAATATGTTTGCCATGATTATCAAAATAAATGGCGAGGGCGTAATGGCTAATAAAATAAAGCCCAACCTCTGGTGCATAGAGACCTTGTTTTGCGAGTTTATCTTTGGCGACCCAGTTGAGTAGGCTTGCCATAGAGCTATAGTTTACTTTACCCCAAAAACGTGTGTTTTGGTCCATACGCAGAGAGAGTGCTTTAAGGCTGAGCTCTGGGAGTGGTAAATACTGGTAAGTTTGTTCTAATAGGTCATGGATGGGAAAGCTGAGTTTTTGCTCAAATAAGCTCTCTATGCTCATAGAGCCTCGAGAACTATCGCTACCGGTTTTTTTGACAAACTCCATGATCTTGGGAGCTGCGAGCCACATTAGCCATAAGGGTGCGTTTAATAGCATGGCAGGTAAAAAAAACAATTTACCCTGTGTACCGTGTTTTTCGGGGAGTAATTGGCTGGCTAGTTGGGCGGCAAAAAAGCTTGCAGCGTATAACTCTTGCTGGCTGCTACTGGTTGCTCGTTTATCTTGGCCATCGTTGGGTGCATCTTTGATTAGTTGCTTAATATTCTCTGTACCCATTAAGCCGATTAAATGCTCTAGGCCTTGTATACGGGTGTCTTTGCCCTGTAGTTTTCGACTGACATGCAAATAAAGCTTTAAGCACAATACGGGATCTTGCTGTAATAGAGTGGCAATAGTCTCGGCTGATGAATTTTGGTCAGCGATCTCAGCGAGTACTTTTTTGCCCACACGATGGTTAATCGCCAGCACATGGTTGGGTAGCTTTTGTAACCATAGCGGCAGGCGAGAGTCGTCGCTTTGGACTATTTGAGTATTTGTTGCAGTCATTTTAGGTGGTAATATTTGTATATTCATTACAATATAGATCATAAATGGGTACTTTGCTGCTTATCCATTGATATATTTAGCACCCTTTATGATGGTATTGATTATGGTAAACGTGAGTAAAATCAGTCATTTATATATTTAATACGCTGGAATAATAATGGCCAGCTCAATTAAAGTAGCAGTAATGAGGAAGTTATGGGCTCTACAATAAAAACATTTTGCGAGCAGCTAGCTGAACTAGATGTAGGGCAGTATTTAAAGAGTGGTGCTTTTGGTGAAAGTGACTTAGAGTTAGCGCTGTATGACTTAAGTGATCTGATCGAGGGTGAAGAGCTAACAGAGGCATTGCCATTTATTTTTAAGTTTTATGAAAAACATCCCAATATAGAATTGGGTAATCCAGGCCCTTTGGCTAATCTTATCGAGGGCTCTACTACTGACTATATCCCTGCATTGCTAACATCAATCGAGTCCAAACCTACTTATGTCACCGTAAATTTATTGGCGCGTGTTCTTAATTCGAATATAGCCGATGCGGAAAAGACACGTTTTATGTCGATAATAGAAAATGTTGCACGTAGTGAAAGTGTCGATAAATATGCTCGTGCAACAGCAAAAGAGTACATGGAGCACAAAGCATTAGCTTGGGGGACGGCACAGGCCAATATAGGGTAAATAGAACTGATAGCTGATTACTTTTATAACATCAGTTTGTATCTGCATAAACAATAACAATAAATACGAGATAATTAATAATGAAAGTAGGAATAGTTATTTGCTCATCGGCTGACTTGCCAAGCAGTTTTATTAAAACGAATGATGTTACCGTTATGCCCATTCGGGTTAACTATAAAGATCATACCGACATCGATGTACGCGATTCAAAAGCTACTCAAAAATTTTATAAAAAATATTTAATCGATAAAAACTTGCATGCAGAGACAGAGCCTCTTTCAGCTGACGAGATGGCCGAGTGGTTTTTAGAAAATATCGTGACTAAATATGACCGCGTTATCGCGTTAACATTGACTGCCAAACGCAGTGTTACCTATGCCAATATGATGGAGGCTTCGCATGAGATTTTACAAAAGTATAGACAAAAGCGGCGTGACGCTGGTATTGAAGGACCTTTTGCTCTACGTGTGATTGATACAAAAAATTTGTTTACGGGTGAAGCGCTGGTCGCCTATGAGACTATTCGCCTAATCCGCGGAGAAAAGTTATCTTTCGAGAAAGTGTTTCCGAAAATTGAAGCTATTACCAATCATGCTTATGGGCATTTAGTGCCAGAAGACCTCTATTATTGGCGTAACGTGGGTCGTAAAAAAGGCGACAAAAGCTTGTCGGCCATTAAGTATTTAGTTGCGTCGGGTTTTGATATAAAACCGATAGTAACATGCTACCGTGGTGAAAGTTATTCGGAGGAAAAAGTGAAAGGCTTCGATGCGGCAGTTGGTAAGTTGCTCCAAGATGCAACTGATGCTATCGATAAAGGTTTACATATTCCTGCAATTTGTATGAGTTATGCTGGTGATCCTGCTGTTATTACTAAGCGAGAGGTTTATAAAGATTTCGTTGTCCATGCCCATAAAAATGGTGTTAAGCACTCTATGGCAATTATGAGTATAACAGCGGGTATTAATTTAGGGCCAGGCTCGTTTTCTATTGCTTATGCCCCAATAAAAACTAGTAAAGAGGGGTGATAAAGGGAAATTTGACGACTGTATTTATTGTAAGGTTTAGAGGCTTTACTGGTAGATTATAATGATGAGGCATAATATAGCTCGCTGAATATTTTCAACGCGCTATAAAATATTTTTTAATATTTATCGTCCTTTTTGAAATTAAGACTTAAATAAGGGGTCAAATAAATTCTCCCTAAGCGTTAATTGTCAGTAAAAGGTGATAAATGAAAGGTTTTAAAAAATATGTCTACTGTGCCGTTGTTGCATTGCCTCTTTTTTTGGTGAATGTATCTGCGAGTGAGCTAGCAGAAGATGCCGCTAATCAGGAAGCCATTATCGAGGCGGAAAAATTATTAAGTAATATAGATATGGCAGAAATTCTTGAACAATCAATTAATCAGCAACTTGATTTTCAAATACAACAAAGCCCTGAGTTGTTGCCCTATCGCGGTGTTATGCAGGCATTTCTCAACAAGCATATGGGCTATGCGAGCTTAAAAGATGACATTGTTAATTTGTATTCAACAACGTTTTCAGTGCGAGAGTTAAAAGATATTAGTGCGTTTTACAGCACAGAAACAGGCAAAAAAACACTGCAAAAACTACCTAGCTTAACACGTATGAGCACACAAATAGGTAGTGAGCGTGTGCAAGCTAACCTAGAAGAGCTACACCAAATGCTAGAAAATGCAGCAAAATTAGTTGAAGGCTCTAAACCTATATAAACATACCCAAGGAATTTCGGGCTTGTTTATCGGCTCTCTAGTCACTCTCTTTCTGTGCTGTCTCGTAGGGCTTGGTAGCTTTCCATGCGGTAAGGGTTTATATGGCCATCTTCATAGGCTTTAAGGATCGCGCATTGTGGTTCTTGTTTGTGTTGGCAATCTCTAAATTTACAATGGCCAATAAAAGGCCTAAATTCTATAAAGCCCTCTAAAATATCTTCCTTGTCCATATGCCACAAACCAAATTCACGAATACCTGGCGAGTCTATTAGATCTCCCCCTTTTGGGAAATGAAAGAGCTGCGCGGTTGTTGTTGTGTGTGTGCCTTTTTGATTCGCCTCGGATATCTCACCCACTTGTAAATTCAAATCGGGGATCAATAAATTAATGAGCGATGATTTACCCACACCGGATTGACCAACAAAAACAGAGGTATGGTCAGCCAAAAAGCCTTGTAAATCTGCTAGGCCTTCCTTTTCTACCTTTTGATCCTTGGGGTTGTCTGTGTCTTCTGAATTTTTATAGGTTGATGCAGTGATGACTTCGTAATTCAAGCCGCGATATAACTCCACAAAACTATTAATCGTTTCTCGATTATTATCGTCGACCAAATCCATTTTATTGATCACTAATGCGGCCTGTATGCCTAATGTTTCGGCAGCAACAATATAACGGTCTACAAGTTGGGTGTGTGGTTTAGGCAGTGGGGCAATAACAATTAATATGCGGTCGATATTAGCAGCAATGGTCTTGAGTTCACCGTAAGGGTCTGGGCGAGATAGGGCTGTTTCCCGCTCTTTAACGGCCACAATAACACCGGTAGGGTTGCCATCCCTAAAGACTACACGGTCACCGGTGACTAGTGAGCCGAGGTTGGCTCTAAAGTGGCAGCGGCGTCGAATGGCTTTTTGGTCTTGGGGATTTTCTTGATTAGATGCTGAGAGTGTTTCGACTTCAACTTGAGTGCCAAAATGCGCAATGACTATACCTGAGCGTTCAGGTCCTAGCTGTGAGATGCCATTATTGGCTTCTTCTTGTCCATCGTCGAATTGGTCTATATTAGCATCGCGTTTAGCAGCACGTGCTTCGCGTTCCCGCTGGATTTTCTCAATTCGCCAAGCCTGACGTCTCGATAGTTTACGTTTACCCATTTAATACTCTTAAAAGACAACTCGTTAAGTTTAGCTCATTTGGCTACGTCAATATTACGTTTGCCCCTTTTTTCGCGGTAGAATAACGTAAAACAAGGATAAACGCAGTATGAATGATGAAAATCTAATTTGGATCGATCTCGAAATGACCGGTCTTGAGCCCAATAACGATGTAATTATCGAAATTGCCACCATAGTCACCGATAGCCAGCTGAATGTTCTCGCCGAAGGCCCTGTATATGCTATTCATCAAAGTGATGAAATTCTCGCAGGTATGGATGAGTGGAACACGAATCAACACGGTAAATCTGGGCTCACGGAGCGTGTACGCCAAAGTGAGATAACTAGCGCACTTGCAGAGGCAGAGACCATTAAGTTTTTAGAGCAATGGGTGCCCAAAGGTAAATCGCCTATGGCTGGTAATTCCATCTGCCAAGATCGCCGTTTTTTAGCTAACTATATGCCTGATCTCGAAGAGTATTTCCATTATCGCAACCTCGATGTGAGTTCCATCAAAGAGCTCGCTAAACGCTGGAGCCCAGAGTTATTAAAAGGCTTTAAAAAATCAGGTGCACATTTAGCGATGGACGATATTAGGGATTCGATAGCAGAGTTAAGATATTATCGTAAGGTGTTTTTTAAAGACGGAATTTAGTTATTTGTAAATCGTAGATAGCTACAATTATTATCGACGATAATTAAGTGGCCTCAGGATAAGTCGAGAGTGCTTTCTCAAAGAATCTCGACTCTTCTCAGATCCTCTACGCCTTTATGTATTTTGCAGGTTTTATTTCCTGTAAGGTTAACTTCTCTATCGTTGGCTTTTGCGGCTAATAAAGCCTGATACATGTGTCGCCCAAATTTATTGTTGATTTTGAGCACAAAAGACCATGACGATGAAATACATTTTGGAGACTTATAACTATGTGGCCTACTGGCCCTTATAAACACTTTGTTTGGGTATTGTTTGTCGATCATCAATATCGTGATTTTTGTATTTAAAAGTGTAGCGGCTTGAGCTTGGCTGCTATTAATAAATAATAGCAGCATTAGCAGAGGAAATACCGGTTTCATAAGTCTCTCCATTACGGTCGATTAAAACCAATATACGCTTACTTTTTTCTTTTTTACAGTAGATTCCTCTCCTCTTCTAGTTTTTGCTTTATTCTTTATCTTTCGTTTGGCGAGATTATTTTTTGTATAAAAAATTGAAAGTTGGCGCTGATCTGTATTGCATTCTTGGATCTTTTGCCTAATAAAAACGATAAGACTTATTCGCTGGCTTTATTAGTAGGCTGACTGTCTTGGTAGAGTCAGCCGTCTTTTGAAATTCTTTATAATAAGTTAATTAGATATATGTTTTTTCCAATATTGAGTATATAAAAAGTGTGTATACCTCGATAAATATACACACTTTTAGCTGTTTATTACTTGTGCCTCAAGCTAGCTTTTGGGTAGTACGAGATTTATTGCAACACCTACAATACCTGCCAAACCTATACCGCCTAATACAAAATTCTCACCGAATGGAATGGTCAAGCCGCCAACACCGATCACCAATATTACAGAGGCAATAGCCATATTACGGCCATCGGTTAAATCCTTAACATTGATCAAAACAGAAGCGCCAACCATGGTTACCATGCCAAACATTAATACCATAATGCCTCCCATAACGGGCATGGGGATAGTTGATAAAATCCCACCAAGTTTGCCTACAAAGGCCAGTACAATCGCAAATATCGCCGCCCAGGTCATAATGGCGGGGTTAAATGATTTGGTGAGTGTTACGGCACCTGTAACCTCTGAGTAGGTTGTGTTTGGTGGTCCTCCAAATAGCCCAGCAGCGGTTGTTGCTAGTCCATCTCCCAGTAGTGTTTTATGGATGCCTGGTTTTTCCATATAGTTGCGTTTGGTAACGCCGCTAATGGCCATAATGTCACCAAAGTGTTCAATGGCTGGTGCAATCGCGACAGGCAAGATAAATAAAATAGCGGCCCAATTAAACTCAGGTGCAACAAAAGCGGGTATGGCAAACCATGGGGCATTATTGATGCTGTCAAAATTGATAAAATTCACGCCAAAAATAGGCCCGACAATAAATGCTGCTATATAGCCCACAATAATACCGATAAGAATGGGCACTATACGAATAATACCTTTGCCTGCGACCACTGCAACAAGCACAGGGATTAAGGTGAGTGTTGCCAAAATGAGCGATGCCCCTTTAGGAAAGATCTGATTGCCACCGGCGACGCCTGTGGCCATATTGATGGCAACACCGGCTAGAGATAATCCAATAACCATAATGACTGGGCCTACAACAATAGGTGGCAATATACGGTTTAACCAACCAGAGCCAAAAACTCTGATGCCAAAGCTGATAGCAACATATAGCAAACCTGCTGCAGCGAGTGCACCTGTGGTTGCACCTAAGCCCCATGTTTGTACGCTATAAGTAATGGGTGCAATAAATGCAAAAGATGAGGCTAAAAATACGGGTACCTGCCCGCGAGTAACCAGTTGGAATATCAGTGTGCCAATACCTGCGGTAAATAAAGCAACACTTGGGTTTAAGCCCGTCAATATAGGTACTAATACTAATGCACCAAAGGCGACAAATAACATTTGTGCGCCGAGTAAGGCTTGCTTAGGGCTAAATTGATACGTTGTATCTAGATGTTGCCTGCCAGAATCTGACATAAAAAGTCTCCTGTTTTTGTATTTTTATTATTTATTTAGTGCCAAACATTCTATCTCCTGCATCGCCAAGGCCGGGTAAAATATACCCTTTCTCGTTTAGGCAGTCGTCGAGGCTGGCAGTAATAATGGGTACATCGGGATGGGCTTCTTTCATTCTGGCAACGCCTTCGGGGGCCGCGAGTAGGCACAAAAAGCGTATATTTTTAGCACCGGCTTCTTTAAGCATATCAATGGCGGCAACCGATGAGTTTCCCGTTGCGAGCATAGGGTCTACTGCGATGACGAGGCGCTCATCTAACTTGTTAGGTACTTTAAAATAGTATTTAACGGGTTTGAGTGTTTCTTCGTCTCGATAGAGTCCGACAAAACCAACGCGAGCCGAGGGGATTAAATCAAGTACGCCATCCAGTAAACCATTGCCCGCTCGCAGTATAGAAACAAGCGCCAGCTTTTTACCGGCAACAATGGGTGCATCAATTTCTTGCATAGGTGTTTTTACACGCTTAGTCGTCATATCCAAATTGCGTGTTACTTCGTAGGCAAGTAGTTGGCTGATTTCACGCAATAGTTGGCGAAAGCGATTAGTCGATGTGTTTTCATCGCGCATATAGGCAAGTTTATGTTGCACCATTGGGTGATTAACAATAGTAAGATGCTGGTCCATGGTGGTTCCTTATATTGCATGTTTGTGATGGCTTGATAGTTTGCGTGTGGCTAGCTTGTTAGTCAATGTAGAGAGCTTGGAAATTGCCTAAGTAATAGATATAGTGAAGATTAACAGCCGTATCGACTTGGATGCCCATGCATATACCTAATAAATTTAAGCAAGATGACCTTGATAAGCTTAAAGAGATTATTGTCGAGTATCCTTTTGCAACATTAGTTAGCTACTGTGAGTCTGGCCTAGAGGCAAATCACTTACCTTTTGTTTTGAAAGAGTGCGACGGTAAAGTGTTGTTGCAAGGCCATATTGCCAAGGTTAATGACTTATGGAAAAACCTAGAAAACGAAGCCGAGGTGCTGGTCGTTTTTAATGGCCCTAATTGCTATGTGTCTCCCAATTATTACCCAACAAAAAAGCAGCACGGTAAAGCTGTGCCCACTTGGAACTATGTAACCGTTCATGCTAAGGGTGCATTATCATTTATTTATGATGACGCTTGGAATTTACAAATGATCAATGCATTAACCGATCAGCATGAGGCATCACAAATAATGCCATGGTCAACGGTTGATGCACCTGCTAATTATATTCAGAAAATGCTACCCGCGGTTGTTGGCCTACAGATAGACGTGTCGTCCATAACAGGACAGTGGAAGTTAAGCCAAAATCAGCCAGAGCAAAATCAAAAGGGCGTCGTCGAAGGTTTGTCCAAGGATGCTCGTGGTGATTCGCAAAAAATAGCAGCATTAGTGGGTGAATATACGCTTAATAAAGAATAGTTATTAGGCGTTACTTGTTTGTGTTTTTGATTTTTCGCAAACGCTTTTTAGGATTGCGTAGTTGATGTAAAGCCCAGCCGATATGCTCTTGTACCATAGGAGAAGGGTAGTCTTTTTTCGATTCAAGTGCGGCAATATTCTCAGGGCTTGGTTCTGCATTACCCAGTCCAATGGCCAAATTGCGTAGCCAGCGTTCAAATCCGAGCCTTCGGATTGCCGAGCCCTCGGTGTATTGTAAATACTCTTCCTCGGACCATAAAAACAAGCGGGTAAGTTCGGTATCGTCTAATTGGTGTCGGGGGCTAAAGTCTTGCTCTTGTGTAGGTTTTGCCCATTTGTTCCAAGGGCAAATTAATTGGCAATCGTCACAACCAAAGACTCGGTTGCCCATTGGCTCACGAAATTCAAGAGGTATTGCTCCTTTAAGTTCTATTGTTAAATAAGATATACACCGCCTTGCATCAAGTTGGTAAGGCGCTACAAAGGCATCGGTTGGGCAAACCTTAAGACAGGCGGTACAGTCACCGCATTTATTACTGGTAGTGGTGTTTTGCTTTTCGGGTGTTGATAAAGGCAATGGTAAATTAGTGATAAGCTCGCCTAAAAAAAACCAACTCCCTACCTTATCGTTTAACAAAATAGTATGTTTGCCTATCCAGCCAAGCCCTGCTTTTTCGCCAAAAGGTTTTTCGAGTATAGGCGCGCTGTCGACAAAGGGACGTTGGTTTATATCCAGCGCGATTTCTGGGTGCTGTGAGCAAAAATCCTCTATTTTTTTTGCGAGTTTGGCAAGGCGTTTACGGATTAATTTGTGATAATCACGCCCCAGCGCATAACGCGATATATAGGCCTTATTGGCTTGTTTGAGCGTTTTAATCTGCTGGGTGTTCTCTGGTAGGTAATCCATACGTACAGAGATTACACGTAGTGCATTAGGTACTAGTAGCTCGGGGTGTTCGCGCTGAGCTCGATGGCGCGCTATCCACTCCATCTCTCCGTGGTATCCCTTTTCAAGCCACTCATCTAAGCGCTCTTTATATCCGTCTAAATTGACATCAGTTATGCCTACTTGCTGAAAGCCAAGCTCGCATGTCCATAGGGCAACTTGATCGGCAAGTATTTGATATGGCGCTTGTGTGTCTATTTGATTCATGGAGTGGATGATACAGGCTTTATCGTTTGTCGAGAAATAGAGAATATCTTGATCTGCATCAATTTGCTGAGTGCTGCTTCGGTTACTCTAGAGTCTAGATCAACAGATTAAAAAATAGATACCAGTGAGGTGACTTATGTTTATTTTTACCATTCTTATTTCAAGCCTATTAGTGATAGCTATTGCAATTTACATGATGTTTCATCTCTGGCAGTATGCAAAGTGCCACATGGAGATGGATCAAAAAGCGGCTGACGAAGGTGACGCTAAAAAAATAGAGAAGAAGTCAGGGGTATAATACTGGCTCTTCTTTGACCATTACTATATTTGATAAGGTGACTGCTATGTTAGAACTTATAGATATCAATGTTGATAATGCAGTTGCCTTTCGTCTATCGGGTAAAGTCACAAAAGAGGATATGTCTGTTGTGCTCTCTACCGCGAAGCAAAAAATCGAGCGCTATGGTGATATTGTTATATTTAAACAAATAAATTCCTTTGAAGGTGTCGAGATAGCAGCGATTGTTGAAGAGTTCAAATACTTGTTTGATGTTGGGCTATCTAATATAAAGAAAGTAGCCATCTTAACCGATAAGGAGTGGCTAGAGACTGCTGCTAATATCGAAGCAAAGATCTTTAAAAGTATTGAGGTTCGATGTTTTTCTCTAGATGAACAATTGCAAGCGACTATGTTTTTGAAAGAGGGTTGTTAACATAAAGCGTTAAGACGGAATCATTTAAGAATAACAAACCAAAAAATCTCTAATAAAAAAAGGCATCGGGTAACCGATGCTTTTTTTATATGACGTATTTTTAATCTGTACAAGCTGCAATATTTTTCGATTTTCTTCCTAGAACTTAACTCTTGATATTTTAAGGTAATATAGTCTTTGTCTAGGTTTTACTATTCGATACCGGTACAGCCTGCGATTTTTTTAAGTTCTGTCATATCACCAATGCTTAATTCTCGACGCTTTAAGGTGATAATGCCTTTATCTTGCATGCGTTTAAATAAGCGGCTTATGGTCTCTGCTGCCATGTTTAAATGGTTGGCAATGTCGCGACGTGGCATCACTAAATTAAAATGTGTGCCTGAGTAGCCGCGCTGTTCGTAGCGTTTGGATAAGCTAAAAATAAAAGAGGCAAGGCGTTGATCGGCGCTGGTGTCGTAAGTTAGCGCGTTAACGCTATTTATTTCTTTGCTTAGTAGGCGTAGTAGTTGCTGTTGTAAGCTGGGAATTTCTTCCGTTAGCGACATCAATCCGTTATAGGGAACTGCGCAAACGCTAGAGGTATCGAGAGCAATCATATTAGAGGGGTAGTGTTGACCGTATATGCCATCTAGGCCAACTAGCTCGCCAGGCAAGTGAAACCCAAGTATGCGTTCGTTGCCTTGTTGATCGACTGCTTGGCTTTTAAACATGCCCGAGCGAATAGCATAAATGGCTTTGAAGTTGTCATCTTGCCGAAATAAAAAATCGCCCTCTTTATAACTATGTGATTGCTTTATTAATTCTTCTAACTGTTGTAGCTCTTCTTTCGATAAACCCATGGGTAGGCATAGGTCAACGAGTGAGCACTGGCTACAAGCTTGCCGTTTAGCGCGAAAGTCAGTGTTTATAGAAACGTTATCGATTGTTTTCATAAAAATGTCATATCGTTGATGAGGTATAAACACTACAGGCCATATGGTTATGGCTAGATGTTTGATTAATTTCAAACACACGTGCTAGTAGATAGTGATACTACCGTTAGATATTGACGATCACAATACCTTTGAGAAGGATATTTTTTTAGAGGAATGCAGTTGTGTTAATTCACTGGTATTTATTTTTTGTGGCGGGCAATTGTTTGATTCATGCTCTAGCGCCGATTGCAGATAATCATCAAAAATCATCGCAATATTACGTAGAAAAAGGCAACCATTATCGGTGATTTTGATCGAGTTATTATCAATTACGACAAGGCCTTCAGTTGCCATTTGCGATAATGCTTGTAACTCTTTGGCGAAGTAAAGTCTGGCATTAATTCCATGAATATAGCCAAATTCATCGAGATTAAGAGATCGGTTACACATCAGCTGCTGGATAGCATCGGTACGAATAACGTCGGCTTTAGACAGGTTATAGCCACGGCTAATAGGGGGTGTATTTGATTCTATTGCGCGTTTGTATTCGCTGATTACTTTAGTGTTTTGGCTGTAGCAGTCACCAATATGGCTAATAGCGCTGACACCAAAGCCAATTAAGTCACAATCGCCATGGGTGGAATAGCCTTGAAAGTTTCTATGCAATGTATGATTAACAAGGCTTTCGCTAAGGTTATCGTTAGGGAGTGCAAAATGGTCCATGCCAATATGAATGTAGCCGGCATCTAATAATCTTTGAATGCTCATTGCCATCAGTTCAACTTTAGTATTAGTGTCGGGTAGTTCTTTAGCGTTGATTAAGCGTTGAGACTTAATAAGGTCTGGCATATGTGCATAGTTATAAAGTGCTATGCGCTCAGGTTTTATTTCAATGATGGCCTCAAGCGTTCGATCAAAACTCTCAAGACTTTGCTTGGGCAGCCCATAAATAAGGTCTACAGAAATTGAGCGAATGCCAGCATCTCTTGCGGCTTGTAAGCGCGAAGTAACTTTTTCTTTAGGTTGCACTCTATTAATGGCTTTTTGTACGGCTGGGTCAAAATCTTGTACTCCAAAGCTCATTCTATTAAAGCCAATGCTTGCTAAATCTTTAATATCTTTGTTACTTGTTGTTCTTGGGTCTATTTCAATGGCGCACTCAAAGTTATGTTTGCCAGAGATTACAAAATTTTCTGTAATGATAGCAATTAAGGATTGTATGTGTTGAGTGCTTAAATAAGTGGGTGTGCCACCGCCTAAATGAATTTGTTGTACTTTTCTATCGTCGTTGAATAACGCCGCTTGCATTTCTATCTCGTGTTTTAAATTATCGAGATAATTTGTTACTGTCGATGTTTGTGGCGCAATAAATTTATGGCAGCCACAGTAGTAACAAAGTGCTTCACAAAAAGGTAGATGAATATAAATAGAGAGAGGTTTGGGTAGCGGATCTTCATTACTACTTTCTACATGCCAATAGTAATTTTTTTGAGTGAACTCTTTGGTAAATTGTGTGGCAGGTGGATAGGAGGTATATCGTGGCCCATGAACATTGTATTTTTTTAATAATGCTTTATCGATAGCCATAATTTATACCTTTTATACCACGCAGTTAGGGGCTAGGTAGCCCCTAATGTCGTTTGAATTTATCAATTAAAAAACGTAACCAATGCTTAGCATATATACCCATGGGTCAAGTTCGATACCGCCGATAGATGCGCCATCAAGATCTGCATCGGTTTCAAGGTCTATGTGCCAAACGGTTGCATTGAGAATTAATTTTTCAGTGATCTTGTAATCAAGGCCCGCTTCAAAACTGATGCCCACAGAGTCATCTAACTCTAAGCTGCCAAGGTTGCTGGACTCCTCAAAAAACGTTGTATAGTTGACGCCAATGCCTACAAAAGGCTGCCATTTTGAACTGCTTTTAAACGGAAAATACTCTAAATGTAGTGTTGGTGGTAGCAATTCAGTTTCGGCCACTTTTGTACCATTGGTTGTTATGTCATGCTTAAATGGGCTGGAGGCGAGTAGGCCTAAAGCAAGGTGGTCCGTAAACATGTAGGTGAAGGTAAGGCCTAATGCTTCATCGTTGCTCACTCTCGCATCGAGATCACCCAGTGTGCCAAATGGGTCCTCGTCGGGTTGTACTGACGCAACACCGGCTCTAAAAATAAAGTCTCCTGCTTCATAGGCATGTGACTGCGTATGAAAAATACTTAGGCCCAAAATAATTGCTGCCGGTAATAAGTGTTTTGTTAATGAGTGTTTGATGATGTTCATTCTTTGCTTTCCCCTGACGCCATTAAAATACTAATTGTTTAAATATTTAAGCTACGTGATGCAGGATATAATTTTTTGTAAAAGGCAAGATGACATAGGTCAAGTAAGCGTGTTGTTATTAGTGGCTTGTTATAAATTGAAGGCTTTATTGACTAAAAAGTTGCAGCTGATTATTGATTTGGCTTTATTTAAGGTAAACTACAGCGCTTAATTCCAGCCTATACAATAATATTTATGTTTGACACATTGATTGATACACCATTTAGCCCCACTCCAGAGCTCACCCATAAAAATACACATAAGCTTATTAGTCATGAGCAGCTTCAAAGTGCTATTGCTAACATAGCCGATTCAATTAATCGCGACTATTTATCTCTCTTTTCTAATAGTAGTAACAGTGCTAAAGAAGATAGGCCAGAAGTCGTACTATTGTGTGTGATGAATGGTGCCATGGTTTTTTGCTCGCATTTACTTCCTTTATTGCAATTCCCGCTACAGTTTGATTCTTTACAGGTGAGTCGCTATGGCAATAAAGATAAAGGCGGTGAGTTACGTTGGCTTAAGGAGTCCGATATTGATCTAGGTAATAAACATGTTTTGATTGTCGATGACCTTATTGATGAGGGGGCTTCACTGACAGAGGTTGTGGCTTATTGTAATAGCAAGGCGGTGCGCTCTACAAAGGTAGCCGTCCTGCTTAATAAAAAAACTCAGAGGCGCTTAGCTGATTCGATAGTACCCGATTATATCGGCTTGGATATTCCCGATGAGTTTATTTTTGGCTTTGGTATTGATTATAAAAATTTTTATCGGAACCTGTTAGATATCTACTCGGTTAAAAGTCGCTAGTATTATCCTGCCCAGCAGTATTGATTGGCCTATTCGTTGAGAGCGGTGGTTTTTAGGGCATCTGCCTCTACGCCGGTGGCATTTGCACTGAGGTAGCTTCTTATTCTTCTAGATAAAATATTTTCCCTCCCGTCTCTTGTATGCGTTAAGTGAGAGAGTTTAACTTGCTTATAAACAGCCACTTTCTTTTGCTTGGCCAACACCTTTCTCGCCTTTGCCGCTTGTTGATTACGTGGGTCCTTGCCTACATAGATATCGAGCACAGGGATTGAGGGATCGCTAAACCAATTCTTGTAGTCCTGCTCCATAGTGGGGAGTCGGTTACGGCCGTTTAATAGCACAATAGCGCGAAAAGGCTTGGCATTTGCAAGGCTTGGGTCCTCTGTTTTGGGGGTGTTGTTGTTTAAAAATGTATTGGCGCGAATAGCCCCCGTGCCATTGCCAAGTATGACAATATTAAATTGGCCTTGACCGTGTAAAAAGCGCAGGGCAGTTTCTAGGCGTTGCTCTGTAATGGCTTCGGGCGATACAGTTTTTGTAGTGCTGTCTGTAGAGGGCTTTTCTGCCATGGTTTTTGGCTCCTCCTCTGTGCTTTGGGCACCTTCACTTTTACCGGTATTTTTGCTTGAGTTATCTTCTTGCCCATCCATCTTTGCTGCTGGTGCTGTCTTTACGGCTAGTGTACGTTCGGGAGGGGTAGCTTGGGCGGGTTCTGGTAAGCTCAAGGCCATAGTTGCCCAGCCATAGTCTGGTAGTGTTTCATGTAGTGGGTTTGTGGTATTTGGCCAGGCGGGGTGCTCTCCCTCGGAGTGGATAATCAGCAAGGCACCGCGAGGGTTACCTGATCTATCGGGTTGCCATAGGCTTAAAAAGCGTTCATTGCTGCTTGTTTCTAACCACACAGTAGCTTCTTTAAGTTGGTTGGATAGCTGCTCACCTAATGCTGCCATATGACCGTTGTCACTACCATTATTACTCGGAAATTGTGAACGTTGTTGGCTGCCCGGTACGCGAATGGGGGCTGCCACTTCAGAGGCTGTATTTGAGTCAGTGGCTGCCTTATCTGCTTCCTGTGCAATACTGAGGGTGCTAAAACCGCAACAGATAATGATCAGTGCAAAGGCCCAAGGGTTGGCTAGTGAATTTTCGAGAGGTGTATACATACCTAAAGTATAGATAAGCATTGCAATAGTGCACATGAATTAAGGCTAACGAATAAGCAATATATCTATTACAATAGGCGCCCTTAAAATAGCTATTTATATGAAGCCTTAGGCTTATTCGCAGGCTCCATATAACATAAAACGGTAGATTAACCATGACTGACTTTAGAATTGCTCCATCCATATTATCGGCGGACTTCGCGCGCCTAGGTGAAGAGGTTGATGCAGTACTTGCAGCTGGGGCTGATATTGTTCATTTTGATGTAATGGATAACCACTATGTGCCCAATTTAACCTTTGGCCCGATGATTTGCTCTGCACTGCGTAAATATGGCATTACGGCACCAATTGATGTGCACCTAATGGTCGAGCCGGTGGATGATCTTATCGCTATGTTTGCCGATGCCGGTGCGAGCTATATTACCTTTCATCCAGAGGCCTCTCGTCATATTGATCGCTCTTTGCAGCTCGTTAAAGAAAAGGGCTGTGAGTGTGGTTTAGTACTCAACCCTGCGACCCCTGTTGATAGTATCAAACAGGTATTGCCTCAGCTCGATATGCTGTTATTAATGTCCGTTAACCCAGGCTTTGGCGGCCAGAAGTTTATCCCCTATACACTCGATAAGCTGCGTGAAGCGCGCGCTATGATTGATGCTTTAGGTTTGCCTACCCGCTTAGAGATTGATGGTGGTGTTACGGCTGATAATATCGCTGAGATCGCAGCCGCTGGTGCCGATACCTTTGTCGCAGGCTCTGCCATCTTTAGTCAGGATGACTATAAAGTCGTGATCGATAAAATGCGTGCTGAACTGGCCCGTCAATAAGTGATTTAGCTAACTAATGAATACGGCACTCGATAAGCAATCGCTTTTTAATAAATCGCTGGGGGCTCCTCGCTCGGTCAAATGTATTTTGTTTGATCTCGATGGCACGCTTATCGACAGTGTGCCGGACCTTGCTGTTGCGCTCAATAAAATGCTGCTCGATTTAGATTTGCCCGTTGTTGCCGAGCAATTAGCGCGTGAATGGGTCGGTAATGGCGCTGCCAAGCTCGTCGAGCGTGGGCTTTGTCACCATGGCCTTAACGCCGATGCCTTGCAGAGCATGCATGCCAAAGGGCTAGATCTATTTTTAGAGCACTATAATGATTGCTGTGCCGATAAAACGGTACTGTATGAGGGTGTAGCCCAAGCATTGGCTGAATTTAAACGCCATCAAATTACCATGGCTATTGTGACCAATAAGCCGCGTCGATTTATTGCCCCTATCTTAGAGCACCTTGCTATCGATCACTATTTTAGCCTGTTGTTGGGGGGTGACGAGTTGGCGCACAAAAAGCCACACCCAGAGCCATTATTGCATTGCATGGATAGCTTGAATATCTCTGCGAGAAGTGTGCTAATGGTGGGTGATTCACGCAATGATATCGAGGCTGCCCGTGCGGCTAATATCCCCGTTGTCGCGATGAACTATGGCTATAATCATGGTCGTCCCATAGAGCAAGATAAACCCGATTGTGTGTTTGCCTCTATGCTTGAGTTGGCAAAGCAACTTGCAAATTAATTTTATGCCTTATTTGCCTATTCATTTAGTGATACTATTTTTCGATCACCAGTTGCAAATGACCGAAAAATAGTTAACGATTAAACAATGGAAAATAATAGCGAAAAACTCATGAATGATCGTTTTTACCAGCAAGCTCGTTTCAAATGCTCGAATATACGCAGCAGTTGTCGAGTATTTGCATCAGCATCATTTACTTGGCGTAGTTGGCAAGCATCACACTAGCATTAGCGGTCGTTTAACCGCTGCTTTGCGGTTTTAGGAGTACTAATGATATCTCTCTCCATTTTAAATCCGCATCAATGACTCTATGATCAATATCACGATGAGTAGATTCAAATACTACAGATTACATTGACTATAAATATATTATGAACCTCGAACAATTTAATCAACTTTGCGAACAGGGCTTTAATCGTATCCCTGTTATGCGAGAAGTACTCGCCGACCTGGATACACCATTATCGAGCTACATAAAGCTTGCCAACGGCCCTTATTCTTATTTATTTGAGTCAGTTCAAGGCGGTGAAAAATGGGGCCGCTACTCGATACTGGGGCTGCCTTGTAAAACCGTACTCAAAGCTTTTGGCGAAAAAGTAATTATAGAGCTCAACGGCCAGATAACCGAAGAGCATATCGTCGAAGACCCTCTCGCTTTTGTCGAAGAATTTAAAGCGCGTTATCGAGCACCAGAATTAGAAGGCTTACCTCGGTTTCATGGTGGCTTAGTAGGGTATTTCGCCTATGATTGCGTGCGCTATGTCGAGCCAAGCTTAGAGAGCGATGACTTTAAAGCCTTGGATAATACTATTGGTACCCCGGATATATTATTAATGGTATCCGACGAAGTATTGGTCTTCGATAATTTATCGGGCACGCTTAATCTTGTCATTATGGTCAACCCTGCTGTAAGCAATGCCTACGAGAAAGCGCACGAGCGTATAGAACAGCTAGAGCAAGACTTACGTGGACCAATGCCTGCTTTAGCGACGATTAACTTGCAAGCGCCTGCGACTGCCGAGCACATTTTTGAATCTCATGTAGGTGAGCGTGCGTTTAAAGAATCAGTGGATAAAATTAAAGAATATGTTTTGTCAGGTGACACCATGCAGGTGGTTGTCTCTCAGCGTTTATCGATGGACTACACCGCAGAGCCGATTAATTTATACCGTGCACTGCGAAGCCTAAACCCCTCGCCTTATATGTACTTTGTGGATCTTGGCGATCATCAGGTGGTGGGCTCAAGTCCAGAGATTCTTGCTCGTCTTGAAGATAACGAAGTGACCGTTAGGCCCATTGCTGGTACACGCAGGCGCGGCCATACAAGTGCGGAGGATATAGCGCTTGAAAAAGAATTATTAGCCGACCCTAAAGAAATTGCTGAGCATTTAATGTTGATTGATCTGGGGCGCAATGATGTAGGGCGTGTTGCACAAATTGGCTCCGTAGAGCTTACGGAAAAAATGATTGTTGAGCGCTACTCCCACGTTATGCATATTACCTCGAACGTGACAGGGCAATTACGCGAAGGCTTAACGGCTATGAATGTTTTACGCGCGGCACTGCCTGCCGGTACCTTGTCGGGTGCGCCTAAAATACGTGCCATGGAAATTATCAACGAATTAGAAACCCAAAAGCGTGGCGTTTATGGCGGTGCCGTTGGCTACCTTGCCTGGAATGGCAACATGGATACTGCTATTGCCATTCGCACCGCTGTGCTCAAAGATGGCAAAATTTATGTGCAAGCGGGTGCCGGTGTCGTTGCTGACTCACTACCCGAATTGGAATGGAAAGAAACCATGAACAAAGCACGTGCTTTGTTTAGAGCTGTCGATGTTTCTACGGCTAAAGACTCATAATAAATAAATTTTAAAGTGTTTAAAAATTTGTTTGAAAATTTTAACATTTGGATAAAAACATATGTTGTTAATGATTGATAACTACGATTCGTTTACTTACAACGTCGTACAATATTTTGGTGAGTTAAAAGCCAAGGTTGAGGTTGTGCGTAATGATGAAATTACGCTAAAAGATATTACCGAGAAAGCCCCTGAGTACTTAGTGATTTCGCCGGGCCCTTGTACACCTAATGAAGCAGGTATTTCACTGGAGGCAATTGAAAAATTTGCAGGGCAGCTACCACTACTGGGTATTTGTTTGGGCCATCAAAGTATTGGGCAAGCCTTTGGGGGTGAGATTGTTCGCGCCTCAAAAGTAATGCACGGTAAAACCTCGCCTATTTATCACAGCAACAAAGGTGTGTTTAGTGATTTACCCAACCCCTTTCAGGCGACGCGTTATCACTCTCTCGTTATCGATAAAAATAGCTTGCCCGAGTGTTTAGAAATAACCGCTTGGACGCAAAAAGAAGATGGTTCTATTGACGAAATTATGGGTGTAAAGCACAAAAACTTGCCCGTTGAGGGGGTTCAATTTCATCCAGAGTCTATCTTGACCGAACATGGTCATCAGTTATTAGATAACTTTTTAACGCTTTATAAATCAAGCAATACATTAGCAAAATAATTAATTAAATTATTCAGTAAAGGGTGATTCGTGAATATTCAACAGGCACTTAATAGCGTTGTTAGTGGTAACAGTCTAGACCAAGAAAGTATGGCGATAGTGATGCGCCAAATTATGACCGGTGATGCAACACCCGCACAAATTGGCGGCTTTTTAGTGGCGCTGCGTATGAAAGGCGAGACCGTTGATGAAATAACTGGTGCAGCACAGGTCATGCGTGAGCTTGCGACTCCAGTAGTTGTTGATGCGGATATAAATACCTTAGTGGATACTTGTGGCACCGGTGGTGATGGCGCGAATTTATTTAATGTCTCGACAGCGGCATCCTTTGTTGTTGCAGCCTGTGGCGGTAAAGTTGCTAAGCACGGTAATCGCTCGGTTTCTAGCTCTACGGGCAGTGCCGATGTATTAGAGGCGGCGGGTGTTTATTTAAACCTAAGTCCAGAGCAAGTAGCACGTTGTGTCAATGAAATTGGCGTTGGTTTTATGTTTGCACCAGCGCACCACAGTGCAATGAAACACGCCATAGGGCCACGTAAAGAGTTAGCTATGCGTACTATTTTTAACATGCTTGGCCCTATGACCAACCCAGCAGGGGTTAAGCGCCAAGTTATTGGTGTATTTAGTGCAGCGCTTTGTAAGCCAATGGCCGAGGTTCTCCAAAAGTTAGGCAGCGAACATGTATTAGTCGTGAATGCATCGGACGGGCTAGATGAAATTACCTTGTCAGGTGACACCCATGTTGCCGAACTAAAAGATGGGCACGTAAGTGAATATACTATTAGCCCTGAATCACTCGGTATTAAACAACAAGACTTAAGTGGGTTGTCCGTTGACTCTGCGGATGAATCCTTAAGTATTATTCAAGAAGCATTGGGTAAAAGAAGCAGTGCCAATGCACAAAAAGCCGCAGATATTATTGCACTTAATGCAGGTGCAGCGGTTTATGTATCGGGCATTGCCGATAGTTTGAAAGAAGGTGTGCAAATGGCTGAAGACGCTATTGGTAGCGGTTTGGCAAAAGCAAAGATCCAAGAATTAGCGGCATTTTCTGAATGCTGTCATCAAGTATCCAGTTAATGTAAGCGGTACTTTATAAAATAATTTTACAGGCCTTAAAAGAATAAAGGTGCTAAACCTTATTAGCAAAAATTGAATGTTAGGATATGTGGATGTTAAATAGTGATCAAAGCGATACGCCAACCGTATTAAAAAAAATTATCGCTCGCAAATGGGAAGAGATCGACGAGCGCAAAGTCAAAACCTCTATCAGTGATTTAAAAAAGCGTATTGAAAACCAAACAGCATGTCGAGGTTTTGTTGCTGCAATGGAGCAGAAGGTTAATAGCAAACGGCCAGCCATTATTGCAGAGATAAAAAAAGCATCGCCAAGCCGTGGTGTGATACGCGAGCATTTTAACCCCATCGAGATTGCAAAAAGTTACGAAAAAGCCGGTGCCGCTTGCTTGTCGGTATTAACCGATGTCGATTATTTTCAGGGTGCCGATGAGTATTTAGTTGCTGCACGTGGAGCGGTAAATTTACCGGTTATTCGTAAAGATTTTATCGTCGACGACTACCAAATTTTTGAGGCGCGTGCGATGGGTGCCGATTGTATTTTATTAATTGTTGCCGCACTCAACAGCGAGCGCCTTAACGCGCTGAATAATTTGGCTATAGAGCTGGGTATGGATGTGCTGGTCGAGGTGCATAATGCCGAGGAGTTAGCCCTAGCACTTGAGCTACCCAATAAACTGATAGGTATTAATAACCGTAACTTGCACGATTTTACGACATCTCTTGATACGACCTATGATTTGTTAAAACAGATAGACGGTGACCGCATTATCGTGACTGAAAGCGGCATACATACCACCGAGCATGTTCACGCTATGATTAAACATGGCATTTATGCTTTTTTAATTGGCGAGGCTTTTATGAAGCAAGAAGATCCGGGTATTGCTTTGCAGGGCTTATTTGAAGGGACGTTACTGTAGTTATTACTATGGTCATTTAAGTGACAACCATTAAAAAAGCCGTTAATTATTAACGGCTTTTTTGTTTTATCAATGGCTGATTGACGAGATGGCCATTGTGCAATGGGAAAGCAATAAAAGTAACTAGCGCGTACCGTAAACTACCATGGTTTTCCCGCTAACAGACACTAGCCCTTGCTCTTCTAGGGTTTTTAATACGCGACCAACCATTTCGCGAGAACAGCCTACAATGCGGCCAATTTCCTGACGGGTAATTTTAATTTGCATACCATCGGGGTGGGTCATGGCATCGGGTTCTTTAGAGAGTTCAAGTAAGGTGCCAGCGACGCGACCGGTGACATCCAAAAAGGCCAAATCGCCCACCTTGCGAGTGGTATTGCGAAGCCGCCTTGCCATCTGAGCGCCTAGGGCGTAAAGGTATTCTGGGTGGCTTTCGCTAAGTTCGTGGAATTTGCTGTAATTGATCTCGGCAACTTCACACTCTGTTTTTGCTCTAATCCATGCGCTACGAGAGTCATCTTGCTGTTCAAATATACCCATTTCACCAAAAAAGTCGCCATCGTTTAGGTAGGCAACAATCATTTCGCGGCCTTCATCGTCTTCGATGATCACTGTTACAGAGCCTTTGACAATATAATAAAGCGATTCGCTCTTATCTCCTGCGTAGATCAACGTGCTTTTGGCAGGATAGCGACGGCGGTGGCAATGGGCTAAAAAATTATCTAAATCTTTAATAATAGGTGTTGCAGTTATACCGACCAAGTTAACATCCTCTTTTGCATTAGTACGACTATTTTTACGATTGTAACACTTCTACAATCGATACTGAGGGTGTGCAACTCATAAATAGCTGGTTTTGTGCGGCCCATTCATAATTTACTAGATAACTATTACAAATTAAGGACGCTTTTGCCAAGCTATGGTAGTCTTGCCATCCCTTGAGTCAAGCACCAATGTAACAAAATATTTTATAAAGGTAAAAGTAGCGATGAAAGCAACGGTAAAGTGGGTCGACAATGCAATGTTTTTAGGCGAATCTGGTAGTGGCCATAGTGTTGTTATGGACGGCCCCGAAGGTCATGGTGGACGTAATATGGGTATTCGCCCCATGGAGATGCTGTTAATTGGCCTTGGTGGTTGCGCCAGTTTTGACGTGATTGGCATTCTCAAAAAAGCGCGCCAAAATGTACGTGATTGCCGTGTAGAACTGGTTGCTGAGCGCGCCGATGCTGTGCCTTCTCCCTTTACTAAAATCACCCTTAACTTTATTGTGACAGGTACCAAGTTAAAAGAGAAACAAGTGGCTAAAGCCGTTGAACTCTCGGCCACAAAGTACTGTTCAGCATCAATTATGATGGAAGCCGCAGGCGTTGAAATGAGCCATGCCTATGAGATTGTAGAGGTTGAATAGGTTTTAGCTTTACTATTACATTATAGTGGCGGAGTTAGACGCTTTTAGAAAGGTATAGTGCCAAGATATTAATCACAGTAAGGCTTATTGTACGCTTGTGATACAAGCTATTAGAGGACAGAAAAATAAAGAGAGCGAAACTATTTAACTGAAGCCTAACTGTAGTGCTTAGGCTTTATTACTTTAAGGTCGCGTTTCTCTGGGTAGTAGTCAATTTAGTCGCCACATCTTCTCTCTGCTGCCTTAGCCATTACTGGTTACTGTTCTCCACATCCATGTGTTCCACAGCATTAGTACCTCCTGTACGTCAAGGCAAAGCTCAAAATGATAATCTCCTTCTACCCGCTTCACCCAACGACTTAGGCTCAGCTTGTATAGCTTAGTGTGCGCTACTTAATATAGAGATTGCTTCTGTTATACTCATTTATATGGTTACGACTCAAATAACTGATAAATACACGGCTATTACACTATCGCCTAATCGCTCCACAGACTGGAAAGATATTAAGCGCTGGCTGATCTTTTTAAGCTTGCCTGCACTGTTCGTTGCGATTGGCTGGTTCGCAATGGGAGTGTGGATAATTTTGCCTCTTGTTGGTATTGAGTTAGGTTTATTAACTTATTTTATGTATAAGGTTTGTTATCAAAATTACCGTGTCCAAAAGATTATTATTCAAAAAAAACAAGTAATTCTAGAGGCAGGGATTCAAAAGTTGAATCAAGTCCAGTTGTTTCAGCGACCCGATTGTTATCTTGTGATAACAGAGCCCACTTCTCCAATGGAAAATCTAGAGCTGACATTAAGTAGTGATGAAGGCAGTTATGCTATTGGTGGGTTTCTCAATAGTGAAGATAAGGGGCTTGCTCGTCGCTCTTTGATCAAGGCAGGCCTGATAGAGTGTTCGAGCCTTTGGTGGCAAAAAAACAATCGTTAGCGATCAAGTTAAAGCGTCAGATATTATTCATATATCTAGTGATGCAAAAATACTATTTAATTTCATCGAGTGGTCACGCGAAAGTCATTCGCAAAAAACTTATAGGGCAAGCCTATCTTGTTACAAAATAAAAACTAAAGCGCTACTTTTAAGCAATTGAAAGTGTTGTTCGTGAGCTTATTAGAATGTTTTGTATAAAGTATGAATTAGTTAATAGTTGTTATCGTTAACAAAGCTTATTATTTTTAGTCAGGTCCAATATAGCAAAGGGAATAATAATGAATTATAAAATAGTAGTGTTATCTATAGCGATGGTTTTTCTGGCGGCTTGCTCAAAGCATGACAAAGCGTATTATGCAGCGAATATCGATAAGGCTGAGAGTAAGAGTAAAGAGTGCAATGCTGCGATGGAGGCCGCTTTTGTTGCTCAAGATGAGGCGAAAGTAACCTCGCTTTCTGAGGATGTTGAGTGTCGAGCGGCTGTAGAGGCTTTTAAGGAGCATAAAGTAGCACTCGCCAAGATCGAGAGGGAGCTAAAAAGGAAGGAGCGTGAAAAGGCCGAATTAGAAGCCAAAAAGGCCTTTGAAGAGGAGTACAACAAGCAACTATCTTCACTTAAGGGTCTTTCTTACGCTGACTTCTTTGAGCAAACTAAAGACTGTGGCTCGTCTTTTTCATCCAAAAAGAGTGCTTTGTGTGAGGCCTATAAAAATCTAGCTAAAGAGTTTCAGGCTAAAGAGATCGCTGTTTTAAAAGAGAAATATATAGGCGGTAAGCTGGAGTCATTTAGAGATGAGCAATGCCAAGGAAGCAGTTATAGCAAGGCTTACTGCACGCTTGCTCAGAAAGCCGCTAAGGAGCAAAGACAAGAAAAGATCGATGCTTATTTAGCGAATAGAGAGAGCTTAAAGAAAGATTTTAATCAATGTTACTATCAGTACGATAAATTGAGAAAAGCAAATAAGTGGGGCGAGGCTAACAAGTCAATTCAAACCTATCAATGCTCTGTTGTTGCTCGTGCTGCATCGGCAGTTAAAGTGTATAGCTTTAACAAGCCAATACAGTAATTATTTTTTTATTGCGCTAAGTTTTCCAACTAATTTAAATACGGTATGTAGTTTTTGTCATTACCTTAGACATTAACTTCATACCCATTTTAACCGGTGCCGGGAATTGGCTGCCGCCAGCGTCGAGGGCAGCTTGTTGGTGGCGTGCTTCGTCTTCTAGCATCTGTGTGACTATGGCTCGACTTTTTGTATCGCTTTCGGGTAATTCTTCTAAATGTTTTTCTAAGTGGCCACAGACGAGTTCTTCTGTGGCTGCGACAAAGCCCAAGCTAATTTTATCGCTGATAATACCTGCGGTCGCCCCCATACTAAATGAAAGCCCATAAAAAACAGGGTTGAGTAGGCTTGGCTGGCTATTGAGTTGCTGAAGGCGCTCATCGCACCAGCTTAGGTGATCAACTTCTTCCTGCGCTGCTTGTTCCATCTCTTCGCGAACATCGGGTAGTTTGGCGGTTAACGCTTGCCCTTGGTAAAGCGCCTGTGCGCAGACTTCGCCTGTGTGGTTAATGCGCATTAGGCCTGCTGCATGTTTTGCTTCTGTGTCACTTAGCGCAGGCTCTTGTAGGTTTTGTGCGGGTGAGGCTTGAGCTGCTGTTGAGGCGTTCTTACTGAGGGTTCTTAATACTCTGTCTGATTCAATAATGATCTTATCGAATAAAGAATAATGCCGTGATGTACTCATAGGAACCTCTCAGAATAAATAATCATACGCTTAAGCCAAGGGATGCAGGCTATTGCTCTCGCGCAATAGCACGATAGGCAATATCGTCCCTATAGTATACGTCGTCCCACTGAATTTGGCGCGTGAGTTCGTAAGCAAGCGCTTGTGCTTGTGTTACGGTTTTGCCTAGGGCTGTCGCACATAATACGCGGCCGCCTTGGGTAAGGACTTGATTGCCATCAAGTTTGGTTCCAGCATGGAATACTTTTTTATCCGTACTGTTGTCAGTAGGGAGGCCGCTAATCACATCACCTTTACGATAGGACTCGGGGTATCCTCCTGCGGCGAGTACAACGCCAACAGCAGTGCGTGGGTCCCATTCGGTTTGGCTATTAGCCAATTGACCATCGATTGCCTGTAAGCACAGTTGTGCTAGGTCAGACTGTAGGCGCATCATAATCGGTTGGGTTTCTGGGTCGCCAAAGCGGCAGTTGTATTCGATGACTTTAGGTGTGCCATCGGTATCGATCATAAGCCCAGCATACAAAAAGCCAGTGTAGTCGTTCCCCTCGGCTGCCATACCAGCTACCGTAGGCTCGATCACTTCTTTCATAATGCGGTCGTGTATTTCGGGTGTTACAACGGGCGCTGGAGAGTAAGCACCCATGCCTCCAGTGTTTAAGCCAGTATCGTTATTACCAACGCGTTTGTGGTCTTGGCTGGTGGCCATTGGCAGGCTATTTTTACCATCGACAAGTACAATAAAGCTTGCCTCTTCGCCTTGTAAAAACTCTTCAATAACAACCTTACAACCCGCTTCGCCAAAGGCATTACCCGAGAGCATGTCTTTGATTGCCTCTTCGGCTTGAGTAACTGTTTCGGCAACGATGACGCCTTTGCCTGCTGCGAGCCCATCGGCTTTAACGACAATAGGTGCGCCCTGTGCGTGTAAGTAGGCAAGCGCTGGCTCGACCTCAGTAAAGGTCTCATAAGCGGCTGTTGGGATATTATGGCGCGCTAAAAAGTCTTTGGTAAAGGATTTAGAACCCTCAAGCTGGGCTGCCCCCTGGCTTGGACCAAAGCATTTAAGGTTGCGCGAGTTAAAGTAATTAACAATGCCGTCGACGAGGGGAGCCTCGGGTCCAACAATGGTTAATCCAACGTTGTTTTGTTCTGCAAAGTTAGCAAGCTCTTCAAAGGCCATAACATTGATGGCGACATTACTGATGTTCTCTTCAAGTGCAGTACCTGCATTACCGGGTGCTACAAACACTTCATTAACTTGTTGGCCTTGAGCAACTTTCCAGGCAAGTGCGTGTTCGCGACCACCTGAGCCAATAATTAATACATTCATAGCAATACCTTTAACGTTAATATGTTGAGTCGTTGTCTTTTGTGGACATTTGGCGAGTGGGTCTTTAGTGCCTAAAGTGGCGCATACCGGTTAATACCATGGCAATATTGTGCTCGTCAGCAGCGGCGATAATTTCGTCGTCGCGAATAGAGCCACCGGGCTGTATTACACAACTAATGCCCACTTTTGCCGCATTATCAATACCGTCTCTAAAGGGGAAGAAAGCATCGCTTGCCATGACTGAGTTACTTACGTCGAGCTTGGCGTGCTCGGCTTTAATAGCGGCAATACGCGCAGAGTTCACACGGCTCATTTGCCCGGCACCAATACCGACAGTCTGTTGGTTTTTACCGTAGATAATGGCGTTGGATTTAACCATTTTGGCGACTTTCCACGTAAACAGGAGGTCGTCGATTTCGGCGTCGGTAGGGGTGCGTTTAGTAACAATTTTTAAATCATCTTGGGTAATCATCCCTAAGTCGCGGTCTTGTACTAAAAGACCACCATTGACGCGTTTATAGTCAAGTGAGGGTGAGGCTTGTTGTAAGTCGCCACAAATAAGTAGGCGTACATTTTTTTTCTCGGCGACAATTTTCTCGACATCGCTACCGACGCTTGGCGCAATAATAACCTCGACAAATTGTTTTTCAACAATGGCTTTGGCTGTTGCTGCATCTAGTTCGCGGTTAAAGGCAATAATGCCACCAAAGGCGGATTCTGGGTCCGTCGCAAAAGCCTTTTCGTAGGCATTCAATAAGTTGTTATCGATAGCTACACCACAAGGGTTAGCATGTTTTACGATAACGCAGGCAGGCTCATCAAACAGTTTAACGGTTTCTAGTGCAGTATCGGTATCGGCAATATTATTAAAGGAAAGTGCTTTACCCTGTAATTGTTTTGCAGTTGATACACTGTTGTTACTTGTGTTTGCTTCTACATAAAATGCGCTATTTTGGTGAGGGTTTTCACCGTAACGCATATCCTGTGATTTAATAAATTGTGTATTAAATGTGCGTGGAAATTGCTCATTGCCGCCAGGAACCAAGCGGCCAAAATAATTGGCAATCATGCCGTCGTAGGCTGCGGTATGCTCGTAGGCTTTAATGGCAAGGTCAAAGCGTGTAGCGTGGCAGGTACAGCCATCGTTCGCTTTCATTTCGTCAATTACACTCGAGTAGTCACTGGCGTTAACGACAATATTGACAAAAGCATGGTTTTTGGCTGCGGCACGGACCATGGTTGGTCCACCAATATCAATATTCTCAATAGCATCTTCTAAAGAGCAGTTGGGCTTGTTAACGGTTTGGGCAAAGGGGTAAAGATTAACAACGACCATATCAATCGCTGTAATATCGTGGGCTTGCATAACCTCATCGTCCTGACCGCGACGAGCGAGGATGCCGCCGTGTATTTTGGGGTGTAGAGTTTTTACTCGGCCATCCATCATCTCGGGGAAGCCGGTATGGTCGGACACTTCGGTGACTTCAATATTGTTTTCTTGAAGTAGTCGGTAGGTTCCTCCCGTTGATAGTAGCTCTACGCCAAGTGTGCGTAGCTCTTTGGCAAGCTCTATGATGCCTGTTTTATCGGATACACTGATAAGTGCGCGTTTAACTGTTTGAAGGTCTGCGGGTGCTGTTGACATGATGTGAGTCGTGTCCTTAATAACGGAAGATGGTAATGGATTTTGTACTAATACTTAAATAAAAAAGGGATGAATCATAGTAATTCATCCCTTCGAGGTCTTTATGAGTGCTTTATAAAAGGCTGTAGCGCTTAAGCTTTTTACGTAGTGTGCCTCGGTTCAACCCAAGGAGCTCAGCAGCTTTAGTTTGATTTTGGCGAGTATTCTTCATGACAATTTCAAGCAGTGGTGCTTCTATCTCTTGTAATACCATATCGTAAACGTCGGTAACAGCTTGACCATCTAGGTGGCGAAAGTAGTTTTCCATCGTAGACTCAACACTACTTCTTAATGACTGTTCTTGGACGTTCTCATTTGCTGCAGAAACGGCTGGAACGTCTTGCTGATTAAAATTACTGTCTAAAACTATAGTCTCGGCTGAGCTCATGCTGCTTTGTCCTCTGAAGTTGCTAGTGTCTCAAAATAATGTGCGAGTGCTCTATATTGCTCTTGAGCGGATTCGATTTTGTTAAATGCCTGCCTAAAAACTCGGTGATACTCACCATTGGCGTCTGGCTGTTGTTTTTTATTGCGGCTATTTGCTAATTTCTCTTGGTTTTGTAAATACCAAGCGACATGTTTGCGTGCAATTCTAGCACCCATTAGCTCCCCATAAAAATTATGTAGTGAGCAAATATGTGAACCAAGTATCTTTTCTATCTCGACAAGTGTTGGTTTCGCTAATTTTTCGCCGGTATTTAAAAAATGGTTAATCTCTCTAAATAGCCAAGGGTTACCCTGGGCTGCACGGCCAATCATAACGGCGTTAGCACCTGTTAGCTCAAGTACTCGATACGCTTTTTCAGGCGAATCTATATCGCCATTGGCAAACACAGGGATAGTAACGGCTTTTACAATATTTGCAATGGTATTGTATTCAGCTTCGCCTTTAAATGCGCAAGCGCGGGTTCTACCGTGAACAGCCAATGCTTGTATGCCGCTATCCTGTGCTATTTTAGCAATGGTAACCCCATTGCGGTTATCCGTATCCCAGCCGGTACGAATTTTTAAGGTAACTGGTACATCTACGGCACCTACAACGGCTGTCAATATGTCTTTTACAAGCGCTTCATCGCGTAAGAGCGCAGATCCTGCTGCTTTTTTACAGACTTTTTTAGCGGGGCAGCCCATATTGATATCTATGATTTGCGCGCCAAGTTCAACATTGGCGCGTGCGGCCTCGGCCATTACGTTAGGGTTGTTTCCTGCCAATTGTATGGAGCGCGGCTCATCATCGTCATGTCTTAGGCGCTGTTGGCTTTTACGTGTATGCCACAGTTTACTGTCGGCCGTTACCATTTCAGATACAACCAGCCCAGCACCTAGTTTTTTGCATAGCTGTCTAAATGGCAAATCGGTTACGCCTGCCATAGGTGCTAAAATTGTCGGGTTTACAATGGCCCAATTGCCTATTTTAAACATAACGGGATAGATGGTTGGTTGTTAGCAATGTTGCTATTGATAAAAAATCGTACTGATTTGAGGGTCTATAGCAGCGCAATTTAAACGAAGTGTTGGTCTCGTTAATGAGGCTCTATGATAACGCTTAGCGAACTAATGAGAAAGGTGAATACTCAAAAAATATAGTTATATTGTACTTTTATTTCTGCGCTCTTGCCTGAACGACGGTCAGTTGATAGTTAACCGCTGTATCGCCGGGGTCGACGATTTCGATAGAGAGTTGAATTGGCTGGTTATTTGCCATTTGTTTAGCGCCTGCAAGTTCGCCACGCAAGTATTCATTGGGTTGCAATTGGCGCTTGGCAACTAATTGATCATTAATGTCATTAAATTCTAGCTGAAGAGCTGGAAAGGGTTGTGTGAATTTAGCATTATTTATCAAAATAGCATCAATAATGAGAGCATTTTTCCGCCTTGGGTGGCTGCGAACAATCAGGTTCGTTGTGCGTATTTTTTGGGTATCGATTAACGCAGGTAGTGTGCATCCGAGTGTTTTACAGGCGGAGCTATAATATGAACGATAAGACGGATGTTTACTTAGGGTGTCGAAGCGAATAATGGCTATTTGTAATACCAATAATAAGCCTAAAAGTATCACCCCAATTCGCCAAAGCCAGCGTTGTGCGCTGGGTGATGATAACCCTGCCATTTCGACAGGCTCTGGTTCAATATTTGCCAAATAGTCCGAAGGGTCGTCCTTGTAGCGCGCGCGTGAGTGCATCGCATTTTCGATATCGTCGTCACTAATCGATACCGCCTCCTCTGCCTCTTCAGCTGCTTTTATATCGTCTAGTGCAGAATCAAGATCATATGCATTATTGCGCTCAGGCTCTTCAGTGATGAAATCCTCATCAAAATAGAGAGGGCTATCTTTAGCTTCGGGTTCGGTTGTTTTGGCATCGGCCTCTAGCTCAATATTAAGATCTATTTGGTCGTAGCCAGAGCTGTTTTGCTCATTGGGTTCGTCATCGTCATCATAAAGGCCTAAGTCATCATCAGTGTCAAAGGACGGTTCTATCTTTGGTTCATCATCGATATCGAATAGCTCATTGTTGTCATTTGATGGCTCTGGATTGATAATAAACTGAGTTTTTTGCTCTTCTTTTTGGTTTTCTTCCTCTTCGAGTTCTGCAAGCATCTTAATTGCCCAACTTTCGTCGGCACTTTCGCGTTTATGTTCTTTAATTGTGCCCAAAGAGCGATCAAATAAGCTGGTTTTTTTATTCTCGTTTTCTGAATCAAGGTCAAAAATATCGCCGTCTAGATCGAGCTGGCTCGTCTCTTCATCTGAGATTAATGTATCTTGCTCCTCATTAGGTGCAACAGTTTGTTGTTTAGGTGCTGGGGCTTTAGGTGTCGATTGTTTTTGAGCGGGTTCGCGATCTGTATCCTTTGCTTGTTTATCTAGCTCGGGTTTTGTATTTTGTTTAGGCGCAGCAGGTGTGTCTTCGATGGCTTTGTTTTTTTCAGCAGTGCTTGGAGATGAGTTTGTTGCTGCTTTTGGTGCGAGATTGTTTGATGTGCTATCCGTTGGCGAGCTTTGGTTAGTACTGGTTTTTTCTTGTGCTGGGCTTGCTTTCGGGCTAGTAGTTGTTTTGTTTTGTTCTTTTGCATTGTGATCGGCAGCCCTAAAAACAGCTAGGCAAGATCCACAGCGAACTTGCCCATCGGCCACGGCGAGTTGATTAAGTGTAACGCGAAATGCCGTATTACACTGAGGGCAGCGAGTGACAATGTCTTCAGGATTGCTCATTTAACGGTAATACCATAGGGTGCTATTGTTTTTATTCCTGAGTGTAGTGTAGAGCAGTTGCCGCGGATAATAAATACTCCTGTGTCGATACTGCTGACTATATAACAAACTACCAGTAAGTTAATCGCCTATTGGTAACGTTGTCCAGTCAGTCTGACCCATCCTTCTTTTTCAGAAACAGGATCAAATGTAATGTGTTTCTCATAAGCTTGCTGAACGTTATTGGCCTGTTGGGCTAATATCCCCGACAAGCAGATAGCTCCGCCAATTTTTACGTGCTCTATTAAGATTTGAGAGAGTTCAACTAATGGGCCTGCGAGTATATTGGCTAATACAATATCAGCTTGTTCGCTGCCTGCCGCCGTGTCCTTTACTGTTGCTAGTTTCTTAAATGCTTTGGGTAGGTAAACGGGAAATTGTTCTTTATCGAGTTTATTGCGCTCCACATTGTCATGGGTGGCAACTAGGGCCTGGGGGTCTATATCGATACCCGATACGCTCGCGGCGCCTAGCAATAAAGCCGCGATACCTAAAATGCCAGAGCCGCAACCATAGTCAATGATCGTTTTTCTATCAAACGATTGATCTGCCAGCCATTGCATACACAAAAATGTAGTAGGGTGAGTCCCTGTGCCAAAGGCAAGCCCTGGATCAAGAAGTAAATTAGTGGCCTTGGGGTCGGGTGGTGTTTTCCAGCTAGGGCAAATCCACAGATTCTCGGCACACTGAATGGGGTGGTAGTTGTCCATCCATTCTCTCTCCCAATCTTTATCTTCTAACTGCTCCCATCGCAAAATAGGTGTAGGGCTAATTTGTTGCTCTAGTATCCAGCTTATCTGCTGGGTATCACAGTTGGCGTCAAATAAACCCGTTAGCTGGGCATTATCCCATAATGGTGTTTCCCCGAGGGATGGTTCCAAAATGGGTTTTTCTTGCTCACCTTTGGGAATATGTTCTTGAAGGGTCACCGAAACGGCGCCTACTTTGAGAAGCGCATCTTCTATATTGGAGACATGCTCACGCTGAGCATTAACAAAAAGCTGTAACCAGGCCATAGAATCGATGGGTATGAATTGTTAGAGAAAAAGCCATTTGCTATTATGAATAGGCAAATGGCCATGGTATGAGCTTGATAATATAGTCGCAGGCTATAAACCGAGCTTTTCTTCGAGATAGTGAATATTAACTCCGCCTTCCATAAATGCGGCGTCTCTAACAAGTTGCTGCTGCAGCGGAATATTAGTGCGAATGCCTTCTATCACCATCTCGTCTAGCGCATTGCGCATACGTCGAAGGGCGATTTGGCGTGTCTCGCCGTAGGTAATGACTTTAGCAATCATCGAGTCGTAATTAGGCGGCACGCTGTAACCACTATAAAGGTGAGAGTCAACACGTACACCAAGTCCGCCGGGGGGGTGATATGTTGTCACTGTCCCTGGGCAAGGCATAAAGGTTTTAGGATCTTCTGCATTGATTCGACACTCGAAAGAGTGGCCTTTAATGGTGATGTCTTCTTGCTTGAACGATAACTTCTCGCCGGTACAAACACGGATCTGTTCCTTAATTAGATCAACGCCTGTGACCATTTCAGAAACAGGGTGCTCTACCTGAATGCGTGTGTTCATTTCGATAAAGTAAAAGCCGCCATCCTCGTACAAAAACTCAAAGGTTCCCGCTCCTCTATAGCCAATCTCGATACAGGCATTGGTACATGCATTGTAAACTTTTTGGCGGGCCTCTTCGGGTATTTGTGGGGCAGGTGCTTCTTCAATAACCTTTTGGTGGCGACGTTGTAAAGAGCAATCGCGATCGCCTAAGTGGATGGCGCTACCTTGCCCGTCTGACATTACTTGAATTTCGACGTGACGAGGGTTCTGTAAGAATTTTTCAAGGTAGACGGTATCGTCGCCAAAGGCTGCACCAGCCTCTGCTTTAGTAACATGGATGGAGCTTAAAAGTGCTGCTTCGTTATCGACTACGCGCATACCGCGACCACCGCCACCTGATGCCGCTTTAATGATCACTGGAAAGCCAATTTTTTTGGCCATATCAAGGCAGTATTGAGGGTCTTCGGGTAATGGGCCATCGGAGCCAGGCACTGTTGGTACGCCGGCTTTTTTCATAGCCTCAATGGCGCAGACTTTATCGCCCATTAGGCGAATAACATCGGCATCGGGGCCTATAAAGGTAAAACCACTTTTTTGCACTTGTTCGGCAAAATTAGCATTCTCAGCTAAAAAGCCATAACCGGGATGCACGGCAACCGAGTCGGTGATTTCCATTGCGCTAATAATAGAAGGGATATTTAAGTAGCTCTCGGATGATGGATTAGGGCCAATACAAATCGCTTCATCTGCCAATCTGACGTGTTTTAGATGGCTATCAATTTTAGAATGCACAGCGACGGTTTTTATGTCCATCTCTTTGCAGGCGCGTAGTATCCGTAGCGCAATTTCGCCACGGTTGGCAATTAGCATTTTTTTAATCATTTAAACAGGCTCTCTAGCAAGGCTTTTAATAATATGCGTTTTTAACTAAAGACGCTCTTTTTTAAGAGATAGTCACAAGTGGTTGATCAAATTCGATAGGGTCGCCATCGGTTGCCAAGATTGACTCAATCACACCGGTTTTGTCAGCTTCGATCTGATTCATCATTTTCATTGCTTCAATAATACAAATTACATCGCCTGCTTTAACTTGCTTACCAACCTCAATAAATGCAGGAGAGCCAGGGCTTGGTGAAGCATAATAAGTGCCTACCATTGGCGATTTAACAATATGGCCTGTTGGCGCATCGCTACTGGTGCTGGCGGCTGCTTCACTTACAGGTGCAGCAGCAACAGGAGCCGGTGCAGCAGCAACAGGAGCCGGTGCATATTGAGGTTGAGCCATAGCTGGGGCATGGACGACGCCGCGGCTAATACGTACTGACTCTTCGCCTTCCTTTATCTCAATCTCACCGATATCAGATTCTTCGAGAAGCTCGATTAATTTTTTAATTTTACGAATATCCATCAATTATCTCTCTTGGTAATTTTCAATAATATTAATAATGTCTAACTACAAATTATTTATGTAAGTGTGCTAAAGCTGCATCTAGTGCAAGCTCGTAGCTCGTGTCGCCAAAGCCACTAATAACGCCTTGAGCAATGTCAGAAAAGTAAGAGTGTTTACGAAAAGTTTCACGCTTGTATACATTTGACAAATGTACTTCGATAAACGGAATCTCGACAGCGCTTAGAGCGTCTCTTATAGCCACGCTGGTATGAGTAAAGGCCGCAGGGTTAAGAATAATAAAATCAACCTTGTCGATTTTTGCCTGATGGATGCGCTCAATGAGTACGTGCTCAGCATTGCTTTGTAAAGTGTCTAGTTGGTGGTTTTGTGCTGTGGCCTTGCTTGTGAGTGATTTATTAATGTCGTTTAGGGTGGTTTTACCGTAAACCTCAGGCTCGCGTGACCCTAATAAATTAAGGTTGGGTCCGTGCAGTACGAGCAACTTGGCCATTTATAATCTCAGCTTATGTGATCAGCGCAGTTTATTATGTAAATAATTGCTGTGTAGTTTGCCGTAAAACAATAACTTTGTCTATAAAAAGTGCCAAATCTGTTAACTTGTGATGCTTTTCGGCGAAGTTAAGAGAATTTAACGGCAAGAAGTGTGGTTAGATGTATTTTGAGGTTATGTTTTTTGCACGTTGGCAACAAATAGCGCAAATTTTGACTACGTTGTTAATGAAGTTTGCCATTTTCTATAGAAAATGGCAGTTTTTGTCATTAAAATGTAAGAAAGTGTCGATAAAATCCCTTAAATCTTGTTTAAAGACTCGCTGAAGCCGTTGGGTGTCAGGATTTGTGGTAAAACAAGAGGTTCTTTTTTGGGATCTGCAGGAAATAACAAGTAGAGAGGTACACCCCCACGCTTGTGTTTTTCGAGTAGTTTTGTGATTTTGGGGTCGTAGTTGGTCCAATCCCCTTTTATTAAGGTGATATCTTTGTCGCGCATGTTGTTGAGTGTACTTTCAGTAAAGACGACTTTTTCATTGGCGAGGCAGGTAATGCACCAATCTGCAGTTAGGTTAATGAACACTGCTTTACCTTTGCTGCGCAGCTCAGCTAGATTATTTTCATCATAACGTTGCCACTCGGAGTCGCTTGCAATATTTTGCGTATTAACCGGTGTTTGTTGGCTTGAACTCCAGCTGAGTGTTGCCACAACGGCAATGGCTAATATGCTGCTAATGCTTGAAAACCGGCTAGATTTTTGGCCTAACCAGTAAATAAAGACAATGCCAAGCCCGCCAAGTATCACCAATGCCATCGCATTGGGGCCTAATTGGCGGCTAAGTACCCATAATAGCCAAATTGCCGTTATATAGAGAGGGAAGGCAAGTGCTTGTTTGAATGTTTCCATCCATGCGCCGGGTTTTGGTAATAATTTATTTAGCGAGGGTATGTAACTCAGTAGTAAGAGTGGTAGTGCCATGCCAAAACCAAGGCCTGCAAAAATTATTAGTGATATCCACCAAGGTTGTGTAAGAGCAAAGCCAAGTGCGGGTGCCATAAAGGGGGCTGTACATGGGCTTGCGACAACTGCGGCTAATACACCAGTAAAGTAGGATTGTGAAACGCCAGAGCCTTGAGTAAGATTTTGTCCGAGGCTCATCCAGCGGGCGCCAATCGTAATAAAGCCTGATAGTGATAGACCCATGATAAAAAATAAATAAATAAGTACGGTCACAAAGCCTGGTGCTTGTAGCTGGAATCCCCAGCCAACGGCCTGACCTGCGGCGCGAACAGCGAGTAAAACAGCCGCAATGGCTATAAAAGTGGTCACTGCACCTAATGTATAGCTCAAGCCTTGAGAACGATGATTACCAGAACTATTGGCCAGAGAGAGGGCCTTTAGCGATAGCACAGGTAAAACGCAGGGCATTAAATTAAGGATCGCACCGCCAATAATGGCAAATAAAATCATGTAAACAAGGGTGCTCAGAGATAGCTCTGATTGAGTGTTAGCAGCGCCCGAGTTGCCATCGTTTACGCTATTATTGATAAAGCCAGATGTTGCCGCTACTTTGATGGGTGTTATAGAGTCGCCGTTGACTTTGAATCTCTCGGTATGTGGCGGGTAGCAAAGGCCAGCATCGGCACAGCCTTGGGAGACAATGGTTAATTCATAGCCCGGATGTTTTGGCAGATTCTCTGGGTCAATGGTAATCATTGCGTGGTGATAATGCTTTTCAACATCTTTCTCAAAAATCTGATCATAGGCAATAATGCCCACGGGTAGATTTGCTTCGACAGGTTTGTTATTGATAGAGACTTTAAATTTATCACCGTACAAGAAGTATTTGTCGGTAATTACCCAATCGAGAGCTAAGCCATTATTATTGGCAGGTTGAGACACGCTCAGTTGATAGGCTTCTTCCACAGTGAGGAACTCTTCTTCGACGGCAAGCTGGTCGAGATTAAACCCTTGTTCGGCGCTATTTGGGGAAAGAGAGCTAGATATTGATGAAGATTCGCTGTTGCCGCTGCTTAAAATATCATCGAGAGAGTTAGCAAAGCTTAACTGGCTCACAAAGAAAGCACTTAACAATATAAAAGTAACGTTAATAGAATGTAATATACGGTAATTCATAATCTTCGGTAATTGTCTTTTGGTATTAGCGCTTAAGACAGTGCATGCTAATAATAGTTGCCGCTGTGTTTGTTAAGTGTGGATGTTTTGTATCTACTAATACTACTAATTGTAGCGTCAATTATTGCAGGGCGATACCACTATAGAGTATAGGATAATATTGTTTGTTGCGAGGGTCTTATAATGCGTAAGTTTGTGATGCTGGTTTATGTTTCGGTGGGCCGAATTATTGGCTTGTTAGTATTGTTGTTTTTTTCGACCTTTGCGAGTGCTTCTTTGCAAGTGGCGATAGATGACCTTTTAGAAAGAGCGGCGCTCGATGTAAAAGCTGATCGTCTAATGAAGCCCATTAATAAAAATGCAGTTGATCGCTATCGTGCCGTATTGTTGCTCGATAAAAGTAATCAGCGAGCAGCACTAGGTTTGCGTAAAGTGGTAGAGCGCTATTTGGCACTAGCGCAGTCACAAAGCGCGAAGGGCGCATATGGTAGTGCGCGAAATTTTGTCGTTAATGCCGAAAAAGTGAATGGTAAGTCGGCACAAATAACTGCAATGAGGGCTCGTATAAATAAGGCAGAGCGTGCTAGCCGCACAGTAAAGCGCGCTCCCAAGCCAGTGCCTGTTTTACCTGCTCCCAATCCTGTGCAGACTGTATTTAACCTGAACCCGGCGGATTTATCTGCACGCAATAATACTATGGTTGGCGAGCTTTCCGCGCTTGCTAGGCGTGTACAGTCATCGAGAGAGTATGTGCTTATTTATGCGCGTAACGATGCAGAGGGGCGCTGGATCTATCAGCAAATGCGCAAGGCAAGCCCAAATTATCGCTTGAGAGGAGATATCAAACGCAATAAAAATCCGCGAGTGGTGTTAGATAAGCCGCTTGACTAGTATGAGTGTCGTCCGAGTAGGCTAAAAACCAAATCGAGTAGGAAGTATTAGTGCAATGACCAAAGCTGAATCATTAGATGCCTATCAAAGCACGTTACACCTGTTGCTTGAGAGTAGCCTGATTTTATCGTTAGGAACGATTAATAAGCAGCAGCAATCTGAAGTTAGCTTAGTGCCTTTTTTGTATGATTCTGGATGTTTTTGGATTTTTGTAAGTCAGTTATCTAGCCATACGCAGCATTTGTTTGATCGTTCAGATGTATCGATACTTGTTTATAATGCAGAAGAAAAAATAGTTAACCCCTTTGCCATTAAGCGGTTAAGTGCAGCGTGCGAAGCAAAGCCAGTCGTAAAAAATAAAGAAGAAATGCTGGATTTAATGGCAGATAAATTGGGTGAGACAGTTTCGCTGTTAAGAAAATTGGGGGATTTTCATCTCTTTTGTATAAGGCCAAAGAGTGGCCGTTTAATTGCAGGCTTTGGTCAAGCATTTGATATCGATTTCTCAACAATGTCACTGACGCATATTAGCAACTAATTATCGCTAGCACAGTTAATTTCATCTTTTATATATGAATATTGGTGGCCTGGCCGGCCTTAGTTGACCCGATTCTGTTTTATTTAATTTCTAAAATCGATATAGCATGAAAACTCCCCGGTTGCCTCTTTGTCCTTTTCCTGCAAACTAATTTCTCCAATCTCTGGTGAATAAAATTGTTTAAGACCTTGTTCGGGGTAGTGGCTTACAATAATACGTTTTTCAAAGTTCTTATCAAAAGGGTAATCTTGTAAAAGCCCTGTTGCCAATTTCTGTGCAGATGTGCAAGCATCTTTGCTGCTCATTTTGCGAGTAATTTCTACATGAAAGCGCATGTTTTTTCTAAAATCATTGTTCACGGTGATTGATCGTAATAAGAAAACGCCACCATTATATTGTGTGTTTGTAATTGTCGGTGTTCGGTGAATAACTGCGTCGTAAGTTATATAAGTTAACCCCAAGCCAATGACTATTGATACTGCCTTAATAGTAGGTACTAGTATCGGGTTTTTTGCACGAGTCGGTGGTGCTAGAACAAGGCTGAATAATAATGCAGCTAATGCATCAATTTTAAAAAATAATAAGAAGGGGATTTTGTTATCTAGCTCTAGGCAATAAAGTAAAAATGTAATACCGCAAAAAAGGCGAAAGTAAGTAACATGCTTGGTTGGCCATGTTGTTAAAAATAACAGAGGCAAGCCGTATACAAGCATTGAAAATAAGTGCACAAAAGCCCAAGTGAAAGGTATGGGTGCGGCATACTCGAAAAAACTAGCAGTTGCATTGAATAAAGAGGGGTAATTAAACGTAGTTGCAATATAGCCTGCCAATAAGTTGACTAAAATTAAAAATAGCAAAAAACTAACGATGCGAAACCACAGTGACTGAGTCATAGGCATTCTCTTTAAGTGAGGCAATAAGTGCTAAGTGGCTATCTTTATTTTAGCCCGTTTTCCTTGTATATAAAGAGGGTGCTTAATGGATTCTTTTTGAAATATGATAAAAAATTGCATTTTCCCCTAAACATTTCGGCAATTCGCTGGATACCTTCTTTATAAACATACGTTATTAAAAATAATATCCGGTAAAG
>CANLBN010000009.1 GCA_947488935.1 uncultured Pseudomonadales bacterium
TGTACCGCCTTCTACAACGGTGGCATCACCCGCTAAGGTGTAGGTCAAGGCAGTCAGGTCTGACGCATCGGTGATGGCACCTGCACCACTATTATCAACAATGATTGCTCCACCAGTGGAACCACTCAATGAGACACTAAAATTTTCTGTGATCTCAGCTAAATTATCATTTAGTATCGGCACATTAATTTGCTGACTGGTCTCACCTGGCGCAAAAGTTAAAGTACCTGCTGTTGCTGTAAAATCACTCCCGGCAACTGCCGTACCATCAACAGTTGTAAAATCAACCTCTACAGTTGATGAAGATGTTGGCACTAGGCTCACCGTAAATACTGCGAAGCCTCCATCTTCTGACACAGCTGGAGCATCACTAATACTTAGCTCGGGAGTTTCATTAAGGCCATTAACTGTTATCGTAAATGTGGTAGTAGACGTATCTCCATCTGCATCTGTTAGTGTATAGCTAAAGGTATCAGTTTCAACATCACCCGTATTCAGGGCCTGAGCTGCCGCGTTAGTTACATAGGTATAGCTACCATCTGCGCTGATCGTCAGCGTACCAAACGCCCCATCGATAGCTGTAGCTGCGCCGGCAGCTATATCGCCTGTCGCCACACCCGCTTGTACGCCTGTAACAGTTGCGCTATCCGCACCTAGGTTATCAGCAGTCGCATTATCACCTGTGATTACATTACCTTCGATATCGATATCATCTTCACTGATGGTGCGCACATCAGCTACCGCTGTCGGCTCGGTATCCGTAACGCTAATAGTTAGCGTACTGGTTGCGGTTTCACCATTAACATCGGTTACCAAAATAGTTAGGCTTTCGGTTAAAACATCGACTGGGTTCCCAGCATCATCAAGATGTATGAGACTAGTGCCATTTGGGTCAAAGGTATAAGTCAACTCCCCAGTTGCCGCATCAAAGCCTGTGATATTTAAAAGCCCGTATCTTGTATCACCTACTGTGATTGGGCTTGCCTCGGTAGCATTTAATAGAGGTATAAGTGGAATTGGATCTATGTCGCCAAACTGAATACTCGGCAAGGAATCACCCAAGGCATCGGCTGGTGTGCTTAGCGTGGAATCTGTTCCAGACTCATCAAAGATTGTTGCCGTATCCGATACTGTGCTAACTGTAAGAGGAGTGATCAGGTTTTGTGCATTGGAAACGCTAAGGGTTAAGGTCTCTGAGGTTTCAAAGATCGTATCATCAACGAAGGTAAAGGTAATGGCTGGTGCATCTGTCTCACCTGCTGCAATTGCCACACTGGCGCCGTTGGTCACAAAGGCTGTGATCGCTGCCGCGGTATCGAGGGTTTGTACCGTTCCGCTCTCATCGGTAAAGACGATAGAGGCAATATCCGCCACACCCACTGTACCTAAGTCCAATGCGATATCCGCTGTCGTCGGTGCTGTTGCCGTGGCGCTCTGACTTACCACAAATACTGCCGTATTATTGCTCGTGCCTTCAACCGCATTACTATCGGTCGCAGCGATGCTCACAGTAGGTGCATCACCCAGACCATCACCCAAACTTGGGTCAGCCTCACTAGGATCGCTACTGTCTTCGTCAGATATTATTGCACCAGCCGTAGTCAAAGTCGGATCAATATTTAGAAATATTATATTTGACGGATCAGCATCATTGATAGCTTCCACCAAGCTTAACTCTAAGACCTCCGCCTCTTCAAAGACTGAATCATCAACAAATGTTACTGTAATTGGTGCTGATTCTTGATCGCCAGCTGCAATGGAAACAGTAATCAAAGCACCGTTAATTTCGGTAGGTGTAGAGAGGGTTTGAAGAATACCTGCGGCATCAGTAAAAGTAATCGATGCGATATCTTCTGCAGATACGTCAAATAAATCCAATGCCACTGCCGCTGTCGTCACGCCTACTGAGAGCTCGGACTGAACCACCAAGAACTCTACGGTATTATTTATTGTACCCTCTACTGCGTCTAGGTCTGTAGCGAGAACCCCCACTTCTGGTCCAACACCTGGCGTAGGGCCTGAAGCCGCAGCAGCTAAGCTTGCCGGTGCTGCAAGTGCACTTGCCAGACTTAGTGGAGCTGCAGTAGGTGCAGCTAATGGGGCTATAGCGAAACTTAATGGTGCAGCTGTACTTGCCGATGTGGTCGTGGCACCGGTCAGAGCAGATGCGATACTACTCAATGAGCTAATAGTAAAACTACCACTACCTCCACTTGAGTTTTCTGCGACAGTTATACTACTATTATTGACAGCCAAGCTTGGAGGGGTAGTCGGCGGTGTTGTAGTAGTGTCATCGCCACCATTGAGAAGATTGTTATCATCGAGATCGCCAAACTCATTGTCTGGATTGATGATTGCACGACTAAAGGTAGTAGTATCGAAACCACTAACCGGGAGCAGTGAGTCACCTGTTCGCTGATAAAAAATAACAAAAGACGAATCTGCATCGCCATCGGAACCAGCATTACCAACATTACCCGCAGCTGTAGGATCTAGAATATCTTCAAGGCTCTGGCCTTCGGCAATGGCTTTTTCTAGGGCTTCGAAATCAACAGCAGCATTAGAATCTACAGGCTCGGCCCCATCAACTTGGGCAACCTGCTCTAAAGAATTTATATTGTTAAAAAAATCGTAAGAAAGGGGGATTTGCTGGTTTTGACCAAGTACTAGAACACCAGTATCGCCAAAAGAGGCAAGCACTGCGCTATCATCTCGGCTAATTAGGGTATCGTTAAGGTAAATTTTACTACCTTTAACGGCTTGGACCTCTTCGCCAGAAGCTCGTATAAGGGTTACATTCCCATTCGAGTCAGCTATTTCACCGCGCACACGAGCGAACATTTCTGGAGTGGCCGAAGATACGGTTATATTTCCGTCTGCCATAATTACCTCTAAATTAAATACACTATTACCCAATAAATATTATTGGACATAAAAACAATGAGCACAAATACCGTTTTGTTCTTAAATCGATTATTTTATACCCAAGGCATTTGTTAGATTGCCTTCTGCTTGCACAACTCTATATTGTGCAAACAATCGATCATAATCTGCATTTAAAAAATTAGTCTTGGCATCTAACACTTCATTTTCTGTATTGAGCAGGTCTAACAAAGACCGCTTGCCGATATTAAATTGCTTAGCGTAAGCTTCGCGAGTTGCAACAACTGAGTCAACATAAGTGGTTAAAAGTTCTATTTGCTGGCTCGTAAACTCATACGCACTCCAAGATAGACGCAGACCTTCTTCTACTTGCCTTTTTGTTGTTGCTCGTATCTCTTGCGCTTCGCCCAAAAGAGCAGCGGTTTGGTTTTTTCTTGCGGTACCGGCACCACCATTGTAAATATTGTAACGAAGGCGCAGAGCGAGAACCCAGTCTTCGTTTCTCCCCTCGACGCCGTCAATATCTTCATTAATGGTACGATCACCTTCTAAGGTAATGACTGGACGAAAAGCACTCTTACTCGCACGATGCTGAGCCTTGGCCTCTTCGATATCGGCATCTGCTGATTTAAGCTGAGGGTTATTTTCAAAGGCAGTTAACAGGGATGTGTCGACGGAATCGACTAAATCTATGGACGATGGGCGCTCCATGGTACTTGATTCAGGTAAATATCCAACGACGCCATAGAAGTTACTTATTGCATCCTGAAGGTTATTTTGCCCTGCAATGTAATTACTTTGAGCAAGTGCAAGACGTGCAGCTATTTGGTCTAGATCTGACCGACTACCTACGCCTGCCTGGCTACGCAATAGCATTTGGTCATAGATATTCTGATGCGCGTCTAGGGAGTTGCCAAGTAATTCGAGTAATTCTGATTGCCTAAGTGCGTTAATATAGACTTCGGCAACTCGCAATGCGATCACCTCTTCAGTGGCAATAGTCTCAAAAAGCTGATTATTATAACGTGCCTTTTGGCGATCAACTTCGCTAGAAGTAGCATCTCCATCATAAATTAGCTGCCTTAACCTTAACGCACTCTCTCTGCGAGTTAACTCGACGTTACTTCCGCCAGTAGCAGGAGACTCAGTCCCCTCACGGCCGATACCAAGTTCTAGATCTAAGCTTGGCAGGTAGCCTGCTTTTGCACCACGAATTTCATGTTTACGAGAGAGTAGCTGCTTGCGAGAGGCAAGTAATTCAGGGTTAGTTTTTAAGGTATGCTCAATAACCTGCTCTAATGTTAAAGCATGTGATGAAAGAGCTACTACAAAAAGACCAATAATTGGTAATATTGCAGAAACGAACTTTGTTATTATCTTCACTATAAAATCCCTAGAACAAAAAATTGTGACACCTATCACACTTTACAACACATTCTGACAAAATGTGACACAGGTCACACTTTACACCAAAATGTGACACACATCACATTTTATATCATAATTTCACAGATACACAATCTTACAACACCTAATACCTGTTAATTATTCATTAAATAATAAAATATTTGCTACAAAATCAAGGCACTATAAAATCACTGCAATTATCGTTCCCGTAATGCAAGCTGCTTTGTTTTTAAGATTGGCTTTAAGATGTAGTCCAACACTGTCTTTTTACCTGTTAATACATCTACATTAACCGTCATACCTGGGATAATGGGCAAGGGATCAACTTCACTACCTAAAAAAGAGGTCTCAGTTTCTATCTGAACCAGATAAAAGCTTTCACCCTCTTCATCCAAAATAGTATCCGGGCTGATATTCACAACCTCACCTTGCAAACCGCCATGTATTGCAAAGTCATAGGCAGTAAATTTTACCGTCGCTTTTTGACCTGGATGCATAAAAGCAATGTCTGCGGGGCGAATTTTTGTTTCTATTAGTAAGCTATCTTCAGAAGGCACAATTTCCAATAGATCCATCCCTGGCTGAACAACTCCACCCAAGGTCTTAACGAACAATTGTTTTATAGTGCCAGTTACAGGCGACTTAACTAGACGACGATCCACCTGATCAACAATTGCGTACGCCGACTCCTGCAAGCGAGACAACTCTGATTTGACATCGTTATATTCAGATTGCGCCTCACTCTTAAAAGCAGTATCTTGAGCTGTTAAGGTCTGTTCAAGCTCGACTAAAGATGACTCGATTCTTGGAGTAGATAACCTAACTGCTTCTAACTCACCTTCCAAGTCATTTGCCTGACGCTGCAACCTCAAAAGCTCAACTTGAGAAACAGCTCCCTCGGCAACAAGAGGCTGCGTGAGATCCAACTCCCTTTTAAGTAAGCGATAACTACGGCTTAACTGCCTAGCTCTTGCTGCCAATTCTGACAGCTCTTGCTTCTTTTGTGTAATTTGTTGCTGAATAACCTGACTACTGGCTACATTTTCTCGCTGACGTGCATCATAGAGTGCTTTTTCTGCGTAAACAGTTACCCCGGGAATTGATTTTATTAGCTCTGCTTCAGGGAATGCCTGACCTTTTGCCTCAGCCCCTAGACGGGCAGCTTTTGCCTCTAATTGATACTGATTGACCTCTGATTCACGCAAAGACGATGAAAAACCAACGCTATCGAGACGTATCACCGACTCCCCGCTCTTAACGATTTGCCCCTCTCTAACAAATACCTCAGCAACAATACCACCTTCAAGGTTTTGCACTAACTGGACGGATCTCGATGGAATAACACGCCCTTCTCCACGAGTAAACTCATCTATATCGGCAAACGCAGCCCACCCAACAATGCTGACAACAAACACCATAATCATCCAAAGTAATTGCTGGCCACCACGAGGGGATTGATATAAAACCGCCGCTGCTGCCGATGAAGCAAAGGATAGATCCTCCTCATTAACAGGCTTGTTATCCTCTGGTGGTAGAGCGGTAGAGTTAGGTTTGAGCGACACGAAGCTGACCCTTTTTTAATGCATCAAGTACGGATTCTTTTTGTCCATCCGCGATAAGTTTGCCACCATCCAGTACAATCACACGATCAACAAGAGATAGTAGCGATGTTTTATGAGTAACCAATATAACCGTTGAATCCTTTAATGTTGTAGATAAGTTCTGCTTAATCAAAGACTCTGTACTGTTATCCATACCACTTGTTGGCTCATCCATTAAGCACATAGATGGCTGCCCAAGTAGTGCACGTGCAATACCAATGCTTTGCCGCTGGCCACCAGAGAGGGCTTGGCCTCGCTCACCTACAGGGCGATCAAACCCTAAAGGATGTTTGTCGACAAACTCTTTAACCCCTGCTACTTCGGCTACATTGAGAACATCGGCATCTTCTGTATTTGGCGCACCATAAACAATATTTGATTTTACTGAACCCGCAAATAAAACGACATCTTGCGGTACATGCCCAATATGTGCGCGTAAATCGGCTGGGTCTATTTGCTGACTATCAATACCATCAAATAAAATACTGCCTTGCGTGGGCTGGTAAAGCCCCAATAACAATTTTTGAATCGTTGTTTTACCTGATCCAATCCGCCCAATAATGGCAACTTTTTCACCGGGTTTTATAGTAAAAGATACGTTCTCTAACGCAGCTTGTTTTTCCTCTGGGTAATGAAAGGTCACTTTATTGAAATGAATAGCCCCTTTAAAGCTAGGGCGCTTAACAAAAGGCTTCTCTGGATTGCGCTCTTGGGTTTTAGAAACGATATCGTCAAGTGCAGAAAGCGCTGTTTTAGTCTGGTCATAGTTAACCAGCAATGTAGCAATTTGAGATATAGGACCCAGTGCACGACCTGCCAACATCACTGAGGCAATCAGCGCACCCATCGTTAATTCTCGCTCAGCAATTAAATAAACACCCACAATAACAATAACCACATTGGCAAACTGCTGCACAAAACCGGAAAACAAAGTCACTGAGAGGGATAACATACGCATACGCTGCCCCCAATGAGCAATATGCCCGACAGACTTCTCCCAGAGGCTCTGCAGAAAGCCCTCAGCACCTAACACTTTTACCGACTCAAGCCCGACGAGGGATTCAATTAATATAGAGTTTTTCTGAGCTGATGAGACAAAAGTCTGCTCAATTGCATTTTTAATCGGCTTTTGCATTAGTAAGCTGTAAATTAAAGTAACAGGGATAGCAATAATTGGCACCCATACCAAAGGCCCGCCGACATAATAAATAACGAGCAAAAACAAGAATATAAAGGGAATATCAACAAGTGCAGCAATACTGGATGAGGTATAAAAGTTTCTTACGCTATCAAACTCACGAAACTGGCTAGCAAAGGAGCCTATTGAGTTGGGACGCTCGTCATAACGAGCGCCTAACACTCGCTCATACAAAAAGCCCGAGAGGATAATATCTGACTTTTTACCCGCAACCTCTATAAAGTAGCCCCTCAAACCTTTAAGGATAATATCGAACAAGTACACCACAAAAACACCAACCGCAAGTACCCAAAGCGTTTCAATTGCCTGATTGGGCACAACTCGGTCATAGACATTCATCACAAATAAGGGTGTTGCAATGGCAAATAAGTTAATAAAGAACGAGGCAAATAATACATCACGATAGATCCGCCAAGAGGATTTCATGACCGACCAAAACCAGTGGTCTGTTTTTTTCTTCGAGACCAAGTCCTCAACAGAATCAAAGCGCAACTCAGCTTTGACATAAATGCTAAACCCGGAATATAAGCCATTCAACTTATCAAAACTGATATCACGCTCAACATCACCTTGACTGGTGGTTTCAATGATAACTGCGCTGCCTTTGGGCTTATCAACACTATTTAAAACAACGGCTTTGTTATCTTTTAACAGTAAAACTATAGGCAGGACAATGGTAGATATATCAGCCAAATCACGCTTGACCACTTTAGCTTCAAGGCCTGCACGCGTTGCTGCACGTACAAATAATTCAGGTGTTAAGCGCTGATCTACCAAAGGTAGGCCTGATAAGAGTGTTGTCTCAGAACAAGGGGAATCTTTTAAGCGTGTCATTTGCAACAAACAAATCAACAACTCATCCGGCAATGGCGGAGTTTGGCGCGGTATATCTTTAATCTCAGCCTCGCTTATTGCCTCAGAGATTGTCGAATCCTCTTTGGATTCTGGCATTTAATCACTCCAAAAAATAAATAACTTTTATTATAAGACTATGAATATACTAAAAATTTTAGTCTACTCTATAATAAATACAATATAGCAATATACACTCACTGCCCCTTATCAAAATAGCGAGCAAGTAATATGCCTTATATAAAGCGTAACTCTGATGGCTCAATTAGCTCTTTAAGCCTAAGTTTAAATGATGAGCACCTCGAGCATATTGCTGCTACCGACTATGAACTCATCGATTTTCTTTCGTTCAATAACGAAACGGAACTCTCGAAACATGCTCTAGCTGAGTCTGATAAAGATATTGCCCGCGTCACTGAAGATCTAATTCATTTGCTGATAAGCAAAAATATCATACTGTTTACAGAGCTACCACCAGCAGTACAACAGAAAATACTTGGTCGAGAAAAGCTTCGCTCTAGTATCACTGATGTTATCGATAATTTTTTAATCGATGATGAATCACTATAATACATACTTAACAAATTACATTAACTTTTACCTGTAAGCCATTAAAAAATTCAATTTTTCTTATTTTTGAATGATAATTCTTATATTTGCTACAACCCACAGGATAATTTTATATTTTTGAGGCTTTACGAGTGCTTGCTTGTATAACAGTAATCATAGAGAAATGCACTGCTAGAGAACAATAAATGGCAATGTTTAAAGCACAGAAAAGGTAGTAAGCACTTACATATACTTTAACTATAAGAGAGAAAAGAGAAACAATTAATCAAGGGTGTACAGCACATAAAGCAAGCTTTAAGGCATTTTTAAGAGGTACAGCAAAAATAATACAAGTACTTCACTTATTTCTATTAATGCACCAACACAATCACCGACAAAACCATTAATACGCTTTAGCCAAAAACTACGCCACACCAACAATAATAGACATAAAGATCCGAACAGGAGTAAAAACCACCCAAATGGAAGAAGAATGAGAAAAAATAGTGTAATAGTTAGCAACATAAGTAGTATGGTTGATTTTGGTAGAGACTTAATCAAATTTGCCGCCAGCCCCTCGGCTCTAGCGTAGGGCGTTATTGCTATATAACAAGAAGCCAGTAATCTTGGCAAAGTCATCATAAGCAATAATGTTAACAACAAATTATCCATTAACTCCGACAATAAAATCATTTTACTTAGCACAACCACGATTAAGGCAATGACTGCCATTGGCCCTGCTCGTGGATCTTTAAAGATTGCGAGTATTTTCTCTTTGTATTCGTTGTTATTTCCTCGCGGGAATGAATGTGCTGCATATGCTGCATCGGTAGCATCGGCTAAACCGTCTAGATGTATTGCTCCTGTTAAAGCAATAGAGAAAACCACTATAAACGCAGCACTAACCAAAGGCGTCACACCGCTCGGTAATAAACCATATGCGCCATAAAGAATAAACGCTAATAACAAACCCACTAGAGAGTAATAAACAACTGAAAAACCTTGATCTTTCTCTTGCCAATGATGTGGCAAATATTTAGCGACAGGAAGGCTTGTCAGTAAGGAGATAGCCATAAAAAAAGGAATAAGCTTTTTATTAAACACGAAGTTACCTATAAGAAATAAAATTTTTAGAGAGCCCTTGAAAAGTTTTGAGTGAGAATTTCAGTGAGGAAAAAATCATTCATGACTTATCACAGAGGCTTCTTATATATTATGGTTGAGCAGGCGGTAATATTTTTTTTCACCGTCATCTATAATTTGTATTCGAGAAAAACACCCGTAAGGAACATCAAAATTGCTTAAGCTTTGATAATTTACATTTAAGCAATTCCCTAATAACACTCTCATAACTCCGCCATGACAAACAAAGAGTAACTTTTTTCCTACGTGTTCTGCTACTAAAGACTCACAAGCATTAATCACCCTTTTTGCAAAAGTATCAGCAGGCTCACCGTCTGGAGGGGGTGAATTAACGGGATCATCAAACCATGCTTCAACACTGCTCTGCTCTAAATTCCATACATCATCGATAAGTTTTCCATCCCATCGACCAAAACTAATTTCTTTTAAATCCTTATGAAATAGTAGCGGAGTACCGCAGGAGTCGGATAAATGCCTAGCAAAAGCTGCACAACGCTTTAACGGGGAAGATACAATACAATCCCAATCGAGCGTTTCAACTTTGCCAAGCATCCTATGCATACCCTCATCGGTCAGAGCGTCATCCGTTAATTTGCCGCGATAACGAGTACCACCCACACATTCTCCATGGCGAAGCATTTCTATTGTTGTTATTGTGCAATCAAGTTTATTTGTATTCGGCATTTTCATCATTCTTGAATTTAAATAATAAGCGTTACAGATTCCACTTATCAATTTTTAACCATTAATACCTAATTGCGAAAACGTTGCCATATTATTGTGTAATGATAATGCACTCTTTAATAAAGGCACAGCAACTGCCGCACCACTACCCTCGCCCAATCGCAAACCCAAATCTAACAGGGGCTTAGCGCCTAAGGCATCCAGCGCAAATTTATGTGCAGGCTCTGCCGAGCAATGAGAAAACAATAACCAGTCACTCACACTTTTATTGAGCTTTACAGCAAGCAAAGCAGCTGCAGTGCAAATAAAACCATCGACTAAAATAGGAATACCTCGCTGAGCACAAGTAATAAAACTACCTGTCAGTGCTGCAATCTCAAAGCCACCTAAACAGCGTAATATATTATAAGGGTCCGTTAAATTATTTTGATGTAAATCGAGAGCTTTCTTCACAATAATTTGCTTACGCACAAGACCTTTTTTGTCTATACCTGTACCCGAACCAACCGTCTTCTCAGGCGGCAGCAATAACAATGCTGAATATATCGCTGATGCAGATGTTGTATTGCCTATACCCATTTCACCACCAATAAATAAATCAGTGTCTAGCGCATCTACTACATCTTTACCGATACTAAGTGCTGTATTTAATTGCTCAGACGTCATCGCAGGTTCTAGCGAAAAATCTTTAGTAGCCTCCGCGACAGGTCTATTAATTAATTGTGGTTTATTTAAAAGATTAGGCGATAGCTGAGAAGCCGCACCTACATTAACAACCTTAAAGTCTGCCCCTAAATCACCCGCTAGAACCGAAACAGCAGCGCCTCCAGCCAAGAAATTGGATATCATTTGCACTGTCACTTCTTGAGGAAACGCAGAAACACTTTGATCACAAACACCATGATCCCCGGCGAAAACTCTAATACTTATCGATTCTATACGTGGATGTAACGAGGATTGCCAACCAGAGAATTTTTCGGCAATGTTTTCTAAAACACCAAGAGAACCAAGAGGTTTAGTTAAGGTTTGTTGATAGGTCGTAGCCTGATCAATCATATCAACGTCTATTTTTTTTACAGGCTCTACCAACCAAGAAATCATATTAAACTCTATTTAAATGGCTCTTCAAAAAATAAAAAATTCCGATTGCTGTCACTGCTTAAGGAGTAAAGGAAGACCTGCAACCACTAGGGCAACCTCATCACATATTGTTGCTAATTCTTGATGCAAGCAACCACTCTCATCAACAAACTGCCGCGACAATTCACCCATTGGCACAATACCCGAACCGACTTCATTACTCACGAGTAAAATAGTTGCCTTTGAATCTTTGAAGGCATCTAGAAATGTCTCTTTATTTTTAGGCAAACTATCTTTAAATAAATTATTACTCAACCACAAGGTTAGACAATCAATCAAAATACAATAAGATTCATCATTGAAACATTTAATAGCCTCAGCAAGATCCAAAGGCTCCTCAACAAGCTCCCAGCCTTCACCCCTCCTCTCAGCATGTTGCTTGATGCGTAAGCGCATTTCCTTGTCATCTGCTGTAGCAGTTGCAATATAAATCAATTCTTTAGATTTAGATTTTGCAATGTCTATTGCTTGTGCCTCTGCATACTGGCTTTTACCACTACGCGCACCACCTAATATCAATTTTTTTGTCATTGGCAGTCTTCTTCTAAAACAATTTTGTTAGCCATCAAAAAATTACACATTAATAATCGACACCTTTTCTCGCCTTTATACCGTCTTTAAATGCATGTTTAACCTCTTTGACCTCAGAGACAGTATCCATAATACCCTGCAAAGCAGAACCTCCTCCTCGACCCGTCACAACGACACTCTGATTTTCTGGCCGATCAGATAACGCATCAATGATGACGTCTTCATCAAGGTATTTGTAGGCAAGCATGTACGTTAGCTCATCTAACACAATGAGATCATAACTTGCATCTTGTAATAGCGGAACGACCTTAGACCAAGTCTCTTCCGCTGCCGCGATATCTGCGGTACGGTCCTGGGTATCCCATGTAAACCCTGTACCCATCTGATAAAAATAAATATCGGGACACTGGTTTTTAATATAAATCTCTTCACCAGAGAGTTGCTCCCCTTTGAGAAACTGCACAACACCTATTTTATGACCATAGCCTAAAGCTCGAAGAACCATACCAAATGCTGAACTAGACTTACCCTTTCCATTGCCCGTCAGTAGAATACTAACCCCACGCTCGATAGATGCCGCTTTAATACTAGCGTCTACATTTTCTTTTTGCTTTTTCATTGCTGCTTTATGTTTTTCGTTTTTAGAAATCATATTTTTAGTATCCAATATTGATTCGACGAGCCACGCATTAGAGTACGCCACCTCTTTATCTATTTCGGCGACTAAATATCGCTTCAAAGCCTCAGCACTGCAGAACCGGCATTTCGAAATCAGGAGGAGCCAAATAAAGAAAGTACAAAATATTTATACATAAAAAATTACTATCGTGCATGCACAAAGAATACTTATCATTCTAGTGGCAAAATTAAGGTTTTACATATTTGCTACTTACATTGCATATGAATGAATATACACATCAGGCAATAAGTATTTTTAGTCGAGGAGGAGTATAGGGATGCACCTTTAAAAAGTCTAATGATGCTTAAAGGAGTTATTATTAATGATGAGAATAAGCCACAACTGAATCAATATGATCTTGATAAAAGCCTTTGTTCTTTAAATATCTTATCTGTTTAGAGTACTCGGTAATATCAGTAACGCAGGTATCACCAAAACGTTTTATTTTTACAAAGCGTGCACGCTCGAACCAGTCGATAGCAAGCTGCTCAAAAATACTATCTGATAAGCTATCTTTAATACCCTTTGACCGCAGAGCTAATTTGATTTTGAAAGGGCCATCACCTACATTAGCTCTTGAGCGAATGTACATATCTGTGTAACGCTCATCGCTTTGATAGTTTTTTGCAGCCAAACCGTCAAGCAAGTAATTAACAACGTCTGATTTATATCCCTTACTAATTAAGCGTTGATATAGCTCAAGGCGAGAGTATTCTCGCCTTGCAAGGTAGCGTAAAGCACTATTTTCTACTTTTGAATCGACCTTAATAAACTCTTCTTGAGATAACTCTAAGTTGTCAGTGGCCGATGAGCGCTGGTCATAATCACTCATATTAATGACATTAGCAGAGGTTTTAGCGCCCTGCATGTTAAGCATCCTTACCAGCAGCGGTTAAATCAGTGGCCAAATCTACAACATTGCTATCTTCCGGCTCATCTCCAGAGGGTAAGAGGCGTGCACGAATAGCCGTTTCAATTTCTTCTGCCATTTCGGGTCGCTCTTGCAAAAACTTACCAACGTTCGCTTTACCTTGACCAATTTTCTCGCCTTTATAGCTATACCATGCGCCAGCTTTATCAATTAACTCTAGCTTGACACCTTGGTCAATAATCTCTCCCATAAGGTTAATCCCTTCACCGTACATAATTTGGAATTCGGCTTGTTTAAAGGGAGGAGCGACTTTGTTTTTAACAACTTTGACGCGGGTTTCACTACCGGTGATTTCATCACCGTCTTTTACTGCACCTATGCGGCGAATATCTAAGCGTACAGATGAATAGAATTTAAGTGCATTACCACCTGTCGTAGTCTCTGGTGAGCCAAACATAACACCAATCTTCATACGAATTTGGTTAATAAAGATAACCAAACAGTTGGCATTTTTAATATTACCGGTAATTTTACGCAGCGCTTGCGACATTAAACGTGCTTGTAAGCCAACGTGATGATCACCCATATCGCCTTCGATTTCAGCTTTTGGTGTTAATGCTGCAACAGAGTCAATGACTAACACATCAATTGCACCCGAGCGGACTAACATATCAGAGACTTCCAATGCTTGTTCACCGGTATCAGGCTGAGAAATCATCAAATCATCAACATTAACACCCAGCTTTTCTGCATAAATTGGATCTAGTGCATGCTCGGCATCGATAAATGCACAAGTACCACCTGTTTTTTGCGCCTCGGCAATAACTTGTAATGTAAGCGTTGTTTTACCCGATGATTCTGGACCATAGATCTCTACAATTCGGCCTCTCGGTAAACCGCCAATGCCTAAAGCAACATCTAAACCAAGCGAACCTGTAGAAATTGCAGGAATTTTTACATGCTCTCGGTCACCCATACGCATGACTGTACCCTTACCAAACTGACGCTCAATCTGGCTAAGTGCTGCCTGCAATGCTTTATCTTTATTAGAATCCATAATTCACCTCAATCTTTGGGGTTGCTTCAAGCTAGGCTATTAATTTTTGTGCTATTAATAATAGATACCGACTTGAATAAGTTAACTGTTATCGTGGAAAGGACTATACAGTAAAAATACTGTATGAGCAAACAGTACTTGTATTTTATACAGTATTTTTTTGCAGGAGTTTATTTAACTCGCTAATAGCCATTACTACGGCCTGTAATCTCACTGCATCACGATCACCATCGAAGCAGTAGCACCTTGCTATTGTGTCAGTATTTGGCAATGCCCATGCAAGCCAAACAGTGCCTACAGGCTTATCTTGCGAACCCCCTCCAGGGCCTGCAATACCGCTCACTGCAATACCTACATCCGCTTTTGCCTGCTGACAAGCACCTTTGGCCATTGCGAGGACAACCGGTTCACTCACTGCGCCGTATTTATCTAATAATAATTTTTCGACATTGAGATGTTGCTGCTTTGCGGCATTACTATAGGTAATAAAGCCTTGCTCAAACCATTGTGAACTGCCCGCTACAGAGGTAATTGCTGCGGCAATACCACCACCAGTACAGGACTCTGCTGTCGTGATCTGCCACTGATGGTTCGTGAGTAATTCACCCAAACTAATCGCTAAACCGTCAAGGTCATCCATGCAAGATCCCCCGTGTAAATTGCTGTATGTTCTTGTGAGAATCGATGGGTGAAGTATATAAAGGAAAGGGGCCGCTAGACTATCTTTTTTTCATACTTGCCAATACTCTTTCTACCGCTTCTATATGTTCGGGGTTGTTATGACACATTCCTTGAAAACAGGCACAAATATCGAGAAAATCTTTCAACTCTAGACGCTGAGCTAGTTTCATTTGGCGCTTAGTTAAGCGTAAAGCGGTCGATGGCTGCGCAGCAATGCTTTGAGCCAATTCATTAGTTTTTATAAGTAATTGGTCAGGCTCAACGACGTCTAAAACAATACCAAGTGCTAAAGCCTCATCTGCTTTGATAGTACGACCAGTAAAGGTAAGCTCCGCAGCTTTTTGATAACCGATTAGGCGCTGCAAAAACCAAGCACCGCCATCACCGGGTGTAATACCTAGATTGATAAAGGTTTCTCCCATTACAGCTTTGCTTGATGCAATACGTAGATCGCACATATTGGCCAGATCAAATCCCGCGCCAACAGCAGCGCCATTAATGGCCGCTATGATAGGCACCTCAGCATTATGTATAGCAAGAGGAATACGTTGAATACCATTACGATAACGATTTTGCACCTCTTCTACATCTCCGCCAAAGGCACCTGCACGTTGCTGCATTTCTTTGATATTACCTCCTGCAGAAAAAGCAGAACCCGCGCCTGTTATGATGAGTACAGAGACCTCAGAGTTTTTATTTACCCACTCGATTGTTTGCTCTATATCATCGACCAAATGCGTACTCGTAAGCGCATTACGCACATCGTGTCGATTCATTGTTAAGGTTGCTACTTTATTATCTAAGGTCAATAGTGCATCGACTAACTCAGGCTGTTTCATAGGGTCTACCTTTTTATATTTTTAAACTTCTTGTTATAAACACTTTTACAAGAACCTCGGCAATTAGATAGTTAACTTTCATTCAAAATCACTCTCGCATCAACAATTGCATATTTTTTTGAATAGGCAATAACAGGATTTAAATCTAGCTCCTTTATCTCTGGATATGCAGCAACTAGCGAGGAAAGGTTTAGTAGTAAATCAATAATTGCAAGCCGGTCAATACCTTGGTTGCCACGTACACCCTCTAGGATTTTCCTCGCTTTAATACTATCTAGCATACTCTCTGCATCGTAGCGGCTCAAAGGCAATTTTCTAAATGTCACATCTTTTAACACCTCAACAAAAATACCACCCAAACCTAACATCAATACTCGACCAAAAATAGGGTCATCGACCATACCTATAATAATCTCAACACCTTTTTTAGCCATGGGCGTAACTAGTACGCCAGCAATATCGGCGCTAGAATTATACGCTTTCGTGTTTACAATAATATTATTGTAGGCCTCGGTATATTCATGCAATGTCAGTAAATCTAGCTTTACACCACCGGCATCGGATTTATGTAAAATGTCCTTCGATACTATTTTCATCGCCACTGCTTGAGGCTCAAAACGGGTAAAGGCACTGTTAAGCTCATCGATATTTTTTACAATGACCTCATCTGGCAAGTCGATACCATTAGCCTTTAAAAGTGTTTTTGCCTCACTCTCAAGTAAGACATTGCCATTATTGCTACGCGCCTGCCTAATAAGTGCCTGACCTTCTTCAAGTGTATTCTTATTAATAGAAAAAGGGGTCGCCGGCTGTTTGATGGACTCCAAATATACACCACGCTGACACAAAGCACGCACCGCCGATACTGCAACTTCTATTGATGCATAAGAAGGTATACCAGAAGCTCTTAATACATGTAACGCCTGCGTTTTTACAGCGCTATAAAGACTATGAATAACAACAGGTTTACCATGACCTTGAGCAATGCTGGCAATATTTTTTGCAGTTTCTATTTCGATATCTTTTAAACTCTCACCAAAACGCGCAGCATATCCACCAAACATACCAACAACCAAGACCGTATCAACACCACTGTCGCTCAGTAAAATATCGATACAACGTGAAAACAAGGAGGGATCTGCATCGGTACTACCTGCAACATCGATGGGGTTATTTAATGTTGCCTGTGGCCATAAAATATTGGCTAAATTATCTTTTGTTGTTTGCGCAAGTACAGCAAACTCTAGATTATTTTCAATAATACGGTCTGCCGCTATAGTTGCCTGTCCACCACCATCGGCCAAAATTGCGACACGCCTGCCCTTTGCTGGCGGCTGTAACTCTAATGCCTCGACGACGGGCAGAAGAAGATCCGAACGTTCAACAACGATAACACCCGATTGCTCTAATACATCTACCGTCATTGCATAGCTACCTGCAAGAGCGCCTGTGTGAGAGCTGGCAGATTGAATACCCGCCTCGGTACTACCTGATTTATATACAACAACCGGTTTATTCGGTGTTACTTCTTTCGCTACCGTTAAAAAATCTTCACCATTATTAAATCCTTCAATATAAAAAGCAGCAACTTTGGTGTTTTTGTCTTCACCTAAAAATCGTAAATAATCGCTAAAGCCAACATCAATTTGATTACCCGGGCCCACATAGCAGCTAAACCCCAAATGACCATTCGCCTGCGCCTCTAAAGCAAGCGACAACAACATATTGCCAGACTGGCTTATAAACCCAATATGCCCAGGCTTAACACCTTGTAAACCCAATAAATTAATCTGTTGATAAAGGTTAAAGAAACCCGATGTATTTGGTCCTATTAGACGGACACCATAAGCTTCTGCAATAGATTTAACATGATTTTCTAAACGCTTACCTTCAGCACCCATTTCACCAAAACCGCTAGCTAAAATAATCACACCTTTTACTTTTTTTTCACCCGCTTCAGTAATAATACTGGGCACAACTTTAGCAGGAACACACGCAACAACTAGATCGACCTCATTAGGAATACTTGCTAGCGAATCGTAAGATTTAAGATTTAATATTTTGTGTGCCTTCGGGTTTACCGGATAAAGCTCACCAGAAAAACCATCGTCTACTAGTGCTTTTGTCGCATGGTAGCCACGCTTTGTTGTATTGTTTGATGCACCCACCACTGCGATGGAGCGAGGCTCTAAAATACGCTGTAAGAAATTTGACATGGTTTTTATCTGAATATAAAGATTAGTTTAATTAGCCTGCTTACTTTCCTGTGAAAATAGGTTCACGTTTTTCTGCAAAAGCGTCGACACCTTCTTGCCAATCATCGGTTTGCATACAACTAACAATATTGTCCAACTCACAATCTAAGCACCCACGAAAGCCTTCAGCTTTTGGACTATTTAATTGCTTTTTAGCAAATTTCATCGACAATGGAGCTTTGCTTGCAATAAGGTTTGCAAAAACATTGACCTTCTCTGCGAATGCCTCATCTGAGAATACATCAACAGCCAAACCAATATTTTTAGCTTCTTCCCCGCTAATACGCTCGCCAGTAAAAATTAATCGCCGAGCCTGAGCCAGGCCAACTAACCTCGGTAAAACATAGCTCACGCCACCGCCTACAAAAGTACCTATACTGATTTCTGGAAAGCCAATCTGTGCGCTCTCAGCTATTAATAAAAAATCAGCAGCAATAGCCATCTCCGCACCCGCACCTAGTGCATAGCCGTTTACGGCAGCGATGATAGGTTTTTCGCATTCAAATAGCCTCTGGCAAACTTCATTGGCTAAGCTTAAGTAGTCGCGTTTTTGATCGAGATTACGCTCGCCTGAATCGTGTTCTTTCATATCGGCACCGACACAAAACGCACGGCCTTCACCTCGCAAAACAATAACGCGAATATCATCATTTTGTTCGGCATTATCAAGACATGTAAGCACATCTTTGTATAACTGTTCTACGACAGCATTTAGTCGATGCGGGCGATTAAACATTATCTCTACAATAGGATTTTTTGTTGCACAAATAACGGTTTCTAACGTTTTAACACTCATCATTTTTTAAGCCATTAACACCTAATAGATAATTTTTATATTCTAATAAAGAGTAAGGTTGTACAGTTGAAATAGTATTAAGAAATAACGAACGTTAAGCAAACGACTTCTTTTTCGATAGCATGAAAAAAACTCATACCTTAATTAAAGAAAATGGATGGGAGCTAAAAAAGATAATAAAAATTGAATAGACAAACATTAAAAGGGTATGAAAAAAGGCATAATATTAACTAAGGTTATAACGGATTTAATACGCATCATAAATCAATTAAATTCGCTATTTTATTACACAATAGGATGCTATATTAGGTTGACAGCAGGCAAGGTTTATTAGATATCCTTTAACCATAAAGCGCTATTAATAAACGCACCCTTGTGCTGTGGTTTAGTTATACTACAGAAAAAGAGGTATTGAAAATGCTCCGTTGTTTACTTCATTTATGATAGAAACTAAATAGACAGCAATTTCAAAACAGATATTCAATCTATCAACTAACAATAATAGGATTCTTATGTCTTTTAATAAAAAACTAATTAAAAATCATTTAGCCGCGGCACTTTTTGCAAGTAGCGTTACTGTTGCCGCTTCCTTTTCTAGTGGTGCTTTGGCAGAAGATAAAACCTTCGTGACTATCGGTACCGGTGGCCAGACAGGTGTTTATTATGTGGTGGGCGGATCAATATGTCGCTTAGTCAACAAAGAAACTAAAGCGCATGGCATCAAATGTACCCATACAACAGGTGGCTCCGTTAAAAATATCAATGGTATTCAAGCTGGCGATCTTGATATGGGTGTTGCTCAATCTGACTGGCAGTATCATGCCTATAACGGTACAGCACCTAAGCAATTCCCCAATGGTGCCTATAAAGATTTACGCGCTGTATTCTCTGTACATGGAGAACCGTTTACTGTTGTGGCTCGAAAAGACTCAGGCATCAACTCCTTTGCAGACTTAAAAGGCAAGCGTGTTAACGTTGGTAACCCAGGATCTGGTCAACGCGGTACTATGGAAGTAGTCATGGAGAAAATGGGCTGGACAATGGATGATTTTAAATTAGCTTCTGAGCTTAAATCTTCTGAGCAAGCGCAAGCGCTGTGCGATAATAATGTCGATGCTATTATTTTCACAGCAGGTCATCCCAATGGCTCTATCAAAGAAGCCAGTACATCTTGCGACGTGAAACTTGTCAACGTAGGCGGTCCTGTTATTGATAAGCTAGTAGCCGATAACGCTTATTATGCAACAGCGACTATCCCTGCCGGTATGTACAATGGTACAGATGTTGATGTGACTACCTTTGGTGTAGGTGCTACCTTTGTTAGCTCTACAGCTACAAGTGAAGAAACTATGTATCAAATGGTGAAGTCTGTTTTTGGTAACTTTAAGCGTTTCAAAAAGCTGCACCCAGCGTTTAATAACCTAAAGCAAGAAGATATGGTCGTTAATAACCTATCGGCTCCTCTTCATGATGGCGCAGTTAAGTACTACAAAGAAGCTGGTTTAATCAAATAGTCGCTTTAATAACTGGGCAGCACTTCTGCTGCCCACATTAAAGGTTTACGCTATATTGGTTGCTATCACTATAGCTATTTTCCCTCTGTAAAATTAGATAAAAATAATAATGTGCTGCAGTAGGTATGTGTTGAAGTCTGCGCTTTAGGTATGACTCTCTTGGCACAAGCAATTTACTTAAGCATGCAATTGAGGATCTGTCATGAGTGAATCAACTCAAAAACACCAAGCCAGTAGCGCTGAATTAGACGCATTAGTCGCCTCTTCAGACACCGGTGGTCGTAACCCAACTGGCCCTGTCGGTAAACTACTTGCAGGCGTTGCCCTCACGTGGGCTCTTTTTCAGATATGGATAGCCTCTCCGCTGCCCTTTATTTTGGGAGTGGGTGTCTTTAATGACACCGAGTCCAGATCTATTCATTTGGCTTTTGCCATTTTTTTAGCGTTTACTGCGTTTCCAGCAGGCAAAAAATCTCCTAGGCACTATATACCGACAATAGATTGGATATTGGCTGTCGTGGCTTCTGCCTCCGCTTCTTATTTATATATCTTTTACGAATCGCTTTCTAACCGCCCTGGCAATCCTAATGCCATTGATATTACGGTTGCTTGTATCGGTATCACGCTTTTATTGTTAGCGACTGTTCGTTCTTTAGGGCCACCGCTCGCGATCGTTGCATCGATATTTTTACTCTATTGCTTTGGTGGTCAAAGCATGCCGGGTATTTTAGCTTGGAAAGGCGCTTCTTTTGGTGCTGTAGCCGATACCCAATGGATTTCTACTGACGGTGTATTCGGTGTGCCCTTGGGCGTATCGACCAAGTTTGTATTCCTGTTTGTATTGTTTGGTGCCTTATTGGATAAAGCCGGGGCGGGTAACTATTTTATTAAAATTGCCTTTGCAAGCCTGGGGCATTTACGCGGTGGGCCAGCAAAAGCTGCGGTTGTTGCATCCGCAATGACTGGCTTGATATCAGGCTCCTCTATTGCCAATGTTGTGACAACGGGTACTTTTACTATCCCAATGATGAAGCGCGTTGGCTTCTCAGCAGAGAAAGCAGGTGCCGTTGAAGTTGCCTCATCGGTGAATGGTCAAATTATGCCACCGGTCATGGGAGCCGCCGCATTTTTGATGGCCACTTCTTTAGATATGGCTTATTTTGATGTAGTGACACACGCTTTTTTACCCGCGCTAATTTCTTATATCGCCCTTGTCTATATTGTACATTTAGAGGCAATGAAAGCTGACCTTAAAGGTTTGCCACGTCGCAGTGAACCCAGCCCATTCTTGGTATTCATCTTTAAATTCTTAGCGGGATTTGCAGCAATATCGGCAGTCGGTTTTGCGGTTTATTATGGTCTAGGTTGGCTCAAGCCTGTTGCAGGTGATGCCGCAAGCTGGATTGTTGGGCTGCTTTTAGCGGTAGTCTATGTCTGGTTAGCCAAAAGTTGCGCGCAGTACCCAGATCTTGAAATTGATGATCCAAATGCCCCTGTCGTTGAGCTGCCTGAACTTGGCCCTACGGTGAAATCGGGTTTTCATTATATTTTGCCCGTCGTCGTCTTGGTTTGGTGTTTGATGGTTGAGCGTCTAAGCCCTGCTCTCTCTGCTTTTTGGGCAACCGCGCTCATGATAGTGATCCTGTTGACACAGCGTCCACTGTTTGCTTTTTTCAGAAAGCGTAGTGATATTAAAGAAAAATTGTCGCAAGGGTTTAATGAGCTGATTGATGGTTTGATCTCTGGTGCACGCAATATGATTGGTATTGGTATTGCTACAGCAACAGCGGGCATCATTGTTGGTGCAGTTTCACTCACAGGTGTTGGTTTAGTATTAGCAGAACTGGTCGAGATTATGTCGATGGGTAATGTGATGCTGATGCTGTTACTGACCGCCGTATTAAGCCTTATATTGGGCATGGGGTTACCAACCACAGCTAACTATATCGTTGTGTCATCATTATTGGCCCCAGTCATTGTGGAGTTAGGTCAGCAAAACGGCTTAATAGTCCCGCTGATTGCTGTGCACTTGTTTGTGTTTTACTTCGGCATTATGGCTGATGTAACACCGCCCGTTGGTTTGGCATCCTTTGCCGCCGCCGCTGTATCTGGCGGAGACCCAATAAAGACCGGCTTTGTTGCCTTCTTCTATAGCTTACGAACTGCCGCACTGCCGTTTTTGTTTATATTCAATACGGACTTACTACTCATTGATGTCACTTGGACGGAAGGTATCATTGTCTTTATCGTCGCGACTGTAGCGATACTGGTGTTTGCCGCATCCACTCAAGGCTTCTTCTTTGCACGTAATCGCTGGTATGAGTCATTGTTATTACTACTGGTTGCATTTACGCTGTTTAGGCCTGGTTTTTGGATGGATGAGATCTCTCCTCGTTATAATGTTGTCGCACCAGAGGCGATTGAAGAGGCCTTAAAAGATACCCCTGCAGGCGCGGAGATGCGCTTTACTGTGCTAGGTGAAGGAAGTGCAGGTGGAGAGCGTGAGTTTGTAATTCTGTTTCCCGTAGGCGAAGGCACAACTGCAACTGAGAAGCTTGAAAGTTCTGGTTTGACGATATTAAAAAATGATGAGGGCAAATACCTCGTGGATGATGTCGGTTATGAAAGTGCAGCACAAACAGCTGGACTGGATTTTGATCAACAAATTTTAAAAGCTTGGGTGCCCGTGGATCATTTACCTAAACAGTTAATGTATATTCCAGCGCTCTTGATATTGTTCTTTATTGTGGTTGTACAGCGAAGAAGATACAAATTAGGTACCGATAAAAAACCTGATTCGCTGAATTCAGATTCAGTAAGCAGTACTTAAATTACCGAGCCAATAAGTGTTTTTGAGCTCTACTATTATTAGTAGTCAATGCAAAGTGGCTGCTCGCTAAAAATAGCGTGCAGCCCTTTCTAGCAAACGAAGCTAATACACAAATCTAGTAGACGAAACTAGGAGATTAAAATGTTCAAAAAAGTACTAGTACCTGTTGATTTACAAAATACTGACTTTTGCTTAGGTGCCCTGAAAATTGCTTTGCGAGAGGTGAAAGAACACAGCAGCGAGTTACATATTATAACCGTGATCCCCGGATATAATAACGCTATCGTCTCATCCTTCTTTAGCGAAGAAGATCACAAAGCAAACCTTAAAAGGGTCGCGCAATCTCTATTAGATTTTGTGAAGGACAATGTGGATGATGCCATTAAACCAGTACTCAAAGTGTATGATGGTTCAGCTTCTGAGGAGATTAACCGTTACGTACGAAATAACGGTATTGACTTAGTGGTGATGCGTGCACATCAACGTAGTAAGGTCAGTGAGTTTTTACTCGGTTCAGTGGCATCACGTGTGGTTGAACGCGCCCATTGTTCAGTGTTTATTTTAAAAGACTGAGTTCCTCTCACACCCTAATGCGGTCAGTTATGAACGTAAGTGGCTTAGTGTTTTCATACTACCCATTAGGCTTTACACGGCTTTAGCAAGTGGAAGTGCTGGGCCAAGTAATCCTTGTAACTATCCCTCAAAAATACAATCAATTTATCTTCAATACAAATAACGACTTATTCTCTATCAGTGTAAGAATACGCTGTGACCTTACACCTATGAACCTTTCTTATTGACAGTGGCGATAGAACCCAACTCTTATGAAATAACTTACAAAGTAAAGAGAAATCCTACCTTGCTCTAATATTCTGCTATTCCAATTTTTTGATAATCCATATAAGCTCTATGTAATAATATGAGCACTGGATAAAAGTGAAAAGACACCTCCCTCCCTTAAATGCACTGCGCGTATTTGAAGTGGCTGCTAAATCCGAGAGCTTTAGTAAAGCTGCTGAAATATTATTTGTTACACAAAGCGCAGTTAGCAAGCAAATTCGCCTACTAGAAAAACATTTAGGAATTATCTTATTTGAGCGGCATGGTGGCACGGTTATACTTACCAATGAAGGCAGGCAATATTTAGCAGTTATCTCTAAAGCATTAGATACTATAGAGCTAGGTTCGGAGAAATTTTATAACAATCAAAGCAAAGAGACATTAACCATTAATATAGCCCCGTCTCTCAGTGCTTTATGGATGTTTTCTAGAGTTAATGATTTTCATATGCTACACCCTGATATCGTCTTACATATTAATTCTGCCGACGACGAGATAGATTGGCATAAGAATGACATCGATATTGCCGTGCGTTGCCTACCTAACGATAAAAAACACACTGATGCTGAGCTACTTATACAAGAGCAGCTATTGTTAATTGCAACAAAGCAACAACTTGAGTCAAACCCCATTAACTGCCCCACTGACTTACAACAACATCAATGTATCTCACTCAATAATCGTCCCCAATTATGGGAAGATTTTTTTGACCAACACCAACTCGACAAAAGTAAACTTACCAGCAGTTTTGGGTGCGAGCATTTTTATATGGTGATCCAGGCCACATTAAAGCACCTGGGTATTGGGCTCGTGCCAGACTTTCTCTGTAATGATCTTATAGAACAGCAAGAACTCATTAATCCACTAAATGTGAAAATCGCCAGTAATTACGGCTACTATTTGATTATTCCACCGCACAAAAAAGACCAAAAAAAGGTTATAAGCTTTAAAAATTGGCTTAAACAAGCTTTGCATTAATCAACCTGGCAAATTATTCGATTAATTTTTTAATGGTTACCATTAAATTCTTTAGGGGTAACTATAAGAACTTATTATCAGTAAGTCGCTCAAATCAGCATATTAAGCATTCCTTGAGAGATTTACGATGAAACTGAAAATTATTGCACTCCTATTTATTGCAGCAACTGCTTTCACCGCAGCTTGTTCAACAACTTATACTAATGGCACCAACAACTATGAAAGTATACTTGACCACAGCATTGACGATGAATATTTACTAGTCTAATACCTTAATGCCGCATAACCCCTTATATTTGTACAATATATGGGGCGTTATACATTTCGCAATATATATTCTTTCTTTTGCTCTATTTTAGCCATGCCATAATGCATACATTAAGGTTATATAAATGACTACAATATGAAGAATGCTATTTTTAACCTATTACTTAACCTCAATGGCACTATCTGTCGCAGAGCCTATCTTGCTCTTTACATTGTTACCCTTATTATCCTTTCGGGTATATTTGCATTGTTAATCGTTAGTGTAGAAGGGACATTTACAACAGCCTTACTGGCCCTATCAGGCTTCTTTTTCAGCACCGTGCTCTCTTCTCAAATAATACCTATTTTATTACCGAGTAAGGCACCTGAGAATTCTATTTAAAAACGATTAGCTAAATAAGGACTTGGATCAAAAGGTTGTGGAGTATTACTAATATAACCCCCTATCAACGTTGCCGTCGCTAATGAATGTGACCAACCCAACATACCATGCCCAGTATTTAATAGCAGATTCTCATATTTTGTTTTACCTACAATAGGCAAGCTATCGGGCGTTGCTGGACGCAAACCACACCATTGATCGAGTACAGTATCGTAATCGCCTATTGTTGGCATAAATGCTTTAGCCGCTGTTAACATATCTTTAATTCTTTGTGGCTTTACCCGAGTAGAATAACCCGAAAACTCTGCAAAACCTGCAATCCGTAACCTACCACCCAGCTTACAAAATACCATCCTATTTTTAAGATCAGTTATAGATGCATCAACACAATGTTGCGTTGCAGGGACTGTCACACTGTATCCCTTCATTGGGTATATAGGCACACTAATATCAATACACTTAAGTAAGTTAGTACTTTGCGGACCTAAGCAACTCACATACGTATCGGCGCTTAAGTTAATCGTTTTTTGTTCATCCTGTTTATTAATACATACAGACGTTATCTTTTTGGTATCGTGCTCAATCTGTATAATCTCGTGATTGCCTAATAGTTTTACATCATAATTTTTTTGCAGATAGTGCATTAAACTACAGCAAAACTTATAGCAATCACCAGAGTCCTCTTGCTCATCCCATAACGCACCTACAACCTCTTTATTGTTGGCGAGCGCAGGGATATTTTGTATTAACTTAGAGCGAGACCATAGCTTACTATGATTATTTTTCGCTGCCTGTTCTAAAGCAACAGTATCAGAATACACATTTAATTTTCCTGCCCCTCCTTGGTAATCAAAACTAATACCCGGCTCCCCACCCATGGAAAGGATTTTATTTAATTCGATTTTTGTCTGTCGCCCGAGCGTCAACATAGCTTTAGTCGATACTGCAACTTGCTTGCTAGAACACGCCGCTAAGAACTTTAAGCCCCATCTATAAAAGCCAATATCAGAGCTTGGATAAACTCTAAAAGCAGGTTCAAAGCCCAGCACTATCTTGGGCAGCTGTTTTAAAACACTAGGGTTCGCAATGGGTGTTCGGTAGTTATAGGAAAGCTGGCCACCATTGGCAAAACTTGCTTCACCAGCGATTCCAGCCTTATCAACGATTACAACTTCATGCCCTTGTTTAGCCAGCACATAGGCACTGGTTATACCGGCAATACCTGCACCTAAAATAGCTATTTTCACTAATCCATCTCTCTCAGACGGCTCTCAATTTATATTCTCACACGCTTTTTTATTAAACAAAAACTCTTTCTTTATGTCAAAATTACCGAGATATAGAGAAACAAAATATCCATTATTTAAGTTCGAGAATAACTTTCGCTTCAGCAGCAACTTTCTATTTTTATATACTTTAGCCAAGCTTTTCATACTCTCTTCAGAAGCCACCTCCTGCAAATTAAGGGCAATATCGTCTATGCTTTTCCTATGTAAGAAATAGAAATGTCTCCCCTCAGAAAAAATTGCATCGAACCTCTTATCTTTAGCGACACAGTAATTCTCTCTTTTTTGTCGCTGCTTAAATTTTTCAATTAAGGAAAACCCCGTTGACTCAGAAGGGTTTTTCTCATAGTGTTCAATATAATTATAAAATGAGCTCCCTCTGCAATAAGATTTTCTATTGAACCGTAAACCATAACGCTTTTGAGATGATTTAATTAAATCACAAGCAAGACCTGTATTAAAATAAGCCGATGACTTTTGCTTACCAGTAGAACTTACTGAATCTATTATCTTTCTAAATGACTCAAGAGCCCTTCCTTTATCACCTATTTTTAACGAGGCTAATGCAAAGTTATTCAATATTTCGTAGTTCTCACTATCAATATGAGTAGCTTCTTTAAATTTTTGATTAGCTAATTTATAATTTTTTCTTTTATAAAGGCTCTTACCTTCTAGATTTAGCTCTTCGGCCATAGATCTACGGATACTATCCCCTGGAAAGGTTAGTCGTTTTTTTATTTCAACCCTATCTTCGGCCGATAGATTACTATTAGAGAATCTTTTTAGCCAATCTATAGGGTATTCAATATTCACCGCCCTATGACCTTGTTTATTTTCAACATCAAAGAATATTGAAGCCCCACTATCTAGTAACAGATTAATTAAATTTTTATCTGCATACCTTACTGCATAATGGAGTGGTGACATATTGGCAGTTCTAAGTGTATACCTACAGTGATCGGCAGGGATTATTGTGCCAGTATTTATATTAGCACCAGAGTCAATAAGTAACTTTGCAGATTCATAGTTATTTTGTTGAGCCGCATACATAAGTGGTGTTTTATTAAAATTATTTTTAGTATTGGGATCGAAACCTACTTCTAACAAATAAGCCAATGCTTCGGGGTAATTCATCGCTATATTTAATATACTATCTCTATTGCTGTACCAATCTCCTTTGATCGTTGCCCTATTGATAGAGTTGATATTAATCTGTTTTATTTCTTCAATAGGTTTTCTATGTAATATTGCTATTCTTAATTCAATTTCTTCCTTTGTCTCAAAAGGCTCGTAAAGACCAAACCACAACCCTGAACTGACTGCATAAGTGAGTGCATAGTGAGCAATTTTTCTTGATTTTTCTTCATCCCAGTCAAAATTTCTTTTATAAAAATCAACTAAATCATTTAACACTATCGGAAACTTATCTTCATATTGAGAAAAAGCTTTAAATTCACTCAGGCCCTCTAAAGACCATATTTTTAGGTTTTTTAAGTCGTTCCCATAACTATTACCGTTGTATCTTGTTTTAATTTTAGGCTCTAAACGCGGAACATATAATAGTCGCTCAAACTCCTGATCAACTCTTATTTTGCCTCGGGTATGTGATTTTAATGTTCCGCAATTACCTGCTCCTCCTCTTAATTCGCCTATTAACCCCCGCAATTCTTTCAAAGAGGACTGTATAGATAAAAAACTACCGTCAGCTTCTATTTTTTTTATTTGTTCCTTCGACGGCTTTTTTTTAACTGTGCATAAATGTTCCCAACCTGCATCTTCTTTCAGCTCATAAAATTGGTCAGAATCATCATTTTCTGTGAGAGCATAATATCTTCCTTCGTTCGAGGATAAAAGAACAGAATTATCCCCAGAAGGTGGGGACAAACCAAGCAAGGCATCATAAAAATCTAGCTGCTCTCTTTTAAGCGGAAAAGGAGTTTTAGATGCTAAAATCTGATAAGTTTCACATGCACCACCACAGCCAGGATGTGAATAAGTAGTTATATAAATTAACTCTCCATTTATTTTGACTTTAGCTTCAAATGCATATTTAAATAGCCTATGAAAATCCGACTTATCGATATTATTACTCCAAATGCTCTTTTCACGGCTAACTAAAATCTCACAAATAGGGGAATTATTAACTTCTAATTCTGGCTGAAACCATGATTTTGAAAGATCGGCTGCCTCGATAGGAAATGAAATTAATAAAGCTATTAGGGTTAACAATCCATATCTACTCATTGTTGATTACTCTATTTTAATGATTTGAAAAATTACAAACTGACCTTTAAGCTATCTATTCCATGGCACTTAAACCCATAATAACAGCCGGCCATTTCCTTTGTATAACTTACTCAACAGTTTTAATCATAACATTCCATGTAAACTTATAACCTGTTCAACTACACGCCTTTTCATACAAATCCATTGCCTACTACTGGTCTCAACGCGTAAAATGGCTCGCTTACTACGACTCTATGATACCTCTACATTCTACTATTTATTAAAGAATAATAAGCCATTTCTATGACAACACCTAAACCCAGTCCTGATCACACACCCATGATGCAACAGTACCTAAAAATTAAGGTTGAGCACCCTGATGAAATAGTGTTTTATCGCATGGGAGATTTTTACGAGTTGTTTTTTGATGATGCTAAAGAGGTATCTGAGCTACTCGATATTACGCTGACTGCTCGTGGTAAATCTGGCGGTGAGCCTATACCCATGGCAGGTGTACCTTACCATGCTGCTGAGGGTTACTTAGCCAAATTGGTTCAACAGGGAAAATCCGTTGCTATTTGCGAGCAAGTGGGCGACCCAGCCACCAGCAAAGGCCCTGTTGAGCGAAAAGTTATGCGTGTAGTTACACCAGGCACGATAACCGACGAAGCATTAATGCAAGCCGGTCGCGACAATCTATTGGTTTGTGTGAATTATGAGCCGCAAAAAGACTGTTTCGGTATTGCCAGTTTAGACATTGGTAGCGGCCGCTTTGATATTATTGAAATCATTGGCGAAGATGCATTAGTTGCCGAACTAGAACGCCTTAACCCCGCTGAACTTTTATTAACTCAAGCACTTGAAAATCAACAGTTTTCTGATATTTACACCAGTGTCAGGCACAGAGCACCTTGGGAATTTGAACTAGATACTGCCGAGCGCTTGTTGTGCGAGCAATTTGCGACAAAGAGCCTACAGGCCTTTGGTTGTGAAGAACTACCTATCGCTTTGGGCGCCGCAGGTTGTGTATTGGCCTACGCACAAGAGACTCAACGTGCATCGCTGCCGCATATTACTCGAATACAAGTAGAAGACCGCGATGAAGCCGTCACTATGGATGCAGCGACTCGCCGGAACCTGGAAATTGACACTAATCTTACGGGTGGCGAAACTAACACCTTATTTGAGCTATTAAATACTACGGCCACTTCCATGGGTAGCCGCTTATTATGTCGCTGGCTAAATAGACCTTTACGCCAAAAGCACATACTCGAGCAGCGCCAGCATGCAATCAGCACCTTATTGCAAGATTATCGTTTCGAGGCACTCAAAGCGCCACTCAAAGTCATTGGAGATTTAGAGCGCATATTAGGTCGCATTGCTCTACGCTCTGCTCGCCCAAGAGATTTATCCCGCCTGTGTTTATCTCTTGCCGTCTACCCTCAAATTCAAAGCTTACTGACAGAATTTTCGACGGAACTAAATACATCGGTTAAATTAACACAGCTATCTGACGACATTAGTACCTTTCCTGAACTAGTCGATTTACTCAGTAAAGCCATTATAGAAAGCCCACCCGTCGTGATCCGCGATGGCGGAGTTATCGCAGAAGGTTACGATAGTGAACTCGATGAACTCAGAAACTTAAGTAGTAATGCCGGTCAGTTTTTGATTGATTTAGAAACACGCGAAAAAGAACGCACGGGCATTAATACCTTAAAAGTCGGTTATAACCGTGTGCATGGCTACTATATCGAAATTAGCCGTGCACAATCGGATAATGCTCCAATAGATTATATTCGCAGGCAAACTCTCAAGAATGCTGAGCGTTTTATCACACCAGAATTAAAAGAATTCGAGGATAAAGCACTCTCTGCCAAAAGCCGTGCACTAAGCCGAGAAAAGTCCTTATATGAAGCGCTGATTGAAAAAATAAATGAGCACTTACACACCCTGCAAGTCTCTGCTAATGGAGTCTCTGAACTCGATGTACTGAATACTTTGGCTGAACGTGCCGACGCTCTCGACCTTTGCTGCCCTCAACTGAGTGATAAACGAGGTATAGCAATAGAGGCTGGCCGCCACCCTGTGGTTGAGCAAGTACTACAAAAGAATTTAAACAATACCACGCCCTTTGTACCCAACGATGTTGTACTGGGTGAGGCAGCAAACGCAGATATCTCGCGCAATATGTTAATTATTACTGGCCCCAATATGGGTGGTAAATCAACCTATATGCGCCAAACAGCATTGATTACACTACTTGCGCATACCGGCAGTTTTGTACCAGCGCAACAAGCATGTATTGGTATTGTCGATCGTATTTTTACACGTATTGGCTCCTCCGATGATCTCGCCGGTGGGCGCTCCACTTTTATGGTAGAAATGACCGAAACCGCTAATATTTTACAAAATGCCACTGAACGTAGTTTGGTATTAATGGATGAGATTGGCCGCGGAACAAGTACCTTTGATGGACTCTCCCTTGCCTGGGCATGTGCGCACTATTTGGCGAAAGATATAAAAGCGCTCTGCTTGTTTGCCACACACTATTTTGAGATTACTAGTCTACCCGAACAGTGCCAAGGCGTGTACAACATGCATTTATCGGCCACTGAGCATAACGATAATATTGTATTTTTGTACCATATAGAGGAAGGTCCTGCGAGCCAGAGCTATGGCTTACAAGTTGCCAAACTAGCGGGAATACCCCATATCGTCATAGATGAAGCGAGTCATCAATTACATTTACTTGAGAGCGGCAAACACCCCCACAGCAACACTCGGCCAGAAGATCAACAAAAGAAAAACCATACTAATGCTACCACTAGTCATACACAGCTACAGCAAACGCAACACCCTGAGCAAGCCGAGCTTTTTGTCAATGCGACAAACCCTGCGATAGAAGCCCTAGAAAAAGTCGATGCCGATGATTTAAGCCCTAAACAAGCCTTAGAATTAATTTATCATTTAAAAGAATTAGCAAAATAAACTATTCCTTACTATTATTGTGTTGATTGGGTTTATACACCGATAAAAAAGCTGTTAGAATGCCTGCCTTAATTGAAGCATTAATTTTTTATATTAGTAACATATTCCTTATAGCTTTAAGCTTATAATAATTTGTTATTTAGAGTCGAACGTAAGATCAGAGGAGCTGTGTCACTATGACATTTGTTGTTGGCGATAATTGTATTAAATGTAAACATACTGACTGTGTTGAAGTATGTCCCGTTGACTGCTTCTACGAAGGCCCAAACTTTCTCGTCATTCATCCCGACGAATGTATTGATTGCGCACTGTGTGAGCCAGAATGTCCTGTTGATGCTATCTTTTCTGAAGATGAATTACCCGAAGGGCAAGAAACCTTCTTGGAACTCAATGCTGAACTCGCTGAAGTTTGGCCGAATATTACTGAAAAAATTGATGCTCCAGAAGATGCAGAAGAATGGGATGGTGTAGAAGATAAGTTACAGTATCTAGAGCGCTAGATACCTTCTTATTAGAAATACTTTTTTGTATTTCGCAGCCATAAAAAAGCCTTGTTTTTTAACAAGGCTTTTTTATGGCTGTTATATTAATGTACTGTAAATAAGAATTACATCATACTAAATAAGCTTTCGCTATCAAGCCCTTCGGCACGCATAATATCTCGTAGGCGTTTCAATGCTTCGACTTGTATTTGTCGTACACGCTCACGCGTTAGGCCAATTTCACGCCCTACTTCTTCAAGCGTACTAATTTCGTGACCTCTTAGACCAAAGCGACGACAAAGCACTTCGCGTTGCTTCTCAGTCAGTTCTGTTAACCAACTATCAATACTATTATTTAAATCACTATTTTGTAACAACGTCATTGGATCTGATGCTTGGTGATCGGGGATCGTGTCACATAGTGTTTTATCGCCATTGACACCGATGGTGGCATCAATTGAATTAACACGTTCATTAAGACCCAACATTTTTTCAACATCGGCGGTTGGTTTTTCTAACAGGTTAGCAATTTCTTCTGGCGAGGGCTCATGATCGAGTTTTTGCGAAAGCTCACGAGCTGCACGAAGATAAACATTTAGCTCTTTAACAACATGAATAGGCAGCCTAATCGTGCGGGTCTGGTTCATAATCGCACGTTCTATAGTTTGGCGAATCCACCATGTTGCATAGGTCGAGAAGCGAAAACCACGCTCAGGGTCAAATTTTTCAACGGCTCGAATAAGGCCAAGATTGCCTTCTTCAATTAAATCTAATAGCGCTAACCCTCGGTTAACGTAACGGCGCGAGATCTTGACCACCAAACGTAAATTACTTTCTATCATTCGTTTACGTGCAGCCTCTTCACCCTTAAGCGCCTTACGTGCAAAGTACACTTCTTCCTCTGCACTCAGCAATGGTGAAAAACCAATCTCATTTAAATACAGTTGTGTGGCATCTAGTGTTTTTTGTACTTTCTCAGGGTCGGCAGCCTTAGCCTTAGCTTTTTTCTTTTTGGCTACTGGCTTTTCAATAACGTTATCACTATTGCTGTCTATATCCATCGCTGCATGGATATGATCATCGCACTCATTCAAGTCTGCTTTTAGGATCTGTTGCGCTGCCATTATCGTCATCTCTTATGTAGGTTAGCCTTTACCCAGCTATCACTCGAACATTGCTGGAAATACTTATTTGAGAAATCAACCCTCTTCGGTCAAGAGGAGCATCATCGATGCTTGTAATTGGGTTATCGGTCATCTTCTCAAACAGTTTAGCTTTTTCTTTAATTTTATCTTCTAGGCAACAATGGCAGGGGGTCAATTGGCTTTCCATCTCGCCGAATTTGAAAGTGCAATCTCGGCTTTGCCTTTGTACCTACTCCTGTAGAACCTATATCTGCTATTCGTTGGCCTACCTTTACAAAATCTCCTTCGCTCACTCGTAATTGATTATTGTGAGCATAGGCACTTAAGTAGATTTCATTATGTTTAATAATGATTAATTTACCGTAACCTCTCAAGCCGCTACCTGCGTAAACAACCTTACCGGAAGCTGCTGCATTGACAGACTCCCCCTTTTTGCCGTCGATATCAATACCCCTTCGCAAGCCTTTTTGCCGATGAAAGTTAGTGGTTACTATTCCATTTGCAGGCCATCGCCATCTCAAAGGGCCTGAGTTTTTAGAGCTAGAAGGTGATGGCTTTAACGTTTTTGATTTTTTTTCTGAACGAGTGCTGGCAATTTGCTTTTTTGGGGCTATAGTCTGCGCCGGTTTAGTTTTACGTTGATTCTGAGAAGGTTTTTTGACTGTATTGTGCACCCGAGAAGAAGAGTTATTCGTTGTTTTAGGGCGGCTAACAATAGCTTTTGATCGATATTTGGGACTGACTTTATCACTCAGAAAAATAGATTGCCCTGGGAAGATTTGGTAACCCGAATTAATACCATTTGCACGGGCAAGCTTTTTATAATCTAAACCGTAACGCCAAGCAATTGAGTAGAGCGTATCCCCAGGTGCCACTACATGTTGTGATATTTTTGTTGAGGGTGGTGGTATTCGACTAGATACAGGGGCTTGATGTGGTACAGAAAGACAAGAGGACAAAAACATCGAAGTGATCAAAATAACAAACACTTTGAAATACTGACCATCAAAGTAATCACAAAGTTCATTTTTAAATTTATTATTTTTAGAGATCATTTTTTAACCATACATATAACTTCTAGTTATCAATCATGCTAATTTATGCTAAATAACTCTAAATTATTTATAAGAAAAACTAAAAATTCTTATAAATTAATGCTTTTATCCGACATAGTCATTTAAATGACTCTTTTAATTCTTACCCTTTGCTAGTTTTTCTAGTAATAAAATCAACACTAAGCCGCTTAATAAACAAACAATTGCCAAGCCTAAAAAAGCAGGTTCGGCTGTTAGTTCGACATACTTTGAGGGTGTTACGTTCACTTGAACTAAGGGAATAATATCACCATGACGGTTAATCGTGGTCTCTAATACCTGCTTCCAGGGCCACAATAGGTTTAATGAACCGATTAAAAACCCCGTCAAAACAGAAAAGACAATCGATTCATAGCGTTTGAGTAATGCACTTAATACATGGCTAAAGGCCAATAAGCCCACTAAGCAACCCAAACTAAAACTCATTAATAAAATAATATCAAACTCTTCTAGGGCATGTATTAGTACTTTGTACATACCCATGAGCAATAAAATAAAACTACCTGATATACCCGGTAGAATCATGGCACAAATAGCCACACTACCCGCTAGTAATACCATCCACCACTCGTCAGGCAGCTCGACAGGCCGTACGAGTGATATAACAACGGCAACTACAGTCCCTGTAATAATTGCGATAATCTCCTTTATATGCCATTGCCGAATTTGTCGCACTAAATAAATAACGGATGCTATGACCAAACCAAAAAAGAACGACCACACTAAAATAGGGTAATTATCTAAGCTAAAGCTAACGACTTTGGCTAATGAAATAATGCTAAAAATAATCCCTAAGAAGAGTGTCAGTAAAAACCGTCCGTCGATCTCCTTCCAAAACGCCATTGGACCCTGTTTGAAAAGGGTCAGTAATGCCATGGGTGTTAAGGATTTAAGGGCATCTAACAGACGGCCATAAATACCCGTGATAAACGCAATAGTACCGCCGGAAACACCAGGAACCACATCTGCAGCACCCATAGCGGCACCTCTTATAAAAATACCCACTAATTCGCGCTTACTACCCTCTCTTGTTTTAAACAGCCCCATTAGCGTACAACCCCCGCAAGTAGGGGAACGAATTTAACGGGCTCAACATTCGTTTCTTCAAATTCATTGCTATCCCCCACACGCACCACCTTAACCAACGTTTGCTCAACATCACCGACAGGGATAATCAACACACCATCGGGCGCTAATTGCTGTTTAAGTTCCTGAGGTATCCTACTCGGGGCTGCCGCACTCAAAATGGCATTGTAGGGGCCTTTTTCTGGCCATCCAAAAGTACCGTCGGCTAGTTTCAATTGCACATTGCGAATAGAGAGTTGGCGTAAACGTTTGCGCGCTTTTTCTTGCAAAGGTCGAATACGCTCAGCGCTAAATAGAGATTTAGTAAAAGGGGCCAGTACACAGGTTTGATAGCCAGAACCCGTGCCTATTTCGAGTACACGATCAAGATTTGCCCCTGACATCAATAGTATCTCTGTCATACGAGCAACAATATAGGGTTGAGAGAGTGTCTGTCCATGACCTATCGGGAGTGCAGTATCTTCATAAGCCCGATGTGCTAATGCTTCATCTAAAAAGAGATGCCGAGGGGTTTGTCGCATTCTCTCAAGTACTTGTACATTGACAATACCTTGATCAATTAAACGCTGTATCATGCGCTCGCGAGTGCGCTCGGAAGTCATACCCACGCCTTGTAATAATATATTAGCCAACAACTCTACCTATCTTCTATCTTTATTTATCGTTTTTATTAATGTTTAGTAGGCTGCAACAGTACAACAGCATAGGCTGCAATACCTTCTTTACGTCCAGTAAACCCAAGGTGCTCTGTCGTCGTCGCTTTAACATTGACGGCATCGATACCCACTTGTAAATCCTCTGCTATATGATGCCGCATTTGGTAGATATAAGGGCTCATTTTAGGCACTTGCGCCACAATAGTCATATCTGCATTAATAAGAGAGTAGTTTAAATTTTGTATTTTAGAATAGACCATTCGTAACAACGCACGGCTATCAGCATTTTTGTAATTTGCGTCGCTATCGGGGAAGTGATGGCCTATATCACCTAAAGCCATTGCACCTAATAGCGCATCGCACAACGCATGTATTAGCACGTCGCCATCGGAGTGAGCCATTAAGCCATGGCTATAGGGTATCATTACACCACCAATAACTATTTTTTTAACACCTTGCATCCCATCATCGAAGGCATGTACATCATAACCATTACCAATTCTTACATTCATTCTCTCACAACCTACATCACTGTTTTAGCTTGGCTACCCAGCCGATAAATTTTGGTGGCTTATTATAGCGCTTGCTATGGCAATATCATCAGGATGTGTGACTTTGATATTATCGTAATGCCCCATAATTATTTGCGGCTGTAAGCCACAATATTCTATTGCAGATGCCTCATCGGTTATCTTTTGCTGATCTATTAATGCTTTTTCCAAGCTATTTTTTAATAAACTATAAGGAAATAACTGTGGTGTTTGTGCTTGCCAGATAGTGCTTCTATCAAGTGTTTGTGTGATTCTATTTTTATCACTGACCTGTTTTAATGTATCACTGACTGGCACACCCAAAAGCCCACCTACTTTATCATCTTTAAGAGAGGCAATAAGCTGCTCTACATGAGTAGGTAAAATACAACAACGTGCAGCATCGTGTACGAGTACACTATCAGCAGCGGAGACCTTACCTTGTAAGCTATTCAATGCCGACAATACCGAATCACAACGCTCTCTTCCACCAATAGCAGTCATTACACGGGCATTTTTTGCACTTGATAAGGTTTCAAAGTATTTGTCGTCTTTATTTAATACCACAACAATTGCAGCAATAGACTCAATACTCAATAGCCGCTCTAAAGTGCGCTCTAAAATAGTTTTACCATTAATTGTTAAATATTGCTTGGGTAGCTCTTTGCCCATACGCTGCCCAAGACCTGCAGCAGGAACAATTGCCCAAGTAGATGAATTGTCACGCTGGATATGATTATCGGATGAATTATTTTCCATTAGAGTTGGCGCTATTATTTTTATTATCCTGCTCGGGCATTCGTTCGCCAGGCTCGACCAACATAAAAAATGTCTCACCCTTTTTAATCATACCCATCTGTTCGCGTGCACGCTCTTCTATTGCATCGTAACCTGTTTTGAGCGCTTCGACTTCTAGTGCCAAAATGCGGTTACGCTCACGCAAAGCATCGTTTTCGCCTTGCTGTTGTTTTATTTTTCGCTCTAGTTCGACTTTGTGAGCAATGCTACCCTCACCGACCCAGAGTCGATACTGGACACCCAGTAGTAATATGATTAATACAGCAAGCAGTATTTTCATTATCGACTCTTTAAGCTACTAGCTAGGACATTAGCGATAACGCTGACTCCTAGCCAATTTGTTACTACCGCTTTAACTCGGCACCACCTTTATAAGGTACGCCACCTTTTTCAGCGATTAATTCTGCTTCAATATATAGCAGGCGGTTATATTTTGCGACGCGATCTGAACGGCATAGGGAGCCCGTTTTAATTTGCCCGGCAGAAGTTGCAACGGCTAAATCGGCAATAGTTGTGTCTTCTGTTTCTCCTGAACGATGTGAGATTACCACAGTATAACCTGCATCTTGTGCCATTTTGATAGCATCTAAGGTCTCGGATAAAGAACCAATCTGATTAAATTTAATTAAGATTGAATTAGCAATATTCGTATCGATACCGCGCTTTAAGATCTTGGTATTAGTCACGAACAAATCATCACCTACTAACTGTATTTTATCGCCTAGCTTTTCTGTCTGATACTTCCATCCATCCCAGTCAGACTCATCTTGCCCGTCCTCTATCGATACAATCGGGTATTGCTCACAAAGATCAGCAAGGTAATCGCTAAAGCCCTCTGCACTAAATATTTTACCTTCGCCTTTGAGATTGTACTGGCCATCTTCATAAAACTCAGATGCTGCACAATCCAACGCCAAAGTAACATCCGTACCTAGCTCGTAACCGGCTTCTCCAATCGCTTCTTTAATAATAGCCACTGCTTCTGCATTAGAAGAAAGGTTAGGCGCAAAACCACCTTCGTCGCCAACGGCGGTACTTAAACCTTTTGCTGTTAAGATTTTTTTGAGTGCATGAAATATCTCTGCACCAACTTGCAAAGCCTCTGCAAAACTTTTAGCCGCAACGGGTTGCACCATAAACTCTTGGATATCCACATTGTTATCAGCGTGTTCACCACCGTTAAGGATATTCATCATTGGCATTGGCATCGTGTATTGACCAGTCGTACCATTGATATCAGCAATATGTTGGTACAACGGAATGCCTGTAGATATTGCTGCTGCTTTTGCGACGGCAAGTGATACCGCTAAAATAGCATTAGCACCCAGCACTGATTTATTTTCAGTGCCGTCGGCATCTAGCATTAACTGATCGAGCTCGCGCTGATTAACTGCCTCTTTACCAATTAATAGGCCTCTAATCGTGGTGTTAATATTCTCTACTGCTGTTTTTACACCTTTACCTAAGTATCGGCTTTTATCGCCATCACGTAACTCTAGTGCCTCACGCGAGCCAGTCGATGCACCCGACGGGGCAAACGCTGACGCAACTGCACCACATTCAAGCGACACCTCCGCAAATACCGTTGGGTTACCGCGAGAATCTAACATCTCTAGGGCTTTTATGTTGGCAATTTTACTCACTGGGTTTTTCTCCGTTAACAATAAAATAGGTTGTAGGCTTAAGGAGCCTCTGAATAAGTCACGAATGTTTTACTAAAATATCAGACTAACTAATATCAAGCTCTGGCAATGATTTAACAACATCATCCACAGCTTTCATATGACTTAAAAATTCTTTTAATTTTGATAAAGGCAATGCACTTGGCCCATCGCATTTTGCGTCATTGGGATTGGGGTGCGCTTCTAAAAATAAACCGGCAATACCTACGCCCAGCGCAGCACGCCCAAGCTCTGCAACTTGGTGACGCCTGCCACCCGAGGCGGCTCCCATAGGATCACGACACTGCAATGCATGGGTAACATCAAAAATAATTGGGGCGTTATTACTCACTTCTTTCATTGTGCGAAACCCCAACATATCAACAACGAGGTTATCGTAACCAAAACAACTGCCACGCTCACACAGTAATATTTTATCGTTGCCACACTCAGTAAATTTTTCGACAATATTTTTCATTTGCGGTGGGCTTAAAAACTGTGGCTTTTTAATATTAATAACCGCATTGGTTTTTGCCATTGCGGCAACGAGATCGGTTTGGCGCGCTAAAAACGCGGGTAGCTGAATAATATCGCAAACATCGGCCACTGCCTGAGCCTGGTGCACCTCGTGTACATCAGTAATTACAGGGATATTAAATGTATTTTTAATTTCTTCAAAAATACGCAAGCCCTCATCCAACCCGGGCCCACGATAAGAGTTAACCGAAGAGCGGTTAGCTTTATCAAAAGACGCTTTAAAAATATAGGGAATCCCAAGCTCTTGCGTGGCCTCGACATAGGCTTCTGCCACTTGCATTGCCATATCACGCGACTCAAGTACATTCATACCACCCAACAAAACAAAGGGTTTATCGTTGGCAATAGAAATATCGTTTACAGTAATTGTTTTTGTCATTAAATTTTCATAGCTAATCAGTAAATAGTAAAAAGCCATTCATTATAAATGGCTTAATAGGGTTGCTATCACTACTGTGCTTTACACCTTAGTGCAGCTTCAACAAAGCTCGTAAATAACGGGTGACCATCTCTCGGATTAGACGTGAATTCTGGATGGAACTGACAGGCAATAAACCATGGATGCCCCTCTAGCTCTATAGCTTCTACTAAGGAGTCGTCCGATGACCAGCCGCTAATTTTTAACCCTGCATCACGGAGTTTTTGCAGGTAATTATTGTTAAATTCATAACGGTGACGATGACGTTCAATAATTACTTCTGAACCATATACCTCAGTGACTTTTGAGCCTTTTACAAGATGGCATTCTTGGGCACCTAAACGCATAGTACCGCCAATGTCAGAACCTACATCGCGTGTCTCGCGCTCACCATCGGCATTAACCCACTCGGTAATTAAACCAATAACCGGATGCGGAGTTTTACTATCAAACTCGGTACTATTAGCACCTTCGAGCCCTGCCACATTACGTGCAAACTCAATCACCGCTGATTGCATACCTAGACAAATACCCAAGTAAGGAATCTTATTTTCACGTGCAAAACGTACTGCCATTAGCTTGCCATCAAGCCCACGATTACCAAAGCCACCAGGTACTAAAATAGCGTCAACATCTTTCAATTGATTCAGGCCATTTTCTTCGATGTCTTCGGCATTGATATGTAAAATATTGACTTTCGAACGTGTCTTAATACCCGCATGACTCAGTGCTTCGTTTAATGATTTATAAGCATCGAGCAGGTCCATATATTTACCGACCATAGCAATCGTGACTTCGTGCTCTGGGTTTAGCTTACCGTCAACAACGGCATCCCACTCACTAAGGTCGGCTTCTTTTGCACTAAGACCAAAGTTCTCAAGCACAATAGAATCAAGGTCATATTCCATTAAAAAGCGAGGAATTGAATAAATAGTTTTAGCATCAGCCAGCGGCACAACCGCTCGCTGTTCAACATTGGTAAATAGGGCTATTTTACGACGAGAGTCGTCATCGATGATCTGCTCTGATCGGCAAAGTAGTATATCTGGCTGAAGGCCAATAGAGCGCAACTCTTTTACCGAATGCTGGGTTGGCTTTGTTTTGGTCTCGCCTGCCGTTGCAATATAAGGCACTAAAGTTAAGTGCATTAGCTGGGTATAACGTGCACCTAACTCAACGCGTAATTGCCTAACGGCTTCTAAAAAGGGTTGTGATTCTATATCACCTACCGTGCCGCCAATTTCAACGAGAGCAATATCATAGCCATCGCCACCTGCCTTTATACGGCGTTTAATCTCATCGGTAATATGTGGGATAACCTGTACAGTACCCCCTAAATAATCACCACGACGCTCTTTACGTAAAACCGTCTCATAAACACGCCCAGTGGTAAAGTTATTACGCTTAGAGGCTTTTGCGCGAATAAAACGTTCATAGTGGCCAAGGTCGAGATCCGTTTCGGCACCATCTTCCGTTACGAAGACTTCACCATGTTGAAATGGGCTCATAGTGCCTGGATCAACATTAATGTAGGGATCTAGTTTCATGATGGTGACATTTAAGCCACGTGACTCTAAAACAGCAGCCAAAGAAGCTGAGGCTATGCCCTTCCCCAAAGAAGAGACAACACCACCAGTAACAAAGATATATCGAGTCATATTTTCCTATACAATCATTTAAATCCATATCTAGTAATAGCGATACAGACGAATTGGGACATAAGATATTTAAGGGGCTTCTGAATAAGTCATAAATGATTTTTCGTAGGTTAAAATAACCTACTTTTTCGTTGAAGATTTAGCCAATAGTTTACTATTATCTTCAATCTTCGTCTCAAATCAGGCCATTTTCTCTCAGCGAGAATATTACTCAGACTTGTTCAGAGGCTCCTTCAAAATTAAGAGTCACAGTCGTGGGACTAAACTAACCATTCCTCACAACACTATAAAAACAGATAATTACTGTATTTATAGGCATATTTGACACTAAATGAATTAACTAGATTTTAATGCTAAGCAGTGAATCGAGATGGGATGTCAGTCTACCAGAAGGCTTTCGCCGCCTCAATAATTTCTGCTTCATTATGCGCGTTGTTCCCGCCCTAAACAGCTCTAACTATGACTACTTTAACCCTGCAAACCCGAGCCATTAGAAAATTGAAAGCCACCTCTGGCAATTAGGCGTTTTATTGAGAATAAGGTTTGGGGGTGCCCTTAAGTCAGATATAACAAAAAGGTCGTTTATATCAATTATGTCTTAGAATATTCCTTACTTATTCTATGCCGTTACTATACTTAGCTATAAGACAAATTGGATCAACAAGGGATAGTTATGTGGCTTAGAATCATTATCGCACTGGTGCTGAGTGTTGTTAGCTTGCAGTCTGCGGCAGAAAACACACCTAAAAACCTTTCTTTTGCTGTTGTGCCTCAGCAATCGGCTCAACGCCTAGCCGCGCTATGGGGGCCTATACTCACTGAGATCTATGACAAAACCGGTATTAGGCTTCAATTTAAAACCGCAAAAAATATCCCCGAGTTTGAGAGACAATTGGCATTAGGTAATTATGACTTTGCCTATATGAATCCCTATCATTTCACGGTATTCAATCAATCACCAGGCTATAAAGCGATTGCTGTGCGTAAAGAGCAACCCATAAAAGGCATTATCGTCGTCGCCAAAGACAGTCCTATTGACTCCATTCAAGCTCTCGACAAAAAGACGTTAGCCTTCCCTTCACCAGCGGCATTCGCGGCAAGCATTTTACCAAGAGCCAACCTAAAGCAAAAAAATATTGCTATAACACCTCGCTATGTATCCTCCCATGACTCCGTCTATTTAAACATAGCAAAAGGTATATTTCCTGCTGGAGGAGGCGTACAGCGCACGCTCAATAATACTAACCCTGAGGTTAGGGATAAATTAAAAGTACTATGGACCTCAAGCGGCTACACCCCACATGCTATTGCCGCACATCCAGATATCGACGAAGACACCAAAGCTCAGATTCAAAATGCATTAATAGACATGAATGATTCAGCAAAAGGGAAAGAGTTATTGGCTGCATTAAAAATAAAGAAAGGTCTAATCAAAGCCAATGATAGTCATTGGGATGATGTGAGAGGCCTTAAGCTCCAAGAGCTGGACAAGCTAGTCCAGAATCAATAGCCATGTCTCTACGACTCAAAACAATTATTGGTGTTGGCCTTATCGAAGCCACTTTACTGGTTATTTTGATCAGCACAATACTTAACTATATGCGCAACACCAGCGAGAATAGTTTAGAAAACTACGTTACCACAACTAAAACATTATTTGCTACGAGTACAAAGGATGCCATTTTATCTTTTGACCTAGCAACTCTAGAAAGCTCTATTCAAGAGATTTTAAAAAACGATAGCATTATTTATGTAAGAATTATCGACAATAATAATAACATCCTCGCTAGCGGTAGTAACGGGGAGTATAAGGAAAGAGAGTTTCTATTGGATAACAATTTCCTGGATATCGATGACTCTATTTATGATACAGAAGAGTTTATTAGTGTTGGCGATACCATTTACGCAAAAATCGAGATTGGCGTATCGACACAGCAAATAGAAAAGTCTATTAAAGAGACAACAAAGCTATCAATTAGTATTGCTATAGTAGAAATGGTATTGGTCGCCTTCTTTTCTTTTATTCTTGGCATTTATTTGACTAAACAATTAAAGGTTCTACGAAATGCTGCTAAAGATATCAGTGCAGGAGACTACACACAAACAATAGATATTAAAACGCGTGATGAAGTTGGTGAAGTTGCCCACGCCTTTAATAAAATGACAAGTAGTCTCAACGCCGCTAACAGAAAAACATTAACCTACCAACAGGAACTCGAAGAACTCAATAAATCATTGGAGGATCGAGTAGAACGTCGCACACAAAAAATACTCGATCAAAAAGATAAATTGGAAAGTGCCTATGGCCAATTACAGAAAACTCAAAGGCAATTAGTAGAATCCGAAAAATTAGCATCTATAGGTCAACTTGCCGCAGGTGTAGCCCATGAAATAAATAACCCTGTTGGTTTTATCAAAAGTAATCTTTCATCTTTGGAAGATTATATAGGTGTTTATCAAACCCTTATCAAAGAGCAGCAAGCCTTTATTGATAAGGTGGACATTAACCAAAATACTGATTTAAAACCTCATCTCGAAAAGATCATTGCTTTTAAGGAAGAGGAAGATATTGAGTTTATTAGCGAAGACATCGATTCGCTTACAAAGGAATCAATTAAAGGCACTGTTCGTGTAGAAGACATTGTCAAAGGCTTAAAAGTATACTCAAGAGACTCCGACGACGTTTTTGAGCCTACTGACCTTGCGGCTTGTCTGAACGATGCTTTAACCATGCTTAACAACGAAATAAAATACAAATGTAAAATCAAGAAAGAAATTGGTGAGCTTCCGCTATTTCCTTGTGACAAAGTAAAAATAATACAAGTTTTTACCAACTTAATTATTAATGCGGCTCAGGCGATTAAAGACACTGGCATCCTACTTATCAAGGCCAATCACAACAAAAGCACTGACAATTCAAATATTACGATTACCATCTCTGACAACGGGCAAGGTATTCCTAAAGAAAATTTAGCCAAATTATTCGACCCTTTCTTTACAACAAAACCTGTTGGTGAAGGCACAGGACTTGGCTTATCCATTTCTCATGGCATTATTCAAGACCACGGCGGGGAAATATCCGTTGAAAGTAAAGTGGGTGTAGGAACTCGCTTTACTATTATTTTTAACATCGATTGATTTAATATTATACTGTATAAAAGAGCAAGAAAATGAGCACTAAAATTTTAATTGTGGATGATGAACAAGCAATACTCGACTCACTGTATCGTTTTTGTAAACGCCGCAAGTGGAATGCATTTAAAGCTAATGGTGGCCAAGAAGCATTAGAGGTTCTAAAGACAGAAACAATTGACATTATTATTTCTGATATGAGGATGCCAGAAATGGACGGCGCTCGCTTTTTAGAAAAAGCAAAAGACCTATCGCCTAAATCTGTCAGAATCCTTTTAACCGGTTATGCTGATATGGATGCCGTTATTCACGCCGTAAACAATGCAAAAATCTATAACTATTTAAACAAACCCTGGGACGACCAGATGCTAGAAAGTGTCATCAATAGCGCTATTGACTTCAAGGAAAAAGAAGATGAACGCTTACACTTAATTGATGAAGTTGACAAAAAAAATAAGGAACTAAAAGCAATAAATGGATCCCTTGAAGAGAAAGTAAAAAGCCGTACGGAAAAACTCCAAGCAGCCATGCAAAAAGCGCAAATTTCAAATCAAAAAGTCAGTAAGAACTTTAGAGAAGCACTTTCGCTAATTACCAACTTGATAGAGATGCAAGATGGCAGTGAGTCAAACTGTACTGCCATCATGGCCGAAACCAGTGTAGCACTCGCAAAAGAGTTAGAACTGTCCCCCGTTGAAGTCGAACAAATACGTATTGCAGCACAGCTACATAATATCGGCAAGCTATCGCTACCAGAGTCTATACGCCAAAAGCCCATAAACAAGCTAAATAAAGCAGAGCTTGATATTTATCACACCCACCCTATACAGGGAGAAACGATATTATCGGGCATGACCGGCTTAAAAACTGTTTCAAAAATTGTACGCTCTCACCAAGAATACATATACGGACAAGGGTTCCCCGACAAAATATTTGGCAACCAAATACCTATAGGCTCGAAAATAATTTGTGTCACCAGTGATTTTCAAAAACTAGAGAGGAACCTCTTACAAGATGATATATCGACTGCCGAAGGGGCAATGGAATACATTAAGAATCAGTCAGGCAAGTTATATGATGCACGAATTGTAGACTTATTTGAGAGCTACTTTAATGAAAACTTACAGCACTATCGTAGTTACCTATCAAGGCTTTCACTACAAGATATAAAAGAAGGTATGGTACTAGCCGAGAATTTAGTTTCATCCCATGGATTAATGCTTTTGACCAAAGGCTCAAGTATTACTAGCGAGAATCTACAACAGCTTAAAACCTATGAAATAGACGTCGGTGGTACATTGATCTTCCCTATCCTTAACACATCGATTGATAAATTAAGAGAAGATGAGAGTGAGCAATATTTGGGCAACTCTAAATAAGCCCTAAATCAGTTTACTTTCTTTCACCGAAAACTTTACTCAATCTTGTTTGGATATTTTCTTTAGATACAAAAAAGGGCAACCTAAAAGGCTGCCCTCTAAATATTCTAGCGGCTTATTAAATCGCTAAGATATTTTCAGCTTGAGGGCCTTTTTGGCCATCTGTAACAACAAATTGCACTTGCTGACCTTCTGCTAGCGTTTTGAAGCCATCGCCAACAATCGCACTAAAATGTGCAAAAACATCTGGCCCAGATTGCTGCTCGATAAAACCAAAACCTTTAGATTCGTTGAACCACTTTACGGTTCCTGTAGTTGTATTAGACATAATGATATCCTGAAATTTATTTAAAATAGTGCCTTCAAGAGGCTTAAATTGCTTAAAAATGTAGGCTGAAATTTAGAAACTGCAGGACAAGTAATTACGAGAAAAACAATGAAATGTAGAAATAAAATATAGACTAGCTTTCTAGCTGAAGGCAACTATATAGACAACATTAGCCTGTGTCTATTAGTTTCTACTATTTTTTAATAAGCATTTCAAGAGCGCAGTTTTGGCAAGGCCCTCCATCAAGTAACACTTGGTGGCTTTTTTTCAAACTGCTTAATACCTTCTGGGATCAACTCCCAATTTGCCTTCGAACCAACAAAAATATGCTGACTAATTTCGATATCAGGGTCACCATTAATACAACCTAGAGAGACCTGAAGCACCTCATCCTTATAAATTGTACAAAGCGTAGAACCACAGACTTTACAAAACTGTAAACCATAACCCTGCTCGTTACTATATGAGCTTAATAAGGCCTTACCAGTAAGCCATGTGAACTCACTAGGCTCCACAAATGCGACAGCAGAGGCCTGAGCATTAAACGCTTTTCGGCAACGAGAACAATGGCAGGACCTTGCATTTCGGAGTTTACCATTCACTTGGTATTTTATAGCTCCACAAAAACACTCACCGGTCACTGGCATTGCTCTCTCCATATATTTTATAGCCTTTACTCACTAAATTTTTATATTGATGAGAAGCAAAGTAAAATACTATATAAACGATCAATTGAGTTTTATAGCTGGTTGTTAAAAGCTATTTATTTGACCACTTTATTTGAAATTCAATTTCTTCTTCATCACCTTCTCTCTCGTGCTCGACGTTGTACACGGCACGAACGGGAACATAGATTCTTTCGCCAGCTATTTGAATTTCGAACTTCTCACCACTTTCAAGGGAATCCGCTAGCCGTCTTAGCTTTGCTACAAATTCAGACGTTGAATATTCCTTCTCGATATCTCTTTCTTCTTTAGTGCTCATATCTAGTCTCTTTGGTGGTTAGTTTTTATAAAAGTACTTCATTTTGAATGACTTATCAATTCTTCATTCTGATATTGACACTGTTACAAAAAAGCCCGCAAGCATGACACTTACGGGCTTTTTAACTCTAGACTAGACCGGGGTTAAACGGAAGGCTACATCATGCCGCCCATACCACCCATACCGCCCATGCCACTCATATCTGGCATAGCACCGCCACCACCTGCTGCATCATCACTAGAATCCGCAACCATTGCTTCAGTAGTGATCATTAAGCCCGCGATAGAGCCTGCAGCTTGAAGAGCAGTACGTGTTACTTTAGCAGGATCAAGAATACCCTGTTCTAACATATCACCGTACTCACCAGTAGCTGCGTTAAAGCCGTAGTTGCCTTCACCGTTCATAACGTTGTTAGCAACAACAGAGGCTTCGCCGCCTGCGTTAGTGACGATTTGGCGTAGTGGAGCTTCCATAGCACGCAATAAGATACCAACACCTGCTGTTTGGTCTTCGTTGTCACCTTTTAATTCAGCAACAGCACCAATCGCACGCATTAACGCAGTACCACCGCCAGGAACAACACCTTCTTCAACCGCTGCACGTGTTGCGTGTAATGCATCTTCAACGCGTGCTTTTTTCTCTTTCATTTCAACTTCAGTTGCCGCACCAACTTTAATCACTGCAACACCGCCTGCTAATTTAGCAACGCGTTCTTGAAGTTTTTCACGGTCATAATCAGAAGCGCTGTCTTCGATTTGCGCACGGATTTGACCAACACGAGTTTGAATAGCAGCAGGATCACCTGCACCATCAATAATAACTGCGTTTTCTTTGTTCATGGTAACGCGCTTAGCAGAACCTAAGTGCTCAAGAGTCGTAGACTCAAGATCAAGACCGATATCTTCAGAAATTACAGTACCACCAGTTAGTGTCGCAATATCTTCTAACATGGCTTTACGACGGTCACCAAAGCCAGGTGCCTTACAAGCAGAAACCTTAACAATACCACGCATGTTGTTAACCACTAATGTTGCTAGCGCTTCGCCTTCAACATCTTCTGCAATAATAACAAGTGGCTTACCTGCTTTTGCAACTTCTTCAAGCACAGGTAGCAACTCACGAATATTTGCTATTTTCTTCTCAACTAACAAGATGAATGGGCTTTCTTGCTCAGCTACCATTGTGTCTTGGTTAGTCACAAAGTAAGGCGATAAATAACCACGATCAAACTGCATACCTTCAACGATATCGAGTTCGTTTTCGAAGCTGTTACCTTCTTCAACAGTGATAACACCTTCTTTACCGACTTTAGCCATCGCTTCTGCAATAATCTCACCGACTTGTGAGTCACTATTTGCAGAGATAGTGCCTACTTGCGCGATAGATTTACCATCGGTACAAGGAGTAGCAATTGATTGAACATGAGCAACAGCAGCAGTAACTGCTTTATCGATACCGCGCTTAAGGTCCATTGGGTTCATGCCTGCGGCAACAGATTTTAAACCTTCGTTTAAAATAGACTGTGCCAATACAGTCGCTGTCGTGGTGCCGTCACCAGCGTCGTCAGATGCTTTAGAAGCAACTTCTTTCGCCATTTGTGCGCCCATATTTTCAAATTTGTCTTTTAGCTCGATTTCTTTTGCAACAGAAACACCATCTTTAGTGACTGTTGGTGCACCAAAAGCTTTATCTAGTACTACGTTACGGCCTTTAGGGCCTAGAGTTGTTTTTACTGCGTCTGCAAGAATGTTAACACCGGCTAACATTCTTTGACGGGCGCTATCGCCAAATAATACGTCTTTAGCTGCCATGATTAATTACCTTAATGTTTATAAATAATAAATTATTAAATAGGTTTATTACGTTGTTGTTAATGTGACGTTAAACAATTCACTGTTAGAATTATTCGTCTTACTCAACAACAGCCTTGATATCTGATTCAGATAAAATAATAAGCTCTTCACCATCAACTTCTATGGTGTCACTACCTGCATATTTACCGAATACAACTGAGTCACCAACCTTAACGTCTAGAGGGCGAACATCACCACTATCTAGGATACGGCCGCTACCAACAGCAACAATAACACCTTGACTTGGTTTTTCTTTAGCAGAACCAGGCAGTACGATACCACCAGCTGAGGTCTGCTCTTCTTCCTGACGACGAACGACAACACGGTCGTGAAGAGGACGGATTTTCATTATTGATTCTCCAATGAAAGGGTTTATGAACAATAAAACACATTAAATTTAAGGTTTGTTGTCGCTTCTTTTAATAGTTTTTCGGCGAGAACAAATCAGTGTGATTTACAGATGGGGACAGCAAATAGCATTTCAAGCATAAAAATTAAAATAACCGCATTTATTTTGCGACTTAGTCCTTTTCTCGCTCGAAATCGCCATCAATTACTTGGTTACTTTTGTTTGTTGAGGAATTAGCATCTTGCGGCTTAGCTTCAAAGAAATCATCATTTTGAGACTCAAAATTCGAGTTCATATTGGGTTTAAAGCCGTTCATCTGTCCTTTACCCAATAATTGCTTAGTAATAGCTGACAACAGCAAGGTGCGGATACCTGGTGTAAGACAAGCAAAGCCAATAGCATCGGTAACAAATCCAGGCGTTAGCAATAAAGCACCTCCAACCGCAAAAAATAAGCCATCGGCCATTTCGCGTACGGGTACTTGCTGTGCTCTTAATTTAGTTTGTGCTCGCGCTAATGCACCAGCTCCTTGCGCCCGCAATAAGCCCAAACCTATGCATGCAGTCAATAATACTAAACCAATGGTAGGAAACGGGCCGATAATACCGCCGACCTCGATCAACACCCACATCTCTATAATCGGCATGGCTACAAATAAAATAAGTAAAATACGCATACATTTCTCATTCGCTACTAAGTACTAGTCAGCAAAGTATTAGTTTATTGAAAGAGACCCTTAAAATACCAGAGCCCTTTGATAATGATTGGGGTAATGAAAGTGAATATCAAGTGATTACTGGCTAGTTGACCAGTTTCCCAAAGAGACTACTTAATGCTTATGTGTTTATTAAGATACAAAATCAGCAGCATCACCGGAATACCTAAAACAGCGGTGAAGATAAAGAACCATGAGTAACCGATACCTTCAACCATAGTGCCAGAGTAGCCACCCAATAATTTAGGAAATAGCGTCATTAATGAGCTAAAAATCGCGTACTGTGTCGCTGTAAAAGAAATAGACGTTAGGCTAGACAGCCATGCTATAAAAACGGCTACGGCTAAACCCGCGCTGAGATTATCGATAGCAATAACTGCGGCGAGCGCATTGATAGACGGCTCAGTAGCTGACAGCAAAGACAGACCAATAAAAGCAATATTGGTTAAGGCCGATAAGCCTGCCCCCAGTAGTAACACTTTGATTACGCCCCATTTAAGGGTTAAAAAACCACCAAGAAAACTCCCTAATATAGTCATTATGACACCAAAAACTTTGGTCACATTGGCAATTTGTAATTTGTTATAACCCAAGTCTTGATAAAAAACATTGGAGATTGCCCCCATAACAATATCAGAGACACGATAAAACCCAACAAGCAATAACACCCAGATAGCCAAGCGACCATAGCGAACAAAAAACTCTTGTATTGGCTGACAATAATTTTCTATGACCATTTTTTTATCAGCCAAGCCATAGTTAGCACCCACAACACCAACAAACACCGCCACAAATAAAGCAATAAATAATTGAAGCGCGCCGACTAAAAAATCAGCTATTAGTTGAAACTTACCCGCATTAATTGTCACAGCAGGGAAATAGTTATAAGTGATAATTAAGACAAAAACCGATAATAGAAAGAGTAAAAAAAAGCGCACATAACTTGAGGTTGCATAAGGATAGGCGCTCTCGCCTTCATCCTTTGGCTCAGGAATATACAAAGTCGTTAATATACCCACACCCATTACCAAAGCCATTATAAGGTAAGTATTTTGCCATGCAGAATAAATATAAGCATCGGGACGGCTACCAAAAAGGTAGGCCAGATATAAGCCCCCAGCACCCGCAACGATAGTACCTATACGATAGCCTGCGATATAAGTAGAGGATAATAATGCCTGTGCTTTAGGCTCTGCACATTCTATGCGATAGGCATCGATAACAATATCTTGTGTAGCAGAAGAAAAACCTAAAGCAACGGCGCCAAAGGCCATGGCCGATAGCCCATAGATAGGGTCAACACTGGCCATCCATAAAATAGAGCCAATAACTGCACATTGCGCGAGCAATAACCATCCACGCCTTCGGCCCAATACTTTACTTAAAATGGGCAGCGGCAATTTATCGACAATAGGCGCCCAAATAAATTTAAACGAATAACCAAGCGCTGCCCAGCTAAAATAAGTGACCGCCGATTTACTCACGCCTGCCTCGCTTAACCACAAAGACAGTGTAGAAAAAATTAGCAATATAGGAACGCCTGCCGAAAAGCCCAGCAAGGCCATATACAGAATTTTTTGCAGTGGCCAATCTTTAATGGTTGATTTTAGCTGGGTATAAGCAGGGGGCATAGTAACGATTAGAAAACTAATCTCTAAAATTATTAAATTGTAAAGGCATGTCTAAATCCTCTGCGCGTAGCATAGCCATAACCTGTTGTAGGTCATCGCGCTTTTTGCCTGTCACTCGCACTTGGTCGCCTTGAATTTGGGATTGTACTTTTAGTTTTTTATCCTTGATAAGTTTGACAATTTTCTTGGCCAACAAAGACTCTAGGCCTGTTTGAACCTGAATCTCTTGCTTAACCTGTTTGCCTAATGGTTTTGCATCACCCACCTCTAAACATTTGATATCAATATTATTTTTAACCAATGCAGACTGTAAAATATCTAATAATTGTTCTAACTGAAAATCAACTTCAGCCCAACTGGTTATCATAAAATCTTTGCGCTCAAATTTTGCATCAATGCCTTTAAAGTCAAAGCGAGTGGTAATAACGCGATTAGCTTGATCAACAGCATTTGTTAATATGTGTTTATCAACCTCAGATACAATATCAAATGATGGCATGGGCACTCCGTATAAATCTCTTGGAAAAACTTTAGTTATTACTCAATTCGAAGAAAGTGTAATAGTGACTATTATTTATTTTTATTTTTTCAAACACGCTTAAAAACTGATGGCCAGTTTATCGTATATTTTACTCACAAAACACACATTTAATCACTCACCTTTTACTTGCCAGTAAGCAATATCAAATATGGTCAGTAATTCTGTTGTCTCAAATAATGGCAAACCAACAACCGATGAATAACTGCCCTCAAGCTTACTCACAAAAACACCACCAAGCCCTTGTATACCATAGGCACCAGCTTTATCAGCTGGCTCACCCGTTAGCCAATAAGCGTCCGCTTCTCGCTCACTGACTTCTCTAAATTCGACGAGAGTTTGATTCACACGTATCTCGCAACGACGCTTATCACAAACAGCAACTGCTGTAATAACCTGATGCTGCCGATTAGACAAAGACATCAACATGGCTATTGCATGGTTTTTATCACGCGGTTTTTCTAATATAACAAAGGTATTACCTTGCTCGAGCACGACGATGGTATCGGCGCCAAGTACGGGCTTATCATTAACTAATTCTAGACCCGCCATTGCTTTTGATTGTGCTAGACGTTGAACATAGTCCAACGGGTGCTCATTAAGCGCTCTTTCTTCAGGCACATCGACATCAGTGACGCTAAAGGACACACCAATTTGGGAAAGTAACTCTCGGCGACGAGGAGACTGCGACGCTAAATATATATCAGACATTATGCATTCAACAGCTTACGAAAATATGACCAGTCAAAGGCCGCGCCTGGGTCCGTTTTTCGCCCGGGCGCAATATCATTGTGGCCAACTATACGCTCCGCTGTAATGTTTGAATAGTCACGCATTAGTGCTTTAGTAACCTCTACTAATACACAATATTGCTCATTGGTATAAGCAATTGTATCCGCGCCCTCTAACTCAACCCCAATCGAGTAATCATTACACTCTTGCCGTCCATCAAAACAAGAGCGACCCGCATGCCACGCACGCTTACCAAAGGGCACAAACTGGATGATTTCGCCCTCTCGGGTAATGAGCAGATGAGACGAAACCTCCATTGTTGCAATTGTTTTAAAGTAAGGGTGAACACTTGCATCAAGCTTATTACAAAAGAATTGCTCGATATAAATACTGCCAAACTGCTCTGGAGGTAAGCTTATGTTGTGTATAACGAGTAAGCTAATATCGCCAGCCCCCTCGGGGCGCTCGTTAAAATTAGGCGAAACAACAACACGAGCAGATGACAAGCACCCATCAACGATGGCGAGTTCATTATTATTAGTTGGCGTAAATTGCATGTAAAGAGGACATACCTAAGCATATAAGAGTGCATATAATACTCAAGGCTTAACGACAATGGAACCAGTGGCTTTGTGGCTTACTTAGGTGAACGCAGATTAGTAATAACAGACTCTAGTGCACGATCAAACAACATGCCATCATCGAGAGTTCTTACTTTACCTTGCTGCAATTGAAACGCTAATGTCTCACGAGTTTCTTCTGCAACCTTTACGCCTGATCGGTTAACAAATATATATTTACCTGCACCACGAATAACAGCAGCTAAGCGGCACCGATAGGAAACAATATCGTCGTCTTGTTTTTCAAACCACATACCAACCGTAAAATTATCAACCAGATTAACATATTGAGCCTCTGCTTTTTGAGGCTCTTGTGAAAGCTGGACCAAAGGCTCTTTGCTAGCGATTTCTTGCTGTGGTAGATCATCCAATGTCGTGGGATCTGACGCATCTATAACTTGTTTGGATTCTACTTGCCCAGATGGATTTACCTGGTCTTTTTCGAGGCTATTTTTGTGGGCATCTTCTTCGGCATCGATTTCTGCTTTTACGGCTGATGAAACCTTCTCGTCGGGCTGATCTGTTATAGAGTCTATGTCTGCCTCAATAGTCTCGGTAATATCATCAACAATAACATTGTCATACTGATTAATACTTTCTTCATCTAGTTTTTGCTCATAGCGTAAAAAAAGCTCATTATAATGCGTATGAAAACTGTCTAAAAAATGTGTTTGTTTTGCAGGATTAAATGAAATGCTTTCCAAGCTCTTTTTAAGTGCGGCATCTATACGTGGCAAAAGCGAGGTCAATTTATTTTTGTGGGTGTCATCCTCTATCGGTAGAGCACTCCATACGAGTTCAGAGGCTATATTTAGCCCATTCGTCCACTGTTTACTCTCGGGGCCTTGGCGCATATAGATAAGAAATAAAATATTTGACCAAGGACCTTTTACAAACTCTTCAAATACTTCAGGGATACGTTTATCTTCGATCAACTCATCTAATTTTTTATCAACTTGTTTACGCCCAATCTCTGACTTAGCTTTACCCGCTTCGGCATCAATCGCTCTTTTTTCAAATAAAAGTACACGGCGACGCTCTTTTTCTATAAAGGCAATAAAATCCGTTAACAACAATGTAAACAGTTCAAAATTCGTATCAAACTCTTCCAGTACTCTAGCCACTGTTGACTCAATCTTAGCGAGTAAAGGGTCTCGTTTTTGCGCACCAATATCACCACTCCAACCGATCGAAGCCATGGCCATTTCATTCAGTAACCGCCGGGCCGGATGGCCTTCTTTTTTAAAGAAATCATCATCGGCTAGAGCCACCTTAATAAAAGGGATTTGTAAGCGAGCTAATAAAAGTTTAATAGGGTCAGGTAGGTTTTCATCCTCGAGTATAAACGAGAACAGCATATCAACGAGTTTCATTACGTCTTGAGAACGTTCATCGACTAAAGGCTCGCCCGTAGCCGACTGAATAGCCGTTTTAATACTACCGCTGGATAACAATGTAGGCTGAACATCTTCAGGCTTGATACTACCTAATGCAGGCGCTTGCTGTACTTGCTGTTGCTGAATTTGTGACAAGGCATTAATCAATGCAAATGAGACTTCTGTCACCGCATAATCATTGGCTGCATTATTCGTATAAGCTGTATCAGAGAAACTTGCCTGAGAGTCCTCGCGAGGCTGGGACTGTAATAAGGTTTGCAATGTATCGTACAGCGCAGCGGCATCGGGTGCAGCGGCATTTTTTATATTGTCGCCGCTATTCATCGATACAGTATTATTATTGCGAGGATCAGCATTTTGAGTACGCGGGGCACGCCGTCTCAGCGAGGGCGTAGGAGTAGATACACCTTGGTCGGTTAATGACTGATTGACCAGCTTTAATACATTAGGCAACTCTTGTATTACATAGCGATCAAATAATTTGAACAGTACTAATTTGGCCTTTATATCAACATTTAATACAGAGGCTGCATCAACGAAGCTATCGCTTAGTGAACGTGGTGTTAATGGATTATTGATCTCTGTAAAGCCAATAGCACTAATTGTGCTAAGGCGATCACCTAATGAGCGTAGGGCGCTTTTATTTTTAATCCACGCTTTTTTAACCAAAGAATCAACAGCGACAAATTCTTCCAATTCATCCTTACCCACTAGGGAGAGGTCATCAACATCAAGGGCATCTGGGCTCAACTCGTCATTGGGCTCGGGCTCGAAACCACTTAATACATCCACAAAATGGGTATCTGCATTGAGCAAAAAGGTCCGCTCCATGTCACGCCGATGAATACGAATCTCACGCATTGATTCAAAAAAAACATTTTGCTCTAAATTACTCTCGGCTTTATCGGCCAGCTCAAAAAGAGAGTCATCAACATGGTCGAATAAATTTTGAATAGCGCTTTTAAACCGTGTATGCGAAAGATCATGAATTAACTGAATAACAGCAGGTAATTTAGATAAGCGCTCTTTCATAGACATCTCATTTTTGACATGACTCGGTTGATTAGCTTGCAACTTCACAACATTATCTCTATTTGATGACATGCCCATTTAATAACCTTTCGATATCTTGCCAATCAACAATACAAAGCACTGACCATATTTGATAGCTAACCCCTATCGATCAGAAGCTTGTAGTTTAAACTCCTAATTAGATTGTAACTATTCATTTATAGTTCGATAGTACGAAAGTTCTATACCGAGACACTTATCACAAACTATGAAGATAATTATAACCTTTTACAAGAAATAGAATAAAACATTGATTTTTATAACATTTTTTTGGTTATCGTTAAGACAAAAAGTAGAGCAAAGCGTTCTAAAGAATTTAATAATATTTAATTTATAGTTACAGCGAACCAATAATAGACACAAGAAAGTTCACCGATTGACTGGTTGATAAATAACTTTCAGCGTTATAATGCGCCGCTTTATCCAACTTACCACAAAACAACCCTACTTCTAACAACCACTGCGATACTACCCATGCCTAATACCGCTTATTTAGACAAGCTAGAACAAGATATAACAAAAATGGTCACTATCACCCTAGAAGAGGATATTGGGGATGGCGACATCACAGCCGAACTGATACCAGCCACACAGAACTCAAGCGCACAAATTATCACCCGCGAGGATTGCGTTATTGCGGGTAAGGTGTGGGTAAACGAAGTATTTGCACAACTGGACAAGCAACTTGGTACGAAGACATCGATAATATGGCATGTTAACGATGGTGATAAAGCAACCGCTAATGATGTGTTATTTGAGCTTAACGGTAATGCTCGCACCCTACTGACTGGCGAACGCGCTGCACTCAACTTTTTACAACTATTGTCAGGCACTGCCACAAAATGTCAGCAATATGCTGATAGTGTAAAACACACCCATGTTCGCCTATTAGATACCCGCAAAACTATACCCGGCCTTCGCACCGCACAAAAATATGCCGTTACTTGCGGCGGCTGCTACAACCACCGCATAGGCTTATACGATGCATTTTTAATTAAAGAAAATCATATAGCGGCCTGTGGAGGCATTACACAAGCGATATATACCGCCAAGCAAAACCACCCCAACAAACCTGTCGAAATCGAAGTAGAGTCACTGACAGAGCTACAACAGGCTCTCATTGCTGGCGCAGATATAGTGATGCTAGATAACTTTAGTATCGATGAGCTAAAAGAAGGCGTGGCACTGACGAAAAAATTTAATAAACAAGAAGGTGCAGAGGTAAAACTAGAAGCCTCTGGCAACATTAACCACGAAACACTCGTGGCTAATGCAGAAACTGGGGTTGATTATATATCGATTGGGGCTTTTACTAAGCATTGTGTGGCGGTGGATTTGTCGATGAGAGCAACTTGCTAGTAATTTTTAAAAATAGATATTATATTAGACACAAAACTACGAGACCATATTTACGAGACTATACTAATGAATATTAGATACATAATTGGCTCATTGATTATTAGCTTTGGCATATTACTAGTTATCTCAATCATACTCATGGCACTAGAAATCACATTACCAGAAAATGGCATCGAATATCTGGGCATAGCTTGGTTGATACTTGCTGTGTTTACTTACCCATTTGCAAAGAAGCTGGTCAGAGCAAATTAGCAAAACACACTTCGAGCTAACGCTTAGGAATTCCATTTATCCTATTCACTGACATAAGGGTCAATATTAAGGTAATTTACAGGCTTATCGAGATTTACATCAATTAACACAGCCCCAAAACCAAAACGATTGGACGTTGGCAACCATCTGTAACGCTCGCTCGGGCTATTAGCCTGCTGTAGTTTATCGTAGAGCTCTAGATTATGATTTTTAATGATGGGCAATAAACTCGCTAATGGCTGCCCAACTTGAGATAACTCCCCCTCACGACAATCACGATAATATTGCGGTAGAACATGTAAGTCTCGGCCAGCGAATGAAGAAAGCACTAAATTTGCTCTATCTTTCGCATTCGGCCTGTCAGTACAAACTAATTTTGGCCCAAACCAAGAAAAGTGATTAAATTCGGTGTTTTGAGCTGTTTCTAAATCCTGAGGGAAAAACTCTGTAGGTGTAACAATTTCTAGCCGATCTACCACAAAAGCAATATACACAGGGCGAGAAAGTGCCATGGTATAAATACCATAGGCCAATGCCAGTAACTGTATTGAAATAACAATTCCGTAGTCACGCCTTAACTCTCTCTTGGGTTTATTAGCATTGTAAATAACCAAAGACATACAAGGCCCTAGAATAACTTCAACTAAAAGTACCCAACTATAGAGCTCTTTGCCTCTCAGCATCTCTGCAAAAGCTCCAGGGTACCAAATAAAAAAAATTAGATATGCGATACACCCTGCAACCAGAAGAGTGAACGCAGCATGGTATGCAGTTGCTTGTAATTTTTGCTTGAATAACTCTGACATTTTTACTCGTTTAGAATTTAACTTTTGCTATATTGCCAACGCTGACTTGAGATAAATTAAGCAGTCAATATACCTTCGCTCACTTGGAGCGGATAGTATAATCTTGGTAAACAGGTAAAGCCAACCCAGCCAAAATACCAATAGTGGTAACTACTATCATCAACTCGATCAGAGTAAACCCACGTTATTTACTGCTCATATATTCTCCAAATTTTAACTCGAGAAACTTAGCATTCTTTAACTTACTGAAACCTACAAAGCTTATTAGTGCTGGTCCCTTTACATAAAAGAGGCTTTTTTAATATTCACACACATCTTGAATAATAGCGCTAAAATAAAATTTAACTTATCGGCATTCACTCGGTGCAAACTGAGCAGGTAAACTACCAACGGTTAACGCCGGCAAACCACGAGCATTAGAAACAGCATTCGCCGCAGAAGCACAACCCCAATCAATGGCTCCTGTTGCATTACCAGCAAAAGAAGCGCCTAACTGAACTGGCCCACCACCACCTTGTATATAGGGTGTATATACTAATGTTACACCAGCCGGAATATTACCAACGTTAGCAGCATTTAGAGTGACTATAACCTCGCCAGTAGCTCGGTTCATTTGGACACCCGTAACATACTTACTCACAGTACCTGCACCCCCAACTTGGGCATTCCAAGCATCTGCAACGGCGTTTAATTCCTGAAGCGTTGATACCCCATCGGTAGCAACAAGGTCCTTTGCACTATCGGCAAGATTAACAGCCTCAGCAACCCTTGAACGTACTGCATAGTCTTGGTAAGTGGGTAATGCAACAGCTGCCAAAATGCCGATAATGGCAACCACTATCATCAACTCGATCAGAGTAAACCCACGCTGTATACTGCTCATACATTTCTCCAAACTTTAACTGGGTAGACTTAGCACTCTTAATGACTAAAGCCTATAGAATTTATTAGTACTAGCCCCTTTATTCTTTGCAAAAAAAAGCCCCTTTATATTAAAGAGGCTTTTAAATATTTACATACATCGTAAATAATAGAGCTAAATAAAATTTAACTTATCGGCATTCACTCGGCGCAAACTGAGGAGGTAAAGTACCCGCAGTCAATGTCGGTAAACCACGAGCAGCAGAAACAGCATTCTGTTGAGAAGCACAACCCCAATCAATAGCTCCCGTTAAATTACCAGCAAGAGCAGCGGCTAACTGCTGTGGCCCACCTGTCACTTGTAGGTAGGGTGTATATACTAATGTACTCGCTGCTGGAATATTACCAACGTTAGCTTGGTTTAGAGTGACTGTAACTTCGCCATTAGCGTTAATTTGGACACTAGTAACATACTTACTCACAGCACCTAAACCCCCAATTTGAGCATTCCAGGCAAGTACAACGGCTGCTAATTCTGGAGCTGTTGACGTACCATCAATAGCAACGAGATCTTTTGCACCATCGGCAAGATTAACGCCCTCAGCAACCCTTGCACGTATTGTATAGTCTTGATAAGCCGGTAATGCAACGGCTGCCAAAATACCAATGATCGCAACAACGATCATTAATTCAATGAGTGTAAAACCCTGTTGATTCTTTTTCATAAAAACACCTTTTATTAGTTAGTTATTACTATACTTAACACAGCAAATGTTATGCCAACTCTTCAAACTAAGGAATTGCTAGGCATATAAAGATATACCCTTGGCTAGATGACATTTTACGCCACCCAAAGACTGACAAAAAATGTCAACTAGTAACTTAAACTGGTATGATTAGTTAGTGTTACCGACAGGTTTGGGGGGATAAATTGCTATCACCTGCAACTGTAGTACAGACCCATGCACCAGTAGTACCATCTCGACGCCAACGCATAGTGTTACCACTTATTACACCGCTAATATCGATATCGCCATTATTAGCGCCATCTAAATTACCTATAACAACGTTTGCACAAGGACCACCAAATAAGCCTAAACCACCTCTAGGGTTGGCACCGAGTGCTCCCGCTGCCAGCCCATTATTATTTTGAATCGAGAAGTCAGCGGTCATACGTGCCGGTGTTATAAATTTATAACAGCTATCAATATCTGCACGAGCGATAGACCTTTGGTAGGCAGGGAAGGCTATTCCAGCTAAAATACCTATAACTGCAACGGCAACCATAAGCTCTATTAGGTTAAAACCATAAGATGTTCGCATTTTAATTAGCCTTTGCTGGTTGTTTGAAATTCAATCAATGGTAACTTACCACTATTACCACAGTAAAATAAATGATAGTTAACATTCACTTTTTAGCTTTAACTGTACTAGAAGATTTTAACTCACTTTTTAAATATAACCCAAGAACACTTAAAAATTTGCAGTTAATTATTAAAATCAGGTGTCAAACCACTGATTCATTTACTTTTTTTGCAAAAATAACCTAGAATAGCAATTAAAGTGGTAGGATAAGGAGTTGAGATATTTGTGGTTGAATATGGTAAAAACATTATCAGCAAATCATTCAACCCTTAAGCCGTTATAAAAACAATATGGCAATATTATGAATACAATGGCATTAAATGGCTTAGCCCGACGTCTAGTAGAGGATCAGTTACTCACTGCTGATGATGCACTAAATCATTTAAAAGAAAGTAAAACCAACAATGTAACTTTTGCACATCAACTTGTCAGCCAATCAGTTATAGCAGCTGACAAGATCGCTGCTATTGCCTCGCATGAATTTGGCACACCAGTCTATGACTTAGACGCACATAATTTTAGCGCTATTGAAAAAAATATTGTCGATAGTCGACTTATTATCAAGCATCAAGCACTCCCCCTATTTAAGCGTGGCAGCCGTTTGTTTTTAGCTGTCACCGACCCGACTAATATCCATGGCTTTGATGAGATCAAGTTTAATACAGGTATTAATATAGATACAATTCTCGTTGAAGCAGACAAGCTCTCAACGGCAATTGAACGCTACGTTAATGAAGAAGAAGAGAAACTTGGTGACTCCTTAGGTGGGCTCGATGATGAAGGGCTAGAAAACCTTGATGTCGATAACCCTCAGGAAAATAAAGACGAAGATACATCAGAGCAAGATGAAGCACCTATTGTTAAATTTATCAATAAGGTGTTACTACAAGCGATTAAATTAGGCGCATCTGATATTCATTTTGAGCCCTATGAAAAGAGTTATCGTATACGCTTTAGGGTCGATGGTATTTTACAAGAGGTCCAAAAACCACCCACCAACTTAGCTACACGCCTTGCTGCACGCTTAAAAGTGATGTCGCAAATGGATATTTCTGAGCGTCGTGTACCACAAGATGGACGAATAAAGCTAAAAATCTCGCGCACAAAAGCAATTGATTTTCGTGTAAATACATTGCCCACACTATTTGGGGAAAAAATTGTACTACGTATACTTGATTCTAGCGCTGCACATCTAGGTATTGATGTACTGGGTTATGAAGAAGAGCAACAAAAGCTCTATTTAGATGCTCTTTCCCAGCCTCAAGGCATGATATTAGTAACAGGGCCTACCGGTAGTGGTAAAACCGTATCGCTCTATACTGGCCTTGGGATTCTTAACACGAAAGAGCGTAATATCTCCACGGCAGAGGATCCTGTAGAGATTAATATGGACGGTATTAATCAAGTTCAAATTAATAATAAGGTTGGTTTAAATTTTGCCGAAGCTCTCCGCTCTTTTCTACGCCAAGATCCTGATGTGGTCATGGTGGGTGAGATCCGGGACCTCGAAACCGCTGAAATTGGCATTAAAGCGGCACAAACAGGTCACTTAGTCCTCTCCACCCTTCACACCAATAGCGCGTCAGAGACACTAACTCGGCTATTAAACATGGGGGTTCCTACCTTTAATGTGGCCACAACGGTCAGTTTGATTATCGCCCAGCGCTTGGGACGCAAACTGTGCTTGTCATGCCGTATCCCCATGAAAGATATACCTGAGGATGTTTTAATCGAGGAAGGCTTAATCGAAGATAAGATCAAAATACCCAAATCCGAGTGGGAATTATTTCACCCTAACACAGAGGGTTGCCCTAAATGCAGTAAAGGGTCCAAAGGGCGAGTCGGCATTTATGAAGTGGTTCGCATCACCCCTACCATTTCAAGCCTTATAATGGAGGGGAGTAATTCTTTGCAGATCGCCAAGCAAGCTGCGGAAGAAGGTTTTAATAATTTACGTATATCTGCACTTCGCAAAGTTGCTAAAGGACTTATCAGCCTTGAAGAAGCCAACCGAGTGACGAAGGATTAATTATGGCAACACCAAAACAAGCAATTTTTATTTACAAAGGCACTGACCGTAAAGGTAAAAAAGTCCAAGGTGAGCTGTCTGGCTCAACTCAAGCCTTAGTAAAAGCGCAATTAATAAAACAAGGTGTAAGACCAAAAACTGTACGCAAAAAACCTAAACCTTTATTTGGCGGCAACAAAAAAATTAACCCTATGGATATTGCTATTTTTACGCGACAAATGGCAACTATGATGAAAGCCGGTGTGCCTTTAGTACAAAGCTTTGACATTGTCTCCGATGGGCTTGAAAATCCATCGATGAAAGAGCTAATCCAACATATTCGTACCGATGTGGCAGCAGGTGGTGGCTTTGCTAATGCCCTTAAAAAGCACCCGCGATACTTTGATAATTTATTTTGCAATTTAGTAGATTCGGGGGAGCAATCAGGTGCACTAGAAACACTGCTAGATAGAATTGCTATTTATAAAGAGAAAACTGAAATACTAAAAGCAAAAATTAAAAAAGCCCTAACCTACCCTATTGCGGTTGTCGTTGTTGCACTTGTTGTCACAGCAATACTATTGATTAAAGTGGTTCCCCAATTTGCTGAAACCTTTAGTGGTTTTGGTGCCGATTTGCCAGCATTTACTCTTTTCGTATTAGCTATTTCAGAGTTTGTACAAGCAACATGGCTTATTATATTAGTTGGTATAATAGCAAGTATTTTTGTAGTAAAAGAATTGCACCATCGGTCACCAAAATTCCGTAATCTGCTCGACAAGTCTTTGCTTAAAACGCCTATTATTGGCAAAATTGTCTATAATTCTATTTGTGCACGCTTTGCGCGTACACTTTCAACCACCTTTGCGGCAGGGGTACCGCTAATTGATTCATTAGAATCAGTGGCAGGCGCAACAGGCAATATTGTATACGAACGGGCTACACTTGATGTCCGAGATAGTGTTGCTACCGGCATTCAGCTTAATCAAGCCATGCGCTCAACAGGGTTGTTTCCTGGAATGATGTTACAAATGACCTCTATTGGTGAAGAATCAGGCTCTTTAGATGCTATGCTTGATAAGGTAGCTACCTTTCATGAAGATGAAGTTGACGGCATGGTTGATAATTTAACATCACTACTAGAGCCGATGATTATGTCAGTACTTGGGGTTCTTGTAGGGGGTTTATTGATCGCCATGTATTTGCCAATATTCCAATTAGGTGCTGTCGTCTAAAGCTGACTTACTAATAAATGAATTTTAATTCTTTCGCCAATAGCTTAGATATTTTATCTAAGCTCCCATTTTTCTATTATCCTTTTATTTTTATTATTAGTTTATTAGTGGGTAGTTTTTTAAATGTTGTTATTTTACGCACCCCTAAAATCTTAGAGCAAAGCTATAAAATAGAGTGCACTGAAATTTTAGAATTGGATGAGGCTGTATTAGAAGCTGAAAATAATTCACAAGAGTCTATCTCCCTCTCTTTTCCGCCATCTACTTGCCCTAAGTGCAACACTAAAATTAAGCCTTGGCATAATATCCCCGTTATTAGTTATTTTTTGCTATTACAAGGCAAGTGCCATAATTGTAAGACCCCTATTAGCATACGCTACCCAATCATAGAATTAACAACAGCTTTGCTCTCAGTCTTAACTATCTATCTATTGGGTTTTAGCGGTTCTGGCTTATTAGCATTATTACTATTGTGGACATTAATCTCACTCACCATGATAGATATTGATACTTATCTTCTACCCGATAACTTAACGTTACCTTTATTATGGCTGGGGCTAGTCATTAACAGTTTTGGTGTATTCACAGACTTATCGAGCGCACTCTGGGGTGCAATTGTTGGTTATGGCTCTTTATGGAGTGTGTTTTGGCTGTTTAAACTTGTGACGGGCAAAGAAGGTATGGGCTACGGTGATTTTAAATTACTCGCAGCACTCGGTGCATGGATGGGCTGGCAATTTATTCCATTAATTATTATTCTCTCGTCCTTTGTCGGGGCTGTTATTGGAATAGCCGGTATACTTATACTAGGTCGAGATAAAAATATTCCCATCCCCTTTGGTCCTTATTTAGCCATAGCAGGGTGGATCGCTTTTTTATGGGGTGATCAGCTCATCGATTATTATTTAACAAGCCTTGCATAGTTAACTTTATGACATTTATTTTAGGGCTTACTGGTGGTATTGCTAGTGGAAAATCCGTAGCGACTGACCACTTTGCGTCTCTTGGCGTCGATATTATTGATGCTGATGTTATTGCCCACCAAGTGGTCTCTCAAAATTCACCTTCACTCTCTAGCATAGCCAAGCACTTTGGTGATGATATAATACTTCCGGACGGGAATTTAAATAGGGCTAAATTACGCGATATTATTTTTCGAAAGCCTAGCGAAAAACAATGGCTAGAAAATTTACTACACCCTATTATTAGAAAAGAAATACGAAAACAATTAGCAGCATCCCAGTCTATTTACACTATTTTATCTGCACCTTTACTGTTTGAGAATAACCTACAGCTAGAAGTGGATCGTGTACTCGCCATAGATTGCGAAGAGTCCCTGCAGATTAAACGTGCCTCGGAGCGAGATAACAATAAAACAGAATTAGTAAAGAAGATTATCAGCCAACAAATCGATCAAAGTACACGCCTAGCTAAAGCAGACGATGTTATCGATAATAATGGCTCTTTAGGCGAGCTGAAAAAGTCCGTGGAGCATTACCACCACCAACTCATCAACTATTTAACCTAGGTAGGCAGTATCCTTGTGAGAGAAAATGACTGAAACAAAAAATACATTAACCTTAAATTGCCCAAACTGTAAAAAAGTGGTTATCTGGTCAGATGAGTTTCCTTACAGGCCTTTTTGTAGCCACCGCTGCAAGTTAATTGACCTTGGAGAATGGGCTAATGAATCTTATCGTGTTCCCGTGAGTGAAGATAACGATAAAGATGAATGGTAATAGCAGCGCTTAGCATTTTTACAGATACCCCTATGATGTTAGGGCCTATATATCACTGCTAATCACTATATCTTTTCTGATAATAGCTTAGCCACTATTTTTTGATTGGCCTCCGGAAAAGAATATTTTTTTAACTCATGTAAGGCTATCCATTTCACCTCTTGCCCCTCAATACCAGTAGCATCACCTTCAAAATGCCGACTTAGCCAGATATCGAGAAAAACATTTTTATCGCTATATTGATGGTAAATTTCCATAAATGAATCAGCTTGTTTAATAACAATACCAACCTCTTCTTTGAACTCGCGAATCAAAGCAATAAAGCCCGACTCACCCTCTTCTACTTTTCCGCCAGGAAACTCCCATAGGCCACCTTGATGAAGGTGGTCTGGGCGCTTAGCAATTAATAATTGATTCCTTGCATTCAATACAATACCCACAACGACATGTACAAAACCACTCATATTAATATAACTCTTATAGTGAAAAACAATTTCTTGGTAGTATACTCACCATAAAATCACGTTCTGTACTCAGCATTAATTGTGACATACTCATGAGAAAGATCCGTTGTCCAAATAGTTTCTGTAACATCTCCACGCCCTAGGCAAACACGTAAAAGTATTTCGTCTTTTACCATAACTGCCTCACCTGCAGATTCTAGATAACTATGTGCACGCCCTCCCTTTTCGACAATTAAAATATCGTCGAGATAAACAGACACATTATCGACATCTAAATTTTCTACACCGGCATACCCTATCGCAGCAACCACTCTTCCCCAGTTAGCATCCGAGGCAAATAATGCTGTTTTAACCAAAGGTGAGTGCGCAATTGCATAGGCCACTTGCAAACACTCAGGAGAATCAGCGCCCTCTTCTATTTGCACCGTTACAAACTTAGTAGCACCTTCACCATCACGCACAACTTTTTGAGCAAGGTCTGTAAAGGCATCAAAAATAGCCTCCCTGAACGTTAAATAATATGGAGAGCTTTTATCGCTGATTACAATATCAGAACTACCAGCAGCAATTAACATACAACTATCGTTAGTGGATGTATCACCATCAATGGTTATTCTATTAAAAGAAAGATTAGCGGCCTCATTGAGTAGCTCTTGCAGTAAGCTTTCTTCAACAACCGCATTAGTCACCACATAGGCCAGCATTGTAGCCATATTAGGGTTGATCATCCCTGAGCCTTTAGCGATACCATTAATCATTAAGATATCACTACACCCCTCAATATTTATCGACGAGCACACTCCCTTTGGGCAGGTATCCGTCGTCATTATTGCTTCTGCGGCTAAAGCCCAGTTACGTTCATCCAATGTAGTCAACAATTCAGGGATCGCACTCTCAATTTTTTCTACAGGCAAAGGCTCACCGATAACTCCCGTCGAAAAAGGCAGTACTAAAGGAGTCTCTATGCCTGCTTGTTTTGCTACAGCCTGACACATAGCCGCCGCCGCATTGATACCTTCAACACCCGTGCATGCATTTGCATTACCCGAATTTACTATCAAGTAACGACTATTTTTAGAGTAACTCGTATGTTGCTTACAAAGCGTTACGGGAGCTGCACAATAGGCATTTTTAGTGTACACACCTGCTACCGTTGCCGTATTTGGCAACGCCATTAGCATGACATCTAATTTAGGTTTATTGGCAGCAGAGGTTTTTTTAATCCCTGCATGCACAGCACTGAGTTTAACACCAACAATCGGCATCATTTCTGGAAAGTTTACTTCACCAACAGGCATAAGAATGCATAACCTTTTTAGAGAATATTAGTTACAAATATCGTTAATTAACTTTGATCAAACAATTAAAGTTTACCGCAACATTGCTTATATTTTTTTCCTGAACCGCAGGGGCAGGCTTCATTTCTGCCGACTTTTTTCTCAGCTCGAACAAACTGCTCAACCTGTGGTTCTTGCTCTTCAGTACTTGCATCGCCTTCTTGTAAAAGTGATGCTTGTGCATGCTCAAGTTTCATTGCTTGCTCTTGCTGTACACGACGCTCTTCTTCCATCGCTTCCATTTCTGCATCAGAAACGGGCTCAACACGTGCAAGCACTCGAATAGTTTCGGTTTTAATCGTCTCTAATAGCGATTGAAATAGCTCAAAGGATTCACGTTTATACTCTTCTTTTGGATTTTTTTGTGCATAACTACGCAAGCCAATACCTTGTCGTAAATGATCCATTGCTAATAAGTGTTCTTTCCACTGAATATCCAAAATCTGTAGCATCACTTGTTTTTCAATTTCTATCAATGTTGGGTCAAGGCGCTCACACTTTTCATCATACTCGGCTTGTACCGCTGCAATTACCTTTTCCCTTAATGATTCTTCATAAAGGCTTTCGTCCTCTTTTAACCAGTCTTGTATAACAAGTTCTACACCATATTCATTCGACAAATATTGTTCTAGGCCTGGAATATCCCATTGCTCTTCAATACTTTGTACAGGTATGTAGCCGCCGACAATATCGGTGACGACATCATGGCGTATATTAGTAATGATATCGCGGATAGAGTCTGCTTCTAATAAATCATTTCTTTGTGTGTAAACAACTTGGCGTTGATCATTTGCAACATTATCAAACTCTAATAATTGTTTACGCATATCGAAGTTTCGGCCTTCAACTTTACGTTGGGCTTTTTCGATAGCGTTAGTCACCATTTTATGCTCGATGGCTTCACCTTTATCCATCCCCAATGACTTCATAAAAGAGCGAATGCGATCGGACATAAAAATGCGCATTAAATTATCTTCCATGGAAAGATAAAAACGGGATAGTCCTGGGTCACCTTGGCGACCTGCACGCCCACGCAGCTGATTATCGATACGACGAGACTCATGCCTCTCAGTACCCAAAATATGTAAGCCACCAGCATCTAGTACTTGTTGATGTCGCTCTTGCCAGTCTTTCTTTACTTTTGCTATCTCTGCTTCGCTAGGGTTATCAAGTTCATCAAGCTCTGCCTCTAAATTACCACCCAAGACAATATCAGTACCACGCCCCGCCATATTAGTTGCAATAGTTACAGCCTTTGGCCTACCGGCCTGCGCGACAATCTCAGCTTCTTTTTCATGAAACTTAGCATTTAACACTTTGTGCTCAATACCTTCTTTCTTTAGGCGTTTGGATAACTCTTCAGAGGATTCTACCGAGGCGGTACCCACAAGAATAGGCACATTTTGCTGCTGATATTTGATAATATCTTTGGCGATAGCATCATATTTATCACTAATGGATAAATAGATGAGATCATTTAAATCTTGACGTGCAATTGTATTATTTGTGGGTATAACAACAACGTCTAGATTATAAGTTTGACGAAACTCAAAGGCCTCTGTATCCGCAGTGCCTGTCATACCAGATAGCTTGGGATATAAGCGAAAGTAATTTTGAAACGTGGTTGACGCAAGTGTTTGCGACTCATTTTGAATAATTACATTTTCTTTTGCTTCTATCGCCTGGTGTAGACCTTCGGACATTCGTCTCCCAGGCATTGATCGACCGGTATGCTCATCAATGAGTAGGATTTCACCATCCTGAACAAGATAATGTACATCATTAACAAATAATGCATGGGCGCGTAGTGCCGCATGTACATGATGTAGCAAATTTAAGTTTGTCGATGCATAAAGGCTATCGCTGGCATCAAGCAAGTTCATTTTGACAAGAAGCTCTTCGACTTTTTGATGACCTTGCTCTGTCAATTCAACTTGGCGTTGTTTTTCATCAATAGAATAATCGCCTTTTATCTCTGGAGCGTCTTCCCCTTTTTTAAAAGTTGTATCAACGACATGCCCTTCTAATTTAGGGATAACCGTATTAATTTTGGTATAAAGCTCAGCATTGTTCTCTACTTGCCCAGAAATAATCAACGGAGTTCTTGCTTCGTCAATTAAAATTGAATCAACCTCATCAACGACAGCAAAGGATAACTTCCGCTGCACTCGCTGGTCTTTAGAAAAAGCCATGTTATCGCGTAGATAATCGAAGCCAAATTCATTATTAGTACCATAGGTAATATCAGCAGCATAAGCGATTTGCTTATCTTCATTTTCTTGCATGCTTTGGATAATACCGACAGACATACCCAAAAATTCAAAAACAGGGCGCATCCAATTAGCATCGCGGCTAGCAAGGTAGTCATTAACCGTAACAACGTGTACATTGCCGACAAGCGCATTGAGGTAGACAGCTAATGTTGCCACCAGTGTTTTACCTTCACCAGTACGCATCTCAGCGATACGTCCTTCATGTAGTGTAATACCACCAATCATTTGCACATCAAAGTGTCGCAGCCCTAGCGTACGTCTTGAGGATTCGCGTACACAGGCGAAGGCTTCTGGTAATAACGAATCTAGGGTCTCTCCCGATTCTAAACGTGCTCTAAAATCTGCCGTCTTTCCTTTTAAGTCCTCATCGCTTAGTTTTTCAATATCACTCTCTAACGCATTAATCTGTTTAACTAATTTACCCATGCGCTTTAATTCGCGCCCATTTTTTGAACCAAAAATGCTCTTAAATACTTTATTTAACATAGGAATCCAAATATATTTTATATAGTGCTGTAGAATTTTTTAATTATTAACAATTTATTATCCTACCTTTATTCATCTATTTATAGATGAGAACATGTTATTTCAATAACATGAAAGTAGGATCACAAAGAAGAATGTAAGTTACGGGAGTTGCTTAACGATGGTTTCGATGGATATAGGAGGCTGGATCGACAGGGCGACCATATTTATAGACTTCAAAATGCACATGAGGGCCAGTAGAACGTCCACTACTGCCCATTAGAGCAATAATTTGGCCTTTTTTGACAACATCACCTACTTTGACAAGATTTTTCTTATTATGAGCATAACGTGTTTTAAATCCACTGCCATGGCTAATTTCAACAAAGCCGCCATAGCCACTACGTTCACCCGACTCGACAACTACACCAGCAGCGACAGCAATAATCTCAGAGCCTAATTTACCGGCAAAATCGACACCACTGTGAAACGAGATAACCGATGCATTAAATGGATCAGTGCGACGCCCAAACCTTGAGGACATCCAACCCTTTAAAATTGGCCTACCCGCGATAAAGACATCGTCTTGCAATTTACGCTTTGCCATTAAGGCTTCGAGTGTTTCTAGCTGTTGTTCGCGGTTATCAATTTTTTGCACAAGTTGATCAACAGTCTGCATAAAACTAGGTGGCTGATAGGCCTGTCCTAACGTATCAGACTCTGGGCCACCCAAAGCAGGGGTTTGATTGAAATCAAACTCACCGCTATCAAGTTTTGCCATGCTGGTTAAACGTTCACCCAAAGCATCAAGGCGTATAAGCCTTGCTTGTAACTCAGACATACGCAGAGTAATTGCACTTAATTGCTGCTCCGCATTATTACGTGCGTCATTGATCTCTTGCTGTTGATCCGACAAGTTTTCAGACCATTTTTGGGCTGTTTCTGCCGTTAACACATCAACGCTTGGGCTTTGTGCCGTTAATTTGTGCCCAAGATAGGTACCAATACCTAGAGGGAGGCCCAATAAGCAAATAGACAATATTGCACGAGTCCAGCCCCCTAAAGTAAGGTGGCGCATACGTCTATCGTTTTTGCTGATAAGTATTACTTTCATAAGTTACTGATACTAACTGTGAGCTATTTACTCTACATTATTACTTTAGCAGGCCTTTTATAGTACATAATGATGGTGCCTAGATGTATAAGCGACACTATAATGCCTACGAAAAATTAATCAACCTATATAAAATATGGCTTAAAAACAAGGAATTACAAGTTAGTGTTCATATTATTTTTATAATTCCGTTAACAATCGTACAAATCAAACATTAAAAACTAAAAAGCCAGCTAATTAGCTGGCTTTTTAGTAAAAATGACATCTATACAGCCATAGATAGCTTTCCATAAGAAATAGGAGCACTGGCTTCATCTTCAAAAGTTACCATTTCCCAAGCATCTGTTTGAGCAATGAGTTGTCTTAAAGACTTATTGTTTAACGCATGCCCTGATTTATGAGCAGAAAACTCACCAATAAGGCTATTACCTAGTAAGTATAAATCACCAATAGCATCTAGCATTTTATGCTTTACAAATTCATCTTCGTAACGAAGACCATCTTCATTCAAAATACGATACTCATCAACAACGATTGCATTATCCATGCTACCGCCTTTTGCTAGGCCTTTAGAGCGTAAATATTCAATTTCATGCATAAAACCAAAGGTTCTTGCACGGCTTACTTCTTTTACAAATGATGTGCTTGAGAAATCAATAGAGGACTTTAATGCACGATCTCTGAATACTGGATGATCAAAATCGATACTAAAGCTCACTTTAAAGCCTTCGAAAGGCTTAAAACTTGCTATTTTTTCACCGTCTTTTACTGTCACATCTTTTTTGATGCGAATAAATTTCTTAGCCGCTGCTTGCTCACGAATACCTGCAGATTGGATAAGAAATACAAATGGCCCAGCACTACCATCCATAATCGGTACTTCAGGAGCAGTTACGTCAATAATCGCATTATCAATACCAAGGCCTGCCATAGCAGATAATAGATGCTCAACCGTAGAAACTTTTGCCTCACCACTCATCAAAGAGGTTGAAAGCGTTGTTTCACCAACGTTTTCTGCCTTGGCCGGAATTTCAACTATAGGATCAAGGTCAGTGCGTCTAAAGACAATACCGTAATCTTCAGGTGCGGGTTTTAGGGTCAAATACACCTTTTCGCCTGTATGTAAGCCGACACCGGTTGCCTTAATTTCATTTTTTAACGTGCGTTGACGTATCATCGCAAAAATACCTCTATTAACTTTTCATTACATATAAAATAGAACAGTGTTATCTGTTTAAGATAACGCCTATAAGCAATATTTAATTACTTTAAAATATATAGTCAGCATCAGTGCTATACATCTATCCAAAAACGACAACTACTAATCTTTTTGAGCATTTTTACTAGAATTAACGAGAAATGATCTATCTTTATAGAAAGGAGTTAATAGTATTTTAACATATTTCTATTATAAGTCAGTGTTCTCAATGGTTATTTATCAATAAATGTGCATTATTTCACCATTTTCAACTGAAACAACGTAAGCAAGGGGTACCTACGTCATCTCGAATCAAACTAGGACAAATAAATTCACTAATAGTTCATAAGTAAAAAACAAACGTCAATAATGCTATACGACATAATCTTTGCCTCTCTAAACAGTCCTTAGATAAGCAGTAACTAACGGTACTAAGAATACACTTACAGCAAATCTTAAAAACAATTATTTTATTGTATGAGTTCTATTCAAAAACAAAATAGCCTCAGTATTTAACAACCATTAAGTACACTAACACACCTATAAAAATATGGCTTAATCTGCCTGATTACGTAAAAAAGCAGGGATATCGAGGTACTCAAAATCATTTTCACCCTGTGCTTTTGGCTTAGATCCAGCAGTTGCTACAGAAGCACCTACGGCTTTACGTTTAACCGTTGGAATATCTAAATCAACATAATCTGTTGGTAATGATTTGCGCGTGTTATTAACAACAACACGAGCTTCAGGTGTACGTTTTTCACCAGCGGCACCTTGAAGGCCAGTAGCAACAACGGTTACACGTAACTCATCACTTAGTTCTGGGTCAATGACTGTACCCACAACAACGGTGGCATCTTGCGAGGCAAAATCTTCTATAGTCTCACCCACTTCATTAAAATCGCCCAATGACAAATCTAAACCTGCCGTAATATTTACCAAGATTCCACGGGCACCTTGCAAATTAACACCTTCAAGTAGAGGGCTGCGAATCGCAGACTCAGCTGCCTCACGCGCACGATTCTCGCCGCTCGCAGTGCCACTACCCATCATAGCCATACCCATTTCAGACATAACTGTACGCACATCGGCAAAATCGACATTGATCATACCTGGTCGAATGATCAAGTCTGCAATGCCTTGCACTGCACCAAGTAATACATCATTAGCTGCTTTAAAGGCCTCGATTAAACTCGCGCTAGAACCCAACACAGCCAGTAGACGCTCATTAGGAATAGTAATTAATGAATCGACTTGTTGCTGTAGCTGATGTATACCTTCATCAGCTATTTGCATACGCTTACGCCCCTCAAAAGGAAAGGGTTTAGTCACTACAGCGACCGTCAAAATCCCCATATCCCGAGCAACTTCTGCAACAACAGGCGCAGCACCAGTGCCTGTACCACCACCCATACCAGCGGTAATAAATACCATATCGGCACCTTCTAAGATCTCAGCAATACGCTCTCGATCCTCCATCGCAGATTGACGGCCAATTTCTGGGTTAGCTCCAGCCCCTAAGCCTTTTGTCATGCCACCACCTAGTTGAAGTGCAACACGTGCATCAACATCTCGTAGTGCTTGCGCATCTGTATTTGCGCAAATAAATTCTACTCCATCGACCTCGCAATCCATCATATGACGGACAGCATTACCGCCACCACCGCCAACACCGATGACTTTGATGACCGCACTTTGTGGTACGTTATCAACTAACTCAAACATAAGATTCCCCTCTTTATTGAAATTTTTAACTAACTAAATGATATTTAACTAACTAAATGATATATGTAAAAAATTAACCGCCACCTTGAAACCAGCGCTTAATTTTTGTGAAAAAACTTTCTTCGTTATCAAACTGCGTACTACCTGCACTAACCTTTCGCTGTTGCTTTAAACTATGCTGTAACAATCCCACACCCGTCGAATAAATAGGGTTAGCGACTATATCGGCTAAACCTTTTACATTTTGCGGAAACCCTAAACGCACAGGCATATGAAAAATCTCTTCGGCAAGTTCGATAACACCTTCCATTTTGGATGTGCCACCTGTTAGGACGATTCCCGCGGCCACTAAATCTTCATAACCGCTTCGCCTAAGCTCTGCTTGAATTAAAGTAAATAACTCGTCATAACGTGGTTCAACAACTTCGGCCAAAGCTTGACGGGATAATGCTCTAGCCGGGCGATCACCTACACTAGGCACTTGAATGGTTTCGTCGGCCCCTGTTAATTTTGCAAGAGCGCAGGCATATTTAATTTTTATATCCTCGGCATGCATAGTCGGTGTACGCAACGCCATTGCTATATCGTTGGTCACCTGATCACCTGCAATAGGAATAACACCGGTATGGCGAATAGAGCCCTCAGTAAAAATGGCAATATCGGTAGTACCGCCGCCAATATCGACCATACAAACACCTAACTCGCGCTCATCATCCGTCAGCACTGAATAGCTAGAAGCCAATTGCTCTAAAATAATGTCTTCAACTTCTAAGCCGCATCGGCGAATACATTTCTCAATATTTTGCGCTGCATTAGCAGCACAGGTAATTAAATGTACTTTTGCTTCTAAGCGCACACCCGACATACCCAACGGCTCTTTGATACCTTCTTGGCTATTAATTAAATATTCCTGCGGCAAGATATGTAAGATTTGTTGATCTGCTGGAATAGCAACCGCCTGCGCAGCATCAATAACACGATCGACATCTTGCGTTGTTACTTCACGCTCTTTAATAGCAACAATACCGTGGGAGTTCATACTATTAATATGGTTGCCTGCAATACCGGCATAAACTGAGTGAATTTCACAACCGGCCATTAGCTCTGCTTCTTCGATTGCACGCTGAATCGATTGCACGGTTGACTCGATATTGACGACGACACCTTTTTTTAAGCCCGTTGATCGATGTGAGCCAATACCAATAATGTCAAGCTCACCAGCGCTATTAATTTCACCGACAATAGCAACGACTTTGGATGTGCCTATATCTAGACCAACTACAATATTATTATTTTCGCTTGCCATATTAGTCTCCAAGCCTAATAAACATTGCTGTACCCTGACCCACTAATTGTTCTTTAAATATTTTGTTCATTTAATTTTTTCGTCTCTTTTATACTGACTGCTTCGTTATGTAAGCTGCTATCACTACTTTCTATCCATTTAACCGACAAACCATTTTCATAGCGCAAATCGATACTATCTACCTCACTACTCAATAAAATTGCCCTTTGTTCTAATGCAAGTAATAGATGTTGTATTTTTTTATTAACACCTGACCTACCCAACAATAATTTCCATCCATTACTTAACTCTGCAACCCATATCCCAACTCTATCTTTTTCTAATACTGATACTGTTAATCCATATTCACTTAAGGCACCCGACAAAAACTGATATTTTTTCATCAACAACCCTGCCTCATCAGCATCGCCACGCAAAAGAGGTAAATCGTTACGAAATAAACCTTCCTTTGTGAGCACCAAATCACCTCTGTGATTTACAAAACCTTTATCTCCCCAACGAGCAATTGCACGTTGCTCTTCAATTGTAATATGCAAAACATTTGGCCATTCCCTTTTAAGTGCAACATTATCAATCCATGGGTTGGCTAATAAGCTATTTCGCATAGCTGACAAATTTTCCTTAATAAAACTACGTTTTACATATTCTTCAATTAACAGTTCTATCGAACTTCGAGTCAAATATTCAAAATCCCCTTGAACAACAACCGATGTTATTGGCCGCTCTAAAAATTTATTAATGAGAGAAGTACCGTAGTACCCCGTAACACCTATAATAAAAGCACATACCGAAGTCACTAATGTGTATTTAATAACTCTAAAAAAACCTTTAAACGAGGTTTTTTTTTCCTCAGTATTTTTTTTTGCATTAGCTCTAATATTCTTAGTGTTTTTAACTCTCCTTACCTTTTTCTTGGGATCAATTTTTTCGATCATAGTTATATCACTTAGAAGAAGCTGCCGAGGTTAAAATTCTCGACACAAGCTCATCAAACGAGTAGCCAGCTGCTTTAGCCGCCATAGGCACCAAACTATGGCTCGTCATGCCTGGCACTGTATTAACTTCTAATACTTTAAAATTCTCATTTTCATCCATCATCAAATCAACCCGCCCCCATCCACGACAACCTAGGCTGTCAAAGGCCCAGCGAGACAAGTTTTTAATTTCACGTTCTTTACTACTTGATAAGCCGCAAGGGCAAATATAGCGCGTATCTTCCGAGATATATTTAGCGTCATAATCATAAAAAACATTATCAGTTTCTAACTTAATAGCTGGCAATACTTCATCGCTCAAAATACCCACTGTATATTCAGCACCTTTCAATAACTCTTCAACAAATACAGCCGCATCATACTGGCGTGCTTGTTCGAACGCTTTTTGTAATTCTGTCGCACTATGCACAATTGCCATACCAATACTTGAACCTTCATTAGCAGGTTTCACTATTGCGCTGCCCCCTAAATCTTCTAATACTTTTTCAAAGTCGCTATCTACCGTTAGTTGGTAAAATCTCGGTGTCGGCAAATTAATCCCCTGCCAGATTCTTTTAGAGATCAATTTATTCATCGCAATAACAGATGGCTGTACTTCACTGCCTGTATACGGAATATTCATCATCTCTAACAATGACTGCAATCTACCGTCCTCACCTATACCACCATGTAATGCTATAAATGCTAAATCAATATTCGCTGCTGTTATTGTCTCTATGACCTCTTCACCAATTTCCACATCAACAACATTTATACCTAAGCGGGTACAGGCATCGATAATCGCACGGCCACTCTCCAAAGAGATCTCTCGTTCGGCCGAAACGCCTCCATACAAAACACCCACTCGATTAATTTTTTTAGAATCTAATTCTTTCATGATTTAAGTAGACCCAAATGTGTTTAACTTAATTTTCTTTTTGCTAATGTGGCAGCCAAACTCCCCACATTACCTGCGCCTTGAGTGATAACGATATCACCTGGTTTTACAATATCTTTGATTACAGCCGGTACACCATCAATGCCTTCAACAAAAATGGGGTCAATTTGACCACGAGTGCGAATGCTACGGCTTAAATGTCGACTGTCTGCACCAGCTATTGGCTCTTCGCCTGCTGAGTAAACATCGAGTAAAACCAGCACATCAACACGTGACAGTACATCCACAAAGTCCTCATATAAGTCACGTGTCCGCGTATAGCGATGCGGCTGATAGATCATAACTAATCGTCTTTCATCCCAACCATCTCGTACCGCCTGAATAGTCGCCTCTACTTCACGTGGGTGATGCCCATAATCATCTACCAGCATCGCCTCACCACTCGAATCGCTAGTCTCAATCGGGTAGTTACCGTAGATTTGAAAGCGCCTGCCAACACCTTGGAAGTTCTCCAAGCCTTTTTGAATAGCCTCAACACCAACACCTTCATCAACAGCGACCGCAATAGCCGCTAAAGAATTCAACACGTTATGCCTACCTGGCATACTCAACGCAATCGGTAATTGATCTATACCTAACTTGTCTTTTAGTAATTTCCCTTTAGCAACAAACTGAGTGTAATTTTTCTTTTGTGCAACACTTTCGGCAACATAATCATTGCCCTCATCAAAGCCATAGGTAATAACTGGGCGTGAAATATCTGGCAATAGCTCCTGAATAATTGGATCATCACCACAGGCAACCAACAAACCATAAAATGGTAAGTTTTGAATAAATTCAATAAAGGTTTTTTTCAATCGAGAGAAATCCCCTTCATAGGTTTCCATGTGGTCCATATCAATATTGGTAATGATAGAAACCATAGGTTGCAAGTGTAAAAAGGAAGCATCACTTTCGTCTGCCTCTGCTACTAAATAATGGCTAGTACCTAATTTTGCATGGCTCCCAGCACTATGAACAAGACCGCCAATAACAAATGTAGGGTCGAGATCTGCCGCTGCCAAAATAGAGGTAATTAAGCTAGTAGTGGTCGTTTTTCCGTGAGTACCTGCGACGGCAATACCATGGCGATAACGCATGAGTTCAGCTAACATTTCAGCTCTACGCACGATAGGGATACGGTTTTCTCGTGCACTCATCATCTCTGGATTAGTTTCGTCCACAGCTGTTGAATTTACGATAACATCAGCACCATCGATATTTTCAGCTTTATGCCCAATATAGATATCAGCTCCCATGCATTTGAGTCTATCTGTCACTGCAGATTCACGAAGGTCAGACCCAGAAATATCATAAGCCTGATTCAACAATACCTCGGCAATACCGCTCATGCCTGCACCGCCGATACCAATAAAATGTATCCGCCTAATTCGACGCATTTCTGGCACACAAAAAGCTGCATTAGTTTGCATGTCGACTCTCTCTTTTAGTTGTTTTATCGAGGTATATCTGCTCACAAATATCTGCTACATTTTTTGTCGCATGAGGCATTGCTAGCTCTTTTAAGGCTTGTGAATAGCTCTGTATTTTTTCTTTATCCATCAACAAGCTCTTTAAATTATCAGCCAATGAACCTGCTGTTAAATCACTCTGTTCAATCATGTTTGCAGCATTATTGTTAACCAACCACTGTGCATTAACGACTTGATGGTTATCAATAGCGTGGGGATAAGGAATAAAAATTGCGGGCAAACCAGCTATAGCTACTTCACTTACGGTTAACGCACCGGCTCTACAGATAATGACATCGGCCCATTGATAGGCCTGGGTTACATCGTCAATAAATTCATTGGTTCGTGCATCAACCTCTAATTCTTTATAGCTTTCAGCAACCTGCTGTAATTTCCCCTTGCCTGTTTGATGCCATATATTAATGACTAATTCCTCAGGTAATTTAGCAATCGCTTGAGGCACAGCTTTGTTAATAGCCTCGGCGCCTAAACTCCCGCCCATAATCAAAACGTTAAGTACCTTCCTTATATTTTCTGAATCATCTACCTTAGCTGAGCCTTTATTTTCATCAAATAATCTGCAGACTGCTTTCCTGACAGGGTTACCCAATAGTATCGCGTCAATTAAACTGCCAGAAAAAGCTTCTAGCTTTTTAGAAGCAAGCTTGGCAAGCAACTTATTAGTGCTACCAGCCACTGAGTTTTGCTCATGAATGATGAGCGGCTTACGTAACAAATAGGCCGCAATTCCGCCAGGCGCTGCAACATATCCGCCAAATCCGATAATGACATCGGGCGTTAATTTACGAATAATAAAAACAGCTTGCATCACAGCTTTTAATAATAAAAATGGCGTCGATATTTTTTTCAGCAAACCCTTGCCTCGAAACCCTTTAATAGAAATTGAATGAAGATCAATACCATGCTTAGGCACTAAAACATTCTCCATTCCTGACGCCGTACCCAGCCAGTAAATGCTAGCACCACGTTCACGCAACTCTTCAGCAACCGCTAAGGCTGGAAATATATGACCACCGGTACCACCTGCCATAAACAAATAAACGGCGTTACTACTTAATGTATTCATTTCAAGGAACCCCGCTTTTTAGACGACTTAACAACATCTAAATCGAGGTCATAATCTAAGCGCAGCAATAATGCTATTAATAAACAATTGACTAATAAGCTACTTCCGCCATAACTAATAAAAGGAAGCGTTAAGCCCTTTGTTGGGAAAAAGCCAGAGGCCACACCAACATTAACCATGATTTGAAATCCAAATAAAATAGCGATACCAAATGCAGTTAATGCAACAAATGTGTTATTGCGTAACATTGCTTTTTTAGCAACGAGTACTATCTGAAAGACAAAATAAATAAATAGTAACAGTAATAAAACAGCGCCTATAAACCCGTGCTCTTCTGCGAAGATTGAGAATATAAAATCTGTGTGGGATTCTGGCAGATATAACATTTTTTGAATGCTATTACCCAAACCTAATCCAAACCATTCACCCCGACCAAAAGCAATGAGCGATTGGGTTAGCTGATAGCCCGTATCAAACTGATCCTGCCATGGGTCTAAAAAGGTCACTAAACGCTCTAGTCTATAGGGCGTAAACCACACTAGCCCTGCCAAGATAGCTAAGCCTGATACTAACAGCAAGCAACATTGCCAGAGCTTAGCACCCGCTAAAAACAACATTCCTCCAACAGTAACAGCGAGCACAACGGAGCCACCAAAATCAGGCTCAAGCAATAGCAACCACATTAAAAAAACGAGCATTAATAAAGGCTTAAATAGCTCTTTCCATTGGGTTTGCAAAAAGTACTGGCTGTTAGATAAATAACTCGCAAAAAATACAATGCTACAAAATTTAACCATTTCCGAAACTTGTAAGGTAATTGGACCAACACTCAACCACCGCTGACTACCGTTAACACGGCGCCCAACACCAGGAATTAAAACAATCACTAGAAAGAATACGGCAACGAAAAACAACATCCAGCCATATCTTTTCCAAAAGGTAGTTGGAATTAATAACATCACACAAGATGCGCTAAACCCTAAAAATAAATAAACAATGTGCCTACGCACAAAATACCAAGGGTCATTAAAGTTCTCTACAGCAAAATCAATAGAGGCTGAGGCAATAGTGACTAAGCCGATAGATACAAGAACGAGTGTCGTGAAAACTAAATTCCAGTTAAAAGAAACTGATGTATGTCTCTCAATGAATAAATGCGTTGGTAGTTTTAAAGCTGACTGAATCATGCTGCCAACCCCTCCACTATCTCGATAAACTGATTGCCACGATCTTCAAAACTTTTGAACATATCGAAACTTGCACAAGCAGGCGACAATAAAACGATATCACCCTTTTTAGCCGTATCTTTTGCTATACGAACTGCATCACTCAATGATGCTGCACAAAAAACATTAAGCGAATCACTCATGCTTTCAGCTTCAACTGCAGTTTTAATGAGTTGTGCATCTACACCTATTAAAACAATAGTCGACACTTTAGCGTTTAACTGTTTAACCAAAGGTGCAAAATCAGCGCCTTTAGACTCACCTCCGGCAATTAGAACAATGCGCTTTGAAGTGCTTTTTAGTTCGCTAACAAAGCCATTAATTGCTGCAATAGTGGCCCCTACATTCGTGGCCTTAGAGTCATTAATGTAATCAACCTCATCAATTGTTGCGACCCATTGGCAACGATGTTTCAAACCTTTAAAGTTTTTAAGTGTTTGCAGCATAGTATCGAAAGAAATACCGGCAGAATAACCAATAGCCAATGCAGCCAGACAATTAGCAACATTGTGACTACCACGTAATTGCAATTCGCTCACTGGTATTAAGGTATTGAATTCATGTGCCAAATATTCAATGTTGCTGCGAGTAATAACACCAAAAGCGCTGCGGTCAGATTGATCTAGACCAAAGCTAATACGGTTAACACCCTGAGCCAACGGCGGTTGCGTTAACGGATCAGCTCGATTAACAACAACTGTTTTTGCACCAAAATATATTCGCTGTTTTACTCGATGATACGTAGCTAGGCTATCGTATCGATCCATATGATCTTCACTGATATTTAATACTGTTGATACAGCAGGCTTAAGTGAGAACGTGCTTTCCAATTGAAAACTCGATAATTCCAATACATACAAATCAGCATTTTCTAACAAAAGATCCAATACTGGCGTACCAATATTTCCGCCGACAGCAACATTAATCCCTTCGTCTTTTGCCATTTGCCCAACTAGGCTCGTTACCGTTGTTTTGGCATTGGAGCCAGTAATCGCAATCACAGGCTTATCGACTTCACGTGCAAATAACTCTACATCACCAACAACACTGATTCCCTGATCTATTAATGTTGCTATCTCAGGGATTTTTAAATTGATGCCTGGGCTAACAACAACCTCACTAGCCATTGATAGTAATCCACTATCTAATGTACCTAGAACATAATTAGTTTCTGGAAGTTCACGACAGAGTTCCTCTAGCCCTGGAGGGTTTTCTCTTGAATCCACAACCATAAATTTAGTTTTTTGACGCGACAAAAAACGAGCAACTGAAAGCCCGGTTACACCGAGGCCCAGAATAATCGTCAATTGTGTACTTGCTATTAGCGTCATAATATTTTTCGTTTACTTAACGGAGCTTTAATGTAGCCAAACCAACTAAAACTAAAATCACGGTGATAATCCAAAAACGTACGATCACGCGCGGCTCAGGCCATCCTTTTAATTCGAAGTGATGGTGTATAGGAGCCATCCTAAAAATACGTTTACCGGTCAACTTAAATGATGCGACCTGTATAATCACTGACAGTGTCTCCATGACAAAAACACCACCCATAATAAATAGAACAATTTCATGGCGCACAATCACTGCAATAACACCGAGGGCAGCACCGAGAGCTAGGGCCCCAACATCACCCATAAACACCTGAGCGGGATAGGTGTTAAACCATAAGAAGCCCATACCCGCACCCGCTAATGCCGCACAAAAAACAATTAGCTCACCCGCACCCGGGATGTAAGGAATTTGCAAATACGTCGAAAACTCAACATTACCGGCTAAATAGGCAATCAAACCCAATGCACCACCTACCAATACTGTAGGCATAATCGCTAGGCCATCTAAGCCGTCGGTTAAGTTAACGGCATTACTCGAACCCACAATGACGCAGTAGGTTAAAACAACATAGAACAAACCTAAGTCAATCATCACATTTTTAAAAAATGGAATAATGAGTTGCGTCTCTGCAGGAAGAGACGCACAAGAATATAAATAGATGGCCGCACCCAAACCTGCAATTGATTGCCACAGGTATTTCCATCTTGCAGGCAAACCTACAGAATTTTTTTCAACAACTTTGCGATAGTCATCAACAAAGCCAACACAACCAAAAATAGCAGTCACAATGAGCACAACCCAAACGTATCGATTAGAAAGGTCAGACCACAACAAGCTACTAATAAAAATAGCGGCCAAAATTAAGGTGCCGCCCATTGTTGGCGTACCTGATTTTTTCAGATGCGATTGCGGGCCATCTTCACGCACAGACTGCCCTATCTGTAAAATATTTAATCTCCGGATCATCCATGGACCCAATAATAAAGAAATTCCCAATGCCGTTAACACACCTAATATTCCTCGAAAGGTTAGGTATTGAAATACAGCAAATCCGCTATTAAATTGTTGTAAGTATTCAGCGAACCAAACAAGCATTAGTGGCCTCTCCTAATTTTTTTAACTTATCGATAACCACTTCCATATGCGCACTACGCGATCCCTTTACTAAAACAACAGCCTCCGACGATAGTATTTTTACCAAGTCAGAAACCAAAGAATCAGAAGTTGAAAAGTGTTGCCCATTACTACCAAAACCAAGGACTGTTCTTTTTGTTTTTTCGCCAACAGCTAATAACTTAGTAATATTTTTTGCTTGTGCATATTTACCAATCTCTTCATGAAGAGATTCGGATTCATCACCCAGCTCACCCATATCACCTAGTACTAAAACTGACTCATTGCCAATACCTGCTAATGTATCAATAGCAGCTTTAACAGAACCTGGGCTCGCATTATAAGTATCATTAATTAAGGTAAAACTTTGCCCGTAGTTAATGAGTTCTAAACGACCAGGTTCACCCCCAAAATTTTCTAAGCCTTTTTGGATATCGCCCGAGCTGACACCTGCAGCGTATGCACAAGAGGCAGCAGCCAGTGCATTAGCTACATTGTGTTTACCGAAAACAGATAAATTGATATCTATAGGTTGATCAGTATTTTTATTGGATAGAGAAAACCCATAGCAACCATTTTTTAGCTTGTGGAGGCTACTTGCCTGAATTTGGGAAGCAGGGGCATTCTCGGTAGAGTACTGCAAAACTTCAACATTGTTATTATTGCTCTCTAAACCATCTAACCAAAGAGAAGCATAATCACTATCTGCATTAACGATTGCAGCATCACCGCTTTTTAGGTACTGATAAATTTCGCCTTTAGTGATTGCAATACCATCAATGGAGCCAAAACCTTCAACATGAGCAGGCATGACATTGTTAACCATCGCAATATTAGGCCTTGCAATAGACGTTAGGTATTCGATCTCTTTTAAGCCACTGGCACCCATCTCAATCACAGCCACTTCATGTTGAGAAGTCATTGAAAAGACAGATAGAGGAACACCAATATGATTATTAAAATTACCTGCCGTGGCAAATACTTGCTCTTGCCCTAGCTTTTCTACAAAAATGCTTTTGAGCATCCCTTTAACTGTTGTTTTACCGCAACTACCCGTAATAGCAACCAACTGGCCATCAAAATATTTTCGTTGATACTGCGCTAACTGGCCTAACGCTTTAACAGTATCACCCACCAGCCAAATAGACAGATCATCTAGCGACAAGCTCTTTAGTTTATCGCGAGAGGTTTCATCCACTACTAATCCTTTAGCCCCGCCATTGATTGCATCTTGCAAGTAATCATGAGCGTCGTAATTGTCACCACACAACGCTACAAATAAATCGCCAGCATTTATTGCTCTTGTGTCGGTCGAGATAGAATCCACTAATGTATCTTTTGCATAATCACTACCGATGAGTAGTTCGCCGCCAAATTGGCTGTGTATCTCTTGTATAGAGAATGGCTTGATCATAAAACCACCTCCTGCTCACGATTACCTAGGCTTAGGCGTGCCTGTTGTTGATCACTAAATGGCATTTTCTCTGACCCGAGAATCTGATAATCCTCATGCCCCTTGCCAGCAATTAATACAATATCGTCTTTATTAGCCGATTTAATCGCATGAGCAATAGCATCTGCGCGGCTCTCAATAATTGTGTGCTCGCTCGAAAACCCTTGTTGTATATCTGCAAAAATATTTTGGGGAGACTCTTTACGTGGATTATCATTGGTAACGACAACGTGGTCGGCTAAGTGCTCGGCAATCGATGCCATTTTAGGTCGCTTATCAGCATCTCTGTCACCACCGCAACCAAACACACACCAAATATTGTTATGCTGATGGTGCAACAGCGCCTCCAATGCGCTTTTTAAGGCATCGGGGGTATGCGCAAAATCAACAACAACTTGAAACCCCAATGTGTTTGGGATCAACTCCATACGGCCAGGTACCGATTTTAATATCGGTAATGATTTGACAATTTTCTCTACAGAGTAATTATTGGCATATAAAGCACCAATAACAGCCAACAGATTACTTAGATTAAAAGCACCCACTAGCTTTGTAGTAATAGGGAATTTACCCTCAGGCGTATTTAAAACAGACGCAACACCCTCACTTGAAAAAACGGGCTCTTCAAATGAAAAGTGCGCAAAGGACTGTGTGTATTTACTGATGTTATTCGATAAACTATAAGTGATAAGGCGCGTATTGTTATTGACCTTTTCGGCTAATTGTTCCGAAAACTTATCATCCTGATTAATAACAGTATTGGTAACCGATTGCATCTCAAACAATCGAGACTTGGCTTGCCCATAGGCTTGCATTGTTCCATGATAGTCTAAGTGATCATGGGTTAAATTCGTAAAAATAGCTGTATTAATATCAATATTTTCAACGCGATTTTGCTGGAGCCCATGGCTAGACACCTCCATTACTATCGCTTTAGAATCATCTAGCAATAAGTCAGCGCACATCTTTTGTGTACTGATTGGGTCAGCCGTTGTCATTCCGGTAGTCGTTAATTGCTCGTCATTTGCACTCGAGGAAGAAATCACACCGTAGCCTAGAGTACCCATTACTCCACACTTACCCTCATAAACCGATAAGCACTGCGCTAGCAGGTGAGAACAAGTGGTTTTACCATTGGTACCAGTAACACCATAGATGGGCACTTTACTTGAAGGATGCTGATAAAACCGGCCAGCTATTTCGCTTAATACGCACTGCAAATTATCGATAGCAATAACAGGGGCAGCGCTCTGTACAGTCTCTTCCTGCGTATCAATCAATATTGCACAAGCACCTTTTTTAATTGCCTGCGGGATATAACATTTACCATGGTTAGTCACGCCCTGCACCGCGACAAATAAATAGCCATCATTAATGTCACGACTATCTATACTTAATCCATTAACAGTAATATCGTCGGCCATACCCTTGGCACAAAAACCATCCAGTAATTCATTAAGTGGATACGCCACTTGAGCAGTAGAAGCCATCATGACAACGGCTCCTTTTTAGCAACTGCATGATTATTTTTATGCACGACCTGAGTAGGCTTAGCGGGAATATAATCTGGCGTAATATGCAATATACGCAGGCCGTTTTCGACCAAAGAAGAAAACACAGGTGCAGCTACTTCGCCACCAAAATACTGGCCTGCACTTGGCTCATCGATAGCAACAACAGCAATTATTTTTGGGTTGTCAGCTGGTGCAAAGCCTGCAAATAACGATAAATAACGGTTATCGGAATATCCATTATTACCTACTTTATGAATGGTTCCTGTTTTACCTGCAGCGTAATATGCTGGAACATCCGCCCGAGTACCGGTACCGCCTTTTTGTACAACGCGCTGCAGCATTTTTGCTACTTGCTTCGCAATATGTGGCTGTACAACTGTCGTCGACTCAGCCTCTTCATTGAGTCTCAACAAAGAGACTGGATTCTTCTCACCACTATTGGCAATAACACTATAGGCTTGCGCTAACTGTAAAGTAGTCAGTGACATACCATAACCAAAGGAAAAATTTGCCTGCACAATAGGTTGCCATTTGGCGTAACCCGGCAATGTACCTACGGATTCACCCGGGAAACCTGTACCCGTACCTTGCCCAAGGCCCACGCGAAAAAACATGTTACGAATAACATCGCCTTCAAGATCTAAACTAATTTTTGTCAAACCAACCTGACTAGACTTTTGCAATATTTTTCCAACATCCATTACCCCGTAATCGACAGGATCCAATAAGGTTTTTTTGCCAACGCGTAAAAAACCGGGGTGGGTATCAATTTGGGTATTTGGGCTAAAGCGACCGGTCTCTAACGCTGCCATAACCGTGAGCGGCTTCATGGTTGAGCCAGGCTCGAACTGGTCAGTCATGGCACGGTTACGCAGCGCATGCACTTTTAAGCCTGACCTGTCATTGGGGTTAAAGGATGGTTGATTCACCATCGCCAATACTTCACCGGTTTTGGCATCCAACAAGACAACTGAGCCAGATTTAGCTTTATGTGCCTTTACCGCCTCCTTTAACTCTCTATAAGCTAAATACTGCAAACGCATATCAATACTTAAAGCAATATCATTACCTGCTTTCGCCTCAGAGATTAAACTAACATCTTTAAATATGCGGCCACGCAAGTCCTTGAGCACTTGCTTTTTACCTGCCTCACCCGTTAACCATTTATCAAAGGCAAGTTCCAAACCTTCTTGGCCTTTGTCATCGACATTAGTAAAACCAACTAAGTGTGCAGCGACTTCTCCTGCCGGATAAAAACGTCGGTATTCTTGTTGTGCATAAACACCCGGAATCTCTAACGCCAAAACTTCATCTGCATCAGCAGGAGTCATATGACGACGTAGGTACATAAACTCTTTATTTTTGAATCGAGATAATTTTTCCTTTAATACATCGGACTTAATTGATAATTCTTTCGACAGCTCTGAAATTCGCTCAATGGATAGTTGGAGTTCTTGCGGTTGCGCCCATAGAGAAACAACAGGAGTGCTAATTGCCAAAGGCTCTCCGTTTCGGTCAGTAATGACTCCTCGAGTAGCAGGAATAGTTTCTAGCCTTAGCGTTCTTACCAAGCCTTGCTTTTGCAAAAACTCATACCCACGTGACTCATTAGGCATAATCTGAATAGAAGCCAAATGCCAGACAATAGCGCACAACAAGCAAAGCAGAGCAAGCAACACGAAGTAAAATCGCCAGCGAACGACTTTTACAGTATGTGTTTTAGCCTTCATTAGCTTTACCTTTAGGGGCTATCATAATTACGTGTTCAGCTTTGGGGAGTTGCATATCCAAACGTTCGGTTGCTACTTTTTCAATACGACTAAAAGATGCCCAAGTACTCTCCTCTAATACATATTGGCTCAATACCACCTGCAACTTATTATGCTCTCGCTTAAGTGCCTCTAGATGATTGAATTCAGCTCGGGTTTTATAGGTCATATAAACAACAGCCAAAGACGATGCGATGAGCATTGTCCATAAAAAAACAACTAGCGATGCTAGCTTAAAAGAAATTTTTTTCTGAGCCATTTGCTGGCCTATACTGAACATATTCATAACGCGTATCACCTAATAATGTTTAATACGTCTATGTAATTTTTTCAGCAACGCGCATAACAGCACTACGCGCACGCGGATTGTTATCGAGTTCTTGTTTGCCCGCTTTTATCATTTTCCCAACCGACTTGAGCCGCTTATTTAATTTATCTTCTGTCACAGGTAAGCCTGCTGGTAATTCGTCGCCCTTTACATGGCGTTGAATAAAACGTTTTACTCGTCTGTCTTCTAGAGAGTGAAAACTTATAATGGCTAGACGCCCTCCAACAGCCAACATATCTAGGGTATCGTCCAACACTTGCTCTAAGTCCTTAAGCTCATCATTAATGTGAATCCGAATCGCTTGAAACGCTTTAGTTGCAGGGTGTTTACCACGCTCCCATGCTGGGTGCGCCTCTGCAATTATTTTTGCCAACCTTAACGTAGTCGTAATTGGCTCAAGCTCCCTCTCTTTTAAAATGGCCTTAGCCATTCTGCGTGCAAAACGCTCTTCTCCGTAATCCTTTAAAATGCGTACAATCTCGCTCTCTGCTGCAGAATTTACCCACTCACTGGCTGTTATTCCCGCGCTATCATCCATACGCATATCAAGTGGGCCATCATTAGAAAAGCTAAACCCTCTCTCTGCCTGATCAAGCTGTGGAGAAGACACACCCAGATCCAGTAAAATACCTGTCACTTTGCCTAGCTTATTTTTTTGCTCAACCAAGGTTTTCATTTCAGCAAAAGAACATTGAGCTAATTCAAACCGGGCGTCATCGCCAAATAAAGAATTACCAACACCAATGGCCTGTGGATCCTTATCAATACTTAATAAGCAACCATTCGCAGAAAGCTCATTTAAAATTGAGCCGCTATGCCCCCCTCGTCCAAAGGTGCCATCAACATAAAAACCATTTTTATCTGTAATTAAAAACTCAACAGCCTCGTTTAACAAAACGGTAATATGTGTATTAGCTTGCTGCTCTTTAGCCATGCCCTTCTTGGCATCCTCAATCATTTATTAAAGTGCTAAGTTTTGCATGCCCTCAGGCATATCTTCGGTATCGACACTCGAATCTATATAGTCGGTAAACCTATCTTCGCTCCACACCTCTAAACCTTTACCTTGCCCCACGAGCATAATTTTTTTCTCAAGGCCTGCGTACTCACGCAAAGTAGGCGGCACAACAATTCGACCATTAGCATCAAGTTCTAATGGGCTTGCATGCCCAATTAACAATAACTTTGCTCTTCGAGACACCTTATTAAAAGAAGGTAGCGCTTCGATCTTAGGAAGAATCTCTTGCCATTGGCTCTCGGGGTACATATGTAGGCAGCGATTTTCTGTATGGGCGGTCAATACAATATGACCATTACAGTCTTCCAGTAGCTCACGCACGCGAGAAGGAATCGCAATGCGACCCTTTGCATCCATATTGATAGCGTGACTGCCGTAAAACATATTCAAATCTTTATTACCTTAACGATAACTGCATATAATGGGTTCTTGTATAAAGCGGTGGAGGAACAAGAAACTCTCTAAAAAGGGACAAATAACCACAAAAATCCACTTTTCACCACATTATGACACTATATGCTCAGATCAGATAAAGTCAAGGAATTCGCTGGCGAAAAAGCCTATTAAAAACAAAAACTTATCGCATTTTGGCAAGGAGGAGGTTATGGAGATGAACCGAGGCAAGCTCTTTAATCTTTTAAAACAAAAATATAAGAGAAATACTTAAAGTAATACATTAAGTGTGAGACTTTTTATTCATTAAAAAGAATACTGGTAAGAAGGTGTAGCTCTATAGAATTAGGCAATAACAGCCAAATCGGCTCTAGACACTTGCCTAAGCTCAAGAGAGAATACGCCACAATTAGAATATATTTCTACTACACACATCCACTAGGATACTTAGTTTGCCAATAGAATGGAGTAAGAAATGACGATTATTGGTATTGATTTAGGCACCACAAATACCGCAGCATCGATCTTTCGTGATGGAAAGGCAGAGCTAATCCCTAACCGTTATGGTGAATTTCTAACACCTTCAGTTGTTCTCGTTGATGAAACAAACCGCCTGATCGTTGGCAAGCATGCAAAAGCTCGCTTAAAAACACACTCACAACATATTGCCTCTGTATTCAAGCGGTCGATGGGCAGTGATACCCAGTTTTCACTAGGTGAACGGCGCTTTACTCCTATAGAACTATCCGCCCTTGTCATAAAGGTCATTAAAGATGATGCGGAAGCATTTTTGAACGAAAATATCTCCGAGGCTATTATTAGTGTACCAGCCTACTTTAATGATAATCAGCGCCAAGCAACAAAAATAGCTGCCGAAATGACTGGACTAAAGGTTAATCGCTTAATTAACGAACCAACAGCTGCAGCTATCGCGTACGGATTACACGAAAAACCAGAAGACACGCAATTTATGGTGCTAGACCTAGGAGGGGGAACCTTTGATGTTAGCATCATGGAGTATTTTGACGGCATATTAGAAGTCCATGCGTCTGCAGGAGATAATTTCCTAGGTGGAGAAGATTTTCTCGAAGCGTTTGTCGACATGTACTTAAAAGAAACAGAGACCCCAAAAACCGATTTATCCATCGAGAAAATCAAGTCACTATACTCCAAATGCCAACAAGGGTTACACACACTTAGCGTCAAGAACTCAGTAACAATCAGCGATCTATGGGAAGATGACAAAAATATCGTCGAGATTAGTCGCGACCAGTTCGCTCTAGAGACAGCCTCATTACTCGATAGAATGCGCTCACCAATGGAGCGTTCTTTACTTGACGCCAACCTTTCAGCGAATGACCTTGATCAAGTTATCTTGGTAGGAGGAGCTACCCGCATGCCAGCAATCAGCTCCTTAGTAGCAAAGTTATTCCATAAAATGCCCTTACGTAACTTAGACCCTGATTTAGTCGTAGCAATGGGGACTGGCATTCAAGCTGGGCTTATGTCTAAAGACAAAGCGCTAGATGACATAGTATTAACCGATGTGTGCCCCTACACGCTAGGGACGGCTATTGTAAACAATAGTATCTCAGCTGCAAGACAAGGCTTACTATTTGCCCCCATCATAGAGCGCAATAGCGTAGTACCTATCAGTAAATCAGATGAGTTTTATACAGTTAGAGATGACCAAGAAGCACTAGATTTTAAAATTTATCAAGGCGAGTCACGACTCGTTAAAAATAATGTTTTTTTGGGCAACTTGACGGTTAACGTCCCAAAAAATAAAGCAGGGCAAGAAATTGTCGACGTGCGCTTTAGTTATGATATGAATGGCCTACTCGAAGTAGATGCGACTATATTATCGACCGGAGAAAAGCACAACAAAGTCATTGATAATAGCGGACAGAGCTTATCAGCCGAAGAGATAAGCGCAAGCCAAAAGAAGCTGGCAGAAATTAAGATTCACCCGCGAGACGATGAGATAAATAAGCATTTATTGTTTCGTGCTGAATCGCTTTATGAGTCATCTCTCGGAGAAACCCGTGCTGACATTTCAAATACTATTTCACAATTTGAAAATATCTTACAAAGACAAAATCATCAAGAAATTAAAAATGCACAAAAAGAGTTCTCTGATTACCTAGACCACTTTAAAAACGACAAGCCACTTTAATCGAAAGGGATTTAAGAACAATGTGGGCTATATTAGAGATTGAACCAACAGATGATCTACGGGCAATCAAGCGTGCATATTCAAAAAAGTTGAAGCAATGCAAGCCAGATGAAAAACCAGAAGAATTTAAACAGCTTCACAATGCTTACAAGCAAGCACAAACATACGCCAAATTAAATACCCATAAGCGCAACAGCACTAGTAACAACGAAGAACCCATCGCTACCGACCAAAAAGAAAAGCCTTTACAAGAACTGACTAATGAGATTTTTTTAGAAAACACTCAAATAGACGAAAGCCAGGAACTTAAAGAAAAGATACAAATTGACCTTAAAAGCAATGAAGAGATAATTAGTGACTATCTAGAAGAAGGAGAACCTATTTATGTCGACGAAGCTGACCTTAACAAAAGCTTGCTATCTAATATTGAGGAAATCAATATAGGCGAAGAGATGGCAGAAGATGAGCCATCGGATTATGAAAAGTATATAGATGAAACCCTATCTTACTTAAAAGAAAACTCTTTGAGCTACAATAAAGATGAGTGGGAGAAAATACTAGAAGCCCATTTTTTAAACGAGCACTCTTACAAAACTGACGCTTCTTTATGGATATTCAACCAAATTATTAATATATGTCGCGAAGAAACAAATGACTCCGGGCATATATATTTTCACCCACGCATAAACAAAGACTTATTACTTCATTTAAATAGTCATTTCCGGTGGCAAGACAACGTTATTGAGCTAGAAGAGCGATTAGATCTCGATGGAACAGACTATGTATTAACATTACTTGAAAGCTTCGCCGCAAGCCAGCGACAACAGCCTATAGCAAAGGCTCAAGCCCATAAAGATATTATTAAGAAAGAGGCAGTTAAAACAAACAAACTATGGGGTTATGGCGGTGAATTACTATTAAAGCGTTTTTTTGCTTTTATAGCCGACATTTCGTGTATAAGCTTATCATTAGTAGTGATTTTTATAGTGGGCGAACGAACAGCAAACTTAATACCTTTTCCCTCAGAATATAAGGATTTATTGTATCAAGAACAAACAATGATGATAATTTCAGCTCTATTTTATTATATTTACTTTACAGGCTTAGAGCGCTCTAGATACCAAGCCAGCCTTGGGAAAATATTCTTTAACCTTAAGGTTGTCAATAGCACTGAAAACACCGAAGGAATTTCTTTTTCATCATCAAACATAAGGCTTATCGCAACACTTATATCGATATTTTTTATCAAAGTTACTATTTGGACCTATCTAATATTTTCACGAGAAATACAGCTACAAGACAGACTCAGCAAAACAAAAGTCATTTTTGACAAGCAGTCTCATTAAAAAGCACTCAGGCAATTTTTTCAAAGTGTCGCATAAAACAAAAAACAAAACAGCCAATTGCAAACTGGATGAGAAAAGTAAAGCCATAAATAAAAACTGAACTACCATCAACCAAAGCTTTAGGGCTTATCATCTCAGAAGAAAAACCTCTAATGAAATCTACAGGGATAATCGCATCTCTAGCCATGTGAAAAACCAGCGAAAACCATTCCCCAGTTCCTCCTTTAAAAAGGGTCTCGCCTAAGTAAGAATTTGTGTTCTCAAGAAAAACCCCATAACCCATACAAAAAAATACAATACCACTAACGAAAAGCCCAATAGAATCAGTAAATTCATTCTTAGCATCTTCAAACAATATTGAGCAGATTGCGAAGAAATAAATAATTATAGAAACCACCCCAAAAACTATAGATGATGGAAATGCACTTACTCCGACAAGCAGCTTGTTTAAAAAAAATAAAGGCAAGCCAAAAATTACTACCCCTACTATAGAATTCATTATAGGCTTTACTTCAGAGAGAAAAATAAGAGCAAAAAGAACAAAAATTATAATTACGACAAGCATAGAACAAACTCTTATTAATGGCATTATCACTTGATGGATAATTTCTCATATAAACCTACCTGGATTAAGGCAGATCTAGTAGCTGCTAGTTTACCGGTGCCGCAGCCCGATAAGCAACTAAAAAAGATCGTTAACAAGCGTGGGCGCGGACCAACTCGATATTTAACTGAACAAGCCCTGAGCTGAAATTTAGCAAGATTGAATCGTGATGGCAAACCTAAAAAAGAGTAAGTCCTATATTAATAAAAAAGCCTCCTGAACATGTTATTCATAAGACCTCAGCATGTCATTTTTAACTGTTTTCCATTATAGCCACATTTCATCCAGCACTTACGGGCAACTCAAATAGAAGAGAGTAAAATTATAGCTAACGCAAATATAGATGGAATAATCAGAATTGGAAATGAATTGCCGAATACGGACTAACGACTACTATTCAAGAAAATCAAAAATGAGCTAGTGTAAATGAATCCGCATAGGATTTAGAAAAAGAGGCGCATTTATTTTTATTGGAACACATCAATTCTTCCAACATCAAATAGCAAAGCCTGCTACATCTTTGTAGCATCATTTGTAGCACCACATAGATAAATAGCGTGGTGTAGAAGAAAGCCCCGTTTTACGGGGGCTTAAGAATAATTGGAGTCGGCCTGTAAGCCGGGTTCTGTCGTGGACAATCATTCATCTGCGATGTATGTCACCATACACCTCTAGCAACCTACCCGAATCCAGCGCGGGTCGCGCCTTTTGCCAAAGCAATAGGATTCCTATTTGGTCTTGCTCCGAGTGGGGTTTACCTTGCCACAAGCTGTTGCCAGTTGCGCGGTGCGCTCTTACCGCACCCTTTCACCCTTACCTCGATTGGAAACCAACCGTGGCGGTCTGCTCTCTGCTGCACTTTCCGTAGGCTCACGCCCCCCAGGGGTTACCTGGCACTCTACCCTATGGAGCCCGGACTTTCCTCCCGTTTGCACCTCGATATACGCTGCCAATTAAGGACAATGAATACCAACGTTAACAAGCAGGCGATTGCCTGGCCAACTCCGGAGGCGAGACTATCACAAATAGGTAGATAACCAAAAGTGTTTGTTCTTACCCACTATAATCATGTCGTATCAAATACTTATAGTGGCACTACCATATAGACAATGCGCTTCAACTTGGCCACACTCTCCCCCCGATATACACACTTTATAATTACCCATAACTACAACAATATATCCTCAGAGTTATAATGGTTACCGAATTTATCCTCTTATTTTTAATTGCTGTTATCGCTAACGCACTCTCTGCCTTTGCCGGAGGTGGTGCAGGCTTATTGCAACTACCTGTTTTAATTTTTATGGGGCTGCCCTTTGGTGTTGCCCTTGCTACTCATAAGATTGCCACGGTTGCCTTAGGTATTGGCTCGACTGCCCGTTACTGGCGCGAGGGTAATATAGAGCTGCTCTTCTCACTATTTGTATTAGCTGTTGGCTTACCCGGTGTCATTTTAGGTGCCGCTATTATTTTAAGTATCGATGAACAGATAGCCACATTGCTGTTGGGCATTCTGACCATCAGCCTTGGTATTTATTCCTTTTTTAAAAAGCAGCTAGGGCAACACTACCACCCCCAAAATAAAACTAAAGTAGGTTTCTTTATAGGTGGTTGTGCCATTTTTTTTATTGGCTTTCTTAATGGTTCTCTAACCTCTGGGACGGGCTTATTTTTAACTATCTGGTTAATTCATTGGTTTGGTTTTGATTACAAACGTGCCGTTGCTACAACGATGATACTGGTAGGCTTTGCATGGAATGCAACAGGGGCAATTACGTTGTCGGCATTGGGCGACGTAAAGTGGGCATGGTTGATACCGCTTATAGCAGGTTCCTTAATAGGAGGTTATTTAGGCGCTAACCTTGCTATTAAAAGCAGCAACAAGTGGATTAAAATTATTTTCGAGATAATGACAATATCTGTTGGTGCAAGCCTGATCATCAAGGCACTTTGATTGTTTGTTTAAAGGCTAGGTTGAACTAATTTTTTAGCCCGCTGTTTTGATCGCTTGTCCTTTAACATATCAAAGGTTAACAAAAATAGTGCAGACCAAATAAATAAAAAGGTGATTAACTTACTTAAAGAAAAAGGCTCATCATATAAAAACAACGCTAATAAAAATAATATACTGGGGGCTATATATTGCAAAAAACCCACTGTCGAGTAATTAAGTCTTTTTGTAGCTCCCGTAAACAATAATAAAGGGATAATAGTCACTGGGCCGGCAATCGTTAATAGCAACCACTCATTAAGAGACCAATTCACTGGGCCCGTACTATCGATAGCTAGAACACTCAAAAACAATAGTGCTACTGGCAACAAAATAGCCGTCTCAATAAATAAGCTGGGCACCGAGCCCACATTGATTTTTTTATGCACAAAACCATATAAACCAAAACTGGCGGCCAAAGTCAGTGCGATCCAAGGGACTTTACCAAAGGTAACTAACTGAATAACCACGCCAATGGTGGCCAGTAACACTGCTAACCACTGTAAAGAACGTAGCTTTTCTTTTAATAAAACAAAGCCCAATAGGATGTTAAACAATGGGTTAATATAGTAACCCAAACTTGCCTCGATAATATTATTTGAATTTACCGACCATATATACACACCCCAATTAAGGACAATTAATAAGGTGGATAAAACCAAGTACATTATTTGTTGGGGCTCACGCACTATTTTTGCAACATCGCCCCAACGTTTTAAAATAAATAATAATAAAAATAAACACACTGCAGCCCATATTATTCGATTAGATAATATCTCTAGAGCTGTGATATGGCTGATTAATTTAAAATAAAGCGGAAATAAGCCCCATATAACAAAAGCAGATATCGCGAGTACACTACCGTGTTGCGAACGCGTCATTAATATTCCTAGATAAAGTAAAAAGAGGCCAATTAAAAGCAGAAAGCCTACACGGCTAAGTTATATTTTTCGTACAGTTTCACGCTCGATAATTGTAGCATCTAGCGCTAGTGTTTTGATGGGTTCATTTTTATCGAGGTAATGCACCATTGCCTGTGCTGTTTTTTTACCCATAACAATCGTCGGCAAGCCAATAGTTGTTAAGGCAGGGTGACAGTGCATAGCCCAATCAAGGTCATCAAAACCCATGATAGAAACATCACCAGGGACGTTAATATTATGTCGGCCAAATTCGAATATCATTCCAAGTGCAAGCACATCGGATAAACATAAACACGCTGATGATTGATTTTCGGTGTGCATAAATGCTTTTGCAGTATCGACACCTCCGCTAACATCAAGAGCCCCTTCGAGAAAGCTAACAGTCATTGATAACGCTTTAGTAGCACGTTTAACACCCTCTAACCTCAATGCAGTCCTATCGTTATTTTTAACATCGCCATGTACAACGCAAATACTTTGGTGACCTTGTGTATAAAGGTAGTTAACGGCTCTCTCGGCGAGGACTGTATTGTCATAGCCGATGGCAGGGATATCACTATTATTCTCGCAAATACTCGTACATATAAAGGGAATATTTTGCTCTTGCATCATCGATATCAATGTGGGCTCATGCATCGCACCAGATAAGATCAAACCCTCTGTGCCTATATCGAGCAGTTCTTTTGCACGTTTAGCCTCAGTTTTGAGGTCCCCTTCACTCGTTGCCACCACAAGCGCATAGCCTAACTCCGCCAAGTGCTGCTCCACTGCGTTTAGAAAGCGCGAAAAAATAGAGTATGAGAGCGTAGGCACAACGGCACCGATTGTACGAGTTCTGTTAGTTGCTAGCGCACGAGCGGCCGAGTTCATCACATAGCCATGCTCCTGCAGAGCAGACAATACGCGCGCACGCGTTTTATCACTAACATTTTCCGACTTATTTAAAACACGTGAAATAGTAGCAACTGACAACCCTGTTGCCTTAGCAAGGCTTCTAACGCTGGGCTTTTTTTTAGGTTTGTTTAGCAAACTCATAGAGGCAGACTAGCGATTTTATTGTCAATTACAAGCCATTTTATCAATTTTTGACATTGAAATAGATAACAATCAGGGAACTGATATTACTCAAACCAATCGTCGGATAGTCGTTGACAAATACTACATAATTAAATATATTTTGCTAATTGTAACCGGTTACATTTTAATTTTACCCAAAGACTTACTTTAAGAGTATTGATAGTGGACATTATCTACGCCCCCAAACAAGGCGGTATGCTTGCAGGTTCAGCCAGTTATCCTTGGGCGCTAAAAAACCAAGGGGCCGCCAGAAAAGAAATCCACTATGGTGAAGCACATCAGTTACTCTTATGTAACGATGACTTGATTACATTAACCAATATTGATGGTGGCCTAGGGTGTATTTTATTTATTGCTCCAAATCAAGCAGCAACCAGCGAAGTCGACTGTTTTGAAAGCCTATCCTTAGAGACATTAGCTACTGTAGCAATCAACCCTGATGCACTAAATAGCCACAGGTTTGGGCAGTTTTGTACAGACAATACTATTGACCTTTCATCAGTACTTGGCAGACAGCTCTTTGATGAACACACGTTACCCAATGAGAAGTTTATTATCCGCTGCCAGAGCAAGCTTGCGTTATGGATACTTCTCCCAAGGCCTAATGACAGTATTGAAGCAGGTGGTGGTGGCTCACTACTCATAGAACATGCCAGCAGAACCGAATCGCAGCAAAGACTACCCGAGCCAATCGGTGATGTACGCTCAGAATTCAGGCTCTCCCCCGGTACAGCAAAAGCTTATGAAGTTAAAAAGGGAGAGTTTATTCAGATCATAGATGTTGAAGGCCAGCAGTGCTCTGACTTTATGGCTATGCGCAACGATGCGCTAACATCTGGTATAGAACGCTATATTGACTCAACCGTTACCCGAACCATGGTAGGTGGCGCCTACCCAGGCCCTGGGCTTTTCGACAAGTTTTATGATCAAGATATTCAACCCCTTTTGGCGGTTGTGCAAGATACTGTTGGCCGCCACGATACCTTTGCGCTTGCTTGTACCGCGAGAGGCTATGAAGAGCGCGGATTTCCTGGGCACCTCAATTGCTCCGATAACATCTCTGATGCCTATGAGCCCTATGGTATTAGCCGTAGACAAGCGTGGCCTGCGATCAACTTCTTCTTTAATTCCAGTATTGAGAGCCATGATAACCATTTAGTTTCTGAAGAAGCCTGGTCTCGCCCTGGCGATTATGTTGTTATGCAGGCTCTAACAGACCTTATCTGTGTCAGCACTGCCTGCCCCGATGACGTAGACCCCATCAATGGCTGGAACCCCACAGAAATACACGTTCGTATTTATAATGAAGATAGCGCAATACCAAGAGCAATTGCACATCGCCCATTTGTAGAGAGTGAAGCTAACATGACCATGGAAAGTGCTTTTCATCCACGCACTAGTCAATTAACCCAGTCTTTTAGTGTTGCAAGAGATGTATGGTTACCCACTAGTTATGAATCAACCCGAGCTATTGAAGAGTATTGGACTTGTAGCCAATCAGTAACGATTCAAGACATGTCGTCCCTGCGTAAGTATGACATTATGGGGCCAGATGCAGAGGTGCTCTTGCAGCTATGCATGACAAGAGACATTAGTAAACTCTCGATTAACCGCGGGACTTATACGCTAATGTGTAGTGATACCGGCTCTGTTATTGACGATGGGACGTTATTTAGGCTGGCGCCGGATATATTTCGCTGGTGCTGTGGGTCAGAAGAAAGCTCATGTCAGCTAAAAGAAGTCGCACAACAACATAATTTAAAGGTGTGGGTAAAGTCTCTTTGGTCAGCTATGCCAAATATTGCTATCCAAGGCCCCAAGAGCAGAGAACTGCTCTCCAAGCTGATTTTTACACAACCAACACAGCCCGCAATCGAAAACATTAAATGGTTTGGCTTTACTATTGCACGCCTACATGATCAAAATGGCCCTGCATTTATGCTAACTCGCAGTGGTTTTACGGGCGAACTTGGCTATGAAATTTTTTGTGATGCCTCTGCCGCCATTAAGATTTGGGACGCTGTTATAGAGGCTGGTGAAGAATTTGGCATACTACCCATGGGTAGCGAAGCACTTGAAATGAAACGTATAGAAGCTGGCTTAATGATTTCGGGGGCTGAATTTACCTCAGAGGTAGATGCATTTGAAGCTGGCCTTGGTTTTGCTATCGATTTGAAGAAGGAACATTTTATTGGTCGCGACGCGCTTGAACGCAATTCCGTTGCACCCAGAAAAAGCCTAGCAGGCTTTGTTATAAAAGGGACAGAAATCCCCCAACATGGTGCGCCTATTTTTGTAGGTCGCCGCCAAGTAGGTGTAATCACTAGTGCTACTCGCTCTCCTGAATTAAATCAGGTTATTGCCCTAGGAAGAATAGCCATTGAACATAGCGCACTCGATACAAATGTTGAAATTGGTTGTTTAGATGGGCATATTAAGCGTTTAAGCGCAGTAGTTTGCTCCTTCCCCTTTATCGACCCTAAAAGGGAGCGGGCACGAGCATAAAAATCATAATTAACAGATCAATAATTAGGAGAGGACAAATGAAAAAAGTACTACTAAGTACAGCACTCACATTAACCCTTGGAATGACCTCTGCCACCAGTTTTGCGGCCGACAAAGTAATGGTTGGTGAGCCTAGTTGGCCCGGTGCAAAGATAGTCGCTAATTTGGTCAAAGTGATCATCCAAGAAAAGCTAGGTGGAGAGGCAGAGTTAGTTCCTGGGACTAATCCTGTTATTTTTGCTGCAATGGACGGCGGTCGTGGTGATATCGATGTTCATCCCGATGTTTGGTTACCCAACCAAAAAAGCCTAACCGATGAATATGTCAATGGTAAAAACACGGTTGGTTTATCCGGTGGTGCCTATCAAGGCCGTACTGGTTTATGTGTACCAACCTACATGGCCACCAAACATAATATAAAATCAATTTACGACATTGCTACACCCGAGGCACAAAAGTTATTTGACTCTGACGGTGATGGCAAAGGCGAAATTTGGGTAGGTGCATCAGGTTGGGCATCAACTAATGTCAATAAAGTAAAAGCACGTGATTACGGTATCGAAACCTTTTTAGAAGTCGGTACAGAAGACGAAACTGTTTTTTACTCTAAACTCAAAAACCTTATATCAAAAGAAAAAGGCGCTGTCTTTTATTGCTACCAGCCACATTATGTACATGCACTTTACGATGTCACCATGCTGGAAGAGCCTAAAAATGACCCCGCTAAATATACTATGATTCAGCCAAGCGCTGACGTTGACTGGTTTACTAAATCAAAAATTACTACAGGTGACCCAGTAAAAACCGTTCGCATTGCCTATTCTAAGTCACTCGAAAAACGTGCACCCGATGCCGCTAAACTGTTAGCAAATATTGACCTTAGCTCCGATGTTGTGTCTAACTGGACATACCAAGTTGTGATCAAGGGCAAAAACGCTGAAGATGTTGTTCGCGACTGGATAAATAAAAATGGGGCTACCGTCGATAAGTGGCTCGGTATTCAATAAGCATCTCTTTATGGGCATTTTCACCATCGTGTTAATGCCCTTTTTCGTTTTATAAGTACAAAAATAATCGTTGCGTTTATCTAGGAGAATATTGTGAAAAGTTCTGCCTCCTCTCCTATCGTCGTTAACAATGTTTGGAAAATATTCGGCGATAGAAGTCAAGAAGCCTTTGCTGCCATCAAAAAAGATGGGCTTACCAAAGCAGAAGTCCTCAGCAAATTTGGCTGTGTAGTGGGTGTTGCCGATGCCAGCTTTGAAATAAATGAAGGGGAGATTTTTTGTATTATGGGCCTATCTGGCTCAGGCAAATCAACCCTCGTCCGACATATTAATCGCCTACTCGAACCGACAACAGGGGAGATTCTTGTAGAGGGCGATAATGTCATGGATATGGATGAGAAATCATTACGCGAATTACGCAATCAAAAAATAGCGATGGTGTTTCAAAACTTTGGGCTTATGCCACACCGTACTGTACGCGATAATGTAGCCATGCCGCTTGAAATTCGCGGCGCCTCTAAACGCGAGCGCTGGTCAGAGGCCGACCGTGTTTTATCGTTAGTTGAATTAACGGGATGGGAACATAAATATGCCCATGAATTATCCGGTGGTATGCAACAACGTGTTGGCCTTGCTCGCGCTCTTGCGTCTAACCCTTCGATATTATTAATGGATGAGCCCTTTTCAGCCCTTGACCCTCTGATTCGTCGTCAACTCCAAGACCAATTTATGGAGCTTTCAAAACGTCTTAAAAAAACGACTATTTTTATTACCCACGATTTAGATGAAGCCATTCGTATCGGTAACCGTATTGCTATTATGAAAGATGGTGTGATTGTACAAACAGGCACACCCGAAGACATCGTTATGAATCCTGCTGATGATTATGTGGCTGACTTTGTCGCAGGTATATCCAAACTTAATCTCGTCTATGCGCATTCGATTATGCAACCTATAGAAAAAAGAGAAGCCGAACGCGGGCCAATCTCTGACAATGCCCAACGCGCAAAAGAGAGTCTGGACCTCAATGACTTGATTGACCTGTCTGTCACAACGGAAGGCCCTATTATTGTCGAAGATGATCAAGGTAAAACCTTGGGTGTCATCGACAACATAGATTTAATGCGGGCTATTCAAGGAAACCGTAAAGAGGAGGTCGCTTAATATGTCTGAGACAAATATACCCGATACCGAAATACAGGCAAACTCCGGTGCACTCGAACGCCAAGAGCAAACCGACAAACTAATACACGATTTCGCAAAAAACAATAGTCCCTATTATGTGCAGGTTTTTGGCAAGCTCAGCGAGGCATCTGGCTTTCGCGCATCTTTTAATTTTTTTGCAGCACTCTTTAGCCCTGTCTGGTTTGGTGCACGTGGGCTTTGGTCATGGTTTTTGGTATTTTTATTAATCGAAAGTTTTGGCTATATTCAATTAATGCGAGGCCTATTTGGTAATTTAGGGCAGGATCAACTCGAACGTGCAGAAGCCATTCGACGAACCTTGGCATCGCGCCTAGAACAAATAGAAGAAGCAAAAGCAGCGGGTTCTGCATCGCTTGCATCACTTGAGCGCGCCACACAGTCTTTACAAGGCGCATTAAACGATGCACTTGCCCAAGCAGAAGCCGCCTCTGCCGATAGTTTTGGTTTAATTGTATTAGGCTTAGTTATTGTATTGGGCTCAAAACTATTAGTAGCCATCAGCGCAAACTGGGCACTAGAAACACGCTTTACACGCTGGCGCTCGGATAATACTTTAGCTCACGGTTTATCTGCACCACGCACACTCATTGCCGTTGTTATTTTTGGTATGGTTGCTGGGCTAAGTGCGCTACGTTTTTCAAGACCAGACCTTGTCCCAGTTTTACTCGACTTCCCTACTGATAAAAATATTCGCATTGGTATTGCTGATAGTATTAAAGCGTGGTTCGATTGGGCAAAAACCTCGGGAGATGATTTTTTTAACTCGATTACTTTAGGTGTACGTTCATTACTCGACGGGCTCGAAATTGTTTTTGTGGGTACTCCTTGGCCCGTCACTATTTTAGTGGTTGCTATTCTTGCGTGGCTTTCGGGTGGTGCGCGAGTAGCTATTTTTACAATGGCAGCACTGGCTTATTTGGGAGTATTGGGCTTTTGGGAAAAAGCCATGACCACTATCTCGCTTTTGGGTGCCGCTGCCATGGTATCTATTACACTGGGTATACCCATCGGTATTGCCTGTGCACGTAAACCACGGTTATTTATGATAGTAAGGCCGGTCCTCGACTTTATGCAATCTATGCCGTCTTTTGTTTATTTGATTCCTGTTATTGCATTTTTTGGAGCAGGTAAACCTGCCGCTATTGTTGCGACGCTAATTTTTGGCTCGCCTCCGGTGATCCGCTTAACAGTACTCGGTTTACAGCAAGTGCCTCATGCGGCACGAGAGGCCGCGATGGCATTTGGTGCAACACCGGCTTATCTGTTATTTAAAGTTGACCTACCCCTTGCCTCGCGCACGATTATGGCCGGTGTTAACCAAACTATTTTATTATCACTGGCAATGGTGGTCGTTGCGTCTCTAATTGGTGCAAAAGGCTTAGGCGAAGACGTACTCGAAGCCTTACAGTTTGCATCGGAAGGACAAGGTATTCTCGCGGGGCTTGCGATTTTATTCTGCGCATTAATATTGGATAGGATTGTAGCTGGGAAGCAAAGAAATTAAATCTTAGAATAAGTATCGATACCAACAATAAAAAGGGTGCTCATAAGCACCCTTTTTATTGTTGTGTTGTTAATTAATAAATCAATTAACAACAGAGCGATATGCCCACTCTACCCAAGGCATTAATAACTCGAGATCAGAAGCCTCTACTGTAGCGCCACACCAAATACGCAAACCAGACGGCGCATCACGGTAAGAGCCAATATCAAAGGCAACAGCTTCGCTATCCAGTAATTGAACCATTGACTTCACCTGCTCTGGTGTTGCATCCAATGTTAAACAGACACTGGTGTTGGAGATTGTCTCGTGATCTTTAGCCAAGAAGTGTATCCAGTCATGTGCATTAACAAATTCTTTAATGACACTAAGGTTCGATTCTGATTTTTTAACCAGTGCAGTATTACCCCCTAAACCTTCAACCCAATTAAGTGCATCAAGATAGTCGGCAACACACAACATAGAGGGCGTATTAATGGTTTCGCCACGAAAAACACCTTCTAATAATTTACCATTTTTTGTTAAACGAAATATTTTAGGTAATGGCCATGTAGGCGTATAACTCTCCAGGCGCTCAACGGCTCTTGGACTTAGTATCAACATGCCGTGTGCACCCTCACCGCCTAGCACTTTTTGCCAAGAGTAGGTCACTACATCTAACTTTTCCCAGGGTAGCTCCATAGCAAAAACGGCCGAGGTGGCATCGCAAATTGTCAGGCCTTTTCTATCATCAGCTATCCAATCACCATTTTTAACTTTAACGCCAGAGGTTGTACCATTCCAAGTAAAGACGACGTCATTATCAAAATTTACCTCAGCCAAATTAGGCAGCTCGCCATATTCTGCAATATGAGAGTTAACATCATTTAATTGTAACTGTTGGGTAATGTCAGTTATCCAACCACGACCAAAGGACTCCCAGGCAAGCACATCGACACCACGTGCACCGAGCAGCGACCAAAGCGCCATCTCGACGGCACCGGTATCTGATGCCGGCACAATACCCACACGATAATCGCTGGGCAAACCTAATAGTTCTGCCGTTTGTGTACAGGCTTGTTTTAAAGGTGCTTTACCAATAGATGCACGATGAGAGCGACCCAATGTGCTGATATCTAATGCATTAATATCGTAACCTGGACGCTTACTGCAAGGCCCAGAAGAAAAGTTAGGATTATTGGGTTTAGTGACGGGCTTAGTGATCATTGTGGAAGGCTCAACTCTGTAATTCTTAAATGCGTAGTGATTGGTGGTAAACCGAGAGATTTAGCAAGGCGCAATTATGCCAGTAATGACATCATTTTTCAGGTTGATTTGTAAAGAGCCTTGATAAAGCATCATGCAACGACAATAAAGTAATATGTAATAGATCAAATTTAATAAGACACTTTTAAGAAAAAGCCTCAATATCAACTATCCACCTATTACTTAAGATCGTTGATCAGGTCACAGAGAATTCGATGTTGCGAGGAGATAATTCCGGACAGGCGAGATTAATGTGCTTTGCATGAATGGCTTATGAAATCTAAGAAGGTTCTAATTTTTGGCGTCACGCCACCGCTACTTCTTACCAACGCATGGAAGTCAACCTTGGCGCCTATCCAGTTATCAAGCACGCGAATCAGTCTTCCATCTTCGAGATGTTTTTTACACATATAATCAGGCAATATTGTGATACCAAGCCCACCTATTGCTAGTTGTTGCAGCACATAAAAATTATCGCAAGAAAATGCGGGCTCGAAATCAATAACTTTGCTTTCTTCGCCATTTTGGAGTTGCCATTGTGGGCGTTCATTCATTGCATTCATAAACAAGCAACGATGCATATCAAGATCGTCAGGAAACGATAGTGGAGCATTTGATTCCTCGATATAACTAGGTGCCGCGTAGAGATGCAACTCTTGGGAGCAAAGATACTTTCCAATAAGGTTCGAGTCTGGCAATTTTCCCACCCGAATCACAACATCAAACCCTTCGTCAATCAAGTCGACCCGTCGGTTGGTCAATCGCAAATCAATTTTGACATCAGGATAGGTACGAGCAAAACCCGCCAAATGCGGACAGATTAGGCTTTGCCCCACGGTGACAGACGCACATACCCGAAGCCTACCTTTGGGTGTCTGTGAAAGAGTTTCGATAGAGGCCGACGCTGATGCCAGCTCTTCCTTAATCCTTGAGCAATGCTCGTAATACATCTGGCCGATTTCAGTAAGTGTTTGTTTTCTGGTCGTTCGCTCTAGAAGCTGAACACCTAGTGCTGCCTCCAAACGCGTTACCGTTCGACTAACATTAGATTTGGGCATCGCAAGAGCATCTCCTGCTGCGGTAAAACCACCACGCTCAACCACTTCTGTAAATACAAGTAAATCATTGAGATTCATATAGTTATCAATATAGCAACAGTTAGTTAAATAAAACAATATATATGCACAATATGATAACACGTATTATATTCTTCAGTGATTTGAATGAGGAAAGCTGAAATGAAAACACTGAGATACAACGACCTACCGCAAGGCGGTTTTGCCGGGTTATTAGAGCGGCAGTTCGTCACTGATACCAGACTATTTGGCAATCGCAAGAACCCAGCCACGGTCAACGGCATTGGTAACTTTGTCTATCTAGCGGATGCCAATTTCCAGCCGAATGGCGAAACCGGCATGCACCCACATCGAGAAATCGATGTGATCTCCGTGATGGTAGAGGGGCAAGTTCAACACGCAGGCTCACTTGAACATGGGCAGGGTCTTCAGGCTGGCATGGTGCAAGTACAACGAGCTGGTGCGGAAGGCTTCACACATAACGAAGTCAACCCTGACGATTCACCTAACCATATGATTCAACTTTGGGTACTACCCGACGAGGCAGGAGAACCGGCAGGTTATCGTGTTTATTCGCCAAAGAATGGCGAGCGGCTACAAATATATGGTGGTTCCAAAGATCAAAGTGAACGGTTTTACAGCCAAACGTCTATTGATGTTGCGAACATAGATGTAAATCAAACCGTGAACCACGACGGTGAAGTGATGGCGTTCTTGAGCAAAGGAATTGGGATCGCCAATGGTGAGCATGTAAGTGCGCGAACGTTGATGCGCAGTGATGGGCTCGATTTTAAAGCGGAGACTTCTGCTCAACTAATTCTGATATACACCAGCTAACCGAAAGGAACAAACCAATGAGTGATAACAAATATTCCGAGTTTCTAACTCCTGATAATGCGATGCTTACCATGATCGACCACCAAACTGGATTAATGGTCGGGCTGGGTGATGAGCACCCGACGATACTAAAGAACAATATTTTAGCCTTATGTAACACCGCGAAAACTATAGGTCTGCCGTCAGTGGTGACTGCGAGTTTACCTGAGGGCCCTAACGGCCCGGTTATGCCCGAAATCCCTGAGATATTGGGTGTGAATGTTATTGAGCGCGAAGGTCAAATTAATGCCTGGGACAGCAAAGCATATCGAGATGCTATCAAGGCTACTGGACGTCGCAAAATCATTATGGCGGGTATCGTCACAGATGTATGTTTGCTGTTCCCTGCCCTGTCAGCTATTGCTGAAGGATATGATGTGTATGCAGTCGTTGATGCCTCTGGCACGTGGAACAAAACAGTGCAAGAAGTGACCGTACATAGACTTGCGCAAGCAGGTATCAAAGTGACTACTTGGGCTTCAGTACTAGCAGAAGTTATGAATGATTGGCGTAGTGAACACGGTGCTGGTTTGGGGCAAGTGCTCGCAGGCCATACAACGAAATACGGCTATGTTATGAATAGCCACTTCGCGAAATAGTAACGATGAAATCGAACCAACAACGGACGCCGCCGAACAGACATTTGGTGGCACTCCTCACTTTCGTTGCACTACTTCCTTTAGTCTATTATGTGCCGCCATGGATCTCGAAAAATGTATCTACTGACCCGCTTGTCGTCACCTTCCTTGCTGTTGCGATTATCGTGCCGATCATTTCCTATGTGGCGCTTCCTGTATTGCTTTGGTTGCTTCATATCACTAGGCGCTAATCATCAACTGAGTCCTTTGATATTTTGACACTGCACAATCAGATATAAACCTATTTTTAGAATTGTTGGTTTTAGTCTGAGCTAATACAAATAATAGGTAGCTACCGACTAGCCACTCTCTCTACTTTATAACCTTTATTACGTAACAGTGTTAATAAACCATCATCACCGACAAGGTGTAGCGCGCCTACTAATACATACTCGATCTCGGATGTTGTTAGTAGGTTTTCTATTTGTGGTAACCAACGATTATTACGTTGTACCAAGAGTGCATCATACAATCTAGGAAAACGGTTTAACCATGGCTTTAAGGTAACATTGATCAGCGCTTGCTGATCGCCTGCTCGCCAAGCACGTTTAATATTTTGCATCACACTCGACATCTTTTCGGCCTCATTAATGGAGTGCCTAATAACTTCACTTTCACGGCCAACAGCTAAGGAAGATAATGCCCTAAATTGATCCTCGATCGTTTCTAGTGCAAGTCGGCTTTTGTTGTCTTTTTTAGACTGTTCACTAAAAAACTCATCAACACCTTGGCCTGCTAAACCTAAACGCTGTAGTTCTAATACAGTTAATACGACTGAGAGCATTCCCGGCTTCATCGATTTAAAGCCATCAACTGACAAGCCACGCTTAGAAAAATAATTACTGAGCAACTGATAAGTTGGCTTGTCTAAAACATCGGATAAAGTCGTGCCATCGCTATATAGAGCATACTCAAGAAATTTTTGCTGAGCCTCTTGGCTAGTGGCAAGGTCTGGCTCAATTTCAAAGACTAACAATTGCGACTGTTGGTAAGCCAATTCAAACTCTGGTGGCAATGGGTAATCTTGCTTGCTCAGTAAATGGATTGTGCCTCCCAAAAATAACTGATCACTCCCTTTGCTTACCTTCCATACAAAACTCTCTGCAATAGCAGAATAAGCAGTGCTCCATAGAATAACTATCAGTAATAAATTCTTTGTTAACTTAAACATTAGCAATATTTACTCAGTTTCATTAGAGAATTTTTCTAACAATACAGGAATATCATTCACAGCGTTAGTTTTCATAATCATAACAGTCACCTTGCCTACCTCAAAGCCCCACTTTTTCATGACTGTTTCGTTAATCACAACACCGGGGGAGATTTGGTACATCCAATCATCCATAGCAAGCACTATCTCATCATCTTTATAGGGCACTCTCAAATCGTAGGCAAGGCGAATAGCATTACCACGCACTTTTATAAGCGCCTCTCCTTCAACATCGGGTGCAGTACCAATATAATCACCGTTACTTTGTTTAATCATTGTCCATAATCGAGTTTGCTTTTCACCATCATCGAACCAAAAAATCTCATCCAGAGTGCCTTTATTACCTTGCCATTGCCCCTTTAAAACAGCAGTAAACTGGCGAATAACTTTACCTGAACGATTGCGAAGCATACCGTAAGCGACTAGATCGCCATTAAAGAATGTCTCTAACTCTATGGTAGGTTGTTTGCTGGCATAATCATCAATACTCACTGATGAGCAAGCATAGAGAAGTGTGCTTAAAGAGATAATAAGAAATATTTTTAGGTTTTTCATAAATTAATGGACTCGACTATCAATAAGCTAATGCGTATTTACAATACAATTTAAATGGGTAGTGAATTTTACGCTATTTACTGGTGATGGGATTAGTCATAGCCATGAAGGGCTGCCCTTAAGAGCGCCACCGGCAATTTCTCTGTTGTTGTTGCTGGCTAGACAATAAAGGAATGACTTCCATTATTTTATGATGATGACTTCGCTCTATGCTGAGAGAGTAGTATTGGGAATCCCATTTGATCAAATAGACTTGAAGGTTTTTTATCTTATTTATCGAGTAAAAACGACCTGCACCACCCACGCTTTGTTCATCTACGTCAGAATAAGCAAATAGCCCAAAAAATTGATCATCGTAGCCTTTGCTACCTGGCAGTAACGTCGATAGCACTTCATCGGTATCAAACACTGTGGAGACCGCATTAAATACCGTTCCGTTTTCATTAATAGTATAGAGTTCGAGTTCGATATTACTTACCTGTACAAAAGTAATACCGTTTAAGCGCTGTTCCCAATCATGAGTATCTAGCGCATCTATTTTAAAAGGTGGTTGCACCTCGTATTGTCCATTGCGCATTTGATCGAGTATTTTCAAACAATGGGAAAACTTATAATCACTGTACTGCGCTTTGCTTGGTACAAATAAACGCCAATCGAACAGTAAAAATTGCTGAATATTGTCAAGCAAGGAATCCGTTATACTTTTTTTGTTCACATCACTAATAATATCGTTGGCCTGTTTAACAATATCAAACACTTCGCTTTTAAAGCTCTGTTCTTTAGCAAAATTATCTAAAGCATCATCTTTGATGGTCAATAGGGCACTTTTTTTAGAGATATTATGACTGACTTCATCTTCAATAACATTTCTTGAAATTATATTTTTGGATTGTTCCTCATTCTTCACAAAAAAATCATCCAGCGTTTCTTTTGTATTGCTCTCTATAGGTAAAACCTCTTCTTCGCCCGCAATTTTTTCGTCAACAATATTACTCTCATCATTCGTGGCTGTTAAATCCTTACGGGAGGTTTTTTTATCATTACTGGCATTAGCAGAGGAGCTAACCTCGATAGAAACAAGAATGCTAGACTTCTCTCTGACATCCTCTTTAAACACAGCCTCTTCACTTTCGGTCGGTACTTTTGGGACATAAGGCTTATCTGTTATATTTTGGGCTAATTCAGTGTTAACTATTGGCTTATTGGCTACATTGTCTTTTGAGGGCTGAGCAACCGTATCTTTTTTAGCGGGTAAATTAGCATTCTTTTTTAGCTTTTTAGGCGAGACATTTTTTGCGATTGCTTTTTTACTAATTGGCTTATTGTTACTCGTGTTGCCCGCAGTCGCTTTATTTACTGGAGGCTTTTTTTTAGGATTAACTGTGCTGTGGTCTATCAAGCCTACTTTTTTATTATTTTTACTCTGAGCCGTTTTTTTATCTTGCTGTATTGTAGTTACTTTAGCAATATTAGCTGTAGTGATGTATCCGCTCTTTCTCTCATTATTGTCGACTTTTTTGTCAGCCACCTGTTTTATCGGCTTTTGGAAAAACTCAGAAGATAGAGGTTTTTGAACAATAGACTCATTAGAGCTAGGAACACGGGTAGGCTTTTTTGGCTCGGTAGCGTTAACGGCTTTATCTATCTGCCCAGAATCTACAGGCACACTACTACAACTCACTATAGACAGTGACAGTGCAATATATAATAAGTAACTGTGTTGGCTCTTGTACATGACTAAACTTATATTAACTTTCAATCTGGTTAATATAAGTTTAGCTGTTTATTTTGAGTTTGCTAAAAGCGTGCAGATGTACTAATAATCACCTAGGATGCCGCTAAAAAAAGTTAAGGAAAGCTAATCAACAAATACCCTAGCATTACGAAACATCCTTAACCATGCGCCATCTTCCTTCCAGTCTGCGGGATGCCATGAGTTAGTCACTGCACGATAAACACGCTCTGGATGCGGCATCATAATAGTTGCGCGCCCATCGATAGAGGTCACGCTAGCAATAGAACCCGCTGAGCCATTAGGATTAGCCGGGTAATTTGTGGCTAAGTTAAGGTTATTATCCACGTAACGCAGTGAGACCAAGCCACTAGTATCACATTCTTTAAAACCTTGCTCTGTGGCGAATTCCGCTTTACCTTCACCATGAGCAATAGCGACAGGCAAATGCGAACCTGCCATACCTTGTAAGAATACAGACGGTGTCTCTGGAATTTGTACGAGACTAAAACGCGCTTCAAATTGCTCAGACTTATTGCGCCCAAAATGCGGCCAATGGGCAGCACCAGGAATTAAAGATTTTAAGTTTGACATCATCTGGCAGCCATTACACACACCTAAACTAAAGGTATCGGGGCGCGTAAAGAATGCCTCAAATTGATCACGTGCCAAGTTATTAAATAAAATAGTCTTTGCCCAACCTTCACCAGCACCTAAAACGTCACCGTAGGAGAAGCCTCCACAGGCAGCCAAGCCTTTAAAATCCCCTAAGTTTACTCGGCCACTCAAGATATCACTCATATGCACATCTGTAGCGGCAAAACCTGCGCGATCAAAAGCAGCAGCCATTTCTACATGGCCATTAACGCCCTGTTCACGCAAAATCGCAACTTGAGGACGAATACCTTTATTGATATACGGTGCAGAGATATCTTCGTTAATATCGTAACTTAGAGAGACGCTTAAGCCTTTATTGCCCTGTTTGATTAATGCAAATTCTTGATCGGCACATTCGGGGTTATCACGCAGTGCTTGAATGCGGTAGCTCGTTTCACTCCAGACTGTTTGTAAGTCCTCACGGAGGGATGTAAAGAGAACGTCACCTTTGTGCTTAATAGTGACTGTGTCGCTATTATTTAACTGCCCAATGGGATGTAAGCAAGCACTCAAACCTTGCTTTTCAAAATGTGCTTTAACGCTATCTACATGCTCATTACTCACTTGTATAACAGCACCTAGCTCTTCGTTGAATAATGCAGCTAGAACATCATCGCTACCTAAAGAAGAAAGGTCGAGATCAACACCACAATGCCCCGCAAAAGACATTTCACACAATGTTGTTAGCAAGCCACCGTCGCTTCTGTCGTGATACGCTAATAAGCTATCCTCAGCCAAGCACGCTTGCATGGCATTAAAAAAGCCTTTTAGTAATATGGAGTCATCAACGTCCGGCACAACTTTGCCTAATTCATTATGCACTTGAGCAAAGATAGAGGCACCTAAACGCTGCTGCCCTTGGCCTAAGTCAATTAATAGAAGCTGGCTCTCGTTATTGACTTGTAACTGTGGTGTTAGAGTTTTGCGTACATCGACGACAGGAGCAAAAGCAGAGATCACCAGTGACAATGGTGATGTCATTGATTTTTGTTTATCTTCTTCGCTCCATACTGTTTTCATCGACATAGAGTCTTTGCCCACAGGAATGGTAATCCCTAATTCTGGGCATAGCTCCATACCAATGGCTTCGACGGTACGGAATAATTTTTCATCTTCACCCTTGTGACCCGCTGCACACATCCAGTTGGCTGATAATTTAATATCGCTAAGTTGGCCAATGCGTGTTGCTGCAATATTGGTAATTGCTTCACCAATAGCCATACGCCCCGATGCAGGTGCATCGAGCAATGCCATTGGGGTACGCTCACCCATCGACATTGCCTCGCCAAAATAATTACCTAAATGTGTATCGTAGGCCACGGTGGTTACGGCACAGTCTGCAACAGGTATTTGCCAAGGACCAACAAATTGATCACGTACTACTTGCCCTGTAACTGAGCGATCACCAATGGTAATTAAGAAAGATTTACTAGCAACCGATGGATGCCTAAGTACCCGCTCAATGGCATCGCCTAGCACTATTGATGAAGTATCAATCTCTGTTAATGCGACGTCATGCCTATTGGCATTGCGATGCATTTTAGGCGGTTTACCAAATAATACCGACATGGGTAGGTCAATAGGCTTGGCTTCCAATAGGGTATCGTTGACTAATAAGTGCTGATCTTTTGTTGCTTCACCAACAATCGCATAAGGGCAGCGTTCTCTCTCGCAAATGAATTCAAAGCGAGCAAGATCTTCGGGCATAACAGCAATCACATAACGCTCTTGCGATTCGTTAGACCAAATAGCTAGTGGGCTCATACTTGGCTCATCGTTAGGTACATTACGTAACTCAAAGCGCCCACCACAACCACCGTCTTTAACAAGCTCTGGAAAGGCATTGGATAAACCACCTGCCCCTACGTCATGAATAAAGGTAATCGGGTTGTTATCGCTTAACTGCCAGCACTGGTCAATGACCTCTTGGCAACGGCGTTCCATCTCTGGATTTTGTCGTTGCACCGATGCAAAATCTAAATCTTCAGCCGAAGACCCCGACGACATGGACGATGCAGCACCACCGCCCAAGCCAATAAGCATCGCAGGCCCACCCAAAACAATTAATTTCGCGCCGGGAGAAAACTCATCTTTATCAACATGCTCTGCTTTAACATTACCGTAACCACCTGCTAGCATAATAGGCTTATGGTAGCCTCGACGCTCGCCATCGAAATCCATTTCGAAGGTTCTAAAATAGCCACAAATATTCGGGCGGCCAAACTCGTTATTAAAAGCAGCGGCACCAATAGGGCCTTCGAGCATAATATCTAACGCACTGACAATACGATTGGGTTTACCGTAATCTTCTTCCCATGGCATGGTGTAGTTAGGGATTTGTAAATTAGATACCGTAAAACCATTTAAACCAACTTTTGGTTTAGAACCACGACCCACAGCACCTTCGTCACGAATCTCACCACCAGAGCCTGTGCCGGCACCGGGAAAAGGTGCAATCGCTGTAGGGTGGTTATGGGTTTCGACTTTCATTAATAAATGGATAGGCTCTAACGTATATTGATACTCTTGGCTATCGCTATTAGGGTAAAAGCGACCTGCTGTATTACCAACAACCACCGCTGCATTATCGGAATAAGCAGACAGCACATTATCACCACCTTGCTCATTCGTGTTTTTGATCATTTTAAAAAGTGATACGGACTGGTCTACATCATCAATAGTCCAGGAGGCATTGAATATTTTATGGCGGCAATGCTCTGAGTTTGCCTGCGCAAACATCATTAATTCAACATCAACAGGGTTACGACCTAAGCTTTGAAAACTCTCAACTAAGTAATCTATCTCATCATCGGCAAGTGCGAGGCCAAGCTCTATATTCGCTTTAACAAGCGCCTCTTTACCCTCTTCAATAATATTGACTTCGGTTTGGCTCGCAGGTGATGTGCTATGAAATAGAGCCTCAGCAGATTCGGGCTTATCAAAAACCACCTCGGTCATACGGTCATGTAAACAAGCTTTGAGTTGCGATAATTGCTCAGATGATAACGAATCGCTCGCTATACTATAGCTGATGCCGCGCTCTATTCTCTTTATCTTTTGTAAACCGGCATTATGTGCAATATCTGTGGCTTTTGACGACCAAGGTGAAATGGTTCCAGGCCTTGGTGTTACCACAAATAGACCCTGGGTTGAGTTATTGACTGTTTGCCTTTGTGCTATATCCCCATATTCTAATAGCTTTTTTAATACAGCTATTTCAGCGTCGCTTAAGTCTGAATTTAACTCGACAAAATGGGTATAACAGCTACTTTGTAGCTCTAAAATAGGGTCTATTTCTTGTAAGGTTTTTTGTAACTTTTGGCGTCTAAAATCAGAAAGTGCAGCATCACCACCGAGTATCAACATATTCATGCAGTCATCTTTAAAAAGGGAGGAATTTAAAGGTCGCTATTGTACTAGATACATAGGGCTAAAACAGCTCTAATATTAAGCTATTACTGATTAAAATAAGACCGAATAAGTTATACAGCTGTAATTGCTGGTCTACAAAAGCTTAGGGCTGCTTTTCAACCTGTTTAACATTATCAGGGATCGTGAACCAATCCATTTTTTGACAGGTCCAGATATGGGCTTGGGGCTTAAAGTCTACACAATCTGTTGGTATTGATGGCTTAAGTTTTAATTTCAATTTATCAGGTTCAGTGGGGTTAACATGATAAATACGATTTCCACACTCCGGACAAAACTTTGCAGCACTGGTGTTACCGCTTTCAGCCTTACGGCTCCAATCCTTCATCTGCCCTTCAAACTGAATTTTATCGGCATCAATAACCGAGGTGATACTGTATGTACTCGTCGATAGAATTTGACACTCATTGCAATGGCACGCGAATACCATTGCTGGCTTTTCTAGTAAGGTATATTTAACTTGGCCACATTGGCAGGAGCCGGTTATTGGGTATTCCATGAGAATGCTCCTTATTGCCTCTTTCAATTCATTAAAACACAAGTAAGTAGTAAATAAAAAAGTTTGGCGATAAAGCATCTAATTAAGCAACTGACCGACAGTGACCTGCCGCCGTGCGGTACCCCCCTTGAGGGATGTGAGCCTTTGTAGTAAAAGAACTCAACGTGCTGTAAATAAAAAAAGCTTGATTAAACGGCAGCACAGCCGTTTAACACAGTCGAAGGCTGCCCGTAGGGCGAGCGCCAAGGACGGCGCGAGTAAATCCCCACACTATAAA
>CANLBN010000010.1 GCA_947488935.1 uncultured Pseudomonadales bacterium
GGGATTATTCGGCGCATCCATGCGCCTCCCCTTCGGGCTCGCTACGCTCGTGCAAAAACATTCCCGATGTTTTTGTCGAACCGGGGTTCTCATCCTAATCTCCTTTCTCCACACATAAAAAAACCGCCTAAGGGCGGTTATTTGTATGGCGGAGAAGGAGGGATTATTCGGCGCATCCATGCGCCTCCCCTTCGGGCTCGCTACGCTCGTGCAAAAACATTCCCGATGTTTTTGTCGAACCGGGGTTCTCATCCTAATCTCCTTTCTCCACACATAAAAAAACCGCCTAAGGGCGGTTATTTGTATGGCGGAGAAGGAGGGATTCGAACCCTCGATACCGATCAAGGTATACTCCCTTAGCAGGGGAGCGCCTTCGGCCACTCGGCCACTTCTCCGGATTCTGTCAACTAAAACAGCGGCGCATAATACCATAAATTTTAGGAAAACCAAGGAATCTGAATAGAATAATAGTTTTTATTCTATTCAATGATGTAATCGGTAAAATCGGGGCTACAACAAGCGATATAACGCTAATTTTTTATTAAAATGCGAGTCACTGAGGCTAGCTATTCTGAGTTATTCGTCACTATTATCAGATTGATTCTTTTCACGCTGTATACGGTCGTAAATTTCTTCGCGATGTACAGCAACTTCTTTAGGTGCATTAACACCTATACGTACCTGATTACCTTTGATACCCAGTACGGTAACGGTAACTTCATCCCCGACCATTAGTGTCTCACCGATACGACGAGTTAATATAAGCATTCCTGTCTCCGTTTACTCTTTAGCTATTTATTTAAATGTTTTTTGATCTATTTGATATTAATATTCTGACCAGTATACAACTGATGCGTTCAGATTATATTAAGTTACATAAAATTACTTACTCTGAACTAATATAAGTATAGGCAGATAATTAATGAATCAAGCATAAATCTCGATTAGTCTTTTTTGTCAAGGCCAAACGCCTCGTGCAAGCTACGGACCGCTAATTCTAAATAGCGATCTTCGACAATAACAGAGATTTTAATCTCTGATGTTGTGATCATTTGGATATTAATATTTTCATCGGCTAATGTTTTGAACATCGTAGCAGCAACACCTGCATGAGAACGCATACCAACACCCACTATAGACACTTTAACAATGCTATCGTCGGTTACAATCTCTTGAACACCTAGCTCTTTAGTAGCCTCAATAAGTACTGACTCGGCTTTCTCCATATCGCCACGATTGACGGTAAAGGTTAAATCTGTCGTGTTATCTGCCGCAGTATTTTGCACAATAACATCCACTTCAATATTAGCCTCGCCAATAGGTGCTAATATTTTAGAAGCCACACCCGGGGTATCAGGAATACCTCTTACGGTTACTTTAGCCTCATCACGATTAAATGCAATACCGGAAACTATAGGTTGTTCCATGGTATTTGACTCCTCATCAAGTGTAATTAGTGTACCTGGACCCTCTTGAAAGCTATGCAAAACTCGCAGCGGCACATTGTATTTACCCGCAAATTCAACAGCTCTAATTTGTAAGACCTTTGAACCTAGGCTCGCCATCTCTAACATTTCTTCAAAGGTGATTTTATCAAGCCTGCAAGCATTCGGCTCAACCCTTGGATCCGTCGTGTAAACACCATCTACATCGGTATAAATTTGGCATTCGTCAGCTTTTAGTGCCGCTGCTAGCGCAACTGCCGTTGTATCTGAACCACCACGACCCAGTGTTGTAATACTGCCATGTTGGTCAGCACCTTGGAAACCGGCAACAACAACAACACACCCTGAGTTTAAATCGGTTTTAATGTTGTGTTCGTCAATCGATTGTATACGGGCTTTGGTATGTGATTCGTCAGTTAATATTTTAACCTGAGTACCGGTATAAGAACGAGCATCGCAGCCACGCGCTTTAAGTGCCATACACAAGAGTGCTATAGTGACTTGCTCTCCCGTCGATAGCAATACATCCATTTCGCGAGGTTCGGGGTTTTCTTGCATTTCGTTGGCTAACGCGACCAGTCGATTCGTTTCACCACTCATGGCCGAAACCACGACAACAATATCATCTCCCGAGCGCTTTACTGCCGCTACTTTATCAGCAACCGCTTGAATTTTTTCAACGGTACCAACAGAAGTACCACCGTATTTTTGAACCAACAGGCTCATGGATAATTCCTTTGAAATTAATAAACCGAAAAAGTACCAGACTCTAAAAATAACTTGCACGAAAAGGGGGCGTATTTAACACTAAAAACACCCAAAAGTTAATAGCTAACAAGAAATTAAGTACAATTTACAAACCATGCTATTTTTTAGAGATCCAGCTTTCTACATACGCTAGGGCATCTTTAATACCCTCTAGATTTGATCCCGCACCTTGTGCCATATCAGGTCGGCCACCACCCTTGCCTCCAACAATAGGAGCAATTTCACGCATGAGGTCACCCGCCTTGTATTGCGAAACTAGATCTTTAGTCACACCCGTAATTAATGCGACTTTTTCACCATCTCTTGCAATCAATAAAAACACACCTTTTTCTAGTTTGGATTTTATAGAGTCTGCAAGCTCTCGCAATGTTTTTGCATTTGCGCCATCTACTTCACAGGCAAGCACATTAATACCGGCAACCTCTTTAACTTGACTTAACAAATCACCACTAGCAACACTGGCCATTTTAGCTTGTAATGCCGCTAATTGTTTTTCCTGAGATTTGTTAGCCGCCATTAATTGCTCTAACTTCTCTAATAAATTAGTGGGATTAGCTTTGACTACCTGTGCAGCTTTTTGTACTTGCTCATCGAGTTTATCTAAGACTTTTAGCGCTGTTCTACCCGTAACGGCCTCTATACGACGAATACCTGCGGCAACACCGGATTCAGACACAATACGAAATAGACCAATGTCGCCAGTACGTTCGACGTGTGTTCCTCCGCACAACTCAACGGAGTAGCCACTACCCATAGTCAATACACGTACTTCACTACCGTATTTTTCGCCAAACAACATCATCGCGCCTTTTTCTTTGGCGTTATCCATCGAACAAACTTCTATCTCTGTCGCGGTGTTACGACGAATTTCATCATTAACTTGTTGTTCGATTAGTTGCAGCTCTTGCGCTGTGACTGCCTCAAAATGCGAGAAATCAAAGCGTAGTTTTTCAGAGTCTACCAATGAGCCTTTTTGTACAACGTGTTCACCAAGGATATTACGCAATGCCGCGTGCATAAGATGAGTTGCCGAGTGATTTAAGACGATGGCTTGTCGCAATGAATTATCAACATCCGCTAATAACTCATCACCAATGGATAAGGCCCCACTTAATACCCGCCCAATGTGACAGTGATTATCTCCATTTTTTTGACAGTCACCCACTTCAAAACGATTCTCACCTGCACTTAGGTAACCAGTATCACCAACCTGCCCACCAGACTCTGCATAAAACGGCGTTTGGTTTAGGACAACAATACCTTCATCACCCTCTACTAATTGATCAACCGCCTGTCCATTTTTAAATAAAGCGCTAATGTTGCCTTTATCGAGCAGGCTCTCGTAGCCTATAAATGCTGTTGAACCATCAATTTTTACGTGCTTGTTATAATCGACAGTAAAAGCATCAGGGTTTTTAAGCTTTTCTTCCTCCATCAGCTTATGGTAACCGTCCATATCTAGTGAATAACCTCTTTCACGGGCTATATCATTGGTCAAGTCTGTTGGAAAACCATAAGTACCATGTAGTTTGAATATCACATCCGCAGGGATTTCTTTACCTGATAATTCACCTAGAGCTATTTCTAGTAATCCCAAGCCCTTCTCTAGGGTTTTTTCAAATTGCTGTTCTTCAGCCAATAAGACTTTTTCAACTTGGGCTTGCTGTGCAGTTAGCTCTGGGTAGGCTTCACCCATCTCGTCAACTAAGGCTTTTACTAGCTTATAAAAGAATACGTCTGTTTGGCCTAATTTATGGCCATGGCGCACAGCGCGACGAATAATGCGGCGCAGTACATAGCCTCTGCCTTCGTTGGCAGGGATAACACCATCGACGATTAAAAATGCACAGGAGCGAATATGATCGGCGATAACACGTAAAGACTTATCGTCTTTGTCAGTTGCATTAGTGACTGTTGTAACGGCACTCAGCAAGTTTTGGAACATATCGATTTCGTAGTTACTGTGTACATTTTGCATCACAGCAGCTATTCGCTCAAGCCCCATACCAGTATCTACAGAGGGCTTGGGTAAAGGATTCATTACACCATCACTGGTGCGATTAAACTGCATAAAGACGAGATTCCAGATTTCTATAAAGCGGTCGCCGTCTTCCTCGGGCGTCCCTGGTGGGCCACCCCAAATATCTGCGCCGTGATCATAAAATATTTCAGTACAAGGGCCACAGGGGCCGGTATCGCCCATTGCCCAGAAGTTATCTGATTGATACTTTTCGCCTTTATTATCACCAATACGAATAATACGCTCGACTGGAACACCTATTTCATTTTGCCAAATAGCGTAGGCTTCATCGTCATCAGCATAAACGGTGACGGTAAGCTTATCGGTAGGAATAGCTAGCCAGTCTTTTCCTGTTAGAAACTCCCAAGCATTATGAATAGCCGCTTGTTTGAAGTAGTCGCCAAAGCTAAAGTTACCTAGCATTTCAAAAAAAGTATGGTGACGTGCAGTATAACCAACGTTTTCTAAATCGTTATGTTTACCACCTGCGCGTACACAGCGCTGAGAAGTCACTGCACGGCAATAGTCGCGTTTATCATCGCCTAAAAAGACGTCTTTAAATTGCACCATACCAGCATTAGTAAACAATAGCGTAGGATCATTTCCAGGCACTAAAGAACTACTGGATACACGTGTGTGCTGCTTCGATTCAAAGAAACTTAAAAATGCTTCGCGCAGTGCTGCGCTATTAGAAAATGGGCTAGTCATATTAGTTTTGTATTGGCTATGAATAAATAAGAGATTAATTATAAACTAAGCTTGTGCTTATAATCTATGCACTTTCAATGAAGTATCACTTTGATGTTGATATATAAATTTAAAGACAGATCAAGGCAACAACACAAAATATTGACCAGCAAGTTGCCTCATTAAGTTCGCCCTACCAAACAGCATTATGCTTATTAAAAAGAGTATAGGCCTATCAAACCATTTTATGCTCGTCAAAATTTGCACCGGCAACAATATGAAAATGTAAATGAAAGACTGTTTGTCCTGCATTAGCACCATTATTCATAATTACTCTAAAGGCATCACCAATACCCAAATCACGGGCCACCTCACCAATCTTTATCATCAAATGGCCTAGTAGTGCTTTGTCTTCTGGGCTTGCATCCACCAACCGAGGAATAGGTTTACGAGGAATCATTAATAGGTGTACCGGTGCCTGTGGTGACACATCATGAATGCAAATGCACTGATCATCCTCAAATACCTTCTTTGATGGAATATCGCCATTGATAATTTTGGTAAAAATAGTCTCTTCTGGCATTGTCTTCTCGCTATCGTAAAAACTAAAAAGTATAGGTTAGATCTCGATTATTATTTTTTAGCCCACTGCTCTTTTTCTTTAGTGCTTAGCTCTCTTGCCTCTGACTCAAGCATAACAGGAATATCATCCCTTATTGGGTACGCCAAGCCACTAGAGGTTGATATCATTTCTTGATTTTCTTTATCGTATATTAATGACCCTTTTGTCACAGGGCAGACTAATAAACTCAATAATTTTTTATCCATCTCTATGTTGCTCTTTATTTCTCTAATTAATTTTTATTGCTAATAGTAAACAATGTTTACCCAATAACGGTCAGTTATTAATTCTATTGGGCAAGCCTTCCATCAATAATTGTGGATCTAACCGCTGCTCAAACCAATTCATCCGCCAATCAAGATGAGGCCCTGTTGCCCGACCTGTTGCACCAATCTCTGCAATAGGATCACCTTGTTTTATATCATCGCCTTCTTTTACTAAAATTTTATGAAGATGTATAAAGGTAGAAGTAACACCATGGCCATGATCGACAATTAATGTACCACCCGAAAAATACATGTTGTCGTGTGTTAATACAACCTTACCGGACACGGGAGCGAACACTAAAGAGCCCTGAGGGGCAGCAATATCAACACCAAAATGTGGCCTGCGTGGTTGTCCATTGTAAACACGTCGGCTGCCATACACACCCGAGATAATACCTTTAGCAGGCCATATAAATTCTTGCAGAAAATCTTGTCGGGTAGTATCTATTTTACGAGCAGCTTTTGTCAGCTTTACCTCTTTACGAATACGCGTTAAAGCCGACTCTGGAACATCTACCGTACGTTTAGGTACACCTTCGATTCTTTGTTCTCTATAGGTGCGTTGTTCTACACTAAAATTGTGTTTGGTTTCCTGCCCAGAACTTGTTACTTCTGTTAACACGACATTTTTAGGTGTATCTCTTCCTAGGCCAATAACAAAATAACCATCACTATTAACACGAACACTATGAGATAGAAAACGGATTTGATGAGTAGGGTTTGTTTTACCAATGACCATCCCTCCCTGCACCCATGGGCTTTTTATTTCGAGGCCTCTACTGTTTAAACTGAACATTAATAGTATACACAGGCAAAAAAGCTGTTGGCGAGTACAACAAAAAACGGTTTTATTTAAAAAAGATATAGAGGTCGGAGTCATATGGCCATGATACGCAATCATAACTAAGAGGTCTAAATAAAAAACCCGGTATTATAAATAATACCGGGTTTTTAAATAGCAAAGATGGTGAGCAGCTATATATTGGGCTTATTGATCAACATTTAAGTTATTAGAGTCAATCAAGCTTTGCAGTATTGCTGCTTGATCTACACCCAAAGATGATAGATCGACTCCTTCGATAACAACGGTAATACTGTTACCACTACCATCAGACTCGGAGTTTACATCAATAGTGCTATTACCCGTGACACTATCAAAACTAACATTGAGGAAGTCAGTAAGATCTCCATTCTCCTCTCCTTGTAGGAAATCTGAAAAATCGAGCACATCGCCTTCATCAAGATTAAAGTCCGTAATAGTCTCGGTAGAACCAGTACCATCTAGACTATTAAAGGCAAAAGTATCGGTGCCAAAACCACCGGTTAAGACATCGTCACCCGCACCGCCAAAGAGGATGTCATTACCATCACCACCAAGCAATATATCATTGCCAGCACCAGCGACTAAGCTATCATCACCAGCTCCACCTTCTAGGCGGTCAGCGCCATCACCGGTACCACCAAATAGCTGATCGTCGCCATCTCCACCCAGCACGACATCATCACCTGCACCACCATCAAGTAAATCATCACCAGCATCACCGAGTAAGCTGTCTCTTCCTTCACCGCCTTCGAGTGTATCGGCTCCATCGCCACCGCTGAGCACATCATCGCCGATGTTACCCTGTAGAGTATCGTCGCCCTCACCACCTGCGATTACATCATTGCCTACACCACCGGCAATAATATCGTCTCCTAAGTCGCCACTAATAGCGTCATTATTAGCACTGCCTGCAATATTATCAATCCCGATTGTACCTGAAATTGTATTGTCTATTTTAGCAATGGTTAGACGCGCGGTGTCAGACTGGCCATCAGTATCGGTTAATACGTAATCGATTAACTCTGGTGATAAGTTAGTAGGGATAGCAACTGTAGCTGGAGCTGTATAGGAAATATTGCCAAGAGACGAATCAAAACCTCCGCCTGTATAAGCAATGTTAAAGCCTGAAACATTTGAGAACTGAGAAAGATCAAGTTGATCAGTACCAGTATCATCCGATGCAGTCAAAACTACAGTATCTGTGGTAAAAACTCCATCGCCGTCAGTATCATGTGTTACAACTACTGTTACTTGATCTCCATTCACTAATTGGAAATCATTAATAGTTAATACTAAATTATCAACTCCATTAGGTAACTCAGTAGCATTGAACGTAATGGCTATTTCTTCACCTGCGCTCAACCCATCTCCTGGACCACCATCCACACCAACACCGGCACCACCAAAATCTAAGTCGGTTCCGCCAGATACTATTGAAATATCAAAATCTGCGGCATCAACATTGGCTTGTGAAGTTGTATCAACTGAGACATCTTCCGGTGCCCCTGTTTGATCTGGTGTGAATTCGAAAAAGCCGTTACTACGGAGGGTAAAAGTAGAGTTATCTGAACTATCAGTTATAACCACTTGAGTAACTTCATTACCGTCGATATCTACTTCACTACTATATTCAAATGATAAAGTCCCATCTGTACCACTAATAACAGGCGCAGATGTTGGATCATAGGCAATTTCTTGCACAAGTGAATCACCACCTGCAACATGCTCAACTTGAATGCTACCAATACCACTAAAGTTTAAATTGATAACATCATCTGTTGTATCACCACCACCAAAAGGTTGCTGGCCAATCTCAACACCATTGATATCAAAAATAGTGATTAAAACTGAGTCACCACCACCAAAATCATTAAACTCTAGCGAAACATTCTCAACACCAAAAGGCACCGTCCCACCTGAACCAATATCGAAGTTAAAATCTAGCCTCTCGCCAGCATTCAAATCATCATCACCATTACCCAGAACGCCAACACCTACATTGCCCCCCCCATCAGCCTGAAAACTGAGTGCTCCATCTGGGCTGGACACTGTAAATTGGGCGTTGGAATCAACATTAGCTTGGCTACTCAGTTCGACAGTCTCGGAAACACCCGTCGGCTGTGACGGTATATCGATAGTCAAATCGAAAGTCACATCACGGAAGGTAAACTCACTAACCGTCGCACCATCAACAATGCTATCAACGCCTCCGCCTTGAGCAACAAATGGTGTAAAGTTATTACCAAAGCTTGGGCCACCATCGGTACCAATTGCCGTTATTACATTACCTGTTGCAATATCAAACCCTGAAACTGAATCCAAGTCAGCCTGAGCATCTGGACCAATATCAACAACATTTAAACTAGCGGTTGCTGAAGACACATCACCATCACCATCGGTAACAGTAAAGTCAAAAGATAAGGTATCCAATGCTGTACCTTCAGGCGCAACAAAGGTGAAGTTTCCAGTGCTAAAGTCAAAAGTAAACGTACCTAATGTAAACCCATCGTTTGTTGTACCATCATCACCATCAAGGATAATAGTACTACCGTTGACTTCTACGCTACCTACTAATTCAGGTGGAAGCGTAACTACGCCTGTCTCTCCATCAAAAGTAACTGTGTAAAGGTTATTATCCAATTCAACTGTTATAGATGAGACAAAGCCACCATCTGCACCAAAATCAATATTTTGAATACTACCTGTTGCAACAATGTTCCCGCCAAAAGCTGTTGGCACCGTACTCAGGAGTACTGACTCCAGATCCGATAAATCTTCAACTATTAGTGCGTCATCAATGGCACCATTGCCTCGCCCTAAGGAATCAATATTGTTTAATGCATTAAGCTCAGGCAATGCTGTATCGGGCAAGCCGCTGCCTATACCTACGGCAAAAGAGTTAATACCATTGTTGTTGACAAAATCTACAAAGCCTCCTCCAATTGCAGAAGAACCCGCGCCGACAGGAACACCATCCGAGATAAAGTAAGAGATATTTTGAATGCCATCGGCTGGATCTTGTGCTGCAATATCAGCGGCAAATTGTGTTTCAATTTCATTAGCGGCAGCCGTAAAGTTGGTAGTACCACCAGTAGTGACTCCATCCAAGGCCGTTGAAAGGTCTGCAAGGTCAGTAAAGGTACCAACAAATGATGCCGATGCATTAAAGGTAATCAGGCTAACTGTTACTTGAGTAGACTGCTCAAAAAACTCTTCTGCGAGTGCTTCTAAGGAAGCTACGGCAACCTCTAATCTTGTAGGCCCTCCAGGATTTGCAGGATCTGCAGGGTCATCAATACTGCCTGAATTATCCAAGGTGAAAATAAGATTAAAGATTTGCTCTTCTGACTCAGGCACACTTTGCACTAAATCGTTAGCAATTGGCTGATCATCAATAACAGTGATATTCAATGTGTTCGATAACGTCACACCACTTTCGGTAAAGCTATACGTGAATGATTCAAGCACTTCATCTTCATCAGGAGTATCGCTAGAATTATTAAGTGTGTATTCGTAGTCACCATTATTAGCATTAACGGTTAATGTACCAATAGATGTAGTCACGGTAATGACACCAGCCACGGGAGTAACACCATTAATGCTATCAATGGTTGTACTATCATTTGCAGCTGCATCATTCGCTAACAGGTTACCAGTAGCTGTTGTTGTACTGTTTTCACCGGTTCCGGTGCCATCAGCTAACGCACTTTCAAAAACAGTATTTACGTCTGGCGCTGTATTACCAATGGTAATTGTCGTTGTACCCGTCGTTGTTAATTCGCCATCGGATACACTGTAGGTTAGTACCTCTGAGCCTTCAACAGCAGCATCAAATTGCAATGCAGCTAACTCGGCAAGAGTGAGCACTTGGCCTACAGTAACAGGAGTGCCATCAGCTAACGTCACTACAGCAACCGTACCAGGAATAGCTGTAATAGTTATCAGTAAACTAGCATCATCAGTATCAGGGTCCGTAGGAGGAGTGATATTCAAACTATTATCAAGAGATGAAGCTACTGCAAATTCACTATTATCTGTTGCTTCTGGGGCATCGTTAACAGCTTGTACATTAATAACACCAGTATCGCTACTAGATAAATTATTAAAATCTTCATCAAACGCTTCTACTGTAACCGCGCGTTGTGCAGTACTTGGATTATCTGATGTATTTTGATAGGTAATACCATTCAATACTGAAAGGAATTCATTGAAATCAGCACCACCCGTTAACGTTAACTCAAACGTACCATTAACAACTGAGGTGCTAGCGGTAATATTGGTACCCGCGGTTAAAAATTCTATATTATCTTGACTCTCAATAAAGCCATCAATACGAACAACCACTGAGGATACCGTATCGCTGTCGATATCCGTTAATGTTGTACCCGATAAGAAGTTTACTGGTGCAGCATTTTCAACAAAGTCAGTGTCAGGCACATTATCAACCACTGGAGGGTTAACAACATCATTACTCACTTCTACAGTGACTGTAGCCACAGATGTATCACCATCATCGTCGGTAATAGTGTAAGTAAAGGTATCTGTGCCTATGAAACCAGATGCAGGTGTAAAGTTGAAGGTTCCATCACCATTAGAGGTTACTGTTCCACCCTGTGCTGATGTAGCATCAAAGGCAGTTAATACAGCATTATCAACAAGCAAATCATTACTTAATACATTACCTGTAAGCAATGTAGTGTCCTGCGTGGTGATAAACGAATCATCCTCTGCAACTGGTGCGCCGCTATCTACCTCAATCGTGCCGATACCTTGTATTCCATCGGCAGTAACATTAGCACCTGACTCGAAGTTTACAGTTTGATTAAAATTAGATAGATCTACACTAAATGTTTCATCGCCTTCAAATACGTCTGCATCACTGTTAATAATAACTTCAATTGTGACCGACGTCTGGCCCGCTAAAATTGTTCCTTGGGTAGTTGTTATCCCAACAAAGTCAGAGCCAGCTAAAGCACTTATATCTGATGTTGCAAAATCAAAGGTCAAATCATCGGTAAGTGTTTGATCAATCGACACAGTAAAGGTGGCGGTTGCTGTACCTGCAAGAGGTTCTTGTATGCTTATGTCATTAATACTAACTGTCGGTACAGATATAATATCGATGGTTGTCGTAGCTACGTTACTATCAGCAACGCCATCATTAACAACAACTTCTACAATACGGTCTGTATCCGAGCCACTGCCGTCATTTTCAAACTGTATTGCTCTAATAGCTTCTTGGTAATCAGCCAAGCTCGCACTACCTGATAAAGTAATCTCACCTGTTGCAGGGTCAAACGCAGAAGCCGTTATACCTGTAGGTAGAGTACCAACAAGCAATAAATCTCCAGATTCAACATTGGTTAATGTGATTGTTGCGCTTTCTATATTAGTATCATCAGCATCAGTGATATTAATATCCACATCCGCAATAGAGACCGCAGAGTTACCTTCTGTAAATGTAGTATTGTAAGCTGTGCCACTTGCTGTACTGTCATCACCGTCTAAATCTAAAGTTGGAGCATCATTAACTGGATTGACAGTAATATTCACATTTGCCGTATCCGTTAGGCCATCTTCATCGCTAATGACATACGGGAAACTTACATCGCCATTGAAGTTTGCAGCCGGTGTAAAGGTAATCACGCCCGCAACACTGATACTCACACTACCATTTGGTACCGTAATCGTCTGTACTGTACCTGGAGTTAGTGTCGTACCATTAATACTGTCGATACTGATCGTATCACCATCAATGTCGCTATCATTACTCAATAAATCTAAGGTAATGCTGTTATCTTCATCAACCGTGAACGGATCATTTACCGCTGTCGGCGCATCGTTAACAGGAGTTACAGTAATATTTAAAGTTTCATCAGATCCTGCATTAGTGGTATATGTTACTTCTGGCACTACACCATTAAAGTTTAGTACCGGTGTAAAGGTGTAATCACCATTACCCAACACTATTATCGTACCTACTCCCACAATTGACGCTGTTTGGCCTACAGTGAAATTCTCTCGAGTGCCGTCACCATTAATATCTACAGTGAAGCTAGTTACTGAAGTATTATCAGGTCCATCATTCGCCAATACATTCCCAGTAGCAGTATTGTCTTCCAAGACTGTATTAGTATCTAATAATGTATCGTTATCATCAGTAATAGTTGTCGTTACTTGATTCCCAGTAGGGTTTTCCGCAATATTTTCAAAGCTATTATTGGTATCAACAATGCTATCAATATCGATAACAATTGTTTCATTGCCTTCAAATATCGCATCATCAAGTGTGGCTAAAGTAAAGGTTGCGGTACTTGCAGGGCCGGTAATGGTTACACTGGTCACACCCGTAAAGTCGGTGCCATCGGTGGCTGTACCGGTGTACGCTAAGTTAACTGTCACGCTGTTACCATTAGGCACTGGTGTATCCAAGGTCACTGTGTAGTCTGTGGTGGCCTCACCTTCAACCACATTCGCTGGGCCCGTTAGGCTAACCAACGCGGTGTCTTCAGGACCCGGTGTTAAGTCAGGGCCAATCTGATCCGTAATGGTGGTGGTAACCGCATTCGCCGTCGCATCCGCCGCAATCTCTTCAAACTGACCATTGTCGTTAATGCTGTCAATCGTGATCGTAAAGTTCTCAGTACCTTCCGCTAATGCATCATCCAAGGTGGTGATATCAAAGGTCGTACTGTTGCTACCCGCCGCAATCGTCGCACTCGCCACACCCGTAAAGTCGGTACCGTCAACCGCAACACCACTGTAGGTGAAGCTCACAACAATATCCGCACTCACGTCCGTCGCTAGCTGATCAACACTCAAGGTGTAACCCGTCGCTACTTCGCCTTCAACCACATTCGCTGGGCCCGTTAGGCTAACCAACGCGGTGTCTTCAGGACCCGGTGTTAAGTCAGGGCCAAT
>CANLBN010000011.1 GCA_947488935.1 uncultured Pseudomonadales bacterium
ACTTTAAAGCCCGCGCTATTAAAGACTGCTTGGGTGGTACGGTCCTCCGCATCGGTCAAGCCTTCTTGGACTTGCACCACAGGATTGCCCAAGGCATCGTACAAGAAGGTGATTGCTTCACGGCTGCTTAACTCGCCCGTGGCGGTATAGGCACTAAACTCACTGCCCAATTGTGAGGTTTGACGACCCAAGGCATCGTAGGTATTGGTCGTCGCACCATCTACCGGCTGGATCAACTGGGTTACTTTACCGTTACCGTCATGCTGGTATTGCGTCTCCACCGCACCCCGGTAATCAATGAGTTGACCATTGGTGGCGTTCACACTGTAGTACTGCACATCCAAGGTACGCTCAGCCACTAAACGGCCCAACGCGTTATAGTCGTATTCTTTCACCCGGTTATCTTGTGAGGGGGCAATACTGTTCACAAAACTCACAGGATCGCTGTCGGTGGTGAGATTAGCAAAGATCAGATCAGGCAATGCCTCGGCATAACGGATCTCCCGAATCGTGTTACCCGCTTCATCGAAGGCACGTTCAGTGACATAGCCCAACTCATCGACACTGACAATGGGATTGCCGCTACCATCGTAAAAATGGTGCACACTGTGACCACGCGGATCGGTGGTTTTAGTGACATTACCATTAGCATCGTATGCAATACGATTAACGACTGCTGCCTGGTAGTACCCCGTACCCCCACTAGCGGCTAACGCCGTACTGAAGTGCGTTACCTCCGGTGTACTAATACTGGTATTGCGGTTATTACCATCGAAGGTATAGGTCAGTTCACGGTAGGTATTCTCTGATCCCGCAACGGGGCGTGTTGCAAGGTCCGTAGCCTCGGGCACACGCTGATCATAGGTGCGCTCAGCAATAATATTACCTACCGCATCATGGTCGTATTCATTTAATACACGATCACCATCCACAAAGGCCGTGAGACGGTTTTGTTGGTCATAATACGAGTAACTACTGATACCCGCCGCATCGGTTTCTTTAATCACATTACCAAAAGCATCGTACTCGCGGGTTAATACCGGTGTGGTCACGCTGGATGTATGGGTCTCGGGATCAAACACCGACAAACTGGGCGACTGGATCTGTGCGATGCGGTTGAGTGCATCGTACTGGGTAACGGTTTCTCGTTGCTGTGGGAGGCCCACGGCTTCGCGTTTGTGCGTCTCGTTACCAAAGGCATCGTAGTCGTACTCCGTCAGTAAACGTTCGTTACTGATGGTTTGCCCTGTGGAGGTAATAGCGGTTACGACAGACACTTCAGGCGATAGCTCACTGATTTTCTGGCCCAAGGCATTGTAGCCATAGTCTGCGGTATAGCCATTGCGGTCGGTGTAGCTGATTTGGTCACCAAAGCTGTTGTAGGTGTAGCGTTCGGTAACATTGCCTGTATCGAGATGGTAAGTGACCGTATCGATCAACCCCTCATCGGTGTAAGTGGTCGTGGTGTGTTGATCCTGATTAATACCCACCTGTGGCACACTTAGCGCACCGGCAAGGGTCGCTAATGGTGTGCTCTCATCATAAGGGATCGACAGTGCTTGTGCGTAACGCGTCTCTGCGGTGATTTCGCTAAAGACGTTATACCCAAAGGCCGTCACATAACCGTCGGGGTCAATCCGGTAGGCCTGTTGATCGTCAGCACGGTAGTAGAAGTACCCTACACCACCATTGCCATCCACCACACGGGTTAAATTACCGCGGGCATCGTAGCTGAGTGCCCGGGTATACCCTTCGGCATCGGTCTCGAGGGTCACACGACCCAAGGCATCGTGCGTGTAGGCAGTCGTGCGGTTATCGGTTGCTGTTTGTGCCGATAAGGCCGCCGTGAGCGACGCTTCGGTCGTCAGCGTCTCAGAGGCAATCGCCTCACCGTATTGGATGGAAGAGAGAGTATTGCCCAAGGCATCGTAGCGTGTTTCTGTCACGTAGTTGAGGCTATCGATACTAAACCGCAAACGGTTTTGTGCATCGTATACGTAGCGTGTACGTTGTTGTGTGGTGGCATCGCTACCCGCCAGTGCCGCCGCGACGTCGGCATCGGTGGGTGCCGCTGAGGTAAGGGTGACAGCGGTACTGTGAGCCAAGGTCTCCACGACATTACCAGTGGCATCGTAAGTGGTCTCGGTCACATAGCCGGCGGCGTCGATCGTGTACTGTCCACGATTTAGCGCATCATACACCACACGGCTGGTGCGATCATCGGCGGAGAAAGCGATAGTATCCAATGAGTTACCGGCATCAACGGCATCGATTTGCAGTGCAGTGAGTGGCGTTGCAAAGCGGGTGGTATTGACCACATTGCCGTTATTATCGTAGGTGTATTGTGTTAATTGATGGCGCGCATCAATGGTAGAGGTCAGACGGTTATCGGCGTCGTAAACAGAACGTTCAATGCGGTTATCAGCATGATTGGCATTAACGGCCGTTAGCTCGGCAAGCGTCGCCGTACCCGCATCAATACTCGCTAGCTGGGCATCGGTTAAGGCAATGGCATGGGCAATGCTACGGATCACATTGCCGTTATCATCATAAATAGACTGTATTACCTGACCCAAGCTGTCGGCCACATGGGTTAAGCGATTATTCTCATCATAGTCATAACGAGTCGTACGCGCATCGGGTGTGCCGGCGCCATCCACTTTAGTCAGTAAATTATCATTGTTATCGTAGGTATACGTGGTGGTGATAGTAAGACCACCCGGGTCGACAATGCTCTGTGTACGACGGCCTAAGGTATCGTAACGGTATTGCGTGGCTCTCGCCTCAGCGGTTCCTGCCGCTTCGGTCATGGTTAAGGTATCGCCTCGACCGTCGTAGCTATACTCGGTACGGATATTGAGGGGCTCGCCCAAGGTGGTTGGGCGTGTAAACTCTGCAGGGTATGTGGTTGGGTCAATGATCGTAGCAGTGACTTCGCCCCGTCGGTTGTAGTCGGTTTGTGTCAGAATACCATTGGCATCCACACTGTAGACGGTTCTTCCCTGTCCATCGTATTGATAGTGGTTAGCGATATTTAAGCCACTGGGATCAACGGTACGCGTGATTAAACGGTTGGCGGCATCGTAGGTGAGTTCGGTGACAATGCCATTGGCATCGGTGGTGCGCTGTACGAGATTGTTGTGATCAACGTCACTGGTCACGGTACGCTCATCGCTGGTGCCAACGGCTTCGGTGGTGCTGACAACGTTACCGTTTTTATCGTAGGCAAACTGGGTTTGAACCCCGTTGCCATCGGTGATGCTAATGGTTTCGCCATGGCGGTTAGTCACCGTGCTCGTGGTAATGCCTTCCGGCGTAGTGATGGTGACACTGCGATTGGCATCATCGTAGGTGTAGGTGCTTGTCTGGCCATTGCCATCGGTTTGCGTGAGTACGCGACCAAAGGCATCGTAGCTTTGGCTGCTAGTAATCGCCGTAGCGGTACCCACTGCTTGTGTGGTTTGCACCACACGGCCTAGGCGGTCGTAGCTGATCGCACTATTCACCCCATTGGCATCGGTGCTGCTGGTGAGACGGCCAAAGGCATCGTAGCTTTGTGTATTAGTACGGTTTACGCCTCCCACATCTTGTGTGTTTTGTGTCAATTGGCCAAGGCGGTTGTAGGTATACTCACTGGCATAATCACTACCTGCTGACACACCCAAGGTGCTACTGCGCAGTTCGCCAAAGGCAGTGTACTGATTAGTCGTAGTCGTACCTTCGGCATCGATAATCTGACGGATAGCGCCACGCAAACTGTACTGGGTGACCGACACATTATCGCTAAGGTCATCAGCGGCAACTGCCAGACGGTTCTCGAGTGCAACAGTCACCTCACCACCGACCAGATCGGCGGTGCTTATGCG
>CANLBN010000012.1 GCA_947488935.1 uncultured Pseudomonadales bacterium
GTTTGTTTTGTATTTTTTGAGTGTTGTTTGGTTTTGTTTACAAGATTAAATAGTTATTTGAATTATATGGTCAAGCGACTAAGTGCACACGGTGGATGCCTTGGCAGTTAGAGGCGATGAAAGACGTAGGAGCCTGCGATAAGGCGAGGGGAGCCGGCAAACATGCTTTGATCCTCGCATTTCTGAATGGGGAAACCCACCCGCTTGCGGGTATCTTACACTGAATACATAGGTGTAAGAGGCAAACCCGGGGAACTGAAACATCTAAGTACCCGGAGGAAAAGAAATCAACCGAGATTCCCCTAGTAGCGGCGAGCGAAAGGGGATTAGCCGAGCGATCGGCGCTAGTGGAAGCCTCTGGAAAGTGGTGCAATAAAGGGTGATAGCCCCGTACACGAAAGCAAAGATCGACGTATTAAGTAGGACGGGACACGTGTTATCTTGTCTGAAGATGGGGGGACCATCCTCCAAGGCTAAATACTCCTAACTGACCGATAGTGAACCAGTACCGTGAGGGAAAGGCGAAAAGAACCCCTGTGAGGGGAGTGAAATAGATCCTGAAACCGTGTGCATACAAGCAGTAGGAGCAGACTTGTTCTGTGACTGCGTACCTTTTGTATAATGGGTCAGCGACTTATTGTCTGTAGCAAGGTTAACCGATTAGGGGAGCCGTAGGGAAACCGAGTCTTAATAGGGCGCGAGTTGCAGGCATTAGACCCGAAACCCGGCGATCTATCCATGGCCAGGTTGAAGGTGCCGTAACAGGCACTGGAGGACCGAACCCACTTATGTTGAAAAATGAGGGGATGAGCTGTGGATCGGAGTGAAAGGCTAATCAAGCCGGGAGATAGCTGGTTCTCCCCGAAAACTATTTAGGTAGTGCGTCACATCTTACCCTCGGGGGTAGAGCACTGTTTGGGCTAGGGGGTCATCCCGACTTACCAACCCCATGCAAACTCCGAATACCGAGGAGTACAATTGTGGCAGACAGACAGCGGGTGCTAACGTCCGTTGTCAAGAGGGAAACAACCCAGACCGCCAGCTAAGGTCCCAAATGTTAGTTAAGTGGGAAACGATGTGGGAAGGCTTAGACAGCTAGGAGGTTGGCTTAGAAGCAGCCATTCTTTAAAGAAAGCGTAATAGCTCACTAGTCGAGTCGGCCTGCGCGGAAGATTTAACGGGGCTAAACTAGCAACCGAAGCTGCGGATACTTTTTAAGTATGGTAGGGGAGCGTTCTGTAAGCGGTTGAAGGTGACTTGAGAAGGTTGCTGGACGTATCAGAAGTGCGAATGCTGACATAAGTAACGATAAGGGGAGTGAAAAACTCCCCCGCCGGAAGATCAAGGTTTCCTGTCCAACGTTAATCGGGACAGGGTTAGTCGACCCCTAAGGCGAGGCTGAGAAGCGTAGTCGATGGGAAACAGGTTAACATTCCTGTACTTTTTATTACTGCGATGGAGGGACGGAGTAGGCTAGGCGAGCACAGTGTTGGTTATCTGTGTTTAAGGCTGTAGGCTGGTGGCTTAGGTAAATCCGGGCTGCTAAGGCTGAGAGTTTATGACGAGGCTCATTGAGAGTTGAAGTCGTTGATGCCATGCTTCCAAGAAAAGCTTCTAAGCTTCAGGTAATAGAGAATCGTACTGTAAACCGACACAGGTGATCAGGTAGAGAATACCCAGGCGCTTGAGAGAACTCGGGTGAAGGAACTAGGCAAAATGGCACCGTAACTTCGGGAGAAGGTGCGCCGGTGTTGGTGATTGGACTTGCTCCATGAGCTGACGCTGGTCGAAGATACCAGGCCGCTGCGACTGTTTATTAAAAACATAGCACTCTGCAAACACGAAAGTGGACGTATAGGGTGTGACGCCTGCCCGGTGCCGGAAGGTTAATTGATGGGGTTAGCTTCGGCGAAGCTCTTGATCGAAGCCCCGGTAAACGGCGGCCGTAACTATAACGGTCCTAAGGTAGCGAAATTCCTTGTCGGGTAAGTTCCGACCTGCACGAATGGCGTAACGATGGCGGCACTGTCTCCACCCGAGACTCAGTGAAATTGAAATTGCGGTTAAGATGCCGTATACCCGCGGCTAGACGGAAAGACCCCGTGAACCTTTACTATAGCTTGGCACTGAACTCTGAATTTATTTGTGTAGGATAGCTGGGAGGCTTTGAAGCGATGACGCTAGTTGTTGTGGAGCCAACCTTGAAATACCAGCCTGATAACTTTGGGGTTCTAACGTAGGTCCCTTATCGGGATTGCGGACAGTGTCTGGTGGGTAGTTTGACTGGGGCGGTCTCCTCCCAAAGAGTAACGGAGGAGCACGAAGGTACGCTAATCATGGTCGGAAATCATGAGTTTAGTGCAATGGCATAAGCGTGCTTGACTGCGAGACTGACAAGTCGAGCAGGTACGAAAGTAGGTCATAGTGATCCGGCGATTCTGAATGGAAGGGTCGTCGCTCAACGGATAAAAGGTACTCCGGGGATAACAGGCTGATACCGCCCAAGAGTTCACATCGACGGCGGTGTTTGGCACCTCGATGTCGGCTCATCACATCCTGGGGCTGAAGCCGGTCCCAAGGGTATGGCTGTTCGCCATTTAAAGTGGTACGCGAGCTGGGTTTAGAACGTCGTGAGACAGTTCGGTCCCTATCTGCCGTGGGCGTTGGAAAGTTGAGAAGAGTTGCTCCTAGTACGAGAGGACCGGAGTGAACGAACCCCTGGTGTTCGGGTTGTCATGCCAATGGCATTGCCCGGTAGCTACGTTCGGACGGGATAACCGCTGAAAGCATCTAAGCGGGAAGCCTCCTTCAAGATTAGCTTTCCCTGAGACTTTAAGTCTCCTAAAGGGCCGTGGAAGACCACCACGTTGATAGGCTGGGTGTGGAAGCGTTGTGAGGCGTTGAGCTAACCAGTACTAATTGCCCGTGCGGCTTGACCATATAATTGAAGTAATTATTTAGGTGTAAACGTAAATAAATAACTGAAGATATAAACAAGCTATGCAACAACTATTGAAGTAAGTGCTCGAAAGAGTACACGAAAATTGCTCCATGCATTTTCGATGTACCCTCCATCCATGGAGGGCAAAGCAGTCAATAACGTGATAGGTATACGAACTCCTATACGGTCTGAATTAAAAAAAATATTGTTTATTACTGAGCATCCGATTTGGATTTTAGAGCGAAGGCTTTAGAGTCAACCAGTTTGCTTGACGACCATAGAGAATTGGAACCACCTGATCCCATCCCGAACTCAGACGTGAAACGATTCCTCGCCGATGGTAGTGTGGGGCTTCCCCATGTGAGAGTAGGTCATCGTCAAGCTTTTAAATAAAAGAACCCCACCTAGGCGACTAGGTGGGGTTTTTTATTTACAGCACGCTGAGCTAGTGTCCACTACAAGCGGGTACATGTGACTGCTCATGCACCGGAGGTGCGGAAGCAGGAGCGCCATCGGCGTCGCGATCAAGTCTTGCTCCTGCATACTTGAAGTACCCTACATCCATGTAGGGCAAGCGATTGCGAGTGCACTCGCAACTCACTGTAGGTCATTTACAGTGAGGTTAATAAGAGCATCTCAATTGATCGGGGCGTTTTACTTTGTGGTTCCAAAACTCTCACCTG
>CANLBN010000013.1 GCA_947488935.1 uncultured Pseudomonadales bacterium
GCTGGTCGACTCATCGCCACGATTGATGCCGAAGGGGCATTGACCGTTATTAGCTATGATCAAAACAGTAATGGGGTACAGACCACCGCTTATGCGACAGCGTTAAGTGATGTACAAGTCAGTAGCTTGTTAGCTGCGGCCAATAGTAGCGGCACTGATGTTGAGGCAACATTAAGCGCACTCACGACCTCCACAGCCATTGGGTCGATTACTAGTGCTGGTGACCGCACTAGTTTTGCGCTTTATAACGCGGCGAATCAGTTAGTGTATACCGTTGATGCCATTGGTGCCGTAACCCAAAACTTTTATGATGGTGTGGGGCGACTCACCGACACCGTTGCCTATGCTGACACAATCGATGTTGCCTTGCTGAGTGCTGCCTCGACAGCAGAGAGTATTACCCCACCCGCAACAAACGCCGCAGATAACCGCCACAGTCGCCTTTTTTATGATACTAATGGCCAAGTGCAAGGCACCTTGGACGCCGAAGGGTATCTCACTGAAAATGTCTACGATCAAGCAGGTCAACTAATCGAAACCATTGCCTATGCCAATGCGACGACGGAAGCACTTAGAGCGACCGGTGACTTTGAAGTATTAAAGAATAGTGTCGTCATCGATACCGCTAATGATCAACGCACCCGTCTTTTTTACGACGGCAAAGGTCAGGTAGTTGGCAACCTCGATGCTGAAGGCTACTTAACAGAAACCCGTTATGACCAGAACGGTAATGTGATTGAGAGCGTGCGTTATGCGACCAAGGCTAATACGGTTGCGCCTGCTGTGGATGAGACGCCCGTTGTTGATAATAATACTGCGCCAGAAACTTCGCTTACTAGCCGTATTTTTTATACTGCCGATGGGCAAATCCAAGGCACGCTTGATGCTGCGGGTTACCTCACGGAACATATCTATAACCCGGCAGGCCAAATTATCGAGACCATCACCTATACCCAGCCTGCTGATGAATCTGCTAGGGTCAGTGGTGATTTTGCAGCCTTAAAAGCGAGTGCAATTTCAAGCCCAAGCCCAAGCCCTGTCACTTGGACGGATCTTGTGGGAGTGAAGGTTAATCATCTGGATAATAGTATCGCCATAGATGAAGAGCTCTTCCCTAACTGGCAGACAGCTGCGGCTGGTGCTGCTTCAGTAGAAAGTTTTAGTGGAGATGGTGGTTTATACTATGCCTTGACAGAGCGCAACGGTTTTCAATTTATTGGCTTGTCGGATACTAACCACAACGTCAATGTGAATACTATTGATTATGCTATTTATTTGAGTCCTTCGGATGGGCTGCATTCGGCCAATCTACGTGTACTCGAAAATGGTTCAAGTAAAGGTTGGTTTGACTCTTATGAGGCTGGCGATACTCTATCGATTGAGCGAGAAGGCACGACAATTTATTATAAGAAAAATGATGAGGTGTTTTATACCAGTTCTACTCCTGTAGCAGCCGATACCCCATTAATAGCCGACATTTCAATCTCTAATGGGAGTATAGGGCCTGTTATATTGTCTGGGGCATCTACAGAGCCTCATGAAGTCTCTAACACTCAACACGCGCGTTTTTTCTACAATACCGATGGTCAACTCCTTGGTACGTTAGATGCTGCGGGTTACCTTACAGAAAATACCTACAACTCAGTGGGCCAAGTCATTGAAGCGATTACCTATGGTGTGGCTGCTGATGAAGCTGTTAGGGCTACGGGTGATTTTACCGCTATTAAAAACACTGTTACGGAATCCGCACCTGTTACTTGGGCCGACCTTGTAGGATCCGTCGCTGATGATCAGCACGTTCGGGCTTTCTACAATGCAGACGGTCAACTTCAAGGCACATTAGACCCCGAGGGTTATCTCACAGAAAATTTCTATAACCCGGCAGGCCAATTAATCGAGTCTATTACCTATGGTCTTGCCACGGATGCTGGTATCCGCATTACGGGTGATTTTGCGGCATTAAAAGCGAGTACAGTACCGGGCCCTGTTACTACTATCGCTCCTGTTGCGTGGACAAATATTACTGGGGGGTTCACAGTTGATGCCCAAACGGGTGGCCTAATAAGCTCAGCTGCGGCTAATGTGGTGTCGGGGGCGCTCTCAGCAGAAAGCGTTATTGGTGATGGTGGTCTACAATTCACTGCTACAGGAAACACTCAAGGTACGATTGGTTTGTCGGCGGCCTTGAATAGTGGTCCTTTGGGTGTTGATTATGGCTTTTATGTTTCTAGCATTTACGGATTTGGATCCGTCATTCATGGTGGTGCTGCAGTTTTATTTATTACACCCAGTGCAGGCGACACCTTTGAGATTGAGCGTAGTGGTAGTGCCATTAATTATAAACAAAATGGTGTAGTGATTCACACGAGTACCGTTAATGCAGAGACGCCGCTGTTCGTGGAGACTTTACTCTATGGCCCTGGGAGTATCCCATCGGTTAATCTAGAGTCACTGGTAGTCCCTGCTCATCTTGATGCCCCTAATACCCAGCATGTCCGTTTCTTTTATACCGACCAAGGCCAGCGCCAAGGTGAGTTAGATGCCGAGGGTAATCTCACCGAGCATATCTATAACCCAGCGGGTCAGTTAATCGAGACCATCACTTACGGTGTGGCTGTTGATGAGGCAGTCAGAGCTACGGGTGATTTTGCCGCCTTACAAGCGAGTGCGACAACAGGGGCTGCAACCGCTGGCGTTGACGCCAGTACCAGCGACTACTTCTTCTATAATGCGCAGGGCCAACTGGCTGGCCGTTTAGGTGCAGATAATTACCTGACAGAAGCCCGTTATGATCAAAGCGGCAATGTGTTAGATGTGGTGCGTTATACCACGCCAGTGCTTACCTTTAGTGGTACACAAACACTGGATGAGCTGCGCCCTTCGGCGAGTAGTAGCAAGCACTTTTTCTATAATAACCAAGGCCAGCGCCAAGGTGCAGTAGATGCTTCGGGTTACCTGACCGAACATGTCTACAACCCAGCGGGCCAATTAATCGAGACGATTAGCTATACCCAACCCGTTGAA
>CANLBN010000014.1 GCA_947488935.1 uncultured Pseudomonadales bacterium
CGAACACGGATTACCGAGGTGGCTGAGGTCACGCGGGTGAGTGTGGATCCAATAGGGCAATCGGCAATATTCCCGGGCACACTGAATATCCAAGAGGGTCTACAGGTTGCAACAAGATTCCAGCAAGATAGAGTCACATATACTACTAGTGAGGATGCCAATTCAACGACAGTTAATGCTCAATATGGTTCGTTATTTGTCACACTGCCCGTCATCTTATCTCATGGTGATGGTCCTGTTCGTGTTGTTGTTACCGACCATCGAGCGGGTCGAGTTTTTGAGGCAGAGAGTCGAACGGGTTTCAGTGATTATAATATTGGCACTATATCGATTAGAAGTGGTGCGCATTACCGGATTCAGGTGTTTAAAGCTGGGCAATTACTTGGGCAAGCGACGCATACAAGCGCTAGTCCAGTACACACTTCTGGAAGCTCTGAAGATGGTTATACTAGCACTGTTATAGCGGTTGGTGATTTACCTAGAGATTTTACATTGCCAACATTGTCGTCAATCCGTAATCAAGCGCCGCAGGTGGATTATATTGATTACAGCCTTAACGGTGGTGCGGTCACGCGTTTGCAGGGACAAAACTTTGGTGGTGCTAATACGGAATTTTTGTTAACTGCAGGCGTTATTGGTGATAGCTTTGAGTATAAAGCCTATGATGTTGATGGCAATTTGCTGAACCAAGTCAGTGGCGTATTAGGGGTTTCTAGCTCCTATCAAAATCTATCGACTATCACGACGAGTCGTTATTTAGAGCAGCGAGTCTTTGAATTACCGACGGACGTGGAGCCGACGGGCGTGGGCTCGCAAACCACCGTATTAACGGATACCTCAGTGACGCAAACGGGTGCCTATACGGCAGTGGGCGCTACAGTGAGTTATCAGTCGGTGCCGGATCTGGCGATTGGCACCTTTGCAGAGCCTGCGGAGGAGACTATTCTGTCAACCAGTACCACGGGGGATGTGGTTGTTGAGACCATTGATGGCCGTCCGACAGTCGTCAGTGGGAGCGGTACCTTAACCATTGTAGAAGAAATTGTTACTAGTGAACGTGTAGTGACAGCGGCGCCTACGGCGGCTGACCCTCATCGACTCGAAGAAGTGATCACCCGTACCATTACTAAAACCACTACCGTACACGAGGTGGTTGATAATCCCACACAATACGCCGATAACGACGAAGTCTTTACGCAAACAGAAACCAATAGCCTTCAGACAACCACACGTGTCACCTCAGAGACGGCACAAGAGACACAAACCCGCTTCCACTCTGTGGTGAGCACTACAGTGATTAGTGATATATCGCGGCCACAGGCAAGTTCAGGTGACTTTAATTATTTACCTGCTAATAGCGGTACGCTATCGATCGCAACAAAGAATTATAATGGAGGCTATGGATACGAAAGCGGCGAGGTTTATTATCCGGCCACCAATGCGTCATTCAATTTACAGTTTAGTATCCCTGCATATAATAGTGGTGGTAATGCTGTTCGTCTAACCATTAAAACGGGTGCTACCACTCTAGTCACAATTAATAATCACTCTGCTGCTACGACAAGGTCGGTTGGACGGACTGCGGGCACAGGTCAACGTCCTTCTACTCCGTTAACCTTAATTTTAACGGATATGGTGACAGGACGTAATTTATACGTACGCAACTTTACGGCAGCGGCACCTAATCAAAAATACAGTAGAGTGAACTACGCTCATACGGCTGTCGCACCCCCAAATCAGCTGTTTATTACTCATCCAACAGCTAATGCGGTCAGTGGCCAAGTCCGTATTAATGGTGGCGACTGGCAATCTCTGGGTAGTCGCAGTATTAATGGTGGTATCCCTAATTTTCTCGCCGCTATCAATACGGCGGCAGGCCAATCTTACGAATACCAGCTCTTTGATAGCGCGGGTACTGTCGTGGGTCACTCCTCGGGTACCGTGGGTGATGCTGCCTCACAAGAAGAAATCTACACGTACAATGAAGCGGTTAAAACCGAATACCGTATCGACTCCAACCGCGAGTGGGCCTTTACCCGTGAGTCGCGTACCGATGCACAAATTGCACAGGAAAGTACCGTCCGTAGTGCCATCTATGCCGTCAATGGTTTAGCGGCCAACGACAATATTATCCATCGCCAACAAAAATATAATGCCTTTGGTGAGATCGTTAGCGAGACCGACGGTAATGGCAATGTGACGGACAATGTCTACGATAAACAAGGCAATGTCGTGCGTCGTCTATCCCCAGAGACAGATATCTGGACCGAACAGGCCGTACGCGACAATATCGCTGTACGCGCCCGCCCCGTGGAGACTTTTTACTTTAATGCGCAAAACCAACTGGTGGGCACCCAAGATGCCAATAGCGAGCTTGAGGCCGAGAACGATAAATACTACAACACCCGTGTATTGGATAACGGCCGGGTCGAAAAAGAATTTTTTGCCGATGGTGGTATCAAGGATTACCAATACGACCGCCTAGGCGAGTTACGCAATATTACCAACCA
>CANLBN010000015.1 GCA_947488935.1 uncultured Pseudomonadales bacterium
CGAACACGGATTACCGAGGTGGCTGAGGTCACGCGGGTGAGTGTGGATCCAATAGGGCAATCGGCAATATTCCCGGGGACCCTAGCCTATCAGGATGATGTTCAGGTTCCACGACAGTTTAACCAAGATACAAGAACTTATACGATTAGAAATGAAGATGGTAGCTCTGGTGGTACAAACACTATAGCGCTTCGAACTGCGTCAGTTCGGATTAGTTTACCAATAATCTCAGGCTATGGTGATGGGCCAATTCGTGCAGTATTGACAGATTATCGTACAGGTAAAGTTTTTGAAGTAGAAAGTACAACAGGAGGGTTTAATAACCATTTTCTAGGTACAGTTAAAACTTCGAGTAGAGGTACTGAGGAGCATTATAGGATACAACTTTGGAAAGGTGGGCAATTATTGAACCAGCACACCTACAACAATGGAGCAAGAAGTGGCAGTAATAATATTGTTGTTCATGTCGCCATCCGTAACCAATCTCCTCAAGTGGCTTATATTGATTACAGTCTTAATGGCGGAGGGGTAACGCGATTACAGGGACAAAACTTTGGAGTGGGTAATACAGAATATTTGTTGACTGGGGCAACTGCTGGTGCGATTGGTGATAGCTTTGAGTATAAAGCCTATGATGTGGATGGCAATTTGCTGAACCAAGTCAGTGGGGTTTTAGGTGTCGAAAGCTCTTACCTCAATGCATCAACAGTGACTACAACACATTATCTAGAGCAGCGTATCTTTGAATTACCCACGGACGTGGAGCCTACGGGCGTTGGCTCGCAAACCACCGTATTAACGGATACGTCAGTGACGCAAACGGGCCCCCATACGGCAGTGGGTGCTACAGTGAGTTACCAGTCGGTGCCGGATCTGGCGATTGGTACTTTTACAGAGCCAACTGAGGTCAATATACTGTCAACGAGCACCACGGGAGATGTGGTTGTTGAGACTGTTGATGGCCGTCCGACAGTCGTCAGTGGGAGCGGTACCCTAACCATTGTAGAAGAAATTGTTACTAGTGAACGTGTGGTGACAGCTGCACCTACAGCGGCGGACCCTCACCGGCTCGAAGAGGTGATTACACGCACCATTACTAAACAAACTACCGTCCAAGAGGTAGTCGATGACCCCACACAATACGCCGATAACGACGAAGTCTTTACCCAAACCGAGACCAATAGTTTACAGACAACCACTACAGTGACATCGGAAACCGCGCAAGAGACACAAACGCGGTTCCACTCTGTGGTGAGTACAACAGTGATTAGTGATATATCACGACCACAGGCCAGTTCAGGCGACTTTAGCCACTTTCCAGCCAATAGTAGGACATTATCCGTAACGACAGCAGATTTTCACCGTGGCCAAGCGAGAGGGTTTGGAGAATATACTCAGCCAGAAATACCTTCATCTTTTAATCTTCACTTTAACCTTCCGAGTTATAATACTGGTGGTAATGCCGTACGTTTGACCATTAAATATGGCTCAACATCAATTGTTACTGTTAATAATTATTCGAGTGCAACCACTCGAACATATAGGCGAAGTACAGGGGGTTGGAATCAGGCTCCTACCACCCCACTAACATTGATTTTAACGGATATGGTGACAGGGCGTAATTTATATGCGCGTAATTTTACGGCAGCGGCACCGGATAGTAGACGTAATCGGCCTCGTGGCGCTAGTACTACAATTGCTCCCGTAAGCCAGCTGAGTATTACTCATCCAACAGCTAATGCAGTTAGTGGACAAATCCGTTTTAATAATGGCGACTGGCAATCTCTGGGTAGTCGCAGTATTAATGGTGGCATCCCTAATTTCCTCGCCGCTATCAATACGGCGGCAGGCCAATCTTACGAATACCAGCTCTTTGATAGCGCGGGTACTGTCGTGGGCCACTCCTCGGGTACCGTGGGTGATGCTGCCTCACAAGAAGAAATCTACACGTACAATGAGGCGGTTAAAACCGAATACCGTATCGACTCCAATCGCGAGTGGGCCTTTACCCGTGAGTCGCGTACCGATGCACAAATTGCACAGGAAAGTACCGTCCGTAGTGCTATCTATGCCGTCAATGGTTTAGCGGCCAACGACAATATCATCCACCGTACACAAACCTATAATGCCTTTGGTGAGATCGTTAGCGAGACCGACGGTAATGGTAATGTCACCGATAATGTCTACGACAAGCAAGGCAATGTCGTGCGCCGACTATCCCCAGAGACGGATATTTGGACGGAACAGGCCGTACGCGACAACGTTGCCGTACGCGCCCGCCCCGTGGAGACCTTCTACTTTAATGCACAAAATGAGTTGGTGGGCACCCAAGATGCCAATAGCGAGCTTGAGGCCGAGAACGACAAATACTACAACACCCGTGTATTGGATAACGGCCGAGTCGAGAAAGAATTTTTTGCCGATGGTGGTATCAAGGATTACCAATACGACCGCCTAGGCGAGTTACGCAATATTACCAACCA
>CANLBN010000017.1 GCA_947488935.1 uncultured Pseudomonadales bacterium
GTGGGCCAAGGTGGTGATAACGGTTTATTGCGTACCTATAATAGCTTGGGCCATTACACCGACGATAATGGCGATAACTTCCGCTTTGCATTTAACCAACGCCTCACGGAGCTAGTCGGTACCCCCAATACCGCAGGCAGTCGTATCACCCGTGTTGCCGGCGATGGCAGCGAATCTACGTTTGAGTATGATGCGGCAGCGGGCCTCTATATTAGCGATGAAGGCGCCGGTGCACACGATACACTAGCCTACAATGCCACCACGCAAGAGTGGACCTACACCGAAGGTAGCAGCCAGCAACAAGAGATCTACAGTTGGTTAAATAACGAAGGCCGCCTGATTAGCCGTACGGATACCGATGGCAATACAACGACCTTTGCCTACCACACCAATGGCTTTATCAATAAAATCACCGATGCCTCGGGCCAGGTGATGGATATTCTGTATACGGGTAATAATGCCACCGAAGTGAGTGTCTCCAGCGAGGGTGCGACACAATCGTTGGTGCGCTACAGCTACGATGCGAACAATCGTTTAACGCAAACAACCATCGATTTAACCCCAGAAGACAACAGTATTGTTGGTGGTGCTATTTACACAACCAGTTATACCTACGATGGGGATTCCACGCGTATCGCCAGTGTCGCCCAAAGTGATGGCACCCATACGGCCTTTACCTATGATGCTGAGGGGCGTATTGCAACGGTCATCGATGGCACTAATCAGGGTGTGGCGTATCATTACACACAAGACCCTGTATCCGGTGATGTACTCGAAACCACCGTTGTTGATGCTTTAGGTTATCAAACGACATACCGGTTTGATGACCAAGGCCGTGTCGTTGACGTCTTGAGCCCGGAAGTGAATGGCTCACGCATTAGTAGCCAATACACCTACGATGCCGATGATAACGTGGTGAGCACAACCGATGGCAATGGCCATACGACACGCTACAGTTATGACGATCGTGGTAATCGTATTTTAGAGCAAGATACCCTAGGGAATACCCTCTCGCGAACCTACTCTGAGCATAACCAGTTATTGAGTGAGACGCGTTATGTAACCTCCGATGGTGACGTAACGAACACAATCAACGAAGCCAGCGGTGCCCAGACCTCACACTTTATTTATGATAGTGAGCAGCATTTACGCTTTAGCGTGAGTGCGGGTGGTCAAGTCTCTGAGTACCGTTACTCGGATGCTGGGAATCTGATTACCACTATTAACTATGTTGACAGCAATTATACTGTGACAGCGGTTACCGAGAGTGCGCTGGCCACGTGGGCTACTGCACAGGACCAAACACAAATTCAGCGTGTTGATACCCAGTACGACTTCCGTGGGCAGATTGACAGTGTCACGACCTACAGCGTGACAGACAGTGCGGGTAATGGCGTCGCGACGGGCGACGAGTCCATCACGCATTTTATCTATGATCAGCAAGGTCGCCTACTCGAAACGACCGCACCTAACGGTGTTGCCACCACCACAGATGCGACGGATTACCGCACACAATACAGCTACGATGGATTGGGTCGATTACTGGCCACGACCGACGCCTTAGGTCGCGTAACCAGCACTGTCTACAACGATGCTGGCCAGCAAATACACACGACATCGGCCAATGGCTTGGTCAGTACCCGTGCCTTCGATGATAATGGCCGTCTTATTAGCCAAACCCAGGCCGAGGGCGCTGATTCGCTAGGAACCACCACCTATACCTACGATGCCAATGGCAACGTAGTGACGACGACTAATCCCCTAGGGCATCAAGCCCACACCTTATACGATAGTGCTGGTCGACTCATCGCCACGATTGATGCCGAAGGGGCATTGACCGTTATTAGCTATGATCAAAACAGTAATGGGGT
>CANLBN010000018.1 GCA_947488935.1 uncultured Pseudomonadales bacterium
GGTATCGGCATTAATGGCCACCGAACTGATGTGAAGTAATGTGCCATTCTTCTTGTAATGAATGGCCGTACCCACCCGTTCAACTTCAAGGACATCGCCTATCGCGTGGCGGCCAAATATTCCTAGATTCGTACCGTTTTCATATATCCTTAAGTCACCGGCAATCGATAAATAAAGAGCGTAGTCGATACTGGTGTAGTTGGCATCGAGGTTACTGTCCGACAGGCCAATCATCCGATAGCCCACCTGCCCCGTCACAGTAAATTGTAAGCTGCCATCGCCAGTAAAGTTTTCTTGTGACGCAGCGCCTGCATTCCACCCAATAGCATTTACTTTGCCAACGCTATTACTCTGCTCATCAACCACCACACCGACAAGGTCTGTCCATGTGACAGGTGTAGTGACTGGATCGGGTACTGTACTTGCTTTTAAGGTGGCAAAATCCCCCGTCGTGCGAAGACTGGCATTGGTCGCAAGACCATAGGTAATGCTCTCAATGACTTGGCCCGCTGGATTATAAATATGTTCTGTGAGATAGCCCTCGGCATCTAGCGTGCCTTGGAGTTGACCCTCGGTATTGTAGAAAGACCGTGTGTGTTGATCGCCAGCGACCGCGCCGGCATTAAAAATAATCGCGCTTTTAATGATAGAGAAATCACCAGTGACTCTAATACTTGCATCAACGGGCTGGGTATAGGTAATCGTCTCGATCAATTGACCTGCAGGGTTGTAGATATATTCAGTGAGGTAACCCGCAGCATCGAGCGTGCCTTGAATTTGACCATCGGCATTGTAAAGAGTACGACTGGTATACGTGATACCCGTATCAACATAACGAGTAGTATACAGGCTCACTAATGGTGTACTGGTACCCACAGCATGGGTTGTTGTATCAGCCATCAGTGGGGTATCGGCATCGATAGCCACCGAACTGATGTGAAGTAATGCGCCATTCTTCTTGTAGTGGATTGCCGTACCTACCCGTTCAACTTCAAGAATATCGCCTATCGCATAGACTCCAACCGAAGCTATATTTACACCATTTTCATAGAGGTGTAAGTTATTGTCACTCGCTAAGTAAAAACCGTAGCCGATACTGGTGTAGTT
>CANLBN010000019.1 GCA_947488935.1 uncultured Pseudomonadales bacterium
ATATTTACACCATTTTCATAGAGGTGTAAGTTATTGTCACTCGCTAAGTAAAAACCGTAGCCGATACTGGTGTAGTTAGCATCGAGATTATTGGCCGACAGGCCAAGCAGATGATCTTGGGCCAGCGCTCTCACAGCAAGCTGCAAGCCCCCATCGCCGGTAAAACTTTCTTGCGATGCAGCGCCTGCATTCCATCCAACACCACCACTCACTTTTGTTATTATATGACTCTGTTCATCGACCACCACACCAACAAGGTCTGTCCATGTAACAGGAATAGGTGTCAATTCAGTGTCAATAATCGTATTTTTAATGGCAGTAAAATCACCCGCAGCCCTAACGGCTTGATCAGCCGCCGTGCTATAAGTGACAGTCTCGAGTAATTGGCCCGCTGGATTATAAATATGTTCTGTAAGATAACCCTCGGCATCTATCGTGCCTTGGAGTTGACCGTCGGCACCGTAGAAAACTCGAGCCTGTTGACCATCGGCAACAACGACCGCAAGATCTGCCCCAGTAACCGACGTAGCGCTAGCATTGGGAACAACAGAGTTTTTAATGACAGCGAAATCACCGTCAGCTCTGAGAGATGCATCAGCAGCAGTACCATAGACAATGGTCTCGATAACTTGGCCCGCTGGGTTATAGATATGTTCGGTGAGATAACCCGCAGCATCTAACGTACCTTGGAGTTGACCATTGGCATCGTAGAAAACTCGAGCCTGTTGACCATCGGCAACGATGCCCCCAAGGCCTGCCCCAGTAATCGACGTAGCGCTAGCGTTGGGAACAATCGCGTTTTTAATGGCGGTAAAATCACCGTCAGCTCTGAGAGATGCATCAGCAGCAGTACCATAAACAATGGTCTCGATAATTTGGCCCGCTGGGTTATAGATATGTTCCGTGAGGTAACCCGCAGTATCAAGCGTGCCTTGGATTTGACCATCGGCAGTATAAAAAATACGGCTAGTAAGCGAAGTTTCTGGCGCAGTATTATTATCAACAACGGGCGTCTCATC
>CANLBN010000020.1 GCA_947488935.1 uncultured Pseudomonadales bacterium
CCCGGGAATATTGCCGATTGCCCTATTGGATCCACACTCACCCGCGTGACCTCAGCCACCTCGGTAATCCGTGTTCGGTAACTCCCATTATCCGCAAACTGGAATACCTCCCGCACACTGCCATCGGTATTCTCTGTTTGCGTGCGCGTCGCAATACGCCCCTCAAAGGTGACCGTGCCATCACCGTTATCCGTAAAATGATCAAAGGTCCCATTGGCTAACGCCGACACAAAGCTCTCTGTGGTACCGTCCACTACCGATGCGTTATACACCGTCTCTGTTGTGTCCGTTCTCGTCCCTGCAAGGATCTGTGGTGGGAACTCTAAGCCTTGTGTTGCCTGAAGCTCTTCAATAATCGGATCCGTCTCGATCACAATATTATTGTTCGTTGTCTCAATATTGATGGCCGTGGATAACTGGCTGTATTCCGTCGGCGGCTCAATCACATCGGTCAATTGATTGCGCGCATCGTAAAGATTTAACGTGAGCTGCACGGTGGCAGGATCTAATGTAGAGGCCTCGGCCGCAGAGGTAATGGTGGCAAGGTCTGTATTAATCGAGGCCATCTCAGCGACCACATTGCCATTGGTATCGTGCAAGTAAATCCGTGGCGTACCCGTATCCTTATTGGTCCAAAACAAACGACCAATACTGTCGTAACGGTACGCTTCTTGATACTGACTATTCTGGCCTTTTGCCTCAATATCCCCGTGGGTGTTGTAGCGGGTATCACTGCTGATATGCACAACCTCACCTGTGGCCCCGGGGTTATCCACTTTATAGGTACTCAGGTTTCGGCCCAGGTTATCGTAGCGATAATGCGTATGGTATTGCTGTAGCACCCCGTCAACCGTCACGCTCTCGCGCTCACGCAAGATATTCCCAAAGACATCCAGATCGTAATCAATACGGTGGCCTTCGGCATCAATATCAGCGACTTTAAAGCCCGCGCTATTAAAGACTGCTTGGGTGGTACGGTCCTCCGCATCGGTCAAGCCTTCTTGGACTTGCAC
>CANLBN010000021.1 GCA_947488935.1 uncultured Pseudomonadales bacterium
TTCAACGGGTTGGGTATAGCTAATCGTCTCGATTAATTGGCCCGCTGGGTTGTAGACATGTTCGGTCAGGTAACCCGCAGCATCTAACTTACCTTGAATTTGACCATCGGCATTGTAAAGAGTACGGCTGGTATACGTGATGCCCGTATCAACATAAGTGGCAACACGTAGACTCACAGGTGGTGTACTGGTGCCTACAGAATAGATTGAGGTATCAATAATCAGTGGGGTATCAGCATTGATGGCCACCGAACTGGTGTGGAGTAATGCGCCATTCTTCTTGTAATGGATGGCGTTATCTACCCGTTCAATTTCAAAGATATCGCCTATCGCATAGGCTCCAAACGAAGCTATATTTACACCATTTTCAAATATGTATAAGTTACCGATAATATCTAAGTGCAAAGCGTAGTCGATACTGGTGTAGCCGGCATCGAGATTATTACCCGACAGGCCAATCATCAGATATCCCAGCTGCTCTGGCGCAGTAAACTGTAAGCCCCCATCGCCGGTAAAACTTTCTTGTGACGCAGCGCCGGCATTCCATCCGATAGCGTTTATTTTGCTGGTGGTATTACTCTGCTCATCGACCACTACGCCGACAAGGTCTGTCCACGAGAAAGGAACAGGGGTTAATTCAGTATCAACTATCGTGTTTTTAATGGCGGTGAAATCACCCGCAGCCCTTACCGCTGCATCAGCCGCCGTGCTATAAGTGACAGTCTCGAGTAATTGGCCCGCTGGACCATAGATATGCTCGCTGAGGTAACCCGCAGCATCTAGCGTACCTTGGCGTTGACCTTGGTCAGTATAAAAAAAGCGCTCACGCTGAGTATTAGGATCTTCCTGCACAGTACGTAGGCTCACTGATGGTGTGCTGGTACCGACAGAATAGTTTGATGTATCAACAATCAGTGAGGTATCGGCATTAATGGCCACCGAACTGATGTGAAGTAATGTGCCATTCTTCTTGTAATGAATGGCCGTACCCACCC
>CANLBN010000022.1 GCA_947488935.1 uncultured Pseudomonadales bacterium
TCATCAGCGGCAACTGCCAGACGGTTCTCGAGTGCAACAGTCACCTCACCACCGACCAGATCGGCGGTGCTTATGCGACGTGTGTAGGTACGCGTCTCTTCAACTTCTCCAAAGGTGTTGTAGCTGACCTCTCTCACATCGCCTAGCGCATTGATGGTATGGGTCAGTTGGCCACGATCGTTATAGTAAAAGAGTGTGGTGTTGCTATTGGCATCGGTGGTACTGATACGACGACCCAATAGGTCGTAGGTATGGGTCACACCGTGATCGATCCAGAGTGCATCAATCTCTGCTTGGGTGGGATTAACCAAGGCATCCAATGCCGCATTGCCCTCACCCGATAACTCACCCACTAAACGGCCCTGTACATCGTAGCGGGCGCGGGCGGTTCTGGCCTCGTTAGTACCAACGGCCAAACGTGTTTCCGTGAGTTGTCCGACTTCATCGTAGGCAAATGCCGTGGTGGTTAATACACCGGCATTGGCTTGGCGGGTCACCGACGCCACTTGATCGAGTTGCGTGTAGGTCGTCACTGTCACGTCGTCATTACTGGCCGCCAAGGGGCGTAGGTCCGCCAGTACTTGTGTACCGGTGTAAACGCCAACAGAAATCACTTGATCAGTGCTCGCCACAGTGGGGCGTAATGCATCCAGCGTTGGGGTACCGGTAAACGGGGTGACGGGCGTCGCGTAACGCACGGTCTCAATCACAACCCCATTGCGGTCATAGTGGGTTTCTGTCAGGTAGTTGTCGGCATCCACATGGCCAACCAATTGACCTTGCGCATTATAGAAAAAGTGTTCGCGGGTACTGGCGTCAACACCTGCGGTTGCAGCCTCTGTTGTCGCACTCGCTTGTAAGGCGGCAACATCACCACTAGCTCGAAGACTGGCTTCAACGGGTTGGGTATAGCTAATCGTCTCGATTAATTGGCCCGCTGGGTTGTAGACATGTTCGGTCAGGTAACCCG
>CANLBN010000023.1 GCA_947488935.1 uncultured Pseudomonadales bacterium
TCCGTCGCTAGCTGATCAACACTCAAGGTGTAACCCGTCGCTACTTCGCCTTCAACCACATTCGCTGGGCCCGTTAGAGAAACTAGGACAGTATTAACATCATCCGTAATAGTACCTAGTCCTGTATCTGTAATATCAACTAGTGGATTACTTACATTACTTAAATTAACCGTATAAGTCTCAGCACCTTCTGCAAAAACATCATTAATAATAGGAACGGTAATAGTTTGGACTTCACCTGTTGTACCAGCAAAATTAAGTGTTCCGCCTGTATTGTCAAAGTCAACTCCACCTGTAGCGGTACCATCTGCAAAACTATAATCAACTGAAAAACCACCAACTGTTGCATTGCTTAACGTAACTGTAAAGGTTGCAGTACCGGCTGCTTCATCAACACTAACGTCATTAACTACTAGACTAGGAGTATCATTGTCTATAATAGTTGTTGTCACCGCATCGCTGCCGGCAACGACGCTACCTGCGCTTGGCGAGGCAATCGACACACCAAAATCTTCGTTTCCTTCTGCAATCACGTCATCAATAGTGGTCACGGTAAACGGCACGCTGTCGCCTGCGCTCAACGGGCCATTAATCGTTAGGGTTCTGTCTTCAGCATTAAAGTCAACGCCTTCTATCGCTGGGTT
>CANLBN010000024.1 GCA_947488935.1 uncultured Pseudomonadales bacterium
AACGGGCCATTAATCGTTAGGGTTCTGTCTTCAGCATTAAAGTCAACGCCTTCTATCGCTGGGTTAACGCTCACACCGTCCGCTGTCGCCAGCTGGATGGTGACGCTCTCGCCCGCTAGAATCTCTGAGCCACCAATCGTAATCGTGTAGTTCGCTGTACCGCCTTCTACAACGGTGGCATCACCCGCTAAGGTGTAGGTCAAGGCAGTCAGGTCTGACGCATCGGTGATGGTCGTGGTCACCGCATCGCTGCCGGCAACGACGCTACCTGCGCTTGGCGAGGCAATCGACACACCGAAGTCTTCGGTGTTCTCAATCAACGCATCGTTGATCGTGGTCACGGTAAACGGCACGCTGTCGCCTGCGCTCAACGGGCCATTAATCGTTAGGGTTCTGTCTTCAGCATTAAAGTCAACGCCTTCTATCGCTGGGTTAACGCTCACACCGTCCGCTGTCGCCAGCTGGATGGTGACGCTCTCGCCCGCTAGAATCTCTGAGCCACCAATCGTAATCGTGTAGTTCGCTGTACCGCCTTCTACAACGGTGGCATCACCCGCTAAGGTGTAGGTCAAGGCAGTCAGGTCTGACGCATCGGTGATGG
>CANLBN010000025.1 GCA_947488935.1 uncultured Pseudomonadales bacterium
GCCCTAGGGGAACCTGGGGCTGGATCACCTCCTTAAACGAAACCTACCACATAAGTGTCCACACTCATTGCTTGATGTAGTTTTTAGCTACACGCCTAAAGTTTAAAGTTAATTAATATGCTTAAGCTTGTAGTTTTTATATAGGCCTGTAGCTCAGCTGGTTAGAGCGCACCCCTGATAAGGGTGAGGTCGGCAGTTCAAGTCTGCCCAGGCCTACCAAATTTGTACCTAAAATGGGGCTATAGCTCAGCTGGGAGAGCGCTTGGTTTGCATCCAAGAGGTCTGCGGTTCGATCCCGCATAGCTCCACCATTTTAAAAAGCCGATTCTAACGAGTCGGTTTTTTAAAAATAATTAATAACCATTGCGTTATTAAGTTTTTTAACAAATTGGATGTCAAGAAAGTAATAAACTTTGTTGATGTTGAGTTAATTGGCATTAGCTGATTGATTTGATGTTGATGAAGGAAAACAAACAATATACAGACATGTATAAGAGTA
>CANLBN010000026.1 GCA_947488935.1 uncultured Pseudomonadales bacterium
CGCTTGACCATATAATTCAAATAACTATTTAATCTTGTAAACAAAACCAAACAACACTCAAAAAATACAAAACAAACCACTATGCGACTTAACATCAACATCCTCTGCTTACACAGACAACATCAATGCCAGTTCTCTATTTCAATAAGTAACAATCAATCACCGGACAGGTATACTTAAGATACTCTTATACATGTCTGTATATTGTTTGTTTTCCTTCATCAACATCAAATCAATCAGCTAATGCCAATTAACTCAATATCAACAAAGTTTATTACTTTCTTGACATCCAATTTGTTAAAAAACTTAATAACGCAATGGTTATTAACTTGGTCAAAAAAACCAATTTTTAGAAATTCTTTAAGAAGAAAAACTAGAAATTGGCTCTATTAAAACTTCTATAAAACTATTCATCAAGCAATGAGTGTGGACACTTATGTGGTAGGTTTCGTTTAAGGAGGTGATCCAGCCCCAGGTTCCCCTAGGGC
>CANLBN010000027.1 GCA_947488935.1 uncultured Pseudomonadales bacterium
AAAGAATTTTTTGCCGATGGTGGTATCAAGGATTACCAATACGACCGCCTAGGCGAGTTACGCAATATTACCAACCAAATTGGTTTAGATACCCGCTATCACTATACCGATAATGGCGAGTTGGCTCGTGTAGAGCGCTACAATGCCAATGATGTGTTACACAGTAGTGATGACTTTGCCTATGATGAGCGCGGTAACCGTATTAGTCATACGAATGCACTGGGTAATACCGAGACCTACCGCTACGATGCCGAGGGCCGTATTGTTAACCATACCAGCTTTGCAGGTCGTCAAACCAACACGGCGTACCAGTATATCGACAGTATTACCGATGGTGTATTGGGGCAAGAGACCGCCATCGGTGGCTGGCGCAAAACCACTACCAATGCCCGCGGCCATAGCTTGGTGGATGAGCATAACTTCTTTAACCGTATCCGCTCGCATACGGACTTAGGCGGCCATACTTTTAATTACCAGTACAA
>CANLBN010000028.1 GCA_947488935.1 uncultured Pseudomonadales bacterium
AGCTCATCGTATTCGGCTGAGAGGACTTGATACGGAATAATGGATTGCTGGCCCGCCTCGAAGGGGGTCTCACCGTAGTATTCTGTCACGCGGTTACCGTTTTTATCGTACTGGTACAGCGCAAAGCTTTGGTTACCTTCGTCGTTAACCGCTTTTAGGTAACCATTTTGGTAATACTCATAATCGATATGCTGGTTAGCACGGGCCGCATTCCCTGTATTGCCGGTTTGGCGACGCAGCCAACCGGCATTATTGTACTGGTAATTAAAAGTATGGCCGCCTAAGTCCGTATGCGAGCGGATACGGTTAAAGAAGTTATGCTCATCCAC
>CANLBN010000029.1 GCA_947488935.1 uncultured Pseudomonadales bacterium
ATGACGACACTATTCTTTAATACTTCAAAGTCACCGGTCGCTCTAAGTGCTTCCGTCGTCGCATTGGCATAGGCAATAGTTTCAACTAATTGGCCGGCTTGGTCGTAGACATTTTCAGTGAGATACCCTTCGGCATCCAAGGTACCTTGCACTTGGCCATTCGTGTCATAAAAAAGGCGACTGTGGCGGTTATCTGCGACGTTTGTTGCGGGTGGGGTAATACTCTCTGCTGTCGAGGTAGCACTCAGTAAGGCAACATCGATTGTGTCAGCATAGGCAACGGTGTCGGTGAGTCGCCCCACACCATCATAAAAGTTTTGGGTTAC
>CANLBN010000030.1 GCA_947488935.1 uncultured Pseudomonadales bacterium
TGGTCACCAAAGCTGTTGTAGGTGTAGCGTTCGGTAACATTGCCTGTATCGAGATGGTAAGTGACCGTATCGATCAAGCCCTCATCGGTGTAGGTGGTTGTGGTGTGTTGATCTTGGTTAATACCCACCTGTGGCGCACTTAGCACACCAGCAAGGGTCGCTAATGGTGTGCTCTCGTCATAAGGGATCGACAGTGCTTGTGCGTAGCGAGTCTCTGCGGTGATTTCGCTAAAGACGTTATACCCAAAGGCCGTCACATAACCGTCGGGGTCAATCCGGTAGGCCTG
>CANLBN010000031.1 GCA_947488935.1 uncultured Pseudomonadales bacterium
CCGTGGGTAATCTCACCCGTGACGGCATCCTTTTGACCCAAGGTCACGGTAAAGCGATTGAGATTATCGTACTTGTAGTAGAAGTCTTGTACCGAGTTTTGCCCACGCAAAAGGTCAGTATATTCACTGCGCACATGACGGCGATTACCCACAGCATCGTACTCGTAGCTAATGTCGTAGCGGCCATCTTCGAAGGCACGCGTGACTCGGTTAAGCTCATCGTATTCGGCTGAGAGGACTTGATACGGAATAATGGATTGCTGGCCCGCCTCGAA
>CANLBN010000032.1 GCA_947488935.1 uncultured Pseudomonadales bacterium
GCTGGTCGACTCATCGCCACGATTGATGCCGAAGGGGCATTGACCGTTATTAGCTATGATCAAAACAGTAATGGGGTGCAGACCACCGCTTATGCGACAGCGTTAAGTGATGTACAAGTCAGTAGCTTGTTGGCTGCGGCCAATAGTAGCGGCACTGATGTTGCGGCAACATTAAGCGCACTCACGACCTCAGCAACCATTGGGTCGATTACTAGTGCTGGTGACCGCACTAGTTTTGCGCTTTATAACGCGGCGAATCAGTTAGTGTATACC
>CANLBN010000033.1 GCA_947488935.1 uncultured Pseudomonadales bacterium
CCACTCACTTTTGTTATTATATGACTCTGTTCATCGACCACCACACCAACAAGGTCTGTCCATGTAACAGGAATAGGGGTCAATTCAGTGTCAACAATCGTATTTTTAATGGCAGTAAAATCACCCGTAGCCCTTACCGCTGCATCAGCCGCCGTGCTATAGGTGACAGTCTCGAGTAATTGGCCCGCTGGACCATAGATATGCTCGCTGAGGTAACCCGCAGCATCTAGCGTACCTTG
>CANLBN010000034.1 GCA_947488935.1 uncultured Pseudomonadales bacterium
TCACTGGCATAATCACTACCTGCTGACACACCCAAGGTGCTACTGCGCAGTTCGCCAAAGGCAGTGTACTGATTAGTTGTAGTCGTACTTTCGGCATCGATAATCTGACGGATAGCACCCCGCAAACTGTACTGGGTGACCGACACATTATCGCTAAGATCATCAGCGGCAACTGCCAGACGGTTCTCGAGTGCAACAGTCACCTCACCACCGACCAGATCGGCGGTGCTTATGCG
>CANLBN010000035.1 GCA_947488935.1 uncultured Pseudomonadales bacterium
TCAACTACGTGACAGAAACACGCTACGATGCCTTGGGCAATACTCTCTCTTCCATCCAATACGGTGAGGCGATTGCCACTGAGACGCTGACGACCGAAGCGTCGCTCACGGCGGCCTTATCGGCACAAACAGCAACGGATAATCGCACGACTGCCTACACGCACGATGCCTTGGGTCGTGTGACCCTCGAGACCGATGCCGAAGGGTATACCCGGGCACT
>CANLBN010000036.1 GCA_947488935.1 uncultured Pseudomonadales bacterium
ACTTTAAAGCCCGCGCTATTAAAGACTGCTTGGGTGGTACGGTCCTCCGCATCGGTCAAGCCTTCTTGGACTTGCACTACAGGGTTACCCAAGGCATCGTACAAGAAGGTGATTGCTTCACGGCTGCTTAACTCGCCCGTTGCGGTATAGGCACTAAACTCACTGCCCAATTGTGAGGTTTGACGACCCAAGGCATCGTAGGTATTGGTCGTCGCACC